>JAEWJT010000001.1 GCA_023386345.1 Bacillota bacterium
TGTCCCGCGTTCGAATCGCGGATGGATCACCAATTTTTGGAGGGGTACCGAAGCGGTCATAACGGGGCGGTCTTGAAAACCGTTAGGGTGAAAGCCCACGTGGGTTCGAATCCCACCCCCTCCGCCAATGTATCCAAAGTCTTTAAAAAAAGATCTCATGGAGAAGTACTCAAGCGGCTCAAGAGGCTCCCCTGCTAAGGGAGTAGATCTGATAAGGATGCGAGGGTTCAAATCCCTCCTTCTCCGCCATATGAGGGCCTTTAGCTCAGTTGGTTAGAGCGTCCGGCTCATAACCGGCAGGTCCGGGGTTCGAGTCCCTGAAGGCCCACCATCATATTTAACTAATATATAAAATTATACACCATAGGGGTGTAGTTCAGTTGGTAGAACAATGGTCTCCAAAACCATGTGTCGTGGGTTCGAGTCCTGCCACCCCTGCCAACATGATATGCCTATCGGGGCGTAGCGCAGTTTGGTAGCGCATCTGGTTTGGGACCAGAGGGCCGCGGGTTCAAATCCTGCCGCCCCGACCATGAAGAATTGATTGGCAATTCTCTAGAATGATAATTCATTCAAATAAGTAATTTGTATGGGCTTGTAGCTCAGGCGGTTAGAGCGCACGCCTGATAAGCGTGAGGTCGATGGTTCGAGTCCATCCAGGCCCACCATCACATTGACATAGTTCTAGTTTTAGGGCTATGTCAAAAATTTAGTTTATTTATAAAATTTTAATTTTATAAATGCTGTTTATTAAATTTATAAGTAGTTAAATATTTTTAAAACCGAAATTTTAAATTTCGGGCCTTTAGCTCAGTTGGTTAGAGCGTCCGGCTCATAACCGGCAGGTCCGGGGTTCGAGTCCCTGAAGGCCCACCATGTACGCCCAGATAGCTCAGTAGGTAGAGCAGGAGACTGAAAATCTCCGTGTCGGTGGTTCGATTCCGCCTTTGGGCACCATAATAAATCGTCTAATGCTGAATGAAAATTCAATGTTAGACGATTTTATTTTATGTTAAATTATGGTGAAATATGACGTTTTTACTTGATTTATGCAAAATAATTTGTTATCATTTACTTAACTAGAATATGTTAATTACTTAACACGAGAGGAAACTACAAATTATGAAAAAATTTTTATTAGTATTATTTGTTGGATTTATATGTTTGCAGATTATCAATACTAATGTATTCGCAGATAGCAATTTTAGTATTAATGTTAAAGTAGAAGGAAACTATATCTGGTTTGCTGAACAATCGCCTATTATTGTCGATGGCCGTACGCTTATTCCTATCCGCAGCGTAGCGGAGAAAATAGGTGCTAAAGTTGAATGGGAAGCTAGTACGGAAACAATAACTATAATTAAGGGTGATATTACCTTGAGTTTAAAAATAGGCGATAAAACAATGCAGGTAAATGACGGAACGTTTAAAAGTCTTGATGTTGCTCCAAAGGTTTATAATGGCAAAACATTGCTTCCTATACGTGCTGTTTTAGAAAAATTAGGATATGAGGTGCAATGGAATGAACAAACAAGAACCATTAATATTGAGGAAATTGATAGCATTATTATTCCTGGGTTAAAGTGGACTCATGCAAATTATGATAGCAATTGGGCTAACATATCTTCTGTTCATCAATTTAATTATAAAGATGAAGGCTTGGCATACGCTTATGTTAAAGATGGAAATCTTCAGATTATAGCACCAAGCAAAGAACTTAGTATAGAAATCAAATATCCTATACTTGGAGATGTTATCTCTGATAATGACGGCAATTTTTATGTAGTTTGGGGACGAGATAATGATACAGATGATGCAAGCATCGAAACTGTATATATTTCAAAATATTTATCAGATGGAACACATGTTAAAACGACTGGATTTGTTGGTAAATCATCACCATGGGGAAATGATAACTCTGCAAAAACAAAAAGACCATTTAGACATGGCAATAGTGTTTCTGTTATAGCTAATGGTATTTTGGTAAATTACCATTCTAAACAAAGATATGATGGACACCAAAGCGATAATGTTGTTGCAGTAAAAATTTCTGATATGTCACCTTATAAGTTGCCAAATGATACTTTTTCTGGACATTCTTTTAATCAAAGCTTAATTTTTAGTAAAATGACTTCAGATTTTTTCTTTGCAAGTCATGGTGATGCTTATATTCGTGGTTTTAGAATTAATAATAGCAGTGGAAAATACGGTGATGATAAACAAAATATATTTCATTTTTACCTTCAGGCAAATGCAAATTACAACATGTTTATAGTAAATAGGACATTTGCACAATTAGGAAATATTGCCGAGACGAGTAAGGGCATAGCTCTTGTTGGAGCATCTGCTAAATCAATTAGTGAAGCTGCAAAGGAAGAAAAGCAAAATTTATTTGTACAAATATTTAATCCTAATTTTGGAAGCATTTCATCGAAAATGTTTATAGGTGGAGAAGAAAGAAGTGGAGCAACTTCAACAAATATAAATGATAATAACAATTCTCCACTTAAAAAAGTCACAGATTATGGGGTAAATTGGCTTACTGATTATACTGAAGAAAATGCAATTGCTCCACAGCTTGTCGAAACAGACGATAAGCTTGTAATATTATGGTCTACAGAGAATGATTCATTTTATATGATTTTATCTGCAGAAGGTAAAATTCTCACGCCTGCTACTTCGCTTGGAGGCTTACCATTAAATTCATATGAGCGTCCAATTTATCATAATGACAGTATATATTGGGTTTCTGTGTATAACGAAAGATTGAAAGTCAGAAAATTAGATTTAGAGAAATAAAGTTTATTATATAAAAGGGGATTTGGGGGATATAATGTATTATTTTTTGATGTTTTTCATCGCATATGCTTTGGGGATTGTTTTTTGTGTTTATTTTAATTTTTTACATATATTAATAGCAGCTATTGTATTTGCTGTTGTCAATTCAATCATAAGTAAAAAGCTCATACCAAATGTATTGATAGTTCTTTTCGTAGTATTGTCTTTTATTACAGTTAGTTATAATTCAAAGTCAAATTTGACACAGTATATTGATAGAAATGTTGAAGTTATTGCTAAAATTATTAAGGTGCAAAGTAATAATGAGGAATCTAAATATATTGGCTATAATGCACAAATAATTAATGTTAATGGAAAAGACTTAAAAGAAAAAACTATAATTTACATACCAAAAGGAACAGATGTAGAAATAAATTCAATTGTCAGGCTTAATGTAAGTATTTCAGAAATAAGCAGCAATAAAAATAGAATGTTATTTAATTATAAAGATTCACTAAGAGTTAAGGGAATTTTTGTTACTGCATTTTGTAAAGGTGAGATAGAGCTAGTAAAACGAAATTATTCTGTATTTAATAGCTTTTCTAATTTTTGTATTGAAAAGACAGAAAAATTATTTAGAAAATACATGAGTGAGGGAAATGCAAATACTGTTTTATCAGTAATTCTTGGGGATGTTAAGTATTTGGACAAGGATTACTATAAGAATATCCAAAAAACAGGATTGGCACACATTTTTGCAGTTTCTGGAACTCACGTAGTTATAATATATGCAGCTTTTTTTAAATTTTTTAACTTTTTAGGTATGCAAAGAAAAATTTCTTGGCTTTTGTCATGGACTCTGCTTTGGATATATGGATTTATAATAGGTTTTCCAGTTACTGTTTTAAGAAGTTTATTAACGTTTAATTTTTTATTTGGCTCTGAAATTTTATACAGAAAGTACAACTCAATAAATTCATTGATTATATCAGCTTTTATATTGCTTATAATAAATCCATATTATTTGTTTGATGTAGGATTTCAGCTATCATACATGGCAGCTCTGTGCTTGTTAGTAAATAATCGAATAATTAAAAAGAAAAACGACAATAAAGTAAATGAAAATGAAGATAACAGTAATATTAACTCTGTATGGAGTGCTTTTGCTTATATAAAAAATAAGATATCTAAAAATTTATGGCTCTATGTTTTTGTTCAGGCTTTTACATTGCCTATTATGTCATATTATTTTAATTATGTTTCTATTATAGGGATAATTTTTAATCTTTTGATTGTCCCTCTATTCGATAAAATAATAATCTTAGTATTTATAATTATTCCTATTAGTCTTATAAGTCCAAACACAATAGTTTTACCATTAAAATTTCTTGATTTTATTTTAAATGCAGTTAATTATGCGATAAATATAGGCTCAAAGCTTGATATAACAGGTCTTGAAATTAGTTCGATGACTGTTGTTAGTGGTATATATTATTATATACTATTGGCTGCAATTCTCTATTTTATAAGTTTTGATAGTTTGAAGTACAAAAAATTTATTTTCTCAGCTCTCAGCGTATTTTATATTATTGATTTGATTGCTGTTCCTATGAAATTTAGCGGCTTAAGCCTTGATGTAATTGATGTCGGGCAGGGACTTTTTTTAAACATAAATTACAAAGGATATAATCTTATATTTGATGTAGGAAGCAACAGTCAAAATATCGGTAAATATGTTGCAGTTCCTTATTTAACAAAGCATGGAAGAAAAGATATTGACGGTGTTTTTATAAGTCATTTTCATGAGGATCATTATAGTGGACTTAATGATTTATTAGAAAATTGCAAGGTAAGAAGCATATATTCAAGCTATATAAATAGCGAAAATTTAATAAATGTGGATTATTCAATATTAAATACTAATCAAGCGTTTAATTTAGAGGACAAGTTTAGCAGTATTTACAAATTATTTGAAATGCCAAAAACAGTAGAAAAAGCAACTTATAATCTTAAAAATGGTTTAAAAATCAAGATACTATGGCCAGATAAAGAATATTCATCTGCAAATGAAAATAATATGTCTAATGTATATTTAATTGAATATGGTAAGATCAAAATACTCATAACAGGTGATATAGAAAAAGAAGTAGAGGAAATTATTTTAGATAGATTAGTAGATGTTGATATTGTAATTGTTCCGCATCACGGAAGCAAAACGTCTTCGAGTGAGGACTTCGTTAATAAAATAAAGCCTGAAATTGCAGTTTTCAGTTATGGAAAAAATACTTATGGCATACCTTCAAATACTGTTATAAACAGATATAAAGATGCAGGTACAAAAATTTTATCAACTTTTATTGACGGGGAAATAAATATTATGGTAAATAAAGATAAAATATATTATAATACTTATACAGATAATTGCTCAGTTAGTATGAATGAGATATATAACTATAATACAATGTTTAATTTACAAGCATTTGCTATGATAATGTTACTTGCTTTCTTTGGTAGAAAATATATTAAAGATAAAGAGATATGGTGGAGGACTTATGTATAAGGACTATAAAAATCTTAATTATATGTTAAATAAGCTCCAATGGGAAAATTATATTGAAAATCAAAACCATGACTTAAATAGGTTGTGCAATAAAATCTTTGATTGTTTATATGATATGAGGAAAAATAAAGAGATAATTTTTTCAAAAAGATATATCAGAGAATTGATAGAAAAAAGCAAGGAAGTATCTGCTTTACGAAATAAGCTTGATGATTTTGATAATTATATAGATAAAGAGAAAATCACTAAGGAAGAATTAGCTGAAAAAATATGTCCAGATGTGATTAAATTAATGAAGCTTAGAGACGACAAATCAATTGAAATGGGTTTTTCTAGCTATATAGATGCTATATTAAAATCTGATAATGTGACATATCAAATGATTACAAGCTTACTCAATGACTATTTAGATAAAAATTTAGAAAGAGCTAATCAAATTATTGAAAAATACAATATCAAGTGGAAAACATGGTTTAATGATATAGAAAATATTGGTAATTCATTAAATAAAACAGATAATAGTACGGCATCTATAGATGCTTATAAAATTCTTTACAAATTTGCAGAAAAAATGGATATGCTTGAGGTTCTGGATAAAGTAAAAATATATTATGGAAATAATATCTGCTTTGCAACAAAGGTAGCTCCTGATGATATACGAATAAATGTAAGTGAGATTAATTCTATAGATGATATAAGAACTTTATTTCATGAGTTTGGTCATGCGATACTATATTATTATTCAAGCAAAAATTCAGATGATTTATATTTTCAGATTACTCCATGCTTAGATGAAGTATTCGCAGTTATTATAGAAAACATAGCTCCTATTATAACACTATCTAAAGATGAAATAGAAAAAATTGATGAAATTAATTGCCTAGAATATACAAGAACAGGAATAAGCGGACTATTTGAGTTAGAGCTTTGGAATAATAGCAGTTTGGCTGAAAAGTTATATACAAAATATTATTCTAAACTTGATATAGAGGTTCAAAATTCAAAGCTTTGGTGTTTAGATAGCTTTAGAAGCATAGATTGTATGTACATATATAATTATACCTTAGGGCAAATAGCTTCGGAGTATTTTAAGGATTTGTTTTATAAAATGTCATTAGAAGAACATATATATAATGGAAAATACGCGATATTTAGTGATGTTCTAAAGAAAATTTGTAATAATATTAATGAAATAGATTATATTGACTTACTTAATTTCGAAAAATAAAAATTAGGGGAATTAAAATTATGAATTATAAAGAACTAAAAAACAATATTAAAAAGGATAGCTTATTTAATTTTATAGTCTTATATGGTGATGAGGTGTTTTTAATTGATGAAGCTATTAAGTCTATTATTGATAGGTATTTGTCAGCAGATTTTAAGGAAATGAATTATAATAAATTTGAGAAGATAGAGGATAAATTTAGTGAGTTTTATGAGACTGTTATTACTTTTCCTTTTATGTCTGATAAAAAAATTATAATCATTAATGAATGTGATTTTATGACTTCTACTGGCAGTTTTGATAAGAGCTATGAAGAAAAACTAATTGAACTAATAAATAGTGAAAATGCAACATCAATAGTTGTATTTGTATTAAAGAATAAAAAGCCGGACACTCGTAAAAAGCTTTTAAAGCTTTTGAAGGATAACAATGCTATATATGAAATTAAAAAGCTTGAAGAAGGAGAACTTGCAGCTTGGATAACCGAAGGATTTAAGAATAGAGGCTGTAATATTAGTGCCTCAAATTCGAATTATATAGCATTAAACTGCGGCTATTTAGATTATGAGAGTGTAATTAGCTTGTATGATGTAAACAATGAAATTAGCAAGATTTATTCTTATAGCATGAGTAAAAAAATCTCTGATAAGGACTTGGAGGTTTCAAGAGATGATATTGATTTATTGCTTACAAAATCTCTTGATAGCAATATTTTTAAGCTTGTTGACTATATCTGTGAAGGAAAAAAGGATAAGGCTAATGCAATGCTTGAAGATATGCTTCAAAATGGAGTTGCTGAGCAATTTATAATTCACATGATAGCAAGACAATATAGAATGATTTATGAGTATCAGATTTTATCACAAAAGGGATATTCTATAAACCAAATAATGGATACAATGAAAATAAAAAAATTTATAGCTAGTAAGTTATCTGGAATTGCACGCAGTATAAGTTTAGAAAAAACAGAATATATAATCGCTCAGCTTTTGGAGATAGATAGAAAAATAAAAATAGGTTTAATTGATAAAAATATAGGTCTTGACATAATTTGCAATTTGTTTTAGTATATAATTATATTTATACTTGGAGGTTGACTATGGATAAGGTATTGCGAAGAAGTTCAACAAATAAAAAATTAGCTGGTATATGTGGAGGATTAGGAGAATATTTCGGAGTTGATCCAACATTAGTAAGACTTGCTTGGGTACTTTTAGTATTTTGTTTCGGCACTGGAGTATTAGCATATATAGTTGCATTATTTATAATGCCAGAATAGTAATAAAAATTAAAAAAATATATAATAAAAACTAGGGACAGAATAATTCTGTCCCAATTCATTTTAATAAGTCTTAATATAGTTAAAGCTTATTAAGCTATTTTGTTTAATCTTGCTTGTAATCTGCTGATTTTTCTTGCAGCTGCATTTTTGTGAATAGTGTTTTTTGCAGCAGCTCTGTCAAGTCTTGATTCTATTTCTTTTAAGTAAGCTTTTGCTTTTTCTATTTCACCACTGTTTAAAGCAGTCTCAAACTTTTTAATGTAAGTTTTTATTTCAGACTTTCTACTTTTATTTATAGCAGTTTTTCTAGCAGTAACCAATATTCTCTTTTTTGCTGATTTAATATTTGCCAATTATTTCACCTCCCATGTCTTAATTGTAAAAGAACTCGAAGAATTCTTTTAATGAATTTGAGTAGCAAATTCTATAATATCAATTAGTGCGACTGAGACACGGAACATAAAGTCGCAACTGATAAATATCTAAACATAACGTATCTATTATACAAGCTTCTTTAACAAAAATCAATAGAAAAGAATAAAAAAATAAAAAAAAACAATAATATTTTTATATTGTAAAAAAATTATTGTTTTTTTATTAGAAAATTATAATTTTTTGTAATTATATCAAAAATATAACTTTTTAGGAGGAATTATTATGACACGTACAGACCTTGCTTATGAAGCTCATGAGGGCTTGGCACAGAAATGTGAGGGGGTAATATTAGAAAAACAGGATTTATCACATGGGGATCTTATTAAGATTGAAATAACTGATGAAGAAGCAGAAAAAATCGTAGGTAAAAAGATTGGTAAATACATTAGCTATGAAACTCCAAGCTTTAAGCATTTGCATGAAGAATCAAGAAAAGAAGTAATAGAAATTTTATCTAATAATTTAAAAAGTATAGTTGATATAAATAGAGAAAGAGTATTAGTTGTAGGATTAGGAAATAGACGAGTCACAGCTGATTCATTAGGGCCTAGAACAATAGATAAAATTAAGGTTACAAGGCAATTTTTTAAAGCCTATAAAAAGGAGTACGATGAGGATTATAATGAGCTGGCTGTTTTAGTTCCAGGGGTTATGGGAGTCACAGGTATAGAAACTCAGGATACTATTAGAGGACTTATTGATAGAATAAAGCCAACTATGATTATAGCTGTAGATGCTTTAGCATCAAGGAATATGAATAGACTTTGCTCTGTCATACAGATAACAAATGCAGGTATTGAGCCAGGCTCTGGTATTGGAAATATGCAAGGCTCTTTAAATAAGGAGAGCATGGGAGTAAAGATAGCTGCAATTGGAGTGCCTACTGTTGTTGATACGGCTACTATTGTTAGTGATTCAATAGACTTAATGAAAAAGAAGTTAAGTCACAGAATGTCTGTAGTTGATGAAGCGCTAGGCTTATTAGGACAGCTAGATGATAATGAGAAAATGGGATTTATTAAAGAAGTTTTAAATCCTAGATTTAATGATACCTATGTTACACCAAATGAAATTGATGAGTTGATTGAAATATTATCAGATATTTTAGCTGAGGTTATAAATAGGGCGGTGCATCCTGGGTATTAAATAAAAATAACTATCATTAATAGGCAATAACCCTCATATATATAGTTAGGATAGTTTTACATTATTTTTACAAAGTATGAGGTGTTATATGAAAAGAAGAAGGTCGTCTGTAGCCACTTATTATTTAATAGCTATTGTGTGCTTAATGATTTTATTTACAGGCTACAAATACGTGCATAAATTAGCACAAGTAAGAAAAGAAAATCAGCAAACACAAACTATATTTTTATTAGATAAAAATGAAGAAGTTAAACAAAGATATAATGAAATATTTAAAAAAATTATATCTTATTTTAATGTATTTTTTAAAGAGACTTTTGAAGAAAATAAAGATGATGAAGATAACGATAGTTTTAATTATGACGAAAGTATTTTTACGGCTAGTACAAAAAGCTTAGAGGATAAGGCTTATATAGATTTTGACAAAATTGAGTTATATAAATCATCTGGTAATGGAGACCAAGAAAAAGCAGTTAATACAATCTTGACAGATGAAATGAAAAATAGCTTTTTTAAAGCGTATGACACAACTACTGTTGCTTCAAGATTAAGCAATACTATAAGGGATTTTAAAAAGTATAGTAATGAAATCAATGAAAAAATGAAGATAACAATACTTCATACACATGCGACAGAAGCGTTTAAGGAAAATTCAGGAAGCAATTATCGTTCTGAGGACGAAAATCTAAATATAGTTGGAATAGGAGATATAATAGCTAAAAATTTAGAGAATTGCGGTCTAAACATTAATCATTCAAAGGTTTACAATGATTTACCTTCATATAATTTAGCATATGTTAATTCAAAAAAATTAATAAAAGAAAGCATAGACAAGAGTAAAAAAAATTTAGTAATAGATTTGCATAGAGATGGAGCAGATGCAAATTCAAGCTATGAGAAAATTTTAGAGTCGATTACAAGAGTTAAAATAAATGACGAGTATATTGCAACATTTTCTCTGGTGATAGGTAATAGAAATCAAAATATTGAAGAATTAAAAAAGATAGCAAATATAGTAAAATCTATATCTGATAGCTTATATCCAGGTTTGTGCAGAGGAATAAGTTTTAGAGACGGTGCTTATTTTAATCAAAATATTAGTGATTATTCCCTTTTGATAGAAATGGGAAGTCATTTAAATGCTTATGATGAGGTAAAAGCCACAGCAGATTTCGTATCTGAAATTTTGTATAATGCAATTTTAGAAATAAATAAATAGTAATTTATGGTAATATAGTTCTAAATCCAATAAACTTAAAAGTACGAATTAAAATTTTCATTTAAAAAAAATTAATGCTTTAAAATTATGCTAATTTTTGTTATAATATTAATCGAAGATTTTTTATGGTAATCTCAACTTAATAAGTGATTAGCGTTGTACTTAGGAATTTACAGGAGGAACACTTTGGATAGAAAAAAATATATTAGGAACTTTTCGATAATTGCTCATATAGATCATGGTAAATCTACTTTAGCGGATAGATTAATTCAAAACACAGGGCTTTTGACAGCTCGTGAGATGCAGGAGCAGGTTTTGGATAACATGGATTTAGAGAGGGAAAGAGGCATAACTATTAAGCTACAGACTATGAGGCTTGTTTATAAGGCTCAAGATGGTCATGAATATTTGTTAAACCTCATAGATACTCCGGGTCATGTTGACTTTAATTATGAGGTATCAAGAAGTTTGGCAGCCTGTGAGGGTGCTATATTAGTTGTTGATGCAGCACAGGGTATAGAGGCTCAGACCTTGGCAAATTGTTATTTAGCTTTAGATTTGAATTTAGAAATTGTTCCAGTTATCAATAAAATAGACTTGCCTAGTGCAAGACCGGATGAAATAAAGAAAGAGATAGAGGACGTGATAGGGCTTGATTGTGAAAATGCTCCTCTTATTTCAGCGAAAGAGAACTTAAATATTGACCAAGTGCTAGAGGCTATAGTTAAATTAGTGCCACCACCTACAGGCGACGAGGAAGATCCTCTAAGAGCCTTAGTTTTCGACTCTTATTATGATAGCTATAAAGGTGTTATAGCCTTTATAAGAGTTAAAGAGGGACAGGTGAGAAAAGGTACTAAAATAAAAATGATGGCTACTGGCAAGCAATTTGAAGTGACTGAGGTTGGAATTATTTCTCCAACTCAAAAGCCTATTGATTGCTTGTATGCAGGTGATGTTGGTTACTTGGCTGCTAGCATAAAAGAAGTAAGAAACTGTAATGTTGGCGATACTATTACAAATGCTGATAATCCAGCTAGTGTGCCACTTCCAGGATATAAAAAGGTTACTTCAATGGTTTACTGTGGAGTTTATCCAGCAGAGGGCGAGGATTTTAATGATGTAAGAGATGCGCTTGAAAAGCTTCAGGTTAATGATGCAGCTTTGATATTTGAGCCTGAAACATCAGTTGCTTTAGGGTATGGATATAGATGTGGATTTTTAGGACTTTTACATATGGAAATCATACAGCAAAGACTTGAGAGGGAGTTTAATCTTGATATAATTGCAACTACTCCAAGTGTTATATACAAGGTTTACAAAACTGACGGAGAATTGCTAGTTATGCAAAATCCTACTAATATGCCTCCTACTACCGAAATCGACTATATGGAAGAGCCTATTGTCGATGCTTCAATTATGACACCTACTGAGTTTGTTGGATCAATTATGGAATTATGTCAAAATAGGCGTGGTATTTTTGTGAACATGGAATACATGGAAGCAACTAGAGTTATTATGCACTATAAGATGCCTTTAAATGAGGTAATATATGATTTCTTTGATGCTTTAAAATCAAAAACAAGAGGTTATGCTTCCTTAGATTATGAATTGGCCGGATATGAAAGATCAGAGCTTGTTAAAATGGATATACTTATAAATGCTGAACTTGTTGATGCTTTTTCAATTATTGTTCATAAGGATAAGGCATATGAAAGAGGAAGAATAATAGTTGAAAAACTAAAGGATGTTATACCAAGACACTTGTTTGCAGTTCCACTTCAAGCTTGTATTGGAGGCAAAATAATTGCGCGTGAGACTGTTAGCGCACTTAGAAAAGATGTTTTGGCAAAGTGCTATGGTGGTGACATAACGAGAAAGAAAAAGCTTCTTGAAAAGCAAAAAGAAGGTAAGAAGCGTATGCGTCAAATTGGCAGCGTAGAAGTTCCACAAGAGGCATTTTTGGCAGTTCTTAAATTTGATGACGATAAATAATATTAAAATGATTGGCCGCAAAGAACACAGAGCTTGCACTTAGTGTACTTTGTGGCTTTAATTTATGATTTTATTATTGAAATTTTTTGTAATATAATATTAGATTGAAATTAATAGTTTAACATAAAAATGTTAAATTACTTAAAATTCAAAAGAAGGGATACATTCAGATGAAAAAGCTTAGTTTATATGTACATATACCGTTTTGCGAACGAAAATGCAATTATTGTGATTTTTACTCACTGGTAAAAACAAGTGAGATAGAAAATAGGTATATAGATGCCTTGTTATTTGAAATTAAAAGCTACAGTGATAAATGCAAGAATTATGAGGTTGACAGCATATTTATAGGAGGAGGAACACCTTCTTATTTAAAGCCTGAAAATATCAAGCTTATAATGCAGGAAATAAGTAATACATTTTTATTATCTGATGATTGTGAAATAACAATAGAAGCTAATCCAAATTCTATAGATAAAGATAAAGCTTTGCAGTACAAGAGCTGTGGTATCAATAGAATTAGTTTAGGAATACAGTCACTTGATGATAATATATTAAAGGCTATAGGAAGACTTCATAATTCAGATGAGGCGATTGAAGCCATAAGAGCTATAAAAGAGGCTGGTATTAGCAATATAAATGCTGATGTTATGTTTGGAATTCCATCTCAAAATGTAGTAAATATAATAAATAGCCTATCTAAGATTATTAAAGAGGATGTTAATCATATTTCTTTTTATTCATTAAAATTAGAGGAAGGAACACCGATGTTTTTAATGGAAGAAAAAGGTCAGATTAATACCTTAGACGATGATATAGAAAGAGAAATGTATTATACTGGACGAGAGTGTATGGAAAGCAACGGATACGCTCAATATGAGATATCTAATTTTTCAAAACCAAATTATGAGTGCAGGCATAATATAAAATATTGGACAGGTGGAGAATATATAGGCTTTGGTCCATTTGCTCATTCGTGCTTTGAGGATAAAAGATATAACAATATAAGTGATATAAATCTTTACTGTGAGAATTTCAATAATCCCGAAAGATATAGACAGTTAAATGAAGTATTGAACAAGGAGAGCAAAATCTTTGAATATATAATGCTTGGACTTAGAATGAATAAGGGAATAAACATTAATGATTTTAATAATAAGTTTGAAACAAACTTTTTGGAGCTATATAAAAATCAAATGGATAAATTATTAAATAATAGTTTAATTATTTTAGACAAAGACACAGTTAAATTATCAAAAAAGGGAATGGATATTTCTAACTATGTTTTTGAAGAATTTTTGTAATATTGGAGGAATTGTTGTGGAAGTTGTTATATTAAAATCATTTACTTATGATGGAAATGGCGGAAATGGAGCAGGACTTGTTGTTTTAGATAGTGATATAAGTGAAGAACAAATGCAGGTAATTGCTGCTGATGTGGGGCTTTCTGAAACAGCATTTCTAAGAAGGATAGATGATGAAAACTTTGATGTAAGGTTTTTTACGCCGGTCTGCGAGGTAGAATTATGCGGACATGCTACAATAGCTGCTTTTTATTATGTAGGTGAGAAATTAATAAAAAATAAAATTGGAAGTCTAAAGCTTTATCAAAATACTAAAGCAGGAAAATTATCAATATACATAAACTATAAAGATGAAGCAGTCGAGAATGTCTTAATGGAGCAAGCGAGTCCTAAATTTTATGGATATATTGATAATTTAGTAAACTATATTCAAAACAATGCAGAACAAAAATTAAGTATTGCTAGCTCACTGGGAATAGATGCTTCATCTATTGGATTAGCTAATTATAATATAAAATCTGCAATAGTCTCTACAGGGCTAAAGGACATTCTTATTCCTGTTAAAGATAGACAGATTTTAAATGAAATAAAGCCACAATTTGATTTGATTAGTAAGATATCTGAGATAAATGATGCTATAGGCTACCATGTTTACACTATAGATGAAGGGCAGATATATGCAAGAAATTTTGCTCCATTGGTAGGTATAAATGAAGAATGTGCAACTGGAACTTCCAATGGTGCTTTAGGAGCATTATTATTTAAGGAAAATATAAAAAAAGGATATTTTGAGGTGCTTCAAGGTGAAACAATGAATGAGCTAAGTCAAATTTGTGTATATGTTGATGAAAATGGAGTAAAGGTTGGAGGTAAGGCTGAAATTGTTGCCCTAAAATATTTATAGATTTTTGTTTACAAATTTTAGATAATATGATAGTCTTTTCATATATAACATATTTCATATCAAACTTATGGTAAAAGTTATTGTCATATAAACGCAAAATACATTGTATTAATTATTTTGTAAATATGATATAATTGGAGTATGGTATTAAATAATTTATGGAGGTAGTAAATGTTACACGATTTAATTAGTAGTAAGAAGAATCTTTTTAATGCTGGTGTACATACAGAGCTGAGAGCACAGGAAAATAGAAGTAGAGGAATAATGTTATTGTCTGGCGATCTCACAACTAACACTCGTAGCGAAACTTCAGGTATATCGGCAAGAGTCTACAAGAATGGTGTCTATGGTTTTTCATCAATGGCTGAGTATAATGATAACGCTGTCAAGGCGGTACTAAAAGCTGCTACTGACAATGCTTTGTTTATGGATAAGCATATCAATAAAAACAAGGCTATGTTTGCATCAATACCTTACGGAACTCATAAAATGGACAATATAATTAAGGATAATGAGCAGAAAATATACATAGAATTCATAAAAGAAATTGATAATTATATTTTGAAGAAATATCCTAATTTGAAAAGCCGTAAACTTGTATATCGTGAGGACTCTATGGAAAAATTGTTATGTACATCAAGCGGTTTTGATGGACATACTATGATACCTCGTTGTTATGTGTATGTATTCTTAAATTCAGAAACAACATCAGGTGAGCCAATAGAATTATATCAATCTATTGGTGGTTTTGGTTCTTTTGGCGATAATTTTAAGGATCCATCAGCTCTATTTCCACAAGTAGATGAGCTATACGAAATGCTTATGCACAAAAGAGAAGGTATATATGCAAATGCTGGGTACAAAACTGTTGTACTAGGCGGTGATTTATCTGGTATGCTTGCACATGAGGCTGTAGGACATACAACAGAAGCTGATTTAGTGCTTGGAGGATCTGTTGCAGGTCCAAATTTAAACAAGCGAGTTGCCTCAGATTTGGTAACCCTAGTTGACTTTGCACATACTGCACTTGGCGAAAGAACACCTCTCCCTGTTTATTTGGATGATGAAGGAACTCCTGCTGAGGATACAGTAATTATTAAAGATGGTATTTTGACTGGATATATGAATAGCAGAGAAACTGCAAAGCACTTTAATATGAAACCAACAGGTCATGCAAGAGCTTGGTTGTTCTCTGATGAACCTTTAATTAGAATGAGAAATACTGCGATATTGCCTGGTAAGGATAAATTAGAGGATATAATATCTTCAGTAGAGGATGGATATTATTTAATTAAAACAGGCAATGGTCAAGCAGATACCACTGGAGAATTCATGTTTGGTATAGGAATGGGATATGAAATCAAAAATGGTAAGCTTGGCAGAGCTATACTTGATACAACTATATCAGGAGTAGCTTTTGATATGCTAAAAACTGTTGATATGGTTTCTGATGATATGATTTGGTCAAGTTCAGGTTTTTGTGGTAAAAAACAGCCAATGCCTACTGGTATGGGTGGACCTGCTATGCGTTGTAAAGTTATGATAGGAGGCAAATAATTTATGGAAAACTTAAAATTAATAGCCAATAAAACTATAGAATTATTAGTTAAAGAGGGAGCAGATAAGGCAAGATGTATAGTAAGCTCTAAAGAAACTCAAGAATTTAACGTAGATGGCGGAGAATTTTCACTTTTTAGAACTCTTTTTGACAATGGAGTTTCCATCATGTCAATTAAAGACAATAAAAAGGGTAACATAGCTATCAATCGTTTTGATGATGAGTCTATAAAAGAAGCTGTGAAAAACTGTATAAATGTAGCGGACTCAGGCTCTCCTGATAAAGCTTGGGATATAGCTCCAAAGCAAGGAAATAAAATGTTTAAAGAGGGATGTACTGCTCCAGATATTGACATGTTCTTTGAAAGAACAAGAGAACTTGTAAAGGATATTAAGGAACGTCATCCTCATATACTTATAGAGCAAATGGTAGTATCTCATGAAAAAGAAAATGACATATATGTTGATACAAATGGTACAGAATATGAGATAGCTGCTGGTAACTACAATGTCAGCATTATGTTCTCAGGCCATGATGGAGATAAGGTAACATCGTTCTTTGGAACAGACTTTAGCACAGATAATTTAGATAAGCCATTTATAGAGCTTGGTTCTGTAGAAAAAGATTTAACAGATGTAGAAAATCAACTCAATACTGTTCCTTTGACAGGAAAATTTGAAGGTGTTGCACTATTAACACCAAGCTGTTTAAATGAGATTATGTATTATATTGTTGGAAATTTTGCTGGAACAAATGTAATACTAGATGGAACAAGTATTTGGAAAGATAAAATAGGTAAAAAGGTAGCTGATGAGCAAATAACAATTTCTATGAGTCCTTTAGATGACAGAATAATATGCGGAGAGAGATTTACAGAAGATGGCTTCATCTCAGAAAACTATGACTTTATAAAAGACGGAGTTCTAAAAAGCTTCGTAATTCCACTTTATGTAGCAAATAAAACAGGATATGAGCGTGCTAGGAACTCATCTCATTCTATAGTTATCAAGGGAGGAAACACACCACTTGATGAGATTATAAAGGGAATTAAAAAAGGTTTGATAGTAGGACGTTTCTCTGGTGGTTCACCAAGCATAAACGGTGACTTCTCAGGGGTTGCTAAAAACAGCTTCTTAGTAGAAGATGGAAAAATAGTAGGTGCTGTAAATGAAGTAATGATAAATGGCAATTTAGCAGATATATTAAACAATCTGGTTGCTATATCAAAGGAAACAGTACAAGACGGCTCAAAAGTAATGCCATACATGGCATTTGATAAGGTAATAATATCTGGAAAATAGATAAAGGCGAGCATTTAGCTCGCTTTTGTTATTTATTAACAGTAGCAGTAAACTTGAATTCACAAACTTTTAATTGCATAAATTGTAAAAACTTGTTAAGATGTTTGTATAATAAGAATTAATGGTATATTAATTTGATATGTAATTGATTTAAAAAAGTAGAGGATTTTAAAATCTATGATGAAGATAATTAAAAATAATGCTAGAATATGATTATTCTCAAGTTTTATAACATGTTATAATATGAAAAATAAATTAAAGCAAAAAATTTATGATTGAGTATATACTTTATTTAGCATATAATAAATTATAAATAAAAATAGATAATATTAGTATTAAACTTATATATGCAATTATTATATATTTTATATTATTTTCATTTTTTGATGCTGAAGTTATTGCATTAACCAATGAATATATAAAAGTAAATGGTGTTAACCACCATGTAATAAGTCCTAAATTAGTTAAAAACATCAATATTGCTTTCATTATAAGCCCTCCCTGGTTTATAAATTTTAATATTTATATTTTTTCATACTTGTTAAATTTTAGTTTTCTAATTAAAAAAAGTGCATTATTAATATATAAATTAAAAAAGTTACTTAATTATATTTAATAAATTATAAAAATGCAAGATTAAATTGGTTAATGAAAAATGAATATTTCGAATAAGATGTATAAAATTAACATTATTAACTCTTGCATTTTTCTAAAATATAGGAGTTAATTTAAAAAAATTGTACAAAAGTATTTAAAGGTGTTATTATAAAGCACTTCAGCTTAGAAAAGTTACAAAGAGCAAGACAGTATTTCCAACTGATGACAGCCTTTTAAAATTGATAACAAATTGAAAATTGCAAGAAATCATACACAGTTAGTTGCTTCAACCTATACTATTTCTTCTGGCGAAAAATCTGCTGTTTACTTTAGTTATTCAATCAAACATAAGGGATTGATTGAATTTATGAAATGATGGAAGCATCTCTATAAGAGATAATAGTAAAAGTAAACTGTTCAAATTAATAAGTCTATTTTCTAATCTAAAAATATTTTATTGTTAACATCTTTGCCTTCTTTTATAATGACAATTTCTTCATTTTCAAGTTTTATAAGATATCCATAATGGTATAATTCGCTTTCATTTGTTGTCTTATACCAATATTCTACAATAAAGCTAGTAATGTCATCAGTTCTTTGTGAAACACTTTTTTGAATTATAACGTTATTTTTAATATCAATTTTTTCATCTGTAAATTTTACTATTGATACTGTATCTACTTGTATGCTTTGTTTGTCTTTTGAAGAACAACTTATGAACAAACAGGCAATTAATATTAATGTCGATATTGCTAATACGAATTTTGTTGTTTTTCCCAATTTTACAACCCTTTCTATATTTCTATGTTTTAATTATAGTATAAAATATCTTAATCTTCAAACTTTTTCAAGAATTTCGTGTTGAATTTTGTAAGTATTTAGACATTCTAAGTTTGTATTGATTCTTAATTTCTTCTTTTATATTATAAAAGCCAAAAATAGTAATATACTATTTTTAGCTTTTAATATTGTTCTAGGTTTTAT
The DNA here is from genome assembly GCA_023386345.1 of Bacillota bacterium. Lineage (GTDB taxonomy): Bacteria > Bacillota > Clostridia > Tissierellales > Sedimentibacteraceae > UBA1535. The sequence goes on from JAEWJT010000001.1 coordinate 19,292, forward strand.
TTCATAAAGTTTTCTATATCATTAACAGTTTTTATTATATCTTTTGATAGATTAATATTTCCGTCTTTTGTTACTAGGATATCATCTTCTATTCTTATGCCTATGCCTTCTTCTGCTATGTATAAGCCTGGCTCTACTGTGTATATGTTGTTTTCTGCTACTTTTCTATCTCTGCATCTTAAGTCGTGAACATCTAAGCCTAATGGATGTCCTACACCGTGATAATAATATTTTGCAACATCCTTATCATCGCTTATAAGTTTTATCGCCTTTAATTCTTTAGCAAAATAATTTTTAACAGCGTCATTTACATCTTTTTCTAAAATTCCTGGTTTTATTATGTCCATAACCACATCTTGTGCTCCAAGTACTATATTGTATAAATCCTTTTGTCTTTGTGTAAATTTACCATTAGCTGGATATGTTCTTGTTATATCAGAAGCATACATGTTTGACAATGCTCCTAAATCACACAATATCAAGTCGCCATCATTAATTTTATTTTGTAACTCAATATAATGTAAAATTACAGCATTTTTGCCTGATGCGGCTATTGTTGCAAAGCTTGGACCTGAATTTCTAAGCATCAATTGATACTCATAATTAGCCCTTACCTCATATTCGTACATTCCAGGTTTTAGGTTTTTCATTACAAATTCTAAAGCTTCTTTTGTATATCTGATAGAGGTTTTCACTTCTTCAATTTCTTCTGCTTGCTTGTGTACTCTCAATTCTATAATTAGAGGTAAAGCATTTAAAATGCTTACTGTAGGGAATTGATTTCTAACTTTTCTTGCTAAAGCCTTGTATTTATCCTCTATCTCATCCATATCTGCCATAGTTGTTACGATATATAGGTTTTCATATATATCCATTGAACTTAATTTGCCTGCTATGCTTGCTTCTAAGTCATCTATATCAGAAATATTGCTCACTCCTGATATCTCCTCAACCTCATTGTGTCTTAGGAGTATTCCGTACCATTTTTCGTATAATTCATTTACAGGAGGTACGAATAACTGTTCCGACACTTCTCCATGTACCTTTGATATTACAAGAGCCATGTTTTCTCTGTTTAGTCCAGTTAAATAGAAGAAATTTCTATCTACTGAAAATTTGTGACTTTGGTCTAAGCTTTCTCTCGGTGCAGTGTTTGAGAAGAAAACTGCTGTCGAGAAATCCTTCATTTTTTCTGCAAATTTTTTTCTGTTACCAATAAAAAATTCTTTGTTCATTTTAATTAGATTCCTTTCTTATATATATAAATTTAATTTGTCATTTAGCAAAGATTGAGCATACTTCAAAGATTTTGTTCTAATCTGTAAAATAATTGAAATATGTGTCATATTTTAAATTCAATAACAAATTATTAATTAAATCATTCTTGCCAATTCTTTGCTCTCTCTATCGCTTTTTGCCATCCTGAATAAAGCTTTTCTCTTTGTTCTTGCGTGATTTGAGGCTTAAATTTTTTATTTAGACTCCATTTTTGAGCTATTTCACCTTTGGATTTCCAAAAGCCTGTTGCTAGTCCTGCCAAACAGGCAGCTCCTAGGGCTGTTGTTTCAGTTGTTTCTGGTCTGTCTACTTCCACCCCTAATATATCTGCTTGAAACTGCATTAAAAAGTCATTTGCAGTTGCACCACCATCTACTTTTAAGGCAGTTAAATTCATTTCTGAATCAGAAATCATTGCATTTATTACATCCTTTGTTTGGTAGGCTATAGCCTCTAAAGCAGCTCGTATTATATGATTGATGTTTGTAGCTCTTGTAAGACCTATTAGAGTACCTCTTGCGTACATATCCCAATGAGGAGCGCCAAGACCTGCAAATGCTGGTATAAGATAAACACCACTCGTATCATTAACTTTCTTTGCAAAGTATTCGCTGTCAGCAGCCTCGTTTATTATTTTAAGCTCGTCTCTTAGCCATTGAACTATAGCTCCGCCCATAAATATTGAACCCTCTAAGGCATATTCCACCTTGTTATCTATTCCCCAGGCAATAGTGCTTATCAGTCCATTTTTGGAATTAACTGGATTTTCTCCTGTGTTCATTAGCATAAAGCAGCCTGTGCCATAGGTGTTTTTGACCATTCCCTCTTGGAAGCAAACTTGTCCAAATAGTGCCGCTTGCTGGTCACCGGCTATGCCTGTAATTAATATTTCCTTGCCGAATATATTTTCATCTGTGCTTCCGTATATTTCAGAGGATTGTTTAACCTCCGGAAGCATTGAAGATGGTATAGATAATTCTTTTATCAAACTTTCATCCCATTTAAGTTCCTTAATGTTGTATAGCATAGTTCTTGAAGCATTGGAATAATCAGTAATATGAAGCTTTCCTTTTGTCAGATTCCAAATTAGCCATGTGTCTATTGTGCCAAATAAAAGTTCTCCATTTTCAGCTTTCTTTCTAGCACCCTCTACATTATCTAAAATCCACTTGATTTTAGTGCCGGAAAAATAAGCGTCTATTACAAGTCCGGTAGTTTCCTTTATGTAATCCTTTAAGTTTTTTTGTATAAGTTCTTCGCAAATTTCAGCTGTCCTTCTGCATTGCCACACAATCGCATTATATACAGGCTTGCCAGTTTTTTTATCCCAAATTACTGTTGTTTCTCTTTGATTTGTGATACCTATAGAGTCAATTTCATCTAGGGAAATTTTCGCTTTATTTATCACATCACGAGCAACCTCTAATTGTGTTTCCCAAATCTCGTTAGCATCATGCTCAACATATCCCGGTTTTGGATAAATTTGAGTAAATTCTTTTTGTGATACTGCTATAACAGAAGCATTTATGTCAAATAGAATTGCCCGAGAGCTTGTAGTGCCTTGATCAAGAGCTAGAATATATTTTTTCTTCATATTACATCTTAAACCTCCTGCTTGTTTTATAAATATCTTACCATATTTTAGATAGAAATTAAAGATAAAAAATAATAATTTAACAGCTAGTTTCCGTAAGGCGTTTGCCGTTAAACTATTATTTATATAATATAGCTAATCCCCAATAGGGTCGTTAATCAATGTAGCGAATTTAAAATCGTGTACATGACCTTCTGCTGCTCTTGTTACTGATTCTAAGAAATGAACATGTCTGTCATTAACTACTATAGCTGGGCCGGTTATTCCACAAAATTCATGAAAATGATCTTCATAGAAATCTGTTCTAAAGCCCACCTCATGAACATGGTTTAAACCGCTGCCTATTACTTGATTTGATACTGTCGCAAATCTATGATTGTGCGGATCGCAATTTCTTTCAGCAATTTCAGTGCTTCCAAGTATTTCATGAACGTGAGTAAGCACTACCGGATGAGGACAATTCATATAATCATAATTTCCCATATTAACCTCCGAATAGAAAACTATTTTTCTACATAAAATTTATTTTACAAATTAAAATAAAGATACTTTAACCTGTACTAACTTATGATATGTGCTAGTACTTTTTTTGCTACATCAACAATACAATACCATGACACTTTATGGAAAAAATTGACAAACTTAATATCTTTACTTATTTAACTATTTATGATATACTTCATAACATTAATTAACAAAATATTAAAACATATATGTATGGGGTGAATTTTTATGGATATTAATAAAGATAAAATATTGATAACCGAAGAAGAATTCAAACAATTGAATGATGAAATAGAGTTCTTAAAGGTTACTAAGAGGAAAGAGATAGCGGAAAGGATTAAAATTGCTTTAGGATTTGGTGATTTGAGTGAAAATGCAGAATATTCTGAAGCTAAAGAAGACCAAAATAAAAATGAATCTAAGATAATAATTCTTGAGGATAAATTGAAAAGAGTTAAAATTGTGACTCATGACAGTTCTGTAAAGGGTATTGTGCAAATGGGTTCAAGAGTTAAAATTTATGATATAGAATTTGATGAAACTCTTGAATATCAAATAGTAGGGCCTGTTGGTGCTGATCCTTTTTCTGGGAAAATTTCTTTAGAATCTCCATTGGGAAAAGCATTGCTTGGCAAAAAGGCAAATGATGAAGTGGAAGTTACATCTCCAAGTGGAGACATTATACATTACAAGGTTTTAGAAATAAATTAAAGATTGTGTAATTTTAATATTTTTAAATTGTAAATTTTTAATTTATTGATTTTAATTAAGTATTTTAAAAGGTATTAAATTTACAACAATTTTGTTAGCAATAAAAATTAGAACTATTAAAAGATATATAATTAGTCTTTTAATAGTTCTAATTTTTTTATTTGATTTTTATAATTCTGTTTTCCATAATCCGTGTAAATTACAATACTCGTATACTGCAATTGCCTTATCATCATCTGTAAGAGCAAAGCTTGCTTCCGGAGCACTTCCAACCTTTAATATTTTTCTTTGAGCGCCATTAACTGTTTCTAAATAAATCCATGCTATGTGATGTTCTTCTAGCATTGGATGTGCAACACTTCCAACCTTAACGTTTATAGTATTGTCCTTTTGCTCTGCTACTGGCAAGTGTTTTTCAGCTGAAGCTTCAACTGTATTTGCTACTAATTCTTTCATTTCGTGACCACAACAAACAAGTGGTGCTCCTGAAGACTCTATCATTCCTACCAAATTGCCACAATGTTCACATAAAAAAAATTTACCTTTACTCATAATAATAAACCTCCAATTTAAAATATTATATTATAGATATACCCTAATTATTATAAGCCAAAACAGAAAAACTCACAATAGTTTTATTAAAAAATTTATTGTGAGTTTATAATTAGTTTAAAGCTTAATATTATTCTGCTATTTTTCCGTCAGTAGTAATTACTGTTATTTGCCAAGGTATCATTTTACCGCTGTTTCTTAGGGCTTCAACCACGGCATTTACTATGCCCCCACAGCATGGAACTTCCATTCTCACTACTGTAACACTCTTGATGTTATTGTTTTTAATAATTTGTGTCAATTTATCTGCATAGTTTCCTTCATCAAGTTTAGGACAGCCAATTAAAGTTACTTTGTTTTTTATAAACTTGTTGTGGAAATTTGCAAAAGCATATGCGGTACAATCAGCTGCTATCAATAAATCAGCATTGTCAAAATATGCTGCATTTGTCGGTACAAGCTTAATTTGAACAGGCCATTGGCTAAGCTTTGATTCCATATCACAGCTTTCTTCTGATTTTACTGCTTCTGTATTTTTAGAAACTACAGATGCTCTGTTTATGCTTTTTGCATGTGAGCCTGGGCAACCACAAGGTTGTTCTTTTTTATGACTTTCAGCTATATGCTCAGCATTATTTGCTGCCTTTTTAAGAGCCATATTTTTCTTAACCTCTGCCTCATTGTACTCTAATGCTTCTCTTTCTTCAAAGCTTATAGCACCAGTAGGGCAATTTGGTAGGCAATCACCTAAACCATCACAATAATCATCTCTTAATAGCGTAGCTTTTCCGTTAATCATTCCTATAGCGTCCTCATGACATGCTTTAACACACAATTCACAACCGTTACATTTTTCTTCGTCTATTTTTATAATTCTTCTTATCATTATATCCTCCAAGATTTTTAATATTTTTTATAATATATAGAATTTCAACTATATCATAATTTTTTTAAATTTTATATTAAAAGAATAATATAAATTTTAAAAAAACTCTGTTGTTTTTACAACAAAAAATATTTTTTTGCATTATTCTTTAAATTATGATATATTTGTTAAGAGAAAAAATTAATCGTGGAAGTGGTAAAAACAGGAGGTTAGTATGGAAGAAAGGTATATTAAAATATTGGACAGCATCACGGAGACAGAGCTTAAAAAACTTCAGAATTCTAATGTTTGTGTTGTAGGCTGTGGAGCTGCTGGAGGATATATCATAGAAATGCTTGCTAGAATTGGCGTGCTTAATATTACAGGTGTAGACGACGAAATTTTTAATACATCAGACTTAAATAGCCAAAGTATATCCCATTCCACAAATATTTACGAAAATAAGGCTCTTGAAACAAAGAAAAGGATATTTGCAATAAATCCTGATGTGTATTTTACACCTATATTTGAAAAGATTACAGTTGATAATGCTATAGATATATTAGCAGGAAATAATGTTATAATTGATGCTAGTGATAGCATAGAGGTAAGGCTTATATTGGAGGATGCTTGCAATAAAATTGAAACTCCGCTTATATATGGTGCTGTTTTCGGTTGGCAAGGAAGAATAAGTACATTAATACCCCATGATAATACAATTTCAAGGATATATTCTGAAACTACTGAAGAGGATATTAGTGAAAATGCAGGGAATTTAATATTCACCTATGCGTTAATTGCATCTCTTCAAGTTAATGAAGCAATTAAAGTTTTGCTTGGCAAGGGTGATATATTGCATAGGAAGCTTTTAACAATTGATTTATTGAATATGAAAATTGATATACAGGAAATAGTGTATGAGGAAGTTGTAGAAGAAATTGAAGAAATAAAGCTTGAAAATGTAGAGAAAAAGGACGTAAAAAATACATGGAATCCTTTTAGTTTCTTTAAAAAGAGTTAGAATAATTTATTGAGTGCTTATCCTTATAAAACAGCAAATATTTTATGTTGCGGAAATAGCTTGACAATTCATTATTTATAAAACTAGACGGAAAGGTCAATAATAGATTAATTAGTACATAAAAATTAAATAGAAAAGGAATGTTAAATATTATGAAAATAAATGTTAATCCTGCAAAGGGAATGAGAGATTTTTTACCTCTTGAAAAAGAAATAAGAGATTATGTTGAAAATTCTATAATAAATACATATAAACAAACAGGCTTTGAACTTATTGAAACCCCAGTAATTGAAAATATTGAAAATCTTATTGGAAGTGATGGAGGGGAAAATCTAAAGCTTATATTTAAAATTCTAAAGCGTGGGGATAAGCTTGATGATTTTTCAAATATGACAGAAAGCGATTTAGCTGACCTAGGTCTAAGATATGATTTAACAGTTCCACTTAGCAGATTTTATTGCAGCAACAGAGCTAAGCTTCCAACTGTTTTTAAATCCTTGCAGGTAGGAAATGTATTTAGAGCGGAAAGGGCTCAAAAGGGCAGATACAGAAGCTTTATGCAATGCGATATAGATATAATAGGAGAAAAAAGCTCGACTGCTGAGATAGAGCTAATCACGACAACATCTAAGGCATTAGCTGCTCTTAATGTAGATAAATTTGCCATTAGGATAAATGATAGAAGAATATTAAAATCAGTCATATTATCATGTGGATTTAGCGAACAGGAATTTGATAATGTATGTATAATACTTGATAAACTCGACAAAATCGGAATGTCAGGGATTGAGACGGAATTAAATGCTAAAGAGTATAATACTGATAGTATTAAAAGGCTAATGAATGCTTTAACTGATATCAACTTAAGTGGAACAAAATGCCTAAATGAATATGGAGTTGAAGCTGAGGTTGTGGATAATATTAATTATATTATTAATTCAGTTGAAGAATTATCAGATGGGAAATATAAGATAAGATTTGATTTTACATTAGTAAGAGGTATGGGATACTATACTGGAGCTATATTTGAGATTGAATACGAAGGACTTGGATATGCTATTGGTGGCGGCGGAAGATATGATAAGATGATTGGCAAGTATATAGGCGAGGATATACCTGCTGTAGGTTTCTCAATAGGCTTTGAGAGATTAGTAAATCAGCTTATAGATGAAAACTTCAAAGTTCCTAATCTGCAAAAAATTGTTTTGCTTTATGATATTGAAAATAACTATGTTGATGTTTTGAAAACTGCAAATAATCTAAGGGCTAAAGGCTATACAGTATCAGTATATGAAAAAGCCAAGAAGCTTGGAAAGCAATTGACGCAGTTTGAGGGTTTTGGATATTCAGGATATGCGATTTATGATTGCGAAAATACTGAAATTAAAGAATTTAAAGTTGAGAATTAAGAAATGATAGGGGATGTTTTGATTGTTCAATAAAGGACAATTGAAACATCTCTGTATATAATGAAAAAATTATAGGAGGTTTTTTGTGGAAAATTATGGTTTTGTAAAAGTAGGAGCTGTTGTTCCGAAAATAGAAGTTGCAAATTGCAGATATAATATAGATAGTATTTATGAATTGATTGTTAAGGCAGAGAAAGATAAGGTAGCTGTATTGACCTTTCCGGAACTATGCGTTACTGGCTATACCTGTGCTGATTTGTTTTTTCAAGCTACATTAATTGAAGAATGTGAAAAATCAATTGCCGAGCTTTTGGAAAAAACTAAAGACATAGATATGCTTATAACAATAGGTGCTCCAGTAAAAGCAACTTATAAGTTGTACAACTGCGCTATAGCAATTTATAAGGGAAAAATTTTATGTATTATACCTAAAACCTTCATACCGAATTATGGTGAATTTTATGAAAAAAGATGGTTTAGTCCTGCTGATGAACTTAGCACAATAAATATAAATTATTGTGGTCAAGATACAATTATTAGTTCAAATATCTTGATACAACATGAAAGTATTAAAGAGCTTTGCATAGGAGTAGAAATATGTGAAGATTTGTGGAGTCCTATACCACCTAGCACATTGCAGGCTCTTGCAGGAGCAAATCTAATACTCAATTTATCTGCATCTAATGATTATGTTGGCAAAGCAAAGGATAGAGAAAGATTAATTCAAACTCAATCTAACAAATGTATGTGTGCGTATATTTATGCTTCTGCTGGATTTGGCGAGTCAACAACTGATTTAGTATTTGGAGGAAAAATTTCTATATATGAAAAAGGAGAAGTGCTTGCTGATAATAAAAGGTTTAATATTGAAAGCGAGCTTGTTTTTGCAGATGTAGACTTAGAAAAATTGTCTATTAGCAGGCAGAAAAACATTACTTTTGCAGATAGTCAATTAAAATACGCAAATGATTATGAGAAAGTATATTTCAATGTAAAAAGTATAGAAAGTACTGATATTAATAGAAAAATAGATAAGTATCCATTTATTCCTAGTGTTAAGGTTACCTTGGCTGAAAGATGTAACGAAATATTTGAAATTCAAATTAACGCTTTGGCAAAAAGAATTTTACACACAAAAGCAAAAGCATTGGTTATAGCTGTATCAGGTGGACTTGATTCTACATTAGCACTTCTTGTTTGTGCTAAAACCTGTGATAAGCTTGGTTTAGATAGAAAAATGATTACAGCAATAACGATGCCGGGTTTTGGAACAAGTAGCAGGACTTACAACAATGCTGTTGAAATGATTGAGAAAATAGGAGCGACATTTAGAGAAATAAGCATAAAAGATGTTGTAACTCTGCATTTTAAAATGATAGAGCATGATATAAACAAACATGATGTGGTATATGAGAATTCTCAGGCAAGAGAAAGAACGAAAATTTTAATGGATGTGGCAAATCAGCAAAATGGTTTAGCGATAGGAACAGGAGATTTGTCTGAGCTTGCACTTGGATGGGCTACTTATAATGGTGACCATATGTCAATGTACGGTTTAAATTCATCAGTTCCAAAGACTTTGATTAAGCATATTATCAAGCATTTGGCAGATTGTGAGTTTAAAGATAGTATAAAAGATATATTATATGATATTTTGGATACTCCTGTAAGCCCTGAACTTTTACCTCCAGATAATGAGGGTAAAATATCTCAAAAAACAGAAGAATTAGTTGGACCGTATGAACTTCACGATTTCTTCTTGTATTATGTGATGAGATTTGGCTACAGACCATCTAAAATATTCTTCTTAGCAAAAACAGCGTTCAAAGATGATTATGATGAAGAAATAATATATAAATGGTTAAGAAATTTCTATAGTAGATTTTTTTCTCAGCAATTCAAGCGTTCTTGTATGCCAGATGGTCCAAAGGTAGGCTCAATATCGCTATCTCCAAGAGGAGATTGGAGGATGCCGAGTGATGCTTCTTCAAAAATATGGATGGATGATTTGGAAAAAATTAAGTTTTAATAATTTGAAACAAAAGTAGAGCCTATAACGTCTATATTATCATGATTACTTTATCTTGATGGTAGGATTAAGAATATGTATATACAAATGTAAAATAAAATCTAAATAATCTCAGATTGGAAACGGTCTGAGATTATTTAGATAAAAGGAGGACTTATAAATAAATGGTTTTTAGCAGTGTTATTTTTTTATTTAGATTTTTATTTATAGTGTTATTGCTATACTATATAATACCAAATAAATGGAAAAATTTATTTTTATTGCTTACAAGTTTAGCGTTTTACTCATGGGGAGAGCCTAAATACTTTGTAATAATGATAGCATCGATATTAGTAGATTATATTGCAAGTCTAGCAATAGAAAAAAATAGGAGCAACAAGTTCATATGCAGAATTTCTCTTATAGCATCAATATTTTTTAACTTAGGAATGTTATTTTTCTTCAAATACTATAATTTCTTTGTGACAAGCTTTAATGCAGCATTTGGGCTTGATATAAAGCTTTTGAGCTTAGTTTTGCCTTTAGGTATAAGTTTTTATACTTTCCAAACAATGTCGTATACAATTGATGTATATAGAGGAAATGTCAAGGCTGAAAGAAACATAATTAACTTCGGAGCATTTGTTACACTGTTCCCACAATTGATAGCAGGGCCTATAGTTAAATACACAGATATAAATGTTGAATTAGCAGAAAGAAAAGTTAATTACGCTCAAATACAAGATGGAATAGAAACTTTCATTATGGGATTGGGAAGAAAAGTTTTAATAGCAAACGGCGTTGGTATGCTTTGGACAGAGGTGCAAAACCTTGGGTTTAGCAACATTTCCACTCCACTTGCATGGCTTGGAATAATAGCTTATTTTTTTCAGATATACTTTGATTTTAGTGGATATTCATTGATGGCAATAGGACTTGGTAAGATGCTCGGATTTGAATTCCCACAAAACTTTGACGACCCGTATATCTCAAGGTCTGCAACAGAGTTTTGGAGAAGATGGCATATGACATTAGGCTCATGGTTTAGAGAGTATCTTTATATCCCATTAGGAGGAAATAGAGTTAAGCCTTTTAGAATGTATTTTAATTTAATTTTAGTATGGTTTTTGACAGGATTTTGGCATGGAGCAGATTACAATTTCATAATGTGGGGATTATTTTACGCAGCATTATTAATTATTGAAAAAGCCGGATTTAAGAAGAATGTACTGGATAAGCACAAAGCATTTTCACATATTTACCTTATATTCATGACTCTAATGGGTTGGGTACTGTTTAGCATAACAGACTTGAAACAAGTAGGAGTGTTTTATACGAAATTATTTTCATTCACAGGTGGAATTGATTTTATTTACTATTTGAGAAATTATGCAGTTATTATGATAATAGCAGGAATTTTATCAACTCCTATTTTAAGAAAATGGTATGAGAGAATTCCAAGGGCTGCTATCTGGATTAGAGTTTCAATAGTTACAATAATATTGATTGCTTCAGTAGCATATTTAGTAGATGCTAGCTACAATCCATTCTTATATTTTAGGTTTTAATCTTTATAGAGCTTTAAATAAGGAATTAGAGAAATTGAATGCTTTACTGATATGAGTGCAGGAGAATAATCACGAAAGGAATAATATTAAAATGAACAATTTTATAATAAAACTAAAGAAGCTGAGAAATTATCCGATATTGCTGTTGTTTTTTGGATTTATATTAGTTTTTTCAGCTATTGATATGATGATGCCAGATAAAGAGTTTTCAGAATTTGAAAATAAATACTTGCAGAAAAAGCCTAAGCTTACAATCGACAGTCTTTATAATAACGAATACGCACCAAAGTATGAAAAATACATCAACGAGCAGTTTGTGCTTAGAAACAAATGGATAGACTTGAAGTCAAGAATTGAGTTTTTTATGGGAAAGACTGAAAATAATAGCATAATATATGGCAAAGATAATTTTATGTTTGATAAGGTACAAAAGATAAATGAAAAACAGCTTGATAAAAATATTGAAAATGTAAAAAAGTTTCTTGAAAAATACAATGATAAAAATATCAAATTCGCTTTAGCACCTAACTCATATGAAATTTTAAAGGATAAGCTACCTTTTGGATTGAAGCTTTTCAATCAAAAGGATATGATAAACAGTATATATGCAAAGCTTTCGGAAAATAAAAATGTAGAAGTATTTAATTTTATTGATGCTTTAAATTTACACAAAGACGAGTATATTTATTATAAAACAGACCATCACTGGACTAATTTAGGCGCCTATTATGCCTACGTTGAATTTATGAAAGGTTTAGGAAAGGATTATGTTGATATAAATAAATTAAGGGCTAATGAGATTGAGGGTTTTTTAGGGACATATTTTTCTAAGGCGAAAAAATTTAATTCTGACTTTGATAAAATAACTTACTATGATGTAAATGTAGAAAAAATGAGTATTGCAGATAAAGAGTATTCAGATATATATGATTATGAAAAATTTAAAACTCGTGATAAATATGCAGCATTTTTATATGGAAATAATGATTTGACAATCATAACTAATAAGAATTCTGAGAATAAGCAAAATAAATCAAGAATTTTAATACTAAAAGATTCGTTTGGAAATTCATTTGTACCGTATTTAACATATAGTTATGATGAGGTTTATGTGCTTGACTTGCGTTTTAATTCGCAAAAAATGAGTGAAATTATGGAAAAATATGATTTTAATGATATATTAATTATGTATAGTGCAAGTAATTTTATAGATGATATAAATATAATGAAATTAGGATATTAATTAAATAATAATTTATTGTAGTTAGCAGGGATGATTAAATGCTGTAAGTTGGCATATGAAACATCCCTGTACTTTTTTATATCTGATTTAATAAATTCTTATCATTAATTTAACAAAGATATAACTTGATTTTTTTGGCAATAATATATACAATATGTATATATTATCATTTTCTAAAAGATAATATTACAAAAAAATTAAGGAGAGGTATTATGAAAAAAAGAATTTTAAGTTTACTTTTAGTTGCTATTATGGTATTAGGTAGCTTTAATATGGCATTTGCAGCTGAAGTAACAACTACTTCTGCACCGACAGGTGTTACTAGCACAGTTGAGATTATTTCATTCAATGACTTCCATGGAAATGTTGTGGAATCTGGAAAGAATATTGGTATGGCTAAAATGGTTAGCTACACTAAGAAATTAGCTGAACAAAACCCTAATACAGTGTTTGT
>JAEWJT010000009.1 GCA_023386345.1 Bacillota bacterium
TGGCTTGGCTTAGACTTTGGGCTATTCTTGTTATACTCGGCATCGTTAGCACATATGGGCCTGCTCCCGGCTCTATCGAAGGACTTATCTATCTTGCTCCCGTTGATGTGCCTGTTAATATTGTGTCGAGCATTTTTGAAGTATTGTTGCAACCGCTACTGTTCAGCATAATAGTAACCTTTCAAAGAAAAAAGCAATGAATAATCTCGGAGTATAAGCATAATGTGCGGTTAGGATGCCTCGCTTTCTTTCTCAATAGCGTAATAAATATTAAGCAAATTTAATAAGAAACAGATATACGCCTATCAACTATTAATATAAGGTTGGTAGGTTTTTTATTGCACTAAACTAAAAATTTTTAGAAAGGAAAATATATATGAGTAAATCTGCGTTAATTATAGATACACCAAAGAACTGTTTAAAATGTGAATTTTGTATAAGAGATGTAGAATATCCAAAATGTAAGTTGGATAGAGCGTTAGGCGGTGAGTATAATACATCATGGGATAAATTAGACGAAATACCGGAATGGTGTCCGTTGACTGTAATTCCAAATAAAATAGATAGAGATAGTCATGGATATAATGCAGGATGGAATGATTGTATTAATAAGATTTTAAACTAAAATAAATATTAGAATGTAGAGATACATATAGAAGAAAAACGAATAGTATTAAAATCAATAAATATAATTATTTTAGTTTTCATAATGCTTTCAACAATATTTATTTATATAATGTAAAAAAATGATAAATAATGTAAAAAAATGTTGTTAAATATTGTAAAATATATTATAATAAATTTATAGTATAACTTCCTTTATAGGAGGTTTATATGAGAACTATAATATATTTAGCAATGGAAATAACAATGAATTTAATAGACACTGTAATAGGGTATTTTTTAACCTATGAGGTGGCAGCAAAAAAACAAAAAAGAATAATTGCTTTAATCAATATTGTTTTAATGGTATTTTTATCAGGAATTCAATTTGTTTTAATTGCAAATCTAAGTTAAAAGTTAAAAGGTGATAAGAATAAAGGTACAGCAATGTACATAAATTAAAATATAATAAAAGGAAGTTATGAATTCTTAATCACTAGATAAAAAAAGAGACAACTCTACTCAGTTGTCTTTTTTTTGCACAACACACTTAATATCTAATTACTTTTTCCCAAGTTAGATTAAACTAAACTAGAGAACTTTATATTTGTGTTACTATGTATTTTATAATAAATAGATATTAACTCCTTCAGGAAAGTGTTGGCTATATGTGTTTTGGAGTTTATAATAAACTCATATATTTAGCATGTTTATTATATCAATAAGATATATTAAAATCAATACAAAATTTTAAATAATTATTAAATATATAAAATTATTAAACATGTCCGCAAATGTCCGTTTTCTTTGTGATATAATCTAAAGTGTAAAAGTGTAGGAAATGTTTAAGTAAAACCTCCTTTATTTATTATAAAAAAAGCGTCTTTTCAATCGATTGAGAGGCGCTTTTTTAGTGCAGGAAAGAGGGTATGAGGATGTCTATAGGAAATATAATTAAAATTAAACAACCTGATGTATATAAGCAACTATTAAAAATGACTAAAAAAAATAAATCTAACAAAATTAAAAGAGCAGATGATGATTTATCATTTGATGATTTTGCAAGAATGATGCGCCATGATAGCTATAAAAAAGTACGTGGTAACATTAGGCAGGTGAGGCATGGATGATTAAACAACCTGCTAATCCTATTAAATCTAAAGCAAAAGTTTTAGATATTCAGGATTATTTAAAAGCTAAGAATGAAAGAGATTATGTTCTATTTGTTTTAGGTATTGCAACAGGCTATAGAGCTGGAGACTTAGTATTGCTAAAAATAAGAGATATAAAAAATGCTCTTAAAGTTGGATATTTTGAGATACTGGAAGGCAAGAAAAAGAACTCAAAAAATATTAGACAATGCAATATGAAACCTAGAAAGGCCTTTATAGTTAGTAAATTAGAAAGAACATTAAAAACTTATATAAAAGGCAAAGAAGATTATGACTATGCTTTCCCATCTCGCAAAGGTGATAATATAAAAGTACCAAGAGTTACTACTATACTTAGAGAAGTAGGAGAGGCTTTTGGATTAATTAATATCACTGCACATAGTATGAGAAAAACATATGCATATCATCTTTGGGTAGAAAATGATTATAATACATTACTTATAAAAGAATTATTAGGACATAGCAGCATAGAAGAAACAAAAAGATATTTAGGATTAAATGATGAGGTTTACATAGAAAGTAGTAAACCATTAAACAGTTTAATTCTATAATTTTTTTTATTTTCTTTTGAATGTTTAAAAAATAATATTATAAACATTCAAGGTTTTAAAATAATTTTATTTCCTATGTATAATATAAGTGAAAAATTTGAATGTATGATTTTCTAAGTAAATCGCACATTCAAATCAAACAAAACGAATATAATTTAAAGCAAAATCAATTAATGTTCGTGTTTTTTATTAACACTTTTAAGCAACATTTTAGGACGTGGTTTATTATAAATATTTATAACCTAGATGAAGTTGGTGAATGGATAAGTAAACTCATTGCCGATAATAGATTAGAAGATTTTTATACTTCTAAGTACTGGAGAAGACTTAGAAAAGAAGTCTTAGAAGAATACAAGTATGAATGTCAAGAATGTAAGAAGAAAGGTTTTTATTCTAAAGCTAATCATGTGCATCATGTACAGTATGTTAGAAAGCATCCAAGACTTGCTTTAAGCAAGACATATATATTTCAAGGTAAAGAGTATATTAATCTTATTCCTGTATGTAAGGAATGTCATGAGACTGTATGTCATCCTGAAAGACTTAGACATAATAAGAAAGAACTATTAACGGAAGAGAGATGGTAAGATTGAATATAGCAGAGTACATTAGTATACCCCCGGTCAAAATAAAACACATTTTAATATTTTAAGATGTAACTCGTGTGGGTCCAAGACAAGTGATTTCATTTAATTTTCATTCATGAGGGGGTGTCAGAATTATGAAAAAAAATAATACACCGAACAATAAATTATTTGAAAAACATTATCGTTCAAAATTATATAAAGAAATTAAAAAAGACCTCCTTGATCAGAATGAGAGAAATGGTACTGTAGGAAAATATTATACAGACCTTATTGATGATTATATGGATATGTGGGTAACTAAGAGTTTGTTAATTAATGATATAAAAGAACGTGGTGTTAATTCTGAGTATAACAATGGTGGTGGACAAAAAGGAATTAAAAGGAATGAAAGTATAGATCAGCTTATAAAACTAAATGCTCAAATGCTAAAGCTTTTAACAGAGATAGGAATTAAACCATCTCAGCAGGATGGTGATGAAAATGGCAACGATTTGGAAATGTAGGCAGAGAGATTATCATCCATACATAGATGAGTATATAGATGGTTGTAGAAGTAGTAAGATTATTGTAAATGAAGATATTCTATCAGCTCTAGACTATATTGAATTTAAACTTAATAACGATGATGTTTTTATTGATTCTGAAAAAATTGATAAAGCTGTTGAATTAATGGAGAGATACTTTGAAATCTCTCTTTTTGATTGGGAACTTTTCTTAACCGCATTAATTCATTGTTATTATAAATCAAACGATACTGTTGTATTTGATGAAATCCTACTAGAGATGGGAAGGGGTAACGGAAAGAACGGTTTTATTAGTCCTATATCTTGGTATCTAACTACTCACTATCATGGAATTAAAGGGTACAACATAGACATCATAGCAAATAGCCAAGACCAATCCGAAACATCATTCAATGATGTATTTGATGTGCTAGATAGAACATGGAGCAAGTCAAAGAAGTTCTTTTATAAGACAAAAGAGGTCATAACCAATCTAATAACTAAGTCTTATATAAAATATAATACATCAAATGCTAGGACTAAAGATGGTAAGCGTTCAGCGTGTTTGATTTTTGATGAAATTCATGAGTATGAAAACTATGATATGATTTCAGTCTTTACAAGCGGATTTGGTAAAAGAAAACATTCAAGAATATTTTATATAACTACTAATGGGCATGTAAGAGAAGGCGTGCTCGATGATAAATTAAAACTGGCTAAAGATGTTCTTAATGGAACCATCAAAGATATTGGTTTTTTACCTCTACTTTATCATATAGATAGCGAAGATGAGGCTTTAAATCCGGAGATGTGGCATAAAGCAAATCCATCATTAAAGTATTTGCAGGAACTTAAGAAACAGATGGATAAAGAATTCGTTCAAATGAAGTATACTCCATCTGTTGAGAGAGATTTTTATACCAAAAGAATGAATTGGCCAAAGAGTAATGCTGATATTGCAGTAACTGATTGGGATAACATTAAAGCTACAAATGAACCTATACCAGATTTGAAAGGTAAACATTGTGTCATAGGTATTGATTATACAAAGATAAACGACTTAGCAAGCGTTGATTTGCATTTTAGGAATGGCGATATTAGATATAAAATATCTCATTCATGGTTATGTCTTCAGTCTTCAGATTTAAAAAGATTAAAAATACCATGGCAACAGTGGGCCGATGAAGGATTGCTAACACTGGTTGATGATGTAGAAATTAATCCAGTATTAATAGCAAATTATATCGTAGAGCAAATGCAATGGTATAATATTATTGGTATTGCACTTGATAATTTTAGATACGCGTTACTTAGTAAAGCATTAAAAGATATTGGATTTGACAAGGAACATAAGAATCTTTATTTGGTAAGGCCATCGGACATAATGAAAATAGTTCCAGTGATTGACAGTATATTTGTTAATCACTATTTTTGTTGGGGAAATAATCCTCTATTGAGATGGGCAACAAACAACACAAAGAAAGTTGTTAGTGGTAAAAAACAAGGAACAGATACAGGTAATTACTATTATGCAAAAATTGAAGGTAAGAGTAGAAAGACAGACCCATTTATGGCAGGAGTACATTCTACAATTATTGAGGATTGGTTGGATTTAGGTTGCAGTTCATTTGAAGATTTACCAGTTATAACTTAGAGGGAGGTGAGAAGATGTGAGTTTTATAAGTTGGTTAAAAGATAAGCTTGGCGGTTCAGCTGTTCCAATTAATGGTATTGAAGAGTATGCTGCTGAATACGTGTCTATTGTTGGAGACATTTATATTAGAGAAATGGCGTTTTGGTCTGCCACAAATCTTATAGCAAATGCAATTAGCAAATGCGAATTTAAGACTTATTTTAAAGGTGAGGAGGTAAAAAAACAAGAATATTATCTATGGAATGTTGAGCCAAACAAAAATCAAAATTCTAGTGCTTTTTTACACAAATTGATTGCAACACTATACAGAAAAAATGAATGCTTAGTAATAGAACAAAATGGTCAACTTCTTGTCGCTGATGATTTTGAAAAAAAAGAGTATGCCTTATATGATGATGTATTTTCTAAAGTACGAGTCAAAGATTTTATTTTTAATAAAGCATTTAATCAGTCAGATGTTTTGTATTTTCAACTATCTGAAGTTAATATGCAGAAGGTGATAAACGGACTATATGATAGTTATGCTAAATTAATAACATACAGTATAAATGCTTACCAAAAGTCCAAGGGAACAAAAGGCATTTTTAAGTATGAAACATTGCCAGTTGCTGGCTCCGAAGAAAAGAAAGCTTTTGATGCCTTGGTTAATGAAAAAATCAGCAAGTGGATTAATAATGATAATGCAGCATTGCCATTAGGAAAAGGTCAAGAGTGGAAAGAACTTGCACAAAAGACTTATTCATCTGAAAACACTAGAGATATTAAAGCTATGATTGATGATATTTATGACTTTACTGCAAGGGGGTATGGAATACCGCCAGTACTACTAAAAGGTGATATGGCCAATATAGGAGATAATGTTTTTAATACATTGTTGACATTTGCGGTAGATCCTTTAACTGATATGTTACAGGAAGAAATTAATCGTAAACGTTCAGGATTTATAGGGTTTAGTCAAGGAACATATGTAGAAATTGATACAAAGGCAATTAAACATATTGACCTTTTAAGTGTATCGTCAGCAATTGATAAGCTTATAGCAAGCGGAGCATTCTGCATTAATGATATAAGAAAACTTGTAGGTGAACCTATAATAGACGAGCCGTGGGCTTGGCAACATTGGATAACTAAAAACTATTCTAATGTAGAGGATTTATTAAATTCTCTAGGAGGTGATTCAAATAAAGTTAATAACAATGAGGGAGGTGAGTAGATGTCAAAAGAAATTAAAAGAATGTGGCAAATAAAACAGCAAGAAAATAATCCAAATATTTTAGACATGTATATCTATGGATATATTGAAGGTGATAGCTATGATTGGTGGACTGATGAGGTTATTGAAAGCGAAACATCTGCAAATTATTTCAGGGAAGAGCTAGGAAAACACCCTAATGCAACTCAAATAAATTTATATGTAAATTCATTTGGAGGCTATGTGTATGAGGCTATGGCAATAAGGAATCAACTTAAAAGACATATAGCACATAAAACAGGGTATGTAGATGGATTTGCAGCTTCTGCTGCATCATTTATTTTAACTGCTTGTGATGAAGTTAAAATGTATAGCAATACAATGCAAATGATTCATAATGCAGTAAATGTAGCACATGGTAACTCAACTCAACTAAGAAAAGCTGCTGATGATTTGGACAAGATAATGGAAGGCAACAGACAAGCTTATTTAGAAAAATCTAATGGCAAACTGACTGAAGAAAAATTAATTGAATTGCTAGAAGCAGAATCATGGCTAACTGCTAATGACTGTTTAGAATATGGTCTTTGTGATGAAATAATAAACGAAGAAAAAGACATGACCGAAGCAAAGCAAATGCTTCAACAAGTTAACAAAACACTTGAACAAAGCATTGCTTACAACAAAGCGCTTGTTGCTCTAGCGAAAGATGTTAAGCAGATAGTTCCAAAGAAAACTGATTTACAAGATGAACAAGATAAAAATAGTTTAAGAAATTTTTTAGCAGGTTTTAAAATAATATAAATTCAATCATGAAAGGATGAAAAAAATGAAAAATAAAGATTTAGTACAACAAGAAAGAAATGAAATTTTACAAAGAATGAACCAAGCAATTACTAACAATGACACTGAGGCATACCAACAATCATTTAATGATTTAGCAAATTCTATTCAACAGGTAGTATTAAGTGAATATGAACAAGCAGTACAATCTAATGATTCAAACGTGTTAGCACAAAGAGGGTTAAGACAGTTAACATCTGAGGAGAACAAGTATTATCAAGCATTGATTAACGCTATGAAACAACAACATCCAAAGCAGGCATTAACTGATTTGAACGTAGTTATGCCTAGAACTATTATTGATGATGTATTTACTGATTTAACTACAGAGCATCCTCTATTAGATGCTATAGACTTCCAAAATGCGGGTGCAGTTACTGAGTGGTTGTTGAATGCTAATACAGAACAACTTGCAACATGGTCTCCTTTATGTGCAGAAATAGTAAAAGAATTGACTTCTGGATTTAAGAAAATAGATTTGCAACAGAATAAGTTATCTGCATTTATTCCTGTTTGCAAAGCAATGCTTGACCTTGGTCCTGTATGGATGGATAGATATGTTAGAACAATCTTATCTGAAGCATTATATTTAGGATTAGAAGATGGTATCTTAAATGGCAAAGGACAAACTGCAAATTTACATGAACCTATCGGAATGAGAAAAGACATGACAAAATCAGTAAATCCTACAACAGGATACCAAGATAAAAATAAAATTACCTTGAATTCACTGGACCCAGAATCTTATGGGAATGTACTTGTCAATTTAGCAGAAACAGAAAATGGACATGCAAGAGTAATCAGTAATGTAATTTTAGTTGTTAATCCTAAGGATTATTTAACTAAGGTTATGCCAGCTACTACGGTGAGGGCTACTGACGGGACATATACAAATAATGTAACACCATTCCCAACAACTATAATTCAATCTGCAAGGATAGCTCAAAATGAAGCTATCATGGGACTTGGTAAGAGATATTTAATGGCGGCTGGGACAGGAAAAAGCGGAAAAATCGAATATGATGATAGCTATCGTTTCCTTGAAGACGAAAGAGTCTATTTGACTAAGTTCTATGGACATGGACAGCCAAAGGACAATAAATCATTTGTATTGCTAGATATTACTAACTTAAAACCTACTGTACAAAAGGTTGAAGTTACTAATATAGATGAATTCCCTACTGTTTAGGAGGTAACTTATGAAGGTTAGAGTAATTAAAGCGTTCAGGGATAAGGATACTAAAAGTATCCTTAAATCCGGACAAGTAATAGAAGTGACAGAGGAGAGGTTCAGTGAATTAACTGGACCTCAAGGTATTTTTGTAGAGGAAATAAAAGAGGAACATCAGGTAGATTCGTCAAAATTTGAAAATATGAATAAGACAGAAATAATAGAATATGCAAAAGGACTTGATGTTGAATTAAATATGGAAATTACTAAAGCAGAAATGATTGAAATTCTACTTAAAAAGTAGGTGATTAAATGACTTTATTAGAGGAAGTTAAAAATTATTTAGATATCACTTGGACTGATGAACAAACAAATTTAAAGCTTACAGGTATAATTGAGAGAGGAAAAAAGTATCTAAATAAAACTGCAGGTAAAGAGTTGGATTTTGAATCTGATGATAAACCAAAGGAACTTCTATTTGATTATTGCAGGTATGTAAGGAGTAATGCACTAGAAATGTTTCAGCAAAACTATTTGCATGAGCTTTTATCACTGCAGATATATTCGGAGGTGGGTGCTTATGAGACCAAAAACTCTGACTCAACAGTTTAATGATGGTATCGTTGATATTTATTCAGTAGGAAATATATCAGAACCTGGCAATATGCCTAAAGATGGATTAAAGCAGCCTGCTAAAGCTAAAGATTTAAGATTTGAAGAACGTATAGTTGGTATGAGTCGGTTTTGGACAGCACTTCAAGAAAATGCACGAATTGAGAAGTTATTAAGAGTTCCTAAATTAAATTCAGTGACTTCTCATGATGTAGCTATTCTTGAGGGAAAACAATTTAAAATTGTACAAGTACAATATCCTAAGGATGTCTATCCTCCTTGTATGGATTTATCGTTGGAAATATTGGAGGTAGCTTATGAAATTAAGTGATTTAAGAGATTTATTACTAGAAGTTACCCCTAATGTATTTCATTATTTAGCTTTTGCAGAGAATGACAAATATATAGTATGGGCAGAAGATGGAGAAGCAGGTTCTCTTGAATCTGATAACCATAAAACAGAGCAATTAATTCAAGGAACTATTGATTATTTTACCAAGACGGAAAATGATCCGAATTTTAAACTTATACAAGAAAAGTTAAATTCTTCTGATATATCTTGGTGGTTAAATTCAATACAACATGAAGAAAAAACTGGTTATATTCACTATGAATGGATTTTTAATATGATATATGAGGCGTAAAAATGGCTAAGGTTACATTTAAATTAGGGGATTATGCTAATAAATTGGTCAAGCTTAGATCTGAATATGAAGAAGTAGCAAAAAAAGCAGTATATGAAGGTGCTTCAATTGTAGCTAATGAAATAAGAAATAATTTAGAGAATGTAGTTTCTGATGAAGCAACGGGAGAACTTTTAAATTCTCTCGGTATTTCTCCTATACAAAGGGATAAAGTTGGAAATTTTAACGCAAAGGTTGGGTTTAGTGGCTATGATTTTAAAGGAGTTCCAAATCAACTAAAAGCCAGAGTTTTAGAAAGTGGTTCATCGAAACAAAAAAAGAGACCTTTTGTTCGTCCAGCTATTAGCAATACAAAGAGCAGAGTAGAAAAAGCAATGTATAGGGTAGTAGATGAAGCTGTAAAGAAAATAATGGATTAGAAAGGATGGTTAATAAATGGCTAAAATAGGATTAAGTAAACCTTACTACGCTAAGTATGTTAATAATAATGGCGTAGTAAGTTATACCGGTGGCGGTTTATTTGCAAAAGCAATAGAGTTTTCCTCATCAATAGAAAGCGGTGAAGAAAATAATTTATACGCGGATAATAGCATTGTAGAAAGTGACAGAAGTTTTACAAGTGGTAAATTATCTGTCACAACAGATGATATAGAGCAAGACGCAAGTGCGGCTATATTAGGCATAACACCTAAACAAATTACTGTCGGAGAGGAAGAAATTACTGAACTTATTTATGATGATGATATGGAAGTTCCTGACTTAGGATTTGGAGTTATCATAAAGAAAAAAATTAAAGGTTTATATAAGTGGCGCGCAGTTGTTTTACATAAAATTAAATTTAACATACCTGAGGATGCTGCCAAAACACAAGGAGAGACTATAGAGTGGCAAACTCCAAGTATCGAAGGAATAATAATGCGTGATGATTCAGCGAAACACGCATGGAAAAGCGAAGCTACCCTTGATACAGAAGCTAAAGCTGAGGCTTATATAAAACAAAAACTTAATATAGTGGGCGGAGGGGCTTAATGAACAGAATAACAGAAATCGAAATTGCGGGTAAAAAATACCCGCTTAATTTTTCCACTAAAGCAGCTAAAGAAGTTGCTAAAAGATATGGCGATATATCAAATATTGGTGAAGCTTTTACCGGTAAGTCTACAGATGAAATGATGGATGAAGCCACTTGGATATTGGCTTTATTGATAGAGCAAGGAGTTGCTTATAAAAGAATAGTAGAAAATGAAGAAGTAAAAGGTTTAATAAAAGAAGAATTAGAAGTTGTAATGGGAGTGTTTGATTTCGCTAACTTAAAAAATACAATATTAGAAGCTATGACAGCAGGAATGAGCAGAGAGATAGAGGTCGAAACCGATTCAAAAAACGAGATGACCACGCAGGACAAATAAGTTTTGCGTGGTTCGATTTTTATAGTCGATTATTAAATATACCTCGCATTGAGTATAGCTGTATGCCATTTGGCGAAATTGGAGATTTAATTGCGTGCTACCTAATTACAGTTAAAGGAGCAGAGCAAAAAAGAGAAATGGATGATTTTGATATGATCCCAGATATTTTGTAGGAGGTGAAAACATGGCATATGATATAGGTCCACGGATTGGCATTGAAGGCGAGAAGGACTTTAGAGCAGCAATTCAAGATATTAATACAAGTTTAAAGACTCTAGGAACTGAAATGCTAGCTGTCACCTCTTCTTTTGATAAAAATGATAAAAGTTCAGCTGCATTATCTTCACAAAATGAAGTTTTAAACAAGCAAATTGATGCACAAAAGCAAAAACTGCAACAGTTAACTTCTGGTTTAGAATCTGCTAAAGAAAAATATGGAGAAAATGATAGAGTTACACAAGGATGGCAACAAGCTGTTAATAAGGCTACAGCAGACCTTAATAACATGGAACGTCAGCTTAAAGATAATAATAGTTCTCTTGACGAAACAAAAAAAGGTTTAGATGATGCAGGTAAATCAGCAGAGGAAAGTGGTGGAAAGTTTGAAAAATTAGGCGAAACACTAAAAGCATCAGCTATAGCCATAGGTGCTGTTGCAGCAGCAGCTGGGGTGGCTGCTATTAAATTAGGAAAAGAAGTTATAAAGCAATTTGGAGAATTAGAACAAAATCTTGGTGGTTCAGAAGCTGTATTTGGCGAATATGCAAAGTCTATACAAAAGACAGGCGAAGAAGCTTATAAAAACCTAGGTGTATCCCAAAGCGATTATCTTGCAACTGCAAATAAAATGGGTGCATTGTTTCAAGGTTCAGGAGTAGAACAACAGAAGAGTTTAGAGTTAACTGAAAAAGCAATGCAAAGAGCGGCTGATATGGCTTCTGTAATGGGAATTGATATGCAGGTTGCACTTGATTCTGTAGCTGGAGCAGCTAAAGGCAATTTCACAATGATGGACAACCTAGGAGTAGCTATGAATGCAACAAATATTGAAGCTTATGCACTTGCAAAAGGTTTAGAATTCACATGGGCAACTGCGACGCAAGCTGAAAAAGCTGAAGTGGCAATGCAAATGTTTTTTGAAAACACAGAACAGTATGCAGGTAATTTTGCTAGAGAGTCTACACAAACGGTCACAGGCTCGCTTGGACTTTTAGAAGCAGCGTTTGGGTCGTTTACTGCAGGACTTGGCAATGCAGATGCTGATATGCAAAATTTAACAAACAATTTAGTGGATGCATTTCAAGCTGTTGTTACAAATATAGTACCTATAATAGAAAATATTGCTTCTGCACTTCCAACTGCATTTGAAGCTATATTAGGGGCGGTTGGTGAACTTCTACCAACATTACTAGACACGGCAACAGATTTATTTAAACAAGTTTTAGATGTTATTTTAAAGCTTTTACCAGAACTTATTCCTGTAGCAGTTGCAGCATTAATGACAATTACAGATACATTGATAGAAAATCTGCCAATGATAATTAATGGCGCTTTTACACTTATATTGGCTCTTGCAGATGGAATAATTAGATCATTGCCAGAACTTATTCCGGTAATGATAGATACTATGTTTACTATTGTAGATACACTAATTGATAATATAGACATGCTTATAGATGCTGCAATTGCTATTATTTTTGCGCTTGCAGAAGGACTTATAACTGCACTGCCTAAGTTAATTGAAAAAGCACCCGAAATTATACAAAAACTTGTTGAAGCTATAATTAGAAATGTTCCAAAGATATTAGAAGCTGCTGTAGAACTTATAAAAATGTTAATAAAAGGCATAAAAGAAAATTTTTCTAATCTTGTATCTGCAGCAGGTGAAATAGTTTCTACGATAATAGATGGCATAACAAAACTAATTCCAAAAGTTTTAGATGTTGGTAAAAATATAGTCAAAGGCCTTTGGGAAGGTATAAAGGGTATGGGAAGTTGGATAGGTGACAAAGTATCCGGTTTCTTTTCAGGAATCGTTGATGGTGTAAAAGGATTTCTTGGAATTCATTCACCTTCTAGAGTATTTGCTGGAATCGGAGAGTATATGGCAGAAGGGTTAGGACAAGGATTCCAAACTGAAATGAAAAATGTTGCAAAGCAGATTAATAATAGTGTTCCAACTAGTGTTAATATGCCTGTAGGACAATTCGAAACACAAGAGACTAGAAGCATAATTAGCAATAATGGAAGCAGTGTAACTTCTAATAATCAACCATTTGTCATTAATGTTATATTAAATGATAAGGTATTAGCTAGGGAATTATTCGATCCGTTACAATTAGAAAGCAAATTAAGAGGTCGTTCGTTTGCTGCTGTAAATGGTTAGGAGGTATGTAAATGAATATGGTATTGTTATTAGATTCTATAGATTACTCCTATCTTTTACCTAGAAAAGGCTATTCGGTATCATACAAGAAAGTTCTAGGTCCTAATAGTCGAACTACATTAGACGGTAAATACCACGAGGATGTATTGGCTTATAAAGCCGTAGTAAAAGTGGATTTAGCACCGATGACATCGGAACAACTTTCAAGATTAGCTGATTCTGTGCAAAATTGCAGACTTGCTATATTCTTTGACACAAAAACAAATTCTGTTGTAACTAGAGAAGTTTATGCAACATTAGAGAGTGCAACATTGGTTTTTAACACAGAAAATAAGGCCTATTGGTCTGCATCCAACAAAAAAGGCATAACCCTTACTTTAGAGGAGCGATAACATGCACAAAATAGTTTATGGAAATATAGAATTTAACGATAAAAACATAGTGAGTTGTAGTTGCAACTTACAACACGCCTTAAATGGCGAGAGTTTAGCTATAGACACTTTAGATTTTGAAGCATGGACAGGTAGAGAACCACAGGAATTTAGATTATCTGATGAAGCTAAACTTATAACTAATGATGGTTTTATATTTAGGGTTTTAACGGATAATGTTAATCCTAGTAATCTTGCAATTGGAACTCCACTAATGTATTACTTTAATAATACATTGATTGGAAAGTTTTACATTGACAAAATAAATAGAAATGGAAATGATATATATACATTTAGTTGTATTAGCTCAATCGGAATGTTGGAAAGAGATAAACATTATGGCGGAATTTATACTGGACAAACTGTTAAAACTGTATTGCAAGAACTATTAACTGGCATAGATTACGAGTTAGATGCTTCTTTAGAGGACCTTAAATTATACGGATATTTGCCTTATGATACCAAAAGAAATAATCTACAGCAAATCCAAATTGCAACAGGATTAGCTGTTAAAACTATGCCTACTGGTAAATTATTAATAAGTGCTTTGTCTAAAGATATTAAGTCTAATATAGATAAAAGTAAAACCGTCATCGGTGGCACATTTAATAGAGAAATTCCTGCCTCAAAAATGATATTAACAGAACATAAATATGAACATTCTAATGAGGAAGAAATTCTCTACAATGAGGCTTTAAATGGCACAACAACAATAATATTTAATGAGCCTATGCACAGTTTAACTATAACAGGCGGAACAATCTTAGAAAGTGGTGCTAATTGTGCCAAAATTAGTTCTTCAGGAACAGTGACTTTAACTGGCAAAAAATATAAACACTTAACACAAGAAATAAGTAAGGGTAATAGTAATGACAATGTTATAAATGTTGATAAAGCTACGCTTGTTACGCTAGTCAACTCTAACGATGTGCTTAATAGACTTTACGACGTATACGCTCTAACAGATGTAATAGAGCAAGAAATAATATACAATTATGAGCGTTGCGGGGATCTAGTAAATGTTGTAAATCCTTATAGTTTAGAAACGGAAAAAGCTTGTATAAAATCTTTAAATATAACTACAAGCAGTTTTTTAATAGCTAAAACTAAATTTATTGTAAACTTTGTGCCTAGTCAGCCTAGTATGGGATATAGTAATCGTATAATATTAACAAGTGGCTCATCTTGGATTGTACCTGCAGGAATTAATAAACTTAGAGTAATATTAGTTGGTGGTGGCGCTGGTGGTTATGGTGGAGAAAATGGAAAAAATGGCGTATATGTAGAAGGTACATCAGTTAAAAAGGGTGGTGCTGGTGGTTCAGGTGGAGTTGGTGGTGCATCTGGCAAGATATTAAATACAACCCTAAATGTAACTGTTGGACAATCTTTAAGTTATAGCATAGGACAAGGGGGAATTGGTGGCAATGCTAATAGTTCTGGTAGTGTAGGAACAGATACAATTCTTAGTACTTTATCTAGTGCTAACGGAGCTGAAAGCAACGAATATGTAGATATATTTACAGGTGATAGATATGCTCTTATTGGCAAAAAAGGCACAGACGGTGGAAGAGGTAGCAATGAAAAGGAGCTAGGTAATACTGTTAATGGGTTTGGTCCTGGAGCCTATGGAGCTACAGACAGTATGCGCATAGGTAATACAACAATATATGGATATGGCGGATGTGGCGGTGGCGCTTCTGATATTGCAAACGGATATCCAGGTACAAATGGGCGCTGTGACTATAATATGGGTAGTGGATTCGCAGATGGTGGAGACGGAGGAAATGGTGCAGATGCCGGCAATGGAACTAATGCTACTGTATATGGCTCTGGCGGTAATGGTGGTTCTGGTGGTGGCGGTGGTGGCTACTGGGGAGAGGGTAAAGGAACAGCAAGTGGATATGAATCAGATGGAAATATGGGTTATGGCGGCAAGGGCGGTAAAGGTGGTAATGGTGCTCAAGGCTGCATTATTATTTATTATTAAAAGGATGGTGATTGAATGAGTGAAATAATTTATCAATCTAGACATAGTGGCAAAAAAATAGATGATAATATAGATAAAGTAGATGTGCTTGAGGCGAATATGGAAGATAAAGCGGACAAAACAGATGCACTGATATTCGAAAGTGTATTCAATGGAAGCGGTGATTTAAACACTGCTAATAAAACAAACAAATGGTATAAAATAGATACGAGTGCTGGCGTTTTAAATACACCACCTACGACATTAATACCAGATGCAGGTTGGGCGGCTTTATATGTACAGGGCAATGGTTTGGGTTCTTTTGTTCAAACTTTATATAGCGGTGGATATAATAAAGTATTAAAAAGAAGTTATTTTAACGGAATATATACGCCTTGGCAAGAAATAGCCACAACTAATAAAATAGATATTTTAAGCACTGATTTACTAAATGGTTGGTATGTTTGGGTGTCTGTTTATACACCTAGGTTATCAAAAACTGGTAATACAGTAACTATTAACGGGGCTTTAATTGCAGGCACAATAACTGCAAACACACCTGTTTTTAATATCACCGATACATCTTTTAGACCGACCGCTAATAGATTGTTGCCTGTAAGCTGTAGCGATGGTAAAAATAGAAATATGATTGTAAAACCAAATGGCGATATTGTGGTAGATAATGATTCTTTTAGTACGGATTGGGCAACAGGATTAAAGGTTTTGTTTGGCACATCATATATAATTTAGGAGGTTTAAATGAAAAGAGAGCAATTAGAACAACGATATTTAGTTGTAGATGGAATGACATTTACTCCTAGATATAACTATAAACAAATAGAAGTTATAGAAGATGGTGAAACGATATTTGTTGATGATTATACAATAACAGCTACAGCAGAGGAAATATATCAAGAGTGGCAAGAACAACAAAATCAACCGAATGTACCTACAGCAGAAGAAAGAATAGCAGAATTAGAAGCCACAAATACAATGCTTATGGAGTGTGTATTAGAATTGAGTGAAATTATTTATGCTTAGAAATTTACTTTATATAATACTATTTGGGAAAGGAGGACAAGACATGATGGCGATGTTATGGGCGCAACAGATAATGTTGGAAAAGAAAACTTTTGAACAAGTGCCCAGATTGTTGAAAGAACAAGTAAAAGAGATTCTTATAGATAGCGGATATGAAGAATTAGTAACAGAATAATGTCCGCATTATAAACATAAATCAGACTAAGTAGTATAATAAAAAGAGCATGGAGAGGCACTAGAGATAGTGCTTTTCTTATGCCAAATATGAGGTGGTATATGACTATAGAAATAAGTATTTTAATTGCAATAGTGGGGTGCTTTATTGGACTAGCTGGATTTTTAAGAAGTCGTGACGGGAAAATAGCTGCCGATTCGGAGTGGAAAGGCGAAGTCAATACTCAATTAAGAACAATAATTGATATTAACACAGGGGTTAGAAAGGATGTTGATAGTGTTGAAACGAGACTTGGAAAAGTTGAAAATAGGGTAACAGCAATAGAAAATAAAAGTGGTGTTATAAAATGAAAAAGACTAAATTTTCAAAGAAACTATTAGTATGTATGTTTCTTTTTTTATTGCTATTTATTATAGCAATGTGTATTCTGTTTTACAAAACGGGAAATGAGCCTGCAACTTTAATATCATGCGTATTTGCATTTTGCGGATTAGAGGGTGGGGTTCTAGGCTGGATAAAAACAAATGAAAGTAAAAATTCTAAGGAGGATTTAGATGATGAATTGGATAATTAATAATTGGTTTTTAATAATTGGAGCTTTATCTTTACTAGCTATAGGATGTTATTACATTAGGGGGCTTTTCAAATCACCTATTAAAGGACAGATATCAAAAATACAAGAATGGCTTATATATGCTTGTATAGAGGCTGAAAAAGCCTTTGGAAGTAAAACAGGACAAATAAAATTAAGGTATGTATATGATAAGTTTATAACTAAATTCGCAGGTATATCCAATTTAATAAGCTTCGAATTTTTTAGCTATCTTGTAGATGAGGCTCTTGAAACTGTTAGAAAGATGTTAGAAAGCAATAAAAATATTGCAGAATATGTGGAGGGTACAAATGGGAATAGTGATAAAACACAATCCTTGCGATAGTATGCGATTAACTGGCTCCTTTGGTGCTGATATTTTGAATGGACAGCAAAGATGGCACGATGGGGTTGATTTTGGTGCATTAAAAGCAGGAGTAGCAGGCGATAACATATATGCAATTAACGATGGCACAGTAAGATTGGTCAAAAACGATATAAACGGATATGGCGATTATATCGTTATAGAACACAGAGAATTTTGTTCATTATATGCGCATTTAAGCAAGGTTAATGTATTTGTGGGGCAAAAGGTAAGTGCTGGAGATATAATCGGTTTAATGGGCTTTACTGGCTTAGTAAGTCCAAGAGGACAAGCTGGTACTCATTTGCATCTTGAAATCAGAGATTGCTTGTATTATAAATTCTGGGAGAAAAGCGAAAATAAATATAAACACGCAATAGATCCTCAACCTCTGCTAAGCAAAATCAAAACTGATAGAGAAAAAGTTCAGGAGCATTTCGGTTTTGATAATAATACAATGACTTATTTAGACAAGCATCCACATTTTAAAGATTTGTACATGAAGTTGTCTAAGGATTATAAATAGTGGATATAAGATTACCCAGGTTTAATATACCTGGGTATTTTTTATTTTTTGACAAAAATTTTGTATATGTTATAATTAATAAAAAAATAAATTGTAAAGTATATATGTTTAACAAAGATTTAGAATATTTAAAATTAATTAATTAAAAAGGAGTTAGAATTATGGCTAAATTATATTTTAAATACGGTACAATGGGTTCAAGTAAAACCGCTCAAGCACTTATAACAAAATTTAATTATGAAGAAAAAGATATGAAAGTTTTATTTTTTAAACCTTCTATTGATAATAGAGAGGGAGAAAATATTATAAAATCAAGAATAGGTTTATCATCTAAAGTAAATATTTTGCATTCAACTGATAATATATATGATATTTATAAATTAAACAAAAATCACAATGTTATAATAATTGATGAGTGTCAATTTTTAACTGAAAAACAAGTGGATGAATTAGTCGATATAGTAATTGATTTTGATATCCCTGTGCTGTGCTTCGGACTAAAAACAGATTTTGCCACTCGTCTATTTCCAGGGAGTAAAAGATTATTAGAGGTAGCAGATTCAATACAAGAAATCAAATCAATATGTAAATGTGGAAGAAAAGCTACAGTTAATGCAAGGCTTGATAATGATAAAATGGTATTAAAAGGAGAACAAATTTGTATAGGTGGAAATGATAAATATATTTCGATGTGTATAAAGTGTTGGCTGAAAGAAAAGAGTAAAGCAAATTTAGAATAAAATGCTAAAATTAAACCAGGGCAAATGTCCTGGTGTTTTTCATTTTTTGTAGTATTTTGCTGTATAATACTACTACACGAAAGCATAATAATGATGCTTACCTAGAGTATTCTATTTCTTAAATAGATACCATACTTTGCTATCCAACTCATATTTTAACTCGTATAGATCAGCGTTGTTGTGCTGACAGACGAAAACAATTCTCTTGTTTCCAACGATTTTTTCTTCGTATGTTTTTACTACCTTTTGTACATTTACAACATCATCATCTAAACGAAATTTAATTGGCTCTATTTTGCCATCTTGATAAAAAGTTGCCATTACTTTTATTGGTTTATTAAGTATTTTCATAATATAACTCTCCTTTATAGAATACTGCTCATTCCTTGATACTCGTTGTCAGGGTAGCCACCTAATAATGGACTAAGTTCAGAATTTGCGAATATTCCCCTTGTTACCGAAGTTTCGCCATATTTCTCGCGAATTTTATCAATTACTTGATCAAGTTTTTCGTTGTTTAGTTCGTTCCTATCCTTGAATAAACTCAATTGTTGGTATTTAGCAAATTCTAAATCTGAAACTGAAACTCCAAGTTGACGGATAGGTCTTTTATCCCAATGTATATCAAATAACTTGCATATATTTTTATAAATAACTGTTGTGCAATCCGTAGAGTACATTAATTTTTTCTGTCTTGAAATATAGCTAAAATTTTTATCTTTTATGCTTACACTTACAACTCTACAATTCATGTTTGCTTCCCTAAGCCTCCAAGCGGTCATTTCTACTAAACTAAGAATTATAGCATGTGCGGTCTCTGTATCTGTAACGTCATATTTTAGTGTTGAGCTGTTACCAACACTTTTTATAGGAACAGCAGATTTAAATTTGGATGTATCAATGCCGTGGGCATAGGCATAAATTAATCGGCCATGAGATTTAAATTTATGTGATAAAAAGGTAAAATCAGTTGTTGCTAAATCACCTATCGTGTTAATCTCATAGTTTTTCAATTTTGCCTTAGTTCGGCGCCCAACCATGAACAAGTCGCCGACATCTAAGGGCCAAAGCTTTTCTTTTATTTCTTCCGGAAAACACGTGTGACATTTATCCGGCTTAGAAAAATCTCCCGCCATTTTTGCAAGCAATTTATTCGTAGACACTCCAATATTGACGGTGTAACCAAATTCATTTTTTATTCTTTCTCTTATTTCATTTGCAAGAGATACTGCTTTTATCCTATCTATATCGTCAAACTTGATAAAACACTCATCTATACTAAACGGCTCTACAAATGGCGTATAAGTATTAAGAAAATCCTTTAAAGCCTTACTTGCCTTAACATATAACCTATAGTTTGGTGGCAGTATAAGCAGATTTGGACATAGTTGTCTTGCTTCAAACAAAGAATTACCAGTATTAATACCATATTTTTTCGCAGGAATTGATTTAGCTAAAACAATTCCATGTCTATTTTCCTCATTGCCACCTATCACAGCTGGTATTTCTCTAATATCTCTTTCTAAACCTATTTGATTTTCATACGCAGCTGTCCAAGACAAAAAGGCAGAATTAACATCTATGTGCATTACTATATCCATAACATCATTACTCCCCAAGGAACATTTGTTCTATTTTATGCACTTAGTATATCACATATTCAAAAATTTAAAAGATAAATATTTGTGTTATTTAGTGCAAATAATGGGATATTTGTAGAAAATATTACAAAATGACTGACTTAGCGCTCAACTATTATATAATCAATATTAATAATGAATCTGGGTAATATTTTATTTTTTGACAAATTTTTTATATATGATATAATTAATAAAAAAATAAATTTAGGGGTATTTTTATGGATATTATGTGGTTAGTATCAATTTTTTTTACATTAATAGGAGTAATTATTGGAGTATTAGTATGGGATAGGATGGACATGCCATTATCAAAGATATCAATCTATGAAACAGCTAAAATAATATTTTTAATTATTCCAACTATAATGAGTATGATTATTTTAGTATCATTATTTTTTTCAGATAAACTTAGCATTGAAGCTGGTGGACTTGGTATATTTGGGATACTTGCAACTGTATGGCTGGGGTTGAATATCTATAATTTTATTGAAAAGAGAGAACTTGAAAATTTAACTAAAGATTTTAATGATATTAAAACTACTACTATTGAAAGTGTTAAAATGCAAAAAGATTTAACAGAAAATTTAAAAATGCAAAAGGAAGAATATAAGAATGAAATAGATAAATTACAAAGTCAGCTTTTAGAGTCAGAAAAAAATAATTATATTCAATCAACCATTGCACTTGCACTTGCTATAAACGATAAAGAGCAAGAGGTTACTTATTATGATGATATTGTAAAAAAATATCCTAATGATGTTATAGGATATTCTCTTAGAGTAAAATATTATAAAGATATGAATGATTATGACAGAGTAATAGATAATTTAAATGAATTAATAAGAATTATTCCAAATGATAGTAAAACATATAATAACATAGGAAATGCAAAGCAAGCAAAAGGAAATATAGAAGAAGCAATAAGTGATTATGATAAGGCAATAGAACTATATTCAAAAAATACTGCTGCATATAACAACAGAGGAACTGCAAAGCAAGCAAAAGGAAATATAGAAGAAGCAATAAAGGATTATAATAAGGCAATAGAATTAGATCCAAAAAATGCTTCTGCATATAACAATAGAGGAAATGCAAAGCAAGAAAAAGGAGATATAGAAGAAGCAATAAAAGATTATGATAAATCAATAGAACTAAATCCCCAAAATGCTAATACGTATTATAATAGGGGAAATGCAAATAAAATAAAAGGTGATATGGAAGAAGCAATAAAGAATTATGATAAGACAATAGAATTAAATTCAGAAGATTCTGGTGCATATAATAATAGAGGGGCTGTAAAGAAAGCAAAAGGAAACATAGAAGAAGCAATAAGTGATTATGATAAGGCAATAGAACTAAATCCAAAGTATGCTGCTGCATATTTTAATAGAGGAACTGCAAAGCAAGAAAAGGGAGATATAGAAGAAGCAATAAAGGATTATGATAAATCAATAGAACTAAATCCCCAAAATGCTAATACATATTATAATAGAGGAGCTGCAAAGAAAGCAAAAGGAGATATAGAAGGAGCAATAAAGGATTATAATAAGGTAATAGAATTAGATTCAGAAGATTCTGGTGCATATAATAATAGAGGAAATGCAAAGAAAGCAAAAGGAAACATAGAAGAAGCAATAAATGACTATGATAAGGCAATAGAATTAAATCCAAAGAATGCTTCTGCATATAACAATAGAGGAACTGCAAAGCAAGAAAAAGGAAATATAGAAGAAGCAATAAGTGACTATGATAAGGCAATAGAATTAAATCCAAAGTATGCTTCTGCATATAACAATAGAGGAAATGCAAAGCAAGAAAAAGGAAATATAGAAGAAGCAATAAGTGATTATGATAAAGCAATAGAACTAGATCCAAAGTATGTTGCTGCATATAATAATAGAGGAAATACAAAGCAAGAAAAAGGAAATATAGAAGAAGCAATAAAGGATTATGATAAAGCGATAGAATTACAAACTGATTATGTTATTGCATATTATGGAAAAGGTATTGCGTATAAAAGTATAGCAGAAAATTCTATAGATAATTTAAATAAGGTGGAAGTAGTTGAGTTGTATAAGAAAGCAATAGTTTGTTTTGAAAAATATTTAGAGTTTGAGGAAGAAGATAAAGATGTAATTGAATTGATTAATGAAATAAAAGAAAAAATTATAGAAATTAAAAAAAAATAATTAATTAGCAAAAGACTATTGAATTTTCAATAGTTTTTTTTATTTGAAAAAATATCTTTTAAAATTATAAAAAAGTTCTTTACTTTTGACGTTCGACATGATAACATTAAAATAAGGGGGTGACAAATTGACAGATGTGAGAGATGTATACATTACTAGAGAAGTTGCTGATAAATTGAGTTTAACACCTACATATCTTATTAAACTAGCTAAAAAATTGGATCTTAGTGAAACTGAAATGAGAGAAGCAGGAAGTAGAAACTATTTATTTAGTAAAGGGGCGGTAGAAAAACTTAAAATGCGTACAAATACGGATAAAAAATGAGAGTAGCCCATGTTCTAATCTTGGCGGATTAATGGACTACTCAAAATCGAAGTTACCTTCTATGAAATAGTATATCATAGTTGATAACTTCAATCAAGAATAAATTTTTATATTTTGAGAGGAGAAAAAACTATGACAAATGATTTAACAAACACAAAAACAATAGACAGCAGAGATATAGCTAGAATGGTAGAAATGGAACATAAATTATTACTTAGAAAAGTGCAAGATTACAACAAAATTTTAGAAAGTGCAAAAATGTGCTCTCTTGAATATTTTATACCAAGTACATATACAGTGAATAACAATAAGCGCAAATATCCATGTTTTTTATTCACCAAAATGGGATGTGAATTCATAGCAAATAAATTTACTGGTGAAAAAGGAGTTATATTCACAGCTAAATATGTTAAGAAATTTAATGATATGGAGCAATTTAACTTACAACCAGTTCAATCTGTTTTGTTGCCTGAGCAAAAAGAATTAAACAAAGATATTAAAGAAGCATATAAACAAGCAAAATTTATATCGAAGATAATGGAGGAAGCTGGAGCTAGTGCTGAATCCAAGTTAAATGCAGTTAATAAAATATACGCTACTGCCGGTATAGATTTGTTAGAAGATAAGCCTATATATAAAAACATTACTGACTTAGAGTTTGATGCGTTGTTTCAAGAGACAGTAAATAAATTTTCTAAAATGAATTACTTTGAGTGTCAAGATTACATAATGAATATAAAAAACGATAAGTCCATTGATGAAAAATTAAAGAAAAATCTTTTGGCATTTTATATTTGTGCATATAAAGTAGTTGTAAAAAATAAATTACGTATATAAAAAAATGCTATTGAATTTTAATAGTAAATATAGTAAAATAATATTAGAAAATACAGGTGTTCATTGCCTGTATTTTTATATTGTGTGTACTTTCTACAGGATTTACTCAGCTATCACCAGAGACAGGAGCTATTTGTCCTACATTCCCATCATTATTCCCTAGACAAATTGATGAAAATTCAATTGAAAGCGAAGGCGGTAATAACGGAAACAATTCAAACTCAGGCAATAGAAGAGGTTGTTGTTCATAACATTTTATTATAGCTCGCCAAGCCTGATATAATTAATAAATGCTATAAGAAAAAGCTATTGAAATTTCTCAATAGCTTTTTTATTGTTACCAACAATAAATCTTCTAATTAGATTTATTGCTTAGCTTATAAATAAAATATTTGAATTTGTCTAAAGAATTACCTAACTGATCTTTTAGAACCTTATGGTATTCTTCAAACTTTTGTATTTCTTCATTACTTGGGATTTTGTCCCCATACTTATTCCTTACATATATATCTGTTATTTCCCTTAACTGGATGAACTTATGACCAAGCTTATCGGTATATTCATGCAGGGTTTCACTAGGTTTTTTTGGATACTCTAAATAGCCAATTAATTGTAGTATTTCTTCATAAAGAATAATCACTTTTTTATTAGCAGGCAATGATTTCATGGTCAGTATCTTTTTTATGTATTGTATTACAGCAAAGCAGATAAAGGCCATTAGCGGAAGAAGTACTATAACCAAAAATCTTCTGTTATTTGAATTTTCCCTTGTTAAATCTTCAGTATTAAAATCATCATTTGATTCTTGTGAATTTGTAGTGGGTTTTTCATTATCTAATTCGTTATTTAATTCATCTTCCCAAATTTCCTCATCTACATTATCATCTACATTATCATCTGCATTATCATCTGCATTATCATCTACATTATCATTTGCATATATGTTGTCTGTCCTATATGCTGGAGTAGGTTCAAAAGTTATCCAGCCCACAGGCTCGATATAGGCTTCTACCCATGCATGGGCATTGCTTTGCTTTACTTCATAAAATCCACCATTTCTACTTCCATGAGCAATATACCCTTCAACATATCTACTTGGAATTCCTTCTAAACGTAAAAATATAGCCATTGCTGTTGCGTAGTAGGTGCAGTATCCTGCTCGCTCCTCGAACAAGAAATAATCTATAAACTCTTCTCCTTCAGGAATAATCGAAGTGTCTAATTTGTAGGCATAGTTATTTAGAAAAAAAGATTCAAAAGCTTTTGCCTTCTCATAATTTCCTTCTACTCCGTGTATTATACTATCTTTAAGGTCTAAAGTACGCTGTGTTATCCTATCCATTGGAACTTGCAGGTAATCCTCTATATTTTCCAGATCCTCATAAGAATTATTTA
Source organism: Bacillota bacterium (assembly GCA_023386345.1). Classification (GTDB taxonomy): domain Bacteria; phylum Bacillota; class Clostridia; order Tissierellales; family Sedimentibacteraceae; genus UBA1535. The sequence goes on from JAEWJT010000009.1 coordinate 25,552, forward strand.
TATCCATATTCAATGCTTCATAGTAAGTAGGAATTTGAAGTACTGTCAAATTATAAGTTTCACCCGTATAGATGCCTTCAGGGACTTCCATTATATGATCTTTGTTTAAGCTAATTTGATCTTTACCTTCTATATTGACGGCTATTGTCATTAATGGACTGAACAATGTTTTAGAAGAGTAGTTTTCAAATTGAACTCTTATATTTCTTGTTTTATAATGTTCCGCTTCATATGTATTTTTATAATTAAACAGTTCATCTGAATTATATTCAACCATACTGTTTTCAGAAATTCTCCACATATTTCCATCATAGATATGTCTCACTGTACCTCTCAGATAAACAGGCTTACCTGCTTTCACATTCATAATAAGGCTAGTATCCGGTGAAATAGGGCCTCCTAGTCTTGAAGAATCAATTTGAAACCCTGTATTTGCAAAGTTAAAATTTAAAGCCTGATTTCCACTAACATTCTTATACCCATAATGGAAGATTTGTATATTGGGCATAATGGAATTAATTTGGCTTTCCATCCATGGCCAGTACAAATAGTTGTCGCTCTTAGGTAGGAGCAATGCTATTATTATAATTAAAAAGCTGTAAATTAGATTAGTTTTTTTCCATAACGGAAATATATTAAAATAATCTTGCTTTGATGTTTCATTGCTTAAATGTATTTCTCTGTTAAAATTTGAATAACCATTGAGTAAAAGAAAATAGAATAAAAACATAATTAAAGAAAAATATGCGTTATTTATATCTAAATACCAATAGTATATAAGTAGTGGAATATATATAGGTAACAGAACCCATAAACTTCGCTTCAGTTTGAAAATAACAAAGGAAGTAAAAATTGAATACACAGATATAATTAGAATCCAATAAGGAAGTATATTCTCTTTTAAAATCACCTTGCCCATAAACATATTACTATAGATATTTTCTAACAACAATACAAATCTTTCCAAACATAGCTGAATATATGTTACAAATTCAACGTTTACAAATCTTCCTATTGTTAATCCGATTATTAAAATAATAAAAGGAAGGAATAGGAATGATATTTTACGAACAATAAGCTTAGCATATATTGTTACAGCAAGTGCAATAAGTAGTTGTATATCCAAAGTCAGTTCAAGCTGCATTATATTACCTGCAAGAGAAGCTAATGAAAAAACAAATATAAAATATATTAAATTTATTGTTTTGTTTTTATGAAAGGTGAATCTATTCATATTTATGCTCCAATATATCCTTTATATCTGCATCGTAATCAACATGATAGATAGATATATTTTCCTTTATTAAATTTTGTAGTATATTAACATCAGAAAATCCCGTATTATTTTTTTTATCTTCCACTAAAATAAAAGTGGCAGATGCATTTTTATTTAATAAATCCATAGCTGCAGTGCCTACTTCTTTATTAAAATTGGGAGTAATAATAACAACATTTGAGTATTCGCTTATATCGACCATATTATTAAGTAATAAATCTTGAAACATTTTTTTGCCATTAGCTTTTAATTTAGCTAAGCTATCTAAAACTATTTTTAAATCATCTATTTCCTTGCTGTGAATTTCCACTGTTTTATCATGTTCCTGATAAAACAGCGTAAAGTCTATACTGTTATTTAAATAATAATCCATAATGCTTACTGCAATTTCTACTGACTTGTCTTCTAAACGTTCTTCAATATCCTCCTTGTAGGACAATATACTATTATCTATAAAAATAAACTCCTTGAAACCACCAATGTCATCATAGACCTTAACCATAGGCTGTGAATTTTTTGCTGCTAATTTCCAGTGTATAGATTTTAGTTTATCTCCCTGTACATATTCTCTAATAGTGTTTATACTAGATGTATCTTCAGACTTCCTGTATGGAGATGGAACTCTTCCTTCATAACTAATGAAATTATTTTTCAACGAAGATAAGCATATGACCTTTGGATATACCAAGAGGAATTCGTCACTACTTATATTCTTTTTTAACTTAAAGATTTTAAAAATATCTTGAACTGTAACTTCGATTTCACCAATGTTATAATATCCTCTTTTGGGGAGGTTTATAGTTGTAGAATATTCATAAATCTTTCTTCCTAAAAGAGAGACAATTCTTGATTTATTGCTGCTAATATTATGCTTTAATTTATTTTCTATAACTAAGTAAGGAATTAAAAAAGGTGTTCTGTTTTGGATTTTATAATAGACAGTTATTGCACTATCTTTATAAAAGACTTCTTTTGGAATTGATATTTTACCATTTAGACCTATTACTGTAATCAAGGAATGAATAAAGGGAATGAACACAGACAGTAAAAAGGTATAAAACAATAAATAGAAAAGTTCCCCACCTATGAATACAACGAACACTAAAAGTAAGGAAAGCAATAAAAGGATTCCCCTTGTACTCATTTATTTCACCGGAACCTTTACACGGTTTAGAACTTCTTGTAGGATTTCTTGTATAGACTTCTTTTCTATCCTTGCCTCTGAAGATAATTTCAGACGATGATTAAAAACAGGAAAAATCATATCCTTGACATCATCAGGGATTACATAATCTCTTCCATATAGATAGGCTCTGGCTTTTGAAACCTTTAATAAGTCAATTGAAGCTCTGGGACTTGCGCCTAATTTTAAATCCTTACAATTTCTTGTTTCATTTGATATATCGACAATATAGTTTAAGATATCCTCATGAACTAAAAGTTTGTCTGACTCAGTCTGCATGGCATGTATATCTGCTTCTGTTGCTACAGGATGAATACCATTTGTGCTTTTAATTATTTCATTATTTTTTAATATAGCTACTTCATGGTTTTTATCTGGATAACCTAAGGATATTTTCATTAAAAAGCGATCAAGCTGTGCTTCTGGCAGAGGGAATGTTCCTTGATATTCCAATGGATTTTGAGTTGCTAGTACCATGAAGGGCTTATCTAAAATATAATGGTTATCTTCAGTTGATACTTCACCTTCCTCCATAGCTTGAAGAAGGCTGGATTGGGTCTTGGGAGATGTTCGGTTTATTTCATCCGCTAAAAATATCTGATTAAAGATAGGTCCCTTTTTAAAATGAAAGCTACCGCTGTCTTTATTAAATACATTTATTCCAATTATGTCAGAAGGCATAAGATCTGGCGTAAACTGTACTCTTTTATATGAAAGGTCAATGCTTTTCGCAAGTGCTTTTACTAAGGTAGTCTTACCTACACCGGGGATGTCTTCTATTAGCAAGTGCCCTTTTGCTAATAGAGTGATCAGTACTAATTCTAAGGTTTTCTCTTTTCCAATTATAACTTTATTTAAGTTTTCCAATATTTTCAAAGCTGCTTTGTTTGACATGTTTCCTCCTCTGTTATACAACATGGCATATAAATATACCAATCTTCTATATAAATCTTAAGTAATTACTATTATAGCAAATCGGATATTCTAAAGCAATGGTATATATTATATTAAGGGAAATTTTTGGCAAAAAAAGTTTTAAATTAATATAATTTTTTAAAAGCATATCAAGAGAGGGCCTCATGAGAAAATTATTGCTAATTATATTTATAATTTTTTTATTTTTGACCGGATGTAGCAATGGACAAAAAGAATATATCACACCTAATAGTTACTATGTTGAATTATTAGTGCAATTATAGTAAAATAATATTAGAAAATACAGGCATTTATCGCCTGTATTTTTATATTGTGTGTATTATCTACAGGATTTACTCAGTTATCACCAGAAACAGGAGCTATTTGCCCTACATTCCCATCCTTATTCCCTAGACAAATTGATGAAAATTCAATTGAAGGAGAAGGTGGCAATAACGGAAACAATTCTAATGCAGGAAATAGACGAGGCTGTTGCTCATAATATTTTTATTATTTTAACTCTCATTAAATATAACATAATTAATAAATGCTATAAGAAAAAGCTATTGAAATTCTTCAATAGCTTTTTTTATATATTTCAATATAAATTTTATTTTTCATTTCTATCATAAAAATATTTTAAATTAATATAATTTTGTAAAAGCATTTCAATGGAGGGCATCATGAGAAAATTATTGCTGAGTGTATTTATAATTTTTTTATTTTTGACTGGCTGTAGTTATCTAAAAACAGAATATATTGCACCAGAGAGGTACTATGCTGAGCTTTCAATTAGAACACATCATCATAATTCAAATAATGAAGAAATCAAATATAACTTGAAAATACTGCAAAAGGATAATGAATGTAAAATAATAATAGGCCATAATAATGTGAGTTTTTTTATTCAATTCAACGATGGAAAATGTACACTGATAAACGATAAATTCCCCGATAGTAAGATAGTAACGACGATGCCTTCGCTTGAAAAGCTGTATAAAGAGATAAACCTTGATAAATTCAACGGTTTAAAGAGCGTAAATTCTAATACTGTAGAAGCTTATGATTCTGATTATAAATATGTTTTGCAGTATGATAAAAAAAATTTCGCTCCGCAAAAATTAAGCATTTATAAAAATAATTTAATTATTAAAACTTTTGAGTATAAAAATGTTGAATTATACAAACACTAATTAAAAATTCAGAAAGGAGTAAAATTATTTTTTGATTGAGATTAGTATAATTATACCCATGGATATATTGTACAAGAATTACAGTTCTTGTTTACAAGAGAGGCGATAAATTTGCGCATGGGTTCGGTACTCATTTTTTCATTATTTGTAATTTATTCTAATGTTTTTAATATTAAGTTATCTTTTTCAGATTAATACATAATTTACTATTATATTTTTTGAAAAAAATATGCTATAATATCAGTATCTTTAAGAAAAGCTAAAGCTTGCATATAGTGAAACGTTTTAAATTGATAAATAAAGGTATTGTAACATTTAATAGTTGTGAGGTGGATAACTTGGCTGAAAATAAAAAAATATTAATATCAATTCCAGAAAATCTATTGAAAGAATTAGATATAGCTTCTAAGAATGACAATACAAATAGAAGTGACTTTATCAGAAAATCTATTAAATTCTATTTGATTGAAAAAAGAAAGATAGAAATTAGAGAAAAAATGAGAGCCGGTTACTTGGAAATGAGCAACATTAATAAGATCATCACTGAAGAGTATTCAGAGGGGGATTATGAAGACTTTTTGAGTTATGAAACAAAATTATTGGGAAGTGAATAGTTTGATTGTAAAAAGGGGAGATGTATACTATGCCGATCTAAGTCCAGTTATTGGTTCAGAACAAGGGGGAATTAGACCGGTACTAATTATACAGAATAATATTGGAAATAAATATAGTCCTACAGTAATAGTTTCAGCCATTACATCTCAGATTAATAAAGCTAAGCTACCTACACATATTGAAATAAGTTCTCAAGATTTTAGTCTACCTAAAGATTCTGTTGTTCTCTTGGAACAAATAAGAACTATAGATAAAAAAAGATTAAAGGAAAAAATAGGTAAATTTGATATAAAACTGATGTCAGAGGTTGATGACTGCCTGAAAATTAGTTTAGGCTTGATTGATTTTTAATTACATATTAGGATTAAAGCAATAGAACCTTATAAATTTCTTTTATATAAAAGAATGTTTATAAGGTTCTATTGTTTTTAGAGCTTTATAAAGATTTGTCTAAGACAAATTTTTATTTGCTAAAAGTGTTCTAACGTCACCAATTAAATATAAGGAGCCAACGCAGGCTATAATTTCATCTTTATCAGCATTTTTTATGATAGGTAGAATTTCTTCATAATTATTTAATGCTTTAGCTTTAGTAGATGAGTTTTTATCGTTGATAAGCTTTGCTAAGTCAGCAGAGGATATTGCTCTTGGATTGTTTGGAGTTAAGGTGTAAATTTCCTTTGATATGTCGGTGAGGTAATCTACAAGCATCTCAGGATGCTTATCCTTTAACATTCCATAGAACAATATTATTTTTTTGTCTCCAAAATACTTTCTTACAGCCTTTGAAAAATATTCAATTCCGTTTATGTTGTGTCCACCATCTAATATTATTACAGGATTTTTGTGAATTATCTCAAAACGTCCTGCGAATTTACAGCTTGATAAGCCTTCCTTTATACTTCTTTCAGTTATATTAAAGCCTTTTTCTTTAAGGATTTCTAAGACTTTTAATACTGTTAGGCAGTTATAAATCTGGTGCTCACCTAAAAGATTGATTTTAAAATCATCTAAATTGAACACTGATTTATCTGAATAATTTAATATTTGCTCATCTATATCTGTACTAACTAAGGAAATATTGTCCTTATTAGTTAAATGTACCTTAGAATTTTTTAGCTTTGCTTGCTCACAAATTACATCGACTATATTTTTTTCTTGTGGATAAATTACAACATCACTGTTTTCCTTTATTATCCCTGCTTTTTCAAAAGCTATTTTTTCAAGAGTATCGCCTAAATATTCTGTATGGTCATAGCTTATTGATGTAATGACTGAAATGAGAGATTTACTCACAGCATTTGTAGCGTCAAATCTTCCCCCTAGTCCTACCTCTAAAACTAAAAAATCAATATTTTGTTCTTCAAAATATTTAAAGCCTATTGCAGTTACTATCTCAAACTCTGTAGGATGATTATATCCCTCTTTAAGCATTATATCAACCTTTTCTTTGACAAGAGCTGTTATTCTTCCAAGAGAAGTCCTATCTATATGTTCCTTGTTTATCTGTATTCTTTCAGTGAATTCCTGTAAATATGGACTAATAAACAGTCCTACCTTATATTCACTTGCCATCAATACATCATGAATCATATTGCTTGTAGAGCCTTTACCATTAGTTCCGGCAATATGTATTATTTTATATTTATCTTGTGGATTACCTAGAAGTTCTGTTAGTTTTTTTATATTTTCAAGCCCAAGCTTTGAGCCAAACTTATAAGTATCACTTATATATTTTAACGCCTCATCGTAATTCATTTTAATGCCTCCTTAGTTGAAATTTCGCATATTTTTATATCGAAATTAATAATACTATAATAGACCATAAACGATAGATTTGCAAACATTTTTTATTAAATTTATCATAATATTAGTATTTGTAATAACAGGCATAAAAAATAAAAATTAACCAAAAAATTCTTCTTGCAAAGTACTTTAAACTATGATATTCTTATAAAAGAATTTAATAGTTTTAGGTGTTATAATACTAATGTCAAATTAAAGTCTTTTCAAATACTGAACTAACTATATTTGAAATTAGTGTTAAACATAACAGGGAAAATGGTAAAAGCCATTGCAGCCCCCGCTACTGTGAGTGAGTACAAATTTTACAAAACCACTATTTTAAGTATTTTTAAATGGGAAGGGTAAAATGAGGTTGATGCACGAGCCAGGAGACCTACCTAAAATAAGTTCTAACTTTCGGTGGGAAAGTGTAATTGTCTTTAATTAGCATGTTTATCCTAACCGAATGGTTGGGATATTTTATTTTATAATTGAGGAGGAAATTTGATGTTTAAATCAAAAAAATTATTAAGTTTATTACTTGTTGTATTGATGATTTTTTCATTTGCAGCATGCAATAAGAACAAGCCAAATACACCGGTATCTGGTAATGAGGGTGAAAAAGGCAACGAAAACAATAATTCAGAAAATAGTGTGAATACTGTATATCCATTTAAATTTACTGATGATTCAGGTAAAGAAATAGTTTTAGAAAAAGCACCTGATAAAGTAGCTTCAGGCTCACCATCTATAACTGAAATTATATTTGCAATCAAAGCAAATGATAATTTAGTAGGTGTTACACAATTCTGTAATTTCCCTGAAGAAGCTATGAAAATAGATATTACAGGCGATTATAATGGTCCAAGCATTGAAAAATTGATTGAATTTGGCGCTAATGTATATATAACTGACCATATAGCAGATGATGTAAGAAAGACTTTAGAGGATGCTAAAATTACTGTAATTGTTCTTTCTTCAAAAAATTATGAAGATGTATTTAGTAAAATACTATTAATGGGACAGATATTTGATAAAAATAAAGAAGCTGATAGTACTTTAATTTCAATGAAAAATAGAGAAGCTGCTTTGTTAAAATCTATTAAGGACTTAAAAAGTAAAAGAGTATTCTATGAAGTATGGCATGATCCTCTTATGACTTCGGGACCAGGTAGTTTTATTGATGAGATGATTAAGATGTTAGGCTCTGAAAATATTGCTTCAGACGCTGCATCAGCGTATGCTGAGTTTAGCGTTGAAACATTGATTGAAAGAAACCCTGAAGTTTATATAACTGCCAATGATGGAATGAAAACAGTTGAGGATATTAAGGCAAGAACAGGATATGATCAGATAGATGCTATTAAAAATGATAGAATTTACTTTTTAGATGCAGATATTATATCAAGACCAGGACCAAGAATAGTTGAAGGTCTTGAGATTTTGGCAGAAGCTATATACTCTGAGGTATTTAACGGTAAATAAGCTATTTGTTACTCCCTATTCGAATAGCTTGTATATAAAATTGTCCTAGTATCAATTGTATTATATGCTTTATGCTATTTTAAATGATATTAGGGTTTTAGTATAGTGAACAATAGATTTGCTCGTCTGTTGTTCACTATACTTATTATTGCCTATTTAATTTTTTGCAATATGAGTTTGCTATATTTAGAATAAAATGGTAAAATATTATTGCATATAATAGCAATTATTAAATAATAAATATAAAAGAAAGGTCAAAAATATGAAAAAGAATATTGGTAAAGTTCTAATTGTTTCTACAATAATTCTTTTACTCGTCATAATTATTTCCTGCTGCATAGGAGCAGCGAGTATAAAAGTAAGTGAAGCATTTAAAATTTTAATTAATAAGATTTTTAAAATAAATATTGACATGGCGCAGATAGCTGATTCAACTCAAACAATAATTTGGAAGATAAGATTTCCAAGAATATTAGTTGCATTGCTGGTTGGAGGAACTCTTTCAGTTGCAGGAGCTACATATCAGGGCTTATTGAAAAACCCTATGGCAGACCCTTATGTAATAGGGGTATCCTCAGGAGCTGCTTTTGGTGCGGCAATAGGTATATCTTCTAAAATAGTATTTAATTTTTTTGGACTTTCTTTTGTATCTATTATGGCATTTGTATGTGCCGTACTTGTTATGTTATTAGTATATAGAATAGCTAAAATTGGCAATAAAGTTCCTATAACCACATTATTGTTAAGTGGTATAGCTATAGGTAATTTTCTAACAGCCTTCACATCGTTAATTATGATATTTGCAGGTGATAATATGAACAAGATATTCTTTTGGACGATGGGTTCGTTTTCGGGAAAGGGCTGGGAACAGCTTGCTTCTGTGTTGCCTTATATAATAATCGGAATGATTATTATTTATTTTTATGCCAAAGATTTAAACATTATACTTTTAGGAGAGGATACAGCGAGCAATTTAGGTGTTAATGTTGAAAGAGTAAAGAAGATACTTCTTATAACAAGCACTGTAATTACAGCAGCAGTTGTGTCGATATCAGGTATAATTGGTTTTATAGGACTTATCATACCGCATATAGCTAGAATGGTGGTTGGACCCGATAACAAGTCTCTAATTCCAACATCCTTTGTTTTTGGTGCTATACTTCTCATAATTTGTGATACAATTGCGAGAAGTATTTTATCTCAGGAAATACCAGTAGGGCTTATAACCTCAATACTTGGTGGACCATTTTTTGTATATTTGCTAAGGAATAAAAAGAGAGAGATAAATTAAGAGGGAGGTGTCACATTCATGCAAAATGAGGCTATGCCTATATATGAAAACAACAGTTTAAATTCTAATATTATAGAAATAAAAAATATCACAGTTAAATACGGAGATTATGAAGTTTTAAAAAACATTAGCTTTAATATTAAAAAGGGCGAATTTACAAGCATAATAGGACCAAATGGAGCAGGTAAATCCACTGTTTTAAAGTCTATAATGAAAAACATAGATTTAAGCTCAGGAGATATTAGCATTAAAGGTAAAAGCATTAAAAAAATGAGTCATAAAGAAAAGGCTTGTATAATTGGATTTGTACCTCAGGAATTTAATATATCCTTTGATTTTACAGTATATGAAATAGTTGCTATGGGAAGAAATCCTTATTTGTCAAAATTTAAAAAATCAAAATATGATGATAACAAAATAATTGAAGAATCTCTGAAAAAAACAAATACATATGAATTTAAGGACAAGTATTTCAACAGCCTTAGCGGTGGAGAAAAGCAAAGAGTAATAATTGCAAGAGCTTTGGCACAGCAACCGGAAATTCTTATATTAGATGAGGCAACATCAAGCTTAGATATACATCATCAATTAGACATATTAGAGCTTATACATTCGTTGAATAGAGAAGATGGGCTAAGCGTTGTCACCATAATGCACGACCTTAATTTAGCCTCAAGATTTAGCGATAATATTATACTTCTAAGTAAAAATGGTATAATCAAGCAAGGCAAGCCAAGTGAGGTTATAGATGAAAATGTTCTAAAAAATGTTTATGATATGGATATGGTAGTAAGAGAGAACAAACTTTTATCATATACAGAAATAATACCTCTTAGGATAAGAAAATCAAAGGAAAATAAGAATATTCATATTCACGTTATATGTGGCGGTGGAACAGGAGAATATATATTGCAAAAGCTATATTCTGAGAGATATGAGATAAGCTGTGGAATTTTAAGCGAGGGCGATAGTGATTTAGATTTGTGCAGAAGCTTAAATCTTGATTTTGTAGCAGAAAATCCTTTCTCTAAGTTTAGTCAAGAGAGTATTGCAAAAAATAAACAATTGATTGATAAAAGCGATATAATAATATTGACAGATGTAGCAGTTGGACATGGAAACCTTGATAATATAAAAATGATTGAGAATATAAGAGATAAAAAGATAATTATACTTCACAGTGTAAACAGAGACTTCGTGGATGGGGAGTATGAGAAGATAATAGAGCGATTTATAAAATTTGATAATGTTAAATATGCCATGAATTTGAAGGAGCTTTTTGGATTTTTAGCTGAATAGGTGATATGATTTATTGGACTGTACTCATATAAAGTCTATAAAATGAAAAAAGTCAACCAAGTACAAACTGAAGTGCACCCCAAAAGTTAGACAATAAAGTTTAACTTTTGGAGGTGCATTTTTAAATGACTAAATATAATTTAGCTAACAATAATATTGCTTAGTCCGCCAAAAGAGGGTATAACATAGTCAGCACATGGAAACAATCCTTGTTGAGTTGTAATCAAGATTGTTTTCATCCCTGCATTCTTTGCTCCGACAATATCTTTTTCATAATCATTGCCTATCATACAAATTTCTGATGTAGATAGATTTAATTTGTCAGCAATCCCATTAAAAAAGCTTGGAGACGGTTTCGCAGCTCCTAGTTCCTTTGATGTGATAAACAAATTAAAATATTTATCTATATCAATTCGTTGAAAAGCTTGTCTCATTAATTCTGCATTTGATGCTACTGCATTGGAAGCAACGGCACAAGGGAATTTTTTAGATATTATCGGCATAGTATCGAGGACATCTGGCATAGGAGAAACTTTTTCCCATGTAACCATTGCACCTGTATATTCGGGATAATCTACCATTAGTGTGTCACCCCAGTCAAATAATAAAAACTTTATATCATTCATCATATTCAACGCCTCCTGTTTTATAAATTTGCTCATTGAGCCTAAAATTCAGCTGTACCACTTTATAAACATTTTATTTGGCAGCATTTATATGAGAAGTTTACCATAATAAGGGAAAATATACAACTGTAAATTTATGAATGTTATCGAATAGTTTTTTTATGTTATAGGGGTATAAATTTATTATATAGCTAGACCTATTGCAAACATTATCCTATTTATAATATAATACATATTAGAACACAAGGTATTTTACAAATGCCTACAAAACTTATTTTATTAGGAGGCTATTAAATGGCTATTTCAAAAGAGGAATTAAAAAGACGTGCTTGTGAAGCGATTGATAAGAATAGAGATAAAATAATTGAGCTTGGTGATTCTATCTTTGCTGAACCTGAACTTGGATTTAAAGAATTTAAGACAGCAGAAAAAATTAAAAAGGTATTTGACGAATTAAATTATGAGTACAGAGATGGTGTAGCGATTACAGGGGTTATTGCTCCATTAAAGGGTAAAAGTTCTAAAATGAAAGTTGCAATCATGGGAGAGCTTGATGCTGTAGTTGCACCGGGACATAGATGTGCTGATCCTAAGACCGGAGCTGCACATTCCTGCGGACATAATGCTATGATAGCATCACTTGCTGGAGTAGCTTATGCTTTAAAAGGTACTGGAATTATGGAAGAGCTTGATGGAGATATAGCTTTAATGGCTGTTCCTGCAGAAGAATATGTTGAAATTGAATACAGAAATGGTCTTCGTGAAGAAGGAAAAATTCATTTTCTTGGAGGAAAGCAAGAATTTATCAGACTTGGTGAGACAGATGATGTTGATATAATGGTAATGCAGCATGCTCTTAACAATGATATAAAAGGTGTGAAAGCTATTGCTCATATAGCTATGAACGGATTTGTAGGGAAATTAGTTCGCTATATAGGAAAAGAAGCTCATGCAGGCGGAGCACCTCATTTGGGAATAAATGCTTTAAATGCAGCAACTCTTGGACTTCAAGCTGTAGCTATGCAAAGAGAAACTTTCCAAGAAAAGGATCAAATTCGTGTGCATCCGATAATGACAAAAGGTGGAGATCTTGTAAATGTAGTTCCTGCTGATGTTCGTATTGAAACTTATATAAGAGGAAATAATGTAGAAGCTATAATGGATGCAAATGCAAAGGTAACAAGAGCATTCAAGGCTGGTGGGGATGCGATAGGAGCTAAAACAATAATTACGGATTTACCAGGATATCTTCCTTTAGAAATATGTGAGGAGCTTACCGATGTAGCATATGATAACTTAATTCAGTTATTACCTAAAGAGACAGTATTAAAGGGAGCTCCAAGGTCAACTGGTTCAACAGATGCTGGAGATTTAGCACATTTAATTCCTTGTGTTCACTCATACTTCTTAGGTGCAGAGGGCGTGTTACACAGTGAAAATTTAGAGTTCGTAGATAAAGAACTATCATACGTGACTGCTGCTAAATCTCTTGTAACGACAGCTATTGACTTGTTATACAACAATGCAGAATTAGGATTAAAAGTTAAAGAAAGTTATAAACCAAAGATGACAAAGCAAGAGTATCTAAAGGAATGGGGAAAAATTGACGCTTAATTAAATACAAAATAGATTATTAAAATCTCCAATTACAATATATTGGAGATTTTTTTATTAGGTATTTTTTGTAAAATTAGTTTTGTTTATGTGTTGACTTGTACGTATTTTTATTATAATATAAATTAATAAAATTAAGCGAGAGGAATAAAATTTTATGGAAAAATGTAAAGTTGTATATGATTCCTTAAAAGAGATGGGAATTGAATATGACCTTGTCGAGCATCCACCAGCATTAACAACAGAAGAGGCTGATAGATATATTATAGGAAAAGAAGGTGTTCGTACAAAAACCCTTTTTTTGTGCAATAGAAAGAAAACAGAATATTATTTAGTAATAATGGATGACAAAAAACGCTTAGACATGAAAAAACTTGCTGAAATTATTAAGGAAAAAAGCATTAGTTTTTGTTCACTTGAAAAGTTAATGGAAAAAATGTCTTTAGAAGCTGGTGCTGTATCATTGTTCGGATTGCTTAACAACACAGAGCGCGATATAAAGGTATTTCTAGACAGGGAAATGCTCTCAGAAAAATATATGAGCTTTCACCCAAACGAAAATACAAAGACTATTTTTATTTCCACAGACGATATGTATAGATTTATAAAAACATTGGATTACGAATATTCTATTATTGATTTATAAAAAGAAAGGAATCAAATAATGATTATAAAAACAGAGTATAATTCACTTCTAAGCTATGTGACATACATCAATCGAATACCAATAATTCAAACCTTATCCTTAACGAACGATTCTGATGACAAACTTGAGGGGGTAAAATTATCAATCAAATGGGGAAACAAGGTTGTTGAGGATTGGCATCAAGACAATATTAATCTTGAAGCAAATCAATCAATAAAAATTAATTTTGAAAAGCAAGCTCTTCGTATTAATGCAAAAGAATTTGTCACAACGACCGAAAGCTATCCAGAAGTATTTACAGTAAGTGTAGAGCATGATGGCTCTATAATTAAGGAACAAAGCTATGATGTGACTGTTTTAGCTTATAATCAATGGCTTGGAAGTAATTACCATCCCACACTAATTGCGTCATTTATCACTCCTAATCATCCTCAGGTGATTAGAATAATTAAAAATGCCTCTGAGATACTAAAAAAATGGGACACAGTATTTTCAGCTTATCAAACACAGGATAAAACAGATGTACGCAAGCAAATAAAGGCAATTTACCTTGCGATACAAAATGAACAGATTAACTATGTATCATCAGCTCCTAGCTTTGAGGAATTTGGACAAAGAGTTCGTTTAGTTGATGATGTTTTAGCTGGTAAAATGGGTAACTGCATAGAATTAGCAATATTATTTGCTTCTTGCTTAGAGCATGCTCGCTTAAATCCAATAATTGTTTTTCTATATGGACATGCTTTCGTTGGATGCTGGCTAGATGATCAAACATTCCAAAATAGCGTTGATGATGATGTGGCATCTCTTTCAAAGCGATTAGCTTCAGGTGTTCAAACTATTGAGCTAATAGAGTCAACTCTATTGGCGGAGTCATCAATAGTAACATATGAGCAGGCTGTTCAAAAAGCCTATGATGAGATTGTGTATGGGAAAAAATTCGATTATCTGCTGGATGTTTCTAAGGCGAGGTCACTAGGTATCAGACCTTTACCACAAAAAATAGAGCTTATATCATTAAATGATGAACAAATTCAAAATAATCAAATAAATACAGACAATCTTGAGCATTTAGCACCCAAGAGTATTGTAAATACAGAAAATATAGAAGTAACAACAAGCACTAAAAGATCTAAAATACAGGTGTGGGAGTCGAAGCTATTAAATATGACATTGAAAAATAGCCTTTTAAATTTCCGTCCTACAAGGAGAAGCATCTCAATTTTAGAAGGAGATTTAAATCTCTTAGAAGACAATCTATCATCTGGACATGAATTCTCACTTGTTCCTTGTCCGGGGGAAATAGAAACAGAAAAGAGAACAGAAAAGGAATATTCATTCACGAGAAATTTAAGAGATGAATACCGTGAATACATGAATGCCGAAATGAAAAGTAAGCGAATTGTATCATTGCTGGGCGTTGAGGATTTAGATTATGCTATCAAGGCACTTTACTATACATCAAGAACTGATTTAGAAGAAAATGGTGCAAACACTCTATTTGTCGCAATGGGATTTTTGAAATGGTATGAGTCAGATGTTTCAAAGCTGGCAAGATATGCTCCGATTTTACTTTATCCAATAGAAATGATAAGAAAATCTTCAGCAAGAGGATATATCATACGCTTTAGAGATGAAGAAGTACAAGTAAATACAACCTTACTGGAAAAATTACGCATGGAATTAAATATGGAGTTTCCGGGGCTAAATCCATTGCCAATGGACGAAACAGGCATTGATGTTAAAAAGATATTAAACACAATGAGAACTGCAATTATGGACAAAAGAGGATGGGATATCATTGATGTAAGCTATATTGCTCTATTTTCATTTAATCAGTTTGTCATGTGGAACGATATACATAGTAGAAATCAAGAATTGATGGAAAACAAAACGGTAAGCAGTCTTTTAGAAGGCAAGCCAAGTTTTGATTTTCCCAGTATTCTTGAAACTACGCAGCTTGATAAATCAGATATGTTCTTAAACAATGCTGTTTTAATGGACGCTGATTCATCACAATTAGCTGCGATTTATTCTGCAACAAATGGCAGCAGTTTTGTGTTGCATGGACCTCCTGGAACTGGAAAATCACAGACTATTACAAATATTATTGCCTCTGCATTATATAATGGTAAATCAGTTTTGTTTGTTGCTGAAAAAATGGCGGCACTTAATGTTGTTCAATCGAGATTAGAAAAGATTGGAATTGGGGATTTCGCTTTAGAGCTTCATTCGAATAAGACCAAAAAGACAGAAGTATTGCAAAAGATAGACAGAATTCTAAGCAGAACTAGAAATGGCTCAATAAAGCAAATTGATGAAAAAAGAAAAGAACTGCAAAGACTTCGTGATAAAATCAATGAAACAACAAAAGCATTGCATTATGTACGTGAAAATGGCTACAGTATATATGAAATGATTTCTCTATATGAGTCACAGGGTGACAATGAAGTGCATTCAGTTGCTAAGCTTGCAGAGGAAGTAGGTAAAAAGCTTGTTGAGCAAGCAGTAGAAATTATTGACCGATATGCTATTATGTATAGCGATGTGGCTCCGATTGATGAAAATCCACTTAATTTTATAAAAATCACGAACTTTACTTTGAAAGATAGAGACTCATTCAAAGAAAATATTGAGAAACTTAAAAAAACACTTGTTGAGTTAGATAGTTTTATTTCAAGACAGAGTATAACTTCAATACCAAAGGAAGCAAGTCTTTTATCTATAAAAATATTAACAGACATACTAAAAATATCTGTGACAAGCAGTGAACTGCTTTGGAGTTATTTAGAAAAGTGGAATCAAGAGGACATCGACCCAGCTATTAATGAAATTGTAGCGAAAGGATTTGAAAAACAGCAAATTAAGGGAGCAATAGAAAAAGACTTTGACTTGGCGATATTTGGATTTGATGCTAAGACTAATTTACTTGCTTGGAATGCTTCACTCCAAAGCTGGTTTTTACCTAAATTCCTTGAACAAAATAAGATATTAAAAGCAATAAAAGTTTATGCAATAAATCAAAAATCTATTGATAAGAACAAGATTAGAGGTGTTCTTGAATTATTATGCAAGTATAAAAATCTAAATGATGAAATTAATCAATATATGAACATTCATGGAATGAATCTTGGACAGCTATGGACAGGTGAAATGACTGATTGGGCTCGTGTTAAAGAAGCAGTAGAAGCGACAAGCAGTATTATAAGCCTTTTGCGTAATATTTCAAAGATGTCTGATTGGTTTGATATAACAAACTTCTTGGAAAACCTTAAAAATGAGTGGGCTTCATTTAAATCAAAAAATAAAGATGAAGTTTCACAATTATCTGAATATTGTAAAAATGTATTGATAGCAAAAGAAGAAGTAGAATCCTTTGCCGGAGGAGAAATTAAATCATCTATAAAAGGAAAAGCTGGCTCTACAGATATGGGAATTTCCGAAATTATAACTAAGGTCTCAAATGTATTGGATAGGTATTCAGGTATAGATAAATGGGTTTCATATGTTAAATCAAGAGCAGAACTAGAGGCTATGTCTTTAAGTTCATTTGTAAATAAAGTTGAGAACGAAGAAGTAAGGATTGAGAATTTGAAGCCAATAATACTAAAATCACTAATGTATTACGGAATTCTTGAAATTCTTGAGGATGACACTGTTCTTACTGAATTTAATAATCGCAGCTTTGAATTTTTACTTTCACAATATAAGCAAGAGCTTTCAATTGTAAGGGAAATGACACGACTAGAGCTTATAGAAAATCTGGTAGAAAATGTACCAAAACCACAAAGAGATGTGAATGAAAATTCGGAATTAGGTATAATGATGAAAGCAATCAAGAGCAATGGCCGTGGATTATCTTTGAGAAAGCTATTTGATATGACACCAAATGTATTAAGGCGTATAGCACCTTGTATGCTGATGAGTCCAATATCAATTGCTCAATATATAGACCCAAGCTTTCCAAAATTTGACCTTGTAGTTTTTGATGAGGCATCGCAGGTATATACACACTCAGCTGTAGGTGCAATCGCTCGTGGAAATCAACTTATTGTAGTAGGAGACCCTAATCAATTACCTCCAACATCATTTTTCAGCGGTGATTTTGATGATGAAGATTACGATTTTGACGAGAGAGACCAAGATAGTATATTGACTGAATGTCAGTCAATTATGTTTCCACAGCTGTATTTAAGATGGCACTATCGTTCAAGTCACGAAAGCTTAATTTCGTTCTCAAATACTCAATACTATGAAAATAAGCTTTTTACATTCCCATCATATAATGATTTGGAATCTAAAGTAAAGCTAGTTCAAGTTGGCGGATTTTATGATAGAGGCAGTACAAAACAAAATAACGCAGAGGCTGATGCTATTATAGAAGAAGTAGTGAGACGACTTAAATCTCCAATTCTTAGAAAAAAATCAATTGGAATTGTAACATTTAGCTCAGTTCAGCAAAAATTAATTCAAACAAAGCTAGATGATACAATGGCTCGATATCCACAGCTTGAGGAATTTGTAAATGAGCTGGAGGAAGGAATTTTCGTTAAGAATCTTGAAAATGTACAAGGTGACGAAAGAGACGTCATACTATTCTCTGTAGGCTATGGTCCAGACCAAAACGGAAAGGTAACGATGAATTTTGGTCCATTAAATCAAGATGGTGGTTGGAAGCGTCTGAATGTAGTTGTGTCTCGTTCAAGAGATGAAATGATTGTATTTTCAACATTAAGACCTGAGCAAATAGATTTGTCAAAAACAAGTGCTGAGGGTGTATATGGCTTGAAACGCTTCTTAGAATTTGCAAGGAATAAAGACGCATTAATTGTAAATCAACAAAATGCAGAGCTTGCAAAAGATGATATGATTGAAGCAATTGCAAACGAACTTAGCAATCAGGGATACAACATAGTGAAAAATGTAGGAAAGTCAAACTTCCGAATAGATATAGGGGTTGTAAATCCTAAGGTAGCCAATGAATTTATTGCAGCAATTATAATAGATGGTGTTCAATATAACAATACACCAACTGTAAGAGATAAGGTTATAGTACAACCATCAATGCTATCACGATTGAAATGGTCAGTAATTCGTGTGTGGACGCTAGAGTGGTTTAAAAACAAGCAAAATGTCTTAGCTGAAATAAAAAATAAGCTTGACGAACTGGTTAATAATAAGAACAATGGAAATGATGAAATTGGTGAAAATAATGTTGCTAGTGGATTAGCTTCATCTGTTGAAACGGATGAAAAATTTCCCTCAGAAAATATTGGAGATAGCGAAAAAAATGAGGAATTATCGTTAAAAATTGAGGAAAATAGCAAAAATGATGAAAAAATATCGCTTAAAAATGCTGGTAAAAACGAAACGATAGAAGGCTTTAAAATAGAGTATATCAAACCTAAAGAGAGGGAAAGAGTATATTATAAAGCCTATTATGTTGAGGAATCAACATATCCAAAAGAATCCTTCTATGAATATGCCTCTATCCAAAAAATGGCAGTGCTGATGAATGAAATCATCCAATACGAAGCTCCAATTGTAGAGGAAGATTTATTCAGAAGAGTGATGTCAGCATGGGATATAACAACATTAGGCTCAAAGGTAAAAGAAATACTAAAAGATGCAGCTGACAGAACAAATTCCTTTGTGATACTGGATGATTATAAAAACACATATTGGAGAAGTAGGGATGAGTACGAAAAGGGTGCAGTATGCAGAGCTTACAAAGAAGATAAACGTAAATTCCAATACATACCAGATGACGAAATCATTGCGACAATAGAAGAAGTACTAAAAGACCAAATAAGCCTAAATCCAAGTAATCTATGCAAGGAAGTATTCAAAATTCACGGATACACAAGCTTAGGTCAAGAAGCGCAAAATAACGTCTTATCCTGCGCAGAATACCTAGTAAATCAAGGAAAGCTAGAAGAAGAAGATGGAAGATATGTGATGGGGTAAATATTAAAATAATATTATGATTTAAAGAAAAGTGCTGCTTAAAGTGTTATATTAATGCTTTAAGCAGCACTTTTAAATCTGTCTTTATTTTAAATTTCACTAATATTAATAATACTCACTATCTGACTATGTATATTCTCTATTTCATCTATTCTCACATTGCCGATAGCAGTTCTTTCTTTAGAAAAGTCAATGTCGGGAAATAATTCCTTTAATAAAGCATTAACTGTTGGAGAAGAACCCATTGAAGCCTTTACAATATCTTCTGTCTCAAATGTCATTAAAATATTTTTAATATAGCTTGTGTCAATTGATACAATTTCTTCAAATGACGAAATACGATTTTCTATATGAGGTTCTAATATTTGATTGATTGTTTTATCATATAGCTTAGAAAGCTTTAATAAGATGTCTAGGTCTGGCAGTGAAGTGCCTGTTTCCCATTTGGATACTGCCTGTCTTGATATTCCTAGTTCATTTGCCAAAGTTTCCTGTGTATAATTTTTTAATTTACGTAAGTAAATTAGATATTTTGAGATTAATGTTATGTTCATTATACTATACCTCTCTTTTAAATTTAGTAGTGTTATCATTATAAACAAAAACTTTATATAAATAAAGAATTAGTTAATTGCCAATAAGCAACTCACAGTTGCTATATTTTGACAGCTATCAAAATATTGCTATTGTGAGTTTATAAATCATACAGAAAGTCCTGTGCAAGCACAATGCTGTGATTGTACTTTAGGATATGCAGAAGAAATGTTTAATAAAGTAATGCAGCGTTCTACAAAAGCAGAGTTAATTGAACGCATTATTACTGGCGGAGAGGTTTGTCGTATTAAGATACATATATAAATTAAAAAAGCAAGGAACACTTGCTTGAATTTATGACTCCAATTTATTATAATTCTATTATAATAAATTGGAGGTGTTAAACTAATGGAAACAAAAATTGTTTTAACAAATTTGAGAAAAAAGTACGAATTAACTCAAGAAGAAATGGCTGAAAAATTTTTTATAACTAGACAGGCTGTAAGTGAATGGGAAACTGGGAAGGCTACACCAAATAATGAAACATTAAAATTAATTTCTAAGGAATTTAATATTTCTATTAATACATTGTTAGGATCTCCGCATTATCTTATTTGTCAATGCTGTGGAATGCCATTGGAAGATGAATTCATTAGCAAAGAAGTAGATGGTTCTTTCAACGAAGATTTTTGTAAATGGTGCTATAGTGATGGGGAAATGGTATATAAGTCTTTGGATGAATTAATGGCGTTTCTTGTTCCTCAAGTTTCAGGAATGTTCCATAAAAGTGAAGAAGATACGAAAATAATGCTCGAAGAACAATTACCTAATTTGAAACATTGGAGAAAACAATAATATAAAAAGCTGCATTTTTATTGATAATAAAACAATAAGAATGCAGCTTTGTTTTTTATTTTAAAAACTTTTTAACAAGTTTTAAATTATCTTTAAAAGGTGCATATCTCAAATTTACATCAAATAATGTTCCTCTTTTTAATATGCTTTTTGTATGGCTAAATGTATAGAAGCTTTCTTTTCCGTGATATTTTCCAATACCGCTCTCACCAACACCTCCAAAGGAAAGATGTGGATTTGCTAAATGAATAACTGTATCATTTATGCAGCCACCTCCATACAGTAAAGAGTTTAATATCTTGTTTTCTACTTCTTTTGACTCTGTAAAGCAGTACAGGGCAAGAGGCTTAGGTCTACTACTTATCTGATTAATCACTTCATCTAAGTTGTTATATGAGATAATAGGAAATATTGGTCCGAAAATTTCATCCTTCATAATTAAACTATCCCATACACAATTTTCTATGATAGCCGGTGCAATCTGGTATGTTTTAGTATTTATTTTTCCGCCAAAAACATTTTCGCTATTATGAATTAGCTCTGATAGCCTATCAAAATGAATTTTATTGATAATTTTAGGATATTCAGAGTTTTCCTCTGGGCTTTTCCCATAAAATTTTTCAATATATTTTTTCAGTGCAGTTACAAATTCATTTTTCACATTTTCATGAATTACTATATAATCTGGAGCAACACAGGTTTGACCAGCGTTTAATAGTTTACCCCATGCAACTCTTTTTGCAGCTAAATCAATTTTTGCAGTTTTATCAATTATACACGGACTTTTGCCGCCAAGTTCCAATGTAAATGGGATAAGATTTTGAGCTGCTTTTTCCATAACGATCCTACCGACATTAGGGCTTCCAGTAAAGAAAATATAATCAAATTTTTCTTCTAATATAGCATTGTTCACATCACGCCCGCCCTCAACAACAGCTATATATTCCTGTGGAAATTCACTTAATATTTTCAAAATAATTTGCGAGGTCTGCTTAGAATAATTAGATGGCTTTACAACAGTACAGTTTCCGGCAGACATTGCACCAATCAAAGGAACTAAGGTCAATTGAAATGGATAGTTCCAAGGCGACATAATCAAAACACATCCATAAGGGTCTTGGTATTCATAGCTTTTTGATGGAAAATGAACAAAAGGCGATTTTTTACGTTTTGGTTTTGATAATCTATTTATGTTTTTTAACATAAATTTTAACTCCTCATACACCATGCCAATTTCAGTTGTGTAAGCTTCAAATTCCGATTTGTTTAAATCTTCTTTTAAGGCAATTAAAATTTCATTTTCGTATTTTTTTATGCTTTCGTATAATTTCGTTAATTGCTTTTTCCTAAAGGATATATCTCTTGTTTCACCTTTTAAAAAATATGATTTTTGATTATCTACTATTGCTTTTATACTATTCATTATTTCACCATTTTCCCTATCTAAATTTTTATTTTAAACTTAAAAATTTTTTATAGATAAACCATTATGCCACATTATTTTTTTAATCTCATTTTTAACCCACGATTCAGATTCTAAAATTACTTCTAAGGAATTTAAAACCTGTGAGCTGTGCTTTAGCATTATTTGCTCGTTAATATCAGCAATATCTAAAAATTTAATTTTATCTTTCAAAAACAGCTCTACACTTGCTTCATTCGCTGCATTTAAAACAGCAGGCATCGTTCCTCCGATTTTAAGTGCTTCGGTAGCTAAGCGCAAGCATTTGAATACATCTGTATCAGGTTTTTCAAATGTTAATTTTCCAATATCTGTAAATGATATTGGCTTTAGTTTATTAGGCATTCTATCAGGATAAAATAGCGCATATTGTATAGGAACTCTCATATTTGGCTCTCCTAACTGAGCAATGATAGAGTGGTCTATGTATTCAACAGCAGAGTGAATAATGCTTTGGGGGTGAACGATAATTTCTATTTTTTCAACAGGAACATCAAATAAAAACCTTGCTTCAATAAGCTCCAATCCTTTATTCATCAGAGTTGCAGAGTCTATAGTTATCTTTTTACCCATAGACCAATTAGGATGCTTTAATGCCTCTGCCACTGTTACATTTGCAAGCTCATCTAACTTTTTACCTCTAAATGGTCCTCCTGAAGCTGTAATTATCAATTTGTTTATTTCTTCGTGCTTGTTTGCTGATATAGACTGAAAAATTGCACTATGCTCACTATCAACAGGCAATATGACAGCCTTGTGCTTTTTTACTAAATTCATTATGTATTCTCCACCAGCTACAAGAGTTTCTTTATTAGCAAGTGCTATAGTCTTTCCGAGCTTAATTGCTTCTATTGTCGGCTTTAAACCTACCATTCCAGAAACAGCAGTAACAATTATGTCTGCTTTGCTATGAACTGCAACAGAGATAAGGCCATCCATTTTTGTTACAATTTCTGTCCTGCAATTACTTGGCAATAATTTTTTCAATTCTATAGCATTTGCCTCATTCATTACTGCGCATAGTTCGGGAGAAAATTCTAATATTTGATTTTTTAACAATTCGATATTTTCGTTGCCAGATATTGCACAGACTGATATCTTATCTTTATTTTCTCTGACAACATCTAAGGTTTGAGTTCCTATTGAGCCTGTTGAGCCTAATATACTAATATATTTCATTCTAATATTTGTTCCTTTCGTTTAGGTTTGAGGATTATATAATTTTTAATTATTTTTTATTATCAATTTATAATTAAATAAATTATACTATAATTAAAAATAAAAATCAAATTATTCATATACCATATGTTTGAAAGGATTTCATTAATGTGTTATAATATAATTAATCTGTAATATTTCACTGTTCTAATGAAGCACTATAATTTGACAATTATGTATTTACAAAAGGAGATATTTTTATTATGCTACAACAAAAACACAACATTAGTCTATCGCTGATAGACCGTTTTGCAAACTATCTTAGAGAACAAGAAAAAAGTAAATCCACCATAGAAAGATACAAATATAATCTAAATTTATTACGTACATTTTTAAAAAATGAGCAAGTAACGAAAAACAAGCTCATTGATTGGAAAGAGAGTTTAATTAAAAACTATGCTGCAACAAGTGTAAATGCTATACTTGCTGCAATAAATACTTTTTTTAGTTTTGTTGGATGGGTAGAATTTAGAATTAAACCATTAAAAATACAAAAGAATTTATTTTGCAGGGAAGAAAAAGAACTTACAAAGGAAGAATATTTACGTTTAGTAAGGGCAGCTGAAAAAATGGAAAATAGAAGGCTTTCTTTAGTACTTCAATCTATATGCGCTACGGGGATAAGAGTTTCAGAACTTCAATTTATAACTGTAGAGGCAGTAAAAAAAGGTCGTGCTGTTGTAAATTGCAAAGCTAAGACTCGAACAATATTTTTACCAGAAAAGCTTCGTCATGTTTTAATTCAATATGCTAAAGAACAAAAAAGAATTTCAGGACCAATTTTTGTTACAAAAACTGGAATAGTTCTAAATCGCTCTAATATCTGGCGTGATATGAAAAATCTTTGTAAAAGCGCAAATGTAAGTTCAGAAAAAGTCTTTCCGCACAATTTGCGTCATCTTTTTGCGCGTACTTATTATACTTTAGAAAAAGATTTATTTAGACTTGCAGATATACTTGGACATTCTAATGTTAATACCACAAGAATTTATACTATGGAAAGTGGAGCAGTTCATGCAAAGCAAATTGAACATATGAGCTTAGTTATTACATAATTTAGATTATGTTGTAATAATATTTAAAAAACTCTAGAAAAATTTATTTTTAAAAGATATTTACAAAATTAATTGGATTTTTTTGTATTAAAGTGTATTTAAATGGTATATACAAAAACAACAAGTAGGCTGGCATTAAATGTTTCTTTGCTAGCTATATTATATTGCGATAGTTTAGAAAATATTGTCATTAATGTTAATTATGCTACAAAAAATTCTTGCCAATTTTTATATAAAGGTATATAATGATAATGTTTTATGTATATTAAATAAAAATTTTACAACATAATCTAAATTATGTTGTAATAATAAAAAAAATAAAATTAAGGTCGAAAAATCAAGTTACAAGGAAAAAGCAAGCGCTCTCAACTTTTGTTTGCAGTAAGGATTATTATACTATGGAGGAAAAATTTATGAAAAAATGGTTTAACAATTTAAAAGTTGGTATCAAAATTACTCTCGGATTTATGCTTGTAGCAATAATTGCAGGTATAATAGGTATTATTGGAATTTTTAGTCTTAAAAGTGTTGGTAAATCTTACAGTGTTGCATATTCAGATTCGGTTGCAGCATTGCAGTATGTGGAAAGGATTAGTTCTTCGTTTCAGGAGATACGAGCAAACCTGTTTGAAATGACATTGTCTGACGATAGAACTTACAAGGAATCATGCGCTGAAAGCATAAATAACCATAGAAAAGTTATAGACGAGAGTTTGACAGGGTATAAGGCAGTGCTAGAAAAATACACTGCTGAGGAAGCAGCTATAGAGATTAAGCTTCTAGCAGATCTTGAATCGGCTACCAATGCCTTTGGTGCAAAAAGAGCTGAGATTATGAATGGCATTGCCTTGGATTCATCGCGACGCAGTGAGACCTTTGACATGATGAGAGATGGAAGCGAGCTACACACTCTAGCTCAAGTAATGGAAACCGCCATTACCGCCCTAGTCGACTACAACAACAGCTATGCAGATAATCAAATTAAAAGCAATGATAGCTTAGTATTTAACTCTAATATTATAATGATTATTTTTGTCGTAGTTGGTGTGCTTTTAGCAGTTTTGACTGGCATTATTATCTCGCAAAATATATCAAAGAGAATTAACACAGTTGTTGAAGCTTCTAATAAGCTATCTGCCGGTGATTTTAATATTAGTATAAAAGAAAACTCAGAAGATGAAATTGGCTTGCTATCACAATCTTTC
The DNA here is from genome assembly GCA_023386345.1 of Bacillota bacterium. GTDB lineage: Bacteria > Bacillota > Clostridia > Tissierellales > Sedimentibacteraceae > UBA1535. The sequence goes on from JAEWJT010000009.1 coordinate 51,776, forward strand.
CGAAAAATGTCTGATACATTGACCTTCGTCGTAAATGATTTCATATATATTCTTAACGAATTAGCCAATGCAAATTTTACTGTAAAATCTAAAGATATTAATACATATGTTGGAAATTACTACGAATTAATTGAAGCTGTAAGAAAAATGATAGCTATGTTAAGTGAAACTATAATGCAAATTGATATGGCGGCTGATCAGGTATCTACTGGTTCTTCTCAAGTATCAAGTGGAGCACAGGCTCTTGCCGCTGGTTCAACGGAGCAGGCAGCATCTATTGAAGAATTAAGTGCCGCTATAGAAAAAATATCTGAACAAATTATAGAAAACTCTTTAATTGTAAATAATTCTGCAGATCACGTTCAGCAAACTGGAAACGATGTAGATGCAGGAAACAGACAAATGGATCAGCTTACTAAGGCTATGGAAGATATTGAACAAGCTTCAAATCAAATAGCGAACATTACAAAAGCTATTGAAGATATTGCATTCCAAACAAATATCCTTGCATTAAATGCAGCAATTGAGGCGGCTCGTGCTGGAAATGCTGGAAAGGGCTTTGCTGTAGTTGCAGATGAAGTTAGAGCACTTGCTGCAAAATCCGGTGATGCTGCTAAGCAAACAACTGACCTTATCAATGCTTCAGTTGGAGCAGTTGCAAAGGGAATAGAAATTACTGCTCAAACAGCAAGAATTCTGCAAAACGTTGGAATTAGTGCTACGAACGTAGTTGATAGCTTTGAGCAAATAAAAAAATCTTCTAGTGAACAGTCAGTAGCAATTGAACATATTAAAGAAGGCATTTCTCAGATATCTGCTGTTATTCAGACAAATGCTGCAAATGCAGAGGAAAATTCAGCAACAAGCGAAGAAATGTCAGCACAAGCGGTTACACTGCGTCATGAAGTTGAAAAATTCAAATTAGCAAAAAATCATGCTAGATAAATTATAACTTTATATATTAATTAATGGAACACAGATTATGATAATTGTGCAGATTAAAAATTGTACATACATCTAATCTGTGTTTGTTTTTTCGCGAACATATTCTATAAATTAATATTTAAGTTTTAAATTAAAAAACACTTGTGTTTTATGTAGCTACAAATGTATAATAAATAAGCAATGGAAAATACTTTAAATATGTTTGGAGGATGAGTATTTTGGATAAATATTTAATAGTTAGTAAGGAAATTCTACCAGAGGTTTATGACAGAGTTATTGAAGCTAGGAATTATATAAATGATGGCACAGCAAAAGGAATAAGCGAGGCTGTTAAAATGGTTGGAATTAGCCGAAGTACATATTATAAATACAAGGATTTTGTTTTTTCACCATCAGATAATACGACAGGCAGAAGAGCAGTAATTGCATTGATGCTAAGGCATAAAAGAGGTGTATTGTCAGAGGTTTTAAATATATTATCTTCTGAAAAAGCAAACATAATAACAATGAATCAAAATATACCGATAAATGAAAAAGCATCTGTAAATATATCAGTAGATGTTTCAGAAATGCTGATATCTATGGATGATTTGATTTTAAAACTAAAAAATAATATAGAAGTTATTTCTGTAAAGCTTTTATCAATTGAATAGGAGAGAAATTATGCAATATGGATTGGTATTAGAGGGCGGAGGAGCTAGAGGATCTTACCATGTCGGAGCTTATAAAGCTTTGCTAGATTTAGGTATTTCAATAGCTGGAGTAACAGGGACATCAATAGGAGCTTTGAATGGAGCTGCGATTGTTCAAAATAATCTTGAGGGCTTGGAAAAGCTGTGGGAAACTATAGGCGTAGACACCTTGTTTGGAATTGATATTGAAGAAATAAATAAATTAAAGGGTAATAATCTATTTAAATTAAATATAGCATATATATATAATTTGTCTAAAGAAATACTTAAAAATGAAGGTTTAGATACAACTAAGATGCGAGAGATTATAGGAAGCTTTATTGATGAGAATAAAATTCGTAAATCGAAGATTGATTTTGGACTTGTAACAATATCTTTGACAGATAATGAAAATTTAGAGCTTTTTAAAGAAGATATACCAGAAGGGAAGCTTGTTGACTATCTTCTTGCTAGTGCGAATTTACCAGTATTTAAAATGGAAAAGCTGGATGGTAAGCATTTTTTAGATGGAGGCTTTTACGATAATTTACCTATAGAAATGTTGGCTAGAAAAGGATATAAGGATTTGATAGCTGTACGAGTTCATGCTAAGGGCAGGATTAAGAAAATTAATGCAGAGGGACTTAATATAACATATATTGAGCCAGTTGAGTCATTAGGTGAAGCTTTGGACTTTGACACAGAAAATGCTTGTAAAAATATTAGGCTTGGCTATTATGACACTATGAAAGTTTTCAAGAGTTTAAAGGGACACAAATATTATATAAGACCGTATAGTAAAAACTTTTTAAAGTATATAGCAGAAATATTTGATAATAGAAAGCAAAAAATTATTAACATTTCAAATATATTTGGCTTTGATGGGCTGCCGTCAGACAGGATGCTTTTTGAAAAGATATTTCCAAGATTGATGAAAATTTTAGAAATGAAAGATAATAGCGATTATCAAGATGTTATTATAAGACTTGTTGAGCATGTAGCTGAAAAATTTGAAAAAATTGAAAGATTTAAAATATATGATGCAGACGAATTTATTAGAATAGTAGTAAATCAATTTAGAAAATCCCCAATAAGATCAGAAAAGAAGATACCTTCATTCATTAGACAAATCAAGCTTTTATCATTGACTGTAAAAGATGATTTACTGATTACAATATTTAGAGAGATATTTTTTGAGTAGATATAAATGAAGAATCAGAATGATTTTTCCATAGAATGAATGCAGTTCACTTTTTTATAAAATGTTGAGTTTATAAATTACGCTATATAGATATGATAAAAGAAAACAAAGAAGGTGCTAAACGTGAAAAATAAAAATTATATAACAGTACTGCAAAATATTTTGCACTTGCTTAGCGAGGGCGTTCATGTGCTTGATAAGGACGGAAATAGTATCATTTACAATGACGCAATGGCTGGCTTAGAAAAAATGGACGCAAGAGATGTTTTAAATAAACCGTTTGAGGAGGTTTTTAAAAATCTAGATGCTAAAGATAGCACGTTACTGCAAGCACTATATAACAAAAAAAGCACAATAAATAAAGATCAAAGCTATTTAAATAAAGATGGCAAGAAAATAACAACAATCAATACAACTATTCCTGTAATTGACAATGGAGAGGTAATAGCGGCAGTTGAAGTATCAAAGGATATCACTAAAATTCAGGAAATGTCAAATACAATATTGGAGTTAAGAAAAGAGATAAAAGAGCCTAATGAAGTTAAGGAGCTTAAAATTAAGAAGTACAGATTTAGCAATTTAGTTGGAAAAAGCCCTAATTTTAAAGCTGTGCTTAATATTGCTAGAAAAGCTGCAAACAGCTCTGCCTCGGTGTTTATTTATGGAGAGACAGGTACAGGAAAAGAACTGATAGCTCAAAGTATTCATTTTGATGGGACAAGGCAAAATAAGCCATTTCTTGCACAAAACTGTGCCGCATTACCTGAAACACTTTTAGAAAGCATACTTTTCGGTACAGCAAAGGGTGGCTTTACAGGAGCTGTGGACAGAGCAGGACTATTTGAACAGGCTAATGGAGGAACATTGCTCCTCGATGAGATAAATTCAATGCCATATGAGCTGCAAGGAAAGCTTTTGCGTGTTTTGCAGGAAGATTACATAAGGCGTGTTGGAGGCAGCAAGGATATTCCAATTGATGTTAGAATAATTGCTACTGTTAATGAGCCTGCTGAAGCCTTGATAAAGCAAGGTAAATTGCGAAAGGATTTATATTATAGGATAAAAATTATACCTATAGATGTGCCACCTCTTAGGGAACGTAGAGAAGATATATTAATACTTGCAGAGCAATTTATAGACAAGCATAATAAGAGATACAATAAAAATATTTGGATGCTTTCTGATAAGGCGAAAGAAAAGCTATTGAGCTATAATTACCCTGGAAATGTCAGAGAACTTGAAAATATAATAATGGCTGCAATATCAATGATAGACGATGAAAATGTACTGACTGATAAGCATATTTTAATAGATGATGTGAATAATAATACTGTAAAGATAGATTATGAATTTTTAGAGCTTGGCGTTGAAAAGTATTTAGAAAATTTAGAGAAAGAAATAATTAAAAACACACTAAATACATATCAACACAATATAACAAAATCGGCAGAACATTTGAAAATTAAACGACAAACTTTGCAGCATAAAATTAAGAAATACAATTTACATTCATAATAAGAAAATAAATTTAAAATTACTGCAAATATTTTTGCGTCAACTGCAAAAATATTTGCAGTAATTTGTTAAAACAAGATAATAAAATCTCTTTTAAAAAAAGAAATGTGTTAAAATATTGCGCTAGTATTTGCAGTATTCAGTGGAAACATTTGCTAATCACATATTTTTATAATATACCTAAATCTTACAAATATTATAAAAAATTTTGGCACAGAATTTGCTTATAATATAGTCAGTAAAAAAGCGAAACAGATTTCGCTCTATAAATAATTTTAAAAATAAATGAAATACTAAAATCACAAGAGGCTCAACCATAGTCGAGACTCTGCTTATGAAAGCAAGGAGGAAAATTTTATGAAAAATGTAAAAGTAATAATTTGGGGACTAGGAGCAATGGGCTCTGGAATGGCAAGAATGCTATTAAAGAAAAAGGGCGTTGACATAGTTGGAGGAATTGATATAGGTGCAAAACTTGGAAAAAGCCTTTACGAGGTAGTAGGCGTTGAAAGAGGAGACAGAGAAGATGTTATAGTTGGAACTAGAGATGAAGTTATAACTGAAAAAGCTGCTGACGTTGTATTATTGTGTACAGATTCTTTCACTGCTAAAGCATTTGACAAGATTAAATTTATACTTGAAAAGAAAATGAACGTTATAACAACTGCAGAAGAAATGGCATATCCACAGGCACAAGAGCCAGAATTAGCAAAGCAAATGGATGAAATAGCTAAGGCGAATGGCGTATCAGTATTAGGTACTGGAATAAACCCAGGCTTGATAATGGATTTATTGGTTGTAATAATGACTGGATGTATGGAAGATGTTGAGAGCATTTTATCAAGAAGAGTAAACAGTTTGTCACCATTTGGACCAGCAGTTATGGAAGAGCAAGGAATAGGATTAGAAGTTGCAAAATTCAATGAATTAAAAGCAGCAGGAAAAATGACTGGACATGTTGGATTCCCTGAATCAATAAATATGATAGCAGATGCTATAGGCTGGAAAGTTGATAAAATAGAGCAAGATATGGAACCGATAGTTACAGATGTAGATAGAAAATCTCCATATGGTTTTGCAAAAGCTGGTAATGTTGCAGGTGTTGCAATGAAGGGCTGGGGATATGTAAACGGTGGTCAAAAGTTAATAGAAATGGATCATCCACAGCAAATTGAACCGGAGCAAGTTGGAATAAATACTGGAGATTATGTAATAATCAAAGGAACTCCAAGCATTAATATGATTAACTCACCAGAGGTTGAGGGTGGAATTGGTACAATGGCAATGTGTGTAAACATGATACCGCACATCATCAATGCAAAACCAGGTCTACAAACAATGCTTACTCTTCCAGTGCCAAGAGCGATAATGGGAGATATGAGAGAGCAAATTTGCGAAGATAGCAAAATAGTAAAATAATAATTTTATCTGATTTTGATTATTGAAATAAAATTAATCTATAAATTTTTAAATTTAGAATAGGAAGTGACTTAAATGGTTAAAAAAGGAGAATGGGTATTAATACATAATATTGTATTGAGTCCTGAAGAGAGAGCTCCTCAAGTGCCAGATGACACTAAAAAAGTTCCACTCGAATTATGGGTAAAAGGATATCTACAAGAAGATGCACATATAGGTGATGAAGTTACGATTTTGACAAGGACAAAAAGACTTGCTAAAGGAAAGCTTTTAGAAGTAAACCCTTATTATAAGCATGATTTTGGAAAGTTTATTCCAGAATTGCTAAAAATAGGCGACCAAGTTAGAGACATCTTGTTTGGGGGTGAGGATAATGAGTAGAGATTTAAGCTACAATGCAGTAATGAGCAGAAAAGCTGAAATAATGAAAAAGGCAATAGGCATTGACTATTCATTATTTGAAAGTGGCACAATAGCATTTGATTATGAAAGAATGATGCGTGAAACTGGATATTCTCTTGAAGAAATGCAGGAAATTCAATACTCAGTTAATGTAGGAAATACACCTGTTATAGAGCTTAAAAATCTTACAGCTCTTGCAAGAAAATTTGCTCCAGCTGGTAAGGGTGCAAGAATATTCATAAAGGACGAAGCAGCCAATCCATCCGGAAGCTTTAAGGTAAGACGTGCGGCAAATGCTGTATATCATGCAAAAAGATTAGGTTACAAGGGTGTTATAGCTGCTACAAGCGGTAACTATGGAGCCGCAGTAGCTCAGCAGGCAGCTGTTCAAGGACTAAAATGTATTATAGTTCAAGAATGTTATGATTCAAAAGGGATAGGACAGCCAGAAATAATTGAAAAAGCAAGAAAATGCGAAGCTTTAGGAGCGGAGGTTGTTCAGCTATCAGTAGGACCTGAGTTGTTTTATACATTCTTAAGATTATTGGAAGATACTGGATACTTCAATGCTTCGTTGTACACACCTTTTGGTATAGCAGGAGTAGAAACTCTTGGATACGAAATAGCATTGCAATTCAGAGAAAAATATGGAAAAGACCCTGATGCGGTAGTATGTACAAATGCTGGTGGAGGAAATCTCACTGGAACAGCGAGAGGACTTATTAAGGCTGGCTCATCAGCTAAGGTTATAGGAGCAAGTGTTAACCTTAAAGGACTTCATATGGCATCAGATGAACAATTTAATAAGAAATCATTCACAACAGGACATACAGGCTTTGGTATGCCATTTACTACGTGGCCGGATAGATCAGATGTGCCTCGTTCTGCCGCAAGACCGCTTAGATATATCGACAGATATGTTACAGTTAATCAAGGAGAAGTATTCTATATAACAGAAGTTTTGGCAAGCCTTGAGGGAGAAGAAAAAGGACCTGCTGGCAATACGTCATTAGCAGCGGCATTTTCTATTGCACAGGAAATGGATCAAGATCAAATGATAGTTGTACAGGAAACAGAGTACACAGGTGCAGGAAAGCACATTCAACCACAGCTTTCATTTGCTAGAGAAAATGGTATAGATATATTCTTCGGAGACCCTCGTGATGAGATTGCAGGTAAGAATATAATACTTCCAAAGCATCCATCATTAATTAAGGTTGTTGATGTAGACCTTGACAAAATGAGGATATCTCATATTAAAAATGCTTTGTCAACTTATAATACCAAAGCTAATGAGGTTTGTGAGTCAGATATAAAATTCTTGGCAAAAGAAACAAAAACTGATGAAAAATTTGTTAAGGATGTTTTAAATACATTATAAAAAATAGAAAAAATTATATTAATTTTACTGTTTTCATTCAATAGGGAGGAAATATGAAAAGAGCAGATGATTATGAACAAAGAAGACAGCATTTGGCAAATTTGACAGATGCAGAATTAGAAAAAAGATTTTGGGATTTAGCAGAAAAGGTTGTTGAACCACTCCTTGAATTAGGAAAGAAAAACACTACACCAGCAGTTGAAAGAAGTATACTTCTAAGAATGGGCTTCTCAAGTATTGAAGTAAAGCCAATAGTTGAAGGTGTTATGAACAAAGGCTTGATGCGTAAAGGCGCAGGCAATGTAGTGTGGAGATTATCAAAAAAACTCGGTGTATCAGTGCGTGAGGCAGGACTTGCTTTAGCTGAGGGAAAACATTGGGATTTAGTTGATTCGTTATTTTAAGGAGGATAAATATGCTTAAGCCAAATGAAAAAATAGACATTAAGGAATTATTAAAAGATTTAGATAAATATGAGCCAAGACGCCGTGGATGGCATTGGAGAGAAGGACAAGGTGAAAACAGAGTAGTTGGAGATTTTGAGTATCATGAGACTTCTGAAGGACTTAAAAACTATGTTCCGCTACCAGGCAGCAGAGGCTTTGGCTACATAGACCCACAGCCGGATTGTGTTATAACTACAGAAATAGCTTCAGGAAGATTTGAAGATGATATTAGACGTATGAGAATGTCTGCTTGGCATGGAGCTGATCATATAATGGTTATCAGAACAGCAGGACAGTCGCATATTGACTCGCTTCTTGAAGGAACTAACCAAGGTATCGGCGGTATCATGGTTACAAGAAAGCAAGTTAGAGCAAGCAGAAAAGCTCTTGACATGATAGAGGATGAAGTAGGTCGTCCAATAAACTTCCACTCATATATCTCAGGCGTTGCAGGTCCTGATATTGCAGTTATGTTTGCGGAAGAAGGAGTAAACGGAGCTCACCAAGACCCTCAGTACAATGTTCTTTATAGAAATGTAAATATGGTTAGAAGCTTCTGTGATGCTTGTGAGGCTAAAAAAATCATGGCATGGGCAGATATGCTTCAAATAGACGGAGCTCACAATGCTAATGCTACAGCTATGAAGGCATGGAAAGTTAGACCAGAGCTAATGGTACAACATGCTATAAATAGTATTTTCTCAAGAAAGATTGGTATTAAACCATCTAATATAGCATTGTCAACAGTTCCACCATCAGCACCACCAGCGCCATGTATGAGACTTGACTTACCTTATGCAGTTGCTTTAAGAGATTTGTTCAAAGACTATAAGATGAGAGCTCAGCAAAATACAAAATATATGGAATCAGACATGAGAGAGGCTTCAGTTACACATACAATGAACCTTATGATTTCAAGACTTACAAGTGCTGATGTTCAATCTACAATAACTCCTGATGAGGGAAGAAACGTGCCATGGCACTATAACAACATAGCAGCTATTTCAACAGCAAAACAGGCTTTAAATGGTATGGATGGCTTAAGAGAAATGGTTAAGCTTGACAGAGATGGAGTGCTTGGCGAGGATGTTAGAGAATTAAAGGAAAGAGCAACATTATTTATGGAAGAAATCCTTGAAGTTGGCGGATACTTTAATGCAGTTCAAGATGGCTTCTTCGTTGATAGCGGATATTATCCAGAAAGAAATGGTGACGGTATTGCCCGTGAAATAGAGGGTGGTATTGGATACGGTTATATATTTGAAAGAGATGAGGACTATTTTGCCCCTGTTTCAGTTCATTATGGATATAATAATGTACCAAAAGAGTTCGTAAAAGCAAGCGATGCTATAGGTGGAGATACATTTGAGGATCGTTCTAAGATAATTTATATAGATGAATTAGACGAAAATGACAATGTTAATGTAAGACTTGCAGAAACAGAAAAATATTACGATACAAACATGGTAAAACCAGAGGTTGAGTGGAGAGCAGACGGAGTTGTTGCTACTACAATATTCTTACCACTTGATGAAAGAACAGCTGAGTTCGCTGCTATCAAATGTGGTGAAAAAATGGGACTTGAAGATGTAACAGTTGTTCATAAGCAAGCTATACATCCGAGTGAGGGAACACTTGTTGAAATTAAAGGAAAAGTAAAATTTGATATTAATATCAATGAGCTTGTTATCCCTGAAAAGATAGAAGTTTTATCAGATGAGGAAATAAGAGCTGATATACAAGCAAAACCAATGTTTATAGTTGCAGCAACAGTTGGAGAAGATGAGCACTCTGTTGGACTTAAAGAAACACTTGATATTAAGCACGGTGGAATAGAGAAATTTGGTATCAAATACGCATACCTTGGAACATCTTGCCCAGTTGAAAAGCTTGTAGATGCAGCTATAGAGACAAATGCAGATGCGATATTGGTAAGTACAATAATCACTCACGATGATGTTCATATTAAGAATATGAGAAAAATACACGAACTTTGTGTTGAGAAAGGTATCAGAGATAAAGTAATGATTATCTGTGGTGGAACTCAAGTATCAAATGAAATAGCTATTGAAGCAGGCATGGATGCAGGCTTTGGAAGAGGTTCACATGGTATAGACGCAGCAAGCTTCTTAGTTAAGAGAAGAAGAGAAATGCAAGCTTAAAAAAATAAGTATGTATAGGAGGGGCTTTGCTCCTCCTAAATATTAATATGATTTATAATTTTGTTCTTATAAAATCGTGTATCTTTTGAAAATAAGGGTATAGATAGTATAAATATAAATCTAATATATTTATGGAGTAAAAATATGGATAAAATAAATCAAATAAATTCGAATAACAACAAAACAAGCCACATAGATGTTCTGGTAGCAGAGATTGGAAGCACTACAACAGTAGTAAATGCGTTCAATGGAATAGGCACTTCTTCTCCGTCATTCGTCGGGCAAGGTCAAGCGCCTACATCTGTTTTAGAGGGCGATGTAAATATAGGATTAAATGGAGCAATAGAAGATTTAAAAAGAAATATTGCTGCTGATAATTTGACATGGAACGATATGCTTGCAACAAGCAGTGCTGCTGGTGGTTTAAAAATGACTGTTCATGGTTTAGTATATGATATGACAGTTCGTGCGGCGAAAGAAGCTGCTTTAGGAGCCGGTGGAATTATTAAAATGGTAACTTCTGGAAAGCTAAGAAGACTAGACTTAAAAAAAATACAAGAAGTAAATCCAAATATAATTCTTGTTGCTGGTGGTGTTGACTATGGTGAAAGAGAAACAGCTCTTAATAACTTGGAGATGATTCTATCAATGGGGCTTAAAACACCAATAATTTATGCAGGCAATATTGAAAACCAAGATGAAGTAAAGCTAATGTGTGAGGAGGCAGATGTCCAACTCTACATAGTTGAAAATGTATATCCAAAAATTGATACGCTCGTTGTTGAACCTACAAGAAAGGTCATACAAGATGCTTTTGAGGAGCATATAATTCATGCACCAGGCATGTCAGAAGTTAGAAAATTGGTCAATGGGCCGATAATCCCTACTCCGGGAGCTGTTATGGAAGCTGCTAAGATATTGAAAGAGGATTTAGGAGACTTAGTAATATTTGACGTTGGAGGAGCGACAACTGATGTTCATTCCGTGACAGCTGGCTCTGAAGAAATCAATAGAATATTAATAAGCCCTGAACCAGAAGCAAAAAGAACAGTAGAAGGCGATCTTGGTGTTTATGTAAATGCAAATCATGTTATAGAAAAAATCGGAGTGGATGAATTAAAAAAAGAATTCCCAGATTTAGAGGAAATCATGGCAAGCTACAAGGCAATTCCAAAAAATGACAGAGAAAGAGAATTTGTTGAAAGGCTTACTGAAGAAGCTGTTTTAACCTCATTGGAAAGACATTCAGGAACAATGCGTAATTTATATGGTCCTACTGGCAAAAAAACAGTAGCAGAAGGAAAAGACCTAAGTGCTGTAAGATACATCATAGGAACAGGCGGAGCATTGACAAGACTGCCAAACAGAGAAAGTATATTAAAGAAAGTAGCGGGCTATGCTAAAGGACTAGAGCTTTTCCCAACTACAAGTGCCAAGGTAATGATTGATAATGACTATATTTTTGCATCACTAGGAGTATTATCAAAAAAATATCCGAAAGATGCTTTGATTTTAATGAAGAAAAGCTTAAATTTAGCAGAATAATATAATTTAATAATGAGGAGAGACATTGCTCCTATAACAAAAAATCTCAATAAAGGCAGGAGAAATATCTCAAAGTCTTTCCCTGTCTTTAAAATTTATTTATGAGGTGTATTACATGATAAGGGAAAGATTTTCAGAAAAAGTCAGAAGTTTAATGAGTGAAGACGAGTGGCTAATTGTTCAAGATGAGTATAATCCTAAGGATAATTTGGTATATGAAACAAACTTTGCTTTAACTAACGGATATATGTGTACTAGAGCCTCACATGAAGAAGGCACTAAAATATCATTACCTACAACATTTATAGCAGGGATATTTGATAAATCAGAGGCATTTATGAGAGAGCTGGCTAACACTCCTGATTGGTTAGGCTTAAAGCTATATAATGAGAGAAATCTAATAGGTATAGAGGACTGTGAAATAATTGAATTTATTAGAGTTCTTGATATGAAAAGATCGGTCTTATTTAAAAGGATTATATTAAAAGATGCAGAAAATAGAGAAACTTTAATTGAGGGATATAGATTTTTAAGTAGAAATAATTTACATAGAGCAGCGATAAGATTATATGTTACACCATTAAATTATTCCGGAATAATGGAAATGGAAAATATTATTGACGGAACAGTACTGAATTTTAAGGATTTTCCTAGATTTAGGGTTAAGCATCTTGAAACTCTTGAAGTGTCTAATCTAAATGGAAAAGGCTGCTACATAGAAACTAGAACTAGAGATTTTAAAACTCATATAGGTACTGGCTGTGTAGTGAAAGTATCTAAATTAAATACAAATGGCTCAAACTCTGCTATGCAAGATGTTGTAAGCAAAGACGATGATATAATAAAAAGCAAAAGATATTCTTCTTTTGGTGAAGTAGCATTGGAATTTAATGATTTTGATGTTAAGGAAAATGAAACTGTTGTAATTGATAAGATAGCAAGTGTGTATACGCAAAGAGATGTGCAAAAGGAAAAAATCAAATCATCTATTGATAATGAGCTGTCCAATTTTATAAATGATGGTGTCGAGAAAGAGTTAGATGAGCATTTTAAAATATATGAGGATATGTGGCAATATGCAAATATTAAAATAAACGGTGATGATTTAATAGACAAGGCACTTAGATTTAATATTTTCCATCTTATGAGCACTGCCAATAAGCATGATGATAAAATAAGTCTTGGAGCTAAATTGCTGCATGGAGAGGAATATGGCGGACATGCTTATTGGGATACAGAAATATTTATGCTTCCATTTTTCGTATTTACAGCACCAGATGTAGCTAAAAATTTATTAAAATACAGATATTATTTACTTGATACAGCAAGACAAAATGCTATTAGTGAGGGATATAAGGGAGCAAAATACCCTTGGGAGTCGGCAGATGATGGAAAAGAGCAATGCCCTCAATGGACTATAGAGCCAGACGGCTCATGCTATAGGTGTTATGTAGCTGATTATGAGCATCATGTGACAGCTGATATTGCATACGGAGTATATAATTATTATAAATATACAGATGATATAGATTTTATGCTAAATTATGGAGCGGAAATCATATTAGAAACAGCTAGATTTTGGGTATCAAGATGTAATTATAATGAAAAGCTTGATAGATACGAAATTTTACAAGTTACTGGACCTGATGAATGGCATGAGCCTGTTGACAATAATTGTTATACCAACTATTTAGCAAAATGGAACATAGAAAAGGGGTTTGAGATATTAGATTTATTAAAAAATAATTATGAATCGTATTATCAAAGCATTATTTCTAAGATAAGCCTGAATGAGACTGAACTAATAGAGTGGAAAAATGTTTGTAAAAAAATATATATCCCTTTTAATGAAGAAGACAAATTAATGGAGCAATTTGATGGATATTTTAAGCTTCATGACTTTGTCATAACTGAGTATGACAAAAACGATATGCCAATTATACCAAATAAGGCAAGAGAAGTAGGTATAAGAAATACTTGTATTAACAAGCAAGCGGATGTAGTAATGCTGATGTTTCTTTTGGATAATGAGTTTGATAGGGAAATCCAAAAAATAAATTATGATTATTATGAAAAAAGGACTTCACATCGTTCATCATTAAGCCCTAGTATCTTTTCAATAATGGGACTTAGAGTAGGCAATGATTCTATGGCATATAAGTATTTGAGACGTTCAAGCTTAGTCGATTTGCATAATAATCAAAATAACACAAGAGAAGGAATTCATGCGGCTTCCTGTGGAGGAACATGGCAAAGTGTAATATTTGGCTTTGCAGGTATGAGTATAGATGAGGAAGGCGCTATTAATTTTAATCCTTGTCTTCCAAAGAATTGGGAGAGTGTTGAATTTAAAGTAAATTATAGGGCTTCAGTTATAGATATAGTTATATCAAATTCAGATATAAAAGCTAAATTATATAAAGGAAGTAAGGAAAATATTAAATTAAGATTTAAATCTAATGAAATTTATCTGTAGCAAACAGATTAGGATAGAGTTTAATATGAAAAGCAAAGATAAAAAGTTTGCATTATTGTACTTATAAAATTGTGAAAATAGGAAGGCACTTATTAATGAAATATATAAAAGGTATTATTTTTGATTTAGATGGTGTTATTTGCCATACTGATAAATATCACTATTTATCATGGAAAAAGGTAGCTGACGAGCTAGATATAGAATTTGACGAAAATATTAATAATAGGCTTAGAGGCGTTTCTAGGATGGAAAGTCTAGAAATTATCTTAGAAAAGAGCAGTAAAAACTATAATGATTATGAAAAAAATCAGATTGCTGAGAAAAAGAACTCTATTTATAGACAATATCTAATGACAATGACTAATGATGATATTTCAAAAGATGTGCGTGATACATTGTGCTTACTTAAAGAAAAGGGATATTGCTTAGCAATTGGTTCTTCCAGTAAAAATGCAAAGCTTATACTTGAAAAAACGCTGCTTCTCGATATGTTTGATGCAATATCAGATGGTACAAATATCACACATTCAAAACCTAATCCTGAAGTGTTTCTAGAAGCTGCAAAAATGCTTAATCTATCTCCAAATGATTGTATTGTGGTAGAAGATGCTGTTTCAGGTATAATTGCCGGAAATAATGCTGGGATGTGCACGGTTGCTATAGGAGACGCAAGTAATTCCAAAATGGCTGCATATGATATTGAAAAACTTTCAGATATAATTTCTATTATAGAAAAAGAATGAAAGAAATAAAAATATATTATTATAAAAGAAAGGACTAGTTAATATGTTTCCAAGATTAAAAATAGATTTAAGTAAAATTAAAACAAATCTAGATAAAGTTACAAGTATAGTAACAAAGGCTGGATGCTCAATAATGATTGTTACAAAAGTTGCCTGTGCTGATAAGGAAATTGTCAAGATAGTTGAACAGAATGAAAGCGTAGAGTTCTATGCTGATTCAAGGATTGAAAATCTTGAAAGTATAACAAATACTAAAAAGAAAAAAGTTCTTTTAAGACTTCCTATGCTAAGTGATGTAGCGCGAGTAGTCAAACACTCTGATATAAGCTTAAATTCTGAAATTGAAACAATCAAGGCTTTAGATAAAGAAGCTAAGGCGGAGTCCACTACACATAAGATAATACTTATGATAGACTTAGGAGATTTAAGAGAAGGCTTGTATTACACAAATGAAGAACAAATTTACGATACTATAAAACAAGTTTTAGAGCTAAAAAATGTAGAACTATACGGCATAGGAGTTAATTTAACCTGCTATGGAGCGATAATACCAAAAAATGAAAATCTATCAATCTTAGCAGACTTTGCTCGCAAAATTGAAGATAAATTCAGTGTTAAGCTACAAATTATCTCTGGAGGAAATTCAAGCTCTTTACATCTGATAGAAAAAAACCAACTGCCAAAATCCATAAATAATTTAAGAATAGGCGAAGCTTTTTATCTAGCAAATGAAACTGCTTATAGCAATAAAATAGATGGTATGTACGATGATGCTTTAATATTGGAAGCAGAAATCATAGAGTTAAAAGAAAAACCATCTTTACCGGTTGGAGAATCAGGTGTAGATGCCTTTGGACAAAAGCCTGTATACGAGGATAGAGGAATTATAAAGAGGGCTATATTAGCAATAGGCAGACAAGATACTGACACAGATAGTCTAACACCTTTAGATGAAAAAATCGAAATATTGGGAGCAAGCTCTGACCATATGATATTAGATGTCACTAATTCCGATAAAAACTATAAGCTAGGTGATATAATATCATTCAAACTAGGCTACTCAGCAACACTAAAAGCTTTTACTAGCAAATATGTAAATAGAGAATATGTATAAAAAGAGTGACGGGTTACCGTCACTCTTTATCTGTTCATAAATCTATATCCTGCAAATTCATCACCATAGTTTTCAATTTTAAATATAACACATATATTGATTATCTTCATAAATCTTATACTGTTCAAGTTTAGAAAACTTTAAGAATTGTTCATAAATAAATACGTAATTTTTATTGACCGTGCTTTTGATAAATGCTATAATTTAACGAGGATTTAAAAAATTTAATAATAGTAATTGAGGAATTTAATGATGAATGATACTTTAGATTGCAGTATCAAAAGTTTTTTTGAGAATAGAGATAGACTTATTATAAGTCATATGAATGGTGAAATAGATAAAAAAAGTTTTTTAGAATTAAACCATAATTATATGATTGACAATAAGGTGAAACCATTTGTAATGATTGATAGCTTTGAAAAAGGAATGTATAACTATCAATTTTATAATATAATGGCTAAGTACAATAAGATGATAGCTCAGGATATTAAGGAAAGTGGCAAAAATATTGATTTTTACGCTAAATATCTTGATGATGTAAAACATTATTATGATGAGAAGGACAAAACTATATTTAGATTATTACGATTTTTAAAGTATAACAATGTTGAGGCATATTTTGTAAGTATGGAATCAACAGCATTGAATGGAAAATTATACGAGATAGTATTAAAAGATTATGAATTTGCTATATTACATTCATGCTCTGAATGGATGCTTAGCGTTTTAAGAAAAGAAAATGTGTTTTTAGATCAAATTCAAAAATCTGTTATAGACTATTATGTAAATAATACATATTGATAATAAAATTTTAGAAGGGAAATTTAAAATGGCAAAATTATTTGGAACTGATGGTGTTAGAGGAATTGCTAACATTGATTTATCAGCAGATTTAGCATATAAGTTAGGACGAATAGGAGGCTTTTTTTTAACAAAAGGAAAAGAAAGACCTAAAATGCTTGTAGGTATGGATACTAGAATATCTGGGGATATGCTTGAGGGAGCTTTATCAGCAGGGCTTAATTCAGCAGGTATTGATGTTTTATATGTTGGAGTCGTTCCTACACCTGCTATCGCTTGTCTTATAAAGATACTTGGAGCTGATGGCGGAGTTATGATATCTGCATCTCATAATCCTGTTGAATACAATGGAATTAAGTTTTTTAATGAAGATTCTTATAAATTGACTGATGAGATGGAAAATTCAATCGAAGAATACATATTCAATAATTTAGATATTGATAACATACCAAGCGGTGGAAAAATTGGTCGAAAAATAACAGTTGAAAATCCTACAAGAAAATATATGGATTTTCTAAAAAATACTATTAATATTGATTTTAAAGGGCTTAAGGTTGCTATGGACTGCGGAAATGGTGCGGCGTACAAAGCTGCTCCAGAGCTTTTACATGAGCTTGGAGCTCAGGTATTTGTTATAAATAATGAACCTAACGGAATAAACATAAACGTAAACTGCGGCTCAACAAAGCCTGAGGAAGTACAAAAGCTTGTTCTCGAAGCAGGTGCAGATATTGGACTATCTTTTGACGGTGATGCTGATAGGTTGATTGCTTGTGATGAAAATGGAAACATAGTTGATGGAGACCATGTACTTGCTATTTGCGGCATACATTTAAAGAAAAAGGGAATGCTAAAAAATAATACAGTTGTTGGAACTGTGATGAGCAACATGGGACTTGATATAGCTCTCAAAGAAAATGCAATAGATTTAATAAAAACAAAAGTTGGAGACAGATATGTTCTTGAAGAGATGAAAAATAATAATTACTCACTCGGCGGAGAGCAGTCAGGACATATAATATTTTTAGATCACAACACTACAGGAGATGGTCTTTTAACAGGCTTACAGCTAATGTCAGTAGTAAAGGAAACAGGGACTAAATTGTCAATGCTTTCCTCTGTAATGATGGATATGCCACAGATTTTGGTAAATGCAAAGGTCAGTGCTGAAAAGAGAAATGATTATTTAAATGATAATGAAATAGTTAGTAAAATCAATGATATTGAAAATCATTTTGCAGGCAAGGGCAGAGTTCTGATAAGACCGTCTGGTACAGAGCCATTAGTCAGAGTAATGATTGAGGGAGACAAGCAAGAGGAAATAAAAGCATATGCAGAAGAGTTGGCAAGGTTAATTGAAGAGAGACTTAGATAAATAAGAAATATGATAACTGAATTTTTTAACGATATAATAAATTATTTTAAAACGCTTGATAGTGAGGAGCTTATACAATTTGTAAGAGCAGGAGGACCTTTGATAGGTATTATTTTGCCTGTTATTGAAGCCTTTATTCCGATACTTCCTTTGGTATTGTTTGTTACTATAAATGTCAATGTTTTTGGCCCGGTTTGGGGATATTTATACTCATGGATAGGAAATTGCCTTGGCTCATTTCTTTTATTCTTTCTATTAAATAAAATAGGAGGAAAGAAAATTGAAGAAAAAATTAATCAAAGTAAGTATAGTTCAGCATTAAAAAGAATTAAATCTAAAAATTCTTCAATACTGTTTTTACTATATTGCTTTCCTTTTACTCCATCTTTCCTTATAAGTGGAGCATCTGCACTTGCCAATATGAGTATTAAGAGTTTTTTAGTATCATTATTGCCTGGAAAGTTAATAATGTTAATATCCTTAGCATTAATAGGCATGAATATAGGAGCATTCTTTGAAAAGCCGCTAAGGTCAATTTTATTTCTCGGAGTAATATTATTAATAAATTTTATGATAAAATATATAGCAGAGCGTTCAAGCATATTTATTGTTAATAGAAAAGATGATAAAAAATAATGGAATTTTTCTCTCTAATAAAGTAAAATTTTAAGTTGTACGCTGAATTATAAAGTACCGAAAACCCATATAAAAACTATGTTTTTTAGGGTTTCGGTATTTTTTTGCCTTTTTTAGCCGCATAAAAACGACTGCTCATACCAAACTGAAAAAAACTACATTTAATATAAACCTCATATGGAATGTATATGAAATTAAAAGACTCTCGCAAAGAGAGTCTTTTAATATTTTGAAGTCATTTAGCTTGTTTTATCGTACCATGTTCTAATATGGTGTCTGCTTGCTGCTGAGTGAGTTCTCCATTTGCTATTTGTTTTATTAAATATTTAGAAACAGCTTTTGCTGCTTCGTCTGCTGTATCAAAGTGACCTAAATTCACAGCAGAGCCGTTTGGCAGTGTTATAATTGTTGAGCCAAGAGCTGTTGAGGGTTTTGCATTCCATGTTTCAGGGTCAAATGTACCGACAAGTACACCGCCATCTGGCAGCGTAATAGATTTTGTGAAATGATACCCTTGTTTCATCAAAGCAATTTGTTCTTGCCACTTCATATAAAGGGCATCAACGTCTTTTTGAGTCCACTCACGACAAATATAATTTCCATCTGTATTTTTTTCATAAAATGATTTGTCGCCGCTATTTGCGAGTTCTTGGTTTTTGGCATGTTGTTGTTCCATCCACTTTTCAAATTCGTCAATTTCCCAAAAATCAAGAGGATTGTTGTTTTCATCACCAAGTATGTTTTCGACTAAAAATTCATCATCATTTTCATTTTTGGTAAATGACATTGTGTTA
The DNA here is from genome assembly GCA_023386345.1 of Bacillota bacterium. Lineage (GTDB taxonomy): Bacteria > Bacillota > Clostridia > Tissierellales > Sedimentibacteraceae > UBA1535. Next base: position 71,402 of record JAEWJT010000009.1, read on the forward strand.
TTTTGTATTTTTGACATGGCGAAAGTGGTAATCAGAGCAATTACCGCAACAAGTGTAAATCTCAATGATAAAAATTTGAGTTTCATAGTAAAACCTCCATAGTTTTTATTACACCAATCTTGGGTGTAATAATAAGATAACATTCTGGTATGTAGTGTATATGAAACATCTATGAAATGTATATGAAATTAAAAAAAGCTCCTCAAAAAATAAAGAACATTTTGAAGAGCAGAGTAATTACATATTTATGATAAAACGCATACCTAATGGCTTTTTCATAGGACAAAAAGAATAGGACAGTTTAAGATTACTCAAAATTGAAGCTACGATATAAAGACCAAGTCCATTGCCTCCGTCTTCACGATTTCGTGCATAATCTGGGCGATAAAACGGCTCGAAAATATGCTTTAGATGTTCTTCAGAGATAGGCTGACATTCATTTTCAACAATAATTTCACGCCCTAACATATATACCGATATTGACTTGCCGCGTTCAGTATAGGCAACAGCATTTCCTAAAACATTTGATAGAGCTTTTTCAAACATTTTAGGCGGCAAACAAACAGTAAAATTATCGGGTAACTCCATTTTGAAAAATTGCCCATTTGCTTGCGTTATCAACTGATACTGACTGCATAGCTTAGACAGATAAGCGGAAATATCAAAAGTTTGTGGTTGCTCGTTCTCTATGCTCGTACCTAACTTTGATGTATCCAAAATATCCGAAATCATCTTGCCAAGCTGTTCAGTTTGTTCCTTACATAGCGGTAGATATGTTTCGTAATCTTTATATTTTCCAACTCCCATAATCATATTTTCAAGCATAGCATTAAGAGCGGTTACAGGAGTTTTTAATTCGTGGGAAGCAACACGAAGAAAATCCACTTTTTGTTTTTCTGCTTCACTTACACGATTTTTTTCTTCTTTCAAATGCTCAATAGTGGATAAGAGATTTTGGTATAATTTATTGATACTCTTTGATAATGTTCCGATTTCATCATTTGAACGAATATTACAAGAAGCGTTTTTATCTAAATCTGCCATGTGTGTTGTTGTATCCAAAATATGTTTGATAGGTTTCGTGATTGCTCTTGAAAAGAAAAAGGCACATATAAGAGAAACAATCACGCACATTGATATGGAATATGGCAGTGAACCAAGAATAGCATTTGTAATTTCTGTATTTCGTGGAATAGAAGTTGGGGCTATACCAGGTATATTCTCAACTAATGTATTGCCATCAGCAGACAAAATAGGAGCAAGAAGATATATAATACCACTTGCAAGGAATGTAATCATCATCATGAGTATCAGGGTGTAGATAAAAATTTTAGGAAAAAGTTTTAACTGCTTCATTTGCCAACCTCGTATTTATAACCTATACCTTTAACGGTAACAATACAGTCAAGTCGTAATTTCTTTCGCAGATTTTTGATATAGGTATCAATCGTTCTGTCAATAATCGGGTAATCATAGCCCCATAAATCGTCGAGTATTTGAGAACGAGTAAGCACCAAACCCTTGTGTTCCACAAGCAATTTTAGCAAATCAATCTCCTTAGGGGTAATGTCGATTTTTCCATTGATATCATTTGCCGTATAGCCAGAAAAACTTACTGTTACATCACCAAATGTCATTGTATCAGACACGATGCTTTGTCCACCTCTACGTAAGAGAGCAGTTACACGTCTGCCAAGCAGTATCATAGAAAATGGCTTTGTGATATAATCGTCTGCTTGTTCATCAAAACTTGTAATCTGTGTGTATTCATCCGCAATAGCCGTAAGCATCAGAATAGGAATGGCGCTTTTCTGCCGTATTGCATGAAGTACGGCAAGCCCAGTCATTTTGGGAAGCATAACATCTAAAACAACAAGGTCGATATTGCTTTGATTAAAAATCTGCAATGCTTCTGCTCCATCATAAGCAGAAATAATGTTGTGACCCGAAGATTTAAGATATTCACATATCGCTTCGTTAGTTTGTTTATCATCTTCAACAATTAGTAATGCAGCCATAGGAACACCTCCTTAATTATAGTTTAGCATGGCAATATGGAACGTATATGAAATTTATTTTAATTTATATTTTATATCTTTTGACTGATTTAATCCACTTCTCGTGGATCTTATAAACATTTATAAGATATTATAAGGCGTTACATGGGCTTTTAATCAATAAAAAATAATATATCGGAGAATTAATTCTCCGATATATTATTCCTTATGATAAACATGATAATAAAGGACAGGCAGTAAAAGTCCACCGCCTATAAAGTTTCCAATTGTTGATGGTATTAGATTTCCAATTATTTGTGTTACTGTTATGCTGTTGTCAACTAAAGCTCCTAAAGGCAAGAAAAACATATTTGCAACACAATGCTCATATCCGCAAAGCACAAATAACATAACAGGGAACCAGCATCCAAATAATCTGCCAATTGTATCCTTTGCTGTATAAGCAAACCAAACTCCTAAAGCAACAAGTATATTACAGATAGTTCCTTTAAGTAAAATTTGAACAAATGATAGCGATACCTTTGCTTTAGCGACAGTAGCAATTGTTTCTGCAAGTGCTGAACCAGGCTTGTACATTCCTGAATAATATACTATCAAAGCCACAGCTAATGAGCCAACTAGATTGCCAAACCACACCTGTGTTATGCTTGATACTAAATCCCTTATTCTAATTTTTTTATTTAGGCATCCAAATGTCATTAAGCAGTTGCCTGTGAAAAGCTCTCCGCCTACTAAAATTATTAGCATAAGCCCTACAGGGAAAACAGCAGCTTTTAGAAATGGATTAGCATACATTGTTAGAAAGCCTTGCCCTCCAAGTGCGATGTAAAGTCCTCCCATAAAACTTAATAAAAATCTCTTCTTTACATTCATAGTAGCTTTTGTAACTGATAATTCTGTCACATAATCAGCGGTTTCCTTTGGTGTTAAATAATTATTTGTCATTTAAACCTCCATTCGTTAAATAAAATTTTTAAAAATCTATCGACAAATCATACCTTTTAATGATATAGTATATTAGAAATAAATTCAAGATGAAAACGATAAATTTTTAAAATTTTTTTTGGCAAGTTTTGGTAAAAACATTAATGATTAATGTTTATTATAAAATAATTTTTTTATAAATTGGAGGAATTAGATTTATTATGGCAGAAAAATTTTTAACAGACATTGAAATCGCTCAAAATGCGGAAATGAAAGAAATCAATCAGATAGCAACTAAGATTGGTATTCCTGATAAGTACGTTGAAAACTATGGTAAATACAAAGCGAAAATTGACTATAGATACTTAAATAACGAACTTAAGGATAACAAGGATGCAAAGATAATCTTAGTAACTGCAATCAATCCAACTCCAGCAGGAGAGGGAAAAACTACTACAACTATCGGTGTTGCTGATGCTTTATCTTACCTTGGCAAAAAGACTGTTGTAGCTTTAAGAGAGCCATCTTTAGGACCAGTATTTGGTGTTAAAGGAGGAGCAGCAGGCGGTGGATATGCACAGGTAGTTCCTATGGAAGATATAAATCTTCATTTCACAGGAGATTTACATGCTATAGGTGCTGCTAACAACCTTTTAGCTGCTATGCTAGATAACCACATTCACCAAGGAAATAAGTTGAATATCGACACAAGAAGAATCACTTGGAGAAGAGCTGTAGATATGAATGATAGACAGCTAAGAAGTATAATAAGCGGTCTTGGAGGAAAATCAGAAGGTGTTCCAAGACAAGATGGTTTTGACATAACTGTTGCTTCAGAAATAATGGCAGTATTCTGTTTGTCAAGTGATATCATAGATTTAAAAGAAAGAATTGCAAGAATAATCGTAGCATATAACATGGATGGAGAACCTGTAACAGCAGGAGATTTAAACGCTCAGGGAGCTTTGGCGGCATTATTAAAAGATGCCTTAAAACCAAATTTAGTACAAACTTTGGAAGGAACTCCAGCATTTGTACATGGCGGACCTTTTGCAAACATAGCACATGGCTGCAATAGCGTTATGGCAACAAGAATGGCTGCTAAAATGGCTGATTATGTTGTAACAGAGGCAGGCTTTGGAGCGGATCTTGGAGCAGAAAAATTCATAGATATCAAATGCCGTATGTCTGGACTTAGACCAAGTGCAGTTATAATAGTTGCAACTATAAGAGCTTTAAAATACAACGGCGGCGTTGAAAAAGCAGACTTAAACAATGAAAATTTACAAGCATTAGAAAAAGGTCTTCCAAACCTATTAAAGCATGTTGAGAACATAACAAAAGTGTTTAAATTGCCAGCAGTTGTTGCTATAAATAAATTCCCTACTGATTCAGCAGCAGAGCTTAAATTAGTAGAAGACAAGTGCAGAGAGCTTGGAGTTAATGTTGCACTTTCAGATGTATGGGCAAATGGCGGTAAAGGTGGAGTTGCAGTAGCTAACGAAGTTCTAAGACTTACTGAAACTGAGAGCAATATGGAATTCTCTTATGACTTAAATCTGTCTATAAAAGATAAAATAAAAGCTATAGCAACAAAAATTTACGGAGCAGATGATGTTGAATTCGCTCCAAAAGCAAGCAAAGAAATAGCTAATTTTGAAAAATTAGGATTTGGTAATTTACCAATTTGTATGGCTAAAAATCAGTATTCATTGACTGATGATCCTAAAAAATTAGGTAGACCAACAGGATTCAAGGTAACTGTAAGAGATATAACTCCTTCAATAGGAGCTGGATTCTTGGTTGCATTGACAGGAGACATAATGAAGATGCCAGGACTTCCAAAGGTTCCATCAGCAGAGATGATAGATGTTGATGCAGACGGAAAAATTAAAGGATTGTTCTAATATCAATAAATAAAACTTGATAAGCTTTGTAAGATTATAGATTAAAGTTTTTTGCAGAGCTATTTGAAGAAACAAACTATTGCATAATATAACAAAAATGAGAAAGATTTCATAAAAAAGTGAAGTCTTTCTTTTAATTTTAAAAACAAACTATTTATAAAAAAAATCTTTTTTAAATAAAAATTTGAAGCTTTTATATTGACTTAATTATTTCTTGTGTTAAACTCATAAATACTATATATTGATATTTTAATTGGTATAAAGACACTTCATGTAATAGAAAAATTTTTAAATAACTTTTAATGAGGAATTATAATATCATTTAGAAATCTTGATTTAATCAAGAATATGACATAATGGAGGAATTTATGAGCGAAAAGAAACAAAAAGCTATGCAAAAAAATGTAAGCTCATTAGGAGCTTTAGCAATCGTTGTTGGAATGATTATTGGCTCTGGTATTTTTTTAAAGCCTGGAATAGTTTTAAGAGCTGCTGAAAGTCCGATGATGAGTATTTTTGCATGGATTGCCGGAGGTATAATAACACTTGCATCAGCATTATCAGTTGCTGAGATATCATCAGCCATTCCTAAAAATGGTGGATTGTATGTTTACTTAGAAGAATTATATGGTGAGAGATGGGGATTTTTGCTTGGCTGGGTTCAATCAGTTATATCTTATCCGGCATCGGTGGCTGCGCAAGCTATTGCATTTGCAATTTCTGCATCATTCTTTTTACCACTTGATCCTATGCAGCAAAAGTTTCTTGCTTTAGGAGTATTGGCATTTTTATTAATAATGAATATTTTATCTACAAAATACGGATCGTATATTCAAATCGCCGCTACTATAGGAAAATTAATCCCTGTTATAGCAATAATAGGAGTAGGATTATTTGCTGGTATAGCACCAGGTAGTGCAGGTCTTGGAATGTCAAGTGCTAAAAATTTATCAGGTCTTGGGGCTGCTATACTTGGTACACTGTGGGCTTATGATGGATGGATAGGTGTAACCAATATGACGGGAGAGATTAAAAACCCTGAGAAAAAGCTACCTATGATTATTGGTGGCGGAGTTGTATTTGTAATTGCTATATATGTGGTTTTCAATATGGCAATATTCTTTACACTTCCACAAGATGCTATTATAGCTTCTAAAAACCCAGGCATAGACACAGCAAATGCACTTTTTGGGCCAGCTGGGGGAGCATTCATATCAGCAGGTATTATGATTTCTGTATTTGGTGCTCTTAATGGATATTTGATGACAGCAGCTCGTGTTCCACAAGCTATGGGAGAGCGTAAGGCGTTACCATTTGCTAATTTCTTAGGAAAGCTTCATCCGAAATTCCAAACACCTACTAATGCTCTGATATTTGAAAGCATTCTAGCAGTTGTTTATATATTGTCTGGCAGTTTCAATACATTAACGGATATGCTTATATTCGTTCTTTGGATTTTCTTTACAATGGGTGTAGCAGGAGTGTTTATTTTAAGGAAAAAGCATGGCAAAGGCAAAGGATACACTGTTCCTTTATATCCAATAGTTCCGTTAATAGGAATTTTGGGAGGTTTGTATATTATAATAAATACAATCATGACTTCACCAAGGCTTTCATTTACAGGAATAGGAGTAACCTTGATAGGCTTACCAGTATATTATTATTTGAAGAAGAAAAAAGCTAACTAAAGAATAATTGAAATAGTAATGAAAAACAGTGAAATGAAATTTTCAAAACATATAATAAAATAGCATCAAGATAAAATGATATGGAAAAGTTATTCTAATACAATAAGAAAAGTATGGAATGACTTTTTTATTTATATATAAAGAACAAGGAAGGATTTTAAGTTTGTATATACTTATTTTTTTAATAAGTGTAATTAGAGCTAATACTTTGCCAAAAAAGTTTAATATATTAACATGAGACTTTTATGTAGTGTATATTTTTGTGTTTTTACTTTGTCAAAATATTATGTAAAAAATTACATATTTTTATAATATTTAGTATAAAAATATATTGCGAAATTTCTAATCATATATTATAATCTAAATATTAAAATTCTTTTAAGGATTTAACGGTTATATTTACATATGACAGGTAAGAAAAAGCGCTTGATTATAAGTGCTTTTTACTTGTGCTTTAGTTTTTGAAACACAACCAAACAAATGTTTGCTTTTTGTTTTTTGATATGATATACTATGAATAGTTCTAAATTTATTTTAATTTATGATATATCTTGAACTAATTGCTGCATTGTTAGCTTGTTTTATAATATGGAAAATGTGGGCATAATATTTCAAGCTGCATACAACTTTATTTGATATTGTTACAATTACAGAACGAATATTGATTCACTGTGATATGAAAATGTAGAATTTATCTATTAGTAATGATTTTATATTGTACTCATATTCAATAATAAATTATTTGTAAAAAAAGAGGTATAGTAATATGTGCGGAAGATATGCTATCTTAACAGAGGATGAGATAATTGAAATACGAGAGATTTTAAAAAAATTATCTTTACATATTGTAAGAGATGAATTTTTGGAGTATAATGAAGAGAATGGGGAAATTTGCCCTACTGATTTTGCTCCAGTTATAACTAAGAGAGAAAAAGGATTTTATTTTGAAAAACTTAAGTGGGGATTTAATAAATGGAATGACTCTGGTGTAATTATTAATGCACGCTGTGAGACTATTAAAATTAAAAGTACATTTTCAAGCTTAATAAAGTTTAGCAGATGTGTTGTTCCAGCAGGAGAATTTTTTGAGTGGAAAAAACTTGAAAAGGGAAAGAAAAAGCATTTTATAAAGGATAAAAACGATAACATTTTATTTATGGCCGGATTGTATCGTGATACTATCGAAGGCAAAGAGTTTGTAATCATCACAAAAAATGCTGTTGGTGAGATGAAAAACATTCATGACAGGATGCCTGTAATTTTGAGAGTTAATCAAATTGGAGATTGGCTTTCTGGGAAGTTGCAAGCAGAGGATTTAGAAAAATTAGATTTTGATGTAGCAGTAAATCCTTGTAAAAATGATGATAATTATAATGAGCAATTGAGCTTATTTTAAATAGTAAGTTAGATTTTACTTTAATACCACAAAGACAGATATATTTAGATATTTCGAGAGGAATTTTTGGGATGAAGGATGAGAAAATTTTTGCACAGCTTATTATTGAGCGTGTAAAAGATAATTATAAAAAAATAGAAATTGAAGTTAAATCAAATTTTGATCAGAATAAAAAGTATGATTCGTATAAAATACCAGAAAAAATTTCGATTAAGAAAAATGCTTCTAATTTTGTTTTGCCCCAAAAACAAGAAAAACATAATATCTCTCTTGAAAATGATATATTTGCTGAAATTGAGATTGAGGGCAACGATAATTTATATAAAACTGACAATATTTCTCAGGCAATAAAATTAGAAGTAGTACAAGAAAAAAAGGAAAATTCTCAAGATTTTGAAAGAGACGAAAAGCGTGAGCTTTTTCTTGCAATGCGTGATATTGCAAGAGCTAATAATTCGGCTTATTTTCTAAATACTAAATTTTACAATAAACAAGTTCAACACGAAAATTCAAAGATTTTTTATAAGCAAGCGCAATTTATGAAGGATTTTGAGGATGATTATGATAAGATAGTTCCTTTTTCTTCGTATTTTCCTTACTATCAATCTATGAATTATGAGCAACTTAGAACATATTTTACTTGGCGAACCAAAGTGAGGCAAGGGAACATTGAAAATAACTCTCTTTCTTATGCTTTTATTTATATTTATGAGTTACTTAATAATATTGGAATTGATAACGCAGTTGAGGGACTTGATAAAATAGTCTTTTTTTGGGAAAGCTTTAAAAAGTTTGATATGACTATTGATAAATATTTAATAAAGTGGATAAAGGATTATTATATCTACTATGAATTGCCTAATTCATTTAAGGATTTTCTTTTGAAAAATGAATTGCAAAGTCATTATCCAGATATAGCATTTTATGAATCTGAAAATAATTGCGATTTTCAACATTTATGCAGTATTTCAAAGTATAATATTAAGAAATCTGCTTTTTACGATGAAGAAAAACAATTAGTTATGGATTGTGCTGATTTTGTGATTAGTAAATTGAAAAATTTATTTGCAAAATCAAGCTTGGAATTTGATAATTTAATTTTTCAGACATCTAAGAGTAAATTTGAGTGGATACCTTTTGAAGGAGCCTTGTTTTATCAACATTTGAAACAGCCGAATAGACAAATAATATTTTCTAATGATGAGGTATACACATATAATCAAAACAAATGCTTGCGTAGTATTTTTATTGCAAGAGATAGTGGGAAACAGTTACTTGCGTATATTTTTAAGCAGATGGAAGTTGTTTTGCGAAAGGTTACTAACTATAAGTTTAAAATTACAGCTAATTTGAACATGATTAACACTGAAACCTTACTAAAACTCGGTGCACTTGGTATTTCTATTGAAAAAGTAGTTACTGATGCTACTTTGGAATTTTATTCAGATAGAAATAAAACTGTTGTTACTGTAGATGAGTCAGCACTTAATAAGATAAGGAAAGAGTCATTGCAAACGCAGGAAAAGTTAAGTATACCTGAAAATGAGTTTGAACAAATCAAAATTTTTACCATTAACGATGAAAGTAATATATTAGAAATGAAAAAAGAAGATTTAAAAAATAGAAATGAAAAATCACTATTATTGGAAACTTCACTAACAAATAATACAAAAACAGTTTTGTTTGAAGCTTTAGATATATCTAAAGCTAGCGAAGAAATAATTTCTACACAGCAAAATCTATTAGCTCAAAATGATGTATGGTCAAGCTTTAAGAATTTATTGAGCGAAATAGAATTAAAAGCACTTGCCATTATTTCACAAGATGATAGTGATATAAAGCAATTTGCTCATGAAAATGGACTTATGATAGAGGTTTTGATGGATAGTATCAATGAAAAAGCCTTTGACAGTATAGGTGATAATGTTGTAGAAATAGATAATAGTATAAATATATATGATGAATATAAAGAGAAAATAATGTATATGTTAGCTTGAATAAATAATTTATAAGGACAAATAAGATAAATAAAATATAAAATAATCACATAGAATAAAGTTTTAATTATGAAAATATTATGTTTTAATTGCTACAAAAGAAAGGGGTAGAAATTCAATGGAAAACCAAGTACCTAAGCGTTTAGCAAATATTTTAATAAATGCACTCAAGGGCGGAGTTGTGCCACGTGTTGGTCTTGAGTATATTACGGTAGGTCGTACTCAAGAAATTGCAGCTATCCTACACGATATTGAAATGATAGCGGATGGAAGTGCATCCTTTCGCTTTATTGTTGGCAAATATGGTAGTGGAAAGAGCTTCTTGCTGCAAACTATTAGAAATTATGCTACTGCTAAAGGCTTTGCAGTTGTAGACGCTGACCTTTCGCCAGAAAGGCGATTTGCTGGAACAAAGGGTCAGGGACTTGCTACATATAAAGAATTAATTCAAAATCTTTCCACAAAATCAAAGCCAGATGGAGGAGCTTTACCGCTAATTCTTGAAAAGTGGATTTCTGGTATTCAAGCATCTATAAAACTACAATCAGATGCTGATGGTGATGAGTTTGACTTATTGGTTGAAAAGCAGATTTATGCAGTTGCAGGCTCGCTTGAAGGCATGGTAAATGGCTTTGAATTTGCCAAGGCTATCGTCGCTTATTGGCGTGCTTATCGCAATGATGATGTTACTATGAAGTCTAATGTATTAAAATGGTTTCGTGGAGAATATACCTCACGAAAGGAAGCTCGTGAAGACTTAAATATAAATTTTATTGTTACTGATGAGACTTGGTATGACTTTTTAAAAATATTTGCCACTTTTCTAGTAGGTGCTGGGTATAAAGGTTTGCTAGTTGTTATTGATGAATTGGTAAATATCTTTAAAATCTCAAATTCTATAACAAGACAGAATAATTATGAGAAAATTCTTACTATATACAATGATGTTTTGCAAGGAAAAGCAAAGAATATAGGGTTTTTATTGGGAGGAACACCACAGTGCATTGAGGATAAGTATAAGGGAGTTTTTAGCTATGAGGCTTTGCGTTCAAGATTGTCAGAGGGTCATTTTTCTACTGATGATTTAAAGGACTTATCTGCTCCGATTATACGCTTACAAATGCTAACACAGGAAGAAATGTATGTTCTTATTGAAAAACTTCTCAATATACATACACTGCTTTATAATTATACATCTACAATAGGACATGAGGAATTAGTGTATTTTCTAACGGTTGAGTATAATAGAGTTGGAGCTGATACACATATCACTCCAAGAGAAATAATACGTGATTTTATAGAACTGATAAATATTTTACATCAAAACCCAGATAAAAGTATGGCAGAAATTTTAGGAAGCAATAGCTTTGAGATGGCAAAGGGTGGAATATCAGATGAAGATATAAGTTCTGAGTTTGAAGAATTCGAAGTTTAAATTAGAATAATATTATAATTAACGCCTTATAAATAAAATTTATAACAAGATTGCTTAAATCTCTAGTATAAAATATAGTAAAATTAACATCAAAATATTTTATTAATGTATAAATTTTTAAAAGTGTTACAAAACGGAGGATGTTTATGAACGTTTTTAATAGATTAGCCCCTTTTATACAAGACTTTATTTATCAAAACAAATGGGAAGAACTGCGTGGTATACAGGTGGCTTCTTGTGAAGTGATTTTTGATAGTGATGATAATCTTTTGCTTTCATCTGGAACTGCATCTGGAAAAACAGAGGCCGCTTTTTTACCGGCTCTTACAGAGATATATAATAAACCATCTAAATCTGTTGGAATTATGTATATTTCACCATTGAAAGCGCTTATAAACGACCAGTTCAAGCGTTTGGAGAATTTATTAATTGATTCAAATATTCCAGTATGCAAATGGCATGGGGACGCTTCAATGACTAAGAAGAACGCACTTATCAAAAATCCTGAGGGCTTAATACAAATTACACCTGAATCGTTAGAAAGCCTTCTGACTAATAAACGTGGAGCTTGTATTCAGATGTTCTCAGATTTACGTTTCATAATAATAGATGAGGTTCACCAGTTTATGCGAGACGCTCGTGGGGTACAGCTTTTGTGCTTGTTAGAAAGATTGCAAAAATTAATTGGTATAATTCCAAGACGTATTGGACTTTCTGCGACTCTTGGAGATGTAACACTAGCACAAACTTGGCTAAATACAGGTACATATCGTAATTGTGCTGCACCTATAACTGATGAAGGAAAAAAACGCGTAAAACTGCATATAGAACGCTTTGTAAATCGACATGATGAACGTGATGGAGCTAATACTGGTGATATTAGTAATAGTGTTGGTACAGGCGGAGATATGGGTAGCAGGGAGCATTATGAATACCTTTTTAAAATGACATTAGATAAAAAAACCATAATCTTTACTAATAGTCGTGAAGAAACTGAATTTATTATAGCAAATTTAAAAGAAATTGCTTTGAAAAACAAATCTCCTGATGTTTATCGTGTACACCATGGCAATGTTTCAGCATTTATTCGTGAAAGCACAGAGGATGAAATGAAATCTGCTGATGAAAAGATTGTTACTGGTGCAACAGTGACCTTGGAGCTTGGTATTGATATAGGATCGCTAGACCAAGCTGTTCAAGTAGGGTCACCTATGTCTGTTTCAAGCTTTGCACAGCGTCTTGGACGATGTGGCAGACGTGGACAGGTAGCTCAGATATTATTTACTTTCGTAGAAGATGTCAATGTTAATCCATCAGACACTTTAGGACCAATAAATTGGGATTTTATTAGAACAATTGCGATAATTGAGCTATATACAAAGGATCGTTGGATGGAGCCCATATATCCGCACAATCACGCATATAATTTACTATACCATCAAACTATGAGTTGTTTAAAAAGCAGTGGCGAGCTGTCGCCTGCTGGGCTTGCAGAGACTGTTTTGTCTTTGGGATGCTTTAAGCATATATCACAGGATGATTATAAATATTTATTGGGCTATTTGATAGAAATAGGACATTTACAACGTACAGAGCAAGGCGGACTTATAATAGGTCGTGAGGGTGAAAAAATTGTAAATAGTCATCATTTCTTAACTGTATTCATAGCATCAGAATATTTTCTTGTAAAAGATGAAAATAGAACAATTGGTACAGTGGATAAGATATATCCAGTGGGAATTAGATTTGCATTAGCAGGATTGACATGGGAGACAGTAGATGTTAATATAAAGTCAAAGGTTATATTTGTAAAAAGAGTGCCGGGAATTTCATTGGTTGATTGGAATGTAAATTTTGAAATTGAGTTACATACAACACTTGTAAGGAAAATTCGCAGTATTCTGCAAACAGATTTACAATATCCTTATCTAAGCGAAAAATGTCGTGAAAGATTGGTTGAAATTCAATATATTACAAGAAATAGTGGGGTTTTAGAGAATTTAGTTACACAGCTTTCAGATACAAAATATGCTATTTTCCCATGGGTAGGAACTAGACAACTTTTTACACTCCATTATGCCTTATTACAGCGAAAAATAAAAAGCAAGCTGCCATTGATAGGCTGTGTATATTTAGAGGTGAACTTTAGTGGGACCGCTGATGAGCTAAAAGCTATAATTTACGATATATTAAAGTCTGATTTGAATTTATACGAATTACCATTGCCAGAAAGGGTAGAAATTAAAGGAAAATACAATGAGTTTATCCCTACGAAGTTGTTGAGAAAACAATTTATAGAAGATTACTTGGATTTTGAGGGATTAAAGATTTTATTATAAATAAAAAAATATAATGAATATGCAACAAAAGTTAAAATATTTATATATAGAGGTAGCTTAAATTGAAGAATAAAGTAAAAAATAGGTCAAAAAATAAGTTTAATAATAATACGAAGTATAAAGCTAAAACAACTATAATTACTAAGACAAATAAAGTGAATAAAATAAAAACCAATATTAATGAAATAGTAAAAAATATTGATATTAAAAAGGCAATACGTTCAATCTTGTTTTTCCCAATAAGCATTTTTTATCTCGAGCTTATTTTTAGGTTTTTTGGACTTAAGAAAAGTATTGATGTATCAATAATATATTTATTATTGTACTCATCGATGCTTGGATTGACAGCTTATTTAATATGTACTTTTTTTGATGAAAAACTTAATAAAATCATATCAAGAATTTTTATGATTCTTCTGTGTTTTATGGTTTGTGTTCAATTTGTTTATTATAAGCTGTTTTATACACCTATGATATTGTATTCGATTAGCGGAGCAGGGCAAGTAGCTGAATTTAGCGATATAGCAATTGAAGCAATAGCAAAAAATTTATTTATTTTATTGTTGTTATTTGTTCCTGTATTTGTTTTATTATTTAAAAGAACAAAAATAATATTTAATAAGATAATAATTAAGAAAAAATTGATAATTGCAGCATCTGTAATTTTACTTAATTTTATTATGTTTATTGTTTTAGCCATAGGTGGTAAGGATATAAACTCTGATTATGATATTTATTATGGTTCAAGTGTTCCAGATTTGCTTATCAATAAATTTGGAATTTTGAAGCTTATTCAAAAAGATTTAGGAAATATGGTTTTTAAAAATGAAAGTGATGATAAATCATCAGATTTGGGAAAATATGTTGATAATAATGATGAAACTGATAATATCATTAATTTTATTGACGATAATGATGATAGCACTAATAAACCTAGTGACGGTGAAAGTAATCCTTCGGACGATGATAAAAATAATTATACCAAAGGTCTTAAAGCACTTGAAAAATATGGTATAGAAGCTATATTTAATAAAAAAGATTTAGCTGTGATAGGAAAAATTTCTGATGAGTTTGGCAAAGAACCCAATATTATGGCTATAGACTTTGATAAATTAATAGAAAATGAAACTGATAAAAACATAATTACAATGCACAAATATTTTTCATCAGTTGAACCAACAAATAAAAATAAATACACAGGCATATTTAAAGATTATAATCTTATAATGATTACTGCTGAGGGCTTTTCGCATCTAGCCATAGATAAGGAATTAACGCCTACATTATATAAAATGGCTAATGAAAGTTTTGTATTTAATAATTTTTATACTCCTATATGGGGAGTCAGTACTTCAGATGGAGAATATGTAGCTTGTCAAGGTTTGATACCAAAGGCTGGGATTTGGAGTTTTTTAAAGTCAGGTGAAAATAAAAATTATTTACCATTTGTAATGGGTAGTCAATTTAAAAATCTTGGATATTCAACACGTGCATACCATAATCATTCTTATAAATATTATGGAAGAGATATTTCTCACCCTAATATGAATTATGATTACAAGGGTGTTGGAAATGGACTAAAGATAAAGGATACATGGCCTGAGTCAGACTTAGAAATGATAGACGTAACAGTGCCAGAATATATAAATGATGAAAAGTTTCACACTTATTATATGACTGTAAGCGGTCATAAAAACTATACTTTCTATGGAAACTATATTGCTGGTAAGAATAAAGAACTTGTTGAGCATTTGGAGGCTTCAGAACCTGTAAAGGCATATTTAGCTTGCAATATAGAACTCGATAAAGCTATGGAGAGTTTACTTAAACAATTAGAGGAAAAGGGGATTTTAGATAAAACAGTTATAGCTATAAGTGCTGACCATTATCCATATGGCTTGGAAAAACCAGAGATGGATGAAATAGCAGGTCATAAGGTTGAAGAAAATTTTGAGCTATATAAAAATGCCTTCATCCTTTGGGCAAATGGCAGAGAAACTGTAGTAGTAGATAGACCATGCTCAAGCCTTGATATAATTCCTACTTTATCTAATATGTTTGGTTTGGATTTTGACTCAAGGTTATTGATGGGAAGAGATATGTTTTCAAATTCAAGCCCATTAGTAATTTTTTCAAATAGAAGTTTCATAACAGATAAAGTTATGTATAATTCAAAAACTAAAGAAATTACTAATTTAACTGGGGAAGAATTAGAACCCGATTACATTAAAAATATGAATAAAATAGTTTCTGCAAAATTTGCTTTTTCAGCGGAGATATTAGATAGGGATTACTATTCGTATGTATTTAAGTCAAACTAAAAATAGATTGTTGTTTTGAGTTTAAAAATAAAATAAATAATATTCATAATTCAACAAATAAAATTAGTAAAACAATATTAATAACAATATAATAAAAAGATAGAAAAAGACTTGAATTGATGATATAATTAAAAAGGATTGCAATGCTAATTTCAAATTAAAATCTTGCTAGAAATTGAATATAAAAATCCATAAATCCAAGACTTTTATATTCAATTTTTAGAGATTTTAGTTTGATATTAGCATAAAATAAAAAATTAACATACATTAAGCAATATTAGGAGGATAAAAATGGTAAATAATAGCAAAATATCAGATGCTATGACTATCAAATTAGACAATAAGCTTCCTGAATATCCTGTATTTAAAGAGGGAGTCAGAAGAGCACCGAAGCGTGAGCTTAATTTAAACGAAAGAGAAATAAAATTAGCTTTAAAAAATGCCTTAAGATACATTCCAGAGGAACTTCACGAGGTACTTGCACCAGAATTTCTCGATGAGCTTATGACAAGAGGAAGAATTTACGGATATAGGTTTATGCCGAAAGATAGAATTTATGGCAAGCCTATAGATGAATATAAGGGAAAATGCGTTGAAGGTAAAGCCTTCCAAGTTATGATGGACAATAACCTTGACCATGCAGTAGCTTTATATCCATATGAATTAGTAACTTATGGGGAAACAGGACAGGTGTGTCAAAATTGGATGCAGTACCAGTTAATTAAAAAATATTTAGAGCAGTTGACAGATGAACAAACATTGGTTGTTATGTCCGGACATCCTATGGGATTGTTTAAATCTCATAAGACAAGTCCGAGAGTTACTATAACAAATGGATTGATGATAGGTATGTTTGATAATCCACACGACTGGGCAAATGCAACAGCTATGGGAGTGTCAAACTATGGACAAATGACAGCAGGCGGCTGGATGTACATAGGACCACAGGGTATAGTTCACGGAACATTCAACACTATATTAAATGCTGGAAGAAAAGTTTTAGGAATAGCTGATGACGGTGACTTAGCAGGACATCTATTTGTGACATCAGGTCTTGGCGGAATGAGTGGTGCTCAGCCTAAAGCTATTGAAATAGCAAATGGAGTTGGAATAGTTGCAGAGGTTGACTATTCAAGAATAGTGACAAGACACGAACAAGGATGGGTAAGTAAAATTAGCTCTAACCTAGAAGAAGTATTTGCAACTGCAAAAGAATATATGGATAAAAAACAGACTATATCTATAGCTTATCATGGAAATATAGTTGATTTGCTTGAATATGCTGTAAAAAATAATATAAAAATTGACCTTTTATCAGATCAAACATCATGCCATGCTCCTTATGACGGAGGATATTGTCCTCAAGGCTTAAGCTTTGAAGAAAGAACTGAAATGATAGCTAATAACAAGCAAAAATTTGAGGAATTAGTAGATGTATCTTTAAGACAACATTTTGCATTGGTTAAGGCTTTAGTTGATAAAGGAACTTATTTCTTTGATTATGGCAATGCGTTTATGAAAGCTTGCTTTGATGCTGGTGCTAAAGAAATAGCTAAAAATGGCGTTGATACAAGTGAAGGCTTTATTTTCCCATCATATGTTGAGGATATAATGGGACCTATGCTGTTTGACTATGGATATGGACCATTCAGATGGTGCTGTTTAAGTGGAAAACCAGAGGATTTGAGAAAAACTGACCATGCTGCTATGGAAATAATAAACCCTGATAGAAGAGGACAGGATAGAGATAACTATATTTGGATAAGAGATGCTGAGAAAAACAAGCTTGTCGTAGGAACACAGTGCAGAATTTTATATCAAGATGCTTTAGGCAGAAGAGATATAGCTCTTAAATTCAATGAAATGGTTAGAAATGGCGAAGTCGGACCAGTTATGCTTGGTAGAGACCACCATGATACAGGCGGAACAGATTCTCCATTCAGAGAGACATCAAGCATTTATGATGGTAGTAACGTTACAGCTGATATGGCAGTTCAATGCTATGTTGGTAATGCCGCAAGAGGTATGAGTTTAGTAGCTCTTCACAATGGCGGAGGAGTAGGTATCAGCAAGTCAATCAACGGTGGCTTTGGTATGGTACTTGACGGAAGCGAAAGAGTTGACGAGATACTTAGAAAAGCTATTCCATGGGATACTATGGTTGGAGTATCAAGACGTTCATGGTCAAGATGTGAAAATTCTATTGAAACAACTATAGAATACAACAAAATTACAAATGGCGAAGATCATGTAACTATACCATATGTAGCAAGCGATGATTTAGTAGAAAAAACTTTTAAAAATTATAAGAAATAATAATTTAAAAGGTAAGTGGAAAATAATAAAAATGGATGACAATAGTAAAAATCAATTGATTTTAAACTTAGATAAGCTGCATACAACTGAATTAGGAATAATTCGAATTAAGAGAAATCTCTCTATAGATGTCGAGGATATTGTCAGTTGGTGCAGAGAAAAAATACAGAAACCTAATTCTAAGATAATTAGGAAAGGTAAAAATTGGTATATAGATATAGATAACTGTGAGATGACGGTCAACGCTCATAGTTATACGATAATCACAGCTCACAAGCTAATATCTAATTAAAAATCTTGCATAGTACATAGGTTTTATATTAGATATTAGCATATGATAATGAAAGGAAAAATAAAATGAACAGAATAGTAGAATGTGTGCCAAATTTTAGTGAAGGCAGAGATTTAGAAAAGGTTGAAAAAATAGTACAAGCTTTTAGAGCTAAGGAAAATGTAAAGCTTTTAGATTATAGCACAGATAAGGATCACAACAGATGTGTTGTTACAGTAGTTGGAGAACCAGAAGCGCTAAAGGCAGCAATGATAGAGGCTATAGGAAATGCAGTTAGCTTAATAGACATGACTAAGCATGAAGGACAGCACCCACGTATGGGAGCAGTTGACGTTGTTCCATTTATTCCAATAAGAAATGTTAGCATTGAAGAGGCTGACAAATTGGCAAAAGAAGTAGCAAAAGAAGCTTCAGAAAAATATAATCTACCTTTCTTTTTGTATGAAAAGTCGGCATCAGCACCACACAGAGAAAATCTTGCAACTATAAGAAAAGGTCAGTTTGAAGGAATGGCTGAAAAAATGACTGATGATATGTGGAAACCAGATTTTGGTCCTGCTACTATACATCCTACTGCCGGAGTAACAGCAATCGGAGCAAGAATGCCGTTAGTTGCATTTAACATAAATTTAGGAACAAGTGATTTGTCAGTAGCAGACAAAATTGCTAAGCAGGTAAGACACTTAGGTGGTGGATTTAGATTTGTCAAAGCAATGGGAGTTGAGTTAGAGGAAAGAAAAATTGCTCAAGTTTCTATGAACTTAACTGATTACACTAAGTCAGCAGTTTATAGAGTATTTGAAACAGTTAAGATGGAAGCACAAAGATATGGAGTTAATGTTGTAGGAAGTGAAGTTATAGGCTTAGTTCCAATGCAAGCATTAATAGATTGTGCTGAATACTATTTAAGAATAGAAAACTTTAGTATGGATCAAGTTTTGGAAACAAGATTATAAAGTGAAGTAAAACTTTACTTGGTGAAAGGAATAGATCTTGATATGAAAAATTTAATCATTAAAAATTCTTCTGAGCTTGTAACTTGTAAGGGTAATGCACCTAAGCGAGGTAAGGAAATGTCAGACATAGGCATAATAAAAAATGGAGCTGTAGTAGTTGAGGATGGTATAATTGTAGCAGTTGGAACTACTGAAGAAATTTTATCTAAGTATGATGAAAAAAATTACAAGCTTATAGATGCTTCAAACAAAGCAGTATTGCCGGGTTTTATTGACTCACACACTCATCTTATATTTGGTGGATATAGAGCGGATGAATTCTCTTGGAGATTAAGGGGAGATACCTATATGTCAATTATGGAAAGAGGTGGCGGTATAACCAATTCTGTGAGAGCAACAAGAGCTGAATCCTTAGAAAATTTAGTAGAAATTGGAAGAAAAAGACTGCATAAAATGCTGAAATTTGGAGTAACTACTGTAGAAGGCAAGAGTGGATATGGTCTTGACTTAGATACAGAGGTGAAACAGCTTGAAGCTATGAAAATTCTTAATTCTGAGGAAGCTATAGATATAGTTTCAACATTTTTAGGACCTCATAGCGTGCTTCCTGAGTATAAGGGAAAAGAAGATGAATTCATTGATTTTATGATAAATGATGTATTGCCTATAGTTAAAGAAAAAGATTTGGCTGAATTTGCAGATATTTTCTGTGAAAAGAACGTATTTTCAATAGAGCAGTCAAGAAAATTCTTAAAAGCAGCCAAGGCAATAGGTCTTAAATTAAAAATACATGCAGATGAAATAGTCCAGTTGGGTGGAGCAGAGCTAGCATCAGAGCTAGGAGCTGTTTCAGCAGATCATTTGCTGCAAGCATCTGACAAGGGTATACAGGATATGGCTGAGGCCGGAGTTATTTGTTCTTTATTGCCAATAACAGCATTTTCTTTAAAGGAAGAATATGCAAGAGGTAGATATATGATTGATAATAATTGTGCTGTTGCACTTGCTACTGATTTAAATCCAGGCAGTTGTTTTTCAAACTCTATACCTCTTTTGATAGCAATTTCTGCAATTCAAATGAAATTGTCAATAGAAGAAATAATAACAGCTCTAACTATCAACGCGGCGGTAGCGGTTGGCAGGGCAGATTCTGTAGGAAGTCTTGAAGTTGGGAAAAAAGCTGATATAATTATACTAGAATACCCATCTATAAACTTTTTACCGTACCATGTTGGAGTTAATATTGTAGAAACTGTTGTAAAGAACGGGGAAATTATTTCCTGATAAATTATTATTATAAAATTATTCAACATTGTTAACAGGTAATTGCTAAATTAAAAATGCTCGTGTATGTGAAGTTTTGCAATTACCTACAATGTTATTAAAAAAGAAAGGAATGTAAAATATTATGAAAGAAATGAAATTAATTGATTTTGCTGCACAAACTGCTTCAGCAGAGCCTGTTCCAGGAGGCGGAAGCATAGCTGCTGTAAGCGGAGCTTTATCTGCAGCGCTTACTGAAATGGTAGCAAATCTTACAATTGGAAAGAAAAAATATGAAGAAGTTGAAGGACAAATGAAAGATATTGCTGCGAAAGCTGCACATCTAAGAGCGACGCTTCTTGATGATATTCAAAGAGATAGCAACTCATTTAACGACGTAATGCAAGCTATGAAAATGCCAAAAGATACTGATGAAGAAAAAGCTTTAAGAACTGCTGCTATGCAGTCAGGATTAAAAATTGCAGCAGAAGTTCCTTTTGAAATTGCTAGTCATGCTTTTGAAATAATGCCTTTTGCAGAAAAAGTAGTTGAAAGTGGAAATTCAAATGCAGTAACTGACGGATTAGTGTCTGCAATGCTTTCGAGAACAGCAGTATTATCAGCATTATTAAATACAAAAATTAATCTTGCATCTATAAAAGATGAGTCATATGTTGCTGATATGAGCAAGAAGGTTAAAGATTTAGAAGAAAAAGTTGTAGAATTTGAGAAAAAAATAATGAGTAAATCACCGTATTAATAGAATAGTAAGAGGAAGGAGAAATCCTTTTTACATTATTTCTAGTGATGAAATTTCTATTGCAAAGCGATAAAGCTCTAGGAGCAATTTTCAAAGTTGTAATAGGTATAAGGAGTAAAAAATGAATACATCATATTTAAAAACGTTCATAGAAGTCATAAATTTAAAAAATATATCAAAGGCAGCGGAAAAGCTTTATATAACACAACCAGCAGCATCCAAGCAGCTTCAACTCTTGGAAAAGGAGTTTGGCACAATTTTGTTCAAAAAAGAAGGAAGAGATATACTTCCAACAGAATCTGGAAAAGAGCTTTATAAATATGCCTTAAATATACTTGTTGAAGAAAATAAAATTTATGATAAGCTTAAAAAAGTGAATGAAGATTTAGATGAAGAAATCAATATATATTCGAGCTCCTTGCCAGCAGATTATTTTCTTTATAACATAATATTTGAATTCAACAAAATTTATCCTAAGGCTATGTATAATATAAAAAAGACAGATTCAAAGATTGTTTTTAATTATATTGAAGATGGTATGATTAATTTTGGCTTTACGGGAGCTATGTATAAAAAAAGCAGCTTAAACTATGTTCCTATTGCTGAGGACGAGTTGATTATTGCCGCTTCTGCATCAAAATATTCTGGGCTTAAGGATAAAACAGTACCAATTGAATTTTTGTTTGAGCATGATTTTATTTTGAGAGAAAAAGGCTCTGCAACTCTTAAAACCTTTGAGAATTACTTAAATATGAAAAATTTGTATTTAGAAAATTTAAAGACAAAAATAAGAGTTGAAGATAATGAAATTATTAAAACTTTAGTAAAAAACAATATGGGCATAACAATGATATCTAAGCTTGCTGTAGAAAAAGAAATTAAGGAAGGCTCTATTGTAGCTATTAAGATAAAAGATTTAGAGTTAAAAAGACAGCTATATTTTGTATATCACAGCAATAGATATTTTTCAAGAACAGAAGAAGCCTTTAAAGATTTTATAGTTGCAAAATTCGAAAAATAAATATAATAAAAATAAATAGATGGTAAAGTTAACCCTTTACCATCTATTTATTTTATTAATACTCAAAATATAATGCTAAATGTTATTTATTGGAGTGTGAGTACAGAGATACTAATCACAATTTTATTTAATTTTAAAAAATTTTATTATTGAGATTAGTACAGCATACCATTTTGCTTGTAAACTATTAGCAACAACCGCTATTATTGTTACCACAGTTGCACATTAATATTACCAATAAAAGGAAGAAAAATAGTAGGTTGCTTCCTCCGCCACCGCCACAGTTATCTCCACATCCGCCGAAAAATCCCATAAATTGTTACCTCCTTGATTATTATGTTTGGTATATTATATGTGAGTATATCTATTGGGTTACAAAGTTAAAAAAAATTTTATTCTACTTTATTACCAAAAACATGACCGCAGTCACTTGTAACATGACTGCTGTTTTATTATAATTGAAATAATAACAAGAGTTAAATTTTCTTTTTTATTGAGAGAACGAGTTGGAATTAAATATTTTTTTATTTCATAATATTATAGATATTTAATATTGTTAAATTTATTTTATTGTGATAAACTTATTACAAATATTAAGTAAAATGTTATAAAATAATAAATTGTTAATAATTTACAACAAAGCTCACAAAAAGTCTATGAAAGAGGAGGAAATGTAACATGCGTGTATATTTAGATACTTCAGTAGATAATTTGTTTTTTTCAATGAAAGAACGATCAAATCAACTCAAAGAAATGGCAGTAATTGAAGAGCGTAATAGTATTGCCGGTCAAATGCACGATACAGTTGGACATACACTAACTGCAGCTATTTTAACATTAGAATTAGCTGAAGAACTTTTATCCAAACAAATAGATACATCTGTACAAAAGATTATAAAACAGCTTAAGGAAATAGCTATAGTCGAAGAATATGAGCGTATTGGCGAAGTAGACTATGATACAGTTGGACATACACTAACTTCAGCTATTTTAACACTAGAAATGACTAGAGAACTCTTATTAAAACAAGCAGATGAATCCACACAAAAGCTTATCCAAGGAAAGCAATTGGTAAAACGTGGAATTTCGGAACTTCGTGACTCAATTAAAGCTGTTAGAACAGAAAATAAAGTAGAATTTTTGGCTGCTTATTATCAACTTTTGAGTGATATTTACATAGATACTGGGTTTGATATTCAGAGTGTTATAAGCTCAGATATTCGTTTGTTTCCACTTCAAGCTGGCATTTTACTTTCAGCAATAAAGGAATGTGTGACAAACGCTATTAAGCATGGGCGAGCGACACAAGCGGATATTCTGATTCAAGAGCATAAGGAACAGCTGCAATTTACTTTTACAGATAATGGTACTGGCTCATCAGATATAAAGCTTGGCTCTGGTCTGTCTATAATGAGAGAACGTATTCAAAGTGTAGGAGGAACGCTTGAAATCGAAAGTTCAGATGGAGAAGGTTTTACTGTAAATCTGATAATTCCTATTATGCAAATGAAAACATAAGCTAAGAAATTAAGAAATATATAATTAGAATTATTGAACGGAAACGAGATAAATTTTCTTAGAAATGAGGATGTATTATGGACCAAATTACTGTATTATTAGTAGATGACCAGACTATTATCAGAGATGGATTGCGTGCACTTCTTGCATCATATCCAGATATTAAAGTAATTGCAGAAGCTGTAAATGGCTTGGAAGCTTATGAACAATCGAAAACTCATCGGCCTGATGTTGTTATCATGGATATTCGTATGCCACAAATGGACGGTGTTGAAGCAACTAAATTAATTAAACGCGATTTCCCTGAAATCGTTATTCTTGTACTAACAACCTTTGATGATGATGAGTCTATTCTTGGAGCTATAGCGCATGGTGCTTCCGGATATCTTCTTAAAGATATTAGCGGTGTTAAATTAGCGGAAGCAATTCATGATACAATGCGAGGAGCTATAATTTTACCATGCAATATTGCTGTTAAAATAACAAAGCATATCAGTCAGCAAGGAAAATCTGAAATATTGCTTTCAGATTTTTCATCGAGAGAGCAGGAAATTATTGAATTAATTATGCAGGGAAAGAGCAATAAAGAAATAGCACAGGTGCTTTATTTAACTATTGGAACTGTAAAGAATTACATTAGTCAAATATATAGCAAGGCAGGGATAACTGATCGAGCAAACGCAATATTATTCTTTAAAAAAATGGGATTTTAAAAATTTAATATTTAAAAACGGAGATGTGCAAGCTCCGTTTTTTTATGGATATAATGATTATATTCATTTTATTTACAATTTAGTAAATATGTTATATAATACGGGAAAAGGTATGTTATTAATAAAAATAATTAGATAAATATAAAAATGAATTGACAAATATTAATTAGTTGATTATAATAAAATATATAAAATTTAAAAAGGAGATTATTATGCAAAACTCTATAATTAAAGAATTTATGAATAAAACAAAATTATCCAATATGGGGATGAGTGGAAGAAAAGATGGAATGCCTAGGCCTGATTTTGAACAAAATCCTGAAGGCGAATTCGATAAAATTGCTTTGCCTGCTGCTGATACATCAAGCTTTTCTAGCATGGATGTGGTAGAAGCAATTGAAAAACGTAAAAGCATTAGAGATTATGCTTCTATTCCAATGTCAATTAATGAACTGTCACTATTATTATGGTGTACACAAGGAATTAAGCGTATTATTCCAAATGCTGTGGCTTTGAGAAATGTTCCGTCAGCAGGAGCAAGAAATGCGTTTGAAACATTTTTGCTTATAAACAATGTTGATGGATTAGAAAGTGGTTTGTATAAATATGTTGCATTGGAGCATGCACTGTTAAAATTAGATCTAAATAAAAACTTAGCAGAAAAATTTACACTTGCTTGTGATGAGCAGAAGCAAGTTAAAAACAGTAATGTTACCTTTATATGGACAGCGGTGCCTGAAAGAATGACTTGGTCATATGCAGAGAGGTCTTATAGATACTTGTTTTTAGATGCTGGTCATGTATGTCAAAACCTATATCTAGTTGCTGAGAAACTGAATTTAGGTGTTTGTGCAATTGGACATTATGATGATGATACAATGAATTCAATGCTGAATATCGATGGAGAAAAGCAATTTACAATATATATAGCTACAGTAGGGAAAACGGAATAAAAAATATATATAAAAGAAAGCGAGTGGTGATATTGAAATCCCTTTGCATATCCTCATCTAATATATTACATAAAGGAGATGAGAATGGAACTTCATATAAAATTTGTGAAATAGTGAGTTCAGAAATACAGAAAAGATTTAACAATATAAGCCATTCTATTATTGAATTAAAGATACGAACAGTAAACCCGTGTATAGGCTGTGGTGGATGTTTCAAAACAAATAGGTGTATTATTTTAGATGATTTTAACGAAATATACGAAAAGATTATTGGAAGTGATGTTGTAATATTCGTTTCACCTCATTATGCTCCAATACCAGCTAAACTAGCTGCTCTATTGGAGAGAATGGAGCAAATCACATTTCTGAAATGGGGAAGGAATAGCTCTTATCAATCGGAGGTTTTTGAAAAAATTGCTGGCATTATTTCGCATGGCGGTGGTGAAGCATGGGCATTAAAAAGCTATAAGAGAATGGTAAATGATACGATAGCAAATGCTTTAGAGACAATACAGTTTAAAACAATACCTTTAAATGAAGAATGGAATACGGGGATATCATTGCCAATTAAGAAGGCATTGTTTAATGATGAAACTATTTTTCCAATTCAAGAGTACGATTGGCTATTTATTACCGATAGAATTTCAGAATATATTGAACAGATTAGAAAAGCCTTGCAACTTAAAAAGATGAGTATTTGATATTGCAAGAAATTACTATTTAATTAGTATAAAGGAGTTTATAAAATGGATATATCTATTTTTAATTACATAAAAGAAAAGACAAAAAAATTTGAACATAATTCTCTACAATATACAGACTATGATGATATAGAAGATTATGAGATAATATGTGATAATGATAAATTGTTGATTGTATATGGTTTTATGAGTAAGTTCAATATGTATCAGATACATTGGGCTGCAAGTGAAGCTGAATTTCTTATAGATTTTATTAAACAATTAAATAAAGAAATTTTTATTTCATTTGTTCCAAATCAATGGATGGATTTGTTTAAAAACAATAATTTCATAGAATTTGCTCTATTAAGAGATTATTGGATGAATAATCTTGAATCTATACCTAATTGCGATAAATACATAAAACTAACTTTTGATGAATGCGAAGAAGCTTCAAAGCTTACTATGCTATGTAAAGACCAAAGCAGAGAATTTTTTGGAGAAACAAAGCAGTGGTTTGAGGAGTGGATAAGTGGTGATACTTCAGCAGATTCTGATTATAAGGACAATTGTGTGTTAATTCATAAAGAGAATAATTGCATAGCCGGAATTGTATGTGTAGCTACTTATGGACACGATAGTCCAAGAGGTACAGTTGTTTGGATACGTGAGCTAGCAGTAAATCCAAAGTTTCAAGGAAGAGGAATAGGCAGAAAGCTTTTAATACAAGCGCTTAATTATGGAAAAGAGAATGGGGCTGTGAGGTCTTTCCTTATGGCTGATGATTGTAATGCTAATGCAATAAATTTATATAAAAATGTAGGCTTTATACCTAGTGAAGAAGTAGGACAGCTAGATATGATTTATAAGATTAATTGTGAGGTTAAATAAATGAAATTAATTGATATTTCACACATTTTTAATAATAATACACCAATTTATCCAGGGGATTATACTCATTCTTTAGTAAAATGGAAAACATTGGATGAAGATTACTATACGTCATATTTATTAACTTCTTGTTTACATACAGGTACACATATTGATGTTCCTATGCACTTAATAAATGATAATAAAATGGTTTGTGATTTTTCCATTGATAGCTTTGTTGGAAAAGGTGTATTGCTTGATGTTAGGGGAGAGAATACAATTGATATGAAGCCTTGTTACAAAGAAATGATTGAAGAAGGTAGTATCGTATTAATTTACACTGGATTTGATAAATTCTACGGTATGGAAGAATATTTTGCAAATCATCCAACTATAAGTACACAATTAAGCGATTTTCTAATTTCAAAAAAAATCAAAATACTGGGAATGGATATGCCTTCACCTGATTACCCACCGTTTGATATTCATAAAGCATTATTGTCAAACGAGATATTTATTCTTGAAAATATCACAAATCTTCAAGAACTATCAGAGATAAATAATTTTGAGGTGATTGCATTACCCTTGAAATTATCAGCAGAAGCTAGTTTTGTCAGAGCTGTTTGCAGAGTTATCTAATCGCAATTTTTAAACGGAGTTTACGGCTCCGTTTTTTTTATTACCTAAAATATTACCTAAGTAACTTATCATATTACCTATAAATTATTTATACTAGAACAAATTATAGTACCGCTGATTAAGATTTGCTTCTTCAAATTAATAAAATCTTCCCTAATTTTTGATCTAGTCTGTGATTTTAAATAAGAAGCAACTGTTGATAATAAAAAAGATCTGGTTAATCTTTAAAATATCAAGAGTATTAAAAATAGTTTATCCCTCCAAAAAATAAACTATATTATTGTAGTCTTTATTTGCTAAGAAGCAAATCCTAGTCAGCGGTATTATGATATATATTAATTCTTGCAGATTTATTTGCTGAACGCAGGACTTAATATATTAAATTTTAGCTTTCAAGTTAAAGAAAGCAGATAATAAATAGGAGGATTAGATTTATGATGAAAAGAATATTATCGTTTATTCTTGTTTTTATGCTGATATTGTCTATGGCAGCATGTAAACCAAAAGAAGTAAGTAAGGACTCTGGCAATACTGTAGATCAGGGTAACAATGGTACTAAAGAAGAGGACAAAGAGCCGGTAGGTCCAAATATTGTGGAGAGAAGTAAGGGTATCACATATAGGGATTTTGTAGGAGCAACACCTGCAACTCTCAATGGTCATGATACCACAGTTGCCGATGCTGGTTTTATTACAAATAGAACAGAAATAGGATTTTACGGCATAAATGCAAATGAAGCTCAAGATGGTTTTGAGTTCACATGTGAATTGGCGGCGGAGTTCCCAGTAGACGTAACAACAAAGTATGCTGGAGATCCTAAATATGGTATCCCTGCTGATGCTAAAGAAAATTATGCTTATTCAATTAAGCTAAATCCTAACGCTAAGTGGGAAAATGGTACCCCAATTACAGCTGATGATTATATGTATTCTTATGAGCAATTGATTAATCCTAAGATGAAAAACGTTCGCGCAAGTGAAATATATACTGGAGATTTAACAATAGCTAATGCTGAAGCTTACTATAAGCAAGGTAAAGCATATGAAGATATAGCTGGAAACGATAAAGTTAAAGATATTCCTGAAAGTCAATATTTAGTAACTATGACTGAGCCTATATATTTCTTTGGCAACAAGGCTGCTAAGTCAGAGTATGACGCTAGCCCTGAAAAATTCAAATCAGCTGATGGAAGAGACTTGTATGCTCTATATTCAAAAGAAACATATGTTCCTTTCACGGAACAAGCTAAAAAGGATTTGAATGAAATAGCAGCTAAGTTTGGTGACAATAATCCAGAAGCATGGAAAGAGTTCTGTAAGGTTCAAACTGAAAATCCAGCCGTTGATTTTTCAAATGTTGGTATGAAGAAAATAAGTGATTATGAAATAGAGTTCATTTTATCTGCTCCAACAAATGATTTCTTTATGAAGTATGTTTTGAATGGTACATGGCTAGTATACAAGGACTTATATGAGAGCAACAAACAAGATACAGGCGTTATAAAAACATCTTATGGTAACGACAATACTAAATATATGGCATATGGACCTTATAAAATTACAGAGTATATAAAAGACAAGCTTGTTGTGCTTTCAATGAATGAAAACTGGTATGGCTGGACTGATGGAAAGCATGAATATATGAGTAATTATGAGAAAAGAAGATTTGAGGTTATACCTGAGCATGAAATACAGTTCCAAAAGTTCTTAAAGGGAGAGCTTGACAGAGTTCCTGTAGGAACTAAGACTGAATATGCTGCAAGTGATTATTTATTCAGTTCTCCTGACATATATACATTTAGTTTGAACTTCCATGTTAACAAAGATGTTTTAAAAACCTTTGAAAGCCCAGGAATAAATAAAACTATAATAGCTTATAAAGAATACCGCGAAGCTTTATCTTATGGAATTAACAGAGTTAATTTTGTTAAGGCAAGAAGCGTATTGCAAAAACCATTAAGTACAATTATAAATTATACATATATATCAGACCCTGAATCAGGTCTTTCATACAGAAACTCAGAATATGGAAAGCAAGTTATGATGGATGTATACGGTGGAACAGATGTTGACTCAGGATATGACCTTGCTAAGGCTAGAGGCTTAATGGTAAAGGCATATGAAGAAGCAAAAGCTAATGGAGATTATAAAGACGGAGACATGATAGTATTGTCATGGCCAAATGCTACTGAAACTGAAGCTTTAAAAGCGGTACAAAATATTGTAGTAAATTCCGTAGAAGAGATAGCAAAGGGAACTCCACTTGAAGGAAAATTCAAGATAGAAACATTATTAACAGACCAGTGGAGTACAAAAATGCAGACTGGTGAAGGACAAATTAATTACTCTGGTGGTGGTGGGGGTGCTTTTGATCCTTACGGTTTGATGGAATTTAATATAAGTCCTAATAAAACTTATGGCATTGATTATAGTAAAGTTAATGCGACAATAAATATTGATGGAAAAGATGTTACTGATAGTTGTGTAGCTTGGATAGATAGAATTTGTAACAAGGATTTAAGAACAGCTGATAGTAGTCTTAAATCAATGATTCTTTCAAAAGTAGAAATTGCTGTATTAAAAGAGTTTGCATCATTACCAATGAGAGAATCATCTATAGATGAATTGAGGTCTAAACGTACTAAGATGCAATTAAATAAATATATTCCATTAGTTTTCTTTGGTGAGACATATTTTACTATGACAGATGCACAGTGGGATGAGCATGTTAAGCAACAAGGTGGAGAAATAGATTATAAATAAAAACTTGTAGAGGCGGGGCTTTGCTCCGCCCTCTGTTGTAGAAGTACCAATATTAAAATACTACAGAGCTTTTATATTAGATATTAGTACAAAGTAGATTAGGAGGAGTAAAACAATGAAGATGTTAATATATGTTTTAAAAAGAATAGGGATTATGTTCATGGTATTTTTCGTTATCATGACTATGTGCTTTGTTCTTGTTAGACTATTGCCAAACGAGATACCTCCAAGCATGAAAGATGAAGCATTTGCACTTAAAGCAATGTACGAAGCTTGGGGCTACAACAAGCCTATCCTTGTTCAATATGGTATTTTTTTAAAAAAGGTTTTTACAGAATTTGACTGGGGATTTTGTAGAAAGGTAGATTTTTTAACTCCAGTTACAGTCCATGTTGCAAAAAAATTACCTGCTACAATGAGTGTAAATATATACGCTGTATTGTTTAGCATACCTTTAGGTATATTGTTTGGAGTTCTTGCAGCCCTTAAAAAGAATAAATGGCAGGACCAAGTTATTTCTGTGTTTACTATGGTATTTATTTCAGTACCAAGCTTTGTTTATGCTTTTGTTGTTCAGTATATCTTTGCTTTCAAATTTAAAATACTTCCTCATACAGTAGCAGCCTTAGAACAGGGTTTAACTTATTTTTCACCAGTGGTTCTTAAGTCAATGGTATTGCCTGTTTTAGCAATGTCATTTGGAATTGTTGCGAACTTTACAAGATTTACTCGTGCAGAACTTACTGAAACTCTTACGAGCGATTATATGCTTTTGGCTCGTGCAAAGGGTTTGACAAGAAGGCAGGCTACCGTTAGACATTCACTTAGAAATGCTTTTGTTCCTATACTGCCAATGGTACTGGGAGAGTTTATGGCTGTTATGGGAGGCTCTCTCGTAATTGAAAGAATATTTTCCATACCTGGTATAGGAGGGGCTTACGTTCAATCAATAATGGGAAGGGATTATGATTTATTCTTATTTTTAAGTATGTTTTATACAGCGGTAGGGCTTGTTTCAGGACTTATAATAGATTTGAGCTATGGATTTATTGACCCAAGGATTAGAATGGGAGGAGGAAAAACAAATGAGCTATAATAATATGACAAAAGAAAAACTTAAATTTATAGTACGTGATGAAAAAATTCATGATGATAAATTTGAAACAAAACCTATAGGTTATTTTAAGGATGCAATGATACGATTTGCAAAAAACAAAGGGTCAATAGTTGCAGCTATAATAATTTTAATTTTATTTTTATATGCGATTCTTACTCCTATTTTTGCTAGATATGATATGTCACAAAGCGATGTTTTCTATAGTAATATGCCTCCAAGAAATGAATTCTTTGCTAAGTTCGGATTTTGGAATGGACTAAAAACAAAAGAGGTTAAACAGTTTTATTATGACTACTATTCAGGTATACCAGGAGCTATGAGTAAACTAATAGAAACAAAAGAGGTAGATGATGGATTTAAAAAGAACATTGTATATAAAATTAAAATTGATCCTTATGCTATTGTTGGGTATTTTTATGATTTTGTTACACCTGAGGAATTTGCTAAGATGCAGCAATACGAAAAAGATACAGGTATAAGATTGCTTGAGCCTATAATCGATACTTCAAAGATTGAGATGATAGGAAAAGATACTGATGCTAATTTGTGGTATAAAACTGATTCTAAAGGTATAGCACAGCGTGATTCAAACGGACAGCTTGTTAATATTTTTGTAGAAGATAAAAATAGTGAGTATGGAGATGGCTATTCTCATTATATCAAGCAAAATGAAGGTAAATACAAGATAAGGTATTCATACAAAGAATTCTATAAATATAAAAATGGATTTTATGCTTCATTTATATTTGGAAGCGACACTATGGGTTATGATATAGTTTCAAGACTTGCTGGTGGTGCAAGATTTTCATTTTTACTTGGCATCTCAATTTCAATTATAAATATCTTAATCGGAGTTATTTTCGGAGCCATACAAGGATACTATGGTGGCTGGGCTGATTTATTTATGGAAGGAATTTCAGATATTTTAGCAAGATTGCCATTTATAGTCGTTGCTATCTTGTTTAATATGCACTTAGCACAAAAAGTAGGACCATTAGGGGCTATATTCTTCGCCTTTATACTCACGGGTTGGCTTAGCATAGCTTATAGAACTCGTACACAATTTTACCGTTTCAAGGGTTCAGAGCATGTTTTGGCGTCAAGAACACTGGGAGCTAAGGATAGGCGACTTATATTCAAGCATATACTTCCAAATGGTATAGGTACTATGGTTACATCTTTTATATTGATTATACCGGGGGTAATATTTGCGGAGGCAGGATTGTCTTACTTAGGAGTAATTGATTTAGAAAGCAAGACACTTACAAGCGTAGGAACATTATTATCAGCAGGGCATACTGTAATGGCTGACCATCCACATGTTATATTTTTCCCGGCTATGTTTATATCATTTTTGATGTTATCATTTAATATATTTGGAAATGGTTTGCGTGATGCCTTCAACCCATCATTGAGAGGAGCGTCGGAATAATGAAAGAAAAAGATTTAAAACTACAAGTAAACAATTTAAGTGTATCCTTTCGTACAAACACAGGAACAGTCAAGGCTGTTCGTGACTTAAGCTTTGAGCTAAATATAGGCGAAACATTAGCCATAGTAGGTGAGTCAGGCTCAGGAAAGAGTGTTACTGCAAAAGCTGTAATGGGAATTTTAGCACCAAATTCTATTATAGAAAATGGAACTATCATATACCATGAAAAAGATGGCTCACAAGTAGATATGCTTAAATTGACAGAGGATGAGTTCTGTCAATATCGTGGCAATAAAATAGCTATGGTTTTCCAAGACCCTCTATCAAGTCTTAACCCTATTGTCAGAATAGGTCAGCAGATTACAGAAGTCATGACACTAAATGGTGTAAGTAAATCAGAAGCAAAAGACCGTGCACTTGAATTAATGAAAAAGGTTGGTATACCAGAGCCAGAAAAACGCTTTGAACAATTTCCTTTTGAGTTCTCCGGCGGTATGAGACAAAGAATAGTTATTGCAATCGCCATGGCATCAAATCCCGATATACTTATATGTGATGAGCCAACAACTGCACTTGATGTTACTATTCAAGCACAAATTCTTGACTTGATACATCAGCTTATTAAGGATACAAAGATGTCTTGTATATTCATAACTCACAACTTGGGAGTTGTGGCAAATATAGCAGATAAGGTTTCTGTTATGTATGCAGGAAAGATAATTGAATATGGCTTAGTTGATGAGGTGTTTTATGAGCCAAAACATCCATATACATGGGCATTACTAGCCTCTATGCCGGATTTAGATACTAAAGAGAAACTAGAGTCAATACCGGGAACACCACCAAACATGGAAATGCCACCAGTAGGAGATGCCTTTGCTGCAAGAAATAAATATGCTTTAGAGATAGACTTTGAACAGCACCCACCTTTCTTTGAGGTAAGTCCGACACACTTTGCAGCGACATGGCTAATGCATCCAGATGCACCGAAAGCAGAAATGCCTGCAATAGTATCAGACAGAATAAATAGATTAAAGAGTGTTGGAGGTGTAAGCTAATGACTAAGGATATAAAAGAAAATAAAGAAGTTATTCTAAGAGTAGAGAATATAAGCCAACATTTTAAAATAAATAAAGCAGTAGACAATGTAAGCTTTGATGTTTATAAAGGAGAGGTCTTTGGTATAGTAGGAGAGAGTGGTTGCGGAAAGACAACAATAGGAAGAACAATCATAAAGCTATACAATGCAACAGATGGAAATGTATACCTAAAAGGCAGAAGAATAGTTGCAGGAACATTAAGCTTAAAGAATGAATTAAAAAAAGCAAAACAAGCTGGAAATACAGAAAAAGTATCAGAGCTTAAAAATGAGATTGCAAAAGCAAGATACGATCACAAATACTGTGACAGAAACTACATGGAAGAAACTAACTCAAAAGATAGGTTAGTGACAAAAATTCAGATGATATTCCAAGACCCGATAGCAAGCCTTAATCCACGTATGACGGTACGAGAGATAATTGCAGAAGGATTGATAATAAAAGGTGTTAAGGATAATAAATACATAAATGAAAAAGTATATGAAATGCTGGAACTGATAGGATTAGTGAGAGAGCATGCAGACAGATACCCACATGAATTTTCTGGAGGACAGAGACAGAGAATAGGAATAGCAAGAGCAATAATACTAAATCCTGAGATACTGATAGCGGATGAGCCAATAAGTGCATTGGATGTTTCGATACAAGCGCAGGTAATAAATTTGTTAAATGAGTTAAGAAATAAGATGAATTTGACAGTAATATTTATAGCGCATGACTTATCAGTAGTAAAGTATTTTTCAGACAGAATAGCAGTAATGTATTTTGGAAAGATGGTAGAGCTGGCAAGTTCACAAGAGTTGTTTGCACATCCCTTACATCCATATACAAGAAGCTTGTTATCAGCAATACCAATACCTGACCCACATATAGAGAAGCAGAGAAAGAGGATAATATACAACCCAAAGACAGATCATAATTATGAAAAAGACAAACCGTCATTAAGGGAAGTAAATACTGGACATTTTGTACTTTGTAATGATGATGAAGAAAGAAGATACAAGACGGAAATTGGAAGAAAAGAGTTAAATAATAATTTATAGGCTTTAAATATTATAAGGGGTTGATGACACCCCTTATAATATTTATACATTAAATCTGTTGTTTATTATTTTAAAATCAAGGTTTTTGAAAAAAGTATCAATATACTTAGCTTTATCTATTCCAAAATCTATCATGTAGGCATGCTCGTATACATCCATAACTATTAATGGGTATGTGTTCATGGATATCTCTGTATTGTGAGAATCTTGACCATATATATAGTAATCATTTGAAAAATAGTCATAGCATAAAATAACCCATCCTCTCATAGAGAGACCTATACACTTAAATTTATCTATAAAATTTTCATAACTTCCAAATGTGTTATTAATAACTATTTGGATTTTTCCATTTATATCATTATTTAGTCCTGTCATATTTTCAAAATAGAGTTCATGAAGCTTTATTGAATCTAAATTATAAGTAAGAGCTTTTTGTGTGTTTCTAAGATTGCTGAAATTAGGATTGCAATTTTTATACAGATTATTATCGTTCATTTCAATACTTACCTTATTCATAGCATTGACATATCGAGTATATAAAGTATAATGCTGGTCAAGTTGACATTTAGATATTCCATTAATATTATTAAAGTCAAATTTTTTTGCATCAAAAAATTTCAATAAATCACCCCTATATTAATTTATGCAGGAAGCACATTTATATGTAATAAGAATTGTTTAAAACAACTCATTTAATATAAAATAAATATCAACTTTTAAAAAGTAAATTACATATATATGTGTAATTTACTTTTTAAAAGTTGATATTTACAATACAAAAAAATTATGATATATTATATATAAAATGTACTATAACAAAATTTTTATAAAAAGGTACGAGTAAAATAAAAAAGGAGATAAAAAAGTGACTTTAAGATTTATTATTTTAGGGCTTTTAAACTATTATTCTATGACAGGATACGATTTGAAGCTTTTAATGGATAAAACAACTAATTTTTTCTGGTCAGCAGAATTAAGTCAAATATATAGAGAATTATCTAAGTTAGAGAGTCTTGGCTATATAAATTCTCGAATTGAGCCTCAAGAAGGACGTCCGGATAAGAAGATTTATAGTATTACGCCAGAAGGAAAGGAAGCATTGGTTGAGTGGCTTGAGGATTTCCCCAAAGTTTTAAGTGCTCCAGGGAAAAATGAATTTTTAGTGAGGGTTTTTTTTAGCTCTAATTTAAGAAATAAAGACCTCTTGGTATTACAACTTGAAAACTATATCAGAGAGCTAAATAAAGAATTAAAATCATATGAACCTATGGAAGAAAAAACTATGGAAAAATTTGCAAGAGGATGTTATGGTGAAAATGATTATCTTCTTTATCATAATCTTGCATTAAAAAGAGGTATCTCATGGGCTAAAGCTGAGTTAGATTGGGCAAATAACTGCATTAAAATTATTAAAGATTTTTATGCAAATAAGTCTGATAATGCAAAAATTGAAGAAATTGATGAAAATCTATTTTAAAAAATTTAGGAGGGACATACATGCTATTCAATAAGGATGAAATTAGTTCTAAACGCTTAATTCTAAGAAGACTCCAGCCAAATGATTATGAAGACTATTGTGAAATGTTAATGCAAAAAGAAGTCAGTAAATGGCTAGGAAGTGGAAAAGACTTTACTAGAGAAGATGTTAAAAAAATGATGGATGGATTTGAAAGGCTATGGGAGAAAAATGGTTACGGTGTCTGGGCAGTTATCACTAAGGAAGATAAAAAATTAATTGGACATTGTGGATTTTTACCGATTGCGAATTCCTCAGAGATTGAACTGTTATACGCATTTTCGCAAAAATACTGGGGTCATGGATATGCAAGCGAAGCCACTGAAGCTGCAATGGCATATGCTAAGGACGTATATAAGTGGAATAGTTTAGTTGCTCTTGCTTATAATGATAATAAATCCTCAATTAATGTTCTGACTAAACTTGGCTTCAAGTACATAGAAGATCAAGAACATTTTGGAGTAAAATTAGCTTATTTTAATATTAACTTATAATAAATTAAAAGAGGGTAAAAGCACGTGTTTGCTTAAACCCTCTTATTTTTACTATGCTATCATAGTTTTTCAATAGGAATCCAAATCTCTACTATTGAGTTAGTTTCACTTCCGTTAAATCGTTCGTCGTAATATTCAATACAATAATGCAAATTACTGTTTAACAGTCTTTCTGAATAACCAGCTTCATTATTTTCTAGCCAATCTTCCATTGCGTTATTTTCGCTGCTATAACCATTTGCTATATAAACATCAAAGGAAGCGTATTTAGACGAAGGCAGTTCAAACACAGAATAGTCAGAATCAACATCCTTGCTTGAAACACAATGTCCAACGTAAACAGTAGATTTATCTCCGTCATATAATCTGATTTCGTATCCATTTTTAGACAAAGCATTTTTCAGTGGTTTTTCCTTGCTTAATTTTTCAAAAGCTTGCCATACATCACTCGTTTTACTTCCATCACCATGAGTTCCAGCAATTATAATCGAGTCATGCTTAATAATATTTGGGTTCAAAAAAATTCCTCCTCTCAATCTGTTGGTGAATTTCATGATTAACTCATCTGTACTTACTATAACGGGTTGATATCCATATTTTCTGTATTCGCTTGGAGATAAGCCCTGAATTCCCTTAAAGGTTCTTGAGAAAGACTGTGACGAATTAAAACCATTATCAAGAGCAATGTCTAAGATAGTTTTCTCAGTATAGCTAAGCTGTTTGCAAGCATGTAAAATTCGCCTGTCTCTGATATATGCTGCTAAAGACTTCCCCACGATTACTGAAAACAGTCTATGAAAGTAAAAAGGCGAAAAGAAAAATTTCTTTGACAGCATTTCAAGATTAATGGATTCATCTAAATTCTCATCAATATATTTTAACGCTTCGCCTATTTTAGAAAAGTTATTCAATATATCACGTATAATCCAATTATCCTCTTTATGAGGGTGGTTGGATTTTTTCCTTTCTCCCAATCTTTTTGTTGGGTAATTATTATTACTCCGTTATAATTAATTAAGCACTGTGGATTTGTTTCTATATTTCTACAGCTTTGACTGTTTCGAGGTGACTCAGACCACAGTTTTTCGTCTTTATTGGTAATTAGTTGGTTAACGCATAGACGTTTATATTTACGTGATAACATAGTCGGAATCCCTGTGGAAAACAACAGTGCAAAATATTTTTTAGGAGGTATTTATCATGTACTTTGTCGGAATTGATATTTCTAAGTACAAACATGATTGTTTCATTACTACTGAAACCAGACACATTATTTCTAAACCATTTACTTTCTTAAATGATCATAATGGCTTTGAACAACTTCTCAAAACTCTTCAATCTCTGGGTAATCCAGACCAAGTAAGAATAGGGTTTGAATCTACTAGTCATTACACCTTAAACCTTAAGCTATTCCTCGAAAAAGCCCACTACAGCTTTATGGAATTTAACCCTGTTCTTCTTGCTAAATTTAACAAGTCTCAATCTCTAAGGCATACCAAAACTGATGCCATTGATTGTGCTTCTATAGCTCGTTGGTTAATGACGGTTGAATACAAACCCTATCCAAAAGAATTTTATCATATTTATTCTCTTAAGTCACTAACTCGTTTACGAGATTCTTTAATTAGGCAGAGAAGCTTCTATCTTGTTAAGATAACTAATGTTTTAGACCATACTTTCCCTGAGTTTAAACCTTTCTTCAATAACAAACTTGGTGCTACTGCATTGTATCTTCTTGAAAACTATTCTACTGCTGAAAATATATCTAATATGAACTCAAAATCATATGATATTTTACGCCGTGTTTCTCGTGGCAAGTTCTCTATCCAAAAGTATATTAAGTTAAAGGAATTGGCTTGTAATACAGTAGGCGAAAACAACTTTATCTTTTTATCTGAGTTAAACAGTCTGATATCTTTATACAAAGCATCAAAAAAGGAAATTGATTCATTAGAATCTCAAATCATTTCTTTAATTTCTCAGATAAACCCAAGACTATTAACCATACCTGGTATTGGTCCTTTGTCTGCTGCTGTTATTTATGCTGAATATGGAGACTTCTCAAAATTTGGTAGTTCCGCTCAGATGCTCTCGTTTGCTGGTCTTGAACCAGGTTATTATCAGTCAGGCACTTCTGAGCATGCTGGCAGTATGGTTAAAAAAGGTTCCTCATATCTGCGTTATACATTGATGAATCTTAGTATTCCTTTGATTCAGTACAACTTTGTTTTTGCTCAATATTATGCTAAGAAAAAAGCCGAAGGTAAAACTCATAGAGTTGCATGCTCTCATTTAGTAAAAAAACTAATTCGTATCATTTATACTCTTGAAAAAAATGACATTGATTTTGATACTGAAAAACTTCGCTGATTGTGTAGTGGCAATCAGCTATATTATCTGATAAACTTTTCAAAATTTTCTCTTTGTAAGGTCTGTTTGCTCTGCCTTTTTTTATTCTAAAAAAATTTTTATCTTTTTTCAAAAAAACTATTGACTTTTAATAGTTGGTCACCTCAATTCAAATTTTATTTTTGTAGCTGCACAACATAAGAATACCAAATATTATCATTTTAGTCTTAACAATTCTTGCTTTAAAATATATTAAATAGTTATATACTCACAATTTTGTCTGCATACTTCACGATATCCTTATTATGAGTGACAAATAAAACTGTTTTATGTTTGCTTATCTCTTTAATTGCTTGTAAAATTTGTTCCTCGGTAGAGTAGTCAAGAGCTGACGTTATCTCGTCTAAAAGTAAAATATCCGCATTTTTCACTAATGCTCTTGCAATGGCAATTCTTTTTTTCTGACCTCCAGATAAATTGTTTCCGTCATCACTTAAAACATAGTTATAAGTGTTATTCAATTTATTTATAAATTCATGAGCTCCAGCTAGCTTTGATGCTTTAATTATATCATCAAAATCAGCATTTTCATTGCCAAATTTTATATTATCGTAAATTGTACCGTAAAAAAGCATAGATTCCTGTGGTACATAGGATGTTTTTTGTCTGATTGTATTTAGTGTGGGGGTATCATTTCCAGCAAATACTATGATCCCCTCATCAGGCTCATATAATCCCATTAGTAACTTTAATATTGTACTCTTTCCACCTCCGCTTTCTCCTAAAAGTGCTGTAAAGGATTTATCAGGCAGCTCTAATGAAAAGTTACTTAAAACATAGTGTTCATGTTCATTCAGAGCCTTTTCCGAATAGTAGTTATAATAATGTTGTTTAAGCCCTTTTATTTGCAATCCATCTCCAAAATCATTAAAAGTATCTAAAGTATCACAATTATTTTTATATCTGAATGATATATTTTCTATAGATAAAGCACTGCTCTGAGTTTTAAAGGAATATGCTTTCGAGATAAATTTTTCCTCGTCTAAAGTCTGAATATCAAATAATCTTTCAACGCAAATGATTTGTTTTTGCATTTTGCTCATGAATTGCCCACATTCTACAAATATCATGTCTGTTATGAATTTAATACCCAAAAGAGCTGCTACAGTTCCCCAATCAGATAAGTCAAAGAAAACAAAGATTGAGCCAATAATTAACAAAGCTATGTAGCTTAGCTTGCTTATTAAGGTTTCATAGGCTTTCATCTTAGCGACTGAGCTACCAAATTGTTTTTTGATATTTTTTTCATCATCTAATGCTTTTTCTATTTGAGTCTTTCTTTCGTTTTGTGCATTTAATATCCTTATCGTTTTACAGGCTTTAACCAGTTCATAAATATCTGTATTTGTATTTTCTAAATGTTTTTGTCTATCAATACTTATTTTTTTTAGCTTCATAGCAAATATTGATGAAACATGAATTGATAAAAGTCCAAAGCCTATTACCACTATTGCAAATTTATAATCCATAATTATCATGACAGATATTCCGCCTATTCCACCCAGAAAAGAGAGTACAACCTGAAAAAAATCTCGGTCGTATATGGATTTAAGACCATCCGTATCAGATGTAAGTAATGTTAGATATTCACCCTTTGATTTTTTGTCATGATAACTCATAGGAAGCTTGAAAATATGCTCGCAGAGCTTTGACTTATATTCACATATTGTATCAATGGATGCCTTGCTTGTAAAGTAGCTAGATATAGGAGCATAGCACCACCATAATATATTTTTTAATATTATAAGACTTAGCGAATACCAAAACATTTTGATGTTTTTATCAATAAGTGAATTAATTATACCTTTCATGCCAAAGCTGATTAGTGCAGTACCAATAATCTCAACTGCACAAAATAACATTATACATAACAGGTATATTTTTTTCATATTTCCCATAAGCATTATCGCTTTTTTTACTGTTTTTAAATTAAATCTATCTAAAATTTTCATACTAGCTCTATCCTCCTATCAGCTATATCAATGAGTGATTGGCGGTGAGCGGCTATTATTATAAGATGATTATAGGACTTTTTCTTTATGACATCTATTATTATTTTCTCAGTTTCAATATCAAGTGAGCTTGTCGGCTCGTCTAAAAGCCAAATTGGTGAATCTGAAAGTATGGCTCTTGCCAATGATACTCTTTGCTTCTCACCACCAGAAAGCTTTCTTACTCCGTCGCCTATCATTGTGTTATGTCCAAATTCGAGTTTTTCCACCAATACATCAAGACCTGCTAATTGTATTGATGATATCACTTCATTGCTTGCAGAAGATGGCTTTGCCATATGTATGTTGTTAAACAATGTATCTATAAAAATATAGGTATCTTGCGTAACAACACTGCATGGTGATGACAGCTTTATTTCACCGCTGCTTTGACTATACAAGCCACTTAGTAAATCAATAAGTGTAGTCTTTCCAGAGCCAGACTTTCCGCATAAAGCGATTATTCCATTTCCTTCATGTAAAAACGAAAAATTTTTAATAATTTGAGCATTATCATCATAGCTAAAATTTACGTTTAGCAGCTCGATTTTGTTTACATTAGATTTCATTATATCAATATTTTGATAATACTTTGACTTATCGAGTAAAATATTACTTTTTATGGTATTATCTAAATTTTTATATTTTTCTATTTCATCAGCTGTATATGATGATATGCTATTAAAACATAATTTTGAATTCTCACAATTTTTTACTTCTTCAAGCTTCATAGAGTATATTTTTTCAATTCTGTTGATAGAGGCTATTGACTTATTTAAGCTATTTAAAAGAAATGGAAAATATACTGTAGGACCTATAATAAAGTTCAAAAGCTCAAAAACAGCAATTAAAGTACCAATAGACATATTGTTCTCGATTACAAGCTTTCCGGCATAAATTAAATATACAATTCTTGGGATATATGAGGTTGATGAACAGGCAGGCTGCATAAGCGCATTCCAAACAGAAATATCTTTCTGAATATTTCCTATATCCCTATACATATTGTAAAGTCTTGTTCTTAGCTGCTTTTCCATAATAAATGACTTGATGACAGGTATTTGTGAGATAAGCTGTTCAATAAAAGATAGTGCCTTGCCGCTTTTATTCTCCTCTATTATATATAGATTTTTCATTTTTTTATTGAGCGTCAATGTAAAGAACATACCTATAGGAGTATATATAAATGTTATCATAGCAAGACTAGGATTTATATACAATAGATAAATTAAAGCGAAAAAAGCCATGATAAGCTGTGAAAATAAGTCGATAAGACTTCCTTCTAAAAAACTGCATACATTTTCTGTATCGACATTTACAGTTTTTAAAATATCACCTGCTTGAACATTAGTCATGTCCTTGTACTTTGCATATAGCAGTATATGACATATTTTCTGTTTTAAATCCTTGCCAGCAGATGTAGAAAGCTTAGCAGAACAAAGCATTTTAATATATTCAAAAAACGCGTGGAAAATTAAAATAATTGAAAAAGAAAAAATTGATATGACAATTAAATTAATCTTTCCTAAAATTGAGTTGTCAATCAAAAGCTGTGAAAGCTTAGCCTGTATCAGTTCAAATACAGCTAATACAATCGAAGCTAGAGAGGCAAGCAAATACCATTTTTTATGAGGCTTTATAAGCTCAGTCAAAAAAGTAAAAGCAGATTTATATTGTAATTTATTATTTTTTTGCATAAAAAAACTTCCTTTCTAACAATTCAATAAGGGTACAACTTACCTTTATAATCAATAAATTTGCACAAAAAACCAAAGCTATTTAACTGCTTTTGGATTGATATTAGTATAGTTACCTATTTGC
This sequence comes from Bacillota bacterium, assembly GCA_023386345.1. Taxonomy (GTDB): domain Bacteria; phylum Bacillota; class Clostridia; order Tissierellales; family Sedimentibacteraceae; genus UBA1535. The sequence goes on from JAEWJT010000009.1 coordinate 115,096, forward strand.
GAAATTTATTGTTGTTAAAAAGAAAATTAATAAACATAATTTTTATTACCTCTTAAATATATGATATAATAGTATTGTAAGATATTTTTGATTTATTGTAAAGATAAATTTGTAAATTATATATAAATTTCAAAAATTTGTATTTACAATTCAACCAATACGTTATATAATAAGTTATATATAACACGAATAACATATAGAATAAAATACAGAAAGAATTGTATGGGAAAACGAAATTTTAAGAAAAGGACTTTTATTTTCTTACTAAGTCTAATAATATTTATCACAGGAGGTTGTAAAAGTAAAATGACAGTTAATAATGAAAAACTTGAAATTGTTCAAAAAGAGAAGTGGACAGAGGTAGGAAAGGACATATTTGTTTTCAGTAGTACATATTATCGTACTAATATGACATTGATTGTATCAGAGAAAGAAGCACTTCTAATTGATACGGGAATGTATGATACAGAATGTCAAAATGTCATGGATTTCATTAAGGAAAGAAATGTTAAAATTAAAACAATAATTATAACTCATGACCATAATGACCACGTAGCAAATCTTGAAAAGTTTAAAACTGATGGTGTTGTTGTAATAACTCCGGATAATGCTAAGGACAATCAAATTGTAAGCATAGGTGATAAAAATTTAAAGATAATGTTTACTGAAGGGCATTATAAGCCTCATGCTCATATAAGTATGGAGATTGAAAATCAAAGTATTTTAATTGCAGGTGATATAATAGACAACGACTATGTAGCTTCTGCTATTGCACCTGGAGGAGATGAAAAAAAATTAGTTGAAACTTTAAAGATTCTTCAAGACAAAAATTATCAGACAGTAATTCCGGGACATGGGGATGTTGGTGGAAATGAGTTGATTGTTCAGCATTTGGAGTATTTTAACGAAAAAATTAAATAGTTGTAATATATCCTCAATTAAAAATTTTATATATAGTGTTTTTATAAATAATAACACTCATTTAAAACTTAATTATCAAATAATTGTTGGATAGATTGGAATCATTATAAAATAAGAGAGGGAAGTATAAAAATGAAAAAAATCGCTTTACTGGTTGTAGATGTGCAACACTTTTTAATTGAAAATCACCCGTATAATGAAAGAAATGTAATTGACAATATAAAGAGGTTGATAGAATTTGCGAGAAAGAATAATGTAGAAGTTATTTATGTTCGCCATGAAGCTGGTGTTGGCACACCTTTTGAGAGAAATACAAATGGTTGGGAAATTTATCACGAGGTTCAACCAAATGATAATGAGATTATATTTGATAAAAAGTATAATAGTGCTTTTTTATGTACAGATCTTCATATGTATCTTAAAGATAAAAACATTGAAAACATAATATTGGTAGGACTTCAAACTGAATTATGTATTGATTCTACTTGCAAGGGAGCTTGTGAATTAGATTACAAGGTTATTATCCCAGAAGGAACAAATACTACATTTGGAAATGTGTATATAAATGGTGAAAATCTTTATAAGCACTATAATTATAAAATATGGAATAACCGCTTTGGAAAAGTAGTTCCAATAGAAGAAGCAGAAGAAATGATGAGTAATGCTTAAAAATAACAAAGGCACTCTGACGACCAGTGCCTTTGTTTACCCCCCATAGCATATTCAGATAGAATTTCTTTAAATTCTCTCAAGAATGGTACCAACTTCCTTGAAGAATATTCTATGTATCTATATTAGCATATAATAAAATATAATTCAACAATTAAATTGTAAAAAAATAGAAAAACATCATTTATTTTCCGACACATTTTTACACCATTCGACATAATTCGACAAATATAATATGCTTGTCGAAAACATCTAATATTAAATAGCAAAAGACCTGCTTAACTTGCAAGTCTTTTATTTTCCAAGCTTTTATTAACCGTATTATACAAACTATCAGATAGTTTATAATATAAATAAATTATCAGTAGATGATTAGAGCTTGACTTAAAGGATATAAATAAACTATACTGGTTATTGAAAAATATGAAAGGAATAGGTAATTATATGAATATTAAAGCTTATTATGTATACCATAGCTGTTTTATATTGGAATTACACAGCTGCTATATGATGTTTGATTACTATAAACATTATAATTATAAAGATGGGCAAGATATAGATTTTAACAGCTTAATAGAAAATATTTTAAAGTCAGGTAAAGCATTTTATATCTTTGCCTCTCATGGTCATGGAGACCATTTTAACAAAAAAATATTTGAATTCAATTCTCCAGGAACAAGCTATATATTAAGCGATGACATAAATACGAACAAAGCTTTGAATGAAAACATACATCTGTCTAACGAGCTTATGAATAATATAAAGTTTATCGGCTCAGGGCAATCTCTTAACTTAGGAGATTTGAAAATCAAAACTTTTTCTTCAACTGACTTAGGATTAAGCTTTATAATAGAGGTAGAGGACATAACAATATTCTATGCTGGGGATTTAAACTGGTGGGCATGGCCTGACGACACTGAAGAAGAAGCAAAATATATGGAGGATTTATTTAAAGAAATAGTAAATCAAATTCAAAATGCTGACAAATCAATTGACATAGCTTTCTTCCCAGTTGATAAGAGATTAGAACAAAACTACGATATGGGTGCAAATTATTTTATAAAGAATTTAAAACCAAAATATTTTGTACCAATGCACTTTGGTGATGAATTTAATACGACAAAAATATTTTTAGATAAATATAAGAATATTTTTCAAGAAACTAAAATATTAACAATAGAAAGCATGAATAGTATTGTGAATTTATTGCTTTAAATAATTTACTAGCTGTTTATTTTCTTCATGTGTTAAGTCATTATTTTATCGTAAAAAAGTTGTTTACAAACCAAAGATTATGATATATAATAAATCATATATAAAATAAGTTATATAAATATTATATTATAATAATTTGGAGGGTTTATGAAAAAATATCAAAAAATACGCTCAATATTAGCACTTATTTTACTAATGATTTTAATTCTGTCTTCATGCAATAATGAAAATCAAGAGTCTAAATTTAAACAAGAATCTATATCAAACTATGCAAATATAGACAATATTGATGAAGAAAATTTGCTTTCAATAGTTAAAGAATTAAGCTCTGAAAAGTACAAAGGCAGACTTACAGGTACAAAAGAAAACAAAATGGCATCACAATATATAGCAGATAAATTTAAGGAAATAGGACTTGAAAGTCCTGAAAATCTTAATAATTATATGCAGGACTATACAACTCAGGTGTTGATAATTGAGGAAGAGCCGGTTATGCAGATTGAGGATAAGGATGGGAATGTAGTAAAAAGTTTTAAATATCAGGAAAACTTTTTGTTTTGGGCACTTTCTAGTTCCTCAAGTATAGATATCAGGGCTTCACTTCATAAGGTAGATAATTTTGATGATATTTCTAAATCATCATCCATCTTAAAAGATAAGATAATTTTACTTCCTAAAGATGATGTTAATAATCAACTCACATTAAGTCAAAAAATTGACTTGATTAAAAATGCTGGCTCCTTAGCAGGAATTGCAGAGCTTGACATTAAAAGCGAGGAAAGAGAATACTCGAGTTTAATTGCTATTCCAATGAGAGGAAAATGGATGGCAGGACAGTATAATCCTTATTTAATAATTGATAATGATACCTATAAAGAGTTAAATGATGCTGATAGTAAGGATTTGATACTTCACATAAAGTGTAATTTTTCGGCAAAATTCAATGAGAAAGTTTCTAATGTTATAGGAGTAATTCCTGGTTCTGATGAAAAGCTAAAGGACGAATATATCATAATAGGAGCGCATTTTGACCATGTTGGCGACAATAAAAACGGGACATATAATCCGGGAACTCTTGATAATGCTTCTGGGATATCAGGACTTCTTGAAATAGCAAGAGTTATTAAAAATAGTAAAACTCCTCCAAAGAAAACTATAATATTTACAGCTTTTAATGGTGAAGAAGGAGGACTTAGCGGCTCTTTGCATTATGCAGATAATCCTGTTTATCCATTGGATAAAGCAGTAATGATAAATATGGACATGATAGGCTGTTCAGCTGATATACCTATTAGCATTGCGACAGATGAATCAGGCACCAATAAATTGCAAATGGATTTAGTAAATTATGCAGAAGATTTAAATATTGAATATAAAACAAGTGTTATTGCTAGAAGCGACCATCATAGCTTTTCTCAAAAAGGGGTAGAAGCTATCTGCTTAATAAATGAAGATTGGTTGAATGGATATCACAGTCCTTATGATACACTTGAGGATGTAGATTTCAAAGAAATGAAGCAAGTTGTATGGCTTGTTTTGCATTATATAGATAATCATGGCTTTTAATAGTAGCAAAACTACTTGAGAGCAAAAGTTAAGGTAATTTAAGATATTAAATATTTATGTAAAGAATTTTATCTTATTTAATAAAGTAGGCAGATTTATTAAAATGTTTTTAATAAGTTTGTCTATTTTTAATTAAACAAAATTATTTTAATAAATTCAAATAATTTTTTAATAAACCTTGACTTTTTCTAAAAATTTGATAAGGTATTAATAGTAAAAATTCATTATAAAAGGAGTGAGTGGGTTATTATGAACGATAAAATAATGATAATTGACGGTAATAGTATATTGTTTAGAGCTTTTTATGCTATGCCACCTTTAAAAACGAAAAAAGGTCAATATACAAATGCCGTATACGGATTTTTAAGTATGATGTATAAGCTATTAGACGATTATTCTCCAGAATATGTATGTGTTGCTTTTGATCCGAAAAAACCAACATTTAGACATGAGCAATACAGTGAATATAAGGCAGGACGTGCCAAAGCTCCTGATGAACTTGTTCAGCAATTTGATCTAATTAGAACAGTTTTAAATACTCATAACATTAAATGTATTGAAATAGAGGGTTTCGAGGCAGATGATGTTGCAGGTACTATGTCAAAGCTGTCAGTTCAAAATGGAATAGATGTTTATTTGGTAACAAGTGATAAGGACTATCTTCAATTGGTAGATGACAAGGTTAAAGTTATTTTGACTAAAAAAGGTGCGACTAATACAAAAGAGATGGATAGAGATGCTATATTTGAGGATTATGAAATAACTCCGGAGGAATTTGTTGATTTAAAGGCACTAATGGGTGACCAGTCTGATAATATACCGGGAGTTTCAGGTGTTGGAGAAAAAACAGCGATAAAGCTTATTAAAGAATACCATAATTTGGATAATTTGTACTCAAATATAGATAATATAACAGGAAAATTAAAGGAAAAACTTGAAACTGACAAAATGCAGGCATATATGAGTAAAACTTTAGCACAGATTGTTACTGATATACCTGTTGAGATAAATTTTGATGAATACAAGTATAGAGAGGCAGATAGCACAAAGCTAAGCAAGCTATATGATGATCTTGAATTTAGAAATTTCAAGAAAAGAATAAAGGTTGAAAATGTTACAGATGACAACAAAGAAATCAAAACAGAAGAAGCTTTAAATGCTCAGTTTTCAATTTTTGATATACAGCAAGAAACAGAAGATAAAAAAACTGTGGAAAATTCTGATAGTTTAAAAAACTCAGAAAATGGATTAAAAGTATCCAGTACAGATAATTTTCAAATAAACTATATTGATGATACAAACTTTGATTATATTAACGAAATAAAAGTTCAAGCTATAGAAAGTAAAAAACTTGCGTTGAAAATTCTCTTAGATGGAGATAGGGCATTGTATTCAAATGCTGTAGCAATTGCTTTGTCATCAGGAGATAAAAAAATTCATTATATAGATATAAATGAAAACAATGAGAAAAAAGTTTTTGAAGCTTTAAGAGATATATTTGAAGATAAAAATATTAAGAAAATCGGGCATGATTTAAAATCAGACATAATATATCTTTTAAAAAATGATATATCGCTTAAAGGCATAAATTTTGACAGTGAGATAGCAAAATATATCTTAAATCCATCTGACAGTTCATATAAAATTGATAGACTATCCTATGAATTTTTAAACATTGACATACCTTCAAATTCTGATTATCTTGGAACTGGAAAATCAAGTCTTAGCTTTAAAGACTTAAATATTGAGAAAAGAAAGCAATATTTATATAATTATATCTATACTGTTATAAATATAGAAGACATAATGATTAAAGAAATTGAAAAGCTCAATATGCACGATTTATTTTATAATATTGAGATACCTTTGATTGAAGTGCTTGCATACATGGAATTCGTAGGGTTTAAGCTTGATTTGAATGTTTTAGATGAGCTAGGAGATAAGTTTAATAAAAAGCTTAAACTTCTTGAAGAAGTAATATACGAATTTTCAGGCGAAAGATTTAATATAAATTCTCCAAAGCAATTAGGAGTTATATTATTTGAAAAATTGAATCTGACAGCAGCTAAGAAAACTAAAACTGGATATTCAACTGATATAGAAGTGCTTGAAAAGCTTAAAACTGAGCATCCTGTTATCAATAAAATAATAGAGTACAGACAGCTTGCTAAGCTTAATTCAACATATATAGACGGGCTTAAGGCAGTAGTAAACACCAACAACAATAGAGTACATTCGATACTAAATCAAACAATTGCTGCAACTGGCAGAATTAGTAGTACAGAGCCTAACTTACAAAATATTCCTGTTAGAACAGATGAGGGCAGAGAGATAAGAAAAGCTTTCATAGCTGAAAATGACTATATTTTAGTTGATGCCGACTACTCACAAATAGAGCTTAGAGTTCTTGCAGAGCTATCAAATGAGGAAAGATTGATAGATGCCTTTAAAAATCATGAGGATATACACACTAAGACTGCTTCAGAGGTATTTAAGGTGAAATTAGAGGAAGTTACACCAATCATGAGAAGCAGAGCAAAGGCTGTAAATTTTGGTATAATATATGGTATCAGCGATTTTGGTTTGGGCAGGGATTTGGATATATCAAGGAAAGAAGCAAAGGAGTATATCGAAAATTATCTAGGTTTTTATAAAAATATCGACAGCTATATGAAAAACATTGTAATTCAAGGTAAAAAAGATTCATATGTAGAAACATATTTTGGCAGAAGAAGATATATACCAGAACTTGAATCAAGAAATTTCAATATAAGGTCCTTTGGTGAAAGAATAGCACTTAATACTCCTGTACAGGGAACAGCAGCAGATATAATTAAAATTGCAATGATTAGAGTATATAATTCACTCAAGGAAAACAACATGAAATCAAGACTTTTACTTCAAGTCCACGATGAGCTTATAGTTGAAGCGCATAAGGATGAAGTAGATAAGGTAAAAGAAATATTGAAAAATGAAATGGAAAATGCAGTACAAGGCTTTAGAGTTCATCTTGATGCAGATATCAATGTTGGAGATAATTGGTATGAATCTAAATGATGACGAAAGAACATGTGGTGACAGCGTCGAAAAAAGAGGCAAAACAGTTGCTATGAATACTAATGTTAAACCATATGTAGTTATTGTAACAGGAGGAATTGCTACTGGAAAGTCAGAAGCGTCAAAATATTTACGAGAGCTTGGATATACTGTTTTAGATTCTGACAAGATTGTTCATGATGGGTATAAAAAAGACACTGAATTGTATAAATACTTAGTTGAGATATTTTCACATGATATATTAGATGAGAAGCAAAATATTGATAGACAAGAACTAGGAAAAATAGTTTTTGCTGATGATGAAAAGTTAAAGCAATTAAACAATCTAGTTCATAAATATGTTAGAAATGTATTGATTGATGGTATCAATAAGTGTAGCGATGAAATTATATTTTTAGATATTCCGTTGTTTTTTGAAGGAAAAATGTCTTTAGAGAACGCGGGCTTAAGATATGATGAAACATGGCTTGTATACGTAAGCGAGGAAACACAGAAAAACCGATTAAAACAAAGAGCAATAGTAGAAAATAAAGATGTTGAGCAAGCTCTTAGCATCATAAAAAAGCAAATGCCAATAGATGAGAAAAAGCTATTAGCAGATAAAGTTATAAACAACGAAGGCTCTATCGAAGATTTGAGAGTAGAAATAAATTTTTTATTAAAAAATTCATTGTATTTAAAACATTAACTATAATTGAATAATAACATATAATAAGATATCCTTAAAATTATAAGGATATTTTTATTATATTTAGCTGTCTTTTAAAATAAAAATAAAATTCAAGAAAGGAATGTGAATTAATATATGCGATCATTAAAAGGTTCTACAACAGCAGAAAATTTATTGACTGCCTTTAGAGATAAGACATTTGACCATTTAAGATACACAAATTTTGCAAATGTCGCAACAGAAGAAAGATACATACAAATTAACAAATTATTCAATCAGATGGCAAAGGCTGTTAATGAGCATGCTAAAGTAATGGCAAGATTTTTACTGTGCAGTGGATATAAGTCAGAAGAAATTTGCAGTTTATTGCAAAGACCTATATATGTGAGTAACACTATAGCAAATCTTGAAACAGCGGCACAAAACGAAATCAATAATGCAACTATAATCTATCCGGCATATTCCAAGATAGCATTTGATGAAAGATATATGGAGGTATCTGTATTATTAAGCATGATTGTAAGAGCAGATGACAATTTTGGGAGGATATGTTCTAATGATGCGATGATGATAACAAACGGAACATTTTTCACAAAAGAAGAACCCAAAAAGTGGATATGTAACAGATGCGGTTTCATATACAACGGATATACAGCTCCGGATCTTTGCCCACTATGCAATATGCCCCAAGGCTATTATCAAGTTCAGTGTGAGTAGTAATGGACAACAAAAAAGCTACCTAAAGGTTAAATAAAACAGCCAAATGCGATTGAGCATTTGGCTGAAATTATTTTAAAGCTATTATTAATTATTATTATTAAATATAGACCCAATAGTTTCTATTATACTTCCTATATCAAGATTAGAATTTGCATTGTTTTGTGAAGAATTTTCAGTATTAGTTGTAGAATTGTTATTAGACATATTGCCCATTAAATTCGATAGGATTTGGTCAATACCACCGTTTTTAATGCTGTTATTAATAAAGCTTCCTGCAACTGAAGCTATTATTTTGCCAATAGCCTGCGAAATCATTGGTTGTGCTAATATTTTTGATATAGGTATGTTTCCGTTAGAAACAAGGGTAGTTACCTTTTCCATTAGTGGCTTGTCACCAAGCGATTGGATTGGAGCGTAATTTTGAGCTTTATTTAGAAAGCTGTACATTCCTACGATACTGCTGATTTTTTCTACAATTGGTAGATAGGTATTTATTTTTGTTACTGTTTGAGCAGAGGCTAAAGGAGCAAAACCTCTTACAATTCCAAGTATGTTTTCCAATTGCTGAGGATTGGATATTATACCCGTTATAAAATTTGTTGCGATACCAGTTATGTCATTAAAATTTTTGTTTCCAAATATGTATTTAGCACCCATTATAACTAATAACCATGTCACAGAAATAATACCACCCTCTTACACATCTAATTTAATAATTGCTAGTACACACAATCCTTAGCATTATATATATTTTATGTAGTTTTATTGAAAGGGTTCATAAATTTATTAAAAAATTTACATATAAACAAATAAGTAATATCTGAATATAATATTCATAAAATAAAATATGGTTGCATTTAATAAAAGGAGGTTGTTATGTCAAATAATATATTTAAAAGCTTTGATAAGGAAAATTCTGAAAATGTGACAAATGATAATCCTATACAGGGACTTTCAAAAAATACGGAATTTGAGAAATTTAAAGAGAAATTCAAGGATAAGTCTGATGATGAAATTTTAAGGGAAGCTAAGGATTATAGCGATAAATTAAAATCACAGCTTGGAGAAGCAGAATATAACAAAAAATTGCAAGAATTAAAAAAATTCGAGATGTTTCTAAACAAAGATCAAAAACAAAAATTAAATGATTTTTTAAGTAAAATAAAATAACAAATTAAAAAATATTAAAAACAAATAAGTCAATAAAATTTAAATATTTTATTGACTTGTTTATTTTAATTAAACTTATGTTAATATTTACTTCTTTATCGAATTTAAAAATTATTTTTGTGAGTTAATATGCGCTGCAACTTTCTTGTCTTGAATTTTAATATGATTTATAAACCATGCAGCTATGTTATTTACTTTAAAAGTTAAAGCTACGGATGTTCCGTTTTTATCGAAATCTTCGCTAATTGCCTTAACATCATCTTTAAATGTTTGGTGTAATTTTTTGTGATTTACTATGTCAGGATAATTATATTTTTGCTGAAGAACTTCTTCATCTCCAAAGTGCTTGTCAGTATAACTTTTTAAAAAGGCTATTGTTTTTTTAGTTTCTTCTCTGCCCTTTCCTTGATTACATGCTTCCATAAGACTGTTTATTGCTGCAATAAGCTCCTTGTGCTGAGAGTCAATAAGTGTATGTCCAGTTTCTAATGTCTTATCATATGTATATGCCATTTTTAAATCCTCCTAAGTATAATGTTTCGAATATTGTCGATATCGTTCGAAATTCTATAAAATATATACCCATATTATAACAGATAAAACACAAATTAAAAAGATTTATTTTTCCATATCTTTATGTTACAATGAATTATATTAAAGAAATGTAACAAACTTACAGTTATAAGATTAATTTTATCTTACACTGATATTATATTGATGAAAATAAAAAAGGAATGAGTACTGCAATGAGCAAAATTTATATTGTTCCAACACCGATTGGAAATCTTGGAGATATTACAAACAGGGCTTTAGAAGTTTTAAAAGAATGTGATATGATTTTAGCTGAGGATACTAGACACACTCAAAATCTGCTAAACTATTTTGATATTAAGACAAAACTTGTTTCATATCATAAATTTAATGAGAAAAAAAGAAGTGAGGAAATAATTGAAGAAATTTTAGCAGATGATAGTATCTCTGGGAAAGATACAGTCATAGCAATAGTAACAGATGCTGGAACACCATGTATCTCTGACCCAGGATTTGAGATTGTAAAGCTAGCTCGTGAAAAAAACATTGAAGTTACAGGTCTTGCAGGAGCTTGTGCGACTACAATTGCTTTGTCAGTTTCAGGTATTAATACTGATAATTTTTCATTTTACGGTTTTTTACCAAGAAAAGGAAAAGAACTTGAAGAAGCGTTGCTTAAAATAAAATGCAGTAACATAAAAACATTTGTTATATATGAATCTCCAAAGAGAATTTTAAATTTAATTGAAGCAATAAAAGAACAAATGCCAAATGCTGATTTGTGTGTTTGCAAAGAGCTTACTAAGCTGCATGAAAAATTTACATTTGGAAAAGTAGATGAGGTTTTACAGAAACTTAAAGACGACACGAACGTTGAAAAAGGTGAGTATGTTGTTGTTGGATATAACAATGATTTTGAAGAAGAAAAAGGAAATAACTATAATATAAGCTTACAGGCGATAATATTTGATAAGATATATACTAAGAATTACTCCTTAAAGCAAGCTGTAAAGGAAATAGTGGATGAAAAAATAGCATCAAAAAACGACGCATATAAAGCATCGCTTGATGTGAAAAATTTCTTGGAAGGCGAGGAATAAATTATTGTTTTTTTGATTTTATATCAATAATAAAAGCATTAATCTCATTACCAAGTAAAAATATAAAGCTTGTTATATTTATCCAAAGAAGTAAAATGAATATTCCAGATAGGCTTCCGTATATATTGTTGTAGTATGCAATTCTATAATTTACAAAAGTAGAAAAAAACAATGAGTTTATTAAACAGCCAAAAGCGGCAATTAAAGCTCCTGGTATTACATAAACAAATTTAATTCTTTTACTTGGTATAAATTTGTATATCAATGATAACATTACTGTCAATAAAATAATTGGAATTACATAGCTTATTATTCTTAATAATACTATTAATATAGCTGGTATTGCGGTTACTGCTGTCAAAAGATTAATTATATATTTTCCGCCTACAATAAATATCAGCACAAGCTGGAAAGAAATCATAAGAGCTAATATGAATAATACACCAAAAAATCTCATATAAATGAAATTTTTTTTGCTTTCAGAACCATAAGCTTTATTTATTCCTTTTATAATTCCTACACTACCTGAAGAAGCTGACCATATTAATAAAATAATACCAGTTGAAAAATAACTGGTTTTATAGCTGCTGACAGAATTGTTGATAATGCCATAAAACAAATCATATATTAATGGTGGTATAAGGTGTTTAACCTCATACAGTGTTTCATACAATAAATTTGAGGATTGACTTAGAAATATTACAACTAAAAGAATAAATGGAAAAATTGCAAGGATTATATAATATGAAAATTGCGCACTTAAAGCAAAAATGTCATCGTTTAATATTTTTCTGATAAATTTTTTAATTAGATTAAGCTTCAATATCAACCTCCGAAAGCCATATCCGTCTAATAATATTAATTAATATCATTAAACAATATTTATTTATTATATTATAATATATTTAAAATATACAAAGTAAAAATTTAAACATTATTTATTATAACATATAATCACAGAATTTGCTTATTGCTTTTATAAATACTTAATACAATTGAAACAAAAGAAAGGAAAGTAAGTTGAAAAATGACGAAAAATCAAGATATATTAAATTATGATGAGTTAAAAGATTATTTGAATACAGAATTTATTGGAAGAAATATAATTCATTTTGATGAACTAAATTCAACAAATACTTATGCAAAAAGTATTGCAAGCGATTTAGATAAAGAAGGTCAGGTTGTGATAACTGAAAAGCAGCTAAGTGGACGAGGAAGACTTGGCAGACAATGGGTATCTCAAAATAACAAGGGTATATGGATGAGCATAATTTTAAAGCCCAAAATTAATATTGAAGATATTTCTAAAATTACTCAAGTTGCAGCAGCTGCAATAAATTTAGGACTTTCATCTCATGGTGTAAAAACAGAAATAAAATGGCCAAATGATATAATTATAAACAACAAAAAAATATGTGGAATTTTAGTTGAAATGAATTCTGAAAAAAATATAAGCACTAATACCTCTGAAGATAGTAAAATTAACTATGTTGTAGTTGGCATAGGTATAAACGTAAACAACGATATAGAGGATTTTCCCGAAGAATTAAGAGAAACAGCAACATCAATAAAAATTGAAACAAATAAGGAATTTAAAAGAAATATCTTAGTTGCAGAAGTTTTAAATAATTTTGAAAAACTCTATATAGCTCTAAATAACAATGATTTCTCAAAGTCCTTAGATATATGCAGAAAGAACTCATATGTTATAGGAAAAGAAATAAATCTAATAAAAAACCAAGAAGTAAAAGAAGCAACAGCATTAAATATAAATGATGATGGCGAGCTTGTTGTAATGTATAAAGATGGAGAAACAGACAATATAATCTCTGGAGAGATATCGGTAAGAATTAGAAAAAATAAATAATAGGTCTTGTATACTATAATTTATAGTGCTATAATATAACTGCTGTTTATTATTAAATAAAAATTTAAAAAACGATTTAGTCTAAACCCCCTGTGATTTGTGTAGATTTTGAACTTTAATGTAAATTAATTTTGAAGTCTATTTGTAGTCTTATTTGATAAGATGATAATATCGCACGGGGTATTAGAATTAAATCAATTACAAAAAGTAAAAATATAAAAAATAAAGAAAAAATATGCACTAAGTGCATATGTAACATGTTAGTCTTTCTTTTTTAGAAAGATTGTTCAAAGGTATAACTACAAAAAAATAACTAGTACAATAGAAAATCAATGAAAATTAGATGTAATTACCATTGATAAGGAGGAAAAAATGTATAAAATAAAAAGGGCAGAATTTCTAAATGACATAACCTATTTAATGGAAGTAGAAGCTGAACACATAGCAAAATCCTGCCAACCTGGTCAATTTTTGATAGTTAAAATTGATGAAAAGGGTGAAAGAGTACCATTAACTATATGTGATTATGACCGTGAGGCAGGAACAGTAACAATAGTTTTCCAAATTTTAGGTTCTTCAACAAAAAGAATGGCTGAATTAAAAGCTGGAGACTATTTCAGAGATTTCGTTGGACCTCTAGGTGTTCCGTCAGAATTCGTAAATGAAGATATAAATGAATTAAAACACAAAAAAATATTGTTTGTTGCTGGAGGAGTTGGAACTGCACCAGTTTATCCTCAAGTAAAATGGATGCACGAGCATGGTGTAGCTGCTGATGTAATTATCGGAGCAAGAAACAAGGATATATTAATACTTGAAGATCAGATGAGATCTGTTGCAGGTAATTTGTATATAACTACTGATGATGGCTCTTATGAAAGAAAAGGGCTTGTTACAGATGTAATAAAAGACTTAGTTTTAAATCAAGGAAAAAAATATGATGTTGTAGTTGCCATAGGCCCTATGATAATGATGAAATTCGTTTGTATGACTACAAAAGAATTAGGAATTAAAACTATAGTAAGTTTAAACCCTATAATGGTTGATGGAACAGGAATGTGCGGTGCTTGCCGTGTATCTATAGGTGGAGAAATAAAATTTGCCTGTGTTGATGGACCAGAATTTGATGGACATTTAGTTAATTTCGACGAAGCAATGAAAAGACAACAAATGTATAAATCAGAAGAAGGAAGAGCAGCATTAGAAAAAGCAGAGGGAGATACTCATCATCATGGCGCGTGTGAAGTAAATGCACATGATGAAAAGAGAGATATGTTTAAAAGAGTTCCGGTAAGAGAGCAAGACCCTCAAGTAAGAGCAACTAACTTTGAAGAAGTTTGCTATGGATATGATTTGAAAGAGGCTATGGAAGAATCTGAAAGATGCCTTAACTGTAAAAATGCAAAATGTATTCAAGGATGTCCAGTTTCTATCAATATACCGGCATTTATCACGCATGTAAAGAATAATGATGTTAAATCTGCTTTTGATGTTATCAATGAATCATCATCTTTGCCTGCTGTTTGCGGACGTGTTTGTCCTCAAGAATCACAATGCGAGAAGAATTGTATAAGAGGAATAAAAGGAGATTCAGTTTCTATAGGAAAGCTTGAAAGATTTGTTGCTGACTGGGCAAGAGAAAATAACATAAGCCCTGTTAAGCCTGAAAAAACAAATGGTAAAAAAGTTGCTGTTATAGGAGCAGGACCTGCCGGACTAACATGTGCAGGAGATTTAGCAAAGCTTGGCTATGAGGTTACAATATTTGAAGCCTTACATGAGCCTGGAGGAGTATTGGTATATGGAATTCCAGAATTCCGTTTACCAAAAGAAAAGGTAGTTAATGCAGAAATCGAAAATGTTAAAAAACTAGGCGTTAAAATAGAGACAAATGTAATAATTGGTAAAACTGTCACAATCGACCAATTAGAGAAAGACGGATTTTTAGCGGTATTCATAGGCTCTGGAGCAGGACTTCCTAATTTTATGGGTATACCTGGAGAAAATGCAAATGGAGTATTTTCAGCTAATGAATATCTAACAAGAAGCAATTTGATGAAAGCATTTAGACAAGATTATGATACACCGATATTCAAAAGTAAAAAGCTTGCTGTTGTTGGCGGAGGAAATGTTGCTATGGACGCTGCAAGAACAGCAAAAAGACTTGGAGCTGAGGTTTATGTAATCTACAGAAGAAGCGAGAAGGAATTGCCTGCAAGACTTGAAGAGGTACATCACGCTAAGGAAGAAGGCATTATATTTGAAGTCTTAACTAATCCTACAGAGGTTTTAGTAGATGAAAAAGGATGGGTAAGAGCTATCAAATGTGTGAGAATGGAGCTTGGCGAGCCAGATGCTTCAGGAAGAAGAAAACCAATTGAAGTACCAAATTCAGAATTTGAAATTGAAGTTGATTCTGTTGTAATGGCATTAGGAACATCACCAAACCCACTTATTTCTTCTACTACAGAGGGACTTGAACTCAATAAGCACAAGTGCTTGATAGTACAAGAAAGCGGTCAAACGACAAGACAAGGTGTTTTTGCCGGTGGAGACGCTGTAACAGGTGCTGCAACTGTTATACTTGCTATGGAAGCAGGTAAAATAGGGGCAAAAGGAATACACGAATATTTATCAAAATAGTTAAATTTTGATTATAAATAATATTTTTAGTATTATTCAATGGCTTGGTGCAGGTTAAATTGTGCCAAGCTATTTTTATCACATAGGCTCTATTTCCTATGTGATAAATGAATAATCGGAACGATTCTTCCATAGAGTGAACGTAGTTCACTTTTTATAAAAGCTTTTTATTTAAAATTTTGTGGAAGTATTGAAAAATATGTAGTATAATATTTATTATATATTTTATTAATTAGATAACAATGCTAATTTTCAATATAAATCATTAAAGATAGTCTATTCTAAAGATTTGAGATTTTGACTTTGTGGTTATTATATTGAGCATTAGCATAAATGAAAGGAAATTATAGATGAAATTAGGTATAGTTGGTTTACCGAATGTAGGTAAAAGTACATTGTTTAACGCAATAACATCAGCAGGTGCTGAGTCTGCAAATTATCCATTTTGCACAATTGAGCCAAATATAGGAGTTGTGAGTGTTCCAGATACAAGACTCGATTTTTTAGCACAGATGAGTAAATCTAAAAAAATTGTTCCAACAGCTATTGAATTTTTTGATATAGCTGGATTAGTTAAGGGAGCAAGCAAGGGCGAGGGCTTGGGAAATAAGTTTTTATCTCATATTCGTGAGGTTGAGTCTGTTGTCCATGTTGTGAGATGCTTTGATGATGAGAATGTAGTTCATGTCGAGGGAACTGTAGAGCCCTTGAGAGATATTGAAATAATAGAGCTTGAATTAAT
This sequence comes from Bacillota bacterium, assembly GCA_023386345.1. Classification (GTDB taxonomy): domain Bacteria; phylum Bacillota; class Clostridia; order Tissierellales; family Sedimentibacteraceae; genus UBA1535. Next base: position 131,967 of record JAEWJT010000009.1, read on the forward strand.
TCTTGCAGACCTTGAGGTTTTAAGCAAGAGAATTGAAAAGCTTACGAAGTCTGCAAAAGGTGATAAATCCTTAGTTCCAGAACTTGAATTATCTCAAAAAGTTCTTGAGTGTTTAGAAAAGGAGCAACCTGCAAGAGCATTGGAATACACAGAAGAAGAAGCTAAGCTTTTAAGAACATTCAATCTTATAACAGCTAAGCCTGTATTGTATGCAGCCAATGTATCAGAAGAATTTATTGCTAATCCAGATGATTGCAAATATGTGCAAATTGTAAAAAAATATGCAGAAAGTGTTAATTCAGAGTTAATAGTAGTTTGCGGTCAAATAGAGGCTGAAGTTTCAGAGCTTGAGAGAGAAGAAAAGTTAGAATTCTTAAGAGAATTAGGGCTTGAGGAGTCAGGACTTGATAAATTGATTAGAGCAAGCTATCATTTGCTTGGACTTATAAGTTTTTTAACTACTGGTCCGGAGGAAACCAGAGCATGGACTATTAAAAGAGGAACAAAAGCACCACAAGCTGCAGGCAAAATCCACAGTGATATAGAAAGAGGATTTATCAGAGCAGAAGTAACTTCTTTCAAAGACTTGGAAGAATGTAAATCACAGCTTGTTGCAAAAGAAAAGGGCTTGACAAGGCTAGAGGGCAAAGAGTATGTGATGCAGGACGGAGATGTTGTGCTTTTCCGCTTTAACGTATAAAAATTATTATAAAAATATTTTTAAATTGCAATTTGAGTGTAATACTAATTTCTATTTAAACGGATTTTAAGTGGAATTAAGTATAATATAAATATCAAATTGCGATTTTTTTATTTTAAAAATAAGCATAATTAAAATAAATTATCTATTATCTGCTGTAAAATTTATTTTAGTAATTTATCACATAACATGGAAATAAATTCAAAATAGATGTCCTATAAATTTTATTTTCTTTACAAATTTAGTAAATTATTATATTATAGTATTTAGTATAATATAAAATATGGTGGTGCTATAATATGAATGTTGTAGATTTAATAAAAAGCAAGTATAAGTCGATGACGACGAAACAGAAGCATTTGGCTAATTATATGCTGAATGATCCTCATATAATGTGTTTTATAACACTTAAAGACCTTAGTGCAGCTACTAAGGTTACTGAGGTTACTATACTAAATGCTTGCTCTGCTTGGGGTTTTGAGAATTTTAACGAACTTAAATATGAGTTTAGAAAATATAATGTAATTTCTAATAAAAATGAAGTACAAATGCAGAATGCTCACGCATCTGACCCCGTTCCGTCTTATGAATTAACGCATAAGGAACAATTGCTAATTGATATTTGTCATGAGGAGCTATCAATAGTGAATAACTATATTTCTAACATTGATATAAGTAAATTATTCAATGCGGCAGAAATGATACTAAAGCATAAGGTTATTGTTATATGCGGCAGAGGCGTTTCTTTTCAGTTAGCTGAGTTTATTTCAATGCGTTTAACGACTTTAGGCATATCCTCTATAACAGTAAATACAGAACTTAATGATAGCATATATGGAACTCTTTCCTTTATAAAAAATGATGTTCTCTTGATACCAATTTCCTTTCCTGACTATTATTACATGACAAATAAATTTGTTGAGTATGCAAAGCTTAAAGGTTCAACAATATTGGCGATAACTGACAATGAAAGTGCAGAGGTAGCTCTAAACAGCAACTTAGTTTTAACTTGTCAAAGCACCACAAGGCTTTTTCTAAACACACTTTCTACTCCTATGATGCTTGGAAATTTGTTGACTTCAGCCGTGAGTATAGTTAAAAGTATGAAAAACGAAGACGACATAAGTAACATGGAAGAATTTTCGAGAATATTTAAGGCGCAGGAAGAAATATTTTAAGTTTATAACTTAAAATATAATTGATGTACTAAAAAGTAATTTTTAATGATGATATTAATAATAGATATAAAATTTCTAAGAAAATCAAGTAAAAAACATGAATTGCAGTTTTTTACTTGATTTTTTATATAATATGAGAGTTTTTTCTGCTATGAAAAAAAGAGAACTGCAAAAATTAGAAATCTCATTTACTATTTACTATAAAATTTTTTCATACTTTATTGCGGACGCATAAAAAAATTAAATAAATCATTAAAATAACTAATTAAAATTTTGAATAATTATAAAATTGATAATTAATTAAAGTGTTTACAAAAATCATTGTTAATTTATTGACACTAAATATAGTGTATGCTATAATTCACTTAATTAAATACTATAATTTTAAGGAGTTAGAAAAATGAAAAAGATAATGGCTATAGTGTTAGCACTTACAATGTTTTTAAGTATTGTTGCATGCAGCAATACAAATAAGCCTGTAGATTCAGGTAACGAAACTCCAAACGGAGAGAATAACAACGGTACTCAATCTGGAGAAATGGACAAGGAACAGTATTTAAATACTTACTTGGCATCAGATCCAACGACTCTTGATGTTTCACTTCGTTCAGATTCATATTCAAGTACTATTATAACTAACGTAATGGAAGGTCTTATTCGTCTTGAAGACAGAAATGGTGAGTATTTCATGGCACCTGGAGATGCGCAATCTTGGAAAAGCAATGACGAAGGTACAGTTTGGACATTTACTCTAGGAAATAACAAATGGTCAGACGGAGAGCCTGTAACAGCACAGCAATATGTTTACTCATTACAACGTAGTGCAGACCCTGCGACTGGATGTCCTAACGGATGGTTCTTATCACCAGTTCTTAATTACGAAGCAATAAGTAAAGGTGAGATGGCTACATCAGAATTAGGAGTAAAAGCTATAGATGAGAAAACATTAGAAATTACTCTTGCAAGTGCAATGCCTGCATTCTTGGAAATGTGCAACAGTACAATTTACTACCCACAAAGAGAAGATAAGATGAAAGAGTGGGGAGAAAAATATGGTACAGAAGCAGAGTATACAGTTTACAATGGACCATTTGTTCTTGAAAGCTGGACACATAACAGCTCTTTAGTTCTTAAAAAGAACCCTAATTATTGGAATGCTGACTCAGTAAAATTAGACAAGGTTAATTTAGCTATAATGTCTGATACAACTACTATAATCAACGCATACAAGAGTGGAGATTTAGATGTAGTAGGTGTTAATAAGCAAGAGCAATTAGATGAATTTAATAAAGACAGTAATTCTAAGTATGAGTACTATACAACTCAAGGCTTGGTATTTAATTTCTACAACACAAAAGATGAATTGTTTAAAAATGAAAATATTCGTAAAGCATTTAGCTTAGCGATAGATCACGAAGATATAAACGAAATGTGCTTTGGTGGCTTGAGAGTTCCTACTTACGGATGGGTTGTTCCAACAATATCTGTTGGAGAAGAAAACTTCCGTCAAACTGCCGGAGATGTATTAAAAGAGCAAAAAGCAGAATTAACAGCTAATGGTCAAACGCCAAAGGATTTACTGTTAAAAGGAATGCAAGAATTAGGATTGGGTGATGATCCATCTAAACTTAATGTGACATTATCATTAGCTGGTACAGATGATTGGTTCCGTACATTCGGCGAATATTTACAACAAGTATATTTAACTGACTTAGGAGTTAATATAAAAATTGACTTTGCTGATTGGGGAATTTTCTATGAAAATGTAACTAACGGAAAATATCAAATGGGTTATATGAGCTGGGGAGCTTATTATAATGATCCATATGATGTGTTAAGCATATTCAAATCAGAGTATGACCAAGTAAAAACTGGCTGGGCAAATAAAGAATTTGACGAGTTAATTGACAAAGCTGGTGTTGAAATGGATGCAAGCACAAGAATTAAATATTATAAGGATGCTGAAAGAATACTCTTAAATGAAGCTGCTGTTTGTCCTTTAGCAACATCTACTTCTCATTCATTCTACAAGAACTATGTTTATGGATATTCTAATCTTGGATTTAGTGCTAATGGATATAAGGATATGTATACTAAAGGTAGATAATAATACTTCATGTTAAACCTTGTAAGAATGACCATCTTGCATCAAGCGTTAGCATAAAAAATTCTTACAGTTTAAAATAAAAGGGCAACTACTATAGTTGCCCGTTTTGTTAAAAATACTTATCACGATAGTGAATAGTATTTAATTTTAAGAAAGAGGTTTCAAGTTGAAAAAATATATTTTTAAAAGACTTACGTATATGATACTCACGTTATTTATTATAATAACGCTTACATTTTTTCTTATGAGAAGTATACCCGGAGACCCGCTTGCTTCTATGGCACAGATGCTGCCAGAGCAAACGAGAGCTAATTTTCACGCTAAATATGGTTTAGATAAGCCTTTATATCAACAATATTTATTATATATGAAAAATTTATTGCATCTTGATTTAGGTGAAAGCGTCGTATTTCCGGGTAGATCTATCGCTGGAACCATATCAAAAACATCCCCTGTATCAGCGATGGTTGGCGGTACTGCACTCCTTATAGGTGTTTCTATAGGAGTAACATTAGGGATTGTTGCAGCACTTAATAAAAACAAGTGGCCAGATTATGTTGTAATGTTTATCGCTATATTAGGTGTTACTATACCAGTATTTGTTTTGGCTTCTCTTGTTCAATTAGTGTTTGCGGTTAAACTCGGGTGGTTTCCGGCCTCAGGCTGGGGTAAGGCAAAAAACATGGTGCTTCCAGTTTTAGTACTGTGCTTTGGTCCAATAGCAAGCTATGCGAGATATATTAAGTCAAGTATGTTAGACACTCTTGAGCAGGACTATGTTTTGACTGCGAGAGCTAAGGGATTATCAGAAACTAAGGTAATTACAAGACACGTTCTTAGAAATTCGCTGTTGCCATCTGTTACAATGCTTGCAGGTAGCATAGTAGGTATTTTTACAGGAGCATTTGTTACAGAAAAAATGTTCTCCATACCGGGAATAGGGTTTTATTATATAAGCTCTATCAATAATCACGATTACAATATGACTCTTGGTACTACTGTATTTTACGCTATTTTATTTGTTGTTATGCAGTTAATAGTTGATTTTGTTTATGTTCTGATAGACCCAAGAATTAGGCTATCTAACGACAGCATGGAGGGGAAATAAAATGGATAAAAATAATTTGCAACATGAAAAAATAGATGCTTCTTCTTTTGAAATTATTGGAATATCTGAAAATCAAGGCGACATTATAGCTCGTCCAAGGATTGGATATTTTAAGGATGCGTGGAGAAGATTTAAAGAGAATAAAGTTGCATTAATTGCTATGTTTATACTTTTGTTGATAACTGTCATGGTTATTATAGGCCCAGCACTAAGCGGATACAAATTTGAGGCTGTTGATAAAACTGCCCGTAATAAAGCTCCTAGTGCTATGCACTGGTTTGGTACAGACAAATTAGGTCGTGACCTGTTTTCCAGAGTATGGGTTGGAGGTAGAGTATCGATTATTATTGGTATTACAGGTGCGTTAATTTCTTCTGTCATTGGCTGTATATACGGAGGTGTAGCTGCTTATTTTGGTGGAAAAGTTGATAATATAATGATGCGTATCGTAGAGATACTAATAAGTATACCATATTTGATTGTAGTAATACTCATGTCAATTATTTTTGACAGTAAAAGCCTAGGAACTCTTATACTTGCTATGACTATAACCGGATGGTGCGGTATGGCAAGGCTAGTTAGAGCACAGATGCTTCAGATAAAAAACGAAGAATATATACTTGCGGCAAAGGCTATGGGAGTCAGTCCGTGGAAAATAATTCTTAAATACATGATACCAAACACAATCAGTGTTGTAATTGTTTCCATAACATTTGATATACCCGGATATATATTTTCGGAGGCATTTTTAAGCTTTATAGGACTTGGAATTCAATCTCCGGGGACAAGCTGGGGTGCATTAGCTTCATCTGCGCAGCCTGAATTTACACATTATCCGTATCAGTTATTTTTCCCTGCAATAATGATTGCATTGACTATGTTATCATTCACGCTTATGGGAGATGGACTGCGTGATGCTCTTGACCCACGTCTGAGGAAGTAAAAGAAATGGAGGATATTATGAATAAGAATATATTAGAAGTTAAAAATCTCAGAGTTTCTTTTAACACTTATGCCGGAGAGGTAAGAGCTGTCAGGGGTGTTGATTTTGAATTAAAACCGGGTGAAACTCTAGCCTTTGTTGGAGAATCGGGCTGTGGTAAAACAGTAACTGCCAAGGCTATCATGAGATTATTAAAGGAATCAGTAACTGAAATCAAGGAAGGTTCAAGTATACTATATAACGGTGAAGATGTTTTGAAAATGAATAAAAAAAGACTTCATGCCTATAGAGGAAATGAAGTTAGCATGATTTTCCAAGACCCGATGAGTTCGCTAAATCCTACTATGTCTTGTGGCAAGCAGGTAATGGAAAGCTTAATGATTCACCGTAACATGAACAAGGAAGAAGCAAAAAAAGAAGCACTCAAAATGTTTGAGATGGTTCGTATTCCAGATGCACAAAAAAGACTAAAATCATATCCGCATCAACTATCAGGCGGTATGCGTCAAAGAGTTATGATTGCTATTGCATTAGCTTGCAATCCTAGCGTACTCATAGCAGACGAGCCAACAACAGCACTTGATGTTACAATACAAGCACAAATTATGGACTTGTTAAACGATTTGAAGAAAGAATTAAATACTGCAATCATACTCGTTACACACGATTTAGGAGTAGTAGCTAATTTCGCTGATAGGATACAGGTTATGTATGCAGGACAGGTTATAGAAAGAGGTACGGCAAAGGAAATTTTCTATGACTCTAAACATCCGTACACATGGGCTTTGTTAAGTTCAGTGCCTAAGCTGGCTAAAACAAATAAACAAGAACTATATGCGTTAAAAGGAACTCCTCCTGATTTGATATTGCCTTTAAATCATTGTCCTTTTGCTGACAGATGCCAATATTGCATGAAAATATGCCGTGAGCAGATGCCAAAAGAAACGAGTTTATCAGATAAACACATGGTATCTTGCTGGTTAATGCACTCTTTGGCACCAAAGGTAGACCCATTATATAAGAGGGGGGAATTTTAAATGGCAGAAAAATTAATAGAAGTAAAAGACCTAAGCAAATACTTTGGCGCAGGTAAAAATGCTGTATTAAAGGCTGTTGATGGTGTAAACTTTAGTATAAATCGTGGAGAAACACTTGGACTTGTCGGTGAGTCGGGCTGTGGTAAAACTACTTGTGGTCGTACTGTATTAAAGCTTTATAATGCAACACAGGGACAGGTTTTATTTAATGGTGAGGATGTAGGCAAGTACAATAAAAGACAACTTTTAAGTTTCAAAAAAAATGCTCAGATGATTTTCCAAGACCCGTATTCTTCACTAAATCCTAGAATGACTATATCTGAGATTATAGCAGAGGGACTTAATGTACACTACAACCTCTCAAGGGCAGAAAAAATTAAGCGTGTGAATGAGGTATTATATTCTGTCGGACTCACAGAAAGCTTTGGAAATAGATTTGCACATGAGCTGTCAGGTGGTCAAAGACAGCGTGTTGGTATTGCCAGAGCATTAGTTGTTGAGCCGCAGTTTATTGTTTGCGATGAGCCAATTTCAGCACTTGATGTTTCAATTCAGGCACAAATAGTAAACCTCTTGATTAAACTGCAAAAAGAGCGTAATTTAACCTATTTATTCATATCTCATGACTTATCTATGGTAAGACATATTTCTGACAGAATTGGAGTTATGTATTTGGGAAGCTTGGTTGAGCTTGCAACAAGTGATGTACTGTTTGAAAATACATTGCACCCGTATACACAAGTCTTGCTTTCTGCCATACCAGATGCAGAGCCAGACCCTGATTTACAAAGAAAACGCATGAAAATTGTAGGAGAAATTCCAAGTCCTGTTAATCAACCAAAAGGCTGCAAATTCTCAACGAGATGTAACTTTGCAACAGATATTTGTAAAACAGATAGACCAGTTCTTAAAGAGGTTGAAAAAGGTCATTTTGTAGCGTGTCATAAATGTAATGGAGGCAAATGATGATAGGTTCAAATTTAATAAATAAAATTTTGCAAACTGCTCTTGATAACGGTGGAGACTTTGCAGAGGTATTCGTAGAGGACAAATACAATACAAATATAACAGTAAACAATGATGTAATAGATAATGGAATTGTGGCTAAGGATTATGGAATAGGCATAAGAGTTTTTTCTAAAAATAATTATGTATACACATACAGCAGCAATGATTCAGAGGAAAATTTGTTAAATATAACAAAAGAAGTTTGCAAAGCCTTTAACAACAAAGTGTCTAATAATACAGCAAATGGCTTTATCGAACTTCCTCAAATGGCAAAAAGCGTTATTGAAGCTCAAAAACATTTTAGTAAAACCTTGTACAAGCAAAAGCTTGATGTGATAAATCAAGTAATATCATCAGGCAAAGCATATGACACTGCTGTGAAAAGAATGCTTGTGAGATATCTAGACCAAGAACAACATGTTATAATTGCAAATACTGATGGTATATACAAGGAAGACAACAGATTTAAAACAAGAATGATTGTAAGTGCATTTGCAGAGAAAAATGGTGAACTTCAAAGTGGATATATAGGACCCGGAGCTGCAAAGGGCTTTGAGTTTTATGATGAGATAGATTTAAATTACTACGGTAGAGAAGCAGCACGTTCAGCCTGTGTAATAGCTGGTGCAAAATATTGTCCGGCAGGTCAAATGGCTGTAGTAGTTGACAATGGCTTTGGAGGACTGATGTTCCATGAGGCTTGCGGACACAGCTTAGAGGCAAGCAGCGTTGCAAAAGGCAATTCGGAATTTTCAGGAAAATTAGGACAAAAAGTAGCCTCTGACATATTGACATTAGTAGATGATGGAAGTATAGACAAGGCTTGGGGCTCGCTTAGTATTGATGACGAAGGTACAAAAACGCAAAAAAATATCCTTATCGAAAATGGAATATTAAAAGGCTATATGATAGACAAGCTAAACAGCAGGATAATGAATATGCCTCCGACAGGCTCAGGAAGACGTGAATCATATAAATATGCTCCTACTTCAAGAATGTCTAATACCTATATTGAAGCAGGAAAACATTCAAAAGATGAAATTATTGCAAATACTGAAAAAGGCTTATTTGTTAAATCAATAAATGCTGGTTCTGTTAATCCACTTACAGGTGAATTCAATTTCTCAGTATCAGAAGCTTATTTGATTGAAAACGGAAAACTTGCAGAGCCTGTAAAAGGAGCTACACTTATAGGAACAGGCGGAAGCATATTAAAACTTGTTGATATGGTTGGAGATAATTTAAGTATTGGTCAAGGATACTGCTATGCTGCAAGCGGGGCATTATTTATAGGTGCTGGACAGCCTACAGTCAGAATATCAAATATGACAGTGGGAGGTAGAAAATAGTATGGATATAAGAGAATATATAAATAAGCTTATAGAAACTTGTAAAAATCAAAACATTACTGATGTAGAGGTATATTATTCAAACTCTATATCAACTTTGATTAATATAGTTGATAATGAAATTGAAACATTTAGATTATCAAATGATGAGGGCATAAATCTAAGCGGTAATTACGAGGGCAAAAACAGCACGACATATATAGAAAAATTTGATGATAAGGCTTTGTTAGAGGCGGTTAATAATATTAAAGAAACTGCACCATATAACGGTAAAACTAAGAAAGCTATAGAAAAAAGCAGTATTAATCATAACAGTAACAACAAGTATTATGCCGATGTTAATTTAGTAATTAATAAGCTAAAAAAAGTACAAGGAACAGCAAAAAGTATAGATTCGAGAATAATTTCTATCCCGACATGCGGGTATCAAGAAAGAAACACAATAATTATACTATCAGATGATAAGGGAAATGAATTTAAGGATTCTTACTCTTACGTTGTGGGAAACATATCTGTTGTTGCTGAGGAAAATGGCATAAAGAAAAACGGATATTCATTCAGCATAAATAAGAAATTTGAAGATATAAATTATGAAACTATTTTAACAGAAGCAATACATGAAGCTACAAGCATGATAAAAGCTTCACCTATCGCAAGCGGAAATTATGATGTTATAATTAGAAATGATGTGTCAGCTAATATGTTTGCTACCTTTATGACAGTATTCTGCGCAGATTCTATCAAAAAGAATACAAGTAAATTTGCTGATAAAATAAATACACAGGTAGCAGTAGAAAGTTTGAACATAATAGAAGATCCTATGTATCAAAGAGGCAAAATAAACCGTATATTTGATGATGAGGGTACAAAGACATATAAAAAGCACTTGATAGAGAATGGTATTCTGAAAAACATACTTAGTACAAATGAGTATGAAGCTTCGACTGGCAATGCTTTTAGAAATTCCTATAGAGAGAATATATCTGTATCCGCCCTTAATTGTTATATAGAATCAGGACTTAGAAGCACAAGTGAAATAACTTCAAGTCTAACAGAGGCGGTTATGATTACAAATATTGACGGTTTACATGCAGGTATGAATACTGTAACTGGAGATTTTTCGTTGATTGCTAATGGTTATTATATAAAAAATGGTGAAATTGATAAGCCTATAAATCAAATAACTGTAGCAGGAAACTTTTATGAAATGCTAAATAACATTGTAGATATATCTAAAGATGTATGTACATCAGATGTATATTTAAGCTTTTTTGAATCACCGTCATTGCTTGTAAAGGGTTTAATGATAGGTGGTCTATAATTTTAATAAGTGACATGAAAAAGTGAATATATTAAACAATCCCCCCTAAATTAATTTTCTATACAACTGCCACCCTTTTACAAGGGTGGTGGTTTTTTTAATACTTAAATTGTCAAATTAATATAAATAATTTTGTAAAATAAGTTTAAAGACATACTTTGGATGGTATAATAATATATAATTAATTTAATAATTTGAAAGGGGATGATTTTATTTGACAGAAAAGCATATTGATTTTGACAAAACAATATATGAATTATATAAAGATAATTCTGAAATTCCGACAATACTTTCTGAATTAGGATTTAAGGACATAACAAAGCCCGGAATGATTTCTACAGCTGGTAGAATAATGACTATAAAAAAGGGTGCAGCTTTAAAAAAGATTGACATAGAAGTTATAAAAGAGAAATTTATAGATTTAGGATATAAAATACAGGAGGATTGAAATGAGTCAAGATATAAACAACAGAGAATATCGCAAGGAAGTAATTAAAGAAATAATCAAAGAATTACACCAAGGAAAGACTGTGAATGAAGTAAAGCAAAAATTTGAAGATGCCTTTACAGGAGTTACAGCTAAAGAAATATCAGAGGCTGAACAAGCATTAATAAAAGAAGGACTTCCTATTTCAGAAGTTCAAAGATTATGTGATGTGCATTCAGAGGTGTTTAAGGGATCAATAGAAGAAATTCACAGCGAAAAAGACCCATCAAAAATTGCAGGACATCCTGCAAATATATTAAATCTTGAAAACAGAAAAATAGAAAGCATAATAAAGAATGATATTTTGCCTTATGCAGAGCCTACATCTGATATAGAGTCTATAAATAATCTAAAAAACGGAATTAATAATTTATGGGCATTAGATATACATTATTCTAAAAAAGAAAATCTCCTATTCCCTTATATGGAAAAATACGGTATAGACGCTCCTCCAAAGGTAATGTGGGGAGTTGATGATGAGATAAGAGCTGAATATAAAGAGATAAAAAAAGAATTGAATTCAAAGAAAGAAATAGATGGCGAATTTAAGAAAAAAATACTAAGCCTTATAAATAAAGTTGAAGAAATGATATTTAAAGAAGAAAGTATAATGCTTCCTATGCTTTTTGATACTTTAACTCAGGACGAATGGAAGCACGTTGCAGATGAAAGCAATGAAATAGGATTTATAATAGACAATGTTCCTGTCTGGACTCCTACAGTGTCAGATAAATCTGCCGCAAAGGAGATGAAAAAAGAAGACAGCGATGGAACTATAAAGCTTCCTACAGGAATATTTAAGATAGAAGAATTGGTGACTATGCTCAATACCTTACCTTTTGATATTACATTTGTAGACAAAAACGATACTGTAAAGTATTTTTCTCAAAGTGCAGATAGAGTTTTTGCAAGAACAAAGACTATAATAGGAAGAAATGTATCAAACTGTCATCCGCCTGCAAGTGTTCATATAGTTGAAAAAATAGTTGAAGATTTCAAGTCTGGAGCTAAGGATCATGAAGATTTCTGGATTAACATGGGTGATAAATTTATTTTGATAAGATATTATGCAGTAAGAGATGAAAAAGGAGAATATCTGGGTGTAGTCGAAGTAACTCAAGACATAAAGCCTATACAGGAAATAACAGGAGAAAAGAGACTTATGTCGTAGATTTATCTTGTTGATGAACAGCCTTTAAAAATATTTATATAAAAATAAGGGAAGACTTATTTCGTGAAGTCTTCCCTTATTAAATTTTTTTAAATTATAAGCCTTTTTGCTCAAATGGAATGAGAGTGTAAAACTATCTCTTAAAACAAAATTTTATTTAATTCAAGTCCTTATCGCCTCTACCAGATAAATTGATTATAATAATTTTGTCACTGCTCAAGGATTTAGCTAGTTTCATTCCATAATACAGAGCGTGAGAGCTTTCAATGGCTGGTATTATTCCCTCTAGTCTTGATAAGTCTTTAAATGCCGATAAAGCTTCTTCGTCAGTAACAGCTATGTATTCCACTCTACCAATCTTTTTAAGATAAGCGTGTTCTGGACCTACTCCCGGATAATCTAATCCCGGTGAAATCGAATAAGCAGGCGAAATGTTTCCCTTATCATCTTTCAAAACTATTGTGTTCATGCCATGTATTATTCCCTCAATACCATTTGTCATAGTTGCGGCATTCATATCGGTATCAACACCTTTCCCAGCAGCTTCTAAGCCAATAATATTAACTTCCTTATCATTTATGAAAGGATAAAACAATCCTATTGCATTGCTTCCGCCACCTACGCAAGCAAGTAAATAATCAGGTAATCTACCTTCCTTTTCTAAAATTTGCTTTCTTGCCTCATCCCCAATAACTCTCTGAAAATTTCTTACCATTTCTGGATATGGGTGAGGCCCAACTGCAGATCCTATCAAATAAAATGTGTCATCTATTCTTTTAACCCATTCCTCGAATGCCTTATCTACCGCATCACTTAAAGTTTTTGTGCCTTGTGTAACAGCGGTCACATTAGCTCCTAAAAGCTCCATTTTCTTCACGTTAAGCATTTGTCTTTTAGTATCTTCTTCACCCATAAAAATATCGCATTCAAGTCCCAGTAAAGCGCAAACAGTTGCAGTTGCTACACCATGCTGACCTGCCCCTGTTTCAGCGATTATTCTTTTTTTACCCATACGCCTTGCAAGCAGTGCCTGAGCTATTGCATTGTTGATTTTATGAGCTCCTGTATGGTTTAAATCCTCCCTTTTCAAATAGATTTTAGCTCCATCGCATTTCATAGTTAAATTATGTGCAAGATATAGCGGACTTTCTCGTCCCACATAATTTTTCAAGTAATAATTGTATTCATCAATAAAAGATTTATCATCTTTTATTTTTTCGTAGGCTTCTTCTAACTCATTTAAAGCCTTCAAAACCTCCTTAGGAACGTACTGCCCTCCAAAATTTTCAAAAAATCCTTTCATTTTTACTTCCTCCTTTTTAATATTGAAAATATTTTTGGTAATAAAAAAAGTCATATCATCCTATACGATTAGGACGAAATGACTCGTGGTGCCACCTAAATTTAATTGAAGTATCAGTGAAAACAAGAAAGTTAAGAACTTTCTTATTCAATAAAAAAGCACTTCCCCGTAAAGGAAAAGTGCCTGCTTCTTGCCACCTGTACTACAATACTCTTTCGGATACTATTATATCCTATCCATATAACGGTAGACTCCCGGACATTGCTACTATTATTTCACATGCCATCTCACAGACCCATTCGATATAAATTTTAGTGCTAGGATTTCACCAGCCCAAGCTCTCTTTAACCTCAATATTATATCTACTCTTTCTGATCACAAATGTTAAAATACATTCTACATCAAGTTGATTTATTTGTCAATATTTTTTATAATTATAAAAAAATATCTAAAAATACTGTTAATATTTATATTCAACAGAATATTTTTCTTTTAATTCGTTTTGTTTTTCTGTATATGCCTTGCTTTGCTTTTCATATTTGATTTTATTTAATATATCTTTCTTAGCTTCATCAAAAGTCAAATCATGGCTTTCACTTTTTTCATTTAATTGAATTAAATGGTATCCAAATTGAGTTTTAACAGGAGAGCTTATATCTCCAACATTCATAGAAAATACTGCATTTTCAAACTCAGGAACCATTTGACCTTTGCCAAACTTACCTAAAGTACCACCGCTGTTTTTTGACGGGCAACTAGAATATTTTTGTGCAGCATCTGCAAATTCTAAACCATCATTAATCTCTTTAAGTATTTCCTCAGCCTTTTCTAAAGTATCAATCAATATGTGGCTTGCTGTTACACTTTCAGGACTTCTAAATAAATCTTTATTTGAGTTATAGTACTCCTGTGCTTCATCTTCACTCACGTCTATAGTTGACATAAGCTTGCTTACTGAATATTGTGCTAATAGTGATTTTTTTAATTGTTCAAGAGTTGTTTGGTAGTCTTTTTCGCTGTCGAGATTATTTTCTTTAGCGTCTGAATACAACATTTCTTCCAATACAAGCTGTTCCACTAACTGCTTATATCCAGCCTCTCCTTGATATTGGACTGCATTAGGACCTAAATTTGTATATAATGCCTCTACATCTGACTGTCTGATTTCCTTACCACTTACTGTTGCTAGTACCTTGTTTTCCATATAATAACCTTGCCTTTCTAAATAAAATTTCTATTCTTAAATATTATACTAGAAAACCAAATTTAATGCTATGTATTTTTTGAAAATGTTTATATGAAAATAATAGAACACAGATTACGCAGAGTTTATATATATTAACTCTGCGTAATCTGTGTTTTTTCTTATATTTTCAATAAATAAAAAATTATATTATGGACAACTCACATCTGTAGATGTTATGTTGCTATAAATTTTTTCGTGTTGAAATTTTATATAAGATATATTTTCTATAGTGTAATACAAACTAAATGTTTGATTTTGACTTTGACTTCTACAATTATTTTTGTGTACTTTGCGACGTTTGTCGTGATTTTCACAACAATTGTCGCAATTATTTAATGTTATTTTCAAATACTTAAATTTCTCCCCCGACAACTTCAACTTGAAATTGTATAGTTGCTATTGCGAGTCCAAGAAGACTTGGAAGTGTATAAGTTAAAGTATTTCCTGTTAGAGTAGGTGTTGCAGCTACGGTGTTTACTGTAAATGAATCAGCAATATAGGTAGCCCCCTCTGGTATAACATCTGTAAAAGGTAGATTAGTAATCAAAGCAAGGCTGACACTTGTAATTACCACAGTGTAAGTTAAAGTATCCCCTACACTTGCAGTTGCGTTATCTACTGATTTTGTTATAGTAGGAGCAAGCAATAGTAAGGTTTCTGCGGTATTACTATTAACCGTATCACCATTATAACTTATGCTCGCAATATTATCTAATTTGTTAATAAGAGCCATTCTGTTTAATCCTCCGTAAATTAAATTAAGCATATGCTTGTATTATTATATGCGTTGTATAAGAAAAAGTGAACAAGTTATACGATAGATTAATTTGCTTGCTTATAGCTATCAATAAAAAACTTTTTATTAATGTTGACTTAAATAAGCCTTTACTATATAATAACTTTTGTAGAAAATTTAATACTGAATATTTAGGTTCTTTATAGTTATACATTTGTTTTGATTACTAGAATTACAAAGCTTCATATTAGCTTAGTACAGTTTTTAGAATGAAGTATTATAATAAAGATCAAAAGAGAATCATGTTAAAATCATGAACGGTCCGGCCACTGTAATTGGGGAGTAATCTTTCAATATGCCACTGAGAACATTCTTGGGAAGGCGAAAGATATGCTTTGATCCATAAGTCAGGAGAACTGCCTAAGTATAACATTGTAAAAACCTTCTGGGATTGAGGTAGATGTGATTACTAAGTGTATTTATATATTATTTATGAATTATTTATATACTGATTACTTAAATTTTATGTCCTAATCTGTGAAGGTTGGGACATTTTTTTATTTCCGGAGGTAAGTATGGAAAAAACAAAGTTAAATCAAGAAAGGAAAGATTTTATGCGAAAATCAAGAAAAACAAAATTTGGAACGCAGTTATTATCAATTCTTGTAGCACTATTTATAGTGCTAGGTATGATACCCAATGCAGCGTTCGCTCAAGGACAAGCTAATGATATAATTCTCTCAAATCTGATTGCTGAGAATAATTCAAAGGAAGCTGGCAATGTATCAACTGGAAGTGCAATTACAATTAGCAGCTTAGCAAGTGACGGGTCGATTCCGATAAGTAGCGAAGATGATTTAAGAAAAATTGGTAGGGAATCTGATTATAAGTTAGATGGCAATTATATATTAACAGGTAACATTATTTTGACAGAACCTTGGATACCTATTGGTAAGATTGTTGGAAATGAAAACTCGTCAGAATCATTTATTGGTACATTTGATGGTGATGGATATACTGTAAGTGGATTAACCATAAATGCTGGAAATATTACTTATCAAGGTTTGTTCGGTAAAATTGGAGCAAAAGGAACCGTACAAAATGTCACTGTTGAAGGTGTAATCAGCAGCACTTATACAAGCAATGCTTTTATAGGTGGTATAGCTGGACAAGTTCAAGGAGGTAAGATTATCAACTGTATTAATAAGGTACAAATTAATGCAGTTAAAGCAAAGAAAGTTGGGGGTATTGTAGGCGATACTACTTTAGCCACAGAAATTATTGGTTGTGCAAACTTAGGTAATATAAGTGCAACTAGTAATGTTGGAGGAATAGTTGGCAGTACGGCTGGCACAACAAAAGTTACAAATTGCTATAATACTGGGGAAATTACTACTGATACTAGCAGTTGTGGTGGCGTAGTTGGATATGCTTATGGGACAACTATAATTCAAAATTGTTATAATGCAGATACTGGAGTACGTAGTGGTTCTAATAGTGGTTTACTTATTGGCTTTCTTTATAGTAGTTCAAGTGCCTTAAACTCTTATTGGTTAGGAGATGATAATACTAAAGGCATAGGCAATAAATCTGCTGGTAAAATTGCAGACGATTGTACATTCAAAACAGATGAGCAATTAAAGGGAATAGTATTTCTTGACATTCTTAATGTAGATGCGCCAGAGGGCAGCCAATTTGTTTTTGATGATAATAATATAAATAATGGTTATCCAATTCTTGAGTGTCAATTACCAAAGGTTGCTAAGTTTGAGATTCAATTTAATATAAATCCTAATGATGCTTCACTGACAGTAAAAGATGAAAAAGGTACTAATAAAATTGGCTCAAATGGTTTCTATAAGCTACCAGCAGGAAATTATACCTATTTTATATCTGCTTTTGGATATAACGATAAAAATGGATATTTTGAAGTAGTTGATGATGAAAATCCTAGTGTGATTAATATTAGTTTAACAGAGGCTGATAAACAGACAGTTAGCTTTTCAGGCTTACCAAAAGGAGCATTAATTTCAGTTAATCATGCAGTAGGCGGAAAGATGAATCCTGGACCAGATGGTAACTATAAACTACCAACAGGAACATATTCCTATTCTGCTGTTGCAAAAGGTTATGAATTAGTTAAAAAGACATTTGAAGTAGTGGATGAATCCGTAAATATTGCAGTTGAAATGACTTCACTTGCTACTCCACAGCCTTGGGATGGAACGACAAAGACATCTGTTAGCCCGATAGACGGTACATATTATATAAAAAGCGGTGCAGAATTAGCTTGGTTTGCTTCAGAGACAATTGCAGGAAGGCTTTTAGATGTTAGTGTAGTTCTATTATCTGACATTAATCTTGATAGTAAAGCTTGGTTGTCTATAAGTCCTTATAGTGGAACTCAAAATTATTTTAAAGGCATCTTAGACGGAAATCATTGTACAATCGACAATCTTAGTGGCGGATTGTTTCATCGTACAGATAAGGATGCCCTTATAAAAAATTTGACTGTATCTGGTTCAATAAATGGTACTGGCAACATTGGAGGTATTGTTGGAGTAAACTATGGAAAGATAGAAAACTGTCGTTCTAACGTAAATATCACTGCTAGCGAGCAACGAGTAGGTGGTATTGTTGGTGATAATAGTGGGGGTATAATTTTACGCTGTGTAGCTACAGGAATAATAAACAGTAGTTTTAGAACATATGCTCAGAGTGATACATATAGAATTTTCTTAGGTGGTATTGCTGGACAAAATTCTGGAACCATAGAATATTGTTATAGTTTAGCTAATGTCTCAGCTACAAGCGTTGCTGAGCCTAATAAAACAAATCACCCTGGAGGAGTAGGGGGTATAACTGGAGTAAATACAGGTACAGTTAATAGTTGCTATAACATTGGGACAGTAAGATACAATGATAGAAAAAACTTTAATACTGGCTCAGTAATAGGTGATAACTCAAATTCCAATGCCAAAATTAAAAACTCATATTATTTAGAAGGCACTTGCACTAATGAGTCTGGAGAAGATTTAGGCGTAGGCATAGGAAGTAAAGACGGTGTACAATCAAAAGATATCGAAAGCATGAAAGCTTCTTCATTTGTTATAGCCTTAAATAATGGAAATTCAGAAGGACCTTTCAACGCTGACGAAGATATAAATATAAATGGTGGATACCCAGTTCTAAAATGGCAAGGTGGACAGATTCCTGTAACAACGGAGGATGAGACATCAGTATTAGAGGACAAGGAAGAACTTGAATTAGTACAGACTATTATTAAGCAGGCAGGTGCTCTTGACCTCCCTAAAAACGGTAAGAAAGGAAGCAATATTACTTGGTCAAGTGATAATCCTAGTGTTATAAGCGATAATGGCGTAGTAACTCTTCCTAGCGCAGGAATATCTAGCGTTGTTTTAACAGCTACTATTAAAAAAGGTGCAATAAGAGATACTAAAAGCTTTACAATAACTGTGTATTCGGCACTTCAGGTTATACTGGATGAACTTAATGCAGCCAAGGCTGGACTTGGTACACTTTTAAGACCAGTCAATGGAACAGATGTAAATATTGTAGAATTAGCAGATAAGATACTTAAAGATAAAAAGTTTACTGGTATAACAGTAACACTTAAATCTCCGGGTAATACTAGTATTGGAACAGATACTTACATAGCTGCTGACGGAGTTATAACATATTTCTATAAAGATCCTTCAGATAATTCTGCTATGAACATGGGAATAGTACATAATATTGAATTTACTTTATCTAAGGACGGACAAAATATAGATACAAATAAGATTCAAGCTAACATCCCGTGGGACAGAGCAAGGGTTTTAGAGACACTTGAAAACGAAATATCATCAAAGATAACATGGGATGCTATAAAAGGCAAAAATGTCTCAACAGACGAGATTTCTCTTGCATTAACATTGCCGTTAATATTGCCAACTGCAAGATGGGCTAAAATATCGTGGGAGGCTGATTCAGCTGTAATTATGCCAGAATATCAGTCAAACCCATTAGCTGAGAATACAACCGGTATTCTCAACAGACGAGCAACAGATACACAAGTTAAATTGACAGCAACTATAAAATTCAATTTAACAACATCAAATGAGGATGATATAGTTTTAACTAAGGACTTTGATTTAAAGGTTTTAGGTAGCGAAGAAGCGGATACTCCGGAAAGAATGTTGAAAAAGCTAGAGAATTATACATTAGAAAAGCTTAAGGATTCTCTTACAAAAACTCAGCTCAATCCTAATGCTGTAAAAGGAGATATTCAATTCCCAACACCAGCTAATACTGGAGTAGCAGATTATTCAAAGTACCGTTTTACAGTAACCAGTAAAAACACCGATATACTTGAAATAAATGGTTATCGTGGTCTTGTGTATCGACCTTTACCGGGAAACAGCTCAGAAAAGGTTGGATTTACTATTACTATGACGAGCAGGGCGGATTCAAGTCTTTCAGTATCTAAAGATATGGAAATTACTGTTATTCCATTAGAGCAAAAAGAAATTGATGATGCGTTGAAACTGATGGAAGCAGTAAAAATGAATTATACAGCAGCACTTTTAGGAGAGAATGCTGATAAGGATAATATTACCAAAAATCTTAAGACCTTCCGTCAAGCAATTTTTGCAGAAGATGGAAATAGCTTAATTTACAGTCGCGCCATAAATGAAGATAAAGATTATGGTATTTTGGTAGATGATTTACCAGGCTCAGAACCGGGTGGACCGGGATATGAACAGTGGAGAGTATTCCGTTCCAGCCGTCCTAATATATTAGAGCATGAGGTTTTACGTTTAAAACAGCCGGAATATAACACAAACGTTAAAGTTGACAGCTGTTTAACTCATAAAATTTTAGGCAAATATGCAAATAAACATCCTGAAAATGAGGATTTCAAAAAGCTGTACAAGCAACCAATATCTGCGACATTTACTGTTATAGGTGAAAAAGGAGATAATGGAACAGAAGTAAAAGAAATATCAGTAGGAACTGCCATAATTGTATTTAAGGAAGATGGAACATATGAGAAAAAATCAGCTCCAAAAGATATAAAAATCAATATAGATAATAATGACGGAGGATTCACCGCTTACGGTGCATTACAGGCTACTACTAGCGAATATGCAGGAAGTCCTAATTGGATAACTTCAATTTATGGGATTACAGGACCGTTAACAGGCGGCTGGATGTTTGCTGTTAATGGTAAAGTGCCAAATACAACAGCTGGTCAAACAATTCTTAAAGAGGGTGACCAAGTCATTTGGTATTGTACTTATGACTATAATAGAGATAAAGCTCCAACTTGGAAAGAGCTTGGAGGAAAAGAAAGTGAAAACTATAAGATTACAATTAATCTTAGCAAAACATTCTTAAAGGTCGGCGAAGAATTACCATTAGTAGCACAGGTGCAAAAGGGTGATGAAGTAGTAACAGATAAAGAGGTAATGTGGTTAGGCTCTAATGCTAAAGCTAGCATAGAAAATGGAAAGCTAATAGCTAAGGAAGCGGGCGAAATCACTCTAATAGCTAGTTTAGTAGATGATAAAAATGTAAAAGATACTATAACTATAAGTATAGAGGAAAATAAGACCTTGACTACAAAACAAATTATAGAAGCCCTAAGAAAGCACTATATTAATAAATCTGATTACACATTCAGACAAGCTATAGGATATAATTTTACAAGCGATAATTTAGAAAATGACTTATTAGAAATTGCTTATAGATTTAAAACAAATGAAAATCCTAAAACAGCCTCTGATCATGTTGGAAATATTATGGGCTTGATAGCGGCAGGAAAAAATCCTTACGCTTATAATAACAAAAACTATGTAAAAGCATTAGCGGATGCCCAAGGTAGTAATGGTAAATTTGTAATAGGTGCATATGATGATTATCCAACAGTTGTTGCCTTTTCAATATTAGCCTTAGACATGGCTAAGGCTGAGTACAATAGAGATAAGGCTATAGAAGCTTTGTTAGGCTATCAAGATTTGACTAGCGGAAGCTTTGGTGGAGCAGATGAAACAGGTATGGTACTAACAGCTTTAGCAAAATACAAAAATAGAGCTGATGTACAATCCTCAATAGATAAGGGTTTAAGCTATCTTCAAACAACACAAGATATAAATACAGGTGGTATTATAGCTTGGGGCGAAGAAAATCCATATTCAGCATCAGCTGTTTTACAAGGCTTGATAGCTGTAGGAGAAAATCCACTATCACAAAAATGGACTAAAAATGGTAAAACTATAGTTGATTCATTGATGAAATACTACAAGGACGGTCATTTTGAAAATGCTGCCGGCATCGATGAGATGCTTACAGAGCAAGCATTTATAGCATTGTCTGATGTATATAGAGGAAAATCCATGTTCAATGAAATTAAACTCAATGATAATGAAGTAGCTAGAATAGCAATTCAAATTCCAAATATACCTAAAATAATTGAAGGCGATTTTATTAAATTATTTGTAACAGGATATGCAGCTAACAATGATATAGCTCCTGTTGGCAAAATAATTTGGTCAAGCTCGGACACTAACGTAGCAACGGTAGATGAAAATGGCAATGTTATAGCTATGAAAGCCGGTGAATCTACTATAACTGCAAAGGTTGACGGTAAGGACATAATCGATACAGTTAAATTAACAATATCAGCAAAAGAATTTAATACAGAATATATTGGTGATGATATAGTATCGAATGGAAATACATTTGAAGCAAATCTTAAGGTTAAGAACTTGACTGAGGAGAAAAAGAAAGTAGCATTGATAGTTGCACTGTATGATAAGAACACTAATAAAATGCTAAGCTTTAAAATTAAAGAACTAGAGTTGAGCAGCAAAGAGGAGCAAGATTTACTTACAGAAATACAAATTCCAGCAAATGGAAAATACTATATCAGAATTTTCTTGTGGGATAGTCTGGAGAATCAAGATGTATTACTGAAAAAATTTGAGGAATTTAAGGCTAGCTAAAAGATAAGCTAATAATTTTAGAGGAATTTCTCATCTATAGTTAAAATAGCGAGAGAAGAAATTCCTCTATAATAAATTAAAGCTATACAAAGCAAAGGAGCGATAAAATGCGAAAGAATATACAACGAATGTTATCCATTGTGTTAATTTTATTAATGTTCATACCATCTGTGGTCATGGCAGAAACAAATGTTTTAGTAGATAATATTCAAAATTATAGTAGTGTAAGTACGAATATTACAATAGATTATGTTCAAAAAGATAATGAAGTAACTATAAGTATAAATAGCACTAGAAATAGACCTGTAAGTATAACAATAAAGGATGGAACACAGTATATCTATATAAATCAAGGTGAGACAGACGAGTTAGGAAAAATAGAGTTTAAAACCATCTTAGAATTAGATAAATCCTATGATTGTCAAGTTAAGGTTGACGATAATGTAGCAACTAAAAAAATATATATGCAAAAGGGCTCAGGAGATACTCACGAGATTGCCATAGATTTATATGTAAAAGGCTACAATGGCGTTATCTTAGATTTAAAGGCTGTTAAGGTATTTGCTAATGAAACATTGATGGATTTGATGAGAAGAATATTTGATGATAGAATTGTAATCAGAAATGGAAACTATGTAGTGTCTATTGATGGACAGGCAGAGCTTGACAGAGGAAAGGACAGCGGTTGGATGTATTCAGTAAATGGTGTATTTCCTAATGTCGGAGCAAACTCATATATCTTAAAAAGTGGCGATATCGTAAAATGGCTATATACTGAAAATTTAGGAGTAGATGTTGGTGCGCCGATGTATCCAGCAACTACTTATCAAATTACTACTAAAGAGTCTCCTAACAAAAACACTATAACAATTATTAAACTAGAAGCTTCTTCAATAAATGATAATGTAAGTGAGCTTATATTGACAAAAGATTTATTGGAAAAAGCAATAAATGAAAATGTAGATATTATAGAAGTATCCTTTGGGAAGGCTTTAATTGAGATAAGACCTAATTTTATGGGTAAGGATATAAAAGGTGATATAAAGATAAAACTTGAAAAGAACAACGATGCAACATTTATTAAATTAGAACAGGATGGCAAGGAATTAAATAAATTAGAAAAGCCTGTTAAAATTATATTACATTATAATGCTGATGTAAGCAATAAAGATAATTTAACTGTACTGTTAGTTGAAAAGGACAAAACAAAAAGCTTGGTAGGGGGAATATATGATTTAAGTACAAAGAGCGTCACATTCCTAACTCATAAACTAGGCGAATTTAGAGTAGAAGAAAATACTGTAGAGTTCAAAGATTTAGCAAGCTATAGCTGGGCAGAGCAAGCAATAAACAGCATGTCAGCAAAGGGAATAATAGGTGGAAAAGCTACAGATAAATTTTCTCCTTCTGATAATATCACAAGAGCAGAATTTGCAGCATTGATATCAAGAATGTTAAAGTATAACGAAGACATACAAGGTAATTTAACATTTAGCGATATAAAAGCAGATAATTGGTTCTATAAATCTGTATTGACAGTATGTATGAACGGACTTATAAATGGTAAATCTGCAACTAGCTTTGATCCAAATGGCAATATAACCAGAGAGGAAATGTCAAAAATAATAGGTCTAGTATTAGCACAAAGCTCATATAAAAAACAAGACAAAAAATTATTAACAAAATTTAGTGATGGAAGTACTATTGCCTCTTGGGCAGAGGAAGGGGCAGCTATTGCAGTTCACAATGAAATAATAAAAGGCTCAAATGGCAAATTTAATCCAAAATCTAATGCTACGCGAGCAGAAGTTGCAGTAATGCTATTTAGATTGTATGAGCTGATAATGAAATAAAGTTTTAAAATATATAACTGAAAATTGCAAAAGTGCGATATCACAAAACGATAACGCACTTTTGCAATTGTTCTCAAAATAAAGATAATATAAGCCCCTTGACTAAATGACATTAATGTATTATTATTAATTTAGTACATAATAATACATTATTTGATAAAAAAATAACAAACTTTCAATCGTACAAAATTATTTGGAACTGTTAAGTTCGGAGGAAAAATGGAAAAAGTAAAAATGAAAAAAATAAATTTCAAAAATATTAATTTTAAAAGCTTATTAGCAGGGCTTTTAGCAGACTGTATAGGAGCGTTTTTTATTGCTGCTAGTATATATGTTTTTGCTAAAAACGCAAACTTTGCTCCGGGAGGGGTAAATGGTGCATCTGTAATTATAAATCACATATCTTCTTGGCCTATAGGTATGGTTAGCTTATTTCTTAATATACCTATAATAATACTAAGCTATAAGTTTTTAGGTATTAAATTTTTGTTAAAATCATTAAAAACTATGCTTATATCAGCAGCGTTTATGGATTATGTTGCTCCTTTATTACCCGCATATACTGGAAATCAACTTTTAGCAGCATTATTTGCTGGAGGCTTGGCAGGGATTGGATATGCTCTAATTTATATTCAAGGTTCTTCTACCGGGGGAAGTGATTTTATACTTCTTACTATAAAAAAGCTAATGCCTCATATATCTTTAGGTCAGATAACACAGTTAATTGATGGAAGTATAATTATAGTAGGTGGTTTTATATTTGGAATTGATGCGGTATTATACGGTATAATTTATACAGTCGTTTCTTCTGTCATTATGGATAAAATAATGTATGGAACAAGCTCTGGAAAGCTTGCTTTCATCATAACTGACAAAGGAAGTGATATATGCAGAAAAATTGATGAGGAAATTGCAAGAGGCTCGACTATAATTAATGCTATAGGTTCATATAGCAAGCAAGATAAAGATATTGTTTTATGTGCTTGCAGTAAATCTCAAGTATATCCAATGAAGGCAGCTGTTAAAAATATTGATAGCAAAGCCTTAGTAATAATTACCGAATATGATGAAACATATGGACACGGGTTTTTGGATATACATAAAGATTAAGTAAAATTGAGAAACATTAAAATTATGTGAAAACTTTCGTATAATACATCTTGACATATATTATATTAGATGTTATTATTTAGGTATAAAGACATTTGCATATAAACTTGTTTAAAATACGGAATCGGGTGAGAATCCCGAACAATCGGGTTACTGTGTTGTGGAGCAAACTCTGATATGCCACTGCTTAGGCGGGAAGGTGGAGCTAGCGATGAAACTTAGTCAGGATACGTTAAGACAAGTACGTAGTATTATTTTCCAACGAAGAATAATATACAGGATAAATTAATATTTTATCATAATTGTTGCTTGAATTTTTTGCACCTGTATTTTTCGTTACGAAAATGCGGGTGTTTTTATATTGTAAAACTTACTATACTCTGCTTTTAGCAGACGATAGGCGTACTTTGACAACTTAATAGTTCATATGCTGACAGGCTAGGCACATGGATGGTGTGTATGGATATAAAATCAGGAGGTGAAGTGTTTTATATTCTACAAGGGAATAGCTTTAATTTTAAAATAAAATGGGAAGGAGTATTAAAAAAATGAACGTTTTTAAAACAAGAAAAAACAGTAACAAATTTTATGCTTTTGTATTGGCAATGATTATGATTACCATGTCATTTATGCCAGCTCAAGCATTTGCATGGAGCTTTACAAACAATCCTGTTGATACAGGAACTGTTAAGCTGTATTTCGGAGATCCTGATTATAGTGAGGTTCCTCCAGAATCTCTTACGCAGTTTGTGAAAACATCAAATTCACCATTGACTTACCATGCTACCTATATTGGGAGTGATTCGGCAAATTACTATCCAGATAGACTTCTGTTGGTAGTAAGACCTAACAGTGGTACGCTTAGTACAGCTATTGTTAGAGAAGACGGGGTTACTGCTACTGCGCCAGCTTTAACTACAGGAGTTTATGATATTGATATATCAAAGACAGCTACAACTAGAGAATTTGAATTCACTGCATCAACTGGTGGACCTTCTCAAACAATAATTATTACATTTGACCAGCCTAAGGATATAAAAACAGGTACAAGCAACTTATTTGCTTACCTGCCAGCACCAGCTCAGTTCGTAAATGAGGGCATGGGAACAGGCGGCTGGGGAGATGCTTACAGTGCAGCCGGCGACCTTAAGTTTGGAGGCAATCCTACAGGTACAGGAGTTTCTTTGGGAGCTTTTGGAGGATATGCAGTATTTGATTTTGGGACAACAGGAATAGTTAATGATCCGAATAATAAGTATGGTGCGGATTTTATAGTTTATGGAAATGCTTTTTGGGGTAATTCTGAGGCGGGCGCTATACAAGTAGCTCAAGATAATGGCAGCGGAAAACCTGGAACTTGGTACAATATAGCTGGCTCTGATTATTATAAGAGTGATGTTGTGAAGGACTACAAGGTAACATATGCCGATCAGAATCCAGGAAGCACAACAATACTAGCTTCTGTTCCTTTCGTTTCAAGAGATGCAATAGGAGAAACTTATCCTCAAACATGGACAGGTAATGGTTTGGTGGATAAAAACTCCTACCACAATCACAGTTGGTTTCCTCAAGCTGTAAACTATTTTGCTAATAGAGCAATCAATTCAAAAACTTGCCAACCAGTAGATAAAATAGCAGATTTGAGCTTTGTTAATAGAGTTCCGGATGGTATAGATTTAAGCTATACTGATGGTACATTAAAAACAGTTACAGATACGTCTCTTTTAGAATTTGAAGGAGTCAAGTATGTTACAAGTGGAACAACTACTGGCAACACCCAATTTCTATTTGGCTATGCAGATGTTCACCCAAACAGAACGACTGATTTTACAACAGCATACAATCCATATTCATTAAATTCAGTGTCCAATAACACTCAGTATAATACTGCAACAGCTAATACCGGTGGTGGAGACCCTATAGACATATCTTGGGCGGTAGATGTTAATGGCAGTCCAAAATATTTGGATAAAGTACGCTTTGTAAGAGTATATACAGGAGTTCAGCAGATGAATGGGGTATTTGGTGAAATATCAACAGAAGTTTTAGGACTTAAGTCTGTAGATCCGGCTGGTTCAAGTGTAGGAGTGACAGCAGCAGCTACTGTATCGTTATCATCGACTACATATACACCTGTTGCAGTTTCAGGTAGTAGCACTCAAGGGATAACTACTATAACACAAACCGCTTCAAGCAGGACATATACTATTAATACATCTGCTACTTACACTTATGTAAATAATGAGCTTATATCTTCAACTTCATTGAAAATTGATTTGAATCCTGGAGAAACAAAGATTGTACGCATTATAACGCAAAGTGGAAATGAAGAAGCGTATATAAACCTAGTTAAATTTACAAGACCATAAACCGTTTTAATTAATAATAGAATGAAAGGAGGCTTAGCTTCCTTTCATTCTAATTTTGTTTTGTGTAAAGGAAGAAATACAATGATAAATAAAAATATAAAGGCGACTAAAATTAAAATTCTACCTTTGTTACTTGCTATAATGCTTTTCTTAAGCTTTACTGGCAATATGAAGGTGGCACATGCAGTTACACCAAATTTTGAAATTAAATTGGATGAAAGTAGTACAAATTTAGACATAATTGATTATTCAGATAAAGACCGTATAAAAGACCATAGGGATTCATTCTTGATTATTATACCAGAAGAAACTGTAAGTATTCAGGTGAAGTTTCCAGTTAATGTAGACGCATTTAATATTGACAATGGTGATTTTTATAATTTTGTTGCAAATACATGGCATACAATAAACTTAAATGATTATGATTTTCCAGATTGGCTTTATGATGATTACAAATCATTAGATAACACACTTACTCATTATGTGCTTGATGTATTGGGTGATTTAAGAGAGTATAATATTATACTTCAAATAGGTGACGGTGAAAGTAATGTTGTTGATAAAACAGCATTGCAGGCAGCAATCAACACAAATATCGATGGATATTATTACGATGAGAATGACCGTTGGAATGGAAACGAATATATTGGTAAAGGAAAAAGTTTTTACGGTTCTTATCTTACAGCTTACAATCGAGCTGTTGAGGTAAATAGTAATCCAGATAGTACACAAGGGCATATTGATGAAGCAACCTCAAATCTTAATAATGCTATATCAAAGCTTATATCAACATATAACGTAAATGCCACCTTGTTATACGAAAAAATACAAGAAGCTAAAAATCTTCCTGAAAATCAATATACTAAACCAACTTGGAAAAGCTTTCAGAGTTTTTTACCTCAAGCAATTGATATGCGAAATTCTCTTTATATTGCCGACACCACAAGCCCTACAGCTATAAATGTAGCGTCTTATCAAATAAATGTAGATAGTACAACAATTGAGCTAAGTAAAAGAATTTCAGAGCTTAAATTTGTTGCAGGGGAAGAATTAGTAGAAAAGGCTCTGTGTGAATACAATCATATAAAGGATATTGCCAGATATTATGATCCTGCCAAGATGGAAGAATCAGATTATACAGCTGAAAGTTGGACTAATTTTATATCTGCCAGAACAGCTGCATTTAATTGGATAAATTCTCATACTGCACCTGCAGAAGGAGATCCATCTGCAGATCTTTATGAGCTAATAAATAACGTATATCCAAACTTTGTTTACAATTGTCATTTTGGATTAAAGAATAGCTTAGATTCGGTAACTATTTCGCTAAAGGTAATTGATAGCTTAAATATCAGAGCTGGTGAAGATATTGAAGGTCTAAGCGGATATTATAATCCTTCAGTTAAATTGAATGATGGGAAACATACAGTCAAGGACGCTTTGAAGATAGCCTCTCAAGAGACGGGAAAACAGCTTGTATATAATACAAATTATGCAAAGTTAAAGAGCACAAATGCCACAGCTGTATATATAAATGGAGTATTTTATAAATTATTAGAAGTTGAAGGCAGTGAATTTTTAACTAATATAAACACTGGTATGCGTATAGGTTCGGATAAATTTTATCCAGAAAATTTTGTGCTTCGAGATGGAGATGAGGTAGTATTTGCATATTTGCAGCAACCAACATTCCTTGTATCATCAGGAGCTGGGTATCAACCTTATCAGCTAAAAGACATAATTGATTATGTAAAATCTTCAAGGATAAAACAAGATGGAAAGCTTGTTTCTGAGATTACAGTTGTTGAGGGAGAAAGCTTCAATCTAACTGCTGAAGCTACTAAGGCATATTCTCAGAACTTTGGAGCATATTTCCCATACTCAGGTGCAACCTTATTTGAAAGTGGTAGATCGTCAACAGATTCAAGCTTTATTCCTGCAACACATAAAACAGATGTTACTACAGATTTATCGGGAAATTTTAGCTACACTCTCTATGGAGAGGGATACTATACCCTTACTCTACATGATTTAAGGGAAAATAATTATGAAGATAAGACTTTATATGGGCTTACCGCTGGAGACACAATAAAAGTACATGTCCTTAAGTCAAACAATCCTAAAGCTGTAAAAGATAATTTGATAGTAGAGCTTAAGGGTGTATATAATGCTTATGACGAAAGCTATTTTACATCTTCGGACTGGAAGATAATAGCTGATGTTTATAATGCTTCTGTTGTATCAATAAACTCATTAGCAGATTTGTATGATGCAAGACAAGCACAGCTAAGCGCTATAAGAAGCATAAAGAATATACAGGCAAAAACTACTGAAGATAATAATAAAAAACTAACTGAATTTAAAGCTATTTTGACAAGATTGTCGGATAATGCTTCGCTTATTGATAAAAGTGTTGAATTTTTAGCAACTGATCTTGTCAATAGATATGAGGAGCTTAGTACATATCAAAAAAGCAGACTTACAGGAATAGAAGAAAATAAATATAATTCAATAAAAAAAGCTTTAGAGAATGGATTGCCTGAAGCTAAGGAATATACTATAAGCTTAAGCTTTAAAGCAGATAAGGCTGAGGCAGAAGCAGCGCTAAAGGATATGATGGGATATGTTCTAAAAAATGGAACAGAGGTGTCAACATTAAATTTAGCCTATGTTAGTCAACGAGATATAAAAGGTAATAATATATTAACCAATAATCATATGCTATTTAGTGTGGATGAAAGTGGTAATATAAAAATATTCGATGCAAAAGCATATCCAGACAATATTATTTATTTATCTCCAACAATTCAAAAATACGCTTCTCTGTTCAGTGAGGTAGCTGGTAATGGATGGGAGATGCTAAATGATGGACCGCTGTATCAAAACAACATAGCAGTTAAAGGAAGAACTATACTCATAGGAGGTATTCCTTACGAATTAAAAAGCATTACTGCAGATGGTGTTACTCAGATGAGTAATTTCCAGCATAATGTTACTGTTCCTGATTGGAAAAGTAAGGAAGGCTTATCTTATGAAGTAGCTAGCTTTACGAATGCGGGAAGATACTTTATCATGCCATATAAAGACATCACAATAACTGTAACATGGGGTCCTGTTGGAGATAATCCAAATCCTGGTGAAGGCATAATTCTTGCATCTGAAAAGTCAAAGGCAAGCATTGAAGTAAACAACGCATTTTTAAAATATAAAAGCTATGAATATACTATAGAAAATTGGACTATTCTTATCGGAGTAAGAGATAAAGGACTTGAAGAAATAGCTAAGGCAAAAAATATATTAGAAGTACAAACTGCAAAACAAACTGCTATAACTGCTATGTCTGCTATCCTTAAAAAAACTATAGATGGAAGTATACCTAATTTTGGAAAGACAATAGGAACGGTTGATGTTTATGTAGAAAACACTACATTTCCTGGGGGCTCATTTACAGGAAGATTTATAACAAAAATTGCCTATGAGTTCGGAGACGAGGATACTATGATGACTATAATCCTAAGAGCACTCAAGGAGGGAGGATTTGGGTGGATAGGAACTGGTGGATCAAAAGGAAATATAGATGATTATACAATCGAGTATTTGGCAAGTATAAATAAGGGTAATGCGAAACTTGGAGAATTTGATGGCGAGCCTGGGTCTGGATGGATGGGTACTCTTAATGATTTCTTTGTAAATGAGGGCTTTCAACATTTTCAACCTACTGACGGTGATGAAATAAGAGTCATGTATACACAAAATCTCGGAGCAGATTTAGGTGGAACATGGGGTAATTCAGATACTTCACTTAAAGATTTGCAACTAAGCTCAGGTAGCCTTTATCCATCATTTAGTTCAGAAATCTATAATTATACCTTGGTGATGCCTACATCGTCAAAAAATGTTAAAGTTGCACCTACTGCAGCTAATAAAAATTATCTAGTAAAAACATTTTTGAATGACAAAGTAACAGATAGACGTGAAGGAGCATCGTTCTACAAGAGAACTCAATATATACCTGTAAAATCTGGTGACTATATAAATATAGGTGTCGGAGAATACGCATGGCCATCAATGAACAATCAAGAAACAGAGGCAAGACATTATACAGGATCATGGTATAAATTAAATATCATTACAGCAGACAACGGAGCTTCTCATGTGATATCTTTGATAAATGAATTGCCTTTAATAAGCAATATAAATATTTCTCATAAAGATAATATTAAGATTATTAGGTCAATCTTTAATATCTTAACAGCATCTGAAAAATCAAAAGTAACTAATATACAGAAGCTTGAAGATGCTGAAAAGAAAATTATATTCTTTGAGCAAATCGAGGCTGTAAAAGAATTGTTGAGAAAAATACCAACTGCATCAAGAATAACATTGAGCGATAAAACCATAGTTATGGCGGCAGATACTGCATATAAGCTACTTACAGATGAGCAAAAGCTATATATTACTGTGGGAGATGTTAAGAATTACAATGATGCTATAGATGTCTTGACTAAACTGGGAGCATTTAATTCTGGAAGTGGACCGTCTAAGATAACAGGAAGTGGTGCAGCACCATCAACAGGTGGAACTATAGAAGTGCAAGTACCGACAAAGGTTGTCAACAATGAAGCAATTTCAAAGGTAAGTGAAGAACAGATAAAAGATGCTATCGAAAAAGCTAAAAAGGCTAAGGATGTGAGTAGTATCACTATCAAGGCTGAGGCAAATGAGACTGTAACTAAATCAACCGTTACTATGCCAAAAAACTCATTGACTAATATCTCTATAGAGAGCATGGACTTAAATATTGAGACAGTATTAGGTATAATATCCTTACCAGAAAAAGCTTTAAGTGAAATATCAAAACAGTCACAAGGTAGCAGTGTAGAAATAGTGATTGAAAATGTAGCTTCTAATAAGCTAAATGATGAACAAAAATCTATCACAGAAAGCAGCGTAGTTTATGATATAAGCATAATAAGTGAAGGCAAGAAAATTTCTTCTTTCGGAGGACAAAAAATAACAATTTCATTGCCATATGAGCTTAAAGATGGCCAATCTAAAGAAAAAGTTAGTGTATGGTACATGAATGACAAGGGAGAGCTTGAAAAAATAAGCTGCACGTACGACGAAAAAACAGGTCTTGCAAGCTTTATTACAGAACATCTTTCATACTATGTAGTAGGCTATGATAATAGCATAAACTTCATTGATGTCAAAGAAAGTGATTGGTTCTATAAGCATGTGGCGTATGTTACAAGTAGGGGTTTGTTCTCAGGAACATCAGAGGATACTTTCAGTCCAAATACGCCTATGACTAGAGCAATGCTTGTTACAGTTCTTCATAGATTGGAAGGAAAACCTGTGGTTGCTAAGGCAACAAGCTTTGTAGACTTAAGAGATGGAGAGTTTTATATAGATGCTGTAAATTGGTCATTAGAAAAAGAAATAGTAGATGGAGTGACCAAGACAGAATTTAAACCAAAAAATAATATAACAAGGGAACAGCTAGCACTTATGCTATACAGATATGCTTCTTCAAAGAATATGGTATCAGATGTAACTGGAAGCATAGAAGCTTTTGCAGACAAGGATAAAGTAAATGATTGGGCAAAAGATGCTATAAAATGGGCAGTTGGAAAGGGAATAATTACAGGTAAACTAGATAATAAGCTTGATCCAACAGGAAGTGCTACAAGAGCGGAAGTAGCAGCAATGCTGCAAAGATATATTGAAAATATAAAATAGCATAAAAGACTGGGCAAGATAAACTTGTCCAGTCTTTATCCCTATTTAATATAATTATAATATTTATGGATATTTATGAAATATTTACAATAACATATTATTTTTAATTAAGAATTTGTGAAGATTATACTGTGCTTTGAAAATTTTCATAAGCATTCATAAATTTGAGATTTACATTAAATTTTTAAAGATATGATATAGTTAGTTTAGACAAAATTTATTTTAAAAGGAGCGATAATTAAATGAAACTTATTAATAAAATGTTGTGTATATTTATCATTTGTATGATGTTTTTCGGCATTATGATTACTCCTGTTTTTGGAGTAGTGAGTGACACAACTCTTGAAACAGCTATAAAAGATACAGCTTCTTATATGTATAAGACGGTTTCAAACCCTCAGGTTGGCTCTATAGGAGGAGAATGGGCTGTTTTAGGTCTTGCACGTTCTGGATATGATGTTCCAGAAGAATATTATGAAAAGTATTATGCTACGGTAGAAAAATATGTTAAATCACTTAAAGGAAATTTGCATGATAAGAAGTATACAGAATATTCAAGGCTTATTGTTGCTTTGTCTTCTATAGGCAAGGATGCAAGAGATGTGGGAGGATATAATCTTACTACTGCTCTTGGAGATTATGATAAAACTATTTGGCAGGGGCTAAATGGTCCTATATGGGCTCTTATTGCTCTTGATTCTGGAAATTATCCTATGCCTCAAAATTCTGATGCTAAAACTCAAGCTACAAGAGAAATGTATATACAAAGAATACTTGATTGTCAACTACCTGATGGGGGATGGTCATTATTTGGAGGAACACAGTATGCTACCGTGGGTGATGGTGTCTCTGATCCAGATATAACGGGCATGGCGTTACAGGCCTTGGCTAAATATCAAGATAAGCCTGAGGTCAAAAAAGTTACAGAAGAAGCATTAGCTTGTATGTCTAAAAAACAAAATAATAAGGGTGGATTTTCAAGCTGGGGAACTCCTAATTCAGAAAGCTGTGTTCAAATGATTGTAGCACTTTGCGAATTAGGTATACCATTAGAGGATGAGAGATTTATAAAAGAGGGCAATAGTATATTAGATAACCTTATGAGCTTTTATATAAAGGGCAAGGGCTTTTTACATACCGCAAGTGGAAGTGGTTCTAACCAAATGGCTTCTGAACAAGGCTTTTATGGTCTTGTCGCCGCTTCAAGGTCACGTCTTGACAAAAACAGTTTGTACCGCATGAGTGATTCTTTGAAGATTACAGGAGTTGCTGAGGCTATAGAGGCAGGCAGTGGTTTGCCTAACAAAAATAAAGACGTTGTTTATAGACCTATTACCTTGGCTGGACGTACCTTTGACGATATAACAGGTGTTCATGCTCATAAAAATCAACCAGCTATTGAAGCATTGGCATCAAGAGAGATTATTAATGGTAAGACACAAAATTTATTTGAGCCAGAAGAAACAATGACTCGTGCGGAGTTTGCAGCTATAATTGTGAGAGGCTTAGGACTTAAACCTGCCGCGAATAATAAATTCAAGGATGTTCCATCTTCTGAATGGTATGCAGCTTATGTAGGAACTGCAAATAGCTATGGTATAGTTCAAGGAACTTCTGAAACTGCTGATGCTATATTTAATCCAAATGGTAAAATTACAAGACAGGAAGCAGCCATTATGGTCGCAAGAGCAGCAAAGCTTTGCGGTATGGATACTGTGCTTGATAGCGGTTTAATACGAGATACACTAGCTCAATTTGGTGATTATGTAAAAAGTGCTCCATGGTCTCGTGAGGCTTTAGCGTTTTGCTATAAGGAAAACATACTAGATCAATCAGATTTGGACATCAGAGCTAATGATAATATTTTGAGGTCTGAAATTGCACAAATGTTATTCAATATGCTTGGTTTAGCAAATCTTTTATAGTTTTGGCGGTGAACACAATGAAAATAACAAAAAATAAGATTATTGCTCTTGCATTAATTATAATAATTCTTGCAGTTGCGTTTTGGTATGGTGGAGGAGCTCCAGGGCTTCAAGGATGGAATGTGAGTCAAACTCCAAAGGATATAATCTCATCTGATGATAACGCTATTGAAAATACAGAAAATACAGAAAATTTAAATAATAATGATAAAAAAAGTGAAGCAGAATTAAAACAAGACTCTGAATTATCAACTAATTCTAGTAGTTTAGATAATAACAAAAAAAATGATGAAAATTCTGAAAATAAAGTAAACAATGAAAATAATAAAAATGATAAAAGCAATAAAGACGCTGGAAATTCTGATAAGAAGAATGATAGTGCAATAGCTAAAGAAGAAAAGTCTAAGACTGATACTCAAACAGGACTATCAGCCTCTGAAAAAGTAGAGCTTGCTAAGAAATTGGCAGGAGGAAATTCGTCTGCTGGTGTCGAAGAAGGCTCTAAGAGCTATTCTGAATCGCAAGGAATGATTATTGATTCGACAACAGGCAAGGATAAGTATCTTACAGACCCAGTACCAGAGGGAAAGCCTATACCAGTTGAGCCGCAAAATGCAGCTATAACTGATGTTGAGCGTACATGTACCCTATCTGTTAGGTGTGATACTATATTAGACAATATGGATTGGCTTGACAAGGAAAAAGTGGAGCTTGTTCCCGAAGACGGTGTAATATTTGCAACAAAAACAGTTACTTTTTACGAGGGAGAGAGTGTGTTTAATGTTTTGCAAAGAGAGATGAAAAAGGCAAAAATACATATGGAATTTGCTAATACACCTATGTACAATTCCGTTTATATCGAAGGCATAAATAATCTCTATGAGTTTGATTGCGGCGAGCTTTCAGGTTGGATGTACAAGGTTAATAATTGGTTTCCGAATTATGGCTGTTCACGCTATCAGCTTAAAGAGGGCGATGTTATAGAATGGGTGTATACCTGCAATCTAGGTGTTGATGTGGGTGGATTTTATTCTGTAGGAGACTAATTATGAAAGACGCATTTTCTAATTATCATCCTCTTGTAAATTTTCTATATTTTGGACTAATATTTGCATTTTCAATGGTTTTCATGCACCCTATATGTCTTGCTATTTCTATTGTATGTGCATTTATATATTTAACAATTTTAAAAGGTAAAAAGGCAGTAAAATTTAATTTAATTTTCATTTTACCAACCATGCTGATTACAGCGCTTATAAATCCAGCATTTAACCACGAGGGAGCGACTATAATCACGTATTTAAATACTGGAAATCCGTTGACACTTGAATCTATTGCATATGGCATAGCCGCATCCTGTATGTTAGCAACAGTTGTTTGCTGGTTTTCATGCTTTAATGAAGTTATAAATTCTGATAAATTTGTATATTTATTTGGAAGAATTATACCTTCAATGTCCCTTGTCTTGTCTATGTCTCTTAGATTTGTACCTAAATTCAAAGCACAGATTAAGGTAGTATCAAATGCTCAAAGGTGTATAGGTAAAGATGTTTCAAACGGAGGAATTTTGCAAAGAGCTCGTCATGGAATTACTATTTTATCTATAATGATTACATGGGCATTGGAAAACGCCATAGAAACATCTGACAGTATGAGAAGCAGGGGCTATGGACTTCCGAGCAGAACAGCATTTTCTATATACAAATTTGAAAAAAGAGATAAAACAGCATTGGCTGCAATTGTATTATTAGGCTCTTATCTGCTTTTGGGCAGTATTTTAGGAGCTTTTAAATGGAGATATTTTCCTACGATGAAAGGAGTAAATCTTAACTTATTTACTATAAGCTTGTTTATTTCGTATGCAGTACTTTGTCTAGTGCCGGTAATCATAACTATTAAGGAGGAAAAGCAGTGGAAAGCTACACAATTAAAAATTTGACTTTTTCATATCCTGAGCAGGAAAGACTTGTCCTAAATAATATATCTTTAAGTATTGAAAGAGGTCAATTTGTTGTTTTGTGTGGACCATCAGGCTGCGGAAAAACAACCTTGCTCAGACAATTAAAAACAGTTTTAGCACCTCATGGCATAAAAAGTGGTACTATTTGCTTCGAGGGGATACCCTTAGATGAGTTAAGTCATGAAAAACAGTCGTCGCACATAGGCTTTGTCCTGCAAAGTCCAGAAAATCAGATTGTTACGGATAAGGTCTGGCATGAGCTTGCCTTCGGACTTGAGAGCCTTTCGCTTGATACAGCATCAATAAGATTAAGAGTTGCTGAAATGGCTTCATTTTTTGGCATACAAAATTGGTTTTATAAAAATGTAACAGAGCTTTCTGGAGGACAAAAACAGATTTTAAATCTAGCAAGTATAATGGCAATGCAGCCATCTGTTTTAATTTTAGATGAGCCTACAAGTCAATTAGACCCAATTGCGGCTTCGGATTTTCTTGCAACCTTAGCAAAAATAAACAGAGAGCTTGGAACGACAGTCATTCTTACAGAACATAGGCTTGAGGAGGCTATGCCAATAGCGGATAGAGCTGTAGTGATGGATAAAGGAAGTATTGTTTTTGACGGTAATCCAAGAGATGTGGGACAATCCTTAAATAAAAAAAATAATAAAATGTTTCTAGCAATGCCTGTGCCTATGCGAGTTTATGCGGGCGTAGAAAATAGCTTAAATTGTCCGATAACAGTAAGAGAGGGGAGACAATGGTTAGATGAGTTTGCAAAGGAAAGTGAAATATATTTCAATGAAGAAATAAAAGAAAATTTTTATAAATCTAAAATGTTTAATAAAGAAGATTTTGCTATAAAAGAAATTAGAAAATCATCTAGAAAAAAAGATTGTCTAAATAAGGAAAATGAAGTAATAAGCATTACAGAAGCATGGTTTAGATATGAGAGGGATTTGCCAGATGTAGTTAAGGGAGTAAATCTTAAGGTATCAAAAGGAGAGTTTTTAGCTATATTAGGTGGAAATGGCACAGGGAAAACAACAACTCTTTCTCTACTGTCTGGACTTAATCGACCTTATAGAGGAAATGTAATGCTTTGTGGCAAACCACTTCATACAATTCCAGATAATGAAAAATTTAGTGGGCTTCTTGGAGTATTGCCTCAAAATCCACAAGCTTTGTTTATTAAGAAAACTGTTGAGTTAGATTTACTTGAAATGCTCAAAGGACGTCGCCTAACAGCAGATGAGCGTCAAAAACGAGTTATGAATGTATCATCTCTTTGCAGATTAGAAAATTTATTAAATCAGCATCCTTATGATTTATCCGGAGGTGAGCAGCAACGAGCAGCTTTAGCAAAGGTATTGTTACTTGAGCCACAAATCTTGCTTTTGGACGAGCCGACAAAAGGTATGGATGCAGAGTTTAAACAAATATTTGCAGGTATTTTAAAAAGGCTCTTAAAAAAAGGTGTTACAATCGTTATGGTAAGCCATGATATAGAATTTTGCGCTAGTTATGCAGATAGATGTGCCTTGTTTTTTGACGGAGGGATTGT
The DNA here is from genome assembly GCA_023386345.1 of Bacillota bacterium. Taxonomy (GTDB): domain Bacteria; phylum Bacillota; class Clostridia; order Tissierellales; family Sedimentibacteraceae; genus UBA1535. The sequence goes on from JAEWJT010000009.1 coordinate 171,188, forward strand.
AACTGATGCTAAGCCAAGGCAGTTTTTTTCTGGCAATAGCTTTTATACTACAGCAGCAAATCGAATGGCAAGGCGTTTAATTCCTGAAGCTGTTACAGCAGAGGATATTATCATAGCTTGCGGGGGAAGTGTTATAGATAATGATATTTCATCAGAAAATGTCACAATAACAGACGACAGCAACAGTATGAATGAAGATGTTAATAAAATTAAAGCAGAGTCGGAAAAAGATGATTTTTCTTTAAAAGGATTTAATAATTTTTTTAAAAAAAATCTAACGATAATCAAGAAAATAATAGCAACTATCTCATTTATACCACTTTTTATAAGCATTAAAAATTTATTTCCTATCATAGCGAGTTTTGCGTGGACAACGCTTAAAGGAGAGCAACTGGCTATGGAACAATTTACATCAAAGCAATTATTGACTTATGTTAGTACACTCATTGTACTCACAATTTCAGCTACTGCATTTTGTATGTCAATATTTTCTAAGAGCAAAGTCTCTAAATCGATTATCCAAGTTCAAAGGGACAGAAGAAAGCTTTCAAAACGAACTTTAATCGCTGCTGCATTGATATTGCTACTTATACCTTTTACCATATACATAGGTGTTTTTTATTTAGGAGATAGAAAATATTATTTTATATCTCTGCTTATAATTTTAGAAACTATGATACCATTTGTAATGATTTTTGAGGGACGCAAACCTCAAGCAAGAGAACTGGTAATTATTGCCGCATTATGTGGAATAGGAGTTGCAGGCAGGGCGGCTTTCTTTATGCTGCCACAGTTTAAACCTGTTGCAGCTGTAGTGATTATATCAAGTGTAGCATTTGGAGCTGAAAGCGGATTTCTTGTAGGTTCAATGACTATGTTTTTATCCAATATGCTTTATGGACAAGGTCCTTGGACACCTTGGCAGATGTTTGCTATGGGGATTATAGGATTTCTATCAGGATTTTTGTTTCGCAAGGGCTTACTAAGGAGAGACAGCTTATCACTTGCAGTATTTGGAGGGATATCGGTGTTCTTAGTGTACGGAGGCATTATGAATCCAGCCTCAGTTATAATGTTTCAATCAAAGATATCCTTTCCAATGATAGTCACATCTTGGGTTACTGGAGCACCATTTGATTTAATTCATGCTACAGCAACTGTGTTTTTTCTATTGACTATGGGTGATACAATGCTCGAAAAGCTTGATAGAATAAAAGTTAAATATGGACTTGTAGAAGATTAAGACTTCAAAAAATTACCAGTTGACAAAAGAATGATAGTTAAATATAATGGTTAGTGTTGACTAACCATATGTTTTGATATCGAGTTAGCGGCAACTAACATTTTACATATTTGAAATATAACTTAACTGTAAAATATTTGCTATATTTTGAAGTTAGGTTAGCGATAGGTAACTGAATAGGAAAGGAAAAGCATATGAAAAAAAGACTGGTTTTATTGACAGCCTTAATTACCTTAGGAATTATTTCCTTAACTATAGGAGTAAAGGACTTTAGCATATCTGGATTGATAAGCGGAAACTACGATGATTTATACATACTGATAATAAGTAGAATTCCAAGATTATTGAGTATTTTGATAACTGGAGCAGGCTTGAGTATATCAGGTCAAATAATGCAGACTATAACAGGCAATAAATTTGCTTCTCCATCTACTGCCGGAACTATGGAGTGGTGTAAGCTTGGAGTTCTTATAGCAATATTTATTGCCGGAGGACAAGCTAAGATATTAAAAATATTGATAGCATTTTCAGTAGCATTTTTAGGAAATTTATTATTTGTATATATAATTCAAAAAATAAAGCTTAAAAATGCAATAATGGTTCCGCTTATTGGAATTATGCTAGGCAGTGTTGTCGGATCATTCACAACTTTTGCTGCCTACAGATTTGACCTTATACAAAACATTTCATCGTGGCTTCAAGGAAGTTTTTCTTTAATAATCAAAGGAAATTATGAAATATTGTATCTAGGAATACCATTAGTCATTATGGCGTATTTCTATGCAGGAAAGTTTACTCTTGCAGGAATGGGAGAGAGCTTTGCTACGAATTTAGGTCTAAATTATAAAAAGATTATTTTGCTTGGCTTACTTATAGTATCCATGCTAAGTTCTATCATTGTTGTAACTATTGGAAACATTGCATTTGTAGGATTGATTATACCTAACTTGGTTTCGATGTACCGAGGAGATAATCTGAAATACACTTTGGCAGATACAGCCATTTTAGGATCTTTATTTTTGCTTTTGTGTGACATTATAGGACGAGTTATAATCTACCCTTATGAAGTTTCAATAAGCTTAATTGTAAGTATCTTGGGAAGCATTATATTTTTACTTATTATTTTCTCCAAGAAAGGCAAGGTATAATATGAAGAATTTAAAATTTGATAAAAAGGCATTTGTCATAATACTTATTCTTTTAGCAGCCTTTCTGATATTTAGCGCTATGTTTTTATTTATCGGCTTAAATTCAAAAAATATTTCTTTCTTTTTGCCTAAAAGATTTATAAAAGTTGCGACGATAGTTTTAGTTAGCTACTGTGTAAGCTATTCTTCTGTAAGTTTTCAAACTATAACTAACAACAGACTTTTAACTCCGAGCGTAATAGGACTGGATGCCCTGTATATGTTTATTCAGACAGTTATAGTCATGTTCATAGGAACAGGGACAATTTCAATTATGACAGGATATACAAATTTTATTATTTCCGTAGTTGTAATGGTTTTGAGCTCTTGCGTGTTATTTCTGGTATTGTTTAAAAAAGAGAGAACAAATATATATTTTCTGATTTTAGTAGGAATTATAATCGGTACTTTGTTTAATGGAATGGCAACATTCATGCAGGTTATAATGGACCCAAATGAATTTTCAAATCTTCAGGACAAAATGTTTGCAAGCTTTAACAATATTAATGAGAGCCTGCTGGGCATAAGTGCAGTAATTGTGGTTTTTTGTATGATTTTTACAATAAGGGACAATTCAAAACTTGATGTAATATCCTTAGGTCAAGACCACGCGATTAATTTAGGCGTAAATTATCATAAATTTGTGCTTCGTAGTCTGATTGTTATTTCAATTCTGGTATCTGTTTCTACAGCTCTGGTTGGCCCTATAACATTCTTGGGGATATTAGTTGTCAGTGTTTCAAGAAAGCTTTATGATACCTACAAGCACAAATATAGAATAGTAATTACTTTCTTATTTAGTGCAGTGATACTTATGGCAGCCCTGTTATTTACAGAGCGTATTATAAAATTTGGTACTACAATTAGTGTAATAATAAATTTTGTCGGAGGTATCTTATTTATTTACATGATATTAAAGGAGAAAAGAGTATGATTCAAACAGATAAATTAGTAAAAATTTATGGCGAAAAAAAGGTAGTTGAAGATGTTAGTATAAAAGTGCCTAAGGGAAAATTAATTGCTTTTATAGGAAGCAATGGTGCTGGCAAAAGTACACTTATATCAATTATGAGCCGTACTCTTGTAAAAACTTCCGGCAATGTTTTTATAGATGAAAAGGATATAGGCAAGTGGGATAATAATAAACTTTCTAAGCGCCTGTCAATCTTAAAGCAGTCCAATCATCTTAATATACGCTTAACAGTCAGAGAATTAGTCAGTTTCGGAAGATTTCCATATTCACAGGATAGACTGACAAAAGAGGATATAAAGCATGTTGATGCTGCTTTATCATATTTAGATTTGCAGGATCTTGAAAATTCATATTTAGATGAGCTTAGTGGAGGGCAAAGACAAATGGCTTACATAGCAATGGTCATAGCTCAGGACACAGAGTATATATTTCTTGATGAGCCTCTAAATAATCTGGATATGAAACATTCAGTCAAGATTATGAAAATCTTAAAAAAATTAGTTGATGAAATGAATAAGACCATTATGGTTGTAATTCATGATATAAATTTTGTTTCTTGCTATGCTGATTATGTCGTAGCAATGAAAAAAGGGAAGGTGATAAAAGAAGGAAAAACAGAAGAAATTATCAACAAAAATGTTTTGAGAGAAGTATACGGTATGGATATAGATGTTGAATCGGTAAACGGTAAAAACATATGCCTGTATTACAAATAATTTATTACAAACAACTTAATTTTAGGAGGATATGAAAAAATGAAAAAAATATTATCATTAGCATTAATATTGCTATTGTCATTAGCATTTATGGTAGGGTGTAGCCAAGAAAAACAAGAGGAAAAGAAGCCTGATCAGGCACAAGATACTCCAAAAACAGATGACACAGGTAAGTCAGATGATACAGATAAAAAAGAAGAGCCTAAAGAAATTAATATAGAGCATGCTAAAGGATCAATAAAATTAGAGAGTGCAGCAAAGAAAATAGTAGTATTTGATATGGGAGGTCTTGATACAGTTGATGCAATTGCTCCTGATATTGAAATAGCAGTTCCAACAAGCAATATTCCTAAGGCATTATCTAAATATGAGAATGCTGTAAATGCAGGATCTCTTTTTGAACCTGATATGGAAGCAATATTTAATTTTGAACCTGATTTAATAATCATAGGTGCAAGACAAGCTGATTATTATGATGAATTCAGCAAAATAGCTCCGACAATATATGTAGAAATAAATGCAGATACATATATGGATGATTTTAAACTTAGCACATTAAATATAGCTAGGGCAATAGGAAAAGAAGACGAAGCTAAAAAATATTTAGATGAAATAGATAAAGAAATAGAAGCTATTAAAGAATTATCAAAATCATCAGAAAAAAAATCTTTGATAATTATGACTAATGACGGAAATATAAGTGCGTATGGAAAAGGCTCAAGATTTGGTCTTATACATGATGTGCTTGGAATTCCTGCAGTAGATGAAACAATAAAAGTATCTAATCACGGTCAAGAAGCGAGCTTTGAATATATAGCTCAAGTAAATCCAGAAATTCTATTTGTAATAGACAGAACAGCGGTAGCAGGCGGTTCAGCAAAAGCTAGCGATACTTTAAACAATGATTTGGTTAAAAGTGTTACTGCATATAAAAATAATAAAATTATTTATTTAAACGCAGAAGCATGGTACTTAGCAAATGGTGGAATTAACATGATGAATCTAATGCTTAGTGAAGTAAAAGCTGCATTAAACTAAGCTTAACAATAAAAAAGAGATTTTTAATGTCATTGAATTAAGACATTGAAAATCTCTTTTTTGTAACTAAAAATAATAAATTCTAATTATGAATTAATATACTATCTTAGCAGTTTGACATATCCCTTATGTCTTAAATTGTCTAAAAAATAAAAAAATTTCATAATTGAGTCAAGTTGTATAATTTATTTTGAATTGACAAATTGATTGAACTTCAATACGATTGTTAAGGTAGACAAGCTCAGTAAAATAAGAGTAAAAAATGTTTTGGAGGTTACGATGGAAATAAAAAAAGAATTGCCAGCAATATTTGAAGAATTTGCAGAGGCAAGAAGAAATGCTTTTTTATCTGTTAAGGAAATTAAGGAAAAAGGAATACCGGTTGTAGGAGTTTTTTGTACATTTATGCCTGAGGAAATTCCAATGGCTATGGGTGCAGTTCCTATTGGACTATGTTCGTTTTCAGAGGAGACAATACCGGAAGCTGAAAAGGACTTGCCAAAGAACCTATGTCCACTTATAAAGGCAAGCTATGGATTTGCTAAAACTGATAAATGTCCATTTTTCTATTTCTCAGATTTAGTTGTAGGAGAATCTACTTGTGACGGAAAGAAAAAGATGTATGAATATTTAAGCGAATTTAAACCTGTGCATATCATGGAGATTCCTAACAGCGCAACTGGTAAAAGCGGATTTGAGATGTGGAAAAAAGAAGTTATAGGATATAAGGAAAAGCTTGAAGAATTCTTTGGTGTTACAATAACTGAGGAACAACTGAGAGAGGCTGTAAAACTTAAAAACAGAGAAAGAGATGTAAGAAAAGAATTCTATAGTCTAGGTAAATTAAAACCTTCACCAATACAAGGCTCTAAAGTACATAATACTCTTTACGGAGCAGGATTTAAGTTCGATAAAGAAGCAAATATAAAAGAAATGAAGGCTCTTATCGAGCAGATTAAGAGTGAATATGTTCCTAATGAAGAAGATGCAAAAAAACCACGTATATTGATAACAGGCTCACCAATAGGGGGAGTAAGTGCAAAGATATTTAAAGCTATAGAGGATAACGGAGGCTGCGTAGTTGCTTTGGAAAATTGCGGCGGTGCTAAAGCAATAGAAGAAAATGTTGACGAAAATGCTGAGGATATCTACGAAGCTATAGCTCGCAAGTATTTGAATATCGGTTGTGCATGTATATCTCCAAACGGTAAAAGATTAGAGCTTTTGGACAAAATGATAGATGAGTATCAAGTAGATGGAGTTATGGATGTTGTGCTTACATCATGTCACCCTTATAGTGTTGAAACGCTTCAAATTAAGAGATTTACTGAAAATGAAAAAAATATACCTTATATGACAATTGAGACAGATTATTCACAATCTGATGCAGGACAATTAAATACAAGAATTGCAGCATTTATAGAGATTTTAAAATAGATAAAAAATAAAACTTATCTAATAGGAAAGAGAACTCTCCAATTAAATAAAATAATTGCCAATACGTGAATTTTCATGTATTGGCAATATTTTTATTTAGATGCTATAATTGCAGCACCCAAAGCACCTGCGTATCTTCCGAGCTCATTTGTAACAACATCCTGTCCTATTTTTTCAGATAGCTTGCTTGCTACGTGTGAAGATTGGCTCAAACCTCCGGTGAGTATACATTTGCCCTCTATACCGTGTCTGTTTACCAATTGACTTACCTTAGTCACTACAGAATCTATGACACCTGCGGCTATATCCCTTCTGTCAGCACCTGCTCCTATGTATCCAATAACCTCAGATTCAGCAAAAACTGTGCACATTGAGCTTATATTAAGAGCTTTTCCAAACGATGAAAGCTCTAAAAATTCTTCAAGACTAAGTCCCATTCTATTAGCCATAATTTCTATAAATTTTCCTGTTCCTGCTGAGCATTTATCATTCATCAAAAAACTTGTTACCATGCCATTTTTATATGTTATGACTTTTGTATCTTGTCCTCCGATATCAACGACAGTACAATTTTCTTTTAAAAGATAACCGCCGCCTAGACCATGGCATTTTATCTCCGTTACTACATCATCTGCAAAGGCTACAGATATTCTTCCATATCCAGTTGCAATGACCTTTGTATCATTTTTATCGAATTTGACACCAAAATCAATAAGTTTATTTTTAATTAGTTCCGAAGTTTCCTTACTGTTCCAGCCGGTTGGCAGGGTAAAGCAGTTTATAATTTTATTGCCGTCAAATATCACAGTTTTGGCAGCAGTAGAGCCTATATCAACACCAATAAAGTTCATTATAACACACATCCTTTTCGTTTTATTCAAGCACAAATTATAATAAAATTTTTTACAATAATATCTATAAGTTGATTGTAATAATGGTAATTTAACATACTTATACATTATAAATTAATATAGGGAACTATAAAAATAGAAGTTATTTATATATAGACTTGTTTGAATAACTTAAAGTTATAGTTAAAGTATAAGAATATAAAATTTAAAATATTTTGAGTAAAGAAAATATATATTTGACAAGCATTAATTTGTATGATAAACTTAGCATAAGTTATAAATTTTCTACTATATATGGTAGAACTAAGTTAATAAATATTTTGTGTTCCACTACATGTAGTAGCGTCAGCTACTATATATGATAGTGGCTAAGAGGGAAATCGGTGAGAATCCGATGCGGTCCCGCCGCTGTATACGAGGAGTCTTTTTCAAGTCTGAATTTTAAAGATATACCACTGAGTTTAAACGCTTGGGAAGGTGAAAAAGATGATAATACGTTAGCCAGAAGACCTGCATAGAGTATTAGGTAGTCCAACGGGAGATTGGTAGCTGCTAAATGAGGTGGATTATACCCACTTATATTTAAAGTACAGTAAATACGGACTGTAGCGTGCTTTGCTATAGTTTTTTTATTTTTAAAATATTGTAAAGCTTTATTTAACAATGATTTCTATTGTCACAGCTTAAAATTGATAAGTTTCTTTATTTATTTTGAGTTTTTCAAAAATGTATTACAATAAAAAAGAGAGGGTAATACTGAAATTTGATTTCAGTACAAGGTATGGACTATGAATGTTATTAAAAGAGACGGAAGATTAATTCAATTTGACAAAGCTAAGATTACTGATGCAATTTTAAAGGCTATGAATCATACTATGAAAGGCTTGGACGTGAATCTTGCGAAGAAAATATCGCAGGACATAACTGACAGTGTTGATGATACTATTTCTGTTGAAGAAATACAGGATTTAGTTGAAAATAAGCTAATGGCAAGTAAAAGAAAGGATGTAGCTAGAGAATACATAATATATCGCAACAAAAGAAATATCGCCCGAGGACGTAAGCAATATGATATTTATATGGATATAGTAAATGCAGTTTCTAGCGATGTTACAAGAGAAAATGCAAATATGAATGCCGATACTCCGGCAGGAATGATGATGAAATTTGCCAGCGAAAGCTCTAAACCCTTTGTCGATGATTGCCTATTGTCAGAACAAGCGGCTAGCTATGTTGCCAACAACTATATACATGTACATGATAAGGACTACTATCCAACGAAATCTCTAACCTGTATACAGCATCCTCTTGACTACATACTAAACAATGGATTTAAGGCAGGTCATGGCTCAAGCAGACCGGCAAAAAGGATAGAAACAGCTTCTATAATAGGATGTATATCTATGGAGCAGATACAAAATGAAATGCACGGAGGACAGTCTATACCAGCGTTTGATTTTTATTTAGCACCATATGTCAGGCTGACATATATAGAAGAAATTAAGAAAATAGAACAACTTCTAAATGAAAATCACGAAGATTTGTACAATATTGAAATAGAAGATTATATCGAAGCTCCACTTGGAGACTTATCTGGCAAGGACAGATATAAGCAGCAGGCTATAAATAATACAGTAAAAAGAGTTCATCAATCAATGGAAGCCTTTATACACAATATGAATACTATACACTCAAGAGGTGGAAATCAAGTGGTATTTAGCTCTATCAATTACGGGACTGATACAAGCTCTGAGGGAAGATGTATAATACGTGAAATTTTAACAAGCACCTACAAGGGAGTTGGCAACAATGAAACACCTATATTCCCTATACAAATTTGGAAGAAAAAACGAGGTATAAACTATTTACCAGAGGACAGAAATTACGATTTATATAAATTTGCTTGCAAGGTAACAGCTAAAAGATTTTTCCCTAATTTCTTAAATTTGGATGCTACTTACAATCAACATGAATTATGGGATATTAATGACCCGAAAAGATTTGAATATGAGCTTGCTACTATGGGTTGCAGGACAAGAGTATTTGAAAACAGACATGGCAGAAAAAGCACAATTGGAAGGGGAAATCTGTCTTTCTCGACAATAAATATAGTTAAGCTTGGCATAGAATGTATGGAGCTTCAAGATAAAAAAGAAAAAATAAATACATTTTTTAAAAATTTGCAAAAGTGTATAGATACTATAGCAGAGCAGCTATATGACAGGTATAAATTCCAGTGCACAGCGTATAAAAAGCAATTTCCAATGCTGATGTCTGGAATGTGGCAGGATAGCGATAAATTATCTCGCAACGATACTGTAGAGAATGTAATAAAACATGGAACTCTTGGAATAGGCTTTATAGGACTTGCTGAAGCACTCATTGCATTAACCGGTAAGCACCACGGCGAGAGTGAGGAAGCTCAAGAACTGGGGCTTCAAATTATAAAATTTATGTTTGAAAAAATAAAAGAAAAATCAGATTTCTACAATTTGAATTTTAGTCTGCTTGCTACACCGGCAGAGGGCTTAAGCGGTAAATTCGTTAAAAAGGATAGAAAACAATTTGGAGCAATAAAGAATATCACTGATAGAGAATACTATACAAACAGCTCTCATTTGCCTGTTTGGTACAAATGTTCTATAGAGCATAAAGCTAAGGTCGAAGCTCCTTATCATGAATTTGAAAGAGGCGGACATATATTCTATGTAGAATTAGACGGAGATGCGACGCATAATCCTTCAGTAATCATGCAAACTGTAGATTTGATAGATAAATACAATATGGGCTATGGCTCAGTAAATCACACTAGAAACAGATGTAAAGAATGCGGATACGAAGATTCAGCAGAAAATATGATTAAATGTCCCGAATGTGGAAGCACTGATATAGATACTATTCAAAGAATTACAGGATATCTTGTCGGTGGAGTTGATAGCTGGAATGACGCTAAAAAAGCAGAACTTAGAGATAGGGTGACTCATAATTGATAGAAAAGACAGAAATACAAAAAGAAAAGAAAGAGCTACTTCGTAGCAAAGATAAGGACATAAGCACTATATACGTTGCCAATATTGTTGATAATACCATAGTAGACGGAGAGGGATTCAGAACCTCTCTTTATGTCAGTGGCTGTGATATATGCTGCGTGGACTGTCACAACAAAGAATTATGGGATATCAATACAGGAACTGAAATGTCCGTAGATGAAGTGTTTGGGAAAATTGTAAGTGATATAACAAACATAACATTTATCGGCGGAGAGCCTATGATGCAGGCAAACTCATTATCTGATTTGGCTAAAAAAATTAAAAATGAAACTGATAAAACTATTTGGATATACAGTGGTTATAGCTTTGAAGAAATATTAAAAAATAAAAATTATTTCAAGCTTCTTAGCTATTGTGATGTATTAGTAGATGGAAGATTTGACAAAGAGTATTTTAAGAATAATCTAAAATTCAGAGGCTCAACAAACCAGAGAATAATAGATATAAAAAAATCCTTAGCAAAGAATGAAGTAATTTTATGGGAAGATAAATTTTAAAACAAAATCTTGCCATAAATTGATAAAAAATGCTATAATGTTGTAAAGATGAATTTTGTCATAATTTACGACAAAAATAGGAGGTAAATATGCTTTGGAGAGATAAATATCAAGTGGGTGTTCCTCTGATTGATGAGCAGCATGAGGAATTATTTAAACGAGTTAATAATTTTATAGAGATTATAAGAACAGGTGATTCGTGGCAGGATAAGTTACAATCTGTCAATGAAACTCTTGAGTTTATGAAAATATATGTTGTAGAGCATTTTCGTGACGAAGAAGAATATCAGCTAAAGGTAGCTTATCCAAAATTTGCTGAACATAAAAATGTTCATAATAATATGGTGAATTATGTTTTAGAGATTTCTTCTGAATACGAGAAAAGCGGTTATGATGAGAAGTTAATTAAACAATTTGCCGGAAAGCTTCTTAGCTGGCTTATAAACCACGTCGTAACAGAGGATAAGAATATAGCAAATTATGTCATGAAAAAAGAGAGTGAACAAATAACCAACACTATATATACTCCTTTTTTTGAAGCAACACGCAATGTATTTAGGATGATGCTTAATTTTACGGAAGTTTCAGAAAGCTCAGAGGAAAATTTTCGCTCTAATAACGATCTTAATATTTCAATCGGAGTTATAGGGGATTTAGAGGGCGAAATTATATATAAATTTCCAAAAGATACATCTATTGGTATAGTAAATACAATGACTGGTATGGAAATAGAAAATATAGATGAATTCGTTACGTCGGCAGTATCTGAGATTGCAAATATTATTAGCGGCAATATTTTGAATATGCTTTCTAAAGAAAATTTTAATTGTGATATTTTACCGCCAAAATTGAAATCCATCGATGAGAATAATAACTGCAATATTGAAAATGATATATATATCAAAACTCCTGTAGGTCAAACTTGTATTGAAATAAGGCTTAATAAGAGTAAATAAGAAAGGATAAGCACCGAAGTCTACAGCAGTTTTTACTAATAGGTGCATGAGAATAAAATGATGGATAAATTCGCCTTGATAGGAGAAAAATTAAGTCATACATTTTCGCCTTTTATACATGAGGAAATATTAAATTACTTAGGTATTGATGGAAAATATGAAGTACTTGAGTTTGCAAAAGATTATTTGCCAAATATTGTTAATGATTTAAAATATCAGCTTTATAGAGGAGTAAATGTTACTATTCCTTATAAAACTGATATTATTCCTTATTTAGATGAAATAAGCCCTGAGGCACAGAAAATAGGGGCTATTAATACAATAAATTTTCTTCCAAATAAGACAATAGGTTATAATACAGATTACTTTGGCTTTGGAAAACTTTTAAATTTCAATAAGGTTAATATTAAGGACAAAACTGCTTTAATACTTGGAACAGGGGGGGCTTCAAGGGCAGTTAGCCGATACTTAGAAGATAATAGTATAAAAACAATAAAGTTTGCAAGCACTAATATTGAATATGCTAAAAGCAAATATTCCGGATATGAGATTTATAATTATAATGAGCTTAATGCTATTGAAAAAACAGATATCGTTGTTAATTGTACACCTGTGGGTATGTATGGAACTATAAAAGCAGACATGGATATATTTAATACGCCAATAGACAAATCATTTTTGACTAAATTTGATATTGCAATAGATTTAATTTATAACCCTTTAGAAACTATATTTTTAAAACAGGCAAGAGAGCTTGGAATAAAGACTGCAAACGGACTCTACATGCTTGTAGCTCAAGCTGTTAAGTCTCAGGAAATTTGGAATAATGTTATTATAGATGACAGAGTAATAGATAAGGTCAATAACTTAATTGAAAATAAAATAAGGAATTAATAAATGATTAAAAATATTGTTTTAATAGGTATGCCGGGTAGCGGTAAAACAACTATAGGCTATGAGCTTTCAAAAAAATTAGACATGAATTTCATTGATGCTGACAGCTATGTAGAGGAAAATGAAAAATCCAGTATTAGCGATATGTTTGAAATCAGTGAGGAATATTTCAGAAGAATAGAGAGCAAGTATATTGAAGAACTAAGCAAATTAAATTCTACTGTAATTGCAACAGGCGGCGGAGTAATTAAAAATGAAAATAATATCTTAACGTTAAAAAACAACTCAATTATAATATATGTAAATCGTAAAATTGATGATATAATGAAAGATATAGACATCAGTAAAAGACCTTTGCTTAAAAATGGCAAGGATAGATTGAAAGAATTATTTAAAGAAAGACATCATTTATATCAAAAATATTGTGATATAGAAGTTGTAAATGACAGTGGCATTATTGATATAGTAAATAGAATTAGCACCTTAATATAAAAATTTATATCAAAGTAGGTAAAGCATATGAAAATTTATGTAATAAATGGTCCAAATCTTAATTTTTTAGGTATAAGAGAGCCGAGTGTATACGGCAGTGACAGCTACGAGGAGCTATGCAGCTATATAAATTCAGAGGCTAAAAAATTAAATGCAGAAATTGAAATTTTTCAAAGTAATATAGAGGGAGAAATTGTTGACTTTATACAAAAAGCACATAAAAATGCAGATGGTATAGTTATAAATTCCGGTGCTTATACACATTACAGCATTGCGATATTTGATGCTGTTAAATCAGTGAACCTTCCGACTGTTGAGGTTCATTTAAGCAATATATACAAAAGAGAGGAATTCAGACATAAATCAGTAGTAGCTCCTGCCTGCATAGGACAAATTTCAGGATTTGGTTTTTTAGGATATAAATTAGCTATAGAAGCATTATTAAATCATAAAAATAAATAAAAATAATATTAATCATAAAAATATCGCTTTAAATAATTATTTAAAGCGATATTTTTATTTGCACTAAACTGCAATAGTTCATTTTACAAACTCTTTATTGAAAATATATATTGGGAAATAACATAATAAATTTTTACATTAAATATTTTTAGGACAAAATAGTTTTAAACGCATAGAATATCACTAGGAATAATGTTGTTCCTATGCGGTATAAACTTGTGAGGTGAGATATTTTGAAAGAAATTATATTAGCTTTAATACAAATAACCGGCACAGCAATAGTTGCTTGGGGTGGAATTATGACAGCCAATAGGCTGACTAATTATAGAATTGAGCAATTAGAGAAAAAAGTTAATGAACATAACAACATAATAGACAAAACTTATAAAAATACTCAGTGTATAGAAGTGTTATTTGAGAAAATAAGCGTTGCAAATAATAGAATAAAGGATTTAGAAGAAAATGAAAAAAGATAGTCAATTTTCAAAATTCATAGTGACTTTAGTATTGTTCTTAAATGTGACTTTTACCTCTGTTGTCTTGTATATATTTTTAAAAACAAGTGCAGAGCCTACTGTGCTTATAGGCTGTTGGTTTGCTTTTACTACTGGTGAACTTTGGTTATTGGCAACAGTAAAAAAGGATAAAATAAAAAATAATAAGAAAGATAAAAATAATGATAATGAAAATTAATTTGAAACAAAAACTATCTAGCAGAAAATTTTTAACAGCAGTTATAGAATTTATCACAGCTCTATTAATTGCCTTTGAAGTGGACAATCTTACAATAGAAAAGTAAATAGCTTATATCTTAAGTGAGGCATGGTAGATGCTGCAAGAGTAAAAGAAAGTGAGAATGGAAAAATGATAACAATAATATGTAATCCTACAGACAGCGTAAAAGTAAATAGCCCATTTGGAACTCGTAAGTTATTAAGCGTGGACTATCATAATGGTATAGATATAGGACCGGTTGTAAGCGGAAAAGATGGCGACAATATTTATTCTGTAGCTGACGGAACAGTAAGAGTTTCTAAAGTAGATCCTACAGGTTATGGCAACTATGTAGTAATAGAGCATAGCAATTTTTGCACCCTATACGCACATTTGCAAAAATTAGAGGTAAAAGTAGAACAAAGAGTTAAAGCCGGAGAAATAATAGGTCATATGGGAAACACAGGAACTAGCACTGGAGTTCATCTTCATTTTGAAATTAGAGATTGTATTTATAATAAGTTTTGGGAAAGAGATAAAACAAGCGGCAAATATATACATGCAGTAGACCCTCAGCCTTTGCTAAATAAAAGTACAATCAATATAAAAACTGATAGAGAAAAAGTACAGGAATATTTCGGTTTTGATAATAATACAATGGCTTTTTTAGACAAACATCCATATTTTAAGGATTTATACAGGAAGATGTCTAAAGATTATAAGTAGTAGATTTTAAGCCAGAGCAAATAGCTCTGGCTCTTTTTACTTATTGACATTATGCTCAAATTTGTTATAATAGTTATAATTTATATTATATTGATATATCAATATTTGACAGATACACATTGGAATATTGGAATTAAGTAATCATTGTGTGCTGCTCTTATTGATTTATTATACGAGGTGTGCTATGGAATTAGTTTTGCCGACATTAGAGCACAAAGCTCTTGTTGAAGATTTTTATGATGAAATTAAAAATGATATTAATCACATAATTGGTTTTGGAGAGTTTAAAAATTTTAACGCTTGGCTTGCAGATATGCAGTCTAGACTAACAGGCCATAATCTTCCCGAAAGTATGGTTAAGGAAAGCTATTATCTTTGTTTTGACAGATATAAGCTGATAGGGGTATTGAGTATTAAGCACGAACTAAACGAATATCTTTTTAACTATGGAGGTCATATTGGTTATGCGGTACGCCAATCTGAACGAAATAAAGGATATGCAACAGCTATATTAGCCACTGGATTAAAAAAAGCAAAAGAATTAAATTTATCTAAACTACTCATTGTCTGCAATAAAAACAATATAGCTTCTGCAAAAACTATATTGAATAATGGCGGAATACTTGAAGACGAGATACTTGATCCATACGAAAATGAAATCATACAGAGATATTGGATTAATGCAATGTGAAATAGACTAGGGCTAACCTTGGTCTTTTTTTATTTTTTGTCCAGGGCAAAAAATTCAATTTCCTTGGACAAATTTATAGCAAAATTTTTAAAACGTATATAAAGTATTAACATGTATATAAAAGTTAAAAAACGTTTAAAATATCTACAAAATATATTATAACACCATATAACAAAACCTATTAAATTAACGTAATCTTAACATTACTTTAATAAAGAAGCAACAATTGATTGATTTAATGATGTTATGATAAGTACATAATAAAACAGAAAACAAAGGAGATAATTAAAATGAAAAATATTAAAAGAATTATAACTTTAGCACTATCTTTAATGCTAATAGTATCAATGGTAGCTTGTACAAGCAATCCAGACAACAAAAATAATGATAACAACGCTAACAATAGTAACAATGGTAATGTTAATAACAACAATACTGACAATAACAAAGGTAATGACACTGACAAAACTCCTGTAGCTATAAAAGGAAGCGTAAATGCAGGTGGTTCAACTTCAGTAGAAAAAGCAGCTAAAGCGGCATTAGAAGAATTCGTTGCACTTAATCCAGAAGTTACATTCGAATATGACGCAACTGGTTCATCAGCAGGAATTAAAAACGTTAAGGACGGAACATACAAGCTAGGATTTTCTTCAAGAGAATTAAAGGAAGAAGAAACACAAGGTATTGAATATAAAACAATCGCTCTTGATGGTATAGCATTGGTTGTAAATCCTAATAATAAAGTTGAAAATATAACATTAGAACAAATCAAAGGCATTTTCACAGGAGAAATTAAAAACTGGTCTGAACTTGGCGGCGTAGATGCTGAAATAGTTGTAGTATCAAGAGAAAATGGCTCTGGAACAAGAAGCGCATTTGAAGAAATAGCTAAAATAGGCGAATTGCTTACTGAAAAGGCTATAATAAAAAGCGGTAACGGTGAAGTTGCTTCATATGTTGCAGGCGAGCAAAATGCTATAGGATATACTTCATTTGTGACATTGGAATCTAACAAGGATAAAATAAAAGGACTTCAAGTAGAGTCAGTTAAGCCAGAAGTTGCTAATGTTCAAAACCAAACTTATAAATTATCAAGACCATTCATAATGATATATGACTCAAGTAAGATAAATGAAGCAGAAAAAGCATTTATAGATTTCTTGTTCACAGAAGAAGGTCAAGATATATTAGAAGAAGCAGGTGCAATAAAGTTAAAATAAGTAATTTGATAAACTCTCTCCAAGTTTTAAATAAATAAAAATTCAATTCTGCAGTTGTAAACATATGTTTCGACTGTAGAATTGAAAAGTAATATTAAACAATTACAAAAATAATGCTGAAGCATTATTTAGAAAGGAACAGATATAATGATAAAAAGTGAAAAATCAAAACAAGGCATCCTAGATAAATCATTTAATATATTGTTCTTAATAAGTGCTTGTATAGCAATAATAGCGGTACTTTCTATAGCGGTATTTATTTTTTTCAAGGGAAGTCAGCCTTTTATACATGGAAATGCAAAAGGAAATTATTCATTGTGGAAATTTCTAACAGGAACATATTGGAAGCCCTCAAATGGTGTATTCGGAATAGGATATATGATAGTTGCATCAATATTTGCAACAATAGGAGCTCTAGTTATAGGGGTTCCTATTAGTCTTTTAACCGCAATATTCATAGCTGAAATAGCACCTAAAAAGCTTGCAAGTATTGTAAGAACAATAATTGAACTATTAGCCAGCATACCGTCTGTTTTATACGGAGTATTTGGTTATGAAGTAATTGTCAAATTTGTAAGGACTATATCTCCATATAATGTCGGTGATTCACTTCTAAGCGTAATATTTATACTTTCAATTATGATACTTCCAACGATAGTTAGCATAAGCGAAAGTGCAATAAGAGCTGTACCAAGTGCATATAAGGAAGCTGCCTATGGATTGGGTGCAACTAAGACAGAGGTTATATTTAAGACAATACTTCCGGCAGGCAAGAGCGGAATTTTAGCAGCTGTAGTTTTAGGGGTAGGCAGAGCAATAGGTGAAACAATGGCTGTAATATTAGTTGCTGGAAATCCAGAAGGCAATATACCAAGGAGCATATTTGACCAAGTTAGACTTATAACTAACAATATTGTTCTTGAGCAAGGATATGCCTCAGGCTTGCACGAAGAAATGCTTTTTTCAACAGGGATTGTATTATTTATATTTATCATAATTGTAAATTTAGCATTAAATATAATTCGAAAGGGTGTTGTTAATGAATAGAAAAACTAAAGAATTAATATTAAAAGCTTTGATATATTTAGCTGGAGCTATTTCAGTAGCTATACTTTTATCTATTGTTGGATTTATATTTAAAAATGGTATTAAATTAATTAATTTAAATTATTTAATAAGTGGAAATAATTCAGTTACGCAATATGTTTTAATTGATAGTAATGGCGAAACATATGTAAATCCATCTAATTTACTAGAAAATTCAATGTTTGTAGAGAAGTACGGAATAGCAATATCTAATTCAAGCGAAAAAGAGACATCCTTTATTGTAGATTACATAGACAAAAATTCTCCATTTATAAAGGCGAAAAATACTTCTGATGTCCCTTATGGAGTAAAAGCAAAAGATGAAATTAAAAAAATAAATAAAACCAATACAAAGGATATAAGCCTAGATGAAGCAGTAGAGCTTTTAAATTCTGAAGACAGCCTAAAGCTAAGACTTACAAGACCTGGCGGAGGAATTTATCCTATGCTTATATCAACGCTTATGCTGATAGGGCTTTCTCTTTTAATAGCAGTTCCGATTGGAGTGTTTGCAGCAATTTATTTAGTTGAATACTCAAAGGAAGGAAGATTTTTAAGGCTTATAAGATTTGCCACTGAAAGCTTATCGGGTATACCTTCAATTGTATATGGACTATTTGGAATGATATTTTTTGTAAAATTACTGGGTTTTGGTCAATCGATGGTTTCAGGCAGTTTAACTCTAAGTATTATACTGCTTCCTACTATCATAAGAACTACAGAGGAAAGCTTAAAAACAGTTCCTCCGAGCTATAAAGAAGGCTCATTTGCACTTGGAGCGAACAGGCTTCAAACCCTATGGAAAGTAATAGTACCAAATGCTTTATCAGGAATTTTGGTTTCAATAATCTTATCTATCGGAAGAATAGTAGGAGAATCAGCTGCACTTTTATTTACTGCCGGAACATTTGCAAAAATACCAAATGGATTTTTTGATTCCGGAGCATCCTTGACTGTAAGGGCATATATGGAGGTTAAGGAATATGCAAATATTGAAATGGCATGTGGAATAGGTATAATTCTTTTGATAATAGTGTTTGGGCTTAATCTAATAACGAAGCTTATAGTAGGAATGTCTAATAAAAATATTTAACGGAAGGAGAAAATTAATGGAAAAATTAAATGTAGAAAATTTAGATTTTTATTATGGAGATTTTAAAGCTCTAAAGAATATAAATATGGATATAAAAGAAAAAACTGTAACAGCATTTATAGGTCCGAGTGGCTGTGGAAAATCAACATTTTTAAGAACTATTAACAGAATGAATGATTTGATTGAAAACACTAAGGTTGATGGTATTATAAGATTAGATAATAAAAATATATATAAAGAGATTGATGTTATAGCTCTAAGAAAAAGAGTAGGAATGGTATTTCAAAAGCCTAATCCTTTTCCTATGAGTGTATATGAAAATATTGTCTATGGTCCAAAGCTGCACGGTAAAAAATCAAAGGCTGAGCTTGATGAGATAGTTGAAAAAAGCTTGATGGGAGCTGCACTTTGGGACGAGGTAAAGGATAGACTTAAAAAGAGTGCCTTGAGCTTGTCTGGAGGACAGCAGCAAAGGCTTTGTATCGCAAGAGCATTGGCAGTAGAGCCAGAGGTTTTGCTGATGGATGAGCCTACAAGCGCATTAGACCCGATTGCGACTGGTAAAATTGAGGATTTAATTTATGAGCTTAAAAAGGATTATACTATAATCATAGTAACTCACTCCATGTATCAAGCGGCAAGAATATCAGACAAAACAGCATTTTTTCTATCTGGTGAGATTATTGAATATGACAACACTAAGAAAATATTCTCTAATCCTTCAAATAAAAAAACAGAAGAATATGTTACAGGAAGATTTGGTTAATAAATATTAAAATTAGATTATAAGGAGGAAATCATGAGAGAAAAATATAGTAGAGAATTAAACAGATTAAATGAAGAAATATTAAATTACGGTTCTATGGCAGAAAAAATAATATCTATGGCTGTAGAGTCCCTCCTCAAGCAAGACACAAAGATAGCACTAGAAGCAATTGCTTTTGAAGATGAGATGGATAAAAAAGCAGAAGAACTAGAAAATCAATGCTTAGATATATTGGCACTGCAACAGCCGATGGCAAAGGATTTAAGAATTGTTGCATCAGTTATTAAGATTATTGCAGATATTGAGCGTATAGGTGACTTGAGTGAGAATATCGCAGAGGCAACTGTAAAGATAGGCAGTGAGGCATTTATAAAACCTCTTATCGATATACCAAAAATGGCTGATATTTGCCGTGACATGTTAAAAAAATCTTTAGAGTGCTATCTAAACGAGGATATATCATTAGCATATAAGGTATTTACGATGGATGATATAGTTGACACGATATTTAGAGATATTAGCACAGAAATTTTCTACTTGACAAATAAAAATATAAGCTTTATTCATCAAGGTATGCAGCTGCTTTTGGTAGCTAGATATTTAGAAAGAATTGCTGACCATATAACAAATATCTGTGAGGGAGTAAATTATATCGTTACAGGTAATAAAAAATTTAGTGTATAAAAAGTTGTTAAATCACATCTCATATTTTTATGAACCTTAAGAGCAATTTGCTTAATAAAAAACACTAAATAAAAAGGAGAAATACAATATGAATGTCAAAAAAATGAAGTTAGCCACAAAAACATCTTTGTCAATCACAATTATTTTGTCAATTTCTCTTGCCATATTAATTATTGTATCTATTTTGTCAGTCAGCAGGGAAATGACAAAGACAGTAAGTGGTGAATTTCTGGGATTTGCCGTACAAAATGGAATTATAGTTCAAAATATAATCGATAATGCTACAAGTGTGGCACAAAACTTTCGAGACTATATTGCAGATTCTTATGAAGCTTATGATGAAATGCTGGCTAAGCAGACTGTAGATGAAAATGGAAATAGTATTCCTTTTCCGACCAAAAGAAGTATGATTCTCAATAAAATCAATTATGAAGTAGAAAACTATATTTTACACAATGCTTGGTCTATTCTAAAAAATAATCCAGACATTGTCGGTATTGGAGTATTTCTTGAACCATATGCTTATAATAATTCTATTAAGAATTTCACAATCTATATTAGTGGAGAGGATGCAGTAAATAAAACATCACAGTCATATGGAGACTATGAAGAATACAGTAAAAAAGAGTATTATTCGTTGGCTGCAACAACGCAAAAGAACTATTTTACTAATCCTTATTTAAATCAAGGAATGACAATGGTAACGGCATCCTTTCCTATTATATCAGAAGAAAAAATTCAGGGCGTGATAGTTGTTGACATAAATGTGGATAATTTTGCAAAGGTGAAGTCATCTAATGATAAATATACTACTATGTCTACAGATATTATTACACAAAATGGAATTATTGTTTATAATAGCAATTCCAAAGATTTTATAGGTCAAAACATAAAGGATTTGTTTGGAACTGAGATGTTTGGTCAAATCAGTGAAAAAACAAAGGCTGGTGTTGCTTTCCAGATGGAAGCAAACTATGATGGAGAGCATTTAATGCAATATTATTATCCGATAAAAGCGGGAGAAGAGATTTGGTGGTCTTCTACCTCTCTTACTAAATCGGATTTGAATAAATCAGTTGTAAGCTTAATTATAATGATGATTGGAATAGTGCTTTTTATCCTTGTGATTATTATTTTTTCGGTTATATTCATTTTGAAGAGAATGTTAAAGCCTATAGATGGAGTTGTAGCAGCGGCAGAGAGTATTGTCAAGGGAGAACTAGACATCAATGTTAGCACACAGTCAGGCGATGAAATTGGAACTCTATCAAAATCATTCGCAATGATGTCGCAAAATCTTAAAATAGTTATTTCAGATGTAGGATATTTACTAGGTGAGATGGCAAAAGGAAATTTCCATTTAAAAACCCAGCACGAAGATAAATATATTGGTGAATATAGAAATATTTTACTGGCAATTCATGATATCAGCCACAATCTTAGCAGCACGATTACTGAGATTAATACAGTAGCAAATCAAGTGTCTGCAGGTTCTGAACAGGTGTCGGATGGCGCACAGGCACTCAGTCAAGGTGCTACTGAACAGGCTAGTTCTGTTGAAAAATTATCTGCTACTCTGCTTGAAATATCGCAAAAGACTGAAAGGAATGCAGAGAATGCAAAATTTGCAATACAGCTTTCTCATGAGGCTGGTGAGGGTGCTAAGAAAAGCAATGTACATATGGACGAACTGATGTCTTCAATGAATAAGATTTCCAATACTTCAGCAGAAATAGGCAAAATAATTAAAACAATTGACGATATTGCTTTCCAAACAAATATCCTTGCATTGAATGCAGCGGTGGAGGCCGCCAGAGCAGGTGTAGCCGGAAAGGGATTTGCTGTAGTTGCGGACGAGGTGCGCAATCTTGCTGGAAAGTGTACCGAGTCGGCAAAAAACACAACTATATTGATTGAGAGTGCAATTGGTGCTGTTGAAAATGGTACAAAGCACGCAGCTGATACAGCAAAATCACTGCGAGCAGTTGTAGCTAAAACTGAAACAGTAGATAATACTATCCGTAAGATTGCTGAGGCATCAGAGGAGCAATCTAATGCTATGTCACAAATTACGAATGGTCTTGAACAAATATCAGCTATTGTACAGACTAATTCAGCGACAGCTCAAGAAAGTGCTGCAGCTAGCGAGGAGCTTAGTAGTCAAGCACAAATGCTAAAAAGCTTAGTTGGACAGTTTCAGCTTAAAGAGCAAGTGATTTCTATATAATGGAATTTAAGGTTTAAAGAACAGACTGAAAAATATTATATATTTTCATCTGTTTTTTTATTTTCATAAAAAATTTTAACAATAAAAACAAAAAATAGTGTATAATTAATTTTGATTACAAGGATTCAATTTAGGAGGTAAAAAATGTTAAATCAAAATACAAAAGCACCTGAAATAATGCTTAATGATAAGGATGGAAATATTGTTAAGTTATCAAATTTTATCGGTAAAAAGGTAATAGTATATTTTTATTCAAAGGACAATACACCCGGCTGTACAAGACAAGCAGCTGCATTTACTTCAGCGTATGAAGAATACAAGGAACTTGGTATTGAAGTAATAGGTATAAGTAAGGATAGTGAGGCTTCTCACGATAAATTTGTACAAAAATATGAATTGCCTTTCATACTTTTATCAGATACAGAACTAAAAGCGATAAAGGATTATGATGTGTGGAAAGAAAAGAAAATGTATGGCAAGACGAGCATGGGAGTTGAGAGAACAACATACCTGATAGATGAAGATGGTTTCATAGAAAAGGTGTGGAAAAAAGTTAAGCCAGATACTAATGCTTCAGAAATATTGGAATATTTGAAAAGTAAGTAGTTGTAACATTTAGAGTAGATACTGCATAGAATTTAATAATAATTCTATGTTAGGAGATTTATCTATGATAAGAACTGTACCCTTAGAGCCAGCAGCTGAAAAGGTAAGCGATGAAAGCTCTATACCACCATTAATTTTTCAATTACCGCCTGCATTAGGCAGACAAAGATTAGAGGATGCACAAAGCACACCTGTTTATATGTATCCTGCCTCTGTTTTTTACAAACAGATAGATACTAATTTTTGGGGTAATGTTACTACATATTTTATATCACCTGAACACCATGAGAACGTTAATAGCATTATTTTTTATACTCATGGAGCAGGTTGGGTGTTTGGCAGCTTCCATACTCATGAAAAGCTTGTTAGAGAATTAGCATACAGGACTAATTCATTAGTTGTGTTTCCAGAATATTCACGTTCTCCAGAGGCTAAGTATCCTGTAGCCATAGAACAATGCTATCAAATATTATCTTCTCTTTCGACACTGGTTAGAGATATGTATCCTAATATTGATATGAATACATTGACTGTCGCTGGAGATAGTGTAGGCGGCAATATGGCAATAGCCATGACATTGATGGCAAAATATCGTCAAGGTCCTAAAATTCATAAGCAACTTTTATATTATCCAGTAACTAACGCTTGCTTTAATACAAATTCATATATGAAATTTGCCACAAATTATTATCTATATCGTGAAGGTATGATGTGGTTTTGGGATCAATATACATGTTCAGAACAAGAACGAAGTCATATCACTGCATCTCCATTGCGTGCAAAAATAGAGCACTTACAAGGCCTGCCAGATGCGATGATTATAAATGGTGAAGCAGATGTACTAAGAGATGAAGGACAAATATATGCAAAAAAATTGCTTTGTGCTGGGGTTGATATTACTGCAATCCAAATTCAAGCTATTATCCATGATTTTGTCATGCTGAATGCTTTAGATCAAACAAATGCTTGTCGTGCGGCAATGGATGTTTCAACAGATTGGATTAATCGAAAAAATTATATTTATCAGCATAGTCGTACATAAATTTTAATAGCCTGTAATAGATTATAAAATCTTATATAGGCTATTTTATATTGTTATACATTTATAAATATATTTGATTTTTATATACTATATGTTATTATATACTAAACATTGATATTATATAGAATAATTATGCTTAAAATAAAAGATGATAATATATTTTAATTTCCATTATTTAATTGAGAATTTTATAGAAATTTCAATTGAAAATTAACATTATTTACATTATAATTATTACATAAAATTACTAATTTCTGATAAGATACTTACATTTGATAAAAAAGTATAAGGATGGTGGACTGTTTGAATGACTATATGGAAAAGGTTGTAGAGCTTGTTGACTTGCGCAAGAATATGCCTTTAAATCAAATTGTGTATAATGGTTTGAGAACTTCTATAATTAAGGGAATTATTCCTGTTGGTGAGAGAATAAATGAGAAAAAATATTCGATAGAGCTTAATGTAAGTCGAACTCCTATACGTGAGGCACTTTATCGCATATATGATGAGGGTCTTATTGATTATATCCCTAACAGTGGCTTTATTGTTAAAAAGACTACTGTTTCTGATGTTGAAGAAATTTACAAAATTCGTATTGCATTAGATACTTTAGCGTCCATAAATGCTATGAATCTTATGACAGATGAAGATTTTAAGAACATGAAAGAATTACTTGAATTAACTGAAAAGCTTGAAGAAGAAGGAAAAACTTCTGAGGTTATTAAAAAATTTTCAGATTTCAACGAAATGATTTATACTTATTGTAATATGCCACGTCTCAAAATGATAATACATAATTTACGAGACTATCTAACACGCTTTAGAGATATTTCCTTGTTAGATGATAATAGAAGAAGAAAAGCATTTGATGAGCATAAACTGATATATTACTGCTTGAGAGATAAGAATGAGCTAGAGATTACAAATTTAATAAAAAAGCATCTTAATTTTTCAAAAAAATTTGTTATTGAAAAAGTTAGAGAACAGGATGAAATAGACGTATGAATGAAATAAACGGCTCTATAAATGAAAAGTTTAAGTTTTTTAATGAAAAAGAAGCAGATGAATTAAGCTTTAAACTTGCTGAATACGCTCAAAAAGCAATATTATATGAGGCTATTTTAACTCCTAAGGCTGGATTAGTAGATTGTATTGATGTAGGGGCTCATAAAGATATGAATATATTTACGTTTGTCAACAGTTCATCTAGCTTGTATAGGGGATTTTATAACTACAGTAAGGCTGGACTTTTATGGGAGCTTGATTTAAAAGGGCTTTTCAAAGAGGCAAGAAAAATAGGAATTGACGTTGAAAGAGATATGTTTGTTGCTACAAGAAATGTTAATACTCATAAAGGCATTAACTTCTCTTTAGGGATAGCTCTTATAGCTACTGGATATTACATAAATACATCGAAAAAATCAGATATTTCTAATTTCAGTCAAAAATATACTCAAAATACTGTTGGAGATATAAAGAATTATATTTTTAGCTTCGACAAAAATGATATTCATAATATTTTGGAAATTATTAAAAACATGGTTGAAGGTCTTGTAGAAAGAGATTTTAAAGATTTGGATAAGAAAAAAATTCTCACAAATGGAGAAAGACTTTATATAGAAAGAGGATTTTCTGGTATTCGTGGAGAGGTAGAAAAGGGATTCCCAACAGTGATGGAAATAGCTCTTCCTCGTCTTAGATTTCTTTCGGATATTGATATAAGCATGGAAAGAAAATTATTAGATGTTTTGTTTCATATTATGAGCATTTCAGATGATTCGAATATTGTATTTAGGGGAGGACTGGAAGCACTGGATTTTGTCAAAGAGCAAGCAGCTAAATTTATTGAAGATGGCGGAGTATTCAATGATAATTATAAGCAAAAGATAGAACAGTTGAATACTGTATTTGTTGAGAAAAACCTAAGTCCGGGGGGAGCTGCCGACCTCTTATCCCTTGCTTTATTTTTTGCTTTTCTTGAGAATTTAATATGATTGTTTACAGGAGGTTTATAAAGGCATGCAAAAACAATTTTTGATTTTAGGTTTAGTATTTTCTGCAATTTCTAAATTATTGCAGTTTTATTATAAGTCCATTTGG
Source organism: Bacillota bacterium (assembly GCA_023386345.1). Lineage (GTDB taxonomy): Bacteria > Bacillota > Clostridia > Tissierellales > Sedimentibacteraceae > UBA1535. Next base: position 197,939 of record JAEWJT010000009.1, read on the forward strand.
GGTGATATTATAATTCTTCCCGCAGCTGTGATGTTTGTATTGGCAATATTGCTTTATTGGCCTAGGTATGTTGCTTATTTAAAGCAAAATGAAACAAAAAATAAAGCTAAAGCATTTGCATTATTCTGTTGTTTGTCCGTTTTAAGTTTTCAAATTTTTACAATGCTTTTGTTTGGTAAGAAAATGTTAACGGGATATATATTTATATTTCCTCTCTTAGTTTTTATTTATTTTAGTATTTATTTTTGGCGTCATTTGTCAAAAGAAAGATAAAAAAATAAAGACATGGATAAGAACAAACAAAATCTTCTCCATGTCCATAGAGTGAACGAAGTTCACTTTTTTATTGTAAAATATCAACTTCTGATGAAATTATATCACAAATACTTTTGTGAATGCTTGAAAGCGAATGAGCTCTGCTTCCTGCACATTGTCTTGCATCAGCTTGACAGACAAAGCACTTTCTACTTTCATAACCTATAGCCTCTCTGCTTATGTGCATTACATCACCATTTTCCATATAAAGGACATCTATGTCAAACAATCTTCCAATATTTGTATTTTCTTCTATATGAATCATTTCCCTTTTAACATCTTTTGGAGAAGTAGGTATTGCAGCAAAATATTCAGGACCTGTTTTTAGATCTATCACCTTAGAGGAGGCTATTTTCAATTTTTCATTATTGATGTAATTTAAAATATGGTTTAATCCTATCTTAAAAATTTTACCAATAAATGGATTGTTTTTCACAGGACCTGCAATATTTAGCTTATAAGAAATAATACTGCAATCTGGATAAAGCAAGAGAAGCTTCTTAATAAAAGCTACTCTTTTTTCTCTGTTTTCCAGAACTTCATCTAAACTTGGTATACTTCCAACACTAAAAACAGATTCAAAACTTATTTCTGTATTTTTAAATATATCTGCATTTTCAGTTACATTTGTTTTTTCAGCCATATTCTCTAATTTTTAACCTTTCTAACAACATCTATAATGCTGCCGTCACGATATTCTATCAATGCAACTATTTTTTCCTCATATTCGATAGGATCAGGGACTCCTGCTATAGAGTACGCCATTTCTTTCAATTCTTCAATTGAATACTGAGGTACAGGAAGATTTTTAAAGGCTTCAATTAAATCCTCACGCATAGGGTTTACTGCAATTCCCACCTCTGTGACCAAGACATCAACGCTTTCTCCCGGAGTTATAACTGTATTTACTCTGTCAACAACTGTTGGTATACGTCCACGGATGAGCGGGCTTAAAATTATGCTTAATTTTGAACCAGCAGCAGTATCACAGTGTCCGCCTGAAGCTCCTCGTATTACTCCGTCTGAGCCTGTCATTACATTTACATTGAAGTTTGTGTCTATTTCAAGTGCGGATAATACTACAATATCTAAATTATTTACAGCAGCCCCTTTGTTTCCAGGGTTAGCATAAAATGAAGCACTTATTTCGTAATGGTTGCTGTTGTTTTTCATAGAGCTTATAGCACCTGTATCAAAGGATTGTGTATCTATTATTTTTTCAATTAAGCCTCTTTCCATCATATCGCAAAGATGCCCTGTCAATCCTCCCAACGCAAAGCCTGCTTTGATATTGTTCTTTACCATTTCTTCCTCAAGAAATCTTGCTACAGCAAGCGCCGATCCTCCACTTCCTGATTGGAAGGAGAAGCCGTCCTTAAAATATGGAGAAGCTGTGATAACTTTACAAGCATTTTTTGCAATTAAAAGCTCTTTTGGATTTTTTGTATATCTGGTTGCTCCCTTTGCAATTCCATCGGGATTGCCAATTGAGTCTACTACTACTACGTAATCTACGTGATTTTGAGGTATACTTATCGGAGTATTAGGGTAAGGAACTAGAGTATCTGTTATTATAACAACATTATCAGCAAATTCTGCATCAACCTTTGCATATCCCAATGAGCCACAAGGAGCTTTACCATGTGAGCCATTAGCATTTCCATACTCATCTGACGTCGGAGCTCCTAAAAAAGCGACATCAATGTGGATTTCTCCAGATTCTACAGCTCTGGCACGTCCACCGTGAGACCTTATAATAACTGGATTTTCCATTAAGCCATTTGAGATAGCAGCTCCTAGCTTATCTCTTAAACCACTTGAGGTAATATTAGTTATTACTCCATTTTTGATATGTTCAATTAAAGGCTCATGAATATTTGCTATTGAGCTAGATGCAAGGCTTAAATTTTTTATTCCTTTTTTAGCTATTTCATCTAGTACCATATTCATAACAAAATCACCCTCACGAAAATGATGATGGAAAGAGATTGTCATTCCGTCCTTAAGCCCTGTTTTTTCAATTGCCTCACCAATGGATGATAAAAGCTTTGAGTCACTAGGCTGTACGGATTTAACCATTCCTGATGCTTTTTTATATGAATGTCTTTTTTTGAATTGACCTTCAAACACGCCATATTCTAAGGCGTATTTATCTGGAATTTCTATACCTAATTTATTCTTTACCATCTCTATTCTCCTTTCCTGTATAATCCTGCGGCTTCAGCAAGCATTAAAACTCTTTCAGCACGCTCAACTATAGGTTTATCAATCATTTTACCGTTGAGAGCAACTACGCCAGAGCCTCTGGACTCAGCTTCTTCAATAGCGTAAATAACGTCTTTAGCATTTCTGATTTCTTTCTCCGTTGGAGTGAATACTTCGTTTACAATTTCAATTTGTCTTGGATTTATCACAGATTTTCCATCAAACCCTAATTGTTTAATAATTTCTGTTTCTCTCCTTAGAGTTTCTATATCATCAACATCAGAAAAAATAGTATCCAAGGCAGCTATGCCAGCAGCTCTTGCTCCGTGAACAATCATAGAGCGTGCAAAGAATATTTCCTCACTGTTTCTGTCTGCATATCGTCTAGTTTTCATTGCTGTTACATAATCCTCAGAGCCAAGAGCTATACCTATAAGCCTTTTGCTGGCACATGCAATAGAATGAGCATTTAAAACTCCTAGAGGTCCTTCAATGGCAGCCATCATTTTGGTGGAGCCTAGTTCTCTTTTACATCTTAGTTCAGCTTCTCCTATTACTTTTTCAGCATCAAGTACATCCTGCGGCGTCTCTGTTTTTGGTAGTCGTATAACATCTACTCCTGCCTTAACCATTGCAAATATATCGTCTATACCACCCATATCAAGGCTGTTGATACGTACAACGGTTTCAGTATTTCCATAATCAATAGTTTTAAGGGCATTGTATAAAAGAAATCGTGCTGTATCCTTTTCTTTTAATGAAATTGAATCTTCTAGGTCAAACATAACCGAATCTGCTCCGTAGATATTTGCATCCCTAAGCATTCCTGGATTGTTTGCGGGAACAAACATCATTGTTCTTCTTAAACGTTCCATGTGTCTATTTCCTCCCAATCATAATTTGATGTAATCTCTGCCGCTCTGTGAACTGCTGCTATAACTCTTGCAGCAATCGTACAGTCTAAGGCTCCCTTGTCAACAGCAACAAGCTTAGCATCTTTTATTCCAATGTTTACAAGTGTATCATGGATTACAGTACGAATTCTTTTGCCATATTGCTTGTCAACACTGCTTTGTAGGTCAATTTCAATGCCATTGCCATCATTTTTAGTAATAACTATTTGTATGTCAGAAGACTCTAATGTTCCAGCAACAGCTTGTTTTTTGATTTCATAGCTTTTCAATACTTACACATCCTTTTCTTTTAATTTATATTTTATTTTTTCTCCATCAGGAGAAAGTAAAAAATCATATGTTGTTTGTGGTACTAAAGATTTAATTTCATCAATAAGACCCTGTGCAAAAAGCTTTCTTACTCTTGATGCACTTATAGGCTCATTTTTATTTTCTATCCTTGGAATGACAATAAGTTTAATCTCATTACCAAATATATCAGCCATTGCCTTGTTGTAAATTGCTGTTGATGGAGAAAGAGGTTCTTCTCCAACATATCTTATTGTAATTCCTAAGGACGGCGCAATATAGTTTTTAAATATAGAAGAATCTAAGCAAGCATGAATATATGTCACATCGCTGCCTTCTTTTAAAAAATATGAAGGAAATGTTTTGGCAGAAACAATATAATTTCCTGTCTTATGAAGAATTATGTTTTTTAGCTGTGAAGTTCCTTTTTGTACTAATTCATATCTAAGTTCTGACGGAAAATCAGACATATCCTCTGAAAGAACAAAAACATGAACAAAGTCATTTTCTTTTGAAGCTGTTTCAACAAGGTGAAGATGTCCATTAGTAAATGGGTTTGCATTCATTACAATTCCTGCAATTCTCTTTCCTTCTTTTTTTGTTTTTTTCAAAGCTTCAATATATTCATCAAAGCCAATGCTAGATTTTTCTAGAAAAATAAGCTCATTATTTACTCTTTCAATTTCTTTAAAACCAAGATGAATAAATGAATTGAAAGCTTCTTCTTTTGTATAAACATAGCATGATTCATAAGCTCTATCAAAGATTTCTGACATAAGATGAGAAATCAAGATATTGAATACCTTACCGCCAACAAACTCTGGAGATACAGCAGTGCATTTTATAATGTTTTGAAATATTGACCCAGTAGCAATTAAATTGTAATCATCAAAAATTCCAACCGTATAATCAACATTTTCCTCGGGGCGAATACCTGAATTTAAAAGGAAATCCGACCATAGCTTATTTACAGATTTATCTTTTGTTACATGAAGTCTTTTTATATCATACATAATTTGATATCCTCCGTGGAGTGTATAATTTAAAAATTTATATATTTTGGATAGATTATAAGTATCTGTGCACCATAACGGTAAAAATATTACTTATATTATACTCCAAATATCAAACTAAATTGTGTTTTTTTAGTGTTTTTTTATAAAATTGATATTTAGAATATATCAGTAAGTTTATATTGTTCTTTTTTATTGGTTTTTAATGTAAAAGGATAAATACATCGTTTTCCATACTGTTGCAAAATATATTTAACGATTGCATTTTAATTGTGTTTTTATCCGAAAACGGTTGTAAAAAACGTTTTTCAGTTATATAATTAGCTAAATTTATTAAAAATGGAGGAGAAATTATATGTTAGCAATTTTATCGTGGTTAATGATCATAGTATTCATGATTCTTATCATGTGGAAAAAACTTAGTCCTTTTTCAGCACTAATACTTGTACCTCTAGTTTTTGTAGTTATAGGAGCATTCCTTAACTTCTATCCAGTACAAGTAACAAAGGCTAAGATTACAAGCACTGAAACAGCAATTAAGAATAATATGAAAAGTGCGCAAGAGCAAAGAGATAGGGGCTTCGAGGAAGCAGCACTAGAGTTTGAACAAAAGGTTGAAAGTGGAGAGAAAAAGCTTGAAGAACTAAAAGCAACAAAAGGTAATGAAAAAGCAACACTTTGGGAGCAAATCTCAATCATAGGTGACTGGTCTGTTGATGGAATAAAAAAAGTATCAGTAACCGCAGTAATGTTATTATTCGCAATTATGTATTTTGCAATAATGTTAAATGCAGGATTATTTGATCCAGTAACTAAAACGATGATTCAATTCGCAAAAGGAGATCCTGTAAAGGTTTTGATTGCAACAGCTATAGTATCTGCAGCGGTATCATTAAACGGAGATGGAACAACCACAACATTAATTGTTTGTACAGCCTTCCTTCCAATCTATAAAGAGCTTGGAATGAAGATAATGAATTTAGGCGTTATATTAATTTTGATGAACACTATCATGAATTTACTTCCTTGGGGAGGACCTACTGCAAGAGTTATATCAGTTTTAGGTATAGGCGAGTCAGAAATTTTAAAAGGCTTAGTACCAGGTATGGTAGTTTCAACTATCTATATGATAGGAGTAGCTTATTTCTTGGGACTTCAAGAAAGAAAGAGACTTGGTATAAAACAATTATCAAAAGCGGACATAGAGCGTCTTACTACTGTTAAAGATGAAGAAACTCTAGCTTTAAAAAGACCTAAATTAGTTTGGATAAATGCTATAATGACGATAGGAATAATAGCTATGCTAGTTATGAACACATTGCCATCTGTATTCTTATTCCTTGTAGGAACAGCATTGGCTCTTATCATAAACTATAGAACATTAAAAGAGCAAAAAGAAAGAATTCAAGATAATGCAGGAGATGCAGTTCAAGTTGTTATATTGGTTTTAGGTGCAGGAATATTCATGGGTCTATTTACTAATTCAGGAATGTCAGATGCTTTAGCATTGAGCTTAACAAGCATTATCCCCGCATCTTTTGGACGCTTCTGGGGCTTATTAACTGCTATATTATCAGCTCCTGGAACATTCTTCTTATCAAACGACGCATTCTACTACGGTGTTCTTCCGGTTTTAAGTCAAACTGGAGCGCAGTATGGATTTACAGCATTAGAGCTGGGAATAGCTTCTCTACTAGGTCAAGCATTCCACTTATTAAGTCCTCTAGTAGCATTCATTTATCTACTTTTACAACGTACAGAGTTAGATATGGGAGAATGGCAAAAAGAATCCGCAAAATGGGCAATTGGAATTTTCTTAATATTTATAATTATGGCTGCCTTAACTAATGCAGTACCATTATTCAAGTAAACAAATAATATAAGAGTAATACATGGCAAGACACGAGAAATTTCAAGTGTCTTGCCTATAGAGCGAAACTTGTTTCGCTTTTTTTATTTACCTACATATTTTTTACACAAAAGATTAAAAATAGTGTATAATTAGTTTTAAGGATAAAAATTTTATAAAAGGAGCTTGAAATTGATAAAAATATTAGTAGTTGATGATGAACCGCATATAACGGAGCTAATTCAGTTTAATTTAGAATTAAATGATTATTTAGTTGAAATTGCTGGGGACGGAAAGCAAGCTATTGAAAAAGCGAAATCTACTCAATATGACTTGATTATTTTGGATGTTATGCTTCCTTATGTTGATGGTTTTGGAGTTTTAAAAATATTAAAAAAAGATAATAAATATAAGGATGTTCCTATTTTGATGCTTACAGCTAAAAGCAGTGAGAGCGATAAGGTTTTAGGTCTCGAAACAGGTGCTGATGACTATTTAACAAAGCCATTTGGCATAAAGGAGCTTATCGCTAGGGTAAATGTTCTATTAAGGCGTGTACAAAAAACAGAAAGCTCTAATAAAGAAAATATAAACATAAATAATTTAGTAATCGATACAGCAAGCCACAGTGTCAAGGTAAATGGAAACGAAATTGAATTAACATTAAAAGAATTTGAAATACTGCTAATTCTATGTCAAAATCAAGGCAAGGTAGTTAAAAGAGATGACTTACTTGACAAAGTGTGGGGCTACGAATACTTTGGAGATTCAAGAACAATTGATGTGCATATCAGACATCTAAGAAAGAAAATAGAAGACTTTGACAAGGAACATGACTATATAGAAACAATAAGAGGGATTGGTTATAAGATAAGATGAAAAAGAAATTAATCATTTCAATAGCGATAATCATTTTAATTATAAATTTTACCATAACAGCAGTAAGTATAAGTGCTGTTAAAAAAGATTATGAGCAGGAAAAAACAGGAGAACTAACAACCTTAGTTCAATCCGTAGCTCTATCCTTGGAATCTGATTATAAAAATATTGATAAATTTGTTTCATTGTTTAAAAAGAACGGAATAAGAGCAACAGTAATCGATAAGCAGGGTGAGGTTGTTTTTGAAACTGATGAGAGTGTCGGACTTATGCAAAATCATTTGAAAAGAAGCGAAGTGATAAGAGCAAAGGAAGGTTTTGTTGGAACTGATATAAGATTTAGCAATAGCATAAGAAAAAACTTTTTGTATGCGGCTACTCTTATACCAAACACTGATAGCTATGTATTGAGATTATCAGTACCTTTAGAAGTTTTAGGACAGCACGCCAAGGACATAATAACTAATCTCTTAATAATAATATTTGTAGGAATAATCATAGCAATATTATTAATTCTCAAGTTTGTAAGCTATTTCACTAGACCTCTGATAGAATTATCAAATGCGACTGTACAAATAGCGAATGATATAATTCCTAAAAAATTATACTACAACTCAAAAGATGAAATCGGGAATTTATATGAGAATTTTAATATGATGACAAAAAAATTGAATGACAGTATAAATGAATTAGAAAATACAAATTTATTTTTAAATTCAATATTATCCAATATCGGCAGTGGAGTTATAGCACTAAATTATAACAAGGAAATAATATTTATAAATAAGCGTTGTAAAAATATTTTGGATATTCATGATGAAGAATTAAAAAATAAAGCAATAATTAATGTCATAAGAAACTATGAGATAAACAAGTTCATAAAGGATTATTTTGAAAACCAAAAAAACGAATTTATTATTGTAAATTATAACAATAAAACACTAAAGTTCTTCATAAATGTACTACCATACGATGAAAAGAAAAATAACGAGCAAAAATATGGGGCAGTATTGCTCATGGAGGACATCAGTGAGGCTATAAAGCTTGAAGAAATGCGAAAGAGCTTCGTAGCTAATGTAACTCACGAGTTAAAGACTCCATTGACTTCCATAAAAGGATATGTTGAGACGATCAAAAGTAATGAGATCACAGACCAAAGCAAAATAAACAGATTTATGGATATAATAGATATTGAAGCAGATAGACTAAAAACATTAATAGATGATATCTTGATGCTATCTGAAATAGAAAGTATGGACGGAAATCTTTCTAAAATAAGCCTAAATGAAGTTATTAATGAGGTTAAAGATATAATGCAAAATATTTCAAGCAACAATAATGTTATAGTAAATTATATTTGTGATTATAATGTAGAGGCATTTTTAGACAGAAATAGAGTTAAGCAACTTCTAATTAATTTGATAGATAATGCGATAAAATATAATATTAAAGATGGCAGAGTAGATGTAAAACTAACTAAAAAAGATAAATTCATCAATATAGTAGTAGAGGACACAGGAATAGGAATTGCAGAACAAGATTTGCCAAGGATATTTGAAAGATTTTATAGAGTAGATAAATCAAGAAGCAGGCAAATGGGTGGCACAGGACTAGGTCTAGCCATAGTAAAGCACATAGTAATTAGCTTCAAAGGAACAATAAACATAGAGAGTAATCTAGGCAAAGGAACAAGGATAGAAATATTTATCCCAGTTTAAAAATTAGAAATATTCAATCATAAATAAGTCTGTAGCAAATTTCATATTCGCTACAGACTTATTTATGTGATTAAATTACAGAAATTTATTAGCATATATAGCATAATATAAAAAAGCCCAAGTTTTGTCTGAGCTTTTTAATTTCGTTTGAATGATAAAGCATGGCTAAAATTATGATATTAAGAGGAGGAATTGTGAGTACGAGAAGAAAGAAATCTATTATTTTACAAAATAAATGCGTTGCTTGTGGTTGTTGTTTAAAGGTATGTCCTAAAGGAGCTATTTCCATTCCTAATGGAATTTATGCTATTGTGGACAATGAAAAGTGTATAGGCTGCGGATTATGCGAAAGAGCATGTCCTGCGTCAATAATAAGAATGGGGGAAATATCTTGAAAAATAAAAAATGGTATGATTATCTGTGGATAGCTTCCATATTATATCTTATATTAGGACTTTTTAATATTTTATTTGCATGGCTAGGTCTATTATGCTTCTTTATACCTCTTATAATTTCAATCATTAAAGGAAATAAAGCATATTGTAACAAATATTGCGGTAGGGGACAGCTATTTGATTTACTGGGAGCTAAGCTTAAATTATCAATGAATAAAACTTGCCCTTCGTTTATAAGAAATAATTGGTTTAGATACGGATTTTTGATTTTCTTTTTAACTATGTTTGTAAATATGTTATTTAAAACATATCTTGTGTTTGCAGAGGTAAAAACACTAGGTCAGTTTGTAACAATACTTTGGTCGTTTAATCTTCCATGGCAATTTGCATATAATGGGGCAGTTAATCCATGGATAGCGCAATTTTCCTTTGGATTTTACAGTATAATGCTTACATCAACAATTCTTGGACTCATAACAATGATATTTTTCAAACCAAGAACATGGTGCGTATATTGTCCAATGGGAACAATGACTCAATTAATTTGCAAGGTTAAAGCTAAATAGTAAATAATAAAGGGGGTGTCCTAAAAGTAAATTTTATTATAATTATACTTTTAGGACACCCTATTTTAGGAGACTATAAAAATTGAAAAAAGCTTAGTTTTATGCGAACGTATTTAATATTAACCCTATCGCACTTTGATTAATCATTCCAAATGCACTTCTATTGTTGTACATACTAAACATATTAAGTCTTTCAAATAGAGAATTATTTGATGAGCTTTCTTGCTCATAAATTGAAGAATCAATTAAATCTATCGATGATTCTTTCAATGCACTGTTTATTTTATTGTCAAGTCTGTTAAAAGCACTATATCTGCTTGAAAGTGTACTCTCAACCTGTGACATGTTTTCATTTAGAGCCTTGTCTAAAGCTTTGTCGTCTACAGACAATCTACCGTTATTTTCCATGTTTATACCTATAGAAACAAGACTTTTCTTGTTTACATCAGGTATTTTTAAATTTTGTAATTGTCTTGAAATAGCTGAGCCCTTGTCCGCATTTTTCTCAAGAAAATCTAAGGTGCTGTTATAAGCAGTTACAAAATTTTTTACTGAGTCATCAATTTTTTTCTTGTCTGCACCAAGGCTAATAGTTGTTTTACCAACATCCTTTATTGTTGCAGATACTTTGTAGCCATCTATATCAATTTCATTAGTAGAGGATTTTTTATTTTGGGCTAAAATATTGCCGTCCTTAGTTACATCAAATACTGCATCATCTGCTATTTGAGTTACATTAGACAGATTTGTATTAAGCATAATTTTTTCTGAGCCTGATACAGAAAAGCCTTCGCCTTCACCAGTTTTATCGCCTATAAGCTCTAAAGTAGATTTATTATCCTTTTCCTTAATAACTGCTGAGATACCTATGTTTGATTTATTTATTTTAGCTGCTATATCCTGCAAAGCTTCCTTATTAGTCATTCCAAAAGTGTCAACTGTAAAGGAGTAATTTTTACCCTTTGAAGATATGCTTATGTTGGAAACATCCATATCTGACATTGAATTACTGTCTAAGGCATTGGAAGTATTAATCTGAGCCTTTGCTGTTTTTGAAACATTTAGCTCATATGTAGCCTTTTCTTTTGAAGCAAAAAAAGATTTTGCAGCTGCAACTTTTTCATTAGAAGAGGAGGCTGTGATAGTGTTTAGTACATTGTTTTTATTTCCGTTGTCCAATTTTGAATTTATTTCTTTTAAATTTGTAAGTTTTGTAGTATAATCATTTATAAACTTAGCATTGCTTTTGTCATAAAGGTTATAGGCATTTCTTTGATAAGAATTTATTCTATTATTTTTGTAAGCATAAGCATTGTTGTTTATAGCCTTAGTGCTATAAATGCTGTTGATACTTGATGACTGGTAATTAAAAATATTATTAATCATTTAATCTATACTCCTTTCATCGAGTTGTTACGTTTTTGAAGTTTAATATTTTACTATATTTACCCTAGTTTAAAAGGTATAAACGGTTGAAAAAATATTTATTTCTTATCTATATATCGACATATTTCGCAAAAAAATTAGTGTAAAATAAAAAATATTAAAAAATATTTTATACATAAAAAATTTTTTATTGAATAATATTCAATATACAAGTTTTTAGGGGGATGAAGAGAAAATGAACGATAAACAAATGCAATCAAATTACATTAGAGTTATAGGAAATGTTAGTAGTCCGATGGAATTCAGTCACGAGGTTTTTGGTGAGAAGTTTTATGAATTTTATATCGATGTGCCAAGACTGAGTGAGACGAGTGATTTACTTCCAGTTATAATGTCTGAAAGATTGTTGAACGGAATTAATATGGACATAGGAATGAGCGTACTAGTAGAGGGGCAATTCAGATCGTATAATAGGTATGAGGATAACGCAAACAAGCTTCTATTGAGAATTTTTGTACGAGATATATCAATTCTTGATGAAGATGAGGTAGAAGAGTTAAAAAAACGACCTAATGAGGTGTTTTTGAACGGCTATCTATGCAAAACAGCTAATTACAGAACGACTCCATTTGGACGTGAGATAACTGATATGTTGATAGCTGTAAATCGTTCATACAATAAATCGGATTACATACCTTGCATCGCATGGGGGAGAAATGCAAGGTATTGTGAGAATTTGGAAGTAGGAGATCATGTTAAAATTTGGGGCAGAATACAAAGCAGGCAATACCAAAAGAAACATGTGGATGACGAAAATCAAGTTAAAACAGCATATGAAATTTCTATAACTAAGCTTGAGCATATTAAAACTGAAAATAATAGAAAAAAAGTAACAAATGACTAATTATATGTGAAATTATAAAGGTGGAGATATATTTCACCAAGAAAGATAGGGGATATTTTAAGTGTTTTGTAATTGCAAAGACAAAATACTAAAAATATCCCATTTATCTTTTTTGATATAATTCTATAGAGCGAAACTTGTTTCGCTTTTTTATCAAAGCAAACTCATTTCAACACTAACCTTATGTTTTCATTTCTATTATCCTGCTGTTTTTCACAAGAGCTTAAGAACAAGCTTGAAAAAAGGATTATTGCTAGAATTAGAGCAATAATTTTCTTCATTTAATTTTCACATCCGCAACCACAATTATTATTCATCAATAAAACTAACAGCAAGAAAAACATTAGCAGAGTATCTTGACTAATGCCACAGTTAGAGTTTTTAAATATGCAAACTAGAATTAAGAAAAAAAACAACAGCGAACTGTCTATGCCAAAAAATTGTTTGCAACTTTCTATGACAGGAGCGACTGGCTCTGGCTTACAAGGCTCTGGTCTGCAATTGGCTGAAGTAATAACGTTATCTACTGTAGCATTAGCTTCATTATTTTCGTAAGTAGCATTTTTCATACGAATATACCTCCTCGAATGAGTACTTTAAAATAGTATATTCATCATTTTTATTTGTGCTACCATTGTTATTATTGCTTTTAAAATAATAATTTTAAATTTTATTAATGTATATGTATAATATTAGTAAAACTTTGAAATAATAACTCTGTATAATTTAATAAAATTTTATAGAAATAAAAAAATAATGAAAGGATATGCACCAAGCCGATACAAAAATATTTTAGCTTTTTAGTTTTTTAATCTTTATAAGGAAAGACAAAGAAAAAAGCTTGTATTCTTATATAACAGGCACATGGGCATAATTATAGGAGGAGTTATGAATAAATTTGCACTTATACTGGTGATAATAGGAGCTATAAATTGGGGTTCAATATCTTTGTTCCAATTTGACTTTGTTGCAGCTATATTTGGCGGACAGACAATGCTTCTTAGTAGAATAGTATATGGTTTAGTAGGATTAGCTGGACTATATTGCATTACAATGCTATTTGGTGAGTACGAGAGAATCGACTAAAATTTTACCAAATGAAAATTTAGCTTAATAAAAAACGGTTACTGCATATGCGAGACAACCGTTTTTTATTTATCTTTATTTTATGTTTTTAATTTCTATTCGCCAGAAATTGCTAAAGACTTAAATTTAATTGAAGGGCATCCAGTGAATGAACTTCCTGGTGTACCGAATTTTAAGTCGCTTCCTATTTCTTCTATTTCTTTTAGCATTACAAAGAAATTGCCTGCTACTGTAATTTGGTCTACTGGTCTTTTAATCTTTCCATTTTCAATTAGATATCCTGATGATAAAAGTGAGAAGTCTCCAGATATAGGATTTAATCCAGAGTGAAGACCAGCTAAGTCTGTTATCATAAGACCATTGTCTATACCTGCGATTATCTCATCTAAACTCTTGTCACCTTTTTTAATATAAAAGTTAGAAGGACCTATACCAGAACCGCCAAGAGAGTTTCCTGTAGTTTCTACATTATCCTTTTTAGCTGTTTTTAAATTGTATAAGTATGTTTTTAAAACTCCATTTTCTATTACGTTCTTGAAAGTACAAGCTGCACCCTCTGCATCATATGATTTGCTTGCTAATCCATCTGGCATAAAAGGATCATCGACTAAAGTTAATTTTTCTGAAGCTATTTTTTGATTTAATTTTCCTTTTAATAAAGACAAATCCTTTTGAACGCTTTCAGCTGAAAATATACCAGTAAATGCACTTAGTAAATCTCCCATAGTTTCATTTCTTAATATGATAGGATAGTTTCCTGATTTAACAGGTTTTGCACCAAACATTGATATAGCTTCTTCAACAGCTTCCTTAGCAAGTTTTTCAGAATCAAATTTTGAAAAATCTCTTCCACAAACAAATGCGTATTTTGACTTAACATCATCACCGTCTTTTACTACAACGCCTACATATGATAAGGCATAATTTAATTTGTTTTGCAAATTAAGCCCTTTTGTATTAGATATCATTGATTCAGAAGAAGCATCGGCATAATTACACGCACTAACAGTCGAAACTCTGCTGTCTAAACTATAAGCTATTTCTTCAACTTTCTTAGCGAATTCAATTTTTTCAAGTTCTGTAACCTGCTCAAGGCTTGGGTTGTATGTAGATACTTCTTTATACTCTTTAGAACCGTTGAATATTTCTATTTGATCATCTGAGCTTATAATTTTAGCATTTTCTATAGCTTCGTTTACAAGTAATTCTATTGATGACTCATCAACCTTTTCAGTATAAGAATAACCCATTTTACCATTGTATAGACCTCTAAATTTTAGAATGTCTGATTGTGACAAGTCATATCCGTCTATTTCTTTTTTAAATATTTTCAATGAAAAAGATGTTCCGCTGTCGTATGAAACTTCCATATCTTCTAAGCCGCGTTCTTTTCCAAGTTGAAATAATTTATCTATTAAAGCTTTTTTATCCATAATTATTATCCCTCTCTTCCACCTACAGTTATTTCAGAAACTCTAAGAAGCGGTTGACCAACATTGGTTGGAACAGAACCACTTAAAGATCCGCACATACCCTGTCCAAATGTCATATTATCTGAAACCATATCAATTTTTGTCAAGACATCTATACCTTTTCCTATAAGTGTAGCGCCACGAACAGGTGAAGTGATTTTTCCATTTTCAACTATGTAACCTTCCATAATTGCAAAGTTGAAATCTCCTGTGCTTGGATCAACAGAGCCACCGCCCATATATTTTGCGTAAATACCATATTCAGTATTTGCGAATATTTCTTCTACCTTTGAAGAACCAGCTGCTATATAAGTATTTGTCATTCTTGATGTTGGAGCGAATTTGTATGATTGTCTTCTTCCTGATCCAGTAGATGCCATTCCCATTCTTCTTCCATTCAATCTGTCAATCATATATCCTTTTAATATACCGTTTTCAATCAATATATTTTTTTGTGATGGATTTCCCTCATCATCTATATTAATAGAACCCCATTCGTTGGCAAGAGTTCCATCATCAATCGCAGTAACTACATTTGAAGCTATTTTTTGACCTATTTTATTGCAATAAATAGACGTACCTTTTGCAACAGATGTAGCCTCAAGTCCGTGTCCGCAAGCCTCGTGGAATATAACACCACCAAATCCATTGTCTATTATTACAGGGAATTTTCCACTTGGACAATATTTTGCATTTACCATTGTTTTTGCGATACGAGAAGCTTCTCTTCCTATTTCTTCAAGATTTAATCCCTCTATGAATTCAAATCCTCTCATTGCGCCAGGGCTCATAGAGCCTGATTGCATTTCCCCGTCTTTTGATGCAACTGAACTTACAGCTATTCTGTTACGTACTCTTCTGTCTTCTTTCCAAAGTCCCTCAGAGTTAGCAACCATGATATGTTGGTCATGATCAAGATGTCTTACTGTAACCTGAGATATAACATTGTCATAGTTTTTTGCAGCTTCATAAGCTCTTCTCATAGCTTCTATTTTTTTTACTTTTGCAATCTCATTTGGGCTAATTAGTATTTTGTGATTATTGATAATATCTGTCTTAATTAAGTTTAATGTAATGTCATTTTTTGCTCCAAGCATTGCTTGTGCAGCTTTTTTTGCAACAGATATCAGTGAATCTCTGTCAGATTTGTTAGTATAGGCATATACACTGTTAAAACCTCTGTAAATTCTTATCCCTACACCATAATCTCTTCCTGAAGTTGTTGATTCAATTTTACCACCTATCATCTCTATTAGGCTGTTTGTTCTGTCTTCAACAAATATTTCAGCAAAGTCGCCTCCAGTTGATAGTGCAGCATTAAGCGTATCTTCAATTAGTGCTTTGTTTAGCATGTGTTTCTCTCCTTTCATTAACACACAAGACTCTTTGATTTTAAATATGTATTAGGTCCTGTTTAATTTTATATTATAATGAAGAATAATATAATCTAAATTTTATTTATTAAGATTAGTATTAATTTTCAATTAAAATCATATTTAAAGCCTGTTTTAATTTTCAGAAAAATCATGTACAGTATCATATGAGATTTTATTTTTATCGCATAAATCTAATATGATATCCTTCATTTCCATATTAAACTTACCACACATTCCACAGCTAGAGCTTATTGAACGTGGAACAGGAATTAATTTAAATTCAATATTATTTGATTTCATTAATTTTTCAAACTGCATAGCGTATGCTACAGATTTGAATGTTACTATACACGATTTGTTTGGTATTGCTTTATCATTTTTTTCTTTGTTATCTGTCATCTTAAAGTATTTTACTCCTATAAATTTAAATTTTATGTTTACTTTCTTTATTATAACATTTTTAAATTTAATTTATCAATAGTGTAATATATAAACATCATAAAATACTACTTATACATAAGTCTAATATAAGGTTAGATGTTTGTCAAGGACAAAATAAAAAATTTTGAATTGTATTAATAAATAAATAGAAATAAAAAACATATCAAAGAAAATCTTTAAAAATCAACACTTTTATATAAGGCTAATAGTTCATAAACAATTACCTATCTGTTTCGCTAATTTTTGATATATATTTAATTAATACATATTAATAAGAATGGTTGAGTTTCAATTGTAACTAGAGTAAAGCTATATTAGGGATAATCAACAAATAAGGAAAACAAGATTAAATGTCTGATGTTAAATAGAGATATAGAAAAAGATAAAAAAACTCGTAAGAGTTGTAAAAATAGACAATTTGAGCAAGAATTACTTTATAAGTAAAAAAAATTCAAAAAAATATTAAAAAAAGTATTGACAGTTTAGTTTGGTTTGTGTATAATAAGTTTTGTTGTTAAGACATAAACAAAACAACCATGCGGGTATGGCGGAATTGGCAGACGCACTAGACTTAGGATCTAGCGGGTGACCGTGGGGGTTCAAGTCCCTCTACCCGTACCAAAGAATCCACCTCAATTGACATAATTCAGTTGCTGGTGGTTTTTTATTTTTTGAAAAATTGGGTTAATTTTTACTAGGAGGTGTAAGGTATGGATTTTAGAACAGTCTTTGATAGCATTCCCGAACAATTTGAACAATGGAGACCTCGATATTGCGATGAGCTTTTTGTAGATCTTATAGAATACGCAAAGCTAGATTCCGGCAAAACAGTGCTTGAAGTCGGTCCCGGAACCGGTCAGGCTACCGAGCCTATCTTAAAGACGGGTTGCTCGTATACGGCGATTGAACTGAGTGAAATCTTCGTAACATTTATGAAAGAAAAATTTGGTTATTACAATAACTTTCAAATTGTAAATGCCGATTTTGAAACTTGTGACTTTGGAAACAACCGTTTCGATTTAGTATTTTCAGCAGCAGCTTTTCAGTGGATACCAGAGAAAATTGGCTATCCAAAGGCATATGAAATATTAAAAAGAGGTGGGGCGTTTGCGATGTTTATGATGCGACCAGATATACAGCCAGGCGGAGGATACACTGATGAACCTTTATATTCCAAGATTCAGGAAGTATATGCCAAATACTTTCGCCCGGAAACTGAATATAAATGTAAATTGGACTATGATGCGCGTGAAAAATATGGATTTATTGATCTTGAACGTCGTGAGTATCGCAAAACAAGAGAATATAGTGCTGATGACTATGTTTCTTTAATCAGTACTCATGCAGATCATATTACACTAAAAGAGCCATATAAGGAAAAGTTTTACTCAGGCATAAGAGAGGTTATTTTCAATTCTGGCAATAAAATTACGCTTTATGATAAAATTACTATGTATCTGGCACGAAAATCATAGAATTGTAACATGAGCGTTGATAGAAGATACCCTGCTTGAAGTTTTACCATCTTAATGATGCCTGACATCTATTCTATTTTATATGCTGTGCAAGGTTTATAATCATAAAAACTTTCATTGCAAAAAAATAGAGGTGTGAATTTTATCAATTCATTGTTATTTTATAAGGTAAGAAAAGAAGTTAATTAGTTATAATCGACTTCTTTTTTATTATCTTATTTTTGTGATAAATTATATATTAGGTTAAAATAAAAATATCATAAATTTGATTTTAGTTGATTATGTCAAAATTCTAGAGAATTCATAATATAATAAATATAGATAAATTTTGAAGGCAGGTAAATATTATGAATGAAGCAATTGTTACCAGTAGACTTATATTCAGAGAACTTTCAATGAACGATATAAATGAGTTTTATAAATTAGAAAAAGATCCATTGGTTAGAAAATATATTCCTAACATTCGTAATTCAACATATGCTGAGTGTAAAGAAAGTCTAAAAAAACATATTGATAAATATAAAGATGGAACAGGAATTTATACTTGGGCTGTAGTTTTGCGTGAAAACAGAAAATTTATTGGAATTACAGGGTGTAGGTATTTAGAAGAATTAGATAAGGTTGAAATGGGTATTAGATTAATGCCTGATTATTGGGGAAATGGCTATGCTACTGAAACAGGAAAAGCATTAATACAGTATGCCTTTAAGAGACTTAGGTTAAATGAAATTATAGCAATGGCAGTACCTGAAAATGAAAAATCCATGAAATCTTTGCAAAACATAGGGCTTGATTTCGACGGATATGGATACTTTGCAGGTTCAAGGGTTGCTTTCTTTAAAGCCGTAAAAGGTTATAAGTATTATTAATAAAATAATATACTTCTCCATATTTATCTTAAAAAAACAAGGAAAATTTTGCTTGTTAAAGGTCAAATGAATGATAGTATATATGAAAAACCACTGATATAATAAATTTACAATAACATATAAATATAGTGATTGACATAGGATATAGGCTGTGGTAGTATAAGCTGTCGAAAAATAGTAGCTAAAAAAGACTAAAGATAAAAATAAAAAATTAATTATATATTTCATTTATAAGAAAGAACTTGCATAGCTTCTCTATATCCGCTTTGCATACATATCTGAACTTTTGAATAAGCTCGAAAGGATGAATGGGACAAGCGCGCTACACGTGTTTTCTAAAGAAATCGTGTGTTAACTTTGAAGCACAGGTGTTACTTAAAGATGAAGAAAACGACTTGTGGCTATACTTCTTGTATGGCCTGATAATTTGTGCATTTCTAGCATTTTAATAGGAGGCTGAACACTTGAAACATTATAAAAATACAGCTGATTTGGGACAAAGGACTGTTTTAAAAGATAAATCTGCTGTCCGCAAGAGAAGATCCAATCTTTCTTTGCTTTCGCTTCTGATTTTCATCCGAAGACTTATCGGTGGGATTTGGAGGACGATTTGCCACGAGTTCAAAGTTAATACCTTTTTTTCAATTTCTTTGTGTGCTGCGGCTATCACTTCCTTTTTTAACACCCCCCAATGGGACTATATTGATCTTAAAGTACTTGTCTGCCTATTTGAACTGATGCTGATTGTAAAAGCATATGAGGAATACGGACTTCTTGGAAACATTGCTGTAAAAATTGTGAATTACTGCTGCGATGAAAGACGTCTGACGATGGCTTTGTGTTTGATTTCTTTTTTTCTTTCCATGTTCGCTACGAACGATGTAGCGGTTCTGACGGTTGTCCCTATTTTAATCACAATCGCACGGACCTGCAATCTTTCCGCTGCTGTTCCTTGTGTGCTGGTAACAGTTGCTGCAAACCTTGGAAGTAGCGCGACACCGATTGGAAATCCACAGAATCTTTATCTCTTTTCATTTTTTAAGATGAGTCCGGTATCCTTCTTCAAGGATTCTTTCTCTTTATCTCTTGCGAGTCTACTTCTGCTAATGGCGCTCTGTTTGTTTATTCGACCTAAAAAAATCCAAGTCGGACTCAAAGCAATTCCTGTTACAAATAAGATAAAAGCGACAACATTTCTCTTACTGGCGGTTCCGGTCATTGCTGGCGTTATGGACTTAATTCCTTACACCATTACTTTTTTGATTGTTTTGTCAATTACCGGTGTTTTAAACAGGAGACTGCTTTACAAATTGGATTACAGATTACTGCTGACGTTTTTATTCCTATTTATAGCAATAGGTAATATTTCTCATATTCCTGCTTTGAAAGAGCAGATCGAGAAACTTGCAACTACACCCATTAAAGCATATGCTTCCGCTATACTTCTGAGTCAAATCATTAGTAATGTTCCATGTACAATCATGCTTGCGCCATTTACCAATCATGTACGTGCATTATATTACGGAGTCAATATCGGCGGACTTGGTACCCCTGTAGCCTCACTCGCTAGTATTATTTCGTATTCATTGTTTTGCCAAGCTTTTTCTCAAAAAAAGCTTAACTTTATTCGAGCTTTCTTATATTACAATTTTAGCTTGCTCATTGTTTTAAGCGTAGTTTTCGCTATAATTATTATGAAAATGTAATCTAGCATGGTCTTAATATCTATTGAGAAACACTGCACTAAACCACATTAGGCGGTAGTATTGTCAGAGGGTTTAGGGATTGATAAAATAACTTCATGACATAAACAACGTTAAATTGATATATCTTTGACCCTATTCCAATCTGCAACTACTATCTCCAATCAACCCCATCTTTACCGCTATGATAGGGATTTTTTTTGACTTAAATTCCTATTTTCCATTGTAATCTTACTCTTAAGCTTTGTTACCTCTCCGTTTAATATAAAAAAATTAAAAAAACAGTTGACAGATAAAAACAGTTATGGTAACATAGACAAGCTGTCAAGAACAGCAAGTTTAGAAGTATTTCATAAAAGAAAGAAAATAAAAAAAATAGTAAAAAAACAGTTGACATGTAAAGACGTTTATGGTAATATAGACAAGCTGTCAAAAAACAGCAAGTTTAGAAGTCTTTCATAACAGAAAATAAAATAAAAAAAGTTTAAAAAAAGAGTTGACATGTAAAAGAGGTTATGGTAATATAGATAAGCTGTCAAAAAACAGTGAGTTTAGAAGTCTTTCGTAGAAGAAAGAAAATAAAAAATAATCAAAAAAACAGTTGACAAAGAAAAAGAGATGTGCTAAACTAATAAAGCTGTCACCGAAAATGACAG
>JAEWJT010000018.1 GCA_023386345.1 Bacillota bacterium
GAGCCTCTCCTCCACGAGGGCGCGGTGCGCGCCGCAACCGCCGGCCGCCGCGAGGGCCGCCCGGAACGGCGACGGGGCGGCGGCAAGGGAGGAGCAGCAGGCGGCGGCGAGCAGAGCCGGTGCGAGAACGAAGCGCATGAGGGCGGTCGCCTAGGGTCAGGTCATACTGCCTAAGCGAAAGGTTCGACGTGAACGGACTCTTACCATTCGGGCTGGAGCAGCCGGGCTTCGGCCGCCATGCCTTACCGTCCGTTGACCGCCTCGCTCGGATCGAACGCACCCGGCCTCATCCCGGATCCGGTTGATCCCATTGGGATGGCGAATTCGGGCTCCGCCCAGGCGGCGTGCGGGATGAGCGGAGTGGGTCCCCCAGGCGACGGCCGCATCCTGAAGGGGACACATCCAGCGGTCGATGGTGGACTGATCCGCCTCCATGCCCCGCTCCGGGAGCATCTCCTCCGCAAAGGTGGTCGAGACCGCCGCATCGAAACAGATGGCGAACGTCCGTCGGTGATGTCGTCGGAGACGAGTGCCCCGACGCAGTCCCGACGAGCCCCTTCCGCTCGCATCCCGATCAGCGTTGCGGCTTGCACATGACCCCGCAAATCGCTAGAGAGCCAACGGCCTAGAGTCTGTCGGGGCGTAGCGCAGTCTGGTAGCGCATCTGGTTTGGGACAGGGTGGCCTATCCATGCCGCCTATTCCATGCACATTTTAAACCGCTGCATCTTCAGAGGTTTCTGCCGACAGAAGACATGAAAGTGGGTCTTCCTGGCCATTTTCTGGGAAAATTCTGGGACTTCGCGTTTTCAGTTCTTCGACAAGGTCGGCCAGATCCTCCCGTAGATAGAACCATTCGCTGTGGTGTTGATGTCGGCGGAAGCGGCGGTAGAGCGCTCTCTCCTCGGGTTCCCCGCCCGGCATGGTCGCGAGAACCACTAGGATCAAAACATTGTCAGCTTGGCCGTGCGAAAGGCCGTTGAGGGTGGAGGCTGTGTGAAACCGCAGGGCCTGTAGGAGGATATTCCCTCGCGCACTCTGGGCGGCGCCGGTAAGAGCATCCTGCCGGCATCTCGGCGGTCACCCAGGATGCTCGGATGGCCGCAACGCGGAACATTATTCTACAATTTCAGGGCGTGCCCGAGTTTTCACACAGGATCGGTGGAAAGCTTGCTTCGACCCCTCGCCCGTAAGTGCGCATTCGGACTCCTGCCCATGCTCTGACGGTCACACCTGTGAAGGCGAAACCCATAAACGAACGATTTGATCACCTCGCTTTAGCCCTGATCTAATCACAAGACGCGAGCTGCATGCAGCCTAAGCCCTTTGGCTGAAACATTTTACGATACCAGCCTGCTCTTAGTTAAGGATGTGGAAATCGTTCCTATGCAGATATTGCGCGCTCAAGTCCAAATGGCTGCGCGAGCTGGATCGCCTGGTCTTAATTTTCTTGGTGGATCATGCGCCTATCAATCAAGTCATGCCTCATCGGCTTGTTCTGTGTGGTCACTGCGATCTCTGGTATTCAGGGCCTCATCGCAGTGTCTCAGCTCAGCTCCATCCGGACGCAGGTCGACGAGGTGGCGACGAACTCCCTCCCTTCCGTAGATACCCTCCACCGCCTTAACACGCTCACGCGCGATTACAGAGTCAAGTTCTATCGTCTAATCGTTGCCTCGGATGACAAGACCAGCTTCGTTCAGAACAAGAGGGTTCTTGCAAATACCTCTAACGACATTTTGCTTCTGAGAAAGGTGTACGAGCCCCTGATCGCTTCGTTGGAAGAGCGTTCACTCTATGATCAATATGTCGAACGTTGGGATGCATACCTGAGAGAACTTGAGCCAGTTGTCGCTGCCGCTGAACTCGGGCGCAGGGACGAGGCTCTTGCGAAGTTGGCAAGCGGTGCGCGCGCTGTCGAACTCGGTAAAGAGATCGGCGAGTTGTTGCAGAAGGATGTGATCCTCAACAAGCAAGCTGCGGATGCTGCCGCCCAGAGCAGCCTCGTCAGCATAGGTCGGGCCGTGCGCACCGCCTATCTGGCGTTGGGCATCGCCGTCGTGACCTCGATCTGCGCCATGCTGTTCTGCCTGTTGGGCATATCTCGCCCTCTCGTAGGTATGGCCGCCGCCATGCGCCGGCTGGCCGGGGGCGACATTGCCGTGATGGTGCCGAGCGCGAGCCGCTTGAACGAAATCAGCGCGATGGCATCTGCGGTTCAGGTGTTCAAGGACAATTTGATCCACACTCGCGTTCTCGAGGAGGAGGCTGCCTTGGCCCGCGCCTCGGCCGAGGAGCAGCGCCGCGTTGGCATGCACCAAATGGCCAATGCCTTCCAGCAGGCGGTCGGCGGCATCGTCGGCCAGGTCTCGGCCGCCGCCACCCAACTACAGGCCACTGCCCAGACCATGACCGCCACCGCGACCCAGACCGCGGTCCAGTCCACCGCCGTGGCCGCCGCAGCCGAGGAGGCTGCGTCCAACGTCGAGACCGTCGCGGTGGCGGCCGAGGAG
>JAEWJT010000007.1 GCA_023386345.1 Bacillota bacterium
TGCCAGGAGACAACGCAACATTTGAAGTAGATTTAATCACACCAATAGCAATGGATGAAGGATTAAGATTTGCTATCAGAGAAGGCGGAAGAACAGTAGGTTCTGGAGTTGTTTCTAAAATATTGAAATAAATTTTGACATAATAAAATAACATTTAAAAGCTATGGAATTTTTCCGTAGCTTTTAAATTGTTAAGAATTCGTAATATTTAAAATAATACTTGCATTATGTGTGGACATAGTGTAATATTATTAAGCGTGCCACATGCGATGAGACAAAAGGTGGCTGAGAAATCAGGGAATTTTTGTTGAGAATGTCTTGTTTTCAAACAGGGCGACCGGTATTGGTTTTTATAAAGATTTTTTATAAAAAAAATAATCGATACACCCGGATGAGTGTATCGGATGCAATTCCGAGTTGTGTGTGAAACATACACTAAAAGAGGAGGTTAAAAAATGGCAAGCACTCAAAAAATAAGAATTAGGTTGAAGGCTTATGATCATCAATTAATTGATCAATCTGCACAAAAAATCGTTGAAACTGCTAAATCGACAGGAGCTACAGTAGCTGGACCAATTCCACTACCTACAGAAAAGCAAATAATAACAATACTTAGAGCAGTTCATAAGTACAAAGATTCAAGAGAGCAGTTTGAACAAAGAACTCATAAGAGATTAATTGACATAACTAATCCTACACCTAAGACAGTAGACTCGTTAATGAAGCTTAATTTGCCTGCTGGAGTAGATATTGAGATTAAGTTGTAAAAAAAGTGAAGTAGAGATAAAATACACTCTGCTTAGAATGATTACCAAAGCGGTAATCCGCTGTAAGAAAATAGGAGGTGTAAACTAATGAAAGCAATTCTTGGTAAGAAAATTGGAATGACACAAGTTTTCAAAGAAAATGGTGAAGTAGTTCCAGTAACAGTTGTTGAATCTGATAAAATGATAGTAGTGCAAAAGAAAACTGTTGAAAAAGATGGTTATGATGCTATACAAGTAGGATTTGGCGATATTAAAGCAAAAAATGTAACAAAACCTTTAAAAGGACACTTTGACAAAGCAAGTATTGGATACAGAAGATTCTTAAGAGAATTTAGAGTAGCTAATATTGATGAGTATGAAGTAGGAAAAGAAATCAAAGTTGATATTTTCCAAGCCGGAGAAAAGGTTGATGTTGTAGGAACATCAAAAGGTAAGGGATTCCAAGGACCTATAAAGCGTCATGGTCATGGAAGAGGACCTATGAGCCACGGTTCTAAATTCCACAGACTTAGAGGTTCTTTAGGTGCGATGACAGGTATAGGAAAAGTAGTTAAAGGCTTACCGGCACATGGACACATGGGTAACGTAAGAGTAACTGTTCAAAATCTTGAAATAGTTAGAGTAGATACTGCTAAGAACATTCTTTTAATAAAAGGTGCTATACCAGGACCTAAAAAAGGCTTAGTTACAGTTAAAGAAACAGTAAAAAGATAGTTATAAGTTCAGAAAGGAGGATTAAAGATGCCAAAAGTAGCTCTTTATGATATAAATGGCAGCCAAGTGGGAGACATCGAATTAAACGATGATATATTCGGAATAGAAGTGAACAACCACGTTATGTATGAGGCTGTAAAAAACTATTTAGCTAATCAAAGACAAGGAACACAATCAGCAAAGACGAGAGCAGAGGTTAGAGGAGGCGGAAGAAAGCCTTGGAGACAAAAAGGAACAGGACGTGCAAGACAAGGTAGCATCAGATCGCCACAATGGAAAGGCGGCGGAGTTGTATTTGCTCCAAAACCAAGAGATTACAGCTACTCTTTACCTAAAAAAGTTAAAAGACTTGCTCTTAAATCAGCATTGACTTCAAAAGTTGTTGATAATGAAATAATAGTATTAGATAGCTTGACTTTAGAACAAGCAAAAACAAAAGAAATGGTAAAAGTTTTATCAAATCTTAAAGCAAATAAGAAATCTTTGATAGTAATACCTGAGAGAGATGAAAATGTAATTAGAGCAGCAAGTAATATTCCAGGTGTTAAGACAGCATATGTAAACACAATAAATGTATATGATATCCTAAACTGTGATTCTTTCATAATAACAAAGGATGCAGTTAATAAGGTGGAGGAGGTATACGCATAATGTACAATCCACATGATTTAATAAGAAGACCATTAATTACAGAAAAAAGCATGGACATAATGGCTGATAAAAAATACTCATTCGAAGTAGATAAGAAAGCCAACAAAACAGAAATTAAAAATGCTATTGAGCAAGTTTTCGGAGTTAAAGTTAAAAGCGTAAACACAATGAATATGCTTGGAAAAATGAAGAGACAAGGCGCTCACATGGGCAGAAGACCAAGTTGGAAAAAAGCTATTGTTACATTAACAGATGATAGCAAAGCAATCGAGTTCTTCGAAGGAATGAACTAATAAGGTCAAATAAATTTCTGATTAAAATTAAATTAAGTTATTTAAAAGGAGGAAATTCTCATGGGTATAAAAAAATTTAGACCTACTTCTCCAGCTTTAAGACAGATGACTGTTTCTACTTTTGAAGAGATAACAACAAATGAGCCTGAGAAATCTCTTTTAGCTCCTTTAAAGAAGAAAGCGGGAAGAAACGCTTATGGACGTATAACAGTTCGTCATAAAGGTGGCGGAGAAAAGAGACACTACAGAATAATAGATTTCAAAAGAGATAAAGACGGTATCCCTGGAAAAATTGCTACTATCGAGTATGATCCAAACAGAAGTGCTAATATAGCTTTAGTACATTATGTTGACGGTGAGAAAAAATATATAATAGCACCACACAAATTAAAAGTTGGCGATGTTATAATGTCGGGTAGTGAAGCAGATATAAAGGTTGGAAACGCACTAAAATTAAAAAACATCCCTGTTGGTACTACAATTCACAATGTGGAATTAAAGGTTGGCAAGGGAGCACAATTAGTAAGATCAGCTGGTAACTGGGCACAGTTAATGGCTAAAGAAGGCAAGTATGCACAAGTTAGATTACCATCCGGTGAAGTTAGAATGGTAAGCATGGAGTGCAGAGCTACAATCGGTCAAGTTGGAAACTTAGATCACGAGAACATAACTATTGGTAAGGCCGGAAGAAAAAGACATATGGGTATAAGACCAACAGTAAGAGGTAGCGTTATGAACCCTAATGACCACCCACACGGCGGTGGTGAAGGTAGAGCTCCGATAGGAAGACCTGCACCGGTAACACCTTGGGGTAAACCAGCTCTTGGATATAAGACTCGTAAGAAACATAAGAAGTCTGATAAGATGATTGTAAAGACAAGAAGAGATAAATAATAAAACAGGTTTTGTGAAAGGAGGAAATAGTAGATGGGTAGATCATTAAAAAAGGGACCTTATTGTGAACCAAGTCTTTTAAAGAAAATTGTTGCGATGAATGATGCAAACAAAAAAGATATATTAAAGACATGGTCAAGAAGATCTACAATATTCCCTGATATGATAGGACACACATTAGCTATACATGATGGACGAAAGCACGTTCCTGTATATATAACTGAAGATATGGTAGGACACAAGTTGGGTGAATTTGCTCCAACAAGAACTTACAGAGGACACGACAAGACTGAAAAATCTTCAAAAGTTAAATAAGTGAAGGGAGGTAGCTAAAGTGGAAGCTAAAGCAATCGCTAAGTACGTTAGAGTTTCACCGAGAAAGATGAGATTCATATGTGACATGGTTAGAGGAAGAAGTGTTGACGAAGCACTTTCAATATTAAAATTTACGCCTAATAAAGGTGCTAAAATATTAGAAAAAGTAGTGAAATCAGCTGCTGCTAATGCAGAGAATAACTTCGATATGAACAAAGATAATTTATTTGTATCAGAAGTATATTCGAACCAAGGTCCTACATTGAAAAGATGGAGACCAAGATCAAAAGGCAGAGCATTCAAAATATTAAAGAGAACTAGCCATATAGGTGTAGTAGTAAAAGAGAGAGATTAGTAAAGGAGGTAAATTAATGGGCCAAAAAGTTAATCCTCATGGACTGAGAGTTGGAATAAATAAAGATTGGGATTCTAAATGGTACGCTGAGAAAAAAGACTTCTCTACAAATCTTGTTGAAGACTATAAAGTTCGTGAATTTATAAAGAAAAGCCTATACCAAGCTGGAATAGCTAAGGTTGAAATTGAAAGGTTTGCGAGCAGGATAAAAGTAAGTGTTTATACTGCTAAACCTGGAATGATTATAGGAAAAGGCGGAACAGGTGTTGAGACACTTAAAAACAGTGTTGAGAAAATAACTGGAAAAACTGCTATTGTAAATGTAGAAGAAGTAAGGACACCAGAGTTAGATGCACAATTAGTTGCTGAAAGTATAGCAAGTCAAATTGAGAAGAGGGTTTCATTCAGAAGAGCAATGAAGCAAGCTATGCAAAGAACTATGAAGGTTGGAGCAAAGGGTATCAAAACTTTAGTATCAGGTAGATTGAATGGTGCTGATATGGCGAGAGATGAAAGATACACTGAGGGTACAATCCCACTTCAAACTTTAAGAGCTGACATAAGCTATGGAACAGCAGAAGCTGATACAACTTATGGTAAGATAGGTGTTAAAGTTTGGATTTGCAGAGGCGAGATTTTAGGAAAAACTCTTGTTACAAATCAAGAAGATGCTGCTAAAACTATTGTACAATCTGACAATAAAGATAAGAAAAAAAGAAGACCAAACAATAACGATAGAAATGATAGAAATGACAGAAAAGAAAGATCTGATAGACCAAATAATAATTTTAAGAGAGAAAAAAAGTAGTCAGTACTTAAGGAAGGAGGAAGTTAATTATGTTAATGCCTAAAAGAGTTAAACATCGTAAACAATTTAGAGGAAGAATGACTGGAGTAGCTACAAGAGGCAACACTTTAACATATGGCGAATTTGGACTTCAAGCATTAGAACCAGCTTGGATTACATCTAACCAAATAGAAGCTGCCAGAAGAGCGATGACAAGATACGTGAAAAGAGGCGGTCAAATTTGGATAAAAATATTCCCTGATAAGCCAGTTACAAAAAAACCTGCTGAGACTCGTATGGGTAAAGGTAAAGGATCTCCGGAGTACTGGGTAGCAGTAGTAAAGCCAGGAAGAGTCTTGTTTGAAATGACAGGAGTTTCGGAGGAGATAGCAAGAGAAGCCATGAGACTTGCCATGCATAAGTTGCCTATAAAATGTAAATTCGTTGCTAAAGCTGATGAGGCGATAGAAAAGGATGGTGAAGCAAATGAAAGCTAATGAAGTAAGAGAAAAGACTGTTAATGAATTGAATCAATCCTTAGTAGAATTGAAAACAGAATTATTTAATTTGAGATTTCAACTTGCTACTGGAGGACTTGAGAATCCATTAAGAATAAATAAAGTTAAAAAAGACATTGCACGTGTTAAAACAGTTTTAAGAGAGAGAGAACTCAATGTTAATGTGCAATAACATGAGAAAGGAGGACTATTAAGTTGGAAAGAAACAATAGAAAAGTAAGAATAGGTAAAGTTGTTAGCAATAAAATGGATAAAACAATAGTAGTTGCTACAGAAAAGCTAGTAGCACATCCTCTTTATAATAAACAAGTTAAACAAACTAAAAAATATAAAGCACACGATGAAGAAAATAAGTGTCAAATCGGTGATATCGTAAAAATAATGGAAACTAGACCATTGTCAAAAGATAAAAGATGGAGATTAGTTGAAATTGTTGAAGAAGCGAAATAACCCTACAACAATTGAAGGGAGGTTTAATAAATGATACAAACGGAATCAAGATTAAGAGTTGCAGATAATTCAGGAGCTAAAGAAATACTTGTTATAAGAGTAATGGGTGGTTCAGGCAGAAAGTATGCAAATATCGGAGATATAATAGTTGCTACTGTTAAAACGGCAACACCCGGTGGAGTTGTTAAGAAAGGTGACGTTATTAAAGCTGTAGTTGTAAGAACTACAAAGGGCGTAAGAAGAAATGATGGAACTTACATCAAATTCGACGAAAATGCGGCAGTTATAATAAAAGATGATAACACACCAATAGGTACTCGTATATTTGGACCTATAACAAGAGAATTAAGAGATGGTAATTTCATGAAAATAATCTCTTTAGCACCAGAAGTGTTATAACAGCGAACTGAATTTCGCAGGAAATATAAAGTTATCAACTTCGAAGAAAGGAATGTGGGTCAATATGCACGTTAAGAAAGGCGATAAAGTTGTAATTATTGCAGGTAAAGACAAGGGCAAATCAGGTAAAATACTTACTTGTTATCCAAAAGACAATAGAGTTATTGTTGAAGGCATAAATATGGTTACTAAGCACAAAAAAGCTAGCAGAGATATGCAGCAAGCTGGAATCATACACAAAGAAGGCTCTGTCAATGTATCAAATGTTATGATTTATTGCAATAAATGCAAGCAAGGCGTAAGAACAGAAAAGAAAGTTTTAGATAATGGCAAAAAAGTTAGAGTATGCAAGAAATGTGGCGAAACATTCGAATAATACTCGAAAGGAGGTACATGTAGATGGCTTCAAGATTGCTTGAAACATATAAAAATAAAGTAGTGCCGGCACTTGTTGAAACTTTTAAATATGAAAGTGTAATGCAGGCACCAAAGATAGACAAAATAACAATTAATATGGGAGTTGGCGAAGCTAAGGATAATGCAAAGTTCTTAGAATCAGCTGTTGAAGAAATGGCTTTGATATCTGGTCAAAAACCTGTTACAACAAAAGCAAAGAAATCTGTATCTAACTTCAAAATAAGAGAAGGCATGCCAATAGGCTGCAAGGTTACTCTTAGAGGAGAAAAAATGTATGAATTCCTCGATAAGTTAGTAAACATTTCATTGCCAAGAGTTAGAGATTTTAGAGGAGTATCAAAGACTTCATTTGATGGAAGAGGAAACTATGCTTTAGGTATCAAAGAGCAATTGATTTTCCCAGAAATCAACTATGATAAAATAGATAAATTAAGAGGTATGGACATAATTATAACGACAACTGCTAACACAGATGAAGAAGCAAGAGAACTATTAAAATTAATGGGAATGCCTTTTAGTAAGTAATAGGAGGATTATGAATGGCTAAGACATCTTTAAAAGTAAAACAAAGTAGAAAGCAAAAGTTTTCTACAAGAGAGTATAGCAGATGTAAAATTTGCGGAAGACCTCATGCTTATTTAAGAAAATTCGGTGTATGCCGTATATGCTTTAGAGAACTAGCTTACAAAGGACAAATACCAGGAGTAAAGAAAGCTAGTTGGTAAAACGAGAGAATGGAAGGAGGTTACTTATATGGTAATGACAGATCCAATTGCAGATATGCTAACAAGAATTAGAAACGGTAATCATGCAAAACACGAATTTGTAGATGTTCCTGCTTCTAAAATTAAAAAGGAAATAGCGACTATTTTATTAGAAGAAGGCTATATTAAAGGCTTCGATGTAATAGATGATAGCAAGCAAGGGATTATTAGAATAGAACTCAAGTACGTGAACAACAAGGAAAGAGTAATAACAGGAATAAAGAGAATTTCTAAACCAGGACTAAGAGTTTATGTTCAGAAAGAAGAAACTCCAAAAGTTTTAGGAGGATTAGGAATAGCAGTTATTTCTACATCAAAAGGAATTATGACAGATAGAAAAGCAAGAAAAACCGGAGTAGGCGGAGAGGTAATCTGCTACGTTTGGTAATAGCTTAATTTAAACAAATTAAACTATTAGTATTATAAAATTTAAAA
The DNA here is from genome assembly GCA_023386345.1 of Bacillota bacterium. Lineage (GTDB taxonomy): Bacteria > Bacillota > Clostridia > Tissierellales > Sedimentibacteraceae > UBA1535. Next base: position 7,760 of record JAEWJT010000007.1, read on the forward strand.
CCAATTGATAAATCAATTAGTAGACAAAATAAGGAGGTGCTGTACAAATGTCAAGAATAGGATTAAAGCCTATAAATCTGCCTAGCAATGTTGAGTTTAAGATTAACGACAGTAATTTTGTAACAGTTAAAGGACCTAAAGGAACTCTAGAGCAACAACTTTCTAAGTTGATGAAAATAGAAGTTTCTGAAGGACATATAAATATTGCTAGACCAAATGATGACAAGATGAGCAGATCATTACATGGCTTAACAAGAACTTTATTAAACAATATGATTGTAGGCGTAACAGACGGATACGAAAAAGTTCTTGAAATTGTTGGTGTTGGATATAGAGCACAAAAACAAGGAAAGAAGCTTGTACTAAGCTTAGGATATTCCCATCCCGTTGAAATGGAAGATCCGAGCGGAATAGAGACAACAGTTGAACCTGGTACAGGAAAATCTACAGGTGGAGCTGACGTTACAGGTAAGATTGTAGTAAAAGGTATAGATAAACAACAAGTTGGAAACTATGCTGCGGTAATTAGAGACTGGAGAAGACCAGAGCCATATAAGGGCAAAGGTATTAAATACTCTAACGAAGTAATTAGACGTAAAGCTGGTAAGACTGGTAAATAACGGAAAGGAGTGAGTAATAGTGCTAAAAAAAGCAGTAAGAAATAAAAAAAGAGTTGAAAGGCACAACAAAATTAGAAATAAAATTGTAGGAACTCCTGAGAGACCAAGACTGAATGTATTTAGAAGCTCTAAAAACATATATGCTCAAATTATAGATGATGCAGCTGGCAATACTATTGTGCAAGCTTCAACGAAGGATAAGGAAATTTTAGAAAGAATTGCTGAAATGACTAAAGTTGAAGCAGCTAAGCTTGTAGGAGCTGAATTAGCGAAGAAAGCACAAGAAAAAGGTATTAAATCTGTTGTGTTTGACAGAGGCGGATATTTATACCATGGCAGAGTAAAATCCCTTGCAGAAGGCGCAAGAGAAAACGGACTTGATTTTTAAAAAGGAGGAAAGGCAATGGAACAACGTGGACGTATTGATGCAAATCAAATAGAAGACATTAAAGAGAAAGTCATCAGCATAAACCGTGTTACTAAAGTTGTTAAGGGTGGTAGAAACTTTAGATTCAGCGTTTTAGTAGTTGTTGGAGACGAGAACGGCCATGTAGGTATAGGAATGGCTAAGGCTATTGAAATACCAGATGCTATAAGAAAAGCTATCCAAGATGCAAAGAAAAGAATGATTGAAGTGCCGCTTAGAGATACTACTGTACCTCATGAGATGATTGGAGAGTTTGGCGCTGGTAGAGTTCTTATAAAACCTGCATCGCAAGGTACTGGAATTATAGCTGGTGGACCTGTTCGTGCTGTATTAGAGCTTGCTGGAGTTAAAGACATAAGAACTAAGTCTCTTGGATCAAACAACCCAAGAAACATGGTTAATGCAACGATGGAAGCCTTAAAATCCCTTAAAAAACCTGAAGACGTAGCTAGAATCAGAGGGAAATCAGTAGAAGAGATTTTAGGTTAAGAGGTGAACGTTAATGGCAACAATAAAAATAAAACAAATAAGAAGCTTAATAGGTAAGACACCTGTTCAAAGAGCAACAATTAAGGCTTTAGGATTAAGAAAAATAAATCATGTTGTTGAGCATGAAGATAATGCAGCTATAAGAGGCATGATTTTCAAGGTTAAGCATATGGTAGAGGTTGTAGAATAAAAACTATAAGGAGGTGTACAGATGAAACTTCATGAATTAAAACCTAATCCTGGTAGTGTTAAAGAAAGAAAGAGATTAGGAAGAGGTACAGCTTCAGGACAAGGTAAAACAGGCGGCAAGGGACAGAAAGGACAAAATTCTCGTTCAGGCGGTGGTGTTAGACCAGGTTTTGAAGGTGGACAGATGCCTCTTTACAGAAGACTTCCAAAAAGAGGATTCACAAATATTTTTGCAACTGTGTATGCAGAGATAAATGTAGAAGTTTTAAATGATATGTTTGAAGATGGAGCAATAATTACTCCAAATCTTTTAAAAGAAACAGGTATACTAAAAAGACAGCTAGACGGTGTAAAAGTTTTAGGTAATGGTGAAATAACAAAAAAACTAACAGTAAAGGCAAACAAATTTAGTAAATCTGCAGTTGAAAAGATTGAAGCTGCTGGTGGAAAAGTAGAGGTGATCTAATTGTTTGAAACAATGAGAAATGCATGGAAGATACCTGATTTGCGTAAAAAAATACTTTTTACACTTATGATGATATTGGTATATAGACTAGGAGCTGTTATACCAGTACCATTCATAAATCGTGAAGTAATCAAAAGTATATTTGAAAGCTCAGGTCAAGGCGCAGGAATTTTAGACTTCTTTAACCTTATGGCTGGAGGATCATTTAAAGACTTTACAGTATTTGCGCTTAATATTTATCCTTACATTACATCATCGATTATTCTTCAATTATTGGCAATAGCTTTCCCTAAGCTTGAAGAGATTTTCAAGCGTGAAGACGGAAAGAAAATAATGGGACAATGGACTAGATATATTACAGTTATATTGGCAGTAATTCAAGCTATAGCTTATAGCGTAGGATTTTTCAATCAAGCTGTTATAGACAAAAGCTTTTTTGCAATGACAACTGTAGTCATAGTACTAACAGCGGGAACAGCATTTTTGATGTGGTTAGGGGAACAAATAACAGAAAAAGGAATTGGAAACGGAATATCAATCATAATATTTGCAGGTATAGTATCAAGAATACCTGTTGATATAGGAAGTACAGTTCAATTGTTTGCTGTTGGAACGGTAAAATTTTGGGAAATATTAATTTTCTTAGTATTTGCATTCATTATCATAGTAGGAGTTATTGCTATTCAGCAAGCTGAAAGAAAGATAAATGTTCAATATGCAAAAAGAGTAGTAGGAAGAAAAATGTACGGCGGTCAAAGCACTCATATACCTTTGAAAGTGCTTATGGCAGGAGTTATGCCAGTTATATTCGCATCAACATTCTTGCAAATACCACAGACATTGGCATTCTTTATTCCAAGTTGGAGTAATGGAATATCATATTGGTTTTCAATGAGCCCTGGAACTCCAGGTATTTGGATTTATTCAATATTGAATACACTTGTTATAATATTCTTTACTTACTTCTATACTGCTATACAATTCAATCCTTTTGAATATGCGAATAATTTAAGAGATAATGGTGGATTTATACCTGGTATAAGACCTGGCAGACCAACAGCAGATTATTTGAAAAAGGTTTTAAATAGAGTAACAATCGTTGGAGCTGTAGCACTTGCTGTTATAGCATCTACACCGACATTAGTATTTGCTTTTACTAATTTAAAAGTAAACTTCGGTGGAACTTCGTTGTTAATCGCTACAGGTGTCGCTTTGGAGACAATGCAACAAATAGAATCTCAAATGATGATGAGACATTATAAAGGATTCTTAAAATAAAACTACTAAAGTAAAATGCCTACATGCACAGACATGCAGACAATTATTAAAGAGGAGATTGCTGTAATGATAGCTATATTGTTAGGACCTTCCGGTGCTGGAAAAGGCACTCAGGCGAAAGCAATAGTAAATGAATTTAATATTTTGCATATTTCTACTGGAGATATATTCAGAAGAAATATAGAAGAAGAGACAGAAGTTGGAAAAAAAGCAAAAAAATATCTTGACGATGGAGCGTTAGTTCCAGATGATTTGACTATAGAAATTGTCAAAAATAGAATCTCACAAGATGATTGTAAAGATGGATTTTTGCTAGACGGTTTTCCAAGGACTATTGAGCAAGCAAATGCATTTGATAAATTGCTTAGTGATATGGGACAAAAATTAGACTATGTTGTAAATCTGGAGATAGATTTAGAATTATTGATAGAGCGTACAGCTGGTAGAAGAGTTTGTAAAAACTGTGGTCGCTCTTATCATGTAGTTTATAATAAACCAAAGCGTGAAGGTATCTGTGATGAATGCGGTGGAGAATTGTATCAAAGAAAAGACGACGTCAAGGAAAATGTAATAAAAAGACTTGATGTTTATACTAAACAAACAAAACCATTAATAGAATATTATACCAATAAAAAGGTAATACTAAATATTGATGGTGATCAAACAATAGAAAAAGTAAGAAAAGACATAATTTCAGGATTAAGAGGCGAGTAATATGATTATTATTAAGACTCAACGAGAAATAGAAATTATGAGGAAGGCTGGAAGAATAGTCGCAGGAGCGCATGATTTGGTCAAAAGACATATTAGACCGGGCATAAGCACTATAGAGCTTGACAAAATGGTTGAAGAATATATCAGATCTTGCAATGCTATTCCTGCATTTAAAGGCTATAACGGTTTTCCTGCCTCAATATGCACATCTGTCAATGAAGAGGTTGTTCATGGAATTCCCTCTTCATCAGTGAAGCTAAAGGATGGAGACATTATTAGTGTTGATATAGGTTCAGTGTTTGAAGGCTATGTTGGGGATGGAGCGAAAACATACCCAGTTGGTCAGATAGACAGTGAAAAAGAGAAACTAATTAAGGTCACAAGACAGAGTTTTTATGAGGGCATTAAGTATGCAAAACCTGGATTTAGATTGTCAGATATATCGCATGCTATTCAAACTTATGCTGAAAGCTTCGGATTTTCTGTTGTAAGAGATTTCGTAGGGCATGGTGTTGGAAAGAAAATGCACGAGGAACCTCAGATACCAAACTTCGGTAGTCCTGGTAAGGGTCCGAGGTTGCAAAAGGGCATGGTTTTAGCAATAGAGCCTATGATAAATGCAGGAAAATATCATGTTAATATTTTAAGTAATGATTGGACTGTAGTTACACTTGATGGCAAACCATCTGCGCATTATGAGCATACAATTGCCATAACAGATGGAGAACCGGAGTTATTGACTATATTGTAAGAGGTGAATTAATGGATACAACATTTGGTTTGCAAAAAGGTCAAGTTGTAAAATCGAAGGCAGGAAGAGACAAGAATAGGGTTTTTGTGATATTCGATATTATAGACGATAGCTTTGTTTTAGTTGTAGATGGTGACTTAAGAAAATTAAGCTCACCAAAGAAAAAGAAAATAAAGCATCTTATCGTTTATAATGCGATTTTAGAGGAATTTATCAATATGTTGAAAAGTAATCAAAAAATCAATGATGCTACTGTAAGAAAGCTCTTAGAGCCATTCTTGACAGATAAGCGTTAGAATGGGGGTTGAGAAATCAATGTCCAAAAAGGATGTAATAGAAGTAGAAGGAAAAGTTCTCGAAGCTTTGCCAAACGCAATGTTTAAAGTTGTTCTTCAAAATGGACATCAGATACTTGCTCATATTTCAGGTAAACTGAGAATGAACTATATCAAAATCATTGAAGGAGACGAGGTTGCTGTTGAGTTATCGCCTTATGATTTAACAAGAGGTAGAATAACTTGGAGGAAGAAGTAAAGAGCATACCTTAAAGAAAGGAATGTGGTTGGAATGAAGATAAGACCATCAGTAAAACCAATTTGTGAAAAATGTAAGATTATAAAAAGAAAAGGCAAAGTAATGGTAATTTGTGAAAATCCAAAGCACAAACAAAAGCAAGGATAGTACTAATATTGAAAAAAATATTAATTAGTATGAGCGCAAGATATCAAACTACAAAAACAAAAAGGTAAACGAAAAACGTAGGAGGTGTACGCTTAATGGCCAGAATAGCTGGTGTTGACTTACCAAGAGATAAAAGAGTAGAAATAGGCTTAACTTATATATTCGGTATAGGAAGACCTACTTCAAGAAAAATACTCAAGATAACAGGTGTTAATCCTGATATAAGAGTAAAAGATTTGACAGAAGATGACGTAGCAAAATTAAGAGCAGAAATAGACAAACACCCTGTAGAAGGTGACTTAAGAAGAGAGATTTCTTTAAACATCAAGAGATTAAAAGAAATCAACTGTTACAGAGGCTTAAGACACAAAAAGGGATTGCCTGTAAGAGGACAAAATACTAAAAATAATGCAAGAACAAGAAAAGGTCCTAAAAAAATCGCAGGAAAGAAGAATAAGAAATAGGAGGTGACTTAAATGGCTGCAAAAAAACAAGTAAAAAATACAAGAGTTAGAAAAAAAGAACGTAAGAATATTGAAAAAGGTCAGGCTCATATTAAGTCAACCTTTAACAATACATTAGTAACATTGACTGATATGCAAGGAAATGCAATTTCTTGGGCAAGTTCAGGACAATTAGGATTTAAAGGTTCAAAGAAATCCACTCCATACGCTGCATCTATGGTAGCTGAGCAAGCTGCTAAGGGAGCTATGGATCATGGTTTAAAAACAATAGAAGTATACGTTAAGGGACCTGGTGCAGGAAGAGAAGCTGCGATAAGATCATTGCAAGCAGCTGGTTTAGAAGTAAGCATGATAAAAGATGTTACTCCAATACCTCACAATGGCTGTAGACCGCCTAAACGTAGAAGAGTATAGGAAAGGTGAGGTGAAAAGATGGCAAGATATACTGGACCTGTATGCAGACTTTGCAGAAGAGAAGGACTTAAACTATACTTAAAAGGCGACAGATGTTATACTGATAAGTGTTCTATTGGTAGAAGAAACTCTGCTCCTGGTCAGCACGGACAAAATAAAAAGAAACTTACTAACCACGGTATACAGTTAAGAGAAAAGCAAAAGGTTAAGAGATATTATGGTGTATTAGAAGGACAATTCGCTGAATACTTCAATATCGCTAACAAAATGCAAGGAGTAACAGGTAATAATCTATTATCTATATTAGAGCAAAGATTTGACAATGTTGTTTATAGATTAGGCTTCGCTGCTTCAAGAGCTGAAGCAAGACAATTAGTAGTGCATGGACATTTTACACTTAATGGTAAAAAGGCAGATGTACCTTCTATGATTCTTAAAGTAGGCGATGAAATAGCTGTTAAAGAAACAAGTAAGAGTCTTCCTAAGTTCAAATCTATAGTTGAAAACCATAAAGTTACTGTGGCTCAATGGTTACAAGTAGAGCCTGATAATTTTAAGGGTAGAATAATAGCTATACCTACTAAGGCAGATATAGAATTACCAATTGAAGAACATCTAATTGTTGAGTGGTACTCTAAATAATGACTGATTTAAGAATTATTCCCCTCGACATAATAATAAAAATCTAAGGAGGGTTTGGGATGATCGAAATTGAAAAACCTAATATTACCTTAATTGATAAAAATGATAAAAATACTTATGGCAAGATAGTTCTTGAACCATTAGAAAGAGGATATGGAACAACTTTAGGGAATTCATTAAGAAGAATACTTCTTTCATCGTTACCTGGTGCTGCTGTGACATCAATCAATATTCAAGGTGTGTTACATGAATTTTCAACCATACCAGGAGTAAGAGAAGATGTTTCAGAAATAATTCTTAACATTAAAAATATCGCTGCTATAAAGCGTGTTAATGAACCCGTTCAATTGTTAATTGATGCAAAGGGTCCAAAAGAGGTTACAGCTGCGGATATAATTACTGGTGTAGACGTAGAAATTGTAAATGAAGATTTGCATATTGCTACTCTTGAAGAAGGTGCAGAGCTGATTATTGAGATGGAAATGGAATCAGGACGTGGCTATGTAGTTTCTGAAAGAAATAAGAAAGAAAATCAAAGCATAGGTGTAATTCCTATTGACTCGATTTATACACCAGTGAAAAAAGTTAATTTCACAGTAGAGGACACTAGGGTTGGTAATAGAACAGACTTTGATAAGTTGACACTTGAAGTTTGGACTAATGGTACGACTGAACCTGTTGAAGCCGTAGCATTGGGAGCTAAAATATTGAACGAACATCTTAATCTGTTCATCGCATTGACTGAACGTGTTAATGAAGTTGAGATAATGGTTGAAAAAGAAGAAGATGTTAAAGAGAAAGTCTTAGAAATGACAATAGAGGAACTTGATTTATCGGTTAGATCATATAACTGTCTAAAGAGAGCAGGAATAAATTCTGTTGAAGAGCTTACTTACAAATCTGATGAAGATATGATGAAAGTAAGAAATCTTGGTAAGAAATCTTTAGATGAAGTTCAGAAAAAACTTGAAGAATTAGGTTTATCTTTGAGAAAAAACGAAAATTAGATTCATAAGGAGGGCTAAGCATGGGTATGCACAGAAAGCTTGGTCGCCCAACTTATCATAGAGTAGCCATGTTAAGAAACTTGACAGCAAGTTTATTAACTAATGGAAAAATCGTAACTACTACAACTCGTGCAAAAGAGTTAAGAAAAGTTGCTGAAAAAATGATTACTCTTGGAAAAAGAGGCGATCTACATGCAAGACGTCAAGCATTAGCATATATATATGACAAGGATGTTGTATATAAATTATTTGAAGAAATTGCTCCTAAGTATGCCGAAAGAAACGGAGGCTATACGAGAATAATGAAAATAGGACCTCGTAGAGGCGACGCGGCAGAAATGGCGATAATTGAATTAGTTTAAAATTGATGTGAAAAGACAGGGGGACGTTTCTCCTGTCTTTTCTCAAAGATTTGCTTATATTAAAATTATTATTAAGCCTTGAAATTTTTTTAAGGTTTAATAATGATTTTAATGATAATATACAGATTGATGATATTGTAAATGAATCTTAGGAATTTTATCCCTAAGACATTATAATATCATCTATATCGTAGACGAATTAGGAGGTTTTGCATGGATATAATTAAAATAGAAAATGTAAAATATAAATATAATGATGCTGATAAAAATGCTTTAAACGGAATTAGTTTAAATATAAAAAAAGGTGAATTCACAGCTATCCTTGGACATAATGGCTCAGGAAAATCAACATTAGCAAAGCTAATAAACTCTTTGCTTTTGCCAACAGAGGGCAAAATTTATGTAAATGAAATGGATACCTCTGATGATAGCAAGCTTTGGGATGTTAGACAAACAGCTGGAATGGTATTTCAAAATCCTGATAATCAATTAGTTGCTACTATCGTTGAAGAGGATATCGCATTTGGACCTGAGAACCAAGGAGTAGAGCCATCGGAAATAAGAAAAAGAGTTGATGATGCTTTAAATGCTGTAGGAATGTATGAATTTAGAAAAAGACCACCACACCTTTTATCTGGAGGACAAAAGCAAAGAATTGCAATTGCTGGAGTTCTTGCTTTAAATTCTGAGTGTATAATTTTAGATGAGCCTACAGCTATGCTTGATCCATCTGGAAGAAAAGAAGTCATTGAAACAATTAAAAAACTTAATAAAAAAGAGGGAAAGACAATTCTTTTGATAACACATTATATGGATGAGGCTGTTCAGGCGGATAGAGTAATAATAATGGATAAGGGTACTGTAAAAATTGATGGAACACCAAAAGAAGTTTTTAAAAATGTTGAGAGAATTAAAAAATATGGCTTAGATGTTCCACAGGTTACAGAGCTTGCATATGAGTTATCATTAGAAGGTATAGATATCCCAACTGATTTGATAACTAAAAAGGAATTGGTGGATGAATTATGTCGATAAAAACAGAAAATATAATATACGTTTATGGTGAGGGAACACCTTTTAAAACTATTGCTTTAGATGATGTCAGCATAGATATTGAAAAGGGTGACTTCGTTGGAATAATAGGTCATACTGGCTCAGGTAAATCTACTCTTATCCAGCTTTTAAATGGATTAGAACTACCTGCCTCTGGCAAGGTAATGGTAGATGATAAGCATGTTGGTTCTGATAAGTCAGAACTTAGAAAAATAAGACAAAGTGTTGGACTTGTATTTCAATATCCTGAGTATCAATTGTTTGAGGAAACAGTTGAAAAAGATGTAGCCTTTGGACCATTAAATTTGGGATTGCCTGAATCAGAAATAAATATAAGAGTAAAAGAGTCATTACAAGCAGTTGGATTTGATTATAATGATATTAAGGATAAATCTCCATTTGATTTAAGCGGAGGACAAAAAAGAAGAGTGGCTATAGCAGGAGTTCTTGCTATGAAACCTGATTATCTAATTCTTGATGAGCCAACAGCAGGACTTGATCCAGCAGGAAGAAATGAAATTTTTGAGCAGATAAAAAGATTGCACAAATCTAATAACCAGACTGTAATATTAGTTTCTCATAGTATGGAAGATATTGCTAAATTAGTAGAAAAAGTTATAGTATTGTATAAGGGAAAAGTACATATGCAGGGTTCACCTAAAGAGATTTATAGAAATGCACAGGAGCTTGTAAAAATCGGTTTAGGGGTACCTCAAATAGTTGAAGTTGTTATGGAGCTAAGGAAAAATGGCTTTAATATAAAAGATGATATTATAACTGTTGAAGAAGCAAAAAATGAAATCATCAAGGAACTAAGGAGAAGAAGAAATGTTTAAAAATCTTACTATCGGTCAGCATTACCCAATTGAATCTATAGTACATGAGCTTGATCCAAGACTTAAAATTTTAATAACATTTGCATACATAGTATCACTATTTATTATACAAAGCTTTCCTGTGTACATTTTAGTTGTGTTATTTTTGGTTTTAACTATAAGCTTCTCAAAGGTACCGATAAAATTTGTTTTAAAAGGACTTAAACCTATATTTGTAATAATATTAATTACGTTTTTTATAAATTTATTTATGACACCTGGTGAGCAAATTTTCAAATTGTTTTTCTTGAAAGTGACAAAAGAGGGTGTTTATCAAGCAGGTTTTATGGCTTTAAGATTAGTTTTACTAATAATGGGTACATCTATTCTAACACTTACTACCTCTCCAATACTTTTGACAGATGGTATAGAACGTCTATTAAGCCCATTTAAAAGGATTGGCTTACCGGCACATGAATTAGCTATGATGATGACAATTGCTCTTAGATTTATACCGACGCTTATGGAAGAGACAGAAAAAATTATGAAAGCACAGAAAGCAAGAGGTGCAGATTTTGAAAGTGGAAATATTATAAATAGGGCTAAAAATTTAGTTCCTCTTTTAGTTCCATTGTTTATAAGTGCTTTTAGACGAGCTGACGAGCTTGCTATGGCTATGGAATCTAGATGCTATAGAGGCGGCGAAAACAGAACTAGAATGAGGCAGTTAGTTTTTAGAAAAAATGATTATATTGCACTTATAGTTTTTGTTGTTTATTTTGCAGCTATTATTGTCCTTAGATTTATTTAATAAATGAAGAATAGGAACGATTTTTCCATAGAGCGAAACTTGTTTCGCTCTTTATAAAATTATAAAGGTTGAACGAAATGATGAAAAACATTAAACTTACTATTTCATATGATGGAACAAATTATCATGGATGGCAAAAGCAAAATAGTGTTTTAACTATTCAATCAGTTATCGAGGATGCAATATATAAGCTTACTGGAGAAAATGTAGATTTGATAGCTTCTGGTCGCACTGACAGCAATGTTCACGCTATTGGACAGATTGCTAATTTTAAAACTGACAGCAAAATATTTCCCGAGAAATTTTTTGCTGCATTAAACTCTGTATTAAATGAGGATATAAGAATTATAAAATCAGAAGAAGTTGATTTTGATTTTAATTCAAGGTTTGATGCTAAGAAAAAGACCTACCTTTATCAAATTTATAATGCTAGAATATTAGATCCTTTTTATAGAATGTTTTCGTGGCACATACCATATACACTTAATTTTTCACTTATGGACGAGGCTTTAAAAATTCTTGAGGGTGAATATGATTTTAGGGCGTTTATGTCCTCAAATTCAAGTGTTAAGTCAACTATAAGAACAATTTACGGTACAAGTATAAAAAAAGAAAATGATATAATAAAAATAGAAATTACAGGCAACGGATTTTTATATAACATGGTAAGGATAATTGTTGGGACTGTCGTTGAAATAGGAAGCGGGAAAAGAAATATAGATTGTATAAAAGAAGCTATAGAGCTTGGACAAAGGAATTCACTTGGTAGAACTGCTCAACCACAGGGCTTATTTCTTAAAGATGTAAAATACTAGGTTTGCTAAATAGTATAAAATTAAATTTTTTATTGCAAATTTTTACAAATTAGACTATAATTTTATATATAAAAGTTTTTAAGAGCGCTAATAAAAAGAAAGGGATTTTTGTTATGTTTGATAATGTTTTAAATGATGAGTTTGAAAATGACTTTGAGGATATTGAGCTTCCTTGGATTATATTTAAAGTTAGCAAAAATACATATGCTGTAAATAGTACCAATGTTTTATCTATTACCAATCTTGAGGACGAGCTAATTGGTGTGCCAAATATTCAAAGTTATATTAGAGGGCTTATAAATTTTAGAGGTAACATGATTCCTCTTATAGACCTTAAGAAGATATTTAAAGAGGAATCTTTAGAAAAAATAGTGGCTGAATATTCTGCCATGATTACTGCTAGAAAGCATGACCACATAAATTGGACAAACGAATTAGACAGATGTGTGAAAAGCGGAGAGCAATTTGGACTTGCTGTTGATCCTCATGAATGTGCATTTGGTAAATGGTATTATAACTATAAGCCTGAAAATAATGTTATAGCTCATCATATTAAAAAAGTTGAAGAGCCTCATAGATTGCTGCATCTTGCAGCTGCAGAATACAACAATTGCAATAAGGATCATGAGAACTGCAATAGAGAAGAGTGTTTAAAGGATGTATTAGAGAGAGTTAAGGAAGAGTATATGCCAGAAATTATTCGTATACTTGATAGTTCTATAAATGTTCTGAAAAACAATCTTAAGGAACTATTAATCGTTGTAGAGTATAATAATTTTAAAGCCGGACTAATTGTAGACAGCGTTTTGTCAATTGAGGCAATTCCAAGCATGTATGGACAAGGCGATATGAATAACGAGTATTATAACACTAAGCTTATTTCTAGTATAGGTAAAACAGAAAAGACGCAAACTACAGTTCTAATGTTGGATATTGAGGGTATATTGTCAAAAATTGAAGATATTGATATGGCAAAAATAGAACTACCTAAAGAAATGCTAGCTTCAAAAAAGGAAGAGCCTGTAGAAAAAATTGATATTCATGAGGAAATAGAAATTCATGAAGAAATTCAAGATGAAATAGAAGATCACGAAGTATCAGAACCTATGGCGGAGGAGCTTTTAAATGAGATTGAGCTTCCTGTCGAAGAACCTGCGGAATAGTATTGTATTACAAAAAATTAATAAATAAATTTGAAAAGGAAAGTTTCTTAAAAAAGAAGCTTTTCTTTTTAAATTTTACTAAACTTTATCTGAAAAATGACGATATACTTATTGAGAGTAATTAAACCTAATCGATAATGATTTTAAATAATATAATGAAATTTAACGGATTAGAAACAATGTATGAAAGGAATGGAAGATATTATGAAAATAACAAATGTTAATAATTTCATGAGCTATAATAGCAATGTATCTAAGATAAAGAAAAAAGATACCGGGGTACCAAAGAAATATGATGTAATCCAAATAAACAAAAACAATTTTGTTAGTAATGAAAATAACAATTCTTTAAATATTGATCAATTAAAAAATAAAATAGTTGATGAGATTAAAAATGAAAGTCAAGCTGGCAATTTGGAATTTTTAAGACAACAAATAAATGATAAAAAATATGTTGTTGATGCGGAAGAACTTGCAAAAATTATGTTAGATTTATAATTGAATGGTGGGAAATATGGATAAATTAGATAATTTATATGATGTTCTTAAAGAACAGCTTGATTTATATAAAGAATTTTTAGATGTCGAGCAAGAAAAATATAATGTTATATTGGCGGATGATATTAAAAGACTAGATGAGATTGTAACTGAAGAACAAGTATTTTTCTTAAAATCAAGAGGACTTGATCAAAAAAGAGAGCGCTTACTAAAAGAACTTGAATTTGGAGGAAAGACCTTAAAAGAGCTCATAGAGCTTGTTGATGAATCTAATAAAGATAGATTTAGAAAAATGCACAATGAAATATTTAATGTTCTTCAAAATTTCAAGGAAAAAAATAATCAGTGTCAAGATTTAGTTCAGATAAGACTTTATAGAGCACAGACCATGATTAACAAGCTTGATGAAAGCACGGTTAATAGAAATCTTTATTTTAAAGATAAGAATACAGATGAAATTGATGTAAACAAGATGAAGTTTATGTCAAAGAAAATATAGATTTTAAACGTATAAAAAACTTTGAGAAATTAAAATACAGATAAAACAGATTAAAAGGAGAAAAAGTCATGTTAAGACCAACATTTGCAGGATTTCAAGTTGCAAAACTAGGATTAAGTGTGAGCCAAAAGCTCTTGGATGTTACAGGACAAAATATTACTAATATAAATACAGATGGTTATACAAGACAAAGAGTTGATTTATATTCTATAGCTCATAGCAGTGGTTTCGATAAATTTGCGATGTACGGAGGTCAAATAGGACGAGGAGTTGGAGACTTAGGACCATCACAAATAAGGGATCCGTTTTTAGATATTAGATATAGAAATGAAGCAGCTAAAGTAGGAAGAGAAGATGTTATCGGAAGTGCTGTTGCTGATTTAGAGGAAATATTTGGAGAAATAAGCAAAAAAGGATTGGATTCTCAATTTTCGAATATGATTTCACAGCTGCAGGCATTAACTGCAACTCCATCAGACCCTGTTATTGAAGGAGTAGTTAAAACTGCCGCTTCAATGATTACTCAGCTTTTTAATCATTATTCAAAACAATTGCAAACAGTAAGAGAACAGCAGACAACTTATTTGCAGGATTCAGTTGATGTAACCAATAAATTAATGTCTCAAATTTCTGAGTTAAATAATCAAATTAGAGATCAAAACATCCATGGTGATAAGGCTCTTGAGTTGAATGATAGAAGAAACTCTTTGATAGATGAGTTATCAACATATATGAATATAGAAGTTATAAGGAAAATGGAGCCTATAGGAAGTGACAGAGAGGTTGAAGTGCTGTCGATAGTTTCTAAGGATTTAGTTGATGGTGGCGGCAATCCACTAGCTTTAGTAAATGGAAAAGAATTTTCAGAACTTGAACTAAAGGGACCAACTGCTACAAATAAGGATGTACAAATTATACTTAAAAAATCATTGGACTCTACATTAGATGGTTCAGATATTACAGGAGAACTTGAAAGAGGACAAATATCAGGATATGTTGCATTTTTAAACAACAAAGGCGAATTTGTAAATGATACTAATTTCACAACAAAGGATAGAGGAATTCAGTATTATGAAGGTATGCTAGATAAGCTTGCTAATAAATTTGCTACGATGTTTAATACAGCTAATAGAAAAGCAAATTATGATGCTTCCGGAAATTTAACAGGATATACAGATAAAGACTTATTCGCAGCAGAGGGTGGAGGAGAGATAACAGCAGGCAATATTAAAATCCACGATGCTTGGAGAGATAACACTAAATCATATATAACTAATACAAATAAGCCACCTGTGTATGATGATGCTGGAAACCCTGTTGATACATCAGCAGCAAATGACAATATATTTAATCTAATAAGCAAATTTAATGAAAAAGTAAAATTTGCACATGAATTTGGTGGTACTCCGCCAACTAGCGAGAACTTCTTATTTGAAGGTACATTGCAAGAAATGTTCTCATATACATCATCAACAGTAGATTTACAGATATCAAATACTAAGTCATTGTATGACGGATATGGACAGACTCTCTTGGCAATAGATACAAGCAGACAGTCTATATCAGGTGTTTCACTTGATGAAGAAGGAATAAACCTATTGACATATAATAAGTCTTACGCAGCAGCTGCAAGACTTATGACAACCCTAGACGAAGCGATAGATTTACTTATAAACAGAACTGGCAAAGTAGGATTATAATAGGAGGGAATTATGAGAGTAACCAATAAAATGTTGACAAGCAGATATACAAGAGATTTAAATAAATCCTTGTCAAATCTTAATACACAATCTCAGAAAGTTGATACAGGAAGAAAATTTTTCAAAGGTTCAGAAGATCCAATCGGAGCTGTAAAAGCGTATAGATTGAGAAGAGAGTATCTTAAAAATGAAGATTATCTTACAAACATACAAGAGGCAGACTCTATCTTTACATCTGCTGAAAGCAACCTTATGGGAATAAATAAGAATTTGAATGCAGTTTATCTTTCTTATCTAAAAGGTATAAATGGAGATAAGGGTATAGAAGAAAGACAAATTATCTCTGAGGAATTGAGAAAGGTTCAAGAATCTATGCTTACAACATTAAATTCTACATTTAATGATAAGTATTTGTTTAGCGGTGCTAGCATGGAACAGCCTCCATTTACAGTGAAAGCAGATGCTACAATAGATCCGTCAAATCCAGATAAGACATATTTATACTATAAAGGAGTTAACGTAAGCATTGCTGATGAAAATGCAGCTGCTGGTTCACCTGGAAAAGTTGCATATGATAAGCTAACGGAGCTTTCAAAAGAAAATATGTTCATAGATATAGGACTTAGCTTACAAGTAGATTCTAACGGAAAAGTAGACCCAAACAGTGTATTTGATTTGGCTATCCCAGGAATAAATTTCATGCGCTTCGGAAAATCTACAATAGATGGACAGACTGTGCCTAATAATATCTATGATTTGATAACTAATATCAGAGAAGAATTAAATAAGGATGGCTCTCTACCTGGCGGTGATTTTTCTTATGATAAGATAATGCCTATGATTAAAAATTTTGAAATTCAAAAAAATGATACATTAAAAGAAATCACTCATATGGGAGCTAAGGCTAATTATCTGGACTTTATAAAAACAAGAACGGATGATAACAATATAAATTTGAGTGAAAAAATTAATAATACTGAATTCATAGACCCAGCAGAGGCTATTATGGACTGGAAGATGATGCAATACTCATACACAGCATCCTTGCAGATGGGAACAAAGCTGATACAGCCAAGCTTTATTGATTTTATGTCATAATAGAGCAAGTTAAGCTTCACCTTGTAAAATAATTTAAAAAATTACGTTATGCAGAGCTAGATGCGTAAAGCTATAAAATATAAATTAAACTAAAAGAATATATGAGGAGAAATATATAATGGAGCCATTAATTGAAATTAAAACAATACCAATGTCAATTGAGCTTAAAGTTAATAATGCAAAATATGAGCTGGCTTCGAGTGAGGCATCTGTAGAAATTAGACATGAAAATGGTGGATTGCAAATGAGGATGCAACCGACCCAATTGAAAATAGACACATTTGAAGCACGTAACTCAACACCGTTTAAGTCTGCTATGAGGTCTCATTCCGAATTTGCTAAAAAAGGAATACAAGCAGCATATGAAGCTACAGCTAATCTGGCAAGAGAGGGTAATATGATGGTAAATATACACCTAAACAACGATAATATTCTTACGGACATTGCTTATCAAAGATTTACAAGAGAAATGATGTCTAAAGAATTTAATTTAGGCTTTACCCCAAGTGAACCTATAAAGATAGAGTTTACAGAGCCAAGCTTAAATATTAATTATGAAATGGACAAACTTTACTTTGACATGAGACAAAATAAAAAGAAAATGGAGTTTACACCCGGAAGCATTGAATTGATTATAAAGGAGTATGCAAGAATTGAGCTTGAATATGTAGGCTCTCCTATATATATTCCACCAAGCTCAGATCCAAACTACAAACCTGTAGATGCTAACGCATAAAGATTTATACAAAGAAACTAAAAAAATTCTTTCATATTATAAAAATTTAGTTTATAATGATGAAAGAATTTTTTACATATTGTTTATCGATATTAAAGGAAAGGAATAGATAAATATGAAAATTACGAGCAAGGAATTTGGAGAATTTGAAGTTAAGGATGAGGATGTAATTAAATTTAATAGACCTATTTTTGGCTTTGAAGATAAGGATAGTTTTGTCATATTAAAAGAGTCTCCAGAAGATGATATTATGTATCTGCAATCTATTGATGATGAAAATTTGCATTTTGTTATCATAGACCCTTATGCAGTATTATCAAAATATGAACCTCAATTATCTAGCGATGACATAGCTGCATTAGAAATAAAAAAAGCGGAAATATCCGAATTAAGGTATATGCTAATAGCAATAATAACTGAAAATATTGAAAATTCAGTAATTAATCTTAAAAATCCTATAGTTATAAATTCAAAAAACAAGCAGGCTATACAGGCTATGTTGGAAAATGAAGATTATATAATGAGATATCCTTTATTTTCAAAAGATAAGGCTGGTGGTTCCTCATGCTGATAATTAAAAGAAAGAAAAATGAATCGATATTGATTGGGGATAATATAGAAATAATAATCTCAGAAATATCAGGAGATAAAGTAAAAGTCGCTATAAACGCTCCTAACGATGTTAGAATAATAAGAAAAGAAATAAAGGAAACCTCAGAATTTAACAAAAATGCAGTTGTTGATTTAAGCAAGGATAAATTAAAAGCATTAAAAGTAGGCTTAAAGAAAATTAAGTAAAATACAGTAGAATTTATTATGCAAAAAATATTGTTTTAAATTAAAAAAATCCTTGACAGAATTACAATATTAATGTAAACTTGATAGGGTGACAGCGTGAATGAGGATTTGCGCACACAAGACGAGGGTTGTTAATAAAAAGCTACCAATGCCCCGGAAGCTTTTTTAACCATAGATTAAAAAAGGAAATTTATAGGAGGACCAAATATGAAAAGCTTCATTGCAAAACCTAATGAAGTAGAAAGAAAATGGTATGTAATAAATGCCGAGGGAAAAACATTAGGTAGATTATCAACAGAAGTTGCTACGCTTTTAAGAGGAAAGCATAAACCGACATATACACCACACGTTGACACAGGAGACCATGTTATAATAGTTAACTGTGAGAAAGTGGTTTTAACAGGAAAGAAATTAGACCAGAAGATGCACAGACATCACTCAGGTTATATGGGTGGAATGAAGGAAGTTCCTTACAGAAAATTCATGGCAGAAAGACCTGAGGAGGCTGTTTACCTTGCAGTAAAAGGAATGCTTCCACATAATAGATTAGGAAGACAAATGATCAAAAAACTTAGAACATACGCAGGACCTGAGCATGAAAACCAAGCTCAAAAACCTGAAGTATATGAGTTTTAATTTGGATGGGAGGAGAAATAGCTAATGAAAGCACAATACATCGGTACTGGTAGAAGAAAAAAAGCAATCGCTAGAGTTAGATTAGTTCCAGGAACTGGAAAAGTTACTATAAATAAAAGAGATATTGAAAATTATTTCAACTATGAAACATTAAGAACTATGTTAAGAGAGCCTCTTATGATTACTGATACTTTAAGTCAATATGACGTATTAGTAAATGTTCATGGTGGTGGATATACAGGTCAAGCTGGTGCTATCCGTCATGGAATATCAAGAGCTTTGTTACAAGCAGATGCAGAGCTAAGACCAATACTTAAAAAAGCAGGTTTCTTAACAAGAGACCCAAGAATGAAAGAAAGAAAGAAATACGGTCTTAAAAAAGCAAGAAAAGCATCACAATTCAGCAAGAGATAACAGCGTCTTTTTACAAAAGCCGCTATGCAAATATATACCTTCGGTACATATTTGTGATTGCAAGCAAGACATTGTACATACAGTACAAATCTATATTGCTTATACGAGCAGTTCCATAAACTGGAACTGCTCTAAAAATTTTAATATGAAAAAGTGTTTCCTTGGCACCCACTTTAAAAATCAAGAGTTATTTTGGTGCTCCGGAGATTATTTTATAATAATTGAGAAGGAGTTTTTTTATGAAAAAAAACAATGCAAAATTTATTACACAAACAGCAGTAGTTGCTGCTTTATATGTAGCTTTAACTTTAAGCTTTAGCTGGATGGCATATGGAGCTATACAGTTTAGAATTGCGGAAATATTAGTTTTATTGGTGTTTATCGATAAAAAATATTTTCTTGGGTTAGTGCTTGGATGTGCTATTAGCAACGCATTTAGTCCACTTGGGATGATAGACGTTCTCGTAGGAACATTTGCAACGATAGTAGCTTTATTATTTATAATGTTTATTAGAAAAACAATGGGGGATAATAAAAAATCTTTAATAATATCAAGCTTAGGTCCTGTTATATCAAATGCAGTATTTGTTGGTATACAGCTCACAATTCTTTTTAAAGAACTTCCATTTATAGTAAATGCTGCGTATGTAGCATTTGGGGAGTTTGTAGTTGTAACAGTTGCAGGTGTAATAATATTTTCAAAAATTAAAAGTTTATTAGAAAAAATTAGTAATTGACAGATTGGAAAAAAAAGCTTAAAATATAATATGGAGAATAAACAGCTTTATGCTGGTTATAATACAGAAAAGGAGGATGTACAGTATATGATTATAGCAAGTGATTTTAGAAATGGCGCTACGATGGTTTGGAATGATGGACTCTGGCAAATAGTAGATTTCCAGCATGTTAAACCGGGAAAGGGTGCAGCTTTTGTTAGAGCGACTATAAGAAATATTAAGACAGGTGCTACAAGGGTTGAAACATTTAATCCAACTGATAAATTTCCAAAGGCTCATATAGAAACTAAAGAAATGCAATATTTATATAATGACGGTGAACTATATTACTTTATGGATCTTGAATCTTATGAACAAATTCCACTTAATCGTGATCAGGTTGAAGAAGCAATGAAGTACATAAAGGAAAATGAAAATGCAGTTATGAGGTTTTACGATGGAAAGCCTTTTGAGGTGCAAGCACCAAACTTTGTTGAACTTTTAGTTACTGAAACAGAGCCTGGATTTAACGGCAATACTGCAACAGGAGCTAATAAGCCTGCAACACTTGAAACTGGAGCTATTGTAACTGTTCCACTATTCGTAGAAATAGGAGACAAATTAAAAATAGATACAAGAACAGGAGAATACCTGTCAAGAGTTAAAGAGTAAAGAAAACAGCTCATAAAAAATAAAAATATGGAGGTATAACATGGATTTCTTATTTGAAAAAATTGCTTACGCTAAAGGTTTGGCAGAAGGATTAGACATAAAAGAGGATACAAAAGAAGGAAAAATGTTCAAAGCTTTAATCGACATTATGGAAGAAATGGCTGAAAGCATGGAAGAAATAGTTGAAGAGCAAGATGATGTAAATGAATATTTAGATTTACTAGATGAAGATTTATCAGTAGTTGAAGAAGAACTTTTCGGAGATGAAGATGAATTTGATGAAGATGACTTTGATTTCGATGATGATGATTTTGAATTTGATGAAGATGATGATCACGAATGTCAATGTGGCTGTGAACACGAACATGATTGCCACGACCAAGAAGATTAAAAAGTGAAGTAAACATCACTCTTTGAAAGCATAACTTTATAGAGTAATAAGAAAATCTCAATTTTTATATACAAAAATTGAGATTTTTTTATGTAACAAAAAAAATTTAATTTTTTTGTTTAGCCACTTAAATTTGACAAATTATTCATATGACTTGTTTTATAATACTAAAAGTGAAACTAATTATGCTAATTACGAAGGTATTAGTATCGTACAAGGGGTTAAAGTTGGAATACTATATAGAATTTATTATATTTCAAGAATTTGTTGTTGATTTTATATTACTTTATATAACAGGTTCATTGTTTTATAAAAAGATAAATTTCAAAAGAATAATATCAGCATCTATTGTGGGAATGGTATACAGCTTAGCCGTATATCTTGTAGATAGAGAATTTTTAAGCAATTTTATTGTGAAATTTTTTGTATCTGTACTTATGCTTACGATAGCTCATTCTCCTAAAGGCTTTTTAGGATATGTCAAATTTATATTATGCTTTTATACATTATCAGTATTAATCATGGGAATAATAGTGTTATCATACTATTTTTTCAGTAGTAGATTGACTATAATTCTATTGTTTATAGCGATATTTATAGCATACTGGATATTTAAGCTTTTGCTTTACGAGATAAGAAAAGATAAGTCTGATAAAAATTACTTTAGGAATATAGTTATATGTCTTGATGGAAATAGTGTAGAGCTTGTAGGATTTATTGATACTGGCAATGAAATGCTGGATGCACTTAGCAAGCGGCCTGTTATAATTGCAGATATAAATTATATAAAGGATTTATTTAGATCAGATGTTTTTTATGAAATAAAAAAGGCATATGAGAATAGCAGTGATTATTTGATTGATTTGATGTTTAGAAAACTGCATAACTATAATTTTCGTTTATTAAAATACAAAACGATAAATAGTGCTGATGAATATATGATTGGGGTGATTCCGAGCAAAACAATTATAAAATACAAAGGAAATGAACGATGTGTTGATTGTATCATCGGTATATATCCGAAAGCATTGAGTGATGAAAATAAATTTCAAGCTTTACTTTATAAAAAAATACTTGATTGGGAAGGTGGAAGTGTTGATGCAGATGAATATTATTAGAAAATGGTACATAAGATTATATACTATATTAATAAAAAAACTAAGGCTTAGAAGAAAAGTGTTTTATATAGGAGGAAGCGATTCTCTTCCTCCACCATTGACAACAGAAGAAGAAAAGGATTATTTATCACAAAAAGCTGATAATCCATCGGCTAAGTCAAAATTGATTGAGCATAATTTAAGATTAGTTGTGTACATAGCAAAAAAATTTGAGTCATCTGGCATAAATGTAGAGGATCTTATATCTATAGGCACAATAGGGCTTATAAAGGCCGTAAACACGTTTAAAATCGAGAGAAACATAAAGCTGGCTACATATGCCTCAAAGTGCATAGAAAATGAAATTTTGATGTATTTAAGGCGAATTTGCAAGATGAAATCTGAGATATCGCTTGACGAGCCTCTGAATATTGACTGGGACGGAAATGAACTGCTGCTTTCGGATATTTTGGGCACAGAAGAAGATATTATATTTAAGGATATGGAAAGTGAAGTAGACTTGAATTTATTAGATGATTCTATCAAGAAACTTAATAAAAGAGAATTTACAATTATGAAGCTAAGATTTGGACTTATGGGGAGCAAGAGTTTTACACAAAAGGAAGTTGCTGATATGCTTGGTATTTCACAATCGTATATATCAAGGCTTGAGAAAAAAATATTAAAAAGGCTTAAAAAAGAGATTAGTAAGGCTGTATAAGATTTTGCTAGATTTATTAGGAGAATTAAGGCTTGTTCAATGTATAAAAGCATTTTATAGGGCAATAATTAACATGGGGGATAATTTAATTTAAAGGGGTAAAACAATGATTATAAACAAAGTAGAAATTTGTGGCGTCAATACATCACAATTGCCTAAAATTAAATCTTCTGATATGAGAGATATGATCAGAAAAATACAAGAGGGCGACACGGCAGTAAGAGATGAATTTATATTCGGTAATTTAAGACTTGTTTTGAGTGTAATTCAAAGGTTTAACTCCAGAAATGAGCCTGTTGACGATTTATTTCAAATTGGATGTGTAGGACTGATAAAAGCAATAGATAATTTTGACCTTTCATTGGATGTAAAATTTTCTACCTATGCAGTTCCCATGATAATAGGCGAAATTAGAAGATATCTAAGAGATAATAATTCTATTAGAGTTAGTAGATCTATGAAGGATACTGCATATAAAGCTCTTCAAGTTCGAGAAAGGCTAACCTTGCTTAAATCCTGTGAGCCAACGATAGAAGAGATAGCGAAGGAATTAAATATAGATAAGGAAGATGTAATCTTTGCACTTGAGTCTATACAAGAGCCTGTTTCATTGTTCGAGCCAATATACAATGATGGTGGAGATGCCTTGTATATTTTCGACCAGATAAAGGATGAAAAAAATTTAGATGACAAATGGGTTGAAAAAATGACATTGGAAGAAAGCATAAATGAGCTGACAGAACGTGAAAAGCAGATTGTTGATATGAGGTTTTATAAAGGAAAAACTCAGATGGAAGTAGCTGATGAAATTGGGATATCTCAGGCACAGGTTTCAAGGTTAGAAAAATCAGCACTTTCACAGATTAGAAAGAGATTTTAAATAAATTGAAATTTATTAATGGGAGGAATGTAAATTAAAATGATTAGCTATTTGGAATTAATTGACAAGGATATAATTAATGTAAAGAATGGCGAAAACATAGGAAGATTTTCAGATATTGAGATTGATATAAAAAAAGGAAAAGTAACAGCATTATATATAGAAGATAAAAATACTAAACTATTTAGCTTTTTTAATAAAGCAAAATCAATGGTAATTAATTGGGAAGAAATAGTAAAGATAGGTCTAGATGTCATAGTTGTAAATTATGAAAGCGACAATGTACGGATAGCTAAAGAAATAGCGAATGGAAATTGACACTTAAAAAAGAAATTTTGTTTTTCAAAATTTCTTTTTTAATTATAAAGCTTTTTATTTGATTTTATGGTATAATTATAATAGTTGTTTTTATAATTAATGCAGGAGAAATTAATGGAAAAAATAATATCTAAGAAAATTAAAAAAATAATTATTAATTCTGATAAAAATGCTATAAATGATGACATCAAATATATTAACAATCTTAAAAGTAGCTTATATTTTTTTGCAAAGATTATATATACAAATAAATTTATAAATAAATTAGATTTAAAAAAAATTTCTGAAAATTATGCAGAAAACATGAAACTTTTCGACAAAAAATCAGTCTTATTATTTAAGGGCTATGATGAATTTGAATTTTCTGATAATAGCTATGAAATAAAAATATTAGAAATGCTGGCTGAACTAGAGGAAAATATTGATATAAACAGCTTAAATATATCTGCTCTATACGAAAACCTCATATCAGATAAGGAAAGAAAAATATTAGGACAAGTGTATACGCCAGAAACTATAATAGACGATATGCTTGATTTAGCTTTTAAGGATAAGCAAATAAATAGTGAATTAAAAATTTTAGACCCATCCTGCGGCGGCGGATATTTTTTATTGAGAGTATATAGAAGAATAAAAGAAAAGCTATCACTTGAAAAGCATATATTGGAAAATATGATTTATGGTGTAGATATAGATAAATTTTCATGCTTTTTAACAAAGGCGAGCTTGTGCTTTGAATCAAATATATCAGATATAAAGTTTAATATTTTTCATAAAGATTTTCTAATAGATTTTATTCCTGATTATAAATTTGATATTATAATTGGAAACCCACCATATATAGGACATAAAAACATAGGGCAGCAATATAGAGAAAGCTTAAAAAGTAAATATACAGAAGTATTTTACGATAAATCCGATATTTCATATTGCTTTTTCAAGGCTAGCCATCTATTGTTAAATCAAAATGGGAAAATATGCTTTATAACCTCAAGGTATTTTTTAGAAGCAAAATATGCT
Source organism: Bacillota bacterium (assembly GCA_023386345.1). GTDB lineage: Bacteria > Bacillota > Clostridia > Tissierellales > Sedimentibacteraceae > UBA1535. The sequence goes on from JAEWJT010000007.1 coordinate 33,115, forward strand.
GACAGATTGAGATATTATATTATAAATAATATAAATATATTAAAAATACTTGATTATAACGGACATAAGGTTTTTAAAAATGTAAATGTAAGTCCTATGATAATTTTGATGGAAAATATAACAGATAATTCCAAAATTATTGAGATTAAGAAGTATAATAATCGAGGTGCTTTCATATCTTTTAATGTTGAGAAAACTGAGCTTGATAAAAATGGCTGGGTTTTGCTGAGTCCTGAAGAAAAAGATATTTACGAAAAAATTATATCAAAATGTAATTTTAAAATCCAAGATATTGGGTATATAAAACAAGGAATAATAACTGGATATGACGAAGCTTTTATTGTAAAAGAGGAAGATATAATAAAAAATAAGCTTGAAAAAAATCTTCTTAGAAAATGGATTAAAAACAGCAACATAAGCGATAAGGGAGTTAATTTTGAAGGCTTATATATTTTATATACAAATTTGATTGATGATGAAAAAAATTATCCTAATACTATAGAATATTTAAAGAAATACAAGGACAGATTGATTAGCAGGAGAGAATGTAAGACAGGTGTTAGAAAGTGGTACGAGCTTCAATGGGGAAGAAATCTAAGCTTATTTGAAGACAATAAAATTATTTTTCCTTACAAAGCTAAAAATAATAATTTTTACTATGATACCAATAAATTTTTATGCAGTGCTGATATATATTCTCTTGTTGTAGACGAAGATAAAGTAATATATAACTATATTGTAAATTATTTGAATTCAAGTATATTTGAGTTTATATTCAAATGTAATGCTAAAAAGGTTGGAGAAAAGCTATATGAATATTATCCGAATAAATTAGAAAATATGCAGATATTTATTCCTCCAAATAAAAATGATAAAATTTTCTTAAAAAGTAATAAAAAATATATTGAAAATTATCTCGAAAAGGTGTTTAATATATCTTTGGAAGAGAAATTTTTAATAAATCATTACATAAATTAAAGGTGAGCTATAATGAAAAAAATTTTTGCACTTATTTTAATACTAATTTTACTATTTACTCAAACTGCCTTTGCTGAAATATATTATAATGATGTATTTGTTCATTGGAGCAGAAATGATGTAAATTACGCTACAAATGTATTGGGCGTTTTCAAAGGCTATTCTGATATGAGCTTTAAACCGGATGGGAACATATCAAGAAGTGAGTTTATCACAATATTGGTTCGTACTGGATATAAGCTTGGTGTTATAGAGGAGATTTATGATAGTTCTATGAAATACGCTGACATGAGTATGGACCACTGGTCCTATACATTTGTTATATCCTTTTATGAATACATGGAAAAAAACTTCAAAAATTACAGATTTGAAGATGTATTTAGAGGCTCTAATTTTGAACCTAACAAAGCTATAACAAGAGAGGAAGCAATAGCACTTACAGCAGTTTTGTGTAGAAATTCAATATATGACAATGAACTTGAATTTTTAGATATAGATAAAAGCTATAAGTTTTATGATGAAGTAAAAACCTTGTATAATAGTGGTATTGTAACAGGATATGATGGAAACTTATTAAATCTTTACAGTAATATCAGCAGAGGAGAGTCTGCTGCGTTAATTAGAAGAATTTATGATAATATTAAAGAAAGCTTTGGCAATAATTTAATAAGTCTTAAGTATATGCCGGTAAAAGGAGAAGATATATTATCATTATTCGGAAATTATAATATGAATACAAAAGATGAGCAGGAAAAAAAATATATTAAAGCTAAAAATACTCTTGAACAAATAGAATTTAGTGGTTATATATTTCCTGAAGAAAAGCATCTGTATGATTCAGACCCTATAGGAACATTAAAGTCTTTAAAATCAGCAGGATTTCCAAATAGATCAGGAGTAAATTTTTACTTACTGAAATATGGAAAACTTTCAAATAAAGAAAATTTGGCATTAGCTAATGACATACTTAATGACTTGGTTGGCAGAAAGGATCTAAATGATGCAGACAAAATGCAGCTATTTAATCAAATAAACAAGTATAACACGACGGAAACCTTATATATGACTGCTCTTAGAAAATGGCATGAAAGTACAACAAATGATAATGTTAAGTTCAATATTAAGGTTTTCAGATATTCATATTATATAAAGAATGGCAATAAAAATTTTGTCAGAGCAATGATTTATGAGGATTTAAAGTCAGGGACTGATTTTAATAAAATTACAGATATAAAATGGGATATTAATGAAACTCTTAGCTTTGACTTTTTAGATATGTCCCAAGTAAAAATGTATTTTAATGTATACAATACTTTAGACTATAATCCTTTAACTCACAATCCGAATAATTCTAAAGTCAGCATTCTTAAAAACATAGTTATAGTTGATGAAAATGAAGCTGTAGATTTATCGCAAATTAAAAGTGAGGATTTATATTATAGATATTCACTTAATAAGGCATATATCCTAAAATATGTAGGAGAAAAAGAAAGAGCATTCGCAGACATGATGAATGACTATAAAATAGTAAAGAGTATGAACATGTACAAAGTAAAAAAACTTGATATTGATAGTAATTATAATTCAATTTTGAAGTATTTTAAAAAGTAATTTTGAGAATAGTATAAAAGCAGAAGTGTCATCCAAATGGAAGATGCTTCTGCTTTTTTTGTTATTTTATTTTACGGTTTTTAGATAGTGAGATATGATTTTAAATATATAAATTATTTAAAATCATAAAAAAATTTTTCAGCAACAGCAAATGCTACTGCATAGTCTTTTTCGTGAGATATGGTAATGTTAATTTTATCTATACCCTTATCTCTTGAAATTTCTAAGGCTTTGTTATGTAGAAATATTTCTGGTTTATCAAATTCATCTTTTATTATCTCTATATCAGTTATATTAAATCCAGAGATGCCTGTACCTAAAGCTTTAGACACAGCCTCTTTAGCAGCGAATAATCCGGCAGCCGTCTGAGGGTTGTAATGCCTTCTGCTTAAATAATCCTGTTCCTCTTGCGTGTAAATTTTATTTACAAAATTTTGATTTTCAATATTTTTTTCTATCCTATTAATCTGTACTATATCAATTCCTATACCAAATATCATGTTGAACTCCTTTAAAAAAAATTATCACTTATAAATTTTTATACTTGAATTATATAACATATGGTGTTAAAATAAAATAAAAATTTTTACAAATTCTAATCACTATACAAAATATGTTTCCAATATTTGTATGAAATTAGCATTACAAAACTTTTAAATACAAGGAGATTTATATGCAAACAAATGTTACTCTAATAACACACCCATTAATTCAACACAAAATTTCAATTTTAAGAGATAAAAATACTACTTCCAAGGATTTTAGAGAATTAACAAGAGAAATAGCAATGCTTATGGCTTATGAAGTTACAAGAAACCTCCCTTTACAGGACAAACAAATAGAAACGCCTCTATCGCCAATGATTGGTAAAGAATTATCTGGATATGATTTAGCAATAGTTCCTATTCTTAGAGCAGGACTTGGTCTAGTAGATGGAATATTAGATTTGATACCAAATGCAAAAGTAGGTCATATCGGACTTTATAGAAATGAAGAAACCTTAGAGCCTGTTGAATATTACTGCAAGCTTCCAAAGGATATACAAAATAGAGTTGTAATTATAACAGAACCAATGCTTGCAACAGGCGGTTCAATGATAGATGCTGTTAATTTACTTAAAAAACATGGAGCAAAAAATATAAAATCAATGCACCTTGTATGTTCAGAAATAGGCATAAAAAGATTGACAGAGGCTCACCCAGATATAGAAATCTATACACCAGTTATTGATAAAGCATTAAATGAGAATGGATACATAGTTCCAGGACTAGGAGATGCTGGAGACAGACTGTTTGGAACTAAATAAAAAATTGTAAAATTAATATAACACAGATTTTATATTTAAAATAAAAGCTGTGTTATATTTTATTTATGATAAATTAAATTAAAAAATATTATACAGTTTCAGGTTCTTCGAATTTTTCGCCAAAAGTATCTACTGTTACCTTTTTAATTCTTACTTCTTCCTTAGGTCTGTCCATTTGGTCAGTCTTAGAACTTGCTATTCTATCTACTACTTTCATTCCATCTATAAGCTTTCCAAAAGCCGCATATTGTCCGTCAAGATGAGGTGAATTTCTGTGCATGATAAAGAATTGTGAACCTGCTGAATTTGGATTCATTGATCTAGCCATTGATAAAACACCATCTGTATGCTTTAAATCATTTTTAAAGCCATTCATAGCAAATTCACCTTTTATGCTGTAGCCAGGGCCTCCCATACCTGTTCCATCAGGGCAGCCTCCTTGTATCATAAATTCCTTTATTACCCTATGAAAGATTTTTCCATCATAGAAGCCCTTATTTATCAGAGATATGAAATTTCTAACTGTATTGCCTGCTATCTCAGGATAAAGCTCTGCTTTCATTATATCTCCATTTTCTAATTCAAATGTTACTATTGGTAGTGTCATATTTCCTCCTTATATTTCCAAACGCTATTTAAGCATCAATATTAATACTTTAACTTATAATCAAAAAAATTTCAATAGAAATATTTTTTCTTAAAAAGATTTAACAATATTTAAAATAGAGCATTATAATATTAGATAAAAAATAGTTGGTGCTTACTAAAAAACTCCCAAACTAAATTATATTACAAAAATCTATAAATATTCGATATTTCTTTCAAGCTTAGTAACAAGATTATTACATACGAATATATTAAAAGTAACTTAATTTAATAGGAGGTAATTTTGCATGACATGCTTAACCAATAATAACAACAATGGTAATTTAAGCAATAACAATAACAATAGCAATGTCAGTCCCAGAACGAACATTATTAGAGAAAAATGCTGTATAGGTCAGACAGGATGCTCTTGGAGTGGAAATTTAGATGATGTGGTACTTGAGCCAGTTTATGTACAAAAAATATATGATGCAGCTTTATTCAATTTACAAGGAATTTCATTTGCTCATGACCTAGCTTTTTCTCCTAGACTTCCATCAGGCTCAACTGTTGTAGGAATAAACTTTATTAACATTACAAAATTCTTCGATCCAACGAATAGTGCTTCACCAGATAATTTTAGAATAAAACCTGAAACTGTTCTTCAAGGAGCTCAATTTGTTCAATGCGACGGACAGGACGAAAAAGTAGTTGGACCAGACGGAAAATGCTCACAAAAGATTATTTATATAGATACATCATGCTGTGATGCTCTTGGCAGAGGTACTCCAGTATTTGGAAGTCAAAACATAACAATTCAGGGATTAGTAAGAATTGATATGGAAGTTAGATTTACTGATGACAATTCAAGCAGCTCTTGCCCTCTAACTCAAGTTTTGACAGCTTTCTTCCCAATCAAAGCACCAGGAAATGGCGGAGACTTAGTATTGACTAACTTCTTCGAGCTTTGTGTTCCATCTGTATTTGACGGAGCATTCTTCCCAAGATTTGCTGAAATATGCAACGCATTATTTACAGGAAGATTAATGACAAACAATCTTATAAGAGACGTTTTTGTAACTGAAAATGGAACTGTAAGGGCTAATATTATAATTTCAATCTGTGTAAGCTGTGAAAAGAAAATTCTAGTACCTGCACAATTGTGTGTACTATCACACCAAACGAATATACCGGCTAGTCAGTCCAAACGATACGAGGTTTTTTATCGTATATAAAAACCCTTTTTATCATGGACTTTGCTACCTCTTTTTTATGATCTAAATCTAAATCATCAAATCTATTTAATACATACTCTAATTCTAACACATTTATATTATGTGTCTTGTTTTTAGATAGTTCTTCATTCAATTTAAACCTTAGCTTTCGTAAATCTTCATCAAGCTTAGTAATTTTCTTATTTATATAGTCCATAGCTACAGAGTTAGCAGCTAATAAACTATCCAAAAGCTTTTCAATATCATTTTCAATAACACTAATTCTAATTTTTAAATCATTTATTATATTACTGTTTTCATCATTTTTATTTTCTACCATACTATTACTGTTTATTTCAGACTTCAAGAATTCAAGCCTTTCAATCATTTTAATTTGCACTTCTTTTTCTACATCTTCTACACGAGGACTATCCGCATCACATATTCTGCGCATAGCTCTACCAGAGCATTTGAAATACAAAGCATAAGTGTCATGTTTTTTAGATAAATTAGCCTTACTTATAGTCATACTATAATTACACTTGTCACAGCTTACCATACCGGATAGCCAGCTATAATTGCTTTTACCGCTGTTTTTTATCTGCTTATTAACAATTAGCTTATTAGCACACTTTAACCATGTATTTGAGTCGATTATGCCATTATGAGGGGCAATAGATACTGTATATCCACTTATGTTATTATGATTTTTTTCACTGCTTTTTACCTTATCGCCGAATAAAAACAATCCATGCTCACCATCAAACTCTGTTATATCATTGTGTATTATGCAACCTAAATTTTGCAAATACAAATATATATCCGCATCAGCCTTGACATATACTGGATTGCGCATAGTTCTACTTATTTTGGCACTATCCCAAGCCTTATCATATAAAGAGAGTAAGCCTTCCTCTGTTAAAAGTTTTGAAATTTGGCCTAAGCTCATATTTCCAAAAGCATATAACTCATACATCTTTCGTACAATTTCAGCACTAGAATTTGGGACTAATTTATTGGTTTTAACGCCGTCTATAGTATGGGGTGATAATTCATACCCAAAAGGGATATTGCCACCTAAAAACATACCTTTTTTGCCTCTCTCGTAGTAATTATCTTTTATACGTCCAGCTATAGTTTCGCGTTCTAGTTGAGCAAAAACCATAATAATAGAAAGCATGGCACGACCGATAGGAGTGGAAGTGTCAAACTTTTCTGTAGAAGAAACAAACTCAACTCCATATTCATTAAAAGTCACGACAAGACTAGCAAAATCTAACAAGCTTCTGCTCATACGGTCAAGCCTATATATAACTATCTTAGTTATATTTCCTTTTTTTATATCTTCAAGAAGTTGTTGAAAAGAAGGTCTATCTATGTTTTTTCCAGAATAACCCTTGTCTTTATATACTTTTATTTTTTCACCTTCAGAAACTTCACGCTTGCAAAATTCTATCTGGCTATCAATACTAATACTGTCTTTCTTATCAATTGATTGTCTTGCATATATTGCTATCATATGTTTAACCCCTTTTACCAGTATTTTTATATTATAAAAATAAAATATCATACTCAAATAAAAAAAGCAATATTTCTTTTCTAGTATTGCTATAAAATTAGCTTTATGTTAAGATATTATAGAAAAAATAATTTTGGGTGTATGGAAATGTTAAATGATAAACTAATTAGAGAAGCTATAATTTCTATAATAAAAAAAGAAAACAAAAATCATGAATATAGAATAATTAATGAATTAACAATTTGTGATGGTAATGCAAGAGTTGATATAGCTGTCGCTAATGGAAGGCTGTGCGGTTATGAGATTAAAAGTGATATAGACACTTTAGAGCGTTTACCAAAACAAATTGAATATTATAGTACAACTTTTGATAAAATGACAATAGTTGTAGGTGAAAAATATAATGAAAAAATATTGTGCAATGTTCCTGAATGGTGGGGGATTAAAATTGCTTATCTAAATAGATATGGCAATGTTTCTGTCAGAAATATTAGATCTGCAAAGATTAATAAAAATCTTGATGCACATAAAATCACACAGCTATTGTGGAAAGAAGAATTACAATGCTTATTAAAGATTAATGAGATAAAAATAACTACAAATATGAGCAGATTAAAACTAAGAGATATAGCATCTACTGCTATATCTCTTAAGGAAATTAAAAAATTCACATTGGAAACAATTAAATATCGAGAGAATTGGAGAGCTGTTTAACTAATAATGTGATATGATGTATAGTTCCAATTCGTCTCCATGTAGGCATATTTCCAGCTTTTGCTAAACCATTTGCACAATCTTCTATATAAGCATCACCAAGGGAGAAATTTCTTCCAAAGAATACTCTTGGTCTTATTATAATAGCTTCGCAAAGATTTCTAAATTGTTCGCCACCATATTTTTTAAATGATTTGCCCTTAACAACAAAATATTTAGATTTCATTGTATATCGTATGCTACAAGCAGGACTTAATAATCTTGGATCAATATTATCTGCTGTTTTAGGGTTTGATATACCGTAATCTCCAAATAAAAAATTTCTATCAAATTTGTTAGTTCTTAAAAAATTTTTATATAATATAAAAAATGTTCGTGGTATTGTACAATATGAATTTTTTTCAACATTAGATAAACTTTCTGGAAATGATGTTCCAGCCAAAGTTATAAATCTCCAATGGTGTAATGATGTAATACTATTAAGTTCAGATTGTAGTAGTTTTAATATCTTTTCTTCTTCATTTTCTTTTATATATTCCAAGTCTATAATTAAATCTATATTTGCCATATTTTCTTTATCTATATGTAAATTTTTAATTATAATATCTAAATACTCAGACAAGCTTTTAATCTTGTTAAATTTAAGTCTAATAGCGAGTAGTCGGTCTTTTTTTATACAATTGCAAAAATAATTGATATTTTGATTTAATGTTGGAGTATATACTGGAATGCAATTATTATTAGTCGAATTATCAAAATTTTTATCAAAGTATTCGTAGATATATGTACCATCACTTAATATCTCTGTATTTAGATTACATATATCAAAATAAAAATAATTTTGCCATGATTTAACTATGCTTTTAGGTACTTTTTCAATATGCTGTTCAATAGTTTTTTTGAATTTTTTTTCCTTAAAATCATACTCTCTAGCAGGTAATTCGATAAATGGTATGAAGTGCTTTTTTACTTCATTGTCAAGTGCTTTCATTGCCCCTTGTTCACCTTGTTTCCACTTAAGAATTGGTACATACATAATTTTATTCATTCAATGACCTCTTTTCTTGTTTTTATTGCCATATTATTGCCTCAGCTTTATAATTTAATTATTTTAATTCCTTTGGGTTTTACACAAATTTCCAACTTATATTAAAGATAATTGCTCAGAATTATTGGAATTTGTTGCTTTGTATTTAATTCCGTGAAAGCACTAGGCTTCAAATACATAATAAATCAATAACCCTTCCAATGTTCCATTGGCTTTATATCAAGAATATCCCTAGGTGGTATTTGTTTGTGGTTTTTAATCAGAAGTATATTTTCACTCGGTTCACCAAAAGCAGTATAATATGCTTTCGTCAAATAATTCAGAACCTTATCCTTATCGCTTTGATTATCATCACTATCATAGATAATATCTTCACCACTTACTTTAGCCACTATCTCATAAGAATTATGAGTCGACATCCACTCTTGGGACAAATTCAATCTAAGAAGATTGTCGATATCCATTAAAATTTCTGGTCTGCGATGAACTTGTCCGCCATAAGAATTTCTCTCCCACACCGATAAGAACCCACACGTAGTGTAATCAAAATAAAATTTTCTTCCTATGGACCAACAATTATAAGCCTCTGTGTCTTGTCTTGGACAAACTCCGAAAGTAATATCAAATGCTTTTCCGCAATATTTTAGTATTCTCTCATCCAAATCGATATAAATATCGTGTTTTTCCAAAAACCATCTTAGCTCAGAGTCATGGCATAAATAAGCTTGTTTTAGATCTAATATTCCATGTTTCCGAAAGGATGCACATCGGTTAGCACTTGTAGTGATATGAAAGTAGATAAATTCAAAATCTCTGTAATTCTGAGGAAGATATCCATGAGTGTTGATAACATCTTCCACAAGATAATCTGTATATTTATATTCACGCTCGTGACCAAAATATTGTTTCCATACTGGGATTGGTACACCTGTGAGATTGGTCAATGTCCGTTGTGCATATTCAGTTGTACGAATATCGTAAATTTTATTAAGCATAATCATCTATTTTTCTCCATTTCCTCATCTGTCTTCACATAAACAAATTCAAACTTATATAAAAGATAATTGCTTAGAATTATTTTTATTATCTGTAGGTTTTTCGATTCGTTGTTGCTGCTGTATATTTTGCAAATGCTGATTTGCATTTATACCATAAAATATTTTTCCAGCTTCTAAATTTTTACGATAGATACAGCATTGCGAACGTACTTTATCCGGATGTATACATTCTTTTTTATCACTACACTCTTCGTATCTATGGCAACAACCAAATTCTTGTCCAACAGCTTCACAGTCATCATATATTTTTACTAAAATATTCTCTATTGTTTCCATGTCTTTTATAGAAAATATAGGGCATCTAATAAAATCTAGCTCTGACTTTATTGAATGTGTAATTATATTTAATTCTAAAAATAAATTATTGTATTCACTTTTTATCATTAAATAATTAGATTTAGGTTTAAAAACTATTTTGATAGCTAAATTTTTAAATACATTTACAGATATAGAACCATCTTTGTTGTTCTTATCTTTAATACATTCATCACTTGTATCTCTGTTATTCTTTTTTAATATCTCAATAATTTTATCATACACTACATGCACATTCATTTTCGTCACCTTCATATAACATTCTCAAGAAGTCATCTTCACTAATGATTTGCAAATCTTGTCCCTGAGCTATAAGCTCTTTAGCCTTTTTAGTTTTTATACTTTGTTTGCCGTCTGCAAGTGATGAATAATCTTGTAACCCCATAACTAAATAATTTGTATTATTATCAATTTTAGTACAAGCTATCCCACCTATATCAACTATTTTTTGAAGTGCATTAGCTCTAGTCATGCTTACCAATGTACCGGTTATACATACTCCCTTATTGCAAAAAGCGTTATTTTCGTTTGGGATACATTGCGAATAATCTAATTTAGATGTTTTTATTTCGTTATTTTTATCGCTTTGACCTTGATATCCATTACTTATGCTACATGACTGATAATAGCCCTTATTAACTTTCCCAATTTGCATATTAATTTTTTTAGCTAAATCATATATATTATTGCATTCATGAACTTTCATAGCATCAATAAGTATTTTTCCGCAGACACGAGCATCATCATGTGCATCATGGTGTTTGAATATATATCCTAATTGATTAGCTATAGTTTTTAAAGTGTAGTTTACTTGATTGTCCCAAGTTTTTCGTGCAACATTACATGTACAAATAAAATTAAACTCATCACATTCTAAGCTATAATGATCAATTAAACTTCTTAAAACGCTTATATCAAAAGGTGCATTATGAGCTACTATAATTCTTCCCTCAATAATTGGCTTTATTTCTTCCCACAATTGATTAAACTCTAAAGAGTTCTGAACATCTTCTGGTCTTATGTTATGTATTTGTATATTTAATGGTTTGAAATAGTTATATTCGCGAGGAGGCTTCACCAACCAAGATTTTTCATCAACAATTTCACCATCTTTAAAATAAATTAGTGCAACTTGACAAACGCTTTGTCTTTTTGCATTTGCAGTTTCAAAATCTATACATACGAATTCATTTGAATTTGAATATGTAATATTATTTTCTGATATATCTGCATCATTAGTTTCAGGAGTAATACTTATATCTGAGATACTTTTGTTTAACTCTTGCGACAAATTATACATATGCTTACATGGTAGCTTATTAATTTTAAAACTCTTACAACTACACTTATGCAAAGTTGTAGTATATGTTTTACCTGTTGAGCCTATATATGTTGCTTCTTCCAAATCAAAATCAATTGCACTTGGTTTTAATGATTGAGATTTAATCTGCTTTTCAATCTGTTGTTTACTATTATTAACGTCTAAGTCCGTATTCTCACTATTCTCTGTAACCTGAGAAATAAAAGTAGATAGTTGCATTTCTTTAAGGTATGCAGGCATTATTTTTAATAGTTCGTTATTTACATTTACAACAGCAGTTTCACCATTGTTATTAGGGTACATGATATACCCAACAACTTCACATGCGTTTGCTAAATTAGAGCGATTATAAAAATATTTAAAATTCTTGACCTTATCTTCTTTTAAATACTTTTTATCTCTAACATATGCCTCGCTAACCAAATCCCAATCAAAAAGTTTTTTAGCTTTTTCTTCAGGACTTTGAAACACTATAACTTTGTCCAGATCAGATACTTTTACCATAATGTTCTCCTTGTGCTTCATTATTCTACAATTTTCGCAGTTATTATAAAAAATAAAATCCTACACCAAAAAATGGTATAGGATTAATATACTATAAATACAAATATTCAATTATGTCATTCCCCTTATGCCCTTATATTAATCCCAATAATATAACGTTTTTAATTAATTATTATTTTTTTTAAACTTTATGTAATTAATTATTTCTTTCTTATCACTTTCAGAAAGACTGCTTAAATCCTTAAATGCTTCTAATAATTCAGGGTTGTTAAGTAATTCTGAAAATTTTTCATCTATGTTATCAAAGTTTCTAATATCAGTTTTACATAATAAATAATCAACAGAAATATTAAAAATGTTGCATAAAGCATTTATATTTTCATGGCTAGGCTCTGTTCTAGCTACTTCCCAGCTTGCGATAGTTTGTTGAGAAACACTCATTTTTTTGCTTAATTCTTTTTGGCTCAAATTTAATCTTTCTCTTTCTGATTTTATTCTTTTATGTAACATTTTAAAATCACTCCTAATAATTCTTATATTGATAATACAACAATATGTAGTGCTTGTAAATATATACTACAAAAAATATTAAAATAATTATTGACAACAATTATTTGTAGTGATATAGTATGACTACAAAACGTGGTCAATAGTGAGGTGATAATTTTGAAAAACAAGCTAGCAGAGATAAGAATATTAAAAAATTATAGTCAAAATAAATTGGCTGAATTACTTTATGTATCTCAACAAACTTTTAGTTCTTGGGAAACAGGGAGAACTATACCTAAACCACATCAAATGCAACATTTAGAAGATATATTAGGTGTTGACAAAGAAGTTGTTTTTTTTAAAGATTTTAACTACAAAATTAAGTAATGCTGTAAATTGAATTATACATTATTAAGTAAAAATAGAAAATGTACAAACAACACATAAATTTTTATAAAACAAGCATTAAAAATACATGAGGTTTAAATTGTATTTTAAAAGTAAAATGATAACTACTATTACGAAAGGAGTGTCGTGTCATGGAAGAGAAAATAATTGTGGAATTAGAAAAATTTGAGGAAACAACAAAACAAGCTTCAATAAGGATATTAAATGAATTAAAAAAAGATTGTTCTAAATATGGTGAACTTGAAAAGAAATTAATCATTTTAGAAAAAAATATAAATTTCAAAAAAATAGATGCAGAAAAATATAGTTCTTTATTTAATGCAATACATTTAGAGCTTGAAAAGGAAAAAAGTGATTTGCAGATAACAAACCATAAAACATGTGAAAAGGGGCAATAAAATAAATATTAATAACACTGGAGGTATATATGGAAATTAGAAACATTTATCAAATTGCTCGTGAGAGCGCAGGCATAACACAAGAAAAAGCAGCAGAACTATTAGATATAAGCGTAGAAAGTATAAGAGCATATGAAGGATTTAAAAGAACTCCACCAAATAAAGTGGTAGTAGGCATGATAGAAATTTATGACAGCAGATATTTAGCTTATCAGCATATAAAAAATTCTAGTGAAGATTTACAAAGCTATATACCTAATGTTGATATTAAAGATTTACCAAGTGCGATTCTTAGACTACAAAAGGAAGTTTCTGACTTTATAAAGGTTAAAGATGATTTGATAGAAATTACATGCGACGGTGTAATTGATAGCGAAGAAAGACCTCGCTATGACAAAATAATAAAAGAGCTAGACGATATCGTTGAAGCTATTATGTCTTTAAAGTTTGTTAAATAAGCAAGTGTACAAACCGAAGTGCATAATTTATAAAGAGGTGATTCTGTGGAAGAAAATAAACAAAACATAACTGTTTCGCAGGAAACTATAAGCAACATATATAAGGCTTTAATGAGTGCACAAGAGTACTTAAAAGAATTAGATAGAAAAAGAGCAAAAGAAGAAAAGGGGGCATAACCCTTTAATTATAAAAATTTTGTACAAGCGAGGTGAAAGAGTTGGAAAACTTAAGATTTAAGGGTAAAAATAAAGATTTTAAAATATATTTGGACAATACAATTAAAGAATTAGAGCAAAAAGAAAAAAGGAGCAGCACGTCTGCAAACGCACAAGCTCCAAATAATAACTCGACAATAATATTATACACTAAACAATCTATTTAAGCAAGTATAAAAAAGAGGGTGATTGTTTTCAAATATTGGTATTGCGATTGCGGGAACAAAGGCTGGGCAGTAGAAAGGTTGGACAAAACTATTTGCAATTTCTGCGGTAAAACTATAGAAACAAGAACAAATATAGATTTAAGCAAACTTACAAAAGATGAAATATTTACGTTAAAATTATTAGAGCATGCAAGAAAGAAAAAAAGGAGTGCCTAGATATAGTTATCTATAGGTTATTAAATTGATATAAATTAAAATTTAATGGAGGATTGAAATTGAGTAGAGAGGAATTATTAAAAATAGCTAAGCCGATACTTTTTAATACTGAAATGGTACAAGCTTTGATTGACGGCAGAAAGACGGTTACTAGAAGAATTATTAAGTATAAATATTCTAATACGTATTTTAAATTTAGAGAATCTAAATACGGAACTGAATTTGTTGAGATGCAAAATAATGTTGAGGGCGAGACGTTTGGCAAAAATGAAGATGGTACTACATGGCATAAGTTGTTAGGATACATAGTTCCTAAATCGCCTTATAAAGTAGGTGATATTCTCTATGTTAGAGAAACCTTTTTCCACGGAGACATATTAGATTCTAATGAGGATATTGTCGAGAGTGACATTACAATTTATGCAACTGATGATACAGAAAAATACGATATAGATTATTGTGATATTAAGTGGAAACCGAGTATCCATATGCCAAAAGAATTTGCGAGGATATTCCTGAAAGTTACAAATGTAAGAGTTGAGAGGTTGAAAGATATAACGGAAGAACAGGCAACAAAAGAGGGTTGCGTTGATAACAGAGGATTTATACATTCACATGAGGACGAATATAGTAATTCGCATTCAGCGTTAGAGGTATTTATAAAACTTTGGGACAGCACAATAAAAAAACAAGACATAGGTAAATACGATTGGGGTAGCAATCCGTGGGTTTGGGTAATAGAATTTGAAGTTATTCAGCAAAACTAAAATATGTGTGAGAAAGCGAGTAAATATAAAATTAGAATTCAATATTTGTAAGATTTCAGAAGGATGCAGGACATACGAAATGATAAGTAAAAATGAGGGATTCCAGAATAAATTTATTGCTGTAGGCAAAGAAAAAAACAAAGATGAGCAATACATAATGATACACCCAATAGACAAAGAAAAAGGTCTTGTGTTAGTTGGGGGTATTCCCATTGACGATTTTGCTCTTAGAGTTAAGAGAAAAGATATAAGTCTTGAAGTTGATGAAATAGGAGGAATTGAATGCGTAGAGTTTGATATACCCAATAAATATTTATCAGTCAAAAGCATTGATAATATAATAAAAATTAATGACTTAGAAGACAAAAGTAATGTATTCAGAATCTAAAATTTAAGGAGGGATTTATGAAAGTATATGAATTGATAAGTCAATTATCTACAATGCCAGCTGGAGCAGAGATAAGGGTAAAAGTACAAGTGACAGTAGAAGAATTAAACGAAACTCCACAAGAATTTGAAGTTTTTAGTTTTTATAGAGATATAACAAATGTTGAAGATATTTCTATCAATGAAATTTATCTACAAACTGAATAATGCTAAATACTAGGAGGTTGCATGGATACAAATGAAATAAAACAAAAACTATATAATTATACATACATACTATGTAAGATAGATGCAATAAATGAAGATTTAAACAATCTTGCTGCAGTGATAGATACACAAAGAAATGTTAAATGTCCTATTCTAACAGGTATGCCAGGGAGTAAAAATATATCTGATCCAGTAGCAGAGGCAGCTGAAAGAATTATAGATAAATATTGTGCAGAGTATGCTAGGTATGAAAATGAGTTGGACAGGCTATTTAAGGAAAAACATCAAATAGATGATATATTTGAGCTTTTAGACAGTACTGAAAAAAGAATTATTGAGTTAAAATTCTTTAAAAAATATCGTTGGTGGATGGTAGCAGATTCATTAAATTACTCTGAAAAGCAATGTCGCAGAATAAGTAACAATGCAATTATTAAAATACGAGATAAGGCAAATAAGCCATAATCTAATTCTGTTATTTATTAAGTAAATATTATAAAAATTTTGGTAGTAATATAAACAATTTTATTTAAAAATACATAAAATTGCTACCTTGTATTTTTTATACTCAAAAACTAGATTAAATTTGAATAAATATTAGGAGGCACTATGGAGATTAAACCTAATTATTTTTCCATTATACCAGCTACAGTTCGATATGATAACGAGTTAAAAGATAAGGCAAAATTGCTATTTAGTGAAATAACTTGCTTAACTAACAGTTTAGGATATTGTGTTGCAAGCAATGATTATTTCGCCAAGTTATATGGAGTTAGCAAGGAAACTATCTCTAGGCTAATTAATCAATTAGCTGAAAAAGAATATATAAAAATTAATTATGAAAAGCGTGGCTCGCAAATTACTAAACGGATGATAATTTTGACAAGTGACATACAAAATTGTCAACGGTCGGTTGACGAAAACGTCATTCGGTCGGTTGACGAAAATGTCAAAGATAATAATACAAGTATTAATAATAATATTATTAATAATAATATTGTGCATCAAGATGCACCTCTGACACCTTCCAAGAAAGATATAAACGGAGCATTTAAAGAACTATGGGCCTTATATCCATCAAAGAAAGGTAAAGCAAATATATCTGATAGCAAGAAAAAAGAATTATATAGCTATGGGATTGAGCATATAAAACGAGCAATACAAAGATATATAGCTTATGTAGAGCAAACTAGAAAAAATAAATTTGCTTTAGAATATAAAAATGGCAGCACATTTTTCAACAAAGGATATGTAGATTATCTTGATGAAAACTATGTTGCTGAACCAATAAAGAATGTTCCTTCAAATAGCAATAATAAATCAAATATAAAAACTAATAAATTCCACAATTTTGAACAAACAATATCGGAATACAGTGAAAAGGAAATGGAAGAAATAGCTCAAAGAAACCTAGAAAAAAAGTTAAAAAAACTAGGAATTACAAATATAGGAGGTACGTATGAAAGTAAAAACTAAGACAGTAACTGAGATAAATAATATAGCAACAGCAATATCTATAGATAGAATTAAGTCAATAAAGCTTGATAAAAATAAAAAATATATTATTCAAGTACCAGTTGAAAGTCCTTTAGTTAAAGAGCCCATTATGAAAAAAGCTAGAGCAATATTAATACAAGAAACAGATAAATTCTTTGCTTTTAAAATTAAAACTAAATCTGGCTCATATAAAACAGAAATTATTAATAAATTTGATTATCTTAAAAAGCCAAGTTTAATAGAGGTGGTAGCATGAGAAATTAGGAGGATTATAAATGTTTAATTTAGGAGAATTTTGCAAGGAATGTGTTTGTGCTAAATGTGTTGATAGAGAATGTTGTGGAACAATCAAAGACAATACAGATTCATACTGTAAAGACATTTGTAAAGGTGAAAAACGTTCAATAAAATTTTGCAGTCAATTTATTAAAGAAGATTAAAATTTTACTGAGAAAAAGGTGATTAAATGAAAATAGGTTTAATTGATGTTGATGGCAAGTTACCTAACTTAGCACTTATGAAAGTAAGTACATATTATAAGCAAAATGGTTGTAAGGTTGAATTTATAAAGCCTAATGTAGAATATAGTAAAATATTCGCTAGTGCAATTTTTACTAAGTCTAAAAAGGAATGTGAAAAACTACTTAGAGTGTATGGTGATAAAATAGAAATAGGTGGTACCGGTTGGGATGTAAAAAAGACATTGCCATCAGAAATAGAAAATTGTAAACCTGATTACGACTTGTATAAAGCCAAGGATATAATTATCAAGGGTATTTCAACTAAAGAACGCAAATTACAAAAAGCACAACAGATAGTTGATGCGGGTATAGGCTTTACAAGCAGGGGTTGCATCCGAGAATGTGATTTTTGTTTCGTGCCAAAAAAAGAAGGTAAATTTAGACAAGTTTCTGAAATAAAAGACCTTTTAAATCCTCGAAGCAATGTGTTGATATTAAATGATAATAATATTACAGCTGATCCATATTGTATTGATAAGTTAAATGAGATAAGGGATAGAAATCTTATTGTAGATATTAACCAAGGGTGTGATGTTAGACTAATAACAGATGATATAGCACAAGCTCTTAGTGAAGTAAGACATTTAAGAAGCATACATTATGCATGGGACTTAATGGGATTCGAAAAACAAGTTATGGAAGGCATTAATACCTTGAGTAAGTTTGTAAAACCATATCGTCATATGTGCTTTATGCTAGTTGGGTTTAATACATCATTTGAAGAAGATATGTATAGGTTTAGAAAACTAGATGAAATGGGAATAAGACCATATGTGATGATTTATAATCAACAAGGTGATGATAGACTTAAACATTTTTCAAGGTGGGTTAATAGTTTTATATATAAAGCTGTGCCACAATTTGAAAACTATGAACCTTGGAGAAAGGTAAGTAAACAACTTAGTATTTTATGTTAAGTAAATTAAAATTTAGTTCATTAGGTACATTGAAAACTGAATATTGAAAGTTGATAGTAGTGTTGGAATAATTA
Source organism: Bacillota bacterium (assembly GCA_023386345.1). Taxonomy (GTDB): domain Bacteria; phylum Bacillota; class Clostridia; order Tissierellales; family Sedimentibacteraceae; genus UBA1535. The sequence continues at coordinate 52,010 of JAEWJT010000007.1, forward strand.
GGTAGAAATAATCTATTCGAGGTGGTATAATATGATTATTGATTTGCTATTGTTAGAGAATGTGAACTGAATATTATTTATATTTTCGGATATAACCGATAAGGAAATGTAAGTGTAACAGATTTATAGTTTGAACTGAAGTTGTTTTGCAAAAAATCCCCCAGCGTTATACGAAAAATCCCCTAACGTAACCTAT
>JAEWJT010000011.1 GCA_023386345.1 Bacillota bacterium
TATAGAAACAAATCCACAGTGCTTAATTAATTATAACGGAGTAATAATAATTACCCAACAAAAAGATTGGGAGAAAGGAAAAAATCCAACCACCCTCATAAAGAGGATAATTGGATTATACGTGAAATGTGTGAAAAAAGTAATCGCAATACATACAAGCAGACGAAAAATGAATACTTACAGATTGCTGGTACAAATACAACAAGAGTTGGCCCAAAGTGATGTTGAAGTTGAAATACTTTCGCTTTATGACTTCAATATTCAAGAATGCTTAGGGTGTGAAAAATGTATTATTCAAGATGACTGCGCACACGATGATGATGTGGAATTGCTTATAGACAAAATGAAGGCGGCAGATGGAATAATTCTCAGCTCACCGGTTTATTTACAGCAGGTCTGCGGAAAGTTAAAAAATTTTATCGATCGAACATGCGAGTGGTATCATCGCCCAGTGTTGTATGGAAAGCCTGTCCTTTGTGTAGCGACAACAAAGGGCTCTGGATTAAAATCTACACTTTCCTATCTTAGAAGTGTTGCGGTACAGTGGGGAGCAATGCCAATAGGCAGTATTGGAAGAACGATTCGGAGCATTAATTATCCAGTAACGGAAAATGAATTATCAGGATTTATAAAACTTTTACAAAAACCTCAAAGCTATAGACCTACACTGAACAGTCTTATAAATTTTGAGATTCAAAAGGCATTGGCAAAGTATTTGAATGGACTTGATGCGCGTTACTGGATTGAGAGAGGTTGGGACAAAAAGCCATACTACTTTCAGTGCAATCTCAATGGATTAAAATGTATTGTTTCTTCAATGTTTGGAGTCGTTCTTCAACAAGGGATGGCTCGTGGACGAAAACTATCCGAAAATAAAGAAAAGCAACGATAATCAGTCGCGTTACAAAATTTATAAATTGTTTTATAACAGAGGAGCCATTAAATAAAATAAAAAAATAAACAAATTAGAACCTTCATATAATAATATTGGGAGGTGTATTTTATGATGAAAAAAATAAATTGGTTTCAACTTATCGTAATTATACTTATTACTCAGCTTGCAGGTTTGCTTAGCAACGTATTTTCCGGAAACATAGGGGAAATCTACACATCATTTACAAAACCACCGTTATCGCCGCCGCAATGGTTGTTTGGAGTCGTTTGGCCAGTACTTTATCTTTTGATGGGTATAGCAGTATATCTAATTTACCAAACACCGCAAACACCTGAGCGTAAAAAAGCAACCACTTTATATTGGATACAGCTGCTTGTCAATTTTCTCTGGCCAATTGTATTTTTCCGCTTTGAGTGGTATTGGGTATCTGTGGCAATAATTCTTTTATTAGATGTTTTGGTTTTAATTACTACAGTATGGTTTTATAGGATAAAAAAAGAGGCTGGATACCTTATGGTTCCTTATCTGCTTTGGATTTTGTTTGCCACATATTTAAATATCGGAATTGCAGTGTTGAACTAATGAAAAAAGGCACACTACGTCAGTCGCGTAGGGTGCCTTGCTTATTGTTGCCTTTATTTTTTTCATACATCGTTATGCTGGACTTTAATTCAATGTTAAATTTATCCTTGTAAACGGTGACTTTTTCAAGACTTTTCTTATGCAACTCTCAAACCTCATATAATTTTTATTATTTCATAGAAAAATATCAATTAAAATTTGACAAAAAAGTAATATCAAGCTATAATGAAATTAGTAAGAATATATATTTTTTTGTAAATTAATGATAAAATTTCCGCGGAGGGTTAATTTATGTTTAAGATACTAAAGAAAGCTAATTCACACAGTAAAAACGTTTCCCAAAACACAAATCAGGTAGCTGAATCTAATAGGATAGCCTTGGTAAAGCAAAATGAAAATAATATTATTGATAAATTAAACAGAAGAATTCTAGAAACAGAAAATCAAACAAATAGCTTGACAAGTATAATTGAGGCAATAGCTAAAAAGGTCGAACAACAAATTGGTTTAACTGGTAATGTTGTTGGTGAAATAAGCAATTACTCTGCTATGGTTGAGGAAATACAGGCTAGTTCTACGGCTTCCTCTGATACTGCTATGAACATATTAAAAGTAATCAATAATGGAAATGAAGCAGTTAACAGTACTATTGAAGCTATGAAAGACATTGATGTTTCTGTTGCATCAGTTATGAAAGAAATTGATGAATTAAAAAATATGTCATCAAAAATTGTTAGCATAATAAGTATTATTAGAGATTTAGCAAACCAAACAAACCTATTATCTTTAAATGCGTCTATTGAAGCAGCAAGAGCTGGAGAAGCAGGCAGGGGATTTGCAGTTGTGGCAACTGAAGTAAAAGATTTAGCTAATAGAAGTTTGAAATCAGCCGACGATATATCATTAATTATTAATAATATTAATGACAGAATTAAAGAAACCGTTAATGCAATGAATAAAAGCAATTCTAAAGTAAACGAAGGAACACTTATAGCACAGAAAACTAATGATTCTTTCGTTGAAATTGAAGAAGCTATAAAAGAAATGATTAATGTTACAAGAGAAATTAATACTTCAATTATATCACAAACTCATAGTTTGGAAAGAATTGTAGCTTCTTCAGATAATATGTTTATTGCTTCTGAAAATGCTATGTCAATGGTTGAAAATGCCCTTATGAATACTCAATTCACTAAAGCAGCTTTAACAGAATTATTAAAAGTAGCTAATTTGCTTAAAAGTACAACACGCGTGAATAATGATCTAAAACAAAACGATTACATCGATACTAAGTTAAAATTCTCCATTGCAGGTGCAATAAGCACATTAGATCCGGCTACTACTGTTGATATGGAAACCATGAGATTATTATCTAATATTCATGCAGGACTAGTGGCTGCCAGTGAGACAGGAGAAGTATTGCCTTCTATTGCTAAGAGCTGGAATATAGAAGATGATAACCTTACTTGGATATTTAATTTAAGAAACGATTGTTTTTTCCATAATGGTAAAAAAGTTAAAGCAAATGATGTAAAATACTCAATGGAAAGAATGTTGTCACCTAAGTTAAAATCACCAAATGCTTGGTTTATTAGTTATATTGACGGTGCTGAAGAATTTATGGCTGGAAAATCCAGAGAAGTTAGTGGTATAAAGATTTTAGGGGATTATAAAATATCGATAAAACTATCTTTCCCTTTCAATGGCTTTTTGTTTAATATTTCTACCAGTTGTTGCGCTGTTATGGATAGCGAAGAACTTAAAAAAGATAATTTTGTGGGATGCGGTGCATATATTATTGAAAGCTTTGAGAAAGATTTAATAAAACTTAAAGCGCATAAGAACTTTATCTCCGGTACACCTTATTGCAATTCTGTAGAGATTGTTTGTGGCGGACAAAATAATTTGAAAAGATTTTTGGAAGGTGAGTATGATTACTATATCGTACAAAAAAAAGATGAAGTTGAGGAACTTAAACAAAATTCATTCAATAATATGAAAACATATAGTATGTTAGGCACAAATTATGTTGGCTTTAAACTCAAAAATAATTCTTCAGTTTACACTAAAAAAGCAGTTAGACAAGCTATAAGTCATGCAATAAACAAAAAACGTATAGTTGATGAAATAACTGGGGGTTTGGCTACGACTGCAAAATGTGTAATTCCTGAAAGTTTAATTGGCTCTGATCATATAATGGCATATGACTATAACGTCAATAAAGCAAAAGAAATTTTAAGGAAAGAAAATATTCATTTTACACAGCCGCTTAATGTAGTTACAACCGGAAAAGTAAATCCAGTATTTAAATATATTGAAGAAGATCTTAAAAATATTGGTATAACGTGTAAATATCATACCATAGAGTCTGATAAATTCCGTTCTCTTGAAAGCCATAAGTATGATATGTTTTTCTATGGATGGTATGCGGATACATTAGATCCTTCAGCATTTATAGAACCATTATTTGCTCCAGACAGTACTAATAATATTACGGGTTATAATAATAGTGAGGTTATGGATATTCTTAACACAGCTAAGGCTACTGTAAATCCTATAAAAAGAATGGAATTATATAAGAAGATTCAAAGCATGATTCATGAAGATATCGCTATGATTCCATTGTATCACCCAAATTGTGGAATTTGTTCTAAAGATAATGTTACAAATATTAAAATTTCACCGCTTGCTATGATAAAGTATGATAATATTCTGAAAGAATAGTAGGTTTATATATATAATTAACGTACATAGACATAATTGTTATCAAAAATAAAGCCTGTCCTATTATATAGGGCGGGCTTTAATAGTACCCCCACCAATAAAATAATGTAACATAGTCATAGATTTTTGATGACTTACTGAATGGTGGGTGATATAATATTATAAAAATTGTAATCTTTATAAACAGAATCCAAGCACAAATGTGCAATTTATATAATGTAAAAAAATTGAAACTGTAATCAAGTTTTGAAACATAAAATAAGATATAATATAACGACAGGGAGTGAACAAGATTGTCTATTAAAACAATTGAAAATATGGTAAATTGGGTTGAAGAAAATTTAGAAGAATGTCCAACTTTAGAAGAAATGTCCGATTTTGTAGGGTATTCACCTTGTTATTGCTCTACTAAGTTCCACGAATATGTCGGTGTTTCATTCAAAGATTATATTCTTAAGCGACAACTAAGTATGGCAGCGATGGCATTACAGAAAACGAAGTATCGAATTATTGACATTGCTATACAATATGGGTTTTCATCACATGAAGCATTTACAAGGGCTTTTGTGCGTGTTTATGGTTATACACCCTTTCAATATCGTAAATTGTTGCCAGAAATCTTAACTTTTAATAAAGCTCAAATAGACTTTTGAACACCCCTATAGCAAATATAAAGGAGTGTTTTTAATGTTAAAAAGAGTTGGACGAAATGATTTATGTTGGTGTGGAAGCGGAATTAAGTATAAAAAATGTCATGAGTCTTTTGACGAGAAGCTATCATGGTACAAAACCCAAGGTTTTATTATCCCACCCAGAAAAATTATTAAAAATCCAGAACAAATTATTGGGCTTAGAGAAAGTGGAAAAATCAATATAGCAGTTTTAGATTTCATATCTGAACAGCTATATGTAGGCATGACAACAGAACAAATTAATCTTTTGATTTATGAAAAAACGGTGGCTTTGGGTGGAATTCCAGCAACATTAAATTTTGAAGGCTTCCCTAAAAGCGTATGTATATCAATTAATAATCAAGTATGCCATGGCATACCATCAAGTGATGTTTTGCTGAAAGATGGTGACATTGTAAATATTGATGTTTCTACAATATACAATGGATTTTTTTCAGATTCATCAAGAATGTTTTGTATCGGAAATGTAAGTCATGAAAAAAAGAAATTAGTGGATGTAGCTAAGGAATGCGTTGAGTTAGGATTAGCACAAATAAAACCGTGGAGATTTTTAGGCGATATGGGGCAAGCTGTACATGAGCATGCTATAAGTAATGGGTACACGGTTGTACAGGAAATAGGCGGACACGGTATTGGTTTGCAATTCCATGAGGAACCATGGATAAGCTATGTTTCAAAAAAAGGAACAGAAATGCTTTTAGTCCCGGGCATGGTATTTACTATTGAACCAATGCTTAACATGGGAACTGATGAAATTTTTGTAGATGATAATGATGGCTGGACAGTTTATACGGCAGACGGGATGCCATCAGCACAATGGGAAGTTATGGTTTTAGTTACTAATGATGGCTATGAGATATTAGCCTATTAGTGTCACCAAATCGGCGATACATTCAAGAACATAAAATAAAGCACAGCAGAAATTTATAAAGGGTAGTTTGCATGTCATTCAAATGATAAAAACATACTGACATAAATATTAGGAGGTTAATTATGATTTATAGAAATGCCACGATTGAAGATATACCTGCTTTAATAGAATTGCAAAAGAAATATCATATTGCAACTATTAATGAGGAAGATAAACCAGATGGGTTTGTTACGACTTTATTTACGGAGGAACAGTTTAAGGAGTTAATTGAAAAAGAAAATGGAATAGCGGTAAGTTGTGATGCTGAGAAAATAATTGCTTACCTTATGGCGGCATCTTGGGAATATTGGTCTAAATGGCCACTTTTTCAGCATATGATTAATGACTTGAACAATACGGAATATATGAATCAGATACTATCTGTTGAGAATTCCTATCAGTATGGACCTGTATGTATTCAAAAGGATTATCGAGGAACTGAGGTACTCAGTGAAATATTTGATTTTTCTAGAATACAAATGAAAGAAAGATACCCAATACTTATAACCTTTATTAATCATATCAATAAAAGATCATACAATGCTCATACGAAAAAACTTGGACTAGACGTGATTAAAAGTTTTGTGTTTAATAACAATACTTACTATGAGTTAGCTTATGACACATTAAAAGCATTAGAGAAGAAAAACAAATAGATTATGTGTACAAGTAATAAAACATGAAAAAAGCGCTGCTAGGGAAATAAAACTCCAAGTATCTTATTATATAAAATAAGGAATAAATAATTTAGAAGTAAGCTTTTAATGTGTTAATTCTCGTCAGAACAAACCACCGGCTCAGCCGGTGGCAATGATTCATACCTAATGCAAATATTGAAAAATTAAACGCATCTAACAGGATGGAAACCATCCTATTTTTGCATATGGAATTGTGAATTCAACAATACCTGTTGAGTATGGCGCTATATCATATTGTTGATAGTAAATGGTTATTCCGTTAGGTGACATGTAAAAACTGCTGGAATTAAAATTTCCTATAATTAGGTCTTTGTAGTTATCAAAGTAAATTTGGGGATTTTCTCTTAAATTTTCTTCTGCTTGTGCGATAATTTCCTGTGTAATCATATATGTGTAGTCTGTATAAGATTTAAAGAAATAATGAAGATAAATATCTTCCCCTGTGCATAATTCCCAAGTGTTTGAAGTTCTTATGGTGTTTCCGTGTGCCCCTCCTGTGAATTCATATTCGTTAATATAAAGGCTTAAAAAACAGTTGTCATTATAAGTTATTGTATACTCCATATAAGCTTCATAATCATGAAAAGGATAATTGTTTTTCAATGAATCCTCATATGTACTTATTGCCTGATTGTAAAGTGTGTTTGTAGCATATTCAATGTATTCATCAACTTGCATGCTAATTTGATTATTTATTATTTCTCCTGCACGTGGATTATTATAAGTAGTTATTATTGGATATTTAATAGTAAGTGTCAGTATTTTTATGTTATCATATTTAAGTCTGCAATTAATTTCTTGCATATTGATAATAGCAAAGCATCTCGGTTTCCCCATTTATACCTCCCGTATAATATAGTTAATAGCTTATAACCATCATATGCTCAAATTTTAAAGATGCTATTCTATCTTTATAACTATTCACATTAGTTGGAAAAACCATTTCTAAGCATTAAAATAAGGGGTAGAACGATAGATTTTTTATGTCAACAAAACTGCCGCTGGTAATCCCAACGGCAGTTTTTGACTAAATCATATCAATAACAAGTGTTTAAATTTCGTATATCTCTCTAGAACCGGAGATAGAGGCAGAGATTGCTTTCTCTACTGATGCCAAAGCCCTAGCTTTATCATGGTTTTTTAGTGCCTTTAAGATTTCCTTTGCACTGTTGCAAACAACTTCATTTCCATATTTTTCGATGAACCTTATCCAAAGGTGGGTAACGGGAATGCGGAAAGAACGATAGATTAAGGGAAGCAAAGTATTTTGACTGGTCATGGCAATTTCATGATAAAAAGAGAATGCGGTATCAGCGGCTTTTTCGCTATTATCGTTTAGCTGTTGCATCTTATCTAAATAACTTTCCAGAGAGGCAATATCCTCATCTGAGTGTCGTTCCACAGACAATTCTACTGCTAGTTTATCCACAATCATCTTAATTTCTAAGATAGAACGAATTTCATCCCGACGTAGATGTCCTCCATTGTAATTCATAATCGAGAGAAGTGTTTCTACTGTACCATAGCGACGGTAATCTGTTACAAATACTCCGGAACGGGGTTTTACCTTTAAAAATCCTTTCCTAGAAAGTTCAGCAATTCCACTGTTTACCACAGCACGACTGACCTGCATCTGCTCAGCTAGTATGCGTTCGGGTGGAAGCTTTTCACCAATCTTCAGTTTTCCGGAAAGAATCATAGTTTCTAATTCCCTAACAAAAAGTTCTTTTAATGTAGGGGCTTTTAATTTTGTAAAGTCCATTTATATTCCTTTCTAAAATCCGATATCATTCTCAAAACTGGTATAATCAGATATTAAAAAAATATCACAATATGCAATAAAAATCAATAGAATATTCCTAAATAAATTAATTTATTATATAAATTTACAAAAAGATTGATAAATACTTGACAATTTGTGAGAAATTTTATAGAATAAAAATATAATTGCACTACTGGTATGACCAGAATAAAAAATATATTTCCTAAAAGGAGGAAAAAATAATGTTTCAGTTTAATTATGGTGAGGGTGCAGGATTTTTAAGTGTTTGGCTAGTATGGATTGGAATATTTCTTGCTTTGTTTTTGCTAAACGAGGTTACCCGTAGATATAAAGTGGCTGGAATTTTGGGCTTTATGGTATTACCAGCTGTACTTTCGGTACTTTGGTTTACGGTAATGAAAGAAACTACCTACACAGACTGGTTTCATTTGGCTAAAGTGTATTCAGCAACAGCAGGCTGTATTGGATTTTGGTGTATCCGCCATGTCCGTGGAATTAATAAGAAAACAGGTAAGGAATGGGCATTAGCTGATAATAAAATAGCTCTTTGCTTTCCGCCGTTGATACTGGCTATCAATATTTTAGAAGCAGTAATACGTGACTTTGAAGTGGGTAGCAAGTATGCTGTAATGGCTCAGGATGCAACAGCTGATGCGTCCGTAATGCTTATGGGTGGATCTTGGAATTATATGAATGGAATTGCAGGTATATTAAATATTATAATTATTACAGGTTGGATTGGTATTAAGATTAGGAAAAAGACAGAAAAAGATGGTAGTAGAGATATGCTGTGGCCGGACATGCTGTGGTTCTACATTCTTGCATATGATTTATGGAACTTTGCTTATACATATAACTGCTTGCCGCATCACGCATGGTACTGTGGATTTGCTCTGTTATTAGCACCGACTTTATGCGCATTTACAGTTGGTAAGGGAGCATGGTTACAGCACCGAGCTCAGACACTGGCATTGTGGTGTATGTTTGCACAAACTTTCCCTTTATTCCAAGATTTCGGAAAATGGCGTGTAGACTCTACCTATAATCCTACTATATATTTTATAGTTAGTTTTTTAGCATTAGCAGCTAACATTGCTGTAGTGGTTTACATGATTTATAAATGGAGAAAGACGAAACGCAATCCTTACAAGGGTGAATTGTATGCAGATTTAAAAGAATATAAGGAAATATCAGCACTGGCAGAATAATATTAGGAAATATAAGGAGATGAGTATGAAAGAAATTAGAATTTTAGAAATCAAGGAAAGTATATTTGAGGACAATAACAAGGACGCACAGCGCCTTAGAGAGCAGTTGAAAAGTGAAAATACATTTTTGCTGAACCTGATGAGTTCTCCAGGGGCTGGAAAGACAACTACATTAGTAAATACAATCAATCGTCTCAAAGACAAACTTAGCATTGCGGTTATGGAGGCAGATATAGATTCTGATGTGGATGCAAGAACTATTTCCGAAACTGGTGTAAAGGTAATTCAGCTGCATACAGGTGGAATGTGCCATTTGGATGCAGACATGACTAGACAGGGACTTCAAGGATTAGATGCCAAGGGAACTGATTTAGTAATTCTGGAGAATGTAGGAAATTTAGTCTGTCCTGCCGAATTCGATACAGGCTCGACTAAAAATGCAATGATTTTAAGTATTCCTGAGGGTGATGACAAGCCTTTGAAATATCCATTGATGTTTCAGATATCTGATGCTTTGATTATCAACAAAATAGATACAATGGAAGTGTTTAACTTTAATATGGATCTATGTGTAGAAAGAGTTAAAAAGTTAAATCCAAACATTGCTATATTCCCGATTTCAGCTAAAACCGGAGAAGGTATGGAAGCGTGGACAGAGTGGTTGTATAAACAAGTTAAAGGAGAATAAAGCTATGGAGCAATTAATTACAAAAATGTATTTTCCAGAGGGGTATGAATGTAAATACAATGAAAAAGTAATGGCTCTAGCAAATATGCTGGGTCGTAAAGATCCAAAAAAGAATGGATATAAGTGGGATGATCCAGAATATGTTATTTTGGAAGCAGGTGTTGATGATGATATGGCTGAAGTAGGCTTAGTCATGGGATATTATACCAAGAGAACTGCTAAAGAAATTGCTGAGATTATGGGAAAATCCGAAGAATATTGCCATGAACAGATGATGAGGCTTGCAGTTTATGGAACTTGTTTTGTAAATGTTATCGATGGAGTAGATACATTTTGGCATGCAGAGAGTTGGATTCCAGGCATTATGGAGATGATTGTAAATAATCTGGATGTTGTAAAGAAATATCCGATTGTAGCCTATGCAATGGAGGCATATGGGAGAGTTCGAGGACCTATGAGCGCAGGTATGTTTCCACCCGGAATAGGACTTATGAGGGTAATTCCTATTGAAACAGCTATAGAAGGCAACAGTCGTAGAGCAAGCTATGAAGAAGTTTCTAAATATTTAAATGATAATACGATTTTTTCATGTTCTCCTTGCTCTTGTCGTACTGACAGAGAGGCTATGGGAGAGGGCTGCGGACATCTGAAAGAAGATATGTGTATTCAGATGGGGCATGCAGCAGAATACTATATCCGTACAGGGCGTGGTCGTGAAATCACTAGGGATGAGGCCTTTGAAATCATTAAGCGTGCGGAGGAAAATGGTCTGATGCACCAAATTCCTAATATTGACGGATCCGGTAAAACACATGCTATCTGTAATTGTTGCGGATGTTCTTGTCTGTCATTGCGTTCAGGAACTATGTATAAGAACGTAGATATGGTACGTTCTAACTATGTTTCAAAGGTGGATAAGGAAAAATGCGTGGCTTGTGGACAATGTGTGGAAAATTGTCCTATGAATGCAATGAAGCTGGGACAAAAACTTTGCTCTAATGGACCTGTTACAGAAGATATCACAACAACCTATACCCCAAGAAACAATAATTGGACAGAGGAAGATTGGAACCCAGATTACCGAACTAATCGTCAGGAAGTTGTTGATACCGGTACATCTCCTTGTAAAACCAGTTGTCCTGCTCACATTGCTGTACAGGGATATATAAAATTAGCAGCTCAAGGAAAGTATACTGAAGCTCTTCAACTGATTAAAATGGAAAATCCATTCCCAGCAGTTTGCGGATATGTTTGTAACAAGCGTTGTGAAGACGCTTGTACAAGGGGAGATTTGGATGAGCCTATTGCAATTGATGATATAAAACGCTTTATTGCAGATCAAGATTTAAACAAAGAAACTAGATTTATTCCTAAGAAGCGCCATAATTACAGTGATAAAAAGATTGCAGTTGTAGGATCCGGCCCAGCAGGATTGTCCTGTGCATACTATCTAGCTATCGACGGATATGATGTAACAGTATTTGAAAAAGAAAAGGTAGTTGGTGGAATGCTGACACTTGGAATTCCATCTTTCGTTCTTGAGAAAAAAATTGTTGAGGCAGAAATTGATATTTTAAGAGAATTAGGTGTTACCTTTAAAACTGGAGTAGAAGTAGGAAAAGATATCACTCTTGATCAGTTAAGAAAAGATGGCTATAGAGCCTTCTATTTGGCAATCGGAGCTCAAAAGGGACGTAAGATAGGCGTAGAAGGAGAAGACTATGAAGGCGTGATTTCTGGAATAGAATTCCTCTCTCGTGTAAATCAAAATGAAAAAGAAACTGTTTCCGGTAAGGTAGTAGTTATCGGAGGTGGTAATGTGGCTATTGACGTAGCTCGTGTTGCAGTTCGTGCCGGAGGGAAAAAAGTCAGCATGTTCTGTCTGGAAAACAGAGAACAAATGCCGGCTCTTGACGAAGAAATCGAAGTAGCTGAAAGTGAAGACATCACAATCAATAATTCTTGGGGACCTAAGCGTATTATCGGAGAAAATGGCAAAGTAACAGGAATTGAATTTATGCGTTGCATTAGTGTATTTGATGAAAACAGACGTTTTGCTCCTAAGTATGATGAAAATGATACTATAATCGTAGAAGCAGATTATGTTCTGCTATCTGTAGGTCAGTCTATTGACTGGAGCGGTATTTTAAATGGTAGCAAGGCAGTTTTAAACCCTAATAATACCATCAAGGTAAATGATATAACATATCAGACGGATCAAGCTGATTTATTTGCAGGCGGAGATGCGGTAACCGGACCTCGTTTTGCAATTGATGCTATTGCGGCAGGAAAGCAGGCAGCTATTTCTATTCATCGTTTTGTCCAAGTGGGGCAGGATTTGATGATTGGACGCAGTCGCCGTCAATATATTGAATTAGATAAGAAAGCAGTTATTATTGATAGCTTTGATACAAGTCCTAGACAGAGAGCGGCAAAGATTGACGGTCAGGAATCAAAGAAAACTTTCCGTGATATTCGAACATCTCTTACTGAAGAGCAGATGAAGAAAGAAACTGAGAGATGTCTTGGATGTGGTGCTACAGTAGTTGATGAATATATGTGTGTGGGTTGTGGAATGTGTGCCACAAAGTGTAAGTTTGAAGCTATTACTCTGGAACGTGTCTATGACGGTAAGGGTGTTGAGTTCTTAGGTATTAAAAAGGCAATTTTACCTCATGTCATTACGCGTAAAGTAAAGATAGGCGTAAAAAAAATATTTGGAGGTAAAAAATAAGCAATGCACGAACTAGGTATCATGTACCATATTGTTGAACAGGTGTTGAGAGTGGTAGAAACAAACCAGCTTTCAGAGGTAGAGACCATTGTCCTGCAAGTAGGAGAATTGTCTTCGGTGGTTCCAAGATATCTTCATGCTTGTTTCCCCGCTGCGGTAGATGGTACTGTGCTTAAAAACACCAAATTAGAAATAGAAATACTCACAGCCAATGGGATTTGTCAGGGTTGTGGGAAAGTATATCCATTATTGGAATGCTCAAGGGTCTGCCCTAAATGTAAAGGTGAAGACTTTGAAATGATTAGTGGAACAGAGTTTTATCTAAAAGAAATCAGAGCGTATTGAGTTGATAATAAAAGCAAAAGTGTTTTCGGTTGTATTTTAGCCGAGGCACTTTTGCTCTTTTTTAATATAGAATTATGTGTTATACTAAAATGAGATAATGCAAATTAAGGTGTGAAAATCCTAGTATGACATTGAAATTAAACTAACGGAGGAGTATTATGAATATTAATGATATTAAATTTCGTACTGCAGAGAAAAATGATATTAATTATATAATGGAAATTGAGCAATCCTCATTTTCTAAAATTGTATGTGAAGATAAAAATGTATTTCTTCAAAGAATTGAAACTTTTGAAAAAGGTTTTATAGTAATGGAATATAATAATAAAATTATTGGCTATACATGCTCAGAGATATGGGATTATAACGAAAAAATTGATGAGGATAAATTTACATTCGGACATTTAATCAAGGATATTCATAAGGCAAATGGCAATGAGGTATACATATCTTCAATGGGTATTCTTCCTAAATTTAGGGGCTATGGATTAGGTAAATTAATGTTTGAATTTTACATTAAATATATTCTTGACTTTGTAGAGTCTCCAAAGTCAATACTTCTTGTTGTTTCGGAAAATTGGACAAACGCAAGAAAGATATATATAAATAATGGATTTAAAGAAATTTGCATATTTAATGACTTTATTGATTATGGGAATGTTCCTCCATTTAAAGAAAATGTAATTGTAATGAGAAAGCTATTATAATTTTTATGAATATTATAAATATGGAAATAAAACGAAAATTAATGCGAATATTTTTCAAAGAAAATCAGTTTTTAAAATACCTGATTTAATAAAGTTGAAAATGAATATCCTGCCAGACGATAACAAGGAAATAAGAAAGATTAAAATCGTAAGTTTGAGGTACTGAACATTGAAAGACTTATTCGGTAATGCTTACTTGTTACTTAATTATGTAAAATTTTGTAACAAAATAGTGATTTTTTTTTTGTAGATGTGTTATATTTATACAATATACAAAGATAAAAATAAGAAAGGTTGGTTTATTATATGGTAGGAACTAGAATAGTTATTGTTGATGACTCATCATTCTCGGTAGCGTTTATAAGAAACATACTTGAAGAAAATGGGTTTGAAGTTGTTGGGTCCGCTGGAACATTAGAAGAGGTTAAAGAGGTTGTGAAAGAAACGAAACCATCCTTGGTAACTATGGATATGACTTTGCCTGGTACAGATGGCTTTGAGTGTATTAAAGCTGTCCATGAAATTGATGAAAATATTAAAGTGATTGTTATAAGTTCTATGATGGATGATGAAATAGTGAAAAAAGCTAGGGAAAGCAAAGTATCTGCTTATATACAAAAACCTATTGATTCTGATGAACTTATTACAGCAATTAAAAGGATAGTAGCTTCTGAAGAACTATACGAAATTTTGGAGAATGAGTATTTTTCAGTATCTAAGGAGGCATTGTTGGATGGTTTTAATCGAATGACAAAAACATTGCTTACATATAAGGAGGAATACTCTAATAAAAAAGAACACAAATCAGAAGGAATGACTATTATTGTAGGGATAATTGGCAAGTTTTCCGGCAGGATGCTATTTGATTTATCAAAAGAATCTGCAAATAAAATGGTAACTGCTATTTTAAGAAAAGAACCAAAAGATAATGATGAAATGATATCTGTACTTGGAGAATTTGCGAACATAGTATCCGGAAATGCCTGTTCTTTGCTTAACAAAAAGAACAAGGCGTTTGGACTTCGTGTGGCTCCTCCTACTATTTTACATGGAGATAGTATTCTTATATCAGCACCTAATTTTAATACGACTACAGCAATATCAGATACGATTTTTGGTGAATTGTTACTTAATGTTGGTTTTCAAAGGAGTGATGAAAAGTGGATGTAAAACACATAAATCCCTTTATTGAATCTTTTACTTCTGTTATGCCTCAAATAGGATTTAATAGTACACGTAACGGAAATTTGAGTTTAAAGGGTAAGGAACTGGTATATTCAGGGGTGATTATTATAGTTGGAATTGTCGGGGAGATAAAGGGGAATGTGGTTTACTGTATAGATTTAGAATGTGCAAAGAAAATAGCATCAACTATGATGATGGGGATGCCGATTGACGAATTTGATGAAATGTCAAAGAGTGCTTTATCTGAATTAACAAACATGTTAACTGCTAATGCTGCCACCAGCTTCTATAATTCTGGGATAAAAATTGATATTTCAACTCCGACACTATTTTATGGACAAGATATATCAGTAAAGATGAGTTCAAACCAGGTTTTATGTATCCAGATGTTTGCGGATGATATTCCAATTGAAATTAACATAGCTTTTGAAAAATAAGCGATTAAATATCTATATATACTAAATAGATTAAGTGAGCCGCTGAAGAAATACGGTATTCTGCTGGAAAAACGAGCTGAAAGGTGACATGAAATGACAAAGAGCAAATATAATTGCGAAAAAATGGTACATACAATGTTTGAGGGCTATACGCTGCTCCAAATAATGAGAAAAGAAGATAACGAAGCCTATAGTTGCAGAATTATTGAAGTTAATGAGGCTTTTAAGGAAATGTTTGGAATACCACACTACGAGATAGCTGACAAAACAGTAGAACAAGTATTGCCCGAAATTGGAGAAAATTTATTTAAAATATGTAAAGGCACAATGCAAGTAGAGGAACCGATGCAGTTTGAGTTTTACATTGAAAAAAGTGATAGACATTTTCTTGTGCGTGTATTCAATCCTTCTTCTGATAAAGTAATTCTTTTTTTTATTGAAATAACACTTCAAAAAAAAGCGAAGAATAGCTTTCATTTGCATGAGATACTTTTTGAACATGCACATGATATTATTCTTTATGTTACATTTGAAGGACGAATCGTAAATGCGAATGAGCGTGCATGCGAGAAATATGGGTATACAAAAGAACAGCTCTTGTCAATGACAATACAAGATATACGACACCCTTCCAAAATTGATGAATATGAACAACAAATGCAGATGGCAGATGATGAGGGCATAGTTTTTGAATGTATTCATGTGCGAAGCAATGGTTTATCATTCCCCGTTGAAGTAAGTGCAAAAAGTACTTATACAGAAAATGGCCAGTTTCGTGTTCATATCATTCGCGATATAACTATGCGAAAAAAAAGTCAAGAAAAAATTACATGGCTTGCAAAATATGACCCTTTAACTGAAATACCAAATCGTGCAAATTTTATTGCACGCTTGGAGGATGAAATTCAACGTTCAATGCGCAGTAAAATTCCGTTTGCAGTAATGATGTTTGATGTTGATAAATTCAAGCATATCAATGATCAGCATGGACATAAAACGGGGGATGTTGTACTTCATCATGTGGCGCAATCAGCACAAAAGGTGCTGAGAGCTGGTGATATGGTCGGACGATTTGGCGGAGATGAATTTGTTGTGCTGCAGACTGGAATAAAGGGACAGGATGACGTTGAAGCTTTGGCAAGGAGAATACAGGCCTCAGTGAATGAAACCATTACATACGAATCTGTAACGCTCAGTGTGAAGGTAAGCATAGGCATAAGTTTATTTCCAAAGGATGCAATGGATGCAAGCAGTCTTTTACACTGTGCAGATAAAGCAATGTATCAAATAAAGCAAGCAGGCGGAGGGGCATTTTACTTCTTTACCTCTTGCAATCCACCATGTACAGAAAATAGGCTATGTTTAGATGAGAATAAGGATATGGAAAGAGATTAATCATAAAAGATTTTTTATTTTTTTATTATATAGAAAATGTATTATAAAAATCGAAGAACAATTTGAAAATGATAAAAATTTAATTTATATAGAAGCTTCGGTTTTTTTAATGTAATAAGACATTATAAAATTACATATAATTACTAATACCTTATAGTAAGGATACTATTAGTATCTAATATAATAGGAGGGTAATAATGTTAAAAAAATTTATTAGAAAACTGCTGGTTATGACTTTAGTTTTGATGTTAATCTCATCAAATCTTGCTTTTGCCGCTGAGCAAGAAAAGTATTTACCAGCAGAAAAAGTATTTACCCAAGAAAAAGTAGAAAATTTAGAGAAACAAATTGATAAAAAAGTTTTAGAGATGGATAAAGATAATGGATTTTCTATTAGTCCACAAGCAGTTGGAACGTATCCAAGAAGAAAAGGGGTTATCCTTGTAACAGGTGATAAGCTTAAGGGGATAATACCAACAGGTCATGCAGCAATCGTATATGCTTATGGAACAGTTGTTGAATCATTATCCGGAGGAGTAACAACAGGAGCAAATGATTGGTATCAGACAAGAACTACTTGCTATGGAGTTACCGTTATAGGAACTACTGTAGCACAGGACGAAACTGCCGCTAATTGGTGTTATGGAAAAAGAGGTTTACCGTATAATTGGAATTATCTTAACCCTTATACAAGAAGTAGCTTTTACTGCTCTCAATTAGTATATGCAGCTTTTTTAGATAACTATGGAATTAATTTAGACACAGGAGATTTTGGAGTTGCAGTTCATCCAATGGAGCTAGTTAATACCAGCAGAACATCATTGATATACCAAAAATAAATATAATCTAAAAATCGAAGGAAATCATTGATTTCCTTCGGTTTAATTTATAAGAGGGGTTAAGAAGATGAAAAAACTTATTTATATAATTGGGATGGTGGGGATTTTAATTATAATAAATGGATGCAGCCATAAGGCAGGTAGCCTTAAAACTTTAAATATTAAACAAGCTAAGATTGGGATAGTAGAAACAACTGCCAGTGACTACAAGAGTACAATTCACTGGTATGATAAAGAATTAAATAAGATTTCAGAGAAAAACATGAAGTATGCAATGCTAGGCTCTGCATTTCACAATCCGGTTTATTATGATAATGAAATATATATGATTCCTCAAGGATTAGGAAATGCCAAGGATAGTAAAAAGGTAATAAGCCTTAATAAAAATAATTTTGAAATAAAAGAATTCTCCATTAATAATATAGCATTAAATGATGTTGCGGTTAGCAAGGATTATATTTACACAATAAATACTCTGAGTGGAGATACACACATATGCAGATTAAATAAAAGCAACAATACATTAAAGGAAATAATAATAGATAATGAGTATGTAAGTGGGATTACAGCAGTGAGAGGAAAGGTATATGCTTTTAGTTCGAATATGCTAAGCTCATCACCGGAGTGTTATCTTTACATTTATAACGAAGAATTGGAGATTTTACATAAAATAGATATTACTCAATATGGGACAAGTCAATATAAATTTATGTATGATGAAAATTATTTATATGCCGGAGTAATTATGACAAAGGAAGATAAACCAGCAAGTACGATATTAAAAATTTCTATTGATACAAATGAAATTGAAGCTATAAATATAAATGAGGAGTTTCCTAATGACATTTTGCAGTACAAAGACAGATTAATAATAACAAATCATGATCTTGTTGCTTATGAAGGAACTAAAATAACTATTTTAGATAAAGTCACTCAAAAATCTGAGTCTATAGAATTAAATAACAAGACAGAATTTGCAGGCATAATGGAAAATGTGTTGGTTATATTAAATCAGGAAAAAATAAGTCTATATAATATTGAAAACAAGTTTGAATTAATAAAGGAAATAAGTATTGAAAAGAGAGATAATTCTTATATTTCCAGTATAGTTTTTATAGAATAGTTAGTTTTGTGTAATGTGACACACAGTCATACCAAAATGTGGAAAGTTTAATGCTAATTATTAAATTAAAAAATAAAAATTGACTTTTTAGTATGTTTATATTAGAATTTTGTTTAATATAAATTGATTGGATAAAATTTTCCATTCTTACTCAATTTATATTATAGCAATAAGATTTTAAGTATAACATATTAGAAAGGTGATAATCATGCGTTATCGTTATAAGTATAAGTAATAACTAACAAGTTTTTCAATTATAACAATACATAGCAAGTATTATATATTTGCTCGTGGTCCGCCGTGTTTTCTTTTACTAAAAAAAGTAAAAGAAAACTGGAGGAAATATAATTGAGAATACTTATAGGAAAAAGAATTGAAGAAGTCGATTCTGTGGAATTTGAAAACCTTATCAAGGGATATAAATCTTTGATAATAGATATAGGCACAGGAGAGGGAGAATTTGTATATAAAAAAGCCAAGCAGGATAAAGATGCAATGTTTATCGGGATAGATACATCAGTAGATTCTATGCAGCAATATTCGATTAAGTCAGCTAAGAAACCAGAAAAAGGTGGCTTAAAGAATGTAGTGTATATGGTCGCCAATGCTGATAACTTGCCTGATGATTTGTTATGCAAGGCAGATAAAATATTTATCAACCTACCATGGGGCAGTCTGCGTGATGGAATTATAAAGGGCGAGCATAGCTTTTTAAATAGTATAAGAAAAATTGCTAAAGAAAATGCAAGCCTTGAGATATACATTAGTTACTGTAATCTTTATGAGAAACAAGAGATTGAAAGCAGAAGCCTTCCAACCTTAACCGATTCCTATTTATGCAACGAACTTAAAGCCATATATATAAGGTATGGAATTAATATCACACAAGTATCAGTTTTAAATAATGAGGATTTGAAAAAAATTGAAACTAAGTGGGCAAAAAAATTAGGATACGGCAAGAAAAGAGATGTGTTTTACATGAGCTGTAAAATTCAAAAATAGAAACAATAGTGAACAGTGCGATGAGTAAGCTCGCACTGTTCATAAAATTTTATTATAAATATGTAAAAAACAAGGGAGAATACCATAATGTTGGAAATTAAAAAGGGAATAAAAAGTTTTTATATAGGTGATTTAGAAGAAAATCCACTTGCTGAAATAACATTTGTTAATTCTGATGGAAATTATATAATAGCTGACCATACGTATGTGTCTGATGAACTCAATGGTCAAGGTGTTGGAAAACTCTTGTTAAAAGAGCTTGTCAATTGGGCAAGGGTGGAAAATAAAAAGATAAGAGCTATATGCTCTTTTGTAAAAGTGCAAATGGAAAAGAATGAAGAATATCATGATATGATATATTAAAATTACAGGTTCATACTTGTTAGATGCTATTTTTCTACACAAATAATCAGTTTAATTCATTTTATAAAGACCTAGGGTAAATGATGCTTTGGGCTTATAAATATTTTCATATTGGTACAAGCGATTGCTTGTTTTCCATTCAAGTGTATTTAGCTTATATTTCTTTCCATCATTTTCATTTCTGATCAACACCATCTTGCTTCCTGCAAGAGCAGCATCAAAATAAAAATAGATTTGGATACTGTTTTCTTGTGTGTCATCCAAACGTGAAGTGCAGCTGACTGATATAGCTTTTTCATTGATGGCATAAAGGGTTGCTCCACTATAATATTGAGTTTGAATCTCCTTTTCTGCCGTAACTTCTTCAAAATCTAAAGTATAAAGTAAGTCATTCCATGCTAATTCTATGCCGTTTATCGTCTTTGAAAGATAGTTTGAATAGTTATAGTAAACATTGTCGTTATAAACGTAGTCTCCAGATTCTGAATCAAAATTTTTTTCCTTATAAGCGGTTACAATATCAGATAGGCTGTAATAATGCTGTGGACCGTCAAAATAAAAACTTTCGAAAGAAACCATATCATCAGCAATATATCTTTCATTGCTGCGGAAATTTACAATCGCCAGATATACATCGGATACGTCCAATGTAGGGAAAAAACACTTGACGTCAATACCTTTGAAGTCCATATCGCTGGCTATATATTTACATACCACATAAATACTATATTCATCTTCTTTAAACAAATCATCAATAGTTTTTACACCGAATTCTGTAAATCCAGCATAATCCTCGTAATTTGTACTATTAATACTCTTAATGGAGTAATGCACCTCAATATCATGTGGCATATCGATAGAAAGAGAAGATACTACATAATCCTTTAAAGATTGAATAATTGATTGTTCATTATAATTATCATAGCATTGACCAGTTTCAATATTGGTAATGACTGAAAATTTTTTATTATCCAAAATAATTGAAGCTTTGACGTAAGAACTGGCATAAACGCTAAAATCCGGTATAGGACCGTAACTTCCTGAATAATTTAAACAATCCAAGGCTTTGATTTTTCCTCCGCCGTAATTTGCTTTCAGATACTCCTGTACAATAGGCTTTGCCAATGCTTCGTTATTGGATGCTTTTGCTCTTTGTTCTTTCGACATGCAGGCAGTCAGTGACAATAGGCAAGTTGTCATTATTATGAAAATATAAATTAGTTTTTGTATAGGTGTAACATGTTTCATACAATTAATTCTTTTCATTTGGTTTATTCTCCTGTTTGTAATAATTTTCATTTGCTTGTACTTTTTAGTTGAATCTTATTTAATCTTAGAATTTCATATCAGCTTGTGTGCAGCTATCTTACATATTGTCTTATTTTCTCAATACTGAGCATCATGTGAGCAAATAAATTCATGAACATGGCAATATAAAAAGAGTTTAGTTTCCAAGAGGAATTATATGCTTCAAGCAATAATATCAATAAGGAAAAAACATTGAAACTAACAAAGCATATTATTAATCTTTTATTAGTTTTTGCAGCAATTCGACGACGCTTTTTCAATTTAAAAATAGTTATTACAGCTACAATGATACAATATATAAGTAAACTATAGCAGAATTTTGATATAAAAAATATGTGTCGTATCTCATATCCATGATTTGATATAGCTTTCATAATATATTTTGTATGTTTTAGATAATAGACAGTAACTTGTCCATTCAACTTGTCCAATGATAAGTTTTCAAATGTATAGTGTTCATCATCAATATATATATTATCAAATCCCCATGATTTAGCAGAATGACTATTTTCCATTGTTATTTTTGTAATTTCACCGGTTTTAACCTCATAATGCTTGAATATGATTGATGGCAAGTCCAGCCAATACGGTATTGATAATACAAATGAAAAAACAAGTGCAAAAACAAAAAGTCCTGCTAGAATAATGGGTAAAATATACTCTCCTATACTGACTTTTGCCTTTTTTTTATTTAGTTTTACATTTTTATTTTTGTTACTTTGTTCTGTGTTTTGTTTTTTATCTATAATTGGAACTATAACCAAACAATAAATTAACAAAGATGGTATAAATATACCTATAAAGGATGTAATACATAAAATTGCCAGATAAGTCATACAATAGCCTTCTTTTCTACGATATAATATTAAGTCATGATATTATATCATAGAAAATGTAAGTTTAGCAAGCGTTAACATTATGTATAATTTTACGAAGTCATAATTTAAGGTCTAAAAATTTTTACATTAATTGGAATATAGAGGAAGTGAGCGAGAAATAACAATTTATAAAAATAATAATTTTGTTTCACAGACATATCGTTTTATTAAAATTGCTTTTTCTTATTGACAAAAATAAATACTATCATTATAATAGGGCATAGGGGTATACCCTATTATTTAATGTCGAGGAGGATTATAATGAAACAGTGTATGGATGTTGAAGCGGTTACTAATCGCTTGAAACGAATAGAAGGTCAAGTTCGTGGCTTGATAAGAATGATAGAGGAAGATAAGAGCTGTGAAGAAATATTAATTCAAATAGGTTCTACAAAATCCGCTCTCCACAAGACAGGGCAGGTTATTTTGGAGGGACACCTTCATCATTGTGTGCTAGATGGATTGCGTGAAGGTAAAGAGGATGAAACGATAAAGAAGTTATACTCTGCTATTGAGCAATTTTCAAGAATTGTGTAGGAGGAGAGGCTGAAATAAATGAAAAAAGCGTTTGAAATATTATCTGGCTTGAAAGCTACGATTATCAGCGGTATATTTTTGCTAGCAAGTCTTGTTTTAATGTTGGCAAAAGTAGAAACTCCATTTGACCCTGCGTGGGTAACAGTTGTGATTTGTGGCTATCCACTTTTATATCTTGCCATTTGGAGAATTATCTACAATAAAGGAATGAGTAAAATATCCTCTGCTTTGCTGATTTCTATTGCAATGATTGCGTCTGTTATTATTGGGCAACTATTTGCTGCTGGTGAGGTTGCGTTTATCATGGCAATCGGTGCGATACTGGAAGACAAGACGGCAGAGCGAGCGAAAAAAGGTATCAAGAAGCTTATCAGCCTTGCACCGGAAACAGGCAGGCTGATTGTAAATGGGAAAGAAGAAATTATATCAGTGCCACAAATACAGAAGGGAGATATCCTGCGTGTTTTGCCTGGCGAGGGTATTCCGGTAGATGGTGAAATTGTTTCAGGTAATACATCTGTTGACCAGTCTATCATGACAGGAGAATCACTTCCTGTGGATAAGACAATAGGTGATGAAGTTTTTTGCGGAACAATCAACCGCTTTGGCTCTATTGACATAAAGACCACAAAAATTGGCGAGGATTCCTCATTGCAAAAATTGATAAGACTTGTGCAGGAAGCTGAAAGCAACAAGGCACCAATGCAGCGAATCGTCGATAAATGGGCGGCATGGCTTGTGCCAATTGCACTTATCATAGCTATAGTAACTTATCTCGTTACACTGGATATCGTGCGTGCAGTTACAATACTTGTAGTGTTTTGTCCATGTGCCTTAGCACTTGCTACACCTACATCCATCATGGCCGCTATCGGACAGGCTGCGAAATATGGTGTAATAATTAAATCGGGTAAAGCGCTTGAAAATATGGGTAAAGTCAATATGATTGCCTTTGATAAAACAGGAACACTCACACATGGCAATCTTACGGTCAGCGATTTGCTGTCCTTTGATGAGAGCTTATCAAACACTGAGCTTTTAAGATACATTGCTTCGATAGAAGCTCACTCAGAGCATCCACTCGGAAAAGCGATTGCTGCATACGCAAAAGAAGAAAATGTGGAGTTACAGGGAATTGAAAATTTTCAAATGATACCCGGCAAAGGGGTTTGTGCTGATGTGGGAGAGAAACGCTTATTGTGTGGAAACATCACATTTATTGCAGACAATGGTATATTCGTTGGCAGTAAAGAACAAGCCGTTCTTGAAAATTTGAGAAATCAGGGTAAAGCTGCTATCCTTGTTTCTGATAGTAAAAGCATAATAGGAATTGTGGCATTGTCTGATACGCTAAGGTCAACTGCAAAAACGATGATAAAAGAGCTGTGGGAAACTAAAACGGAAGTTGCTTTACTGACAGGCGATCATGCACAGACAGCTAATTATTTTGCAAATCAAGCCGGGATTGGTACTGTACATTCTGAGTTGTTGCCAGAGCATAAGGTTGAACAGATACAAGCTATGCAAAAATCAGGTTATACAGTGTGTATGATTGGTGATGGAGTGAATGATGCCCCAGCATTGAAAATTTCAAATGTAGGCGTAGCGATGGGCAGTATGGGTAGCGATATTGCTATAGAAGCTGCCGATATTGCTTTAATAGGTGATGATATTGCAAAAATTCCATATCTAAAACGTCTGTCGAATGCGGCTATTAAACTAATTAAGGTAAATATAAGCTTATCTATGATAATTAATTTTACAGCGATTATACTGTCTGTTCTAGGTGTTTTAGGTCCGATATCTGGTGCCTTAGTACATAATGCCGGGTCTGTATTGGTTGTATTAAATGCCTCTCGTTTATATGACAGAAAATATATTTAAACAAAAAACAAAACAAGCAGATTAACTTAAGTGTTACATCTGTTTTGTTTTTTTGCCTAATTATTATCTTTAATGATATAACTTAAGAAATATTTTATCTATTAGTGTTTAAAAAATAAATATATTGGTAAAATTATTTATATATCATTTATATTTAACATAAAGTAATTAAAGATAAAAATATTGAAAATATGGAGAAAAAATATCATGAGTGATTTATTTGATTTAAAGGGCAAGGTGGCATTAGTTACAGGAGCTTCATCTGGACTTGGAGTTCAGTTTGCAAAGGCTTTAGCAAGACAAGGAGCAGATGTTGTTATTGCTGCAAGGAGAGTTGAAAAGCTAGAAGATGTAAAAAAGGAAATTGAGGCTTTAGGAGTTCGCTGTATGGCTGTAAAATGCGATGTAGCAATTAGTTCAGAGATAGTTTCAATGGTTTCGCAAATAAAGGATAAATTCGGAAGAATTGATATTTTAGTTAATAACGCAGGAGTTGCAAATGCAGCAACAGCTGAGGCTCAAACAGATGAAGAATGGAGACAAGTTATGAGCATTAATGTTGACGCTGTTTATTATGTAGCTCGAGAAGTTGGAAAATTAATGATTGAACAAAAATATGGTAAGATAATTAATATTGGTTCAATTCATTCTGTGGTTTCAATACCAGTTTTCCCTATATCTTCATATGCTACTTCCAAGGGTGCGGTTTTAATGCTGACAAAAACCTTAGCAAATGAATGGGCTAAGTACAATATAACTGTCAATGCAATTGGACCTGCTTATTTCCTAAGTGAAATGACACAAGGAGTCTTAGAAGTACCAGCGCTTCAAGATACAATAAAAAACATATGTCCAATGGGTAGACATGGCAGACCCGGTGAACTGGATGGAGCTGTGATTTATTTTGCTTCTGATGCTTCAAGCTACACAACAGGACAGTATTTAGCAGTAGATGGCGGATGGACAACAAATTAAATAAGAAAAAAATTAAATAAAATAAAAATAGCCTAAAATTATATTGTAGGCTATTTTTTTCTACAAATTAGTTTTTATATTTACATTATATAAATAATATTGTATAATGATGGTAAGTAATGATAAATGTATTTTATACTAAAATCTAGTTGAAATTTTAATAAAATGTTTAATAATATATTTTTAAATTATACTATTAAGGGCATAAGGTTAATATATTAGATATTAGTATTAGATAAAAATATAATGATGGAGGCGAATTATGGAAAATATGGGTATAGCTTGGATAGTAGTGATAGTAGCGTGCATAATCATAGAGGTAATGACAGTAAGCTTGACGACTACATGGTTTGCAATTGGTGCCTTAGCAGCATTCTTATTTTACAGCTTAGGTGCAGACATAGTAATTCAATTCATAGTATTTTTCGTTGTTTCAATCGTGCTATTAATTTTTACTAGACCTATATTTACTAAATATCTCAAGGTAGGGAAAATAAGAACGAATGTAGAAGGCTTAATTGGAGAAAGGGCAAAGGTCATTTCAAAAATTGACAATTTGAACAATGAGGGTACAGTTAAGGTAAGAGGGCAAATCTGGTCAGCGAGATCAGAAAATGATGATGAAGAATTTGAAGTAGATACAATAGTTTACATTAAAAATGTAATAGGTGTAAAGCTTATTGTAAGTAAGGAAGAATAATAATTTAATTTATAGGAGGAAAATAATATGGAAATTTTATTTGGGATTTTAGTTTTAGTTGTGTTAGTTTTAGTGGTTTCATGTATCAAGATTGTTCCACAGGCACACGCATTTGTTGTTGAAAGACTTGGCGCATATCAAGGAACATGGAGCGTTGGTATGCACTTTAAATTACCGCTTATTGAGAAAATTGCGAAAAGAGTTTCTTTAAAGGAACAGGTTGCTGATTTTCCACCACAGCCTGTTATCACAAAGGACAATGTAACAATGCAAATTGATACAATAGTGTATTTTCAGATTTCTGATCCTAAATTTTATACATATGGTGTTGTTAATCCAATAAAAGCTATAGAAAATTTAACAGCTACTAGCTTAAGAAACATCATAGGTGAGTTGGAGCTGGATGAAACACTTACATCAAGAGAAGTTATTAATACAAAGATGAGAGCTGTACTTGATGAAGCAACTGATCCTTGGGGAATTAAAATCACTAGAGTTGAGTTAAAGAACATTATGCCTCCTGCTGCAATTCAAGATGCAATGGAAAAGCAAATGAAGGCAGAGAGAGAAAGACGTGAATCTATACTAAGAGCAGAGGGCGAAAAGAAATCAGCAATTTTGATTGCTGAGGGTAAAAAAGAATCTCTGATATTGCAGGCAGAGGCTGAAAAGACATCAGTGATACTAAGAGCAGAAGCTAAAAAAGAAGCTGCAGTTAGAGAAGCAGAGGGTGAAGCAGAGGCTATACTTAAGCTTCGTCAAGCAGAAGCTGACGGATTAAAGATGTTAAAGGATGCGCAGCTTAGTCAAGAGGTTATTACTCTAAAAAGCTTTGAAGCCTTAACAAAGGTAGCAGATGGAAAATCAACAAAAATTATTATACCATCAAATTTACAAAATATTGCGAGTCTAGCTACTATGTTTGCAGAAACTATAAAAACTGATAATATTGATATGAAATAAAGTTATAATAAATAATATTTTTAGTAATAAAACCATGCAGTTTCCACAATGTATGGTTTTGTGCTTATAGGTAAATAATTTCTGCTTAAAATATTGATAAAATCTAAAATATAAAATATATTTTTAAAATTTTTTGAAGTTTTAGTAAATAATCCTTGAAAAAGTAAAAGATATATAATAAAATATAATCAATTGAATATTTCGCGAGGGAGTAGTTCGCATCTATATTGATAGGTAAAAAGATATATTGATATTTGAATGTGTTTAAAGTCATCATCACGATTATTTTATAATCTGGCTTAAACTAAAGAACAAGACTTGTACACGATACACTTATTTTGTGTTGTGTACAAGTCTTTTTAAATTATTCTTATAGCGACATTATAATACTAATTCTAATTAAAAAATCAGCTATTTATCTTATTAAAATGTTAATATGGCTGAATAGATTAAATTTAATTAGGAATAGTAATAAAAGGCAAATTAAAGGAGAGTAA
The DNA here is from genome assembly GCA_023386345.1 of Bacillota bacterium. Lineage (GTDB taxonomy): Bacteria > Bacillota > Clostridia > Tissierellales > Sedimentibacteraceae > UBA1535. Next base: position 28,053 of record JAEWJT010000011.1, read on the forward strand.
ATTTATTATGAAATTTTACAATGAAAGTACAGAAAAAGTTTTATCTGAAGTTGGCAGTTCAGAGGGAGGCTTGTCAAATGCTGAGGCAGAGAAGCGTTTATCTCAGAATGGTAAGAATAAGCTAGCTGAGGCAGAAAAAGAAAGTATTTTTAAACGCTTTTTAGAAGAGCTTAAAGACCCTATGCTAATCATGCTTATGGTAGCGGCTCTTGTTTCAGGAATAACCTCAGTTATGCAAGGTCATGGCGAATATGCAGAAGTTGTAATAATTATGATAGTCGTAATATTAAATGCAAGCTTAGGTGTATATCAAGAGAGCAAGGCTGAAAAGGCTATAGAGGCATTACAGCAAATGGCAGCAGCCACAAGTAAGATTATAAGAGATGGAAAGATAGTAACATTAAAAAGTGAAGATATAGTAGTTGGTGACATTGTTATATTAGAAGCTGGAGATGCAGTCCCTGCTGACGGACGTATTATTGAAAATGCTAGTATGAAAATCGAAGAAGCAGCACTTACTGGAGAAAGCGTACCTGTAAGTAAAATGATAGATATTCTTGGAATGGGAGAAAAGAAAGAAGTTTCTCTTGGCGATAGAAAAAATATGGTTTACATGGGTAGTACAGTGGTTTACGGACGTGGTAAGGCAGTTGTTTGTGCAACAGGAATGGATACCGAAATGGGTAAGATAGCAGATGCACTTGCAAAGGCAGAAGATGGGGAAACACCTCTGCAAATAAAGCTTGGACAATTAAGTAAAACCTTAAGTTATGGAGTAATTGCCATATGTGCATTTGTATTTGCATTTAGCTTGTTCCGTGCCGGAAATTTAGGAATGGAAACTATTCTGAATACATTCATGGTAGCTGTAAGTTTGGCTGTTGCAGCAATACCTGAGGGATTGGCTACAGTTGTTACAATAGTTTTATCTATTGGGGTAACTAATATGTCAAAGCGTAATGCTATTATTAGAAAGCTGACAGCTGTTGAAACTCTTGGATGCGCTCAGGTAATATGCAGTGATAAGACAGGTACATTAACTCAAAATAAAATGACAGTAGTTGACCACTATGGAGACAATGAAGCATTTTTGGCAAGAGCAATGGCACTTGCAAGTGACGCAGAGCTTGAAAGCAATGGCTCTGCAGTAGGAGAGCCTACAGAGGTTGCTCTGGTAAATTATGCTAATAAATTAAATCTTAATAAAAATGAATTAAAGAAAGAAGAACCTCGTATTGGAGAAGCTCCTTTTGATAGTTCAAGAAAAATGATGAGTACAGTTCACAATACAAAAGATGGAATTATTCAATATACAAAGGGTGCTCCTGATGAAGTGTTAAAACGCTGTACACGAATCATCGATAATGGTAACATAAGGAAAATAAGTGAACAAGATATAAACAATATTTTAAAAACGAATAAATCATTTGCAGATAGAGCATTGCGTATTTTGGCTGTGGCATATAAACCTCATGACGCAGAGCCTGCATTGTATGAGGCAGAGGCTTTGGAAAATGATTTAGTATTTGTTGGCTTAGCAGGAATGATAGACCCTGTAAGACCAGAAGTGTATGAAGCTGTTAAGGATTGCAAAAAATCAGGTATACGCCCTATAATGATAACTGGAGACCATAAAGATACTGCAATTGCAATAGCTATGGAGCTTGGAATAATAACTGAACCAACGCAGGCAATAACTGGGGCAGAGCTTAACCATTTTTCAGATGAAGAATTTAAAAAGGTTATAGGAAATTACAGTGTTTATGCCAGAGTTCAGCCTGAGCATAAGGTGCGTATAGTTAAGACATGGCAAGAAAATGGCTTTGTTACAGCTATGACAGGAGATGGAGTAAATGACGCTCCAAGTATTAAAACAGCCGATATCGGTATAGGTATGGGTATAACAGGAACAGATGTAACAAAAAATGTTGCTGATATGGTATTGACAGATGATAATTTTGCAAGCATAGTTGGTGCTGTTTCAGAGGGAAGAACAATATATGACAATATCCGTAAAGCTATACAGTTCTTGCTTTCAAGTAACCTAAGTGAAGTTATCAGTATATTTGTAGCATCTATTTTGAACTTTACAATATTAAAACCAGCTCATCTATTGTGGATTAACCTGATAACAGATACATTCCCTGCAATAGCATTGGGTATGGAACCAGCTGAACCGGGAATTATGGACAGAAGACCAAGAGAAAAGTCAGAGGGTATCTTTGCTGGTGGTGTAGGCTTTAATTCTATATATCAAGGTGTGATGGTATCAGTATTAACACTTGCAGCATACTTTATAGGACACTATATTGAAAGTGGTGTATGGGAGATTGCAAATAGTGCTGATGGTATGACAATGGCATTCTTAACAATGAATATGTCAGAAATATTCCACGCATTTAATATGAGAAGCTCGCATAAAAGCATATTTACATTAAAGACACATAATAAATACTTATATGCTTCTTTAGTAGGAGGTATGGCTCTAACAGTAGCTGTTATGTATGTACCATTTTTATCTAATGCTTTTGGACTTGAACATATAAATATGCTTGAGTTTAGTATTGCAATGTTACTTGCATTGTGTGTAATTCCAATTGTTGAAATTGTTAAATTAATTCAAAGAAGTAAAGTTAAATAATTATTTGTATTATTGCCAGGATTGTGTTAAGCTATCTAAGTAAACAAATTATATTGGAGAAAAGTGATGCGACTAATTAATACTTTCCACTCATCATGGAGTGAATTTTTAAATGAAGAAACTATGAATAAATTACATGATATAGATGTGAAAATAGGTGATAATATAAATCCTGAGCCTGAGAATGTTCTAAGATTTCTAAACAATGACTTAAACAGTATAAAAGTGGTAATTTTGGGACAGGATCCATATCCTGAAAAGGGCAGAGCTACAGGAAGATCATTTGAGGTTGGAGATTTGCATGATTGGAACGATAAGTTTAGACAAGTATCTCTTAAAAATATAATTAGATTGATTCATAAAAATTATAACAATGTAGAGAATTACAATGAAATCAGAAAATTTTCAACAATACAGGAAGAAATAAAATCTGGTAAATTTAATATATTAGCACCTGGAGAGATATTTAAATCTTGGGAAAAGCAAGGTGTTTTAATGCTCAATACTTATCTGAGTGTAGAAGCAGGAAAGTCAGGTAGTCATATAGACATATGGGAAGATTTTAGTATAAGCTTACTTAAATTTATTTCAACAAAAAATAAGAACATTAACTGGTTTTTATGGGGTAAACAAGCGGAGGATAAGGCTCAATATATTGTAGATGGAGAGAAGTATATTAGCAGGCATCCGATGATGTGCTCGGAAAAATATGAGGATGATTTCTTAAAATCAAGTTGCTTTAAAGATACTATGAATCTTATAAATTGGCTAGGACTATAATTAAAAAATAGTAATGATTTATGCGGGAGTACTTTATTTATCCCGGTTGTAAGGATTTAAAAATTAGAATAATAAAAATATGTTAAGAAGTTTTTAAATAATATTAAAATTTCTTAACATATTTTATTTTTTACTTGGACATATTAAAATATAAAGCATTTTAACCAATTTTAAATTTTTATGCCAAATACTATATATAGTATTTGCTTGACAGATATTTATAACAATGCTACAATATGTTGTATACAAAAATTATAAGAAACTTTATATAAATTGAAAATTTCATTCAATTTTTAAATCTATTATCTAATTTTCTAAGAGGTGCAGTATGTCGAAAATATTAAAAAGAACAGGGATTTTAGCAGATTTTACAGTATCTAAAATCGAAGATGCTATAGTTAAGGCTATGAAGGAAACTAAGGTGGGGGTTGATTTGGATATTGCTAGAGAAATATCAGAATCTATTGCTAAAGAGATAGAAGATAAGAAATTCCCTATACCAGTTGAGCTTGTACAGGATATGGTTGAGGATAGGCTCATGGAGAGCAAACGAAAAGATGTAGCAAAAAAATACATACTATATAGATATGAAAGAGATAAATCAAGAGATAAAAGAAAAAGAAGAGATTTCAAACTTCTTACAGAGGAATTTATAAGTAAATACAAACATAAAGAAAACCCTATGAACCAGCTGGGCAGCTTTGTTTATTATAGAACTTATTCGAGATGGCTTGATGATGAAAGAAGAAGAGAATACTGGTGGGAAACAGTAAGAAGAGCTGTTGAGTACAATTGTAGCTTAGTTCCTACAACAAAAGAAGAAGCAGAGGCTTTATACGATAACATATTTAATCTAAGACAATTTTTGTCTGGAAGAACTTTCTGGGTAGGAGGAACCTCTGTAGCTTACAACTATCCTATAGCAAATTATAACTGTGCATTTGAGGTTATTGATAATTATCACGCATTTAAAGATTTGTTCTATTTGCTTATGGTAGGCTCCGGAGTTGGAGTAAGAGTTTTAAAATCTGATGTAGAGAAACTGCCAAAGCTTAGAAGTAATTATATGATTATACACGAGGACTACAGCCCTGTGGATTCAGAAAGTCGCGAGGACAGCACAAGTCTTGAATTCCACAAAAATAATACTGCTAAGATAGTTGTTGGAGATAGTAAAGAGGGTTGGGTTCAAGCATTAGACTTTTTCTTTAAAATTATATACAGTTCAGAATATAGAAATATAAGTACGGTAGTTATTAAATATGATAATGTCAGACCAAAGGGAGAGGTTTTAAAAACTTTTGGAGGAACTGCAAGTGGACATATCAGCCTTAAAAATATGTTTACTAAAATAGATAAGGTAATAAAGAAAAGAAGCAGCATAGAAGGAAAAGAAAGATTTAAAGTTAGAGCTATTGACTGTTTAGATATGGCAAATATTATAGGTGAAAATGTAGTAGTAGGTGGAGTTAGAAGAACTGCTGAAATCATGCTTATAGATTATGATGATAAGGAATGTATAGAAGCAAAAACCAATCTGTACAAGCAAATTGACGGTCAATGGATAGTAGACAAGGATATTATCCATAGACAAATGAGCAATAATTCTATTTATTATAAACAAAAGCCATCTAAGGAGCAATTGCATTGGCAGATAGAGCAAATGAGATATTCCGGTGAACCTGGTTGGGTAAATGAGGTAGCAGGTGCAAAGAGAAGGGAAAACATGAATGGTGTTAATCCTTGTGGGGAGATACTGCTTGATTCTAAAGGATTATGTAATTTAACTACTCTTAATGTCTTTGCCTTTGTAAATGATGATAATACTTTAGATGAACACGGCTTGCTTGAAGCACAAAGATTGTCTGTTAGATCAGCATATCGTATGACTTGCGTTGAGTTGGAGCTTCCAGATTGGGACAGCGTTCAGCAAAGAGATAAGCTAACAGGCTGTTCGTTGACGGGCTGGCAGGATATGGTAAATGCAATAGGCTTAAATAGAGATGAGCAGGCAGTTTTGTTAAGAAAACTTAGAAAAGTAGCTAAGGAAGAAGCTAAGAGATACGCTATGGAAATAGGGGAGAAAGAACCTATTCTAGTGACTACAGTTAAACCAGAAGGTACGCTTTCACAGCTTCCATCTGTTTCAAGCGGTGTTCATTATTCTCATTCCCCATATTTCATAAGAAGAGTTAGAATTAATAGTCACGATCCTCTTGTTAAGGTTTGTGAGGAACTAGGATATACAATACATCCGGAGGTTGGGCAGGATTTAGAAACTTGTACAACTAAGGTTGTTGAATTCCCTTGTAAATCACCGATAGGAAAGACAAAGTATGATGTAAGTGCTATTGAACAGCTCGAAAATTATAAGCTTTTTATGGAAAATTACGTTGATCATAACTGTTCTATAACAATTCATGTTAGAGACAAGGAATGGAAAGATGTTGAAAAATGGGTATGGGAAAATTGGGATGATGTAGTTGCATTGTCGTTCCTATCATTGGATGATAGCTTCTATCAACTCATGCCATATGAGGCTATATCAGAAGAAGAGTATTCAAGAAGAATATCAGAGATGAGACCTTTTATACCATCACTTTTAAATAAATACGAATTAAATGAATCAGACTTAGATGTTGGAACTGATGGTTGCGACAATGGAGTTTGTCCAATAAGATAGCAGTTTGAAGTTGGTTTACACAATAAAAAAACACAGAGAAAAATGTTTTAAATTTTTCTTTGTGTTTTTTAATTTTTCTAAGTATTTGTTTGCTACTCTACGAAGCATTTAAGTATAGTTCTTAGCAGATAAATTAAAACAGCAGCCACCACCAAAACAATGGAACAAATGGATTATATCCCGGTCCGTATCCCGGTCTATTTCTTCTCCAACCTGGTCTGTTCCACATTCTTTGAGACATCTCATCGCCATAAGGTGACATATTACCATAAGGCGACATAGGCATCATTGGTGACATTGGCGACATAGGCATCATTGGGTTCATTGCACCATATTCCCATGGCATTGGTGCGTCCATATTAAACATCTCCCAATTTGGAAGGTCATCTTGATTGAAGTCAGTTGGCACTACATTGTTAAATTTTAAATATTCTACAAACAATTCTTTATTAGTCACTGTAAACCTCCTAAACGATTATTATTTATTTTATGTGTTTAATATAGATATGTGAATGGGAAATTATATTTTAAACTTAATTAGAGCTTAAATTAATCCGAAATAAAAAAATTTGTCGGGTTATATTAAAAAACCCGACAAATTTTTATTTACCACAACATTTTTTATATTTTTTTCCAGAGCCACATGGACATGGATCATTTCTTCCTACTTTGCTATCGTTGATAACTTGCTTTGAACGATTGTGTTCTTTTCTAATTTCTTTTCTTTTTTCTTCAGAAAGAACATTATCCCAATCAGCTAGATTGTATAGCCAATCAGCTTTTACCTCATACATGTTCCATAGCAATTTTTCAAAATCATATTCAGCGTTGATTTGTGTTTCCTCTGTGATATCCTCTAATTCAAGTCTTTGTTTAAAACTGTCGTTAGCTCCGTCTAAGAAACTTACAATCTGTTTAATGGAACAATTGAATTTTTCTGAAAGTTCCTTTACAGTTCCATTTATAACAGGGTCATTTTTGCTAAGAATTACTTTATATATTTCAATTTCATTTTCCATGTAATCTTTCCAAAATACAGCATAATCCTCTTGTGTTTTAACACTTTCTAAGTCTTTAGTCCATTCCTTAAATAAACTCATTTTTTTCTCCATTTCTTTAGTTCTTCTATATTATTTTATCAGAAAATTCGCAAATTACAAGCAATAATTTAAAATACATATTTATATATAATTATATTGAAGTTAACTAATATGTAGAAATTATCAATTACAGCTTTGCAATATCTGTTCTAAATTCCATACTTTCAAAGCATATTTTTTTGATATTTTGATAAACTTTTTCTCTTGCTTTTTCGATAGAGTCATCCAAGCAAGTTACAGCTAAAACTCTGCCACCATTTGTTACAATTTTTTCATTGTCAAATTTCGTACCGGCATGAAATACTATTATATCGTTATCTATGTCGTCAAGGCCAAAAATCTCTTTACCTTTTTCGTAATTTTCTGGATATCCTCCAGATGCAATTACAACAGTTACAGATTTTTTATCAGACCAAAGCAAATCAGTTTCTTTCAGCGTTCCATCGGCAGTTTTTAGCATAACATCTAATAAATCAGAATTCAGTCTTAGAAGAACCACCTCGGTTTCAGGATCTCCGAAACGAGTATTGTATTCTAATACCTTAGACTCATTGCCTTTAATCATTAGACCTATAAATAAAACTCCTCTAAAGTCAATGCCTTCGCTTAAAAATCCATCTAAAGTTTTATCTATTATATTTTTCTTTATAAATTTTTTCAACTCGTCTGTATATATTGGGTTTGGTGAGAAACAGCCCATACCGCCTGTATTTAATCCTAAATCGTTGTCGTAGGCTCTCTTGTAGTCCCTAGCACTTTCCATAGGGATTATTTCTTTGCCATTAACAAAGCATAGTAGGGAAGTTTCAATTCCGTCTAAAAATTCCTCAATAACTAAGCTATTACCTGCATCCCCAAATTGCTTATCATCCAGTATAGCCTTAATTCCCTCTTGTGCATCTCCAATAGTATTGCATATCAAAACTCCTTTTCCTGCCGCTAAACCATCTGCCTTTATAACTACAGGAAGACTAAATTCTTCAAGTCCTTTAAGCGCTTTTTTACAATCAGTGTAGGTTCTGTACTTTGCGGTAGGTATTTTATATTTTTCCATAAAATCCTTTGAATATGACTTGCTGCCCTCAAATATTGCTCCACATTTTTTAGGACCGAAGGCTTTTATTCCTTTAGCCTCAAGCATATCTACAATCCCTGCAACAAGAGGAACTTCTGGACCTACAACAACAAAATCTATTTTATTATCAACAGAAAATTCAGTTATTTTCTCTATATCCTCTGCTTTTATATCTACACATTCAGCTATGGAGGATATACCAGCATTGCCTGGTGTACAATATAGTTTGCTCAGTTTTTTGCTTTGCTTTAGTTTGTAACATATAGTATGCTCTCTAGCACCACTTCCAACTACTAAGACTTTCATAGTGACTCCTTATTTTAGTTATTTAAAAGAATTGTTTTATCAAATATTTTATTATTTATGTTAATATTATAAGACAAAATTAGCAATTAAGTCAACAATCTATTATTATGAAAATAAAATTAATATTTCTTTTCTTTTATATCTTTAATTATTGCTAGAAATTCAACGAAATTTAAAAAGCTATTGACAAGCTTATTTTTTTGATTTATACTGTGACAAATGTATCCAATAAACCAAAAATATAGCTGCCTTCTTATTAAGGAGATTAAAATGAAAAATTTAAGAAAATCATTTTTTTTAATGTTAATTTCAATACTGGCACTTAACTCATTAGTAGGATGCCAAAATAAGGAAACATTAAAGGAAGAAAATAAAAAAATAAAGGTAGCCGCATCGCCAACACCTCATGCACAAATATTGGCTCAGGTTAAGGATGTATTGAAGGAGCAGGGATATGAGTTGGAAATAGTCGAATTTACAGACTACACACAGCCTAACTTAGTTGTAAATGCTGGAGATATTGATGTGAACTTCTTTCAACATAAGCCTTATCTAGATAATTTCAATAAAAAACATAAGACCAAATTAGTTAGCGTAGCACGAATACATTATGAACCTCTTGCAATATATGCAGGAAAATCATCGGATTTAAAATATATAAAAAAAGGTTCAATAATTGCAATACCAAATGATACAACAAATGAAGCAAGAGCTCTTTTACTACTTGAAAATAATGGCTTGATAAAAATAAAAGCTGGTGTAGGTTTTGCAGCTACAAAGAAAGATATAGTTAAAAATCCATACAATATAAGTATAGTAGAAATAGAAGCGGCTTATATTTCAAAAATAATTGCTGATGTTGATTTTGTGGTGTTAAATGGGAATTATGCACTCAGTGCAGGCTTGGATGTGTCAAGTGCTCTTTCTATAGAAGAACAGGATTCAGATGCTGCACATACATACGCAAATATAATAGTTGTTAAAGATGGCAATCAAAATAATAAAGCTGTGATAGCCTTAATAGAGGCTCTAAAAGATAAAAGGATAAAGCAATACATCAATGATACATATAAGGGTTCAGTTTTTCCAATAGACTAAAAGAATATAAGTAAAAAAACTGAGGAGCATATCATTGTGGTATGCTCCTCTATTTTATATGCTTAATAATTTCTATATTCCTGTTAGCTAACTACAATACTACCAGCCTTAAGATTGTTTTTTGCAATAATATTTTTTAAATCATTATATATCTTAATACTTGATGAACTAAAATATTTTGGAACTGCGACATTTGCTGATATTTCTCCATTGGAATAAACAAGAGTTGTATTAAATAATCCCTTGTTTTCAATATCTAAAATAATTGTAATTTTAAATACTAAATCTTCTATATCAAGCCCTTGCCTTTTATCCTCATCCTTTACCCTATCCACACCAAGAAATATTTCAGATAAAATATTTTGCCCATTGTACAGAAGTGGTAGGAAGAAGTGTTTATATCTAGCCATTAAATCATCCTTAGAAATTAGGGATAGCAAGGTGCTTTCAAAGGCCGCTCTGCTTTGTTCATTGGAATTTGATCTCATACCAGTATCTAATAATTTTAAAAATTCCTTCATTCCACCGTTTATATCTTTCTGCTCTACAAGCTTATTAATCAAAGCAAGTTTCATATCAACAGATTCCTCTAAATTAATTAGCTGTTTGTAATTTAGCTGATTAAAAAATGTTTTGATTTGCTTGTCAAACTCACTTGCTGTACCTAGCTTTAATCTTAAAAGATTATGAGTTAAAGCAGAGAAAATATTTTTTGATACTCCTAAATTATTAAAACGATTAGTATTTAGTTCAGAATTAAATTGTTCTGTGTTTTTAAGTAAATTAGGCATTATATTTTTCTCATAAATATTTAATAGCACTTCGCATTTATTTTTTGAAAGATTAGAAAATATAAGATTTTCCAATGTATTGTCAGCAAATTTGTTAAATAAATTGAGAAGATTTTCTTTAATATCTTTAGTAAATGAATTATTATTTAAAATATGATTTTTTATTCTATCAAAAATTGTTGAAAGCTCTGATGAATTTTGAAGCTTTATTTTCCCTAAATCATCTATTAAGCTGTTTATCATATTTTTATCATCAAAATTAGCAGATGCTTTTAGGCTATTTAAAAATTTGATAATATCAGTATTTTTAGGCTCATCTAAAGTACCAGTTGCATTATGTATGATATTCGATTTTTGATTAACTGCATTTTGTATTAATTCATCTAATAACTTTATATTTGATTTTTGCATATTTAAGCTTTGCTCAGTTGTGAATTTATCTGATATATCAGAATTCTGTGAGGCTAGCTTTTCCTCTAGGCTTTCTATTGAGGCTTTTATTTCATTGTCATGGCTTAAGTTAGAGCTTTTTAAAGATTTTATAGCCATATCTATAAATTTTATATTTTCATCATTTGATTGTGTTGAAGATTGTGGAAAATTGTTTAATATGTTTAAAGGGTCAGTATCCTTAACATTATTGGATTTATCAGCAAAATCAAGCAAATATGAAATAACAAGCTTTAATTTCTCTCTTTCAGGAAGTTTTGTGTCCAATATTGAAAGTAACAAAAGATTTAACTTGTTGTCAAAGCTATTTGATAAAAGCTTTAATAAATGATTTTTTAAATCCTCTGGAAGCTTGCTTAGAAGTTCATTTAATGCAGAGTTTACAGCAGAGGCATTTTCATCCTGAGAAAAATAATAGTCGAATATCTTTAAGAAATCGTATATAGCATTTTTCAAGCTTAAATCTTTGGTATCAGACATTAGCTTATTAAGTGCATAGAAAAATTCCCCCGAAAACTTATTAGAATCTGAAAGAACAGATCTAATGTACTCTGCAAGCTTAGAATCATCAGCTTTTATAGCCTCAGTAAAATTTTCATAGACCTCTTTTAGTTTAGGGTCTAAGTTTATCGCAACTTCTCTGAATTTTTCATTATACAGAAGTTTTTTTGCAAACGCAATTAAATCAGCAGTATTATAAAGCTTTGTATTAGAAGCTAAATAAGTATCTGATTTTATATTTGCTGTATTATTCAAATTTTCAAGAATTACTTTTTCAAGCTCTGAAACACGCAAAGCATCTGAAATGCTTGTGTTGCTTGAAGTGCTTGAAATATTAGTGCTCGATTGAACAGCGCTGCTTTTGAAACTGTCTGTAGCAATAGGGTTATTTATAATATTCATTTGATTTCACACTCTTTATAAAAGTATTATGTTTCTATTAGTTATATCGGATGAAAGGTAAAAAAGTTAAAGTGTTTTTGAAGATTTGAAATTTTTTGTTTAATTTGTTTTTTCAAAAAAATTAAGATTGTAATAAAATAAAAATGCTGTTAGCAAGTGAAATCAATTATTTTGACAAATATCTTTATAAAGTAGACTCAAAAGTCCCTTGAGCAATTTGTCAGTATATGGTATATTATAAATTAAGGATATAAAAACAGGATATTTTTGTAGATTTTGGATAAGTAATGATTTTGTTGTTGAAATATTTTGTAATTTATGGTAGAGTCAAGTTATTAAATAATAACGTTATTACTGTTGAAATTTTAGCTCAATAGTTTGTTTCGAAGAAAAAGATAATTATGTTCATGTTAGTAACAAGTTTATCAATTTCACTTTTTTTCTTACAAAAAAACAACAGAAACTAAAATACTGTAGTTTGGATTTGGTTCAAAACAATGGAGGTAAATAATATGTTTTTAATTTTTTTGATTAAGCATATGTGTTTATTAGCTTATTATTTTACATATGCCAATATGATTTTTTTTACTCCTGTAAAAAATTCAATGATTTTAGTATACTTTATTGTCTTTATCAGCTTATCTATTAGCTATGTTTTTAGATTTAGTAAAAAATATAGTTATCTTAAATATCTTCCTATGTTGGGGATTGTCATATCTTTGCAATTTGCTAATACTACGATGGGAGTTATAGAAGTTATACTTCCATATATTTATATGTTTTATATTGCTTTAAAGGATAAATACCTAGTAGATTATTATGGTTTTAGAGACTTGTTTATTAGACTCTTTTTAACAATCTTGCCTTTATTGTTTATTGTTTTCTTATCTAAGAATTTTAGAGTTTTTAATCGCGTAGGTTTACCATATTTTATTGTGTTTATCATAAGTGGATTATATTTGATGCGTATTACAAGACATAGCAGCACTGTAATCAATAATAGAAGATTTTTGTTCATGAATACTTTGCTTATTTCACTAATCAGTATTGTAAGCATTATTCTAAATGTAGATGTAGTTTTTAGATATGTAACCAATGTGATAACATTTGTATTTATAGATGTGATTATACCAATAGCATTGAAAATTCTTTATATAATTTCTTGGCCTGTATTGAAACTTTTAAATTTGGGAGCATTGGGATTGATTAATTCGAATAAAAATATTAGATTTACAGAGAATGCTCCTCGTGTGCCAGATCTAAGCGTGGATGGTTACGCTTTTATTATTGCCTTTGGCGCTATTGCAATTTTAACGATTATTATTTATGTACTTATAAGGAGAGAAAGGTTAAAAAGAAAAGAAAAAGTATATATTAAAATAAGTGGAATGAATGAAATAAATGGCGTAGAATCATATAGAAGATTTTTTGATGATGATATTGATGAAAATAAGAAACCCAAGAAAGTATTTGATAAAAGCATGAATCAAATAAGATATTGGTATAAAAAGTTTCTTATGCTTTGCTATGAAAGAAAAATGGATATATTTGTATGCGATAACAGTCAGACAATATATGAAAAATCATTTGAGATATTTGAAAATAAAGAAAAAGATTTGAATAGTATGAGAGAAATATACAGAAAAGCTCGCTATAGCGAAGAAACTATAAATAAAGAAGATATAAAAATAATCAAAGGTAGTTATAAAAATTTAGAAAAAAGCAATTAAAAGGAATTTTAAATATCATTGTAATATTTTGTATTATATGGTAGAATTAAACCATAAGACAAAAACGTTATCAGTGTTAAAATTTTAACTTAGGAGGAGTAATACATATGGAAACAAAACAATTTGTGGAGTATAAGGACAAAATATTAAGTAATTGTTCAAAGGTTATTTTAGGTAAGGACGAGGTTATAAATAAGATTATTGTATCTTTTATATGTTCAGGTAATGTGTTGTTAGAAGACATTCCTGGTACAGGAAAAACAATGCTACTAAGAGCATTTGCAAAATCAATTGGTGGGAAATTTAAAAGAATTCAATTTACTCCTGACTTATTGCCGTCAGATTTAACGGGTATTAATTATTATAATAACAAAGAGGGAGAATTTATGTTTAGACCTGGTCCTTTGTTTTCTAACATAGTTCTTGCCGATGAGATAAATAGAGCTACGCCTCGTACTCAATCAAGTTTGTTAGAGGCTATGGAGGAAAGACAAATAACAGTTGATGGACAAACTATGAAGCTTGAAGAACCATTTATGGTTATGGCAACGCAAAACCCTATTGAGTCATCAGGAACATTTCCATTGCCAGAGGCTCAAATAGACAGATTTTTCATGAGATTATCACTTGGTTATATGCAGCAGGAACAGGAACTAGAGGTTATAGCTAGAAAATCAACAATAGATATTGTAGAAAGTCTAGAATGTGTAGTAAATAGTGAAGAAACAAGATATGTAAAAGATAATTTTAGCCTTGTTACAGTAAATGAAGATGTTTCTAAATATATGTTGGAAATTGTTACAGCTACGAGAAATGATAGAAGATTTTTAACAGGAGTATCAACACGTGGAGCTATAGCTTTATACAAAGCAAGTCAAGCTTATGCTGCTATAAATGGAAGAGGCTTTGTTTTACCTGAAGATGTACAGGCTGTTGCGCAGGACGTTTTATGTCACCGTATCATATCAGCTGGCGGAAGAAGAGCGAAAGAAACAGCAGTTTATTTAGATGAAATAATAAGAAGCATACCCGTTCCATTAGAAAAAATATAAGTGTGCAATAGATTTTTATTTTTAAGTGCATTGTTTTAAGCTGTGACAAAGTTTTTATATTGAAGCAGCTTTTTATACTATGCCAAAATGGAGGGTAGTATGTTTCTAATAACAATAATAGCAATTGCAGCAGTTATATATATAATTGAAAGAAATTCAATAAAAAATGCTTTAACAGGCATAGAATATTCTCAAAAACCTTCATTGAAAATTATTGAACCTGATGAAGAATTTGATATTATATGTGTTTTAAAAAATAGAACAAGACGCTTTGTTTCCTATTTAAAGTTACAAGAAAAATTTTCAAAGGAAATAGTAGTTTCAAAGAAAACTAAGGATCTTGATTTTATGATTATTGAGAGCAGCCAATATTTGATGCCAAGGCAAATTCTTGAGAGAAGAATAAGAGCGTCTATACCAAAAAGAGGTAGGTATTTTCTGTATGGTGCTACAATATATGGCGGAGATTTTCTTGGAATAACTGAAACTATAGGGAGATATGACAGTATTGAAGAAATAGTAGTTATACCTAAAGAAACCACTGTTTCGGATATTGATGTAAAGCTAAGTGGTTATATTGGAGAAATGTCAATAAATAGATTCATATTTGAAGATCCAATACTGACAGTAGGATTTAATGATTATACTGGACAAGAGCCTCAAAAAATGATTTCTTGGGTACAAACAGCAAGGCTCGGACAATTAATGGTTAAAAAATATGATTATACTCTTGAACTTATGGTAACTGTAATATTAAACATAGATTATAGTGGTTATAAGCAAGATGAACTTGTTGAGGAATGTTTTTCTATGGCAAGAAGCGTATGTCAGTTTTTAGAAAGTAGAAATATAAAATATAAAGTCATAACAAATGCAATAACAGCAGGTACGAAGCCAATTTTCGAAAACTTAGATTATTTCGCTTGGGGTAGAAATCATCTAATGACTGTTTTAGAGGGTCTGGGAAGAGCAACAAAGGGTGTTATCAGAGAGTCATATAACAAATTGTTAAATAGAGCTATTGATTGTGCTGAATCAGGTGTTGGACATATTCTTATTACACCAGATATTGAGGAAATTTATTTTAAAGAAAATAATAATCTTCTAAATAAAGAATCAAATTATTTACATATCGACGCAGGTTATATGACGGGTTTAGAAAAATTAAAAGAATTAACGGGACATGATGTTTGTGTCTTAAACCCAAGTTTGGATTTGGCTCAAAGCAAGGGAGAAAATTGATATGTTTTTAGTTTTTTTAATTAAGAATATGTGCTTATTAGCTTTTTATTTTGCATACGCTAACATGATTTTCATTGATCCCACAAACAACGCAATGGTTTTCGTATATTTTACAGTCCTTATTAGCTTGTCTCTTAGCTATGCTTTAAGATTTAGTAAAAAATATACTAAGTTTAGATATATTCCTATATTAGGGTTTGTTATAGCATTGTTGTTTGTTAATAATGTTACAGGAGTTATAGGAGCTATAATTCCATATATTTATATGACGTATGTTGTTTTAACGGATAAATACAATGTAAATTATTATAGATTTAAGGATTTATTTATCAATCTTTTTTATGCAATTTTACCTTTATTGCTGTTTGTTTTTTTAGTCAAAAATATTGCATTTTTTAATCGAGTTAGCTTACAATACGTTGTTATTTTTATTATCAGTGGATTATATCTGATGCGTACTGCTAGACACGGTCAAGAAGTGATTAATAATAAAAGATTTATACTTATGAACGCTTTAGTTATTGTAATAATTAGTATAATAAGTATAGTTCTAAGTACAGATGCGATTTTGAAACTTGTAATTATTGTGGTGAAATTTGTATATAGCAATATACTTGTACCTATAGTAATGAAAATTATTTATATACTATTTTTACCTATGGCATATTTTATGAATAAAGCTGTTGTATATAAAGAAGCGCCACCATCTCCTTTTGAAATACCTGAATATGTTGAACAAGAGGCAGAAAGACATATGATACAAGACCCTAGTGAAAAAATATTTAGTGTTTTCGCTTATATTGTTGCTATTGCATTTCTAGCATTTGTAATTTATGGTTTGATAAAGGTGCTTTCAGTAAGGAAAAAGAGGAAGACAGTTGATTATATTGAGGGAGTTAAGGAGGATAGAAGCTTCATAGATGATGAAGACAAAAGAAATAAAAATGAAAAACAGATATTTGCTAGGGGTATAAATCAAATAAGATACTGGTATAAAAAATTTCTTATACTTTGTAGTAAAAAAAGAATGAGTATATTTGAATATGATAACAGCCATACAATATATGAGAAATCGACTAATATATTTAAAGATCACACAGAAAACTTAGAAGTTATAAAAGAAATTTATAGAAAAGCACGTTATGATAAAGAAGCTGTAAATAATCAAGATGTAAAAACTATAAAAAGTATTTATAAAACTTTGGAAAAGGAAAAGAACAGCGATAAAATTAAATAAAATATAAAATATTAGAAATGAGAGGAATAAATTTTATCAAGTAACGAATTTAAAGAAATCTTGAAAAATACTATATTAGGCATATGCAAGAATTAAAATAAAGGATTATTCAAAAGTTGATATAAGTAAACTTATTATTTATATTAGACAGGCGATGTTATATGTCCATGATAAGACTATTGAACTTGCATTATTTGATAATACTAATTCTAATTATACAATGCACAAAAATAGGTTGGCTTTGTGTCAATTTATTTTCAAGTGTATAGTCATATTAGCAAATAATTATGCGTGAAGGAGAATTGACTTTAATGAAGAAGGTATTAAAGATTGTTATTTTAAGTTTAATTTTATTACAACTATTATATTTATCTTCGTGTGCAATGGGTGATAAAGGCAATAATGCTAAAATTCAAATATGGCATTACCATAATTCTAACATGGACCGAGATATTCCGGATAAGATTATTGAGCGCACTAAAGATTTTTGTGATATAAACAATATCCCATTAGAAATTAACATTATAGATAAAAAATCTGTGTCAATTGATAATTATATATTAAAGAGAAATATAGCATTAAGTACTGGTAATTCAATTATAATTGATGATCAAATGTATCTTGAAGGTGTTGCTAAAAAACATGCTGACTATACAAGATTTGATTCATATAACAAACTATTGGATGCATATAAAGGAAGATATTGTATTCCATTAGGTTTGGACTATAAAGTGTTTATTATAAATAAGGATATATTGAAACATTATGGTGTAGATATTTTAGAAAAATCAGTTATAACATATGCTGATTATTTAAATGCCAAGCAAGAAATGAAGGAAAAAGGTGCGAATTTTAAATTTAATACAAGAGAATATTATGAGATAATACATTATAATATGAACTTAAATAAATTAGCATTTATTGATATAGAAAATGAAATTTTGAATGATGAAGAATTTGAAAAGAAATTGAAAAATACAATACTTGGCATATGTAATGAATTTAAAACAAAAGAATATTTACAAATAGATTTAAATAAAAGGTTTTATAGTAGCAGACTAGAAAAAATGCTTATGTATGATGAAACTAGTGAATTAGCGCTTGATGAATATTCATATCTAATTCCTGGTGGTTTATTGGATCCATATAAATATGATATGTTACTTGAAGGAATAAAAATTCCAGATAAAATATTTGTTGTTGATCCCTATTCTATGTTATATTCGCCAAGCGTATATGTACATAATAAAATAACAAACAAAAAAATCTATGATGTGGTTGACTATATAGTTTCTGACTCAAGCTATATTATAATAAATGAAGAATCGAAGTATTCTAAATATGCTCCGACATTTGCTCCGACATTTGATACAAAAAATACAAAGAACTCATTATATTTGAATGATGATTGGGAATTTGTGGGATCAGAAGAGCGTACAAAAATTAGTGAAGTTCGTAAAAAACTTGTAGATTCAGTATTCGAAATTTTTGCAAAAAATAAAGAAAAATCAAAAGAAGTTGCTGATTATTATTTTTATTATAATGAAGGTGATGGTGGAAGTAATAAAATTATTGAGTTTATTGTAACAACAATTAATGATATAGCCAAAAAATTATTAACTGACGCAACAACCTTAGAAAAATATGATTCTAACAATCTTGAAATTAATAAATTTATAGATGATGAAATTGATAAATTTATATATGAGTTTAAACTTTATAATCAATAAATATAAATTACTGATTCGATATCAGGGAAAAGTAAATATCAATATTTACTTTTTCTGCTTTTCTTGATAAAAATTACATAGAAAATAAAGTATTACTTATTTACAGAACAAAGAAAAATAAATTATTTAAAATAGGGATTGTTAGAATGAAAAAAGCGCATAAAACTATTGTTTTGATTATAATGATACTTGTAATATTAAATACCATGTCATCTTGCATTAAAAGAGGAAATCTTAAAGAAGAAATAAATACTGCCAAGGATTCTAACTTAATGCTACCTATGATGTATATATAGTAAGTGTTAAAGTGGTTGAATTAACAGAAGTTCTAATTTTTGAAACAGTAAAAGAACTATCAGGAGAAAGAAGTTTTTTAGAAAATTTTTACTTTGAAAGTTCAAGGATAAATAAAATGTTAGACGATAAAATAAATTAATTTGTAGATAGTTATTATCTATACAATTATTAGGAATAAGTTAAAATATATTAAAATTTAAACAAAAAGTAAAAGCAGACAATTTAAAGTATAAAAAAGTGGACTCAAGAGTCCCTTGAAAAATGTCGATATATGATGTATTCTAAAGTAGGAAAGAAAAATTATCAAATCAATGTAGAAAATAAAAAAAAAGGAATTAAGAGGAATTAATATGATGTGTCAGAAACCATTATATTCTGACATTTTTTGAAAAGTTATGATAAGCTGATTTTAGAGTATTTAATAGATATAAATTTCCCCCCCTGTTTATTTATGGTCACTTTTATTATACCATAACAGGAAGAAAATTATATATAGAAGTTATAAAAACACGATAAAGCAAACGTGTTCAGGCAAGCAACAATTGTCTACATAATTTAAAAGAAGGAGGTGAAATAAATGGAAAAATTAAATGATGTTTTATGGTCTTTAGATGAAGATGATGATATCGTAGAGTTACAAGGTATTATGGTAACGGGATGTACATTGCAGGAAGGTTGCGAGGATACTGGGAAACTTTACATTATAAAATGTTATTATCCATTAAATTCACCAAGTGCATGCCCAGCGTAGCACGCAAAAATCAAGAAATAAGGTGTCCTAATACAAACAGGACACTTTATTTCGTCTATTTTTAAATTATTTGAGTTTTGTATGTTTTAGTAAGATAAAACCTAAAGGTGCAAATAAGTAAATCCAAAAGGAGGGTATATGGGATGAAAAAAAAATTAATAATTATTATTTCAGTTATTTTTACGATATCGTTGTCTTTGTATTTTGTGTTTAAATATAGTAATACAATTGTTAATAATGTAACAAACAGAGAAGGTAAAATCCAGCTTTGGTGCTATTATTTGGGTAGAGAAAAAGGGGTAAATGGTGGACTCGTTGACGGAATAAAAAAATTTTGTGAAGCAAATGAAATTCCTCTAGAGGTTCATGAATATGGTTCTGATATTATTACTTATGATGATTATGTCTTAAAAAGAAACATAGCTGCTGCAACTGGAAATTTTATCTCTATTGATATGTTATCTCGTTTGAATAATATGCCTAAAAACGTAGCGGCTGATTATACAAAATTAGAAAGCTACAGTAAATTATTCGATGTCCACAAAGGAAAATCTTGCATTCCTTTGGGAATGTACTATGTTGGACTTGCTATAAATAAAAAAGCAATAGACTATTATGGTATAGATACATTTGAGACACCAGTTATAACATACATTGATTATCTGAAAATAAAGCAAGAAATGAAAGAAAAGGGCGCAAAATTTAAGCTTAATTATACAGAATGTCGTGAGATAGTAGATTATTGCTTAAACAAAAATGGGTTGTTATTTCTTAATGAAAATAGTGAGTACGTAAAAAATCGTGATGAATTTAAATCAAGATTAAAAAAATCAGTTATAGACGTATGTAATGATATTATATTGTATAATGATAGTAGACTATATAATTATGACCCAGAAGAATTTAGCAACAATCTTCCACATATATACGATGAAAATAGTAATTTAGACCTTATAGGAGAAATTGAATCTAGTCAGTTTCTTATTAGTCCACTTGCAATTGAAAGGATAAGTGATATTTCTTATAAAACATTAATGGTTTATCCTTATATCATGAATTATACCCCAGCTTTTTTTATGCATAAAAAGATAACAAACGATAAAATTTATGATGTAGCAAATTATGTAGTAAATGAATCACGATATCTTGAACTCATAGGATATGGTACAGCTTCGGATATGGTTTATGCGCCAATTTTTGATACAGAGGAAATAAGAAAAAGGTTAAAAGTAGATGAGAACTGGGAGTATACTGGGAGAATAGGCAGGACAATAAATTCGGGTGGAAATATCAAAAGAATAATAAATGCGTCATATAATATATTTATCAAGGACAAAGAAAAAGCAGAGGAAGTAACTAAATATTCATATAATCCAATTTCAAATCCTTTTTATGATGTGTATATAATAAGCGTTAAAGTAGTTGAATTTACAGAATCTCTAGTTTTTGAAATAGCAAAAGAACTATCAGGAGAAAGAAATTCTTTAGAAAATTTTGACTCTGAAAATTCAAGGATAAATAAGATGATAGAGGATAAAGTAAATCAATTTGTAGATAGTTATTATCTATACAATTATTAGAAACAAATGAAAGTTCAGGCAAAAATAAAAAAATAACAGGAGCTTAAAGATGAAAAAGAGGTTTGTTTTAGGTAATCTTATCTATTATTTGGATGAAAATAAAGTTTTTCTTATGAATTTAGTTAACTTTAGAAGACAAAAGGTTGATAAAGAATTTATTTCAACTATAATTGAAATAGAGCGTAAAATTAATAATGGACTAGCATTATCAGAAAAAGAAAATAGAATAATAAATGATTTATATGAAAAAAGACAGGTTTTGAAAAAAGATGCACTTTTAGAGATTGAGCAAATATTTATAGATAAAGCTGAATTATCTATGGAAAAGTTCCCGGTAAAATCAATCATGTTAAATTTAACTTATGAATGCAATTTTAGATGTTTATATTGCTATCAGAACAAATATAAAGATAGACCTGAATATAAGCAATTTATGACAATCGAGGATATAGATTTGATTAAAAAATATTTATCACAGGATTACTTAGATGTTACTGAAATGGATGAAGTTTCACTTTCTGGAGGAGAATCTTTATTGCCACAAAATATTGATACTATAAATTATGTATTAAAAAACTTTAATCCTAAAGAATTTATTATATTTACTAACGGAGTTAATTTATACGAATACAGGAATTATATAGATTATAATTTGGTTAATAAATTTCAAATTTCTCTTGATGGTACAGCTGAAATAATAAAGTATATAAATCAAAATTCAGATCCTAGCGTCTTAAATAAGGTTATTGACGGTATAAAGCATATCGAGTCGTTAAACAAAGAAATAACAATTGCTGTAATGCTGACAAAAGAGTTAGTGCAAAATATCGATAAATTTGTTGATATATTACAGAAAAATAATATAATAGGAAAATCTAATATAAATATAAGATTTAGTTTAGTGATTGATAATTTTTCAAAAAACACAATTGATTATTCATTTTATGACTTGGATTATTTATGTAGTGAAGTTAAAAATTTAAATTTAAAGCTTGCTAAAATAGGTAGTTTTGTTGAAGTATATAGGGAGGGTATATCTTTAAATCACCTAATACACAGAACCGTCAACAAAAAGAGCTATATAAAGGATAGAACTTGTGATTTTACTAAAGCAGTTCCTATGAATTTTGTTCCAAATGGAGATGTGTTTTGGTGTGTTTGTTTGGGGCATGAAAATGGTCGCATAGGTAATTATAAGGAAAATATATATTTTGATAAAGAAAAGGTGCTAAAATTAGGAAATAGAACGATTTTTAAAATTGAAAAATGTAAAACTTGTGATATTAAATACATATGTGCTGGTGGATGTCCACTTCCATTGACAAGCTGTGATAGTGATTTTAACGTGCCTGTTTGTGGCTTGTATGGGTTGGATGAATTTTGGGAGAGATTGGAAGAACTTATTTAGGTAAGGTTGAAAAATAACTTTTAATTTTATGTTTTACGGAGGAAAAAATATTATGAGAATTATTAAAAATTTGATAAGTATTGATTTAAAGAACGAAAATTCAGATTACCTTTTTGTTAATGGCATTAATGGCAGTGCTGATATAATACATAAAAAAGAACGTGAAATAGTTGAAAATTGGCAAAAATCGGATAAAATAATCGCAAAAAACGAATTTGAGAAATCACTGTATGATTATTTGAAATCACGACAATACATTATGAATGAGAAAGATGAACAAAAATCTAAGCAAGATATAATTGATAGATTAAAAAAGGTATCTGAAGAAAGAGTACAAAATCAGCATATAGCATGGTTTGTATTGACATATAGTTGCAATTTTGCCTGTCCATATTGCTATGAAAAGGGTGTAGAAGGGTCTCCAATTATTTCAAAGGCTATGGTGGATAAGGTTTTTTCAAGTAATTCAAATATTGAATATATAGGTTTCTTTGGTGGAGAGCCTTTGCTAAATAACAATATGGAAATAATCAAATACATAATAAGTAAAGCGCCTAATGCAAAATATAGCACTATTACTAATGGCTATAACCTTATTGATTATATAGAAATATTAAAATCAATTGAAGTATTAAATATTCAAGTAACTTTAGATGGATCAAGAGAGTTACATAATAAAACAAGGGGCTTAAGAAACGGTGCACCAACATATGATAGAATCATTGATGGAATAAAAAAATGTGTTGAAAACAAGATTCCAATAAAAATAAGAATGAATATTAGCCATGAAAATATAGCGAATTGTTTAGAAGAAAAAAAGCGTATAGAAAGTACAGAATGGGGTAAAAAAGTTCAATTTGAATTACAGCCATTATTTCAATGTAGTAGTTCAGTAAAAACTCAATTGCATCAGTCACTATTTGATAATGATAATGAGGAAGAATCAATTGAAAATCAAATTTTTAAAAAATTATCACCGATATCAGACTTTCTATATAATGGTAAAAAGTTAAGGCCAATATTGAAAACCTGTGATCGTGATGGCCAAAGTAGATTCTATGATCCCTATGGAAATATATACAACTGTATATTGGCTGTTGGGAAAGAATATAAATCAATTGGAAAATATTATCCAAAATTTTCATTAAAAGAAAAAAGCTTTTATACAAGAGATATTACCACAATTGAAAAGTGTAAAAATTGTGCTAATTCATTACTTTGTGGAGGAGGATGTCCCAACGCATTGCCTGAGGAGGTAGATGTATTTACTCCAAATTGTTATAGCTTCTTAAGCGATATAAATGACATGGTGCCTCTTGTAGATAAAATTAGGAGAAATAAACAAAATGTTTAAATTTTGTATGAAATATATAAAACAGCGTAGCTTTAAGTTTTACATATATGTTTTTATGAATATAGCAATGGGACTTATTGGTATAGTCATGCCTATAATATATGGAAAATTTATAGATAATATTGTTTATGAGAAAAATATAGATTTTTTAATAACATATATATTTATTTTTTTAACAATAAATCTGTCTAGTATAGTTATCTCATACTTATTATCTCAAATTAGAGTTAATATAGAAGCAAAGAGTGGATTTTCACTATGTACTGATGTTTTGAAGCATTTGCACAAAATATCCTTATTAGAATTGGAAAATGAAAATAGTTCTTATTTAAGCCAAAGGATAAAGAATGACTCAAGGGATATAATTAGTTTTTGTTTAAGTATAATAGCGAGCGTAATATTAAACTTAGTTTCATTGTCAATTTCATTTGCTTTTACTACAAATATAGATTATAAAATCTCAATATTAATTGTAATCATAGCGATGCTTTATATAGTGGGTTATAAAATTTTTAAAAAGCCATTATACAAAGCATCTGTAGAAGTTAGAGAACAGCAATCAAGATATTTTGCAAATATAAATAATCAAATTTCTCATGCAAAATTTATTAAATCACATTCGATTGAGGAAGTGTTTTTTTCAATATTAAACAAATCATTTTCGGTATTGTATAAAAAGCTTGTAAATAGTCAGAAATTAACAAATTTATACAATGCTTTTATTATGTTTTTATCTATTGCAATAAAACTTGTATTGTTTATAATCGGAGGAATTAGTATACTTAATGGCAAAATGACAATTGGAACATTTTTTATATTGTCAAGCTATCTTGACAAAGCGATGGGTTCTTTAATGTTTTTTGCTTCTTTAGGGGAGAGCTATCAAGTAAATTTAGCATCATACAATAGGATAAAAGAATTGCTAAAAAAACCTTGTGTGATTAGTGAAGGCGAAAATCTAAATGAAATTAATAGTATTAAATTAGAAAGTGTAAATTTTAAATATAACGAAAAACCAATAATAAATGATTTTAGCTATATTTTTAATAAAGGGAATATTTATTGGATCAAAGGCAATAACGGAGCAGGGAAAAGTACGCTCATAAGCTTGATACTAGACTTATATGAAGATAAGTATGAAGGAAGTATATTCTATGACTATAAAGATATACGTTTATTGGACATGAATGGTATAAGAAAAAAATTAATAGGAATAGTAGAACAAAATCCTACTCTAATTGAAGATACAATAATCAACAATATAACACTTTCATTAAATTATGATGTTGAAACATTAAATAAATATATAAAATTAGTAGGCTTAGAGAAGTTTTTATACTCAGAAGAGGACAAGTTTAACCAAGTTATAAATGAAAATTCAACTAATATATCTGGCGGAGAAAAACAAAAGCTATCAATACTAAGAGAGTTAATAAAAAATCCATCAGTATTGATATTTGATGAGCCTACATCATCTATGGATAAGGATAGTAGAGAAGAATTCTATAGATATATACAAGAATTAAAAGCTGAAAGAATAATTGTTATAATATCACATGACCAAGTAACAAAGGAGATAGCTGACTTTACCATTGAGATAGACTCTAATTTTGATAATAATGATGAAGAAGCTACAAATAAAATAGTAGAGAGAGTATAAATATGTTTTTTCTAGGATTACTAATAGTTATATTAGCTGCGTTTGCAGTTAATCAAATTTCAATTAGAAATGCCCTAAAAGGAATAGAATACACACAAAATTCTTCATTAGTATTGGTAGAACCAGATGAGGAATTTGATATAATATGTGTTTTGAAAAACAGGTCACGACGTTTTGTTTCCTATTTGAGAGTAAGGGATCAATTTTCGAAAGAGATAGAAACTCTAGTTAAAAGTACTAAAGAATTAGATTATACCATAGTTGAGAGTAGTCAGTATATGATGCCAAGACAAAGATTGGAACGAAGAATAAGAGTTTCAATACCGAAAAGAGGAATATACTGTTTATACGGTGCTGTCATTTATGGTGGGGATTTCTTAGGAATGAATGAAATTAAGGGAAATTATGATTACCATGAAGAAATAGTTTCTATTCCTAAAGAAACTGAACTTCCAAATATTGAGATAAAGCTAAGTGGTTATATTGGTGATATATCCATAAATAGATTCATATTTGCTGACCCAATACTTACAGTGGGATTTAATGATTATACTGGACAAGAACCACAAAAAATGATTTCGTGGATCCAAACTGCAAGGCTTGGACAATTAGTGGTCAAAAAATATGATTATACTGCTGAACTTATGCTGACTGTTTTATTGAATATTGATTATGATGGGAAGGATTATGGGGATCTTGTTGAGGAATGTTTCTCAATAGCAAGAAGTGTTTGTCAATTTTTAGAAAGTAAAAGTATAATATACCGATTAATAACAAATGCAATAACAATAGGATCAAGACAAATTTTTGAAAATTTAGACTATGGTTGTGGTAAGGACCATTTGATGAATATTTTAGAAGGACTTGGAAGAGCAGGATATACTGTAAAAGAATCATATAAAAGTATGTTTGATAAGGCAATAAATTTTGCTGAAATGGGTGTAGGGTATATTCTTATAACTCCAAGAATGGATAAAAATCATATGAAAACAGAAGCAAACTTTTTAGCAACAAAGGATAAATTAAAGGAATTAACAGGCTATGATTTATGTGTATTAACTCCAGAGTTAGGAGGTGAGTGATATGTTTTTAGTTTTTTTAATTAAAAATATATGCTTGATGTCTTTCTACTTTGCATACTCTGCATTGATACTTGCACATTTTATACATAAACCTATGATAGTAGTATATTTTATAATTCTTGCTTGCTTTTCATTAAGTTACGCTTTTAGATATAATAAAAAGTATAACAAATTAAAGTATTTACCTGTATTAGGAATTACTATAGTTGCAGTGTGTTTGAAAAGCATAGCAGGTATTATTTGGCTTACATTTCCATTCATTTATATGATACGCATGATTAAAAAAGACGAATATCAAGTGTACTATTATGATTTCAAAAGCGTATTTATGGTACTTATCATAATTATTTTAGCTTTACCATTTTTTGCTCTTTTAACAGGTCTGTTTGATTTATTTAAAAGTGTCAGTCTACCATATGCTTTAGTTTTTGTTTTAAGTGGGTTTTATTTGTTGCGTGTCGCTAGGCATAGTAAAGAAGTA
Source organism: Bacillota bacterium (assembly GCA_023386345.1). Taxonomy (GTDB): domain Bacteria; phylum Bacillota; class Clostridia; order Tissierellales; family Sedimentibacteraceae; genus UBA1535. The sequence continues at coordinate 55,484 of JAEWJT010000011.1, forward strand.
ATCAGTAGTAAAAAGTTTGTTATAATGAATATATTAGTTATCATAGTTACCTTTGCTGTATGTATAATTTTAAGTTCGGATGTATTTTTAAGAAATATAATTTATTTATTTGATTTAATATTTGGTAAAGTGTTATTGCCAGCAATACAAAAAGTTTTCTATATAATTTTTTATCCCTTGACTAAGATTTTAACTAAAATTTATGATAAAGCAAGAAAGGATGACATGATACAAGAGATTGAAAATAAAGATGAAGTAGAAGCAGAAGCTTTAGAGGATGTGAAGGATCTATTAGAAAATAAAGAATTTCTGCTTGTTTTTTATATTTTTACCGCTATATTTTTAATATTTACAATTACAGTAATTATATTAATGCTATTGTCAAAAAAGAAAAAAAGAAGAAAAGAAGATAGCGAGGTATATGGTGTTAAACAGTATAGAAGCTTTTTAGATGATGATTTTAGTATTAGCAAAAAAAGAAATCAAATAATTAACAGCAGTATAAATCAAATAAGATATTGTTATAGAAAATTTCTTTTGCTCTGTAATAGAAAAAATATAGGAATATTCTCATTCGATAGCAGTAAATCAATCTACGAGAAATCATCAAAAATATTTATAAATTCTGAACAAGAATTAAAAGATATAAAAGAAATTTATCGAAAGGCACGCTATAGTGAGGAAATTGTAGATAAACAAGATATAAAAGCTATTAAAAATATTTGTAAAAGTTTAGAAAAGAAAAAACATCAGAAAATATAAAATGATGAACTATTAAATTTTCTAAAAATAATTGATTAGTGGACAATTTTTTAGTTACAGTCATTAAAGATTAAAAATAGTTTTAAGCATATTGCATTATTTAACATTATATGGTAGAATTAAAACATCGACAATAACGTTATCAACGTTAAAATTTTAACGCATATTAAGAAATTCAGCGGAAATAAAATATTTTTAGGAGTACAAAAAGTATAAGCAGTTGTTCAGCAGTTGTTTTATGCAAAAAAGAGCTTGTAAATAAAATATAAGAGAGAGTATAAGTATGTTTTTAATTACAATAATAGCAATTGCAATAATTATATATATAATTGAAAATAACTCAATAAAAAATGCTTTAAATGGAATAGAATATTCTCAAAAACCTACATTAACTATAGTTGAGCCTGATGAAGAGTTTGACATTGTATGTGTTTTAAAAAATAGAACTAGGCGTTTTGTTTCTTATTTAAAGCTGAAAGAAAAATTTTCAAAAGAAATAATTATTCCTAAGAAAACTGATGATGTTGGTTATGCGTTTATTCAAAGCAGTAAATACTTGATGCCAAGACAGGTTTTAGAGAGAAGAATAAGAGCTTCTATACCAAAAAGAGGAAGGTATCTTTTATATGGGGCTACAATATATGGCGGAGATTTCCTTGGCTTTACTGAAACTATCAAAAGTTATGAGAGCATAGAGGAAGTAGTTGTTATTCCTAAAGAAACTACTGTTTCAAACCTTGAGATAAAGCTAAGTGGTTATATTGGCGAAATGTCAATAAATAGATTTATATTTGAAGACCCAATACTTACAGTGGGATTTAACGACTATACGGGGCAAGAGCCTCAAAAGATGATTTCGTGGACACAAACAGCAAGAGTTGGTCATTTAATGGTTAAAAAATATGATTATACCCTTGAGTTAATAGTTACTGTTATATTAAACATAGATTATGATGGAGATAATCGTGAAAAGCTTGTTGAAGAATGTTTCTCAATATGCAGAAGTGTTTGTCAATACTTGGAGGCTAAAAACATAAAATACAGAGTTATTGCAAATACAATAACAGAGGGTGTGATACAAACTTTTCGAAATGTGGATGGATTTGCTTGGGGTAGAAACTATTTAATGAACATTTTAGAAGACTTAGGGAGAGCATCAATAGACATAGTGAGAGAGTCTTATGAAAAAATGATGAGCAAAGTCATTGATTTTGCAGAGCTTGGAGTAGGACATATTCTTATAACGCCAGATATAGAGGGTGTTTACTCGAAGGAGGAAGCGAATTTTTCGAAAAATGAATCAGATTATTTGAAAGTAGAATTAAGAAGTTCAGTTACATTAGATAAGTTAAGAGAGTTGACTGGTCATGGTGTATGTATTTTAACTCCAAATTTAGATTCAAATTTAGCTTCAAGCTCAAGTAAAGAGCAAGGAGGGGAGTAATATGTTCTTAATCTTTTTAATTAAACATATTTGTTTACTGGCTTTTTATTTTACCTGTGCTAATATGATATTTGTTGACTCAGTAAATAGCTCAAGACTTATAATATATTTTATAATTCTTGCAAGTTTTTCGCTTAACTTTGTCTTTAGACATAATGAAAAGTATTCTAAATTCAAATATTTGCCTATATTAGGCTTTGTTATTGCTGTATTATGTTCTAAAACTATTGTAGGTGGTATTGCGGCTACAATTCCTTGTATATACATGATTTACCTTGTTAGAAAAGATAAATACTATGAAGATTACTATAGCTTCAAGGATTTATTTATTAAACTTCTTATATTAAGTGTGTTTTTATTAATAATAGTTCTTTTAAGTAAAAGGCTTGAGTTGTTTTATAAGACTGGACTTCAATATGCCATTATGTTTATTATAAGTGGATTATACTTGCTTCGTACAATGAGGCACAGTGAAGATATAATTACAAATAAAAAATTTCTAAGCATGAATTTGCTTATTATTACTATCACTTGTCTAATATGTTTATTATTTAGTACAGATGTTGTTCTAAGCTCTGTAATTTTCGTATATATCAAAATAATTATACCTATATTAGCTCAGGTATTTTATATTATTTTTTCACCGCTTGGCAGATTTTTAGATAAAACTATAATATCAAAATTTTCAGAAATGTCTTACGGAATGCGTAAAATTAAAAAAAGTGATTATGAAGGATTTGCAGAGGAAGCAGACATTACAACATTTTATATTTTGACATTTATATTTGTTAGTATAATTCTTATATTTTTAATTTATTTTTTGACTAAGTGGATTTTGAATAGAAAAAGAAAAAGCTCTAACTTTACAGAGGGTGTTGTTGAATACACGAGCTTTTTAAATGATGATATAAAGAAGAAAGACACTAAGCGTAGCCTTTATAATACAAACAAAACAAGATATTGGTACAAAAAATTTCTTGAACTTTGTCGTAAAAAGGAAATGTATATTTTTACATATGATAATAGTCAAACTATATATAATAAATCATCTAAGCTATTTAAAAATCATGATAATGATTTAGAAAATATAAAAGAAATTTACAGAAAAGCTCGATATGGTGAAGACATTATAGATAAGCAGAATATAAAGACAATTAAAGGTAGCTATAAAAGTTTGGAAAAGGAAAAAATAGAAAAATAAAAGGTTATTGCCTATTTGACAATAACCTTTCTGTTTTCTATATGTAACTTTCCCTCGCAGAATAGCTTTACTGCTTCTGGGAGGAGCTTATGTTCAATTTGTAAAACTTTTTTTTGCAGACTTTCTGCTGTATCATTGCTGTCAATTCTCACTGTGTCTTGAAGTATTATTGCCCCTGTATCAGCTTCCTCATCTACAAAATGGACTGTTGCGCCGCTTATCTTAACTCCGTACTTTATGGCTTCTTCATGCACCTTTAGACCGTAGAAGCCATTGCCACAAAAGGACGGTATCAATGATGGATGTATATTTATTATCCTGTTTTTAAAGCAATTTATAAAGCTTCTACTTAAAATTTTAAGATATCCAGCTAGGACAACTAGGTCTATGTTGCGTTTTGTAAGTTCATTGATTATTTCGTCATTAAATGCTTCAACGCTTTCATAGTCCTTTTGGCTTATATATAGAGTATCTATATTATTAAGTCTTGCTCTTTCAAGCCCGTAGGCGTCTTTTCTGTTAGAAATTACAATGTCTATAGCACCATTTATATTGTCGAGGTTATCTATCAAGGCCTGAAGATTAGTTCCTCCGCCTGATATTAATACTGCAATTTTCTTGGAGACTAATTGTGACATATTTTCAAGCCGCCTTCTCTTTTTACCATATTGCCTATTTTTACAGGCTTTTCGCCTACTGATAGCAGATATTCCATTATTATATCAGCATCATTCTTATCAACAGCTAAGACCATACCTATACCCATGTTGAATGTTCCGTACATCTCATCTATATCAATATTTCCTTCTCTTTGCATAAGTTTAAATATCGGAAGAACATTTATATTCTTAGTTTCAATATCAGCAGTTAAACCCTCTGGGAACATACGAGGAATATTTTCATAAAATCCACCGCCGGTAATGTTAGACATACCCTTTATATTGAATTTGCTTATCAAATCAAGTATAAGCTTTGGATAAAGCCTTGTAGGGGTTATTAGAGCTTCGCCAAGTGTAGAGCCTAATTCATCGATATAATCATTAACCTTATAATCTTTATAATCGAAAAATATCTTTCTTACAAGTGAATATCCGTTGCTATGAATTCCGCTTGATGGAATTCCTATGAGTATATCATCCTCTTTTATAGTGCTTCCATCTATAATTTTTTTCTTGTCTACTATGCCTACGCAAAATCCTGCTACATCATATTCACCATCTCTGTATAAACCTGGCATTTCAGCAGTTTCCCCACCTATCAATGCGCATCCTGATTTTATACAGCCATTAGATATACCCTCTACTATCTTAGCTGCCTTTGTAGGCTCAAGTTTTCCTGTTGCTATATAATCAAGGAAGAATAAAGGCTTTGCTCCTTGGCAGATTACGTCATTGACGCACATTGCAACAGCATCTTCACCGATAGTATCGTGCTTATCTGTCATAAATGCTATCATAAGCTTAGTTCCAACTCCGTCAGTTCCAGAAACAAGTATTGGTTCTTCATACTCATTTTTATCTATGGCAAACATTCCGCCAAAGCCTCCTATATCAGACATTACTCCTTTGATATAGGTTTTTTTAACACTTTCTTTTATAAGTCTTACAGTTTCATAACCAGCATGAACATCGACACCAGCTTCTTTGTAAGTTAATTTATCATTCATATCGTGCAATTCCTTTCTTTAATTAAAGTTAGGTACTTCCATAGGATAATCGCCATTTAAGCAGGCTAAGCAAAAGCCATTTTCTCGTCCTGTTGCTCTTATTAATCCCTGTATACTTAAATAATATAAACTATCAGCCTTTATAAATTCTTTTATTTCTTCGTTGCTTTTCGTAGCTCCTATTAAATAGTTTCTAAATGGAGTATCAATTCCAAAGAAGCATGAATGTGTGACAGGAGGAGAAGCCACTCTTACGTGTACTTCCTTAGCACCAGCTTCTTTAACCATAGTTGCAAGCTTTCTGCTTGTAGTTCCTCTAACTATACTGTCATCTATCATAACTACTACTTTGTCCTTAACAAGCTCCTTTAAAACGCTTAATTTCATTTTTACAGATTCTTCACGAAGCTCTTGGTTTGGTTCTAAGAATGTTCTCTTAGCATATCTGTTTTTAACAAGTCCAAGTCCGAATGGAATACCTAGCTCTTGTGCATATCCTATAGCTGCTGGAGTACCAGAGTCAGGAACAGAAAAAACTAAATCTGCCTTAACTGGCGCTTCCTTTGCAAGCTCTCTGCCTGAATTGTATCTGGCTTCATAAACACTTATTCCGTCTATCACGCTATCAGGTCTTGCAAAATATACATATTCAAATATACAGGATTTCTTTGACGCATATTTGTTGCTTTTTATACTTTCTATACCATTTTCATTAATAACGACAATTTCGCCTGGCTCAACATCTCTTATAAATTCTCCTCCCATTGCTGTGACAGCACAGCTTTCAGAGGCAAGTATATATCCATCAGGTCTTTTGCCTATGCAAAGCGGTCTAAGTCCAAAATGGTCTCGTACACCTATGAGCGATTTATCGTCCATTAATACTAGAGCAAAAGCTCCCTTTATTATTTCCATAACATTTTTTAACGATTTTACAAGATTATCATTGTAGTTTCTAGCTATCATATTAGCGATAACCTCTGTATCGGTAGAGGTTTGAAATATAACACCGGAGTTTTCCAATATTTCCTTTAATGAATCTGCATTAACTAAATTTCCGTTATGAGCAAGAGAAAATGTACATTTTTTATACTTAACCACAAGAGGCTGAGCATTTTCAATATGACTTCCTCCGGTAGTAGAATAGCGAACATGACCTATTGAAATGTGACCATTTAATTTGCTAAGACTATCATTGTTAAATACCTCTGCGACTAAGCCCATGCCCTTGTGCTGTTCTATGAGTCCGCCGCCTGTGCTTGAGGCTATACCCGCACTTTCTTGTCCTCTGTGCTGCAATGCAAAAAGCCCGTAGTATACAAGGTGTGAGGAAAGCTCAGGTTTTTCTGTATACATTCCTATTATGCCACATTCTTCATGTAGCTTATCATCGCCGAATAATTTATCGTAATTGAACATAGTAGACCTAATTCCTTTCTGTTTCCCTGTCTATTATTTAGTAATTCTTCCTAAAACCTCTTGATAAACCTCTTCAACTCCGCCTAAATCTCTTCTAAATCTGTCTTTATCAAGTTTTTTGTTTGTATCCTTATCCCACAATCTGCAAGTGTCTGGAGAAATTTCGTCTGCTAGTATAACCTCTCCGTCATATAGACCAAATTCTAATTTGAAATCAATTAATCTAATATTTCTTTCGAGGAAGAATTTTTGCAATATTTCATTGATTTTTAAAGCATATTCTTTAACTTTTTCAAGCTGTTCTGCAGTAGCCAATTCCATTGCAAAAATATGATAGTCATTTATCATTGGGTCACCAAGTTCATCATTTTTATAGCTAAACTCCAAAACAGTTTTTTTCATTGGAGTTCCTTCTTCAATTCCTAATCTTTGTGATAATGAACCAGCAGCTATATTTCTTACGATAACTTCAAGAGGAAGTATCTTAACTGCCTTAACAAGACACTCTCTGTCACTTAGAAGCTCTATTTGATGTGTAGGTATTCCTTGCTCCTCAAGCATTGCAAAGATAGCAGCAGTCATCTTGTTATTTACAACACCCTTGCCAATTATAGTTCCTTTTTTCTCTCCGTTAAATGCTGTAGCATCGTCTTTATATTCTACGATATATTGTTTTTCATTGTCTGTTCTAAATACTTTCTTTGCTTTTCCCTCATATAATTGTTCTAATTTTTGCATTTTTATTTTCCCTTTCTATTTTTAATTTTATAATAATTTAACTTCTAATTTTACTTACAATGCCAATAAACTACAGTCGTTTCTGAAGCTCAATATCAGCATTGATTACCTTATCTTCCATTTGCTTTTTATACTCATGAAATTTCTCTCTAAGCTGCGGATATTTAATTGAAAGCATTTGTATTGCTAAAAGTGCTGCATTATCTCCACCATTTATACCTACTGTTGCAACAGGAACTCCCGGAGGCATCTGAACTATTGATAGTAAAGCATCTATACCCTCAAGTGCTGATGATTTAACAGGCACTCCAATCACTGGCAGACAAGTACATGCTGCTAGAACTCCACCCAAATGTGCTGCCATACCTGCTATTGCTATTATTGCTTCAAAGCCGTTTTTCTCTGCATTTTTAGCAAAATCAGTAGCTATGTCAGGAGTTCTGTGTGCTGACATCACTCTTAATTCAAACTCCACACCAAAATCTCTTAAAATTTGTATTCCCTTTTCTATTACTGGAAAGTCCGAAGCACTTCCCATTACAATTGCTATTTTCATTTTAATTTATCTTCCTTTCGTTATTTAAAATATGACACACCAGCTTCAAACAGCTTCTGGTCTTTGTTGTAAGGTATATTTTTATATGTTCCTATATCAAGTCTTTCAGAGTGTCCCATTTTTCCCAAAATTCTTCCGTCAGGGCTTGTTATACCCTCTATTGCTTCTATTGAGCCATTTGGATTAAACAATCCATTGTAGCTAGGATTAAAGTCACTGTCAACATACTGAGTAGCTATCTGTCCGTTTTCTTTCAATTTCTTAATCCATTCCTCGTTTGCCATAAATCTTCCTTCACCATGAGACAATGGAATGTTGTATACATCGGATATATTACAATTATTAAACCAAGGAGACAGATTAGAAACTACCTTAGTCAATGCAAATGTAGAAATATGCCTTCCTATTGTGTTGTATGTCAATGTAGGATCATCCTTGCTTATTTCTCTTATCTCGCCATAAGGCACGAGTCCAAGCTTAATGAGTGCTTGAAATCCGTTGCAAATCCCTATCATAAGTCCATCTCTATTTTTAATTAAGTTCATTATAGCTTCGCTAAGCATTGGATTTCTAAATGTTGCGGCTATAAATTTGCCAGAGCCATCTGGCTCATCTCCAGCACTAAATCCCCCTGGGAAAGCTACAATTTGTGATTCATTTATTAGCTTGGTCATTTCCCTTATAGAAAACTCAATATCTGATGGACTTAAATTTTTAAATACAAAGGTCTCAGCTATAGCCCCTGCTCTTTCAAAAGCTCTCTTAGTATCGTATTCGCAGTTTGTTCCTGGGAATACAGGTATAAATACTCTTGGCTTGGCAATACTTATATTTCTTGATTTTTCTAATTTGTTTCCGGCAGTATATTGATAATCCTTTATTTTTCCCTCGGTATCCTTTTTCATAGGAAAGATACTGTCAAGTGGCTTGAGCCATTCATTTAACATTTCATCTATTCTAATATTGTAGGAATTGTTTAAGGATATTTTTTTCTGTGCAATAGTTTCTCCTATAACAAGATAAGGAATGTCCAAATTGTCAAGATTATCAATCTCTAAAATTATATCGCCATATTTTGGAGCAAAATAGAAGTTAGAATCAAATATTGTGCTTCCAATAGTTGAAAAACCAATCTTATTACCAAAGCTCATCTTGCTTATAGCCTCTGCAAGTCCACCGTATCCTACTGTATGAGCGCTTAAAACTTTTCCGTTTTTTACTAAATCGTGTATTCTTGAATACTTATTTTTTATATCATCAAAATTAGGTATATAATTTTCATCTTTTTTAGCCTTGATTAAAATTACCTTACTACCTGCCTTTTTAAACTCCGGAGATACTACATTATTAATATCTTCTACACAAACAGCAAAGCTTATCAAGCTTGGAGGTACATTTATATCTTTGAATGTTCCAGACATACTGTCCTTGCCGCCTATAGCAGGAATTTTCAGCTCATGCTGAATTTTAAAAGCTCCAAGCAGTGCTGCAAAAGGCTTACCCCATTTTTCTTCGTCTTTTCCAAGCTTCTCAAAATATTCTTGGAAGCTTAATCTTATCTTAGAATAATCTCCGCCCATAGCGACTATTTTAGCTACAGAGTGTAAAACTGCATATATAGCTCCATGATATGGGCTAAGCTTTGATAGCTTAGGGTCAAATCCGTGAGCCATCAAGGTACAGGTGTCAGTCTGTCCGTTTAAAACTGGAAGCTTTGCCGCCATGCCCTCAGTAGGTGACATTTGTGTCTTGCCTCCAAAAGGCATCAAAACTGTGCAAGCACCAACGCTTGAATCAAATTTCTCAACCAATCCTTTTTGACTGCAGACATTTAAATCTATTAAATTTTCTAACCAAGCATCTCTTAAATTATCTGACTTAAATGATTTTATCTTACTGCTCTCAAAGCTTGATACATCATAAGCTTTTACTAAAACATCAGCTTTTTGCTTAACTCCGTTTGTATCTAAGAAATCTCTGCTTACATTTAGTATCTCTTTGCCATTATGATACATCTTAAGTCTTCTATCATCTGTTACATTTGCTACAACAACAGCTTCAAGATTTTCCTCATTTGCATATGCAATAAATTTATCTGCGTCCTCTTTAGCTACTACAACCGCCATTCTTTCCTGTGATTCAGATATAGCAAGCTCTGTTCCATCAAGACCCTCGTATTTTTTAGGTATAACATCAAGATTTATATTAAGTCCATCAGCAAGCTCTCCGATTGCGACTGAAACTCCGCCAGCACCAAAATCGTTGCATTTTTTGATTAATTTACTTAAATTTTCATTTCTAAATAATCTTTGTATCTTTCTTTCTGTAGGTGCATTTCCCTTTTGAACCTCTGAGCCACATAGAAGTATTGATTCTTCTGTATGCTCCTTAGATGAGCCTGTAGCTCCGCCACAGCCGTCACGTCCAGTCCTTCCTCCAAGAAGTATTATAAGGTCACCAGCTACAGGGCTTTCCCTTCTGACATTTTTTCTCGGAGCTGCAGCTATAACAGCACCTATTTCCATTCTTTTAGCTACATAATCCTCATCATATACCTCTACAACCTTTCCAGTTGCAAGTCCTATCTGATTTCCATAAGAGCTGTAGCCATTTGCTGCCTCTGTAGTTATTTTTCTTTGAGGAAGCTTGCCTGTTATCGTATCTTCTATAGCCTGTCTTGGGTCGGCACTTCCAGTTATTCTCATAGCTTGATAAACATATGCTCGTCCTGATAGAGGGTCTCTTATAGCTCCTCCCAAACAGGTAGCCGCACCGCCAAATGGCTCGATTTCTGTTGGATGATTATGTGTTTCATTTTTAAACATAACAAGCCATTCTTCATTTTTTCCATCTATTTTTGCATCAACGATTATACTGCAGGCATTAATTTCATCTGAGATTTCTAAATCGTTCAGCATACCCTGCTTCCTTAACTCTTTAGCAGCTATAGTAGCTAAATCCATCAAGCAAATATCTTTTTCTTTATTTTCATATACAAACTTTCTGCTATTTTTGTATAACTCGAAAGTATTTTCTATTTCAGTATTTTCAAATTTGATATTATCAAGGACTGTAGAGAAAGTAGTATGTCTGCAGTGGTCAGACCAATAAGTATCTATAACTTTTAATTCTGTAATTGTCGGGTTTCTTTTCTCTGTATTTTTGAAATAATCTTGACAAAGCTCTAAATCCTCAAAGCTCATTGCATAATTAGATGAAATTCTATATGTTTCTAATTCATTTGAACTCATTTGAGTAAATCCATCAACAGAAACAACATCCATAGCTAGTTTGTAATTTTCATCAAGATTTAAAGATTTTTTTAGACTTGCTTCTCTGGAATCTACGGGATTTATATAGTAATTTTTAATTTTTTCTACATCATTTGTATTTAAATCACCTGATAACACTATTATGCGTGCAAATTTTACTGGAGGCTTTTCCTTTCCAGTCAATATCATTATACATTCTGCTGCAAAATCTGCTCGCTGGTCGTATTGTCCTGGCAAATATTCAACTGCAAATATCTTTTCTCCATTATTAAAAAATACTTCATCCTCTCTAAATATCATATCCTGATTAGGTTCTGAAAAAACATTTGTAACAGCCTTTTCAAAATCATCATCAGAAATGGATGATACATCGTATCTATTTAATATTCTCAAATTTTTCAAAGTTTTTAAATTTAAGTTTTCGGTCAAATTAGATAAAAGATTTTTTGCTTCAACATTAAATCCTTCTCTTTTCTCAACAAATATTCTTTTTACACATGAATTCATTTGCTACTAACCTTCCTTTTTTTATTGACTTGTCATAGACAAGATTATGTAAAATATTTAAAAGCTCAAGTATATTCTGAGACTTTTCATATCTATAATGGCTCATTGAAGAATAACCCACATCAATATAATATCAAATAAAAAAATTCTTGTCAATATAATATCCTATAATTTTTTAAATTAATTCAATATAATGTTCGTATATATACGAAAAATATAACACGAATATGGCGCGTAAGTTCGCTTAAAAAACAATGCAAATTGATTGCCATATTTTAACAGATATAATGGGTTGACATATGTATCTTGCTATTTTATAATAATATTATAGCACATAAAACAATACCGAATCTAGGCGAAGCAATGAAACGGTATATAAATTCTAATTTTGGAGGTTGATATTATTGAATGACAACAGCATAAATTTAAGTGAAAAAAAACTTATGTTTAGGCAACAAATGAAAGTTTGGCAAAAATCACGAGATATTCTTTTCGACAGTCTTAAGGAGGCGATGGCAGGGGTACTACCTATAACCTTAATAGTAATACTGTTATGTTTCACAATTACCCCTATACCAACTGGTGATTTACTTGCATTTTTGCTTGGAGCAACATTATTAATTATTGGAATGGCTTTTTTTACTATAGGAGCAGATATGGCAATGGTACCTCTTGGTGAACGTGTTGGCTCGCATATGACAAAATCAAGAAAAATATGGTTAATAATTATAGTTAGCTTCTTGATTGGAGCTATAATAACTATTTCAGAGCCGGATTTACAGGTTCTTGCTAATCAAGTTCAAGGTATTCCTAATTTGATATTGATTGGAGCAGTTGCTATAGGTGTAGGTATATTTCTGGTAATAGCACTATTACGTATAATCTTCGCAATAAATTTATCAAATCTTCTCATATTTTTTTATTCCATAATATTTATATTAGCATTTTTCGTTCCAGAAAATCTTTTATCAGTAGCTTTTGACTCCGGAGGAGTTACAACAGGACCTATGACAGTTCCATTTATTATGGCTCTCGGAATAGGTGTATCGTCTATGCGTAATGATAAAAACACCAATCGTGACAGTTTTGGTCTTGTAGCTCTTTCTTCAATCGGACCAATACTTGCAATATTTATACTTGCTTTTGTGTATAATCTTGACAGCTCTTCTTATACAAGGGTTGTAGTTCCGCAAATAAATGACTCACTAGAACTTTGGAATATATTCTGGCATGAAATTCCAAAGTATATGATGGAAATTACTATCTCCTTAGCGCCAATTATAATATTTTTTATAATATTTCAAATAATAGCTATGAAGCTTAATAAACAACAGTTTATAAAAATGGTATTCGGAATTCTTTATACATATATAGGTTTGATTTTATTTTTAACTGGGGTTAATGTAGGATTTATGCCAGTAGGAGCACAAATAGGAAAAATACTGGCAAACCTTGAATACAACTGGATAATTGTACCGGTAGCTATGTTGATAGGATATTTTATAGTAAAAGCAGAACCGGCTGTCCATGTTCTAAATGTTCAAGTAGAAAGAATAACCGCCGGAGCTATACCGCAAAAGGCGATGAATCTTGCCTTGTCAATTGGAATTTCTATGTCATTGGGACTCTCTATGCTTAGAATTCTACTTAAAATTCCAATTATGTGGATTTTGCTGCCGGGATACGCTATATCTATAATTTTAACATTTTTTGTACCAAAAATATTTACTTCTATAGCATTTGACTCCGGAGGAGTTGCTTCAGGGCCGATGACAGCTACATTTTTACTTGCATTTTCTATAGGTGCTTGTGAAGCTGTAGGGGGTAATGTTTTTGCAGATGCTTTTGGAATAGTAGCAATGGTAGCAATGACACCGCTCATAACTATACAGCTGCTAGGAGTTTATTACAAAATCAAAGTATCTAAAAATCAAGAATTGGATAAAACCGATATACCTGAGGATGATAATGATACCGTCATTGAAGATAATGATGTTATAAAAAATAATGATGTTATTGAAAATGATGATGAAATCATTGAATTGTAAAGGAAGTGAGAAAATGATAGGATTAAGTTTAATTGTCACAATTGTAAAGAAAAAATTAAGTGAAAAATTTATAGATTTTTTTAAGGAATTCGGGTCAACAACTGTATTAAGCTCAGGCTGTAGAGGTACAGCAACAAGTGTAATACTTGATTATTTAGGCTTAGATAAATCTGAAAAAAATATATTATTTACAGTTGTTAGAGAAGATGTATCAAAAAAAATATTAAAAGAACTTGTGTACTCTATGGATATTGATGTGCCGGGTGTAGGAATAGGAATGAGCATACCGTTAAACAGTATTTGCGCTCAATCTATAATGGCATTTGTAGAACAAGAAAATGTTCTAAGTGTTAGTTCTGGGATGAAGGAGGAGAAAAAAATAATGGAAAATCAATATAGTTTAATTATTGCAATAGCAAATGTAGGATGCACTGACATGGTCATGGATGCAGCGAGAAGTGCAAATGCAGGTGGTGGAACTATTATTCATGCTAAAGGCGTAGGATTTGATAAATCAGAGAAATTTTTTGGAATCTCATTATCATCAGAAAAAGAAATGATTTTTATAGTAACATTAACAAAAGATAAAAATAATATCATGAAAGCAATAATCAATAATGCCGGAATGAAAACTGAAGCTCAGTCTATAGTTATTTCTGTTCCAGTAGATGGAGTTGTAGGTCTAAGAAGTCTTGAGACAAATTTAGAGTAATATAGATTATCATAAAAATGTAGGCTACTGCAAAGCTTAAAGGACTGTATAAATACCATATTTGAAAATGGATTTATACAGTCCTTTAATTTGTGTAATTATAAAGTATTAGCTTGATTTTCCAGTGGCAATAGAATCTGTAAAATAAATATATTTCCCTCTGTTTCAAATGAATATAATCCTCCATGGCGTTCAATTATTGATATCATACTCTTAATTCCAAAGCCATGTCTAGCTTCTTTCTTATTTGATTTTGGCAATTCGTCATCTATTTCAATTTTTCCTATGTAAGCATTCTCTGTTGAAATTATAAGCTTATCTGTATTGACAACAGCACGGATATATACCTTGCGCAGCTTTTCATCATCAAGCTGTGCAGCTGCAAATATAGCATTATCAAGTGCATTTGATAGCAAGGAGCAAAGCTCTGTATCATCCATTTTAAGCTTTTCAGGAAGCTTTATATCTGCCGATATATCGACATTTTCTTTTCTTGCCTTTGTATTAAAACTTGATAAAATCAAGTTCACTACTTCATTTTCACAGTAGCGTATAGGGCTTAACAATTCTATGTCAGCCTGTGTACTGGCAAGATACTCTTTTATTTTTTGTATGTCACCCTCTGCCGCAAATCCTCCGATAAGTGCAAGATGATGTCTCATGTCATGGCGGTATATCATAGTGTTTTTTTGCGTTTCTATCATAGAATCAAGCTCAAGTCTTGCTTGATGAAGCCAAACGGCAAATATATCTCTTTCTTGTTGAGATTTCATTTGCTTTTGAATTTCATTATAATACAGGATAACAAATACAAAGTAAAATGTACAGATAAGTGAAGGTGCAAATTGCACTGCCTCTTTTGCGCCGGAATATAGCAAATCTGTGTAAATAGTAGTCCAGTAGTCAAAAACATAGTATAAAAAAGGTATAGCGGTAAAAAGCAGACAAGAGCGTGTTGAACGTTCCATTAGCGGTTTGACCGAATCAGCCACATATTTTTTTAGAAAATAGTACACTAAAGCCATTGCTATAATATAGCTTATATGGTCTGCATTTTTACTGCCGGTAATCATCAGCATTACTGTTCCAATCCATCTGGGAACTTGACAGCAAAGATATGCACAAAACACACTGCTTAAAGAAATCAGCAACGGGCGTTTAAAATAAAAAATAAGAAGTACAACTACCGGAAAATGCACAATAAAAGGATACATTTGTGCAGTGTTTCTCATACCCCAGATACTTTCAGAAAGCATTTGTATAAGAAGTGTAGCTATGCAAAAAAGAGCTATAACAAGCTTATCTGCAATTCTATTTTTTGCACCGGCAAATAAAAGAGACACTCCGACACCAAATATTAAAACAAGAGCATATTTAATTGTTCCCAAAGTAACAGTGCCTATCATATATTATCCAACCTTTCATTCGGCAAAAGCAAATACTTCATATACGCTGTTTTTGCTTTTGCAAAAGCATCTCTTGCCACAGGAACGGTTTTTCCAATTATAGTAGTAAATCCATTTTTATCAAGTTGGCTGACATGGTTTAGATTAACTAAATATGAGCGATGAGGTTTATAAAAAAACGGCTTAGATAGCAATAGTTTTTCATAATCAGCCAAATATCCGTAAGCTTCTTTTGTGTCTGTATTTGACAAATTAAACTGAACTCGTCTGTTTATAACCTCGATATATACAATTTTAGAGAAAGGTATCTTTATAATTCCATTTTCTATTTTTAGTGTGATGTATGATTCCTCTTGCATAAATTTTGTAAACTGTTTATTAATAACATGAAAAATTTCATCTTTTCTGGCAGGTTTTAAAACGTAATCTTCTGCATTCACCCGATAACTTTCAACTGCAAACTCTCGTGATGAACTAAGAAATATTATAGGCGTTTCACTGTCTAAAAGACGAATTTCTTTAGCGGCTTCCATTCCGCTGATATTAGGCATAATTATATCTAAAATAAACAAATCAAAATTTCTGTACTTTATTGTTTCTAAAAGTTCAGTTGCACTATGAAAAGCTTCGTATGTAATTGAACTGTTACACTCTATGCGATAATCTTCTAATAAGGAAGAAATGCGAGAAAGTTCATCTATGTTATCATCACAAATTGCAACACGCATATCAATTCCCTCCATTTATGTATAAGTTTCGACTTTTATTTTAACATAAAACAGAAAGATATTCAATAATCCAAATTACGATTCATGCTTTATAAAACCCGATTCATGCGATAAATGTTTTATCTTGTAAAGTTTTGTTATTATTTATCTATAATTAAAAGAAAGAGGTGATTCATTATGACATCAGCCATACTGGCTTGGTTTGTTGCAGGAATCTGTATGACAGCATTTGTTACATTGTGGTTTTATGTAAGCTTTAAGGAATTATCTTTAAAGAGAGACAGACTTGAAGCTATAGATGAACAGGTGCAATTACATCGTATATTTTATATGAGGGAGAGAAGCGGCGAGAATAATGCAGCGGCAAAAAACATTTTGGATAACAAGATTATAGTATATAAGGAAGTTGCAAAAGAGTATGATGCTTTACTTAAAAAACCTATAAACTATATACCTGCTTATATAATGGGTTTTCGCTATTCTGACAGCTTAAAAGAAAAATGAGAAAAGAGATTTTATTATAACAATTTTATTTGAGGAGAAAAAATCTATGAAAAAACAACTTATAAGTACAGCCATTATCCTGTGCATGATATTGACTATTATACCGACACCCGTATTTGCAGCAGGAGCTTCAAAGACACTGTACTGCGGACCTTATACACTTGAAATTTCTGATGCTTATGGATTGAATACCGCTACCGGCTCTGCCGCAGACGGATTTACCATAGTATATTTTGTTGCCGTACCAAACGGTGCTACAGTAAAAATTAAAAAATTAGATGCAAGTAAAGAATACAATCTTCGCCCTTTTAACGATATTACTTTTTCCGATACTGCAAAGCATCCTGATGTAGAATTTGCTTGCGATTATGATGACAGCATATATGTTGAAACTACAGTCGGAAGCACTATTGCTTTGGTAAAAAATAATGAGTACAGCTTTTATGATACAGAAACATACGGCGACAATGACAGAAAAAACTACCTTGTAAGAATTTTTGTTGTAGAGGATGAAAAATTAGTTAAGTTTGGCGGAGCAAAGCCAAAACCAAAGCCCGCTTCACCCTCCGGCAATATATTGGCTACACCAAGCAAGACACAATTTTTAGTAAAAGGAAAGAGCAGCAGCCCGTGGTATGAAGCACCTCTTGTTGTAACACAAGCATATAGCATAAACCAAACTAACTACTTGCAGCTTAGAGCGATTGCGACAATGCTTAACAGAACTGTCTCACAATTTGATATAGGCTGGGATGGTCAGTATGCTGTTATTGAACCCGGCAAAGCATTCAGTGGAACAGTTATCGGAGCTAAGATGCAAGATACAAGAGATGTCCGTACAAGCGGTACAAAATTTAAAATGAACGGAGAAGTCTTTTCATTTAAAGATGCAAAAATGGTAAACGGAGATATTAACTACATTCAACTTCGTGAGTTTGCACAAAAGCTTTCCGGCACAGCTTCACAGTTTAATATATATTGGGACGAAAGAATAAAACAGGCAGTTATTCAGCCGGGTTTACCTTATACAGGTACAAAATATACAGCACCCGTGACTGTGCTTGAAGAATACAACTCCGATACAGATATTTTGGCTGACGGTGATTATTATTTGAGGATATTTGACAAATTTATTTACCCTGTGACGGGAGGAAAATATTGGCTTGAACTTAAAGATAACATACCTAATAAGCCGTATAGCATTAAGCTTGTAGAAAATGATAAAGAAAAAGGTTCTAAGTATACAATCACTTATGACGGTACATATATAGTATTGCCATATGCGGCTGAAAAGCAACAGCTTCAAACAAACGACAGCGTAAATCCGCACTATTGGAGGATAAACACTTATCCAAAATCAAAATTTACTACGATAAGAGATTATAAAAATCAAAAAATGATAGTAAATGCGAGCGGAAACAGTAACAGCAACGGTACCTTGGTTATAGTCTGGGAATCAACAGGCTCTGCTCCCAATAATGCTAAGATAAGCCTTTTTAAAGATGCTGTTTCAAATGGTTTAAAGACATTGATGTATATAAAAGAGACACCTGTAAAAACAGCATATAAGCTGGGAGAAGCGTTTGATACTTCCGGCATTGATGTAGTTATAAACGAAGCAGGAGTTGACAGAAATATCAATGATGAAATTACTTTCTATACCTCAGGCACAGTAGAACTGACACAAGGACGTCCCTTTACAACTACAGGAAAAAAAGTGATTGAAATAAAATATAAAGGTATAAAATACGGAGAATATACAATCGAGGTAAGCAAAAACAATCAGTAAAAACAAAATTACAAAAATCTTATTTTAAGGAGTAACAAATTCTATGAAAAAATTTTTATCTGCTTTAATTGCAGTTATAATGATATTGTTACTGACAGCTTGCAGTGCAAATGAAAGCACATCAAAAGAGAGTACGGCAAAAGAAAATATACCAAAAGAAAATGTATCAACAAATATTGAATGGACTATATATTGGTATTTGTGCGGAAGTGACTTGGAAAGCAATCACGGAGCGGCTACCAATGACCTTGCAGAACTAATGGAGGTGGAACTTCCTGAAAATGTTAAGGTACTTATTCAGACAGGGGGTGCATCTGTCTGGCAAAATGATTTTGTAAATGCGGATAAACTGGGACGTTATATATATGACCATAATGGATTGCAGCTAATTGAAGAACTTCCATCGGCAAATATGGGTGAGAGCAAGACCTTAGAAGATTTCCTAAGCTTTGGAAAATCAAATTATCCGTCTAAGCGAACAGCCGTGGTGCTTTGGAATCATGGAGGAGGCTCGGTATCAGGTGCGGCATTTGATGAAATCTATGGCATGGACTCTTTAAGCCTTGCAGAAATGTATCAAGCATTTTCAGAAGTTTTTGGAGAAAATCCGCAAAATCAGCCTATAGACATAATCGGCTTTGATACTTGTCTTATGGCAACAGTAGACACAGCCTATGCTTTTTCAGATATAGCTAAATACCTTGTAGCTTCACAGGAAGTAGAGCCGGGTAACGGCTGGCTGTATAGCGGATGGATTGGGGTACTTGCTAAAATGCCGAACATGGAAGCACTTGAACTGTCCAAAATCATTTGTGACAGCTATGCACAAGGCTGTGAAGAAGTGGGTACGCAGGATAATATCACTTTGTCGGTTACTGACCTTTCAAAGATATCAAATTTAATTTCGGCTTATAATGATTTTGGAAAGGAAGCACTGTCTTTGGCGGTAGAAAATCCGTCATTTTTCGCTCGTTTTTCTCAAATTGCCAACAATGTTGAAAATTACGGAGGCAACACAAGAGAGCAAGGCTATACAAACATGACCGACCTCGGAAATCTTGCGTTAAAATCATCAGAATTATTGCCGGAAACTTCAGGAGCTGTAGGCAAGGCAATCTCCGACTGTGTTGTATACAAAATAAACGGAAAATATCGTCCTGATTCGGCAGGGCTGTCATGTTATTATAGCTATAACGGCGACGTGGAGGATTTTAATGCTTATGCGAGCATCAGCCCTGTTGAATCTTTCAAATATTTGTATTCTTACGGTTTGACAGGTGAGCTTTCTGAGGAGGGCATGGACTATATTGCTCTTATGAATTATGATGTATTGCCTGAACTTAAAACTTTAAACAGTGTAAATTGGGAAAATATGCCTGTAACAGTGGGTGAGGACGGAAAAGCAACATTGACATTAGGCAGTGAAGCAATGGATATTCTTTCTTCCATAACTTTTGAACTTTACTATTCTGACCCGGAGGAAGATATTTTACTTTGCCTCGGTACAGATAATGATATTATAGCAGATTGGGAAAATGGTATTTTTAAGGATAATTTCAGAGGCGTGTGGGGGAGCTTGGACGGAGCGTTATGCTATATGGAAATTGCATACGAGGGAGACGACTATAATCAGTATTCAGTGCCGGTTCTTTTAAACGGCGAGAAATATAATCTTATGGTAATATATGATTTTGAAACAGAGCAGTATTATATAGAGGGTGCAAGAAAGCCGCTTGACGACAGCGGTGCTGCAGATAAAAACCTGCGTTATCTGATTGAGGGTGATGAAATTCAGACAATTCACAATGCAACAACGATTAGCGATAATAACGGCGAATTGACAGCAGTTCCTATTGATACAATTAGGGTAAGCTCAGAAACAGCCTTTGAAGAAATTGAGCTTGGAGACGGATTATTTATTATGATGTATACAATGAGAGACAGTCAAGGCAATGTTGCATATTCTGCTGCTGTAAGTTTTGAATCACTAGACGGAGAAATATATACAAGTGTAGAATAAGAATATAAATTACTTAAAGCAAAGGAGAAAACTATAAAATGAAAAAAACAATTAAAATAAGAATTATAAGCCTTATAATCAGTTTAAGCATAATACTCAGTATGCTTCCGATTTCGGCAATGGCGGTAGTAGACAGCATTGCTGAAATAGATGATGTTGAATACAGCAGTTTACAAGAGGCATTTGATAATGTTAAAAATGATGAAACCATTAAATTAATTGATGATATTATACTTGCAGATACTGTCACAATTACTGAAACTGTGGAAAGTGGCAAAAATTTCACTCTTGACCTTAACGGACATAGTATTGACAGTTCTGATAAAACTGCAATTGTTCATAATGGCTATGGTAGTATGACAATCACAGACAGTAGTGAATCTGAAAATGGAAAGATAACAAGCTCAAACAGTGATATTTCTGCTGATATTAAGAGAGCTACTATTCGCTTTGTTCAAAGCGGCAGGCTTATTATAACCGGCGGTAAGGTTGAGCATACAGGCTCAAAGGGGGAGGCGATACATAATAAAAGTAATGGTGGTATAGAAATTTTGGGCGGTACTGTAGAGGCGACAGGGGATAGCGGTATGGCCATTTGTAATAATAGTTCAGGTGATTTGAATATCTCAAATGCTAAAGTACAGTCAAAATTCGCTGCAATTCATAACCAGGGCAATGGGAAAATTTCTATCAGCAATAATGCTGAAATTATAAGTGAAACCGAATGTACAATTAGTAGTTATGCGGATGGCTCTAAATCTGGAGATATTTCAATCGAAATAACAAATGGAGTAGTTAAAAACACAGGTGCGAGAGAGGCTATTTCATACAGTGGTTATGGGAAAATAGTTATAGGTGAGGGTGCTGAGGTTACAAGTAAGATTAACGAAAGTTACGGTACTGGCACAATTAATCTTTCTATGGGCATGACTGATATCGCTATTCTTGAAATAAATTGCGGAATAGTTGAAAATACCGGAACTGGCAAAGCAATTACTAGCTATAGTGGAGGAAATATCATTGTAAGCGGAAATTCTGTTGTAAAAAATTCAAGCTTATCTAATGGAACGATTGAGCTTTACTATTATTCTAAGCTTGAAATGACCGGTGGAACAATTGAAAACACTCAAGGCTATGCGATTCGTGGAGACTTTTTTAGTGATGTGAAAATTTCCATACCGAGCGGCAACTCTATAATTAAAGGCGGCATGCGTGCAACGAATATAGTGCCTGATTTGGGTGATGATATAGAAGTTATAGCTAGTAAAAATTATGATGGAAGCTCACCGCAAGAGTATAAACCAGCAGAGATTGATAGCTATAAATATCTGGAGTTTAAAGAAAAGCCAGCTGTTGCCAAAATCGGAGACGATAGTTATTCTACTATTCAAAAAGCATTTGATAATGTTAAGAATAATGAAACCATTAAGTTAATTGATGATATTGTACTTTCAGATACTGTTACAATTACTGAAACTGAGGAAAGTAGCAGAAATTTTACTCTTGACCTTAACGGATACAGTATTGACAGTGCTAATAAAACTGCGATTACTTACAATGGAGACGGTGATATAACAATTACAGACGGTAGTGAATCTGAAAATGGGAAAATAACAAGTAGCATTAACGCTGTTAATGCTATCGATATGGGGACTATTCGTTTTAACGGAACAGCCAGTCTTAGTATCAATAAAGGTATAATTGAAAACACAAGCCCATACAATGGAACGACAATATATAACGGAGCAAGTGCTACTGTAAAAATTTCAGGTGGTATTGTGCAGTCAGAGGGAGAATTCAGTAGAACTATTTATAATGATAATTCAAGTAGTTTAAGCGTTTCGGGCGGTATAGTTCAGTCAAACGGCAGTGCAATTTATCATGGCAGCAAAGGCAAAATTTCCATTACCGAAACTGCTGAAATTATAAGTAAAAATAATTCCGCAATTGTGATTGCTGATTCCACATATGATGCCCCTGCCCTTGAAATAAGTGGCGGGTTAGTTGAAAATACAGGTGTCGGCACAGCGATTTTAAATCAATCTTCTAGCGGCAAAATTTCTGTCAGTAATAATGCTAAAGTTATAAGTAAAGATAGCAGTGGTACGATTTTTATTTTATCAGGTATTGGTAAGCTTGAAATAAATAATGCAACAGTTGAAAATACAGGTAATGGTACTGCAATTAATCATGGAGGTACTGGAAAAATAACTGTAAGCGGAAAATCTGTTATAAAAAGTTCAAATAAACAAGCTTACGGTAGAACTATTTTTCTTGCGGCAGGAACTCCCTCTGATACTGTCCTTGAAATTAACAGTGGAACTATAGAGAATACAGGGGGTGATTATTCAATTTATAATGCCAGCAGCGGAAAAATTTATATATCAAATGGCGGCGCTGTAATTAAAGCGGTTATCAGTGCGATTAATAAAGCTCCAAGCTTGAGCGATACTGAGGCATATTATATCGAGGGAAGTAAAACCAGTGTAAATGGCGAGTATTCTGTTCAGATTAAAAAAACTGATATAAATACAGACAGTAAAACTATGGAATACAAATATTTAAAATTTGAGCCTGCCGCTAATGAACTAAGTGCTGAAGTCAGTATAAACAATACAGCACCGAGAATTGGAGATATACTAAGCGGCTTGATTGAAAACAGCAACAACACAGGTGCTTTGACTTATATATGGAAAGCTGACGGAACGCAAGTCGGCTCAGAACAAAATTATACAGTAACAGTTAATGAGCTTGGAAAAACAATAAGTCTTGAAATTGAATCAAGTATTGAAACAGGTAAAGTTAAAGGTGATGATACTGAAGCAGTGCGTAAGAAATCAGCTCCGTCAGCACCCGAAGCACCAAGTGTTGTTTCAAAAAGCTACGATACGATTATACTAAAGGCAAATTCAGCTTATGAGTTCTCTAAGGACAAAAGCACATGGCAGTCAAGCAATGTCTTTAGCGGACTAAATGAAAGCACAGCTTATGCTTTTTATCAGAGAATAGCCTCTACATTAGATACAGAAGAATCAGAGGCAAGTGTGGTATTAAGAGAAACTACTGATACTGCTCCAAAAGTTCCCCCTATAGTTGACAATAATGACGGTGATAATTCCGGAAGCTCATTGGGTAACAATAATATTGTAACCATCATTCTTCCTGCACCGGATAATCCAAACTCAGCTATACAAGCTGAAATAAAGATTTCTGCTGCAGTGGATGATAAGGGCAAGGCTATAGTGAATATAATCGATAAAATGATAATAGAAGCATTTGAGAAAGCACTTGATAATGCCAAGAAAAATGGCAATGAAAAAAATGGTATCACTGTAGTTTTGCGTGTAGATACTAAAGATAAGAATGTATCTGATATTACAGTTAATCTTCCTAAGAGTGTACAGGATATTGTTATTGAAAATAAAATCGTAAGTACAATTGTGATAGTTGACAATCCCGACATCAGAATAGGCATGGATTTGATGACTATAAAAGAAATCAATCAACAAGCGAAATCTGATGTAAATATCACAGTCAAACGCATAGATAACAGTACGCTGGGTGATGAAGCGAAAAAAGCTGTCTTATCTCGTTCTTTGTTTGATTTGAGAGTAAATTACGGAAATGATAAAGAAGTGCAAAACTTTGGCACAGGCAGCGTATCAATAAGCATACCATATACACTGGCTTTGAATGAAAAAGCTGAAAATATAAAGGCTGTTTATATAGACAAAAACAAAAAAGTACAGTGGATTGAAAATTCGATTTATGATATTTCTAAAAAACTGGTGAATTTTAATACTAATCACTTTTCAATTTATGGTGTAGGCTATAAAGAAGCTGATATTGCATTTGAAGACATTGCAAATCATTGGGCAAAAGAGGATATTGAGTTTGCAGTAAATCGTGGATTGTTTAGCTGTACTTCAACTTCATCATTTAGTCCGGATATTGAGATGACAAGAGGAATGTTTGTAACTGTACTTGGACGAATGGCAAATGCAGATGTGAGTATATATACAGAAAGCAAGTTTACTGATGTTAAAAGAGATTCTTACTATATGGGCTATATTGAATGGGCAAACAAAAATGGTATAATAAAAGGTATCAGCAATGAAAAATTTGCACCGGAATCAGCAATCACTCGTGAACAGATAGCATTCATATTACAGAATTACTCTAAATTTATCGGTCTTGAACTACCAAAAGTTCATGGAGAAAACACCTTTGTAGACAGCGTAACAATCAGTAGCTATGCAAAAGATGCTGTGAAATTGATGCAGATATCAGGCATAATAAAAGGTAAAGATGGAAATCACTTTGCTCCACAAGTCGCAGCTACTCGTGCTGAGGTTTCGTCATTGCTCCGCCGTTTTATAGAGCTGATAAGCTCTCATAACATCACACAAGATTAACTATATACCATAATAGAATGCTTAAAAATCCTTTTAAGTATTCTGTATTGGATTTAAAGAGTAAAAAATATGCTCCTCTTATAGCAATTGGTTTGTATTTCAACTGATTGCTATAAGAGGAGCATTATTTTAGTTTATTTTTCAACATTCATACTAAATATTTTTACTTCATTATTTCTATAGCCTTTTTAAGCTGTAAATCTTCTGTTTCAGGTGCTGCAAATAACTTTATTGCACTGCTTAGAGCATCTTGAGTAGCAAAATCAAGTATACCATAAGAGTGTAGATTATTGTTCTTTTGGAATAACTTTATTTGCTCAAAGCTTACTGCATCTAAAATACCATCTGGCTCATTTACCTTGTAGCCTAGAGTTTTAAGTATCATTTCTGCACCTAATACATCAAGTCCAACAGTATTAAGAGTTGGTTTTCTGTCCTTTTTCAATTCTGGATATGTAGATAAGTCAATTTTTGCTTGACCAATTTTATTTTCAACAACTATATTTGGCTTAATTCCTAAGCCTTGAACTTTGTTTTTGTTTGCTGTAAAGTATTCAGCTATTGTAAGCTTAATATTAAGCCCATTTGGTATGGTAAATAATCCTTGCACTACACCTTTTCCATAGGTTTTTGTACCAATTATTTTTCCTACACCTCTATCTTGGATAGCTCCTGCAAAAATCTCTGATGCACTTGCGCTATACTCATTTACAAGAACACATACCTTGTATTTTTGCTTTTCTAATGTACTTTCAAATACTTTTTCACCTGAGGATTTGTAATTTACATACAAAAGAGGTCCCTTTGGTACAAATAAATTTAATATATCTATCGCTACATTTAAAAGTCCACCAGGATTATCTCTTACATCTAGTATTATTTTAGCGATTTTGTTTTTGTCGAAATTAACTAGAGCCTCCTCTACCTGCTCAGTAGTATTCTCGTTAAAGTCTGTAATTTTAAGATATCCTATGTTGTTATCCAAAATTTTGCTTTCTACAGAGCTAACAACAATCTTGTCTCTTTTAATATTAAAGGATAATTTGGTATCTCCACGTTTTATTTCAATATTTACAACAGTTCCAATATCACCTTTAATCAGCTTTGAAGCTTGATTTGTTGTAAAGCCTACTACACTTTGACCATTGACAGCTATAATTTCATCCCCAGCCTTTATACCTGCTTTTATAGCAGGAGTGTTTGGAAGTGGTGATGAAACAATGAGCTTATCTTTTTCGACTGTTATTTGAACACCTATACCGCCAAATTCTCCAGATATACTCTCGTCAAACGATTGGTATTCTTCCTTTGTATATATAACACTATAATCATCCAGTAT
This sequence comes from Bacillota bacterium, assembly GCA_023386345.1. Taxonomy (GTDB): domain Bacteria; phylum Bacillota; class Clostridia; order Tissierellales; family Sedimentibacteraceae; genus UBA1535. The sequence goes on from JAEWJT010000011.1 coordinate 82,010, forward strand.
AGAAAAAAATCCATCATATAATGCTTTTATTATATCATCTTGATTTATGTCATATTGATATAGTTTATTTATATCCTGTATAACTAGCTTTAATAATTCAACATCCTCATCTAGCTTGTCTACATCTAGCTCAGCTGCATATACGCTAAATGGTGAAGATACTACCATAATAACTATCAACATTAGACTAAGAATTTTCTTAAATTGTTTTTTAAGACTAAAATTTACTTTCATTGTGCACCATCCTTTATTTTAAGCTTTATTAACATTGGTATCAATGCAAGAAACCAATAAATTCAAACAGATAAAAATATTGTAGATAAGATTTTTTTTAAATGTTTGAATTAAGTATAGCGTATTTTTGCAAAACTGTAAATACTAAAGCGTATAACAATTTAATTTTTTAAAAGTTATTTTTGACTTTATGTAAGTTTTAGGGTAAAATATAAAGTAATATGAAATATAAAAAGGAGTTTGTAATGAACAGAAATACTAAGACTTCAAGCTTGACAGAAGCTGCCATGATATGCGGGATACTTGTAATTATGGCCATGCTTTCTGCTTACATATTTCCATTTATAGATTTTTTCTTTCCTGTTCCTGCTTTAATTTTTAGTAAGAGACGAGGATTTAAGTATTCTTCTTTAGCAATTGTTGCAGCATTAATTATTGTTACAATTATTTTAGGTCCGGTAAATGGGCTGAATTATCTGATTTTATATGCACCTATAGCCATAGCTATGTCTTATTTAATAGATAAAGATAAAAAGGCTTCGACAGTTTTAATAGGTGGAGCAGTAGCTACGCTAATTTCAGTAGTTTTATCTTTGTTTATACTGGATAAAATAGTGGGGGTTGGTGTAACTGAACAAATAACAGCCTATATTAAGGAAATATTTGATATGCAAGAAAAAATTATAAATAGCATAGGCTCGAAAGAGCAATTAGAGCTAATCAAGGAAATGCCAGAAGTTATTATTGAATTAGCAGTAAATTTGCTTCCGGTAATTATTATGGCAACCTCTCTAGCATTAGCATATATTAATTATGTGATTGCACAAAAATTGGCGCTAAGATTTAAAATTGAAATGAAGCAATTAAAAGATATTGCATTTTTCAGCTTGCCGAGAAATTTTATGATAAGTATAGCGTTTTTCTTTATATTATCATATGTGCTAAGAGGGTTTAATTTTCCAAATATAGATGTTATTATATCCAATATTGTAGTTATTGTACAAATAGCTTTAATCCTTCAAGGACTTGCACTTGCAAAGTTTTATATGGCTCAAAAAAGAGTGAATGGTTTTTTAAGGGTAGTTGTTTTTATCTTTATAATATTTAATCCAATAATCATGAGTATTATGACTGCAATAGCAATTGCTGACTTGATCTTTGATTTTAGAAAATTGAGAACTAGAACTTAAACATATTCAATCCTAGTTTTAAAATAAATTAGTGCTGAAGAATATTATTTTAATAATAAAATTAAATTTATAATTTAAAGTAGAAATTCACAGAAGGGAGTCTATATTATGATAAAGTATTTTAAATTGCCTGAATACATGAGAGATGATAATTATATATTTTTAATAATTATTGCGATATTTACATTAATATTTTTATTAAACAAGCTTTTTATAGTTGCTATCTTATCAGCTGTTGTCTTTTTGATTAGTCTGCTTGCGAGCATCATAAAACATAATACAAGACAGAAAAATTTAAATAACTATATAGTAGATTTTACCAATAACATAGAAAATCTTTCTATAAGCTCATTGTTCAATTTTCCAATGCCTGTAACCATTATAGGAAATGATGGCAAGGTGTGTTGGTACAACCTTAGATTTAGAGAGATAGTTGGCGATGATATCTTAATAGAAAAAATAGGAGAGATTTCATCTAATTTTTCAATGAAGATTTTAGAGGAAAACAATCAGGGAACTCTTAACAATATTGAGCTAAGTCTTGAAAACAAGGTTTATAATGTCATGTATTCAAAGCTTGATGAAAAGCAATTTTCGCAGGATGCGGCTTATATACTCTATTGGGTGGACAACACTTCATTTAGAACAATAAAAAATAAGTACAATGATGAAAGACCAATTGTGCTAATAATCCAAATTGATAATTACGGTGAAATTGCTGAGAAAATGGATAAGCTCATAAGAGCGTCAATGATAGCAGAAATAGAAAAAATACTAAATAAACACGCAAATGAAATGAATGGCTTTGTGCTAAAATATGACTCTGACAGATTTATAATGCTTATAGAAAACAAATATTTGGAGTCACTTGAGGCTAAAAAATTTACAATGCTTGAGGAAGTCAAGGAAATAAAAAGCTCAGGAGAATATTTCTTCACACTTAGTATAGGTGTAGGAGCATATGCAAAGACTATAGGACAGCTTATTGAAAATGCAAAGGGTGCGCTTGATATATCTCTTGGCAGAGGTGGAGATCAAGCAGTTGTAAAACGTATTAATTCCGTAAAATTTTATGGAGGAAAAAGCAAAGCTGTTGAAAAAAGGACAAAAGTTAAAGCTAGAATTATGTCTTTTGCTTTAAGGCAGATAATAGACCAAAGCTCAAATGTTATAATTATGGGACATAGGATTGGAGATATGGATAGTCTAGGATCTTCTATTGGACTATACAGCATGGCAAAAAGCAGAGGGAAAAAAGCGTATATTGTTCTTAATGGTATAAATTATTCAATAAAAAATTTATATGAGAGAATGTTAAGAGAAGATTCCAGCTATAAAGAAGCTATAATTACTACCGAGCAGGCTCTTAATTTAATGGATTCAGAATCCGTTTGCGTAGTTTTAGACACTCATAAGGCAAGCTTTACTGAAGCCCCAGAGGTCGTAGAAAACGCAGAAAAAATAGTATTAATTGACCACCACAGACGAGGTGAGGAGTATATAGAAAATGCAGTGCTTGACTATATAGAGCCTTACGCTTCATCGACCTGCGAGCTGATTTCAGAGATTATACAGTATCTTGAGGATCATATTAAGCTGACTAAGTTTGAAGCAGATGCAATGCTTGCAGGAATAGTTGTAGATACGAATTCATTTATATTTAAAACTGGAGTAAGGACCTTTGAAGCGGCTTCGTTTTTAAGACGAAATGGTGCTGACACTATAGAGGTAAAAGAGCTGTTTAGCGAAGGTCTTGAAAATATGAAAAGAAAAACAGAAATAATAGAACGAGCTGAGATGAAATTTGGCGATGTTGCCATATCATATGTAGATGAGCAATCTGATAACAGCAATGTTATAGCTGCAAAGGCAGCTGATGACCTGTTGACAATTAAAGATGTTAAAGCAAGCTTTGTTCTAGTAAAGCAGGATGGATATATCCACATAAGTGGAAGATCTACAGGACAGATAAGCGTACAGCTCATATTAGAGCTGCTTGGAGGTGGTGGACACTTGACTATGGCAGGTGCACAAATCAAAACTGATAGCATACAAGAAGCTAAGGAAAAGCTGTATGAAGCAATAAAACAATATAAAGAGGATGGAAAAGAAGAATGAAAGTAATATTACTACAAGATGACAAAACATTAGGAAAAAAAGGTGAAGTCGTAAATGCTAAGGAAGGCTATGCAAGGAATTTCTTATTTCCTAAAAAAGTAGCTATAGAAGCAACACCTGCAAATATGAAGGTTTTAGAAAATCAAAAGAAATTACAAGAACAAAAGGAACAAGAGATTTTAGCAGAAGCTAAAAAGTTAGAAGAAGAATTAGTAAAAATTACACTTGTTATAAAGACAAAATCCGGAGAAAACGGAAAACTATTTGGCTCTATAACAACTAAAGAAATAGCTGAACTATTGAAAGAAACTCACAATATAGATATAGATAAGAGAAAGTTAGAATTAGAGGACAGTATAAAATCTGTTGGTAATTACACTGTAAAAGCTAAGCTTCATACTAAAGTTGTGGCAAAATTGAATGTTATAGTAACGAACTCTAATTAGAGTTTATAAGTAGTTGAAGTATAAACAGTTAGTATATATTCATCTTTCAAATAAAAAAGTTATTTTTAACATAAACAATTTGTAAACAAAGGAAGTGTAATTTTGTCTGAAACTCTTAATTTCGGTAAGGTACCACCTCACAGTCTAGAAGCAGAGCAAACAGTTTTGGGAGCTTTGCTGATGGATGGTAGTGCAGTGGAAAAAACTTTAAACGTAATTCGTGCTGAAGATTTTTACTATGAAGCTAACAGCGAAATTTTTGATGCTATAAAAACAGTTCATCAATTTGATATTCCTGTTGATATTATAACTGTTACAAATGAGCTGAAAAAACGCAGCAAGCTAGAGCAAACAGGTGGAATTGAATACTTAGCAGGTCTTACAGAAAATATAGTAAGTACTAAAAGCATATCAGCATATTTAGATATAATTAAGGAAAAATCAACATTAAGAAAGATTATTAGTATATCAAACGAGCTTATTGAAAAGGGATACAAAGAAAGCGACGATGTTCAAAATCTCATAGACCTTGCGGAATCAAGGATATTTTCTCTGTCACAAAACAGAAGCTCTAATGACTTTTCCAAGGTTAAAGATGTATTGATAACAGTATTCAATCAGTTAGAAGAACGTGCAAAGGTAAAAGGTAGTGTAACGGGTATAGACACTGGATACAGGGACTTAAACCGAATGACAGCAGGGCTTCAGCGTTCAGATATGATAGTTTTAGCATCAAGGCCTGCGATGGGAAAAACATCACTTGCATTAAATCTTGCGATGAATGCTGCTAAAACAGGTTCTTCTGTTGCATTATTTAGCTTAGAGATGTCCAAGGAGCAGTATATTCAAAGGCTTATAAGTTTAGAATCATTGGTAGAAATATCAAAATTCAGAACAGGAGCATTAGAAGATAATGACTGGTTAAGTCTTGCTAATGTTATGAACGGCATTTCGTCAGCTAATATATTTATTGACGACACTGCTTCAATTTCACTTTTTGATTTAATATCAAAGTGTAGAAGGTTAAAAATAGATAAAGGACTTGATTTAATTATCATTGACTATGTTCAACTTATGTCATATGGTGCAAAATCAGAAAGTAGACAACAGGAAATATCCAATATTTCGAGAGGGCTAAAGCAGCTTGCGAGAGAAATTAATTGTCCGGTGCTTGCATTATCACAGTTATCAAGAAGTGTGGAGCAACGCCCAGATAAAAGGCCTCTTTTGTCAGATTTGAGAGAGTCTGGAGCTATAGAGCAGGATGCAGATATTGTTATGATGTTATATAGAGACGAATATTACAATAAGGAAGAGTCGGAAAAAAAAGGAATAGCAGAGGTTATACTAGCAAAGCATAGAAATGGTCCGGTAGGAACAGTTGAACTAGTATTTATAGACAGATTTACCAAATTTTCAGACAAGCCTGATGCTTTTTAAGTTAATTAATTATTAATGTAGAGGAAGAACTTTGCTCCTTGTATGTGATGAGATAAGTTTATAAGATTTAATGAACATTGGAAAATGGAGTAGCTATGGATGGTAATAAAATCAGACAGTTAAGACAGGAAAAAAAACTAACTATTGAAGAATTTGCAGAAATTACAGGATTTACATCAAGTTATATATCACAGCTTGAAAGAAACAAGCTAGAGCCATCATTGACAGCACTAACCAAGATTAGCAAGGCTTTGGACGTCTCCTTGTATTACTTCTTAGAAGAAGAAAACAGTAAGCCTGTTATTATTAAAAAAAGCGAAAGAAAAACAGTAAGCTCCGAGAATAAAGCTGACATTAGCTTTTTAACACATGTTGGTGAAGTCTATGGAATAAAGCCAGAGTTTTATGTATATGAAGTAGTTTTAGCACCAAATCAATGGGATAGCAAGACCTTAAACGTTTTAAACTGTCATAAATGTATAATAGTAAAAAAAGGAACACTACTGATAGAATTCAATAATTCAAATGAGGTTCTGCAAGCTGGAGACAGTATATACATTGATTCCAATCTGCCACACAGATGTTATAATCCAACATCATCAGAGATTGAAATTCTATGTATAACATCAGCATTGGATTTATCATAAAATCTTAGAAAGTAATCTCAAAGTGCAAAGTATTTTAGAGATAAGTAATATATAAAGCAATGAATAATAAAGCAAATAATTATAATACTATAATTAACGTTGAAAAGGAGAGATTGTCATGGAAAAAACCTTTGAAGAAATTAAAAACGATTTTATTGACGCAAGCTTAGAAGAAAAAATAAAAATTTATACAACAGCAGAAAATTTAACAGTAGAACAATTTAAGGAGCTATTAGCGTATTACCCAATCAAGCACCTAGAAAGATTAGAAAAAGCGGTTAATTCAAAGTAATGATTTGTCGGGATTATATTTACCCGACAAATCATTTTTTGTAAAAAATTAATATAATAAGAAGATAATTATATGGAGAGATTTTATTGATTAAACATCGTGTGTTTTTGCATAGTCATTCCACCACAGTATAAAATACTATAGAATAAATAATTTTGCATAAATTATATAATTATGGAAATACTTCTTGTAGGAGGTGTTTTTTTAATATTATGGATGAGAAAGTTTTAAAAAGATTATATATTGAGGAAACATTAAAGACAAGAAAATACATAGGATACAGGCTGGATATAGCCTTACTGAAGTCAATTGTAACAATAATTATTTTTGCATTTTTATACTACTACAGTAAAAATATAATTTTTTCAATTATTGTAGGAGTCCAAGTTTTTTTAATTCTTACATTGTTAAACAAATTAAAAATTAACAAAAAGATTAAAATTGGAAAAGATAAGCTATTGCAAAGAATAAAGCTGAAAAAATTTAAAAATAAAATATTCTATTCTGACTACAAGGACATTGAAAGCTTTATAATGCTTTATTTAAACCAGTATCGATACAAGAATATAAAAAAAGTAAAAAAATATTCTTACAGAGCTATTAAAGACAGTGAAGCTATCAACATATATATTATGAAGTTTTTTGAAGATGCTGTTATAGAAAAGGCAGATATAAGAAATTTACTAACAGTTATGCTTGATAGAAAATCTAATAAAAACTTGCTGTTCATTTTAAATGATTTGAGTGAAGAAGCAAAAGAGCTATTAGAGAAATATAATGATAAATTAAACATTCAAACAGTTCTTCTTGATGATATATATAAATTTGCGGATGAATCTTTACTACTGTCTGAAGAATACGAATACAAGGATATAGAGGGATTAGAGAGAAAAATAAATAGAAAAACTAAGGATATAGTAAAAAATGTATTTATCAATAAAAAACTAATTATATATATAATTGCCGCTATAATGTTCTATGCAATTCATAAAACTATATTTCCAAACCAGCTAGGTATTTATATATCATATTATTTTATCATTTTAGCTTGTATAAATGCTGTGTATAGATTGTATGTTTTATACACGAGAATAAATGAAAATAAAAAACAAACAAATTAATAAAGATTTTGATAAATAACTACTTATAAATTTCAAATGCACTGTGAATGTAGACTTAATAGAATTATTATGAATGTTTTGAAAATTTATATTGAAAAAAAACTCTTTTTGGCTTATAATTTCCTTGATGAAATAAAATTTTACAATAAATCAAAACTTATATGATTTAAGAAAAGGAAGGAACTTAGAATGAGTAAAATAATACCAGTGGGCTTGTCTAATAAACACGTTCACTTATCACAAGCAGACGTTGAAATATTGTTTGGAGAAGGACATCAGCTTACACCAATTAAGGATTTGGGACAGCCTGGCCAATATGCCTGTGATGAAAAGGTTGATTTAGTAGGACCAAAAAGAACTATAAAGGACGTTAGAGTTTTAGGACCTGTAAGAAAGGTATCGCAAGTTGAAATATCATTTAGCGATGGAATTGCTTTAGGATTGGGCGAAATTCCTGTTAGAGATTCAGGAATGCTTGAAGGTACTCCAGGGATAAAATTAGTTGGACCTAAGGGTGAAGTTAATTTACAACAGGGAGTTATAGCAGCAGCAAGGCATATACATATGCACACATCAGATGCAGCTGAATTTGGAGTAAAAGACAAGGACTTAGTGAAAGTTCCTGTTGAGGGACCAAGAGGTTTAGTGTTTGACAATGTACTTATAAGAGTTCACGATACATATGCTTTGGAGATGCACGTTGATATAGAAGAAGGAAATGCAGCAGGACTTAAAAATTGTCAATTAGTTGAGCTTATCAAAAAGTAGACTTATATAACAAATTTAAAGGCAAAATATTTTTAGTTAAATTTATTTTGCCTTTTTTAGCATTATGTCTGTCTAAATTAGTTAAGTGAGTAATATAAATTTTAATAGATATCATTTATGATTCTAAAAAATTTAAGTATAAATTTTAGCTTTTAAGTTTTAACCTTATTTGGTGACTAGCTAAAATAAAAAATTGATTAATGATAAGGAGAGTTAATGAGATGGAAGGTAACAAAATATTATACGGAAGCCAGCACTGCCCCGGCTGTGGAATAGTTAAGGAATTTCTTGACAAACATAATATTGAATATACTTATGTAGATATTACAGATAGCATGAAAAATTTAAAAGAGTTTCTTAAAATTAGAGATAACCATGATGTCTATAGAGGTATAAGAGGAAGAGCAATAGTCGGCATACCTATGCTAAAAATTGGCGAAGAAATTATACTAGGGCCAAGTGAAGAAATGTTGTTAGAAATGTTTAAAACAGCTTAATTTAAAACTTTGTTATGTTGTGAGATTAATTTCTATGCAATTTTTTGAGTAAATGCAGGGAGAAATTCTTTTCTTCCTGCGTATAAAATCATTTATAAAGAATTATAAGAGGTGAAACATGAGATTAAAGGATATTAAAAATTTATTACATAATGATAAAAAAATGAGACTTGCAGTTGTTGCTGCTGAAGAAGAAAATGTATTGATAGCTGTTGACGATGCTTATAAAAATGATATCGTTATACCTGTTTTAATAGGTGACGCGAATAAAATAAGAGAAATAGCTAAAAATGCTCAGATTAATATAGATTGTTACGAGTTAATAAATACTGATAGCTTGGAGCAATCGGCTGAAATTGCTGTTAAAATGGTTCGTGAGAAAAAAGCAGATTTTCTAATTAAAGGATTGATTGATACTTCAATACTTGTTAAGCAGGTTTTGAATAAAGAATATGGGCTTACAACAGGCAGAACATTAAGCCATGTTATGGCTTATGATGTTCCGGTGTATCACAAGCTTTTGTATCTAACTGACGGAGGAATAATGACATATCCTGATTTAGATGGCAAAAGAAATATATTGGAAAATGCAATTGATGTATTGAAAGCACTAAACTACAAGGAAATAAAAGTAGCTTGTTTAGCAGCTAAAGAAAAATTAAATCCTAAGATGCCTCCGACTGTTGATGCTGATGCACTCAAAAAAATGTGTGAAGCAGGAGAATTCGCTGATGGTGTTATGGTTGAAGGACCTATATCATTTGATTTAGCTGTATCAAAAGAGGCAGCGGAGATTAAAAAATATGATAGCCCTGTCGCAGGAGAAACAGATATACTTCTTGTACCAAATATCGAAACAGGTAATGGAATAGGAAAAACTATGACATATTTTGGTAATGCTTTAAGTGCTGGAATTATAGTGGGTGCAAGTGCGCCAGTAGTTTTGGTATCAAGAGCAGATTCTTATGAGTCAAAATATTATTCAATATTATTGGGTGCTTTGGTTGCACAAAACAGTAGAAAATAAAAAAATTTTAAAATTAAAAGCTATTAGATTTCTAAAGTTTTAATTGATATTAGAGAATTGCCATTTTTGACAGGTGGCACTGTTAAAAATACATATTATTAAATAAGAATTTAAGAAAAATACTTTGCTTTTTTGAAACTTAGAAAAGCAGGAAAACGGAGGAATTATGTACAAAATTTTATCAATAAATCCTGGTTCAACATCTACAAAAATTGCTGTTTATGAAGATGAGAAGCCATTGTTTGTAGAAAGCATACAACATAGTGATAGTGACTTAGCAGGTTTTGCGAGAATTCAAGACCAATTTGAATTTAGAAAAAATGCAGTTATGAATTTTTTAAAAACTAATAATGTTGCTACAAGCGAGTTATCAGCTATAGTAGGGCGAGGAGGACTTTTGCCTCCTGTAAAATCAGGTGCATATCGTGTGAACGAGACAATGGTAGATGTTCTTATGAATAGACCAGTTCTTGAACATGCTTCAAATCTAGCAGCACTTATAGCTTACGAAATGTCAAAGGAGCTTAATATAAATGCTTACATTTACGATTCTATAGCAGTTGATGAGCTTGTAGACATAGCAAGACATACAGGATTGCCAGAGGTTGACAGAGTTAGCTTAACGCATGCACTTAATATGAGAGCAGCTGCAATAAAAACAGCACAAAAACTTGACAAGCCATACAAGGATTGTAATTTGGTTGTTGCACATCTTGGTGGAGGAATATCACTTACAGCACATAGTGGCGGAAAGATGATAGACATAGTTTCTGATGATGAAGGACCTTTTTCACCAGAACGCTCTGGCAGAGTTGCAGTAAAGGATTTATATAAATATGTAAGCTCAGGAAAATACACCAAAGACGAAATGAAGAAAAAGTTAAGAGGAGAAGCTGGCTTAAAAGGTCATCTTGGAACTATTGACGCTCGTGAGGTTCAAAAGAGAATAGAAAGCGGAGACGAAAAAGCAAGGCTTATATTTGAAACTATGGCATATCAAATTGCTAAATCCATAGGTGAGTTATCTGTTGCATTATATGGTAAGGTAGATAGAATTGTTTTGACAGGCGGCATAGCATACTCAAAAATTCTAACTGATTGGATAATAGAGAGAGTAAAATTCATAGCTCCAGTAGAAATTTTACCAGGGGAAAACGAAATGGAGTCTTTGAGTCTAGGAGCTTTAAGAGTTCTAAGAGGTGAAGAAACAGCAAGAGAATATGAAGAATAAGCTTAAATATTGAATGAATATTTACTATTTGCATATATTTTGAAATTTTAAGATGATAATATATTACAAGAATTGTAAAAATTTTAAAATTATGGGTTTTAGTACTTGATTTTTTATAGAATTTGTAATAGAATTGTAAATAAATACATAAGCGGATAAATTTTTGACATAAGGATAAAATTTATCTGCTTTTTTTTAGAGTTAAAAATACTTTAAAAGTATAAAGATGTCTATAAAATAGAAATAGACATATAATTAGGGGGGTTAAAAATGAGTTTAGAAATTATAAAATTTGTAAATTGTATTATATTCGCTGTGATTAATGTGTTTTTAGTTTATGAAATGAGAGATGATGATAGTGAGCTAAAGTTATCTCCAATAAGATGGACAATTATTATAATGTCATCAATTGTTTGCTTTCTTATAGCTAATTTTGTAGTGCCATTATACTTAAAGCTTCCATTTGTAATACTTACACTTGCCATTATATGTCAATTGATGTTTAAATTTGGTTTTATTAAAAAGATGTTTATATGTTTAATTGCCATATCTATAATATGGTTAGCTGAGGCTATAGTATCATTTTTCTTTTCATTAATATTAAACTTAAATATACAAGATTTAATTACAAATTCATATTTTTATATGATATTTAATGTATTAACCATTATGTTTATTATACTAATCATAGTAATCTTTAAAACAAAAAAATTTATGTTTCATATAAATAAAAGTATAAGTATACAAACTAAAAATCTATTGTTTTTTTATAATTTTGTTTCAAATTTTAAATATATTTGTTCAATTTTTTGTAATTGTTAATTTGTTACATAATTTCAGTCAAAATTTTATATCTTTTATTTCATATATCTGCTCTAATGCTTCTATAGGTATCTTATTATACAGTACAAATGTTATAATTGATAAGGAAAATATGATAAAGTTATCAAACGAATATAACGATAAATTGAGTGTATACAATGGAGTTTTACAAAATTCAATAGAAAATCAGAGAAAAATAGCACATGAACATGGTAATCAACTATCGGTTTTATCAGGATATATTGCAAGTGCTAATTTGGAAAAAGCAAAAGAATATCTAGGAAAAATCATTGGTAATTGTAATTCTGAAAATGAGTTGCTTTCTCATATCAAAGAAAGCGGACTTAAAGCTTTGCTTATATTCAAAACAGCTATGATAGAGAGAAAAAATATAGATTTTGAACTTGTTGTGGATGATGATATACAAAATACTATAATACCATCAGAAGACTTGTGCCAAATCATGGGAATATTTCTTGATAATGCTATAGATGCAGCTATTCAATCTGAAGATCCTTATATAAATATGTCTATTCTAAAAAACGATGATAAGCTTGATGTAATTATAATGAATTCAATTAAAGATGAAAATATAGATACGGAGAAAATTTATAAAAAGGGTTATTCTTCAAAGGGTGAAGGTAGGGGATTTGGACTTCATATAGTTGATGAAATAATAAAAAAATATAAAGAGCTCAATCTTCAAACGAGGGTAGAAGACGCGCTCTTCATACAGGAGCTACACATTGTTAGTAAATCTACTTCTTCAACAATGACTTAGGTAGCTTTGGTTCATTCCAAAAACTCATAGGCGACATTGATGTAGAGGTCTTGGCTAAATTAGTCGTAATTTTAAATAATTTATTTGCCAATTTCTTTTTCATAGTACTCATAATTTCGATACCTCCTCTTAAAAATTTTATATAATATTGGAGATATGTTAAGAGCATTTACGGACAAAATGCAAACGGTGGCAGTAGACACAAATCCAACATTAATAATTGCAATTAGTGAAAAAAATAAAGTAGTAATTGTAGAGCAAAGCTTTAATATGGTCCTTACATGAGAATTTAACAGAGGTTTTTTTTCTGTGTCAGCAGGTGCGTACAATATAGTAATTAAAACAGATGCTAGGCATACGATTGCAGTGAACAAAATATGAAAACTGTAATTTCTTGCTATGTAAATAGTTCCAAATATTGTACCAAAGCTTACTATATAGCAGTTAATTTCTTTATCTGCATGAAATCCGAACGAGCTAGCTCTTATGGTAGCCAGCAGTAAAGTAACTATCAAGAATTCCATCTGCCAACCAAAGGCTATGCTTATAATAAAAAACAATAATGTTTTAGTTACTAGAGAGTAGATAACCTCCATTCCATATAAAGCTACTTCCATCTCTTCCTCTGTAATGTTTTCTATGTTCTTGTGCAGAAATTCTTCAAATTTATTAAGAGTTCTTTGTTTTATATTCATGAATTAATTGTAGCAAATTATTCGACAAAAATAAACAAATATTTCTGTAAGTTTAAATCTTTTTATCGACAATATACGACATATTTCGACAAAGATGTCGCAAAAATTAAGATAGGGGTAATAAAAATTTTATAAAAGATTTTTATTAGCTATTGAAAAGATATATAAACAACGATATAATATAACTAAGCATAAATTTGTATATTGGACAGACCGAGTTTTGTTTTATACTTGTAAAATGCTTACAGGACAGATGAAAAAAAGTGATGACTATAATAAATTTAAAAAGTGTATTAACATTAGTATTCTGGATTATAATATATTTGATGATAAAAAATATAAAAACTTCTATAGTTCGTATCATATATCAGAAGACAAGGATAATAGAATATTTAGCGATTTATTAGAATTCCATGTGATTGAGCTAAAAAAGATACCAGAAGATAGTATAAATTCATTAGAAAATGAAAAGTTGTTAGATTAGGCAAGCTTTTTAAATTCTGAGAGCCAAGAGAAGAAATTTTAAATTTAAATAAAATTTAATAATATATATTTTAGGAGGAAGCGATGAACAACGCTATTTTTAGAGTTAGTGAGTATAAGAATGAACCAATATTGGAATATAATGTTGGAAGTAAAGAAAGACAAGAATTAGAGAGTAAGCTCGCTGAGCTTAAAAGTCAAAATTTAGAAATCCCATTAATCATAGGTGGGAAAGAGATAAGAACTGGTAAAACAGCTAAATGTGTACTTCCACATAATAAAGATAAATCTGTAGGTTTTTATCATATGGCTACTGAAAATGAAGTAAAGCTTGCGATAAAAGCGGCGATGGATGCTAAAAATGAATGGCAAAGTATGTCATACGATAGAAGAATGATGATATTCTTAAAAGCTGCAAAGCTTGCTTCTACAAGTTGGAGAGCTACACTAAACGCATCTACTATGCTATGCCAAAGTAAGACATTCTATCAAGCTGAAATTGATTCTGCTTGTGAACTTATAGACTTCTTAAATTCTATTTGCAAGGTTTTGTGCGATTTATATGAAATGCAGCCTATGAACTCATCTGATAGCGTTAATAGAGTTGAATATAAACCATTAGACGGTTTTGTTTATGCAGTTACTCCATTTAACTTTACAGCTATAGCAGCTAATCTGATTTCTGCTCCGGCTGTAGCAGGCAATACTGTAGTATGGAAACCTGCAACAACAGCAGTTTATTCCTCATATATGGTATTGAAGCTTTTACAAGCAGCAGGCTTACCTGATGGTGTTATAAACTTTATACCAGGAAGTGCTTCTATGATAAGTGATATAGTTATGTCAGATGAAAATATGGCAGGAGTGCATTTTACAGGCTCTACAGAGGTATTTAACAGCATGTTTGCTGCTGTTGGTAAGAATATTGATAAATACAACTCTTATCCAAGATTAGTTGGTGAAACAGGTGGAAAGAACTTTAGCATGATACATAACAGTGCTAATGTTGATGAAGTTGCAGCAGCTCTCATCAGAGGAGCATTTGAATATCAAGGACAAAAATGCTCAGCAACAGCTAGAGTTTATGCTCCACAAAGCATGTGGCCAGCTTTAAAAGAAAAGCTTATAAGCGAGATATCTACTATAAAAGTTGGAGATGCTGAAAACAGAGAAAATCTTTTAGCAGCGGTTATAGATAAAAAAGCATTTGACAAGATAAGCTCATACATTGATTATGCTAGAAATTCTGATAAGGCAGAAATAATATGTGGCGGAAAATGCGATGATAGTATAGGATATTTTATTGAGCCAACAGTTATTCTCACAACAGATTTAAACTTTAAAACGATGAAGGAAGAAATATTTGGACCTGTATTGACTGTTTATGTTTATGAGGATGATAAGTTTGAAGAAACTTTAGAGGAATGTGCAAACTCAAGTAAATATGCTTTGACAGGCTCAATTTGGTCTGCTGATAGAAATATTATAAACAGAGCAGAGGATATACTGAAATTTGCAGCAGGTAATCTGTATGTAAATGATAAGAGCACAGGCTCAGTAGTAGGTCAAAATCCATTTGGAGGCTCAAAAGCGTCTGGAACTAATGACAAAGCCGGAACTATTATAAACATGCTTAAATGGGTAAGTCCAAGAAATATAAAAGAAAACTTTATACCTACAAAAGATTATAGATATAAAAATATGTTGTAATATACAAAATATGCAGAGACTCAAACTAATTTTGGGCCTTTGCATATTTTAAATATTCCATTTATTTGTTTAAAATATATCAAATTGGGTAAATATATTTATGTCATTTACAAATGACAAATTTAAAAATAAGTACAATGCACAAGCGACATAATACAAATATGGTGCTATGTGCTAGGAGGAATGTATAAAATGAAATCACTAAAATTAAAAGAAAACCTATATTGGGTAGGAAGTCTAGACCCAGAACTTAAGGTTTTTGATATAATAATGAGTACAGAATTTGGAACTACTTATAATTCTTACTGTATTAAGGGAAGAGATAGAACAGTTCTTATTGAAACTGTTAAACTAAAATTTTTTGATGAATATTTAAAGAGATTAAAGGAAATTACAGATATTCAAAATATCGAATACATAATTGTAAATCATACAGAGCCTGACCATGCTGGATCAATAGAAAAAATGCTTGATTTAAACCCTAATATAACAATAATAGGCTCTAGAACAGCTATAGATTTTTTAAAGCATATCTGCAACAGAGAGTTTAAATATCTTGAGGTGAAAACTGGTGACGGATTATCCCTTGGAGATAAAACTTTAAAATTTATAGATGCAAAATGCTTGCACTGGCCTGATTCCATGTATACATATTTAGTAGAAGATAAGACTTTGTTTACATGTGACTCATTTGGAGCTCATTATAGCTTAGATACAATATTGCAAAGCACTATAAAAAATCAAGAAGATTATATGAGCGCATTTAAATATTATTATGACATGATTTTAGGACCATATAAACCATTCTTCCTAGAGGCTATAGCTAGGATAGAAAGCTTAGAGATTGACATGGTATGCCCGGGACATGGACCAGTTTTAGATGAAGATCCTTGGAAGATAATAAAATTATCAAAGGAATACTCTATTGATGTAAATCCAAATAAAAATAAAACCGTTGTAATCCCATATGTTTCAGCATATGGATATACAGGAGAATTAGCTCTTAGCATGAAAAAAGCGATAGAAGAAGCAGGGCTTGATGTCAAAATATTTGATTTAGTTTATGCGGATAAAAATGAAGTGCTTAAAGAGATACGCTGGGCAGACGGAATTTTGTTTGGCTCTCCTACAATACTTGGGGAAGCACTTAAACCAATATGGGATATTATGACAGATATATTCTCTGTAACACATAGAGGTAAGCTTGCATCAGCCTTTGGCTCTTACGGATGGAGCGGTGAGGCAGTTCCTGATTTAATGGAACGTATAAAACAATTAAAAATGAAGCCATTCAAAGAGGGCTTTAAAATAAGATTTAAACCATCTGACAGTCAGCTTATCGAGGCATATGAATTCGGAAAAGAATTTGCAGAAGCAGTAAAAGCAGCTAAATAAAAAATGTAGGAGACATTTCAAATGTCTAAATAAGGACAGAAGAAATGTCTCTTTGTCTTTAAAATATAATTCATAGAAAGGATTTAATTAAAAATGGCAGATAAAGAAAATATTTACGAATGGAAATGTACTGTTTGCGGAGAGATAATCAAAAGTAGTGAAATTCCTGCAATTTGCCCTGTTTGTGGTGTAAGCTCTGATTATTTTATAAAGCTTGAAAAAAGTGATGTTAGCTTTCAATCTATAGAATATAAAAGATACATAGTCATTGGAGCAAGTGCCGCAGGTATGGCCGCTATTGAAGAAATTAGAAAAAGAAACAGGGTTTGCGAGATAATATTAATTTCTAAAGAGCCTGTTTATGGTTATTTCAGACCACAGCTTTCAAAGATATTAGCTAAAGACATTGATTATAACACAATATTTATAAAGGATTATGATTGGTTTATATCTAATAAGATAGATGTCATGCTGGATAAGCAGGTTATAGAAATAAATACAAAAGAAAAATTCATAATTTTAAATAATGGCGTGATAAAAGAATATGATAAACTCATAATTGCAACTGGTGCAGAATGCTTTATGCCTCCTATAGAGGGCAAGGATAAGGAAGGGGTTTTTACTCTAAGATATCTTAAAGATGCGAATGATATAAGACAGTATGCGAAAAATGTTAAGACCGCAACTGTTGTAGGTGGTGGAGTACTGGGTCTTGAAACAGCTTGGGAGCTTAAAAAATATGGTCTTGATGTCACAGTAGTTGAGCTTGCAAACAGAATTTTCCCAAGACAGCTAGATGAGGGAGCTTCAAAAAAATTCGAAAAAATAATTCTTGAAACTGGTGTAAAGCTTATTATGGATGATTCTGTTACTGAGATTATGGGAACAGATAAGGTAAGTGGATTAAAATTAAAATCTGGAAAAGAAATTGATACAGAATTAGTTGTTATCTCAGCAGGAGTAAGAGCAAACACTAAAATAGCACAGGATGCAGGTGTACAAATAAACAGAGCAATTTTAGTTGATGAAAAGATGAAAACTAATATTGACAATATATATGCTTGTGGCGATTGCTGTGAATTTGACGGAATAAACTACGCATTGTGGGGAGAAGCAATAGATCAAGGAAAAGTAGCAGGAATAAATGCAGTGGGCGATACAAGTGCGTATAAATCAATCGTTCCTTCAACAAGCTCTAATTTCTTTAACACAAGCATTTTTTCAGTAGGAGATGTTAATCCAAGTGAGCCTTTTGAAACAAAAGAGGAAGACTTAGACAACACATATCAAAAATTATTTTATAAAAACAATGTTCTTGTAGGAGCAATTTTAATTGGTGATACAAGGACGTCTAAGGATTTATTAGAAAAATTAGGTAAATAGGTATTAATACTTATTTCACTTTTATATAGAATATATTTTCCTGGCTTGGTTAAAATATAAATGATTAAATTTTATATTTTAAGGAGAATTTTCTATGACTAAAATTATTTGTGGTGTTACGAGCTGTTATTTGAACAAAGATAAAGCGTGTTGTGCTGATAGTATTGATGTTAGCGGAGATGGAGCTAAAAGCAGGGGCTATACAAGCTGCGAGACATTTGGCAGGGACAGAGGTGGTTTAAGAAGCTCTGCGAAAGATGTTAAAGAGCAGTCTGATATCAGTTGCAGTGCTAGTACTTGTGTACACAATGAAAGTAATAAATGTCTCTCACAAACAATACAGATACATGGTTCAGACGTTAATAAAAGTGACGAAACTTTCTGTACAACATTTAGGTTGAAGTAAAATAACGATATTTAAAGAGAATTTGTGACGAAACGCCTTTGTTAAGAAATAATGAACAAAATGCACTCTGATTTGGGCTTTAAAATCCATCTCAAAGTGCATTTTCTTATTTTTTGACTGTCTTTATTATGCAATTTACTATTTCAAATTAGTTAGCTTTATAACGGCTTACTTTTGGTTTATATTACAATTTAATTCTCACACATTATTATACATTTAAGGCTTTAAAGTTTTGTTCTCTAATATAGTCAAGTGCCTTATCTGTGCTCCAGAAAAAAGCCTCCTCACCGACTACTTCCATCATACCACAGCGTTTGAACATTTCCATAACATTATTCTGTACACATGAAAAGTATGGATTTGTACCTTCGTTTTGCATTTTCTTGCATAATTCCATCAATGCTTGAATACCAGAAACATCAGCCATAGTAACTCCTCTCATTGAGAAAATCAAAATTTCTTTTGAGGTTTTAGCAGGAAGCTTGTCCTCTAGGATGTTAGCAGTTCCAAAGAAAAGAGGTCCAGTAATATAAATAACGCCTGTTTTTTCATATTTATCACAGTATTTTGTTTTGTCAGCGATTTTATTTTTATCAATATCAGCCATCCCGATTTGCATATCTGATATTTTTACTATGAACATAAGCACAGAAAATCCTATACCCACTAATACAGCTGTAGTCAAGTCTACAGCAAATGTTACTGTCATAGTTATCAAAAATTGGAATATAGCTGTCATTATTTTCCTGTTGAATATATCCTTTATAACTACCCAATCATTCATTCTAATTGCTGTAACCATTAAAACTCCAGATAAAGCAGCAAGTGGTATCTTAGATAATACAGGGCTTAGTAAAAACATTGATAAAAGCAGTACTATCGAATGGAATATATTAGCTAAACGAGTTTGTCCTCCGGCTTTAATAGCAACACTCGAACGTGCTAGGGCAGCAGTAGCAGGAACACCGCCAAAAAGTGCTATTATTATATTTCCTATGCCTTGTGCAACAAGCTCTTGATTTGAATTAATTTTTTCATTTTTCATGCGTGAAGCAGATTTTCCGCACAATAAGGTTTCAATCATAATTAAAGCTGCTATACTTATGCCTGCACTTATAAATGTTGGTAAATGAGCAGTATCTATAGCAAATAAGTTAAGTCTATCAGGCAAAATAATACTGCGTGGTATTTCTCCAACAACCTTTACAGGCAATTTAAAAATGATATTGATAGCTGTGGCAAGGATTATTGCCATCAGAGGATCAGGACAGTATTTTTTTAATGATTTTGGATATAAAGCCATAAATAATATAACTGACAAACCTAAAATTAATGGCACAATATCAATACTCTGCGGACTTGTAAAATAGCTCATTATCTTGGATACTACAGTTAGACCTGTTGATTTTAATCCAGTGATATTATCAATTTGCCCAGAAAATATAATTATTGCAATACCTGATGTGAAGCCTGTAACTACCGGCAAGGGTATGAATGACACTAAGCCTCCAAGCTTTAATATACCTGCCAATAAAAGCACAATACCAGCTATAAAGCCGGCTATAAAAATCCCCTGTAGTCCATGGTTAGCGACAAGCATGAGAGTTATCGCTGTCATTGTTCCCGTAGGACCTGAAATTTGAAATGAAGCTCCAGACAATAGTCCGATTATAATCCCTGCAAATATTGCAGTTATTAGGCCAGAAGCAGCATTTGCTCCCGAACTTATCGCAAAAGCCAGTGAAAGCGGCAATGATACTGCTGACACAGTAATTCCTGCGATAAGGTCCTTTACTAATTTATCTTTATTAAATCCCTTAAATTCTAATTTTAATAAAGAAAGATAGCTACTAAACATAGTTGTTAAAAACTCCTGTATGTATTTTAATAACAACAAAATCAATTTAAAATAAATATTAATAACTAGCATATAAAATACTGAGTATTAATATCTTTTAAATATTGTTTTGTTACTAATTTAACTAAATTGTACATCTGAGTACATTCGCTGTCAAGTTAAATAATTAATTTAGTCAAATTTCGTGTCTTGCTTAAAAGAATATTGAATAATACGGTAAATTGTGTTATAATATACAAGCTTATTTTGGAGTGTGAATAAGACTCTCTAATATATAAAATACTTTTATTATAAAGTAGTTTTTAGCAAATTGAAATTTTTTACTTAATCATGGAGGTTAATAAGATGAGAAACAGAAATTATGTTAAAGATTTGATTTTGACAGCATTTTTTATAGCTATGGGACTAATTTTGCCTATGGCCTTTCACTATTTCGGAGGAACAGGTCCTGTATTTTTACCTATGCACATCCCAGTTTTATTGTGTGGATTTGTATGTGGCTGGAAATATGGTTTAATATCTGGAATAGTTACACCTATATTATCAAGCATACTAACAGGTATGCCTCCTATGTTCCCTACAGGAGCGGCTATGATATGTGAGTTAGCTGTGTATGGCTTGCTCTGCGGATTGTTCTACAGAAGCTTTAAAAAGAATGTATATCTATCCTTAATAATTTCAATGCTTGGCGGTAGAGTGGTGTCGGGTATAGCAAATATGATATTTTGGGGAATAGCTGGCAAAGCCTATAGCTTAAGCATTTTTTTAACAGGAGCTTTTGTTACAGCAATACCAGGGATTATTATTCAAATTATTATAATTCCAATAATAATTATTGCCTTAGAAAAGTCAGGTCAATTAAAAAACTAAATTTTGTTTATAATTATAAAATAATTTGAAATAATTAGAATTACATAATATAACTGAGCAGTTTCAAAATAAAAATTCTTTTGAAAAATTATTTTTCAAAGGAATTTTTTTACTTATAGTAAGATATTTTGATAAATTAGGGATTAATGTTATAGTTTTTGTTGCAATTTCTATGGCTTAAAGTTTAAAAAAATAATTTGAAATTTTTTGAAAAAAAGTATTGACAACTATATCGTGTGGCGATATAATTTTTATATCGTCGCACGATATAAAGGCAAAGGATATAACGTTAAGAGATATATCGTCTGACAATATTAGATGTTAGGAGGCTCTAGCTTATGCCTGAAAATACAGATAAAATAGCACTTACGGAGGCAGTGTATTATATTTTGCTTTCGCTATATACACCTTTGCATGGATATGGAATTATGCAGAATGTTTTAAAAATTAGCAATGGGCGTGTGAACTTAGCGGCTGGTACTCTTTACGGTGCATTAACAACACTTCAAGAGAAGAGATGGATTATAGCCATTGAGGACGATGAAAGTTCACGCAAAAAAATATACAAAATAACTGACTTAGGTATGTTTGTTGTAGAAGCTGAAATTAAAAGGCTTGAAGAATTAGTAGATAATGGTCATGAGATAGTGAGGAGGCGGGTTTAGTGAAGCATAGTGAATATAAAGTTTTTACTATTTTTAATTTTGAAGATGAAGAAAAATGGTTAAATGAAAAGTCTGCTAATGGTGAACATCTTACAGATGTAAGATTTTGTAAATATATATTTGAAGACGGTGAACCCGGAAAGTATATATATCGTTTAGAAATGCTTGAGGAGTATCCTAATCACTATAAAAGCGTGGAATATATAAGGTTTTTAGAGGAAACTGGCGTTGAGCATATAGCTAGTATACTCAAATGGGTGTACCTGAGGAAAAAAGCAAGTGATGGACCATTTGACCTTTATTCTGATATAGACTCAAAAATAAAGCATTATGAGCGAATAATTAATCTTGCTAATATACTGATAATTATTCAATTGTTGATTAGTATTCCGAATATAATAATACATGGCTTGATGGGAAATTTTATAAATAGTGTATATATACTAAATTTAACAATAGCTGGAGTGTTTTTTATAGCAAACCAATCTTTAAAGTCTAAGGTAGATAAATTAAAAAAAGAGAAAATATACAGAGAATGACATGAATTAAACAATCTATAAAGCAATAAAATTTAATTATATTGTACTAGAAAAAATGCAAAACAAGGAGGAAAATTGAAAAATGCAGATTAGTGTAAATAATATTTGCAAAACATTTGGAGATAAAAAGGTACTAGAAGGTATTTCTTTATCCTGTGAAAGTGGTAAGGCATTGGGACTGCTTGGCAGAAACGGTGCTGGTAAGACGACGACTATTCGTATTATTATGGGGATATTTCCAGCGGATAGTGGGGAAATCTTGTTAGATGGTAAGCCTATAAACAGAAACAAGCTAAAAATAGGGTATTTACCTGAGGAAAGAGGACTTTATCCTAAGAAGATTATAATGGAGCAAATTGTATATTTGGCTGAATTAAAGGGCTTAAAGTCAAGTGAAGCTAAAAAATCAGCAAGAGAATTGCTTGAGAAGTTAGAAATGACAGAGTATGAAAATAAAAGATTAGATACTTTGTCAAAAGGAAATCAGCAAAAAATTCAACTTATAGCGACTTTGACTTGTGATCCTGATATAGTTATTTTGGATGAACCATTTTCAGGTCTTGACCCTGTAAATGCTATGCTGCTTAAAGATACAGTTAAAGAGCTAATAGCAAAAGGTAAAATAGTAATATTTTCTAGTCATCAAATGAATTATGTTGAGGAATTTTGTAACGATATAGCAATTATAAACAAAGGCAAGATTGTTAGAGATGGCGAAATAGCTAAAATTAAAAAATCCTACAGCAGAAATAAGATTGTGCTTGATGGTTCTAATTTAGATAAAGTTAAAGCGTTTTTAGATGATAGGATGAAGGACTTGGTGCAAAATACTCACGTAGAGAAGGCGGGCTTGCTTGTTGAACTTAAAAATGCAGAAATGAAAAATAAGCTTATGAGCTCTCTTGCAGGTGAAAGTTTTGATATTGATAAGTTCTATGTATATGAGCCATCACTTAATGATATTTTTGTTGAGTATACAGAGGACTAGGAAAGGAGAATAATATGAAACAATTACGTACTGTATTTAAATTTGAATTATTTAATTTTTATAAAAATAAAGTGTTCGTGGGAATAACATTAGCATTTGTTATAATTATCGCAGGAATATTGTCATTTCCAAGAGTAACTGAGATTTTTGATAAAAAAGGAACAGAAAACGGAGGAGTTATAGATAATAACTCATCTGATACAAAAGAAACGATAGCTTTACAGGACAATTCGGGAGCAGACCCTGCAGATACTTTGAAATATTTTGAAACTTATATGCAAAATTATAAATTTGTATTGGTAGATAAAAGCTTAGAAGATATTAAAGCTTCAATCGAAAAAAATGATTTTAGAAAGGCTATAATAATTGAAGCTCCACTAAAATATAAATACATAGCTGATTATATAGGTATGAATGACTACACGGAATATACCATAAACGAAATAATTCAAGGAAAATATAAAATTGATGAAATGGCTCGCCTTGGTATTGAGCAATCAGAGGCGGTAAATATTTTAACTGCCAGTGCTCAATCTGAAGTAATTACAATTGGCAAGGTTCAAATGGATAATTTCTGGTTTACATATATAATGATATTTGTTTTGTATATGGCTATTATGTTGTATGGTCAAATGGTTGCAACAAGTGTAGCAACAGAAAAAAGCACGAGAGCAATGGAGATGCTGATAACTTCTGCAAAACCGATAAACTTGATATTCGGAAAGGTTTTTGGTTCTGGTCTAGCAGGACTTACCCAAATGACTGCAATACTTGGCACGAGTGTTTTATTCTATAATTTAAATCAAAAATATTGGGGAGACAATTTTGTAATATCTGGTATGTTTAATATAAGACTTGATGTTTTGGCATACTCGTTGATGTTTTTCATCCTAGGATATTTCCTATATTCATTCATATTCGGAGCATTAGGCTCGCTGGCAACACGTACAGAGGATGTAAATGTGTCAATAATGCCGGTAACTATGATATTTGTAATAGCGTTTATGATAGTAATGTTCTCAATGTCAAGCGGAAATATTGATAGTACGCTAATGAAAATAGTATCTTATATACCTTTTACGTCGCCAATGGCAATGCTGGCACGTATAACAATGGGAGAAGTTCCGACAATAGGCATATTCATATCAATAGCGATATTAATACTTTCAACAATAGGCATAGGCTACTTATCTGCTAAGATATATCAAATGGGAGTGTTGCTATATGGAAAAACTCTCAAAATTTCAGAATTGTTGAAGCTTAGAAAACAAGGAATGTAGGAATTGTTTTTGAATATAAATAAAAAAATTAGCGAAGAGTTTGATTTTACAGCTCTGCGCTAATTTTTTTATTTACACTTGTCTAGTAATAATAATTTTATTTCCAGCTACTAAATCTTCACTTATATCTAAATTATTAAGCTTTTTGAGATAATCTATTGAAACGTTGTAATTCTTTGCTATATCCCAAATGTTCTCATTAGGCTGAACAACTCTGAATACTATACTTGGAGTATTCTTTTTATTCAACTTTTCACCCATAACTATATCATTTATAACAAATATTTTTTTATCGTCCTTTATACTCGAATTGCTAACTATCTTTGCTTCAACTAATATAGTATTTAAGCCTTTTCTGTAAGCGCCAAGCTCATCTAAGCTTACCTTAACATCAACATCTGAAATATTATCATAGTTTGATAAATCAACACTTGAAGTAAATGGAATAGATGATGATACGCTATCAACCTTATTATCGTCGCCATTTAAAAAGATTACATTAAGATCAACAAAACCGTCAATAACCATTTTATCCTCATAAATATTTTTTTCTGATATCTTTGGGGTAGCATCGTAATAATATATTTCTTTAATTGTTGCTGTCTCAACATCAATACTTTTCTCAAAATCGTCCTTTGATTCTACGAAATCAACGATTGACGATAAAGATATATCACTGCTTTGCATTTCGATTTCATTTGTAGTTGAATAGGCATCAGCTATTACGCTTTTATTGAACTTGCTGTAAAGCTCAGCAGTAACAAGCATTTCTACATCAAAGGATAATATCTTTTTCTCATCATTATCATCTTTTGATACTACACTGTCAACATTTAGAATACTTGCATTTATATTTTTTATCATAGAATCATCAGCGTTTTTAATTTCCATATAATGAGTAAAAGGAAATTCTTTTGTCATGTAATTTAGAGTTGAGAAGCTGTTGTTTTCAGTATAAAGCACACCAAGTTCGCAGCTGCCTTCTATCAATATTCTTTCATTCATTATATCAACTTCAGAAATTTTGCAGTTTGAGTCAATTTTTAGTATATCTTGAATTTCATTCATATTTGGGTCAAGAACAATGTTTTCGCTCAAAGGGATTTGAGTTTCCTGTTTGCTGACCATATCTGTGTAGCTTACAATATTTGCTTTAGTCTGAACGCTTTCATCGTTTCCAAATTCTGATATGTATTCGATACTTCGTTTGTCAATTGCTTCCGTGTCAATATTTACAACAGCTTTAAGTAAAGCCTTTTTGTCGGATACAATTTTTGAGTCGATATAATCTATATTAGCCTTTATATTTGCAGACATTCCCTCGGTGACACCAGCCATAGGTATTTCTTCCATAAAATCTATTTTTCCATTGGTAGCCTGTGTTGCACCACTTTCATCATTTCCGCGATAGATAAAATTGTAATTTACCTGTCCGTAAACAGCTATTTTATCATTTAGAGCAGAAACCTTGTTTATCTTTGCTTTTCCAGAGGTGTATATGATTTTTTCGATACCTGACAAGCTTTCAGGTACATAAACATCCCCCTCAACAATTAAATCAGTTATGCTTTTTCCTATCAGTTCATTTACTATAAATGCATCATTGCTCTTTTCAAACAAAATAAAATCCCCCTTCATATACAATATCAAATAAATGTATGTTTGTACAAATGCGCACTAATTTATAAATTAAATTCATCTATTTGAGAACACACTCGTTTGTTTATATATATGTATAATAGGGTGATATTATGAAAGTTTTATAGAAAAATAAAAATGTAGAAAAATAAAATTTTTATAGAAAAAATATTTTTTAGAGTATAATTAACATAAAGAGGTTTGTGAGTTATAAAACTATTTAAAAATGCACCTTTATTTGACTATCTAAAGCCATCTCAAGGTGCATTTTATTATTTGTGAATTTGTTTATACAATTTTCTTCCAAAAATTAGTTTTACGACATTATGCCTTGCTCGCCTGCTTATTGTTCGCAAGCATTAAAATATATCTCACTAAAACATATAGAACAATTATAACAGCAATTGCTGTTTGAGCTATCACTATATATTTTAAAAATGCAATACCATTTCCTGATTTTGTTAAAAATCCATCTGTCATTTTCATTGCTATTGCACTTATTACCATAGGGAATGTAAAGGCTGAATAGCTTGGGTAGAATTTTAACTTTAAAAGTTTTGGCAACTGTGTTAATGCAAATACATACATTGCTATTGAAAGAATAGCAAGGAAATATACTATTGCTATGCTTTTGCTGTCAAAGCTTGATAAATAACCAGCTAGACATAAGCTTGCAGGAGCTGCAAATATAATGATTAACGGCTGAGCAGGCTCTGGAATTCCTTTTACTTTTATTACTCTATATGAAATTACTGCTAAAAGAATTAGATAGCATATAAATCCAATCCAAAAAACAGCTTGTCCCAAAGTGTTCATACTAAAAGCAGGTGCTGTTATGCTTGCAACAAC
Source organism: Bacillota bacterium (assembly GCA_023386345.1). GTDB lineage: Bacteria > Bacillota > Clostridia > Tissierellales > Sedimentibacteraceae > UBA1535. The sequence goes on from JAEWJT010000011.1 coordinate 109,383, forward strand.
TAGACCTACATAAACTATGAAAGAGCTTGGGAATATCTTTTTTATATCAAATTTCAATATAAATCTAAATGTAAACAGTAAAATCAAAGCGCAATGCAGAATAAATCCTATAAACCATAGAGCTAGTCCTACAGTACCTGCAAATGGTTTAACATATGCTGCCAATAGTATAACAGCCATTGAAAATGTAGGAGCTATACTTGCCATTACTGGGTTTTTTAAATCCTCTGAGAGAAGTTTTGGATACATTATAAATTTAACTACAAGTAAAATACCAATTATTGCTGAAATTGCACCAAATACAAGTCTAAGCTCTGGTGAATATGTTTGAATTAAATTTCCTGTTGCAGCCATTGCAAGCATTAGTCCTGCTATTGGCAAAGGAATTCTTTTTATCATTTTTCTCCTCCATTAAATATCAGTATTTCTGATATCTTTTTCACGACAGACAATTTCCGCTACTTTACGAGCTACCTCGCCTGTAAATCTGATACATTGCTCTTTGTGTTCACCTGATGCCATGTCCATGCCTTTAGTTAAAATTCTACAGCACAATGCACTATTTTTCTCTTTAAACCAATCATGAAGTTCTTTTGCAACTGCAAGGCTTTCTTCTACCTTAGGGTCTTTTTGCTTAGTTCTTCCAAAGAAATATCCTAAACACATCATTCCACCAGAAACAGCTCCACATACACATTTAGAACGTCCCATACCTACAGGAAATGCTGATGCCATTGCTATAACCTCTTCTGGAAGGTCTAGCTCGAAATTGCTTCTCATGCAGCTTACCATTGCTTCTGAACAGAAAAATCCATTTCTGAATAAATCTTCTGCATCTTTTTGAATTTTACTAATACTTACTTCTTTAACCATTTTGTTCCTCCAAATTGTTGATTTTATAATAATAATTATAATTCTATACGAAAAATACTATTAATTCAAATAAAAATATGTTATACTTGTGCAACTTTATATTACAGATGGTTATTTGTTTTATTGGCTATATGGTTTTACAAAAAAATATAATAAACTACATCAAACAACCAATAAATAACCAATTAAAAGTAAACAACCTATTTTCAAACGTTTGCAATATGGCATAAACTTTGCATATAAAAATTATATTAAAAATTAGAAAGGAATATTAGCATTATGAAAAAAGTAGTATCGTTGTTAATAGTAATTGTTATGATGGCATCTTTTGTAACAGCATGTTCAAAAGATACAGGAAAGTACGAGGATGTTTATTATAGTACTTTTTCTGGAGAGTATAAAACCTTAAATCCATATGATTTAACTGCTGGTCCTGCCTACACTATGGTTGGAAACAGTATTGATGGATTGGTTGAGAATGATAAGTATGGTATGATAGTACCATCACTCGCAGAGAGCTGGACAAATAATGAGGATTTCACCGTTTGGACATTCAAATTAAGACAAAATATTTTTTGGATAGATAACAAAGGTGAAAAAACAGAGTATGAGGTAACAGCAGATGATTTTGTTGAAGGTTTGAGATACATAGCAGAGCCTAAAAACGGAGCGAGAAACGTTAGTGCTGTCAGCAAGGTTATTGCAGGACTTAACGATTATTATTGGAATCTTGATGATATTGATAGCGGAGAAGATATAGGCAAAACACGTGAAGAGGTTGTTGCTTCATTCGATGAAACAGTTGGAGTTAAAGCTTTAGACAAATATACAGTTCAATATACGCTTACAAGTTCAACTCCATTCTTCCTTTCATATTTAGTTACTGAGTTGTTCTATCCTGTAGAAAAAGCATTCTTGGATAAAGTTGGTGTAGATTATGCAACTTCAATGGATAAAATGCTTTATAATGGCGGATATTACATTTCTAACTGGGAAATGGACAAGCTTGTTGTTCTTAAAAAGAATGAACATTATTGGGATAAAGATAATATAACAATTAAAGAGCTTAATTTCCAAATGGTTGGAGATGAAATAACTGGACTTGAAATGTTCCAAAGAGATGAGTTGACAAGCTGTAAGGTTACAGCTGAGCAGTTAAAAGCTCTTAAAGGAACAGAATGGGAAAAATATATAAATCTTACAGATAAAAATACGGTTAATTTCTGGTTTACAATGAACTTTACATCTAAGAATCCTGAGTTCAATGCCTTTGTACAAAATGAGAACTTTAGAAAAGCATTGTTATACGGAATAGACAGAGTAAAGATTTCATCACTTTATGAGCCTAATACACCAGAATTTTTCATAAGAAATACTATAATTCCTGAAGATACAATATATGATACTAAGGGAATGGACTACACAGATTATCCAAACTTAAAGCCAATAAAAAATTCTATACCTTATGACCCTAAATTAGCAAGAGAATATATGGAAAAGGCTATTAAGGAACTTTGTAATGCAGACGGAACAATAAAAGGATTAACACCTACAAAGGTTGATATGGGCGTTATAGCTGAATTTAATTCTGACGCTAAGCTTCCGATAGAAATAGTTTATGCTACAACAACTGATGAACTTGAAACTAAAAAAGCTTTGTTGTTAGCAGAAATGCTTAAACAAAACATAGGCGAAGATTATGTTAAGGTAATACCAGGATATGCAGGAAATAGCACATCAGAAGAAATTTTTGAGCCTATGAATTTTGATATAGTTGATGATGCGTATAGCTTTAGATTTGCAGACCCTTCAGCTAATCTTTCAAGACTTATAACAGATGGAAGTTTGAACGAAGGTGGATACAATATACCAGAATTTGACAGATTAGTTGAGGAAGCTATTAAAGAAACTAATATAGAGAAAAGATATGAAAAATTCTCAGAAGCAGAAAAATATATGCTAGAGCATGTTTACTTAATGCCTTATATGTCAGGCGGCGGCTCATACCTAATGTCAAAAGAATTGCCTTACCAAACTCCAAGAGGTGGCTTTGGTTTGACAAGATTTAAACTTAAAGGTGCTAAAATTCAAAGTTCACCTGTTACTGCTGAGCAATACAAGGAATTAAAAGAAACATTTGAGAAAGAATTAAAAGAAAGAAATAAATAACAATGTAGGGGAGAGGCTTTGCTTCTCCCGTATTTGAAAATAGCTATAAATTGTAACAAAAAATAAAATAGTAAAGAAGGAATAATGGCTGAATGAAAAAGTATATTATCAAAAGAACATTACAATCATTCGTGACAATTTGCCTTGTTATATTCGTAGTTTTCATGCTGCTAAGGCTAATGCCAACATCAGGTTATTTCACAAGAGATGATTATCATAATATGACAGAGGAAATGAGACAAGTATATCTAAAAAACTTAGGTGTACTAGACCATCCTTTGGTGCAATTTAAAAACTTTGTAATGAAGCTTTTGCAAGGTGATTTAGGAAGATCTATCACAATTTATCCTAAACTTCAGATAACGACAATACTAAAAGAAAAGGTATGGTACTCTGCTATCTTCGGTTTAGCAAGTATGCTTATCAGTATGGCGATAGGCTTGCCAATGGGAATTCTTATGGCAAGATACAAGGACCGTCTGATAGATAGTGTAGGTACTGCTTATGCTGTTTTAGTAAGGTCAATACCGAGCTTAATATATTTGTTCCTCTTTCAGGTATGGGTATCCAAGCTTTTTGGGCTACCCATGCTCTTTTATAAAGATAGACCACAATCATGGATATTGCCTACTATAGCGCTATCTCTTTCAAGTATAGCGTGGTATGCGATATGGCTTAGAAGATATATGGTCGATGAGGAAAATAAAGAATATATTAAATTTGCAAGAGTTAAAGGCTTCTCGCAAAAATATATAATGAAAAACCACGTTTTAAGAAATGCGATACTTCCAATTGCAATTGGAATACCATCAGACTTTTTGATGGTTATTTCAGGCTCTCTTTTGATAGAAAATCTATTTTCTATACCAGGCATGGGAGGCTTGCTTATAAATTCAATAAGAAAATTGGATAACAACTTGGTTCAAATATTGGTTTTAATTTATTCAACCCTATCAGTAATAGGGGTATTCTTAGGAGATTTACTCGTTGCAGTTGTTGACCCAAGAATAAGATTATCGGAAAGTGAGGCGTAGACATGGAAAAGTATAAAGGAATTACATTGACAGATGAAATGTTTAAACACTTCAGTTTTGATGATAAGCAGAGTGAAGAGAGTGGATATTCAAATTATTCTTATTGGAAATCGACAATTAGAACATTTTTTAAGAGTCACACATCAAAGTTCTTGGTGGTTTTAACTATAGTGCTTTTACTCTTTAGCTTTTTATACCCTGTATTATCTAAAGTTGATCCTAATCAAATAAGCTTAGATGATACCATGTGGAATAGTAAGCCTAGCAGTACACACTTTTTTGGTACTGATGGAGTAGGAAGAGACGTTTGGTCGAGAACATGGCATGGAACAAGAAACTCACTAATGCTTGCGTTTATAGTCGCATTGGTTGAGGTTGGAGTAGGAAGTATAGTTGGTTCAATTTGGGGATATGTGAAGAAAATAGACCCATTTATGCTTGAGCTTTATAATATTGTAACAAACGTACCATCAACTGTTTATTTAGTGCTTTTAACCTATATAATGAAACCAAGCTTTACAACAATAATTATAGCTCTTGCATCAAGAGGCTGGTTAAGTGAAGCAAAATTCATGAGAAATAGAATATTGTCATTGAGAGAAAGTGAATTTAACATTGCTTCTCAATGTCTTGGAACACCTCTTATGAGAATTGTCAGCAAGAATATTATACCTCAGCTGATAAGTCTTATTATAATGGAAACTGCTTTGACAATACCTTATTCTATAGGCTCAGAGGTTTTCCTTGGATTTATTAACTTAGGACTACCTCAAGACACTGTAACACTTGGTAATATGATAAATCAAGGAAGAGCAAACTTCATGCTTTATCCTTTCCAATTGATTTATCCGGCGCTTGTACTATGTCTAATAACGGTATCGTTCTATGTTTTAGGAAATAAGTTTGCAGACGCATCTGATCCTAAAAACCATGTGTAGGAGGAAGAAAATATGCAAACTAAAATATTAGAAGCTAAAAATGTCGAAATAAAATTCAACCTACGTGGTAAAACTCTTACGGCTGTGAGAGATGCGTCTCTTGATTTATACAAGGGTGAAACCTTGGCTATAGTTGGAGAAAGTGGCTCGGGAAAAAGTGTATTTACAAAATCTTTTGTAGGAATGCTAGATAAAAATGGTTGGATAAGCTCGGGAGAAATCCTTTACGACGGACAAAATATTGCAGATTTTAAGACAGAAAAAGAATGGCTAAAAATACGTGGTAAGAAAATTGCCATGGTTTTTCAAGACCCAATGACATCGCTAAATCCTCTTAAAACTGTCGGAGAGCAAATCCGAGAGGTTATAACATGGCATAGAGGTACGGATAAAGAAAATGCTAAAAAAGAGGCTATAGAGATATTAAAACAGGTTGGAATAAACGATGCTGAGAAAAGATATAAACAATATCCTCATGAATTTTCTGGAGGAATGAGACAAAGAGTAGTAATTGCTACAGCTATAGCCTGTCAACCAGATATTTTAATCTGTGATGAGCCAACTACTGCACTTGATGTTACTATACAAGCACAGATTCTTAAGCTAATAAAGGAAATACAAAAAGTGCTTAACATGACTGTTATATATATAACTCATGACCTTGGAGTTGTGGCAAATGTAGCAGACCGTGTAGCAGTAATGTATGCAGGACAAATTATAGAGTATGGCATGAGCAATGAAATTTTTAAGGATGCTAAGCACCCTTATACTAAAGCTTTGCTTCTTTCATTGCCGCAACTTGGAACTAAAGGCAAGGAGCTATATTCCATAAAGGGAACCCCTCCAAATCTTTATAAAGAGATAAAGGGAGATGCTTTTGCTGAAAGAAATCAAGATGCTATGCTTGTTGATACTATGATAGACCCTCCGTTTTTCAAGGTTTCTGATACTCATTATGCAAAGACATGGCTGCTTCATGAAAAAGCGGCGAAGCATGTTGAAGCACAAAGTAAAAATGAACTTAAGAGTATCAATGTAACTAAATTCAAAGATAAAAAAGAAGTGCTGGTTTCTTTAAAGAATGTGAGCGTTAAATTTAAGCTTGATGGAAAAGAATTTAAGGCTGTTGAAGATGTGAGCTTTGATATTTACAAGGGCGAGACATTTTCTCTTGTAGGTGAAAGTGGTTCTGGAAAGACGACAATAGGAAGAGCTATAATGAAAATTCACAACGCTTCTGCGGGAGATATATTATTTAAAGGAAAGAAAATAAATACAAAGATGTCCAAGGAGGAAATGAAAAATTATAGACAGCAAGTGCAGATGATTTTCCAAGACCCTATGGCATCGCTTAATGATAGAGCAAAGGTTGACTATATAGTTTCTGAAGGTCTTTATAATTTCAATCTTTTCAAAGATGAGAATGACAGAAGAAGCAAGGTTGACAAGGCTATGACAGAGGTTGGACTTCTTAAAGAATTTGCGACAAGATTTCCTCACGAGTTCTCCGGTGGACAAAGACAGCGTATAGGAATTGCACGTTCTCTGATTATGAATCCTGAATTTATAATAGCAGATGAGCCTATCTCGGCATTAGACGTATCGATAAGAGCTCAGGTTTTAAATCTTCTGAATACATTAAAAGAAGAAAAGGACTTAACTTATCTTTTCATAGCTCATGATTTGAGTGTTGTTAAATTTATTTCTGACAGAATAGCTGTTATTTACAAAGGACATATAGTTGAGCTTGCAGAGAGTGATGAATTGTTCTTAAATCCTCTGCATCCTTATACAAAGTCATTGCTATCAGCAGTGCCAGTCCCTGATCCTGATATAGAGAAAAATAAAAAGCTGGTTGTTTACGATCCAAAAGTTCATGATTATAGCGTTGATAAGCCAGTTTGGACGCAGATAAAAGATGGGCACTTTATATGGGGAAATAAGTCAGAAATAGAAAGATATAGAAAAGAAATAAATTAAGAATATAAGGGCTTTTCGTTTGTCCACAAAAACAATTGCACAAAAGCAGGAGACATTCAGACTATTCAAAATTAACGGATAAGCGAAAAGTCACATTGACATACAGAAAGGAGCAGATATAAATGGGCGGAAAATTAATTATAGCCGGTGGAAATTTAGAATTTTGTGATAAAGAAATTCATAAAATACTTGTAGACCATGCTATTAAGCTTGGTGGAAAACTGGCGATAGTTCCAACAGCATCAGGCTTTGAACCTTTTGAATCAATAAAATATGTAGTAGAGCTTTGGAAAGGTCTCGGTGTCAAGGATGAGGACATAGTTGCTTTACCTGTATACGGAGAAGAAGGCTCGTCTTGGAAAGAGCCTGCTCAGGGAGATGACCCAAAGATAGTATCAATGCTTGATGGAGTTGTTGCATTTTGGTTTACTGGTGGTGACCAATACTACACACATAAAGCTTTTATAAGAAAAGACCTTACCGATACAGTAGCTCTTAAAAAGATGAAGGAAGTCTATAAAAATGGTGGAGTGATAGGTGGAACAAGTGCCGGCGCTGCAATTATGAGCGAAGTTATGATTGCCTCTGGCAGCAATGATACTGCATTATCAAAGGAAATAAAGTACGGCTACGAAACTTATGACGAAAACGAAGAAGACTCAGGCTTAAGGATAGTGAGAGGTTTAGGATTCTTCACAGACGGAGTAGTTGACCAACACTATGACAGAAGGTCAAGACTTCTAAGAACAATAAAAACCGTCATGAATGCTGAAGGCTTATACTTTGGCTATGGTGTTTCTGAGGATACAGCGATGATTTATGATAGAGATACAAAGGACATTACAGTTGCTGGCTCTGGAGGAATATACATCATGGATTTAAGAAAGACAAAATCTGGGCAATCAAATAACAAATACGTGTGCAGTGATGTAACATTAAACATCATACAAAAAGGCGATACATTTAATCAATGGAGCGTTTAAAAATAGTAATAATTGCTGATTTTCTATTAAAATATAACCCCGAAATCTAAAAAACAAAGTCTTGCTAGACAATTTAGCAGGACTTTGTTTTTGTTGAAACAATATATATATATAGAATATCGAAATGTTTTTTGAATTTATAATTGTTAATTTTGTCGAAATTTGTCGAAATTTAAATGTGTAAAAACGTTGACATCATTGAAATTTATTGATATAATTTTTGCAATTGTATAAAAGGGATAAAGTATTAAAGAATAGGAGAAATATATGAAAAAAATTATAAGTTTTTGTTTGATTTTCACATTGCTAATGACTAGTTTTACTTATGCAGAAGATTTGGGAAGTGCTTCGGAGAGCATTGGACCTATGAGTAACAAATTTATAAATGTAATTGAATATTCGCCAGAAGAATATGAATATTTGAGTACTAGCATATTAACAGCTGATGATATTACTAAAGCTATGGTTGGTGGTACTGTTACACTTAATATAATAGCACATTTATTAGGTGTACCAACTGGTTATTTACTTGGAGCTGATTCAATTTATGTACTTATTACTCAAGTTTACATGAATAATGATAAGGATTATAAAACAGTAAATTATTCAAGATATAAAATGCAATATCAGGTTAATGTATCAACTGGAAAAAAGACCTTGTTAAAGACGTGGTTAGAAACAAAATCACAAATCTATATACGAGATACTGGCGGTGTAAGTTGGACTTTTCATAAGACCACATATGATAGTATTGTTATGAAATAGAATATATGAAAATATTTAAGTATTACATCATAAATATAATACAGTTGATATTTCTAATAGTATTTTTTATAAATAATAATTTAAAATACATAAGTTCAATACCTATTATAATATCAACAATTTTTATAATATCGCTTAGAATTTATCTTGTAAGGAAAAATATAATTGAAAGTGAACGAGAAAATTTTAAGAAAAATATAAATAAAAAGAAAATAATAAGGGTTTTTACTATATTATTCTATTTAATTGTATTTTCATATTTATATGTAAGCTTAAGCAATCTCAATAAATATGAAAATTTAGATATAAAAATATTATTAATTGGTTGTATTTTTGCATCAATAGAAGAAACAATTAGAATTAACAATATAGTAAGAGAAATTTAGAAATTAAATAACACTTAACTTTTATAGAATTATAACAAGTAAAAATGTCCTAGGCTTATAGGACATTTTTATAATTTATGAAATAAAATATTAGAAATTACAAAAAGTATTACAGAACAAAGAAGATATGCGAAAATAGTAATCTTAGTAAGCTTGTTTTCAGGGATATCTTCGCCAATTTCCATATCATCATCCTTATCCATATTGTATACTCCCTTTTTCTTGTACCAAAATCTAAAATCAACCATCTTTGAATTATTGTTATTTTCTCTTTTTCCAAAAAAATTAAGTCCATCAAGTCTTAAATAGCTAAGCCAAGCCAAAAGAATATAAAGTGCAGCAAAAAACATTAATGCAAAGGCAAATGAATAATTACCGAGCATAGAAAAACGACTTATTAAAAATGATATAATTAATGCGATAGAAAGTCTCGAAAAAAACTTATTATAGAATATTTTCCTCATAGTGCCTCCGTTTACAATGCTAATACATTAAATTATATCATTAAAAAGACTTTTTTACAATACATGAAATACTTTAAATTATTATGAAATGCTTGATATCTAATGTATTGTTTTATAATACAATTTTAAGATTACTTTAAAAAAAATAGGTATTTAATTTTGCGAATTTTGTCGATAAAAGTCTATTGAAAACGTTAGCATAAAAACGTTTTCTATGCTATAATGTACACCCATGCAATTTAGAAAGAGAAAAAAATTATAACTGTATAAATTTTTGAAAGGATAGGATTCAAATGAAGACTAAAAAAAGTAATATTTTAAAATTTGTAAGCATAGCTTTATTGGTAGTAGTTTTTATAACTTTTATACTTGTATTAAATAGACCTTTAAGTGGACAAGTTCCAACTGCAGCTAGTAAGTTCATTTTTGTACCTGCTCATGTCACTAAGATTGTAAGAGATGATGCGTTTCCGGATACATGGACAGAAAAGTTACGCTTGGGTACACAAGCGGTTTATGTAAAACTTGATGGTGGTCAGCATAAAGGATTGGAGTTGCCAGCTGTCAATTATTTAAGTGCTTATTCTAATATTGATGTTAAGATTGGCACAAAGATAATTGTTCGCCTTGATTATGATACTCAGTCAAAACCATATGTTGCATCTATCGCTAATTATAATCGCAGCCTTGCACTTATATTTTTGGTGATTGTTTTTGTGGCATTGATTATAATTCTTGGGCGAAAAAAAGGTATTGCTGCGCTTCTTAGTCTTATATTTACAATAATATGTATTTGGTTTGTGCTTATCCCAATGATACAGCGAGGAGTACCGGCTATTCTGGCAACTATAATTTTGGTTCTTATCACTACAGCAGTATCTATGCTTATGCTTAATGGCTTTTCTTCAAAAGCTTTATGTGCAAGCATTGCATCTTTTAGTGGTGTTTTAATGGCAGGGTTTATTGTTTACATAGTTGGATTGATAACACCGATAAATGGCTTTAATATGCCAGAAGCTGAGGATCTAATCCTAAGAAGCGGTGATGATGCTTTAAAAATAAGCGGACTATTAGTAAGTGGAATTCTAATATCTTCACTAGGTGCGGTTATGGATATTACAATGGGTATAACATCTTCAGTGTATGAGCTATATACCGTTAATCCTACCATGAAACGTAAAGAGCTTTTTACATTTGGGTTAAATGTAGGTCGAGATACTATGGGAACGATGGTTAATACACTTATATTGGCTTTTGCTGGAGCTTCTCTTAATATGCTCATTCTGTTTAGAATATTTGATTATCCTTATATTCAAATATTTAATAGCGATTTGATGACTATTGAAATAATACAGGCATTGGCGGGAACTATAGGGGTTGTGCTGACAGTTCCACTTGTAGCCGCACTAGCTGCTGCAATGAGTGAGAAAAGTATCGAAAAAGGTACTTGGAAGAATGTTGTTCAAAAGAAAAAGAGAAGTAGGGTTTGATTTTATTAGTTTTTTACTGTATAAAACAAAGAACTATCTAAAAACAAAGGATAAAATGATAATTAAGGCATTTTTGATAAAATAAATAAATTTGAAATTATAGGATTTCAAATTATATAATTAGCAAATTTAAAAGTTATCTCTGCTATCTTTGAAATTAATCAGTTAGCAAGGTTTATATAGATAAAAAATAGTATTTTTAATGAGGGAGAAAAATTCTATGAACAAAAAAACAAAACAATTTTTAAGTTTTCTTTTAGCTTTAATGTTATTTGCAGGTATAATTAATACACCGTCAGTACTGGCAAATGACATAACAATTAATAGTGACACAGTAAGTCTAATGTCAACTGATGAAACAGTTGTTGAGTGGAATTACATCGCTCTTCCAACTGATGTAAGAAATGCTCCTGCTACAGGTGGAGTTAAAAAAGATGTTTCTGTTTTAACAAATTCAATAAACAAAGACATGACATGGAGCAGTAGTGCCTTAACTATAGCGGGCGACACCAGTAACACTGATCCTAGTAAAGATTGGAGGGGTGGAGATAAATATTGGCAAATTGTTTTATCAACTCAAGGATATAAAAATCTCAACATCACAGCTAAAGTTCGTTCTTCTGGTACTGGACCTAAAAACTTCAATCTTCAATACAGTCTTGATGGCATTAATTTTACAAATATAGATAATTCAAATTATCAAACTACAACTACACCCGCATACATACCAACTATTATTGCACTTCCAGTAGCGGTTAATGACAAAGCAAATGTATATATTAGGTTTGCTAATACAGATGATGCTAATGTCAGTGGTACATCTAATGGTGGGAAAGTAGCAAACGGGGGCACATCAAGTATTAACAACATCATTGTAAAAGGCACGCCAACATCAGGAGGCTCTGATCCAGAACCTGTGACAAAATGTGTTACACCAACAGCAAGTCCTGCAGCTGGTCAAGTTGTTGTAGGTACAGAGGTTACTTTTTCTACAACTACAACAGGCACAGCTATTCAATATAATACTGTTTCTGCAACTGCAGATGAATGGACAACTGGCGATAAAGTAACTGTAACTGTTCCAACTACATATTATGTGCGTGCGATCGACACTACAAGCAGAGGCTTAGACAACAGTGATGTAGCAACTTTTAATTATACTATTAAACCTGCTCCGGGGACTGTTTTAAATATTAAACAAGCACTTGAACTTGCTGATGGAACAGATGCAACTGTTACGGGTCAAGTTGCTTATTTTACAACTAAAGATAGAAGACCTGTAATCCAAGCAGAGATAGAGGGTAAAACATATTCTTTGTATGCTTATACAATTGCTCCAACGGATATAAATATAGGAGATATTGTTAACATAAAAGGCATGTATAAAATTCGAAATGGTGCACCTCAAATGCAGGATAAATCAGCTACAGAGAAGATTGAAATAGTTAAGACTGGAACTGAACCTGCAATGTCTGCTGAAGTTGTGACAATTAATAAACTGACAACTGATGGCTTGAATATGTTGGGACGTTTTGTAAAAATTGAAGGAGTTAAGTTAGGCAAATATTGTGAAAATAGTCAAGATGTTGGAGCTGGAAAAAATAATACCGAAATTAGCTTTGGTGCTGATAAAATAAACATCTATCAAGCTACACCGTACCCATTCGGAGTGCAAGAGGGTGACGAGGTAGATTTATATGCTATGGTAACTTGCTTCAATTCAACTGTACAACTTTCTATAGGCACTTATGAGAATAATAGTTTTCAAGTTTATGACCTTATAAACAATACTAAAAACCCAGTTTTAACTCTACCAAGTACATTTACAGCTGCTAAAGTTGGTCGAGATTATATAATTTCGGTTGAAGCTAATGCGTATAAGGGAATAAAATCAGCTGTAATTGATTACACTGTTGGAAGTGTCACAAAAACATCACAAAATATGACAAAAAATAATATAACTGGAAAATATGAATATACTATACCAGCTAGTGAAATAGTAGATACTGCTAGCAATATCAAGTTTACTATAACAGTTACTGGTGATAACGATAAAACTGCTACTAGCGGTGAAATCACAATAAACATAGATTCAAAACCGCAAATTGTAAAAGTAAGTCCTACATACAATAGTTATACCGGAGATGATAAAACTCCTGAGATTTATGTAAAATTAGAAAATGCAGGTATAGATCCTTCTGTTAAAGTAAGCTTAAAAAAAGGTGAAGAAATAATATTTGAAGATCAAACAATGAGTCTAAAAACCGATGGAACTGCTGAATATACTTATAAGCATGCAACTTTGCTTAGTGATGGCAAATACACAGCTACAGTAACTGTAACTCGTTCAGATAGTCAAAGCGCAAGTGAAACTTGGAATTTTAGTGTTGGAAAGAGCCAATATATACCTTACTTTGGACAACTTCACTCTCACACTGCCCAGTATTCAGATGGTTCTGGAACCTTACAAGATGGGTTGAATTATTTTACTGGAATTCCAGCAGAAGATAACGTAAATTTCATAGCATTTACAGACCATTCAAATTACTTTGATACAGCTAATGGAGCTAATCCAGAAACTGCGCTTAACAATAAAGCTTTGATGACAGCAGCTAGTCGTGCTACATGGGAAGAATATGTAAATACAATGACTGCTTTCAATACAGTAAATGCAGGAAATCGTGTCGCTATGCCTGGTTTTGAAATGACTTGGTCTGGTGGACCTGGACATATCAATACATTTAACTCAAAAGGACTTGTTAGCCGTAATAATACAGCCCTTAATAATAAGACAGGTGATGCAGGCTTAAAGCTTTATTATGACACACTTGTTGCTGATACAGACCCTTTAGCTAACTTATCTCAGTTTAACCATCCGGGTAAAACTTTTGGTACCTTCGCAGATTTTGCATACTGGAATCCTATTATTGACTCAAAAATGTTTGCTGTAGAGGTAGGCAATGGTGAAGGTGGCATAGGCTCAGGTGGATATTTCCCTAGCTTTGGTGAATATACTAAGGCACTTGATAAGGGCTGGCATGTAGGACCTTCCAACAACCAAGACAACCACAAGGGATATTGGGGTAATTCTAATACTGCCCGTACAGTAATATTCACTGATGAGCTTTCTACTGATGGACTTTTAAGAGGTATGAAAGCAAGATCAATGTATGCAACTGAAGATAAAAACTTAAATATTCAGTATACTCTTAATGGTCAGATAATGGGTAGTATTATTAATGATATACCTACATCTCCATTAAAATTTGTACTTAATATTGACGATTTGGATAAAGACGACAATATTTCTAAGGTTGAAATAATCACAAATGGTGGTCGAGTTGTTAAGAGTGAGTCATTTAATTCTAATGTTGTAAACATGGAATTTGAACTGCCAGTAGTGAAAGGTTACTACTATGTTCGTGTTACACAGGCTGATAAGAATATTGCTGTTACTGCTCCGGTATGGATTGGAAATGCCGCTATAATGGGTATAACCTCGGTTGAATGTGATACTATTATGCCAGTAACTAACGAAGAATTAACTATAAATACAACAATATTTAATAATGAGGCAACAGATGCTACGATTAAGTCTATAACTTATAGTATGAATGATTCTGTTCTTGAATCTAAGACTCCTAACACAGTAGTTAGTCCATCGGGAACAGTTAAAGAAAGTTTTAAAATTACACCTGATAAGGCAGGTATTGCTATTTTAAATGTTAATGTCGTTCTTACTTTAAATGGTGAAGACAAAGAATTTAATCAAAATGTAGAATTGAATATCAGAGATAGTGAAAAGCTAGTATATGTTGGAATTGATGCGAGTCATTATAATGAATATGTAAATGGTAATTACAAAGACAGCATGGGTAATTTTGCTAAACTAGCAACAGACTATGATGTTCGTGTTGTTGAATTAAAAACAAGTGAGGAATTAATAAACGCAACAAATAATCAAAAATATAAGATGCTTGTACTTACTCCGCCGACTCGTCGTAATGGAAGTAATTTCTTAATCGGATATAAGAGCTACACTGATGATGAAGTTGCAGCAATAGCAGAGTTTGCGAGAAAAGGTGGAACAGTTATTCTTACCGGCTGGGGCGACTTCTATGAAAGCTACACGAAATTTTCTGATAACACACCACATATATTACCGGCTGATCAACATATGGCAGCACAGCAAAATAAGATTTTGACTGCGATTGGTGCTAGTTTGCGAATTTCTGACGATGAGATAAAGGATGACATAAATAATTCTGATCCGGCATCAAATCCGAAAAACAATATGCGTCTATATTTAAAAAATTATAATATGAGCAACCAATTCTTATCTGGAGTTAAACCTATAGAACAGGTATATTCAAATTATGGTGGATCTACAGTTTATGCTGTCGGGGAAGATAAAGAGCCTACAAGCACATTACCTTCACATGTAAGTCCTATGGTATTTGCATTTGACACAGGCTATTCCGCTGATGATGATAAGGATGGTTATGCAGGAGTAACTATTCCTAAGTATAATGGAAAATATATGGTTGCGGCATCTGAGACAGTAAGTCATGCAAATGGTAAAAAATCTACTGTAATAGTAGCAGGCTCTGCATTTATGAGTAATTTTGAAATTCAAGTAACTTTGGATAGTTATGCTACCCCTGCATATAGTAATTACACGATACTTGAAAATGTTGTGCAAAGCATAAATCCAGTTACAATAACCGATATTGCAACAGTGCAAGCTGCAGCTGAAGACGAAACCTTTACTATTAGAGGAATTGTTACATCAAATGCTTCTGGTTATGATAAGGATACAGCTTTCTTTGATTGTATTTATTTACAAGATAATACAGCAGGTATCAATGCTTTCCCAGTAGCAGGAGATATTAGAGCAGGACAAACTGTTGAAATTAGAGGCACAACCAGCTCATATAATGGCGAACGTCAAATAGCTGTTAAGAAAATTACTATTATTGACAGTGATATTAAAGAATTGCCAAAAGCAATTTCAGAGACAAGTGCTCAGGCGGCAAATGGTAATAATCTTGGAAGCATAGTAACTGTTAAAGGCAGAGTTGTTTCCGTGACAACTCCAAATAATGTAGTTGAGAGTATCTATGTAATGGATGCTTCTGGTGTAGCTTGTCGTGTATTCATTGATGGATATATTACTAAAGATAAGACTATAGCAAACTTAGTAGTTGGGGCTAATATAACTGCAACTGGTTTATCTTCTATAGATACTGAAGGTGCACGTATTCGTATTCGTGACCGTGCGGATATCATTTGTACACCTTATGTTCCAATAGATGATGTAGATGATTCTACCAGTGGGGGAAAAACAAATACAACGCCACCTACTACATCAGAACCAGCGGACAAATTTAATGACATAAATACTTCTGCTTGGTATTACAATGCAGTGAATTTTGTTGTTAAAAGTGGTCTATTTGAAGGTGTGTCTGAAAATAACTTTGCCCCTGATAAAACTATGACTCGTTCTATGCTTGTTACAGTTTTATGGAGATTAGAAGAAAAACCATCTACAAATGCTAGTTCGGGATTTAAAGACGTGTCTAGTGGAGAGTGGTATGGTACTGCCATAGCGTGGGCAACACAAAATAAGATAGTAGAAGGTATAGCAGATAATATATTTGCTCCTAATGCAAATATCACAAGAGAGCAATTAGCAGTTATACTTTATCGCTATCAGCAATTAAGCGGTAAGATACCGGCTGATACTGTAACAAAAGCCGATTTTGCAGATTCTAGCAATATTAGCGATTATGCGAAAGAAGCAGTTAAAACATTAGTAGCACAAGGTATAATAGATGGTAAAGATGGAAATAACTTTGATCCAAAAGGAGTGGCAACTCGAGCGGAAGTAGCAACAATGTTATTTAGATTTATTCAAGCTATAAAATAATATACAATATTAAGATATTATTGTTATATTAAAAAGCGAGTCCTAGTATAATGTTATTTAGTTGAGACATTGAGCACTAGAGGCTCGCTTTTATTATAAATATATGTTGCTTAGTTTTTCTTAAAATATCAAAATTTTACAGAATATATAAATAATTATCTTGATTAACAAGTCTGTGATATAATATAATAAATTTACGAATAAATTAGCCTTATTCTATTTAGAATTTCACATATAAAGATAATGAGAGGTAGCGTGTTAAAATGCAAAAAGAGA
The DNA here is from genome assembly GCA_023386345.1 of Bacillota bacterium. GTDB lineage: Bacteria > Bacillota > Clostridia > Tissierellales > Sedimentibacteraceae > UBA1535. The sequence goes on from JAEWJT010000011.1 coordinate 126,670, forward strand.
TAATTCTTATAACAGGCTCTGCGAATACAAGGGATTTTCTTTCAAATCAGATAAAGGAGATTATATCTGATAAATATGCTTTAAGAGCTTATGCAGAAGAAGATGGAATAGAGCATAATCTAAAATGCGATTTGCTTATAGTTTCAAGCCAAGAAATGAAGGACGACCTTGATGCTATGAATATAGGTCTTGAATATGAGGATATTGTTATATGCGAAAGAAGCGTCAATTTTGACTTCATTGATCAGGTTGCTAGTTTACCTGTAAATGAAGAAGTTTTACTTGTAAATGATGATAAGGAAACTACCATGAGTGCCATTAATGACTTAAAAGAATTGGGACTTAATCATATTATGTATTATCCGTATTATCCCGGTATTGATAGCTATAAAAAGCTTAAAATCGCTATAACCCCAGGGGAGACAGACAAAATACCAAAATGCGTTACAACTGTGATTAATCTTGGTCCAAGAATTATAAATATTAATTCTATGTATCAAATTATGGATAAATTAAACTTAAGTCATAAGGACACGAGCTTTATTATTAAAAAGTATTTGCAGAAAATTATCAATGTTTCACAGCATATATCTACAGTAAATAATAAAGTAAATGAGTTAAATGGATACCTAAATAATATAATTAATAATCTAGTTAATGGAATTTTAGTATACGATGAAAACGGATATATAAAGTATGTAAATGAAAAAATGAAAAAATTTCTTCGTACAGAGAGAGATTTAGAAAATAAAAATTTAAGAAATATTATAGATAAGGACTTATATCCATATTTTCTAGGCAGTGAGGTTTTTAAGGATAAGCTAATGAATATCATGGGCATTAGTGCAAAACTCACGAAGATAATAGCACCTAATGGAAAGGATATAGTAATAAGCATAGATAGAAATAGTGATAAAGAGCTTCCAAAGCATATAAATGATTACTCTTTTAAGGGTTATGTAGCAAAATACAAATTTGAAGATATAATAGGCTCAAGTGAAAATCTTGAGGAAACTAAAAGTAGAGCCTTAAAGCTTGCAAAAACAGACTTAACTGTTCTTATAGAGGGCGAAAGCGGTACGGGAAAAGAGATGTTTGCTAGTGCTATACATCAGAATTCGAAAAGAAATAATGGACCTTATCTTGCAATAAATTTTAGCGCATTACCTGATGATTTGATTGAGAGTGAGCTTTTTGGCTACGAAGAAGGAGCTTTTACAGGAGCAAAAAAAGGTGGGAAAATAGGGCTATTTGAGCTTGCGGATGGAGGAACAATATTTTTAGATGAAATAGGAGACGTTTCGCCTAAATTGCAAACAAAGCTTTTAAGAGTATTGCAAGAAAAAGAAATAATGATGCTCGGCGGCACAGTAATAAAAAAGGTAGATGTTCGAATAATAGCTGCAACCAATAAAAATTTAAGAAAAATGGTTATTGATAAGCAATTTCGTGAGGATTTGTATTATAGATTGAAAATAGGATATATGTATCTTCCACCGCTAAGAGATAGGATTGATGATGTTGAGGATTTAGTATCACATTTTATAAGAATGGCATCTTCTTCTAATGTAAAGGTCTCTCAAGCAGTAAAAGATGAATTCATGAGATACAAATGGTTTGGAAACATAAGAGAGCTAGAAAGCACAGTACAATATATGCTGGCAGTCCGCAGCACAAATGAGCTAAAGCTATCAGATTTGCCAGACAGCAATTTTTTTGATGAAAGAATAAACGATATAAATTATGAATTGAACATCATAGCGGAGACTAATGCAAATGAAAATGTAGAAAGCTTAAGCCCTGACTCTCTGCGAATTCTAATGGCTATAAAGGAGCTTCAAGATAATAATCTCTCAGCAGGCAGAGATAAAATTTCATCAAAGCTAGCAGAATTAAATTGTAAAATGACAGAGGCTCAGGTAAGAACAAGATTAAATATGCTGGAAAAGCAAGGTTATCTAAGCAAAAAAAGAGGAAGGCAAGGCTCGACATTAACTAATTTAGGAATGAAATATTTGCATAATAAAACAAAATCGTAGGTTTAAACTTCAAGCATTAGAACCTTAAAGTAAAATAATTACATTGAAAAAGTTTAAAATAAAATGGTAAAAAATTCTAATAAAAAAACTATTGACCTTTATATAGTTTTGGTATAAAATGATTTAGTAAATGTTCGTATTATGTCAAACATTTTATAAATTAAAAGATATGTGTGCTTTCGTGTTGCATACATCAAATAAAATAATTAATTTTAAAACTCATAACAGAGATTAAAAAAAAAACCCCTTTTTTATTCTCTGTTTTTTATTTTGAATAAGAAAGTTCTTAACTTTCTTGTTTTAAACAACAATTCATACAGGAGGAAAAAATCAAGAATGGCAAAATACATTTTTATAACAGGTGGAGTTGTATCTTCGCTTGGCAAAGGAATAACAGCAGCATCTTTGGGTTTATTATTAAAATCAAGGGGGTTAAAGGTATCGCTACAGAAATTTGACCCATATATAAACGTAGACCCAGGAACTATGAGCCCGTATCAGCATGGAGAGGTTTTTGTTACGGACGACGGAGCAGAAACAGATTTAGATTTAGGACATTATGAGAGAATAGTAGATATAAATCTTACTAAATACAGCAGTATAACAAGTGGAAAGATATACTGGTCTGTTTTAAATAAGGAAAGACACGGAGACTACTTAGGAGCTACAGTACAAGTTATACCTCACATAACTAATGAAATAAAAGATATGGTTTATAGAGCGCAATCTGTTCAGGATGTAGATGTTGTTATAACTGAAATCGGAGGAACTATTGGCGATATCGAAAGCTTGCCATTCATAGAAGCTATAAGACAGATAAAGTTTGATGTGGGCAAGGAGAATGTGCTTTATATTCACGTTACATTGCTGCCATATCTTAGCAAGGCTGGAGAGCTAAAAACTAAGCCAACACAACATAGCGTTAAGGAACTTAGAAGCGTTGGAATTCAGCCGGATATCTTAGTTTGTCGTACAGAGCTTGAGTTATCTGATGAGCAAAAAAGTAAAATTGCTTTATTTTGCAATGTTGATAAAAAAAGTGTTATACAAAATCTTGATGCTGAAAGCCTGTATGATATTCCTTTGCTATTGGAAAATGAGGGAATTGCTAATATAGTTTGTAAAGAACTAAAATTAGAGTGCAATGAGCCAAATTTAACTGAATGGAAAAACATGGTAGACGCTTCTAAGAATACAAAGCATAAGGTAACAATAGGGCTTGTAGGCAAGTATGCAGAGTTAAGAGATGCTTATCTTTCAGTTGCTGAGAGTTTAAAGCACGGAGGAATTGAGAATAGTGCGGAAGTAGACATAAGATGGATTCATTCCAACGAGCTTAATGAAAGTAATTATCAAGATATACTTAGAGACTGTGATGGTATTCTAGTTCCAGGGGGATTTGGAGATAGAGGTATAGAGGGTAAAATTCTTGCTACTAAATATGCAAGAGAAAATAAAATACCTTTCCTTGGAATTTGTTTAGGTATGCAAATGGCTGTAGTTGAATTTGCAAGAAATGTGATAGGCTATAAGGATGCTCATAGTTCAGAATTAAATCCAAACACGTCTTATCCGGTTATAGATTTGATGGATGACCAAGTCAATATAAAAAATAAGGGCGGAACTATGAGACTTGGACAGTATCCATGTAAATTAAAGGATGGTTCAAAGGCAAAGTTTGCTTATGCAAATGAAGAACTTATAAGTGAGCGTCATAGACATAGATATGAGTTCAATAATGACTATAGAGAAATTGTAGAGAAAAATGGCATGGAGATAACAGGCTTATCACCTGATGGAAAGCTAGTTGAAATTGTAGAGATAAAAGACCATCCATGGTTTGTTGCAGTACAATTCCACCCAGAGTTTAAATCAAGACCAACAAGAAGTCATCCTTTGTTTAGAGATTTTATAAAGGCTTCTGTGGGAAATAAATAGAAATGTGATTTTGTTAATGGAAATCCCTGCAGTATTTATGTATTGCAGGGATTTTTTTAGTTATAAAAAATGTAAAAAATTAAAAATATATGGAAAAGATTATCAAATTATGTTAAGATATATAAAAGCATATAGAGAGAATTGCAATTGAAGAAATGTTTTGTATTAAAATAGTTTAGAGGATTATTATGAAGATACTTTGTGCAGATGAACCTGAGCATTTATTAGTTCGATCAGTCCAAAAAATATTTAAGAAGCTTGTGCAAGAGCTAAAATAAATAAAGATATAGTGATTCATTCATTAAGACGTTCTTTTGCAACTCATTTATTAGAATACGGTACAGATATATGATACATACAAGAATTATTGGGGCATTCTATCACAAAAACAACTCAGATATACACTCATATAACAAATAAAGACTTGAAAAAAATAATAAGCCCAATAGACAGAATAGCAAAAAAATAATTATAAAAAATATAATAAAGTATAAAAATTAAATGTAATACGAAACTTTCATACGCAATAAACATTATGTAAACCACTTTAAAGAACAGTAAGTCGATGAAAAGAGTAGTTAGATGACATTCTAGTATATAGAAAGGGGATTAAAATGATGAAATCTATACAGCAAGAGGCTATTGATTGTATAACGAAGTTAATATTAGAGACGCAACATGTTAATTGTATATTTTTGAAAGGTTCGATTGCTAGAGGTGAACAGGATCAATATTCCGATGTAGATTATTATTGCATTGTTGATGAGGAGTATTATTCTGAGTTTTTAGAAAAGAGAATCCAATTTATGGAGGGTTATAGGAAACTACTTTACTATTCCGAAAGTAATTTTGTAGGACCTCAAATAGTAGGGGTTTTTGACAATGGACTGCATTTTGACTTATATACATTAGTGGATGTCCCAAAGATTGGAACAGATGACATTAAAGTAATCTACGACAAAGATGGACAATTAAATGACTACCTTAGAATTAAAAATGAACCTGAAGAAGAACAGATTGCTAAATATTTCGATGAATTTACATTTAGTTTATTAGAGTTTGAGGCTGCTTATTGCAGAAGGGACTTAATTTGGTCAGCAAGGTTAGGCAGTCATTTATTGGGTGATTTATCACTTATACTAAGTTATCTTTACGATTCAGATAAGCCTTTTGTTGGAATGAAGAGGTTGAGTAAAAAGTTACCTATAGATATACATGAAAAAGTTATAGAAGCTAATAATTTGTTAACACCAAGGGATATTCTTGAGGGGATTTTGTGTTTAATTGGACTAGCAAACACTATATATGAAAAACTGGACGATAAGTATAAAAACAAAATTAATATAAACTTTTTTAGATTTATGAAAGCTAGATTAATAGAATTGCAGTTATAAAGTTAGAACTAAAAAGGTCCGAACATCATCTAACAATATTTTCCCGACATTCATCAGCTTTACGTACTAGATTATTTGAGTTAGTGAGTTGATGAACATCGGGAAAATGAAACGTTATGTGAAAAACTAATATAATTTCAGAGTGTATTTTTAGGGATGAATTAAACATAATATAGAGTATTAAAAATTGCTATTAAATTAGCAAAGATTATTTATATAATGGGAGGGTATATGAGATGCGTAAACGTGAAACTGCTATATTTACTAATATGTGTATGGTATATGATAATAAAGGAAATGTACTTGTGCAAAATCGGAAAGATAAGAAGTGGTCTGGAATTACTTTCCCAGGCGGACATGTAGAACTAACAGAATCTTTCTCAGATTCAGTTATACGTGAAGTCTTAGAGGAAACAGGACTGATAATTGAATCACCACAGCTATGTGGTGTAAAACAGTGGCAAGAGAATGATGGGGTTCGCTATGTGGTGTTGTGCTATAAAACAAATCATTTTAGTGGGAACTTATTATCGTCAGATGAAGGCGAAGTTAGTTGGGTTCACCTAAGTGAAATACATAAAATGAAGTTAGCCAGTGGAATGGAATATATGCTTCAGCTATTTATTAATGACGATATAAGCGAACATTGCTTTCTTAACGAAAACGGTAAATGGATTAATGTTTTAAAGTAATACACAAATTGAGCATAATATGAAGTTGTTATAATTAAAAAATGAATAAAATTTTGTCGGATACTCAAGTAGCTTATATTAGTTCGACACATAACAACATGTTCACGCAAGGGTCTTAGAGGGAACGTTCAAAGAAGCAAGTCAGACCACATCACTTCACCGGGTGTGACCACCGCCAGGATGGTCTAGCTCTTGTTGTCCGGTTCAGCGACGTCGTGAACACAGAGACGTTAGATGAAATTAGTTTTCACATATCAAAGTAATACTGAAAGATAAAAAAGTAAAAAAATTTTTTATTAAAGATAAGAAAGGATAAAGTTATGAAAAAGATTATTATAAGTTGTATATGTGTAATTATTATTATTTTAGTTATGTTTCAATTTGCATTTTTTTCTAAGTTTAATAGTGAAATTTTAGAACAGATAAATATTAATTTTCTTACTGAAATAATGGGTGTAGCATTTACATTTTTATTAGTTGATGAAATACTTAAAAGAAATGAGAAAAATAGCAAATCAAATTTTGTCAAGAAAATAATAAAAAATGAATTGAAGTCAGTATTAAATAATATATCTATTATATTTATTACGTTTGTAACAAAAACACCGCCTCAAATGACTGAAGAAAATGACAGTTTTGAAAAATTATTAAATGACATATTGCAAAATATAGACAAGTATGTTCACAGTAATTTCATTAGGAATAATATAAGTGTACTTATACCGGCATTTAAAGATGGTGAAATAACCGGAGCTAATAAATCCTATAATTATCAAGAATATTGTATAATATTTAAGGAGACTACTAAAAACAGTATAAATAATTTTATAATTAAATATATAGTTAAACTTCCTGACGATATAATAATGAATCTATCTACTATAAATAATATTGTTCTAAGTCCTATTTTTTCAACTGCTATGGAACATGGTATTCCTCTTGATGTTTCAAATGCTGAGTTTAATCCAGAAGATTTCAAAAAACCATTGAGGCAGTATGGTAGTTGTTTATTGGAGTTATATAAATACATATAAGATTTACATTGCAAAAGAAGATAAAAAGTGTGAAAACTAAAATCGTCTAACAATATGTTCACGCAAGGGTCTTAGGTGGAACGTTCAAGGGGACGAGTCAGACCACATCACTTCACCAGGTGTGACCACCGTAAAGACGGTCTATCTTTTGGGTCAGGTTAAGCGACGTCGTGAACACAGAGACGTTATCTGCAATTGAAAACTCATATCAGAGTATTTCTATGGGGATATATCAAAGCATATAGAATAAAAATGTAGTATGTAAAATGAAAGGGGATATTTAGATTGAAAAGAATGAAATATATATTATATATTTTTTTGATATGTTTATTAGTCACTAGTTGTAGTTCAATTGATAAAGAAATTAAAATAGAGAGTATGGCTAATCATAAAAATATTAAAGAAGAGTTAGAATATAGAAGTATAAAGATGGAATTTGAATTATTAGATGGTGAAGACATAAGAAGTTTTGAAGTGAAAAAGAATAAATCCTATAAATTTGATATTGAATATGTTATTACTGAAGGTACGTTGACATTAGAATTTAGAGATTCAAAAAACAATAAGATAAAAGAAATAGTTATAACGGATAGTGAATATAAAAACGAAGTCGAATTACTAAAGAAGAAAAACCCAGAGACAAGCGATATTCAAATATATGCTTTTGGGACTAATTTAAGATTAAAAAGTAGTGATAATCAGATAAAAATTGTTTTAATAGGTGATAATGCTAAGGGGAAAATTAGTATAAATTGGTAAAAGATTGTTTAAAATGGTTTGATAAAATTACTGAAAGTTTTGGGTGTGAGTTTTAAACTGTAGATAACAACGTGTTCATGCAAGGGTCTTAGTGGGAACGGTAAAGGATCAAGTCATATCACGTCTTTTCACCGGGTACAAGCACCGCCAAGACTGTCTAGTATTAGGGTAAGGTTCAGCGATATTGTGAACACAAGAGATGTTAGATGACATCACATGCTAGTAAAAAGCAAAAATAGGGTGCAATATGGAGCAATATAAAATTACTGAAATTAAAATAAGTTATTTCGCTAGCTATCAATCATGCAGAAAATAATAATTATGAAATTATATATTCCATTGATTTGTTTATTGTGCAGTATTGCAAGAAAAAACAGGTGTATTAGGTAAACTTAGCCTTAAGTTGAATATTAATTTAGATGAACTTAATTAAGTAGCAGCTAAGTTATACAGGACTTAAAGAAATACACATTACCTTTTTAGTTGCAAAGTTTCTAATGGAACAGTTGAAATTATCGAAAAAGCACAATCTACCATGAACAGGTATGGACAGATATTCTTGAACGAAGGGTATGTCATACAATCTTTATTTTAACTTAATAATGAAGTTAGCAATTTTATTAATAAGGAGGATAAGGAATTAATTCTTGATATTACAACAACTTGTCATGATCTAGCAGTATCGTTATAGACATATGAAGAAGTGCCGCTAGAACATATTAATTTTGAAGTAAAGCAGGCTGAAAAATCGGATTTTGAAGAAGTATATAATTTTATAGTAAGTGAATTCAGCCAGGGGTGGGCAGATAATGTTAAGAAGGGGTTTGATATGGAAATCATACCCGTATACATTGCTATCATGGACAACAAAATAATCGCCTTTTTAGCATATGACTTGACGAATAAAAGCGTATTTGGTCCTATGGGTACTATGAGAGGCAATAGAACTAGGCAGGTTGGGTATTCGATTTTACATAGTTGCCTTAAGGATATGAAGAGAAAAGGCTATAAGTATGTAATAATTGATGAAGCAGATCCTATAGAATTTTATGAAAAATCATGAGGAGCTGTTGTAATATTTAGAGGTTTTTAATAGATAATAATTAGAATATAGTTTTATCCATTGAATATTTCCGCACGAGATGTCAGCTAACAGGATATTTCCGACATTCATCAGCCTTAAGATTGGATAGTTGGGAAGTGCGTAAGCTGATGAACATCGGAAACACGCAAATGTTAGAAGAAAGTAGCATGTTGATGCCTGATTTAGTTGTTAGGTCTTATTAGTAATAGCTTATTTTATAATGGAGGATATTTTGAAAGTATCAGAATTAAATTATGAGGATTTAAATAAAGAATATATTGATAAAATTTTATATGATGGAATAATTGATGATGGTAAAATTGGAAATTGTATTTTGGTTTTTGGTAGTAGGAGTGCACCCAAATATAGAATACCAAAAGCAGTTGAATTATACAAAATTGGTAGAGCAAAAAAGATAATTTTATCAGGTGGTAAATTAATTGAGTGTAATGGTGAAATAAAAACTGAGGCTAATATTATGAAAGAGAAGGCTGTGGAACTTGGAGTAAATAAGGATGATATTGTAGAAGAAGTATTTTCTATAAAAAATACAAAAGAAAATGTTTTGGGATCCTTATTGATATTAGATAGAGAATTTGGATTAAATAATATAAAAAGAATATTAGTTGTTTCAACTTCTTATCATATGAGAAGATGTATAAAAATGTTAGAAACATATATGCCAGATTGGATACAATTTTCAATGTGTGGAGCTAATGATTCAAATACAAAACGAGATAATTGGTATTTAAATGATGAAGGATATAAAAGAGCTAAACTAGAAGCATATAAAATAATATGTTATATAAGAGAAGGTAGTATAAAAGATTTTGAAATATAGTAGTGATTAGTAAAGAAGTGAATATGTTACCAACATCTAACAAAATGTTAGCTCAAGGGTCTTAGGGGAGCGTCAAGAGAGAACATCAAACCACAGCACTTCACCGGGTGTGATCAGCGCCAAAATGGTCTAGCTTTTTGGTCCGGTTCGGGAGAGTTGTGAACACGGAGGCGTTAGATAAAAGATTGATATAATTTCAGAGTATTGCCTTAGGGTCAAATTGAATATAGTTTAGATGTATTAAATATTTAGTAAGTTATTAAAGATTATTTGTATTTTCCTCATAAGAAGGAGTTGATTTTATGAAAAGAACCATATGGTTATGTGGGATATTACTATGCCTATTACTGACTTATGGTCATTATGAGATACCACCCTCCGAGCAGACAATACTTTTGAGCAATGAAAAACAGGAGTATGTCAAAAGGTATACGGATTTTTTGCTCCATACTGATATTGATGCAGGTAATGATTTTCCCATTAGGAGTTATTATTTATTCGATTTAAATTTTGATAATATACCTGAGCTTGGAGTTTTTCATGATTCAGGGGGATCGCTGGGAGGATATTTTACATATTACTGCTTTGATGGAAATGAAATTGTGGCTGTATTAACTGATAATAATGAGCCTGCAAGAATCTCAAGCTATACGCAAATACTTTCCGACTCTGAAAATAAGAAAGTATATTTGCTGAAGGAAATATATCTGCTTCAGGGAAATCCAAACGGTACTTATGGGTATATAAGAGAAATAATAAATCAAAACGGCATACCTTGTGTTTATGATATTTTAAGTTTGGAGGTTAATCAGGAAAGCAATTTGGAAAAACACTATGGGAAAATTTATGAATGCGAAAATGACTATTTGTCTGATGTTGAACTTTACGATTGCTTGATAACTCAATATTATTTCGAAGGTAAATGGAACGAAATCTCGTCTGATGAGTATCTGAAGCTTAAAAAGGAGTTGATATCAGAAGAGAACGCCTTTGTGGATTTGCGTGACATAGGCGTACATATCTTATTGAGTGAGTCAACAGATGAGTTGATAGATGTAAATGGACAATATAAAAATATACAAATTACAGAGGAAGAAATTGATATGTTGTTCTTAAAGTGGTTTAAATATATTGAATAGTATGAGTATAATACGAAGCATTTAAAATTTTATTAATATTTATTTATGTATGTAATATTTAAATGGTTATTAAATTAATAAAGCTATTTATATAACAGGAGGTAATAGATAATGAAAAAGCATATTATAATTTCCGGAGTACCTCGTGCGGGGAAAAGTACAGTTTCACAGGAAATTTCAAAGAGGTATGGTTATCAACATATAAGTATGGACTCGGTTATTGCCGGAATCGAGAGTGTTTTTCCTGAGACTGGTATTGATTCTGATTCAAATGTACCTCCTATTGACAATCTTTTTCAAATAAGCAAAAAAATTGCACCGTTTATTAGAGCCATGATGGATAGCGGTGAATATGAAGAACTTGATTATGGTATGGTAATTGATGTATATCAACTTTTGCCACAAGATTATGTAAAATACATTGATAAATCAATTTGTGATATTTTTTACTTTATAACAGCGGATGTAACTCCTGAAGAAAGATTCGTTATGCTGAAAAATTATGATACTTCTAAAGATTATACATTTTACAAAACCGATGATGAAAATAAGAGCGATTGTATTTCCATTGTAGAAATAAGCAAGTTATTAAAAGAACAATGTACACAGTTCGAATTGCCTTGCTTTGAAACATCAAGAAAAAGAACTACTGTAATTGATGAGTTTATAAAATCAATCCAGTAGCTTATATTATGAGCATAACCTATAGTATAAATGGTACTTTGATCAATAAATATTTTTTATTATTTAAATGTATAATAGTTGAATTAGTTATTTGGAAGTTTTTTTAATAGTTTATAAAGTCAAGGGTGTTATATTGCCACAACATTAATAATATGTTCACGCAAGGGTCTTAGAGAAATGTCAAGGAAGAAAGTCAGACCATATTCTTTTGCAGGTTGTGAACACTGCCAAGTCGTTCTAGCTATACTGTCCGGCCCAGTGACATCGTGAACACAGAGAGATTATGTAACATTGCACACTATTTTTACAAGCAGAGATTATTTATATAATAGGGAAAAGAATTGTGAGGAAAAATATGAACTATCAAAAGGATAATACATGGAGAAGTATTCAAAGCTTTCTACCTGTTGAAAATAGGTTAACAGAATATAATATGCCTCACGAATTTATTGTTGAGTTTGATAACATAAAAATACATATTGATTATTATAAAGCTGAAAACCCAAAAGCAACAGTTATTCTTTTTCATGGTGTCGGTGGAAATGGAAGATTACTATCTTTTATTGCTGTGCCATTATGCAAAATGGGATATGAAGTAATCTGTCCTGATTTACCTCTTTATGGATACACTGAATATACAGGTAGAGTATCATATATGACTTGGGTGGATTATGGAGTGAAAATTGTTGAGCATTTTAAAAAAAATAATATCCCTCTGTTTCTATTTGGATTAAGTGCAGGAGGAATGCTTGCATACCAAATTGCTTGTAATTATGATGGGATTAATGGTGTGTTAGTAACATGCTTATTAGATCAACGGATTCCAACAGTAACAAAGAATACAGCAAGCAATCCACTTGTGGCAAGTGTGGGGAAATTCTTCTTAAAGTTATTTTACAGACCATTTTACAATTTTAGAATTCCAATGAAATATGTTTGCAATATGAGTGCAATTGTAAACAATGAAACACTTGCTCATTTGCTCATGCTAGACAAGAAATCTTCTGGTGTAAAAGTAACTCTTGAATTTTTGTATACAATGCTTAATCCGAGGATAGAAATAGAAGCTAATCAATTTAACAAATGTCCATTTTTGCTTGTGCATCCTGAAAATGATAAGTGGACCGATGTATCTTTGAGTCGATTATTTTTTGACCAACTATCTTGTGAAAAAGAACTAAAGATTTTAAATGGAGCAGGACATTTTCCAATAGAACCAGAAGGCTTAAAACAATTGGAAGAATATTGTTTGGAGTTTTTAAGTAAGTATAGGTGATGAGTATAATCTTATAAACATTGGCAACTTTAGGGTGCTACGTCACATAACAAAGTACTCCTGTACGCTACGAACATTGAAATCTTCTGATGAAGGAGAAGTTTTTTGGTTCGCTTCAGCGACGTCGTGAACACAGGTACTTTATACTAAAATATATAAAATACTGTTTTAAGTAATCAAACATTTATATAGCAAAAAAAGGAGTTAATATGAATACAGAAGAAATTAAAAAGTCAAGAGAAGATGTTAATATTGAAGATAATATAAAATTGGTTTATCAACATCCAAAAATATTTTCTAAATATTATATTATTTATCATGGACAAAAGTATTGCAATTATTATTTCAGAAGTTCACCGGATACGCTATTAGAAAAAGCTGAATTTATGGATTGTGGTTATTTTATTATTAAAGATGATAGTATTATAGGTGGAGTTTTCTTGAAGCCAAACTTTATGTCCGATTTATTTATTGTGCCACCTTTTAATGATTATAATTATATAGCTGAAAAGATATTAAATTATTTGAAAGTAATATCAAATATTAAAGAAAATATATTTCTCCAGGAAATATTAGAAACTTATGTACCTTATTATGAAAGTAAAGGATATACAGTATGTGAAGATGGTTATTGGATGATTAGACCTACAGAAGCTATGGATGCGATTTTGCCGGATAATTACGAATCAAGGGCTGTGATTGAAGAGGATAAAAATAAGATTGCAGATGTAATAATATCGGCATACAGTGCTAATCCATGCTTTAAATTTGTTGATAGTAAAGAAAATTATATAAAACACGTTGAAGGATTTATTAAGAATAGTAAAGATAATGAAGTTATTTATAACAGTTCAAGAATAGTTATTCACAAAGCTACAAATGATGTAGTTGGAGTATGCTTACATATGGAGTTTGAAGGATTTCCATTGATTATGAGTTTTGCTATAAAACCTGAACATCAAGGTGTGTTTATTGGAAGTTATTTGATAAAGCACTCAATTAATTATACAAGTAAAGCATATTCTGCTATCAGATTATATGTTTTTAATAATAACGCAGCTATAGATATTTATGAACATATGGGTTTCATCAAATACAAAACACTGAATGATATGCAATTATTTAATGAATAGCTTTTAATTGCGGTATTAAGTTATAAATTACATCGTAGAACAAATATGTTCATATAATGGTCTTAGAGGGAACGTTGGTAGGTAAATTAAGACCACATTCCTTCCCTATGTACAAGTACCTCCAAGATGGGATAACTGTGATGTCAGGCCTAGCGACATCATGAACATAGGGACTTTAGAGTAAAGTATCATATCATTTCAAAGAGTAATTTTGAGGTTAATAATAACTTGATAAATATAGAATTTTATAATATGAAAGTAGGAAGTGAAAAAATATGAATATAATTTTATCTGTTATTGGAGTAGTTGGCGGCATACTATGTGCTATAGCCGATATGTTATTAGATATTAAAGGAAAGGATAATAAAAAGTGCGGATCAAAGAATATTTTAGATTCAAACTGGGAAAAGATGCCGAATTGGCGTTTTATATCTTCAAGTATCATTGTAATGTTTGCAGTACCTATGTATAGTATGGGTATAATATCATTAGGAAATCAAATTAGTATACATAATGAAGTATTGGGATATGCCTTGAAATTGTCAATATTTATAGGAGCAATGGGAGGTTTTTTTATACATACTTTTATTTGTGTAATTCCTATTATTTATAAAGAAATAATGAAAAGTAATAATTTTGAACTTGCTGACAGAACAATATCTCAAGCATTTAATATAGTAAAAATACCATTTTTTGTATTGTACTTAGTTTTAATGCTGTTTCCTACATCAATAGTTTGTTATGCAATTATTACGAAGCTCTTAAATGTTCCGTTTTGGTTTATATTACTTAATCCTGTGATATTTCAAATTATTGGTTGGATTTTAAGAGCCATTAAAAAAGAGTGGTTTTATGAAGTTCCTTCTATTTGTGCTGCAAGTTTAGGATTGGCTATGTTTGGCATTATTGGTATAGTAAATTTAATTTAAGAAACCTTTTGGAGTGTATGATATATACCACCTCTGCCAACTTGTTTACACAAGGGTATTAGATGGAACATCAAGTAAGAAAATCAGACCATATCATTTCACCGGGTGTGACCACACGCAAGTCAGTCTATCTATGGTATTCGGTTCAGTGACGCCGTGAACAAAGAAACATTATGTTAAAGAACATGTCAAAGAAATTAGAGAGGTAAAAAAATGTACGAATATTTTAATGGATTAGTGATAAGAGAAGGTAAAAATAATCTTCCAACTGAAAAGATAAAGAAGCTATATCATAGTGTTGGTTGGAGCTCAAATAATCTACCAAGTTGGCAAGAAGAAAAGTATCAATTATTTTTTGAGAACTCTACATGGGCTTATACAGTTTGGGATAAGGATGAGATAGTTGCTATGGTAAGAGTTATATCTGATAAAATAGCACTTGCTGATTTAACAGACTTAATTGTAATTCCGGAATATCAAAAAAAAGGAATTGGGAAAAAATTGGTTCAATTATGTGTTCAAAAATTACCACATGGTAACTGGTTTGTCCACACAACTAGTAATAATTATGACTTTTATAGAAAGTGTGGGTTTAGTGTTCCAGATAAAACATTACCTCAAGGAACATGTACATATTTGGGTTTTATGATAGCTAGAGTAGAGGGGCATAGATAGGACAAATCATATTTAGCTCCATATCAATTTAGATACAAAATGTTTTTTTAGAGCTTGAAACTGTGATAGATTGTATCTGAAAAATATCTCAATATATGATAGAGATTTTATACTTGCACAATTCTCAAACAACGAAGTCAATCGGTACTTATGAAAAAAATAAATAATAACTTATTGCATTTTTATAATAGAGATGTTATAATTTGATATAACTAAAAATAAACAATAGCCAAGTATGGCTGACACTTCGTAAAACAAAAAAGTATTTAGTAATTACCCTGTGCCTACAGAGTAATTATTAAATACTTTTTTTATTTTATACCTTTAATTTCGCATTAAATCAGTGTTCTTTTAGTTAATTAAATAACAAAAAATTTTTTCAAATATATCTTGCAAAATCTTCCAAGTAGGAGTAAGATAGTGTTTGTTTAAATATTAAAATCTTTATACAAGGATTAATTAAATATATTTATATATTTTGGACAAAATAAATTGTACTAAATTAGAAAGGAATGTGAATTAGCTTGAAGGATATAATAGAGCAAATTATTGAAATTGATCAATTGGCATTTGAAAATAAAAAGAAGAATGATGAACTTTTAGCTACTAAAAAGCAGGAATTTGAAAGTAAAATAGCTCAGTATAGTCAGTCGATGCTTGAAAATGCAAAAAAAGAATCAGAAAAAATATTATCGCAGATAGCTGAAGCGAATATTAATCAACCATCACAAAAAACTTTTACTAATAGTATAGAGGAAAAATATTCACAAATTGAGGATAAGTTGGTAGAAATAGTATTCAATAAACTTTTTGCTGTGAGTCCATCGGACACACTGGAAGTGGGTTAGTATATGAGCAGATATGTAGCATATGATGCAGTCAATACAAAAATTAAATCTATGATGAGCAAACTTTTAATTGAAGAGAATTGGAATAGGGTTCTTGAATGTAAAAATGTTGAACAGCTCGTATCTGTATTAAAGGATTCACCTGAATTTGAAACAATTCTAAGAGGAGTTGAACCTCACCAAATTCACAGAGATGATCTTGAAACGGCTTTTGGTAGACTGAGAGTAGATGAAATGGAGAGAATAATTCATTATTTTTCCGGACCATACAAAGCCTTTTTACAAACATTGTTATTTGAGTTTGAATTGATAGATTTGATATTAGTAATTAGAAAAGTGTCTCAAAATGAAAGCATGGATGATGTAAGAAAGCATTTTGTGCATTCTGAAAAGTTTTCAGAACTTGCATTTGATAAGCTAATAGCTTCTTCAAATATTGCAGACCTCACCGCAAACCTTGCAGCAAATACAAAGGGTAAATCTTTTTATGAAAAACTCAGAAACCTATCTAGTGAGGATGTAATCAAAAGAGAATTTCATATAGAAATGGAATTGCAGATGTATCTGTATAGTAATTTATTCAAAAGGGCTAAAAGTCTCAGTTATGCTGATAGAATAGAGGTTGAAGACATACTTGGGTTTAAAATTGATTTTGAAAATGTACAGTGGATTTACAGGGGAATGAAATATTATAATATTTCACCGCAAGAAATTCTTATTTACTGTCTGCCAGGCGGTAAGAGAATTAATTATCAAGGATTAAAAAAACTGTGCTATACAAAATCGACTGAAGAAATGAAGTCACTGGCACATAAATATTTAAAAAAATATGATGTATTTGATGTTTCAGAAGATAGTGAAATAGGTATAAACATGGATAGGTACTTTTTAAAATATCTCAGTAAAATAGATAGAAATAAAAAATCTATTGGAACTGTTCTTGCTTATTACTATACAAATGAGATAATTTTCAAGGACTTTATTATTATGACAGAAGGTATAAAATATAAAGTACCTATAGAAATTTTAGAGAAATATCTAACGCGAATTGCATAAACAGCGTTTTATGAACGAAATCAATACTTATACTAATCAAGGATTAGTATTGTATAAGGAGGGAAAAAATGGCAATAGAAAAAATGGTGTTAATTAAAATTGTAGCTTCGCTTAATGATATGCACAATATTTTAAAGCAGATTGTTTTGTCAGAAAGTGCTCACCTCGATTTTGAGAAAAGCAACACATATGATGACAACTACATGATACATGAGTATGAAGCTTTTGCACCAGAATCTAATTATTTTAAAAATGTTGACAGCTATGAAATGATTAAAAAATATAGCGAGATGGAGACTTCTATAGAAAAGCTATGCCAAACTGCTGGTATAGAATTAAAGGTCTATAAAAAACATATAGAAAATTTTAAATACACTTTTGATAGTCTATCACAAAGTTTTCAAAAAATTAATGAAGAAATGGCAAGTACGCTTGAAGAAATCAGCTTCAAGAAGAAAAAAATCTCTGAACTTTCGGAATTTGAAAAAAATGTTGACAATATAAGAGACAAGAGTTTAGATTTTGGAAGATTATCTGATTTGAATTATTTCGATTATGAAATAGGAACCTTATCTTATGAAGATAACATAAGAATGAAAAGAAATTATGAGAATATTACTGCTATTGCATTGAAAATAGGTATAATAGAGTCTTCAGTAGAGGATATGTATATAGTTATTTATCCTAAAAAGCTCAAAGATGAGAATACAAAACTCTTAAAATCTTTAAATTGGAACAGAGTAAATGCACCTATGGACGTCACTGGGACAGTAGATGAAATACTGTCACAAACAAAGAGTCAAATTGCAACCTTATCCAAAGAGCTAGAAAATGATATGAAAAATATAGATAAAAATATAAAGGATAATGAGGCTTTACTTAATAAAATATATACAGCAGTAAAACTTGAAAAGAAAGTTTTTGAATTAGAAAAAAATATAAATTATGACGGTAATGTGTTTGTAATAGATGCGTGGGCGAGAGCAAGAGATAAGGATCTTATAAAAAAATCTTTAGAAACTGTAACAGATAAATTCCTTATGACATATAAAAAACCTGAAGAAATAGGTAAAAATGTCACACCACCTACGATGCTTAAAAACAATTTTTTTTCAAAGCCCTTTGAAATGATTGTTACGATGTATGGACTGCCATCATACAACGAGATAGACCCTACACCATTTTTATCACTGACATTTTTCTTAATGTTTGGATTGATGTTTGGAGATATAGGTCAAGGTTTGATATATCTTTTAGCGGGCTTTTTAATCAGTAAAAAGAGTAAAGTGATAGGAGATATAGCAATGAGAGTTGGTATAAGCTCTACACTTTTTGGTTTTGTATATGGCAGCTTATTTGGGCTTGAAAAAGAAGAATTGCCATGGCTGCCAAGTTTAATCGGGAGACCTCTTGATCCAAGAAATATTATGCCAATATTATTGACAGGTGTAGTATTTGGAGTAGTTGTGCTAACAGTATCTTTTGCTATAGGGATTATAAATCGCCTAAAAAAAAAGGACATTGAAGAAGGAATTTTCGGTAAAAATGGTGTCATGGGATATGTGTTCTTTATCAGCTTGATAATGATGGGAGTATCTTTAACAAAGGTTATAAAATTACCAATACAAGTGTTTGTTATATCGTTGATAATTAGTTTAGTTATCATGATATTAA
Source organism: Bacillota bacterium (assembly GCA_023386345.1). Lineage (GTDB taxonomy): Bacteria > Bacillota > Clostridia > Tissierellales > Sedimentibacteraceae > UBA1535. Next base: position 145,865 of record JAEWJT010000011.1, read on the forward strand.
AACAGCCTGTAACTCATTTGTTTATAGGTAAAAGACCACTGATACACGGAAAGGCAGGAGCATATTTTACAGAGAGTATATTTGAAGGGATAGAAACAATTCTTGGAACTTTGAGTAATGCTATATCTTTCATGCGTGTAGGTGCATTTGCACTAAGCCATGCCGGTTTATCCTTTGCATTTGTAGTGATGTCTAATTTGACTTCTAATATAATTGCTAAGGTATTTATTATTTTGGTTGGCAATATATTAATACTCAGCCTTGAGGGCTTAGTAGTCCTAATTCAGTGTCTAAGACTTGAGTATTATGAGATGTTTAGCAAATATTTTGTTGGTGATGGGCTTGAATATAAGCCTGTGAAAATTAATGATTAATTTATAAAAATAAAAATTCTTATAAAACAAATGGAGGAAATTATGCAAATTTTATTATTATTAATGGCAATTACAGTGTCAGTAGGAACAATTCTTTATGGTAAGAAAGCTTATAAGGAGAATAAAAAAGGAAATATTAAAAAATATGTTGCAGCTTCAGTTTCAGCTTTTGGTGTAGTGGCAGCTGCGATGATTATATCAGCAATGTTTGGTAAAACAGTATTTGCAGAGGTGGCAGAAGCTACGGCAAATGCTGGCTTAACTCTTGGAGATGGTTTTAAATACTTAGCTGCTGCAATAAGTACAGGACTTGGAACAATCGGTGCTGGTATAGCAGTTGCTTCAGTTGGTTCTGCGGCAATTGGTGCAGTTACAGAGGACTCATCTATACTTGGTAAAACATTGATATTTGTTGGTATGGCAGAAGGTATATCAATATTTGGTATGATTATTTCTATATTAATTCTGTTCTCTTAATATAATATTGAAGAAAATAAATAAAAATCTTAAAATTTAAGTGCTTTGTGCTTAGAAAAAGGATTTAGCTTCTCGTTTATAGGAGGGAATAATTTTGAAATCATTCTTAATAAGTGATAATAGAGATACATTTGTCGGGATGAGGCTTGCCGGTGTTAATGGGGTTGTAGTCCATAGTAAGGAAGAGGCATCTGACATGATAAAAAAATGTATTAGCGATAATGAAATAGGTGTACTTATATTGACTGAAAAAATTGTTGATATGCTTAAGGAAGAGGTTATGCGTCTTAAGCTGAAAAGTAGAAAGCCTTTAATCATTGAAATTCCGGACAGACATGGAACAAATAGAGGATATGATACAATATCAACATATATTAAAGAGTCTGTTGGAATTAAAATATAAGGAGGTGGGTAAGTATGGTAACAATTGAGCAAAAAATTATATTATTTTCAAGATTGATATATCAGCTTATGAATTCAAATTTTAAAGAAGTATTACAAGATTTAGAGTCTGAGTATGATAAAAAATTTGAAGAGAATAAGCATAATATTGATTTGCAAGTAAAGAAAATAGTAAATAGCGCTCATAAAAAAAGAGATTTGGAAGTTTCAAAGATACAAGGAACTTTAAAAATGAATGAAAAAAAAGAATATATGCTTGAGAAAGAAAAATGCTATGAAAAATTCATGAATAAATTAAAAGCATATATATTTGAATATGTTAAAAGTGAGTCATATAAAAATTACTTGTTAAAGCTAATAAATGACATTGGTTTAAAATGCACAGATATGAACGATATAAGCCTTTATCTTACAAAAGAAGATCATGGCAAATATAGTGATTTATTGGGCAAGGAATTACAAAAATTAGGGTATAAAGAAAATAATTATAAGATTGAAATTTTAAAAAATAGTATAATAGGCGGCTTCGTAATAGAGGATAATATAAATAAAATTAGAATAGATTTATCAATAAAATCCTTGTTAGATGATAATAGGGAATATATTATGAAAATTTTATTTGAAGCTTTAGAAATGTAAAGGGTGAAGAAAGCTTCATTCTTTAGAAGAATCGTTCCGATTCTTCATCAAGTTTTATGACGCTGTAAAGTGGCGTAATGTGAGGTAATTATGATTGAGGTTAAACAAGATATAGACAGTGATGAAAATATGCAACAAGCCCATGCACAAGTGTCTGATGATGTTTTGCGAAATAAGAGTCATGGGCATAATAATGAAGGAATAGTTAATTATATAAATGGACCTGTAGTTAAAGGACTTAATATGAGCTCATTTAAGGTCAATGAGATGGTTACTGTAGGAGAAAAAAAGCTTATCGGTGAAGTTGTTTCATTGGATAAGGATGAAGCTACAATTCAAGTTTACGAAGAAACAGAAGGACTTAGTTTTGGTGAAAAAATATATTCAACAGGCTCTCCTTTATCTGTAACTCTTGGTCCGGGCATGATTGGCAATATATTTGATGGGATACAAAGACCATTAAAATATATACAGGAGCTTTCTAAAGATTTTATACCAGAAGGTATAGGCTTGGCAACAATAGATTTTAATAAAGAGTGGAGTACTGAGATTATCGTTAAAAAAGGCGATTATCTAAAATCTGGAGAAGTATATGCAAAAGTTCCGGAAACAAAAAGTATAGTACATAAACTTATGGTTCCGTATAATGTAAGCGGTAAGGTATTAGAGGCAAAGGAAAGCGGAAACTATAAGCTAAATGATACTATTGTTGTTTTAGAACAAGAAGATGGCGAAAAATACAATCTTACTCTTTGTACAAAATGGCCTGTAAGAGAGGCAAGACCTATAGAGAAAAGAATACCTATATATAAGCCACTCATCACAGGACAAAGAGTAATAGACAGCTTCTACCCAGTTGCAAAGGGTGGAACAGTAGGCTTGCCGGGAGGCTTTGGAACAGGAAAAACTGTTACGCAGCATCAGTTTGCTAAGTGGAGTGATGCCGATATCATAGTTTATATAGGCTGTGGTGAGCGTGGCAATGAAATGACAGATGTTTTGGAAGAATTTCCTAAATTAATAGACCCAAGAACAAACAGAGCAATTATGGAGAGAACTATACTTATAGCAAATACTTCAAATATGCCTGTTGCTGCGAGAGAAGCTAGTATCTATACTGGTATAACAATGGCAGAATATTATAGAGATATGGGATATGATGTAGCCATAATGGCAGATTCTACATCAAGATGGGCTGAGGCTCTTCGTGAGATAGCAGGACGTCTTGAGCAAATGCCTGCCGAAGAGGGATATCCGGCATATTTACCGTCAAGATTAGCACAGTTTTATGAGAGAGCTGGTTGTGTTAAAACACTTTCAGGAGAGGAAGCAAGTGTTACAATTATAGGAGCTGTTTCACCTCCAGGGGGAGATTTCTCAGAGCCTGTAACTGAAAATACAAAGAGGTTTGTTACTGCATTTTTGGCGCTTGATAAAAAGCTTGCTTATGCAAGACATTATCCCGCTATAAACTATCTAACAAGCTATAGCGGTTATGCTTCGATACTTAAAACATGGTATGATGAAAATGTATCTCCGGAAATGATGGAGCTTCGTGCGAAGATGATAAAGCTTTTACAGGAAGAAGAAAAACTTAACGAGATAGTTCAGCTGGTAGGAGAAGATGTTTTACCTAATGACCAAGCTCTTGTTTTAGAGATAGCAAGAATTGTAAAAAAAGGATTTTTACAGCAAAATGCTTTGCATAAGGAAGATAGCTATGTTGTTTTACCAAAGCAGTATAAGATGCTTAAAGTTATTGATACTTTATATGAAAGTGCACTTGCATGTGTAAAAATAGGCATACCTATTTCGACGATAAGAGAACAAGGACTTATCCAAGATGTTTTAAGGATGAAATATGATGTATCAAATGATAATCTTTCATTACTGGACGAATTATCAGATAAAATTGTTAAAGCTTACAGTGATTTAAGGAAAAAATACGAGTAGGTATATAACGTGAAACGCATTTCACGTTATGGAAAAATCAAAAAACGATTTTTCATTTCTATTTATGATGCCACAAAGTGGCATAATGAGAGGATAATATGAAAAAAGAATATTTAAAAATAGAACATATTGCAGGTCCTTTAATTGTACTAAACAATGTTAAGGATGTTGCCTATGGTGATGTTGCAGATATTAAAATTAATGATTCTGAGATGAGAAAAGGCAGAGTAATTAAGATAGATGGTGATAAGGTAATATTGCAGGTTTTTGAAGGAACTGCCAATATTGCTACTGATAATTCATCAGTAAAATTTACAGGTGAACCTCTGGCTATTCCATTATCAAAGGAAATATTGGGTAGAGCTTTTAACGGTGTTGGGCAGCCAGTAGATGGTATGTATCAGATAGTGTCATCTCACAAGGAAAATATCAACGGACGTCCTATAAATCCTGTAGCTCGTAAATATCCAAGAAACTTTATACAAACTGGAATATCTTCAATTGATGTACTTATGACACTTATAAGAGGACAGAAGCTACCGATATTTTCTGGAAATGGTATAGCGCATAACGACCTTGCAGTGCAGATAGTAAAGCAAGCTAAAATTGAGGGAGCTACTAAGGATAATTTCGCCATAGTTTTTGGAGCTATGGGTGCAAGACATGATGATGCTGATTATTTTATCAGAAGTTTCCAAGAGTCCGGAGTTTTAGACCACGTTGTTATGTATATAAATACAGCGGATGCTCCGATAGTTGAGCGTATCACAACTCCAAAATGCGCATTGACAGCAGCTGAATATCTTGCATTTGAGTGTGGTATGCACGTTTTGGTAATACTTACAGATATGACCAGCTATGCAGAGGCTCTGCGTGAAATATCATCTGCTAAAGAAGAAGTTCCTTCACGTAAGGGATATCCCGGATATTTGTACAGCGATTTGTCGACTATATATGAAAGAGCTGGAATGTTAAAATCGAGAGAAGGCTCTATTACACTTATACCTATATTGACTATGCCAAATGATGATATAACTCATCCAATACCTGACTTGACTGGATTTATAACAGAGGGACAGATTGTTTTAAACAGAGAGTTTAACCAAAAGAATATTTATCCTCCTGTTGATATACTGCCTTCCTTGTCAAGACTTATGAAAGACGGTATAGGAGCTGACTACACAAGAGAGGATCATGCAGACTTGTCGAGCCAGATATTTGCTGCATATTCAAAGGTTCAGGATGTAAAAAGCTTGGCACAGATTATAGGCGAGGATGATTTAAGCGAGATAGATAGATTGTATCTGCAATTCGGCAGAGAGCTTGAAAACAAGTTTATATCACAGGCAGGCGATGAAAATAGAAGCATATCAGAAAGCTTAGACCTAGGCTGGGAAATACTGTCTATATTACCTGCTGAAGAACTTGACCGTGTTAAGACAGAGCTTATTGAAAAATATTACAGAAAGTAGGGATGTATTGTGGCTATTTTAGTAGCACCTACAAAGTCAAACCTGATTAAAGCAAAATCAGCTTTACAGCTTTCAAAAAAAGGCTTTGAGCTATTAGATAAAAAAAGAAATGTTTTAATCAAGGAAATGATGGGACTTGTCAACAAATCAAAGGATATTCAAGGAAAGATATATGCTACTATTGAAAAAGCATATGAATCTCTGCAAGTTGCCAACCTTATAATGGGTGTCAAGGATGTAGAGGATATATCGTACAGCGTTCCACAGGACGAGTCTTTTGAGCTTCTTTTAAAAAGCGTTATGGGCGTTGATATCCCAACTATAAAGTATAATAAAAAAGATATACAGCCAACATATGGATTTTACTACACAAACTCAGCCTTGGATATGACAAGGCAAAATTTTAATGAAGTAAAATATAAGATATATGAACTAGCAGAAATTGAAAATTCAATATTTAAGCTAGCAAAGGAAATACAAAAAACCAAGAAAAGAACCAATGCCTTACAGCACATTCAAATTCCAAAATATACTGAACAAGTGAAATATATTCAAGAGGTGTTGGAAGAAAAGGAAAGAGAAGATTTTTTCAGACTTAAAAAATTGAAGAAATAAATATAAGCTTCATTTCTATTAGAAATGAAGCTTATTCTTTTATAAATTATAATATAGTAAAAAAAACAAACTTCGTAAAAATCTAAATTTAGAAAATTTACGAAGTTTTAATTTTATAATGGAAGCATATTATTTTATTATAATGCTTAAGGTATCAAATGTTCCTCCATTGCTATAAGAGCCTAGGCATAAAACATCCATATCTGGTTTTAAATCAGCAATCCTTAGCTTAGTTCCCATAAGAGTCATTATGACTGTATCAGGATTTAATTTCAAATAAATAATTTCATTTTCATTCAGACTGTTTTTTATTTGAAGAATTATTACATTCTTCTCCATACTTAAATTGCTTGCATTGTATACATATACAATTTTACCAGTCTGTTCTAGTGACTTTCCTGTTCCTGCTACTTCCATAGACACTATCTCTGAGCCATCAAGATTTACTTTTACTGCATATCCAACCCTTAGGTCGTATATGCTGGAACTAGCATTAAGAACAGTAATTCTAGCAGTTTTGCTAAGCTTATATTCTTTTATTTCACCATCATTGCCCTCAAGTTTAATACGATTGCTTACACCTATTGTAATTTCTTTTATAGTAGCTATAATATCAGCTGAACTAACTACTGATTTTGCATCTATTGCAGTCAGCTTGTCATACTCAGTCTTTATAGTAGCTTCATCTCCAACTCTTAGCTGGTCAAAGCTAGTAGCAACAGAATTTCTTGTAACATAAGGTTCTTCTACGTATGTATATGTATAAACTTTACCTTCACTATCCTCAAGCGTTAATTTTATAGGGATAGCAAACTCTATATTTTTAATTTTACCACTTTTAACTTGCAATCTGCTCAGTGAATTTATTTGAGTTACAACATTATCTACCAATCTTATACTTACACGGTCATCTTTTTTCAGATTTTTAAACTCTATATTTTTTTCGTCAACAGTTACTATGACATTATCACTAATATTAAATTGTTGATCTTCTCCGTTTTTATTAGTTATTGTAAGCTTCATAGGTGGAGTAAATGCAACGTATTTTATTGTGCCGTCTATAGATGTAACAGTAGTGTCCACAACTATTTCTTTAGCAATGCTATCCTTTAAATTTATAGTACATTCAACTGCCATGCCTTTTTCAAGCTTTGATAGCTTTGAAATTGTTTTATTAATTTTTATGACAGTACCTTCATTTATAACTCTTACCATTTGAGTTGCATCACCACTATTAGGCTTAATTTCTAAATATGATTCTATAGCGCCAATAGTTATTTTTTCAATAGTACCTTTGAATGTTGAAAATTGTTCAAATTGTCCGAGTTCTGGTTTAATATTATTATTTTTTATGTAATCATACGCTAAACAAACCATTTTAGCTAATTCTTTTCTTTTAATAGGGTTTCTTGGATTGAAATCCTTATTAGAATCTCCAGAAATTATGCCCTTTTCATAGGCGATATAAACATAAGGTCTATAGTCTGAATTTATTTGATTTGAATCGCCAAATGGCAATGAATACAACTTATCTTTTAATTCATCAACCTCTTTTTGCAAACACATAGCTTTTACTATAAATACTGCTATATCTTCCCTTGTTGCAGATATTTCTAGGGTTTTGTTTGTATATAGGTTTTTAGTTACATTTTCTGTAACGATATTTAAAGCAATAGCCTTTGATAATTCGTTGTATGCCCAGTCATTTTTTCCGCCCATTAAATCTTTTAAAAATGGGGAATATTTATTTTCAATTTGCTTTTCCAAATCTGTATCTATTTTATGTAATCTTGATAGCATAAGCATAGACTGCAATCTTGTTACGTTTTTATCAGGTCCGAATGTTCCATCATCAAATCCATTTACAAAACCAAGCTCAGCCGCTCTTGTTATAAAATCCTTAGACCAGTCATTTGGCAAGTCCTTAAACGTAACTGCATTAACAGTCCCAATAAGTACAAAGCATAGCAGCAAGCTAATTGAGACAATCCTATATAATTTGTTCATTTTCATAAATTCCTCCATTTAAATAAATTTTCTATGTTTATTTTTAAATTCATACATTTTTACATCACTCAATTCAAAGATTTCCTCTGTATTGAGACTTGTTTTTGTAGGCACATATATTATACCATAACTGATTGAAAGAGTGTAATCTTTTTTTATCTCAAGCAGCTTATGCCTAATTTTTTTCATTTTTTCTTTTGATGATTTGTCACCACGATTTTTAAATATAATAACAAACTCGTCTCCTGCTACTCGGCAAAAAATATCACTTGCCTTGATAGTATCTTTTACAGTTTTCGCTACCAAATTAATGTATTCATCACCTGTACAGTGCCCAAATTTATCATTTACCTTTTTTAGCTGGTCAATATCTATCATGGCAAATGAAAAATCTTCATGGCTTGCAAGCAATTTGTTTACATAATCTTTACAATATCTTCTGTTATATATTCCTGTAAGTTCATCAGTGTATGATTTTTCCTCTAAGACTGCCCTTCTTTCTCGCAATTGCTGTATCATTATATTAAATGAGTCGGACAACTTTCCCATAAATCTCATTTTTTGACTATAATCACCACTTGCAACCTGCTCAGCTTGCCAAGCTATATGGCTCATAACAGCATGCAGCTCCTTTAAATATCCTGATAGAAAATTATTTCTACTAGGCGGAACAGCATCTAAATTACCTTGACTAAGCTCACTTAAAAATCTATTCGACTCTAAAAGGCACATTGAAAGATAATAAATAGAATCCTGAAGATTGTTAATTTCTTCTGAGGTGCTATCTAATTTGTCAGATGTTTTTAATGGTTTGTTCAAACTTATGTCTTGTATTTGTTTATTAAGCAAGTCTATGATGTATTTTTCCATGTATTATTCCTCAGTTTTGGTTCTTTACATATCCTTCAAACCGGCATACTCTGGCACCTGTCGCCCAGCAGTCAATTTCCTCTACATGATATTCTTTTTTTGTATATACTTCTAATATACCAGCTAAAAATCCTTCGTCATAGCTACATACAGTTTCACCTGTTACAGGAAGCCCTGAACAGTCTAAGTCCTCTGCTATAGTAAGTCTTATATCACCAGTGGATTGGTTGAATTCTTCAATTCTTAATATACCGATGCGATTTTTTTCTAAAATATCACGCAAATGCGATAAGAATTCATTTATAGGAAGATTTATGTTAAGAACGTTGTTTGCTAATTCAATGCCAGATATTTTTCCAGCATTACGAAGAATTTCAGCTGCCTTTATTTTCCCAAATTGATTAGTAAGCTCTGTTCTCATTGCAAACTCAAAAAGTCTGTATGCAAAAACAGGCATATAAGGTCCCAAATTTTTTCTACCTTCTTCAATATTCCCTACAGGCTCCCATGAGAATTTATATTTGCTGAAATTCATTTTAGGTAATTCAGACATTGTAAACACTATCCTTTCTTTAAATTCTATAAATACAATTCTATAAATACTAGATTACTATATATGACAAAAAAAGTCAATGTTTTGTTATAAAAATGCAGAAATTTACAAAAAACATTGACTGATTATTTATATTAATATTTATATGTTAATTCTAGGAGTTAGCATTTGCTACATAATATTGTGCCTGAGCGTTCCATAAATTTGCATATAACATATTTTCATTTTGCATAAGCTCATCATGGCTGCCTCTTTGAATTATTTCTCCTTTATCAAATACAATTATATCGTCGCAGAACCTACAGCTGCTCATTCTATGTGATATATAGATACTGGTTTTATCCTTGACAAGCTCATTGAATTTTGAATATATTTCATATTCGCTAATCGGGTCAAGTGCAGCAGTTGGTTCATCAAGTATGACAAATGGCGCATTCTTGTATAAGGCTCTTGCTATTGCAATTTTTTGGGCTTCTCCACCGCTTATTTCAACTCCACCCTCGTCATATTTGTATAAAGGAGTTTTGAGCTTTTCTGGCATTTTCTCAACTCTATCCTTTATACCTGCTAATTCAATACATTTCCAAACTTTCTCCACATCAGCCATTGTGCTTGAAGCGACATTTTGCTCAAGAGGAAAGGCAAATAATTTGAAATCTTGGAAAACTACTCCGAAAAGGCTTAAGTATTCAAGGTAGTTATATTTTTTTATATCAATGCCATTTAGGGTTATATAGCCCTCTGTTGGGTCATAAAGCCTGCATAAAAGCTTGATAAATGTTGTCTTGCCAGCACCATTTCTACCTACAACAGCCATCTTATTTTTTAGGATAAGCTTGCAAGATACATGTTCGAGCACCTTTTCATCTTGCCCTGGATATTTAAAGGATACATCATGAAACTCTATCTCATAAACATTGTCATTTCTTTTTTCTATAGGGATAGTTCCAGTATATCGTTCATTTTTAATTTCCATAAATTCATTGTAATATTTTAAATAATCACATTGGAGTCCAATCTCGCCATTAAATCTTATGAAATTGCTGATAGCAGAATTAAGTTGAGAAATAGATCCTATATATTTTGTCAATGCTCCTATACTTATTGCATTTGCTAAAACCTTTAGTATAACAAAGATATATGCAAAGAAAACTGAAAATCCTGATATTAATGATTCGGTATATTCTTTCTTTTTAAATAATGAAAACATCTCCGGCCATATGGTTTTAGATGAAAATGAAAGGCGATCTTTCTCTTCCTTTTCTATCAAAGCGCTCATATCAAATATACGTATAAATGTACCCATTGAAAAATTTAAGATTATTTGATTAAAGAAGTACGAAAAGCGTTTCTCAGTTTTCATTTGCTTTTCAAATATAACTAATTGTTTTTCATTAAGGTGTTTAGCTAAAGAAACATTTGTATTGGCATTTATAAGGAAAAAAGCAAGCAATATGATAAATGATACGGGAATAGAACCTGCAATGTTTAAAAATGCACTTTCGCCGCTTGGGATACTTAAGCATAAGCTAAAAACCATAATTATTCCTGTAATTATAGATATAACTGACTCAAGCAATAAACCATAATTAGTTATTAAATTTCCAAATCCTCCTTGATGCTGCATTGAGAAATTAGCAGAATGTATAGATTCTAAGGTTTTTGGTATTTCAAGAGTTTCATAATCAAGCTCTAATGAATGCTTGCATATCAGCAGTTGAACATATTGATGTACCTTAACTGATTTGCTGGAGCATATTTGCTTTAAAGCGTCTGATATAATTCCAAATACAAAGTTTCCTGCAATCAAAGTTATAGTTAAAATAATCGTCAGATTAAAATCTTTGCCTATGATTGAATCAATTATATATGCAGATAAAAAAATATTTATATAAGGATACAAAGATTTTAAAATCGAGTTTAATATAAACAAAGGTATAGCAGAGGAATCAGCCCTATGCAATAATTTCAAGGTTTTTAATCCGATTTTATGGAAGGATAAGGAATTCAATAGGTTTTTAAACATCTTGTACTACCTCCTTTTGATAATAGTGTGCTTGTATTTCAAACATTTTTGCATATTCGCCGCCTAAACTTATAAGCTCATCATGAGTTCCATCTTCTACTATTTTTCCGTTTTTCATGAAGAGTATCCTGTCACAAAAGCGTGTTGAGCTTAGTCTGTGAGATATGAATATACTTGTTTTTCCACCTATCAATGTGTTGTATTTTTCATACATTTCGCTTTCTGCTATAGGGTCAAGGGCAGCAGTAGGCTCATCTAAAATTAGAACAGGGCTGTCCTTATACAAAGCTCTTGCCAGCATAAGCTTTTGCATTTCTCCTCCGGAAAGCTCAATACCATCAAATATTTTGAGCAGATTTGTTTCTTCTTTATCTGGAAGAGCGGATATTTTTTCACTAAGCCCTGCTAATTCAATACATTTAGCTAGTTTTATATAATCTATATTTTCATTAAAGGTGCAGGCTATATTTTGAGCTATTGTGTAAGCGAGTGGAAATATGTCTTGAAAAATAACGCTGAATACTTTGTAATGGTCTAATATATTTATATCCTTAGAGTTGATATTGTCAATATAAAGATTTCCACTATTTGGCTGATATAAGCCGCACAGTATTTTTACAAGTGTTGTTTTTCCAGCTCCGTTTGCACCAACTAAAGCAATTTTTTCTCCTTTTTTAATCGTTAAATTCAGATTTTTAAGTATAGTTTCATCTGAATCAGGATATTTAAAGCTTACATCTTCAAGGCTTAACTCGTAGGTTTTGTTTTCAGAAAGCTTTTTACCTTCGCCACGATTACTGAATTCTTCACATCTTATATAGTCTAAATAATTTTGAACATGAATATTATTTTTCTGCATATATGTAAACTGTTTAAATGCTGCATTTATAAAGCCGCCAATACCCAAAACAAAGCCAAGGTATAAGGTGAATGCTGCTATATCCATATTATTATTTATAACATTGTACAAAAGATATCCATATATAACAGCATTTTGTATGAGGGAAATAAACCGTTCAAGCAAGTCAATAAAAAAATATCTTCTAAACTCTTTGATATTCCACGACATATACAAATGTAATAAGTTGTGATATAAGTCAATAAACCAGTTTTGTATTGTATAAAGTCTTATATCCTTACCGTTTTTTAAATCAATAGAGTTTAGTTTTAAATAATTTATTTTTTTATAGATTTCTGCTTTTCTTTCTTCATTCTTAGTTAACCACTTTATATTTAATGAGTGGGCAATCATGCTGAGTGTAGGAGCAACAACGAGCAACAGCATTATCCAAATATTTAATCTGGCTATGAAAAAAGTATATAATATCAATAGTATTATATTGATAATAAAATCTCTTGGACCTGTTATTAAGGCTGGAAAACCAATATCATCATTAGCAAATGTAGCATCAAGAGCTTTTTCAATTTCTGTTTTCTTTTGCTGAGTATCAACGTTAATAAAATCAGTTGTCAGTATCTTATGGCTAATAATCATTCCGGAGTTTAATCTATGCGCAAATATTGAGACTTTCAAATTCAAATGCAGCACCATAATTAAATAATTTAGTATAAGCAGTAACAAGGCATAAGACATAATAATTAACAAGACATGAAGAAAATACACCTTATTGACTAAGAGCCATACCACGGTTCCGGGAAGAGAGGTTGTCAAAAATGGTGTTATGACAGATATAATAATCATGCAAAAAGTTAGGATATATATTTTAGTTTCTCCAAATTCTCCTGCTGTCTTCCAAGTATAGATTATGTTTTTTAATAAAGAATTTTTGTTTTTCATTTAACTAGATTTCCTTCTCTAATAGTTTATAGTTTTGAAAATAAGGATGGAATAGTTGGTCTTGTCTATCCTTGTTTCATTTAACTTAATACCATTATACTAATAAAAAGCTTATATAAAAAAATCATGCACGAATTGTATTAAATTGTGCATGAAATGTAAATTAATCAAAATAAGTGTTATATTGATTTTAGTTTTAAATGACTTGAGCAAGCTTAGAATATACAATAACAGAAAATAATAATTTATTTTAATGGCACTGTTACTTCACTTGCAAATATACCTGGTTCGTTTTGGAGATTTAGATAACCATTGTACTTGTCAATCAAAATTTTGACACGCTTCATTCCCAGACCATGCTCACCACGTTTTGTTGAGATATAATTTCTTTCGTTAAAATTTAGTTCTTCTTTAGCTGAATTTTGTATTGATATATATAACTGTTCTTTTATCATCGCTATGTAAATTCTTATAAACCTTCTATTTTCCTCAATTTTCATGCAGGCTTCAACTGCATTATCTAATAGATTTCCTAAAATTACGCACATATCAATGTCTGTTATTACAATTTCCTCTGGCAATTCAGCCTTGCATATAACATCTATATTTCTATTTTTAGCTATTGAAATTTTACTGTTTAATACAGCATCTGCCATGAGATTTCCAGATTTTACATATGAATCTACACGACTTAAGTCTTTTTCTAATTCTGAAAGATATTGCTGCACCTCATCAAGCTGACCTAGTGCTAAATGGGCTTTTATTGCTTGCAAATGGCTATGATAGTCATGTCTCCAGCCTCTCATGTTTAGGTATATATTTTTGATTTCCTCATATTGATTGTGCAGTACATTCTGTTGAAAATAAAGGGTAGTTTTTTCAAAGCTTGATTGATAATTTTTAAATATAACCTCAAGCAACCAAAATATGAGCGTTGCTAATACTCCTAATATTTGATAATTTATAGGATTAAAATATATGTAGGTGGAACCCTCTGTATTTGTTACTACAGCGTTTAAAGGAATCATAGTAGCGGCTATGATAATTACATAAATTGATATTACAAGGATTCCATTTATTTTATTTAAGTATTTTCTATGACTTGACAATCTTATAAAACAAAACAGGAGCATAGCCTCATAAATCATTAGATACGAGTATCCACTATGCAGTTTAAATAGTGCGCCGATAATTATAACAGCTATTCCATACGAAATTGTTTTCTTCCATTGCAAAGCAAAAGATTCTTCATCATAGAACAAAACAAACAGCAGCATGATTATAGATATAAGTGTCCATGCAAGAAATTCATATACAAAGCTTGGAAACCAAACAATAACAATCAGAATAATAGAACTACAAATAAGTATTGTTATAAGATTTTTTAGCTTTCCTTTTTGAATAATACCGATATTATAAACATAATAAAAATACATTAGAACTAAAGCTAAATTTAAAGTCAGAACATACATATTTCACCTCTATAATAATTCAAGAAAGCTCTATTTAATTCTTCCCATTTTCCTCTTGCGATAGGAATAAGAAGAGCATTGATTTTTACATCTGTTTTAGATATAGATGATATATGTAGTATATTGACAATGTATGAACGATGACACTTGTAGAAAAAACTTTGATTTAGCTCGTTTTCAATCGTGCTTATACCTTTTTTAATTTCATATTTGCCATTGTCAGTATATACAAGGCTCTTACGCCCCGTGCTTTCTATATATAATATATCTCTTTCATTTACCTTAACAATCTCATTATCTATTTGTAAAAAAATATAAGGCTCTGATTTTTGCATATTTTTATAAGCTCTGTCAAGAGCAAGTTCTAACTTTTTTTGTTCTACTGGTTTTAGAATATAGTCTATTGCTTGAACGTGATATCCTTCAAATACGAAGTCCTTGATGCCAGTTATAAATATTATTGACAGCTTGTCTCCTAATTCCCTTAATTTTTTTGCCAAAGATATACCATCAAGTTCTTTCATTTGAATGTCTAAAAGCAATATATCAAAACCCTTATCGTCTTCGTAAGCAAATAAAAAAGCTTCTGCACTTGAATATGTGGTTATTTCAGCCTGCAGCTTATTCTCACTAAGCCAAACTAAGCAGTATTTTTCTAATAAATTTAATTGAAGCTTTTCATCATCACAAATTGCTATTTTCAACTTATTCACCAACCTTTAACAATATAATACTATATTATTTCTTTATTTATTGCAACTAAAAATTGTTAAAAATATTTGTGATTAATTTGGTGCAGCCTATTTAACAAAAGTAAAATATTTGCATTGACATAATTGTAAATTGCAATTAAACTATACATTAAGAATATGTATCATTTATTGCAGAGAGGATAATTAAGATGTTTAACATACTCGATTTAATTTTTAGTAAATTTGAACCACTTTTAATTTCATATTTGCTTAATATAGCTTTAGCTTTTGTAATTATATTTTTGGAAAGAAAAGATCCTATTGCAACTTTGGCATGGTTGCTGGTCTTGTTGCTTCTTCCGGGAGTTGGATTTATTTTATATCTTTTTTTGTCACAGAATTTCAGCAGGAAAAAGATGTTTAAGATGAAAGCTAATGCTCAGAGGACATTCGGAGATTTTTTAAATATTCAGCAAGAAGAATTTAATTCTGGAAAATTGGATTTTAAAGATAAAAGATTGGAAACACACAGAGATATTGTAAAGATGAATTTGTTTAGGAATCAAGCTTTTTTCACTCAAAATAATGATGTTCAAATTTTTACTGATGGACAGAAAAAATTTGATGAGCTTTTTAGGTGTATAGAAAATGCTAAAGAGAGTATTCATGTGCAATATTATATAATAAAATATGATGATTTAGGAAAGAAGCTAATTTCACTGCTGGAGAAAAAAGCAGAAGAGGGAGTAGAGGTTAGACTTTTATACGACTGCGTCGGTTCAAGGCATTTGCTGAGAATTCATGTGAAAGCTTTAATTAATGCTGGCGGAAAGGTTGGAAGATTTTTTCCTAGCTTTTTTAGACATTTAAATTTAAAAATTAACTATAGAAATCATAGAAAAATAGTAGTTATTGATGGACAAATTGGATTTGTTGGTGGATTTAATGTTGGAAATGAATATTTAGGACTTAAAAAAAGATTTGGATACTGGAGAGATACTCATATTAAAATAACAGGCTTAGCTGTTACAGATTTGCAAAAGAGATTTTTCCTCGATTGGAGCAATGCCACTAGAGAAGATTTGAATTATCAGCCTAAATATTTTCCTCCGTTGGAGGAGGGGGAGGGTGCCGGTGATGTTGCAGTGCAGATTGTAACTAGTGGACCTGATCAAACTGATGAAATTATCAAGCAAAATTATATTAAACTTATAGATTCTGCGCAGGAAAGTATATTAATTCAAACACCGTATTTTATTCCAGATGCCAGTGTTATGGAAGCTATTAAAATAGCTGCTTCATCTGGAGTAGATGTGCAGATAATGATACCAAATAAGCCTGACCATATGTTTGTATATTGGGCAACATACTACAACATAGGAGAGCTTTTAAAATATGGAGTCAAGATTTACACATATGAAAAAGGCTTTATGCACGCTAAGACCTTAGTTATTGATGGGACTGTATCGACAGTTGGAACTGCTAACTTTGACATGAGGAGTTTTAAACTTAATTTTGAGATTATTGCTATAATATATGATACCTTAAAATCAACGGAATTAAAAAAGAGCTTTGAAGAAGATATAAATTATTCGTTACAGATTACTCAAGAGCTGTATTTGCAAAGAGGAATAACAATAAGAATTAAAGAATCAATATCGAGATTGTTGTCTCCTTTATTATAAAAATATAAAGAAGCGATAATAAAAACAGACCCTTTAGTTTAAAGACTAATGGGTCTGTTTTATAATTAGAGAGGTATTTGCTTGAAAGTTATATCTTTACAACAGCTACTAAAATAAAGTTTATTATAAATAATATTGTTGAAACCCAAAGTATTGGATGTATGTTTTTTAATTCTTTCTTGAATATTTTTACTAAAAGATAGAAAATAAATCCTGTTCCAATTCCGTAAGAAATACTATAAGAAAGAGCCATGAATATACCAGCGAAGAATGCTGGTATAGCCTCTTCAAAATCATCCCACTTAATCTCTGAAAATGCTGATAACATCATCATACCTACTGCGACTAACGCAGGAGCTGTAGCTGCAGAAGGAACTGCACGTACAAAGCTTGCGAAGAATGCACTTATAGCAAAGCAAATTGAAACGACTACACTTGTTAAACCAGTACGACCACCAGCACCTATTCCAGCTGCACTTTCTACATATGTAGTAGTGTTTGATGTTCCAAATATAGCTCCTATTGATGTTGCAATAGCATCTGCAAAGAGAGCCTTGTCCATTTTTGACTTAAAGCCAGAATTGCTTTCTAATGCTTTTTCATCTTCTTCAGTGAAGATTCCAGTTCTTCTTCCAGTTCCGATAAATGTTCCAAGAGTATCAAATGTATCTGATAAGCTGAACGAGAATATTGTAATTAGAACGATTGGAAGCTTAGAAATATCTTTAAATAAGGATAAAATACCTACCTCTTTGTTAAATATTGCTCCAAATGTTGTAGGAAGTGCTGCACAAGCATCACTAAAGCTTACAGTGTTAGCTGTGGTAGTTACACCCATAGGAATTCCTATCAAAGTTGTTACTATTATACTGATTAATATAGCACCTTTAACTTTTAATATTAAGAGAACTAATGTAAGGGTAAGTCCTATTAAGAATAACCAAAGAGTAGGATTGTTAAGATGTGACATAGCAGGAACTCCAGCTGCAAAATTTAAAGCTCCTACATTTAATAAACCTATGTAAGCTATAAATACTCCTATACCTCCGCCAATAGCATTTTGCAAACTGCGAGGTATAGATTTTATTATGTGTTTACGAATTTTTGTAACAGTGATTATGATATTTACAATTCCGCATATAAATACCATTGATAATGCTTGCTGCCATGAAAATTTAAGTCCGTTGCAAACAGTATATACAAAGAATGCGTTAAGTCCCATTCCCGGAGCTTGAGCATAAGGAACATTGGCAAGAAGTCCCATAACAAGTGTTCCTATAATTGATGATATAATGGTTGCAAGAAATACTGCACCCCACTCCATTCCAGATTCAGCAAGTGTATTTGGATTTACAACGATGATATAAGACATCGCAAAGAATGTTGTAAGACCAGCAATAACCTCTGTTCCTACATTTGTTTTGTTTTCCTTTAGTTTAAAAAACTTTTCCATGATAATTCCTTTCTTTAATAAAATAATTATAGACATATTGTACTAAATTTTTTAGACATTAGCAATAGCAAATCAGAAAAAAATTAAAAAATTTTTAAAAAAATCTACTAAAATGTGGTAAAAAAGACTTTAAACACGAATGATGTATAAATAAAATGTTATTAATATTCGAAATGCGAAAACTTTATAAAAAAAGCTATAAAAATATATTTCAAAAAACTTTATAAAAATATGTAGGCTTTACGAAAATACTCTATAAAAAAAACGCCCTATAGGAACAGAGCGTTTTTACTAAAAATTTTTATTGCTAGTAAATTACAATACTAATGAAGGTGGAGCATATACTCTTGTACCTAGCTCGTTATCCAGCAAATACAATCCTTTAGAGTCTGAGCCAAATAAATCCATTTTTTTGATTAAATCTTCAGCGTTTGTCTCTTCTTCACCTTGTTCTTTTACAAACCAGTCTAAGAACTGCATAGTTCTGAAATCCTTGTTTGTGTATGCTGCATCATATATTGTATGAATTGATTCTGTAACAAATTGCTCGTGGTCTAAGCCCATTACTAAAGGCTCTCTATTGTTTAGAAATTGAGTAGTTGGAGAATCAATTGTTTTTAGTGTAATCTTTAGACCATTATTTTGCATATATTTTACAAATAATAAAGCATGATCTCTTTCCTCTTGAGCTTGAATTTGATACCAATTTGCAAATCCGTTTAATCCTTGATCAACATAATGATTTGCAATTTCCATATACAAGTAAGCTGAAAAAAGCTCCTTATTAATTTGATCATTCAATAATTTTGATACATTTTCATTTATCATAATTTGTAACCTCCATATAAATTTTTTATAATTTTAATTGTTTATACTAATAATATACCACAAAAAAATAAATTCAAACACTTATTGATTATTACATAAATTTAATATATAATCTAATTTGAATATTATTAAAATAACAGGTGTTAGCGTGAAAAAGGATATTCACGTTTATATTTATGATGCCAATACAATGTCTTGATGTAATCGAGACTATGGCATAATGAGAGGTATTATGATTAAATTAACTATTAGTGGAAATGAAAAAGAGCAAAGACTTGATAGATTTTTAAAAAAATATTTAAAAAACGCATCACTTGGCTATATTTACAAGCTAATCCGCAAGGATGTAAAAATCAATGGTAAAAGAGGAAACATTGAAACCATGTTATCTGAGGGTGATGAGATAAGCTTATACATTAATGATGAAGAGCTAGAAAGTCTAACAAAGAGTAAAAAGCATGTGAAGTCTAAAAAGCAATTTAATATTGCATATGAGGATGAAAATATTTTGATTGCTGAGAAACCATTTGGGCTTTTAACCCATGGGGATGCTACCGAAAAGAAAAATCATCTTGCAAATCAAGTGATTTCATATCTCATAGAAAAGGGAGATTATGTTCCAAGGATAGAACGCACCTTTGTTCCATCTCCGGTTAATAGGCTAGACAGAAACACTACAGGGCTTGTTTTGTTTGGGAAAAACAATAAGTCATTGCAGACACTTAATAAAATGATAAGAGAAAGAGGCTATATCAATAAGTATTATTTAACAATAGTTTCTGGAAACTTGAAAGAAGACTTAATTCTTAGAGATAAGATGGAAAAGGACGAAAGAAAAAATATGGTTAAGGTCTTGCCAGAAGATTACGAAGATGGTAAAATAATGGAAACAATAGCAAGACCCATTAAATATAGCAATGGTTTTACTTTGGTAGAAGTTGAGCTTGTGACAGGTAGAACGCATCAAATTAGGGCCCATTTGGCAAGGGCGGGGTATCCGATTATAGGTGATGCAAAATATGGACATTCAGGAGTAAATAGAAAAATAGAGGCAGATTTTGAACTTACTACACAATTTTTACATGCTTATAGACTGTCATTTGTAGGTGCAGAGGAGCCTTTGGAATATTTAGTAGGAAAAAATGTTGTAGCAGAGCTTCCACAAAATCTAGAAATGATTAAAAATTCTATTTTGGGGTATGAATAATGTAATGGACAACATAGAATATTTTGTGATATAATATTTATTCATAGGACTTATAATAAATATTTTAAAATAAAGGGAAGGTGAAATTATGTTAGTTAAAGCAATAATGATTCCATTTAATCAACTTCAATGTCTTTCTGTTGAGAATACAATCGAAGAAGCATTGAACATCACAGAGGAAAATAGACTTTTGTCTTTACCTGTTGTTGATGGAAAAAAATTTATAGGTATTTTATCAAAAGAAAATATTTATGAAGAATATTTTAAAAACTATGAGGCCTTATCTAAAGTTGACTTCTTGAATAAAAAAGTAAAGGATTTAGTAAAAAGCAAGATTATGACAATTAATCAAGACGTGCCAATAGAGGATGCAGCTGCTATTTTTATTACATCAAAATATCGCTTTATTCCTATAGTAGATGACAATGATGACATGATAGGAATAATAACTCATCAATCCATATTCAAGCAATATCAAAAGATATTTGGAGAGAGAGTGAATGTATTAACTGTATATACAAGCAATTTCAAAGGTGTTATGGCGAAAATGACTGATACCATAGCTAAGGCTGGAGGAAATATTAAAAATATTGTTCAAATAGACACAAATGTTATGAATTTGCAGGAAATATACCTAAGTGTTGAGTGTGAGGACTTTGAAAAGGTCGTTATGGCATTGAAGAAAAATGGCTTTAATGTTAGAACTGCAATAAAGGATGACGGAACTGAGATAAATTATTAAAAAAACAGAGGGAGAAGCCCTCTGTTTTTTTATCACATAGGAAAACTATTTTTCCTGTGTTTACTCTTTATATACCTTGCTTATCTAATTCATCTAATCCATATTTTTGAATCATGAAAATAATTTTTGAAGCATATTTGCTATCTGTTGCATAGCCACATCTTTTTAAGGCATGTGCCGCAGCTGTTGAATTATACATAACTTCCTTATATGGAATGTATCTTTCTTTTTCAGTTAAAAGTGCAGTATGGTCATTGAAACTATCCTGTATAGAATTATAAGCTCTGAAATAATCATCTACATAATACAATGTACCATAGTACTCCTCTCTAGTACCTACAAGCACAGAGCCTGCATTGCTTGATCCTTTAATTCCAAAGAAATTGTTAGAAAACAAACCTGAATATCTATCAACAGGAATGCTTTTTCCCCAACCGGTTTCAAGAGCTGCCTGAGCAACTTTTAAAGCTGCTGACATACCATTTTGTTTTTGGTTTTGCAGCGCCATGGGTGTTACATAATTAATAAATTCAGTTGTAGTAGAAATAGCTTTGCCATTAATCATTATTGGCTGAGCCTTATATAAATCTCCCATATAGAATTTTACTTCAATTATCTCTGATTTTAATGTTTTTCCACTAACTGTTGTTGCTATGGCTTGAATATTTCTAGTTCCTTCATTTACCTTTTGAGGTGTATAGCTTATTTTCTTTGAAGTATCAGTTGCTGTGCCTAAAATAGCCTGTGACTTGTTATATGGGTTAGATATAATATATGACACTTCTTTAATTGGCACATTAGCTGTAGAGCTCATTGAAAATTCTCCATTTATAACCTGCTTAGGACCAATGCCATTTATTATAAGGCTTTCCTTGTTAGGAACGACAACTTGTCGAGTGTTACTTGTTATTTTTTCTCCATTTGGCTT
The DNA here is from genome assembly GCA_023386345.1 of Bacillota bacterium. GTDB lineage: Bacteria > Bacillota > Clostridia > Tissierellales > Sedimentibacteraceae > UBA1535. Next base: position 168,058 of record JAEWJT010000011.1, read on the forward strand.
AACGCATACAACATATACATCCCATGTGCCTGCCATATCTGGTCCTGGGAACCAGTCTATTTCTCCCCAACCAACCTCTTTTAAAAGTTCAACTTTTCCTGTTGCTGTATTTTTAGCATAATATTGTGTTTTAGAAACATCAAAGTTTCTCGTAATTGACAACCTAACAGGTACTATACCTACGTTTTTTGTTGATATCGCTGCTAAATTTACGTATGGAGGCTGTGGCTTTGGCGGCTCAACTGCTATGTTTATATTTACATAATCGCTGCTGATATAAGGCTTATCATTAACATCATACGCAGTAACTCTGATAGAAGCTGCTCCATTTTCAGTAATTTTAGGAGAATAACTAAAATTACCATCAGGATCAATCTCTGCATCTGAGATAAACACGGGCTTTTCATTATTGGCATAAATAATCTCATATTTAACATAAGCTGCTACAAAATTAATATCACTTCTTAAGTTTACAGCAGATGACAAGTTTTGATTATCAGTAATTCCTTTAAGGACTATCTTAGGGTTAATCTGTATTGTTATCGCTTTGGTAGTTCCAGATATGAAATTACCATTTTTATCGTAGACAACTGCAGCCAACACGCCATTACCCTGATTGTTTATATCAGGTCTTAGTGTGACAGGTTCTTTGATTTTATCGGTTTTAGCAATTATTTTGCCTTTTCCAGTAATTGGATCTAAAAATAGGTATCTAAGCTGCACTGCGTTAGCAGGTAAGGATTCTGCTCCGCTTAATGTCAAGCTTGTCGTATCATTGATAACTTGACCATCACTTATATTTGATATATCAATATTAAAATATTTTTCTGTCCTAACTGTTTCGCCGCGAGACACTGTTACTTCTCGTTTTGCTTCATTCCAAACAGCATCTAGTCCAAGAGCATTGCCAATTAATTTAAGAGGTACATATGTAGAATTGTTTATTATAATAGGGGCTACATCGCTCACATCGTATCGATACATGCTATTGCCTAAAAGGTTATCCTCTGAATAGCGTACCAATCTATTGTTTACGTATAATCTAACGGTTTTATTATCTTTAAATATGTCAATAGTTTTATTTTCTTCATTCCATTGAACCTTTGCTCCGAATCCTTCAGACACTGCTCTTAGGGGTATCATAGTTCGGTTATTTACTATGTATGCTGGTGTTTCAGACCCTAAGGATTTTCCATTGATGAGTACTTTAACTTTATTATCGCTTGCTGAAGCATATGCTAAGTTTTTTGTTGTGTTAATTATTGGCAAAGAAAGCAAGCTTATAGCTATAATTCCTAAAGCAAGCTTCTTTTTATGCTTATTAATAAAAATTTTCATTTTGCACACAATCCTTTCTGTTAAGCTTTTTAATATTATATCACACTTTATATACGACAAAAGTTACTAAAGTGTTACAAAATAAGACAAGCTAATTTAAAAAGAATTTACTAAAAAAATTGCTTGTTTTTTAGCCATTTTTTGTGTATAATATATAAATCTAATGTTAAAATTAGATGAAATCTTAATAAGTTTTGACAAATGATAATTTGCAATCATAAGAAAGGAATGAGAATAAAATGAAAAAATATATTGGAGATAAGGCATTTTACAAAATGCTTCTTGTTTTGCTGATACCTATGGTTATTCAGCAGGCTGTAACTAGCTTTGTAAATTTACTTGACAATATAATGGTAGGTAGGCTTGGAACTGAATCCATGTCTGGAGTTGCAATTATAAACCAGCTTATGTTTGTATTCAATGTTACAATCTTTGGATGTATTTCAGGAGCGTCTATATATAGTGCGCAATTTTTTGGCAGTAAAAATTATGATGGGGTTAGACATGCCTTTCGTTTTAAATTATATTTAGGAATAATTATTGCAGCTGTTGCTACGGCTGTATTTGCAATATTTGGAGACAGTCTTATAAAGTTATATCTTTCAGAAGGCAGTGAGGGCGGAGGAGATTTGCTATTTACTCTTTCGGAGGCGAGAGGATATCTTAAAGTAATGCTGTGGGGACTATTTCCTTTCATGATTTCTCAGTGCTATTTTACAACACTTAGGGAAGCTGGAGAAACGGTCATACCTATGGTTGCCAGTACTCTTGCAATATTAGTTAATTTAACATTTAATTATCTTTTAATATTTGGTGCATTTGGATTTCCAAAGCTTGGGGTTGTAGGAGCTGCTATAGCAACTGTAATGTCAAGATATGTTGAAGTAGGATATACGATTTTCATGACACATAAAAATAAAGACAGGTTTATTTTTACAGAAAAATTGTATAGCAGCTTCCATATTCCAGCAGATATAATTAAGAAAATAGCCATTACTGGATCACCACTTTTGATTAATGAAATTTTATGGTCTGTTGGCAATGCTGCAATAACACAAAATTATTCTGTAAGAGGACTTAATGTCATGGCAGGGTTAAATATATCTTCAACAGTATCTAATCTGTTTATGATAGTATTTTTCTCAATGGGTGGAGCTATATCGGTGCTGATTGGTCGTGAGCTTGGTGCTGGAAATATTGAAAAAGCTAAGGACATGGATAGAAAACTAATATTCTTTAATGTTAGCATCTATGTTGTAATTGGAGCATTACTAGCTTCTTTAGCTCCATTTATACCTTATATATACAAAACAGAAGAAGTAGTAAGACATTTAGCTACACAGTTTTTAATTGTTTATGCCATTGCAATGCCACTATTTGCATTTAATCATAGCACTTATTTCACAATGAGAGCAGGCGGAAAAACAATTATCACATTTTTATTTGACAGTGTATTTGTGTGGGTGGTGAGCTTGCCATTATCCTTTGCATTAGCAAGGCACACAAGCCTTAATATAATTGTTGTATATCTGATAATCCAATTCTCAGAAAGTATAAAGGCTGTTATAGGTGCGTTCCTACTAAAATCTGGTATATGGGCGAAAAATCTTATTAATAATTAATAGTTTAGGTAAATTTTTGTATTAATTTATGTTTTTATCAGTGATAAAATGTTTTTAATAAAAATAACTGCTAAACTCTTTTGCAATAAGAGCTTGGCAGTTATTTGAATATTAGTCAAAAAATCAACCGAAGTTTTGGGAAAAACTTCGGTTGATTTTTTATACTCCCAGAGTCTTTTACGCATAAAAAATTCTAATCCTATATGTCGAAAAATGTCGGAAAATAGTTGCAATACAGGGTGAGAAATATGTTGATTAATGTCAAAACGGCTGATATAATTTCTGTCATGGGAGTTAGCTCCACATTATTAGGGGCAATGCGCAGCTAAACGCTTACAAATACGGGAATATATTATTAACTTGGGGGAACTTCATATGAAAATCAAACTGGCTTTGCTTGATTTTGACAAAAGCTATGTGCAAAGATTTTACGATGCCATAAATAAGTCTTATAGTAATAAGCTTGAAATCCACGCCTTTACAAATGAAAATTCACTATTAAATTTTTTAAAAGATAATAAAATAGATATTTTACTAATCAATGAAAATATAAATTTAAAGATTAAACATGACAACAAGTTTATAGTTTTAAAGCTTGTTGAAAAACACGCTGTAGATAATGAATTTTATTCAAATGAAAACAGCTCTTATTTTGTATACAAATATCAAAGAATCAGCCTTATTTACAAAGAAATTTTAAATGCTTATTCTAAGATTTACAAGGCTTTTAATGAGAAAAATCATTATTTTAATGATTTGCATAGCAATACTATGCAAGAAATTAATAGCATAAATAACACTACAATCATATCTTTTATGTCTCAAGGTTTAGGATCTGGAACATCTGCAATTGCTTCTTCGCTTGCTTTAAGGCTTGCTGAAAAAAACAAAAAAACATTATTTTTGGACATTCAGTCCTTTGCTACAATTAATTCTATTTTTAGTGCAGAGGGTAAATTTTCAATGAGTGAAATCATATATGCAGTTAAAAGTAAAAAAGAAAATATAGCCATTAAATTAGAAGCTGCTTTAAAAATGGACAGTTCGGGCGTATTCTTTTATGACCCTTGCGAAAATCCTTTTGAGTTAAATGAGCTGAAATCTGATGAGCTTATTAAATTATTGCACTTTTTTAGTGAATTCGGAGCTTATGAGTATATAATTATTGATACAAATTATTTGATGAATGAATTATGCCTTTCTTTATTAAAACATTCTGATAAAATTTTTTTCGTTACAGAAGCAAAAGAAGATAATCAAATAAGGTTAAATAAAATTATAAAATCAATTTCAATAACAGAGATACATGATAATCAAAAATATATGGATAAAATTGGTATTGTATGTAATAAGTTTATCAACAATATGATGAATGATGGATGGAATGAAGAATTTGAATTTGTTTGCTATATACCTAAGTACAATGATGTTAGTATCAAGAGTATAGCTAGGGAAATAGCAAAAACCTCTATACTTGATGCTTTGATAGTATCAGAACAAATTTAAAAATGTATAGATAAAGGGGGATTAAATATGGCTTATGATGATTTTTTTCTGTCAATAAAAGAGAAAATAGATTTGAGTCTTTTAGAAAATAAGTTTACAGATATTGAGCTTTTAGAAAGAATAGAGGAATTAATTAGAAAAGAAAATGATGAAAATTTGATGTATTTATCCATTAGCGATCGTATAAATATAGCTAAAAGGCTTTTCAATTCTATAAGGGGCTTTGGAATTTTAAATAGCATTATGGAAGACGAAGATGTTACAGAGATAATGATAAATGGTTATAATAATATATTTATAGAGAAAAAAGGGAAAATACATAGATGTGAGGAGAGCTTTGAAAGCGAGGAGAAGCTAAATGACCTCATTCAAAGAATAGTTGGAAAAGCAGGCAGAGAAGTCAATCAAGCCAATCCAATAGTAGATACAAGACTTCCTGATGGCTCAAGGGTAAATGTAGTATTATCACCAATTTCTTTGAGAGGAGCTACTGTAACTATTAGAAAATTCTCCAAAAATCCAATGACAATAGAAAAGCTTATTGAGCATAAATCTATAACAGAAGAAGTAGCAAAGCTATTAGAAAACCTAGTAAAGGCAAAATATAATATTTTCATAAGCGGCGGAACTGGCTCAGGAAAAACAACATTTTTAAATGCACTATCAAATTTTATCCCAAAGGATGAGAGACTGATAACTATAGAGGATTCTGCTGAGCTTCAAATAGTGGGAATAGAAAATCTAGTGAGCTTAGAAACACGTAACTCAAATACTACAGGGGTAGGTGAATTGACAATAAGAGACTTGATAAAATCAGCCTTGCGTATGCGTCCTGAAAGAATAGTTGTAGGCGAGGTAAGAGGAAAGGAAGCCTTAGACATGCTTCAAGCTATGAATACAGGGCATGATGGCTCATTATCAACAGGACATGCTAATTCGAGTCTTGATATGCTTAGTAGACTTGAAACAATGGTTTTGACTGGTTCAGAAGGCTTGCCTCTAAATGCAGTTAGGAAGCAAATTGCTTCTTCAATAGATATTATAATACATTTATCAAGAATGAGAGATAAAACCCGTAGAGTAGTTGAGATAAGCGAGATTTGTGGACTTGAAAATGATGAAGTAAAGCTAAATACACTATATGAGTTTAAGGAAAACGCGGAAAGCAAACAAGATTGTATAGAGGGTGAATTAAAGCGTACAAAAAATTTATTTATAAACTATACAAAATTGTATTCTGCGGGAATTGATATTAGCGTATAAGAAATTTATGAACTTTAAAGAAAATTTTTATTTAGCAATTTAGTATTAATATGAATTTATATTAAACATTAATTTTTTATAAGGGATATAGAGAAATGAAAAATATTTTTAGAATACATAAAGAAAGTATAGAAAAGAAAAAGAGCATTATTGGAAATGGGATTGATTATTGTAACTATGAGATGAGGTTAATAGATTATTTCATTGGATACATCGGAGGATTTATTATTTGCTTTGCAGGAATGCAAATATTTTTTGGAAGAGTAATTTTAAGTCTTATACTTGGATTTAGTCTTGGTTTTGCAGCTATAAATATATATAGAAAATATCTTATAATTAACAGGCAGAAAAAATTATTATTACAGTTCAAGGACTTCCTAGAATCCTTATCAGCTTCGTATTCAGCGGGAAAAAATACTCAAAATGCTTTTAAAGATGCACATAAGGATATGATAGAGCTTCATGGAGATAATTCGAATATGGCAAGTGAGCTGGAAATTATAGAACTTGGAATAGAGAACGGCTTTAATATAGAAGAACTTTTAAACAACTTTGCATATAGAAGCTCTGTAGACGACATTAAAAGCTTCGCAGATGTTTTCGAGTCTGGAAGTAGGACAGGCTCTAATATGAAAACAATTATTAGTCAAACTAAGGACATTATAAATGACAAAATAGAGATAGAAATGGAAATAAACACTATAATAATACAAAAGAAAACAGAATTATATATAATGCTGGCTATGCCATTTATAATAATTTTAGCCCTCGACACTCTTGGAGATAGTACATTTTCAGCCTTTGTACCTATTAATGTAATTATAAGAATTTTTGTATTTATTGTTATTTTAATTGCATTTTTAGTAGGGAAGCGGATTACAGATATTAAGGTTTAATTGGAGGATTTATGTTAGCAGGTATAAATTTATCACAGTTAATAATGCTTTTAATAGCAAGTATATTTACATTAGCATGGCTGTATGTGTACATAAAATATAACAAAAAATTTGAAAAGCTAATAGAGCCAATTGATAAAAATGAATTTTTTATGTCTGAGATATTTTTTATAGGTTTTGGGATTATGGAGCTATTAAATTACAGTTTAAAATCAGCACGAGCAAAGAAAAATATTAAGAAAATAGCAGAGTTAAGGGGAGAATTATATTCACAATATCACTACTATATAATTACAGGAGCTAAATTTACTTATATAATAACAATATTACCAATAGCATTTTTTATAGGAGCTTTAACAAATGATTTTATAATTCTAATGCTGCTATTAGTTGCCATAGCTGTTCTAATTTATTATTTAGATTTTGAAATAGATAGTGCGCTTTCAAAAAGAAGAGACAATATTTTAAGTGATTTTCCAAGAGTATTATCTAAGATAGCTTTGCTTCTAAATACTGGTCAGAGCTTGAGACTGGCATGGAACAATGTGGCAAACAGCAATACAGGAAAATTATATGAAGAGATGAAGCTTCTTAGTGAAGAAATATCCAATGGTAAGACTGAAATTGAGGCATATAGAGATTTTGCAGAAAGATGTAGTATCAAAGAAATCAGAAAGTTCTCATCAACATTGATACAAAACATTCAAAAGGGTAATAAAGAAATTACAAATTTGATTATAGAAATGGCAGATGAAAGCTGGAAACAAAAAAAGTATAACGTAAAAATCAAAGCAGAACTAGCGAGTTCGAAACTCATGCTTCCAGTAGGAATGATGCTATTCGCTATAATGATAATGATTGTAATACCTATATTTTCAAGTATATAGCGAAAACTTTGCTTAACGTAATAAAACAATTCTTGTATTTAGAAATTTGTTTTATTAAGTAAATCATATTTCATGAAATTATATAAATAAAAAAAACAAAGGGAGAAAAGGATTATGTTAAAAAAATTAAGACAAGCTTTAATAAAAGCAGAATTAAAAACAAAAAATGCAATTTACAATTTTATAAAGGAGGAAAAAGGAGGAACAGAAATAGTAGCTATTTTGCTTATAATAATTGTACTAATTGGCGTTGTTGTAATATTTAGAAATCAGCTATCGGAATTGATTGTTGGATTTTTTGACAGAATTACAAATGACGTTAAAACTGACTTATAAAAATAAGTCATAATTTTAATAACTTATTTTTTAATTTGATATTAGCATAAATGCAAGGATGAAAGGTTAAAAGAAATGATTAAAAAGTTTTTTACAAAAATTAAACCTTTTAATTCTGAAAAAGGTGCGATTGTTGCAGAGGCAAGCTTTATTATGCCTGTAGTTATTGTTGTCATTTTTGTACTGATTTATTTAGCTTTAATACAAATACAGCAGTCTATAATGCAAATATATGCACAAGAAATGGCTCATAAAATCTGCAACATATCAACATTTACAGGATATGAAATGTTTTATCAAGAAGCATACAGAGAAGAAAATAAAAAGCTTGGTTTGCCAGAGGAATATGAGCCAAGCTTTCAGGTGATAGAAGAAGTGTATAGTAAGCACAATCCTTATAGATACTTAGGTGGTATATATCTAAATGAACACAATAACTATAAGTATGAATTATCGGAAACAGTAGAGAAATCAATGTATTTTAATGGAGGAATAGTAGATACAGACATAGATGTTGCTTTTGAAAATCTTTCTACTGTTATCAAAGTTAGCGTTGCTTACAACTTTAAGTTGCCAAGATTTATAGGTATAGTAGGCATTAATCCTAATATTTTAATTAAAAGCGAGGCAATTATCTATGCAAATGATACTGTTGAATTTATTAGAAATACAGACTTAGCATTTGATTTATTTGATTATTTCTTAAAAAAATATCATTTAGATAAAAAAATAAATACATTTTACAAAAAGATAAAGGGGTTTTCCAAATAATGGGGATATTTTATAAAAATAATGGGGCAATTACTGTTTTTTTATCCTTAGTTCTTGTGCCAATTTTAATATTGGCAGGAATTTCGGTTGATGCCATAAGAATTTACGGGGCAAGCATGATTTTATCGGATTCAGTAAATCTTACAATGAACACTGCACTTGCAAATTATAATCAAGTCTTGAAAGACAGCTATGGTATATTATCAATGTCAGCAAATGAAAATGAATTATCTAATAATTTAATAAGATATTTTGAAAACACAATAAACTCAATGGGCTTAGAATTTGATGAAGAGGATTCATACACAAAATCGATAATCGACGATATAAAAAACATGATAAGCTCTTCAGAAAAACTTGAATTCAATAATTTAATTAATATGGAAACAGTGGATTTTTCAGCGAAAGGAATAGAAGGCACTCAGATTTATTATCCAGAAACCTTAAAAAGACAAGTTATTGAATATATGAAGTATCGAGGATTAATAAGCCTTGGAACTAATTTCATGGAAAAGCTTAATATTTTCAAAGAAATACCAAAGCAACAGGAATTTATGGAATCAAAAGTTGAATATGAAAATTCTTTAAGTGATATAGATACAAGCTGTAAGGATGTATACAAGGCTATTTTAAAATATAGCAAGGCAAAGCAGGAGCTGAATGACTATACAATAGAGAATTTTTATGAGGATTCAAGAAATGGTAATAAGGAACATTTTGGAATAAAGGATATAAATAGACTTCTACTTTGCTTGTATGCAAACAAGTCCTTAGTAGAAGACATATTAAAGCTTGATATAAACACAAAAGAATTATCATACCATGACATATATGTTTATCTTAATTCACAAATATGTGAGAGTATTATTACTAACACAGGGAAGTTAGAAGATAAAAAGAATGTAGATGATATAATTAAATATTTTTTTGATATACACAAGAATTCATTAGATATATCAAAAATCTCTAAATATTACAATGCTTTGCCGGAAAAATTCGCTGATTATAGAGATGAACTGATAAGAGCATTTGAAATTGAGGAAGCTGGTAGAAAAGCGGAAGCGCAAAAAAATAAAATTCCTTATATTCCCGGAGTAAATACAGAGCTTATAAATGCCGAAAGAGAATACTCTGTTCTTATGAAGATATTAAGCGAGCAAATGCAGATAATCAATACGTACTGTGAAGATATGAAAAATAGGAAATCCTATGTTGCAGATTTAATAGAAAGCAATTTACAAAAATTAAATTTATATTTACATGAAAAATATCTACTTGTAAAAGAAATGAGAGATCAGGCTGAAGTTGCAAGTGAAAAGCTTGAATTGATGCTAAAGGACATAATACCTGAGGTAGAACAAAAAAATAAAGAATTAGAGAAAAAACTCGAAAGCTTATCAGAAGGCGATATTAAAAATTCTCTTAAACTACAGCATGAAGATATATCTAAATCCTTAAATAAAAGTGAAATAAAAAAACTTAAAGATATTATGCTAAATAACAAAAATTTTTACGAAAAATATCTAATAAACTTAGACAATACTAAGTATCTTAATAATTTTTTTATAAAAGAAATAATAAATCCAAAAACAATAGAAATATCAAAGCTTATATCATTTGAAAATGATGATTTTAAAATAGCTATTGAAGAATCAGATAAAATGTTTTTAAATAATCTTTCAACTCTGGATTTAAGTAATTTAAAGGGATTAAAAGCAAAGGATTTTGCAAATTCTTCATTTTACAAATATCTATGCAAGGTTTATAAGAATATTGATGACGATAATAGTAATTCAGAAATTCATAAAGAAGATGCAAAGGGTAAAAAAGAAAATATATTTGAGCTTGTAAACAGTAGTTTAAAGTCATATGAAAATATGATTAATGGCAAAAAAGATAAAAACTTAGTACCATCAAGTGGCGAGATATATGAGGACTTAGCAACAACATTAATCGATTTAAATTCAGATGAAAAGGCTGATAATATCAGTAAATTATCTGCAAAAGAAGATATAGCAGCTAATAAAAATCTTGCTAAAAATCAAACAAAATCAATGAAAAGCGGAGTATCTATAATAGAAGCCTTGGGAAATTTTTCATTAGAATTAGTTGAGGGTACAAGAGATAATTTATTTATCACAGAATACATCACAGAAATGTTTAGCTGCCATACAACAAATTCCGGAGGGCTTATTGAAAAAACGTTAAATGGAATTGAGCTTAACGAGAGAAATAACTATATTTTTGGCTCTGAAATGGAATATATCCTATGGGGGCAAAAGGGAGAGAATACTGATAAAAATAATTTTTATACTGCAACAAGTATTTTTGGACTAAGATTTGTTTTAAATACTGCCTACGCTTATACAGATGCTGAAATAAAATCATTTACCTTGGCAGTTGCGGTTGCATTGGCTGGATTTACTGGATTTGGAGTACCTCTTGTACAAAATGTACTTATTTTAACTTTGGCAATGGCAGAAACTGCGATAGATGTAAAAAGACTTTTAGATGGTGAAAATATCGTTTTGTATAAAAGTTATACAACATGGATGCTTAAACCCTCTGGTATAACAAAAGAGGGAATAAGTTACAGCGTAAAGACAGCAACTGAAACTACTTTGAATAAACTATCCGAAAAAATAATTAAATTTGCTGAAGAAAAGAGCGATGAAGCAGTAAATAATCTTGAAGCCGCCTTTGATGAGTATGCTGAAAGCTTACTAAATGATATTTCTGCCTCAATTTCAAATTTAATTTTGACACCAATACAGACAGAATTGACATTTTGGTTAGAAACCAATGCTTTAACAGATATACAGCTTAATTCTACGATAGATGAAATGTATAAAAGACTTAAAAATGAAATCTTAAAAGAGCCTGAAAGCTTTATAAAAAATATAAAAATAATAGTTTTAGATTTATTTATAGAAAAAAAGCTTGAAGATTTAAAGAATAAAATAAACAGTTCTTTTTCAGAATTCGGTAACGAAATTGATGTATTGAGGACAAGTATAGAAGAATATATTAAAAATTCTGTATTAGAGCTTACAGCTACTGTAAAAACAGTAATATTTGAAAATGGATATGAAAATTTAAAAAAAGAGGTAAAAGAGGGATTTAAAAACATCACTGATGATGTAAAGCAAAATGCAAACAATATGATAGATAAGTTTGTCAGTAAAATCACAGTAGGAGAGATATCTGTAAATAAGCCTGAATTTAAAGCAGGTATAAGCACTAATTTTACTTTAAATTATAAGGAATACATAAAGGTTTTCTTGTTTGCAGGAATGATAGCTGGTAAAGAAAATGTATATATATCAAGAATGTGTGACATTATGAAGCTTAATTTAGTATGCTCGGAAAATGCTCCTATGAAGAACTTTATATTAAAAAATGCGTATACAATGGTAAAAATAGATGCAAAAGCAAGTGTTAGAACTACATTTATGAGAGATAAGTTTTTTAAAAATCCATGGGATGAAAATAAATTCTATTTAAAGTATTCGACTATTTATGGGTATTAGAAAGGGGGATAGCCATATTGACAAGAGAAAACAAGGGTTCGCTTACTGTTGAAGCTTCTTTAGCGTTGATAGTGTTTATATTTGCATTTTTATCAATTTTATATCTTTGTAAATTTGCAAGAGCTCAGATAGTGTTACAACACGCAGTGAATCAAATAGCAAAAGAGATATCCCAATACAGCTATTTGGCAAATAAGCTTGGACTAAAAAATGACAAGACAAAATCTGAAAAAATGATAAAAGATACAGATAAAATAATATCAGAAGCAAGCAATTTGATGAGCTTGATTAATTCAGAAAAAAATGAGTTGGAAAATATTATTGATGAAAATAAAGACTATGAAATTAACGATTATTACGATGCTATCAAAATATATAAAAAATATGACGACTCAGGTAATAAGATAAAAGATTCTTATACTAAAATAGACGGTGATATAAATGCTTTTATTGGCAATGCCAAAGAGTATTTAAAAGATCCAAAGGTTTTATTAAATGGATTTGTTGAAATTGCAAAAGATGAAATCGCAGATTTTGCTGTGTCAAAATACATTGCAGCTCCTTTAAGCATTACTTTGATTCAAAAATACCTCCCTAGAGGACAAGCCTCTGCTAATGAATATTTGTTGAAACTTGGAGTTGATAGAGGTATAGAAGGTCTTAACTTTGATACATCAACAATTTTTAAAAATGGAAGTGATATAGACATAACATTGATATATAATATGTCTTTGAAATTACCACTTTTTCCAGAAAGAACCCTGTGCTTTATAGTAAATGCTTCGACACTAGGTTGGCAATCAAATCTGTTTAGTATAGATAGTGTGAATGAGGATACTTCTTCGAATAAAACAAATATTTGGGATTGCAATTGGAAAATACGAACTTATGAATTTGCAAAGATTTTGATGAAGGAATTTAACTTATCAGCTGTGAGAACACCTTTATCTCTTGATTTTTATGATTATAATTCTAATCTTTATACCTATGTACATTCAATGAACACTGAGCTTAAATCATACTCGTCTGATGGTAGTTTAAATTTATTATCAATAAAAAATCAAATTAAGCTTTATGCTGCGGATGCTTTAAAAGACACACAAAGAGCAGGTGCAATAACTATGGAGGATGGAACGGTTTACGATGGTGCAAAGCTTAAAGATAAACCAGAGATAAAAATAATAATGGTGATTAAAGATACAGCTGCTGGAAATGCTGAACAACTTAATAAAATCGTTGCAGAGCTAAAGAAAGAATTAAATTGCAGTAATTTAGAGATTGAGTTTTATTTTAGTGATGGGATTGTTGATGCAGAAAACTAATAATGGAAAGGGTTAAGTAAGAATGATAAAAAATAATGAGATAAGCTTAAAATTAATGCTTTGTACTGCTTTGAGCATAATATGCTTTCTAGTTTTTACAAATTATAATTATGAATTAGTAAAAATACTAAGCTATATTGTATTAATAAATGTACTTGTTTTGCTGGCATATATTGATTATAAGCAAAAAATCATACCTAATAAAATTTTAAAGTTAATGATTGCACTAAGATTAATTTTCTTGATTGTAGAGTTAATTTTATACAAAAATATGATTTATTCAATTATATTATCTGCATTTTTAGGATTGATAGCTGGAGGAGGAGTATTTCTTCTAGTAGCATTTATCCTGAAAAATTCTATAGGTATGGGGGATATCAAGTTAGTTGCAGTAATTGGATTTTATGTAGGTATTGGTGATTTGTTTAGCTGTGTTATATGGTCTTTGCTCATTTCTTTAATAAGTGGGGTAGCATTGATATTAGCAAAAAAAATAAACAGCAAAGATATGATTCCATTTGCTCCGTTTTTGATGTTTGGAACTATTTTAAGCTTGGTATTTAGATTGTAGAGGGAGCTTATTTAAATATGAAAAAAATAATACTTTTAGTGATGATTTTCTTGCTAATCGGCTCGTGGTGCGTTGTTATAGCAAATGGAGCAGGAAAAGATGAAACTTATAATAAATATATAAACAAAGCAAAGCAATATTTGAGTAAAGAAATATACATAGATGCAATCGACTGCTATAAAAAAGCAATAGCAATATATCCGGATAATTTAGAAAACAAATTATTTCTTGCAAAAATTTATAAAGAGGCCAAAATGTATAATTCGTTCGAACGGTATTGCATAGACTTATCCAAAGAATACAAGAAAAATGAAGATATAATATGCCTTTTAGGAGACTATTACATTGAAGCTGGAAAAGATGAAAAGGCTATTGAAATATATAAATTCTATTTGCTAGAACACAGGAACAGTAAAATAATTGCTCAAAAATTAGAGGAGCTAAAATCATCCTTTAAAATTGAGTACAAGACGTATTCATATATCTCAAGCTTCCATAATGGATATGCAATTTTTAAAAAAGCGGATAAATATGGAATCATGGACGATAATGGAAATGAAATAATCAAGGCAATATATGATTACGCAGAAGTTTTTACTAAAGTTGATTCTTTAAAACTTGCTCTTGTTTCTAAAGATGGAGAATTTTATTATATAGATGTAAATGGCAATAAACGAAGAATTGCAGATGCTAGTGATAAGAACTTTGATATAGATTTTGAAGATGATATTGAAAAATCAAATGAAGAAAATTCATTTTCCTGTGGTTTAGCTCCTGCATTAGTAGAGGGTAAGTGGGGATACAAAGATATAAATGGAAAATTAGTTATAAGCCCTCAATTTAACGGAGCAAAACCATTTAATAGCAAAGGCGTGGCACCAGTATTGAAGTCAGAATGGCAGCTAATAAAATTGAGATTGCCATAATATAACGGAGGCTTGAAATGAAAGATATAAAATTTAATTATGAAAATAAAAATAATAACAGCTATTTAGTTTATGAAATTGAAAAACTAGAAGAAATTGATAGACTAGAACAAAATATGATGAGCAGCAATAAAATAGAGGGCTTATTAGAGTTCATTTACAGTAATATTGACGATAAACATAGCTTCAAATATGATATAACATCAAAAATAACCTTAAAAATGTATTTAGATAGATGCTATGATGAAGAAAAAATTATAAAAATTTTCATAAATATATTTAAGCTATTGATAGAGATAGAGGATTTTATGATTTTAAAAGAGCATCTTTTCTTGCATGATGACTATGTCTTTATTGATGTGTCAAGCTTGCAAGTATATTTTGTTTGTTTACCAATTGAGGATATACCTATTGAAAATGAGGTAGAATCAAGTAATTTAAAACAATTTATAAATAAGACTTTAGGTAAATTAAGAATAGAAAGATTTGAAAATAAGCCTTTAATAAGCCTGCTTAAAGAATTTTTGAGCAAGGAAGAACTTTCAAATATTGAAGAAACTAAAAATGTTCTAAAAAATATGCTTCAAGATAAAAATAATAAAGATATAGCTTCAGCTCCTAAATATGTACATTCAGAAAAAGAAAACGAATTAAAGAAAGTAGAATTTAACAATATAGATAATTGTGAAGAAAGAAAAATTAAAAAAATAAATCAAGATAGTTTTGATTTTTTAGTTCCAGGACAGGAAAAAAAGGTAGAAGTAGAAGCTGAGAAAAAGATAAATATAAGAAATATTTTTAAATTTTCACCTTTTGGTGACAAGAAAAAAGAAAATATCAAAGACAGAAAATCGGATGTAGAAAAGCTAAGAAAGATAAATAAAAATAAATACGAAATAAATATAAATAGTAAAAATTACAATGATGAAAATATTATTATGAGCAAAAATATTAAGACAAATGATGACGATAAAGAAATTAGCTACAATAAAACTGTTATAATAAAAAACTCCGATAATAATGAAAAAACAGTTTTATTAAACGCTCTTAATAGTGGATTATATCCAAGTATTCCATATCTGATAAGAAAGAAGAATAATGAAAAGATAAACATTACAAGCAATTTATTTAGAATTGGAAAAGAGATAGATTATGTAGATTATGTTATATTAGATAATTCAACAATAAGCAGAGCACATGCAGATATAATCAAGATAAACAATGAGTATTTTATGAAAGATAATAATTCAAAAAATCATAGCTATGTCAATGAAATTATGATATCTGACGGACAGGTAGTAAAACTAGAACACAACAGTGAAATTAAGCTTTCTAATGAGGTGTTTACATTTAAGCTGCATTAGGAATGTGATAAGATGTTTTGACTATCTTTTCTTGCTAATCAGTATAATAACGGAGAAGTAAAATCATGCTAAAGGTAAACGAAATAATTGATAAAACATATGTTGTAGAAGAAAAAATAGGTTCTGGAGCAAGTGGAGTGATATATAAAGCATATCATTTAAGACTTAAAAAAGCTGTAGTAATAAAGCAAATAAGACAGGAGCTAAGAGGTAAAATAAATGAACGCAGTGAAGTAGATATACTAAAAAATTTAAAGCACAGTTACATTCCTCAAGTATATGATTTTATAGAACATGATGGAGAGGTTTATACAGTCATAGAATATATTGCTGGTTCAAGTCTAGCTGATGAGTTAAAGAAACGCAAGAGATTTCCTCAAAAAAGAGTAATCAAATGGGCGATACAGCTATGTGAAGCATTGTCTTATTTACACAGTAGAAATATCCCAATAATACACAGCGATATAAAGCCAGAAAACATAATGTTAAATACAGATGATAACATATGCCTTATTGATTTTAATATTTCGCTATTATTCTCAAATGATATAAGAATAATTGGCTTTACAGAGGGATATTCTCCACCTGAACAGATATCAGTATTCAATGTAATAAACAGAATGAATATATGTAAAAAATCTAATTTGGAGGAAAATACACAATTAATCGAAAATATAAAAGCAGCAGAAAGTATAAAGACAGGCTTTACAGAGCTAAACAGCGGAAGAACTGCTAATAAATTAAGCAATAATAATTCAAAGAAAATTAAACACAGAATAGATGAAAAATCAGACATATACAGCTTAGGAGCAAGCTTATACCATTTATTATTTGGAGAAAAGCCAAATGGCATAAATATTGATATGACAAAGGTTAATAATCATAATATCAAAATAGACAGGAGCTTAAATCAAATAATAAAAAAAGCAACAAACATAGACCCTGAAAATAGATATAAAACTGTGGATGAAATGCTAAAAAATTTAAAAAACATAAAAAATGCTAAAAGATTTTGTATTTTTGATAATAAGTAAAAGAAAAAAGCTAAATATTTAAAATTATACAAAAAAACAAAGCACTAATCAAAGTGCTTTGTTTTTACCCCCCACAGATGAACTTCATTGAATTTTTAATAATTCTTTTAAGAACATCTATGAGTAAATTATATTATATAATTTTGTATTTTTCAACATATTTCATTCGACAACATTTGACAAATTCAAGTCATATTATAATCAATAATATAGAAATTGTTATTACAAACAGTAATTAGTCAAATAATCTGAGTTTTATAGAATTTACAAAAGTATTATTAATTACTTTTGACAATATTTTTCAACAATTATTTTATTATGTCTATTAATAAAATGATAACTTTCCAATACCAACAAAATCCATGTGCATTGGGCATTCGTTTTTGCCACCAAATAATGTATTCATTCCTATTCCTAAGTGGAATGTGCCAGCCATTTTTTCATCTAATACTACGTATCCTGTTAATTTTTCTATATTTTTGTTCATACCTATTCCTAACTCGCAGATTATGTTTCCATTTGGAGGCAGTTCGTTTAAAAAATCATTGAATATATGTGAATCTGATTTTATAATCTTACCATTTTCAATTGTCAAAATAACATTATCTAACTTGGTATCCGTATCTAAAAAAATATTTTCAAAATAAACAGTACCATTTGTTTTTTCTTCAATAGGAGCTATAGATATTTCACCACATGGCAAATCACCGTCACCAGCATCAATAAACCAATTTCTTCCTTCTAAATAGAGTGATAATTCACAATTTGCTCCTGTTTTTATTATGGCACTACTTTTTCCCTCTAATTGAGAAGCTTTTTCTTCACATCTTTTCTTTAAATCATCGTAATCTATGTCATATGCCTTGTTCATTTTTTCTATAAAAATACTTGACTCCAATCCGGATTCTATCGCATTTTCTTCACTCGGTACTCTGATTTGAACAAATTTCTTCTTTTTACTTAATGTTGAAAATAATGTTGACATATATTTTCTGTATAGATTCATTTTTTCTTTATTTTCAGAAAGCTTTGGCAAAGGAACTACAGCCTTATACATACATATGTCAATTACGATATCAATATTATCAAATATAGAGTAGTATTTATCATTGAAGCACGTATCTAAAGCATTTGTAAACATTTCGTAGTTTACAAGTCGAGATTGCTGAAATTCTATAGGGCTTGCACCAAGAGAGAGAATTTCATAGCTAAAATTGTGCAATATATGCCTTTGTGAATCCTCTCCCCAAAATTGTAAAAGAACGAGTTGCTCTTTATCTATACCAATTGCCTTTAATATTTTATTTATAATTCTTCTATCCATTTTACTCTCCAATAATAACTAATTTTATATGTCTTCTATGATTTTACTCTAGTATACATTCCATCATTTCGTACAAATATTTTTTCAGTGACAAATTCTCTCCTTATGGTGCAAAAGTCGTCATTGAAATCTGCTATAATTATGTTTACTTCTCTTTCGGTATACACTTTGTCAAACTCAAAAGCCTTTGCCATTTCTTCAAGCACGATAAGCCTTTTCTTTCTCTGAACAGGAATGTTTTTAAGTTTTCCGTATTCGAAGAAGCTTTCTAAGACCTTTTTTCTATATTCTTCTTCTCTTCTATTTTGTATATCCTCTTCTGATGACTCCTCCTTGATTAAATCAATTATTGCAGATTTTAACACGTCTTCATTTATTGAATACACTGTGTAGTATTGCTCCTTGCTAGCCTTTACAATACTGGCATCCTCTAGTTTTTTTAGATGGAAGGATATAGTTGGCGGTGTTAGCTGTAAACGCTGAGCCAATAGCTCTACATACATTGGCTCTTTTATTAATGATTTTAAAATCAGCAATCTTGATTTATCTGCTAAGCATTTAAATAGCTTTATAACTTCTATTTCAGTCATGTTAGTTTCCTTTCTTTTTTAGTTTTAAATTGTGTCATATACACAGTTTCGTATTATATCAAATTAGAAAATATGCTTTTTAATTCTGATACTATTGACAATTTAGTTTCTTCTATAACTATATCAATAACTGCATTATTTTCTTTTGCCTTTTCTAATTTAACTCTCCAACTTTCTGGAATTTTATCAAAAGTCTGAAGATATTCATTGCAAAATGCCTCGTATTTTGAATTTTCATCAATATGCTCTTTTTTTAATATCTGTCTTTGTGCTACACCAATAAAGGTAGTGAATATATCATAAATATTAAGCTTTATTTTTTCTAAATCAGCCTCGTCTTTACGATTATCCTTGGTAAGAATATCGCATCTTTGCTTGCATTTTTCTTTTTTCTCACTCAATGCCTCTGTGTATTGTTGTGTAATTATATCTATATTTTTCATCGCTATAATCTCCTTTTCAAAATTATAGATTTATTATATATGCAAAAATAATAGTTGTCAATATAATTTTATAAATATCTAATCAAAAAATACGGATTGTTTTTACAGATTAAATTTCTACTAAAATAATTAGATTTATTAAAGCAAATTTTTTTCAAACACTATTATATTCCAATCAGGTCTGTTATCATCTTTTGAAACAACTCTTCTAATCTCGTACATATCGAGCGATTTCCAAAAATGCAACCCAACATTATTTGAATCAACACAGCCTAATTGCAGCTTGTGTATTCCATTTTTCTTTAATACTTTGATAAATTCAGCAATAATTTTAGTTCCTAATTTTTTTCTTTTAACAGTAATATCAATCATGAAAAATCCTATCCAAACAATTCCTTTGCTTGGATAATGCTCGATATAATCCATTACTGCCACTAATTTATCATTATCATAAAAACCGATATAAAACTTTTGGTCGTGTGTAGTGTTTGGCGGTAATTCTATTGTATCTTGTACTGCTTCCTCATATGTAACAGCACGTCCCTGAGTACACAAATAGAAATCAATATTTGATAATTCTAAATTGTATAGATTGTCATAATCCTCTTCTGCTATCTTTTTTATTTTATAATCATGCAATAATTCTTGTAAATCGTTTAATATCATATAAAAATCTCCTTAAATTAATAAATATAGAGTTATTATATAAATAAAAATAATAATTGTCAATATGATTATATATATATCTAAATAAAAAATATAGAAATAACCTCAGAAAATTAATAATATAATAAAATATTCGTATAATATTTTAAATCTTTAAACATAATTTTAAGCTATGATATAATAAATATCTATATATAACACTATAAAATTACCTGTAAACATTGTGATAAATTAATTATATTTTTATTAGTGAGAAAAAATAGTAGTTGAGTTGATAAATATAGTACGAAAGAACTATTTAAAAAAAACACTCAATTATTATAATTAATATATGAGTGTTCATGTTTTTATAAAATTTTGCAATTTTAAAGTTATTTTTGTTATTACATACTTTTAAATATCTACGATAGTATATTTGCCATACTATTTTTGTTGTAAGCACATGTTATTCTAAAACAATATTCTTTAAAATTCTATTATAGTTTTTCAAATCAGAAAAGTATCAACCGACTTGATAATTTTTGAAAGCTCTATAAGCAAATGGAATTAATAAAATACAGACTATAAGAGCAAATATAGGTAAAAATACATAAGGAGTGAATGCAAAATTTCCAAATACAAAGAAATGATCTGAAAATACATTCAATACCCCAAACATTTTTGCTGGTATAAGCCTTATAATCGTCGCTAATATCCCATTATTTTCAGGTGTTGGAATAAACATAGGTGCAAATAACATTAGATTTGTGATTATAATTACTCCAAAAGAGTTCTTTAATATTGATGACATAAGCATTGTTACCATAGAAATCAATAAAATACCCATAATTGAAAGTATTGAGTTAACTATTACTGCTCCAAGCATAGTCAGAGGGTAGGGTAAAAGTGGGTATGATACCTGTAATGGCACATTTGCACCATCAAACCCATATACAGACAAATTAAGTAATATTGTAACACCTATTACTAAAAAAGATACAAAAATTGAGAATGTAACACTTGAAACTATTTTTGCTAATATAAGTTTATTTTTACCAAATTTAGATGCAAGTATCAATTGTGCTGTATGACCACTATATTCACCTGCAAATATAGGCGCTATACATATTGATACAAGTAATGCAGTAAAAACAGAAAGACCAGATGACTGTTTTAAAATATTATCATACCCTTCATAATTATCAAAGTAAAAAGGTGTATTAATTTTAACATTTAATTCATTATATTTTTTTATTTCAGCATCTGTATAATATTGATTAGAATAAAGCTCATCCATCTTTTCTAAACGTTTATTATAAAATGATTTTGCATCATCTGTGCTTAGCTTATAAAACGCAGTATAATCAAGAAATTTACCTTTAGGAGCATAGACACTTCCAAAAATCCTCATAATAGGATTGTACATCAATGCAAATTTTTCGTAAGCATCCTTAGATAATAGAACTACTTCATTTGATGATAAATTTTCTTTATCAGCTAATAAAAGTTTACTTTGCATAATAATGTCTGCTATCTTATTTTCATCAATATATCCTTTGTTTGTCCTAGAATATTGTCTATCTATATCCATCATTTCATACTTACTGATTCCCTTAACTCCTTCTATGTAGTGGTCACCCATAATAGGTCCAAATAATGAAATTGTTATAATAAATGCTATCATCAAAAACGATAAATATGTTGATTTGCGTTTAAATATCTTTTTATATTCAAATCCTACAAGTGTAAAAAAATTATTTTTCATTTCTCTCAACCTCACTTATATCACTAAAATAATAAATATACAAATCCTCTAAGCACGCATCAGCCTTAACTGCATCAATAGTTGGACTTTTGTCTGAAACAAGTCTTAAAAAGGTCTTATCCTTTTCATGACGAATATTTATTATTGTATATATTTTTGATAAATTTTCAGCTTCAGATGTTAAAACACTGCATTCCCAAACCTTACCTTCAATAATCTTTATAATTTCATCTAAACTGTCATTATGAATGAGCTGTCCCGATTTCATAATCAAAATCTTATTTGCTATGTATTCGATATCAGAAACTATGTGAGTTGACAATATTATAATTCTGTCCTTTGATAAATCCGATATAAGGTTTCTAAATTTGACACGCTCCTTAGGGTCAAGTCCTGCTGTAGGCTCGTCTAGTATAAGCAGTTTAGGGTTATTCAGCATTGCCTGCGCTATACCTAAACGTTGCTTCATTCCGCCTGAAAAGGTCTTGATTTTCTTTTTAGCTACATCACTAAGCGAAGTTAAATTAAGCAATTCAGTTGAACGCAGTTTAGCAGTAGGCTTGTCTAAGCCTTTTAATGAGCTTATGTACATTAAAAATTCCATAGCAGTGAAATCAGGATAATAACCAAAATCCTGAGGTAAGTATCCAAGTGAATTTCTGTATTCCTCATCACTGGTATTTAAACCATTTAACTTTATTTCACCGGATGTTGGTTTTAAAACTCCGCAGAGCATTCTCATCAGAGTGGTTTTACCCGCACCATTAGCACCTAAAAGTGCATATACTCCGTCTTTAAGTGAACAAGATATTCTATCTACTGCAATTTTATTTGCATATTGTTTAGTAATTCTATCTATAATGAGTTCCAATTGTATTCCTCCGTACTTCTAATAAATTTTTTAGCTTGAATTATAACACCTATGATTAGAGATATAAATAATATTAACCAAAATTTAGAATTTAAATTGTTATACATATTGCCTGTTACGTTATATAAAAGAATATTAGCTAAGCTTACAAAAGTACTTATCCCTGCACAATAAAAGTTCACATTTTTATTTCTTACATAATTCATGACATAAAGAGAGCCAAAGCAAGTCAATAAAAATGGTATAAAAATGTAAAAACTTAGACTTAAAATACTATATTCGAGCTTAAGCTTTAAAGAGACTAAGAGAAAAATTAAGAAAATAAAATTCACACTGACTAATATTGAAGTTCTGACAATAATAATCTGACCTAAGCTATATCTTGTTGTCATTTCAAGCTCTGTCATGTTGTGTGAAATAGAGCGAGATATTTCAGTAGCTATAACCAATACAAAAAAAGGTATTGCAGATGGAAGCATTGAAATATATTTTATATTTAAATCAATCTTATCCGTGCTTAATATAGCTATTAAACAAATTAACATAACAATTGCTTGAATAAAAAACACTCTTTTTCTTATGTATTTTATCTGAGATATAAAGAATTTATAAAAGCTTATCTTTGGTATCTCTAAATTCATAAGAAAATCTTTCTTTCTATTTGATTCAGGTACTTCATAAGCTGATTTTATTGCTAATTTTAATTTTTTATCCTTATTCAAAAAAATCCTCCTCTCTTAATACGAGCTTCAACCCTTCTATGGCTTTTTTCAGTTTTCTGTTGATTGAGAATCTTGATATGCCTGTAATTTTTGCAATATCTCCAATTTTCAATTCATTTACATACCTTAGAAAAACTAATTCTTGTTCATCGTTTGGCAGAGTTTTAATAGCTTCTCTAATTACTCTTTTAAGCTCAATTTTTTCAAATTCATTTTCTGCTAATATTTCTTCGCTCAACTCTAAATAGTCAGGCTTTCTCATATAGTCAATACAAGTGTTCTTAGCGATTGTATACAAGTATGCAAGTGGCTTGTCTCTATCAACATAACTGCTTTGCTTAATAAATTTAAGAAATGTTTCCTGAGCTAAATCCTCTGCTATATGTAAATTCTTAATCTTGAAATAACAATATTTGTAAATATGATCATAATGCGCATTTATGTCAATAGACATCTAAAAACCTCCTTACATAATGTATAACGTACAAGGATACAAAAATGTGCGGTAAAAATAAAATATATAAACGACTACCTATATTTTAAACAAGTAGTCGTTTATATGTATTAAAATTGTATAATGATATTGAGAATATTATCTTTATATTTGGCACTTATGCAAGCGCCATTTAATTCTACTAATTGCTTAGCAATGGATAAACCAACGCCAATAGATTTTTTTGCATTTTCTACTGTATAGTATCGGTCGAAAATTCTTTCTACTGTTGTGATATCAAGTTTGGTAGCTATATTAGAAAATATTATCATCCCATTTTCTTCCATCGATATATTTAAATCACCATCACTATACTTAATAGCATTGGAGATAATATTTTCAAATATACGAGTTAACATTGCTTTATCTAATCTTCTAGTAACTTTCTCGCCACAAATATTTATATTTGGAACAATATTTTTTTCTTTTAACAAAGTATAGTAGCAAGCAATAGTTTCTTCTAAAACTTCGTTAAGGCAGACTTTTTCTTTGTTCATTTCTTTATATAAGTCCAATCCTTTTGAAAAATCAAATAATTGCTCCGTCAATTTCACTAAATCCCCAGTTTTAGTATCTATTATTTTTAAATAATTTTTATTTTTTTCATCTAAGATATTATCATCATTCATTAAATCTATATAACCTCTAATTGCTGTTAGAGGTGTTCTTAAATCGTGAGATATGTTAGTAATTGATTGTTTTAATTCATTATTTCCATCTTGATACTCTATTTCTTGCTTTCTTAAACTTTTTAAGCTTTCATTTAAGCGAGCAGCAAGTTTTTGTATTTCTTTATCATTTGAAGAAATAGTAATTAATTTATTTGTATCTGATTTTAAAATTTTATCTATCGATAAATTAATTTCATTGATTGATTTTTTCATTAATAATATTTTTATTATAATTGAAATTAAAATAATAACTAATATAGCTATTATTAAATATAACCATATACTCATACTTTAAATCCTTTCTTCAAAATGAATATTATTGCTTAATATAATGTTGAACTCGACTCTTTGAAGTGAGTTCAACATTATAAGCTATGAAAGTTTTCTTCAATTTACAATTCAGTTTTAACAAGAGTTATATCCATTTATTTCAAATCTTTTTTATTAAACATAAAACATCCGATACAATTTAAAACTAAAGCTATTACTAACGAATAAACTGCTAAAATTTTAATATTTGGAGCAATATTTCCTGTAATTTGAAATCCTTGACCAGCAGGGATAAAATCTACAATAAATTGATGTATTTTTCTTGCATTACCTTCAAGATATGAGGGGTTTTTAATTACCTCAAATATGTTTTTACCATCTACAACTGACATTGTATTTATAAATTCTTCATTGTTTAGCCTATTCAAAACAACTGCACTTAGCATCATTAAGCTAAATATAAGCAAAAGACTAATAACAACACTTATTGTTTTATTAGAAGAAAGAAGTGTAATCATGTTAAATATAGATGAATAAGAAACAATTAAAAATATTGTGGCTATAGTATGCCAAATAATTGCGGATGTTGGCAATCTAAATGGTCCAAACATTGTAACAGCAACTACAGTCATAAAAATTATATGCACAGCAGTAATTATAAACCCTGAGACAACACTAACTATAAGGTTAGAAAAATATATTGATTTTCTAGAATGACCAACAATGATTTTATTTCTTATTGTACCATCGGAGAAGTCCGTTCCCACAAATAGCGGAATAAGTACAGCAAGAGCAATGCCAATCATGCTTGCAGAAGAAAATAAAAAAGTATCGTGTTTTATCTCTATTTTATATTCTAACATATTTCTGTATTGTGAAATACATCCTGTAATACCAATGATTATCAATATAATTAAACAAGCCCAAAATAGTTTGTTGTTAATTAATCTTTTAAAACCTGCATTTAATAATCTACTCATTAGATTTACCCCCTAATAGATTAATATAATAATTTTCCAATGACTCGTCCTTTTCATGGATTTCAATAATCTCACAGTTTATTTTAGCAAGTTGTAAGCTTAATTTAGAAATATTGATGTTTTCAAAAATGTGAATAATATTTTTGTCTACAACTTCATAAGAAATATGTGCTTCTTCTAAATATTTTACACATTCTTTCTCATCACTTACCTTTATTTCAATTCTTTTTTTGCATAATTTATTTAATTCTTCAGCACTTATTTCTTTAATTATCTGCCCATTATCCATAAATCCATAATGTGTTGCAATTTTAGATAATTCATCTAAGTAATGACTAGATATCAAAACTGTTATCTTTTTTTCCTTATTTAATTTTAAAATAAGCTCTCTAATTTCAACAATACCCTGTGGGTCAAGTCCATTTATAGGCTCATCTAGCATTAAAAAATCTGGATTTCCTGCAAGAGCAATTGCAATTCCTAGTCTTTGTTTCATGCCGAGTGAAAAATTCTTAGCCTTTTTCTTTCCGGTGTTTTCAAGTCCTACAAAATTTAGAAGTTCGTCAATGCTATCATAGTATATTGAGCTTCCATAAGACTTCTGACTGTTACTTGATGTTGAATTCTTATAAGAAGGTACACCTAAAACAAGGTATTGTTCTTCCATATTTTCCCTGGCTGTCATATCAAGATAAATGGATGGTGACTCAATAATAGCACCTATCCTTTTTCGAGTTTCTAATATTTCCTTACTCGTATTTTCTATTCCATAAATAGAATAAGTCCCACTTGTTGGGCTTTGAAGTCCGCATACAAGTCTTATCAGTGTAGTTTTGCCTGCACCATTTTTGCCAATTAGTCCGTATATTGCACCTTTTTCAACATTAATATTGAGATGACCTATGGCTTTGAAATCTTTGTATCTTTTTTCAAGATTATTTGTTTTCAAAACGTATTGCATAATTGCCTCCTTTAAACCAGCACTTTAGCGATATAAAAATTGATAGGATTTTTATTTTTCTCTATCTGAAAGCAATTATAACAGCAAACAGTTAAGAAAACGGTCAAGAAAAAGTAAAGATTTAGTAAAGATTTTTACTCGCACATTTTAAATCCAACACCCCAAACAGATTCGATAAATTCCTCGTCTGTTATTTTTCTTATTTTCTTTCTTATATTGCTGATATGCACCTTTAAAGAGCTTTCATCACAGTCCTCTGTGTCTTGGCTTATTAAATCTAACAGCCTTGATTTTGTGATTACCTGATTTGGACTTAGTAATAATTGCTTCATAATAGCATATTCCGTTTTGGTTAAGCTTATCTTTTCTTTGTCAATCAGCAAGGTATGATTGTCATTTAATAATTTTAAATTTTTATAGGCTAGATCACTATTAACAGGCTTGTTAATTCTTAATTGAACCTGTATTCGAGCTAAAAGCTCTTGTTTGTCAAATGGTTTTGTTATATAATCATTAGCACCGCTTAATAAGCAATTTACCTTATCATCTAATGCAATTTTAGCACTTATTACAATAATAGGTACATTTTTTACCTTTTTTAATATTTCTTCACCATTTAAACCTGGCAACATCAAATCAAGCAAAATAAGCTCAACTTTTTCTTTTTCCAGTATCATCAGTGCTTCCGTTCCAGAGTAGGCATTTAACACGCTATATCTTTCTTTTCTCAATATTTCATCTATCAAAGCATGAATACTAATATCATCTTCAACAACTAATATTTTAGCCACAAAACACACCACCTTTGTTATAATTTCAGAACCATTATACCATAGTCTTACTTTGCAAGCCATTGAAAAATAATAATTGCAAATATAATACATATAAAAATTATCAGTTTTTACATATTTTATTTGGAATAAAAATACAAAAAACTATTGACATTTGCTATAAATTTTAATATTATAATGCGAAAGATTAAGAGATATTGTAACGATGAAAAATAGATAATGTAAATAGAATAAAGGGGATTTTAATGGCTATAAATAAAATTATGCTTGCAGCATTAAAGCTTCTGTCTTATCTTGATGTAGATATAAAAAAAACATATAAATTATATCGAGGTGTTGAAAAATTAAGTGGAAAAGGCTTTAGAGTATATAAAAATTATAAGATCTGGGATAAATTAATCCTAAATGGAGAGCATGAAATCCCTGTGCGAATATTTAGTCCTAAGGATGAGAAAACTGACCGTATGCTTTTGTTTTTCCACGGAGGAGGATGGGTTTCTGGAAATATTGATACATATACGAATGTATGTGTTAATATGGCTTGTCTAACTAAGCATGTTGTAGTTTCGGTTGATTATAGATTAGCACCGGAAAATAAGTTTCCAATTGGTCTGGAAGACTGTTATGCTGTTGCAAAAAAATTATATACAGATGAAGGATATAGAGATATTAGACCAGAAAATATAACTATTATTGGAGATAGTGCAGGCGGTAATTTGGCTGCTGCCTTATCGATTATGGCAAGGGATAGAGGAGAGTTTATGCCTGCAAAACAAATACTGATTTATCCTGCAACAGGAAATGATTACAGTGAAAATTCGCCATTTGATTCAGTTAGGGATAATGGTAAGGACTATCTTTTAACCTCAAAAAAAATAGAGGGATATATGGAGCTTTATATCTCATCTGAGCAGGATAAAAAAAATCCATATTTTTCTCCGTTATGTACAAATGATTTGACAAATCAACCTGAAACATTAATAATTACTGCTGAGTATTGCCCGTTAAGAGATGAGGGAGAAGCTTATGGAGAAAAATTAAGAGAAGCAGGAAATAATGTCTGTATGTATCGATGTCCCGATGCGTTGCATGGCTATTTTTCATTGCCACCGAATTTTGATATAGTAGAAAAAACTTATGATGTAATAAACGAATTTCTTTGGAGGTGAGTTCTTGGCTAATAAAAAGGTACAAAGACCTTGGAGGAAGCTTGATAATGCTGCCAAAATATTTCCGCCTACTGTTAATAGCAGAGATAGCAAGGTATTTAGGTGCAGTTGTGAATTGTATGAAAATATAGATAAAGATGTGTTAAAAAATGCTTTAGATTTAACTATAAAAAAATTTCCTTTCTATAAGTCAGTGCTTAAAAAAGGAATATTTTGGTATTATTTAGAGGACAGCACGATTGAACCTGTTGTCAGAGAAGAATACAAAATGCCTTGTGCGCCTATTTATAGCAGTACCAGAAGAAATCTTCTATTTGAAGTTACTTATTTTGAAAAACGCATAAATTTAGAAGTATATCATGCGTTATCAGACGGAACAGGGGCATTAAATTTTTTAAAAACATTAGTGCTTTATTATCTAAAAGAAAAGCATTCTGATGAATTTAAAGGTAAGAACTTGACGTTTGATTATAATGCCTCTGAAAGAGAAAAAGATGATGACAGTTTCTTCAAGTATTATTTAAAAAAGAAGCTGCCCTATAAGGAAAAAACACCAAAGGCATTTAAGTTTAAAGAAGAAAAACTTGATATAGAAATTATTCGTGTTATTGAAGGACGAATATCTGTTAAAAGTTTATTAGAAAAATCCCATGAACACAAGTCCACACTTACAGCATTTTTATTAGGAATACTAATAAAATCTATAGGGGAATGTATGGCTATTCGTGATAAAATAAAACCTGTGGTCATTTGTGTTCCAGTGAATTTAAGGAATTTCTTTGAGTCTGAGTCAGCGAGGAATTTTTTTGGTGTAGTAAATGTTGAGTATAATTTTATGGAGAATGGCTCTGAATTATCAAATATAATAGAATATGTGGACAAATCTTTAAAAGAGAAATTAACTGTAGAGAAGTTAAGTGAACGTATGATTAGACTGTCAGCACTTGAAAATAAATTTTCTGCTAAGATTATACCTTTAGTTTTAAAAGACCCTATTATGAGAATAGCTTCTATGATAGATGAAAGAGGTGTGACTGCTGCATTTTCTAATGTTGGGAAGATTGAGATGCCAGAAGAATTTAAACCATATATCAAATTATTTGATATATTCGCTTCAACTAAGAGTTTACAGGCATGTATGTGTTCCTATAATGACAACTGCGTTATTAGCTTTACATCACAGCTTGTAAGCATAGATGTACAACGCAGATTTTTTAGAACTCTTAGTAGATATGGTTTAGATGTGGAAATAACTACAAATCTTGATATAAAGGAGAATGATGATGCTATATTGTGAAAACTGCAAGGTAAGCATAACAGGCAATCATGAAAAATGCCCATTGTGTCAAGGAGATATTATAGGAGAACCAAGCCAAACAAATACATTTCCGATTATAAAGGAAAGAAAGTATTTAATAAATTTGATACTTAAAATTACTGCTCTTGTAACTATAGTGGCTAGTGCTATATGTATTCTAATAAATTTAGGATTTGGCGGAAGCTGGTCGCTTTATGTTATAGCTGGATCTATTACCGGATGGATAGTTATATGGATAGCAGTTAAAATGCGTGGTAACATTACAAAAAATACAATTTGGCTAACTTTAATTATATCAATATTATCAATTATATGGGATATATCAACAGGCTATAGAGGTTGGTCTATAGATTATGTTTTTCCTATAATATGCTGCTTTGCTATGATTGAGATGTTTATTGTTGCAAGTATTAAAAAACTAAAAATAGAAGATTATATAATTTATTTAATAATAGATATATTATTTGGAATAGTTCCGCTTATTCTACTTCTTTTGGACGTTGTAAAAATTGTTTATCCATCGCTTATATGTGTTGTGGGAAGTGTAATATCATTGACAATATTAATTATTTTTGAAGGAAAAGCACTAAAAGCAGAAATTGTAAGAAGGATTCATTTATAAAATTGTGTAGAAGTATATCAAAAAATATGGTATAATTCTTTCCGATAATAATGAAAACTGATAGAAAAAGAATTTATATTTTGCTAGGAGAGTGAATGGAAAAATTTGATATACTTGATAAATATGGAGAGATAACTGGGGAAATAGCTGATAAGGGAACTGATCTTCAAGCCGAACAATACTATCTCGGTGTACATGCTTATATATACAATTCATCAAACGAATTTTTATTGCAGCGTAGAGCTTTTAATAAAGATTTTCTTCCAGGTGAATGGGATATCCATTTAGGTCATGTCATGGCAGGTGAAACTTCAAAAGATGGAATGATCAGAGAGATAGAGGAAGAATTAGGTCTTGTTTTTCCAAGCAATAAGATTCGTTTTATTAAACGGGTTTTTTGGGAAATTTATAATCACATAATTGATATATATTTTCTTAATTTTGATTTTAACATTGAGGAATTATCATTACAAGAGAATGAAGTTATTGGAGCTAAAGTAGTTTCAAAAGAAGATATGTTATCTTTAGTTTCAGGTATGTATTATCGTCCAGATGAATATAGAAAAATAGTTACAGATGAGATTAATAAACTTACACCAACATTATAAAAATTATTGAAAGCAGAATTTCACAATCAAATGATTATAGAGTTTCTGCTTTAATTTTTAGACGAAAATTACTCTCTACCATAGGTTTATTTTCTCAATTAAACCTATAGTCGCTTGCAAATAATTACGCTATAATTTAAAATTAAAGCATAATATTTTTAGCTAAGAGTTAGGTATAACATAAAAACAATACAAAGAGAGGTTAATTTATGAATAACGAGAAAATTGGACAATTCATTTCTGAATTGAGAAAATCCAAGCGTATGACACAAAAAGATTTAGCAGATAAATTGAATATTACTGATAAAGCAGTTTCCAAATGGGAGAGGGGATTAAGCTGTCCGGATATCTCGCTTCTATCGTCAATTGCAGATATACTTGGAGTAACAACAGGCGAATTGTTGGATGGCAAAAAAAGCAACGATAATTTTGACAATGTTGAGATAGATGCTAATAATGAGGAGAAAAGCATTGATAATATTGATTATAAAGAAGAAAATGTTAATAATATTGAAAAAAATATCAATAATGCACTTCAATATGCAGAAAAAAACACAAAAAACAGATTGCAATCTTTGCAAAATATCTTTGCTATTACATTTTCTATAACGCTTTTACTTGGTATTATGGTGTGTGGTATTGTTGATATGGCAATTACTGGTACATTTACATGGTCACTTTTTCCGATTAGTTCGATTATATTTGCATGGTTAGTATTTTTTCCTGTTATAAAATTTAGAAGAAAAGGAACGCTTATCTCTTTTGTAATGTTAAGTATTTTTATAATTCCTTTTTTATATGTTTTAAATAGTATAATAAAAACAAACAATATGATTTTACCAGTTGGTATTAGAATGGCAATTATTGGAGTTGTATTTTTATGGTGTATTTTTGCAATATTTAAAATATTAAAAACAAGAAAACTCTTAGCTACGGCTATATCTTTATTGACGGTAATTCCATTGCAATTCGCAATAAATTTTATCCTGTCAAGAATGATTTCTGAACCAATTATCGATATATGGGATATTTTAAATTTTTCTATTGTAGCTATATTAGCAGTAGTATTCTTTGTTTTGGATTCTTGCACATTAAAAAATAAAGTTAAGAAAGGATTATATCAATAAAACTATTAATTAATTTAGGAATTAATATAAAAAAATTTATATTTTATGAGGCATTTATATGAATTATGTTTATCACGGCTCATTTTTTTCCGATATCAAAGTCTTAAATCCAGTATCAAAATTACATAGTGACCCTACACAAAACGTTGTATATACAACATCAAATCGTGCTTATGCTTTGCTTTATATTTGGGATTCTAAACATAATAAGAAAAGTACAAAGCACGTTACATGTGCTATCAAAAATGGAATTGTTAATTATTACGAGCAATTTCCAAATCAGCTTAAATCATTCTATGATGGAGTAAGTGGATATGTATATTCTGCTGTTAGAGATGAAAACTTTGTGAAAAGTGCTGAAGAAGATATGTGGGTGAGCAAAAACAAGGTTTGCATTGAAAACTATGAAAAAATTAATAATGTTTATGATGAAATTTTAAATCTTGAAAAATTAGGCAGTATAAAAATTATTCGATTTGAAACATTATCGCCTGAAGAACAAGACAAAATGATTGATATGATAGCAGGAATTATAAAGAAGAAAGAATTACTAACATTACCATTAAGTGAAGAAACTATATTTTACTCGTCATATTATGTACAAGCATGGGAAAAAGTAAAATCAAAAGGCTTAGATAAATAACATTACTTGTTCCAATTTAATAATAAAATAGTACAAAATACATCTTCTTTGAAAAAACATATAATAAAGACAAAATAATATTTAATAAGAAGGAGGGTGTAAATGAAGTTATATAACAACGGAAATCTTGAGTATACTCAAGCAAGAGAAACATTACGGTTTATTTCAATGCACAGGTTAAGCAATCAAATTCGATTATTATGGGAACAGCATGTTTATTGGACAAGGATGCTTATTCTTAGCATAGTTTTTGAATTACCAGACCTAGAATTTGTTACAAATCGTCTTCTTCGTAATCCAAAGGATTTTGCGGAGGTATTACATTTGTTTTATGGAGCAGATGTTGTTGCAGAATTCACAAAATTATTCACAGAACACCTTGTAATAGCTGCAGAGCTTCTTAAAGCTGCAAAAGATGGAGACAATGCAGAGGCTGCTGATGCCGAAAAACGCTGGTATGAAAATACAGATCAACTTGCAGAATTTTTTGGAAGAATCAATCCATTTTGGCCAGAAGAAGAATGGAGAAAAATGTTATACGATCATCTTGCTATGACAAAAAATGAAGCTGTTTATATGCTGACGGGGAGATATGAGGATAGCATTAATATATTTGATGATATTGAACAGCAAGCCTTAATTATGGCAGACACAATGACAGAGGGACTTATAGAGTTTTTTCCTCATGTTTTAGACAAAATCTAAATTAAGTCAAGCGCTATGCCATCTATTTACTTTCATGAGATAAAAAATCCATATGAAAATGATAGTATTTTCATATGGATTTTTATAAATTTATTTAAATTTGCATCCTATTTTGCTTCACCAAGCATTCCTTTTTTTATTCTTTCATTCAACTCATAAAGTGCAGTTTTATTACTGTCATATTTTAGAAGCTTCATTGCTGATTCATAGTCTATCCAATTATATTGTGTGTGTTCATTTGATAGATTAAATTTCTCATCTTTAACATTAACAGCAAAAGAGAATTCTGGAACTACGAAACAATTTTCTCCCCACCTTTTTCTATCAGCAGTATTAAAAATTTCAGATGGAATACTACAACAAGTATCTAAGGGATAGTAAGACATATTATAATCAATATTGGCCTCCTCATTAGACTCTCTTTTTGCAGCCTCTATTGGAGTTTCACCATCCTCTCCACCCCCGGCAATAAATTGCCAGATATTCATATCAGCTCTTAGGAACATAGCATATTTAACTTGGTTATTTTGAATAATATAAGGAATTACCAATACTTGAAATTTTGCTCTTGCCATTATAATTCTCCTATGTAAATCTAAATTTTGTATTATATTTTTTTAATAATATCATTATACATAAAATAAATTTTTCAAGCAAGGTTTTATTGGTAAGATTATGTTCCAATACAGCTAGAAACGTGGTATAATTTTTATAATAAAATTAAAGTCAATCCAAGGGAATTTATAATATAGAGGTTATTAAGAGGTGACCAACTATTAAAAGTCAATAGTTTTTTTGAAAAAAGATAAAAATTTTTTTAGAATAAAAAAAGGCAGAGCAAACAGACCTTACAAAGAGAAAATTTTGAAAAGTTTATCAGATAATATA
>JAEWJT010000003.1 GCA_023386345.1 Bacillota bacterium
GCCTCCCGTAGGAGTCTGGGCCGTGTCTCAGTCCCAGTGTGGCCGATCACCCTCTCAGGTCGGCTACGCATCGTCGCCTTGGTGAGCCGTTACCTCACCAACTAGCTAATGCGCCGCAGGCCCATCCATCGGTGACAGCTTGCGCCGTCTTTCCAGATTCCCTTATGCAAGAGAATCATCTATCCGGTATTAGCATCGGTTTCCCGACGTTATCCCAGTCCCATGGGCAGGTTACCTACGTGTTACTCACCCGTCCGCCGCTAGCTTGTCCCCGAAGGGACAAACCCGCTCGACTTGCATGTATTAGGCACGCCGCCAGCGTTCGTCCTGAGCCAGGATCAAACTCTCGTTTAATATCTGTTCTCAAGCTCACGCTTGCTTTTTATCAAAATTGCTTTTGACTTCTTTTGTTCTGACTTTCACAGAACTGCTTTTTCTTAGAGTAAATTTTGTTTACTCTTTTGAAGTTCATTTTTCAATTCACTTCTTGAAACTAAAGGTTGTTCTTATGCTGTTTTATTGTCTAGGTTCATTTGTTCTCAAACACTTTTTTATTTAATTTGAACTGTTTGAGCTTGGTTGTCTTATCTCGTGACAACTTGTATAGTTTATCACATCTGTTTTATTTTGTCAAGAACTTTTTTATAAATTTTTTAATTTATTTTTTCTTTGACATTTTTTGCATTTAATTTGTGTTCATCAGACAACTTTTATATTTTATCATATCTGTTTTTATTTGTCAACAACTTTTTTATAATTTTTTTATTTTTTTAATCTTATAAAAATGTATGTTATTTTGACAAACTTAGTAGATATTTAACTTGCTGTTTATTGGACAGCTTGATTAGTATAGCACAGCAAACATTGCTTGTCAACATCTATTTATAAAAAAATTATTACCAATTTATGTATGATTTGTAAAAGAAAGCTCCCTCAGCAAATTGCATCACTTTGGGAGCTAGTTTTTAGAATTTACATTATATTATATTGTTAAGCTAAAGTGTAATCTCTTTTAATTGAAAATCTAAATAATCACTTGAAACACACAGAAAATCAATACCTTCTAGCTTCCCTTCCATTATAAGTTTATGACCGTCTTTTCCATGTAAATGTCCATATATACATTTATTAATATTGTATTCTTTCATTAGAGAAACAAAATCATTAGGACTTTTGTCATTATTAAATGGCGGAAAATGTAGCATTGCTATTTTATATAAGTCATAGTTTTTAGTCATTTTTAAAGATATCTCAAAACGATTCAATTCTCTATTATAGATTTTCTTATCATCTATTTGAGATCTTATTCCTTCATTATTATAAATAATGTTTTTTGATATCGATGATTTATCCAATGTAGCTTCATAATCAATCTTATCAGTTTTAATGCTAGCAGTGTTGCAGCCACACCCCTTATCTAATACAGAATCATATTTTTTAGCATCAGTATTAAGGATATTGGGTTCAAATACTCGTACATCATCCCAGCCTCTAACTCCGCATACAACCACTTTGTCATTTGCATACATATCATTTACCAAAAATTCAATGGACTTAAATCTTAAGTTATTTAGTTTATTTTTTGTAGCCCACCAATAATCGTGATTTCCTCTTATAAGCACTTTCTTGCCAGGTAAATTATCAATGATTTCTAAATCCTTTATTGCATCTTCTAGCTTTATAGCCCACGATATATCTCCCGGTATTAAAACTAAATCATCATCAGAAACTGACTTTTGCCAGCTCCTGATGATTTTCTCTTCATGATCTATCCAGTTATTTCCGAAGATATCCATAGGCTTCTCTTTTTTACTGTCAAAATGTAAATCCCCTATAGCAAAAACTCGCATACCCATGCCCAACCTTAACTAATTTCTATATAATTGTGTTCTATTTTAAGCTTATCTAATATTTGTTTTTCTCTCCTTTGACAGCTAAACAATATTATTTGCCTTCTATTTCTCTCTTTATCTAATATTTCGAGGGATTTTTCCAATCTTTCTTCATCATACTGTATAAAGCTGTCATCTAGGATTAGAGGTATCTTTTTATTGTTTGAAATAAGACTGCTAAATCCTAATCTAACTGAAATATAAAGCTGATCTAAGGTACCACCACTCAATGAATTAATATTAATTTCTTCAACGTCTTTATCAATGATACTATCGCCAGCCTTTACAACTGAAATATTCATATCTTCATCTATATTGACTCCACTGTATCTGCCGCCTGTCACATAAGAGAAGTTTTCACTTATAGCACTTCTAAGAAGTGGCATGAAATCTCCTTTTATGTAGTCTGAAATCAAATTAATATTTTCGATTGCAAGATTGGCTACCATTATCTTTTCATTATTTTGCTCTATCTTATCATTGTAAAAATCAATTTCTTCTTCTATTTCAGATAGACGCTTTGTTATATCCTCTATTGAATCTATTTCATTTTCAATCTTATCTATCTCTTTTCTCAGTTCAGACTTTTCGTCTTCCTTGTCATGAATTTCTTTTAGCTTTTCTTCTTGATTTATTTTCTTTGCATCTTCATTCTTACTCTCATTCTCAAGAAGCTCTTTAGTTCTTTGGGTTATTTCATCATATGTATAACCCTCCAGTATACTTTCAACAACTCTTTCAAGATTGAAAATTTTATCTTTCAACTGAGCTATCTTGTAGTTATTGTTTATTAATACTTTAAATTCTTCTATATTATTAATATTGTTGCTAGCTAGTATTATATTGAACCTTTTTTCTTCAAAATCTAGTTCCTTTGAAAGCTTTTGATGATTTTCAGTCAATTTATCTAACAATGCTGATTTTTTAGTCAATTCTTGGACAATTTTATCTTTTTCTAAAACTATCTCATTTAATTTTTGTATTGAGTTATCTGTAATTTCGAATAGGTTAAACTTAGATAATTTATTTAAAAGATCATCCTCTAAGATTTTCTTTGATTTTATCGCTATTTTTAGCGAGTCCTTATCGTACTCTAAAAGCTTAATTTTTTCTTCAACTACTGTTTTTAACGACAGATAATACTCACATTTGTCCTTTAACATTGCTATAGTTTGACAGTTTTTTTCTTCTAATATTTTATTATTTTCTGATTTACAGTTCTCTAATATTACTCTTAGTTTGCTTTGTTCTTCATCTATAAATTGTATTTCTTTCTTCAAGCCATTTATCTTTTTATTAGTTTTTGCTGAAATTGCAAATAATATTAAAGAAATCAATACAACCGAAGCCCCAAAGTAATATTCTACAATATTATAATAGTATCCGGCGTATGCACAAGCTCCTGCGCCAACTAAAAATATTATAGCAAAAACAATTAACAATGTCTTATTAATATTTAAAGATTTAATAAGCTTTTTAAAAACATTTTTAGAAGAATCATTCAAAAGATTATCTATTCTACTTATTTTTTGCTCGTTACTGCTTACTTTATCGTAGGATTCAGCATATTCGGCAATTTCATCAGTGTCAAATGCTTTGATATGTTCAATACCTTGGCTTACTTTTTCTTGAAGTTTTTCTATTTTCTCATTGCCTTCTACATATGTCTTATAATCAAGATTGATTTTTACAACGAAACCATCTGCTGATATGCTGCATGCCGGATCATTTTCAAGCTTGACCATTTCTGTGTTTATTGAAAGTATTTCTTTCTCTAACGACGCCTTTTCTTCTCTCATCTGTTTGAGCAAGGTAAGGAGCTTTACTGCCTCCTCGTACTCATCTATACCTATGCTATTACCTTCTCCATACTGAGAAAGCTCCTCTCTTATAGCATCAATCTCCTTGTACACTTCATCTGCCTTTTGCTTTTTAGATGTTAAAATTGATAATTTGTATATATCCAGTTCATTGTTTATATCTGTAATTTCTCTGTCTATATCAGATATCTTATTCTCCAGCTTTCTTTTTTCCATGGCTAAATGCAAGGTATATTGTCTTGCATCTATTGCCTTGTCTCTTGTTTGATTTAGTTCATTCACACGAGCTTTATACTGACTCAATATGCTTTTCGGATTATTTATATCTCCAGCCTCGTCCTTTATGCTGTTAAGCTTTCTTATTATTTTTTCTATCGAAATGCTCTCGTCTTTTGTTTGACTCAAATTAAGTATTCTTTCCTTAACCTGACCAGCAAGTTCTTCATTCGTTGAATTGCTTAATTGTTTTATACTAAGAGTATTTGAAAAAGCCGATTTATTTATATCAAATAAATAATTTCCTACTTCCATATCTGCATTATAATCAGCTATAGCTTCTTCGTTAGGTGATGAGAGGTATTTTTTCGAAAAAGATGTGCTTTTATCTAAAAAATCCTTCCTTATAATATAATCACTATCATCATCCTCAACTATCATAGAGCCGTTAAATTGGTCATAATTCCACGGTCTATACTTTTTAAACAGCGATTCATCATTTTTATTTTTATCATTTCCAAGTCCATATAGCATCGTTTCTATGAAATTATGTACTGTACTTTTTCCAGCCTCATTTTTTCCGCAAACAAGATTCAATCCGTTTTTTAACATTATGTTTTTATGGTGAAATTTACCAAATGATTTTAAATTTAATTCCTTAATAAACATATTAGCTAACCTCCCTTGAATTTGAATGCGGTATGCCTATATCTTCTGATTTTAATATTTGTAATCCAAGCTCAAATGCTTTTTCAGTTATTTTATTTGACTTATCAACATTCTCAAACTGAGTTATATAGCTTTCTATTATGTTTCCTCTTAGCTTTCCGATTGTTTCTGTAACAGATTTTTCATAACTGTATTCATCTTGGAATTCTATATAGTAGAAAAATTGCTTAGCTTCGTTTTTGATTTCTTCCATCGAAACATCATTGCTTACCGTACCAGTCAATTTGATTTTTACAAAGTCTTTCATTATATCAATTTTATTTTCAGTTTCTTTAATAAGGTCTAAGATTTGGTTAAAATCAAAATCTTTTTCTATGTTTACCTCTTTATAAACAAATTTTCTATTGCTTATAGTTAAAAACTCTGTAAATAAATAATCTACATCTATTTCTCCTATAATCACACCATGTCTGTCGTTTTGGTTATATTTAAAATCAAACGGTTCTGGTGTTCCAGGATAAATAATATTTGGCTCTAGGTTTAAATATTCATGTATATGCCCCATAGCACAGTAATTGAACTTGTATTTAATTATCTCTGGATTTATGTATAAGCCATCATTTATGTCGTTTACTGTTTCAGCATGTAAAAGTAAAATATTTATCTTTGTGTTATCTGTTTTAATATTGTATATTTGTTCAACCTTATCACCATGATTTCCCTTTCCACAGCTTAAGGAGTATATGCACACACCATCTTCAAATTCATGTTTTTCAACCTTTTCTGTATTTTTAAACAGGTATACATTGCTTGGCCACTGTGCAAACTCATAAAGACTTGTTATAGAATAAGGATCATTATTTCCGCAAGTAATAACAACATTTGTATCCTTTATTCTTTCAAACAAGGATATAATTCTTTTTATATCTTTAAAATTGCAGTAATCTTGGTTTATCATATCCCCCGCTATAAACAGATATTTAAGTCCTCTATCTTTAACAATATTAATTATCCTTTCAAAGGTTTCCCACAATTCTATTCTTCTCTTTTCTCGCTCCCTAAGACTGAAGCTTTTGTTATTGATTTTCACGCCCAAATGAATGTCAGAAGTGTGCAAAAATGTAGCTCTCATATACAGATTCTCCTTAATTAGATAAATTATATTTATATTAAATAGTTAAAATTTTATAAGATAATGCAAATTGTTAATTCGTTCTTTAGCTAAAACACATTATTTTAAATATGATTTAATAAATGTAATAATATAATATTACCACATTTTTTATCATTTTAAAATAAATAAATTTAAAAATATGAAAACTTTTTCATTTTTTATTAAAATATTACATATTTTTACATTTTTCGATAGTTTTAACAATATATATCCTTATTATATTTTGCAAAATGCACATGGTCTTCCCAAACATCATTTATTTTTAAATACGCTCTCGAAAAGCCTTCTCGTGTAAAGTTTAGCTTTTCCATAATTCTTAGGGATCTTTCGTTTCTTGGTATAATATTTACCTCTATCCTATGAAGTCCAAAATCATTAAACATAACGCTTATAGCCTTTTTAATTGCCTCTGTAATATATCCCTTATTGATTTCATTTTCATCTAATTTGTATGACATATAACAAGATTTGAAATTACCCATAATAATATTGCTAAAGCAGACATTGCCTATAACCTCTTTTGTATCCTTAGTAATTAGCCAAAATTTTACCTGAGATTTATTCTTAAAATCTTGTATATCATCCTTTAACAAACTCTTTTGATGTGAAATTGTATAGAAGTAGCTCTCTCTCTTAGGGTCCCACTCTTTTAAAAACCTTGAATTTCTTATATAGTATTCTAAAACCTTTTTAGCATAGCGAGGCTCTAATACCTTTAAATATAATCGTTCTGTTTGATATTCTTTTTTTATCATTGATCTATCCTTCTTATAATATCTCATAAAAAATTTATTCTTCTATCTTTATTTTATAAAAGAAAGCTTTACAAGTCAATAGTTTTAATGTAAACTATGTATTGTTAAATTCTTCGGAGGTATACTTTTATGACTAACAGCACTAATAAACTAAGCTTCAAACCAAATAAAATTTATACATTTTTTACCTTGTTTTATGCCTATTTTGTTTTAGCTCTTTTTGACACAGCAAAGGGTAACTTTATTCCATTTTT
Organism: Bacillota bacterium; assembly: GCA_023386345.1. GTDB lineage: Bacteria > Bacillota > Clostridia > Tissierellales > Sedimentibacteraceae > UBA1535. Next base: position 6,781 of record JAEWJT010000003.1, read on the forward strand.
TATAAATGATTTTTCAATTAATAATTCAACAGTAGGTATTATTCTTTCAATCAATCAGCTAGGCTCAGTTTTCGGTGCATTTTTAGCTGGAAATGCTAGTCAAAAGTACGGTCAGAAATTTACATTTATAATTGGCACCGCAATATGCAGTGTTGTAGGACTGTCTGCATTATTTTTAAACAACGCTATAATGCTTTGTATATTTTTCTTTGTATTTAACTTTGGGCGTACATTTTTGTGTATATCAGTTGATTCGCTCGTTCCTATGAATGCTATTGGCTACGAGGTGCTGTTTATTAATCTGACTCATTTTATGTTTGGTCTTGGCAGCTTCGCCGGACAAGAAGTTTATGGAAATTTACTATTTAACAATGTCTCTTGGAAATCAATATATTTTGTTTTGGGATTTATGTTCATATTGTGTATGATATTTGTATTATTCTTAAAAGTACCTAAGAACAGATATGTTTTAGATAATAAAACTTACAATAAAAAGGATCTATATAAAAATCCTCTGCTTATATTTTTCATGATAGGATTTGCTCTAAATGTAGCATCCGAAAGTGTAATGATTGTATGGTTTATCAATTATATGAGTTCAACATACAGCCTTTCAGCTATTGAAACAGCCAAGTATTCTTCTTTATTTTTTATAGCATTCTCACTAGGAAGGCTGGTTGGAGGATTTATACTCCAAAAAACAGGAGAGAAAATAGGACTTAAAATCTCTATGGCGATGGTAATTTTATGTATTATAGTAGGCTTGATTTTAAAACAAAATGGCTTATACATACTATCAATCGGAGGATTTTTCTTATCTATAACATATCCAACTCTAGTGGTATTGATAAATTCGACATTTAAGGAGCTTTCGTCTCTAGCTATGGGTATAGTTCACACATTTACATCCTTGGTAGGAATTGCAACAACAACTCTTATAGGATTTTTAAATGATTTTTTAGGCTCGTACACAACTTTCTACCTTGGAGCTGTTTTTATGGCAGTAGCACTTAGCATGCTGATTGTTATTGATAAGAAGCTTAGTTTGGAAAGTAAATAATGATTTAAAAAACCAACTTTTTTCTTTGAAAGCTGGTTTTTTCTTTAATAAATAAACCATTTGATAAATTATAACTTATCAAATGGTTTATTTTACATTTTTATTACTTACTATTACAAATTATTATAAATAATTATTATAGAAAGCTAAATACGCCTTGTATGTTTCGTAAACGTCAGTCTTGCTTACTACTTCATATGGTGCGTGCATGCTTATTACCGGAACTCCTATGTCTACTACATCCATGTTGTGGTTTGCTAGTATGTAGGCTATTGTTCCTCCGCCTCCTTGGTCAACCTTTCCTAATTCAGAAGTTTGCCAATTTATTTTGTTGTCATTGAATAGCTTTCTTATTTTTCCCACGAATTCAGCGTTTGCATCGTTGCAGCCGCCTTTTCCGCCGCTTCCTGTGTACTTAACAATTGTTACACCTTTTCCTATTATCGCTGTATTCAATTTTTCAGAAACTGATGGATAAGTTGGGTCAAGAGCTGCTGCCACATCTGCTGATAAAACACTGCTGTTTGCTAATGTTCTTCGTAATGTTAAGCCATTTGAACGCTTGCTGTTTTCAAGCTCTATCATTTCTGATACAAGATTGTTGAAGAATTCAGAGTGCATTCCTGTGCTTCCTTCGCTACCAACCTCTTCTTTGTCCACAAGCAAAGCAACTGCTGTCTTAGCATTGTTTTTAACTTCAAATATCGCTCTTAGTGAAGTAAATGCACATACTCTGTCATCATGTCCGTATGCTGCAATTAAGCCTCTGTCAAATCCAACATCTCTTGCTTTTCCTGCTGGAACTATTTCAAGCTCTGCTGATATAAAGTCTTCTTCTTCTATTCCATATTTTTGATTTAATATTTCTAGTATATTTCTTTTGAATTTATTCTTTTCATCTTTGTCATCATGTGGTAAGCTTCCAATTATTACATTTAAGCTTTCACCTTCGACTCCCTCACGCAAAGTCTTTGCATTTTGATCCTTTGCCAAGTGAGGCAATAAATCAGATATGTAGAATATCGGATCTTCATCCTTGTCACCAACTGCTATATCTACACTTTGTCCGTCTCTTTTAATCACTTTTCCGTATAGTGCAAGAGGAGTAGCAACCCATTGGTATTTTCTTATACCACCATAGTAATGAGTTTTCAACAAAGTTAATCCTGAATCTTCATACATAGGGTTTTGCTTGATGTCTATTCTTGGAGCATCTACATGGCTTCCAACTACGTTTAGACCTTTCTCAAGAGGTTCTTTTCCCACAACTACTAGAGCAACCATCTTGCCCTTATTTTCACAATAGAATTTTGTTCCTGCTGTTAGTTTTTTAACTGAGCTAAAAGGTACAAAGCCCTCTTTTTCAGCTCTTCTAATAGCTTCTTTTACTGATTCTCTCTCTGTTTTTCCAGCATCAAGGAATGCCTTATAGTCCTCAGAAACACTAAAAACTTCTTTTTTAGCTTTTTCGCCTATTTCTTCCCAAACGAAGTTTCTTTCATAAAATAAAGGACTTTTTTTCTCTTTTTTATCTGCCATTTTTTCCTCCTTATAGTGCAAGCCAAAGCTTAGCTATTCAAAGATTAAAATAGCGATAGCTTGCATTTATTCAACAAATTTTATATTTGTTAAATACATATTTTTATTTTTTATTATGCAACTAATATTATAATCTTTTATAAAACTACTTGCAATAGGAATTTTATTATTAGTTTCGCCATTTAAAATTGTCCACTCGAGGTTTGCAAGCATTTTAACTGAATTTTCAGTAATTTCTATGCTTTTTATTTTTTTAATTTTCACTTTAGTTGTATATTCATAATCTGTAGGATTATTATATATATGAGTCAACAAACTTATGTCTGAATCAAGCTGAGCTTCATGTTCTATCTTGGACAAATCTTTTTTCAAGTTTTCCAAAACCTTATCATCTTTTTCACCATATAAAAAATTGTTTATTATGGCAATTCTTTCGTTCAGCAGTCTTTCTACCTCATACTGCTCTTTAAAATTCTCATATCTCCCTAAAGCTCCCATGCTCAGCATAGATGTTATAATAAAAAAATATACAAATATCGCTTTTCTCATCGCTCCAACCCCCTATAGTAAATTTTACATAACTCAGTATAAATAGTTTAAGACAATAAGTTTAGCAATAATTGTCATATGAAAATAAAAATTATATGTTGTTTTTTTACAAATAAAGATTTATAAATGCTTATTTTTTTCATTCGACAGCATTCTAATAAAAAAGCGAACTACCTTCACTCCATAAAAAAATCTTTGTAGAAATTACCAGTTTTTAATTTCTACAAAGATTTTTAATTTTATCGTTTCATGTTGTTAATGTTATTTTTCCAATATTTTAACGCTTTCTCTCTTTTCTATTGTGAATGGTAACTCTATTAAGCCGGCTTGTCGTTTCTCTGCTTTTATTGTTTTAATTAGAGTTCTCATTCCTACTGCTCCATAATCATAAAATGGTTCTCCAACAGTAGTTAGCTGAGGTCTTACAACTTGACCTTCTCTTATATTGCCAAATCCCATCACAGATACATCTTCAGGAACATTTACTCCATTATCAAGCAAATAGTTCATAATTCCTATAGCAAGTTCATCATTGCTGCAAAGTATTGCATCGATTTTTTTGATATCCTTTAATACATCAGGTCCTAATGTATAAGCATGGTTGTATCTTCTTCCTCCTGCTGAATATATGCTTGAAGCTTTTACAGCAAGTTCGTTGTCTTTTAATGCTTTTTTATATCCAGATATTTTTTGTTCCTCTGCTGTAACTGTATCATCAAAATCAGAAATGTATGCGATTTTCTTATGTCCTTGTTTTATAAGAAAGTTAGTTGCTTCTTGTCCTGCTGCAAAATAGTCTATAGATATATGTTCCATGTCTTCTTTGATTTTTTGAGTAAAATATACACATGGCTTATTAAGACTTTTTGCCAAATCTATTACTTCATCATCAAATTTATGACCTACTAAAAAAATTCCCTCTGCCTGTTTTCTATCAAGCAGCTGCAAGTATTTCTTCTGTGCTTCCTTGCTAAAATAACTGCTGCAAAGAAGTATATCATAGTCGTACATTTTCCCGATTTCCTCAATACCTCTAACTATATCAGCAACATAGCTTTGTGCTAAATTGTTTATAATTACGCCTATTAAGTACGATCTTCTCGTAACCAAGCTTCTCGCAACATCATTTGGCTTATAGCCAGTTTCCTCAATAACACTTAAAACCTTTTTCCTTACCTCAGGGCTTACAGGTTTAGAGTCGTTTATTACTCTTGACACGGTAGATATTGAAACACCTGATAATTTTGCAACATCTTTAATTGTAATCATCATTTACCTCCAAAAATTTATTTTCATTTGATTTATAATAACGTTTTCTATAATTTTAAAATATCACGTTTTTTGCTCAACTATATCTATTATACTATAGCTTTTATCTAATATCAAGTTGTTTTCCTTTGAATTTTCCTGTTATTTATGGAAATATTTGTAATTTACAGAAATGTGCTTTTAGCTAAACTACAATTCAATATTTATACTTAATAAAACTATTCTAAATAAAAAAAATAATTTCAAAAAAAACAAAACCCGCAATGCCGTGAACCTTTAATTCATACCCGCTCTTCGCAGGTGGATTATCTGTCGAATACCGCTGACTTCCCGTACTAGCGGGCCTGTCATTGGACGTCGAACCCGAAATTCCGTTTTAACTTTGACGGTTGAATTAATAAGCTCTCGCACATCGTAGGCTCTTCTTTAAATAAATTATACTATATTGTTTTTCAGATTTCAACAATTAATTTTTTTCTAACAAGCTATTTTTATTGACAATACTCGACATAAATCACTATCATCAATAATTTCTTTCTCTACTAATATTTCTTTTATTTGATTTAAATATTCTTTATTTTCAATAATAATTTTTAAAACATCTGCATAGGAATCGTTAATTAATTTTTTTACTGATTTCTCAATATCCATGCTTATTGTAAAGGATTCTGACAAAATTTTGTAATTAACAAGACCTGCTTCTTTGTCCATACCATATTTTGAAATATAATCCATTGCAAGTGCTGTTGCTTTTTCTATATCATTCTGAGCACCTGTTGTTATATTATTATCTCCTAAGAAAATCTCCTCTGCAGCTCTGCCTGCCAATAATATTTTTAATTGATTTTCAATTTTTTCTTTTGAGATAATTGTTTCATTTTCTACTGTACTCAAGGTGTAGCCGCCTGCGCCTTTTGTCGTAGGTATGATTGAAACTCTAATTATTTTATTTTTAGGCATAAGATGCTTTGACATGAAGGCATGTCCAGCTTCGTGGTATGCTGTTACTTCTCTTTGCAGCTCGTTTTGAGTAAGATTATCTTTATCAAGTCCTGCTACAACGTTGAAAAATGCTTTTTCTAAATGTTCATCTTTAAGCTTTGTATCATTCTCGTTATTTTTATTTTTATCCTTTATTGCTAAGATTGAAGCTTCATTTACTAGATTTTCAATCATCGCTCCACTGAAATACACTGTTAATTCAGCAATCTTGTCTATATTAATTTCTTTATCAGCATTAGCTTTGTCAAGATATAGCTTTATTATCGCTTTTCTTGCTTCTTTGTCCGGAAGCATTATCTCTATTTGTCTGTCAAATCTTCCTGGTCTCAATAATGCACTGTCCAAGGTATCTATCCTATTTGTAGCAGCAAGAACTATTGTACTGCTATTTTCAAAACCTGACATTTCGGTAAGAAGTGCATTTAGAGTTCTATCACTCTCATCGTTTCCTCTTGATCCGAAGCCTTGTCTTTGCTTACCAATTGCATCAATCTCATCAATGAAAATTACACTTTTCTTTGCTTTTTTTGCTTTACTGAAAAGATTTCTAATTCTGCTTGCACCAAGCCCTGCATAAACCTGAACAAAGTCAGAGCCAGATACTGCAAAGAATTCTACTCCGGCTTCTCCTGCTAATGCCTGTGCTAACAAAGTTTTTCCTGTTCCGGGTGAACCGTACAGCAAAACGCCCTTAGGTGTTCTGATGTTAAAATCTTTGTATTTGTCAGGATTTTTTATGAAATCTACCAGTTCTTTTAAACTTTCCTTAGCCTCATAGTTTCCTGCTATATCATCAAAGCTTATGTTTGATTTATTTTTATAATTTATTTCGCTTAAATTGTTTATTTCTTTTTGAGCAGCTTTTTTATTTTTAATGAATAAAAAGTATACGAAAACAAGTACTGCTCCAATCGCTATAAATGTAAAATTATCCATGCTACTACCCCCTGCTAATTTCTTTTCTAAGCATTATCATATTGAATTTAATATATATTAATATATATCAAATAAGATATCTGTATTATAGCATGAATTTTTATATAAATAAATACATAAATATTTAGTTTATTTGATTATTTTTTCCAAGAGACAAACAGCCTGTGCGGATATACCAAGCCCCTTGCCTTCAAATCCTAGTCTTTCAGTTGTAGTCGCTTTAATATTTATGTTTTCTATATCTGTTTTTAATATATATGATAAGACTTCTTGCATTTGCTCGATATATGGTGACATTTTTGGACTTTGTGCTATTATCACACAATCTATATTTCCTATTTTATATTCAGCATACTCCATTAAATCAACTACGTTTCCCAATAAAATTTTGCTGTCAATATCTTTGAAACTGTCGTCAGTATCCGGGAAAAGATACCCTATATCTCGCTTTGACATAGCCCCTAAGATGCTGTCAATTATAGCATGGATTAGAACGTCTGCATCTGAGTGTCCATCTAAGCCTTTATCATAAGGAATCTCAATTCCTCCTATAATCAGCTTTCTGTTTTCAGCTAACTTATGTACATCATATCCTATTCCTATTCTCATATTAAAACACATCCTCTCTTTATTTTAATATTATTTTTCAAGCACTAAGCTTAAACCATCCTTGCAATCAGTTCTGCAACTCTCAAATCAAATTGTGTGGTTATTTTTATATTTTTCTGAAGCCCAGATATCGCCTTTACCTTATATCCATAATGCTCAACTATCGCAGAATCATCTGTAGAGTTTATCTTATCCTCTATTGCCATATCATAGCATTTTTTTATTATTTCATAATCAAAGGTCTGAGGTGTTTGTATAGACTTATATTTACTCCTGTCTATCGTCTTTTTAACAAAATTATCCTTCGTCACCTGTTTAACTGTATCTACCAAATCCATGACCGGAACACAGGCTCCATTCTCATATGCAGTATCAATACAGTTATTTATAAGCTTTTGAGAAACAAATGGCCTTACACCATCATGTATTAAAACAATGCCATTTTGCATATCCTCATCCATGCTCAATATTCCATTGTATACAGAATTAATCCTCTCTGCACCTCCAGAAACGACCTTATTTATTCTTGGTCTCTCATAGCTTAGCTTTTTCTTAACTGATTCTATATCCTCAGCATTTACAACTAATATTATATTGTCAACTCTGCTATTTTTCTCAAACTGTTCAATTGTTTTATCTAAAATTATTTTACCATCCACCATAAGATATTGCTTAGGGGTTTCACTGCCCATTCTTCTGCCTTTTCCTGCTGCAACAATTATAGCGGTAACATTTTTATCCTTGTACATTTTTTCCTCCGTACTATTTATACAAAGCGAACTTCGTTCACTCTTAAGTATATCAATTAAAAGTGTCTTTTACAATCTTTTTGTGTTGAGAATTTTGACATATTTTGTTATAATTGCTATCAGCCTAATATTTTAAACATACAATAAATATACATATTATAATTAGTTATAAGAAATTATCCCTTAGAGGAAAGGAGTACTAAAAAACATGCTAAGCATTTATGAGATATTTGTAAGATTATTTATTGCCCTTATTTTGGGAGGAATTATAGGAATAGAAAGAGAAGGAATAAGAAGACCTGCTGGACTTAGAACACACATCCTTGTGTGTATAGGCTCATCCCTAGTCATGCTAAGTGGAATTTATCTTTCGGATATATTTATAAACATAGCTTCAATAGATCCATCAAGACTCGGAGCACAGGTTATAAGTGGTATAGGTTTTTTAGGGGCAGGCACAATACTCAAAGTAAACAGCGGAGTCAAAGGGTTGACAACAGCTGCAAGCCTATGGAGTGTGGCTGGCATAGGCATTGCCTGTGGTATAGGATTTTATTGGGGAGCAATAATATGCACTCTGTTAATTTTATTTTCCCTTATGGTATTTGGAAAAATTGAGAGATACATAAAAGCAAGAGACCATGAACTATTTATTGAAATTCTATGCGAAAACAAGTCAGATAATCTAGAAAAAATCATAAAAACATTTAATGAAAAAAATATTATCGTAAAAAATATGGAAACAACTATATTGAAGAGTGAAAATTTGTTGCAATTAAGTTTTGTTACTACCCTGCCAAGAGATTGTAAGCCACAGGAAATAGTAAGTGAAATCACACATATTGAAGGAATAAATAATATAAAGATGGAATAATGAATTAATAAAAAAACAGTCTATTTATAGACAATAGACTGTTTTTTTAAGATAATTCAATATTTGCAAACACTTTTTCAATATCATCGACTATAGAGCCATCTATATAGTTGTTTTTTACCATATCTTTCATTATCCAAATAGCTTTATCATGTTCAAATCCCTCTTTGTATGGTCTTGTTTCTGTCAATGCTTGATATATATCAAGACAGGCCATAAGTCGTTCGTTAAAGCCTAATTCCTCTGCAGTTTTTCCAAATGGATATCCTTTACCATTGAGCTTTTCATGATGCAATGAAGCCCAAGATATGATGTCATCAAGTCCTCTTATATTTTTGAGTATCTCATATGTATAATAAGCGTGATTTTGCATGTATATATGTTCACTTTCCGTCAATTTATCGGGTTTTTCAAGTACATCTCTATCTATAACCAATTTTCCTATATCATGTACAGCAGCAGCAAAATAAAGCTTCATCGTTGTTTCTTTATCGTAATCATAATAATTTGCCATAGTAACAGCTTTTTTCGCAATTCCCATTGAATGTCGCATGGTAAATTCTGATTTATAGTCTATTACATTAGCTATCACTTCAACCATATCTCCAATTTGCTCTAAAGTATATTCCCTGTGGATTATTGGCAATTTTTCATTTAAGGATGATGTTATGCTGAGACTTTGAACTTTTTGTAGGGTTTCATAATCAAAGCTTCTTTCAAATAAATCTACTATATCTTCATGAACAATAGTATTTCTCTTATTATTTAAATATTTTAAAATTTTTTCATACTTTGCTCTTGTCATAACGCTTAAATCAAATATTATATCAATGACATCAGCAATATGTATTAGCTGTGCATATAAAGGTGTTTCAAGATGTGTTTTTCCAAACGGTCCACTTCCGTCTGAATTTTCATGGTGAAATAAGATTGAATCACTAACATCATAGTTAAATGGAAGACGCATAATGTTGTTTTCACCCAAAACGCAATGCTTGCCGGCACTAGCCTTATTTTTATCGTTAAGCATATCAATTCTACTTACTTTTTCTTCATGTAAATATTGGGTTAAAGCATTGTCGTGCAATATAGCGCAGGCAGCAAGATCATTTAGCTGTAATCTATTTAATCCAAGATTTTCTCCTAAAACTAAACAAATATATGCTACTCTCTTTGTATGATGTGAAGCAATACCTGTTGCATCATGCTCCACACAATCTAGAGCATAGGAAAAAGCAGATAATATATCATTCATGTATAGCTTCATGATAACCTCCATAAAAATCATATTTTTACTTTTTTAGACTCTCTTTGTACATTTTACTCCTTTTATTTACAAATTACCATATAATTTTTACTTTTTAATTACTTTTATTTTTGAGAAGAACTTATTCCTTTAATTTAAATTCATTTTTATTAAACTCTATAACTCCTTCATCTCTAAGCTTACATAGTTCATTTGACATAGCACTTCTTTCAACTGAAAGATAATCAGCAAGCTCTTGTCTGTTAAATGGTATTTTAAAAACATTGCTTTTAACCCTTTCTGCCTGCTCTGATAAATATGAAATAAGCTTTTCTCTGGTTGTGCGTTTAACTATATGGTGGATTTTTTGGTTTAAAGCAATATTTTTATTTGCCAATATTTTTATTATATTATCAATCAATTTTGCATGGAAACTGCAAGAATTCGAACATATAGTTATAATTTTTTTACAATCTATAAGTATAACCTCACAATCCTGTGTTGCTATAACACTAATAGGAAGCCTATCTATATCCGAAAGAGCATATGTCTCTCCAAACAAATCCCCCTCATCAAGCTTAGCTAAAATTGCTCTATTGCCCCAAAAATCCTCCTTAATCACACAAACAGAGCCAGATATTACAATGCCTGCATAATTAGCCTTGTCATCTTCTAAAAAAATAAAGTCATTTTTTTTATAAAATTTATCTTTTGCAGATAAGCATTTTAGTATACTTTCCAAATCGTTCAATGAAGTACCGTCGAATAATGCACAGTTTTTTAAAACCTCAAAATATTTTTTCATAATTTCCCCTTTTGTTGTAAAAACAACATACTTTTTATTTGAATTATATTACATTTATGTTATTAAGTCAATTTATTTTAAATAGCATTGAATATTAGATAAACTTTACATTTTATAAATCCTATGGAATGTATATAAAATATGCTAATAAAATATTTTATGTGGAATATTAATATTTAATTTAGAGAAAAATATTGAGCATACAGCTCAAATTTAAATAAAACAAGGAAAGGAATAGAAAAAATTATGAATGATATGTTTTGTTTCCAATGTGAACAAACAGCAGGAACTGTTGCCTGCACTAAAAAAGGAGTTTGTGGCAAGGCATCAAGCACTGCAAATTTTCAAGATAATTTGATAGGAGCATTAATTAGTCTTGCAAAGGCAATAGATGGAGCTCCAACATCAAAAACTACTGATACCTTGATGATAGAGGGACTATTTACTACTATTACAAATGTTAATTTTAATGATGAAACAATCCAAGTAATGATTGACAAAATCAATGCTGAAAAGGATTCATTGAGCAAAGGCTGTTGCTGCTGTGGCTCTGACTGCTGTGAAGATGAGGAAAATTTTGATATGAACAATGTATGGTCAGATAATGAAGATATACGTTCATTAAAATCATTGATACTATTCGGAATAAAAGGAATGGCTGCATATGCTCATCACGCTTTAATGCTAGGCTATACAGATGATGAAGTAAACAATTTCTTCTATAAGGCACTTTGCGCAATAGGTTCAGACTTAGGTATGAATGACTTGCTTCCTTTAGTACTAAAGACTGGAGAAGTAAACCTAAAATGTATGGAACTTTTAGATAAAGCTAATACAGAAAGTTATGGAACTCCAGTACCAACTAAGGTTCCATTGACTGTTGAAAAAGGTCCTTTCATAGTTATTAGCGGTCACGATTTACATGACCTAAAGCTTTTGTTAGAGCAAACAGAGGGCAAAGGAATAAACATTTACACTCATGGAGAGATGCTTCCTGCACATGCTTATCCAAAGCTTAAAAAATATTCACACTTAAAAGGTAATTTTGGAACTGCATGGCAAAATCAACAAAAAGAGTTCATTGATATAAAAGGACCTGTTTTGTTCACAACTAACTGTATTATGCCAGTTAAAGAAAACTACAGTGACAGAATATTTACAACTGCAATTGTATCTTATCCAGAAATGGTTCATATTGATGACAAGAAAGACTTTAGTCCAGTTATAGAAAAAGCCTTAGAGCTTGGTGGATATAGCGAAGATATGAAATTTACTGGTATCAACAGAGGAACAGAGGTTACAACAGGCTTTGGACACGGAACTGTTTTATCAGTTGCTGACAAGGTTATAGATGCAGTTAAGCAAGGAGCTATCAAGCACTTCTTCTTAGTTGGAGGCTGTGATGGAGCGAAACCCGGAAGAAATTACTACACAGATTTTGTTAAGCAAACTCCTAGTGACACAGTAATACTTACATTAGCTTGTGGAAAGTATCGTTTCAACGACTTAGACTTAGGTGAAATTGGCGGTCTTCCAAGAATAATGGATATGGGACAATGTAATGACGCTTACAGTGCTATAAAGGTTGCAGTAGCTTTGGCAGAGGCATTCGGATGTGGAGTTAATGAGCTTCCATTGTCAATGGTTCTATCATGGTACGAGCAAAAAGCTGTCTGTATATTGCTAACACTTTTACACCTTGGAATTAAGAATATTTACCTAGGACCTACATTGCCTGCATTTGTTTCACCAAATGTATTGTCTTATCTAGTTGAGAATTACAATATTTCTCCAATAAGCACTCCTGAAGAGGACTTAAAGAAAATATTAGGATAATTTCTTAGAATTTTTAATAAAAAATATTTACTCTATATAAAAATCCACAATATAGAATTTAACTAAAATTTCTATATTGTGGATCTTATTTTATTAAATTTAAAGCTGTTTATCTGACAACCCATTTGCTTGCATTTTCTTTTAATATTTCTTTAAATCTGCCCAAATCTTTATCTCTAATTATCATGTTAGCCAATCTTGTATCAAAGCTTTTTAGTCTGTTTCTATCGTTTATAATTTTTTCTTCTACAACAGAAGGCTCTTCTCCTCTTGCTAAACACCTTTTTCTACATTCATCCTCTGAGATATCAAAATATATTACAAAAACTTTTCCTGCGTAAGTCCTTAGAATTTTGTGCATTGCATCCTTGTCCACAATTGTAACGCAATTTTTCGTAAAATCATTTCGAAGAGTTCCATATTTATGTCCGTTATATGATACCCATTCAAGTAACTCATCATTTCTGATTAGACTATTAAACTGTTCATCTGTAAGAAATTTATAAACTTCTTCATCTTTTTCATCTTTTTTTGGTTTTGTAGTGCATGATTTGATAATTCTTAAGCCAAAATCCTTACAAGCTGCTTTAAAAGATTTTTTTCCTGAACCAGAAGGTCCGACTAATAATAATATCATATATGTTCCTCCCTCGAGATTTAGAATTTTTTTAATTTGATTTATAATTCTGCTGCAAGTTTTACGTAGCAAACACTTTAAGAAATTTCTTGATTTAACTTTGCACGCTTTTATATTTGTCTATATTTTATCATTTATTTGAAATTTTTTCAATTAAATTATCTATATTTTTTATTGATTAAAAGCTCCTAAAACACGTATAAGCCCTTACAAGTGTTTATATGTTTCCCTGCAAAGCGGCTTAAATCAAGGCTTTTTGTGTATCTTGTCATAACTCCTTACAGCGTGGTTTTGGAAAGTCGGGCACCATTTTGGCACCAAAAACAAAAGGAGGACAACATGAAAAACGTACTTTTAGATAAGGGTATTATACTTCCGTCCGGCGCAATCGGCAAGGATAAGATAAACCTCGTAGCCGGAGCAATCACACAGTCATTGGCAGAAATGGTATGGCTGACAACGGGCGGCGACATGGAAACCATAAACCGCCTTACGGACATTCTCATTTCCATGAACACCTCCGCCGACCGGGGGAACCTGTTCAAAATCATCAAGCTGCTATACGGGCTTATGGACTTGCCATTTTCCGAGGAAACCGAGCCTATGAACGCAGACCCCGCCGTTTTATAACACTTCATCTTTTCCTTTACGGCAGACTTTGGCGAAGTCATACAAGACCTTATAGCCGACGAAAGCTAAATAAGCACCGCATAGCGGCGTTTACTAATTCCCTTATGGGAAGATTAAGGACGCCGCTTTTTTCATGCCTTATGTTACGCAGTAGAGGAAGAAAAAGCCTTAATTTATTCGGCTTTGCAGACGCGTTTTCGGTGCAGCAAGGGAAATATACCTTTTCCCTCAAAACCGCTGCTTAACTGCGTAACAAATCCACAGCAAAGGAGTGATGAAGCTATGGCAGTTTTCCGGGTGGGTATCAGCTTCATTTTTTCCTCTATCAATGCGCGTTCTTCTTCCGTAACGCGAAACTTAATCTGTACCGTTATTTTGCGTCCGTCCATGCTTTGCGCTCCTTTCCGTTAGAGGGTTTGGGACATTCATTTGTCCTCTGTTTCGACTTCCTTAACCTCTTTTGCCGTGGCGGTCACTATTCGCAATCCCTTGTCGCTTCATATTATTTCGCCCTATTACATTTTGCTGTTCACCTTTTCTTTTAGATATGATTACACATATCATTTGATTGACTTAAATAAATCATAAATATTCTTGTTATTATTCGGCTTGCCGTATATAATATAAATTGGTACACCAAAGAAAGGACAGATGAATATGGATTATAATTCTGCCCCGGAAACAGCGAAAAAATGGGGCATTTCAGAACGTCGGGTACAAAAGCTTTGCGAAGAAAATAGAATTCCGGGCATTGTACGGTTCAGCCGTATGTGGCTGATACCAAAGGATGCTGAAAAGCCCGCTGATGGACGTAGAAAAAATACAGAAGTAGATAAATAGTTGAATATTATACGATATGTTTAGATAGTTAAGGAGGTGCGAAAAGTGAAAAGCAAAATTTTAATTGCTGATGATGAAGCTGATATTGTAATAATGCTTAGCAGGTTCTTTGAAAGTAGGGGCTATTATGTTCTCAAAGCTACAAATGGACTTGAAACATTAAAGCAAGTTGAATATAAGCCCGATATTATTTTGCTTGACATCAATATGCCGGGATTGGACGGATTGGAGGTTTGCGAGCGTATTCGTAACCATGTATCATGCCCTATTCTTTTTCTTACCGCAAGGATTGAGGACGCAGATAAAGTAAAGGGCTTTTCTGTCGGTGGTGATGATTATATTGTCAAACCGTTTTCGCTTATGGAATTGGAAGCAAGAGTACATGCCCATTTACGCCGAGAAAGCCGCCATACTTTTGAAAATCAATTAAGATTTTCGGGAGAACTCACAATAGATTTTTCAGAGCGTTGCTTATTCTGTAAAGGCGAAAAGATTATGCTTGCGAAAAAGGAGTTTGACATTGTAGAACTTCTCTCTCAAAATCTGGGGCAGATTTTTGACAAGGAACGGATTTATGAAAGAGTTTGGGGATATGACAGCGAGGGTGACAGCAGCGTAATAGCAGAGCATGTCCGCAGAATACGAACTAAACTCGCAGCATATACAGACAAGTCCTATATTGAAACGATTTGGGGGTGTGGCTATAAATGGACAAAATGAAGCACCCTTGGCGTGATTTATCTTTGAGAAAGAGCATTGTACTTTATGTTTTTGTGTTTGTCGTCATTGCTCTTATTTCAAGTATGGCGACAGCCATATTATGTAATAATGCGGCTGAAAATATTAAAAATTCATATCCAGTAACAGGTGAAAAATATTATTTGACAAATGAAAATGGTGAACACTTAGGCGAAGGAAGTTATATTGGTACTGCCCCCGCAGCCTTATCTGCCAAAGACGAGCAGCTTATATCTTTATATGGAATTGTGCCGATTATAGCAACACCGCTGTATTCCGCACTATGTATTATTGCCGCAGCTTTATTGTTTTACAGGAACAAGCTGAAAACACCGCTTGCAGAACTAAAAACGGTTTCGGAAAAAATTTCAAATAGCGACTTAGATTTTTCTATCACCTATAACAGCAAAGACGAATTAGGACAGCTTTGTACTTCTTTTGAGGTCATGCGTTCTACTCTTGCAAATAATTTTTCTGAAATGTGGCGTCAAGTGGAAGAACGCAAACAGCTTAACGCTGCCTTTGCTCACGATTTGCGTACCCCTCTTACCGTATTAAAGGGCTATAACGAAATGTTACAGGCAAGTAATGAAGATATGACGAGGAAAACCGCTCTTACAATGGGAAAACATATTTTTCGTTTAGAGCGTTATATTGACAGCATGAGCAGCTTGCGGCGATTGGAGGACGCACAGCCGGAGTATATAGAAATATCGTTGCAGGAATTTTTATCCTCTTTGATGGAAAGTATGGATATTCTATGTTCACAGGGGGACAAAAAAATATCCATGCAAAACAATACGACCTCAAAATATGTAACCCTTGATAAGTCGTTTATTTCGCAGGTAATCAATAACTTGATTTCAAATGCTCTCCGCTATGCCGTCTCTATTATTACATTGACTATTGAGGAAAAGGATAATGGATTGCTGCTGTCGGTATCTGATGATGGTAAAGGTTTTTCTAAAGACATTTTGAAAAAGGCAACAAGCCCCTATTTTACCGAGGAAGAAAATCATTCTGAACACTTTGGATTTGGATTATATATCTGCAAGGTGCTTTGCGAACATCATGGCGGCTATCTTAAACCTGAAAATCTTGCAATTGGTGCAAAGGTATCTGCTTTTTTCAAAACGCCATTTTTGTAGATAAAAAGTTGAATATTGTATTTTATACTCTCTATGTAAACACATAGGGAGTATTTTTTTGCTCCCCATGATGAAAGGAGCTTTTATATGGAACTTAGAACAAACGAGCTAACAAAAAAATATGGCTCAAAGACCGCCATAGACCATTTGAATGTTACTCTATCAAATGGAGTTTACGGTCTACTTGGTGCAAACGGCGCAGGTAAAACCACTCTTATGCGGCTGCTTTGTGATATTCAAACACCCACCTCTGGAAAAATCACTTTGGATGGAAAAGACATCTTGGGATTGGGTGAGAAATACCGGGCATTGTTGGGATATCTCCCACAGCACTTTGGATATTATCCCGATTTTACCGCAATGGATTTTCTAATGTATGTTGCCGCATTAAAAGGCTTGGGTGAGAAGCATGCTAAGAATAAGGCGGCAGAATTGTTAGAGGCGGTTGACTTAACAAAGGAAAGCCACCACAAGATAAAGACCTTTTCCGGCGGTATGAAGCAGCGTTTGGGGATTGCACAAGCAATGCTAAATAATCCTCATATTTTGATATTAGATGAACCAACTGCGGGACTTGACCCGAAAGAGCGTGTCCGTTTTCGTAATCTGATAAGCGCATTTTCCAAAGAAAGAATTGTTATTCTGTCTACTCATATCGTTTCTGATGTTGAGTTTATCGCTGAAGAAATTATTATGATGAAATCTGGACGGGTGCTTCAATTCGGAAAACCGCAGGAAACTACTGCGGAAATTGACGGTTATGTGTGGGAATGTACGGTACCGTCCAATCGTGCTGAACAGTACACAGAAACGCTTAATATAAGCAATCTGCGAAACACCGAAAATAATAATACGGTGCTGCGGGTGATTGCAGACTGTCAACCTATGGGAAATGCAAAACAGGTGCCGCCTACATTAGAAGATTTGTACCTTTTCTATTTCAAAGGAGTGAGTAAGGAATGAAGAATTTAATCAAATTTGAACTGAGAAAAATATTGACAAAACGATTTACAATAATTTCTATTGCCGCTGTACTGTTACTGTCCTTTGTCCTTTCTTTTGCTACATTCCATAATATGTACGCTTTTGACGGCAAGAGCAACGAAGGCAGCGGCAGAACTGCGGTTGAGATTGATAAATCTATTGCAGAAAAATACGAGGGTGTTTTGACAAATGAAAAAATTCAACAAATAATGGCTGACTTTAAGCCTACTCACGATTTGCATGGAATGAACGCTCAATATCTTTATCAAAACGCTATGCAGTCTGCGGCTTTTGCTCGATTTTCGGATATGAACGGTAATTGGAATGGGTCAAGTATTTCTGATGTGTTTGGCGATGAAGAAATTAAAATTGGATATGTGAATGGTTGGCTCAATACAAGTCAAAATATAGCAAGGGTTTTGATTGCCCTTTCTTTTGTCATTATTCTAATGATTGCCCCTGTTTTCTCCGGCGAGTACAGCGGTGTTGATAACATTATTCTGACAAGTAAATATGGAAAAACAAAGTGTACTACCGCAAAAATAATAGCAAGTATTCTTTCTGCATTGCTTGTAACTATTTTGACTGTTGCTTTTCATTTGATGTTAGCATTCGTTTTATATGGCACAGAGGGTTTGGATTGCAGTATTCTATTCGCTCCTCAAGAGTTTGTGGAGGGATATATCCCATTTAATATTACTTGTGGAACGGTGCTTAAATATCAGCTTATTTTGGCATTAAGCGGTGCAATCAGCGTAACAGGTATTACTTTAATCCTATCTGCTCTTTGTAAAAGTCAAATGGTTACCTTTGCAGTTTCTTGCGCTATATATGTAATGCCGATTATGCTGCCCATACCCGAAACAAGCCCACTATATCGGATTATTGTACTCATGCCACTTTACCACTCACAGTACATTTCGATAATATCCGTTGAGCAAATGAAAAACAGTATGCTTTATGCGATATGGGCTATTCCTACGTCAATTATTTTAATCACATTCGGCATGGTTATTTCGCGTAGGGTTTTTACGAAACATCAAGTTTCATAGTTTTGCACAAAGCCGCCGTTTTCCTTTTTCAAAAATAGGTTTTCGGAGGGTGTATTAATCGTACCCTTTTTTAAGGACACGGCGGTATCAAATGGGGTATGGCCGTGTCTATTTTTAATTCTCATGCTTCACCTAATTCCTATTCATTAAAAAAATCCTACACCCGCCAGCGGTATATTACGGCTATCAATATGAACACACACATCACCGACTAAAGGTTAATATCTCCAATTATGCCCGGTTGTATTTTTCAGCCGGGCTTTTTTGAGTTTTTCTCAAAAGTTTTTCAAGAAATCTATCAGAATATTTGGCAGTTTTTAAATTCCATTTGTTGAGGGTTTACGAAAGGGGAACCCATCACCCGTTTTCGTGGTTGCAAAAGGAGGTGAATACCATGAATGAACCTGTTCGTACCCAATGGCAAATCCGTTGCGCCTTTAACGGCTACTGCAAACGGGTGTTGAAAAACGAAGCAGCCGAAGCCCTGCACAGCTTGCCGGAAGAAAAACGCAACGCCTTTTTACTGTATTACTTCTTTGAAATGACTGACGTGGAAATCGCAAAGCTATATAATGTTCCGCGCAGCACAGTACAGTATCGACGGACAAGCTCTTTTGAGCTACTAAAACGCTATTTGGAGGAACGCGCCTATGATTGAAACGATTGGTAACACCGAAAAAGACGAGCGCGGCAATGCCTACTACGGCATAGACGAGGACATACGCGACCGCTTGCGTTCAGAGCGTCGCAGGCAATGGGTAAAGCTGCCTTAAATGAGCAGGATTAGCGGCATAGGTGAAAATAAATTGCGAGACCTTATGGATAGCGGCGAGCTTGAATATGTCCAAAAGGGCAACCGCCGTTTGATTGCTGACGCCGCAATTTGGGATTGGTACGAAAGAGCCAAAATTACTGTATTCCCCTCTGCGGAAAGCAGGGGATAATATATGGCGGTATCATCACGGCAAGTACAAAACAAACTCGACGGTAACGGTGCACTGACAGGAAAATCAGGTACTGTTTACGACGTGAATATCAAATATACAGCCCCGGACGGTGCGTCGCTTGGCTTATCCATGAACTTTGAAGCTGTTACCGCCCGTTATGTGGACGTGCGGCTTGAAAGGAAAAAGGAGGTTCTTGACGCTTATCATGGTGCACTTGATAATGCAATCCCGGCAGCAGCAAAGGAAAGCGAAACCCCAAAAAGGGGGAAAGCACAGGCAAGAAAAAGAGCGACGAAATGGAGCTATAACGGACGTATCTCTTTACTGCTTTCCGTAGCTTCTTATATGTCCGCGCAGAATGTGGGCACCATTTGGGCACCATTTTAGATTTCAGACAGGCAAACAAGCATAAAAGAGAAGCGCCGAAAGCTTGCAAAAAACATAGTGTTTATGCGGATTTTCAGCGTTTTATCAGTCGGTTTTCGACTTGAAATCACGCTTGATGATAGGGAAGAAAAATACTATTTTTTATATAATTAAAATAATTTGTCAATATATATTTATATTATTTTTGTTTTTATGGTATTAAGTGGAAACGTTTCTTAAATTGACATTTTAAAGCAAATTTGATATACTTACTTCACATAATTTTTTAAGGAGGACTTATAATTTGGAATTATTACAGAAAATTGTAGGTATTATTAATGGCGTATTATGGGATTATGTTCTTATAATCGGCTTGGTTGGAGCAGGTCTTTACTTCTCAATAAGACTTGGCTTTCCACAAATTACACGTTTTGGTTCTGCTGCAAAGAAGGTTTTTGGCGGCATATTTAAGAAAGAAGAAAGCAAAGAAGGAAGCATGTCATCTTTCCAAGCTCTAGCAACAAGTATAGCAGCACAAATTGGTACAGGAAATGTAGCAGGAGTTGCAACAGCTATAACACTTGGAGGACCTGGCGCAGTATTTTGGATGTGGGTATCTGCTTTCTTAGGAATGTCAACAATATTTGTTGAGGCAACTCTTGCTCAAAAATACCGTGAAACAACCGAAGATGGACAATTGGTAGGCGGTCCGGCATATTACATAAAAAATGGACTCAAAAGCAAGGGATTGGCTATATTCTTCTCAATCTCATTGATTCTTGCTCTTGGATTTATAGGAAATATGACGCAGTCGAATTCAATTGCACAGGCAGTAAGCAAGGCATTTAATATACCTCAATTAGCCATTGGTATTACATTAGCTGTATTAGCCGGCTTAATATTTATTGGTGGAATTAAAAGAATAGCATCATTTGCTGAAATGGTTGTTCCAGTTATGGCTGCTGTTTATATTCTTGGCTCTATCGTAGTATTAATAATGTTTGGTGGACATATTATACCAACATTTAAAGCTATCTTCGTAGCAGCATTTAATCCAGCAGCAATACTTGGTGGTGCAGCAGGTATAGGAATTCAAAAAGCAGTTAGATATGGAATAGCTAGAGGTTTATTCTCAAATGAGGCTGGTATGGGATCTACTCCTAACTCTCATGCAGTTGCAGATGTAGCTCACCCAGCAGAACAAGGTTTATCAGCGATGATAGCTGTATTTATAGATACTATCCTAGTATGTACTGCAACAGCTCTTGTAATTTTAGCAACTGGCGCTGACAAGTCAGGCGAAGCTGCTGCTGCTATGACTCAATTTGCATTTAGAACTGCTTTTGGTCCTATAGGAGAGAAGTTCTTGGCTATATGCTTAACTTTCTTTGCATTTACAACTGTTGTAGGATGGTACTACTTTGGAGAGAACAATATCCGTTTCTTATTTAAAGGTAAAACTGCTATAAGAATTTATCAAGCTATAGTATTGGTATTTATAGTATTAGGCTCATTCCAAAAGGTTGACTTAGTTTGGGATTTAACAGATATGTTTAACGGAATAATGGTTATACCAAACTTAATAGCTATATTATTTATGTTTAAAGAATCAAAATCAATTATGCAAGATTATGATAAGCAATTAAAGAGCGGTAAAGCTTTGAGCTATAAATATCCGTTCCAGAAAAAAACAATCTAGTATTTTATATTTATAATAAAAAAAGGCTATCTATCAATAGAAAGCCTTTTTTTATTTGAACAATAATATTTAATTAAAGTATGAGTTATACTATCTTTTATTTTTAGTTATCGTACTGAACTGCTCCAAGTCTTGTATAGTTGCTTAATTTGTAAGCTACTATTTCATTGCCTGTAAAGTGATACAAAACATCTCCGATGTATGTCACTCTATTTCCAGTATCATACGATAGGTTTCCGTCAAATATCTTTGCAATATCCAAAGAATTATTTTTTACTGATATCAATATAGCCTGAGATTTGTACTCACGAGATTCTTCTCCATTTACAGGTTTCCCAGTAAATGTTCCTCTTATGGCTACCAAGTTTTTATCTTTTATGTACATAAATGACTTGTGATCATAACCTATATCAGTATAGCTTCCTGGGCCTCCTATGCTAAGTGACTTTAGTTCAACAGGCTTACTCTCATTTGATACATCAAATAACGAAGCTTTAATGCCAATTTGTTTTATCCCAGATACAATTTCATTTCCATTTTCATCACGCCAGTACAAAGGTGTTGTATTTTCACCTATACCTATTATAAGGTTTTCTGATATTGGATGTAGATAAGAAGAAAATCCCGGTATTTTAATCTCTCCTGTAACTATAGGTTTTTTCGGGTCAGTAAGATTTAATGTAAACAGAGGATCAATGTTTCTATATGTTACGACATATCCTTTATCTCCCATAAATCTACACGACTTAATCTGCTCACCTTTAGCCAAGCCCAAAATTTCTCCTGTTTTTTGTAATTTTTCATCCAGTACAAATATATTGTTGCCATCATTCCACAAATTAGTTGCAATTCTCAAATATCCTTTATATTCGTCTGCACTAAATTGATTTAAAATTGTTCCTATGACTTTGTTACTAGCTACAAATTCAACATCTGTTCCTTTTATTTTGTATTTGTATATATCTGTATAAGTATTATTATAATCCCACGATTGACCAAATAGATAAATATTATTCAGAGACATATACATTTCGTTTCCTGTACCAGTAAAGCTAGTAAGCTTCATCTCGCTATTTTTATTTATGTCAAATGCTGAAATCGTGCTTATATTGAACATATTTTGAGGATTATTCTTATCTAAAATACAGTACATGCTTTCTACCGGAGCATATTTAATCTCATCTCCTGCTTCACTGTCAGAGTATGAAACTAATAAGTTTTCCTTTGTATACATATCTATAGGTTGAGGATAGTAGAAATTTAGATATTTGTTAGATGTCAAATAAACAGTATCTCCAAGCATTCTGCTGCTTGTTAGATTTCCTTCACTCATAATAGTTCTCTCAAGCTTAGGATTTTGTTTATTAGAAATATCATAAAGTTCTGCGCAGCTAAAATTCTTTTGTCTTATGTAAGTAGGTGCTATTTTACCATTTATCATATCATTGCTTCTAATACTGCTTTGATTTTCAAATGGCATATTTTGGCTTAATGTATAAATTAACACTAATTTATTGCCCTTTAAATATATATCTCTGTAATTTCTATAGTTGTTATCATTTGAAAGCTGTAGGTTTATTTCTCCGACAAGCTTCATGCTCGTAGCTGGCAATGCACTTATAATTTTAATCTTGTTACTGTTTCTATTTAATATATATATATATTTGCCATCATTTTTAATTATATCTGCCTCATCTATACCTGCTACTTGAGTATTGGTTTCTCCATAGTTTTCATCTGGAACTGCTTTAGGGCCTGAATCATTTTTTGAACCTTCAAATCCAGTCGTCTTATCACTATCATCAACAGTACCATTACTTCCATCTTTTACTCTTCCAAAATCTAGCGCTTTTAAATAATCAACATATTCATTAAAGCTTTTGAATTTGGTAGGTTTAATTAAATTACTGCTTTCTTTTTTAAGGTTCTCTTTTGAATCTGCCATAACTGAAGCTCCTTGACTAAAAATTACTACACCAAACAGCGCTACAATTGTAAGACAAACTATTCTTTTTAAAACATTATATTTACTAAACATAAAAAACCTCCTCATTAATATAGATTTTTTTAATTGATTAAATACTAATATAAAAAAATATATAAATCAAGTAAAATATTGAATTTATGAATTTTTATTAGTATTTTTGTTTATATTTAGCCCTATATAAATTAAGACGATTATTATTACATTTAGTTCCAAAAATTTAATTTAACGTAAAATTTATCTTAAATAAAAAAACCACAAAGTAAAATTAATATATACTTCTTAGTGGTTTTCTTATGTTATTTAAACAATATTTAGTCCAGCACTAGCATATCCGTCGATAGCAGTAGCTGTATCTATTCCTGTTGTGCTTGTAGAAACTACAAGTAATAATCTATCCCCTAATGCAACAGGGATTGATAATCCAGTCAAATTTGCTCCAACAGTATGACCAATTTCAATTGAACCAGTTAATGCAGGCAAGTCCAAAATAGTAGTTGCTATAGGAGTAAAAATGTTGCTTGCTCCTGTTTGTTGGTAAATCTGCATTCTTATAGTTAATGAACCTGTGAATAATTCCAATCCAACCAATACACTAAAAAAGCCTGAAAGACTTGTAATACTTCCATCTCTTGGCATTGTAAATGCTTGAAGACTAAGAAGTGTTGACGTATCAATTGTAGCTCCCAAAGCAATTGCCGAAATTATCGAATTACCAAAACCCATCATTCCATATGTTCCTACTAATCCATCATCTAACGTAGTAAGTGTCATTGGTACTCCTGACGCAAATGGAATTATAGCACCTTGTCCTGAAGGGCCTGCCTCTCCTTGTGGACCTTGCGGACCTTGTGGGCCTTGCGTTCCTTGTGACCCTGTCGCACCTTGTGGGCCTGCTGGGCCTTGTGGACCTTGTGGGCCTTGTGCGCCTGGAGGTCCTGCTACTCCTTGTGCTCCTGCTGGACCTGCTGGTCCTTGTGGGCCAGTTGCACCTGAAGGACCTTGCGCTCCTGCTGGGCCTGTCTCACCTTGAGGACCCTGCACTCCTGGAGGTCCCGCTACCCCTTGTACGCCTGCTGGGCCTGTCTCACCTTGTGGGCCTTGTGGACCTACTGAACCTGTCAAGCCTTGAGGTCCTTGCGCTCCTGGAGGTCCTGCTACTCCCTGTAAACCACGAGGTCCCGGAGGTCCTGGAAGACAACTAGGATAACAACAGCTTGGTTGGCAACAATGCGAATGACATATGTTATTATAATTATAATACGGATAACATATGTTATTATAATGTGGCTGAGTTACCTTTACACTTTGACTGTTTTTATAATTTTCATAATATTTATCACTATAATTAGCCATAAACATAACCTCCCATAAAAATTTTTACATATGACAATACAAAAATATTGTCCATACATCTTATGCGTCACTTAATTAATTGTTCAACATTTTTCGAGTTTTTTTGCATGTTTATATTCAGATAGTGTCTCATCAAATCTTTTTATCTTACAAATTCTTTAAGTATTTTAAATATCAAAATTAAGGCAGGGGAAACAATCCCCTGCCATTGTTTTTTTGTTGTTGTATTAAGAATTTAATTTTTTATTCTAAGGAGTAGCTGTTATAATAGTAGCTGCTGCACCTTCTGCTAATGATCCTAGATCTCCTGTACGAGTAATAAAAACAGAAAGAAGATCACAGCTATTAACAGCATAATTGTTAACCGGAACGAAAACACAGCAATGACGATTACCTTGTACACTCGGTCCAATAACAGTTGCTCTAATATTGGTTCCAAAGCTTGTGTCTCCACAATTTGTACTTCTTATAATTTCTGCTGTTACAGTATCATTGTTAGTTGCTAAATCCTCTGTTCTTATAGTAAAAATAAAGCCTGTAATTACTAAATTTTGTGCAATCACAACTGTGTTCCTTATAAAACTCGCTGAAGTATCTCCTAAGCCTATATACTGATTGTTTGCAACTGGTTGGTCTGAAGCCAAATATATGTTACTTCCTCCTGGACCTTGTGGACCTTGTGGGCCGACTGGGCCTTGCGGACCTGCTACTCCCTGTGGACCTTGTGGACCTTGTGCTCCTGTTGCTCCTTGTGCTCCTGCTACTCCCTGTGGGCCTTGTGCTCCTTGTGCTCCTGTCAAACCCTGTGCTCCCTGTGGACCTTGTGGACCTGTCAAACCTTGTGGGCCTGCTGGTCCTGATGGTCCTGTTTCACCTTGTGGACCTGCTGGTCCTGTTGCTCCTTGTGCTCCTGTCAAGCCTTGTGCTCCTTGTGGACCTTGTGGACCTTGTGCTCCTGTTGCTCCTGTTGCCCCAGGTACGCCCGTAGGACCTATTATTCCTTGCGGTCCTTGTGGACCTGTCAAACCTTGTGGGCCTGTTGCTCCTGCTGGACCGGTTTCACCTTGTGGACCCGCTGGACCTGTTTCACCTTGTGGTCCGGTCAATCCTTGCGGTCCTTGTGGACCTGTTGCTCCTGTTGCTCCTGTCAAACCTTGTGGACCCTGTGCCCCTGTTGCTCCTGTCAAGCCTTGTGGACCCTGTGGACCAGTTGCTCCTGTTTCTCCTGTCAAGCCTTGTGGTCCCTGTGCTCCTGTTGCTCCTGTCAAGCCTTGTGGACCTTGTGGACCAGTTGCTCCTGTTTCTCCTTGTTGTCCTGTTGGACCTGTTTCACCTTGCGGACCTGTCAAACCTTGTGGTCCTGTCAAACCCTGTGGGCCTTGTGGACCTTGTGGACCAGTTGCTCCTGTCAAACCTTGTGGACCGCG
Source organism: Bacillota bacterium (assembly GCA_023386345.1). Lineage (GTDB taxonomy): Bacteria > Bacillota > Clostridia > Tissierellales > Sedimentibacteraceae > UBA1535. Next base: position 33,063 of record JAEWJT010000003.1, read on the forward strand.
AGGGCCTGTTGGTCCTGTTTCGCCTTGTAGCCCACGAGGTCCCGCCGGTCCTGTTTCACCTTGTGGACCACGAGGCCCTTGAGGTCCTTGAGGTCCTCGACAACAACTTGAACAGCAGCAATCTTGTGAACAGCAATTCGAATGACATACATCATCACAACGTGAACGACATACATCATCAAAATTTGAATTCGTTTCAGCCATTACTCGCTCATCCCTATAATCTCTATAATATCTATCATTATAATTAGACATAAACATAAACCTCCGATAAAATTTACATGAAAATTTTTTCATATAACAATATAAAATTATTGTTCATACATCTTATGCAGTTTTTAACCAATTTGTTCTACATTTTTCGAGGTTTTTTGCACTTATCAAAAATAAATAATAATAGTAACTTCAATATTGCTGATAATATAAACACAGGCGGCATGACTTTTATCATGCCGCCTGCATTCCGTACTAATTTAAGGTGGAGCTTACTTTTTTATCTTATGACACTGCCACCTTTCAGTGTCCCTGAATTAATTAGCTATTGATAATTAAGAAAATGCAATGCTAGCTTGAGCATGGAATCCAGTTACAGATGAAACAAGAGCAGAATTTATAGAGAAACGAACTGCCAAATAATCTCCTACTCCTACAACGAACGGTACCAAAAGAGTTTGAGAGCCAGTGTAAGCTTCAAATGCACCTACAAGAGGAATAGTTCCTATATTCATAGTAGCAATCGGTGTTAAAACTATATTTGCTAAACTTTCAGGTGATGTTACAAGTGCAGGTGCATGAAGAATTTCTGCCTGAACCATTGCTGGTGCTCCCAATGCAACACCTACAGCTGCTATAGATTCAAATGAAACAGTCCATTCAGTAATAGTTCCGCCTCTTGTAACTATCATTGGCCATGGTGCTAATCCAAGTGGATTTAGAGTAAGGTTTATTCCAATTGCTCCAACCTGTGGACCCCACATAGAAGCTCCGATTATTACTTGTGTGTTTGCCAATCCGCCTACAACTGAAGCAAGAGCTAATGTTGGAGGTACTCCTGGAGGTGTGTAGCTACCACTATCAAAAGTAAGAATAGCTCCACTGCCTGGTTCACCTTGTGGACCTTGTGGGCCTATTGGACCTTGTGGACCTACTGGACCTTGTATACCTTGTGGACCTGCTGGACCTGCTACTCCTGCTGGACCTTGT
>JAEWJT010000016.1 GCA_023386345.1 Bacillota bacterium
ATATAGAAACAAATCCACAGTGCTTAATTAATTATAACGGAGTAATAATAATTACCCAACAAAAAGATTGGGAGAAAGGAAAAAATCCAACCACCCTCATAAAGAGGATAATTGGATTATACGTGAATTATGAATTTATTAGTAATTAGGCATGGAGAGTCAGAAGCTGATATATTAAATGTCATAGAGGGCAGAGCTGATTTTGAACTTACAGAGCTTGGTGAGAGACAAGCTAAGTCAATGGCAGAATGGGTGAAAAGCAGATATAAAATTGACAAAATTGTTGCAAGTCCATTAAAAAGAGCAAGGAAAACAGCAAATTACTTATCTGAGGCTACAGGAATACCTGTAGATTATGACGATAATTTAATGGAATTTCAAAACGGACTAATTGCAGGATTGTCAAGAGAAGATGCTGATATAAAATATCCAAAACCAGATTATAGGTATCCTCACACAAAAATATACGAGATGGAGAGCGATTTAGAATTCAGATTTAGAGCTGAGACGATATTATCTAAAATAATTTATGAGAATGATAAGGATAGTACAATCGCTATAGTTGCACATGGCGGAATGATAAATATGCTTTATAGAAGCTTTTTGAATTTACCTAATAATTCAAATGCTTATTTTTCAACTGGAGATACAGGAATACATAGATGGTACATTGACAATAGCAACGCTACAGAAAGAAGATTTGTTATATTTTCAAATAGTTTAGAGCATATAAATTTTTTATAATTACATATTTAAACTAAAAATAACAAAAGTAATTAACTTATAGAAATTAATAAGCTGAGTTATATTTATTAAATAGCACTCAGCTTATTCTATTGTTTTTTTATTATTGGCATCCAAAGCTCAGCATTTTCTGCATCATGCCTTTCAATTACAGGGCATTTTGGTGCTTGCTCGTATCCAGAAGATGGAAACCAGTTTATATATAAGTCATTATAACATCTTAGTATAACAGAACGATCTCCATCAAGCTTAACTTTTACAACTACCCACGTTGTAGATGGTATCTCTAAAATTTTAAATTGCTTATCAACTTCAGTTTCAGGCAATTCCCAACCATACATGAAATATTTATTTCCTTTTTCGTCCCAAAAATGAATACCGTGCAGCAAATGAACTTTTTCTACATCCCATTCATCTTTTAAAATCATTTCTTGGGCTGTTCCAGGAAAACCTGCGGCAATATTTGTTGCATCATGACTGCCATTTTCGATAATTCTATCGCCATAATCTAAAAAATCCTCGTTTTCCCAGCCATCTGTTATTACGGGATCTGTACCAAACACTTTATAAGGTTTAGTTTCAATAATTTGATATTGCATCGCTTCTATACCTCTTAAAACAAATTGAAAGGAAAGAGGAGGATATGACCTCAATGGAGTTCCTTTAATACGCACTTGTGACGGTTTCAAATCTTGAACTGTTTGAAATACACGAGTAAAAGACGAATGAGAGTCGTAGCCGTATTTTAATGCGATATCTATAATTCTCACATCAGAATTTTGAATTTCAATGGCTGCCAATGTCATTTTTCTTCTTCGAATATATTCAGACAAAGGTATACCAACAAGAGAAGAAAACATCCTCTGAAAATGATATGAGGAGCACTTTGCTTTTTGAGCAGCTATGCCAAAATCAATGTCATTAGTAAGATTTTCTTCAATATATTCAATTGCACTTTCAAAATCAGATAAAAATGACATATTGCTTTCTCCTTTCAAAATAAAATTGTAATACTAATATTAACAAAATGGAATATTTAATTAAATAAGCTATATTTTATTTCTTAATTTCCACAATGTTTACAAACTTTAATGCCTTGATCATCTTTAACAGCTGTCCATAATAGTTTCACAGAGCTTCTATTGCATATTGGACAAGTTCCTCGCCAGTTAGGTATTTTTTTTATATTGCTACCTCTTTTTGTTTTAGCCATGTCGTATATCTCCTATTCTTTAATATTTTCAGCAATCATTGAATTGCTAGATTTTTTAAGATTTTATACGTTTACTAATAGAGTGTAGCAAATAAAAAAACAAGATGCTGTACATTTCATGCACCATTTTGTTTAATGATATTCATTATACGTAAAATGTGCTATATAAGCAAGGTTTATAAATAAAATTATTTGAAAATATAATTAAAAATATAGTATAATTATATATAAAGCGAGAAAGTATTAATATATGAAAGGAGGATTTTAATGAGTGATTTAAAAATATTTGCAGATTTGGTAGAGACAGAGGCTGTTGCTCAGATAAATAAATTAATTGAACAAGACGCCTTTAAAGATTGCAAAATAAGAATTATGCCTGATGTACATACTGGCGTAGGATGCGTTATTGGGTTTACTGCTGATTTGGGCGAAAAGGTCATACCAAATATTGTTGGAGTGGATATAGGCTGTGGGATGCTTACAGTAGACTTAGGCAAACAGGATATTAATTTGGATAAGATTGATAATATAATAAGAAACAATATACCATATGGGAAAAATGTTCATGAGGGTAGATTTGTAAAATTTGATAAGCTACAGGAATTATATTGCTATCGTGATTTAAAGGATACTAAAAGAATTGGCAAAAGTATTGGAACTCTTGGTGGTGGAAACCATTTTATTGAAATTGACGTAGATGATAATGGAAATAAATATTTAATTATACACAGCGGAAGCAGAAATTTAGGAAATCAGGTTGCCCTATATTACCAAAATTTAGCTATTGATTTAATAAGTGGAAAGGATGAGCTATTTGTAAAGCAAAAAGAATTAATAGAGAAATATAAAAGCTCAGGCAGAAAAAAGGAAATTCAATCAGCTATTAAAGAGATGAACAAGGAATTTCAGTCTAAAGAATTAAATATCCCTAAAGAATTGTGTTATTTAGAGGGTGAGTACAGGGAAAAATATTTGCATGATATGAAAATTTGCCAAGAATACGCATCATTAAACAGAAGGCATATGGCTAGCTTGATACTAGATAATTATACTAATTTAAAAGCGGGGGATAGCTTTGAAACAGTTCATAATTATATAGACCACAAATCAAATATAGTAAGAAAAGGTGCGATATCAGCTAAAAAAGGAGAGAAATTGTTAATACCTATCAATATGAAAGATGGCTGTATTCTGGGTATAGGAAAGGGAAATGATGATTGGAATTTTTCAGCTCCTCACGGTGCTGGGAGATTAATGAGCAGAACGAAGGCAAAGGAGCTTTTAAATATAGAAGAATATCAAAGCTCTATGAGTGGTATTTATAGCACATGCGTGAATAAATCAACTATTGATGAGTCTCCTATGGCGTATAAGCCTATAGAGAGCATTATAGATAATATAAAGGACACAGTTGAAATTATATCTGTTATTAAACCTATTTATAATTTCAAGGCAAGTGAATAATTATAAATTGATTATATAGGGCGTTATAAATCAAATATTACAATTATTATTATAGTATAATTTTATACAAGAGGTGGATTTAGATGCAATGGACAATACAAATGAGTGATGCTGTTAATTATATTGAAGAACATTTAGAAGATGAAATAGACTACGATAAGGTTGCAAAAATAACTTGCTGTTCATATGACAATTTTCAACGAGTATTCTCGTTTGTATTTGGGATGTCTTTAACCGAGTATATTAGAAATAGAAGACTAACATTTTCAGCAATTGAACTCCAAAAGTCTGACACAAGGATAATTGATATTGCTGTAAAATATGGTTACGCATCTCATGAGGCGTTTTCAAGAGCTTTTATAAAATTTCACGGAGTTTCTCCAAAAGCTGTAAGAAAAGAAAATGCACCTTTTAAACATTGCTCTAAAGCCATGGTTTCTGTAACATCAGCAGGTAGTATAATTTGCTACAATAATAAAAATCTTATATCGGAGGAGAGTAATATTATGAAAGAAAACGGACAGCCCAGAATAGAAAAGAAGCAATTTAAGTTGGTTGGTGTCAATAAGTCTGTCAAATGGGGAGATGATTTTGAACAGATAATTAAAACGGCAAGGACTGAATTGCAAAACTATATCGATGAAATTGAGAATATTGTTAATCCATCAGAGAGGATACAATATTTTTATTCGGAAACAGGAATGCAAGATGGCTATGATTATTTACAATGCGTTGAAATAAAAGACATTTCCAATGTACCTGAAGGACTGATTTATAGATTGCTGATAGAAAGTGATTATGCGGTTTTTGCTTCAGATGAAGGAAAGGGTGGAGATTACGCCAGAAATACATGGCTTTTACAATCAGATTATGAAGAAAATTTTGGTGTTTTTGGTGATTTAGAAATAATCAATATTGACACAAATACTTGTGAATTCTGGCTGCCTATTTTACGAAAAAAATAAGTGTTTGCTATTTTGATTAGTTAAAACAAAAATATATAAAATTAATAGTTTACAATGTCAATAACATGAAAAATACTCTGTTTTTCATGTTATTTGTATCATTAGAGACAAATAAGTTCAATAGAGATTGAAATGGAATTAAAGACAAAGGGATATTTCATATATTTTTTAGCATGAGTAAAGCTAAGGTTTAAAACATTTGAAACATCCCAATGTCTTTATTTATCTTTTATTACAAAATTAATTTTTTATCATCTTAATAAATATCTTCCTACTAATTAGCCTCTATTTTCTTTAGCTCATTAACCATGTTTTCCCATAGAGTGAAAGATTGCTTAATTCCCTCTGGATAACTACCTAATCTAATAATCTCTAACAAATTTTCATCACATTGTTTAGGCTTTAAATTAAAATTTTTAATAAAATCAACAGATCGTTTTCTGCTTGGAAAATAGGTTTTATTTATAGCAAACAGAGCTTGGAGAAAATGGTCAATTGCGATGTCCATTGCAAAATGATAGAACAGCACATCTTTTCTAGTTACAGCACGTTCTAAATCCTCTGTATCCTCCAGTTCATCTAAATGGTATTTTGATAATATCTCTGCTAATTTGTCCGGATATTCAAATAATCTTTGCTTCAAGGTATGCAAGAAATCATTTTTTTCATATAGGATACTGATATTTCTTAACATAGCACAACGACCTATAGGATAGTAATAATTATCCAATTTATCAGGATATTCGCCATTTAGTATAGACTCTACATTAGACATAGTTTCGCTCACGGTAAAGTACATTAACCAAGTTTCAACGTTGTTTATAAGTGTAAAATCTCCAGTACCCCAATGTCCTCCTTCGAAAATATTAATTTTGCTTTCCTGTATTTTAGTTCCTAATTGAGATAATATGGTTTGTCTTTTTTCGAGAGTAGGTATCATATCACAATATATAAAAATATCAATATCACCCTCACCAGCTCTTGGAAGTGGTGTTTTACTACCACTTATACCAATTGCTTGCACCTCATTCATTTCTGAAATTTTACTTATCAATTCATCTAAAATTTTCTCTGTGTTGTAAACCATTTTAAGCCCCTCCTGCTTAAATATATATTATATTTCATCATTTATTATCTTATCGATACCATATTTTCTTATCTTTTTAAGCATTTTTTTAGAGCCTCTTTTTATATCCCTTTCGACCTTTCGTTCTCGGTAACTAACAAAAAGTGTATTTAAGTCGTATCCATCAGGATATAGCTCTTTTGCTGTGACTTCAAGCTTTAGCAGTTTTTCATTAAAGGTTTTAAACTCCTTATCATGTAAAACTACAATGTTATTGTACTCATCCTTTTCCTTATAAACAATAGCACTATCCTTTATATCTCTTATATAGACTCTATCGCCAATACAATATTTGTACTTTGCTTCCTCAGCTATAATCTCTTTTTTTGACCTTGTTCTGGATTTATCTATTATGCTTAAATTATATGATTTTTCCCTCATATATCTCTCGGCTTTTTTTAATACATCATCATATATGCCCATTTTCTTTGAAATCCAAAGAGCATTGCTCTCACCTGATTTCCCGATAACTATTTGATATAAAGGCTCTAAGGTATCTTTGTCAAACTTCATAGCTGCATTCTCAAAATCCGGATGAGAAGATGAAAAGTTTTTAATCTCATTGTAATGAGTTGTCGCAACAGTTATAGCTCCTTTGTTGTATACGTCCTCAAGTATTGCTATAGCCAGTGCCGCTCCTTCATTTGGCTCAGTACCGCTTCCTATTTCATCAAATAATAATAGTGTAGATTTATTCGCCTGTCTAATAATTTGCGATAAATTCTTTACATGTGCCGAAAAGGTGCTAAGGGAATTTTCAATGCTCTGGTCATCTCCTATATCAGCAAACACCTTATCAAATACAGACATATTGCTGCCCTCAGATACAGGAATATGAAATCCCGATTGCATAGCCAAGGTCAGAAGTCCTATGGTTTTTAAAACTATAGTTTTTCCTCCGGCATTAGGTCCGGTAATTATCAAAGACCTGAAATTTTCCCCTATTACAATGTTAAGAGGTACAACTGTTCCCTCTAACAAAGGGTGCTTTCCAGCTATAATTTTTATATATCCATGCTCATTTAAAGCCGGAGAAATCCCTCCGATAGCCTTGCTGTACTTTCCTTTAGCAAATACCATATCATAATGTGACATAACTTCAATATTTCTTTCGATGCTATACAAGTTGTCATATATACATTTGGTCAAATATGAAAGTATTTTATATTCTTCAATTGCTTCTTCTGATTTAAGCTCATTGTATTTAGAAGTATGCCTGCTGACATTTTCAGGCTCCATAAATGCTGTTTTTTCACTGCTTTCAATGACAACTCCCGATATCATATTTTTATATGAAGACTTTATTGGTATAGTAAGTCTTCCTTGTCTTCTTGTAACAAAGAAATCTTGAATGTAATTTTTATTATTCGGATTTTTTAAAAAGCTGTTTAGACCCTCCGAAATTTTGCTTTCTACCTGTGCCAGCTGCTTTCTTATTTTTTTTAATTCTGTTGTTGCATCATCTTCTATTTTGTTGTTTCGTATTGAAGCTTCAATTTCTTCCTCGATATGCTTCAATTCAAGGATATTTAGGCTATAGCTATACAAAGTCGGAGCATAGAACTCCTTATCCTTCATATATAATTTTATTTTCGAGCATCCTCTTAGAAATGAAGCCACATTAGTTAAATGCTCAGGGTCAAGAATTATGTCCTTTTGTACCTTTTCAATAATCTCCTTTATATTGACTATACCGCTAAGCTGTACACTGCCCGAAAAGTCTAAAAGCTTTCTTGCCTCTGTTGTTTCATTTAACCTATTTTCGACAGCCTTAATGTTTCCGGTTGGTACTAGCTTATCTATCAGTGTTTTTCCTAGACTGCTAACACAGTATTCCTTAACTAATTCCTTTAGTCTGTTATATTGTAATTTTTCATATACATGTTCGTTCAATTTAATTCTCCTCACTTTAAATTATAATTAATTTTCTATAAGGAAAAATAACAAGCAAATTATAAAATTGCATAAAATATGCAAAAATAAAAAGCGTGCATACAAATACACGCTTAAATAGCAATATAAATTATTTGCGGTTTGTATCCCTATAGAAAGACAAACAAGAAATCACAAAAAGAGGATAATCAAATCCCTAAAATTTGCAATAATTGTCTGTTAAATTTTTTTCTACTTAGATACTACCCTGCTCATAAAACACCTCTGTTTTTGTAATAATATCGTTGCAATGCTTTCGATATTATAAATTAAATTAATATTAGCACACTAATTATATGCTGTCAATCATCTAATTTTATATTTTTAATTATTTTACTTTATTTAAGCATAAACTTTTTAAAAAAAATTTTTATTCTTACAGAATTCTTGAATTTTTTCAAACATTGTGATAATATATAAAAATTATATAAGTAAAAAAAGTGCTGTTAGCACTTTGCATTTAAAAAAATCTGCCGACAATTAATGAGTCATAATCATATTTAATAAATTGCAATTTCATATAAATTGATGCTGTATGTGAAGAAATTTTTGGAGGAAAGACTAAAAATTTTGTCGTTATATCTAAAAAGATAACTGATTTTTTGAAATAAATATAATTAACTCTGCAGCTTTAGTTTTCCCATTTGATTTGTATTAAAAGGGCGGAGTTAATTGCTGTTTTTAGTACAAATAACCAAAATATATGTTTTACGGAGGTTTTTATGGTCTTTTCCGAGCCATTGTTTTTATTTCTTTTTCTTCCTGCTGTCATGATCGGGTATTATCTCTCTCCGAAAGCAATGAAAAATCTTTTTCTTGCTATAAGTGGGCTTGCTTTCTATGCTTGGGGTGAGCCAATGTATGTAGTTGTAACAATTGCTGCTACAACAATTGACTATTTTGTCGGCATTATCATGGAGAAGTACAGAGGAAACAAATTAATTATGCGTACAGCACTTATTGTTTCTATCTTAATAAGTGTAGGTCAGCTCATTTACTTCAAATACTGGATGTTTATCATGGGCAATATAGGCTTTTTCATGGGACAAAACATAGAAATTATTAAAATGATACCTATTGTCGGACTTAGTTTTAACACATTTCAATCCATGTCCTACACAATTGATTTATATCGCGGAAACGTTGGTATTCAGCGCAATTTCATAAACTTTTTTGCTTTTTCAACTCTTTTTCCTCAGATTGTTGCTGGCCCAATTGTATGCTATGGTGATATAGAGGATGAAGTTGACGAACGCAAGTTTACTATTGATATGGTTGGAGAGGGAATTTCGCTTTTTATCGTAGGTCTGTCAAAAAAGGTACTTCTTGCCAATAATATAGGATCTTTATGGACTTCTGTAAAGGCTATGGAATATGGTGAGCTTTCTGCACTTACTGCTTGGATTGGCATAATTGCCTTTGCATTCCAGATTTATTTTGATTTCAGCGGTTATTCCGACATGGCAGTAGGGCTTGCTAAAATGATGGGATTTCACTTTCCGAAAAACTTTGATTACCCATATATGTCGAAAAGTATATCTGAATTTTGGCGACGTTGGCATATAACTATGGGTAACTGGTTCAGAAATTACCTTTATATTCCTCTCGGCGGTAACCGCAAAGGCACCATGAGCACACTTTTAAATCTTTTTGCTGTGTGGTTTGTCACTGGTCTGTGGCATGGCGCAAGCTGGAATTTCATTATTTGGGGTCTTTATTTCGGAATTATAATTATTCTTGAGCGTCTTTTCCTTGAAAAACTTCTCGAAAAGCTTCCTTCTTTTTTAAGAATTATTTACAGCTTTGTTCTGGTGCTTTTCGGTTGGGTATTGTTTGATGGTGTTGGTACAAATGTGCTTGATATCGGTTCAATGTTTAAACTTACATTTAAATATATTGGCGCAATGTTTAACGCAAACGGAAAGTTTTTTGACCAAAGCGGACTTTATCTATTGCTTAATTATGGTATTATACTTTTGATTTGTGCCGTTGCCTCTACCGATAAGATGAAAAAGCTTGGTGATTATCTCACTGAAAAATTTCCTCATCTTATAGGATATTCAATGACTATTGTAAAGATTGCTATGTTTGTACTTGTGACGGCTTATCTTGTGGATTCAAGCTATAATCCGTTTTTGTACTTTAATTTTTAAGGAGGATAAACATGTCTGATAAAAAATTTACTCCGCAAAGACTTATGATAATTTTATTTTCTATTGCCGTACTTTTCTTAGGAACAGCCTCTTTATTTGCTCCTAAGAAGAAATTTAGCGAGAACGAAAACCGCTTTCTTAAAGAATTTCCTTCTCTTATTAACCTTGAAAAATGGGCTATGGCACAGGATTTTTCTGAAAAGTGGAGAGCAATCCACTGGAATGAAATTTATGGTGACGAGCATAAATTTATGCGTGATATCGAAACCTATTATAACGACCACTTTTGGAAAAGGGATAGTTGGATTTCAATAAAAACCTATGCTGAGATGGTTTCAGGAAAACGCGAGGCAAACAATGTTTATATAGGTAAAGATGGTTATCTGATTGAGAAATTTGCAAGCTATAATAAAGAGAGAGCCGAAAAAAATATCAGTAGACTGCTCGCCTTATCAGAGTCGATGACTTATAATAAAATTCCATTTGATGTAATGCTTGTACCATCAGCAATTGAAATAATGTCAGAAAAGCTGCCGGCATTTGCACCGCGTGCGAGCCAGCAAGAAATTGTTGATTTGGTGAAAAAAACAGGGCTAAATGTTGTAGATATAACAAATACACTTCTTAAGCATGCAGATGAATACATTTATTATCGCACAGACCATCACTGGACGAGTCTCGGTGCATACTATGCCTATGCTGAGTGGTGCAAGGTCAGAGGTGTTGAGCCAGCGCCGATTTCCGAATGGAAAAGTGAGATTTTAAGCGATAATTTTCGAGGTACAACATGGAGCAAGGTGAATTTACCAACTTCTCCGTTTGATGAAATTACTGCATATTATAAAAATGAACAGTACAAGGTTTCGTATAATGACGGAAGCTATACTACGAACAGTATTTACGAGAGGAAGTTTTTAATGGGTAAGGACCAATACGCTGTATTTTTCAACTCTAACCAAGGACTTACTGTGGTTGAAGGAGGAGGAAAAAGCGGAAAGCTTCTTGTGATAAAGGATTCGTATGCAAATGCCTTTTGTCAGTTTGTGCTTGAGGACTATGCTGAGGTGCATATAATAGATCCAAGATTTTTTAAGGATAATATTGTTGAATACGCACTTGAAAACGGCATTACGAACGTAATTTTTCTTTATGGAATAGTAGGATTTTCAGGAAACGCAGTTATTCCAACTGAATAAAAAGAGCTGTAGCAATTTTTTGTTTTGCTACAGCTTATTTTTAAAATTCTTTCTTGTTATATATGTTTATAGACATCAATATTGATATTATTAATATTACTATTATTACTACAGGAAGTGCGTATAACGCCTTTTCTATTACCTCGTCAGATGGAGGTGCTTTGATAAAATCTTTAAAAAGCAATATTATCATCGTTGGCAGCATTAAAACTACAAACATCAGCATTCTTCCTTTTTCAACTCCAAATTTAAATATTATAGGAAGCATAAGCGAAATAAATACTATAGATATACCAAATATTACTAAAATGATTATTATGTTTTCAATGTTCATTTCAGTGCCTAATAGTATTTGCGCTATGAAGTTTAATATAAGTGCAAATAATGATAAAATAATACCTAAAATATATTTGGATAGTACCATTTGCGTTCTAGAGACTGGCATTGTAAGTCCATATTTATCCCAATTTGCTTTTTCGTCAAAAGATAATGCGGTTATTGGCATCATTGCAAATATCATAAGCATTATAGCTCCGAACATACTGTTATTATTGGTTGCCTTTGAAAAAATTAGATAAAATATTGCAAGAACTCCAATCATTTTTGATTGCTTTTTTAAATTTATAAAATCTTTTAAAATAAGACCTATCATTTGACACTCTCCTTCACATAAAATAACATTATATCTTCAATACTAGCCTTATCTATGATATATTTTCCTTTTAATCTGTTTTTTAAAACAAGAGCTTCTATTCCAAATGAGTTTTTTCTAGAGCCTTTAATAGTTGATTTGTCTATATTTTTGAATTCATCAGAAGAACATTTAAGTATGCCATAACTTTCTAATAAACTATCCTTAGCCTCGCTAAATATGATTTTGCCCTTGTGAATAAATGTTATATAATCACAAATTTTTTCAAGGTCACTAATGATATGAGAAGAAACAAATATTGAGTGTTCTTCGTCTTGAATGAATTCTAAGAAAACGTCTAAGATTTCATCTCTAATAATAGGATCAAGACCGCTGGTTGCCTCGTCTAATATTAATAGTTTAGAATCATGTGATAAAGCTACAGCTATAGATAGCTTCATTTTCATTCCACGAGAATATTCTTTTATAATCTTTTTTTCTGGCAAAGTAAAGTAATTTAGCAGATTATTGAATTTCTTTTCATCCCATGTTTTATAGATGTTTTTCATTATTAAATTTATGTCTTTAGCAGTGATGTTTTCAGGGAAAAAGCACTCATCCATTACAACGCCTATGTTTTCTTTTACTAAATTTAACTCTTTTTTATTATCTTTTCCTAATACGGTTATATTACCGTTATCTCTATGAATTAAATCTAAAATTAACTTAATAGTTGTGCTTTTACCTGCACCATTTTCGCCTATAAAGCCCATTATGCAGCCCTTTGGCAATTCTATATTTACATTGTCGAGTTTAAAATCTTTATAACTTTTAGATAAATTAGTTATTTTAAATGCACTTTCCATCTTATTCTCCTTCATAAATTATAGTAAGCATTTCAATTAACTCATCTAATTGTAGGCCACATTGATTGGCTACTTCCACAATATGAGTCATGCTTGCTTCAATTTTTCTTAGATTTTCCTCTCTTATCAGATTTGTATTTTTGATAGACACAAAGCTTCCCTTACCAGTCATTGAAGTAATAAAGCCTTCTCTCTCTAATTCTTCATAAGCACGCTTAGTCGTTATAACGCTTATACGAAGCTCTTTAGCCAAAACACGCATAGAAGGTAAGGCATCACCCTCATTTAATTCACCGGAAATTATGAGACCTTTGATTTGCGTGACAATCTGCTCATAAATAGGCTGTCCGTTAGAATTACTTATAAATATATTCATGATTTTCATGCCATGCACCGATTTTATTACAAGTCAATTGGAACTTGTGAAATAGGCAAAGCTTGCTAAAGGCAAACTCGGCACATATCCTTTCTTTGTTTTTCATTTTATTTAGCCTCTCCATGGAAACAATTAATTGTTTTATAATACATAATGTATATATCCATTATACACAATATTTATGTCATGTCAATAAAAAAATTTATTTTTTGGTCAAAATTTATATAGACTCTAAATTTAAATTGTTGATATTTATCATTAAAACTGATATATTTATGATACAAAAAATCTTTATAAACTATAAAATTACACCTGCAAATTTAGGCAACAATTGCAGGGTTTCTCAACGATTTCTGATGTATAATAATTTATGAAAGGAAGGTGAGTATATGGACTGGTTGAACAGATTTAATTCTGCAATTGATTATTTAGAAAACAATCTTGATAGTGAAATTGACTATTCCTATATTGCTAAAATTGCTTGTTGTTCTGAATTTCATTTTTCCAGAATGTTTTCCTCTTTGGCTAATGTTTCTTTATCTGAGTATATTCGTCGTAGAAGGCTTACTAAAGCAGCTTTTGAAATACAGAAAGATAATGTAAAAATTATAGATATCGCCATGAAGTACGGTTATAGTTCTCCTGACGCTTTTACGAGAGCTTTTCGTCAATTGCACGGGGTTACTCCTGTGTCCGTTCGTGAAAATAGCGTTCAATTGAGAGCATATCCTCGTATGTCCTTTCAGATTACTATAAAAGGAGTTTCTGAAATGAATTATCGAATTGAAAACATTGATTGTAAGCTTCGTTTTGCAGTCAAAAGAGAAACCGTAAAAACTGCGGACGCTTTTAAAATTGTTCCTAAGTTGTGGGAAAATGCACGATTAAATGGGTTTTTACAAAAACTGATTGATATGTCTTGGGAAAATCCTAAGTGCCAGCTTGAAGGTTTGCTTGGTATTTTTGGCAAAGAAGCGTCAATTAAAGATGAAACCTTTGATTTACTAATGGGATGCAGGTATGATGATAATATACCTGACGATATGGAAGAACTAATTCTTCCACCATGTTTATATGTTGTTTTTCCAAATGATAATGTTAATGCTTGGAAACGACTATACACAGAATGGCTTCCTACATCTGGCTACGAGCTTGCGAATAGCCCTTGTATAGAAAATTATTTAGCACCTGGAGCTGAAATTGAGCAAGAGCTATGGGTGCCTATCATTGCTAAATAGCAGATGTCTAATTGAACGCAACTAGATATTGTGAAAAGGTACTTTAAAACTAATTGAAGTACAAAGATTATATTTTATCTGAAAATCCACATAAAAATCTACCAAGCTAAGATTTTATGTGGATTTTTTATGAATTTATTTTAAATGATAAGGAATTTTTATTTTAAGCTCTTTAAAATATTTCTTGACAGTTATGCTACATTACAGATTATAATTAAGAAAATAACATAAAATACACAAGTAGAATTTTTTGGAGGGATTATTTATGAGCAAAATATTAATTGTATACTATTCTTTTTCAAATACGACAAGAAACTTAGCAGAAGATATAGCAATTATTACAGATGGAGATATTAGAGAGTTGGTTTTGGAAAAACCTTATACTCTTGATTACAATGGTGCGACAAAAGAAGTGAGAAATGAAATTGAGAGAGGATACTGTCCTAAGTTATTATCTGGAAATGAGCCTATAGATGATTATGAATATATTTTTATAGGAACACCTAATTGGTTTAAATCTTTTGCACCACCAATATTAAGCTTTTTGCGTAGTGTTAATCTAAATGGAAAAAAAATCATTCCTTTTTGTACTCATGGAGGGGGAGGATTTGGACAAATAGAAGTCGATATATCCAATGAATGTCCAAATTCGAAATTATTACAGGGTTTTGCAGCAACTAGCGATTTTGATGATAAACAGGTTCAAGACTGGATTGACATTAAATTACATCTTTGATATTATATGTAGCAGGATAGTTTCCATATCTGCGCTTAGTACTTGATTTGTGTAGATGCCGTAATTATATTACTATACGCATTTTTATCTCTCTTGGCGCTATATATTTTAATAATAATGGATTAATGTAGATATTACATATGGAGGTAATTACGTATGAAAACTCACTATTACTTAGATTGGTTTTATGAAAAGGGCTTTTCTGAGAAGTTAGTAAATGTGTTACACGAGGATATAACAGACAGAAAGTCGCTTGTTATGATTAGTGCTGAATCGCCTGATTATAGAGATGAGCAAGTTAATATTGATAATGTTTTTGAAAGGACATGGTTTAATCAAGCTAACATTTTTTTTGATGAATATCATTTAATTGATTATCGCACGCAGAATGAAGACGCCCAGCGATTAATTCAAAACGCCTCTGTAATTTTTTTATGTGGCGGAAGCCCTTTGCACCAAAAGCACCTTTTGATGGAATATGAATTATCGGATTTGATTAAAAAAAGCAATGCTGTAGTAATGGGAACAAGTGCTGGCGGGATGAACATGTCCGATGAATATGTGGATGAATGCAATATTTATGAAGGTATGGCTCTTAATCACTTTTCATTTGAAGCTCATTTTGATCATGATAACACCGCACTGATTGAGGAACGCTTCCCTTTATCAGAAAAAATGGATATTTATGTGGCGGCAGACAAAGATGGTGCTGTACGTGTAAAGGAAAGCAAAATCGACATTATAGGCAATGTGTATTTAATTTCCCACTCAAAGATTCAAAAATTAGTTGAGACGCTTTAATTAGGGTGAGTGGCTTTGACCTAAGGTTACTTGGCTATATAGACAAACACAAAATAAAAAGAGCATCTACCCAGTATAAGCTAACTGTGTTGGTGCTCTTTAATCATATCGCGGCTTGAATAGTTGGATAATCTAACTTACAAATTTGATAACAGATTTAAAAATTATATAAATCAATATAGTAACGGGGATTTAAGCGATTTTATTTATAGGGCTATTATTTATTATTGTAATTCTTTATATAAATAACATCCAATAAAAATACTTGTAAACTAATTAAATTAATGATATCATGTAAATATCAATTAATATAAACGCATTTTATAGCGTTATAGTGGAGGGTTGTTATGGAACGTAATGAAAACAATTATGTAGAACAAAGAGTAACGTTGGCGACGCATACAAGCAAAACATTTGGATGGATGTTTTTTGGATTGATGGTGACATTTGTATTGGCATATACATCTTATTCTACAGGCTTTATTTTTAATATCCTTAGTATACCTAGTATAATGTATATTCTTCCTTTAGCAGAAATTCTTTTGGTTATTGTATTATCAGCAAGAATATATAAACTTCCGGTTGCTGCTACACATGCTTTGTTTTTTGTCTATGCTGTTTTAAACGGTTTAACATTTTCTGTTTATTTCTTAATCTATGATCTTGCATCGATGATTTATGTATTTGCAATAACATCAGGTATGTTTGGAGCTATGGCATTGTATGGATTTTTTACTAAGAGTGATTTATCAAAATGGAAAACTGTACTTTTCTTTGGATTGATTGCTTTGGTAGTATTCTGGGTAGTTGCAATGTTTATTAATCTTTCGGCATTTGAAACTATAGCTTGTTCTATTGGCGTATTGATATTTGTAGGATTTACAGCATATGATACTCAAAAAATCAAACTATGCTACGAAGCATATTATAATGATCCGGAAATGTTGGAAAAAGTATCTATTTATTCAGCATTACAAATATATCTTGATTTTATAAACTTGTTTATCTATCTTTTAAGACTTTTTGGAAGAAGAAAATAAATATTAGTAAAGGTATTGATAAATAAATGAAAAAAATTGTTTTAGCTTCGGCTTCACCGAGACGTAAGGAAATATTAGAACAAATAGGATTAAGCTTTGACATAGTTCCTAGTACTTGCAGTGAAGTGATTACAAAGAATGTACCAAAAGATATTGTTGAAGAATTAGCTTGCCAAAAAGCACAGGAAATATTTGAAAAAGTAGGCGAATCATCTATTGTTATAGGAGCAGATACAATTGTTGTATCAAATAACAAAATAATGGGAAAGCCAAAAGATGAAGAAGATGCTTTTAATATGCTTAATGAATTACAAGCCAATACACATGTTGTATATACTGGAGTCTGTGTGTTTGTGAAAGAAAACAAGATGATAAAAAAGCTAGTGTTTTCTGAAGCAACAAATGTCAGTATGTATCCAATAAGTAAAAAGCAAATACTTGATTATATAGCTACAAAAGAGCCTATGGATAAGGCGGGAGCTTATGCAGTTCAAGGCAAATTTGCTATTTACATTAAAAAAATAGATGGTGACTATAATAATGTTGTAGGTCTGCCGATAGCAAGACTATATAATGAAATGCTAAATATTGGAATTAATCTAATTGGATAATATAAAATAATAAATAAGCCTGCTGCAATAGCAATTATCAATATGCCATTGCAGCAGATTTTATTTTAATTATAGCTATTTTATAGCATTTACAAAATAATTCTTGACAAAACAGTTTGCAAATTGCAAACTATATTTATGACAGTTTATAAGTTGTAGGCTATAAAAGATTTTTGGTTAAAAAATTGTAATGAAAATTATCTTAATAAAATATAGAGTCAAAATAACATTATAAGGAAGGTAGATATTATGAAATCAGGAATTTTTAACTGGTTCGGGTATGTATTGCCAATTGAAGACAGACTTAAAATGATAAAAGAAGCAGGTTTTGATAATGTAATGCTCTGGTGGGAAGATGAAGACTATCCATACTTTAGAGATAAGAAAACTTTTGTTTCACTTGCAAAAGAATTTGGATTAGGAGTTGATAATATACATCTGCCATATGAAGATTGCAATTTGCTTTGGAGCGATAAAACATCGGAAAGAGAAGCTCATGTCAACGAAGTTATTAAATATTTAGAAGGCTGCAAGTCCTCCGGTGCTGAAAAAGTAGTATTACATACTAACAGAAGCAGCTTATCTGATGTAGACTATAAAAATGGATATAAATCATTTGATAAAATAATTAATTTTGCAGAAGATATCAAAATAAAGGTAGCAGTAGAAAACACACGAAAATTCAACTATACAGAATTTATTTTAAATGAATTTAACTCAAAATACCTTGGATTTTGCTACGATTCATCCCATGATTTCATAGATGGAGAAAGCAAGGGCGAAATTCTAAACAAATGGAAAAACAGACTGTTTTGTGTTCATCTGTCTGACAATGATGGAACAGACGACAAGCATTGGCTTCCAAGAAAAGGTATTGTTGATTTTAAATCAATTGTTAGCACAATAAAAACAACATCATGCGACAGCCTATCAATGGAAGTATATCCATCGGAAGAAGAAAAGAAGTTATCACCAGCAGAATTTTTAAAGATTGCTTATGAAGTGAATAGGGGCTTGTAAGATTAGCCGTTATGATAATTAAATGATAGAAAAAATGATTACACTGTCGATACAGAGTAATCATTTTTTTATTAAATTACAAGTAAATTGTTATTTTCTAACTTTGAACAATATTTATACCTGAGTTTTTCATATCGTATAGTGCGAGAACATGTTCTAATTCTCGGTTGTGAACACCATCTATATCAAATGTGTCTATCAAATTTTCAATTAAAAAAATATTTGCATCTATATCCTTCTCTTCTAAATATTTTTTCATAGTCTTTGAAAAATCTCTAATACATATATCTGTTACACAGCCAGTAACCAATATATTTTTAACATTAAAATCAAGTAATTCAAGAGGATTTTTTGCTAAAAAGGAATTAGTTGAATTTTTCTCTATCTTAATAATAGATTTTATTTGCTTAAGTTCATCTATCAATTCAGCCTCATGAGTACCAGCAAGGCAATGCGCAGGGAAACTTTTAAATTCAGTGCTGTTTTCACTATGCGTATCAGCATATGCAATTATAGGTATTTTTAATTCTTCACATTTTTTTGCTAGGTCAAAAATTCCAGATGCTATTTTATCGACATATGGGCTGCTTAAAGCTCCTTCACGAACAAAGCCATTAACCATATCAATAATTACAAGCACAGTTTCTTTAGCATTAAAATTTTCTATAGATATCTGCTCAATATCATTATTTACATAGTCGATGAAATTGCTAAATGTTTTTTCCATCTCGTTTATTGTTTTAATTTTATCTACTTTCATTCAAATTTAAACCTCCAAGATTATATTTCAAGTTTCACTTGAGTTTTATTATAACATAGTCTGTGCTAGAAAGTCTTTTTACAAAAGACTTACAAGACGTTTAAAATATTCTAAATATATTATAACATATTTTTTCCAATATTACATCTTAAAAAATAATATAAAAATTTTCATGTAATTATATTAATAATACATTGAAATTTAAACAACTCAATTAACGCTTTAGTAAAAAAAATGACAACTCAATTACTACTTGCTTCAAAATTTTTAAAATAGATGTTATCCTTACACCATAGTTTAAACTACAAGAGAACATCTGCGAGAGATGAGTATTATATATGTTGAATTTAGAAAGGAAGTGAGATAGAATATGAGAAATTCGAAGATAAGAGTAAAGGAATTATTAAGTCCAAATGCTATTCAGTATTTATCTAAACATGAAATTTCGGATATTATTGGAAATTATAGAAAAGAAGATTTTTGTGTTGACAAGAAGAATTATAATAACTTAAGTTTTTTAAACTTCTTTGCATTATTACAAGTAGAAGTATAAATAAAGTCATAATTAATATAGCTATTAAATTTGAGAAATATATGATATGCTATATAGTGCTAATGCTTACTTAAAAGCCTTATTGAAACATTGAGATATCACACCAAGCATTAGTACCAAAAGAATTTCGAAAAAAATTAATATGGAGGATTTAATCATGTTTCAAACAAAAAACACAGGACTTAAAATATCTCAATTAAGAAAAGAGAAAAATATTACACAGATGGAGCTTGCCGATTTGATGGGAGTTAGCTATCAAGCAGTAAGTAACTGGGAGAGAGGCAATTCTATGCCTGATATATCAAAGCTGCCTGAATTATCAGAAATTTTGGGAGTAAGCATAGATGACTTATTGAATGATGGAAAGCCTTTAGAGTTGGTTAAAAATATAATAAAAGGAACAGAAGATGAATATATAGAGGAAGAAAAAATATCTATAGATACTGTAGCAGAGGTTGCTCCAATACTAAAACCTGTGCAAACTGATAAAATCGTAGATAGAGTAATAAAAGTGAACGAGGGAAATAAAGAGGCTATAAACTTTAATGATATAATGGCAATTGCACCATTTTTAAGCAGAGAAAAGGTTGATATGCTAGTTTTGAACTCTTATTCAAGTAATGATATACATGAACTTGTTGCACTAGCTCCATTTGTGAGCAGAAATGTTTTAGATAAATTTGCAGAAGAAGCGTCATCAAATGGAAAATTGTCTGATCTTATAGGATTAGCACCATTTTTAAGCAGAGATGTTTTAGATAAGTTAGCTCTTAAGTATTATGATAATGAAGACTTAGACAAAATTATTGCTTTTGCACCATTTATAAGGAGAGAAACACTAAATAAATTAGCAGCTACAGCTTTTAAAAATGGCAACATAAAACAGCTTGTACCTTTCGCACCATTTTTAGGAAGAGATACTTTAAGTGAGTTAGTTTTAAATTCTTCTGATAAGATGGATAAATCTGCACTTATGTCATTGGCTCCATTTATAAAACGTGAGACATTAAATAAAATAGTTGATGAATATGTTTATAATCATGGTCTTAAAGATATAAAAGAGATTATTCCATTTTTATAAGATTGAAAGAAAATTAAATCTAATAAAGCTTTAAGCCTTTAAAATATTTGAAAAGTTTTTGATTACAGGAGGAAAAAATGTTTGATATAAGAAATATAGGAAAGAAAATTGCTGATTTTAGAAAAGCAAATAATATAACACAGATGGAGCTTGCTGATTTGATGGGAGTTAGTTATCAGGCAGTTAGCAATTGGGAGAGAGGTAACTCTATGCCAGATATCACTAAACTTCCGGATTTGGCAAAGATATTCAACACAAGTATAGATGAGTTGTTGTCTGAAGAAAAGTCGCTTAATCTTATAAAAAATGTGATAGATGGCAAAGAGGGCAGTTACATAGAAGAAGAAAATGTATCAATTAAAAATGTTGCCGATATTGCACCAATATTAAAACCATCGCAAACAGAAACTATGATTGACAAGGTTATAGATAATAACAAGGGAAAAGTTACAATTAGAGAAATATCAGAAATTGCAGGTTCTATAGATGATAGTTTTCTATATAAGCTAATAAGTCAAATAGATGAAAAATACACAATAAAAGACTTATGTGAGCTTGCTCCGCACTTAGATGAGGATGATTTATATAAGCTTATAAAACAGTCAAGTGAAAAATTTAGTATAGATGATTTGTGTCAAATAGCTCCGCATCTAGATGAAAGTAACTTATATAAATTGGTATCAAAAGCTATAGAATACAATGGTGTCGATGGATTAGAAAAAATAGCTCCACATTTAGATGGAGATGATCTTGCTGAGCTAGTCAAACATGTTGATGATTCTAACATGATAGTTAAGCTAGCACCTCATCTTGACGAAGATGCTCTTAGTGAAATAGCTGAAAAGATTGATGATTTAAAACTAATAGTAAAGTTAGCACCTAATATGGATGAAGATGCACTATACAGAATAGCGAAAAAAGCACTGGATAGCGGAAACGCATACGAAATAGTAAAATTAGCACCTTTTATGGACGAAGAAGACCTTGGAGACTTAGCGATGAGGGCTGCAAAAGCTGATAATGTAGATTTAGTAACAAGCCTTGCACCATATTTAGATAGTGATAATCTGCAAGATATAGCAGAGGTGATAATTAAAAAACGCGGTGTAAATGGCATAAAGGGTATAGTATCATTTTTATAGTTCCCTGCCATAAAAAAATCCGAGCCTTAAGACTCGGATTTTTATTGTTTGGTTATATTCTAGTAACGTTAGTAGCTTGTGGTCCTTTGTTGCCTTGAGTAATTTCAAAGCTAACTGATTGACCTTCTTCTAATGATTTGAATCCATCTCCTTGAATTGATGAGAAATGAACGAAAATGTCATCTCCACCTTTCACTGTAATAAATCCAAATCCTTTTTCTGCGTTAAACCATTTAACTGTACCTGTATTCATTGGGTACCTCCTAATTTTTTATTATACTCAAATGCTATTTATAATAAAAATCACATATTTTTACAAATCATATAAACAAATAATTATATAATCTCTAAAAACATGTGATATCCATATATACATCTGTAATACTTTTCTAATAATAACATAAATGTTTATGTATGTCAACAACTTTTTTAAATTTATTTTAAAATAAAAATTGCAACATTAGATACCAACTTTTTTATAATTTATTTAGTATAATAAACATCACTTAATATCTTAAAATCTTGTAAATAACCTCATAATAGGATTTAACTCTATAAGTCAATTATACCACCTTAAATAAATCTTAATTTTTTGGAAAATATATAAATAAATTTTAAAATACTACTTGATTTTTGGAAAAATAGAGTTATAATAAATTAAAGGTCAAAGAAAGTCAAAGTCAAAATATATAATAATAAAGAAAGGAATGAGATTATATGAATACACAAAAATTTACACAAAAATCCTTAGAAGCGATACAATCAGCTCATAATATTGCTGTACAAAATCAAAATGCACAGATAGAGCAAGAACATTTGCTTTATGCACTTTTAACACAGGAAAATGGTCTTGTCTCTGAACTTTTTAAGAAAATGAATATAGATATTTCCTCTTTAAGAGAAACTGTTGAAAATTTAATAAACAACAAACCAAGAGTATCAGGACCAGCTAGAGAAGCAGGCTCTGTGTATGTTTCACAAGATGTAGACAAAGTTCTGTCATCAGCGCAAGCACAGGCAACAAGAATGAAAGATGATTTTATATCAGTTGAGCATATCATGATATGCCTGATAGAGAGTCCTAATTCAAAAATAAAGGAAGTATTTAAGCAATTTGGCATTGAAAAAAATAAATTCCTTGATGTTTTAATGTCAGTTCGAGGAAATACTAATGTAACGACAGATACACCAGAGGACACATATGATGTTTTAGCAAAATATGGTCAAGACTTAGTTGAACTTGCGAAAAATCAAAAGCTCGACCCAGTGATAGGAAGAGATTCTGAGATTAGAAACACAATTAGAATATTATCAAGAAAAACAAAGAACAATCCAGTTTTAATTGGAGAGCCTGGTGTTGGTAAAACAGCTATTGCAGAGGGTTTGGCACTTAGGATAGTAAGAGGTGATGTTCCTAGCAATCTAAAAGACAGAAAAATATTCTCTCTTGATATGGGAGCATTGGTTGCAGGTGCAAAATTTAGAGGTGAGTTTGAGGAAAGACTCAAATCTGTACTGATGGAAATTAAAAAAAGTGAAGGCAAAATAATATTATTCATTGATGAGCTTCATACAATAGTCGGTGCGGGTAAAGCAGATGGAGCAATGGATGCAGGCAATTTGTTAAAACCAATGCTTGCCAGAGGAGAATTACACTGTATAGGTGCGACAACTCTTGATGAATACAGAAAATATATAGAAAAGGATGCGGCACTTGAAAGGCGTTTCCAACCTGTAATGATAGATGAACCAAGCGTGGAGGACACTATATCAATATTAAGAGGATTAAAGGAACGCTATGAAGTATATCATGGCGTAAAAATTCAAGACCAAGCCTTAATTGCAGCGGCAACACTTTCTAATAGATATATTTCGGATAGATTTTTACCGGATAAGGCAATAGACCTTGTTGATGAAGCATGTGCATTAATCAAAACAGAGATGGATTCTATGCCTACTGAACTAGATGAAATATCACGTAAAATAATGCAGCACGAGATAGAAGAAGCTGCCTTGAAAAAAGAAAATGATAATTTATCTAAGGCTCATTTAGAAGAAATTCAAAAAGAATTAGCAGATATGAGAGCTGAATTTAACGAAATGAAAGCTAAATGGGAAAATGAAAAGAATGCAATTTCAAAGGTGCAAAAATTAAGAGAAGAATTAGAAAAAGTAAATCTTGAAATAGAAAAGGCACAGAGAAGCTATGACTTAAACAAAGCAGCTGAATTAAAATACGGTAAACTTCCGCAATTACAAAAAGAATTGGAGGAGGAAGAGCGAATAGCTGAGCATGTAGAAAATTCTAAAAGCTTGCTAAGAGATAGGGTAACAGAGGAAGAAATTGCGAAAATTGTAGCCAGATGGACTGGTATACCTGTATCTAAGCTCATGGAGGGTGAAAGAGAAAAAATACTTGGACTTGAGGATATACTACACAAAAGAGTTATTGGTCAGGACGAGGCAGTTGAAAAGGTAAGCGAAGCAATTATTCGTTCAAGAGCAGGTATTCAGGACCCCAGAAAACCGATAGGCTCATTCTTGTTCTTGGGACCTACAGGAGTTGGTAAGACAGAGCTTGCCAAAACACTTTCAGAAACATTGTTTGATGATGAAAAAAGTATAGTAAGAATTGATATGAGTGAATACATGGAAAAATATTCAGTGTCAAGATTGATTGGAGCACCTCCAGGATATGTAGGATACGAGGAGGGTGGTCAGCTTACAGAGGCTGTGAGAAGAAAGCCGTACTCAGTTATATTGTTTGACGAGATAGAAAAGGCGCATCCAGATGTATTCAATGTTTTATTGCAAGTTTTGGATGATGGACGAGTTACCGATTCACAGGGGAGAACAGTGGATTTTAAAAATACTATTATTATTTTGACATCAAATATTGGTTCGTCATATATATTGGAGGGTATAAATAATAATGGAACGATTAGCGAGGAAGCTAAGGAAAATGTATATAGAATCCTTCGTCAGCAGTTTAGACCTGAATTTTTGAATAGACTTGATGAAATAGTATTTTATAAGCCTCTTGAGAAGAAAGAAATATATAAAATTGTTGATTTAATGCTTGAGGACTTGCAAAAACGTTTAAAAGATAAACAATTGACAGTAGAATTAAGCGATAAAGCAAAAAATTATATTGTCGATGAAGGATATGATCCAGTATATGGAGCAAGACCATTAAAAAGATTTATACAAAGCAGGGTTGAAACCTTGATAGCTAAAATAATTATAAAAGGTGATATCAAGCAAGGAGATGCTTTAATAGTGGATTACGATGGTGAAAAACTGGTAGTTAAAGAAAGGAAAGATTTATAATGTCAAGTCTTAGCGATATAATAGAAGATTTCATAAAAGAGCTAATTGATTCTGCAAACAACGCTAGTATTGAAATTCAGAGGAACATGCTGGCGCAACAATTTGATTGCTCTCCGTCGCAGATAAACTATGTATTAAGCACTAGATTTAACAACGATAGAGGTTATATTATTGAAAGCAGACGAGGCGGCGGAGGTTATGTCAAGATATATAAGGTAGATACATCTAGTGATGAGCACCTTGAAGCTACACTTAATAAAAGTATAGGAAATAGCATAACATATAATAGAGCCTGCGATATAATAGATGTATTTGTAGATAAAGAAATAATTTCTGACAGAGAGCAGGCTATTATAAAAGCAGCTATAAATGATAGAGCATTTGGAAAAATATACTATGACGATAGAAATAAATTAAGAGCAGATGTATTAAAGGAAATATTACTTGTTTTGTTAAATGAAAACAATTAAAATAACATATACAAAACATAAATAGAATTAAAAGTGGAGGGAATTTATGCAGTGCAATGAATGTGAAAAGAATAAAGCTACAATTCATGTTACAAAAATTACAAATGGTGTAAAAGAAGAGACCTATTTATGCGAAGAATGTGCGAAAAAGCAACAGGTCTTGTTGAATATGAATATTTTTAAAGATAATAAGTCTCCAAAGGAAAACTTATTTTCCTTGAAGAATTTTCTGGCTGGGATGCTTGACGAAAAAATTACTGAGGAGCATTTAAAAACACAGGACGTATGTGATGTTTGCGGCACGACATTTTATGAATTTAGGAAAACGGGAAAACTCGGGTGCAGCAATTGCTTATCAGTATTTAGAAATAGTCTTATCCCAGCTATAAAGAACATACAAGGCTTTGAGGCTCATGCTGGGAAAATACCTAAGAGAGCTGAGGGAAAACACAAACTAGAGATAGATATAGAGCTTCTTAAGAAAGAGCTAAAAAGTAAAATAGAGCAAGAAGAATTCGAGGATGCAGCAAATATCAGAGATCAAATAAAAGAAATGGAAAGAATAATGAAAGAAAGCTTGGAGGTGCAGAGTGAACAATAATATTGTTGTGAGCAGTAGAATAAGACTTGCAAGAAATTTTATGGGAAGTAAATTTTCTGCTAAAATTGACCAAGATGAAGCCTATAAGATAGTAGATGATGTAAAGGCTGTTATAGAAGAAAACGAAACAACCTCCAAGCTTGGATTTGAACTTACTTATTTGAAGGATATATCAGAAATTGAACAAAATATATTAGTTGAGCAGCATATTATAAGTCCTCAGCTTATAAAAAATAAAAATCAAGCCGCATTCATGATAAATAAAGATAAAAATATAATAATAATGATTAATGAAGAAGATCATTTGCGTATACAGGTATTGAACTCAGGACTTGGCTTAGAAGATGGCTTAAAAACAGCCAATATGATAGATGATGTACTTGAGGAAAGTTTAGATTACGCTTATGATAAGACTTTAGGATATATCACCTCCTGTCCTACAAACATAGGAACGGGTTTGAGAGCTTCAACCATGCTTCATTTACCGGCATTATCCATAACTAATCAGCTTGAAAAAATACTACTTTCTATATCAGAAATCGGAGTTGCTGTAAGAGGAGTTTATGGTGAAGGAACTAAGTCGATGGGAAATTTATATCAAATTTCTAATCAAGGAACACTAGGGGCTTCAGAAGAAACACTTGTTGAAAGAATAAAGCAAATAAGCCTACAGCTAGTAAAAAAGGAAAACACAGTAAGGAGAGTTTTACTTAAGTATAGTAAAATTTTTCTTGAAAATGAAGTTTACAGGGCTTATGGTATATTGAAAAATGCGCGAATGATAGACACCTATGAGGCAATGAAACTCTTATCGGTTGTAAAACTCGGGGTAGAAACAGAAATGCTTGAAAATATAAATGATGTAGATGAATTGATGACAAAGATTCAAGATAATAATATTTCAATGCTTTTAGAGGAGGAGCCTGAACAAAAATCAAAGGAAATTAAAAGAGCTGAGATATTGAGAGAAGAACTGTAAAATCAATTATTCAAATTGCAAAGAAAATACTGCGCTCTTCTCAATTGGGAATTAATAAGAAAACATAAAACATAGAAAGGAAAATAGATAAATATGTCAAGCGGATTTAGTAATTCAGCGAGCAATGCTTTAAAGTATGCTCAAGAAGAAGCAATTAGGCTCAAAAGTCCAATCCTTGGGACAGAGCATATATTATTAGGATTGATAATGGAAAACGAAGGACCAGCAGGAAAAATACTGAGGAAATTAGTAAATTTAGATGAGGTAAGAGCTGTTATAGAAAAAATAACTCCAGAATCTGACACAGTGCCAAGTTATATAACTATTAGTCCAAGAACAAAAAATATAGTTGAAAAGGCTCATAGATATGCAAGAAAATTTAATCATAATTACACAGGTACTGAGTGCATTTTACTTGGATTGATTGATGAAGGAGAGGGAATTGGCGTTCAAATTCTTGCGAATATGACTAATGTAAAATCAATATATGATGAAATAATAAACATGTTAAATTCACAGCAATCTAGTTCAGGACGAGGAAACAATGATGAGGATGCAAATAATAATTGGAACGATACTCCAAATGCTGCTGCAGGAGGTCGAGCGATAGATAAATACGGCATAGACTTAAATAAACAGGCAAAGGCTGATAAAATAGACCCTGTTATAGGCAGAAGCAATGAAATTGAAAGAGTTATCCAAATTCTTTCAAGAAGAACTAAAAATAATCCTTGCCTAATAGGAGAGCCAGGAGTAGGAAAAACAGCTATAGCAGAGGGATTAGCACAGGAAATAGTTAAAGGAAATGTGCCAGAAATATTGAAAAATAAGAGAATTATTACTCTTGATATCGCTGGAATGGTAGCCGGTGCAAAGTACAGAGGTGAATTTGAGGAAAGACTTAAAACTACTATGAAAGAAATTAAAGCAGATGGAAATATAATTTTATTCATAGATGAGCTTCACACCATCATAGGAGCAGGAGCGTCAGAGGGTTCGATTGATGCCTCTAATATTCTTAAGCCATCACTAGCAAGAGGAGAAATACAGGTTATAGGAGCAACAACAATTGATGAATACAAAAAGCATATTGAAAAGAATGCTGCCTTAGAGAGAAGATTTCAGCCTATAACAGTGGAAGAACCATCAGTAGATGATACTATACTAATATTAAAAGGCTTGAGGGACAAATATGAAGCTCATCATAAGGTAATAATAACTGATGAAGCTATAGAAGCTGCGGCAATGCTTTCTCACAGATATATTTCGGATAGATTTTTACCAGACAAGGCAATTGACTTAGTAGACGAAGCAGCATCGAGAGAAAGACTGAAAAGCGTGACAGCTCCAACAAATTTAAAGGATATTGAGGATGAAATAAAAGAAGCTCAAAAGGAAAAGGAAGCGGCAATAAACAATCAAAATTTTGAAAAGGCAGCTGAATATAGAGATAAAGAGAAAAAATTAGTAGAAAAGCTGAATAACGAAAAAGAAGCTTGGAAAACCAATCAAAATTTGAATGAAAGAAAAATTGGATATGAAGAAATTGCGGATATAATCGCAAAATGGACTGGAATTCCTGTTAAAAAGCTGCAAGAAGATGAGTCAAAACGACTTCTTGACATGGAAAATATTATACACAATAGAGTTGTAGGGCAGCAGCAGGCAGTTGAAGCAGTATCAAAGGCTATAAGAAGGGCAAGAGTTGGACTAAAAGATCCTAAAAAACCAATAGGAACATTTATATTCTTAGGACCAACAGGAGTAGGAAAAACAGAGCTTTCTAAAGCTTTAGCAGAGGTTATGTTCGGAGATGAAAATGCTATAATCAGAGTTGATATGTCTGAGTACATGGAAAAGCACTCTGTATCAAAAATAGTTGGCTCACCTCCAGGATATGTAGGCTTTGATGAGGGAGGACAGCTGACAGAAAAAGTAAGAAGAAAACCTTACAGCGTTGTACTTTTTGATGAAATAGAAAAGGCTCATCCTGATGTATTTAATATATTGCTGCAAATGCTTGATGATGGAAGATTAACAGACTCTAAGGGCAGAACAGTTGACTTTAAAAACACAGTTATTATAATGACCTCAAACGTTGGAGCGAGTACAATATCAAAGCAAAGAACTCTTGGTTTCACTGCAAAGGCAAGTAATGAGGAAAAAAATGAATATGAAAAAATGAAGGAAAATGTGCTTTCACAGTTAAAAGAAGCGTTTAGGCCTGAATTTTTAAATAGAATAGATGAAATTATAGTATTCCATGCCTTGAACAAGGAAAATGTTGAGGAAATAGTTTCATTGATGATTGATAATTTGTCAAAAAGACTAGGAGAGCTTGGTATATCAATAGAGGTTGATGAAAATGCTCAGAAATTACTTGCATCGGAGAATTTTGATATAAATTACGGAGCAAGACCTTTACAAAGAGCTATCAGAAGAAAAATAGAGGATACACTTTCAGAGGAAATCCTAAAAGGAACAATAAACAAATCAGATACAATTTTAGTTACAGTGGAAAACGACGAACTTAAATTTACAACAAAGTAAAAATATAAGGAGGAGCTTAGCTCCTCCTGTTTTAAATTCTATTTAATTATACCTAAAATTTTCTCATATAAATTTGCCAGCAAATCAAAATCAATAGTGCTTATATATTCTGTTTCTAAATTATCATATAATTTGAAAATTTCTTTAAACACAGATACACCTTTTACTATGTCCTCGTTGTATTTTACCTTTATCTCATTAAGAAGCTCCTCGTTTCTTTCATCAAACCCATCCTCTAAAAGCTCTGAATACATATCTATAACAATGTCATTATCCATAGTAGGGAAAAATTCGTGAGGTGCAGTGCTGTCAAATATACAGGTATCAAGCTCTGGGAATACAAGCATATCAAGGCTGTTTATATCCGAAGCACAGTAATATACATCAACATCTATACCTCTTTCTGATGCTATATGAGCTAATTTTTTTAATAGAGTAGACTTTGAAGTTCCTGGTCTTCCCTTTATGAAATATCTTATTTTCTTGTTTTTTATTATTTCTTCAACATAGTTTATAGCTCCATGAGCTGATATTGCACCAAAAAATCTTTCATGTACTACAGATTCCTTGTCAAATCTCTTATCTTCTAAAATTTCATTTATCTTGATTTCAATTATTTCATCTGCTTTAGAAAAATCAATGTTTTGAATATAAACGTGCTCCCAGTCGTCGTGTGTTTTCTTTGCCTCCTTAAAATATTTTACTGCCTCGTCAAATTTGCTTTTTATGTCATTATTTATTTCATTTATTTTGTCTGATTTATTCGCATAACAGCAATTCAAGCTTATTTGTTCTTTTTCTGAATAGTCAGTATTATTATCTTCCATAAGACACTTGCTAAATATACCAATGCTTAAATTTCTATCTATTACTCCTACAATAACATTGTTGTCTATTGGATCGTGTATAATTTCTAAATTTGGACTCTTACTTAAAATTTCATTTGAAATTTTCTTAAATATCATTGTTGTAATCAACCTTGAACAGCACTCTATAACAATTATACTCTTAAGCCCTTTGATATTGCTATCAAGTAAATTGCATTTTCCTTCAGAGTTATAAGAAACCACATAATAGTTCGATATCATTATTATTCTCCTTCTTGACTTAGATTTTAAATATAAATTTTACTAAATTAACAGCTTTATTAATAACTATTAATTTAGAATAGGTTCATATCTAATATTTGATTATTTATATTATATGCTGATATTTCAGAAATAATATTATATGCTTTGTAATTGTTACGAAAATGTAAGAATTTTTGCATTGAAAACGGGAACATGTTGAAATTTAAATAAAATTCGGGCTATTTATCTATAAAAATACGGACATAAGAAAACGTTGACCAAAAAAATTTGAATTTCAAACGAAACTGACGCATGCCTTATAAGAGCTTGATTTTATCCTAAAAAATAGATTGGAAAAAAATGGCAATAAAAAAATATTATGAAAAAATTTGTTAGATTATAAGCTAAAAATCAAGCTTGTAAATTATACAAAACACTTGCTAATATAGCTTAAATAATGTATAATCGTATATTATTAAGTAGAAATTTGTCGATATGTAAAATAGTATGTCGAATAATGTCGAATATGAATCGGAGGAAAGATAATGTCTTATTTTGATAATTTAACCACAGCCTTGCTT
Source organism: Bacillota bacterium (assembly GCA_023386345.1). Classification (GTDB taxonomy): domain Bacteria; phylum Bacillota; class Clostridia; order Tissierellales; family Sedimentibacteraceae; genus UBA1535. Next base: position 31,230 of record JAEWJT010000016.1, read on the forward strand.
GCTAAAAATTTAGATGGTCTATGGCTTAGACAGCAGGTTATCATGGAAAATGTAGCAAATCGTTCAACCCCAAATTACAAGAGTAAATATGTAGATTTCGAACATGAGTTAAAAAGTAAAATTTCAGATATTAACGATAAAAACAAGGCAGTAAAAGCTTCTGATCTTAGAGATGAGTTAGCAGGTACTAAAATAGTTTTAGGTGAAAATACTAATAAAACTATGAGACTTGATGGAAATAATGTTGATGTAGAAAAAGAAAATATAGAAATGGTAAGAACACAGTTTAATTATAGCTATACTGTTGCACAGTTAAACTCATATTTTGCCAAGATGAAAATGGCTTTGTCTAGCACTAAATAATATAAATTAAAAGGAGGAAGTACATAATGAGTTTCTTACAGTCATTAAACATAAGTGCCTCTGGTTTAACAGCACAGAGACAGAGAATGGATATAATCTCAGAAAATTTAGCAAATAAAGATGCGACAAGAACCCAAGACGGTGGACCTTATAGAAGAAAGATGGTTGTATTCACTTCAACTAACACATCTAATTCATTATTTAATAAAATGTTGTATAACAATATAAATGATATTAATAATTCAAATCAAGTACGAGGTGTTGAGGTATCTCAAATCATAGAGGATCAAGAGCCCTTTAAATTGTCATATGACCCTACACATCCAGATGCTAATGAAGATGGTTACGTAGAACTGCCAAATGTTGATTCCTTAAAGGAAACAGTTGATATGATGGAAGCAGTAAGATCATATCAGGCAAATATAACAACGCTAAATGCAATAAAACAAATGGCATCAAAAGCTTTAGAAATATTGAAATAAATCTTTAATTTTACTTTTATAGCTTTAAATACGGCGTTATACATAAAATTAATAAGTTAAATACTGATAGAATTAATAGAAAGGGACGAATATAAATGTTTATAAATCCGATACAAAAAATTAATGGTTTAAACGAAATAAATAAAATAGGGAATTCAAGCAATGTAAGTGAAGGAACAATAAGAGGGGAACTTCCGTTTAAAAATATATTCTCACAAGCACTGAGCGACTATAAAGAAGCAGAAACACAAGTTAATAATGATATTTATGGACTTGTTACTGGACAAAGTGATGATTTGCATAACCTAAGTATAAATATGAAAAAGGCAGAAATGTCTTTCGAGCTTTTTGTTCAATTGAGAAATAAAGCCTTGGATGTATATAAGGAATTGATGAATACAGGAATTTAATAAAAATAAATTTAGCGAAGATTTTAAATAAACTTTGAAGTAGAATTTATTTTTAAGTTTGAGAACTTATTAGAGCAAGGTTTAAAGAAATGATAAATTACGAAAGGGCGTGCACCAGGCTCATGCACAAAACGCTAGTTTTTCTTTTGAAGAGAGACAGGGCATTTGGTGTAATAGGTGCATGGGCATATTTATGGACGAACAACTTAAAAACTTTGGTAAAAATATAATTGAGTTTTGGAAAAATCTCAGTAAAAAAATTAAAATTATAGTAATAGCATCAAGTATTGTGCTTATTGCAGGAGCGATAGTTTTAACCGTAATGATGAATAAAACTGATTATGTTGTTTTATTTTCGAAATTAGAAGACACTGAAGTCACAGAGGTCATGGCTAAGCTGCAAGAAAAAAATGTTGAATATAAATATGAAAAAAATGGTCAAATTTTAGTACCTGAAAAATCAGAGGCACTTTTAAGAATGCAATTAGCACAAGAGGGGTACCCGCAATCGGGAGCTAATTATGACATCTTTAAGGATAATGTTAATTTTATGACTACTGACTCTGAGAAGAAAACATATTTCTTGTTTTTAAGGCAGGAAAGACTCCAAGCCTCTATCAAAACGATTGACGGCGTACATGATGTTATTGTAACCTTATCAATTCCAGAGAACAATAATTTTGCATGGGATGTAAATAAGGAAGAGCCAACAGCTTCAGTAAAAATTAATATGATGAATGGTCAAACTCTAAGCAGATCACAGGTTCAAGGCATCAAACGCCTTATACAGACCAGTGTTTCAGGTCTTAAAGATGAAAATATTGCTATAATTGATACCGAGGGCAATGACTTATTGGCAAAAATAGATGATTCAGACGAATATCAAACAAATGTTTTTAAATTAAAATTAGATATTCAAAGTCAAATTGAAAAGGATATAGAATCTAGTATTAAAAAGCATCTGCTAAAGATGTATGGAGAAGATAATTACGAGGTTTCTGTAAGATGCAAAGTAAATCTAGATAAAAAGATAAGTGAGCTTTTAAAATACATACCAGATAAAGATTCAAATAAGGGCGTTATTAATGAAGAAGATAGAAATGTTGAAATAGTAGGAAATGGCGAAGCGCAAGGCGGAGTTGTGGGAACAGAAACAAATTCTGAAGTTCCGGTATATCCTGATGTAACTATCAATGGTGATGATATTTATTATAAAAATAATAACTCAATAAAATATTTAGTGAGCCAGCTTAAAGAACAAGTTCAAAGTGACCCAGGCAGTATAGAAGATGTAAAAGTTGCTGTACTTATAAATAGAGACAGAATAAGTGAAGAAGATACTGAAAAGATTAAGGTGCTTCTAGGCAATGCAGCTGGAACTCTAGCTGAAAATGTAGCTATTCATAACATGAAATTTGGCGGCGATGAAGAACCACCTATTACAGACGTAGATGTTACTCCTGTCAACCCACCATTAACTCTAGAACAGAAAATTCTTTACGGTTCAATCGCAGGTGGAGTGCTTCTGTTATTTATAATAATATTGATTATTGTTCTTAGAGCTAAAAAGAAAAAACGCCTTAAGAGAGAGGCTGAACTTCTTGCCGCAGCTCAGGCAACAGCTAGAGGCGAAGACACTTGGGCAGATTTAAAAGAAGAAATCGGAGTTAAAGAAACAAAAGAAATGGTACTTAAGAAACAAATAGCAGAATTTGCTAACAATAACCCAGAAATAGCATCACAGCTTATCAAAACATGGATAAAAGGGGAGGATAATTAGATATGGCAGAGCTTTCAGGAAAACAAAAAGCGGCGGCGATAATTGTATCATTAGGTTCAGATACTGGATCTAAAATATATAAGCATCTAAATGAAGAAGACATAGAACAGCTAACTCTTGAAATAGCTCAATTGAAAGCTATTTCTCCAGAAGATTTTGAGAAAATATTAGAAGATTTCTATGCTATATGTCTAACCCAAAAAGTAATAACAGAAGGTGGCGTTGGTTACGCAAGAGATGTCTTAGAAAAAGCTTTTGGAGCTCAAATGGCGGCAAGCTTACTTGAAAGAGTAACAAAGTCTATGAAGACAAAAGCATTTGAATTTATCAGAAAAGCCGATTACAAAAATTTGCTTTCTATTATACAAAACGAGCATCCTCAAACTATAGCATTGGTTTTATCCTATGCAAGAACAGACCAAGCTGCAGCTGTCATCGGTGAGTTACCTAAAGAAAAGAAGATTGCAGTTGTTGAAAGAATTGCAAAAATGGACAGAACCTCTCCGGAAGTAATTAAGCAGGTAGAGGAAGCCTTGCAAAAGAAATTTATGTCTGTTGTTTCTGTGGATTTTACAGAAATAGGTGGAATTGGCTACATAGCAGATGTAATGAACAATATGGACAGAGGAAACGAAAAATATGTCTTTGATGAATTAAGCAGAAAAGATATGAAATTAGCAGACGAAATCAGAAAGAGAATGTTTGTATTTGAAGACATTATTACTCTTGGTGGAAGAGATATACAACGCTTTATCAGAGAGGTTGACAGTAAAGATTTGGTTCTTGCCTTAAAAGGTGCTAATAAAGAAGTTGGAGAGGTCATACTTTCTAATATGTCACAAAGAATGCAGGATACTATTAAATCAGAGTTAGAATACACACATAATGTAAGATTAAGAGATGTTGAAGAAGCACAGCAAAGAATAGTTTCTGTTGTAAGAAGATTGGAAGAAGAGGGAGAATTAGTAATAACAAAGGGTGGAAAGGATGAGATAATTGTCTAAGATAATCAAATCAGACTATGTTATTATTCAAGAGCCTAAAAGTATTTACAATAGCTTAGAACATCCTAAATCTACAGGAAAACATATAGATGTTAGAAACAGTTTATCGATGGTTTCAGATAGCGAAAGAGAAAAGATAATAGCTGATGCTATCAATGAATCAAAAGAAATTATAGAAGCTGCTGATAATTATAAAATCAATATGCTTGCAACTGTTGATAAAGAGATAGAGGAGCATAGAAAAAGAGGCTACGAAGTTGGATATACACAAGCTTATGAAAAAGGAAAAAGTCTTGGGTATGAAGAAGGAAAGATAATAGCACAAAAAGAAATAGATAAAAAAAATGAAGATCTCATAGCCGAGCTATGTAAGCAAATATACATGGTAGAGGATAGCAAGGACGAGATTATAAAAAGATATGAGAAAGATTTAGTTAAACTTGCTACTGAAATAGCAGAAAAAATAATACGAGTAAAAATTAGTCAAAATGATGAGATAATAAAAGACATTCTAAATAATGCAGTAAAAGATTATAGAAATGTCGAATGGTTAAAAATCTATCTTTCAAAAAATGATTACATAACAATTTCTACTGATAAAAATATCATGGAAAGACTCTCGCAGATTTCTGAACATGTTGCTTTAGAAGCCATGGCAGATGGAGAGGATGGAGAATTGATAATTGAAAGCCCCGAAAATCTTATTGATTTAGGAGTGGACACTCAACTTAGCAATTTAAGAAATGCGATATCATAATCGCACTTTGTGAGTCATTAGTATAATATGCTAAGCATATTGCAAAATAGTCTAAAGGAGATAACTTATTGTGAATTTTGAAGAACTTAGCAGATTGATAAATAAATCCGATTTTTTCACCTATATGGGCAAAGTAAAAAAAATCTCCGGACTAATGGTAGAAGCTACAGGATCTAAATATAAAATAGGCGAAATTTGTAAAATTTTAACAGAAGATAATAAACAAATTGACACAGAGGTAGTTGGATTTAACGATGATAGAGTAATACTGATGCCATATGAAGACATCAAAGGAATAGGACTTGGAAATGTAGTTGTATCAACAGGTAAAAAGTTGCGAATTCCTGTAGGTGATTTTTTAAAAGGCAGGATAATAGATTCCAGAGGCAGAGCTATAGATGGAAAAGGTGAATTTGATAATATTGATGATTATTGCTATGTAGACAACGCTTATATCAATCCTTTATCAAGACCAAGAATAGATACAAGTTTAAGCTTCGGAGTTAAAGCTTTGGATGGAGTTTTGACCATAGGTAAGGGGCAAAGAATGGGTATATTTGCAGGTAGTGGAGTTGGAAAAAGTACACTAATGGGCATGGTTGCCAAAAATGTAAAAGCTGACATAAATGTTATAGCTCTTGTAGGTGAGAGAGGCAGAGAGGTTAGAGAATTTATAGAGAAAGACTTGGGCGAGGAAGGTCTGGCAAGATCTGTAGTAGTGGTAGCAACATCTGACCAGCCAGCCATGCTTAGACTTAAATGCTCGCTAGTTGCAACGACAATAGCTGAATACTTTAAGGATCAAGGAAAGGATGTTCTTCTGATGATGGACTCGCTGACAAGATTTGCGATGGCTCAAAGAGAGATAGGACTAGCAACAGGTGAGCCACCTGTTTCAAGAGGATACACTCCTTCAATATATGCTGAATTACCGAAATTGTTGGAAAGAAGTGGAAATTTTGAGCAAGGCTCAATAACAGGTATATACACAGTTTTGGTAGAGGGTGATGATACAAATGAGCCAATATCAGATACAGTAAGAGGTATACTGGATGGTCACATAGTTTTGACAAGAGAATTAGCAAATAGAAATCACTTTCCGGCTATTGATGTAAATGCGAGTATCTCGCGTTTGATGACTGATATAGCAGGCAAAAATCATATTAAAAACGCTAAAAAGTTAAGAGATATTTTGTCCTTATACTATGCAAATTACGACCTAATATCGATAGGTGCGTATAAAAAGGGCTCTAATCCTTCATTAGATTATGCTATTGACAAGGTTGATATAGTAAACAAATTTTTACAGCAGGAGATAAATGAAAGCTTTAGCTTTGAGGATACACTAAGCATTTTAAATGATATTGTTGGCAATGATTAGGATAAGAAAAGGTAATGTAGATTAATATGAAAAAATTCAAATTTTCTTTAGAAAAAATATTGCAATTAAAGGAACAGATTTTAAAAAATTTAAAAAATGATTTATCCTTTCTACAAATGGCACTTAAAGAAAAAGAGGCGGAGATACAAGACTTGTGGTCAAAATATTATAAGACTGATAATGAATACAAGGAAAAATCCTCAAAATCTATAATGCCATATGAAATTGCACAATACAAAGATTATATGACCTATATTACAAACATGATAAAAAAGAAAGAAGAAGAGAAATCTGTCATTCTGAAAAAAATAGAAGCAAAAAAACAAGAAATAATCAATATGAATATAGAGATATCAACCTTGGAGAAGTTAAAGGATAAGAAGCTGGCAAAATATAATTACAAGGTTCAGAAGATGGAAGAGATACTAATAGAAGAATTTGTTTCAAATTCAACATCAGTTTCAGCAGAAGCAAACTGATAAGCTTATTAAATTAGACTATGAAAATTATGCTAAATCTTAGCATAAGTAAACATAGAATATAATTAAGATATGTAAGGAGGTGAAAACAAATGAATATAAACACGGATATCTTGAAAATGCTTTATCAGCAAGGGCTTAGTTCTGTAGGCACAAGTGGCATAGGAAATACTAATGGAACAACATCTGGCTTGGCAGGTGATGAAAGTTCGTTTTTAGGAATACTGAATGAAGTAATTTCTAAAAATGACTTAAATAAACTCACATCAACTACATCAGAAAATAAGCAAAGCAGTAATAGTGAATTATCACTTGCAATTTCTCTGTTGATGCAGCAAATTACAGGAAGCAATTTAACAGGACAGTATCAAATTGATGAAATTTTGAATACCCTGAAAGATTCTGACGGATTGGGCATTGAAGCTTTAACTGGAATTGCTGAAAATTTAGGCTCAAATCCTAGTGCTTCAAATATAGATGGGCTTATAGAAGCTTTACAAGGATTAAATCAAAGCAAAGCTAACGACGCACAAGAAAATGTTGTTGATGCTATGAACTCAGAACCTGCTGCAAACACTAATACTAAAGAAAGCAGAAGTTTTCCAAAGGAAATAATGGATAGCATAAATGCTGCTAGACAGGCTCATGAGCTAATACGTGCAAGGATAAACCAAATTAGAGACTTTACAGGCAGAGCTAATGTAGGACAAGTTGATGCTTTGAGTAATTCGAATAATATAGAAGAATTATTAGCAAACGGTCTTACAGGTGTGGATTTACAAAATCTAAAAGTTTCCTTGATTTCAACTGATGATTTAAACAATGCTCCAATAGTTGATTCAATACTGGATATTGAGGAGATAGGAAGCACAGGGCAATCATTGTTAAATGCAGAACTTTTATCAGCAGAAGCAGGCTCGCAAAATACTGAAGAAAATTCAAGTATGAGAAAAGATGAATCAAGAGTTGATATTATAGGTGAAAGCATCCTAAACGCTAATGTAGTAAATACAACAGAGACTCAAGCTGACAATAAAGCAAATAAGGTTGGCAATGAGTTAACATCAGTAAAAGAAAGCGTATTTGAGCAGATAAAAGACCAAGTGTCAACGATGAGAGCAGATGGCAAGCAAGCCATAACAATGCACCTTAAACCAGAAGAGCTTGGTAAGTTGGACATAAAGATGGTTTTAGAAAAAGGAAATCTTTCCATAGAAATTCTTACCACAAATGCAAAGGCTCACAGCTTGATTTTATCCAGTATACCAGAGCTAGAGAATGTTTTGAAAAATAGTATGGCATCAGATAGAAACTTTATGAACTTTGAAAGTGCTAAACAATTATCTGAAGAAAATGCTAGACAAAACAATCATGGATACAACGGGCAGCAATCACAGCAGCAAGAACAACATGAAAACAAGAGTGGACATGAGCAATTTTACACTACAAGCTTAGAAGATGGCGAAAAAGTTGATTTTTACACAGCATTTTCAAGAATGAGAGAAGCAAAAGAACAGATTTTTAGTAGAAGTTAAGCAAAGGAGGCAAAAGATATGGATGTGAATGGTTATATTTCCCCGTTATATACAGGAAGAGAAGCAAATTATGTTGTAAAAGGCGGTGGCTCTAATCTTGGAATGGATGATTTCCTAAAGCTATTAGCTGCACAATTGGCTAATCAAGATATGATGAACCCAAGCCAAGATACTGATTTTATAGCTCAGATGGCACAGTTTTCATCATTGCAATCCATGGACTCTATGGCAAAGATGACTTCCTTTAACCAATCTACTGCTTTAGTGGGAAAATATGTTGTAGTTGCAACATATGAAAAGGGTTTGGATAAAGATGGAAATCTAAAGCTTAAGACAGTGGAAGGATTTGTAGAAAAGGTAACTTTATTTGGAAATGAGCCTTCTATAATTGTTAATGGAAAGGCATATGGTTACTCAAATGTAATGGAGATTAAGACACCTCCAGAAACGTCTACAGTATTAAATAAAGCAGTTGCAGCAGCACTGGAAAATAAAACTACTGCTACAGTAAGTGAAGACGGTTCTACAGTACCTACTACATCTAAATGGGTTACACAAGAAGCAATGAATGCTTATACAGCAGCTATCGAATTAGCCCAAGCTATAGTTAATAAAGCAGATGCAACAAATGAAGAGAAAGTGAGTGCAATATCAGCATTATCCTTAGCAACAGAAACATTTAATAGTGCTAAGAAGAATGGATTAAAAACACCAGAAGAACCATAAAGAGAACATAAAAAAATATAAGAAGGCGGTGAGTAGATGTCAGATGTTAATTTTTTAAGAAATATTAGCAATATCAACTCTAACCTTGATATCAACTCAGTAAAGAGGCAGAACCTAAATAAGAGTACAAGCTCAAACGAAGGCTTGAAAGAAAGCTCGTTTAAGGAACTGTTAAATGAGAAGCAAGCTCAGGTCAATGCTCTTTCATTCTCAAAGCATGCAGCAGAAAGAATTGAGCAAAGAAATATAGATATTGACGAATCAATAGCAGGCAAGCTAAGTGAAGCCTTAGAACAAGCTAAGGATAAAGGACTTAAAAATGTTCTGGTTATGATAGATTCATCAGCATTTATACTGAACACACTGAGCAACAAGGTTATAACAGCACTGAATAATTCAGAGCTAAAAGAAAATATATTTACAAATATAGACGGAGCTGTAATAAAATAGCCGGTCCACTTGTGGAGGCTAAGTGCTATGACTTATTGATTAGCACAGGTTCTTATCAAAGTAAAATTACAGCTTTAGGTAATAAAAAACAATAAAATTATCTAATGGCTCGGCAAAGTCGAGACTATGTTTAAAGGAGAACAAATATTATGATGAGATCATTATACTCAGGCGTTGCAGGCTTGAGAACACACCAAACAAAGATGGACGTAGTAGGTAACAATATATCAAACGTAAATACATATGCTTATAAATCACAAAGAGCTACTTTTAGAGATTTGTACTATCAAACTACAAGAGCTTCAAGTAACGGAGTAAATGCGATGCAGTTAGGATACGGTGCTCAGGTAGGCTCTATTGACACTTTACATATGAGAGCTGGATATTCACCTACTGATAGACCTATGGATGTTTATATAGACGGAGAAGGATTTATAACTGTAGCAGATCCAAACGGTGGAGAGATGTATACTCGTGTAGGTGCTTTATCGTTTATGCCTATAAAGGGATCAGCTACTGGAGATTACAGATTAGTTGACATAAATGGAAATCCTATTATGGGTTGTAATGCAACTATAACTGCTTCGACTCCTCCAACAAGTACTATAGGTGGTATTGATCCAGCGACTTCAGTAATTGCTGCACCTGAAGAAGTAGTAGTTAAAAATTTTGCTGATTATACAAATATTTCTATAGGAGCAGACGGAATAATCACTGGTATAGATAAAACTGGAACAGTTTTACAATTGGGAGCTATAGCAATAGCTAAGATTTCTAATCCTGAAGGACTTACAATGCAGGGAAACTCTTACTTTAAGGCTATAAACAACACAGGCGTTATTTCGTATAACAAAGCAAGCAAAAACGGAGTTGGTGGTTTAGTAACTGGAGCTTTGGAAATGTCAAACGTAGACCTTGCAAAAGAGTTTACAGATATGATTACAACTCAAAGAGGATACCAAGCTAACTCAAGAATAATCTCAGTTGTAGACGAGATGCTACAAGAGCTTGTAAACTTAAAGAGATAATTTTTAAAACTTAATATTGGGAGGATGTAAGCATTGTTTCTAAGCAATCAATGCTTACATCACACCATTACAATGATTTGATTAGTAAATTTTCTAAATCTGATTGACTTATATGTGTATATATAAAGTAAAATATAAGTTATTAAACTGCTTAAGCAGAAAAAAAGGAAGTATATAAATAAATATTTTAATAATTTACATTTTATTTTATATTAAAATGTAACAAAAAAATCTCAATAAGAGAGGGGCAAAATGTTATGATAATATTAGAAAAACTTAATAAAGAAGAAATAGTCCTTAATTCTAATCACATAGAAATAATAGAGACTATTCCTGAAACAAAGATTACTTTAACATCAGGCAGATACTATTTGGTAGCTCAGAGTCCTGGTGAGGTTGTAGAAAGGATTATTCAATATAATCGAAAAATTTACAGTAACTTAATTAGAGTGAACGAGGTGTGATATGGATATAGGTTTTTTAATTGGCTTTTTAGCGGCAATTGGACTTACTGTATATGGTATAGCAAGTGACCCGCTGCAAGGTTTTACTGCACTTGGCAATTTTTTCGACTTAGCCAGTGTATATATAACCATAGGAGGAACATTTGCAACAATTATTATGTCAGTTCCTATGAAATACATAGCAAGCATTCCTGCACATATCGGAATTCTTATGAAGAAAGAAAAAGTGAACATGCAAGGATATATTGATGTTCTTGTAGAATTAGCACAGGAAGCGAGAGTTAAGGGGCTACTGGCTTTGGAAGAAAAAATAAATCAAATAGAAATTGATGACAGATTTTTAAAATTTTGCGTAATGCTTATAATTGACGCCTTAGAAGCTACAAAGGTTAGAGAGCAAATCGAAAATGAAATAAACTGTATAGAAGTCAGACATGCCAACGCTTGGAAAGTTTATGAACGTGGTGAGCAGATGGGTCCTGCGTTCGGTATGCTAGGAACACTTATAGGTCTGATAAATATGCTTAAAAACCTAAACCCAGATGATTCAGCAGGTCTAGGTCAAGGGATGTCAGTTGCCTTGGTAACGACCTTTTATGGGTCTTTTCTAGCCAACGTGTTATTTGGACCTATGGGTAACAGACTAAAGGCAAAGCACGAAGAAGAAATGACTCTTAAAAACATGATCATGGAAGGTGTCTTATCTATACAAGCAGGTGAAAATCCAAAATATATTAGAGATAAGCTAAATGCTTACTTAACATCGAAGCAAAGAAGTGGTTCATCTTCTGATAGTAGTTCAGACGAAGATAGCGGTAAAAAAGTTAGAAATAAATAGTTAAGTTTATGATAATTTATATTGGATGGTAGGTGAATAGATTGGCAAAAAAAAGACAACCACAAGCTGTAAATACTGGCGCATGGCTAAATACATATGCTGATATGATTACTCTTATATTAACATTTTTCATATTGCTATTTGCTTTTTCTCAGATAAATGCAAAAAAATACGCTGACCTTGCTACTTCTCTTAGTGGTAATAAAAATACAATAGAAGTACCTAAAGATTATAAGCCTGGAGGGGACTTCCCAGGGACTGGAGGAAATTCTAGCGAAAGTGGTTCTGACGGCTCAGAGGGTTCAGAAAATGAAGCAAAAGAGAGCATTGATGCTTTGTATAACATATTGACAAACTATATTGATGAGAACAATCTTGGTGGTGATGTTTCACTTGCAAGAATTGGAGATGAGATTTTCATACGTTTTGGAGATAAAATATTATTTGATGGATATAGTTCTGTGTTAAAGCAAAGTGGAAAAGAAATTCTTGATATTCTTGTTGTAGGACTTGAGCAGGCACAAAAAAACATAGAGTCAATTAATATTGCAGGACATACAGCAAAGGTTGAAAATGAATCTGCTGAGATAGATAGAAAACTTTCGTCTGCCAGAGCTAATGAAGTGCTTTTATATATGGAAAACAAAGGAATATTAGATGCTTCAAAACTTTCAGCAGTTGGATATGGTCTTTATAAACCAATAGATACAAATGATACTCCTGAAGGAAGAGCGCAAAACAGAAGAGTTGAAATTTATATAATTAGAAAGACTCAAGAAAAGAGCACATTAGAGCGTTTTTATGAATTGCTAAAAGATAGGGAAAGTAATTAAAATGACAGTACAGAATAAATTAAAGATTGAAGAGGGCAGATAAATGGCAGATATATTATCTCAAAGTCAAATTGATGCATTGCTTAATAATCTAATTAGCGGTGAAAGCAAAATGGAATCTGTGGAAAAAGAAGATGGCGATACAAAAGTAAAGGCATACGATTTTAGCAGTCCCAAAAAGGTTACACGCGAAAACTTGAAGATGTTAAGTGGTATATATGAAAGCTATGCACGAATAATCTCATCTTATTTGACAGCAGTGTTAAGACTCGTTTGTGAAGTAGAGGTTGATCAGATAGATGAAAGTATATTTTATGAATACAATAATGCACTAAGTGACTCTGTATTGATGTGTGTGGTAGATTTCATAATGCCAGATACAAATAAATCATTTGGACAAATATTGGTCAATGTACCTAAACCTCTGGCTTTTTTAATTATTGATAAGCTTATGGGGGGAGATGGAGATGACTATAAATATGACAGGGATTTTACTGATATTGAACTATCAATATTGGATAATACATTAAGATATGTTATGAATCAGATGAAGGATGCGTGGGCAAATACAATTCCTATAGATGTAGAATATAGCAAGATAGAAACAAATGCTAGATTTATACAGAGTGTAGGTTATAATGATACTGTTTTACTAATAATGCTGGAGACAGTAATTAAAAATATAAGTGATAAAATTACAATTTGCATCCCTACATTGGTTATAGATGAAATATTTAAAAAATCAGAAAGTGGTTTTAGAGCGAGGAGAAAGGGTTCCGAACCTGAAAACGAAAAGGATAAGGAAAGGATAATGAATTATCTAAGAGCTTCTTATCTGAACGTAACTGGTATACTTGGTGGAACTGAATTAAGCCTGCACGACGTCCTCAATATTCAAGTTGGTGATGTCATAGTATTAGATGACAAAGCCTACGATGATGTAATAATGAAAGTTGAAGGAAAAACTTGGTTTAAAGGCAAGTGGGGAGCTAAAAGAAGAAGAAATGCTATCAAAATTAAAGAAGTTTTGTACTAAAATTTAGAATAAGAGGTATCGTATGGAAGTGAATAATGAAATGTTGTTAACTGAGATGGAAAAAGATGTGATAGGAGAGGTAATGAATATAAGCCTTGGCTCATCTGCTACGTCATTATCATCCTTACTTAGTAAAAGAGTCGATATAACAGTGCCGAGAGTTAAGGTTACAAACACGCAGGATTTCGACTTCAATGATATGGACCCAGCTATCGGTGTTGAGATAAAATATATTGATGGTGTAAATGGAGACAATGTATTAATATTAAAAAAAGCCGATATAAAGGTTATATTAGAAACATTGATGAGTATAGAAATACCTGATGATGAATTCGTACTTGATGAAATAGCTATGAGTGCAGTAAGTGAAGTTATGAATCAAATGATGGGTTCTGCAGCTACAGCTCTAGCTGATTTTTTAGGAAAGCCTGTAAACATATCTACTCCTGTTGCTTATGAAATTACAGATAAAGAATCCTTTAAGGGTAGATATTTCTCTGAGGACTCCATAGTAGAAGTTAAATTCGACTTAAAGGTAGGGGATGTAATAAATAGTGAGTTTCTAAACGTATTTTCAATTCCTTTAGCAAAAGAAATGGTAGGTTTATTCTTGAAAGGGACAGGGATAGAGCAAAATGATTCAGGTGAAATGGTGATTAATCAAAGCTTTGCTGAAAGTACAGAAAAAAATGTTACGCAGAACACAGAAAAAGCACAAGAACCAAGAATGCAAGCGCAAGAGAAAATTCAAGAGTATGAACCAGAGCTTGAAGAAATTCCAGCACCTAAGCCAAATCTTGAAGAAAAAGTCTTACAACCTGAACCAAGACTTGAAGAAAGGGTTCAAAAACCTAGTCCAAGGGTAGAGCCTGAAGTATCAAAATACATTGATAAAGAGCCTAGAGAAAAAGTAGATTCATATGAAGATGACTTCAAAGAAGAGGATGAAAGATTACATAGTAGGAGGCCTAAGAGAAGAAAAATGCCAGAATATTACGATGATTATGATGATGAAGATTATGATGATTATGAAGAGAGACCAAGAAAAGCTGCACCAGAGAGAAAAGCTAGAAGAACAACAGCTCCAGTTAATGTAGCACCTATACAGTATGAAAGCTTTGATGATGAAGAAGAAGTATTATCAGAAGAGCAAAAAACTAATTTAGGCTTGATTATGTCAGTTCCTTTGCAGGTTACAGTAGAGATAGGCAGAACTAAAAAGAAAATTAAGGATATTTTGGAGTTCTCTCAAGGAACAATCGTTGAGCTTGACAAGCAAGCTGGTACACAGGTAGACATAATTATAAATGGACAGGTTATCGCTAAAGGCGATGTAGTAGTAGTAAATGACAACTTTGGTGTTAGAGTTTCAGAAATAATTAAAAAAGATGAAATATTTAAATTAACAGTTTAAATTAAAAACAATTAAGTTAAAAACTTAATTATTCAGCAATTAAAATAAAAATTTAATTATAAAATAAAAATTACGATAAATAAAGCATTTTATGGAGGATTAAAAATGAGTGGCAAAATAATGATAGTAGACGATGCGGCTTTTATGAGAATGATGATAAAGGATACATTAAAGAAAAGCGGGTATGAGGATTTAATTGAGGCAGCTGACGGAGAAATAGCAGTATCCCAATATAAAGCTGAAACACCTGATTTAGTTATCATGGATATCACAATGCCAAACAAGGATGGTTTACAAGCATTAAAAGAAATTAAGGAGTATGATAGTTCTGCTAAGGTTGTTATGTGTTCAGCTATGGGACAAGAATCAATGGTAGTTGAAGCAATAAAATTAGGAGCTAAGGATTTTATTGTTAAACCGTTTAAGCAAGAAAGAATACTTAAAACTGTAACAACAGTACTTGGTTAATAAAAAACAAGAGAGGTGTTAGTGTGCCAGAACTATTTTCACTAATAGGAGCCTTGATTATGATAGTTTTGGTTTTATTTGCAACATATTATTTTACCAAAGCTATTTCTAAAAAAATGACAAATTATTCTTCCTCAAGGCATTTAAAAATTATTGATAGAGTAGCACTTAGTCAAAATAAGTTTTTAATTATAGTTGAGGTTGATAAAAAATTTCTTTTGGTAGGGGTTTCTGACAATAGCATAAGTGTTTTGAAGGAATTTGACAGTTTAAGCTTAGAGCTTGGGGAAGCAAATTCAATAATGGGGCCTAATGCAGACATTAATTTCTTAGAAATTTTGAAAGATAATTTAAAGAAAACTAAGATTGGCTCTAAGTTTATAAAAGATATTAATAAAAACCATAGCGAAGATAAAATTGATAAGGATGGCGAAGCATGAGCAAGGTCGTTGATGCGATTAAAACAATTATAAATAAGTTAAGTAAAGATAAATTTAAAATCATGCTGGTTGCTATCATATCGATGCTTGCGATACAAAGTAAAGCATTCGCAAATAGTGTTGTAAATGTTGATATAAATGGCAAATCAAATGACACTATAGAAATTATAATATTACTAACGGTGCTTAGTTTACTTCCATCGATAGTAATAATGATGACCTCATTTACAAGAATAACTATAGTCCTATCATTTTTAAGAAATGCTATAGGACTTCAACAGACACCACCAAATCAAGTTATGGTTGGAATTGCACTGTTTTTAACATTGTTTATAATGAGCCCGGTAATAAGTGAAATAAACACTACAGCTTATGAGCCTTATAAACAAGAGCTTATATCGCAGGATGAATTCTATAAAAGAGCTCAAGAGCCTCTGAAAGGATTTATGCTAAAAAATACAAGACCAAATGAGTTAAACATGTTCATAACTTTATCGAATAATCAAGAGGTAAATGAGACTCAGGACTTGCAAAAGCTTCCATTGACGGTAATTGTACCAGCATTTATGGTAAGTGAGCTAAGGCGTGCATTTATTATAGGCTTTTTAATTTTCATACCTTTTTTGATTATAGATACTGTTGTTTCAACCGTTCTGATGTCAATGGGTATGATGATGCTTCCACCTGTTATGATTTCACTGCCATTCAAGATATTATTGTTTGTTTTGGTAGATGGCTGGTCGCTTCTATTCCAAACATTGATAAAGACATTTCAATTTTAGCGGAGGGATATTATGGATTCATCGGTAGTAATGGGTGTAATGCAGGAAGCAATGCGTGTAATTCTTAAAATGTCTCTTCCACTATTAGGCGTTAGTATGATAGTAGGTCTTGTAATAGCTATTTTTCAAGCTGCTACACAGATACATGAGCAAACTCTTACATTTGTTCCTAAATTATTAGCAGTAGGACTATTATTGCTGTTGCTTGGAGGTCATATAATAGCAATTATAAGAGAGTTTACAACTTATTTGTTTGATCTTATGACAAAAATAACTTAAAGAGGTTACATAAGATGGTGATAGAACAAGATGTAACTTATTTTATATTTATTTTAGCACGAATGGCAGGCTGTATAATGTTTAGTCAAATATTTGGACGAGGTAATATTCCTATGATGTTCCAAATTGGGCTTAGCATCATGCTATCAATAGCAGTTCAAGGAGCATTGCCTGTAGATAATTTCTTGGAAGTAAATCTATTGATAGAGTATATAGTTTTATTGCTAAAAGAATTATTTGTAGGTGTTATAATAGGGCATATTATGAAATTATTCTTTTCTGTTATTGTAATAACGGGAGAGTTTAACGACATGCAGCTTGGCTTGTCAATGGCAAAGATTTATGATCCAAAAAGCAATATTTCAATGGGTATTAGTGCGAGTATATTAAATATATTCTTTATGTTATTATTTTTTAGCGCTAATGGACATATGAGTTTGATAAAAATATTTATAACATCATGCAAGGTGTTGCCAATAGGAAGAATTAATTTTTCGCCTGAGCTATTCATGAGCCTAACGGAACTTTTCACAGATATACTGATTTTTGCTGTTAAACTTAGTTTACCAATTCTTGCTGTAGAATTTATAACAGAGATAGGAATAGGTATATTGATGAAAGCAGTTCCGCAGATACACCTGTTTATTGTAAATATACAGCTTAAGATTTTTATAGGCTTTGCAACAATGCTTATATTAGTTCCTTCTCTTTCAACATTTTTGGAAAAATTGATTACACTTATGTTTGAGGCGATACAAAAAAATCTGAGCCTTTTAGTATAGATTTTACAAAAGCTTTTGCAGGACATATCTTTACTAATAAATTTAAGAAGTTTTCATAGAAAGGAATCCTTGCCAAGATGTCGGAAAAAACGGAAAAAGCCACCCCCAAGAAAAGGCGGGATGAAAGAAAAAAAGGCAATATATTTCAAAGTAAAGATATTACAACAATTGCTTCTATAACAATAGCTTTTTATGTTTTAAAGGCATGGATGCCTTATATATATAGATTTTTAGGCGATTCATTTAGAGAATATTTTGGACTTGCAGCAACAACACTTGATATAGAGCCTAAATTTGCAGTTCATTTATTTACAAATGTTGCAATTACGATTCTTCTTGTTATATCTGTACTTGTAATAGCTGTAATGATTAGCTCTATTATTGTATCAGGGTCTCAAACAAAATTTCATATTTCAAGAGAGGGCTTTAAGTTTAAGTTTTCAAAACTAAATCCTTTAAGTGGAATAAAAAAACTATTCTCACTACGATCCTTTATAGAGGTATTGAAAAATATTATTAAAATAATTGTTATAGGAACTGTTGTTTATAGTGTAATAATAAAAAATATTCAGTTTATACCTAAGCTAATGTATCTTGATATATTAAGCGCTATAAAATTCATATTTGGTGTAATTATGAATGTGGTAAATAGTGTTATTATCTATTTTCTGGCCATATCAGTGGTAGATTTTATATACCAATGGTGGGAATACGAAAAAAATATTAAGATGACTAAGCAGGAAGTTAAGGATGAATTTAAAAATACTGAGGGTAATCCTGAAATAAAAGGAAAAATCAAGCAGATACAAAGAAAAATGGCTATGTCAAGAATGATGCAGCAGGTTCCTAGTGCAGATGTTATAATCAGAAACCCAACGCATTTTGCTGTAGCTATAAAATATGACGAAAACAGCAACAGAGCACCATTGGTTGTTGCAAAGGGACAAGACAGGGTAGCATTAAATATAATTAAACTAGCAGAAGAAAGTAAAGTGCTTATAATGGAAAACAAACCTTTAGCCAGAGCTCTTTACAGCACAGTAGATATAAACCAAGAAATTCCAGTAGAATTCTATGAACCTATTGCGGAAGTACTCGCTTGGGTGTATAATACTAATATGCAGGCTAAAAAAAATGATGAATAATGTAAGTATACACACAAATTTTTAATCTCACTTGAAAAGAGAGATGGGCGTTCTTGTACAATAGATACATGGGCATAATTAACAGGAAAAGGTAAATAAATATGAAAATATTGAATAATGCAGTAACAGTCTTTATAATACTTATAATATTAATGATTATCATACCTTTGCCATCTTTTATACTGGATATGATGTTTATCATTAATATTGCAATATCAGTAATAATATTACTTACAACAATGTACATAAAGGAATCATTACAGTTTTCCATATTTCCTACAGTATTATTGATTACAACGATACTTAGGCTTGCACTCAGTGTATCTTCAATTAAGCTTATTTTGTTGAATAGTGGAAATGCAGGAGCGGTTATAAAAACATTTGGTGACTTCGTAATCCAAGGAAATTATGTTATAGGTTTTATAATATTTATAATTATAGTAATTGTTCAGTTCATGGTTATAACAAAAGGAACTGAAAGAGTTTCAGAAGTTTCAGCGAGATTTACACTTGATGCTATGCCTGGTAAGCAAATGGCTATAGATGCAGATTTAAGCTCTGGACTAATCACAGAGTCTGAATCAAGGATAAGAAGGTCAAAGATTCAAAGAGAGGCTGATTTTTATGGAGCTATGGACGGAGCCACAAAGTTTATTAAGGGAGATGCTATTGCTAATATAGTTATAACCTTTGTAAACTTCATAGGTGGAGTTATTATAGGAATGGTTCAAGGAGCAGGGACTTTTCAAGATGTTTTGACAATCTATACAGTAGCTACAGTCGGAGCAGGACTTGTATCACAGATTCCAGCACTTATGATTTCAACAGCTGCTGGTATGATAGTTACTAGAGCAAGCTCTGAATCAAATTTGAGTACAGATATTTCAAAACAGTTTTTATCTCAGCCAATAGTTCTTGTTGGTAGCGGTATAGTTCTGGTTGTCTTTAGTTTAATTCCAGGATTTCCTAAAATTCCAGGCTTTACTTTAGCGGCAATATTGATTTTTCTAGGACTTAATCTTATGAGGAGTCAAAAACAAGAAGAATTGGTAGATGAACATAAAAAAACTATAGAGCATCAAGGCTCTGAGGAAGTATATAACGAAGAAACTTACTATAGAAATATAGATAATATATATGAATTAATTCAAGTTGAACAAATAGAAATGGAGGTAGGCTACAGTCTTATCCCATTGGTAGATGAATCAACAGGTGGAAGTTTTATAGATAGAATAGTAATGTTTAGGCGACAATTTGCAATTGAGATGGGTATGGTTATACCGTCTGTAAAGCTAACGGATAATGGTTATTTAAATCCAAATGAATATTTAATTAAGATAAAGGGTGAAGAAGTAGCAAGAGGCGAAATACTCGTAGATTATTACCTTGCTTTGGAACCTGCAACTGTTAGTGGAATGATAGACGGAATTGACACAATAGAGCCAGCATACGGTATTCCAAGTAAATGGATAACAAAGGATAAAAAGGAATTAGCTGAAATTTATGGATATACGGTTATAGACCCTCTTTCAGTTTTGATTACGCATTTATCGGAGATAGTAAAAAAATATGCACATGAGCTTCTATCAAGACAGGATATAAACCTACTGCTTGAGAACACTAAGAAAACAAATAGCAGTATAGTCGATGAGGTGCTTCCTGCAATGATAGGATACGGAACCTTACAAAAAATACTTGGCAATTTGTTAAGAGAGGCTATTCCTATAAAGGATATGGAAACTATACTTGAAACTATAAGTGATTATGCAGCTAATATAAAAGATATAGAAATGCTTACCGAATACATAAGACAAGCTTTAAGGAGGACAATAACTAGAAAATGGTCTGATTCCGGACAAATAAAAGTTATTACCTTAAGTACAGATATAGAAAAAATGATAATTAACTCTGTTAATAAAAATGAACACGGCTCTTATCTATCTTTAGATCCTCAAATTATACAGAAGATAGTGACATCACTTTTAGATCAGATAGAAAAACTGAAAGAAGTGATAAGTATTCCGATAATTTTAACATCACCATTTGTCAGAATATATTTTAAAAAGCTAGTAGATCAATTTTATCCAAATGCTGTGATTTTGTCATTTAATGAGATAGATAATTCAGTTCAGATACAAGCTATAGGTAACATTGAAGTCGAATGATAATGTTGAACAAAAAGATAAATGATAAGGAAGCGCTTAAATTTTGTACAAGCATTGTACATTAAGTGCATGGGCATAGTTGTATGGAAATCATTAAGGATGATAAAATCATAATAGATGACAATGAGCTATGGGAAAGGTACTTTCAAAGCAAAGATATAGCAGCTCGCAATAAAATAGTTGAAAAATACGCTTTTATCGTCAAAGTGATTGCTATGAAGATTTGGGGTATGTATCATCAATATGGCGATGTTGAAGATATTGTAAATGAAGGTATCATAGCTTTGATAGATGCTGTAGGAAGATTTGATATATCTAAGGATATAAAGTTTGAGACATATGCGTCTATTAAAATAAGAGGAGCTATAATAGACTATGTCAGAAAGCAGGCTTGGTCTCCGAGACGTGTCAATAAAAACAGAAAGCTTGTAGAGAGTGCCGATAAAGAATTAAAAATTAAGCTTGGTAGAACTCCTTCAGAGCAGGAAATGGCAGATTATTTGAAAATTGATAAGACAGAATATAATAAAATGATTTTAGAGACAAATAACTCTAATTTACTCTCATTTGAGGAGCTTATATCAGAGCTTTCTTATAAAAATTCTGCTACCTCTAACGATTTGACACCAGAAGATAATTATGCAAAGCAGGAATTAAAAAAAGTATTGTCTGATGCTATAAATCAGCTAGAGGAAAAAGAAAAAATCATTATATCCTTATATTACAAGGAAGAGCTAAAGCTTAAAGATATTGCCGATGTAATGGGGATAAGTAATTCAAGGGTTTCACAAATTCACTCTCAGGCGATATCAAAGTTAAATAATATTTTGAGAAAATATATGAATTAAAAATAAATAAAAGAGTGAAACAAGTTTCGCTTTAATAACATAGGTATAAAAAATTGTTTAAATTAAGGAAAGGGATGAGATAAATATGTCAAGAGGATTATTCACACTTACATCTGGTATGCTCACACAGCAAAGGAAGATAGAAATTTCAAGTAATAACATGGCCAATATTAATACTGCCGGTTATAAGAGAGAGCAAGCAGTTACAAATAATTTTGGTACATTATTGATCCACAAATTAAGGCAAAATGGAATTTATGAAACAGCAGAGCCATTATCTGAGGTATCATTAATAAGAATAATGGAGGACAACAATACTTATCACTCTCAAGGAAACTTGGATGAAACAGGTGGAGCATTTGATTTTGCATTAGTTGGAGAGGGATTCTTCGGTATAAATAATAATGGAACTACTTTATATGGAAGAAATGGCAGCTTCAATCTAGATGACGAGGGATATCTGATATTTTCTGACAAAGGCAGAGTACAGGGCGAATATGGAGATATATTTATCGGTACAGACAAATACGAGGCTACAGATGATGGAAGCATCTATGTAGATGGAGAGCTAATAGACAAAATAGCTGTATATAATTTTGATAATTATGCAAATTTAGATAAATTTTCTGAAGGTTTGTATACATCAACAGATGAAGCCAATTTAATGGAAAATGCAGTAATTAAAAAAGGCTGGATTGAACGTTCAAATGTAGATTTAACACAGGAAATGTCTGATATTATAGCATCACAAAGAGCATTGCAATCAAACTCACAGGCTCTTAAAATGTACGATATGATAATGGAAATTGAGTCAAATCAAATTGGAAGAATAAACTAAAAAACGGAGGATTATATGATAAGGGCATATTATACAGCAACTGCTGGAGCTAAAACTTACCAAAAGAATTTAGATGTTATTGCAAACAACCTATCAAATCTGCAGACACAAGGCTATAAAACTTTAAAAGGAGAATTTTCCGATTTGCTTTATACTAATATAAGCAGAACAGGAGAAAATCTTATGGTTGGTAGCGGCTCTAAATTATTAAAAACTGATAGCATATTTTCCGAAGGAGCTTTTTTAGAAACCGGTAAGGAAACAGACTATGCGATAGTTGGTGATGGATTTTTTTCGATTCAAAAGGGTGATGAAATTTTCTATACAAGAAATGGCGCCTTTAATGTTGCAGAAATTGACGGAGAACTTTATTTGACATTAGACGGAGGATTTGTTCTTAATAGCAATGGAGAGCCAATAAATTTAAGTGTAGAATCTGAGGATATTGGAGAGGAATATGAACTTGAAAAAATTCCTGGAGTTACTAAATTTACTAATAATTTTGATTTAGAAAGAGTTGGAGATAGTTTATTCACAATTATAAATGAAGATGCAGAATATGAAATAGCAGAAAGACCGGATTTAATGGTTGGATATGTAGAAAGTTCAAATGTTGAAATGGTGAGTGAACTTACTAATATGATTCAAGCTCAAAGAGCTTTTCAATTTAATTCAAGAATAATTCAAGTTGCAGATGAGATAGAGCAGACTATAAATACTTTAAAAGGATAAGCAACTTATAGAGGGGAGAGAGTTTTATGATTAATAATGCTGACACAAGCGATGTAATAAAAACTAATAACACCCAGGGAGATTCGGAAGAAAGAAACTATATATTTAACATTATAGTATCGGCAAATAGATTACAAGCTTTTTTAAGGGTTGTTTTTTGCGAAAAAGGTGTAAAAATAGATTCCAAAGAAGTATTAAACGAGATAAAAGAACAAGGTATCAAATATGGAGTAAAAGAAGCTGAGATAGATGTTTACTGTAAAAGAGGTGAATATTTTAAAGAGCTGATAGTAGCTGAAGGAGTTCAGGTAGTTCATGGAACAGATGCTAAGATAGAATATCATTTTAAGACCGATAATACTGTCGAATTTAAAGAAAAGGCAGATGGAACAGTAGATTTTAAGAATATTAACAATATACTTTCTATAGAAAAGGACGGTCTTTTATGTACATTGACTCCTGCAACTGAAGGTAAAAATGGTATTGATATTTTTGGAAATGAAATTTCATGCAAACAAGGAAAAACACTTGAATTACCTAATGGTAAAAATACTTATAGATCTCCTGACAACCTAAAGCTTTTTGCCGCAGCTGATGGTGCAATTTATTTAAATGCAAGAAATATTGATATAAATACTGTATATACAGTAAAAAGTGTTGATCATACTACTGGAAATATAGATTTTTCAGGGACTGTTGTGATTCAAGGCGATGTAAGGGCTGGATTTATGGTTAAGGCAAAAGATGACATCGTTGTTAGGGGAATGGTTGAAGGCGCAGTTCTTGAAGCTGGTAAGGATATAACTATAAGCAATGGAATGAATGGAAGAGATGTAGGAAGTCTGACAGCAGGTGGTAGTATAACAAGTAAATATCTTGAGAATTCAACCATAAAAGCAGGTAAGAATGTACTTTCTGATGCAATTATAAACTGCAATGTATTTGCAGGTGAAAGCATAGTTTTAAAAGGAAGCCGAGGCACTATCATAGGCGGCGAGTGTGTTGCTTGTGAGTCAATAAGAGCTAAAACTATTGGAACTAAAAATAATATTCAATCTAAGATTGAAATAAACTTAGAAAAATATACAGAGCTTCATAATAATGAAAAAAATCAGAATATAATGAAAAAAATCAATGCAGAAATAAAATTGAAGGAAAAGGAAATTTCTGAGTTAAATGACAAAATAAATTTTATAGCACCATTTATAAAGAAAAGTCCTGAAAATGAAAGATTGTACAAGCTTCTGATAATTAAAAAATCAGAAACTAGCAGAGCAATAAATGAATTAAAAACCTCCATACTTGAACTTGATCATGATAATAAGAAGATAACAGATCATAAGATAGTATGCAGTGGAATTATATACGCAAATACTCGTATAACGATAGGTTGGCTAAGACTTGCAGTAAGAGAGGACTTATCATATAGTAAACTTTATAACGATGGTAATGACATACAAATTTCCCCACTATTACCATCAGACATGGATTTGGAGGCAAGATAATGAGTGGCATTAAAAACTTTGACCAGATAAATGATGTTCATATTGATGTATTAAGAGAGATAGGAAATATAGGTGCTGGCAATGCTGCAACATCACTGGCGCAGATGCTATCAAAAAAGGTTGATATGGCAGTACCTGAGGTAAAACTATTAGACATCAATGAGGCTATTGAGCTTATGGGAGGACCTGAAAATGTAGTTCTCGGTATATTAATAAGGATGTCTGTTGATATGGAAGGCATTGTAATGTTTTTACTTAAAAGAGACTTTGTATGTTTAGTCGTAAATTCTCTTTTAGGAACAAATATTGATAGGTTTGAAGATATAGGAGAAATGGAGCTTTCAGCTTTATCAGAAATTGGAAACATAATGATTGCTTCATATATAAATTCAATTGCAGGCTTGACAGGCATGACAATTGATATATCAGTACCGGCTTTGACAATAGACATGTCAGGAGCTATTTTGACTGTACCTGCGATTGAGTACGCAAATGTTTCTGATAAAATAGTGTTTATTGAGGAGAAATTTTTTACAGATAAAGAATCTGTAAATAGCCATATACTATTGGTACCAAGTGTTGAATCACTAAATAAATTATTGCGAGGGTTAGGCATTGAAATATGAAAAACACAGTTAACGTAGGAATATCAGATATGAAAATTGTCTCAGCGCCTGATGTAGTTGCAACATATGCTCTTGGTTCTTGCGTTGGTATTTGTATAATTGATAAAATTAGTCAGACATGCGGATTAGTTCATATAATGTTGCCGCAAAACCCTAATCCAGCTGATGCAAAGGCTTTATTTAAGTATGCTGATACTGGAATAGAGGAAATGATTAAGCAAATGGAGAAAAAAGGCTGTGTGCGAGTGCGTATGATTGCTAAAATAGCAGGCGGAGCTAAAATGTTCGAGGTTAGTGACGATAAAAATAGCACTATCGGAAACATTGGAGAAAGAAATATAGTAGCTGCTAAAAGCACATTACAGAAATTAAAGGTAAAATTGATTGCTGAAGATGTAGGTTTAAATTATGGAAGAACTATCTTCTTTGACAGCACTAATGGAGAATTGACAGTTAAATCATTCGCAAAAGGAAATAAGGTTATATAGTGTAATTGCAGATAGTTTTCTTTGAAAACTATCGTATAATTGACATTATAAGGGGAGTAGGAAGATATGGCAAAAACAATATGTGTAACTAATCAAAAAGGTGGTGTAGGAAAGACTACAACTACATATGCTCTAAGCTTAGGACTCAAATATAAAGGATATAGAGTTTTAATAATAGACCTTGATCCTCAGGGAAATTTAAGTTTTAGTGTTGAAGCAGAAACTGAAGAAAGTCCAACAATATATGAGGTCCTAAGACATGAGTGCAGTACTGAAGAAGCTATACAGCACACAGAGCTTATAGATATAATTCCTTCAAACATTTTATTGAGCGGTGTTGATTTAGAGTTTACTCATACTGGTAGAGAATTTTTATTAAGGGAAGCATTATTAAATGTTCAGAATAAATACGATTATATAATAATTGATACCCCACCATCTTTAAATATTTTAACAATTAATGCCTTCACAGTTTCTGATAAAATAATAATACCGATGATAGCAGATATATTTAGCTTGCAGGGCATAACACAACTTTATGAAACTATAGACAGGGTAAAAAAATACTGTAATCCTAGTATCATAATAGAGGGTATTTTACTTACAAGATATAATAATAGAGCTATACTTAGTACAGAAATTAAAGGAACTACTGAAATGGTAGCAAAGGAATTAAACACTACTGTTTTCGACACTCACATAAGAACAAGCATAGTTATCCAAGAGGCTCAGACAAAGCAGGAGAACTTATATTACTACGCACCTAAGAATTCAGCAGTCTCGGATTATATGAGCTTTGTAGAAGAATTGCTTGCAAGAGAGGGAAAATAAATGGCGAAGACAAAAAAAGAATTTAACAAAGAAGCAATGTACAAAAAAATTATGCCCTCTATGTTTAGAACGAATGACGAAAGTCACAAATCAGAGAATAAGAAGAACGACAACGCAGATGAAAACAAAGAAAATGATATAGTCAATTCTAGTTTATCAAAATTATTTGCAAAAGCAGAAAAAATTAATTCAGAAGAAGATTTGGAAAACAATAATTTTAAAGATGTAAATTATAATTCTGAGGCTATAGAAGAAATAAAAGTGCAAGAGAAAAATGAGAGCCAAGAAGAAAATCCAATCGATAAAGTTGATGATTTAGAAGATAATTCATCATATTCAGAAAATAAATACACCGTAAATTTTATAGAAGTACTTATAAAGGACAAGCTAAATACTGTTTTAGAAAAATTCAAATGCTGTCAATGCGAGTCTTGCTTAGCCGATATCGTAGATACAGCACTTAGCAGTTTTCCAAAATACAGTTTTACAGGAACAAAAAAAGAGATAGAGGAAGCATTTAAAGAGTTTAGGCAAACTAACAATATTGATGTAGTTTCTGCGATAATCAAGGCTATAGTATTAATTAGAAAAAAAGAAAAGCATAAAAAAAATTGAGTATTTATATTATCCGAAATACTCAATTTTTTTATTATGATATTTATTTATAATTATAAAAAAGGGAGTGCCAGTTCATTTGCTGTCTCTCCCTTTATCAGTGTACAATACACTATTTTTCTTCTCGATACATTCCAATTACTGAAATAATTATATCCTTATAATACGGGTTATTTTTTATGTCATTAAAATTATAATATGTATTATATAATTTCTCAATTTGAGCAAATTCACCTGCTGAAGTAGATAAATCATAGAGCTTATTTATAGCAAATATTACTTCTGCTCTGGTTATATTATCGCCAGGATTAAATTTATCACCTTTAGCAGTCATAATACCTCTATTTGCTAATTTCAAAATATCAGCCTTAGCATAAACGTATGGCTGCGTTATATCAGTAAAGCTATAATTATTTACTGCAGGGATACTTGCAATCTTTGATTTTAAGGTGCTTATGTTACTTATCATTTTAGCAAATTCTGCTCTTGATAAAGGATTATCAGGTTTGAAAGTCTTATCCTTATAGCCCTGTATATAACGCTTTGAAATTGCCATAGCAATATAATTTTCTGCCCAGTGCCTAGATATATCATTTAGCTTTGCTTTATCCTTTAGACTTATATCATAAGGCAAGTCATTTATTCTACACAATATAGCTACCATTTGAGCCCTTGTTACTGTCCCATTTGGTGAAAATTTAGTATTGCTTATGCCTTTCATATAAGCAGGGAATATATTATTATAATAAGTATTTTCATCAGTATTATAATAATATGGATCTCCAATATTGCTAAACAATGCTTTCACACTTGGATTGCCATGAACGTGCAGACCTAATGTCTTTGCATATAAAACAGATCTTTTATTCTTTATCTCTACAGTTGCTACTGTTCTATTGCCTGATGTATCAACACATATGAAAGAATAGTCTCCATTGTATTTGAACTCAGTTGGATGCTTATACTCAAATTGTACATTACTCTTAGAATTTTGTATTGGTACATATTTCCCATCATATGTAATTATATAATCAAGCTTTAAATTATCTTTTAGCTTTAATTCAAATTTATCCTCATAGGTTATTGATATGCTAACTTCAGGTCTTATAAAATCTATATCCTTAATGTTAAATTTGAACAATTCTCTTAAACCTGATTTAGACTCGGCAAGAATTTCATAGCTTCCATTTTCTGTTATATAATCCATCGCCGGATCAACTGTAATATCCTGCCCAGCAGCGAAATTATAAGCTCTGTATGTCGTTAAAACATTTCTTGTATCTATCGATGGCTGCCATATTATCATAAGATAAAATTCACCTTGTCTCATGAGCCTTACGTTTAACTCTTTGCCCTCAACATCAAATGTAAAATTTGATACATTGTTATTAGCCATATTTGGAACATAGTATTTAATTTCCATCGTATCTACAACAGTATTGCTTGGTAGCTTAACTGTACGAATTTTATCTAGTCCTGCATTAAATAAGCATTGCTTTTTCTCATAATCATATTGTAAGGTAAGATTGTTATAAAGTAGATTTAAGTCAAAATCAGTTTTATTCAAATCATCTATATCGCTATATGATGTACTGGCTTCCTTTATGCCTTTAATCTCATAATAAAATGTCCTCTTTTGTCCAGAGCCATCATATACCGTAAACGGATATATACCATTTTTATCAGCAGGAAAGCTTGCTGTAGTTCCCTCAACCATGTAACCTGATGGAAGGTATATATAAAAGCTTGTAAATGTTGAATCCTTTGAGCTTACATTGATTGTTATGGTTTTTATTTTATCCTTTACTGTTTCAGCTTCTGTAAAACTTGCTTTTAAACTGGTATTAGTGTATACAGAGACATAAATGCTGGATCTAATGTTGCCAACTTCCGCTGTAATTACAATTCTACTGCCTGTTTTTAATGCTTTTATAGTTCCATTTTTATCAACACTTACAACAGATTTGTCTGATGAATAAAATGTAACATCTTGATTATCAGCATCAGTAGGGTTAAATTTTACGTCTAGCTTTATTATATCTCCAACTTCGATATATAGATTTTTATTATCATTGAGCGTTATCGAACGCAGCTGCTTATTTGTAACTGTAGAACTTGCAAATGCAAGATTGTTTAGCATAAAACTATTTGTTGTAAAGCTAATCAATAATGCCAATAATATTAAAAATGAAATAAATTTTTTAAGCATATAAATACCTCCTTGTGCCAAACCTACAAGTTTTAATAATCATTTTTTTTATGTACTTGTAGCTGCCTTTCATATAAATATTGATATATAATACTTTCGTCATTGCTTGTTAGTCCTTTGAATATGCAGCCATAGTTACTATAACTAAACTCATCGCTTGGGTCATCTATTCTTATAATGCTTGCTTCAATTGGGACGACATTACGCTTATAATAATCAAAATTAAAGACGATAGTATCTCCTACAAAGAACTCTGTTTTCGAGGTAAATAACATCCCACCTACAGATAAATTCAATATTTTAATTTCTATAGGATTTTCGGATTGAACGATTTTATTTTCTCTCATCACTAATTTAAGTTCTAACTTATAATCTGTCCGTACCTTTAAACTTTTTCTTCGTTCTATTGTAGTATGATATTTTATAATTTTAGCTGATAGCTGCATGTCAGCAGCAAGACTTACTTGACATTCATATACTGCTATACCTGCTAGCTCATTATAAATATTTATAAATATTGTAGATTTTGAGGGAACAGTAGGCATGTGGTTGCCTTTTACAACTATCGTATTGCCTGCTAATCTTTCCAAGTTACCTTTTCCTAAATAATTTTTTTCCTCATCAAATATTTTAACTAAAAGTGGCTGTACCTTTGACATTAATAATCCTCCTAACTAGTATTAACTCCCCCATTTAATAGTTATTGCATCGCCATCATTTATTATCCCCGTGTATGAAGCTCCCTCTCCGTTATGCAAAATTATTAAGTTGCCTTGAGGATTTGTTGGATCTATATCAGCATAGTTTATCATATCAGCAAAGATATATGGTGTCCTATCCTCTCTTGTTTTAAGTTCTAAAATTTCGTCATTTAGGGTTACGTAAATTTTATCTTTAAAGGTACTTGCTACATCTGATGCTACAGAATGATTTGAACTTTCAAGATTTTGCTCATCTGTAATTGCTTGATTGGCATTAGGCTCACCTACAAAATCTAAAAAATCATTCTGCACTAAATCAATTTTCATTCCGTCGTTTAGAATTGTGTCTAAATTGATTTTCATTCCATCGGAGTAAAATGAATAATATTCAGCATTTATTTCATATAACTCTATTAGATGGAATAGCTTTGTCACGTTTATTATTTCGATTATATCCGAATTACCAATTACATAATCTTGGTCTACCTCAACATTATTTAGCAAATATTTTGTTCCTAAATTTATTTCTATATTGTTAAAAATTACTTTGCCACTTGTATGAGTATTGTCAACAATATCAGATATTTTAATTACTGGTGTTACCCCGTCAACAGCCGGGATAACCTCTATTACATCTCCTGGATTAATCCTTGTTTCAATATTTGCAATATCACGATTTACAAATATTTGAGCAGGAGTTGAATATTCTCCTTTGTAATAGTAATCCTTATTGTTTAGAGTAAAGCTTAAATTTTTACCTGAAAAACCCATTAACTTACGAGAATCAAAGCCTGACATAAGTAGGGCATCCATGACCTTCATTTGTCTAATGCTATAAAGCCTTACCTTTTCACCATTGACTGTAACGCTGAAAAAATCATAGTTGTTGCCTGCTATACTCGAATACGCTATACCTATAGGTGTTATAAGTTCCGGATCAAAACTTGTTAAGGAGCTGGTATCGACATTTTTTACTGACTCTTTAGTTCCTATGGCAATTCTAAATTCTGGTAAACCTAAGAATTCAGAAATATATTTTTTCATGCGAGGGGTTTTACTTCCTCCTCCTATCAAAAATACAGCAACAGGTGATTCTTTGTTTAGTCTTAATATTTTTTCAGATATTTCCTTGCATAGATTTATTATTGCATCTTCAATGGATGATATTACTTCATTTTTATCAAGAGAAACAGTCATACCAAGTATATCTGTAAATTCTATTGTCTCACCATCGCCAAGCAAGGATAATTTTATTTTTTCAGCAGTATTAAAATCTACGATATACTTTTTCATTATACTTTCGCTTATCTCATCTCCTGCGACAGTTGCCATGTCGTAGCCTATGATACTTCCATTTTTTGAAACAGCTATATCAGACGTTCCAGCGCCTATATCAACAAGAGCTAGGTTCAATAGTCTTAAATCTTTTGGTATAACTAAGTTCATAGCAGCGATAGGCTCAAGTGTTAAACCAGCTACATTTAGTTTGTTTTGGTCCATACAAGCGTACAATCCTTCAACAACTATATGAGGTAAAAATGCTGCTATAATTTCTATGCCTACCTTATCGGCTCTATGACCTACTATATTTGCTATGCTTATATCATCTAGCTTGTACTCTAAAACACTATAGCCAACACAGTAAAATCCTTTTCCATCTTTAAGATTTTCATAAAAAACATCATGAGCTTTTTGTAAGGCTTCCATTTCAAGCTGTGAACGCATCTCCTCGCTTATATGCTTTTTAGAATCAATCTTTTTTTCATATAGAGCTTTTTCTGTTTTTAAAGAACGACCAGCTGCAGCGATATATACATTATCTAGCTTAAAGCCTTGACTAGCTTCCAGCTCTTCCTTTACCTTTTGTATAACTCTGCTGACCTTTTTTATGTCTTCTATCTGACCATCTACCATTGCACGCTGCTCATGAAAAACACTCTTAATGTCAATGAGTTTTAGAGTGTTTTCGACTTTTTTGGCAACAACACCGACAATAGACCTTGTTCCTATATCAAGAGAAAAAACTATATCATTGTTCATAATTATCTACTTTCCTTTCCTAGTCATCATTTAGGATGATATTTGCAATACATCCTGTAAATATTATTAAAGCTCTGCGTTTTCTTCAGTATTTTCTTTTTCCAATTCTTTTTTTGTTACGTTAGGATTATAGTTTAAGAAATAAACGTATATATCAACTATAGTCTTAAAAAGCTCCTCCGGTATTTCGCTTCCTAGCTCTAGTTGAGAAAGCATAGTAGCAAGTGAGTCATCCTTATATACAGGAACACCGTTTTTTTCAGCAATTTCAACAACCTTTGAAGCAACATAACCACTTCCAGATGCTACAACAACTGGAGCAGCATTTTTATTTGAATTATACTTAAGCGCTACGGCACGCTTTGAATTTTTATGCGATGACATTGATACCACGCTCCTTTATAAATTTTGTTCCGAAAACTTCATTGAATTTTCTTTGTTTAGTACATTCACTTACATAAATATCTGTAATAGATATATTATTTTTCTTAACGATATTCATAATATCAGTTCTTATTTTTGATCCAAAATCCTTTAAAGAATTTGGAATGGATATGTCTAGCGAAATTTTATTGTTTTTGGAAAAAATTATTGTTTCAAAATATCCAACATTTTCTATATCAAAGTTTAAGAAAATTTTATATAAATCAGCATTTTCCTCATCTTTTGAGGACTTTTTTGAGCTGTCTTTTATATTGTCTTCATGGATTTCCTTGCTTATCCAAAGCTCAGAAAACATGAATACTCCACCATAATTTACAGGTAAGAAAATATGGACTAGAGGAACTTGGACATTGTTGCTAGTCAAAAGGCTCTCTTGTATATTTTCAAACGTAGTTTTATTTACATGGTTTTTATCATCCTTTATACCTGAGTCAATCATCTTGAACATAAAATCTAAAGAATTATTTTTTATATCGGAACTTCCCCTAAAGGTATTGATAAGAGCTTGCTTTAGCTCTGATACATCATTATCGCTTAAATTAAAGCTATATTTCATATAGTCAAGCAATAAATCAGCGCAGTCAAGGAAATTATCCTGAAGTCCTTTCTCTAACCTGACTATATTGTGGACTAGCACAGATATATAATCTCTAACTATACCAAAATCATTTGTTTTGGCAACATACTTTCCAAGGTAAGGAATAATTTCATTTTTTAACAGCTCTAAGTTTTTACTAGCATTTGTCTCAGGCTCATCAAGTATTATTTTATTGGCCATTGATTCAAAGCTTTCCTTTAAAATCTCAGGCATATTATCAGTTATTTGCTTTAAAACATTTTCAATTGCCTTGGTAGAATCATCAGCAGATAAAAAGCAGTCGTAACCTTTTAAGAAATTAGCTATTACATTTTTAAAATCATCACTTGGATTTGCTTTTAAAGCATTTCTTATAAAATTAAAGAACTCACCTGAAAATTTTGTATAATTATTATGTTGAAATTTAATAAAATCAAGCATTTGCTCATTATCCATGTCGATATCTTTAACAAATTCTTCAAAAAAAAGCTTCATCAAAGGATTGCTTTTTATGTTAGAGTTTACGAACTGTCTGCTTAACAGAAGTTTTCTCATGTTTTCTATAAGCGTTGGAGCAAGATCTAAGGACTGTAAAAATTTGATAAATACAGAATTTGGATTATGACTGATATTATTGCTTTGATTTTGATTATTAAGAGCAGCCTGCTCAGGCTTTATAGCTTTATTGACAATATTAGGATCTAAAATGTCAAATGGCGACAATATCTCTGGTTTTTCGGGAACCCTAACTCTATTCAAATTGTTGTTCGTACTGTTTATATTGTTAGCAGTTATTTTTATATTTTCTAACATAAGCAAATCCTCCAAAAAGTAACGCGTAATTTGTAGTTTGTATAGTTATTGTTTTGGGTATAAATACTAATATAAAGCACCCATAAATATTTTTTCCAAATTAGGAGAAAAGTATATTACATTTTTTAAAAGTATGATATAATTATTATAACTAAAAATTACAATAATTGCACTAAAAAAATTTTAAAACGTATATATTTTTGCAAAAAAATACAAAATTTTATTTTTTTCTAAAAAATGCTAAACTTTTTAGCTGAATAGCCGATATACATAGTGTATAGTGAATAGTAGAAATATAAATAAGCTTATGGAGGTAAAAATGGAAAACAATTTTGACTCAGTAGTCGATATGTTCTTGTTTGAGGCAAATACTCTGTTGGAGCAATTAGACGAAATACTTTTGAGGGTTGAAGAAAACAAACAGTTCAGTGCAGATTACATCAATGAAATATTCAGAATAATGCATACAATTAAAGGGTCGGCAGCCATGATGCAATTCAATGGAATTATGACGATATCTCATAAAATAGAAGATTTATTCTATTACATAAGAGAAAATGGTCTAAATGATGATAGATTTACTGAACCGTTGATTAGTTTGGTATTTAAATGTACAGATTTCATCAAAAATGAAATTACAAAAATTCAAAACGAAAGTCCTTTAACAGAAAGCATAGGGGAATATGAGGAGCAAATAAAAGATCTTCTTGATGTAGTATCAGGTAAAAAGGAATACATAAAAAATGGCAATGGTAAAAATGATGCTAAAGCTGTACAAGTTAAGCCTGCAGATAAAGCAGTAGAGAAAACAGATAATTCTGAAAAGAAATACTGTATTAAGGTAGATTTTGATGATGGGAGCGGTATGGAAAATCTAAGAGCATTCATGATTATTAATCACCTTAAAGATATAACATCCAATTTTACATATGAGCCAGAAGATATAGAAACTAATAAAGAAACTATTAAAGATATTTTACAAAATAGCTTTAGAATATATTTTGATAATGAAGCTGACATGAAGTATGGAATTGAAGTAATAAAAGATACTCTTAATATTAAGAACTATACGGTTGTTGAAAAAGAGGAAGTTATAAAGAATGAGCCTAAAGCTGAGAAGGAAAACAAAACTGTAGCTACACAAAAACAGGAAACAAATCAATCAGCTGAACAAAATAATATATCTAAACAAAATAAACAAAGTCTAATCAGTGTTAATTTATTTAAATTGGACAAGCTTGCTAACCTAGTTGGAGAGATAGTTATAACAGAATCTATGGTAGTGTCAAATCCTGAAGTAAATAAGCTTAATTTAGATAGCTTTACAAAGGCTACAAGAGAGCTTAGAAAGCTTACAGATGAGCTGCAAAATGTTGTTATGTCGTTAAGAATGGTTCCTGTTTCAGGAGTTTTCCAAAAAATGAAGAGAATCGTACGTGATATGAACAAAGAGCTAGACAAAGATGTTGAGCTTGTTTTGGTTGGAGATGACATAGAGCTTGATAAAACAATCGTTGATGGTATAGCAGACCCAATCATGCACCTTGTAAGAAATTCTATGGACCATGGTATTGAAACTGCTGAAGAAAGAATTAAAAAAGGTAAAAACCCAAAAGGAACTATAACACTGACGGCAGTAAATACTGGCGGAGAGATATTAGTATCTGTTGAGGATGATGGAAAGGGATTAAATCCAGAATATATTCTATCGAAAGCAAAAACTCGTAATCTTTTACAGAAGCCAGAGTCTGAATATACAATGAAAGAGATATTCTCATTCGTTATGTTACCGGGATTTTCAACAAAGGATGCGGTAACTGAGTTTTCAGGTCGTGGAGTAGGTATGGATGTTGTTAAGAAGAACATAGATGCTGTAGGTGGAAATGTTGTCTTAGATAGCAAGATTGACAGAGGAACAACAGTAACATTTAAGATACCTTTGACATTGGCTATAGTAAAAGGTATGCAGGTAGAAGTAGGCGGTACGGAATTTATCATACCTATTAATAACATACAACAATCTCTAAATATCAATAAGAAGGATATCGTTGTAAATACTGATGGCTCTGAAGGCATAATGCTCAGAAATAAATGCTATCCTATTGTTAGACTTCACGAATTGTACGGTATAGACTCAGGCATAAGTAAGCTTGAAGAAGGTATATTGGTACTCATTGAGGTTGATGGAAAAGGATATGGAATATTTGCAGATAAGTTGCTTGGAGAGCAGCAAGTAGTTGTAAAACCAGTACCTGTATTATTAAATAAATTCGACATAAAGAGTGTTGGAATATCAGGTTGTTCAATACTTGGAGATGGAAGTATAAACTTAATTCTCGATGTAATGAGCATATACGAGAGTGTTTTGGAGGCTTAATATGAGTGAAAATAATGTAATGATTCAAAAAGATTCAGAAATAGAAAAATATTTGTCTTTTTATTCAGCAGATGTTGAATATGCAGTAAATATCAAATATGTTACAGATATTATAAACCTATTGCCTATAACATTTTTACCAAAAATACCAAAATATATAAAAGGTATAGTAAACCTAAGAGGTAAGATAGTACCAGTAATTGATATAAGAATGAGATTTGGCAAGGAAAGCATTGACTATACAGAAACAGCCTGCATTATCGTTATGGAGTATTCAGATATTACAGTGGGCATATTGGTTGATGCAGTAGCAGAGGTGGCAGATATAGAAATAGCAAGTATCATGACACCGCCTAAAGGAAATTCTACTGAAATCAACAGATTTGTAAACGGAATTTCTAAGAAAAACAACAAAGTAAAATTATTGATAAACAGCATGAGCTTGTTTGAGGTTGAATAGTTTGGAAAGTTTAAACAAGTTAAGCGAGATTAAAGCTGTCAGGAGGATAAGCATATGATTCAAATTACAGATAAAGAATTTACTGAATTGGTTGAATTTATGCACAAAAATTACGGTATAAATTTAATAAACAAAAGACAGTTGATAGAAGGTAGGATGTCTAATGTCTTGGATAAAATGGGCATGAAAAGCTTTAGTGATTATATAACACTTATTAAAAGAGGAAATAATGAACATATAGAAACTCTTATAAATAGGCTAACTACTAATCACACATTTTTCTATAGAGAGGACAATCACTACAAATTTTTAAAGGAAGTTGTTTTGCCAGAACATGAGGCTAAAAGCGTTACTAGAAATTTTAATATATGGAGTGCTGCCTGTTCTTCAGGAGAGGAGCCGTATACTATTGCAATGGCAATAGATGATTACTTTGGTGCTAAAAAATCCTTATGGAACACAAGAATACTGGCTACAGATATATCGCAAAATGTTCTTAATAAAGCAAAGGAAGCAATTTATCAGGAGGAAAGCATAAAAGGTCTTCCTCCTACTTGGAAAACAAAATATCTTAAAAAATTAGATAATGGCAAATATGAAATCATCCCTCAGATAAAAAATGAGGTACAGTTTAAAACATTTAATTTAATGGAGCCTATACCAACTTTACAAATAAACAAATATAACTTGATATTTTGTAGAAATGTTATGATTTATTTTGATGTAAATACAAAAAATGATTTGATTAATAGACTTTATGATGCTCTTGTACCAGGAGGATATTTATTTATCGGTCATTCAGAGACTGTGCAAAGAGAAAAATCGAAATTTAACTATATTTGCCCAGCGATATATAGAAAATAATGCAAAAGAATTGCTATGTGACACTAATCTAAAAAAATTAGATTAGTGTCAAACGATAATTATTACTGAAAAAGAAGGGAAGATAATATAATGAGTTCACGAAAAATAAAAGTGCTGATAATTGATGATTCATTATTATTTAGAAATGTATTGAAGCAGGAACTTTCCAAAGATCCACATATAGACGTTGTCGGCATGGCAGTTGATCCTATAGATGCAGAAGATAAGATAAAAGTTTTAAAACCAGACATAATTACTTTAGATGTTGAGATGCCTAGAATGAATGGTATCACATTCCTAAAGAAGCTAATGAGAGAAAATCCAATAAAGGTCGTATTGGTAAGCTCATTGAATATAAGCGTTTTTGATGCCTTAGATGCTGGAGCTGTAGACTTTGTTAAAAAGCCTGATATGAGCAGTAAAAACGAGTTGACTAATTTCTATTTTGAACTAAGCGGCAAGATAAAAATTGCTCATATAGCCAAGTTGAAAATTAAAGCAACTGAAAGCTCTAGTGCAGGTATAGGTTTAGCTAGCTCAACTTCTGCTTCAAGCACTGCTGCTCAAACTACTACTGAAAAAACACCAACGCTTACTAATCTTAATCTTGGCTTTCTTTCTCCACAGCAGGTCATAGCAATAGGAGCATCAACTGGTGGGACAGAAGCAACGCTTGAGATACTGAAAAAATTGCCTAAGGAGGTGCCTGGGATTTTAGTTACTCAGCATATGCCTCCGGGATTTACTAAAATGTATGCTGACAGATTAAACAAATTATGTCAGATGGAAGTAAGAGAGGCAGTAAATGGAGACAGACTAACGGCAGGACTTGCTTTAGTAGCCCCTGGAGATAAGCAAATGCGTCTAGTTAAGGATGCAAAGGGCTATTTTGTACGTTGCTTAGGTGAAGAAAAGGTGAGTGGTCACTGCCCGTCAGTGGATGTACTATTTGAATCAGTATCGAAAGTAGCAGGAGCAAATGCTATAGGTATAATCCTAACAGGTATGGGCAAGGACGGAGCAGACGGACTTCTAAAGATGAGGACATCAGGAGCTTATACCATAGGACAGGATCAAGCAAGCTGTGTCGTTTACGGTATGCCAAAGGTAGCTTATGATATAGGAGGAGTACAAATTCAAAGCCCTATAACAGAAATAGCAAATATTTTAATAAAACAACTAAATAAAAAATAAATTGTGACGATATATATAGTAAGCGATGATATTATATCATCACAATAAAATATTGATACTAATTTTTGATAGCTTGATTGCATAGAATTTTACTTTACGAATAAAAAGAAAAAATATAAATTAGTATAAAATAAAAATTTAAAGTGTTTTACATATATATATTTCGAAAAGGCACTCAGTAACGAAAGGAGAAAAATTATGTCAACAACATCAAGTATTTATGGTTCGGGTGTAAGCTCAAAGCGTGTAAATGGACTTATGTCAGGGCTAGATACAGACGAACTAGTAAAACAAATGTCATACGCAACTCAGACAAAAATAAATAAACAGTTTCAAGCACAGCAAAAGCTTGTTTATAAGCAGGACGCATTTAGAGATGTTATATCTAAATTGGTTAAATTCAGCGATAAATATTTTTCGGCAACTTCAAAGACTAACATATTAAGTCCAAGCTTTTTTAGAGCAAATACCGCTAAATCTTCATCAAGCAATGTAACGGTTTCTGGAGATACGGAAGCTTTAAAGAATTTCTCAATAGATGATGTTATAAGTGTTGCATCTACTGCTAGATTTACTTCTAATAAAGAAATATCCAGTGGAGTAATAACAAGTGGTGATATTGATTCTACTGGCAAATTCAACGCATTAGCAGGGCAGGCTATAACTCTTAAAAGTGGAGAAAAGACGTATACATTAAAAATTGATGCAAATTTTGAGTTTAAAGATAGCGATCCACTTAAATCTGAGTTGGAACAAATTCAAGATGAACTTAATAGACAGATAAATAGCATAACAGCGCTTAAAAATGCTGGAGTTGAATACTCAATTGATGCTGGTAAATTAAAACTTAATCCTGGAACATTTGGTGAAGGAGTTTTAAAAGTATCGGCTGTAGGGGATGAGATAAAAGAACGTTTAAATATCGAAGTAGATTCAGGAGGTTCTTCTGGTGAAGTTATAGATACGTCAGCAGGAGCTTTTCTAAAAGAT
This sequence comes from Bacillota bacterium, assembly GCA_023386345.1. GTDB lineage: Bacteria > Bacillota > Clostridia > Tissierellales > Sedimentibacteraceae > UBA1535. The sequence continues at coordinate 71,423 of JAEWJT010000016.1, forward strand.
GTAAACTTAAAAGATATTTTAGCAAAAGGTCAAATGACTTTCGACTACAATGGTATCCAGAAAACTATAAGCTTTCCAGATGCAGCATCTCCTGAAGCAATAGATACAGTTGAGAAATTTAAGACATATTTACAAGGCAAGCTGGACACTATGTATGGTTCAGGAAAGATACAAGTTGGAACAGATGATAAAAAATTAACTTTCGAAACAACCGGAACAAACAATTTGTTTGGAATATCATCAATGAGCCAAGATATAAGCAAATATACCGGATTATCAGCTGGAAATTACAATCGTGTAAATAAAGATTTAGCCATATCTAAGGCTGGTCTGAAAGATTCTTTAAATTCAACATCTACAAATGCAGACGGAAAAAAATTATATGAAATAACTATTAATGATACGAAATTTTCGTTTACAGAAGATTCAACACTGAATGATATAATAAAAGAAATAAATTCTTCTGATGCAGGCATAACTCTTACACATTCTGCAACAACGGATAAATTTACAGCTGTTTCAAAAGATACCGGAGCACATATGGACATTGTAATTTCTGATGATGTAGGAAATCTTGCTAATGTGCTTTTCGGACAAAAGGATGTTGCGGGTGGATATTCCGTAGAAAAAGGAACAGATACGGTTTTAGAAGTTACTAAAAACGGTGTAAAAGAAACTTTGACACGTAGTACAAGCAATATTAGCTTTGATGGCATTAATATAGGTCTTACAAATAAGGCTGTAGGCGAAAAAAACATCACCTTTACTGTAAGTGAAGAAACTGATAAAGTTGTTGAAAAGATGGCTCAATTTGTTGAAGATTATAATGAAATTGTAACATACTTAGATGCAAAACTCAGTGAAAAATCGAATAGCAAATATCCACCTCTTACAGATGAGCAAAGAAGAGAAATGTCTGAAAGTGAAATAAAGCTTTGGGATGAAAAAGCAAAAGAAGGTATGTTGTATCTTGACTCTGATATGAATGCCTTGCTATACTCTTGGAAAGAGTCAGTATCAGGCTTTGTAGAAGGCAATAGCATGCACATGTCGAGCATAGGTATAGCATCAGCATTTGGAGATTATTCTGGTAAATTGGTCTTTAATGAAGAAAAATTTAGAAATGCTTATGCAACAGATGCTGAAAAAATTGAAGAACTCTTTACAAAAAATTCTAAAAATGCAACGACAGAGCAAAAAGGCTTAGCCCAAAGGTTAAAAGATGTTACTTCAAGAAATGTAGGAGTAGTGGGTGAAAAGGGAATTCTTGTTGAGAGAGCAGGAACTAAAGGCACTTCAAGTGAAAAAGCTAACTTCTTATATGAAAGAATAAAAGAATATGATGATATGATTGCAAAGCTAAAAACTAAATTGGTAGCTGAACAGCAAAAATATTATGCGAAATTTACCGCATTAGAAAAAGCACTTGCTAATATGAACAGTCAAAGTTCATGGTTAAGTTCCCAATTTCAGTAAAATGCTTTTCTAATACAAACTAGTATAAAATCAGTTGGAGTATAATACTCCAACTGATTAAAAATCAATTTTTCTTAGAATGGGGTAAACAAATGATTGATCCTTACAAAAATTATAAAAATATCTCTATCAACACCATGTCAAAAGGAGAGTTATTAGTCTTGCTCTTTGACAAACTTGTACAGAGACTGACCTTAGCAACTATTCTAAACAAGGATAATAAGATAGACGAAGCTAATATAAATCTGAACAAGTCAAGAGAAATATTTAATTATCTGCTTATAAGTCTTGACAATAATTATAAATTATCAAAGGATTTATCTGAGCTATATGCCTTTTTTAACGCCCAAATCATTAAGGCTACTGCTAAAAGAGATATGGATTTAATAGAACAAATCTTGCCAATGATTAGAGAATTAAGAGATACATGGGTTGAGGCAGAAAAATTATCAAAGCTGAATAAGTAGGTGGCAGTGTGATAGACTTATTAAATACTAAGCTTGAACTAATAAAAAAAATTGAAGAATTAACTTTTAAGATATTAGAAATTCCATTAGAGGATGAAGAATTTGAGAATTCATTAAATAAGTACAATGAATTGATAGACAAAAGGCAAAGTTTAATGAATGAGATAGATGATATTGATTATAAGATTAATAGCATAGATTTGCAACTGATTAGTTTTAATAGTGATTTTACAAAATCTAAAGATTTATTAGAAACTAATATAAAATTTATTTTAAAAAACATAATAGATATGGATAAGAAAATCAAGCTTAATACTGAAAAAGAACTTATACTGACCAAGAGAAAATTAAATGAGACAGAGCAAAGACTTCAAACTTCTGACTTTGAACTTAATAAAGAAGATAAAAAGCCAATAGGATATTACTTAAATAAAAAAAGTTAAATTGACAGGACAATATGTTAGATTAAGATTCTAGGTATTGTTCTTTTTTATAGACAGAGCAGTAGAAAAGGTGGTATTTTTCAAAGGAAAGATTGGAGAAGATATGAACAGAAATATTTTTTATAAAAAAATATTAAAAATTTTTAAAAATTTGCTAAACTTTTACAAACTTCGACCGATATATATATTAAGCGAGTAAAATTGCTAAGAATTGTGTGGCAGGCGCCGCTACATAATTAAAATATATGGGAATGAATCCCGATTAAAAAATACATGGAGGTATTAAAATGAGAATACAACATAACGTTAACGCATTAAATTCACACAGAAATTTAACAATGAACACAGCTTCTATAGGTAAAAACTTAGAGAAATTATCATCAGGATACAAAATAAACAGAGCTGCTGATGATGCTGCAGGTTTAGCTATATCAGAAAAAATGAGAGCACAAATCAATGGTTTAGAGCAAGCTCAATCAAACGCTCAAGACGGTATATCATTGATTCAAACAGCAGAAGGTGCTTTAAATGAAACTCATGCTATATTACAAAGAATGAGAACATTGGCTGTACAAGCTTCAAACGGAACATATCAATCAGACGTTGACCGTGAGAACATTGATGAAGAGTTAAATGCTTTAAAGAGCGAAATAGACAGAATAGCTAGTTCAACTCACTACAATAAGAATGACCTACTTAACGGTAGCTTAACTATTACATTCCAAATTGGAGCAAACGGAGTTGCAGATCAACAAGTAACATTAGGAGTATCAAGCCAAAATGCTTCTGCATTAGGAGTTAGTGCTGTTGGTGTTAGTACAGTTGCAAGTGCAAATTCTGCTATAAGTTCAATAGATGCAGCAATAAACAGTGTATCAAAAACACGTTCTAAATTGGGAGCTCTTCAAAACAGATTAGAGCACACAATCAATAACTTGGGAGTAGCTTCTGAAAACTTAACAGCTGCTGAATCAAGAATAAGAGACGTTGACATGGCTAAAGAGATGATGACATTCACTAAGAATAACATCCTTACTCAAGCTTCTCAAGCAATGCTTGCACAAGCTAACATGCAACCACAAGGCGTATTACAATTATTACAATAATTATAGTATACTATATAAAAAAGCGAGGTCACCTCGCTTTTTTTATTGCTTTATCAATAATATCTAGTATTTATTATGAACTTCACATTTGTTATATAATAAAAAAATAAATGAGTGTGCCAATATGCAGGCACACCCATCACTAATTAATTGTTTTTTCTAATTCTTGAATTTCAATATCATTTGGATTTAGTGTTTTATATTCAGCTAATATGAGTTTAGCGTCATTGAAATTATTTTTATTAATTAGCTCTTTAATATTGTTCTTTATTGTAATAGCCAGAATTTCAAATTCAGATAACTCATTTGGAATATTGTTTTCTTCATTCTCTTCTAAACTTTCAGTTAATATCGAGATGAGATTTTTCATCGAATTATTTGCTGATAGTGCTTTTCTAAGCAGTTTTATATAATTGAGCTTAGAATTATTTGCTAAAGCTTCATTTGCTTTCATACAATAATAACCAAACTGAATGTTTTTAGGAACTAAATCTATATTTTCATCATTAAGGATGTTTTCATTATATGTATTTATTAGATAGATTTCGAAGTTTTTGAGATATTTTTTAAATGAATTTATAATTATTTCCTTATCATCAGCATCATTTAAAGTAATTGATACCTCATATATAGATTTTAACAAATATGCTTCGTACGGATTGTTAGATTCGTAAGTATATGATGAAATTGTATCTAAAAAGTCATCATACTGCCTGTTTATTACATCAAAGCAAGCTAACAGACAATCAAAATCTAATTTGCTTTTAAATAATTTTAATGGCATATTATATTTTAAAACATAATAAACAATATCAAAATAATGAATGTCAAATTTTTCAATTTCATTTAAAAATTCAGTTATTTGAGCTTTTACATCGTTACTTTTATCTTCATATACTTGTCTTATTTTCATATAAGTTATGTATGGGCTCTTTGATTTTATATCAAGCTTAGAAAGTAAGGATATAATTTTATGCTTTTCTTCAATGCGCTCATTTATGAAAGATTCAATGGATTTTTGTAAATTAGATTCAAATTCTTCATTTCTGTCAAGTTCAACTGTGTACAAATACTTGAGGTCATCATAGTTATTTTGAATTCTCATCACTTCTAAATAAAGTTTAAATAAAAAGTCTTGGCTCATTTTAAATTCACAGCTAAAAGCTAACATTTTTTTTATCAGTTCTTTAGCCTCTTCGCATCTTTCAAGTTTGAAATATGAATTTATAACATTTAGAGAAGCTAAATATAGCGAAAAATTATCGGCACAAATTAATGCTCTGTTATAAGCTTCACGTGTTGTGTGCTTCCCATCTGCATACTTATCGAAATGCTCTTTATATTTTATATAAGTTTCTACGCATTCTGCATATTTATTTAAAGAGTTGAATGCAAACAGCATATAATAATATACATCGGTATCCGATGCTAATATATCTGACTTGGATTTAAAATACAAATCAGCTTCATTTAAAACTTCCCAATGCTTATTCAAACCTGCATATGTTGCCATTAGATTAATAGATAGTGCGCAGTACATATTGTTATTGCCTTCTTTTATAGCAAGCTCTTTACCTATTTTATAATGCTTTAATGCTTCTTCTCTGTTTTTTAGTGTATCACGCATAGTGTATGATTCGCCGAGTTCTTTTCTTAACTTTGGATTATTAGGCATTGTTTCTAATTGTTTTAGTAACAAATCAATATTTCTTTTATGCTTAGCTTTCGCTTGTTTTTCACTAGCAAGTATATAACCATAATGATTAAATTTTGTCTTTGTCAAATTTTTTACAGGCAAAATAAAGGGTATTTGTTCATGAACAATACCTATGAACCTTGTTTCCTTTGTCAATTTTCTCATTCTAGGGATTAAAACAGATGAGCTTGAATTTCTCTCTTTATTTTTATAGTTCACAATATAATAACTTGCTGACATGTATTTTTTATATTTTTTTGATTTGAAAAATTCAATTATTTCATTTGCATTCTCAATTATTTCATCAGCGTCAATAAACATATACCATTCGCCTTTAGCATAGTCTATAGTAACATTTCTTGCTGCCGCAAAATCATTGCACCATTCAAAGTAATATACCTTATCAGTGTATCTCTTCGCTATTTCAACGGTTTTGTCTGTTGAACCTGTATCAACTATAATTAATTCGCTTTTTATATTCTCTAAAATAGGTTTTAGGGCTGTTAAGCATTCATCTAAATACTTTTCTTCATTTTTCACTATCATTCCTATAGAAAGTATCATAGTATCCTCCCAAAATATATAAAATTATTCTTTCTTTAATCTACAAAATATGCTATAATTATACTATAAATATACGTAAACATCAATATAAGAAAGTGAAATTTATACAAAATATGATATAAGTTAGGAGTGATTAAATATGTACTTTGAAATGTTACTTAATTCCTTAAATACATTTGAGCAATTAGTCGAATTAATTAATTCAAATAGCATAGATGAAATCGTTAATTGTGTTGCACAAGAGACTGATATACCTTTGGAGGAGCTTCTTAATCTGCCAATGGGAGGATATTCTAAGGGTAAAAAAAGTGGAGCATATTATTATGTTATGATTGATTTAAAGAAGAACATTAATCAATACATATGGTTATATAATAATTTGTGCGATGAACGTTCAAGAGATGTATTATTAAATCTTTTAAGATATAGGATACTTCCTAGTACTAAATATTTAGGTTTAGCTTATGATGATATTCCGCAATATTTTGATGCTGATATAGTAAAGTGCAGTGATGATGAAGTCTTTGTAGATTGTGGAGGTTTTACTGGTGATACGGCAGAAAGCTTTATTAATAATTTTGGTAAATATAAAAAGATTTATATTTATGAGCCTTCGCCAGAGAATGTCAAAACATGTGTAGAAAATACAAAGAATTATAGCAATATAGAAGTTAGGCAATTTGGAGTCGGTGATAAAATAGAAAAACTGAAATTTTCCAAATCTGGTTCGGCAAGCAGTGTCGTTAATAATTCGGCAGAAGAATATGATGAGATAAATATTACAACATTAGACAAGGATATTAAAGAAAAAGTTAGTTTTATAAAAATGGATATAGAGGGCTCTGAAATACAAGGAATAATAGGGGCTAAAAATCATATAAAAAATGATACGCCTAAACTTGCGATATGTGTATATCATATCGTCTCAGATATATGGGAAATACCTAAGCTGATATATGCGATAAATAAGAATTATAAATTTTATATAAGACATTATGAAAAAAGTGTAAATTGGGAAACAGTTATTTATGCTATTCCAAAAGATGATAATATACATATTAAGAGAACAAAAGATATAAATGGGGTATATGCTATTTCGGGGATACCTGGAAACTGGTGCAACGATCAGCTTACAAAGGATTGTGGAATAATACCATATTTATTACATAAAAGACACGGGTATGATTGCTATATGGTCGGTGAAAAAAATGGAGACTATCCATTTTTAGAGACTTATGTAAAAGGCTTAAAGATGAAGTTTATAGACAGTTGTGATCCTAATAACTTGTGCAATTATATAATAAATAACTATAAAGACATTGATGTATTAGTTCTTTATGGATTATATTTTACTTTTGTCGAAAGTTCCATTTTGTATAAAAAACTTAGACCAGATGGAAAAATTATATTGAATTTAGATGCAAGTTCACATTGGATGGATAGAGTTTTATTCAATTCTGATTGGTGTACTGGATTATTAAATAGTTGTGATATTATAGCAACATCATGCAAAAAATTGCAAAGACATCTAAATATTAAATGGCCATGTTGGAATATAGAGTATATGCCAAACGGGTTTTATAATTTTGCCAATTTAGATATTGATGTTGAATATAATAAAAAAGAAAACACTATTATTACTGTTGGAAGAATAGGTACTGAACAAAAGGCAAATCATGTACTTATGGAGACCTTTGCTTTGTTGTCAAAAAGGTTAAATGATTGGAAATTAAAACTAATTGGCAAGGTTGAAGATAGTTTTAAACCATACATAGAAGAATATTTCACTAAATATCCTCAACTGGTGGATAAAGTTATATTTACTGGATTTATAGCTGATAAGACAGTTTTGATGAATGAATATAGAAAGGCTAAAATTTTTGCTTTAACATCTATATTTGAAGGCTCACCTAATGTTGCTGCGGAAGCTCAGATAAATGGATGCTATATGGTAACAAGCAATATTGACGCTTCAAATGATATAACTAATAATGAAAAATGCGGCAAGATATTTTCGATTGGTGATGTTGAAAAACTATATGAAATTTTGTTGGAAGCATGTACAAATGAAGAGGAGTTAAAGACTGCATCGTATAATGCTATAGAATACGCAAAAACTTTTCTTGATTGGGATCAAAATATAGATAGATTGAATTACATGCTAAAAGAAGAAGTATAAATTAGGAGAAGATAATATGGGATATTTAAATGCAGCTGAAAATAAAATTTATTTTATTTCTGACAATGGTGAAAAAGTACTTTTATTAGACTTATTGGATTTTTTATCTAATCGAAGCAATGTTCCTTTGCATTTTATTGGAGATAATAAATCGTACGAAATAATTCCAGATATAATAACAAATCTTATAAGTGAATATAATGAGGTCAAAGGTGGTAATGGTGACCCTACTGATAGCTCAATGATGCTGCTTGTGGCGATAATGATTATAAAGAGATTCATGTATAGATCTAAAAAAAGCAACATATTAGAATTTGGATGTACAGATGGAACTTTAAGCTATTTAATAGGTTTATTGATGAAATATTTTGAAAAAATTAATTTGCATTGTGTATCTGATGTTATTAGTAGCGATAGTCAATCTGATTGGTTGAATAAAATAATGAAATTAGATAATGCTGATAACATTTCTATTACCTATGCTAATTATGACAATATCAATTTAAAAGACTCATTCTACGATATAACAATTATAAATAGCAATGATTACTTTGAAGATCCTGAAAATTTAATAAGAAATTGTATAGATTTAACTAAAAAAGGTGGAATGTTATTGTGCATCGGAAAACATCAACCACTTCTTTGCAGTACATTCCAGGCTATAATTGATGATTGTGATACATATGAATTTAATGTTGATAATATAATATTTACAAAATTACTAGATGATAGAGACAAAATAGAGGGATTATCTATCTCAAATAAAAATAAACTTGAAGAAATCAAAGCAAGTTTTATTGGGTTAGAAAGTAAAGTTAATAAAATAGAGTGTTTAGATATTGATAATTTAGATAATATTATTTCTATTGTTAGTGAACTTCAAAAACAGGTACTAGAGGTTTATGATAGTATGGATAATATTGATATAAAATTTGAGCTATCTGAACTTAAAGAAGTATTAATAAACTATAGAGTAGCAAAAAGTACAAGAGAGAAAGATTTTAATATATACTTAGATATTTGCAGGGAAAAATATTATAATGTTAAAATGATATGATGAAGTCATACGTAGCAATGTAATTATTATTAGAATTTAATACTTGGAGAACAATATGAGAATAGAAACTAATGAAAATGAAATTTTTATTGATATGGGAGATTTTGAGAGACCTGAACCTAAAGAAAATGTTAGAAAAAATAGGATGAGTTATTATAATAATATTTATGAATCTAACGAAATAAATATAGGGATATTTGTTTTAGGATATAATAGAGTAGATAAAACTAAAGAATGTATAGAAAGTATATTGAAGTATACAAGTGATATAAAATATGAATTGATATTAATAGATAATAATTCTACCGACGATACATATGAATATTTTAAGTCTGTTTCTTATGAGCATAAAAAAATAGTAAGATTAAGCAAGAATACAGGATTTGCATTTGTTTCACAGTTATATACTTCTGTATTTAAGGGTAAATACTATGTAATAGTTACTAATGATGTCATTGTAACACAAAACTGGCTATCAAATCTGATGAAATGTATAGAATCTGATGATTCTATAGGTATGGTTTCTCCAAAATCATCTAATGTTAGTAATCTACAGCAAGTAAGTTTAAATTTTAATAATCTTGACGAAATGCAAGCGGAAGCTAAAAAATTTAATATAAGTAATCCTCTAAAATGGGAGGAGAGAATTAGGCTTATTAATATAGTATCTGTTGTAAAAAAAGAGGTATTTGATTTAGTGGGTTTTACTGATATTGGTTTTTTTCATGATTTTAGCGAAGATGATTATTCTTTAAGAGTTAGGCGTGCTGGTTACAAGTTGATTTTATGCGGAGATACCTTTGTTCACCATAATCATGATTATTGGAACATGGAAAACAAAGATCCTGTTGAGTTTAACAAATCTTTAACGTCTGGAAGAAATAATTTTAAGGAGAAGTATTTTGATATTGATGCGTGGGACGATGTGCTTAATTTTGAAACTTTACCATTTAATATAGATACAATACCGTTGCAGGCTATTCCGAAAATTCTCGCAATTGATGTCAGATGCGGGACTCCTATATTACAACTTAGAAATTTGTTAAGAGAAAATAATTTATTATACTCTGAGTGTCACGCATTTACATCTAATGCAAAATACTACAACGATTTATTGTACGTGACTAATGGGAAAGTAAAATGTGATCGAATAGATTATTTGACGGAACATTATTCAATAAATAGTTTTGATTTTATAATTTTAGGAGAGGTTATAAATGATTACGCAAAGCCTATACAACTTTTACAAGAGCTTTTGCAATTTCTTAAGCCAAATGGACAGTTATTGATAAAGCTTCAAAATATTTTTGATTTTAAGATGCTTTTGCATATGATGGGACAAGCACAAGATGTTGACAGCAATATGCCTATTGTTATTTCAATAGAAAGTATTTTATCTTGTTTAGAGCTTATGAAAGTGAAAAATGTGAAATTGTCAGCTACTCAATATAACATGGATGAAAATTATATCAAATTTTTTGAGGATGTTGTTAGAAATACAAATCTCACTGAGTTAGTCGGTGAGACAGCAAAAGGATTAACTATAAAAGAATATGTGATTTGTATTACCAAATAGATTATATTTTTATTAGGAGGAGATAACTAATGAGTAATACAGTTTTTTCTATAGTAAAAAGTTGGGCAACAAAAGAAGGAAATGTAAATGGAAAAAGTGACATATTAAAATGGATAGAAAATTTAAATAGTACTGTAAAGGTGAGTATTATAAAAAATAAGCTGGAAGATAGCGAATACTGGTATTATGAAAAAGATGAGGGTTCAATAGTAAATAAGAATAGAAGTTTTTTTAGTATAAGAGGATTGCAAAAAAAAGATGCTTGTAAAATTATTGATGAACATCCTATAATAATCCAAAATGAAATTGGATATTTGGGTTTAATATGCAAAGAAATAGATGGAGTCATAAACTTTTTGATGCAGGCAAAAATTGAGCCGGGAAATATTAATAAAATTCAAATTTCACCTACTATCCAAGCCACAAAAAGTAATTTTACTCAAAAACATGGTGGAAATAAACCATTATATTTTGATTATTTTATAGATGCTTCAAGTTATGAAGTAGTTGTTGACCAAATACAATCAGAGCAGTCTTCAAGATTTTATAAAAAGAGAAATCGTAATATAATAATCAGAGTTGATGATGATATAGAAGTTTTACCAAATTATAAATGGATGACATTAGGACAAATAAAAGAATTAATGAAAATTGATAATTTAGTCAATATGGATACAAGAACGGTGATATCATGTATCCCATTTAGCAATAATACTATTTCCATAGATGAAATTAAAGAATTAGAAAAATTATTTGATGATAAAGAACTATTTAAATCTATATTTTATGGAGAACAAAGAAATATGCTACCCGCTATATACCAGTACATTAATAATTATAAAATGTTTGATGAGAGCAATATAAAGTTAGTTGACATTTATTCTTTGAATGATTGGTATATGAAAGATGGGGAATATATTTGTAAAAATAATTATCCATTTAAAATAGTATTTTGTGATATAGAAATCGAAGGACGAGAAGTAAGGAATTGGACACAGCCTTTATTTGAAGCTACTGGCATATCAACCTTTGGATTAATCATGTATAATGATAATGGCATAAAAAAATTTATTATTAAAGCCGTAAGTGAAAATGGATGTTTTGATAAAATTGAATTAGGGCCAAGCATCCAAAATGAAGCTGGACATGAAATTAAGTTTAATGAAATAGATAAGTTATTTTATAGTAATTTGGAAAATAATAGACATATAGTATATGATTGTTTGCTTTCAGAAGAAGGCGGAAGATTTTATCACGAACAAAATAGGAATGTAATAATGCAAATACCAAAAACAGATTTGATTAATTTACCTACTGGATATTTTGCTGTTGACTATAAAACTTTAAATAATTTAGTTCAAATAAATAACTGTTTAAATATTCAGCTTAGAAATTTATTATCATTATTGGAGGCTTAATGTGACGAAAATTAGATTAGGAATAGTCGGAACCGCGGAAATTGCTTTTAGAAGATTTTTACCAGCATTAATTAAAAATGATAATTTTGAATATATAGGAGTTGCTTCAAGAGATATAGAAAAAACTAAAAAATTTACCGATATGTATGGAGGCATAGGATATGATGGTTATGACGAAATAATAAATGACAATTCTATAGATGCTGTATACATACCATTACCTCCTTCATTGCATTATGAGTGGGCATATAAAGCTTTAAACTCAGGTAAGCATGTTTTATTAGAAAAACCATTCACAACAAATATAGATGATACAAAAAAATTAATTGAAATTGCACAGAAAAAAAATTTAGCTTTACATGAAAATTATATGTTTGAATATCATAGTCAATTAAATTATGCTAAAAAAATTATTAATGAAAAAATTTTAGGTGATTTAAGATTAATTCGTATTATTTTTTCGTTTCCAAAGCGTAATGAAGATGATTTCCGTTATAAAAAAGAACTTGGTGGCGGAGCATTATTAGATTGCGGTGGATATACAGTGAAATTAGCTAATATTCTATTAGGTGATAGTGCAAAATTAGTTTATTCATATCTAAATAAAGTTGAAAATTCAGATGTTGATATTTTTGGAAATGTAACAATTGCAAATGATGAAGGATTGAATGCTCAACTGTCATTTGGTATGGATAACACTTACAGATGTGAGTTGGAATTGCTAGGCAGTAAAGGAAGCGCTTTATTTCCAAGAATATTTACTGCTCCTATTGATTTTAATCCAAGTGTAGTGGTTAATATTCAAGGTAAAGAAGATATAGTTCTGGATAATGATGATCAATTTTATAATTCCATAGAAGAATTTAGAGACTGTATTTGCAGTGAAAGACCTAGAATTAAAAAATACGATGATATTATAAAGCAAGGCAATATGATACACAAAATTGAAAATTGGAGGTAATCGAATGATAATAACAGAATTAGAGCTTGACGGTGCAAAAATAATAGAACCAAAAATTTTTAGTGATAATAGAGGACACAGCTATGAATCATATTCATATAAGTTGTATAAAGAAAACGGATTGAACTATGATTTTGTCTTGGATTATGAATCAGTAAATTTAAAGAAAAATACTTTAAGAGGAATTCACTTTCAAAATAATCCACATCCACAAACAAAACTGGTTAGAGTATTGTCAGGCAAAATTTTTGATGTAATAGTAGATCTAAGGAAGGATTCTCCAACTTTTAAAAAGTGGAGTGGAAATGTTATCTCGGCAGAAAATAAAAAGCAAATTTTAATACCTAATGGTTTTGGACACGCATTTTTAACATTAGAAGACAATACAACTGTTTTATATAAATTTGATGACTATTATGATAATAGCTTATCAAGAGCAATAATATGGAATGATTCGGATATAGCGATTAACTGGGGAGAAATATCACCTATCTTATCTACATCAGATGCAAATGCTGTACTTTTAAGTGAAAGTGATCTTAATTTTAATATGGAAATAAATAAGTAATGAAGTTTGGTTACAACATTAAATTTAATGCTTTTAAGATAGGCGTTTTTACTGGAAAGAATTAGTTTAAGGAGAAAATTATGAATATAAAAAGTTTGGATATACCTGAAATTAAAGTTATCGAGCCAATTGTTCACGAAGATTATAGAGGATATTATATGGAATCTTATTCTCAACGAGAACTATGCAAATTAGGTATTAATAATATATTTATTCAAGACAATCATTTGCTTTCATTAAAAAGAGGAACGATACGAGGTATACACTTTCAGAATAATCCTAAGGCTCAATCAAAGCTTGTAAGATGTACTAGAGGTAAAATACTTGATATTGCTGTAGATTTAAGAAAAGGCTCTCCTACTTATAAAAAATATGTATCAATTATATTGACAGAAGAAAATAAAAAACAGATATTTATTCCGAAAGGATTTGGACATGCTTGTATATCTTTAGTAGATGATACAGAAGTTCAATATAAAGTAGACGAATTTTATTATCCAGAATATGATAGGGCTATTGCTTGGAATGATCCGGAATTAAAAATAAGTTGGGGAATAAGTGAAGTAATTGTATCGCCAAAAGACTCAAATGCTCCCTTTTTATCTGATAGCGATGTAAACTTTATATATGCTGAATAAGGTTGAAGCAAATAAAAAAATATTGAAAGGATAAATACATAGTCTATGTAACTGATTCATGTGGCTCTGTAAGGTTAGAGAATAAGGATGAAAAAGGTTATTGTTACTGGAGCTAGTGGATTTATTGGAAAAGCTCTAACAAAAAAATTATTGGATGATGGCAAAATAGTGTATGCTATTGTTAGAAATACTGATAAAATGAAAGACTTAGAAAATAAGAATTTACATATTATTAATTTAAATTTAAATGAATATGAAAAATTACCCGAACTAATTACTGATGATATAGATGTGTTTTATCATCTTGCGTGGGAAGGAACATTTGGAGAAAGCTTTAAAAATTACAATCAGCAATTTGACAATGTTAAATATTCGGGAGATGCTATAACTGCTGCATATAAAATAAATTGTAAAAAATTCGTTTTAGCTGGAACTGCAGTAGAATTAGAGGTCAAAAAATATATAAATATGCACTATTGTGAGCCAAGAATTTCATGTATATATGGGACTGCAAAAATGGCTGCCGAAATGTTGTGTAAAACAATAGCATACAATAATAATATTGAATTTAACATGAGTATAATCGCAAACGCCTACGGTGTAGGAGATTATTCCCGTATGATACAAAATGTATTGATTAATGCTTTTAATAATGGAAATGCAATAAAGTTAGTTAGCGGAGAGAATTTATATGATTGGATTTATATAGATGATGTAGTCAATGCGTTTATTTCTATAGGTGAAAAAGGAATTAATTTTAAAACATATTATGTAGGACATAGGAATTTAAAAACATTTAAACAAATTGTAACTGAGGTAAGAGATATAATAAATCCAAGTATAGAGCTTAAATTCGGAGAGCTAAAGGATAATGCTCCTTTAGACTATTCATTAATAAATATTGATGAATTATATGAAGATACAGGATTTGAAGCTACAGTAGATTTTAGGGAAAGTATTTTAAAAACAGCAGAATGGGTAAAAACATTAAATATTTAACAGATTAAGATAAGTAATAAGGAAAGGATTACATGAATGAAAGGTATAATTTTAGCAGGTGGCTCAGGAACACGCCTTTATCCAATTACAAAATCAGTATCAAAACAGATATTACCAATTTACGATAAGCCTATGATTTATTATCCATTATCAACTCTTATGCTTTCAGGAATTAGGGAAATATTAGTAATATCTACAGAAAGAGATTTGCCAGTTTTCGAAGAACTATTAGGTGATGGCAGCGATTTGGGAATTAAATTATCATATGAAGTGCAACATGCACCAAATGGCTTGGCGGAAGCATTTATTATAGGAGAAAAATTTATAGGGAATGACAAAGTATCTTTAGTTTTGGGTGATAATATATTTTATGCTCGCGGATTTTCAGAAATGCTTGCTGAAGCTGTATCGGTAGAAAGTGGAGCTGTAATATTTGGGTACAATGTAACCAATCCGTACGATTTTGGGGTAGTTGAATTTGATAGTAACTGGAATGTTTTATCTATAGAAGAAAAACCAAAAGAACCAAAATCCAATTATGCTGTACCGGGATTATATTTTTATGATAATAATGTTGTAGAAATAGCTAAAAACATTAAACCGTCTGCACGCGGTGAATTGGAGATAAGTTCTGTAAATAACGAATACTTAAAACGTGGACAACTTAAGGTGCAGTTATTTGGTCGAGGTATGGCATGGCTAGATACTGGAACATATGAAGGGTTACAAGAAGCATCAAATTTTGTATCAATAGTTCAAAAACGACAAGGCTTATATGTTTCATGTATTGAAGAAATTGCATATAGAAAGGGATATATATCTAAAGAACAGTTAATTAAACTTGCACAGCCTATGCTGAAAACTGATTACGGTAAATATATAATGAAAGTTTCGGAGGAAAGAATATAATGAAAAATATTTTAGTAACTGGTGGAGCAGGGTTTATTGGGTCAAATTTTATTAAATACATGCTAAATAAATATAATGATTACAGAATAATAAATCTCGATATGCTGACATATGCTGGAAATTTAGAAAATTTATCAGATATTTATGATAAAAATTATGAATTTATCAAGGCTGATATAAGAGATGCACAGACTATTGATAATGTTTTTCGCGAATGTGATATAGATATTGTAATTAATTTTGCAGCAGAGTCACATGTAGACAGAAGTATAGAGGATCCTCAGATTTTTTTGACCACAAATATATTAGGCACGCAGATTTTGCTTGATGCTGCAAAAAAATATTGGAAAATACGTCCTGATGATAAATATGATAGAGAATATAAAAAGAATGTTAAGTACATACAGGTATCGACTGATGAAGTATATGGTGCATTAGGTGCGACAGGTATGTTTGCTGAAACAACTCCATTAGCACCAAATAGTCCATACTCGGCATCAAAAGCAAGTGCTGATATGATAGTTAGGGCATATCATGAAACATTTGGTATGCCAATTAATATAACAAGATGCTCTAATAATTATGGGCCTTATCAATTCCCCGAAAAGCTTATTCCATTGATGATTAATAATTGTAAGAATAATAAGCAATTACCTGTTTATGGAGATGGTATGCAAATTAGAGATTGGCTTCATGTGAGTGATCATTGTTTTGCCATAGATACAGTTTTACATAAAGGGAAAATAGGTGAAATATATAATATTGGTGGTAATAACGAAAAAGCTAATATTGAAATTGTAAAATTAATTATAAATACACTGGGAAAATCCGATAATTTAATTAAATATGTCCAAGATAGGCCAGGGCATGATAGACGATATGCAATTGACAACACCAAGATAACAACAGAATTAGGATGGAAGCCAAGCTATACTTTTGAAGAAGGCATTAAAGAAACAATAGATTGGTATCTAAACAACTCCGAATGGTTTGAAAATGTGACGAGTGGCAGTTATTTAAGCTATTATAATATGATGTATAATATAAACTGTTGAGAAATACGGGTTCATAAACAATTTTTTTAGGAAAGGACATAAAGTATGGATTTTACAGCTTTAATGAATAATAATATACATAATTATAAAGAAATTAAAAGTATATACGCTATTTCTGGTGTAGAAGGAGCATGGCTTAATGAACACCTTACAAAAGATTGTGGTATAGTACCTTATTTACTACATAAAAGATATGGCTATGATAGTTATATAGTAAGCACGAAACAAGGGGACTATCCATATTTAGATACTTATGTTAAGGGCTTAAAAATGGAATTTTTAGATAGATTTGATTCCGATTCTTTAAAAGATTATGTAATCAAAAATTATCGAAATATGGATGTATTAATTTTTCATGGTATGTATCCAGCCTATACTATAATTTCTATTTTATATAAAAAACTAAGGCCAGATGGAAAGATTTTTATGAACTTAGACGCAAATTCTACTTGGATGGATAGTATTTTGATAGATGATGTTTTATGGACTACTTTGTTAGACAACTGTGATTTAATAGCTACATCATGTAAGAAGATGCAAAGGCATTTAAATATTAAATGGGCATCTTGGAATATAGAATATTTACCTAATGGTTTTTATAATTTTGCAAATTTGAATATGGATATTGACTATGGCAAAAAGGAAAATACGATTATTACTGTGGGTAGAATAGGCTTATATGTAAAAGCAAACCATGTTCTTATGGAGGCTTTTGCTTTGCTATATCAAAAATTACCTAATTGGAAATTGAAACTAATTGGCAAAGTAGAGGATAGCTTTAAGGCTTATATTGAAGAATATTTCATTAGATATCCTCAATTAAAAGATAAAGTTATATTTACTGGATTTATAGCTGATAAGGAAATGTTGTGGAATGAATATAAATCTGCAAAGATTTTCGCATTGACATCTATATCTGAAGGTGGATCGCCAAATGTTGCGGCTGAAGCTCAAATAAATGGTTGCTATATGGTAATAAGTGATATTGATGCGTCTGATGATATAACAAATAATGAAAAGTGCGGAAGAGTTTTTCCTGTTGGCAATGTTGAAAAATTATATGAAAGTTTATTAGAAGTATGTAGTGATGAGAAAGAGTTAGAAAAAGCTTCATACGACATTATAAAATATGCTAAAGAACTTTTAGACTGGAATCATAATATAGATAGGCTGAACTATATGATTAATGAAAAAAATGAAAATTTGGTTGAAGGGATATAATATGGGAAACTTAAGTATTTCTGAAAATAAAATTTATTTTATTTATGATAATGGTGAGAAAAATTGTTTGTTAGATTTATCAGATTTTTTATCAAATCGAAGTCATATACCCTTACATTCTCTTGCAAATGTCGATTTTAAGATAATTCCAAATTTGATAAAAAAAATTATTGAAATATGCGATTCTCCTGATAATGAAATAAGAGATATTGATAAGTCAATGCTAATATTAACATCGATTATGATTATTAAGAAATATATGTATAGAGCTAAAGGAAATAGTATATTAGAGATTGGATGTACAAGTGGAATTATGAGCTATTTCATAGGTCTAATAGTAAACTTTTTTGGTGAGAGCAACTTACATTGCGTGTCTGATGTTGTTAACAGTGAAGGCGTATCTGATTGGCTTAATAACATAATGTTACTAGAGAATTCAGATGATATATCCATTACATATACAAATTATAATAATATTAACTTAAGAGATTCGTTTTATGATATAACTGTTGTTAATGGTTATGATTATTTTGAAAATCCAGAAGATGTAATAAGAAACGCTGTTAGAATGACCAAGGAGGATGGATTAATGGTATGTATCGGAAAAGAACAGCCTTTTCTTAACGATGCGTTCCAAAAGATAATTGGAGATTATGATGTATATATATTTGATAACAACAACATAATTTTTACAAAATTATTAGAGGATAAAGATAAGTCAGAAGTAATTTCTGATTTAAATAAAAACAAGCTTGAAAAAATTAGAGAAGATTTTGCAGATTTAGAAAATAAAATTGTTAAAATTGATATTTTAGATGAAAGTGTCTTAGATAATATTATTTCAGATGTTAGTAAATTCCAAAAGCAGATATTAAAAGTCTATAAGTCTATGAATAATATTGATATAAAATTTGAGTTATCTGAGCTTAAAGAGGCATTAATAAATTATAGAATTGTTAAGAATAATGATGGGCAAAATTTGGATGAACATTTTATTAGGTGTAAGGAAAAATATTTTAAAATTCAGATTATTTGAAACTAAAATAAATTACTAAATATTATTAATCCTCATGAAATTTATGTTTATTAGATTTCATGAGGATTATTTTTGTACTAGATAGTTAAAATCATTTTTACATTTAGATATCATTTAAAGGTTTCATAATTTAATTTGTAATAATCTATCTATAGCAGGCTTGTACTCCGATTTTGCTGATAATTCGTAATATTTTTTGGATAGCTGCAAATTTCCAGAAACCTCATACCATGTACCTAAATTGTAAGATGCCTTGAAGCTTCCACAACCGTATACACCTTGGTGCTGTGGTACTTCTCCAATTTCTAGGCATTTTAAGTAGCTTTTTTCTATTAGAGGAAGGTAATTTTGATACTTTACTATATCTGATAGAATTAATCTCATATAGAAAATTCCACATAAAAAATTAAAATCCGCATATTTTTCTAAAATTAATTTTACCTCTTCTACAATGTTTAATGCTTTTTCAAAGTTCTCAATTTCAATTAATGTATAAATATATTCTATAACGCTATTTTTATAAAAGCTTGAGTTTTTGTTTGCTAGTTTATAAAATTCATCAAAATAGGTTACAGCTTCCTTAAATCTAGACATATTTTTTAAGGTTATAGCTGTTTGATAAAGCAGATAGCTGTCATTAGGCTTGTCCTTTAATTCATCCAATAGTATAGGTAAATTTCTATCACCCTTATTAGCTAAAAGATATCCATCATGGTCAAAAGTAAGCGGAAGATGAATAATTGGTAAATTGCTGTCAATTTGCTCATGAATTTTTCTTATAAAATGAATACCTTTAGGAATAAGTCTCGCCATATAGCCGATGCCATAGCTAATCTCATTATTATCCATATATGAACTCTTTATCTGTATAGCTCCTAATTGCTCTGTATTCTCTAAAAATTCCAATATATCCTGCCTGCTTCCCTGTGTCAAATATTCATCTGCATCCAATATCAAATTCCAATCACTATCTGATTTAGATAATGCAAAATTCCTTGCATCTGAAAAGTCATTTTTCCAAATATAGTCAAAAACCTTAGCTCCAAAGGATAATGCTATTTCTTTTGTAGAATCGCTAGAACCGGTATCAGCGATAATTATATCATCAACTAAGCTTTTAACACTTTCAAGGCAACGTGACAAGCAACGTTCTTCATTTTTTACTATCATAACCAAATTTAATGTTTTCATAATTATAACTCCCAATTTATTGAAAAACAGCCAAATGCTCCAAGACATTTGGCTGAAAACTTATAGTCACATTTAAGAAGTGACACATCTTTCATAAATAATTTACTCTCAAAATGGTAAAATATTTTTATAAAAGTATCTCTAATCTTTGATAAAATTATATGTAAAATCCAAGAGTATGTCAAGAAATATTTTCTATTTACAAGTTTCTTATGCCATACATTTATTATTTTATCATCTTTAAATATTACAAAAATTTAATGTTTTTATGCAGTTAAAAAAATTAAAAGTGGGTATATTATATTTATAAAGAATTCCCCCTCTATTTATTATATTTTGTTAGATTTTTTGTTTGTTGGGGTATGGGTATAATATGCTACTTATAAAGAATCTACAAAAAAACCAGTCAAGTGCTAAAAACATTTGGCTGGTTTTTATTATACTCAAATATTTAATTTTTAGTATATAAATAGCATAAATAATTTTTTGCAATTTTAGCGATTTTCCTAACTATTCAATATTCTGAAATAGTGATTTGCTTCTCTTAGAACGTGGTCTGCTAAAAGAGGTAGTATTATAGACCTTATTTTACATTCAACTATTCCTTGTACGCCCGCCGTTTTGAATTTTACGTATTTTGCTGTTTCTTCAATGGTTTCGCTTGTTACAGTTCCCATGCTTGCTTCTGTTGCTGCTCTAGCTTCCTCTAATAGTTCTTTATACTCGTTGGCAAAATCATTAGCTGCAGCGATTAATTCTCCCTGTGTTGGATCGAGTAACCCGCGTATGAATTCAGCGTGCTCCATCATGATTTGATTCCAGAATAACTCTACCTGCTTCATATCCATATTGTTGATATCCATACCATTTTGCAGCATACATACATATTCTCTATATAGTTTTGCTTCACGTATTATGTGCTCAATTAGCAGTGGATAATTAACAGTAAATATACAGCAATTTAACACATCATTTAAAATTCTTTCCTTTAAATCAATCAAGCCATCTAATAAATGTATAGCGGCATCATTTAAGCAAGAAACATTTGATGATATGTCTGGCATTTTTTTACACGGATCGCATTTTATCTCTTTTAGCTCCATACAAGTTATATTAGTATCAATTTTTATTCCTGTGAATTCTTCAGTTTTCTTTTCAGCATCCAATGTGTAGTTTGTTACAATTTCTCCTGAATTTAAAACCTCTGGGCTAACTACACAGTTGCTCAATTTAACAGCATCTGATAATAGCTTTTCAAATTGTCCTTTGTACCACAGAGCTTCTTTAATATAGCAGCTTTGTGTAGGCATAAATCCAGCACGCAAAAATAGTGCATGCTCTTTCATAATTCTAGCAAAAAACAAATGTAGCTCAAGTGATGATTTGATATAGTCTTGCACAATAACCTCCAAACTCTAACCGTTTCTGACGGCATAAAAAATCATTATAATAAACTACATTTATTATATGTGTATCTTTTGTTTTTGATTATTTCGATTATAATACTAAACTTGAATTAAAAGCCATATTAAAAATCATATCCAAGATTATATTTATCATTTAACTCATTTATTTGCTTTGTTAGAATATCATTCATAGGAACACCTTTGTCTTTTCTATATTGATAAGTCAAAAATTCTTTTTCTCCGGCAGTATAAATTCTATTTTCTCCAGGTGCTTTTTTAGAAGCCCTTAGTTCTCTTAATATATCTCCTGTTTGTTTTCTGAATTTATCAACTTCTACAAAGTTTTCAACATTGATTGCTATAAAGAAATGTCCTAATTTATATGGTTTCTTATTTCCGTTTTCGTCTATATCGGTTAAAGCCTTCATGAATGGACCTAAATGCAGCGCAGAGGACAATATTTCAACTACTGTTGCATATCCATAGCCCTTATAGCCTGCCAATTCCTCTCCAACTCCTCCAAGGGGAGTCAATGCAGCTTTTCCTTTTGTTAAGTCAATTAGAACTTGTTTAGTATCAGTTCTTACATTGCCCTCGTCGTCTATAACCCAACCTTCTGGAAGTGGCTTGTTTTCTCTGTCATATTTTTCAATCTTTCCTCTTTGAGATGTTGATGTAGCACAGTCAAGTAAAAAGTCAAATTCTTCATCAGTAGGTATTGCAAAGGTAAGAGGATTTGTGCCTAACATATTTTCTACGCCAAATGTAGGTGCTATTGAAGGTCTAGCATTTGTTCCTGTTATGCCTATCATACCTTCCTTTGATGCCATGAGTGGATAATATCCTGCAAATCCATAATGTGATGAATTTTTTACCGTTACCATTCCCATTCCGTAGGTTTTTGCTTTTTCTATAGCAATTTCCATGGCTCTTTTGCTAACAACATGTCCCATGCCATCATTAGCATCTAATATGGCAGTTGTAGGACTTTCCTTAATAATATCTATCTTAGTGACAGGATTTAATATGCCTGCATTGATTCTATCTACATAGATAGGTTTAAACCTTCCTACACCGTGGGAATCAATACCTAGCTTGTCTGACATGATAAGTACATCTGCAATAATTTTAGCCTGTTCTCTAGGAGTGCCAAGCTTAACAAAGGTATCCTCCATAAATTTTTCTAATAAATCAAAACTAATATACCTAGTATCGCTCATTATAACACCAATCCTTTCTTTATTGTTGTAAAATCAAGAATGAATATGTCAATTCTATAATGTTTTTATATTAGTATATACTAAATTATGAGTTTTGTATATAGGAGTTTAATGTTGAAAATAAAAATTAGTCTATGGTAAAAAGTCTTATTATATAAGACTTTGTGAGTATAAAAAAATCAACCGCTAAGTTCTCCAACATCGGTTGATTTTCAACTTACGCCCTAATAAGTCTAAGCAATGTTTTTGTCAAAACATTCTTCTCTTCCTTATCAGCATTTTTCCACATATCATAAAATAGCTTTTCTGACTCTGTATCTGGAGAAGTTGTTAATACTGTAAAGTTAATTATTGATTTTGCCATTTTTTCTAGAATTGAATCAGGTATATTAGATTTTTGCGAATAATCTATCGCTTTATTTAGCTTTTGTTTCCATTTTTTAGTATCTATATATATTTTAGGGAACATAGTTACTCCTTTCGTTTTATTTCTCATTAATTTTAAATTGTATAATTATGACTACGCGCTAATTTCATAAGAACTCTAGTTTCTTTTTAAAAGAGTGACTAAATATTTGCGCATATAGATGAGTCTGTTTTTTCCTTATTATGATTTCCTTCTATTTTATTTATATGCAAAAATTTTTATGTACATGCCTAATATCAGACTTTATTAACTTAAATATATTTTTTACTGAACAAATAAAAATATTCAAAATATTTGTATTTTTTTAATTTGTAAATTTTAAGAAATAGTGTTAAAATATCTTTTAAGAGGAGACTACTATGGATAATAAAAACTTTACTCATTTACACGTACATACTGAATACAGTCTGCTTGATGGCGCTGCTAGGATAAAGGAGCTTGTTAAAAGGACTAAGGAGCTTGGCATGGAGAGCATTGCCATAACTGACCATGGAGTTATGTATGGTGTTGTTGAATTTTATAAACAGGCTAAAAATGAAGGTATAAAGCCTATACTTGGATTTGAAGCTTATATATCAGAAAGAACTATGTATGATAAGGACTCTCAAAAAGACAAGGGGCAGTATCATCTTGTTTTGCTTGCAGAAAATAATGAGGGACTTAAAAATATAATGAAAATATGTTCTGCTGGTTTTGTTGATGGTTTTTATTATAAACCGCGTGTAGATTATGAGCTGTTAAGAAAACACAGCAAGGGTATAATAGCCTTGAGTGCTTGTATAGCCGGCGAAGTTCAAAATTTTATACTTAACAACGATTACGAAAAAGCCAAAGAAAAGGCTTTGTTATATGAAAACATATTTGGTAAAAATAATTTCTTTTTAGAAATGCAAGACCATAACATGAATGAGCAAAAAATTATTAACAAAGGTCTTTTAATGCTGTCAAAAGAGCTTGATATACCTTTAGTTGCCACGAATGATGTTCATTATATAAATAAAGAAGATGCTAGATTTCATGATGTTTTGCTTTGCGTTCAGATGCAAAAAACTATTGATGAAGACAGAATGAAATTCCCCTCAGACGAATTTTACTTAAAAAGCTACGAGGAAATGTCAGAGCTTTTCCCAATGGAAGCAATTGAAAATACCCTGAAAATCTCCGAACGATGCAATGTAGAGCTTGATTTTAATACAGTCCATCTGCCAGAATTTAACGTTCCAAAAAATTACAGCAAAAGCTCATATTTTAGAGAGCTGTGTCAAACTGGACTAAGTGAAAGATATGATATTATAACTAAGGAAATTCAGGATAGACTAGATTACGAAATATCTATTATTGAACAAATGGGATACATAGACTATTTTCTAATTGTTTGGGATTTTATAAAATATGCAAAGGACAATAAAATTATGGTAGGACCTGGCAGAGGCTCAGGTGCCGGAAGTATAGTTGCATATTCGCTAAAAATAACAGGTGTAGACCCTATAAAATACAATTTATTCTTTGAGCGTTTTTTAAATCCTGAAAGAATTAGCATGCCTGATATAGATATTGATTTTTGTTATGAGAGACGAGAAGAGGTCATAGATTATGTAACCAAAAAATATGGAGATCAGAGAGTTGCCCAGATTATAACTTTTGGTACAATGGCAGCAAGAGCTGCTATAAGAGATGTCGGAAGAGCTTTGAATGTACCTTATAGTGAGGTAGATTCAATAGCTAAAAGAATTCCTATGACTATAGGAATGAGCTTGTCTAAGGCTTTAGAGATTGATAAGGATTTAAAGGAAATAGCTGAAAATAATTATAGAGTAAAAGAATTAATAGAGATATCGTTAAAGCTCGAGGGACTGCCGCGACATTCTTCTACTCATGCAGCAGGAGTTTTGATATCTAAGGAGGAAGTAACTGAATATGTTCCTCTATCAAGAAATAAGGACATAATCACAACTCAATTTAACATGGTTGAGCTTGAAGAACTTGGACTTTTGAAGATGGATTTTTTAGGACTAAGAACATTGACAGTTATACAGGATTCCGTAAATTTAATCAAGAAAAATCACAATGTAGATATAGATTTTGATAAATGCAGTTATGATGATAAAAATGTATATGAAATGTTTTCTCACGCTGATACATTAGGGATTTTTCAATTTGAAAGCTCTGGCATGCGTTCGTTTTTAAAGGAATTTAAGCCTAAAAAATTTATGGATATCGCAGCTGCTAATGCTTTATATAGACCCGGACCTATGGGACAGATACCTGTATATGTTAAGAATAGTCAAAACCCAGAGCAAGTAAAGTATTTACATCCGCTACTTGAGGAGTCTCTAGGCGAAACATATGGATGTATGGTTTATCAAGAGCAGGTTATGCAAGCTGTACGAGATATTGCAGGCTTTTCTATGGGACGTTCTGACCTTCTAAGACGTGCTATGGGCAAGAAAAAGATGAAGATAATGCTTGCAGAAAGAGAGCATTTTATTCACGGTAAATTGGATGATAGTGGAAATGTAGAAATAAAAGGAGCAATTAGAAATGGTGTAAGTGAAAAAACTGCAAATGATATATATGATTTGATGATAGAATTTGCAAATTATGCCTTTCCAAAGGCTCACTCTGTAGCGTATGCTATGCTTGCATATCAAACAGCATACCTCAAATACTATTATCCTGTTGAATATATGGTATCATTGATAACAAGCATAATGGGCAGTTCAAATTCTGTTGCTCTGTATATAAGAGAATGTAAGAGGCTTGGAGTTAAGATATTGCCTCCGGATATAAACGAGAGCGAGGATAAGTTTACAGTAAGTGATGGGAAGATAAGGTTTGGGCTTAAGGCAATAAAAAATGTAGGCACAAATGTTATCGCTGAAATATCAAGAGTAAGAGAAGAAAAAGGTAAATTTAAGTCATTCACTGATTTTTGTCAAAAGCTTGATGGCTTAGCGCTTAACAAAAGACAGATAGAATCCTTGATAAAGTGCGGGGCATTTGATTCGTTAGGATATAAAAGAAAACAGCTATTGCAAGGCTATGAGGATATTGTAGACGGAGCCTTATATCAAAAAAGAAGAAGTGTAGAGGGGCAACTGTCAATGTTTGAGGGTGAAATAGCCAAGGAAATTGACAAAGAAAATATTCTAAACACTGAAAATATCCCGGATAATGGAGAATTTACGAGCAAGCAAATACTATCAATGGAAAAAGAAATGTCAGGGATATATCTAAGTGGACATCCATTATCAGAATATGAGGCTTTGCTTGATGATAATACAACCACAAATTGCAGTGAAATATTTGAGGCTCATGAGCATATATCTGAGGTAACAGAAGAATCAAAGCTAAAGGATGGAGATAATGTTGTTGTCGGAGGAATAATTATTAAAAAACAAAGAAAAATAACTAAGAATGATAAGACAATGGCATTTTTAACTCTCGAGGATTTATACGGAAGCATTGAGGTAATAGTTTTTCCTAAAATATACAGCAAATATCTGCAATACCTAGATGAGGATAATATAGTTTTGATTTATGGATTTTTAAACATGGCAGAAGAAGAAACACCTAAGGTAATATGCAATAAAATAGTACCGCTTTCTGAAATGAAAGCAAAATCAAAATTATATTTGCAAGTAGAGAGCAAGGAGCATTACAAGGCTGTAAAAAATGATATATTTAGGTATCTTGAAAATGCAAGCGGGAAAAGTGAAGTTATACTTTATAGCAAATTGGAAAAGTCAAAAATGATTATTCCAAATGATTTTGGGGTAAATATAGAAAATAAAAATATAATTAACGAACTCATAACATTGCTTGGTAAAGAAAATGTTATAATTAAATAGAAGTCAAACATGGAGGCATTTTGATTGTACGTTCATATGTCTTCGTTAAATAATTTAAAGAAAAATTGCTGATTATACAATAATAAAATAATAAAAGAAAGGAAAATTATATAATATGAGAACAATTGGAGTTTTGACAAGTGGTGGAGATTCGCCGGGAATGAATGCTGCTATAAGGGCTGTCGCAAGATATGGATTGTACAGTGGAGTTAAGGTTATAGGAATAAAAAATGGATATAAGGGACTAATAGATAATGATACTATTGAAATGAGCCTAGCATCAGTAGCAGATATAATTCATCGTGGAGGAACAATACTTGGGAGTGCAAGGTGTTTAGAATTCGCAGATGAAGTGGGATTTAATAAAGCTTTAAAAAATATAAAGTATTTAGCAATAGATGGAATTGTAGCAATTGGTGGAGACGGTACATTTAAAGGTGCTAGAAAGCTTTCAGAGGCCGGAGTTCCTACTATGGCTATACCGGGAACTATAGATAATGATTTAGCTTATACTCAGTACACATTAGGCTTTTTCACTGCTCTTGAAACAGTTTTGGATGCAGTAAGTAAAATAAGAGACACATCATCTTCACATGGCAACACAAATGTAATAGAGGTTATGGGAAGAAATTGCGGAGATATTGCTTTGTATTCAGGACTTGCCGGAGGAGCTGAATTAGTGGTGCTTCCAGAGATAAATTTAACTATAGATGAAATATGTGATAAAATAATGCAGGGAAGAATTAGAGGAAAAAGACATAGTATAATAATGCTTGCCGAAGGAGCAGGAGATGCTAAAAGCTTAAGTGCTGAGATTGCAGAAAGAACAGGCATTAGCACAAAATATTCTGTACTTGGCTACACGCAAAGAGGAGGAACGCCTTCGTCTTATGACAGACTGATAGGAAGCAAGATGGGTGCAAGAGCTGTTGAACTGCTTATAGGCGGTAAAGTATCAAGAGCAATTGGTGTAAATGATACAGGAGTTTTTGATGTAGATTTAACAGAAGCACTTAATACAGAAAAAGTATTTGATTATGAATCATATGAGTTGACAAAGATATTGTCGAT
Organism: Bacillota bacterium; assembly: GCA_023386345.1. Lineage (GTDB taxonomy): Bacteria > Bacillota > Clostridia > Tissierellales > Sedimentibacteraceae > UBA1535. The sequence continues at coordinate 99,958 of JAEWJT010000016.1, forward strand.
ATAAAGATTAAATAAATTTTGACATATATAACGGGAGGTATAAAAATTGAGAAAAACTAAAATAGTTTGTACGATAGGACCTACTTCTGAAAAAGAGGAGGTGCTTAAAGAATTAATAACAGCAGGCTTAAATGTAGCAAGACTTAACTTTTCTCATGGCTCGCATGAAGAACATGAGATAAGAATTAATACAATTAAAAAAGTCAGACAGGAACTTAATAAACCTATTGCTATAATGCTTGATACAAAAGGACCTGAGATTAGAACGAAAAACTTTGAAAATGGCGAAGTAAATCTCCAAGCAGGACAGGAATTTACTATAACTACAAGAGATATAATAGGAAATGAAAAAATTTGCAGCGTTACGTACGAAAATTTTGCAATAGATTTAAACGTTGGTGATACTATTCTCATCGATGATGGTCTTATTGAGATGATTGTTAAAGAAAAAATAGATGATACAGATTTAGTGTGTGAAGTAAAAAACAGCGGATTAATAAAAAATAAAAAGGGCGTAAATGTCCCAGGGGTTAAAATACAGCTTCCTGCTTTAACACAAAAGGACATAGATGACATAAATTTTGGTATAAATCAAGGAGTAGACTTTATAGCAGCATCATTTATAAGAAAGGCAAGTGATGTTTTAGCTATAAGACGTGTGCTTGAGGAGAATAATGCCGGACATATTTCTATAATCTCTAAGATTGAAAATAGAGAGGGTGTAGATAATATTGATGAAATAATAAGTGCTTCTGACGCAATCATGGTAGCTAGGGGAGACCTCGGTGTAGAAATAAATCTTGAAGAAGTCCCTTTAGTACAAAGAGAGCTTATATCAAAATGCAATATGGCAGGCAAGCCTGTTATAACTGCGACACAAATGCTTGATTCGATGATGAGAAACCCTCGTCCAACAAGAGCTGAGGTATCAGATGTTGCAACTGCTATATTTGAAGGCTCAGATGCTATAATGCTTTCAGGTGAAACTGCTTCCGGAAGTTACCCTGTAGAGGCTGTTGAAACTATGAGCAAAATAGCAACGATGATAGAGGATTCACTGGATTATAGAAAAATACTGAGTAATAGATATGATGGTTCAAATTATACCATAACAGACTCTATAGGCTATGCTACATGTAGAACATGTATTGACTTACAGGCAGAAGCGATAATATCTTCAACCTTATCCGGATATACGGCGGCATCAATATCAAAATTCAGACCTAAATCACCGATTATAGCAACAACTCAATCAGAAAGAGTTATGAGAAAGCTAGCGCTATATTGGGGAGTATATCCTATTAAAACAGACAAACCACTTAGTACGGATGATATTTTGGAGATATCTGTAAATAGGGCTTTAGAAGAAAAATTAATAAAAAATGGAGATTTGGTTATCATAACAGCAGGAGTTCCCGTTGGTATATCAGGTGCTACAAACCTTATGAAAATCCATGTCGTAAGCGACCTTTTATTTAAAAAAACAGGCTATGGTAAAGAAACAGTTATCGGAAAGGCTGTAAAAGCTCGTAATGCAGAGGAGTTAGCTGGAAGGTTTAATGATGGTGATATCCTCGTTATGCCATCTACTGACAAAGATGTCGTTGAATACATGGAAAAAGCTTCTGCAATAATCGTAGAAGAAGGTGGACTTACATCACATGCCTTTATAGTAGCTATGGAGCTTAAAAAGGAAGTAGTTGTAGGAGCTACAGATTGTATGAAACTCATAGAGGATGGAGAAACACTGACTGTTAATGGCAAGCAAGGTGCAGTCTACAGAGGAGAAGCAAATATATTGTAATATACTAAGATACATAGGGGACGAAACAAATATAGCTCATAAGGAATGATCTAACAATCATTTTAAGAGTTATGTTTGAATCGTCTTTTTTTATTAACAATATTTTCAATATTATTAAAAAACACTATAAAAAGAGGGTTAAACAGTGACAAATAAATTCGCATACAATTTAAAAATAGCAATGCCATTTATAATAATTGTATTTTTTATGCTTATATTCATATTTAGTCCAAGTAAAATAAGCTTTGTATTCTCTGCCTTAAAGCCTGTGATTACATCATTTGTCATAGCGTATCTATTGGATTCTTTAGTTAAAACAATTATGAAAAGATTTAAAATGAGGAGAGCACCAGCAATTTTTTTAACATGTATATCCTTGTTATGTGCAATTCTTATTATTTTTGCTATATTTATTCCAATTCTTATAGAAAATGCAGAGTCTGTTATCGAATTTGTCACAAGCTATAATATGGATATAGGCTCAATTGTGACAAATATAGCAAAAAAAATTGATGATCATAATGTATATAGGATAGCTGATCAGATAACAAAACTTAGTGCGGGAATCAAGGAACGAATAAATAATTTTTTAAATTTAATAGCATTTTCTTTAATGAATTCAGCAAAGGATATTGTGACTAGGATTTTCTCTATTTTAGCGAATTTTATTCTAACTATATATATGCTGATAGAAAAGGATGATTTGATTAAAAGATTTAAAAGACTTATATTAGCTCTATTTGATGAAAGAAAAGCAAATACCATTCTTGATGTATCGACAAGCGCCAATAAAATTTTCAAAAGCTATTTGGTAGGTAAGCTTTTGGATTCACTCATAGTTGGTATAATCACTACAATTGCATTTTTAATATTTAAAATTCCTTATGCAGCTCTTATGGGGAGTATAATTGGTTTGTTTAATATTATTCCGTTTTTTGGACCTATAATTGGCTCAGTTCCTGTTATTATTGTTTCGTTTTTTGTAAGTCCTATAAAAGCACTGATAGCATTTGCCATAACAACTGTGATAGGGCAGATTGATGGAAATTTTATTGAACCTAGGATTGTTAGTAACAATGTAGGAGTAACACCGTTTTGGGCAATAAGTGGAGTTATAATTGGTGGTTCAGCGTTTGGAGTTGTGGGTATGATTTTGGGAGTACCTGTATTAGTTCTTTTAAAAACCTTAACTGAAGAATTTGTTGCAAAAAAACTAAGAGAAAAAGATATGTTATAAAGTATTTACCTTTTTTACCCAAAAATCTTTTTCTGAAATATTGCAAATCGGACACTTTTTAATACCTAATTTTTTATCTTTTTTGAAAACCACTTTATTTGAACAATATGGACACCATAATTGTTTCTTTGATAATATTATATCCTTAGGTATGTTTTCATCGGGATTATCATTAAATTTTATTAATCTAAATAAGTTCATTTGTTCACTTATGTCCATGTCTGTCATCTGTCCTTTCGTTTTCTATAAAGATTCTATAATTACTATATTGTATAGATTAGGATCCTCATATAAATTGTAATAAATATCCTTTTTATCAATTATTTTAAGCTCCGGTCTAAGTGGGTTCTCAGGAAAAAGCCTTGTTACTATGCCTATTTTTCCATTGCTTAATCTTACATAATCATTAATTGGATAAGGAGCTATCTTCTTTAAAAATGCGTGAACTACAGTTGGGTCAAAAAAACTTCCATTTGCTGCCATTATATATTCTATTGTTTCTGAAGCTTTGTTAGGCTCTCTATAAGGTCTTTTTGAGGTTAAAGCATCATAAACATCAGCAACTGCAATTATTCTTCCAAAAAGAGGTATTTCTTTTCCCTTAGCTCCAAATGGATATCCAGTTCCGTCATATTTTTCGTGATGTGAGATAATTCCATTGTATATACGTTCATTTATTAATTCGTTTTTTGCCACGCATTTGCCGCCGCGTAAAGGGTGAGATTTAATAATTTCATATTCTTCTTCTGTCAATTTATCCGGCTTGGTTATTAAATCACGTGCTATTTTAGTTTTTCCAATATCGTGCAGCAAGGCACATAAACTCAAATCAAACAAAGCCTTATCGTTTAATCCTAATGATAATCCTATAGCGGTCGATAAAACGGACACACTCAATGAATGATGATAAGTATATTCATCATACATCTTTAAATCTAGGATATTCACCATGTATTCTTTATTAACTAAAATGCTGTCAACTATTTTAGTAGATATTTCATTTATTCCTCGTAATGCAGAGCTTTCTAATTTCCCCTCATTTTTATCTAAGTCTGAAAATAATTTTTCAAGCTCTGTTATTGCCTCGATTTTCAGTTCGTCATCTAATATTCGTGCTGGAGTTTTATTAAACTCATCTTTATTGTATATGTACAATCCAACACTGCCTAACTCCTTTAATCGTTCAATATTACTTCTTGTAAGTTTTGAACCTTCTTTTAACAAATCAATCTTATTGGGCGTATAATCATAAATTTTTACGTCTTTAGCTAAAATCATTCCTTCACGAACTTCATTTATTAGTATAAAATTCATATAAACTCACATTCCTTTTAGTATTTAATAAAGTATATAATAAATATATATCATTTCCTTCAAGATGTCAATAATTATCAAAATTTGTAATACCTTTGAAGAATAAACTTGCAGTCTTGAATTTTCAATATAATTCTCACTAAAAAATATTTTATTTTATCCTTGATTTTTGTTTATAATAGTATTATACTAGTAATATTAGCACTCAACAAAATAGAGTGCTAACAAAATAAGATTGTTTTGTTAGACCAAATACAAAAGAAATAATTAATATTAGAGAGAAGGTAGGTTTATATGGAAAAAAGAGAATTTAGAGCAGAATCTAAGAGAATTTTAGATTTAATGATTAATTCTATCTACACGCACAATGAAATTTTTCTTAGAGAGCTTATATCAAATGCAAGCGATGCGAGTGACAAGCTATATTACAACGCATTGAAAAATGGCAACACAGGACTTGATAGAAATTCACTTGCTATAGATATAAAGCTTAACAAGGATGATAGAACGCTCACTATCAGAGATAAAGGCTGTGGTATGAGTCTGGATGAGTTAGAAAATAATCTTGGAACTATAGCTCGTAGTGGGTCATTAGATTTTAAACGTGAGAATGAGAAAAAAGAAGATATTGAAATAATTGGTCAGTTTGGAGTTGGATTTTACTCTGCATTTATGGTTGCTAAAAATGTTAAGGTTGTTTCTAAGGCTTTTGGAAGTGACAAGGCATATTGCTGGGAATCACAGGGTGCTGACGGTTATACAATAGCTGAATGTGAAAAGGATGATAACGGAACAGAAATAACTTTATTTTTGAAAGACAATACAGAGGACGAAAATTACGACGAATATTTAGAAGAATACAAGATAAAATCAATTATTAAAAAATATTCAGACTATATACGCTATCCTATTAAAATGGATGTTGAGAGAAGCAGAAAAGTAGAAGGCAAAGAAGAAGAGTACGAAACATACATAGAAAATGAGACACTAAACAGCATGGTCCCTATATGGAGAAAAAGCAGCAGCCAGTTGACAGATGAGGATTACAACAATTTCTACATGGATAAATTTTATGATTATGAAAAACCTTTAAAAGTTATTCACAGCAGTGTTGAAGGTAATGCTACTTATAATATGATGCTTTTCATACCATCTAAAGCTCCATATAATTATTATACAAAGGAATATGAAAAAGGCTTACAACTATATTCAAATGGTGTCTTAATAATGGAGAAATGTTCTGATTTGCTTCCTGATTATTTTAGCTTTGTCAGAGGTTTGGTAGATTCACAGGATTTATCTCTTAATATATCAAGAGAGATGCTGCAGCATGATAGACAGTTAAAAATTATTTCCACTAATTTGGAAAAGAAAATTAAATCTGAATTACTTTCAATGTTAAAAAATGATAGAGAAAATTATGAAAAATTCTTTAAGAATTTTGGATTGCAAATTAAATTTGGGCTTTACAATAATTTTGGAATGAATAAAGAAGCTTTGCAGGATTTAGTTTTGTTCCATTCATCAAGTCAAAATAAGCTTGTAAGTCTTGAAGAATATGTATCTCGCATGAAAGAGGAGCAAAAGTATATCTATTATGCAAGTGGAGAGAGCATAGCTAAGATAGAGCAGCTTCCTCAAATAGAGCTGTTAAAAGATAAGGATTATGAGGTATTGTTCTTGACAGATGATGTAGATGAATTTGCTATCAAAATACTTATGAAATACAATGAAAAAGAGTTCAAATCAATATCAGAGGGTGATTTAGGGCTTGAAACAGAGGAAGAGAAAAAGGAAAATGCTAAGAAGTCAGAGGACAATAAAGAATTGTTTACTCTGATGAGGGATTCTTTAAAAGATAAGGTTAAGGAAGTAAGATTATCTACAAGATTAAAGAGTCATCCAGTATGCTTGTCTACAGAGGGTGGAATATCCATAGAAATGGAAAAGGTATTAAATCAAATGCCAAATGACCAAGGCGTTAAAGCTCAAAAGGTACTTGAAATTAACGCAAATCACCCAATATTCAACAAGTTGGTAAGCATGATGGATACAGATAAAGAAAAATTGAATAATTACACACAAATTCTGTATACTCAAGCATTGCTAATAGAGGGATTATCGATAGAAGACCCAGTTGCATTCTCTAATGCTGTTTGTGAATTGATGGTGTAGATATTAAAATTGAATATAAATGAAAAAGAGTTTAGTGTATAAAACTAAGCTCTTTTTAAATAGTTTACAAGATTATACAGATGTTTTTTAACAAATTACATTGCTTTTTTAAAAGTAACACTATATAATAAATAAGTCAATATTAAAAAGTTTGATATAATGCTTATATTTTTAACTTTATTGCAAATAATAAAACTAATTAAAATTTATGAGAGGTATTATTATGAGCAATAACAGAAAGAAAGTTTTTACAGAGAATGATTTCATGAAGATGGAGATAGCTAAGGAAATTGGCTTGATTGATAAGATTGAAGAAATAGGCTGGGGCGGTTTGACTGCTAAGGAAAGCGGTAGAATTGGCGGGATTATGACTGCTAAAAAAAGAAAGGGTAAAAGAATTGATGATGAGGCAAAACTTTTATAAGGAATTTTCATTTATATACGATAAATTGATGACTGATGTTGACTACGATAAGTGGACAGAGTTTATTCTTAAAAACATTCCCGATAATAGTAAAAAGTTGTTAGAAGCAGCATGTGGGACAGGTGCTATAACCTATAATTTAGCTCAGGGTAATTTAGACATAACAGCCTTTGATTTATCAGAGGAAATGCTTGTAAAAGCATATGAAAAGCTAAGAAAGTATAAAAATGTTAAATTACTTAATCAGAATATGGCTAGGTTTAAAATTAATCAAAGCTTTGATGCCTGTGTATCCTGCTGTGATGGAGTAAATTATTTGGATAATAACGATATGACAGCATTTTTTAAAAGAGCGTTTAAGCACTTGAATAAAAATGGGAAATTTATTTTTGATATTAGTACGCAATTTAAGTATAATTCTATGGAAGATATTTATATTTATGATAAAAATGATGTATTCTATGTTTGGGAAAATAAACTGGACAAAGAGAAAGATATTGTTTTTATGGAAATAAATTTCTTTGTCAAAGCTATGGACAAGTATGCCAGAATTACAGAAATTCAAACTCATTACATACATAAGGTTTCTGATATTGAAAATATTCTAAAAGATATAGGCTTTTCGGATATTAAGGTATATGACTCATACACAGATGATTTTTATAATGACTCATCAATGAGAGCAACATTTGTTTGTGAAAAAACTGGAAGATAGCACTAATTTGTGCTATACTCAATTTGGAAAATTCTTTTATAATATAATTTGCACTTTGCATAAGGGAGATAAGTATGAAACACACCCTAATTTTTGGACATAAAATACCAGATACTGACAGTGTTTGTGCAGCTATAACATTGTCAAATTTAAAAAATGAATTAAACGAAAGCTCAAAACCATACATATTAAGTGAAGTAAATAGAGAAACAGAATTTGTGTTAAATTATTTTGAAGTGGAGACACCAAAGATTCTTAAAAATGTAAAGCTTCAAATTAATGACTTAAATTATGATAAAATAGAACCCTTTAAGCCTGAATACCCAGTTTTTTATGCCTATCATTATATGCACGAAAAAACTCTTAGAACATTGCCGGTAACAGATAATGAAAATAAATTGGTTGGTATCATAACAATGAAAGATATTGCTATGAACCTTATTAATACAGAGCAAAAAACACTTACTACATCCTATGAAAATATTATAAACACTTTAGACGCTAGACAAATAACGAAATTTGATGAAATTATTGATGGAGAAATAGTAGTCACTGCATTTTATCTTGAAACATTAAAAAATAGAAATGTAATAGACAGTTCATCAATTGTAATAGTGGGAGATAGATATGATGTAGTGGAGCTTGCAATAGAAAATAAAGCTAAACTTATAATAATTACAGGAAATTTGGATATCCCTGAAAGACTTGTTGAGTATGCTAAGAATAATAAGGTTAATTTGATTATTTCACCATACAAAACATACTATACAGCAAAAAATATCAGCTTAGCAAAGCCGGTATCTGAAATTATGACTAAAACGCATTTAATAAAGTTTTATGAAGATACTTATCTTGAGGATATTAAGGAAGAGTTAGAAAGTACAAGACATTCAAAGTTTCCTATTATTGCAAAGGATAATACATACTTAGGAATTATGGGAAGAGCTCATTTGCTCAATCCTTCTAAGAAAAGAGTCATATTGGTTGACCACAATGAATATGGACAAAGTGCAGATGGCTTAGAGGAGGCAGAAATAGCAGAAATTATAGATCATCATAAAATAGGTGATATATCAACATCCTTGCCTATTAGTTTTAGGAATATTCCTGTTGGAAGCACAAATACTATAATTTATTATATGTACAAGGAAAATGATATAAATATAGATAAAAAGATGGCAGGTCTTATGATATCTGGGATTCTTTCTGATACATTAATGCTTAAATCACCAACTACCACTAAAAATGATACAGAGGCTGTGCATGATTTAGCTAGAATTCTAAATATCAGTATTCATGAATATTGTATGTTAATGTTTAAGGCTGGAACTTCACTTAGTGGAAAAACAGTTGAGGACGTTTTATATCAAGATTTTAAGAGGTTTGATGTAAGCTCTAAAAAAATTGGAGTTTCACAAGTGTTTACTATGGGCATCGAAGAAATTATGAATAAAAAAGATGAATATATAAAATACATTGATTCAATTGCTGATTTAAGAGGATATTATCTAAATATCATGGCTGTGACTGATATAATTAACGAAGGCTCATACATATTCTATACATCTGAAAGAGAAAAGCTTGTTAAGAATATTTTTGAATTAAAAGAAGCGTATCAAGGCGTTTATATACCAAAATGTGTATCAAGGAAAAAACAGATAGTTCCAAGCATTATAAATGCGTTACATCATATTTAGTGGTCTTGATTGCACTACTATGAAATTTGCACATATTTAAAATGTGAGAGGGAATAAATTTATAAAAAACTGTAATAAATACTATTACAACACTTGATTGGAAGGAAAAAGATTAATGGATTACATGATAAGAGGAATCGACAAGGATAAAACCTTTAGAATATTTGCTGTAAAATCAACAGAGGTAGTTGATGAAGCTAGAAGAAATCACCAAACATCTCCTACAGCCTCTGCTGCACTTGGAAGAACCTTGACCGTAGGTTTGATGATGGGCTATATGATGAAAAATGATAAGGATAAGTTAACTATCAAGATAAATGGAGGAGGCCCTGTAGGAACCATTCTAATTACTGCTGACAACAAAGGAAATGTAAAGGGTTATGTAGACAACCCTACAGCAGATGTAGAAAGAAAAGCGAGTGGAAAGCTTGATGTGGGCGCTTTAGTTGGAACAAATGGAAAAATAACTGTTATAAAAGATATTGGATTAAAAGAGCCATATATTGGAACATCTGATATAGTAACAGGTGAAATTGCAGAAGATTTAGCACTATACTACTTTTTATCGGAGCAAACATCATCAGCTATCGCAGCAGGTGTATTGGTAAATCCCGATACAAGCATAAAATCAGCCGGAGGATTGATTGTTCAGCCACTTCCTGATATATCGGATGAAGGCATAAAAAGATTGGAAGATATGTTTGCTAATATGAAATCAGTATCTGAATATTTTGATACTGAAAAGGATATTGAAGAAATTGTTGATGAGATATTTGAAGGCTTCGAGATAAAAATAACAGAAAAAATACCTGTACAATTCAACTGCGATTGTTCAAATGAAAGAATAGATGGTGTTTTGGTTTCGCTTGGCGAAGATGAACTTAAGAAAATAATTGAAGAAGATGAAAAAGCAGAAATCACTTGTACTTTCTGCAATAAAAAATATAAATACAACAAGGAACAGCTAGAGAATTTAATGGAAACTATTAAGAAAAATTAAAATGTTGTATTATTTAAGTTGTTGACAAAATCTGTACTGCGTATTATAATACATAGTACAGATTTTATTTTTTAATAAAGTAATATAAACGGTAAAATTTTAATAAAGTTTTAAGAATTATGTAATAAAGTTTTAACTAATTTGTATTAAGATGTAATAATGTAAAAACTGATAATTAATGTCAGTAATAAAAGAAATTAAAAATAATGAAAGGATATGCACTTGGTAATATTCGCAAGCATTCTATATAGTGAATATAGTTCACTTTTTATCTATAAAAAATAATGGGGTATATAGGAATTGTTGTGAAATAAGTGCATGAGCATGATCATGCAAAACATATTAATATTGACGGCGTCCTTTGGCATGGGACATAAGAGTGTATCTAGTGCAATAAAAGAGCAGATAGAGTTAAAAAATAAAGATTTTAATGTTGAAATAGTAGATATTTTAGATGTATTTAATCCTGCATTAAATAATGTTGGATCTAAAATTTATTATAATTTGACTGAACATTATCCCTTTGTGTATAATACAATATATGATATAAAAAAGACAAATAAAAATAATTTGTTTGATATTTTGCTTTGTACAGCTTATTATAAGAAATTGCATAAGTACATAGAAGCTTTTTCTCCAAAACTAATAATAAGTACATTTCCATTATGTTCATGTGCTGTGTCGATGATAAAAAAGATGTGTAGACTTAATACTAAAATGATCACAGTTATAACTGATATAACAGATAGCTGGGAATGGCTATACAATGGCACAGATTTGTATATGGTACCATCTAAAGATGTGAAAAATAAGCTAATCGCTAAGGGTATAGATAAAGATATAATTAAAGTAACAGGAATTCCTGTTAAAAATAGGTTTTTAAACAGTAAGCAAAATACAGAAAAAAACACTCTTTTGATAATTGCAACAGGTATGACAGCGCAAGACCTATCTGATGATGTACTTAAGCAAATAGATAATTATAGCAGTTTAAAAACTGTAATAGTTACAGGAAGAAATCAAGACTTGTATAGCAAGCTGTCATTGAAGCTGTATAAAAATATAGAGGTGCTTGGTTTTGTAAACAATATTGATGAATTGATGGATAAATCAATATTTTTAATGACTAAGCCCGGAGGAATAACAGTTTTTGAGGCTATCAATAAAGAGCTTCCTTTACTAGTGAAGGACAGCGGAATAGGTCAAGAAAAAGGTAACGTTGACTTTATAAAGAAAAATAATTTAGGCATGGTTATAAATAATGCTGATGATTTATTAGAAGTAATTAATGACTATTTGCAAAATCCGAATAAAAACATAGAATTCAGCAAAAATATGCGAAAAATAAGAAAGGACTTAAGTCCCAACAAGGTGATTGAATGTATCTTGGAAAATACTAACTAGACAAAAGATGAGAGTTGTATGAGAGGGGATAAAGAGATAGTATGAGTAAAGATAATAAAAAAAAGATATTTAACTTTTGCTTTATAGCATTTTCGAGTTTAATATTAATATATATATTGACGAAAAGCAGTGATATTTCATCTATTTATGATGTTTTGAAACATATAAAATTACAATATATTTTAATTGCAATAGGGTGCTTATTCATATTTTGGCTTTTAGAAGCTTATATGATTTTTAAGCTAATTCTTAAATTTACTGATAAAAAAGGAAATCTTGAAACATTCTGGCTTGCGCTTAAAACAACATTAGTTGGACAATATTATAGCAATATCACCCCAGGTGCTTCTGGGGGACAACCTGTTCAGCTATATATTATGAAGGATGAAAATGTACCACTTAGCGAGGGAACAGCTATTCTTGTGGAAAAATTTTTGTTATTTCAAGTAGGGGTAACGATTTATTCATTAGCCTTAGCTATATATAAGCTTAAAACTTTAGTAGGCTTTTCAAATAGTGCTACATGGTTTGTAATGGTGGGCTTACTAGTAAATGTCTTAATGATTTTGTGTATATGGTTAATTTCAATTAAGCCAAAATTTATTAGAAATGTCATAGGATTTATAATAAATTTTTTAGCTAAATGCAGAATTATTAAGGATTTAAGTAAGGCTCAAAATGACTTTGAAGAATTTGTGAAAAATTATGAAATTTCTATAAAAAAGATGAAAAATAATAAAATACTGACTTTCAAACTATTTGCATTAACTTTTGTGCAGCTTACACTGTTTTTCAGCATAACATATTTTATCTACAAATCTTTTAATTTGAGTGGAAACGGAATTTTTGAAATCATATGTCTACAAGCCTTTGTATATATGTCTGTGTCATTTGTGCCAATTCCTGGAACTATAGGAGCAAGTGAAATGGGCTTTATGCTTCTCCTTGGAAATGTATTTTCTAAAAATGTAATTGGAGCTGCAATTTTGCTGTGGAGAGGTATTAGTTATTATTTTAGTTTAATTTTCAGCGGAATTTTTGTAATATTGATATCAATATTCAAAAAATATAAACCAATATAAAATGAATCCTTTTGTGATTTCTTGGAAACCTAAATTTGCTATTGTTGATTTTAGAGCAGATGAGAAAATATTTGAAACTATAAGAAAATTTAATATTATACCGATAAAGACTATTAAGTGCGATGATATTTTAGAACCTGTTTGCGGTCATCCGGACATGGTTATACATCCTATTGATAATAAAAATATTGTCATTGCTCCGAATGTTTTTGATTATTATGCAAGTATATTTGAAAATAGTGGAATAAAACTTATTAAAGGTGGAAAAACTTTAAGTAGAAACTATCCAAACGATATTGCATATAATGTAGCAAGAATGAGGAACTATGCTATACACAATTTAAAATATACGGATGAGGTTTTAAAATATTATTTGCAAAAATCAGATATAAGCTTTGTTCATGTAAATCAAGGATATACAAAGTGTTCAACTGCCTGTATTGACAATGACAGAGCCATTACTTCTGATTTCACGATTTATACTACTATTAGAAATTTAGGTCTTAAATGTCTGTATTTTAATTCCCAAAATGTATATTTAAAGGGTTTTGAATATGGTTTTGCTGGCGGATGTATGGGAATGTTAGATGATAAGAATTTTTTATTGACAGGTAGAATTTATGACAAGGAGCAAAGAGAAGAGCTTTATAACTTTGTAGAGACTTCGGCGGTTAAAGTCATAGAAGCTTCTGACGAGATTTTGACTGACTACGGAACTATAATAGTAATATAAATATGGCTCGCACAGCGAGACGGTGTATAATTTGCAAATGATAAAAGCAAAAGTGTTAGAATCGAATATATACCTTATAATTTGAGATTAACACTTACAATCATAAATACTTGGAGGAGTGGTAGCTTGGAGCTTTTATCATTGGAAATAGACAAAAAAGACGATGTTAGTTATTATAATATAATCAGCACTTTGACAAATTTGCAGCATAAAGCAATGACTGCGACAATATATGCACAAAATGATACTTATGATAAAATTATTTATAATATAGATAAATTAACAGATATAGAAGAATGCAGAGACGAAATTATCTCTAAAATAAATGATATTATAAAATCTTACATGATGGAGGAAGCTTTTAATTATTTTGAAAAAAGCTATTTTTATTTTGAAGATGCAGAGAGCTGTTCAATTAAGAAAATAATTGAAGAAGAAATAAATAGTGACATTAAGGTTAATCTTATACTTAAAGTAAAAATTAAAGAGTATTTAGAAAACTCTAGCGTGATAAATGTAAATGGGTTTGTAAAATTCAGATTAAAATTTATAAAGGACTATGTACAGCAAATAGTTGAAAAATGTATTGATAATTATCTAATAAAAAAAGAATACACAGATTTTATAAGTATGTTAAAATATTTTTCTGAAGACGACACAGAAACTAAGGAAAATATAAATATTATGTTCAATGATGGTAAATTGCAGATATACAATGAAGATATGGAAAAAATCAGCTTAATTTCAAATGTTGAGTTTTCTGAAGAACTAGAGCCTTCAGAGCTTATATATGACGAAAGTATTATAAATTCAATCATAACAATTTCACCTAAAAAAATTATTATGCACTTGACAAAAAGTTATGAAAATATGGATGATATAAGTAAAAACACAGTTGATATAATTAACAAGCTTTTTGTAGATAGGATAAAGTTCTGTATGGATTGCGAGTATTGTAAGAGTTAAGAGAAAATATTTAATTAATGATTACTCTGAACGACAGGGTAATCATTTTTATTATATATAAAAAAAATTTCATAATATAAAAATTTTTCTTTAAATTTTTGAAAATTCTGCTATAATATATATGAAAAATATGTCTATATAGCGAAACTTGCTTAGCTTTTTATCAAGACATATATGTCTTGTATCTGTCTATTGTTGAAAATTGCTTATTTAACAATAAAATCATACAGAACGAGAACAGGAGGAAAACAAATGAATACAAGCAACAAAACAAGCAAACTTACTTTTTTAGGAGTTATGCTATCATTGACAATTGTTTTTGTAATGATTACTGCAATTCCAGGACCAACTGCGACAATAGCATTTTTGATGTTTATACCGACAATAGTTACAAGTATAGTTCATGGGCCAAAACTTGGAGCATTAATGGGATTTCTTGCTGGTCTGACAACGCTCATAAGAGCATATGTAGCGCCACTCACTCCTTTTGACTATTTTTTCCAAAATCCTTTAGTGGCAATATTGCCAAGGATATTTATAGGAATAACACCTTATTTTGTATATGAGGGAATTAAAAGAATATTCAAATTTAGAGGTTCGGAAAATATATCAGCAGTGATTGCAGGTGCAGTAGGTGCAATAACAAATACAGTTTTGGTTGTAATGGCTTTATATTTTGTATATGGAGAAAAGATTGTAGGTGATTATGGTTTACAGAATTCTATAGTCGCGTTTATGGTTGCTATAGCAGGTATTAATGGATTAATAGAGGCGGCAACAGCAGCTATACTCACAACTCCAGTAGTACATATATATAACAAGATTAATAAAAATAGATAAAATCAATATACAGAGTGTCCTTGACAAAAGAGGACACTCTATATTAATAATTTTACAGTTTTTTAAATTTCAAAAGATAAATTAAGCTAATAAACATTAGGAGGTAGCAATGATTTTAGTGGTAGACATTGGAAATACAAATATAGTTTTGGGGGTATATAATGACAATGAACTGTTGGGCAACTGGAGAATGTTGACGAAAAATGAGAGAACATCAGATGAATACGGGATGTCAATACTTAGTCTTCTTCAATTCAACAATATAAATTATAGCAAAATTGATAGTGTTATAATATCTTCAGTAGTTCCAAATGTTATGCACTCCTTTACACATACAATGAGGAAATACTTTAATATCGAACCTTTGATTGTGGGACCAGGAATTAAAACTGGTATTATGATAAAATCTGAAAACCCAAGAGAGGTTGGAGCGGATAGAATAGTAGATGCTGTAGCGGCATATGAACAGTATGGCGGTAAGACTCCGCTTATAGTTATAGATTTTGGAACTGCAACAACTTATGATGTCATCAGTGAGCAAGGCGAATTCTTATACGGGATAACTTCTCCTGGCATACAAATATCTGCTGATGCACTTTGGAGCAAAACAGCGCAGCTTCCAAACATTCAAATAAAAAAACCAGATTCAATACTTGCTAAAAACACGGTCACAAGTATGCAGGCAGGCTTAGTTTATGGATATATTGGACAAACAGAGTATATTATTAAAAAAGTAAAGGAAGAAATGAAGAACGATAATATAAAAGTAGTAGCAACAGGCGGACTTGGCAGAATAATAAGTGACGAGACAAAGTATATAGATATATATGATCCATTGTTGTTATTAAAAGGATTAAAGTTTATTCATGATAAAAATAAATAAAAATCTAGCGAGGAGTTTTGCTATAACTCCTCGCTAGATTTTTATTTATTAGGATAGAAGCTCATGAAACCCTTTGTAAAACACTCATCTAATATTTTTTCATTTTTTGAAAAAAATCCTTTGTAATATATACAAATTTGTTATACAATAGATATTGCATGTTGAAGTTTGGTATGATATTTTTCATTGAATTTTATCGCAGATTATTGTACTTAAAGCTTCAAAAATAAAAAATACTAAAGAGAGGGATGAAGTGTAAAATGGAAAAAATGACAGATGAAAAGGATAGTATTTTAAGTCTGATTAAAAGTCCATATGTGCTAGGCTTTATAAAAAAATATAAGGTAAGCTATATAATTGGAATTGCGTTCTTAGTTTTGATTGATTATTTGCAGACAATAATACCAATGAACATTGGAAGAGTTATTGACGGTTTGGAAAAAAATAATATTACCTTGAATGGTATCCAAAGGGAATTAATAATTATTATTGCACTTGCTTTAGTCATTATCATAGGTAGAATAATGTGGAGATTGCTCATCTTTGGAGCAGCGCGAAAGATAGAAAGAGATATAAGAGATGATTTATTTGCACATCTTGAAAAACTTTCTCAAAGATATTTTAATAATCATAAAACTGGCGAAATAATGGCTTACGTAACAAATGACCTTGAATCAGTGAGACAAGCTATGGGCATGGGCACTATGATGATTTTTGATGTTGCCACCCTTTTATTCTTTACCTTATATAATATGGCTACACAAATAAATGTGTCATTGACAATAGCCGCTGTTATACCTCTAGTATTTATAGCTTTAGTTACAGCAAAGATAGGACCAAAACTATTTAGAAGATTTGCTGATAGACAGGAAGCATTTTCTAAGATTTCTGACTTCGTTCAAGAAGATTTATCGGGTATAAAGGTAGTTAAAGCTTTTGTTCAGCAACAGGAAGAAATATTAGCATTTGAACAAGTAAGTAAAAGTTATTTTAAAGTAAATATGAGTTTGATGAAACTGCATGCAGCAATGAATCCATTTATGAGTGGTATTGCAGGTATAGCAATGGCTGTAGCATTATCATATGGTGGATACATAACTGTAAGCGGAGTAATAAGTATTGGTAATTTCGTTACATTCTTACAATTTTTAGGAATGCTTGTATGGCCAATGATGGCGATAGGTATGGCAGTCAATGTAATGACAATGGGTTCAGCTTCATTAAAAAGAATAGAGTCTGTTCTAAAAGAAGAAGTAGAAATAAAAGATTCAGATAATGTTATAAATCCTGAGAAATTTGAAGGCAGTATTAAATTTAATAATTTAAACTATAAATATCCAGATACTGATACATATGCTCTTGAAAATATTTCATTTGAAATTAAAAAAGGCGAAACTCTTGGTATAGTCGGAAGAACTGGAAGTGGAAAAACTACTTTAGTTAATTTGTTACTAAGACTTTATAATGTTGATAAAAACAGTATCTTTGTAAGTGGAACAGATATAATGGAGCTTCCGTTAAAATCCTTGAGAGAAAATATTGGATATGTACCACAGGATAATTTCTTGTTTTCCGAAACAATTAAAAACAATATAGATTTTAGCGATGGAAGTTTATCGATGGAAACAGTTGAAAACTTTGCAGATTTTGCTTGTGTTCATGACAATATAGTTGAATTCAAGGAAGGATATGAGACTATAGTAGGCGAAAGAGGGGTTACTCTTTCTGGAGGACAAAAACAGAGAGTTTCCATAGCTAGAGCGTTAATCAAAGACCCAGAAATACTTATACTTGACGATTCTGTTTCTGCAGTTGATACAGATACAGAGGAGAAGATTTTAAATAATTTGAGAAAACAAAGGGCTGGCAAAACTAATATTATTATAGCCCACAGAATTTCAACAATCCAACAAGCAAACCACATCATAGTTATTGACGAGGGCAAGTTAATTGAGCAAGGTACTCATGAACAATTAATTGCTAATAATGGTTTGTACAATTCTCTATACCAAAAGCAATTGCTTGAAAAGATGATAGACGAGGAAGCTTAGGAGGTGCATGAGGTTGAAAAAAATTAAAAATAATGAAAGGATAAGCGCTAAGACCATGAGCAGATATTGTATGGAATTTAAGTGGAATTAGTGCGTGGGCATATAAATGGAACAAATGGAAAACATAGACTTTAAAAAATATAGCTTTAAAACAATACGAAGAATGTTAAAATATGCAAAACCATATATAGGCTGGTTTGCTTTGGCAGTAGTTTTTATATTTTTAATAGTTGGACTTGAGCTTTACCAACCGATAATTTTGGGAAGTGCAACAGACCTTATAGTTGAAAATATAGGCAGCCCTTCTGCTGCAAATGAAATGATAATGCTTGGGCTTAAGTTCCTTGGAATTGTACTTCTGAGCATTGGATTAAGCTATTCGCAGTCAATGGTACTAGCATATATAGGACAAAAAATTATACTTAATGTTAGAATGGATGTTTTCAAACATTTACATAGATTATCAATTAATTTCTTTAACAATAATCCAATTGGTAGACTTGTAACTCGTGCAACTAATGATATAGAGACACTAAACGAAATGTATACAAGTGTTATAGTAAATATGCTAAGAAGCATATCTCTCTTAGTTGGAATTATAGTTACAATGCTTATGTACAACATTAAGTTATCATTATTAACATTTACAGTAATCCCATTTATAATTATTTTCACAACCATATTCTCCTTTGCATCTAAAAGGATATACAGAGAGATACGTGCGAAAATTTCTGCACTTAACGCTTTTGTATCAGAACATGTATCTGGAATGAAAATAGTTCAGATTTTTGCAGTTGAAGATAAGATGCTGGGAAAATTTAAGCAAAGAAGTGAAGAGTTAAGAAAAAGACTTATGGATCATATAAAAATATTTTCTGTCTATGCACCTTCAACATACTTGTTAAATATCGTAGCCTTGGTACTTCTCCTATGGTTTGGTGGAAAAATGTATATGGCCGGGGAAATCACTATAGGAACTATAGTAATATTCCAAAGGTATATAGGTAAATTTTTTGAGCCGATACAAGAATTTGCAGAGCAGTTAAATATCATACAATCAGCATCAGCATCAGCAGAAAGAATATTTGATTTGCTTGATGAAAAGATTGAAATTGTAGATTCTCCAAACGCTGTAGAGCTTAAGGATTTAAAAGGTGAGATAGAGTTTAAAAACGTATGGTTTGCATATAAAGATGAAGAGTGGATATTAAAGGATGTTTCATTTAAAGTTAAGCCAGGACAAAACATTGCATTTGTCGGTGCTACAGGAGCAGGTAAAACCACTATTCAGAATTTGATAACTAGATATTATGACATTCAAAAAGGTGAGATACTAATTGATGGAATTAATATCAGAGACATTAAGTTAGACAGCTTAAGAATAAATATTGGACAAATGCTTCAGGATGTATTTTTATTCACTGGCGATATAAAAAGCAATATAAGACTTAGAAATGAAAAAATAAGCGATGAAGAAATCTATGAGGCATCAAAATATGTTAATGCTGATGGCTTTATATCAAAATTCAAGAAAAAATATGATGAACCGGTTATTGAAAGAGGAGCATCTTTCTCAGCAGGACAAAGACAATTATTATCATTTGCCCGTACACTTGCATTTAAGCCAAAGATACTCATACTTGATGAGGCTACTGCAAACATAGATACTGAGACGGAAGGCTTGATACAGGACGCTCTTGGCAAATTAATGAAAAATAGAACTACATTAATTGTTGCACATAGACTTTCGACTATTCAAAATGCTGATAAGATAATTGTAATGCACAAGGGAAGAATTATGGAAGAAGGAACACATCAAGAGCTTCTTTCTAACCATGGAATGTATTATAAGCTGTATAAATTGCAATATGAGCATTAAAATTAAATCTTAATATAAATATTTAATATAGTTAAACTCAAAAATCTTTGTGGAATTCGTAAATTTGAACTTTCACAAAGATTTTTAAGTTTATTTTGAAATATTATATAAGAAATATTGATATTATAAAATTATTTGATTATTGGATGTCTTAATCATCAACTTGATACATACCATTTTGCCTGTGAAGAAAACATATCAAAATACATACCTTTTGCGTCCATAAGCTGTTCGTGAGTACCAATTTCTATAATCTTTCCCTTATCCAAAACCACAATTTTATCGGCTATTTTAGTTGAGCCGAGCCTATGAGTAACAAGAATGGCAATTTTATTTCTCGCAAGCTCTCGAAATTTTTCATATAATAAAGATTCCTCGACAGGGTCAATTGCAGAGGTTGGTTCGTCCAGAACAATTAATTTACTGTCCTTGTAAAGTCCTCTGGCAAGTGCAACTCTCTGCCATTCTCCGCCAGAAAGATCAATACCTCCGAATTCTCGTGAAAGAATTGTTTCAACTCCATCTCTAAGCTTTACTTTTTTTCCTGTTAAATCAAAATCTGCTTGTTCTAGTGATTTGTGAAATTTTTTCTCATCAAAGGCTTTCTTGTAATCGGACAAAAAAACATTTTGTTTTAGAGTAATCTTGTATTTTCCAAACCTCTGAATAACACCTGAAATAAACTTAAACCTGCTTTCTTTGCAATAGTCTGTGATCGGTATTCCATCTGCTAAAACTCTGCCCTCACTCGGAGTTAAAATGCCGATGATAATTTTTACTAAAGTTGTTTTTCCTGCGCCATTTTGACCGACAAAGGCAATTGTTTCTCCAGTATTTATTTTAAGAGAAATGTTTTCAATTGAGTTTTGTGTAGCATTTGGATATTTGAAGCTCAGTCCTGAAATTTCAATACCGTTTTTGAAATTTATGTCATCAGTTCTTCCCGTATCATTTGGCATATCGAGAAAATGAAGAAAATTCCTTAATGAAACATAACTCTCCAGCATTCCTCCCCAATAATTGCTTACAGCATCAGTCATGAAGGCAATCAAAATATTGGTTGAAGAAAATATTGCTGCAAATGCACCCACTGTTATATAGCCTTGTAATAATGAGCTTATCAGTAGATATAAAACGCCGCTGTAGCCAAAAAAGGTAAGGCTGCGAAGGCAGATTTCAATTATCTGTATCTTGCAAACTGCTTTACAACGCTTGTCACAGAAAATATCCATGGTTTTACTGTACTTATTCTTAATGAATGAATATATCCCAAGAATTCTAGTTTCTTTAAAATATTGCCGATGATATATTTCCTTTTCGTAGTACTTAAGCTTGCGTTCTAAAGGGACAGACTCATCGATAAGCTCTGAGAATATTTTTTTTCGCAAAATCTGTGAAATCAGCATAGGAATAAACAGAAAAAATACACACAATGCCAAAATAGGACGCAGATTATACAAGTATATTCCCATAATTATAAAATATGGACCGTAAAAGAATAATAATGTTGAAATGGAATGATATAAATCAATTCCATTTTCTGCACCTTGAGAAGCTTTTTGAATAAGATTTAAAGTTGCTTCATTATCAAAATCAATAGCTGGAATGACAGCAATTTTTTGATGTATCCTTTCTTTGAATGCAGCTCTGATTCTAAAATTTGCAGGCCATGCGAGAAAATTACATATACCGTTCATAAGTTCACTAAAAATCAAAACCATGGTCATCAGCATAACGCTTATAATTACGCTGTCCGTTATTTTGCCTTGTTGTATTGCATAAGTAACTGATTCAAACATATTTTGTGTAGAGAGTGTTCCCAATACAAAACTACTTGAAGAAAGAATCATTCCTAAACAATCTGCTATTAAATAAAATGGCGCTGCTTTAAAGACATAATGCAGAATTCTGCCTGCAACCATGACATAAGGTGCTTTTTTCTTATTCATAGATACCAACTCCTTTGTTCTTCAAACATTTTCCAGTACAAGCCTTTTTGTGCAAGCAAATCCTCAAAGCTGCCTTTTTCAGTGATTGTACCATTTTCAAATACAAGGATTTCATCAGCAATTTTAGTTGATGCAAGCCTGTGACTGATAAATATAGTAAGTGCTGAATGGCTTATTTTACTAAACAATTCATAAATTTTATTTTCACTAATTGGGTCTAGGGAAGCGGTAGGCTCGTCTAAAATACGAACAGGAGCAGAAGAAACAATCGCTCTTGCCATAGCAAGTCTTTGCCACTGTCCGTCCGATATATCTACTCCATTTTCATGAATTTTGCCTAAATTTGTATCTATTTTATCAGGAAGAGTTTTGACAAACTCATCCATTTCAGTGATGATAAGAGCATTATTTATAAGCTTATTATCCTCATCAGACGATCTTAGTGATAAATTTCCGATTAAGATGTTTTCTTTTAATGTAAACTCATGCTTTGAAAAATCTTGATACACTGCTGAGAAAAATCCTTTTAATTCTGCAAGAGAATAGTCTCTAAGCTCCTTTTTGTTTAGCATAATTTCACCTAAGTAGTTTCTGTATAAACCTGTTAATAATTTAATTACAGAAGATTTTCCTGCCCCATTAGCGCCTACAAAAGCATAGTGTTTTCCATATTTCAATAGAAATGATACATTGTTCAGTATTTGAATATCCGTATCGGGATAAGTAAAACTTACATTTTTAAATTCAATAGTTTCAATTTTACTTTGAATTTCAGGATATTCTAATGCCCCTATACTTTCATTAAGACACATGAAACGCTGTAGTTCTTTTACATATTCGATACCACTTACCATTGTATCAATAACTGAACTTAATTCCCAGCTTAGCTTCCATGTCAAAGAAAGTACTGCATTTACAAGAGAAATAAACATTCCAATGGAAATAACTCCGTTTATCGCAGGATTAAGGAGTACAAGAATGATGACTAAAGATGCAAGAGCAGTAAATACTCCGCCTAATTTTGTTCTAATAAACCAACGAAATTTTGTACTGCTTTGCATACGTATAGATTTTAAATAAGTTTCTCGATACTCTTGATTAATTTTTGAAGTATAAGAAAATATAGAGCGTTCGTCAACATACTCTCTGCTGCTAAGTACATCGCTGTAGTATTCGGCTTTTCTGTTAAGCTGTGCTGTATCACGTTTTGCCTTATAATTTGCCTTACCACTTTTTACTGAAAAGTAAAAAACAGGAGCACAGCATGATACGATAACAAAAGGTATCCACCAGATTTGAATGACAATGACAAGCATGATACCCGATACACTTGTTAGAATTGCAGCCAACTGGCAGAATGCGTTATAATTTTCCAAAATAGTTGCTTCTGTTTTTTCTAAAACTAGAAAAATAGAATCCCAAGAATTTGAATTTTCTATATATTGATATTCGATTTTTGCACATTTTTCAAGAAGCAGTACCCTATATGATTTTTGCAGATTTAGTGTGCTTCTCTCTAAGACAAATTGATGTAAAACAGGCAGTATAAGGTTATATCCGTATAAAAGTAAAAGAATGGCAATATCAAGATATATTTTTTTATTTATAATTCCTTTGTTAAAAGAATCAAGTGCCAAGTTTACAAATTCTGTTGTAAAAACTATTGCTATAACAGGAGCAATTCCCTGAAAAAAACGAATAGCAGCAATGAAAACTGCCTCTTTAGGCGAATATTTATACATTAATTTAATATAT
Source organism: Bacillota bacterium (assembly GCA_023386345.1). GTDB lineage: Bacteria > Bacillota > Clostridia > Tissierellales > Sedimentibacteraceae > UBA1535. The sequence goes on from JAEWJT010000016.1 coordinate 123,866, forward strand.
TCTAGCAACCTTTTCATATTGTTTACCTTCCCAGATTAAAATTGTACTATGAGCAAAGCTTTGAGTTTTGATCGTAGTTGTAATTTTACAATAAATAATATGACAGCTGTATGTCATACTATTTATAATAATTAAATAAAATAATTTGGACTTAATATGATAAATTGTTTAAATTTATGTTCTTTCAAGATTTTCAATTTCTCATAATAAATTGTTTAGCCATTTTTACAAAGTGTTTTGAGATAAATGTAAAATAAATTTCTAAAAAATGGGAATTGATAAATTGTATATATTTCTTAATATTGAAAACACTATATAATACATATTAAGAAATGGAGGATATCATGAAAAAATATTTATGCTTGTTAATGGTTGCATTATTATTGGTAATACCTTTGGCTGGATGTTCAAATTTAGGTACAACACCGAAAACTGATAATACAACACCGCCAAAGACTGACGGCACAACACCACCGACAACACCACCAACATCACCGCCGTAGAAGTCATAACAAATTCGAAGCCTCTAATTTCATGATAAAATACACATGTTATAATGAAAGTTGTAAAATAGTGATTTTATTTACATAATTAGAGGTTTTTTTATTTTAATAATTGTGATATAATATATCTCGAGATTTATAGATAAATATTAATTTATTGTTGATATTAATGATACAAACGAATTAAAACACGGAGGAAAAATGGAAAAAATTATTATAACCGGAAATGATTTAACATTAGAAAAATTAGTGAAAGTTTGCAGAGAGTATGCAGTTGTTGAGCTTGCAGATTCAGCAAAAGATAGAGTTCTAAAATCAAGAAAAATAGTAGATGACTTTGTTGAAAATGAAAAGGTTGTATATGGAATTACAACAGGCTTTGGAAAATTTAGCGATGTAAGTATTTCAAAGGAAGAATCAAAGCTTTTACAGAAAAACCTCATTATCACTCATGCAGTAGGTGCAGGCAATCCATTTGTAACTGAAATAGTAAGAGGAATAATGCTTTTAAGAATTAACAATTTAGCAAAGGGTTATTCAGGAGCAAAGCTTGAAACTATACAAACTTTTATAGATATGCTAAACAAAAGAGTTCATCCTATAGTACCAGAGAAAGGTTCGTTAGGAGCAAGCGGAGATTTAGCACCTTTATCACATGTAGTTTTACCTATGATTGGTCTTGGACAAGCAGAGTTTAATGGTGAGGTACTAGACGGAGCAGAAGCTATGAAAAGAGCCTCAATATCTACAATAGAGCTTACATCAAAGGAAGGTCTTGCTTTAATAAATGGTACACAGGTTATGACATCAGTCGGTGCATTAGCTTTATATGATGCACTTAATTTAGTTAAAACTGCTGACATAGCTGCAGCGCTTAGCTTTGAAGCTCACAATGGAGTTTTAAACGCACTTGACCATAAGGTTCATGATGTTAGACCACATAAGGGACAACAAGACAGTGCCAGAATATTATTGCAATTATTGCAAGACAGCAAAATGACTACTCAGCAGGGACAAATAAGAGTACAGGACGCATATTCACTAAGATGTACACCACAGGTACACGGTGCAAGCAAGGATGCTATAAACTATGTAAAAGAAAGAGTTGAAATAGAAATGAACTCTGTTACAGATAATCCAATTATATTCCCTGAAACATTAGAAGGAATATCCGGAGGAAACTTCCATGGTCAACCTATGGCATTAAGCTTTGACTTCTTAGGAATAGCATTATCAGAGCTTGCAAATATCTCTGAAAGACGTCTTGAAAGATTAGTAAATCCAGCTCTTAGTGGACTTCCAGCGTTTTTAGTAGAAAAAGGCGGTTTAAACTCTGGCTTTATGATTGTTCAATATTCGGCAGCATCATTAGTTTCAGAGAACAAAATCTTGGCTCATCCTGCAAGCGTAGATAGTATACCATCTTCAGCAAATCAAGAGGACCATGTATCGATGGGAACAATTGCAGCAAGAAAAGCAAGAGAAATCATGCAAAATGTAAGAAGAGTTCTGGCTATGGAGATTATGTGTGCCTGCCAAGCTATAGACCTAAGAGGAAACAAAGGCTTAGGAAAAGGAACAGAAGCAGCATATAGCACAGTAAGAGCATCAGTTTCAAAGCTAATAGAAGACAGAGCTTTATATGAAGATATAAATAAATGTGAAGACATAATAATCAACGAAGAATTAATAAGCAAAGTAGAAAAATCTGTAGGAGAAATATGTTTTTAAGTTAATAATAAAAGCCATCTATAAACATTTATTCTCTAAAATTTGATGTTGAGGAATAAAATTATGAGTTTGATTGAAATTACAAAGGATTGCTATTTATATCATTCAAAAAATATTGAGATGATTGCTTTAATTTCTAGTATCTTTTTTGATGAATCTAAGAATAAGAGATATTTAGAATTTTATGATTTAGGCTTTATTGAAGAATTAAAAAAAAGATATAGGTTTTTGCATGAAATTTTAAATGAATTAAATAGCAATGGAATGTCGCTTTTAGAGCTTTTATTTAATAAAAAAGAAGCTGATAATAAAGTAACAGATTTTCCAATAAATGATTTTGCAAATTTAGACGAGTATGAGAAATACCTTTTAGATATGGATGCTGAAAGTTTTTTCTATACATTTTTTGCAGAGTACATTGACAGGAATATCATAACTGATGCCTTAGGTAATTTGCATAAATTAAGTGAATTATACGAAGAAAAAACTTATATAACTAAAAGCTTTATTGGACTTAAGACATTTATTGATAACAGAGAAATTTTTATAAGAGATTTTTTTAGTTGTGCAAGGGATTTACAAGGTGCTGAGTTTGATAATGGAGTTAAATATGTTGAAAGTATCTTTGATGATGAAAGACAAAGATTTGAAAAGTCTTTAAGAAAAGATATTCCATTGGAAGTATCACAGCAAATCATGGGAAAAACCTTTCACAACAGAGGCCCATATAAAAAGTTTATATTTATGCCAAGTGTATTTTCACCGTATAAAGCGATTAGGTTTTTTTATGATTATCAAATATTAATTTATTCCGTAGGAAAAAATGAGTTTACAAATGCTGATGCAATTAATAAGCTAAAAGCGATATCAGATGAAAGTAGATTAAAAATCATAGAAACTTTAAGAAAAAATGGTCCAATGATAGGAAAGGATTTAGCAAAGAACTTAAATATAGCCAACTCAACTCTTTCTCATCATATTGAGCAGTTAAGTGCAGCAGGATTTTTAAATGAAGAAAGAGTTAAAAATTCCAAATATTATAGCATAAATAACAATTCTTTAGATAGCCTTGTTGAGTATTTAAGCGAATTGCTTAAGAAATAAATATCAAATAAATTAAAATAAGAAACTACTAAAATTTAATTAAAAATTTTAGTAGTTTTTTTATTGACAAAAAATTAAAACAATATTATACTATAAACATCTAATTAGATAAAAATAGAATTTGTTATTTATCATTATTAAACATCAACAGAAAGGGATATATATAAATGCAAAACATAATTGAATTAAAAGACCTAAAGCGTGAATTTGTCATAAAAAAGGGCTGGATAAAGAGAAAAAAGGAAATTGTTAAGGCTGTAGATGGAATTTCATTTGAAGTTAAAAAAGGTGAAATTTTTGGACTTTTAGGGCAAAATGGTGCCGGTAAAACCACTATTATCAAAATGCTGATAACTCTGCTTGCACCAAGCTCTGGAACTTGCAAGGTCTTGGGTTACAATACATATGGAGAAGAAAAGAAATTCAGAGATAAAATTAACTTTATTTTTGGTGGTGAAATGGGAGTTTATCGTAGATTGTCTGCAAGAGATAATTTAAAATATTTTGCTAATTTGTATTATATGGACGAGGATAAGGCAAATAAGCAAATTGATAAATTATTAGAATTGGTTAATTTAAAAGATAAAGCAGATGTTTTGGTAGAAACTTTTTCCAAAGGAATGGTGCAAAGACTTCAAATAGCAAGAGGACTTATAAATGATCCGGAAATTATTTTTATGGACGAGCCTACCATTGGTTTAGACCCTTTTGGAGCAAAAATTTTAAGAGATATTATCAGAAAGTTAAAGTCTGAGGGTAAAACTATAATGCTAACAACACATTATCTTTATGAGGCGGATGAGTTATGTGACAGAATAGCTATTATAAACAATGGACACCTTGTAGCACTTGGAACACCACAAGAATTAAGAAATATTATAAGTGGAATGAATACTATCGAAATAGTTTTAGAAAAAATTAATGATGACACAACAGCTCATATAGAAAAGCTTGAAAGTGTTCACTCTGTAGAAAAAACAGATGCTGACAAAGGCATAAAGCTTACTATAAGACATTTAGAAAGTGAAGATGTAAGCGGAAATATACTGAATTCATTAAATGGTCTGAAAATACTTTCTTTTAACAGAAAGGAATTAACCTTAGAAGATGTATATATTAAGCTTGTGGAGGCATCAAGATGAAAAAATTAAAGGTTTTATGGAAAACTATGACCTTGCAGATGAAAAATTCGTTTATTCGTCCAATGTTTAGATTTTGTCTATTAGCAAATCCATTGGTAAATGCAATTCTTTTATACGAAATGTTTATAAATTCGGGACAAAGCAATTTTATAAACTATGTTATACTAGGCTCAGGTCTTATGGGTATATGGAGCTGTATTTGCTTTTCATCAGCAGGGGATATCAACAGAGAAAGATGGTCTGGAACTCTTTCGATAATATACACAACACCAGCAGATTTTAGGCTGATAATAATAGGTAAGATACTTGGTAATACAATCTTATCTTTAATAAGCTTTGCTGTTTCATTTACTGTTGCAAGAGTGTTTTTTAAAGGTGATTTCGTTGCACCGCAGGTTTATCAATTTCTTATTGCATTTATTGCAATGATAATAAGCTTTGCAGTTGTATCAGTTTTTCTAGCGTATTTATTGACCTTGTCAAGAAAAACAACATTATACATGAATTTGATTGAATATCCAATTATTTTAGTCTGTGGCTTTGTTTTTCCAGTAGATATATTGCCGAACTGGGTTCAAAAAATAAGCTATTCATTGCCACCAACATGGGCTGTAAAGCTTCTGAGGATGAGTGTTGCAGGCGGAGCTGAGACACCGGTGTTTTTAGATACATTTTATAAGCTTAGCTTTGTAACAGGTATTTATGCAGTCATTGTAATTTTACTTTATAGAATAATTGATAAGCAGGTTAGAATACTTGGAACTTTGGAAATGCAATAAAAGAAAGGAATTAAAATAATATGAAAAGATTCATAAGTCAAGCGTGGTTAAGCTTTAAAACTAGATATGCAGTAATTTCTTTTGAAGAATTTTTATTTCATGAATCCCTATATCCACTGATAACACTATCATTTTACTGTATATTGGCAGCTTATAGCTTTAATACAAGCAATCTTGCAAAATGGGTTGTAGGAAACTCTTTTTTACTCTGTACAAATATGTGTATATTTGCATTGGGAATAGCATTTGACGGAGAAAGATTTTCTGGTAGAATTAGGTCAATAATTATATCTCCAGTGAATAAATTGTTAATAGTATTAGAAAAGGGATTTTTCCCTGCAATAGTTTCAGTTATCACGGTATTCTTCGGGTTTATGATAGGAAGCTTAATATTTGGAGTTGATTTTACATCAATCAATTTAGGACTATTTTTAATAGTAATTATAGTAGGGATGTTTTCAATGACTGGATTTTCATTATTACTATCATCGTTTGGTTTGATAACGGACTCTATGCACTTTATACTAAACCTAGTAGCCAATATATTGATAATATTCAGCGGAGCAAATTTCCCCATATCACAGCTACCAGAAGTACTACAAATAATATCAAAAATAATACCGCTAACAAGAAGCATAGAAGCAGCAAATATGTTGTTTGTTGGTTATGATACAAGCAAATTTATAATGTTATTGCTTACAGAAATTATTATAGGTATTGTATTTTACGTAATCAGCTACTTTATCATACAAATTGCAGAAAAAATTGCTAAGAAAAACGCAACATTGGAGTTGTTTTAAAATTCTTGTATACATTGATAAATTCAAAAAAGCCGTCTGTAAGTAATTTAACTAAATACAGATGGCTTAAATTTTATGTTTAAAACATTTAATAATATAAATATTTACAACATAATTATATATTTTTAAATAAAGTATGGAATTTATATCTCTCGCGGATTATAAAAGCATCATTTTAATTGACATCATATCTAGTATTTCACAGTCACAAAAATTAATATATTAGAAAATAATAAACAATAATAGCAATTTGTCGAGGGATATGATTTTTAACAAATTATTATTTATAGACAAAAATGCAATACTAATATATAATAATATCGTTAAATATTATTATTAGGTGACTCTGATTGTGATATCATTATATAATATAAAACAAAATAATTAAAAAATAAAATTTATAATTTTACATAGACGAGGGAACAAAGTTTTTCATTATTCGTCTATATATGTGAGTGGGGTGGAAAAATGCAAGATTATGAACTTATACTTGTTAAAAAGAGTATAAGCGGCGATGTTGATGCTTTTGAAGAGCTTATTAAGGGTTATAAAAAGATGGCTTATAACATTGCATTAAGAGTTTTGCGTAACAAAGAGGATGCTGAAGACATATCTCAAGAAGCTCTGATTAAAGTCTTTAAGAATATTGGCTCGTTTAATATGAAATCAAGCTTTAAGGTGTGGCTGTACAGGATAGTTATGAATACATGCCTTGATTTTAAAAGGAAGAAAAATATTGTTACATATTCTATTGATAAGCCTCTTGAAAACGATGAAAATGAAATAATGCAGGATATACCAGATAATACTTACAATCCAGATATTGTTATTCAAAATGAGTTAGAATCTCAGATGTTGTACGATAGTATTGACAGCTTAGATGATGATTTTAGGACAGTTATAGTGTTAAGAGATATGCAAGGTTTGTCATATAAGGATATAGCCTCTGTTTTGTCCTGCAACGAAGGAACTGTAAAATCAAGATTAAACAGAGCAAGAAATAAGTTAAAAGAAATCATTACTAAAAAATTATCGAATATTGAAAGTTAGGAGGTGTGAATTTTGAATTGTATAGAGTTTAAAGAATTAATACAAGATTATATAGATGATGAGTTTGATAACTCAACCATGTTGACGAGCGAAACGAAAAAAGAATTTGAAGAGCATATGGAAGCTTGTCCTGCTTGTAAAGCAGAATTTACTGTATATCAAAAAATGATTAACAGTATTCACGCCTTAAAGCCTGAAAAATTGCCAGAGGGATATTGCAAGAGGCTAAACACAAAGATTAAATCAGCAAGAGTTGATATTATTAGAAAGAAGCGTATTAATTTCACAAAATATGTCGGAATTGCAGCAGCATTTATCCTAGTTGTCTTTGCAGTAAACTTTGCATTAAGCAATCTAGGTGGTTATTCTAAAAATGCACGCGATATGGCTATAAATGAAAATTCTGATTCTTATGAAGGCAAGGGCTTAACGGACGCTGGTAATCCACCGGAAGCGCCTAAATCAGAAGTGTCAAATGATAGCGCTAAAAACGAAGATTCTTCTAATCAAAACCAAGGTCTTTTAGCAGCAAAGATGGCTCCTCAAGAAAAAATTATTAAATCAGGTAGCCTGTATATTGAAACTATAGAATTTGATAAACTTGTTGAGAGCTTAAATCAAGAGATTAGGGATAAGAATGGATATATAGAAAATAGTGAGATATCCATAAGAGTCAAGACAGAAAATAAGTCATATAGATATGCTAATTTAAATATTAGAGTGCCACAGGAATTATTTGATGACATAATAAAGTTTATTGAGGAAAGATCTGATGTAAATAGTAGAAATATAAGCGAAAGTGATGTAACTAAGAACTACTATGACAAGCAGAATATTATAACAAACTTGGAAATTCAAGAGAGTAGGCTTAGAGAGCTTTATAGCAAAGCAGAAAATATTACAGATATATTAGCTCTTGAAAACGAGATTAGACGAATTAGAACTGAAATAGATGCCAATAGCTTTGATTTAAGAGATATTGATGACAGAGTAAGCATGGCAACTATTCAATTAAGCATAACAGAGCGTGGAGACAAGGAAGTAAATATTAAGGCTGAGGATGGACTATGGACTAGAGCAAAAAAAGGTTTTATTAAAACAACTAACAGCATAATAGCTTTCATACAATCCTTAATAATTTGGTTAATTTCATATGCACTGTTTATTATTCCACTTGTAATTGTTGGAATTATAATATACAGACGTGTAAAGAAGAATAAAAGAAGCTAGTATTTTGTAAAAATAAATATTAAATTAAAGAATAAAATTATTTATTCTCAAAAAAACTATAAAAAAAGAGTGTTAAAAAACACTCTTTTTGTTTACATATTAATAAAAATTAGGTACAATAATAATATCAATGCTAATTTTGCATTAGCATACTGGAAAGGGATGTACAATATAATGGAAAATACTAACATTTTTGAAAATCAAAAGAATATTATAGATTTAAAAGCCGGAGATAAAATAGATGCGTTTGTTTTAGTTAAAGATTGTGATTTAAAAAAGACAAGTGCAGGTAAACAATACTTAGATTTAAACCTTGTAGATAAAACAACTCAAATAAATGCAAAGATATGGGAAAACGCAAAGGAAAACGAAGAACTTATAAAAGGTAATAGCGTTGTAAAAATAAGAGGAGAAGTGATTGAATGGGCTGGCTCATTGCAGCTAAAGATAAGTAAAATGAGACTTCCTCTTGATGGTGAAAATATAGAAATTTCAGAGCTTGTTCCATCTGCTCCTATTAGTGCTTCACAAATGATGGATGAGCTTATGGAATTTATTTATAAAATTAAAGACATAGAGATTAGGACACTTATTATCAATATAATTGATAAAAATGAAAAAAAGCTGTTATACTTTCCAGCTGCTAAAACAAATCATCATTCATATAGGAGTGGACTTTTATACCATATTATTAGAATGTTAAGGACTGGTGAAAAGCTTACTATGGTATATGACAGCATTAATGCAGATTATGTGTATGCAGGAGTAATTTTACACGATATATGTAAAATACAGGAAATGGACTCAAATGAGCTTGGCATAGTCTCTGAGTATACAATGGAAGGAAAGCTTCTTGGACACATAATTCAAGGTATAAAGGAAATAGAGATAGAGGGAGAAAAAATTGGACTGGATAGAGAAAAGAGTATTGTACTTCAGCATATGATATTATCTCATCACTATGAACCAGAATTTGGAAGCCCTAAAAAGCCAATGACATTGGAAGCGGAGATATTGCATTATCTTGATATAATAGACGCTAGAGTTTTTGACTTCGAAAATGCCTTAAAAGTAGTAAATGAGGGGGAATTTACTGATAAGATTTGGGTATTGGATAACAGAAATCTTTACAAATTAAAGGATAGCAATAAATCTACAATAGAATAATCAGTAAAAAGAAATAAAAAATTAGATATAAAAATAATTAGATGGAGGAGCTTTTGAGATGAATGTCATAGAAATAAACATAGGAAGTAGAGTCTTTACAGTAAGAACAGATGAAAATGATGAACATGTAAAAAAAGTAGAAAAGATTATAAATGAGCAGTTGGACATGTTTACGATGAATAAAAAATATAACGAAGCTGAAAAGCTTATTATAGCCTCTTTTACAATCTCTGATAAGTATATAAAACTGCTAAAAGAATTAAATGAATTAAAAGAAGAATATAAATTGCAAATTCAAGAATCAAAAGAAAAAATAATTTCTCTTTACAAAGAAAATGAGGAACTAAGAAACAAAATTGATTCCATCGTTAAGGAAAAAGAGGAACTAAGTACATTGTTGAGTTTGCAGAAAGATAACCAAGAAAAAAACTCTTCTACAATAGGAAATTTAGAAAAGCTACTCAGTGAAAAAGAACAAAGACAGATACAAATTGAAATAGAGCTAGAAGAACTTAGAACTCAGACAGATAGCCTAAATGAGAAATGTTTGGAGCTTAGCTCGGACAGAGAGAAGTTTTTAAATGATTTGTCAAAGGCAGAACAGGAGAAAAACGAGCTTAATTCAAGGATCTCCAAGATGCTGTCAAGACTTAACGAAAAGGATAAAACAATTTCAGACAATGAGCTTACTATAAGCCAGAACAAAAAAACTATTAATGAGTTAAGTCAAAAATTGAATATAGTAAATGATGGTACGAAAAAATCTTCAGATTCAATTAAAGCTTTAGAGGATGAAAAAGATAAATTAATTGATGAAATTAATACAATGAAGCAAAAATTGACTGAGAAAGATGAGATGATTGGACAAAATTACAAATTTATTGAAGAATTAAAGATTTTAAAAGATGAAATAAGTAAAAAGCATGATAGAGCTGGAAATGAAAAAGAAAAATACTTAGAAGAACTTCTATTGGCTAACAGTGAAATAGAAAATCTTAAATTTTCAATCAATGAGATGAATGAAAGGCTAAATAGAAAAGAAGCCGAAAATTATCAAAATTCTGTGTACATAGAGGAATTAAAAAAAGAAAATAGTGAATTGATGGGTTTATTGGATACAGAGACTTCTGGGAATAAATAGAGATTTGCTATTTTAAAGAAGGGAATAATAATGATAAAAAAAGTAGAACTTTTAGCGCCTGCTGGTAGCAAGGAAGCTTTTTACGCAGCTATAAACAGTGGAGCTGATGCGGTATATTTAGGAGGAAAAAGCTTTAATGCGAGGCATTATTCTGAAAACTTTAGCAATGAGGATTTAGCTGAAATCGTAGGATATGCTCACAACAAGGGTGCTAAGGTGTATGTAACAGTAAATATAATTTTAAAGGACGCTGAAATTATTGAGGTCATGGATTATATATTTTACTTATATGAAATAGATGTTGACGCTGTGATTGTGCAGGATTTAGGTCTTGTTTACCTTATAAACAAGTACCTTCCTGATTTTAATGTAAATATAAGCACACAGGCATCAATATATGATAAATATGGTGTAGAATTCTTTAAATTTGCAGATAATATAGGAAAGTTTATTTTGGCAAGGGAACTTTCACTAGAGCAAATAAAGGAGATTGCAGATGGCGTAGACAAATCTAATCAAGATAATAGAACTAACAGTAGTGTAGAGACATTTATACATGGAGCACTTTGCATGTGTTATTCTGGACAATGCTATTTCAGTAGCTTTCTAGGTGGACGAAGTGGAAATAGAGGAAAATGCGCCCAGCCTTGCAGACTTAATTATAGTTTTTTCAATAAAAGAAAAAATTCTATCGAAGAAAAGTTTGAGGAAAAACCACTTTTAAGCTTAAAGGATTTTAAAGCTGGAGATTCAGTCTGTGATTTGATAGATGTAGGCGTAGAAACTCTAAAAATTGAGGGAAGAATGAAAAACCCTGAGTATACTGCAATTGTTACTGAGTACTACAGAAAGGTAATTGATAATTGTTTGGAAAAAACAGATTCTAAACACGATATAAGATTACTGGAGAAAAAGGTAGAATCCGTTTTCAGTCGTGGTTTTACAAATGGATATCTGAGCAAAAATGCTGAGGATATGCTTGCAGGTGTGAGCAGTGGCTCAAAGGGTGCGGATATTGAAGATATAATTGATGAAATAAAAGATAAAATTAATCCTAATAGTAATTATAGAAGAAAGAGCATTGATTTATATGTTGAAATCAAGCTTGGTAATAAAATCAAGCTTATAGCTGATGACGGTAAGAATGAAAGTATAGCTTACAGTGATGAGATAGTTGAAAAAAGCATTAAAAATCCTGTAACAAGAGAAATTATTGAAGAACAGATTAGTAAGCTTGGCAATACTGTATTTAGTCTCAATAATTTAGAAATAGATTTTGACGAAGATGCTTTTGTTGGGAAAAGCACACTAAACAAGTTAAGACGTGAAGCAATTGATAAGCTTTATCAATTAAATGCTAATTACTATGACAGGAAAAATAAACTAAGAATTAGCAAAGAAGAGATGTTTAAACTGTTGGAAAATCCAAAACAATCTAAATCTGCCGATAAAGCTGATGCAAAACCGAAAATCAGCTTAAAAATCAATTCAGAGGAAGAATTAGTGAATATTGACTTTTCAAAGATTGGGAGAGTTTATTGTCCTGTTAATTTAGCATCTATTTTTGAAACAAGTTCTAAAAATGCTTATAATAAAGGAAAGATAGAAAATGTTGAAAAATACCTATATATACCGAACATTGTAAGCGAGGAAATGTATGAATATTTAAAAGATAATATGAAAATATATGAACATATTTTTGATGGTGTATGTGTAAATAATATAGGAACATACAGCTTCTTTGAAAAAAACAGCAAGTTAAAAATTCATTGCGGATACTTTTTCAACATTATAAACTCATACAATGCAAAAGCTTTACAGGAAAAGGGAGCAGAGGGAATAAGTTTTTCAATAGAGTCAAATATTAAGGATATTGAAGCTATATCTGAACATACAGTCATAAAAACTGAATTAGTATCATATGCTTACATTCAGATGATGACAATGAAGAATTGTCCATTTTCGGTTTTAAAAAAATGTAAAAGTCAAGGTAATTGCAGTTCCTGTGAGTATAGAATAGGTTATCAGCTAAAAGATAGACTTGGAGTGAATTTTAATATTGAGAGAGAAAACAAGATATCTTTATTGTACAACAGTGTACCTATGACTACTATCGGTAAAACAAGCGAGTTTTTAGATTATAACATCAATTACTATTTTGTTGATAGCAAGTGGGTAGAAGATATAAATGCAGTTATAGATGTTTTGTATAAGGAAATCAATGAACAGTATGTTGATACCGACGAGTATGATATACTAAAATCAAACAGTTTCACAAGAGGACATTATTTTAAAAATGTTTTGTAAAAAGAAATTAATTTTCTTATAACACCAAATGGTGTGTGGGAGGTAACAAATGAAACAAAAATCTAAAAATGTTTTAGAGTTTAAAAAAATAATAGAGCAGGTAGAAAGCTTTGCTAAAACAGAGCAGGGCAAAGAAAAAGTAAGAAAAATAGATACTTCGGATGATTTAGAAGAAGTAAATCGCATGCAGCAGGAAACCTCAGAGGCTTATTCTTTGATAATGGAAAAAGGAAGAGCTCCTTTTGCAGGAATTAGTGATATAAGAGAGCATGCTAAAAGGGCGGCTTTAGGAGGCTGTATATCTATATCAGGACTTTTAAGATGTGCAGACACCTTAAGAGCATCAAGACTTCTTAAAAATCACATTCTACTTAATAGAACAGATGAAAGAGTCTTTGAAATAATCGATAATTTATGTCAAAACATATACACCGATAAAAGCGTAGAAGACGAAATATATTTTGTTATTATTTCAGAGGAAGAAATTGCAGACGATGCAAGCCCCGAACTTAAAAGAATTCGTAAGGAAATAGCTATAAAAACTTCAGCCATAAGAAATAAAATAAATTCTATGGTAACATCTTCAGAAACTCAGAAATATTTGCAAGAGCAAATAGTTACTATGAGAAACGATAGATATGTGCTTCCAGTTAGAGCAGAGTATCGTTCAATGGTAAAAGGGGTTATTCATGATCAGTCAGCGACAGGAGCAACTTTATTTGTTGAACCAATGGCGATAGTTGAGATGAATGCTCAATTATCTATGCTGAAAATTGATGAGAAAAAAGAAATAGAAAGAATTCTGTATCAGCTAAGCGGTATAGTAGCTGAAATTGAAGAACAAATTAAGCTTAACCACGAGATTTTAAGAGATCTTGACTATATGTTTGCAAAAGGCGAATATGCAATAAGCATAAACGCTATAATGCCTGAATTAAACGACAAAGGTCATATAAGAATTAAAAACGGCCGTCATCCACTTATAGATAAGAAGCTAATAGTTCCTATCAATATATGGGTTGGCGATGATTTTACACAGCTTATTATAACAGGTCCAAACACTGGAGGAAAAACTGTAAGCTTAAAAACACTTGGATTATTTAGTCTTATGGCTATGGCAGGCTTGCACGTTCCGGCAGATTATGGAACTAACTTATCAATATTTGATGCAGTATATGCTGATATTGGAGACGAGCAAAGCATAGAGCAAAGCTTAAGTACATTTTCATCACATATGACTAATATTGTTAAGATTATGAAAGAGGTCACAAGCAGAAGCTTTGTGCTATTTGATGAGCTAGGAGCAGGTACTGACCCAGATGAGGGAGCGGCACTTGCTATGGCTATACTTGACACACTTAGAGAAAGAAAGATAGTTACTGCTGCTACAACACATTACAGTGAGCTAAAGCTTTACGCCTTGACTAATGAGGGTGTATGTAACGGAAGTGTTGAGTTTAGCTTAGAGACTTTGAGTCCGACATATAAGGTGCTGATAGGCGTTCCAGGAAAATCAAATGCCTTTGCTATATCTAAAAAAATAGGTTTAAGCGATAACATAATATCAAAGGCGAAAGCTATGATAGAAAAAGAAACTGTGCAATTTGAAGATGTGTTAGCCAAAATAGAAAATGATAGAAAATATATTGAACAAAAGAGAATGGACATTGATAATTTAAAGAACGAGCATGACAAACTGTATAAGGAAGTCCTTGCAAGAGAGAAGAAAATCAATGACAAAAACAATAAGATTATCAGCGACGCAAACTATGAGGCTAGGAGAATACTTGACGAGGCTAAAAGAGAAGCTGCAGATATAATAAAAGAGCTAAAGCAAATAAACCTTGATATGGATAGCGAAAGAAGCAGAAAAGCCTATGAATTAAGACAAAGTCTTAATGATAGAATGCGTGATATTGATGAAAAATTGTTTGAAGGCTTGCAACCTGATTTTGAGCAAGAGCCTGTAGATACAAATGAGGAACTAAAAAAAGGCGATTATGTTTTAGTAAAAACATTAAATCAAAAGGGATACATTTTAGATATTGATAATTCTAATGCTGCAACAGTTCAAATTGGTCTTTTAAAGATGAGAGTTAAATTAGAAGAATTAGTAAAGATACAATCTGAGGAAGAAAAAATTCAAACTGTTAAGACGGGAAAAATGATAAGGCTAAGAACAAACTCTGTAAAGCCGAGCATTGATTTAAGAGGAATGAATCTTGACGGTGCTATCATGGAAATTGATAAATATTTAGATGACGCATATTTATCAGGTTTAAATGAGGTTTCAATCATTCACGGAAAAGGAACAGGTATACTCAGAGAGGGAATCAAGCAATATTTAAAATCCCATAAATATGTAAAAGAATTCAGAATTGGTAATTTTAACGAGGGTGGAGATGGCGTAACTATAGTGTCATTTTCCTAGTTTTTCCTAGTTTTTTCTCGGTGTTAAATGAGATAATTTCAAGCTTTAATCGAAATTAGGCAAATTATGTAATAAAAATTTCCTTGACTTTCCATTCGATGTTAATTATAATACTCCTGTATTAAAAAGGAATAAATTCTTTATACATTTTTTAGTTATAAAATTAAAAAAATGGTAAATAATAAGAATGTTTCCTTAATATGATTTCTTGATAACTATGGAGAAATTAAAAAAAGAAAGAAACAGGAGAAAAGATGGAAAGCAAAAATATAAAGCAATTCATAGGACTTGTATTGTTTGTAGCTTTGATTTCATATGTATTTTTATTCAAATTAAGCACGATTGCTGATGCAGAAATTATATCTCAAGAAGAAGCATTAAAGCTTAGATTAAAAGAAATTGTAAATACATTTGAGTTCAAGACACCAACAAAGGTCTTTGAAAACAAGCTATTAGTCTTTGTCAGTGCTCAGACCGGACTAAATTATAGTGAAAGTCAATTTATGATTGATAAATGCAATAAAAATGACATAGAATTATTTATGATTCTTGGTCTGATAAAAAAAGAAAGTGATTTTGACCCAGATACTACAGGTAATAGTGGCGAAATCGGACTCGGACAGTTGATGGAGAAAACAGCAAAGCATTATTCAAACCAGTTAGGTTATAAGTATACTAAAGAAGCTACATATGACCCTAAGAGGAATATTGACTTAGCTGTAGAGCACATATCATATTTAAAGCAGCTGTATGAAAATGATGAGCATAAAATTTTAACAGCTTATAACAGAGGTACGAAAGGTCTTGAAAATTATATCAGAGACCAAAGATCACCTTTTGAAGAAAGCAGTATGAGCACTTACTCTGTTGATGTCCTCAAGTATAGAGACGAGTTTAAAAAAGAATTTGAAAAATATGTGAGTAAGTAGTATAATAGCTGATAGTGATATCAGCTATTATATTTTACCTAAAGGAGTTGTGCCAAATGGAGCGAAGAATATATGAATTTATAAAATATTGCAATTCAGATAGCTTAACAGATGAAATTCCAAGTTTAAATTACCAGCTTTTTACGATGTCTTTACGCTCTATGCTTCCATTTGAACATAAAATTGGCTGCAAATTCGATGAAAACAGATATATAGATGAGATAAAAACCTTAAAATATTATATTAATGGAGAAGATAAGCTAGTTATAAATAAGATAAAGCAAAACAGTGCGATGACAACTTATGATAGTTTACTGGAGTATAAAATAATTCCCATAATCATATCAAATGCTATATGGGAAAACATAGTAAACGAAGTTTTAAAATGCCTTGTTTTTTATACATATAGCAAGGAAAATATATTGGAGGCTATTGTCCTTTCCTCTGTATTGCATGAATTTATTGAAAATAATTGCGCAGATAAGGATTATCTGCATAGTATTACTAAGCAAAGAATAATTGAATTTTCAATAAAAGACTTTTTCAAGGATAATTTTGATGCTCCAGTAAAAAATACTTATAATGTAAGCTTTGAAAGAGAAAGAATTTCATATATAATGAAGGAAAATATATTTGATGGTGACTTCTTTTTAGATAAAAAAATAATTAATTATGTGTTAAATAAATCTTCTGATGAAAATGCTACAATCACAGATTTTAACAATAATAATTTACAAAACTTAAGCTCATATTTATATAAATTAAGAAAAGGCATGATAGATCCAAGGAAAATAAATTATAATTCTAATAATACTGAGTTAAAACCAAATATAGAGCAAGGAAGCTTCACACATCCCATTTTGGGAAAATGCCTTGTAATAAAAAGAACTGAAAATGAAGCAATTGTGAAAACAAAAACAGGAAATATAAAAGTGAGAGTGTGAAATGAAAACTTTATTAGTATCTCTTGATTCAAAATTCATACATTCAAATCTTGCACTTAGATACATAAAAAATTATTGTGCTGATAGCTTTGATATAGAGATAAAAGAATTTACGATAAATCAAAAAATAGAATATATTACTGATGAAATTATAAGCACTAAAGCAGAATTAATATGCTTTTCCTGCTACATATGGAATATTGAGTATATCAATGAAATCATATATATTTTAAAGATATCCAACCCAAATATAAAAATTCTTTTTGGTGGACCTGAGGTATCATACGAGATAAGAAATATTATGCAGGACAATGCTTTAATTGACTTCATAATATATGGAGAGGGCGAAATCAGTTTTAAGGAGTTTTTGACTGCTGTTCATGAAAATAAGCCTTTATCAGAAGTTAGAGGCTTAGCGTATAGAAGCGCAGACAAGGCTTTGTCAGAAATAAGCGGTGACTTGCCATATAAATATGAAAATGAAATCATAATAAATAAGCCTCGTGAAATAAATTATAATTTAGACATCCTAGCATTTCCATATGAAAATGATAATAAGTATTACGATAAAATAATTTACTATGAGTCCTCAAGGGGATGTCCTTTTAGATGTGCATTTTGCATGTCCTCAATTGATAAGTCTGTTAGAACATTTTCACTTGAAAGAGTGAAAAAGGATTTATCAATTTTGTTAAACAGCAAGGCAAGACAGATTAAATTTGTAGATAGAACCTTTAATGCCGACTATAAGAGAGCTATGAAAATCATGCAATTTATAGTTGAAAACAATAAAAATAACATGACAATTCATTTTGAGATAACAGCAGATATTATAAATGATGAGTTTTTAGGATTTCTAAAGCTTATGCCTGTCAATATGTTTCAGTTTGAAATAGGAGTGCAAAGCCTAAACGAAAAAACACTTTGTGAAATAAACAGGAAAACAGATATTGACAGATTAGTATATGTTGTGAATAAAGTCAAGGAAAACAAAAATATTCATATACATCTTGATTTAATAGCAGGTTTGCCATATGAAGACTATGATACATTTAAGCTTTCATTTGATAAGATACACAATTTGTATACAGACAAACTACAGCTTGGATTTTTAAAGGTTTTGAGAGGGACAAAAATATATCAGGATTTAGAAGTTCATAATATAAAATATAGTAGAAAAGCTCCATATGAGATAATAAAGAACAAATATATCAGCTATGAAGAAATTCTAAAACTTAAAAATATTGAGGAACTTGTTGAAAGATACTATAACGAAAGATATTTTTATAATACAATTATTTATATTATGGAGAGCTTTTACGATAATAAAGCCTTTGATTTTTACGAGGAATTTAGTAAATATTGGAAAAGAAACAATTTGTACATGGCAATGCACAATAGGAAAAAATTATATGAAATAATTTATAATTTTGCAAAAAACAAAGGAATTTTAACAAGTGAATTTATGGACAATTTGCTGTATGATTTTGTTTCCTGCAATGAAAAAGAAGAACTATTGTACATTTTTGATAAAGACAAAGAAGAATCCTTGCGGGATATTAAAAAAATTATTGCTAAAAATGAAGAATTCAGAAAGAAATATTTTGATATTGAAGATATGAATTATAGGATAATAAATGATTTTAGACTAGTAAATATCTCTGGGAATGTTATACTATTTGTGTATAAAAATAAAGAAAATATATTTGAAAGATGTAAAACATATAAAATTAATGAATTTTTAAAACCTATATACCATAAGGAGGAAAATCAGTGAAAAAATCGGATAAATTTTTTAATGAATTTTTTGACAAGCAAAAGGATGAGATATCATTTATAACTCTTAAAGAAAATGCAAAAATCAAATTGGGAAACAGCGAATATATTTCCAATAAAGAAATTGCAGTACCAATAAGAGTAAATAGCTTAATTTCGGATATACAAAATCAGGACGAATACGATGGCATATCTATTGGAAATATAATTGACGGGATAATATATGTATTAGGTACAGAAAAAGAATTTGTGCTTAAAGAGGAATACTTAAAGATATTAAAGGATTTAAAGATAGATTTGGTATCATATGTCATACACTGTATAAATCAATTTGACGATAAAAAATTAAATGATGTTGTAGTCTATGGAAAAAGTCTTATAAATGTAGTTGAAAATGAAAAAACTGCTTTTGTATATGCTTCTTCTCTTGAAAGAAAAGCAATAGAATCTTTAAACAGCGATTTGTCAGATACAGCAAAATATTTTATGAATGAAGCTGTTAAATATTTTGAAAAATCTCTTAATTATGATGAAAAATTTGCTTTGGCTTATTATAAGCTTGGATTTTATTATAAAAATAATCAGCAATACATTAAGGCAAAACTTTTTTGGGAACAACAGCAGGAATTTGATGATGATGCTGTAAGAATTGATGAAATAAGAAACGAAATAGAGCAGTTAGATGTATATGTGAGATATGAAACTGGTTATAATTTAATTCTTAATTCAGAGACTCAGAAAGGCTTGGAGATATTGTTGCCTTTGGTCGAAGATTATAGTGGCTGGTGGAACTTGTTATTTTTCATTGGATTGGGATACAGATCATTAGGAGAATATGAGATAGCTGAAAAATACTTCGAAAATGTTTTGAAAATTGAAGAAGGACAAATCCATGCTATTAACGAGCTTGGTCTATGTAAAATGTGCTTAGAAAAATATGAAGAAGCAAAAGAACTATTTACAATGCTAGCAGCCATGGATCCTAAAAATAGTGAAATTTTATGCAATAAAGCAAGTGCAAATTTGTATTTAGGAAATAAAGAGGAAGCTGAAAGAGATATTGAGAAAGCTTTAAAAATCAATCCGGAGGACGAGATTGCTATTGAAATCAAAAGAATGATAGAAAGCTTAGATTAAATTTTAGAATAATGTGCTAGGAGAAAACATGAGAATTATAAGAGCGACAGACTATAATGATATGAGCCTTAATGCGGCTAAGGTAATTTCTGAACAAATTAAATATAAGCCTAATAGTGTACTTGGACTTGCAACAGGCTCAACACCTCTTCAAACATATAAGTATTTAATTGAATGGTATAAAAATGGTGATTTAGACTTCAGCAAAATTACTACATTTAATTTAGATGAGTATTATGGATTATCAAAGCTGGACAAGCAAAGCTATCATTATTTTATGTTTAATAATTTATTTAGTCATATAAATATTAATATTGATAGTATACACATACCTGATGGCACTAATAAAGACGTAGAGCAAGAATGTTTAAATTACGAAAAGGCGATATTGGATGCTGATGGAATTGATTTACAGCTACTTGGCTGTGGTCATAATGGTCATATAGGATTTAACGAGCCTAATGAAGTGTTTTATACGAATACACATCTTGTAAATCTTGAGGAGTCTACTATACAAGCAAATAAGAGATTTTTTGAAACTGAGGAGGATGTTCCGAGACAGTCTTACACTATGGGCATAAAAACCATAATGCAGGCAAGGAAAATACTCATGCTAATAAGTGGTGAGGGAAAGAAAGAAATTGTTAAAAAAGCATTTTTCGGACCTATAACTCCAAAAGTACCAGCTTCTGTTTTGCAGTTGCACAGAGATTTTACCCTAATTGTGGACAAGGATGCTTTTTCGCTTTGTGAATAAATAATAAAGTATAAGTCAAGTACTTAATTAATTCTAAATAAAGTTAATTTTTGTATAGGATTATTTCTTCGACATACTTCTTCGCGAATTTAAGTTATGCACTATATATAAAAAACGGTTCCTGCTTCTTACCCATCTTTACCTTGATTTTTATAAGGAAGGTAAAGATGGCTATAGGCGCGATAACCGTTTTTTATATATAGTGCTTCCATAGCGACAGAAAACAAAGAAAAATAAAGAAAATTTTTCTTTGTTTTCCTCGATACTGGTATGTATATCTACTAAACTTTCACGCATAGCTCGCTGGTAGTGCAAGTGAAATGCAAAGTTAAATTACTATTTACAACATGCGAATATTTTCAATATCATATCAACTGTTCCAACATTATAATTTGCAAAGGAGTATAGTCCTTTGCCATCATTTATTGCTGTTATAAATGGTAAACGTAAATCTCCAATGTGCATATCTTTTCTAAATTGTTTCCAACTGCTGTTAAACTCTGCAATATTGTATTTTGCTAGATTTTTATTTAATATAGATAAAAGTGTATCATTTTTTTCATTGTCTTTACCAAACAATATAATTTCTATATCAGAGTTAATAATTTTTTCTTCATTTTCAAGTAATTCATTTAAAAAATGTTCTGTTGGCTCTGAATTATTTTGTATATATGCTAATACCATAGAGTGACTGTAGTTCACTCTTTTACCTTTTGATATAGCTAATATTTCCTTTGGTATATCAATGTTCTTTAGCTTATTTTTTGTAAGATTTATGGGTTCTTGTAAATTAACAGTTTCAGAAATAGTATTTCTAAAAGGTAAAAAATCAATTTTCCCAGTAACTGAGCCATCTATTTGTCTTGACGCCTGTGTAACAGCATACAAATTCATTCCAATATGAGAAAAACTAGGCGAACAAGGTGAATTGTTGTCAAAATCCAAATAATCAAAATGCCCATTATTTATTTGACAAATAGTAAAATCAGTTCCACAATTAAAAGTTTGTTTTGTTTTATTAATGAAGTTGATACTGCATAACTTTCTGTCATCCTCATAAAAAGGTTTAAAATATTCTCCGTCAAAGTATTTAGGCTCTCTCGTTATAGGGTCTAGCTTTGCTGGAATTCCTAAGGCCCTTGATATTTGAATCAAATGTATAGGAAGACTGTAGCTTGTTACAATTTTATTTTCTATAGCTCCCTTGATATCAGCTACTAATGCAGGATAGGAGTATTCATCTAATATTGTCAGTCCATCAAGAAATTCTAATATATCCTCTATACTTTCTTTACCCTTAAAGTATTGCTTTATAAATTTTCTATGTGGATATAAAAGTTCATTTTCAACTCTTAGAGGAAGTAAGTATTTATTAAAAATCTCATTGCATAAATCAGAATAATCCTTATAATTTTTCATTTTCTCATTATCATAAAAACTACCCTTATATTCGTATGCAAGCTCCATATCGCATAAAGCTTCATATTTAATATCACAAAAGTCTTTTTTTGTGAGAGTTTCTAATATTTCTATTTTTTGTTCATGTAAAATAGAAGTATCGTTTATAAATTTTTCAATAACATCACCGTTTAGCCTTGCTAATTCTATGTATTTGTTAAATTCATGTATCCTTGACTTTTCTTTATAATTATCGTTTATTTTACTTTTTAATAAATTTAGATTATCAGTATGTCTCTTTTCTCTTTCGTATTGTAATGATATTAGCTTGTCAGTATGTTCTTTAGAATACTCCATATCATCATTTTGTATATCACCCTCATAAGGTATTAAATTAAAATCTATTGATTTAACATATTTTGATATATCCAAATTTATTTCGCTTGTTTCTTCTGAGCATAATGCTATATTAAACTTTTTATTGTAAGATGCAACTAATAAAGCATCTCCATTTCCAATTTCAAATTGAACAGTACCGTTGCAATCAGCAGTTTTTTCATATATAAGCCTTGGTGTGCAATAGTTCACAGTATAAAGACCAACCTTTGCATAAGGTCGTTTTTTATCTTTATTATAAACATTTACTGTTACTGTTCTAGTTTTAACATATATATCTGTAGATGTAACTGTTGTAAAAATATTGTTTTGGTCAATATTTATTCGTTCTTTATTTAAGCCAAACACTCTATGTCTTGTAATTAAGGCTCTTGAAGCTGCATTGTTAAACCAACCTAGATTTAATCTTTCTTCTGGTTCACAAGCCCCTAAAAATTCCCACTTGTGACCTGTATATACCTCTACCCAAGCATGATTATCGTCACAATGTGTCCAATATGGGCTATAGCATTGTCTAGCAGGTATTCCTACACTACGCAAAGCACTAACTAAAAGCACGCTTTCTTCACCGCATCTGCCTTTGCCAGCTTTGACAGTTGTTATAGCATTTTGCGTACGAGCATCAGCTCCAGCATATGTAGCCTTTGAATAACACCAATAATT
This sequence comes from Bacillota bacterium, assembly GCA_023386345.1. Lineage (GTDB taxonomy): Bacteria > Bacillota > Clostridia > Tissierellales > Sedimentibacteraceae > UBA1535. The sequence continues at coordinate 147,251 of JAEWJT010000016.1, forward strand.
TGTTATTAGCACACTTTCAGCAATATTATCAAGCTTTATCAGCGGTTTTAGCTCATCGTAGAATTTGATGCTGTAAAGTGAAAAATCTTCATCATTTATTCTATATGGAAGAACATAATCAAAAATTATGTCCATTGGGATTTCTTTACAATAATCAATAGTTTTGATTATTTTATAAATATGTTCTACATGTCTTAAAACATCCATAATATTGACACTAATAACATCAGTTACTGGCATTTGCGTTATAGCCTTCATAAAGAATATTTTAAGCTCATCAGATATGTCTTGTGATATTTTCAAAATCTCATTTCCTTTTACTGGAAATAAAGATATATATTTTTTGAAGCTTCTTTCTATTTTCTTAAATTCGTGCATTTTAGTATCCCCTTTGCTAAATATTTATCTAGTTAACTGGCATATAAATTATATATTATCGGTTTTGTGTTGTCAATCATATAGCATTGTGTTAAAATTAAGAAAAAAATAATAATTGGTGGTTAAAATGAAAATAGAAGTTTGTTGTGGCTCGTATTTAGATGCTTTAGAGGCATATAAGGGTGGGGCAAATCGAGTTGAATTGTGTTCTAGCTTGTTTTTTGGTGGCTTAACTCCATCTCTAGGAGCATTTTTACTGACTAAAAAAAATACAAGTCTTGAAATTGCAGTTATGATTCGCCCTAGAGAGGGAGGTTTTTGCTATACAGATGATGAATTTGAATTAATGCTTAAAGATGGTGAAATTTTTATACAAAACGGTTCTGATGCCCTAGTATTTGGATTTTTAAACAGTGATGGCTCTATAGATTTCGATAGAACTAAAAAAATGTGTGAAATGGTAAACGGAAGATGCCAAACTGTATTTCACAAAGCTTTTGATGTTTCGACAACAGCTTTAGAGGAAGCAGTAAGTAAATTAAAGGAAATTGGAATTAGCAGAATTTTGACAGCTGGCAAGGAAAAAACAGCAGAAGACGGAAGTGCTAATATAAAAAAAATGATTGATATTGGCGGTATAGAGATATTACCGGCTGGCAATGTAAGGGCATATAATTTAGAATTATTGTATAACAATACATCTTGTGGCTGGGTACATACATCTGCCTTTGAGACTATGATGGATTTTTCGGCTAATCATGAAAGCATATTATTTACTGGAACAAAAGCACCAAATCAAGGAGAATATAGCTTAGCAAATAGTGAAATTGTGAGAAATATTGTTGAGGTTGCAAAGAAATTAGTGTGAAAATTAATTTGCTTAAATAGTATTAGATTTGAGATTGAGTGAGATTTTAAATTTAAAACATTAATAATATTCGATTTTAAGCATTTATTGACAAAAGAAAAACAAGAAAGGAATATACATTATTGTGAAAATTTTATGTTTTGATATTGGCGGAACACTTATAAAATCTGCTATATATGATGAATTAGTTGGTTTAACAAATTTTGAGGAGCATAAATATCAGTTAATTGGCAAAGATGGAGTTTTAAAAGCCATAGATGATTGTGCTTTAGCTTGTGAATTTGATGGAATAGGTATTAGCACAGCTGGATTGGTAGATTCAGAAAGAGGTTATATTATGCTTTGCAGTGACTCTATTCCTAATTATACAGGCACAAAATTAAAGGATATATTAGAAGAAAAATATAATAAGCCAGTATTTGTCGCAAATGATGTCAACTCTGCGGCATTAGGAGAAGCTCACTTTGGCGCAGGCAAGGCATATAAGGATTTCATATGCTTGACTTATGGGACAGGCGTAGGAGGAGCAATAGTAATAAACAAGGAAATATATGCAGGAAACAATGGTGCGGCTGCTGAAATAGGACATATTGCGACGCATTTAAATGGTGAGAGATGTACATGCGGATTAAAAGGCTGCTATAATCATTATGCTTCAACTACAAATCTTGTAAATATGTGCAGAGAAATTGACAGTAATATAGCTAATGGACGTGATGTATTTGCAGAATTTTATAAGGGAAATATAAAAATAAAAGAGATTATTGACACTTGGATTGATGAAATAATTTATGGACTTGTTACAGTGGTGCATATTTTCGACCCAGCAGCTTTAATTCTAGGAGGCGGAATTATGAGCCAAGCCTATATAATCGATGAAATCAATAAAAGATTAAAAAATGCTGTTTTGAATAGCTATAAAGATGTAGTTGTTTTATCTGCAAAACTTGGCAACACAGCAGGGTTAATGGGTGCGGCGCATAATGCGATTGTGCATATGCAAAAGGATATATCCATATAAGAGTGTAATATTAAAAAGGTAGAGATTTAGAAACAATGAAAGGATAATTATAAAATCCTTAATAAATATTTTGCAATTGGTATAAGATTGTAAGAAATGAAAAATTATGAAAGGGTAAGCACCAATCCCATACACAAACCTTTTATCTTCCCTAATAAGGAAAGACTAGATTTTTTGTGTAATGAGTGCTAGGCATGAATATGATAATTAAAGCCGCAAATGTATTTATAGACGGAGAATTTAAAAATATAGACTTAGAAATAAATGATGGAAAGTTTAGTAAAATAGAGGAAAATATTCAGGGTAAAGATTTAATAGATTTTGACAATTCAGAAAATTATAATTTTGAAAATTGTTTAATATTACCGGGTCTTGTAGATATCCATACTCATGGTGCAGTAGGCTTTGATTTTTGTGATGCAAGCAGTGACGATATGAGTAAAATGGCTGAATTTTACATAAAGAGTGGGACTACAAGCCTTCTTCCGACAATAGTAACAACAAGTGAAGAAGAATACGAAATACAAATCCCTAAAATACTTGAAAATATTGATGAGACCAGTCCATTTTTAGGTATAAATTTAGAAGGACCATTTATAAGTAAAGGAAAAAAAGGAGCTCATAACGAGAAAAATATTAGAGATATTGATATGAGTTTCGCGAAAAGACTTTATGATTTAGGTAAAAATCAAATAAGACTTATGACAGTTGCTCCAGAATTAGAAAACTTCCATGAACTTGTCAATTTCTCAAAGAATAAATTCTTGATTTCTATGGGACACACAAATTGCAATATTGATGAAGCAAGAAATGCAATAAACATGGGTGTAAGAAGTGTTTCTCATCTTTTTAATGCAATGGAGCCAATGCACCACAGAAAACCATCATTGATAGGTGCGGCACTAGAATTTCCGCTATACAAAGAACTAATATGCGACGGGATACATATTCATGATGCCATATTAAGGGGATTATACCGTGGATATTCAGAGGAATTAATAATTGTATCAGACTCAATATCTGCCTGCGGTTTAGGAGACGGAAGCTATTTGTTAGGAGGCTTAGAGGTTACAGTAAAAGATAAAAAAGCGACACTAAAAGACGGAACAATAGCAGGCTCAGTAAACACGCTGTTTGACGGGATTAAGCATCTAGTTAAAATAGGAATAAAGCTAGAAGATGCCATAAAAAGTGCAACAATAATTCCGGCAAAATCAATAAATATGGAAAATCAAATAGGTAGTATAAAAACGGGCTTAAAAGCAGACTTTATAGTATGCGACAAGAATTTAAATATATTGTGTGTGTTTAAAAACGGAAAGAAGTTTTAATAAATATAAACTAAATATATAATATTATTTTAGATTATTTTTGCTAATATTAAAAAAATTAAAAGTTTTTTTGTTTTTTTAAATAAAAAGCTTGCAAATTATCAAAAAAAATATTAAACTATTCTGTGGATTTTTTTTTACTGAAAGAAGGAATAGAATGAAAGATAAAATTATAAATATTGCTGTTATAGCACACGTTGATGCTGGAAAATCGACATTAGTAGACGCATTTTTGCAGCAAAGCGGAGTTTTTCGCGAAAACCAAGAGCTCGTTGACTGTGTTATGGACAGCAATGATATAGAGCGTGAAAGAGGAATTACAATATATTCAAAAAATTGTTCTGTAATGCACGATGATATAAAAATAAATATCGTGGATACACCAGGACATGCTGACTTTTCATCGGAAGTTGAGCGTATTATGAAGACAGTAGATACTGTTATACTATTAGTTGACTCTATAGAAGGTCCTATGCCTCAGACAAGATTTGTTTTGCAAAAATCACTTGAACTCGGACTTAGACCTATATTATTAATCAATAAAATAGATAAGAAAAACCATAGAGCGCAGGAAGTTGTAAATATGGTATTTGATTTGTTTGTTGAGCTAGATGCAACAGATGAGCAAATAGAATTCCCAGTTTTATATGGAATGGCAAAAAGAGGAATAACACAATATGAGTTAGAAGACGAGGGAACAGATTTAAGACCTTTATTTGATACTATAATTAAGCATGTTAATCCATATCCTGATAGAGACAATGAATCTTTACAATTGCAAGTATCATCACTTGCATATGACGATTATATAGGAAGACTCGGAGTTGGCAGAATTTTCTCAGGCTCGATTAAAGAAGGTCAGACAGTTTCAGTATGCAAGGCTGATGGAAGCGTTGCAAGACAAAAGATTTCAGGACTTTTCGTATATCAGGGACTAAAAAGAGTTGCAGTAAGCGAAGCTTTTAGCGGAGATATAGTAGTTGTTTCTGGATTATCTGATATTTCAATAGGTGAGACAATTTGCAGCATTGACAATCCATCGCCTATGGAAACAATAAAAATTGAAGAACCAACACTTTCAATGAATTTCTTAATCAACACTTCACCTTTTGTTGGAAAAAGTGGAAAATATGTAACTACAAGACATTTAAAGGGAAGACTTGAAAAAGAATTAGAAGTAAATGTAGGCTTAAGAGTTGAACCTCTTGAAAATGCAGTTGATGGATTTAAGGTTTCTGGAAGAGGAGAGCTTCATCTTTCTATACTTCTTGAAAATATGAGACGAGAAGGCTATGAAGTGGCAGTGTCAAGACCGGAAGTTATACTTCGTAAGAAAGATGGTCATACAAATGAGCCTATTGAAAGAGTTATAGTAAGCGTTCCAGAGGAATATTCCGGTACTGTCATATCTAAGCTGAATTTAAGAAAGGGTATGATGGAATCAATGTCTCCAGACGGAAATTATGTTAAAATTGAGTATTTAGTTCCAACCAGAGGACTTTTAGGATATAGAACAGAGCTTATAAATGATACAAGAGGTCAAGGCTCTATGGTTAGAAGCTTTGAACATTATGACAAATATAAAGGTGAAATTCCTCAAAGAACAAATGGAGTGCTTATATCAAGCGACCAAGGAGATGCAATACCATATTCTCTAAACAACCTTGAAGAAAGAGGAATTCTATTTGTTGGACCTGGAGAAAAGATTTATGAGGGCATGATAATTGGAATGAATTCTCGTGATGATGACATGACAGTAAATCCATGCAAAATGAAGAAGCTTACTAACACTCGTGCTTCAGGAAGTGATGATGCTGTTAAACTTTCACCACCAAGAGTTATGTCATTAGAAGATGCCTTAGAGTTTATTAATGATGATGAATTGGTAGAGGTGACTCCGGACAATATTAGACTTAGAAAAAGATTTTTAACAGAAGTAGATAGAAGAAAAAATGCCAATGCTATGAAAAGAGCAGCAAGCGAAGAATAAATTTTAAGCTATTGTAAAGCTAAAGAATTAAAACTTTAGTAGAACAATAGCTTTTTCTTATTGTATAAGTTATAAATATATGTTAAGATTATATCAGTAAAATAAGTCATAATATTATGGCGATATTATTACTAAAATTGGAACTATATTCTTATAATTTCGTCTAAGTAATTATTATAAAAACATAAAAATATTGATGTGGAGGAAATTTGTACATGAGAAGATTTATAATAATATTATTATTGTTACTATTGATATTTACATCTTCATGCACTAATAAAGGAAAAGAAAATCCTAACTTACCTGCAAATGATAAAGATGATAGTGTAAAGCCCCCAGATGATAGCAATAGCGATAATGACCCAAAAGACCAAGATGATATAAACAAAGGTGAAAATAGTGAAGCAGATGATGAATTAGCAGCAGCTTATAAAGGAATTTATGTATATGATGGAGATAATATATTCTACATAACTGATGAATATAATGAATTATATTGCATTAAGAAAGATGGAAGCGAAAAAACACTTATCCATAAGCAGGAACAAATGTTCGATATACAAGTTTATGATAATAAATTATATGTGTATTCTTCAAATTACGAAGAAGATATGCCTAGTAAAATAGTTACTATGAATAAAGATGGATCTGATGTAAAATTATTAGAGTTTGATATAGAGTTTTCTAAACAATACTACATTTCAAATTTCTGGATTTATAAGGATTTACTATTTCTTGAAGTTGAAGATTCAAATGCTGGTGCTGATTTTATGTATGCACCAAACGATTTATATAAGTATGATTTAAAAAATGGCAGCTTGACGAGTATGGATAAAGGATTAGATGGATCAGTTATGCCAATAACGCATGGTGATATATGCTATTATTATGATTATGGTAATTTAAATGGAAATTTTGAGTATAATGTTCTATACAAATATAACATTCATACGGATGAAAAAACTACTATTAATATAAATAAAAATGCTGAATCAGAAAAATGGATTTCCTATTTACAGATTAAAGATAATTTTGTTTACTATAAAGGAAAAACATATATAAATAGAGACAACTTAGACGGTGGATCAAATACAGAAACTATATATGAAAACAATAATGAGTATTTTTTTATAACTGCTCTCAAAATCACAGATAAATATATATTTTTTATTGGCAAAGATGATAATCCTACAGGAAATCTAGAGGACAATAAATCAAAAATCAGTCTTTATAGAATAAATTATGATGGTAGTGATTTAAAAGTATTATTCGAAGAAACACAGCTTAAAACAAATGTAGCACCTCAAAGTATTGATATTTCGAATGAAGATGATAACATATTAATTTATAGTAATAGACATACTGATACTATTTTGTTAATTGATTTAGATGGAGAAATATTAAAAAAATATTAAAAAATAATTGCATTAAGATATAATATAAAACTTCATCAATTGATGGAGTTTTTATATTATTTTTGTTGATATAGTTATCTAATTTTGATAAAATATCACCGACAATAAAGAAACGAGGAAATTAGCTTAATATCTTAAATTAGAGGAGGCACTATGAATAAAGATAAATACAATGAGATGTTTGAATACGTTGGAAATCTACTTTCAGAATATGATTCACACGGTGGTGGTGCAAAAAATAAAATAAATTACAATCGCATGGATCATACAAAACGTGTATATAAATGGATGCTCAAATTATGCGAGGGATACGAAGACAAGGATTTAATAGATATAGATTCTCTAAAGATAGCGACAATATTTCATGATAGTGGATATACCGAAATTGAAAGAAAAAATCATGCACTTGTAGGAGCAGATATATGCAGAAAATATTTATTAGAACATGATTATCCTTTAGATAAAATAGATTTTATCTGTGATTTAATTAAGCTTCATTCAGGCAAGGACAAATTGATGGATGATATTCCAATTGAATTGATTTTGTTAATTGAGGCTGATTTACTAGATGATACAGGCGCCCATGGAATTGTAATGGATGTATGGGTTGAGGCTTTAAACGATAATCCGTCATTTGAATCTATTTTGAAGCATATTGAGAGATATACACATAAGATTATGCAGAATAATCCTATGAGAACATCAACAGCGATAGAAATATGGGATAAAAAGATGAAATTAGCAAATGAATTTTATAAAGAGTACAAAGAGGACTTAGCTTAGGATTAAATCAATATTTGAGAGAATAATAATCTCAAATTATTTTTATGCGGATTTTTATAAAAATCTATATTTATTTCCTTAATATAATCTTTAAAAAACACTCAAATTTTTTAAAAAATTTTAAATAACCTATTGACAAAATTCATTTAAAGTAGTATCTTATATTTAGCGATTAGCACTCGACCTTAATGAGTGCTAACAAAATAATAAATAAGCTTAAAAAGAATTAAAAAAATGAGGAAATATGCACCGGGCCTATACCAAGTCTTTGGTGGTGCTTTATGCAATATGGGCATGGGCATAAGTATTGCCGCCATCGAAAATTGTGTAGTGCAAAACTTGTTTTGCATTGCGCAACATGAGGAAAGGAACGAGGTGATAGAATGTCTTTAGATAATAGGAAAATAAACATTTTAAAAGCTATAATCGGAAGCTATATTGAAAGTGGAGAGGCAATTGGTTCTAGAACTATTTCAAAGAAATATGAGCTTGGAGTAAGCCCTGCAACTATCAGAAATGAAATGTCTGATTTGGAAGAAATGGGATTTTTAATTCAGCCTCATACATCATCTGGCAGAATACCAACGGATAAGGCATATAGATATTATGTTGATGATATTTGGAAATCTTTTTTACAGCCAACTGAGACTGATAGCTTAAGTATATCGGATATAAGAAAAGTTATTGAAGATGAAGTCCAAGAGATGGATATGATACTTAAAAATTCAGTGAGGATGTTATCACAATTTACCAAATATACATCATTTATAATCGCTCCGCAGATGAAAAAATCTGTAGTGAGCAGAATACAGCTTGTTCCTGTTGAATATAACAAAGTGCTGATGATTATAATATTAAATAATAATCTTGTTCGTCAAGGGATGATAAAGCTTAATAATCCAATACCATATGATCAAATGGATAAAATTTCAAACATCTTAACAGATAGGCTGAAAGGTTATAAGCTTGAGGATTTTAATGATGATTTAAAGAGGTTTATAATTGATGATATATATTCTATAAAGGAAAGCGTCAGTGAATCCATTCGCGATTTGATGCCATATTTAATAAATCATATAACTTCATTTGATGATGTTAGTATGTATTCGGATGGAGTGGAAAATATTCTTGATTTTCCTGAATACAGTGATCCTGCAAAAGCTAAGGAATTTATGTCATTCATATCAAATAAAGAAAGTGTAGCAAAGCTAGTTCAGGATATTGGAAAGCATGATATAGATATAAGTATTGGACAGGAAAATCCGTACAGAGAGTTGCAAGATTGCAGTTTAATCACAGCTACTTACAAATTTAATGGCAAGACCATAGGAAAGATAGGTGTAATCGGTCCTACAAGAATGGATTATGAAAGTGTTATAAACACAGTAAAGGCAATGTCTGATGCTATGAATGAAGCTTTGGATAATAAATATTCTGATAAAGATAAGAAGTAACTTAAATTAATATAGATATTAGAAAGGATTGAGTATCAAAATGGCAAAAAAAGACACAGTAGATGTATCTGAAGATTTAAAAAGGTCAAAAGAATCAGATGATAAGCTATCTGCTGAAGACGAAAATTTAGAACAAGAAAATGTAGAAAATGCTGGGAGTTCCAAAGAGGCTGAGGAAGGCAACAAGGAAGAAAGCACAGTAGCTAAAGAGGAGTTTGACGCATTAAACAATAAAATGCAGAGATTACAAGCAGATTTTTTAAACTATAAGGCTAGAACAGAAAAGGAAAGATTTTCAACTTATAGTAATGCTGTCACAGATGTACTTACGGATTTAGTTCCAATAGTAGATAATTTTGAAAGAGCAATAGATGCAGTTAAATCTGAAAATGAGGAGATAATAAATTTTAAAAACGGAGTTAAAATGATATATGACCAGTTTTTAAATATTCTTCAAAGGAAAGGACTTAAAGAAATTGATGCTCTAAATTCAAAATTTGACCCTAATATGCACTCAGGGATTGCGTTTGAGGTAATAGAAGGTAAAGAGGAAGACACAGTAATAGAGGTTTTCCAAAAAGGTTATTTAGTTAATGAAAAAGTTATAAGACCAAGTATGGTTAAAATATCTAAACAAAAAAGTTAAAAATATACTGCATAAATTAATAGGAGGATTTAAAAATGAGTAAAATTATAGGCATAGACCTTGGTACAACAAATTCATGCGTATCTGTTATGGAAGGCGGAGAAGCCGTTGTTATAACAAATATAGAAGGAAAAAGAACAACTCCATCAGTAGTTGCATTTACTAAAGACGGAGAAAGATTAGTTGGGGAGACTGCAAAAAGACAAGCTATCACAAACCCTGATAGAACAATATCTTCAATAAAAAGACATATGGGAAATGACCATAAAACAACAATTGATGGAAAAGTATACACACCACAGGACATATCAGCATTTATACTGCAAAAATTAAAAGCAGATGCTGAAAGCTATTTGGGAGAAACTGTAACAGATGCAGTTATCACAGTTCCTGCATATTTCTCAGACAGCCAAAGACAGGCAACAAAGGATGCTGGAAAGATAGCTGGTTTAAATGTAAGAAGAATTATAAATGAGCCAACAGCAGCAGCTTTAGCATATGGTATAGACAAGGATACAGAAGCACATACAGTTATGGTATTTGACCTTGGTGGTGGAACATTTGACGTTTCAATACTTGAGATTGGTGACGGAGTGTTTGAGGTTAAAGCAACAAATGGAAATAATAAATTGGGTGGAGATGACTTTGACCAAATAGTTGTTGATTATTTGGCAGATGAATTCAAAAAAGAAAATGGGGTAGATTTAAGAAATGACAAAATGTCATTGCAAAGATTAAGAGAAGCAGCAGAAAATGCAAAGAAAGAATTGTCAAGTGCAATGTCTACAAACATTAACTTACCATTTATCACTGCAACAGCTGAAGGTCCTAAGCACTTAAATATGGACTTAACAAGAGCTAAATTTGATGAGCTTACATCAAGACTCGTTCAAATGACTATAGATCCTGTTAAAAAAGCTATGGCAGATGCTAAACTTACTGCTAATGACATAGATAGAGTTTTATTAGTTGGCGGATCAACAAGAATACCAGCAGTTCAAGATGCAGTTAAGAGATTAACTAACAAAGAACCTCACAAAGGAATAAACCCTGATGAATGTGTTGCTATAGGTGCGGCTATTCAAGGCGGAGTTTTAACAGGTGAATTTGGTACTGATATACTTTTAGTAGATGTTACTCCATTATCATTAGGAATAGAGACTTTAGGCGGAGTTTCAACAATACTTATAGATAGAAATACTAGAATACCTGCAAAGAGAAGTCAAGTGTTCTCAACTGCTGCTGATAATCAACCTTCAGTTGATATACATGTACTTCAAGGTGAGAGACAAATGGCAGGGGATAATATTACACTTGGAAGATTCCAGTTGTCAGGCATAGTTCCAGCTCCAAGAGGAATTCCTCAAATAGAAGTAACTTTTGACATAGATGCTAATGGTATAGTTAATGTTAGTGCAAAAGACCTAGGAACAGGAAAAGAGCAAAAAATTACTATCACAGCTTCAACAAATCTTTCTAAAGATGAAATTGATAAAAAAGTTAAGGAAGCTGAGCAATTTGCAGAAGAAGATAAGAGAAGAAAAGAAGAAATCGAAGTTAAAAACAATGCTGACAGCTTAGTATATCAAACAGAAAAAGCATTGAAAGACCTTGAAGGAAAAATAGATGCTAATGAGAAAGCATCTGCACAGGCTAAGCTTGATGAACTTAAAAAAGCTATTGAAAGCAATAATCTTGAAAACATGAAGCAAAAAACTACTGAATTAACAGAAGAGTTTAATAAGCTTGCTCAAAAACTATATTCTCAAACACAAGGTGCAGCCCATGAAGAAAATGCTCAGCAAGCACAATCAAATGGACCAGATGATGTTGTAGATGCTGATTTTGAAGTAGTGGATGACGATAAGGATAAATAAAACACGTTAAATTAATAGAGTTTAGTCGATATTAAGAAGCTTAAATTTACTACTCCCGATTAAAAAATCTTAAAGATTTTTAGTGGGGAGTAGTGTTGTGTAAGCTTATCAATATGTGGAGGTGAGGATATGGCAAAAAGAGATTATTATGAGGTATTGGGTATTAGTAAAGACGCAGACGAAAAAGCTATTAAATCAGCTTTTAGAAAACTTGCAAAGCAGTATCACCCAGATTTGAACCCAGACAATAAAGAGTCAGAAGCAAAATTTAAAGAAGTAAATGAAGCTTATGAAGTGCTAAGTGATGCTGATAAAAAGGCTAAATATGACAAATTCGGTCATGCTGCCTTTGATCCTAATCAAGGCTTCGGCGGCGGAGGATTCTCAGGAGGCTTTGGCGGTTTTGGAGGCTTTGAGGATATATTCGGAGATATATTTGGAGATGCCTTTGGAGGAAGAAGCTCCCAACGTTCTGGACCAAGAGCTGGCTCTGATTTAAAGATAAGACTTGATATAAGCTTTGAAGAAGCAGCATTTGGAACAAAAAAAGAAATTAAGATAAGTCGTATAGAAAAATGCAAAACCTGTGATGGAAGCGGGGCTAAAAAGGGAACTAATAAGAAAACCTGCAGTACCTGTGGTGGCTCAGGTACGGTAAAAACTGTTCAGCGTACACCATTCGGACAATTTGCAAGTACACAGACTTGCAGTACCTGTAGAGGAACTGGTGAAATAATTGAAGAACCATGTACAACATGCGGTGGATCTGGAAAAGAAAAGAAATCGAGAAATATTACAATCAATATCCCGGCAGGAGTGGACACAAATTCCGTTATACCACTAAGAGGTGAAGGAAATCATGGTGATGTAGGAGCTCCATCAGGAGACTTGTATGTTTATATAAATGTAAAAGAGCATGAAATTTTTGAAAGAGATGGTATGGATGTTTGGTGTGAAATACCTATATCATTTACAAAAGCTGCACTTGGTGGAGATATAGAAGTACCGACTCTCGAAGGCAAGGTAAAATATAGCGTTCCAAGTGGAACTCAAACGGGAACTGTATTTAGACTTAAAAACAGAGGTATCAAAAATGTAAGAGGCTCAAATAAAGGCGATCAATACGTAAAAGTTAAAATTTCAGTACCTAAAAAATTAACAGATAAGCAAAAGGATTTACTGGAAAAACTACAGACAGAATTTGGCGAAGTAACAGATAATGAAAAAAAAGAAAAAGGCTTTTTTGACAAAATTGGAGATTATTTTAAAGAATAGTGTGAAAAAAATTTAATTTTTCACACTATTTCTCGTGTTTTGGACATTAACACTCTACATAAAATATAGATTTTAAGCAAAAATAGATAAATAGCCAAGTGCTAAATATTGACACAGGACAATCTTAATGATAGAATAATGCCTATGTGTTAATTAAATATTATTATAAAATACTTTGGAGGAAAAATAATGAAATCATTAATCAGACTTAGAATGAGCGCACACGATGCTCATTATGGAGGAAATCTTGTTGACGGAGCAAGAATGTTACAATTATTCGGAGATGTAGCGACAGAGCTTTTAATTATCAATGACGGAGACGAAGGACTGTTTTGTGCTTATGATAGCGTTGAATTTTTAGCACCTGTATATGCAGGAGACTATATAGAGGCAGTCGGAGAGATAACTTCTGTTGGAAATAGCTCAAGAAAAATGAAATTTGAAGCAAGAAAGGTTATCGTTCCAAGAACTGATATAAATGAATCAGCTTGCGATGTTTTGGCAGAGCCAATAGTTGTATGCCGTGCTTCTGGAACTTGCGTTGTTCCAAAGGATAAACAAAGAAAAAATAAATAAAAAACCTATAAAAATTTAATCTATGAGGTTCTTATTGAGTGTAGATATAAAATGTCTTGCAAAGAGAGACTTCATTAAGGAGTGTGAAGATTTTTGAACATGAGAAAATCTGTTTTTGCAATTATTATGTTGTTAATTTTTGCAATAACATATGTAGCAGTTTTCGGCATACATATTGGAGATCGTGAGACAGGATTCAATATAAAAGGTGCTAGTGAAATAAGATTTGGAATTGATATACGAGGCGGAGTAGAAGCAGTATATGAGGCAAAAGACCTAAATAGAAAGCCTACTGACAAGGAACTTGAAAATGCCAAAATTATAATGGAAACAAGACTTGACGCAAAAAACATTTTGGACAGAGAAGTTGCAATTGATAAAATTAACGGACAGATATTAATAAGATTCCCTTGGAAAACTGGTGAATCAGAATTTAATCCTCAAAAGGCTATAGCTGAGCTAGGAGAAACTGCAAGGCTTACATTTAGAGATCCAGATGGAAATATTTTAGTAGAAGGTAAAAATGTTAAAGAGAGTAAAGTACAATATTACGAAAAAGATAATAGTCCAATAGTTACACTGGTTTTTGATGCAGAAGGAGCTAAACTTTTTGCTGCTGCAACAGAAAAATTTAAGGGACAAAAAATATCAATTTACATGGATGAGACTTTGATATCAGCACCTATAGTAAATGATGCTATAACCTCTGGTGAGGCTATAATAACAAACATTAAAAGTGCCGAAGAAGCTGTAGACCTATCTGGAAAAATCAATGCCGGCTCATTACCATTTTCATTGATTTCTAAAAATCATAGTACTATAAGCCCTACAGTTGGTGAAGGTGCTTTGGATGTTATGGTAAAAGCAGGGCTTATTGCTTTTGCAATAATATGTATATTTATGATTGCATATTATAGATTGATGGGTTTTGTTGCATGTTTTGGTTTATTATTACAATTAGCCATACAGCTTTTATCTCTTTCGATACCACAAATAACACTGACATTACCTGGTATAGCTGGTATGATTTTATCACTCGGTATGGGTGTTGATGCCAATGTTATAATTTCTGAAAGAGTAAAAGAAGAGATGAAATTAGGCAAATCTTTAGGTGCTGCAATAGATACAGGATATCACAGAGCATTTTCAGCTGTATTTGACGGAAATATTACAAGTATGATAGTAGCTGTTGTTTTAATGGTACTTGGTAGCGGAGCGATGAAATCCTTTGGATATACATTACTTATAGGTACTGCTTTAAACTTCCTATGTGGAGTTACTGTATCTAAACACATGATGAAATCATTTAGTTTCATAAAATTCTTTAGAAATAACATTTTCTATGGAATTAAGAAGGGCGGTGCAACTTTATGATAAGATTTTATAAAAATAGAAACATTTATTTTGCGATATCAGCACTTATAATGCTTATTGGAATAATATGTATATTTATAAATGGAGTTAGATTTTCAATACAATTTAGTGGCGGAGCTATATTAAAATACAGTTATGAAGGTGAAATAAACATAGATGATGTTGCTAAATTATCTTCAGATACATTAAATAGAATAACAGATGCTCAACAAACGGAAGATATAGCTACTAGAAGTAAAAAGGTAGTTCTAAATCTTTCAGGAAACTCAGGATTATCAGCACAGGAGCAAGAAGTTCTTAATCAAGCACTTTTAGAAAAATTTCCTGAAAATAATCTTAAATTAGCTGAATCTAATATAGTTGAGCCATTTATTGGAAAAACATTCCTAGTAAATAGTGCAATTGCTATTTTGATTTCAGCAGTTATGATAGTAATTTATGTTGGGATACAATTTAAGAAAATATCTGGAATATCAGCAGGTATAGCTGCTCTTATAGCATTGTTCCACGATATCTTAATTTCATTTTTTATATTTGTAATTTTCAGAATACCTTTGAACGATTCATTTGTAGCGGTAGTTCTTACAATAATAGGATTCTCAGTAAATGATACTATAGTTATATATGATAGAATAAGGGAAAATAAAACATTATTCCCTAAAATGGATGTTGAAGAGTTAGTTGACCGCAGTATTACTCAATCAATGTCAAGAAGTATCAATACAACAGTTGCTACAGTTATTGCTACTCTTGTGTTATATATATTTGCACAAGTTTACGACATAGAATCAATAAAACAATTTGCACTTCCTATGACATTTGGACTGATATCAGGATCTTATTCAACAATCTGTATAGCAGGACCTATATGGGTTATGTGGCAAAAAAGCAAGAAAAAAACCGCATAGAATATAAAACAAGAAAACATGAGACATAATTAAGATTTAAAGAAAAGATAAATAGAGAGGATATGCACCGAACCAATGCACAAATATTTCATAATTTTTTTGCGTAATAGGTGCATTGGTATATTAATGAAAGAATTTTTAATATCAAGATTAGTAAAGTCAGAGGACTTAAATCATCACGGAACATTATTTGCTGGTAGAACAGCAGAATGGTTTGTAGAAGCAGCCTTTATAACAGCTGCAACAAAAGTAGGAAATCCTGAAAATTTAGTATGTATCAACATTCATGGACTTCAGTTTAAGTCACCAGTTACAAAAGGCGATATTGTAACATTTAAAAGCAGAATAGTAAGACTTGGAACAACAAGTATAACAGTTCGTACATCAGTTTATTCTGAAACAGGTCAAATAACTCCGGTAAATGGATTTTTGACTTTCATACATGTTGATAAAGATGGCAAAAAAACACCTCATGGCTTAGTTCTTGATGAAACAAATGATGAACAAGAATTAAAATACAGAGAAGAAGCAAATAAGCTATTTTAAAAAAATAAGTGGGCAAAGCCCACTTTATTTTTTTATAACTTTTGTTATTTCTCCTATATAAAGAGTATGAAAATCTTTATTAGGATAATTTTTGTTTATAATCTCTTTATCTATAAAATTATCTTCTTTAAATTCAGATTTAAATAGCTTTTTACAAAACAATACAAGCTTTGCTTCTTCAAAATAAGGTATGTTATCCTCGCAAATTGCTGTTAGTCCTGATTTGGTTATTTTATCTTCATCTCTTCCTGATACTGTTCCCAAATATGCTAATTTATCTTTAATTTCTCCATTGAAAAAGCTAAGTGAGAAGCAATCAGAAAAATCAACAAATTCCTTTGTATATCTCTGTGGTCGTACTACGATATATGCTACATTTTTATTCCACATAACTCCAAGACCACCCCATGATGCTGTCATTGTATTGACTTTATCATCTTTTTTAGCAGTTATTAGCATATATTCGTTACCAATCAGTGTAAATGTGTTTTTTTCGATATCATTTGGTGCTATTTCGATAAAATTTTTATTCATAAATCCTCCTTAAATTTTCAAAGTTTTAATATTAACTCATTTAAAATTTGTATCTAGCTTTTTACAATATATTAAATGAGCCAATATCATTACATTCTCTGTAAAATATTTATTTCGGAGCTAAGTCTAATATTACTAATTTGAGGAACTATTCTAGTAAAATGTTCAGAATTTTTGTGAGCTTCAAAATATTTTTCATTTTCCCATTCTTCAACAATTACAAACATACTTTTATTATTTATATCATGAAATAGCTCATATGATATGCAGCCATCTTCTAGCAATGTTTCTTCAACAAGCTCCTTGTATAATTTTGTTGCTTTTTCAAGCTCATTATCCTTTATAAAACTTTTCGCTATTATTTTAAGCATATTGACCTCCGTATTTTAAAATATATTTAAGTCCAATTTCTCTGAAAGCTGTTGCAAAACTTGAATTCCAGCTACTGAATTTCCTTTTGCATCAAGGGCAGGTCCATAAACACCTATACCCATTTTTCTTGGCACTGCTGCAAGTATCCCGCCACCAACTCCTGATTTTGCAGGAATACCAATGTGCATCGCAAATTCTCCAGAAGCATCATATAAACCGCATGTAACCATAATAGTCTTTGTTATCCGACATATTTCCTTGGAAATAATTCTTTTTTCGCTCCATGGAAGAACGCCATCATTCGCCAAAACTGCTCCTATTTTTGCTATATCTCTACAAGTAACCTCCATTGAGCAATGAGAAAAGTAAACATCAAGAATTTCATCAACATTACCTTCCATAGAATTATAGCTTTTCATAAAATAAGCTAAGGCTCTGTTTCTATCACCAGTTTCCTTTTCTGATAAGTATGTGCTTTTATTTATGCTTATATTCTCATTATCAGTTAATATTTTTGTAAAGTTAAGAATTCTTTCAATCTTCTCCTGCGCACTATTTCCCTTTATTAAGGATGAAATCAATATAGCACCAGCGTTTATCATAGGATTATATGGCTTATGTAGACTTTTGACTTCTAAACTAGCTATAGAGTTAAAACTATCACCCGTTGGCTCTGCTCCAACATAAGAAAACACCTTTTGTTCACCATTATCCATTATAGCGAGCATAAGGGTTATAACTTTAGATATACTTTGCAATGTGAATTTCTTGTCAAAATCTCCCGCGCAGTATTCATTACCATTAACATCGATAGCGCAAATACCAAGGTCATGAGGATTTGCTTTAGACAACTCAGGTATATAAGATGCAACATTTCCCAAAGAGGTATATTTTCTGCTATCTTCTATTATATTCGAAAAAATTGTATCCATGAAATTTCTCCTGTTTTATGATTTAATATTTTATAGTAAGAGTATAGCAAAATTTGTCACATTTTGCAAACAAATAATGACATTAAATAATTATTTATCAATGAATATATCTTTATTGATAAATAAATTAAGAATTTACATGAAGTAAAAATCATTGTATGGCATATCCATATATGGTACAATAATCTATAGTATAAAATTTTTACATTTTAAAATTTTCAAAATAAAATTAGGAGTGTTTAACAAATGAAAAAACGTATTTTTTCTATTTTATTAATTTTTCTATTTATATTAACTTCAGTCACCTCTGCTGAAGCAATAACAAATCAAGATATTGAAAATTTATATCAGCATAATCTTAAGATATATAACTCTAAATCAAGCGATGAATCAGTTCTTGATTTTTATAAGCTACCTTATTATGATGTTCAAAGTGATAATGATAGTATAGTTGCTCTTGCAAAATCAATTACTGAACATAAATATAGTAATTATGAAAAACTTAGAGCAATACATAACTGGGTTTCTAACAATATATGGTATGATATGGATTCTTTTTTTGCTGGTGTAACATGGGAAAGTGTTGATCCATTAGTAGTATTGAAAAACAAGCGTAGCGTATGTAGTGGTTATGCTCAATTAACAGTTGCTTTGTTACGAGCGGTTGATATACCGGCTAAAAATGTTTCTGGTTATGCTAATGGATTTGGCGGAACAATCAAGGAACTGATAGATTTATCCAGCACTGAAACAAACCACGCATGGTGCGAGGCATATGTTGATGGAAGATGGGTTATTATGGACCCCACTTGGAATAGCTTAAATAAATATCAAAACGGAGTATATTCGCCTCAAGAAAAATGTGAAAGTAAATATTTTGATATATCATTAAAAAATATATCAAAAGACCATAGATATGCTGATTATGAAGATAGGTTTTATAAGAGTGGATTTATTATTAGTTCTGTCACTTTCAAAATAATTGATATATTTTTTGAAATATATTCTGCAACAGAAATTACAATACCGGAGGGGGTTAAAGTAATCGGGTCAGATACTTTCTCTAATTGTGTGAATTTAAAAGAAATATATATTCCTGATAGTGTAACAAGTATAGAGGAATGGTCATTTGCTGGTTGCAAAAATTTAGAGAGAATAAATATACCTAATGGTGTTAATGTTATTGAAGAAGCTACTTTTAAAGATTGTGAAAGTCTAAGCAATATAAATATTCCTGATAGTGTAACAAGTATAGGGGAATGGTCATTTGCTGGTTGCAAAAATTTAGAGAGAATAAATATACCTAATGGTGTTAAAACCGTCGAGGCATTTACTTTTAAGGATTGTAAAAGTTTAAGTAGTATAAATATTCCTGATAGTGTTGTAAGCATAGAAGAACATGCTTTTGACGGTTGCAGTAATTTAAGTGACGTGACTATAGGGAATGGTGTTAAAGTAATAGGAAATAATGCCTTTGAATTTTGCGAAAGTCTTAGTAAAATTGTTATACCTAATGGAGTTACCTCTATAGAAGATGATGCGTTTGACTGTTGTTATAATTTGAAAAGTGTATTTATTCCAAAAAGCGTTACAAGCATTGGTGAAGAAGTATTCGAAACCTCTCTTTATAATTACTTTGATATCTTTATAATATATGGTGAAATAGGATCTTATGCAGAAACATATGCAAGAAATAATAAAATGGAATTTTTCAAGGGTACACCAAATGATGATATCTTTAAAGTTAATACTGCGAAAGATATTTTTAATAGCATTGATACTGCAAGTGATTGGGCGAAAGATGGAATAAAAGAAGCACTCGCAAAACGATTTGTACCTGACGAGTTGCAAAACAATTATAAGAATATTATAACTCGTAAAGAATTTTGTAGTATAGCCGTTTGGTTTATAGAATATAAATTAGATAAAGATATATTTGCAATTATGAATGAAAAAGGTGTATCAGCAGGTCCTAGCCCATTTGATGACACAATGAACTTTGATGTAACGGTCGCATATGTACTAGGTATAGTTAATGGTACGGGAAATGGAAAATTTTCGCCAAATAATACAATCACTCGTGAGCAGGCAGCGACAATGATACAAAACACTTGTAAGCTTTTAGGTATGGATATAAACAATTCTCCTAAATCAGGTTTTGTTGATATGAAAAATGCGTCATACTGGGCGATAGATGGAATCAATTTCTGTCGTGCCAATGGAATAATGAGTGGTACTGGTAATAATAATTTCAGCCCGAAAACAACATATACAAGAGAGCAAAGTATACTGGCATTTAATAATATCAAGTAAAAAACAGGATAAATAAAATTGTAAATTTTACTGATGTAATTACTGTAGACCTAGGTATATTTTTAAATAGAGATAATAAAGGTTTTGGAATGTAATTTAAAACTTTTATTATCTTTTTATTTTTTGAATTGTATTACATCTTACAATTGTCTTTCACACAAAAATGATGTATAATAAATATATACTAATTTATAATAAAGGTTGGTTCTTGTTATGATGTACCTTAAAATTGATGATTTAAAGAAGTATTTGGGTTTGATTGAGGCTTATACTTCGACGAACGCTCATTTGGTTAAGATATATGCTGCTGAGGTAGTTCGCCCTGGTCTTCAGATGGCTGGGTTCTTTGATTGGTTTTCTCATGAGAGAATTCAGGTTTTGGGCAAGACAGAGGTTTACTACTTAAAAACTCTTGAGAAATCTGTTAAAGAAGAAAGGCTTGATAAGTTCTTTAGCTTTGATGTACCAATTCTTATTGTTGCAAATGATATGGACATCGATGAGGATATAATAAAATATGCACAAAAGCATGACAGAACGGTGATGAAAACTAAACAGAAAACTATGAAATTTATCAATGAGACAGTAAATTATCTTGAGGAGCAATTAGCTCCGGAGAAAACTGTTCATGGAGTATGTGTTGAGGTTTTTGGAACCGGTATGCTCATCAGAGGCAAAAGCGGTATAGGAAAAAGCGAAACTGCTCTTGAATTAGTTAAAAGGGGACATAGATTAATTGCTGATGATGCTGTTATCGTAAGAAAAATTGATAATAAGCTTAAGGGCTATTGTCCAGAGCTAACAAAGCATTTACTGGAGATTAGAGGTCTTGGTATACTTGATATAAAGCACCTGTATGGAGTTGGTTCAATAAAGATTGATCAATTTATAAATCTTGTTATAGACCTTGAAGAATGGGATGAAAATAAGGAATATGACAGATTGGGACTTGATGATACAAAGGCTGATATTTTGGATGTAAAACTTCCGCTTGTAACTGTTCCTGTAAGACCTGGTAGAAATATCGCAACAGTTGTAGAGGTAGCTGCTAAAAATTATAGGCAAAAATTGTTAGGATATAATACATTAGATTTGTATAATAGAAGATTTTACAATGTAACTGAGGACTAGAAAACTAATATAATTATCGCACTAAAGTATTTAAAACTTAATAAAGAATTTTAGTAATAATCGTTTATAATAAAATTAAATATTTTTATAAATAGAAAATTATTTAGTTTAAACAATTTTCTTTATTTTATATCCTATATTTTAGTAAAAGTTATTTTAATAAGATATAAAAAAGCATTACACTAATTTAAAATAGTCAAATAACAAGCAACAGAGCCAATATGCAAGATTTTTATTAATAATTGCAGAAAATTTATGAGGGCATATAAAATGCTATAAATTGCGATTTCATTGTTGCATTTTTGGTTATTTTAAGTTATACTTGTCATTGAAATCGAAAAATAACCTTAGGAGGTAAATTATAAATGGCAAAAGTTATGAAAACCATGGATGGAAATACGGCTGCAGCATATGTATCTTATGCTTTTACAGAAGTAGCGGCAATATTCCCAATAACGCCATCTTCGCCAATGGCAGAGCTTTCAGATGAATGGGCTGCAAATGGCAAAACTAATATTTTTGGGCAAACAGTAAGAGTTACTGAATTGCAATCAGAAGCAGGAGCAGCAGGAGCTGTTCACGGCTCATTATCAGCAGGAGCTTTAACAACAACTTATACAGCTTCACAGGGATTACTCTTAATGATTCCTAATATGTACAAAATAGCAGGGGAATTATTACCATGCGTGTTCCATGTTACTGCAAGAGCTGTAGCAGGACATGCACTGTCAATATTTGGAGATCATTCAGATGTTATGGCAGCAAGACAAACAGGATTTGCAATGTTAGCTTCAAGCAGTGTACAAGAGGTTATGGACCTTGGAGGAGTTGCTCACTTAACTTCTATCAAGACAAGAATTCCTTTCGTTCACTTCTTTGATGGATTTAGAACATCTCATGAAGTACAAAAAATAGAATCTATAGACTATGATGATTTTGCAAAATTAGTTGATTATGACGCTATCAAGGCGTTTAGAGATAGAGCTTTAAACCCAGAGCATCCATATACTAAGGGTACTGCACAAAATCCTGATATTTTCTTCCAAGCAAAAGAAGCATCTAATAAATTCTATGATGCTGTTCCGGATGCAGTTAACAACTACATGAAAGAGATAACTAAGCTTACTGGTAGAGATTACAAACCATTTAATTACTATGGAGCAGCTGATGCTGAGCATGTAATAGTTGCGATGGGTTCAGTAACAGAAACTATCCAAGAAGTTATAGATCACTTAGTATCAAAAGGTGAGAAAGTTGGTTTATTGATAGTTCACCTATACAGACCATTCTCAGCTAAATATTTCTTTGATGTTATGCCAAAATCAGTTAAGAAAATAGCTGTACTTGACAGAACAAAAGAGCCAGGAGCTTTAGGAGATCCATTATACTTAGATGTTCAATCATTATATTATGATTCAGAGCAAAAACCAGTTATAGTTGCTGGAAGATACGGTTTAGGTTCAAAAGATACTACTCCTAATCAAATATTTGCAGTATATGAGAACTTAAAGCAAGCTACTCCTAAAAATAAATTTACAATAGGTATTAATGATGATGTTACACATACTTCATTAGAACTTAAAGAAGCTATAAATGTATCAGCAGAAGGCACAGTAAGATGTAAATTCTGGGGACTTGGATCAGATGGAACAGTTGGAGCAAATAAGAGCGCTATCAAAATTATCGGAGACCATACACCGTTATATGCTCAAGGATATTTCTCATATGATAGTAAGAAATCAGGTGGTATAACAGTATCTCACCTTAGATTTGGTAAAAAACCAATTCGTTCAACTTATTTGATAGATGAATCAGACTTCGCTTCATGTTCACAACAATCATATGTTGATAAATATGATGTTATAGCTGGCTTAAGAGCAGGCGGAAACTTCTTATTAAATACTTCATGGACAGCTGAAGAATTAGAAAATAATCTTCCGGCAGAAATGAAAAAATATATAGCAGACAAGAAAATTAATTTCTATACAATAAATGCAACTAAGGTAGCAGAAGATCTAGGCTTAGGAAATAGAACTAATATGATAATGCAATCTGCATTCTTCAAATTAGCTAATGTTATCCCTGTAGAGGAAGCAGTTAAATATCTAGAAGATGCTATAGTCGCTTCTTATGGAAGAAAAGGCGATAAGATAGTTGATATGAACAAAGCAGCTGTTCAAAGAGGAATTTCAGACCTAGTTAAGATTGAAGTTCCAGCGTCTTGGTCAAATGCAAAAAGCGAAAGTGAAAAATGCGAAAGCTCATGCTGTTCATGTTCAGGATGTGGAGAAAAACCTGAATTTATAACTAATGTTGTTGAGCCAATGAACAGACAAGAAGGAGATAAGCTTCCTGTAAGTACATTTGTAGGCAGAGAAGACGGAACTTTCCCTCATGGTACTGCAGCATATGAAAAACGTGGTATAGCAGTTCACGTTCCAGCATGGAAAATAGAAAATTGTATACAATGTAACCAATGTTCATTTGTATGTCCTCATGCAAGCATTAGACCATTCTTGTTAAATGCAGAAGAAAAAGCAAATGCTCCAGAGGGATTTGAAACTAAAAAAGCAGTAGGTAAAGGCTTTGAAGGCTTAGAATACAGAATTCAGGTAAGTCCACTTGATTGTGCAGGCTGTGGAAACTGTGCTGATATATGTCCAGCTAAAGAAAAAGCTTTAGTTATGGAACCTATTGATTCACAAATGAAGGAAGCTCCAAATTGGGAATATTCTGTTAATGAGATATCAATTAAAGATACATTGATGGATAAAAATTCTGTTAAGGGAAGCCAATTTGCTCAACCGTACTTAGAGTTCTCAGGAGCTTGTGCAGGTTGTGGAGAAACTGCTTACGTTAAGACAGTAACACAATTGTACGGAGATAGAATGCTTATAGCGAATGCTACTGGATGTACTTCGATTTGGGGAGGTTCGGCTCCTTCAACTCCATATACAAAAGACAAAAATGGCAGAGGTCCAGCTTGGGCTAACTCGTTGTTTGAAGACAATGCTGAGTATGGCTATGGTATGGCAGTTGCAACAAGACAAATAAGAGAAAACATTAAGATTAATATGGAAGCTGTTCTTGCAAAAACAAGTGCAGAAGATGTAAAATCAGCATTTAATGAGTGGATAGCAAATATGGATGAAGCGGAAGCTTCAAAAATAGCTTCTGAAAAAGTTTTAAATGTATTAAATGGATTTAAACCTTGTGATGCTTGCAAAGAAGCAATAAAAGAAATACTTGATAAAAAAGATTACTTGGTTAAAAAATCAGTTTGGATATTTGGTGGAGATGGCTGGGCATATGATATAGGATATGGTGGATTAGACCATGTATTAGCATCAGGCGAAGACGTTAACGTATTAGTATTAGATACAGAGGTTTATTCAAATACTGGAGGACAGTCATCAAAAGCTACTCCAACTGCTTCAGTTGCTAAATTTGCAGCAGCAGGTAAGAGAGTTAAGAAAAAAGACCTTGGTTTGATTGCAACAACATACGGATATGTATATGTAGCACAGGTTGCTATCGGAGCTGACAAAAACCAATTTATGAAAGCTTTGACAGAAGCAGAAAACTATAAAGGACCATCAATAATTATAGCTTACGCTCCATGTATAAATCATGGAATCAAAGCAGGTATGGGTAAGACAGTAGAAAGAGAGAAAAAAGCTGTTGAAGCAGGCTACTGGCATTTATATAGATTTAACCCACTATTAAAGGATCAAGGTAAGAACCCATTTGTACTTGATTCTAAAGAACCAACAGCATCATTTAGAGAGTTCTTAGAGGGTGAAGTAAGATATACATCACTTAAAACTGCTTTCCCTGAAGTAGCAGATGGTTTATTTGAGACAGCAGCAGAAAATGCTAAAGATAGATTAGATTCTTACAAAAGAATGGCAGAAATGAAATATTAATAAAGAGTAAAAGTATTTAATTCGGTAAAATTATTTCGTTTGGTAATTTTACTCGATAGAGTGAAATTAGTTTCGCCCTTATGAAAAAATTTGCTGTTATGTAAAATATAAATATTTAAAAGGATGGAGTCGCGAACCATCCTTTTATTGTAGAGAAAGGATATATTATGTTCAACAGAGACGAATATAACAAAAGAATTGAATGGTTTAAAAACGACAGATTTGGTATGTTTATACATTGGGGATTATATTCAATCCCAGCTCGAGGTGAATGGATACGCTCTACAGAAAAAATGAGTATTGAGGACTATGAGCAGTATTTTGAAGAATTTAATCCGGAGTGCTATGAACCAAGAGAGTGGGCAAAATTAGCTAAAGAAGCCGGTATGAAATATGCAGTTCTTACTGCAAAGCATCACGACGGTTTTTGTTTATTTGATACAAAGCTGACTGATTATAAATCTACAAATACTAAATCAGGCAGGGATTTTGTCAGAGAATATTTAGAAGCATTCAGAAAAGAAGGAATTAAGGTAGGTCTGTACTTTTCCTTGATTGATTGGCATCATCCTGATTATCCTCATTACAATGATATGCACCACCCAATGAGGGCAAATAAGGCTTATGAGGGCAAAATACATAATTTTGATAATTATTTGGAGTATATGCACGCACAGGTTAAAGAGCTTTGTACAGAATACGGAAAGCTTGATATGATGTGGTTTGATTTCTCCTACGGAGATATGAAAGGTGAAAAATGGCAGGCTGATAAGCTGATGCAAATGGTAAGAACATATCAGCCGGATATAATAGTTGATAACCGCTTGGAAGTAAGCGGAGAGGGCTTCGGCTCTATAGCTACCAAAAACCCTACATCATACAGCGGAGACTATGTCAGTCCTGAGCAGATTATTCCTCCAAACGGACTTTTTGATGAGGAGGGCAATGAGCTTGCTTGGGAGGCTTGTATCACAATGAATGATAATTGGGGGTATACAGCACTTGACAAGAATTTTAAGCCTGCCTCAACTATCATAAAAAAATTGGTTGAGTGTGTAAGCAAAAACGGAAATATGCTTCTTAATGTTGGACCTGATGCAAACGGAAGAATTCCTAAAGAATCGGTTGAGATATTAAAAGAAATCGGAAACTGGATGAGCTACAATAAAAATAGCATATACGGATGCAAAGCATCTAATTTGCCTAAGCCTGAAAATGGAAGAATAACTCAAAATGGCAATAAATTATACTATCATATAATGGAAAATTCCATAGGATATATTCCTCTATATGGAATAAGTGCAGATAGAATAGAAAAAATTCGTTTATTATATGACAAAACTGAGCTAAAGATTGTAAGTAACTGGATAGTAAGTAATTATCCGGATGTAGTTTTTATAAATATAAGCAAAACACCTTATTTGCCAGATTTGATAGATACTGTTGTTGAAGTTACATTAAAGTAGTGATACTGAGTTATATCTTTTACTATTTAGATATAGATAAATTATTTGCAAATTAACCTTGTTTTAAACAGCGAAAAAGGATATAATATCTATATTAGTGAAATGAAAATTGCTATTTAACGATATTTTGGAGGACAAAAAATGAAAGCATATGATTTAATAAACAAGGTTGAAATAGAGGTTACAATCAATGATTTAATAACTCTTATGAGAAACAATAGACAGGTTGAATTTACTTTAAAAGAAAAAGAAACCGATGATGTTGGTTACTTAACTTGGGATAAGGAATACTGGACACTTGTAACTGATAATAGATTCATGCGTACATATTCCCTAGAGGGAAAAATGTTGATGGAATCTACAGCCCACAATATCTATGACCTACAAAACGACTTTAAACCAGAAAAGTCTGTTAAAATAGAAATAAACTAAAAACAAGAAAGGAAATATTATTATGGAAAAATTAATTATTACAGCTGCTATTTGCGGAGCGGAGGTTACTAAGGAACAAAACCCTGCTGTTCCTTATACTATTGAAGAAATAGTTAGGGAAGCAAAGTCAGCATATGATGCTGGTGCATCTATTATCCACCTTCATGTTAGATGGGATGATGGAACACCTACACAAGATACAAAGAGATTCCAAGAAGCAATAGATGCTATTAAGAAGCTTTGTCCAGATGTTATAGTTCAGCCATCTACAGGTGGAGCTGTTGGTATGACAGATTTAGAGAGATTGGCATCTACAGATGTTGTTCCTACACCTGAATTTGCAACATTGGATTGTGGAACTTGTAATTTTGGTGGAGATGAAATATTTATCAATACTGATAACACTATATTTAACTTCGCTAAAATTATGAAGGAAAGAGGAATTAAGCCTGAGCTTGAAGTTTTTGACAAAGGAATGATAGATATAGCTTTAAAGGCAGACAGAAAAGGATTATTAGTTCATCCTTTACACTTTGACTTTGTGCTTGGAGTGCAAATGTCAGCTACAATTCGTGATTTATCGTTTATGGTTGGAAGTATACCTCAAGGCTCTACTTGGACAGCAACAGGTATAGGAAGAAGTGCATGGAGTATAGCTGCTGCAACTATCTCTATGGGCGGACATGTTAGAGTAGGATTTGAGGATAGCGTCTACTTAGAAAAAGGCGTTTTAGCAAAATCAAATGGCGAAATGGTAGAAAAGGTTGTTCAATTAGCGAAATTATTGGGCAGAGAAATAGCTACACCAAACGAAGCAAGAGAAATTTTAAGTATGAAAAAATAAATAAAAGGATATCGACGTTCATATGTCGATATCCTTTTTATGCAGATAACATCTGTCGGATAAATACTATCTTGTGATGGATATTAAAGAGGAGGGTCTATACAAATGAAAACTATGTTGAAAAGTATGCAAATGCGTAAAAATGAAATTCCTGTTGATATATTGCCTTTGTTTGAACACATTGTTCAAACATATAGTGGAGATGAATGTGATGAAAAATTTATAAAAGCGATGGAAAAACAGCTCACCAAGGAGCAACGCTTCAGGCTATACGAGCAAAATGGAAGTTGTAACGGTACTGGGTACGATAAAGAACGCAAAGCCTTCGCACTTGAACACGCTGATAAGCCCCTTGCTGAAAGGCTTGAAATATTTACAAATACTTTTGGCAGAACAGCCGTTTTGAATGATGATAATACAATCACAGTCACTTTTTCCTGTAAACATGGTTACTACAAGCATGCGCCAAAAGGAATGTTTCAATTTCCTGCATCAATTGAAACATATTTTGAAAGATGTGCCGGTGGGCGTTTGTATGAGTACCAAAAAGCATTGGGAATAAAATTGAAGATTAAGTCAGTTGATGTATCTCCACTTAGCGAGAATATTGTAAATCCCGTTGTATTTACTTTTGAAATAGTGGATTAATAACGCATTTACTGAAATTATTATTGATGATGGCAAAGTGCCTATCATGCTGTACAAATGTCCAATTACATAGAAGGACTTTTTTAAGAAACATGAATTCTCGTATGACGAGTATTCTGAAAGGATGTTTTAAATAAATTAAAACATCCTTTTTTATTTAAGGATTCATTTATAAATTGTTTTTAAAGTCTAAGTTATATTTTTATTCTTAATTAATATACTTACTTTAGATAAGTAAGCTAATTTAATAAATAT
This sequence comes from Bacillota bacterium, assembly GCA_023386345.1. Lineage (GTDB taxonomy): Bacteria > Bacillota > Clostridia > Tissierellales > Sedimentibacteraceae > UBA1535. Next base: position 176,546 of record JAEWJT010000016.1, read on the forward strand.
ATTACATACTAAACCTAATTAACAGAATTTAATTATTTATAAAGCTTAAATTGTTAATTATTTAACATTTCTAATTGACATTTCATTTGAAAAAACTTATAATTAGATTAACATTATAAGAAGAGTTCGTGACTATAAATTATATCCTTAATTTAGATTTAAAAATGATTTTTGTTCTAAGTTAAAAGCAATAAAAAATAAAGAATGATTCTTCATTTATGTTGCCATTACAAGGTGTAGGAGGTTATTATGCTAAATATTAGCGTTTGTGTAGGAAGTGCATGTCATCTAAAGGGTTCTTATGAGGTTATCGAAAAATTAAAAGAATGTGTAAAGAAAAACAATCTTGAAGACAAGGTTACAATTAAGGCTGCGTTTTGCTTAGGAAATTGTACGGAAGCTGTTTCAACTAGAATTGAAGATAAAGTATATTCAGTAGTTCCAGATACAGCAGAAAAATTCTTTAATGAACAAATTTTAGAGGAATTGAAACGATGAAAATACTAGATTTTGTACCTGCAAATTGTAAGAATTGTTATAAATGTGTTAGAAATTGCAGTGTAAAAGCTATAAAAATGGTAGACGATCGTGCTCAAATAGAGGAGAAAAGATGTGTAGCTTGTGGAACGTGCTTTTTGGTATGTCCTCAGAATGCTCGAAGCATACTTAGTGACTTAGACAAAGTAATACAAGCTATCAAAGAAAATAAAAAGGTTGTAATTAGTATTGCTCCGTCATATCTAGGAATTTTTAAAGAGCCTTATAAGCTAATAGGCGCTTTGAAAAAGCTTGGAGTTTATGCTGTTGAGGAAACATCTATCGGAGCTGCTAAGGTTACTGAGCTTTATAAAGAATATATAAAGAATTCTGATGGTAGAAATATAATTACATCGGCCTGTCCATCTGTAAACATGATGATAGAGATATATTTCCCAGAATTGCTTGATAATCTAATGCCTTTAGATTCTCCAATGATTGCACATAGCAAGATGCTTCTCAAAAAGTATGGTAAGGATTCATTTATAACATTTTTAGGACCTTGTCTAGCTAAAAAATGTGAAGCTTATCCTTATCAAGTGGCAGGTATAATGGATGCTGTTATTTCTTTTGAGGAGCTTGAAGAATTCCTTACTAAGAATGATGTCAATTTAGAAGATTGTGAAGAAACCTTTCCAGATGCGACAGGCAGTACTACAGGACAGAGATATCCTATCGAAAAAGGGATATTGGGAGGGCTTGTAGATGTTTTAAATGAAAAGAACTACACAAGTATAGCAGTAGCAGGCTCAAAGAGTTGTAAAAATTTATTTGAGGCACTAAGTAATAATGAATTAAGAAATGTATGTATAGAAGCAAATATGTGCGAGGGAGCATGTATTGGTGGACCAGCTATATCTAAAATAGAAGGCAACTCATATATTAGACAGGTGTTTATAAGAAACAAAATTAAACAAAATGAAAAAGAGGACAAGTCCCTTAAAAATGATTATCAGGATATAGATTATTCTAGAAAATTTAGGGATGCTAGTGTTCCAGCAGTGGGACATACCGAAGAACAAATAAAAGCTGTTTTAAATAACATAGGAAAATATACAAAAGAAGATGAGCTTAATTGTGGTTCTTGCGGATATGAAACCTGCCGTGAAAAAGCTATATCTGTTTTAAATGGACTTTCACATCCGGAAATGTGTCTTCCATATATGAGAAACAAGGCTGAAAGAATATCAAATATAAGCTTTGATTATTCTCCAAATATATTATTTATAGTTGATGAAAATCTAAACATAATTGACATAAATCCTAAGGCTGAAGATACGTTTAATGCAAAGGCAGAAAATATGGTCGGCAAAAATCTATCTTTATTGATGCCTATTGCAGATTGCAAAGCAGTAATAGAGAGCGGATGTGATCTTATAGGTAAGAAAATAGTATTGGATAGTTATGGAATAACTGCATATAGCAGTATTATATATTTACCAAAATTGAAAATACTTTTTGGTATATTGCTCGATGTTACAGACGAAGAGAAAAAGAAAGATAAACTTTTAAGTTTAAAATTAAGTACAATAGAAAGTACCAATAAGGTAATTGAAAAGCAAATGCGTGTAGCGCAGGAAATAGCAGGACTTCTAGGAGAAACAACGGCAGAAACAAAAGCTACTTTGCTAAAACTTAAGAAAATAGTAGCTGATGAAGAAAGTGGAAAGTGATGGAATATTTCATAGACATAAATTATAAAAGTATAAATCATGTAGGGGAAGAGTTGTGTGGCGACAAGGTTGAGATTGTTCAAACAGACGATGGATATATAGCTGTTCTTTCTGATGGTCTTGGAAGCGGTGTAAAGGCTAATATATTGTCTACATTGACTTCTAAAATTGCGGCAACTATGCTAAAGAATGGCGCAAGCATAGAGGAGACAATCGAAACTATAATAAACACACTACCTGAATGCAAGGTTAGAAAGCTTGCATACTCAACGTTTACGATAATAAAAATTGATAAAAACTACAATGCGTATATAGCAGAATATGACGGTCCAAATTATTTTTATTATAATGAGGATGGAATAAATATAAATGTTGATAAAAAAGAAAGGTATTTTGGAACTAAAAAAGTTCTTGAATCAAATATACAGCTCACACTTGGAGATACAATCAATGTAGTGAGTGACGGTGCTGTTCATGCCGGTATAGGTGGATTGCTTAACTTAGGTTGGGGATGGGATGAAATAAATGATTATTTATCTAGCTTAAACAAGGTTAATCATACATCGCAAATTTTGAACGGTAATTTTATAGGTGTTTGCAATAATTTATATGATAGCAAGCCTGGTGATGACACTACAATATTAACCATTAAGGTAAGAAAACCACAGCATATAGATTTATTTGTGGGACCTCCATCTGATAAAAATCTTGACGCATTTTTAGTAGAGAAGATGACATCTGGAGACTCGAAAAAAATAGTCTGCGGAGGAACAACTGCGCAGATTGCTCAAAGGGCTCTCAACCTTGATATGACTGTAGATATGGACTCTATGACAAAGGATATACCTCCTATAGCATATATGGATGGATTTGACCTTATTACAGAGGGGGTATTGACTCTTGGTATGGTCTTGGATAAATTGATACAATTAAATGATAGTACTCAAGAGAATTATGTAGATTATAATAGCTATGATGGCTGTTGCTTACTTACAAAATTGCTCATGGAGGAAAGTACCCATGTAAATTTTTATGTAGGAAAGGCAGTTAATCCAGCTCATCAAAACCCTAATTTTCCAGTGGGATTTAATATTAAAATAAAAATAATAAATGAAATTGTGGAAGAGTTGAAAAAGGCTGGGAAAGAGGTTTCCATTAAATACTTGTAAATAATAATGGAAAACAGGACAGCTAGGAAAAATAAGGAGTAAATTTTAGAAAAATGAAAAAGTTTGATAATCATGTTCAGTATATTAAATATTCAGTTTTAAAGGAAGTTCTTAAATCTGAATTAAAGGATAATTTATTAAAGGATTTACTGAACATTCCAAAAAAAATCGCAGAAGGACCAAAGCCACAGATTAGATGTTGTATTTATAAAGAAAGGGCGATTGTTAGCGAAAGAATAAAGCACATTCTTTATGAGTTCAATGATCATGTAGTCAATACTATTGAATTAGCCTGTGATGAATGCCCAGTAAACAGGTTTTCTGTTACAGAAGCTTGCAGGGGCTGCTTAGCTCATCATTGTGTAGCTAATTGCCCTGTAAATGCAATATCAATTGTTAATAAGAAGGCTCACATAGACTATGAAAAATGTATAGAGTGTGGAAAATGCCATCAATCATGCCAATTTGAGGCTATATCAGATGTTAGAAGACCATGCTATACATCTTGTAAGCTTAATGCAATACAAATAGATCCTGTTACAAAAAAAGCTTTGATTGACCATGAAAAATGTATATCTTGTGGAGCTTGTGTACTTAGATGCCCTTTTGGAGCGATAACAGATAAATCACATATTTTAGAAGTTGCAAGATTGATAAAAAGGTCTGAAAACAATAAAAATTATAAGGTTTACTGTGTTATTGCACCGGCAATAGCTGCTCAGTTTCCAGAAAATTCAATAGAGCAGGTTGTAGAGGCACTTAAAAAACTTGGTTTCTATGATGTTATTGAGGCTGCGATAGGTGCGGATATCATAGCACAACATGAGACAAGTCAGCTTGTAGAGGAATTAAAGCACAAGAAATTTATTACTTCTTCATGTTGCCCTGCATTTGTATCATTAATAAAAAAGAAATATAGTGATTTAGTAGATAACATATCTACAGCTGTTTCACCAATGATTGCTGCTGCAAGATTAATTAAGCACACGGACGCAGATGCTAAAGTAATCTTCATAGGACCTTGCGTTGCAAAAAAAGAAGAGGCGCAATACGAAGAATACAGAGATGATGTAGATTTTGTATTGAGCTTTGAAGAACTCCAAGCTTTCTTGGATGCAAAGGAAATAGAGGTTTCGGAATGTGAAGAGAAGCCATTGGACAATGCTTCTAAATTTGGAAGAATATTTGCTCGTTCTGGTGGACTTACAGAGGCAGTTAAGCATGTTATAGAAGAAAATAAATATGATGTAGAGATAAAACCTGTTATTTGCAATGGTCTTGCTGAGTGTGAAAAAGCATTAAAGCTTGCTAAGCTAGGCAGATTAGATGGTAATTTTATAGAGGGTATGGTTTGTGAGGGAGGATGTGTGAACGGTCCGCTTTCCTTAAACAGAAAACCAAGTAATACTATGTGTATTAACAAATACGCAGATAGAGCAAAGGAAAAATCAGTAAAAGATTCAATAAGAGTTTTTGAGCTTGATAAAATTGAATTGGATTATAAAAATAGTGAAAAATGTTAATAAAGTTTGAATTTTTTTAAAAATTGTCCGATATAATATATAAGTTTGTTGTATATTATATCGGACAATTTAAAAATAATTACAAAATATTAGACGGAGGACATTTAAAATGATTAAAAGAAAAATAAGTTTATTTCTTGCGGTATTTATGTTGATTTCAATGCTTGCAGGATGCAACACAAACGAAATAGGCTACATGAATTTATCTGCTGAAATGAACAAGTTAACTCAGATAGAGATTAAAAATTCAACACAGATTGAAATACCCAAAGAAATTACAGGAAAAGATGTAAATAGTAGATTGGATATTGATATCCAAGGGGAAGCAAATATAGATGATCTTAACAAAGCTTATTTAAACTTGAATATTAAATTTGAGCTTGATGGAAAGGGAAATACAAGTCCAATTAAGTTTATGATGATAGATAATAAATTCTATGTTTCAAAAAATATTCTGTCAGAAATGTTAAAGTTTAGAGATGATTTAAATTTAGAATTAGACGAAACAGAAGTTTTAATTGCTGAAAAACTTGTTGAGGAATTGAAAGATGTTGAGTATATAGTTCTTCCTAATCAATATGATATATCTGGAATAGAGGAGCTTAAAAATTCTAATATAAGCGTAACTTACAAGGATAACAAGGCAATAATCGAAAGTGCTAAAAAATATTTGACAAATGCGTTCAAAGGCTTTGAGTCAAAGCTTATAAAGAAAACTGACAATGGATATGTTATGGAGCTAAATGCAAAGGACGTATGGAGCTTTGTCAGCAGACTTGTTAAATACATAAGCGAAAATAAAGAACTAATATTTGATGAAACAATCAAATATCTAGAAACTATATATGCTAATATGGAAATTAAGGAAGGAGCAGAGGCTGTTGATACAAAATCTGCTATTGAGGAGTTCAAAGGGCTAAAAGAAGACTTCTATAAAGGTATAGATGAAATTTATAAATCAATAGAAACTATGGAAACTGAAGATAAAGAAGAATTAGATAAGATTATCAATATGTTTGGTCAAAGCTATCTAAAGAATGAGATTTATAAAGAGGGTAATACGTATGGACAAAAGCTTGATGCTAAAATAATGGCAGAAGGAATTTTATCAGGAAGTATTAAATCTAAAACAACAATAAGTCCTAAAGCTGTTAAAATTGCTTTAGCACCAAATAAGGTTATAACAACAGAAGAAATCGACGAATTAAATAAGAAATTAGAAAATAAATACAATCCTGTTAAGATAGTAGAAATTAGCTGGTATCGTGATTATCCGGAAGATGGAGCTGATGTAGACATTTATAGAGCAAATGGTAACGCTGAGTATACAAATCTACCATATGTAATAAAAGATAATAGAGTATATCTTCCTTTTGAAGATATACTTGAAGCGCTTGTAGGGAAAGACCAGTGGTATTGGAGTGCTGAAAACAACAGAGCATATTTTTTATTAAGTGACGGCCAAGAATTTTATATGGAAGGTTTAACAATTAACGGCGAGGCTATGATAAGAGTAAAAGATTTTGAAAAACTTGGCTTTACAGTAGAATATATACAAGATGAGGACTTCTCACTAGCTAGGATTATAAAGAATAAATAATTGTAATAAAGAAATTTAGAATAAAAATAAATTGGTGAGTTTGTGAAACTCACCAATTTATTTTTAATAGAATATGTGAAAAATTCTGCTATATTTTTATCTTATCTAATATTCCAACCATTTTTGCAATAACTATACCGTAATTGCTTATAGGCACTCCCTTTTCCTTTGCCTTATTTATTCTCGACAATACATATTTTTTGTTGAACATACAGGAAGCACAGTGAATTATCAAATCATATTCACTTAAATCCTCCGGAAAATCCACGCCGCTTACTACGTCAATTCTAAGTTTTTCGCCTATCTTTTTTCTAAGCATATTGGGTATTTTTTCTCTACCTATATCCTCACTAAGAGGGGCATGTGTACAGGCTTCAGCAATTAATACTTTAGAGTTTTCAGTTAGTGAGTCAATTGCCTTAGAGCCTTTCACAAACTCCTCAATATCACCTTTCAAAGCAGCAAATAAGACAGAAAATGATGTTAATAGGCTCTCATCAGGCTTTTTCTCATAAACAGTTTTAAAAACTTGAGAATCTGTTATTATTAACTTAGGAGGCTTAGAAAGAGCTTCGAGTGCATCATCTATATTGTCGGTTGTTACAGAAACTACTACACATTTATTGTCTAACAAATCTCTTATAGTCTGTACTTGGGGCAATATAAGCCTTCCCTTTGGGGCTTGTATATCCTGTGGCATAACAAGCATTACAACATCCTTAGGATTGACTAAATGTCCTACTATTGAATCTAAGTTATAGGATTCAGGCAGTTGTCTTGTAAGTTCCTGTCTTATTTTTTCAATTCCTATTCTATTGCTAGCACTTAGTTCTATAGCATCCTTATTAAAATTTTCTTTTACTACCTTTTTAATATCATTTATATTTTTAAGTGTATCAATTTTATTGATTACAAAAACAACAGGTATTTTATTCTTATTAAGCTTATTATACCAATCTTTTTCCTCAGATATATTAGTATCGTTGATTATCATTATAGCAATATCTGTTTTGTCAATAACTTTTTCAGTCATTTCAATACGCTTAGTTCCTAAAACCCCATAATCATCGAATCCAGCTGTGTCTATAAATACACAGGGACCAACACCATTTATTTCCATAGCCTTATACACAGGATCAGTTGTAGTTCCTGCAATATCAGATACTAAGGCAATATCTTGATTTGTGATTGCGTTGATAAGTGATGATTTGCCACTATTTCTTTTGCCAAAAATCCCTATATGCAATCTATTTGAATTAGGTGTATTATTTAATCCCATAATAGGATGACCTCCTTTAAAATCTAAAATCTCTTTTCCCTTCATGCAAATCTGATAGATTTTTTATAACTATTTCCTTAACCTTATCATTATTTATATTTTCGATTTCATTTAATATTAATTTTTCACCGTTTATTCTAGTTTGCTCAGAAGCATAATCCTCCATGTATTCCTTTAAGGTCATCAGAGCATTTGGCTGACAGACATTCGCTATCTGTCCATTTTTAACAAGCTGCATAAATCTGTCACCAGTTCTGCCTTCTCTATAGCAGGCTGTGCAAAAGCTTGGTATATATCCTAATTTCAGCAGCCAATTTACAACTTCATCTAAGGTTCTGGTGTCATTTACTTCAAATTGAGAGGTATCTTCATCTTCCTTTCCGGCATAACCTCCAACCTTTGTTGAAGAAGCACCACTAATCTGTGAAACCCCTAATTTTAAGGTTTTTTCTCTAGTTTTTTGTGATTCTCTAGTTGACATAATAATTCCTGCATATGGAACAGATATTCTTAATATTGCAACAATCTTTTCAAACATCTCGTCTGATATTGCATTTGAAAATTCATTTACATCTACCTCATCGGCAGGTCTTATCCTTGGGACGCTTATAGTATGAGGTCCTACACCATGAACATCTTCTAGATGCTTAGCGTGCATTAATAGTCCTACAAAGTCATATTTATATAAATTAAGTCCGAATAAAACACCTATACCAACATCATCTATACCAGCTTCCATTGCCCTGTCCATAGCCTCAGTATGATAAGCATAGTTAGCTTTTGGCCCTTTTTGATGAATGTATTCATAGCTAGGTTTATGATATGTTTCTTGAAATAGTATATATGTTCCAATTCCTGCATCGTGTAGTTTTTTGTAATTCTCTACAGTTGTAGCAGCTATATTGACATTTACTCTCCTGATAGCTCCATTTTTATGCTTTATTCCATAAATTGTTTTTATACTTTCCAGAACATATTCAATTGGAGAATTTACAGGATCTTCACCTGTTTCGAGTGCCAAACGCTTGTGTCCCATGTCCTGTAAAGCTATAACTTCTCTTGCTATTTCTTCTTGACTCATCTTTTTTCTTGCAATATGCTTGTTTGAATGATGATAAGGACAGTATCTACATTCATTTACACAATAATTTGATAGATATAGGGGAGCAAACATAACTATTCTTTTTCCATAAAATTTTTCTTTGATTTTTATAGCTAAAGAAAATATTTTTTCATTTATATCCTCTAAATCACTTTCCAATAAAAGAATAGCCTCTTTGTAATCAAGCCCTTTACATTCCTCAGCCTTTGCTAGTACAGATAGAATAAGTTCACGGTTTGATTTATTTTTTTTAGCATATTCAAGTGTAGATAATATCTCTTCGTTGTCGATAAATTCTTCTGCAATCATTGATTTACTATTATACATTACGACCTCCTTGTGCTTAGCACCTTTAATTATATTTTAGCTTTTTAATTTCAAATTCCTATAGAGGAATTCTATTTAAGTTTTTAATTTCATCTTCTAGTTTTATTCTTTGAAGCCTTATATTTGTCTCTGATAATTTTGATGGATATATTTCATATAAAGCCTTATATTTACTTGGAGTAACCTTTTGCATTATTACATTAGCTCCACATGAGAAAACATCTTCTTTTTCCTTGGCATCTAGTACGCCAAGAGAGGTAGTGGCAGGAAGATTGATTTTTGGCATAATGATGCGTGTTAGCGCTACAGCTCTTTTAGTCATATCGGTACTTCCGTTAGGAGAGTCTTTTAATTCTGTATTTGGATTTGTTATATATGTTCCAATGCCTGCCATTTCACAGCCGATTTCCTTTAAAAGAAGTATATCCTTTGCGAGTGTTTCTGCTGTCTGATTTGGAAGTCCTACCATAAATCCTCCACCTGTTTCATATCCTAGCTTTTTTATGTTCTTTAAACACTGTACTCTTTCTTTAAGAGTTCCGCAGGGATGTAGATATTCATATAAATTTTCATCCGCAGTTTCGTGCTTTAATAAATATCTATCAGCACCACATTCTCTTAGATAAGCATAGCTATCATAATTCATTTCGCCTGTGCTTAGGGTGATGTCTATATTAAATTTTTTGATGCTTCTGACTATCTCTCCTAAGATTTCAGGAGTGTAGTAGGCATCTTCGCCAGATTGCAGCACAAGCGTTTTATATCCATTCATTGCAGCTTCAAATGCTGTAGATATAATTTCTTCGCTTGACATTCTATATCTTTTAATATTTTTGTTTGTACAATTTAGTCCACAGTACTTGCATCTTCGTCTGCAATAGTTTGAAAATTCTAATATCGCTCTTATATGAACTATATCTCCAACATTTTCTTTTCTTATTTCATCAGCCTTTGAGTAGATTTCACTAAAATCTTCAAGATTTAGCAAATCAACAATTTTATTAAGTGTATATTCCATTAAAAAAACCTCCAATTCGTAACAAAAAAATCCCTATACCTGAAAAAAGGTATAAGGATAACGTATAAACCTGTACAATATAGCTATTATCTTGGCATCAGAAAATACTGAATACTTCAGATAGTTTAGATTTAAAGTCATCCTCATCGCAGGCTCTGCCCTAAATTCAGAATATGTTTATATTTTAACATAAAAATTTATAATAGTAAATAATAAATTTACGAATATAACAAAATGATTATAAAAATAAATGCAGCAGTAGATATGGAGACATTTCTACTGAAAATATAAGGATGTTTCTGAAGGTTTTATATTCATATATAATAAAACATCGGAAACATCCTATTTTTTAAATTTAATTAATATGCGTATTTAGGTTTTTTATCAAATGTATGTATTGTATCTATAAAACGTATAGTACCTGATTTTGAACGAGTTACCATAGAGTAAGTTTTTGCCCTGTTGTTAGAATAGTATCTAACTCCTTTTAGAAGATCTCCGTCAGAAACTCCTGTTGCTGCAAAAATAATATCATCACCTTTTGCTAAGTCTTCTATAGTTAAAACCTTGTCAACTTTTTCAAGTCCCATATCAATACATCTTTGCTTTTGTTCTTCATTTTCGGGTGCAAGTATACCTTGGAATTCTCCGCCTAAGCATTTTATAGCTGCTGCCGCAATAACTCCTTCTGGTGCTCCGCCTTTTCCAATCATTAAGTCAATTCCTGAATCTTGGAAGCAAGTGGCTATGGCTGTTGCAACGTCACCATCGCTATACAATTTTACCCTCGCACCCACTCTTCTTACAATATCTATATACTCTTGATGTCTTGGTCTATCAAGCATAACAACTGTTATCTCACTAATATCCTTGCCAAGCGATTTAGCTAGGTTTCGGATATTAGTTTGAAGTGGTGCATTTATATCAATAACTCCAACTCCCTTTGGACCTGCAGCAATTTTTTCCATATACATATCTGGTGCGTGAAGCAAGCATCCTTTTGGTGCAACTGCAACTACCGATATAGCGTTTGAAAGTCCTTTTGCTACTAAATTAGTTCCGTCTAAAGGGTCAACAGCTATATCTATCTCTGGATTTCCATCACAGCATCTTCCTATTTTTTCACCGATATAAAGCATAGGTGCTTCATCCATTTCACCTTCACCTATAACGACAGTTCCACTAACATCTAACACTTGGAACATGCCTCTCATGCCATCTACTGCAGCTTGATCTGCTATTTCCTTGTCGCCTCTTCCCAAAAATTTAGCACAGCCGAGTGCTGCTGCCTCTGTCACTCTGACAATATTGAGTGCCAACTCTCTATCCATTATAAAGTCTCCTTAAAATATATTAATATTTGATATATACAGTATAACATATATGTGTTGTTTTGTGAATAGTGTTATAATACTTTTTGAAAATTTTGTAGAATTTTATATTTTTAAATTACATCAAATTACATGCTGAAATTCTTCGAAATTTATTCTTGACTTAATTAAAATACTTTGGTATTATAATTGTGCTTATCAATTTACTTATCTTACCAATTTTCCAAGAATGGTTAAAGCTATGAAGCTATTATATATAAATAGAAGAATGTAGTTGTTTTTATAGATTGTAAATATGGTTTATTTAAAACGGAGGTGTTTTTTTGAACATATCGGATTTGTCAAATATGAAACTTGCTGAATTGAAGCAGTTAGCTCATGACAAAGGAATTAGTGATGCTTATAAATATAATAAGAAAGAGCTTATTGATGTTATAATTTTAAGATTAGAAAAAATCGGAAAGCTAGAAAAGGCTGAAAAAGCTGATGAAGCAGAGAAAATAGAAAAAGTAAAAAAGCTCAGAAACACATCAAGCATCAAAAAAAATAATTTTAATAATTTAAATAATTTAAATGAAACAAAAATAATAAAAGAAGAAAACGACATTTATAGTGCAGAAAAAGAAGAAAAAATCAGCAAGAAAACATATAATATTAGAAATAAAAATGAAGTGAAAAATTTGCCTGATGCAACAGATGAAAGCAATTCCAATAATATTGATGATGTTAAAATTGAAGATAGTGCTAATTCTGATAAATTAAAAGAAACTGATAAGGCTGAGAAAAAAGTAGTTTTAGAAAAATATATAGAAGAAGCAGACAGTTTAGGAGAGATAATACACGTACAGGGTATATTAGAATCTCATCAAGATGGCTATGGATTTTTAAGAACTAACAATTATTTAACAAGCGAAGACGATGTCTATATTTCCCCTTCTCAAATAAGAAGATTCCATCTACGAACAGGCGACAAAGTTAAAGGTATTACAAGAGCTCCAAAACCAGGTGAAAAATTTAAAGCCTTGCTGTATGTAAATGAAGTAAATGACTTAAACCCTGATTCAGCACGAAATAGAAAAGATTTTGATTCCTTAACTCCTATTTATCCTGATCAAAGAATAAGATTAGAATCAAATCCACGTGATATTGCAATGAGAATTATAGATTTGGTTGCTCCTATAGGAAAAGGTCAAAGAGGAATGATAGTTGCTCCACCTAAGGCGGGAAAAACAACAATTTTGAAAAATATTGCTAATTGTATCTCAAAAAACAATCCTGAGATGGATATAATAATTTTATTGATTGATGAAAGACCAGAAGAAGTTACTGATATGAAGAGGTCTGTTAATGCTGATGTAGTATATTCTACATTTGATGAGCTTCCAAAAAATCATATAAAGGTTGCTGAAATAGTTTTAGAGAGAGCAAAAAGATTAGTTGAGCATGGCAAGGATGTTGTTATATTGCTTGATAGTATCACAAGACTTGCACGTGCATATAACTTAACCATCCCGCCAACAGGCAGGACACTTTCAGGAGGTCTTGATCCCGGAGCATTGCACAGTCCAAAGAGATTTTTCGGAGCTGCAAGAAACATAGAAAATGGCGGAAGCTTAACTATACTTGCTACAGCCCTTGTTGAAACAGGAAGCAGAATGGATGATGTAATTTTTGAGGAATTTAAGGGTACAGGCAATATGGAAATACACCTTGACAGAAAATTGTCTGAAAAACGTGTATTCCCTGCACTTGATATAAATAAATCAGGAACAAGAAGAGAAGACTTACTATTGACTAGCGAAGAATTACAGACAATTTGGCAGATAAGAAAGGCTTTAGGTAATTTCCAAACAGTTGATGTTACAGAAAGACTTCTAGATGGATTATTAAGAACTAAGACTAACCATGATTTTATCAAGGAATCAGCAACACTATTTAATCTAGAAAAAAAGAAGTATGAAAATACTGAAAAGAATGGTGATAAAAATTATTACTAGACAAATTTTGAAAAATAAATTTTCGAAAACAAATTTTGAAAAATAATTTTCTAAAATTAAAAAAATATATTGTATTAAATGATTACTTGTGGTATACTTTTTGAGTGCGAAAGAATAATTTGCACTATTAAAGAATTAAAAATTTCTATGTTTGATGCCTTTATGATGCTTAATGTCTTGCTTAGCAAGTATATGTACGAGTTAAACTTAGGCATTGTAAGAGATTGATATTAATTTAGTTTATACTTTAGAAAGAGGTGAATTTTAAATGAAACAAGGAATACATCCAGATTATAAAAAAGCCGTTGTTAAATGTGCGTGCGGAAATACTTTTGAAACAGGCTCAGTTGTAGACGAAATAAAAGTTGAAATATGTTCAGAATGTCATCCGTTCTTTACTGGTAAACAAAAGTTTATCGACAAAGGTGGACGTGTGGATAGATTTAAGAAAAAATACGGAATATAGAATTCATCTTGAATTAAATTCAAAAGTAAATAGCCGATACGTTTGTGTCGGCTTTTTTTTAAAATAAATCTTTGCTTTTGGGAGGGAATTATGGCACATCAAGCTTTGTATCGAAAATATAGATCTAAGACCTTTGACGAGCTTTTAGGACAGGAGCATGTTGTTAATACATTAAAAAATCAAATATTGTCAAATAATATTGCTCATGCTTATCTTTTTTGCGGAATAAGAGGAACAGGAAAAACCTCAACTGCAAAAATACTTGCGCGTGCAGTAAATTGTACTAATAATACTGACGGAAATCCTTGTAATGAATGTGAGTCTTGCAAAAGCATTTTAGATGATTCAAATATTGACGTAATAGAGATGGATGCTGCATCTAACAATAGTGTTGAGGATATAAGAGATTTAAGAGATAAACTTAGGTTTTTACCTGTTAAGAGCAAGTACAAGGTATATATAATTGACGAGGTACATATGCTTTCAAAAGGAGCATTTAACGCCCTTCTAAAAACACTTGAAGAACCACCTGCTCATCTTTTGTTCATACTAGCTACGACAGAGCCACAAAAAATTCCTGCAACTATTATTTCAAGATGTCAGAGGTTTGACTTAAAAAGAATTACAGTAGACAATATGGTCAAGAGTATGCGAAATATATGCAATGATATGGGTGTTGAGGCTGATGATAGAGCCTTGAGGCTTATAGCATCAAATGCTGATGGTGCGATGCGTGATGCGCAGAGCATATTGGACAGATGTATGACCTTTAATTCTGAAAAAATCAAATACGAAGATGTAAATGAGCTTTTAGGAATAGTAAACTTTGATACCATAGTTGAGCTTTGCGGTTTAATAATTGATAAAAATATAAAGGATGCAATGCTCTCAATCAATGATATATTTAATCAAGGAAAAGATTTACAATATTTCATTGAAGAACTTATAACATATTTTAGAAATTTACTTATATTAAAAACTACTAATTCAAGCGAAAGCTTGCAAAGATTAAGTGAGGACAATGTAGAAAATCTAAGAAAGTATATTGCTTCATTGAGTGTTAATGAAATAGTTTCAATAATAAGTAGATTGTCAGATACCCTTTTAGAATGTAAAAGAGCTGTAAATCCAAGAATTTTATTTGAAGCAAGAATAATAAGCTTGATGGAATCTAATTCTGAAGATGTTAGCTCACTTCAAAAGCGAATAGAGCGATTGGAAGAAACTATAAAAAATGGTATAACTGTTAATAGTACAGCTAAACCAGATACAGCTTCAAGGAAAGAATTCAAAACAGAGACAAAAAATACAAAACATGATTTTGCTGAGAAAGGATCTGCCGCTCAAGAAAACAAAGCTATAAAAACTGATAATTCTTTTGAGAATGTCTTAGCAGTTGCAAATAGCGAGGAAGCAGAAAAAAGAATTTTAGAAAATTGGAATGATTTCCTAAAATTAGTTCGTAATGAAAGTATCTCTCTTTTAGCTATAGTAAGAGAAAGTAAATTAGCATATATAAGAGAAAATATAGCGTTTTTTGAATTTGATCCTAAATTTAGCTTCCATCATACAGCTGCAAATCAAGAAAAAAATAAATCAAAGATAAAAGAAATTTTAGCAAAATTTTTGAATGCGGATTTTGATGTAAGCTTTATACTAACATCTGATAAAAATGAGAATAAAACAGCCAAATCAATGGATGATATATACGAAGAAATGAAAAGCAGCTTTGGGGAAGACAAGGTTGTATTGAAATAAAGGAAAAACATATTTATTTAGAAAGGAATGGTGTAATTATGAAAGGAAAAAATTTCCCATCTATGGGCGGAGCTAATATGAACAACATGATGAAACAAGTTCAAAAAATGCAGCAGCAGATGGAGGCAGCACAAAAGGAAATAGAGGAAAAAGAGATAGAGGCAACAGCTGGTGGTGGAGCTGTCAACGTTGTAGTTACTGGTAAAAAGGAATTAAAATCTTTAAAAATAGATCCAGAAGTTGTTGATAAGGATGATGTGGAAATGCTCGAAGACTTAATACTTGCTGCCATAAATGAAGCATTTAGAAAAGCAGATGATTTAAATGCACAAGGTATGAAAAAAGCAACAGGTGGACTTAGTATACCTGGATTATTCTAATTCATATGGATCAATATACAGCTCCTATGGCTAGGTTGATTGAGGAATTTGCAAAGCTTCCCGGCATAGGAAAAAAAACAGCACAAAGACTTGCTTTTTGTATTTTGGACATGGAGAACGAAGAAGTTCTTAACTTTGCAAAAGCTGTTGTAAATGCGAAGAAGCTAACTAAATTTTGCACAATTTGTGGTAATTTATCAGAAGCGGAGCATTGTAATATATGTCAAAGTGCAAAAAGAGATAAATCTATTATATGCGTAGTAGAAGATGTTAAAGACGTAGCTGCCATGGAAAGAACAAAGGATTTCATGGGAGTTTATCATGTCTTGCATGGGACTATATCACCGCTTGACGGTATAGGACCTGATCAAATAAACATAAAAGGACTTATAAGCAGACTTACAGCTGATATAAGCGAAGTAATACTTGCGACTAATCCAACAATAGAAGGGGAAGCTACAGCAGTCTATATTTCAAGACTAATCAAAACTATGGGAATAAAGGTGACACGTATAGCACATGGAATTCCAATAGGTGGAGATATAGAGTATGCAGATGAGGTAACACTCCTAAAAGCAATGGAAGGTAGACGTGAGATATAAGAATAATGTTATAACATAAAAACACCCATTTTTTTAAGATATTAGAAAAAATGGGTGTTTTTTTATATTTTATTTAATTTAAGCTTAATTTTTAACTATATATATAACTTGATTTTCTAACAAATATATAGTTTTGCAAACCTTACACAAATTTAAATAAATTGCTTAATATACCCACTTTACTTATAACAAAATTGTTATAACATATATGCTCATTAGATATTTGCCATAACTGGATTTAAGATTTATAATAAATTAACAAACAAACAATTAGGAGGTTTTGAATTGACAAACTTAATAACTGAAATGAACTGGGTTGATTTTAAAAGTAGATTGGAAAGAACTAAAACAGTTATAATTCCAAGTGGAGCTGTTGAAGTTTATGGTCCTCATCTTCCTTTATCAGCTGATTGCATTGCAGCAGAAGCAATCGCTTTCAGAGTTGCAAATAAGGTAGATGCTATTATATCACCATCATTAAATATCGGAGAATCCCTTGCACTTAGAGGATTTCCAGGCACATTTACATATTCTAGGGAAACGTATTTCCTTTGTATGAAGGAATTGTTTAAATCACTAATTGATTATGGCTTTAAAAACTTTATGTTTATAACAGGCCATGCAGGGAACGTGGATACAATCAATTATCTCGTTAGATATTTTCAACAGGATTATGATATCAAATGCGGACAAATTGATTGGTGGAGATTTGCAAACGCTAACGGTACTGATATATTTGAGCTTAAAGGACATATGGCACACGGACATGCAAGCGAATGTGGAACTTCAGTAATGATGTATCTAAGACCAGATTTAGTTAAGACTGACAGAATTACAACTGTTGAGCCTAAAACAGATTCATATGAAAAATATACAGATTTCATAAGATATACTAAATTTGAGGAAAAAACAGAAATTGGACAAATTGGTAATGCTGATATAGCATCCAAGGAAAAAGGCGAAGCTATCATCAACAAGTGCGTTGATAGAGTAGTTGAGTACATGAAGTATGAGTTTAAAATTTAGGAGGAAAACGATGAGAAAGTATAGTAAATTATTAGCTTTATTAATGGTAGCATTGATGATCTTTTCTGCTTGTAGTAAACCAGCTGATAACGCATCAGGACAAGACAAGAATGGGCAAGATAAAACAGATACACCAAAAGGAGATAAGGTTGCAAAAGATACTCTAACAATAGGCGTATGGGAAGACTTAGCAACTATGGACCCGCAATCATCTAACAGAGCGAGTAACTGGATGGTTCAAAGAATGATTTTTGATAAGCTTGTAAATGAAAAAAGCGATGGAACTGTCGAGCCAAGGCTTGCTAAAAGCTGGGAGCTTCTTGATGATTTAACTTTAGAGATGAAGTTAAGAGATGATGTTTACTTTTCAAACGGTGAAAAATTTACAGCAGCCGATGTATTATTTACATTTGAAAGAGGTCTTGCAAACCCTATAACAGCTTCGACTTTTAAATATATTGATGCTGCTAATACAGAAATAGTAGATGAGTATACTATTAAAATAAAATTTACTGCTCCTTATGCAGCTATATTCAATACTCTTTCGGGTGGTAGAGGAAGTATTGTATGTAAGAAGGCTGTAGAGGAGATGGGAGAGGCAGCTTATGCTCGTAATCCAGTAGGAACTGGCCCATATAAATTACAATCATGGGAATCAGGCTCACAAATTACATTGGTTAAAAATGATAAGTATTGGGGCGAAGAAGCTAAGACACCTAATTTAGTATTCAAAATAATACCAGAAGCTGCAAACAGAGTTATAGAGCTTGAAACAGGCGGAGTGGATATTATATATGAAGTAAATGGTATAGATGTAAAAAGAGTTGATGAACTTGAAAATGCAAGCGTTGTTATGGGCGACTCAAACAGATATATGGTTTTAACATTCAGTATGCAGGATGAAATATTACAAAATAAAGATTTAAGATATGCCTTATCATATGCTCTTGACATAAATTCTTTAGTAGATGCAATATACTCAGGTACTGCAAAACCGGCTACTGGATTTTATCCTTCAAATGTTTTTGCATTCAAAGACTTAGGAGTTATGCCTTATGATTTGGAAAAAGCTAAAGAATTAATGATAAAAGCTGGATATCCAAATGGATTAAAACTTAAATTCAACTATGAAGACAGAGAGATTGATAAAAAGATTGCTGAAGTTATTCAAAATATGTGGGGTAAGATAGGCGTTCAACTAGAGTTTTTTCAAATGGACTCATCAACATACCAAGGACAGGGACATAAATTCCAAGCAGGTATGAGAGCTGGTAATGCTAATGAACCATCTAATATTTTAATAATATATGATTCAAAATTTAAAGATAAAATTCAATCTAATGATAATCACTTGGATGAAATGCTAAGCAATGCTATGACTCTTTACGATAATACAGAAAGAGCTAAAGCTTATGGTGAAATTCAAGATTATTTATACGATATAAGATATAGTATTCCATTAGCGTTTACTCCGGTAATATTCGGTGTAAGTGATAAGGTAGAAGGCTTTGTTATGGATCCGTTACAGCAAATAGACCTTCAAAATGTTGTAGTTTATGAATAAGGTTAAATCCAAATAAAGGACAAGCAAAGAAGTTTATTACATTTAGAACATAAGTCTTAATATTGGAGCTTAAGCAATAATTAATAATGCGACTGAGCTTTTCTATTACCTAGGTAATAAATTAGCTCAGTCTTTATACTAAATATCTCAAGCCTTACTTGATTGGAGGACGACTATGATTAGATATATGGGAAAAAGACTCTTAGGTATGATACCAGTTCTTATCGGTGTTACCTTTATAATTTTTACAATGATGCACTTTACTCCTGGTGATCCTGCGCGTATCATACTAGGAGATATGGCAACAGATAAAGACATAGAACTTTTTAATGAAACAAACGGTTTGAATAAACCATTTTTAACACAGTATTTAAATTATTTAGTAAAGATAGTTACAAAAGGAGATTTAGGTACTTCATATGTAACAAAGCAACCAGTTTCGAAAGAAATAATAACTAGATTTCCTACAACATTTTGGTTAGCTTTTATGTCAATTATATTCGCTTCAATTTTTGGCGTTTTGATTGGAGTTATATCAGCTGTAAAACCATATTCATTATTTGATACTATAGTTACACCATTGTCACTAATTGGTATTGCAACGCCTACCTTTTGGCTAGGTATGATGCTTATAATTTTATTCTCTGTAAACCTTAAGTGGTTGCCTCCATCTGGATTTAAAACGGTGGCACATTGGGTTTTACCAACCATTGCACTTGGTGTTAATGCAGCTGCAAGAATAATGAGAATTACAAGGTCAAGCATGCTGGAAGTTATAAGACAGGACTATGTACGTACAGCAAGAGCAAAAGGAACTAAAGAAGTAGTTGTAGTTTTAAAGCACGCTTTAAGAAATTCGTTTATTCCTATTGTAACAGTTATAGGACTATCATTTGGCCGTCAGTTGGGAGGAGCTGTACTTACAGAAACTATTTTCTCAATACCCGGACTTGGAAAATTGATGGTTGATGCTATAAAGGTTAAGAATTTCCCTATGGTTCAAGGTGGGGTACTGTTTATAGCCTTCATAATGATAATGGTAAATATAATTATAGACTTAATTTATGCTTTTGTTGACCCAAGAATAAAATCACAATATACAAAGGCAGCTAAAAAGATATCAACAGAGGGGGAAGCATAGTGAGCAGAAAAAATAATAAAACACGTAGTATTTTAAGACGCTTTTTAAAGAATAAAAATGCTGTACTTGGATTGATATTCATAGTAATTTTAATTATTTGTTCTCTTGTTCCGTCACTTATCGCCCCATATGGATTTGATGATCAAAACCTGCAGGATAAGTTTATTTCACCAAATGGACAGCACTGGTTTGGAACTGATGATTATGGAAGAGATATATTCAGTAGAGTTGTATATGGTGCTAGAATTTCAATGACAATAGGTATTGTATCCGTAGCTATATCCTCAGTTTTGGGAACAGCGCTTGGCTGTATATCTGGATATTACGGTGGCAGAGTTGATAATCTCATCATGAGAATTATAGATATCATGCTTGCCATACCAAATATATTGCTCGCAATGTCTTTAGTTGCTATGTTAGGGACAAGCTTTATAAATCTTATAATAGCAATTGGAATTGGTACAGTTCCTGAATATTCGAGGATAGTTCGTGCATCTATACTCTCAGAAAAAGAGCAGGAATATATTGAGGCAGCAAGGTCGATTGGAGCCAGTGATTTTAGAATTATTATGAAGCACATACTTCCAAATTGTTTAGCACCTATAATAGTGCAATCTACCTTGAGTATAGCAATATCTATACTTTCAGCAGCATCTTTAAGCTTTATAGGCTTAGGAGTAGCTCCGCCAACACCTGAATGGGGTTCGATGCTTTCATCAGGCAGACCGTTTATAAGAGATTATTGGTACGTTGTAACATTCCCAGGTCTTGCAATTGTGTTGTCAGTATTGTCATTTAACATGTTCGGAGACGGACTCAGAGATGCACTAGATCCGAGGTTGAAAAATTAATATGGAAGGGATGAAAACTATGAGTGAAAATATATTAGAAATAAAAGATTTATCCGTTCATTATAAAACTGATACTGAGCTTGTGAAGGCTGTAAATAATGTAACACTAAACATTAAAAAAGGAGAATCCCTTGCATTAGTTGGAGAAACAGGAGCAGGCAAGACTACTACTGCTCTGAGTATATTGCAACTTATTCCAAGTCCGCCGGGAAAAATTGTAAGCGGAGAAATTCTATTTAATAATAAAAATGTTCTAAAATTATCCAACAGAGAAAAAAGACATATCAGAGGAAACAATATTTCGATGATATTTCAAGACCCAATGACCTCACTAAACCCTGTTCTGACTATAGGAGAGCAAATTTCAGAGGTTATTAGGATACATGAGAAACTATCAAGAAAAGACGCTGATAAAAAGGCTCAGCAAATGCTTGAAATGGTAGGGATTTCATATGATAGGTTCAACGATTATCCGATACAGTTTTCAGGTGGAATGAAGCAAAGAGCAATAATAGCAATAGCACTTGCTTGTAATCCGGATTTGTTGATAGCAGATGAGCCAACAACTGCCCTGGATGTTACTATTCAAAAGCAGGTTTTAAAGCTAATCGGCAATTTGAAAAAGAATTTTAATACATCTTTATTATTAATTACTCATGACTTGGGAATTGTAGCTGAGGTATGTGAAAAGGCAGCTATAATGTATGCCGGAGAAATTGTTGAATACGGTACATTAGAGCATATTTTTAACAATACAAAGCATCCATATACACAAGGATTGTTTGACTCTATACCAAGACTTGACGAGGATGTTAAAAGACTTAAACCAATTAAAGGCTTGATGCCTGATCCTTCTAACCTTCCAGATGGTTGTCCTTTTGAGCCAAGATGCCCAAAGGCGACGGAAAAGTGTAAAATTGGCAATATTCCAATAGTAGAAGTAGAAGAAGGGCATTTAGTGAAGTGCCTCAATTACTAATTAAAATGGAGGATTTTAATGGATAATTTATTGAGAGTTGAAAATATAAAGAAGCATTTTAAAACATCCAAAGGAATTTTACACGCTGTAGATGGAGTATCCTTCGATATAAAAAAAGGTGAAACACTGGGCGTTGTAGGAGAGTCAGGATGTGGAAAGTCAACACTTGGAAGAACAATTATACATCTACATGAGCCTACTTCGGGAAAAATATATTTTGAAGATGAGGACATCTCGGATATAAAGGGAAAAGCCTTGAAAGAAAAAAGAAAAGATATGCAGATGATATTTCAAGACCCTTATTCTTCACTTAATCCGAGGATGACTGTAAGCGAAATTATCGGAGAGCCTTTAGTGATATATCGTAAATTTAATGATAAGGCTGAATATACTAAAAAGGTAAAAGAAATTATGGATACTGTTGGGCTTGCAGAACGTTTGTATGACAGTTATCCTCATGAGCTTGACGGAGGAAGAAGACAAAGAATTGGTATAGGTAGAGCATTGGTGCTTAATCCTAAGTTTATCGTGTGCGACGAGCCTGTATCTGCACTAGATGTTTCAATTCAAGCTCAGATACTAAATCTTATGCAAGATTTGCAGGATATGATGGGATTGACATACTTGTTTATAACTCATGATATGTCCGTTGTAAAGCATATATCTAACGATATTTTGGTAATGTATCTAGGTGTGATGATAGAAAAAGCAAATTCAAAGGAGCTTTTTAAGCATAGTCTTCATCCTTATACTAAAGCGCTGTTAGCAGCAGTACCTGTGCCAGTATTGGGAAGAGAAATAACCGATATACCGCTTAAAGGGGAGATATCTTCACCTATCAACATGAAGCCCGGATGCAGATTTGCAAAAAGATGTACTTATGCAAAGGAAAAATGTATTGCAGAAAGCCCAGTTGTAGAGGAGATTATGCCGGAGCATTTTGTAGCTTGCCATTATGTAAGAGAAATTAATAATTTGTAGAAAGGAATATAAGTAAATGAGAAAATTTAATATTGCTGTAATTCAGATGGATACACAAAACGATAAGAAAAAAAATTTAGAAAAAGCAGCAGAATTTATAAAAGAAGCTGTAAGTAAAAATGCTAAGATAATATCTTTTCCAGAGGTAATGAATTTAACAGGTCAAAATGTAGGAGAAGGTGGTCAAGCGGAGACTATACCTGGGTATACAACTGATTTTCTTTGTGAAGCGGCAAAAAAATATGGAATTTATATCCATGGAGGAAGTATAGCAGAGATTATACCCAACGAGAAAAAATCGTACAACACAACTGTAATGATTAATGACAAGGGTGAAATAGTTGCAAAATACAGAAAACTTCATACTTTTGACGTAACATTGCCAGATGGCACTGTAAATATGGAGTCTGAAAGAATATTGCAGGGAGAAAATGTTGTAACTGTAGATACTGAGTATGGAAAGCTTGGTTTCTCTATATGCTATGATATAAGATTTCCAGAATTATTTAGACTTCTTGCGCTTCAAGGTGCACAAATAATATTTACACCTGCTAATTTCACAATGCCAACAGGAAAAGATCATTGGGAGCCTATACTAAGAACAAGAGCAATAGAAAATACTTGCTATATCGTTGCGGCAGGACAGATTGGTAAAAAACCTAATTTTACTGCATTCGGAAATAGTATGATAATAGATCCATGGGGAACAGTGATTGCAAAAGCAAAGGATGAGCCAAGCGTTGCAATAGCAGAAATTGACCTTGACTATCTTGACAGAATAAGAACAAAGATACCATCATTAAAAAATAGAAGATCAGATGTATATGATGTAATTATTAAATAGCTACATAATATATTTAAGAAAAGTTTGAAATTTATTAAAAATAATGAGAAAGTAGGCAAGAAGCTCATGCACAAAGATTTAATTGCTTTTGTGCAATAGAGTAAATGGCATAATGACATGGAAAATTTAAAAGATAAATGTAAAATTGCAGTAGTACAAGCATCTCCAGTTATGTTTGACAGAGCTTTATGTACTGAAAAAGCTATTGATCTGATTAAAAAATCGGCAAAAGAGAAAGCAGAACTAATCGTATTTCCTGAGCTATTTATACCAGGCTACCCATATGGGATGACCTTTGGATATACTGTTGGCAGTCGTAATGCAGACGGACGAAAAGATTGGAAGATGTATTATGACAATTCTATTCTTGTACCTGGACCAGAAACTGAGCTAATAGCTCATGCAGCAAAGGAAGCAAATGCTTATGTGAGTATTGGTGTTTCTGAGCGAGACAATGCTACTGCTACACTTTACAATACAAATTTATTTTTTTCACCTGAAGGTGAGTTAATCGCTATTCACAGAAAATTAAAGCCAACTGGCTCAGAACGCTGTGTTTGGGGCGATGCAAACAAAGGATATTTCCCAGTAGTTAAGACACCTTGGGGTGTTATGGGAAGCCTAATTTGCTGGGAGAGCTATATGCCTTTGGCACGAGTTGCTTTGTATGAGAAAGGACTTAGTCTATATATTGCTCCTAATACAAATGACAACAAGGAATGGCAAGATACGATTCGCCATATCGCGATAGAAGGTCATTGTTATTTTATCAACTGTGATATGTACTTTACAAAAGAAATGTATCCTGATAATTTACATTGTTCAGATGAGATTGCTAAACTTCCTGATGTGGTATGTCGTGGTGGAAGTTGTATTGTTGACCCTTATGGTCATTATGAAACTGAGCCGGTATGGGACAAAGAGGAAATTATATTTGCAGAACTAAATATGCAAAAAGTTCCTATGAGTCGTATGGAATTTGATGTTTGCGGACATTATTCAAGACCAGATGTTCTTGAATTAAAAGTCCATGAATAAAAAACTAACATTATATAAAGGAGAAAATATGGATAACAATATGATTAATAGGTTCCTAAAAGTAGATCCTGCTACTATAGGACATTATATAGAGGGCGGATTCATGAAACCTAAGATGAAACCTATAAATAAACACTCAAAGATGGTTGGACCTGCATATCCTGTGAGGATTATAGGAAAGGACTCAGCAGCTCTTTATAAAGCTTTAAAAACTGCTCCAAAAGGCTCAGTAATAGTAATCGACAGAGGAGGAGATGAAGTCTTTGCCTGTGTTGGTGAAATGGTTGCCTTACTTGCACAGTGCCAAGGCTATAGAGGAATTGTAATTGATGGACCTGCAACAGATTCATTAGCAATAGCGCAGCTTGACATACCAGTTTTCTGTACAGGAATTTCAGCTGTGACAACTAATGTTTTAGGAGTTACAGGCTCATACGGAGAACCTGTAAACTGTTCTGGAGTGTATGTTAAACAAGGTGATATAGTATTTGGAGATGCAGATGGTGTAATAGTTTTTCCAGAAGAAAGAGCAGAAGAACTATTAACAAGAGCAGAAGATTCTGTAAGCAGAGAAGTAGAGCTAAGAGAGCACTTCAAAGCAGGAGGATTTGCAAAAATAGACATAGATAAGCTAATAGACTCTAATGTTATAAATTATATAAACGAATTAAAGAAATTAAATTAAATAGATCCCCCTCATTAAATTAATATATAAAAGTGGTGCTGCGATACTTGAATTATAATCGCAGCACCACTTTTTGCAAATAAAAAAGCTTCTACGAATTCATATTTTTCCTAAAATTTATAGAAGCTTTATAATATAAAACTATTTAATTTGGAAAGTTTTGCTTTGATACTTCAATGAATGAGCTTATCATAGGATTATCGTTCGTGCTGTGGTAGGTTAGTATTATTGATGCCATGCTTTCTAATTTGCCTACTGTAAAATAAAAAACCGGATTTTCCAATTTTTTATACTTTATTGTTGATTTACATACAAAAGTTAAGCCCATGTTTGCAGATACAAGATCAATAGCCATATTTAAACTTGGAACATTTAAAATATTTTCAGGAGATATTTCCCAGTCATTGAAAATCGCATCAGCAATCTTTCGCATATTATTAGGCTGCGGAAGAAGTATAAATTTTTCATTTTCAATATCTTTAAAATCAATTTCAGTAGGATTTTCAAGACTGTTATTTTCAAGCTCAGATTTATACTTTATAGACAATGGATGATTTATTGAGCAAATTAGCAATATTTTATCGTCATCAATAATTTCATACTTGATGCTTTGATCTATTGGAGGAAGATTTACTAAGCAAATGTCTATAGAACCGTTTTTTAAGGAATTTTCAAAGGAGTGAGGCATTTCATTTACAATGTTGAATTTTACAAATGGGAAACGCTGTGAAAAATGCGGGATAATATTAGGCAAAATATAAGTTCCCATAAGAGCAAAAGTTCCAATTATAAGACTGCCCATAGAGCCAAATTTTATAATATTCATTTCCTCAATCATTTTGTTTTCTAAATCTATAAAATCTTTTACATATTGAATATACTTCTCTCCAGCATATGTCAGCTCAATAGGTAACTTGCTTCTGTCAAAAAGTTTTAAACCAATGCTTTCTTCAAGCTCGCTAACATATCTGCTCAAAGAGGACTGTGCTATATACAACTTTTCAGCAGCTTTAGAAAAGCTTGATAATTCTGCAATAGCTAATACGTATTTGCATTTTTGAATATCTATCATAATATCCTCCTAATATGTTATAAAGTAGCATTTAATAGTAATGAATGAAGTGTTTTATCTAAATCTTAAATTTATTTGACATTTTAATTTATATTTTAATTATCATTATAACAGAAAATAATTTTATTATAAATAATTAATTTTATGGAATAATTAGTGAAAATTATCCAATATCGAATAAAAAATAACTTCTTGTCCATAATAATAGTAGGAAAAAACAATATTTTAGGTATAAAACAGTAGTTTCGCTACTATTAAACAATAGCTTTAATATTATTTTAAAAATATTTATATATCATGAATATATAAAAGCATATCTATATAAAATATATAAACAAGCATTATGATGAGGAGGGCTTTATGTCAAATAACAATTTGGAAAAGGAAATTTATGCTAAAGAGTTTTTGGACAGCATAAGAAAAACAGGGGAAACGGATATTGAGAAAATGCACAAGGCTATAGAAGAAGCGAAACACGAATGGGAATTTGCACAGAGCTATTTTGACAGCGTCAGTGAGCCTGAACTGGTTGAATATGCAATATATAACCAGACAGCTGCACAAAAAAAATATGAATATTTGTTAAGGCAAGCAAGGGAATTGAAATTGCTGAAAAAATAGTTGTATAGTTTTTATTTTAAAGATATTTTGTTAGTGTAATAAGGGGGAGTAAAATGTTTGGAGCTGATTTAGGAATTGTTCTAATTTGGGCGTCTTTGATTATGCTGATTTTTATGCTTGTGTGGATACTATTAGGACCACTCAAGTTATTTAATAAAATATTAATTAATACAGTTCTAGGTATCATATGTGTTTTCATATATAACCTTATAGCAAACTTTGCTAAATTCGATATTATCGGAATAAATGAGCTTAGTCTGTCTGTTTTAGCTGTGTTGGGGGTACCGGGATTTGTGGCTATAGTGATTATTAAAGCTTTAATTTAAAATATCTTATTGAAAAAATGATGATAATTTGGTATGCTAAGTATAAGAGTTAAATTACTCTTCAAATAAGGAAGGAATTAATGCTAATGAAAATAAAATTTTTAAATAAAATAAACTATTATGCGGAAGCGCTTTCGATAATATTCTCATATGTAAAGGATGAAGATTATTATGTGAAGGTTAAAGAAGGACATAAACAAAAATATAACATACCTATAGAGGAATTAGATGTCTTATATGATGAGATATCAAGTATCTATAGCTATGTAACAAGCAAAATAGAAATACCTAAGGAAAAATTAAAATTTTATTTTTCATCAGATTCAGATGAAGATGATGCACCAAGCCTTGGAGATATTATCATGAGCTTTGTAGTATACAGCGATTCCAAAGATAATATAGATAAATTTATGCAGTTATCAAAGCTTCAAAAATTAGAGAAATATTTCTCATTATTAAGTGAAGACTTTGAAAATGTAAAAATAAATTTTACGCAAGGCGATTTTGACGACAAATTTTATATAAATAGCATAAACAGTTCAAATTTAAGTGCAGATTCAAAGCTTAAATATATTTTACTATATTATAATTTTGATGAATACTTTAATGAAGTATATGAAATAACCTGTAAGGTTATTGAAATTTTAAAAGAAAAAGAAGAATCTCTGCAATCAATAGCTGATGAATACCAAAGAGTCATGATGTCTGAATATGAAAAATATGGAGACAAGCTATTGGAAAATTATGACATAAAATTATCTAATGAAAAAAATTTAGCAATAAGACCTTTTATTATGAGGTCTAATGTCTTAATGCTTAAACCTATTAATATAAACGACAATACTGAAAGCTCTAATTTTCAGTACGCATATATAGGAGTACATGTAAAAGCTTTATTCGATATGATTAAAATATATTTTATTAACGATGATAGAATTATTTCGATATTAAAGGCTTTTGGGGATAAGAGCAAGTTTGATATTTTAAAAAGTCTTAGAGACAATCAGATGTATGGTGTAGAAATAGCTAAAAAGCTTAATATAACAACAGCAACCGTATCTCATCATATGTCTAACTTATATAATCTTTCATTGATAAATTTTTCTGCCGATAATAATAAAATAAACTATATGCTGAACAAAAATACTATAGAGGAACTTATAAAAGCACTTGAAAACATATTTCTTAAATAAAAAAGGAGATTAGTGATGAAAATAGGTATGCCTGCTTTGATAGAATTTAATACTATTGAAGAAAATATAGAGCTATGCAAAAAGCTGAATTTAAACTTTATAGAGCTAAACATGAATTTTCCTTATAATATGATAAACAATGTTGACCCTATATATTTGCGAAATTTATCGAAAGAATATAATATTGAATTTACAATACATATGCCTGATGATGCAGACACAGCTTCATTTTATGATGATATAAGACAGGGATATTTAAAATTATTTATAGATTCTATAAAATGGGCAAAAAATGCAAATGTCAAGCTTTTAAATATGCACATAGCAAAAGGTGCTCATATGACCTTGCCAGATAGAAAGATTTACATAAACGAAAAATATTCTGATGAATATGTGGCTAAATTTTTAGATTCTATCAAAATAATTTCTGAGACAGCATCCAAATACGATATTATGATTTGTATAGAGAATAGCGGTAATTTCGGGCTTAATTACGTTCAAAAAATATTGGACAAGTCACTAAGCTTTGATAATATTTTTTTGACTTGGGATGTAGGACATGACTATATCAGTAATTATTCAGATAAAGAGGTTTTGCTTAAATATATAGATAAGATAAATCATATGCACTTGCACGATGCAAGTGGGAGCAAGGATCATTTGGTTTTAAAGGAAGGCAGCTTAAATATAGAAGATCGTATAGACTTTGCATCTAAACACAATCTAACAATGCTTATAGAAGTAAAATCAAAGGAATCACTGATAAAAAGCGTGCAAAATATTGATAATTGTTTTAGATAAATTATAATTAAATATATACATTTATATATTTATATGATATATTTATGGTGTTGATAAAATCTCATATAAGTGAGAAGGAATTATAAATTAATATTAGAATTGAAGTCTTTCAACCAATAATGGATTGAGGCTAGAAAATGTAAGGAGAAGATATTATGCGTGATTATGTAATTATAACTGATTCAACAAGTGACTTAACACCGGACTTAATTAATGAGCTTGGTATAACTGTTATACCAATGGAGTTTAATGTTGGGGATAAAAGCTACCTAAATTATTCGGATGAACGAGAAATTACTTATAAGGAATTCTATAACCTTTTGAGAAACGGTGAGTCTTCAAGCACTTCATTGGTTAATACAGCAACATTCATGGATTTGTTTGAATTATCTCTAAAAGAAGGAAAAGATGTTTTATACATGGGATTTTCTTCAGGACTCAGTGGGACATACAATGCTTCATGCGTTGCAGCACAAACTTTGCAAGAAAAGTATCCAGACAGTAAGATTTATACAGTAGATACATTGTCAGCATCTATGGGTGAGGGACTTTTGGTATATCATGCAGCAACAAGAAAAAACTCAGGTATGAATATAGATGATTTGAGAGATTGGGTTGAAGATAATAAGCTTAAATTATGCCATTGGTTCACAGTTGATGATTTGTACCACTTAAAAAAAGGTGGCAGAGTATCTGCAACAGCTGCGTTCTTAGGAACAATGCTGGGTATTAAACCTGTTTTGCATGTGGACAATGAGGGTCATTTGATACCTGTAGAAAAAGTAAGAGGTAGAAAAATATCAATTACTACTCTTTTAAAAATGATGGAAAAAACAGCGATTAAGCCAGAAGAACAGACAATTTTCATAAGCCATGGAGATTGCTTAGAAGAGGCTGAATTTCTTGCAAATCTTATAAGAGAGAAATTAAATGTTAAGGATATAAAGATGAATTACATAGGTCCTGTTATAGGTTCTCACTCAGGACCAGGAACAATTGCATTATTTTTCTTAGGTACTGAAAGATAGATATTGCTTTATAACAAAAATAAGATAATTAAATTATCTTATTTTTATTTGAGGACTTGGGTTTTGTTGCTAATTTTTTACAAATGAAATAAATAATTATTTATAGCATTAATAAAATGGCAAGATGGAGGTTATTATGGATTTATTAAGTATAAAGGATAATGTTCAGAAAACTGCTGAAGCTATAGCAAGTGTTGTAGGAGTTGATGTAACAGTTACAGATGATAGTTTGCTAAGGATTGCTGGTACAGGAAAATACAAATCATCAATTGGTGAAAGGCTTAATAAAAGCGGTATTTTTGCTCATTGTCTGAAAAACAACATACCATATGTAGTTAGAAATCCAAATGAAGATAAAGTGTGCAAGCTCTGTGGAAATACAGATTGCTTAGAATTCGCAGAAATAGCCTCGCCGATAAGTATAAATAATAAGGTTTATGGTGTAATAGGTTTGATTGCATTTGACGAAAATCAAAAAAATCTATTGTTGAAAAATGAAGACAACATAATGAATTTTCTAGATAAAATGGCAAGCCTCATAGCTTTTCAAATTATTGAAAAGAGAAAGATTATCGGCAATAATATAATAACTGAGTTCAATAATATTAAGTATAAAAGTGCTAAGATGGAAGCTGTCATGTCATTGGCTAAAAAAGCATCACAAACTGATTCTACGGTTTTGATAACAGGCGAAAGCGGAACGGGCAAGGAGCTTTTCGCAAGAGCCTTGCATTATGATAGCAGTAGAAAAAAAGAAGCATTTTTAGCGATTAATTGTAGTGCTATACCTGAGAATTTATTTGAGAGTGAACTGTTTGGATATGAGGAGGGTGCTTATACCGGAGCATTGAAAGGTGGTCACCAAGGTAAATTTGAGCTTGCTCATAAGGGTACGCTGCTTTTAGACGAAATAGGGGATATGCCGCTAAACCTACAGCCTAAGCTGTTGAGGGTTTTACAAGATAGCAAGGTGATGAGGATATGTGGAAAAGGCTATATTGATGTAGATGTAAGGATAATAGCATCAACAAATTGCAATTTGGAGGAAAAAGTAAAAAACAAAGAATTTAGAGAGGATTTATATTATAGATTAAATGTAATTCCAATCAATATACCTCCATTAAGACAGAGAACAGAGGATATTGAACTTCTAGCCGATTATTTTGTCAGAAAATTTTCCTGCAAACTTGATAAAAATGTAGAGGGTATAAGTCCTGATACTTTAAATGTAATTAAAAATTATCAATGGTATGGTAATGTTAGAGAACTTGAAAATGCTATAGAATATGCTGTAAACATGACAGATAAATCGTATATTGATATAGATAGCCTACCTAATAAGCTTAAAAATGAAAATAATTTAGTAAGAAATAATTCAGAAGAATTATATACGTGTGAATGTAATTCATTGCGTACTATTGAGGAATTAGAAAGAAATGAATTGAAAAAAGCAATCAAGCTCTATGGCTTATCAAATAATTCTGTCAATAAAATATGCGATGAGCTTGGAATTAGCAGGGCGACATTTTATAGAAAAATAAAAAAATACAATTTAATTTCTCATGAAATTGTGATTAATGAATAGAATTTATAACAATCAAATAAAATATTTTAATGAAATTGATAAAAATAAGAATAAGCTTATAGAATTATGAAAAAATAAGCTTATTCTTATTTTTATCGGAGGTATAAAGTTGAGTAATAAAGAAGAATTGGTAAAATCACTTAATAAACTATTGCAAGGTGAATACATGGCAATAGAGAGCTTTAATAATTTTATAAGCAGGTTAAAAGACGAGAGTACTAGAACAACTTTTCAAGACATTCAAAAACAGCACAGGAAGAATACTGAGATATTAGCAAACTACATTCAAAATATCGGCGGTAGACCAGACGAAAATCTCGGGCTAAAAGGAAAGATGGGCGATATTATGCTTAACATGGAATTAGGCTCAAGTGTGGATTGCGAAGTAATTAAAAAAGCCATTGACGGAGAAACAAAGGGTGTAAATATGGCGGAAAAAGTTTTAAGAGGTAATTTAGATAATGAATCAAGAAATCTTGCTGGTGAAATATTGCAATATGATAGAGAATCAATAAAAAAATTAGAGGAACTAAGCTAGATATAAACTCTTAGCTAGAAGCAGCAGAAATTAATCTGTTGCTTTTTTATAGCAAGCATAAATATTTTAATGAAATTTTAATCTTTAATTAATGACGTTCAAACTTTTTTATACTATTATAACAGTATTAAGAATCTTGGAGGAGAATATGAGTATTATAGTTGGTCTTTTTATATTTTTTATTTGTGTAGTAGTTGCATTAAAAGCTGGGGTTTTGTTATTAAAAATTATATTTACAGTGTTAGGACTTATAATCGGTGGTTCTGTAATAGTAATGCTGTTGCCATTGGGATTGGGGTTAGGACTTATATTGCTAGTGCCTGCCATCATTATAGGTATTATAGTGAGCATAATTAAATGTATAGCATTTATTCTATAATAACTGTTAAAAAATATTTTTGTTGACAAAGTAAAATAAATTTTGTATAGTTGTAGTATTAAATGTGAACAATAATTAAAAGCTGTGAAGAGAAGAGTATTTTTAAATGAAGCCTTTAGAGAGCTGTGAGTGGTGAAAATCAGCGGTATAGTTTAAAAAGAAGATGGCCTCGGAGCTTAGCATCTGAAAGTTTTAAGATGTTACGGTTGTAACCGTTATATTACAGGGTTTAAAACAAGTTTATTATAGATTTGTAAAGAGCTTATTCTAAAGCTTATAGCAACTATTTGCAAAGTTTGTTTAGAACTTAATGAGGTATAAATTGTGAGATTTATACAAATAAGAGTGGTAACGCGATATAATCGTCTCTTAATCCTGTTGGATTAGGAGATTTTTTATTTGAGCCGAAAATTTCTTTTGGCTTATAAAAAATTTAATTAGAAAAAAATATTAAGATAGATAGGAGATTATATTATGAATAAGGGTAAATATTATATTACTACTGCGATTGCATATACATCTGGAAAGCCGCATATAGGCAATACTTATGAGATAGTGCTTGCAGATAGTATAGCAAGATTTAAAAAATTAAATGGCTATGATGTTTATTTCCAAACTGGAACAGATGAGCATGGACAAAAAATTCAAGATAAAGCTGAGGCAGTAGGAAAAACTCCTCAACAATTTGTTGATGAAGTAGCTGGCGAAATTAAAAGAATTTGGGATATAATGAACACAAGCTATGACAAATTTGTAAGAACGAGCAATCCAGAGCATAAGAAAATAGTTCAGCAGATTTTTAAAAGACTTTATGACCAAGGCGATATCTACAAGGGAGAGTATGAGGGCTTGTACTGTACTCCTTGTGAATCATTTTTCACAGAAGGACAGCTAGTAGATGGAAAATGTCCTGATTGTGGAGCTGAGGTAAAAAAAGCAAAGGAAGAGGCATATTTCTTTAAGCTAGGGGCTTATACTGACAGGTTGATTAAGCATATAGAGGATAATCCTGAGTTTATACAACCGGAATCACGAAAAAATGAAATGATTAATAATTTCCTAAAACCAGGTCTTCAGGACTTGTGCGTATCGAGAACATCATTTAATTGGGGAGTTCCAGTTTCTTTTGATGATAAACACGTAATATATGTTTGGATTGATGCACTTAGTAATTATATTACATTTTTAGGATATGATATAAACGGAAATCATAGTGATTTATACAAGAAGCTTTGGCCTGCTGATGTTCATTTAATAGGAAAAGATATATTGAGGTTTCATACAATTTATTGGCCGATACTTTTAATGGCACTTGGCGAAGAACTTCCAAAGCAGGTATTTGGTCATCCTTGGCTTTTAGTTGGCGAAGGAAAGATGAGTAAATCTAAAGGCAATGTGATTTATGCTGATGATTTAGTAGACTTCTTTGGTGTAGACGCTGTAAGATACTATGTGCTTCATGAAATGCCTTTTGCAAATGACGGAATATTAAGCTATGAATTATTAATTGAAAGAGTTAATTCAGATTTGGCAAATATTTTTGGAAATCTTGTAAATAGAACAGTTACGATGGTAAATAAATATTTTGATGGTGAGATATTAGCACCTGTTGAAAAAGAAGCTATTGATGATGAGCTTATATCATTAGCATTAGAAACACCAAAAAGAGTAGAGCTTAAAATGGAAGAATTAAAGGTTGCAGATGCAATAGATGAGATTTTCAATCTATTGAGAAGAACTAATAAATATGTAGATGAAACAGCTCCTTGGATTCTTGGCAAGGATGAAAGCAAAAAAGAAAGATTGGCAACTGTTCTTTACAATTTACTGGAGTCTATTCGTATTGCAGCAGCTTTATTAAAACCATTTTTACCAGAAACATCAGATAAAATATTTGAGCAAATTAATTCTACGAAAAATGACTGGGATTCATTAAGCTCATTTGATGGAACAGTTGTTGGATCAAAGGTAGGTACTCCGGAAATATTGTTTGCTAGAATTGATGCGGCTAAAAAATTAGAGGAAATAAAAAATAAGTTAGTCTAGTGAAAATTTAGTGGAGGTTTTATGGCTTCGACATACTTCTGTTGTGAGTTTTAGGTTAGCACAATATGTAAAAAACGGTTGCTGCTTATTAACTCCCATTACCTAGGATTTGAAAAGGTAGGTAATGCTCGTTAGATGCGCGACAACCGTTTTTTACATATTGTGCATCCATAGCAACGGTAATGAAAGAAAAATAAAAAGAATTTTTCTTTCATTACCTAGGTACTGCTTGTTTCTCCACTAAATTTTCACGCATAGTTTGCTAGTTAAGCAAATGCAATATAACGAAAGGAAAAATATAAAATGTTAATAGACAGTCACGCACATTTAAATGATGAAAGATTTGATGAGGATAGAGAACAGCTTATCAGTGATTTGGCAAAAAATGGCGTAGAAATAGTTCTTAATATAGGATACGACTTAGAATCATCAAAAATATCAGTTGAGCTGGCAAAAAAATACAGCATGATATATGCTGCAATAGGAACACACCCGCATGATGTTAAGGATATGACAGAAGAAACACTGGATATATATAAAAGCTTAGCATCTGAAGATAAGGTCTTAGCTATAGGTGAGATAGGACTTGATTATCATTATGATAACTCTCCAAGAGATTTACAAAAAATATGGTTTCGTGAGCAGATAAGGCTTGCAAAATCTCTTGATTTGCCATATATAGTGCATGATAGGGAAGCTCACGCAGATATATTTAATATTATGAAAGAAGAATTATATAGCGGTGCAAGAGGTATTTTACACTGTTATTCTGGAGATGTGGAGTTAGCTCATGAATTTATAAAAATGGGTTTTATGATATCATTGGCAGGTCCTGTAACATTTAAAAATTCAAAAACTGCTAAAAGAGTAGCTTTAGAAATTCCACTTGAGCATTTACTAATAGAAACAGATGCACCGTACTTAGCTCCGGAACCATTTAGAGGAAAAAGAAATGAATCTGCATATGTTAGATATGTTGCAGAAGAAATTGCTAAAATCAAAAACATTGAATATGAAGAAGTAGTTAGAAAAACTAACTCTAATTTTAAAAAATTGTTTGGATTAAGGGATGTGAATTAATATAATAAAAGAAATTATAGTTGTAGAGGGTAAGGACGACATATCTGCTGTCAAAAGAGCTGTAGATGCTGAAATAATTGCAACCAGCGGACTCGGTCTAACTCAGAAGACAATTGATATAATAAAAAAAGCTTCTAAAAATAGGGGAGTTATAATCTTAACTGACCCTGATTTTCCGGGCAAAAAGATAAGAAATATGATAGCCTCTCAGATAGAAAACTGTAAACACGCATTTATACCAAGAGATAAGGCAAATAGTAAAGGCAATATAGGCGTTGAAAATGCAAGTTCAGAGGATATTAGAGAAGCACTCAAGAATGCCAGAGCAGAAATTACAGACAATAGAACAGAGTTTTCTAATGAAGATATGATATATTATCAATTAGTAGGAAATGACAATGCTTCAAAAAGACGAGGAAAACTAGGAGATGAGCTTGGGATAGGATATTGCAGTGCCAAGCAGTTTTTAAAAAGATTAAATAATTATGGAATAAGCAGAGAAGAATTGGAAGAAGCAATAGAAAAATATTTAGATGTAGAGGAAGTATAAAAGTATGGAAGAAAAAAAATTATATTCCCCCAAAATCATGAAAGAGATACTTGAACGCCACGGTTTTGAATTTAGTAAGGGTTTAGGTCAGAATTTCATAATAGACGGAAATATCATAAATAAAATAGTAGAGGCGGCAGGCATAGATGACAATACGGGAGTTATTGAGATAGGTCCAGGCTTTGGTACTTTAACACAAGGATTATGTGAACGAGCAAAAAAGGTTGTTGCGATAGAAATTGATAAAAGCCTTCGACCTGTTCATATTGACACACTAGGTTATGATAATCTTAAAATAATTTATGATGATTTTATGAAAATTGATATAAATAAATTAATTGAGGATGAGTTTGAGGGCTTAAAGGTAAAGCTTGTTGCTAATTTACCATATTATATAACAACTCCTATCATAATGAAAGTTTTGGAAGAAAAAATCAATATATCAGGTATTACTGTAATGGTACAAAAGGAAGTTGCACATAGACTAAGTGCAAAGCCAGGAGGCAAAGAATATGGAGCAATAAGCTTAGCTGTTGAATACAGAGCGGATGCTCGTATTTCTCTAATAGTGCCAAGTACAGTTTTCATGCCAAGACCAAAGGTTGATTCAGCTGTAATTACAATGGATATTTTAGATAAACCAAGAGTTATGGTAAGTGATGAAAAAAAATTATTTGCAGTAATAAGAGCAGCATTTGGACAAAGAAGAAAAACTATACACAATTCTCTAAGCAGCAATCTAAGCATCGATAAAGCAGAAATAAAAGAGGCAATAGAAAGAGCAGGCTTAGACCCAGGAATTAGAGCAGAAATGCTGTCTATATACGAATTTGCTAAATTAGCAGAAGAAATATATAGGTAGATAAATACGCTTAATCTCCAGCTTATTAAAAATTCATAGAATATAACCGGCTTACCTCTCATATATATTAATAAATTAATTTTGCGAATGTTAATTATATATGGGGGGTTTTTTTGTGAGTAGCAATAGAAATTATAGAATCATGAAGTTCTTTGAAGCAGTTGATAAATCATGTAAAGGAAAAGGCTATGTTAAGATTGATTTAAGAGGAAACAGAGGCTTTATAACAGTAAATCTTGAAAACCTTGGCGATGGAAAAGCTTTAAGCGAGGTGTATTTATTTAAAAATAAGAAAGAGAAAATTAAAATCGGTCCTATAAATTCAAAAAGAGGACGCCTACAAAGAAGCATAACGCTTAATAGCAAGGATGAGCCTATTGAAAATTACAATATATGCGGAATTGTAGTTGATGATAAAATACATATGTATGCTCCTGTATTTTCGCCTTTAAAAGCAACGCAGATAGATAATTTGCTGGAAGATATATCAAGTGTTGAAGTGCAGAAAGTAGAGGAAATAGAGGAACTTGAAGAAATTAAAACAGAAAATAAAAATGTATCAAAAGAAAATTTAGCAAATGAACAAATACAAGAAAGTCAAATGAATCAATACGACAGTCAATGCGATAATCAATATGACAATCAATATGACAATCAATATGATAATCAATATGACAAAATTTCGTATAATGACTATCAAAAAGATATAAATGACGAAAATGTTGAAAAACAAGGAGCAAAAAAATATTCTACAGATTATGAAAGAAATCTATTCAAATTACTAGATAAGTTTGAGCCAATAAGGCCTTTAGCACACGATATAAGGACTATAAGCTGGTGGAAAGTTCCATATGATGAAAATAGCCTATACAAAGGTTTCTTACCATACTTCAATCAAATAATATCAACTTACTATCCTTATCCGATGGCAAACCATATAACAAGCTGTCAAACCTTATTAAAAGCATATGGATATTATTTATTTGGAATATACGAAAAAGACGGAGAAGTATCAAAATTTGTATACGGCTTACCGGGAAAATTCACAAGAGATCAGCAGCCATACAAGGGAGTAACAGGATTTAAAAACTGGTCATATAAAAGCAATGATATCCCAGGAGACTATGGATATTGGCTAGCATTTATAGACGCAGAAACAGGTTCAATCAGCGATGCCCCAGATATAGAAGCATAAATTAATAAGCTGTTTGCAAATTTAGTAAAATTTAGCAAACAGCTTGTTTTTTATAATTTCAGTGTATGAAATTTACTCTATACTATTATCTCTTGCCAGCTGAGCCAAGTACATTTACTATCTTATGTCTAACCATTTCTTTTATGGCATCTCTTGCTGGTCCTAGGTATTTTCTTGGATCAAATTCCGAAGGATTTTCTGTAAAAATTTTCCTTATCATTGCTGTCATTGATAATCTTAAATCTGTGTCTATGTTGATTTTGCAAACTCCAAGTTTTCCTGCTCTTTTTAGCATTTCCTCTGGAACTCCTTGAGCGCCTGGAACTGCACCGCCATATTGATTGCACAAATCTACAAATTCTCTTGGAACTGTTGAAGCTCCGTGTAAAACTAATGGGAAATTAGGTAAAAGATTTGTTATAGTTTCTAATCTGTCAAAATCTAAACTTGGTTCACCTTTAAATTTGAAAGCTCCGTGAGATGTTCCTATAGCTATTGCTAGAGAATCAACACCTGTTTCCTTAACAAATCTTACTGCCTCCTCAGGTACTGTATAAGTAGCATCCTTAGCACTAACCTTTACTGCATCTTCTACACCAGCAAGCTTTCCAAGCTCTCCCTCTACTACAACACCCTTTGAATGAGCATAATCAACTACTCTTTTTGTTAATTCTATATTTTGTTCTAATGGATATTTTGATCCATCTATCATAACAGAAGTAAATCCACCATCTATGCACGATTTGCATATTTCAAAATCATCACCATGGTCTAAGTGAAGAACTATATCAAGTCCTGTTTCTTCAATAGCAGCTTCAACAAGCTTTCTAAGGTATATTGGGTTTGCATATTTTCTTGCACCAGCAGATACTTGAAGTATTAAAGGTGCATTTTCCTCTTTGTGTGCTGCAACTATTCCTTGGATTATTTCCATGTTGTTCACGTTGAAAGCACCTACAGCATATCCACCTTCATATGCCTTTTTAAACATTTCAGTTGATGTAACAAGAGCCATACTAAAAAATCCTCCTAAATAATTATTAACAATTGAAAAACAATTGTTTACAATTTATGTATTAATAATATTTTTAATCATTATTTATATGATAATAAGTTATTCATATAAATAAAGT
Organism: Bacillota bacterium; assembly: GCA_023386345.1. Taxonomy (GTDB): domain Bacteria; phylum Bacillota; class Clostridia; order Tissierellales; family Sedimentibacteraceae; genus UBA1535. The sequence goes on from JAEWJT010000016.1 coordinate 216,826, forward strand.
ATTACCATAAAAACAATTCTTATAATATAAGTATACTACCTTATTTTATAAAATGCAAGTATGGTATTTTTTTATTTGCTTATGGATATGTAAGATTATATTTAAAAATTAAAAGTTTAAATAGAAAAACACTTTTTAATTAATTCCAAGCTTTTTTTTCATAGAATCTTGATTGAGACAATGCAAAAGTGCATTTTCTAAACTTATTATACCATTTTTATATAAACTATATATGCTGTTATCCATGCTAATCATACCTTGATTTGCAGATGAATGTATTGTTGAATCTATTTGATGAACTTTTGAATCACGAATCATTGTTCTTATGGCATTGTTGCATATCATAAGTTCAAAAACTGGTACCATTTTGCCATTAACAGAAGGAATTAGTTGTTGGCAAATGACAGCTTTTAATACCATAGAAAGCTGAACTCTCACTTGCTGTTGCTGAGAGGATGGAAAAACATCAATTATACGGTCAACAGTATTAGCTGCCCCAAGTGTGTGTAATGTAGAAAATATAAGCTGTCCTGTTTCTGCTGCTGACATAGCTATGGAAATTGTTTCATAATCACGCATTTCTCCTAGAAGTATAACATTAGGAGCCTCTCTAAGTGCCGCTCTAAGTCCCTTAGCATAGCTTTGCGTATCCATGTGAATTTCTCTTTGACTTACTATGCTTTTATCATGCCTATGTATAAATTCAAGAGGATCTTCAAGTGTTATTATATGACATTCTCTATTTTTATTAATTCTGTCTATAAGACAAGCTAGACTTGTTGATTTTCCACTCCCAGCCGGTCCTGTAACTAAAATAAGACCTTTAGTCATATTGGATAAAGACATGATTTCATCTGGAATACCGATTGTTTGAGGGTTAGGTAATTCAAAAACTACTATACGAAGTACAGCAGCCATCGATCCACGCTGCATATAAGTATTAACTCTGAAACGTCCTAAATTAGAAATGGCAAATGAAAAGTCATCGTCACCTGTTTTTACAAACAAGCTAATATCTCTTTCTGCCAATCTATAAATTTCTTCAATTATACTTTTTGTGTTAATTGGCAATAATTTTTCTCCTGTAGTGAGAATACTCCCTCCTACTGTATATGAAATAGGGCGACCAGCAACGATAAATATATCGGAGGCACTGCTCTTTACTGCCTCTGCAAAAAAATTAATAAGTTCCATCTATAAAAAAGCCTCCAAAATCATTATATGATATATACTTTTAATTAAGGTTAGTAATGACATCATTAAACTGTGTTTCAAATTCACTATAATCCCATTCCTGAGTAAAAATTATTTTTTGAGATACAATTTTTAAATTATCATTTTCTATATCTATTATAAGTTCTAACGACTGAGTGTCAGAGATAGGAACTACGAAAATATTATTTTCTGGTTTTATCCCATTTTTTAAATTTTCATATGTTTCAGAAAGCCATTCTTCTGCGATACTGTCAGCCTTATAGTATGAACTTACATAATCAGATGATTTTTTTGCTAATTTAAAGCTTGAATTAGCTGTAAGCAATGATAAAGTAGACAAAACTGTGATGGTAAGTGAAACAAAAATCAACAATATTGATGGAGCGCCAATTCCAAAGCTCATTTTAATTTTACTTTTCATACTAATTACCAATATCCTTTTTAAAAAACTTTTTTGTTACTAAATTAAAAATGTGCTTATTATTACTCACAAATTTAGCATTTTGATTAAAGGTAGCGATAACACTATTATTTTTATCTTCTAAAGATATTTCTACAGTAATTACATAGTAGCCATTTTCCTTTTTACTGCTTTGCCAATTTTTATCATAATATAAAGCCTGAGTATCTTCCTTAAAATCATCATAAAACATAAGCTTGTACTGTTCAGCATTTGTTTGCATAGTAATTGCCGCACCATTTAGCGCTGAACTATCAACAGAAAGCGAATTTGCTTTAGAAAAGATGTGCATAGTAATGGTAAGTGAAACAATAAAAAACGTTATAATAATAATTAATTCTATAAGAAAGAGGTTAGCACGTGATATATTCTTTTTGTTTTTAATCATTATACTTAACATTCCTTTCTTTTAATTTGCAGAGCTTCTAAATGATAGTGTTAATTTCATAGGTACTTCACTTATTCCATAATTATATATGGTCAAGGATTTATTATCATCAATAGAAAATTCTATTTTTTCATTTTCATATATAGCAGTTCCATCGGATAATGAAAAATCAGTATTTTCATCTACATATATCTCATATATATATCCATTATAATTATATATCCATGTTTCATATACTTCGTTATTGCCAAAGGTTTTTATAACTAAGGCTTTTGTTCCCTCTTTTTCTTCAATTCTTACTGCGTCAGAGACATCGGATTGTCTTACTTTAGATGCAATATAGGATAAAGGGCTTATTTGATTAAAATTTTTATTTGATTTTTCATGGATGCTTTTATATGCACTCGCAGAAAATATTACTGAGAGTAAGACTGTAAAAGCAAATATAGATAATAAAATCAAAATAAAAATAGTATCAAATGCTTTGTTTTCCTTTGATATTTTTATCATACGATATATTTCCTCCTCTTTTACCCTTCATCATTCAATGAAATAATATTTATAGTAGGTAAAATGTTAGATGCAAAAACCTCATAATGAACAATATAATTTTTATGATCTATCATCAAGCCATAATTTTTCTCCAAATATTCTATGCTCGGAGGATACATGCCCTCTATAGCATAACATTCTACAACTGCTCGACGAACAGCAAGCTCTAAGTTTTTTTTGGACTCTTTCATAGAGGTTTTTGATATATTTGCAGTTACAATAACTAAAAATAGAAAAAAACTAATAAATATAATAATTGGAAGAAATATTTTATTTTTCATAACAATAAAATTCCTTTCTCTCTATGCTCCAATGATTGACATAACACTAAGAAGTGGGAGCATTACAGAAATTAAAACAGTTCCTATTAAAATGGATAAAATTGCAACGGATATTGGCTCGATAATCGAAATTTTTCTAATAAGCTTAGCTTCAAACTCATCATTAAACATATCAGAAACATATTTCATTGAAGAATCTAAGTTTCCAATGCTTATGCTAAATTTTAAAACGCTTAGTGGTATACCTGTAAATAATTTGGATTTTTCCATAGCATCAGCAAATGACAGATGCTCAGTGTTCATTAGTTTTATACATTCATTTATTTTAATTTTAAGCTTTTTATTAACTATACCAGCTGAAGATAGCTCAAATGCCTTGTCTATATTATTTCCACTTGATAAAACAGTAGACATTGAAGCTGTAAAAATTGACAAAGATAGTGTTTCAAATAGCTTTAATTGCCAAATGAAATTCATCAGGCTTGTCTTACCTTTGTTTGATTTAGTGAAATAAATTATACAAATAAGTATTAACAATATAATGGCTGCAAACACTGTTGAAAATCTACTAATAAAGTTTCCGGCTGACATTATAATCTGAGCTATGCTTGATAAATTAGCACCTAAGCTATTAAGAATTGTCTTAAATATTGGCAGTACTTTGATTGATAAAAATAGTAGAATAGCTGTCATCGTAGTAATCAGAATAAAAGGATATAGAACAGCGCTTTTTATATTTTCTTTTATGCTGTCTTGCCTATCATAGTAATATGCTAATGAGCGCATAGTCTTATCAAGTGTTCCAGTTTCTGTACCTATTGAGGTCAAATAAATCATATAATCAGGAAATTGACCAGTTTTTTTAAGAGCCTTTTCAAGTGAGCCATTTGCCAATAGCTCGTCAGCAACAGACTGAAATACTTTTTTTATTTTAATATCATCACTTTTTTCTGATAACATTTTTATTCCATCGTGTAGAAGAATTCCTGAATCAATTAGCATTGCTACTTGTTCGCAAAAGAGAGATAGCTCTTTAGAAGAAAATGTGTTTTTTGATTTATTAATTGCTTTTGACATAAAGTTCCTCCAATTTACTGTTTATAACACTAATTTTAAAAATCATATAGATTATTCTTTTTTATCCTCATCCTCTACAAGCTGAGCCTTTATAATAATACGATGAGTACCTGAGACAGGCGGATCGCAGGTTATTAATGTAAGTTCCTTTTTATCTTTCGGCTGCTTAAGCACAGATAAATCTGTAGGTAAAACCTTGAAACTATCATTAACAATATAATTATACACCTTGTCACCGTAGGTTATTTTTATTACATCATCAACTTTAAGCTTATGCAATCTGTAAAAAAATGTAGCACCGGCATATCCTCTATGCCCTGCCAAAACAAAGTTCCCTGTTTCTCCCGGATAAGCTGTTTTGTCCATATGCCCAGCTCCATACATGAGAACATATTGTGACGAGCCTTCTAGTATTATCAAATCTATACCAAGTCTAGTAATTTCAATACGTCCTATGGCATTCAAATCAGGCTTCTTCTTTTCTTCCTTTTTATCTTCTTTATCTTCAACTTGAATTATTGCTTCACTAAAATTTTCATCCATAATATCAACAATTGGTTCATCAGTACCTACATTATTACTATTTGATGTATCTTTATCATTTTGTCCATTGTTTGTGTTTTTTTCAATTCTATCTAGCATTTCTCTATATAATTTTTCCTGCTTATATTTAATATAAAGCTCACTTGAAAAGGGTACGGAAATTAACAAAATGCCAATAATAACTAAAAATGTGGATAATTTCTTTTTCATAATCATTCTCATACACTGATTTGCAATATTCTATGAAATATCAGTGCATACACTTCCATTATTCATCATTTTTTTAGGATTTTTTCCTAAAAAACATTTTTATGTAACATAAATTTAGCTTTACATTTTTTACTAAATATATTATACTAAAATAAACAATTATTATCAAGTATTTTGTAGAATTCTTGAGGAAAATGTTAGTTGTTAGTTATTAAAGTAGAAATTTTGAAGATACAAGGAGGGACAAGATGAAAAAGAGTATATTAAGCTTTTTAGTAATATTTGCAATAATTGTATTAAGTGCAAGAACAGTGTATGCAGACAGTATCTTTGATAAAGAAAAATTGGACAAGGGTACAGTTGGAATTTCATATAAATCAAAATCTAAATTAAAAGTACAAATTACTTTCGATAAACAAACTTATACATATAATTTGAATGGAGAAGGAAAAAAAGAATATTATCCACTTCAAATGGGAAATGGTGCTTATAAGGTAAGCCTATACGAAAACACAACAGGTAATTCATACAAGCTTGTTGAAAGTCTTAAAGTTGACTTAAAGCTAGATGATCAAAATATTGTTTATCTTGGCTCAACTCAAAATATAAATTGGGAATTCAATCCAAAGACAGTTGAGAAGGCTGCTGAATTAACTAAGGATATAAAAAGCCTAGAGGAAAAAGCAAAAGTTTTGTGGAATTTCATGTTAAAAGAGAATAAGTATGATTTTGATAAGCTAGCAAAGCTACCTACAACATACTTGCCAACACCTGATACGACACTCAAAGATAAAACTGGTATATGTTATGACTTTTCGTCACTATATGCTTCAATGTTAAGAGCTCAAGGTATACCTGCCAAGCTGATTAAAGGATATGCACCAGACTATGCAGAAGGCTATCATGCTTGGAACGAAGTATATGATAAAGACAAAAAAGAATGGGTAGTTATAGATTCAACTTATGACATACAAATACAAAGCAAAAAAACTGTAGAAATGAAGAAAAAAGCTGACGGATTTAAAAAGGTATATGAGTATTAAAATTGACTAAAAATAATGGAACGTTTCTCATGTCTTTTATCATAGAAGATAATAAGCAAAAAGAGAAGCGTTTTTTGTTTTTATGAGATGTAAAGCGTTGATTTGACAATTTTTTATCGAATTTTTATAAAAACTACGTAAAAAATTGTTGATAAAAATTAATAATGAATATATAATAGTAATATTAAGTGGATTTTTTTATGGAGGCTCATATGATGTTACGCATAAGCACGCTAGGTGGATTTGACATAAAGTTAGATGGACAATCAATACTTAGCCAATCAGGTCGGTCATATAAACTGAATAAATTGTTTGAATATTTTATTACGTTTAGGAATAAAAAGCTTTTGCCTGAAATGATTATGGACAACCTTTTTTCTGAGAGCGAATCTGATGATCCAAAAAATATGCTCAGAACACAAATATTCAGACTAAGAAAAAATATAAGGTCTTTTTTACCTGATGATATAGATGAATCGGAGTATTTGGCGATTAATTTTACAAATGGATATTATTGCCTTGATTTAGGAGAAAAGATTGAGATTGATGTTGATGAGTTTGAAATGCTTATAAATCAAGGAGATAAAAGCATTGAATATGAGCCAGAAGCAGCGATTGATTTTTATTACAAAGCTATAAATCTTTATAAAGGTCTTTATCTCTCGGATATGGCGTATGAGGTTTGGCTTGTTTCCACGAGAAACTACTATCAAAGACTGTATCTGCGTACAATTAAAAGACTTGTTAGCCTATTAAATGAAAGAGATAAAACAGAAAATATCATAGCATTGTGTGAACAAGCATTACTTATAGAACCTTATGAGGAGAGCATAAATATATATTTAATGGAAGCAATGCTACACCAAGGACAACAGAAAAATGCTCTAAATCACTATGAATATTCTCTTAAAATGCTAAAAAAAGAGTTGAATGCTGAACCATCTTCATCTTTCAAAGAAATGTTAAATAAAATACAGAGCTTTTCTTCAGAAAATAGCAATGTTGATTTTAATAGCATTAATGATATATTAGACAGTGAAACTGCACAAGGGCCTGTACAATGCAATATTGACTCGTTCAAATTTCTGCTAAATGTGCAAAAAAGAAAAGCATTAAGGTATAATCAAAATGATTATCTTTGCATAATGGATATAATGAATAACAATAACAAAAAATCAAAAGAGATATCAGAAATTCTTAAATCTAGCCTCAGGAGAGGAGACGTATTTACCTTTTGGAATCAAAGCAATATAATGATTATGCTACATAATGTTGATAATGGTGGTATCGATGTAGTTAGAAAAAGGATTTATGATAAAATAAATGACAGTAAAGCTCTTAGTGGAAGAGATGTAAAATTTATATACAGTCTTATAGCTGATAAAAAAATTGTACCAATGGTAGGACAACACACTAAATAGTTCTTAAATAGCGAAAATGCAATTAAGGACTATTTTTTTGTAATTGAAATGTAATTGTAAAATAATCAAAATGTAATTGTAAAATAATTGCTATGTAATTATCAAAATATATAATGTAATTAAGATAAACAAATTCAACAAATCTAAGCAAAGGAGCGTAAAAAATGGAATATTCTACTAATGACTTTTATTTAAAATTTAAGACGGTATATAATAAAGAAGGAAAGTTCATAGACTACGTTCTATGCTATTTAAGTAATTCATTCTGTAAAATAACAAAAATGAATCCTGAATCGCTTTTAGGAAAGAGATTTTCAGATATTGTTGTAGATAATGCGGATGTACCTCTTTACAAGGAGATATACATAAGCTTAAGACCAAACAGTAGCTTTAAAGTAGAAAAATATATTGAAAGCTTAAAAAGATGGTATTTGATACAAATATGCCAAGATGAGAGTGCTAATGATGATATGATGTTTATACACTTCATTGACATAGAAAATATAAAGTTTAATTTTGAAAAAAATGCGATAGAAACATATATGAATACAAGTACAGAAGTTAGCTATAAGGACAAGATAGATTTATATTACAAGGATAAGCTGACAGGTTTATATAATAGAAATTTTTTCGAGGAAGAACTCTCAAGAATTGATACGAGTAATAAACTTCCAATAAGCTTTATAGTCGGAGACTTAAACGGTTTAAAACTTATAAATGATGCCTTTGGACATGGAATGGGTGACAAGACACTTAAAAGAGTTGCAGAAATCATGAAGGCTTCTTTCAGAGAGGATGACATCGTGAGCAGAGTTAGTGGAGACGAATTTATAGCTCTCTTGCCAAATACATCAGAAGAAGTCGCACTGAAAATAATTGAAAGAATAAAGAAAAAATGCGAATTAAATCCTTTAGACTATATAAAAATAAGCATAAGTTTTGGTTTGGCTACAAAGGTAGTAGAAAATGAAGATATTGAAACAGTGCTAAAAAAAGCAGAAGATAGAATGTATTTCAAAAAGCTTAAAGAAAGTAAGGAAGCTAAGCTTTCTATCATAAATTTCTTAAAAACTAGACTTCAAAAAATTACATATGAAACAAGCTCGCACTACGAGAGATTAAAGGCACTTACTATGATGATGGCAGAGAAGTTAAATCTTAGTGAAACTCAAATAAATGATTTAATGCTTCTTTGTGAATACCATGATATTGGAAAGGTAGGGATATCAGAGGATATACTCCAAAAGACAGGCTCTTTAAGTCAAGAGGAGTGGAAAAACACAAAACGACACAGCGAAATAGGATACTACATAGCTAGAGAAATCAGAAGTTCTGCTACAGTAGAGGAATTAATTCTGAGTCACCATGAAAGATGGGATGGTACTGGATACCCAGGCTTTTATAAGGAGGAAGAAATTCCACTGACTGCAAGGATATTTGCCATAGCTGATGCGTATGATGTTATGGTAAATGATAGACCATACAAATCTAGTATTGGACAGGATGAAGCCCTAAAAGAAATAAAAGAGCAGTCCGGAAAGCAATTTGATCCTAATCTTGCAAAGTTGTTTGTAGATTTAATGAAGAAAAAGCAAGAAGCAGTATAGGAACTAAAAATTAATATAAAATTGTTTGAAAATAAGAATAAGTGGTATAAAATAAATACTATTATATAAAATTACAAATTGGCAAATCTGTCGAAAGGCAGTGGCGCAAAGCTAGAAGTCTAAAGCGAAGGCAATGATAGTTCGGCTGCAAAATGATTAAACTTATTTTGTAGTCGAACTATTTTTATTCTAAACTCGTTAGAACACAGCTATCCTCGTTAAGATTGGACAAGCTGTTCTAAATAAATAAAGTAAAACACTACAGTGGCGTTGATAATATCAATGCAATAAAGTGGTATGGGCGAATGATAATTAAAAATTCGATCCAAAGAAATAAAAAATACAAATATCAAAGAAAGGAGAAAAAAATGAAAAAAACAAAAATGTTTAAAAGGGCAGTGAGTTTCTCAATAGCACTTTTAATGATATTTTCAAGTTTTTTTAATCTAACTGGAAACTATGTTTTTGCAGAAGATGGAGAGATACAATGGGATAACCCAGGAGCAGTTAAACTGACTAAATCTGAGCAAAAAACTAACGAAGGTAGATGGAAGATTGATTTAAAAGTCGAAGGAAGAAATATTGAGAGAAAATCAGATGTTGTTTTAGTAATTGACCGCTCAGGAAGTATGGGTGGAGATAAAATTACAAATACTAAAAACGCAGCAAAAGCATTTGTAAATAAGTTGCTTACAGCAGGAGATACAAATACTAGAATTGCATTAGTTACTTTTAATGATACAGCTACAAAAGTAACAACTGAATTTAAAGGATTTTCCTCTAAAAATGAACTTTTAAATGCTATTGATTTAATTGAAGTTGATTGGGACTCGTGGTATGAGCGCTATACTGGTGGAACTTATATACAAGCTGGTATTGAAAAAGCACAAGAACTACTTAGCCAATCACCAGTAGGAACAGCTAAAAATATTGTTCTTTTTGGAGATGGAGAGCCAACTTATAGTAAGAAAGTTATAAGTGTAAGCGGGGCTAAAGTAATAAGCGCAACAGGTAAGCAAGATAAGGATGCGAAGTGGGATTTTTCAGATATAACATTAACTTTTGATAGTTATAAAGTAGGAAGTGGAAATGCGTATGATATTTCTGGCAAAAGTAGCAAAGCTGAAGTAACATATACTTATAATAAAACAAAGTACACTACTTACTATCCACCTAATAATGGTGTAGCTACAATTTACCAAGCTAAGTTGGCAAAAGATAGTGGAATTGACATTTATTCAATAGCCTTAAATGCGGGAGCAAATGGAGAAGATGTATTGAAAAAATCTTCTTCGGGCGTAGCAGAATATTACTATGCTGTTACAAATAACACATCAGTATTAGACACTGCATTTACAAAAATAGCAGGAAAAATCTCATATGCGGCAAAAGATGCAATTGTTACTGACCCTATGGGAGATATGTTTGACTTAGCGAATTTAGACAAAAATGGTGATTTCACATGGGCTTTAGCTGGAACAGCAGAAGCTAACACTGCAGATATTGTAATATCTCAAGGTGAAATTATAAGTATAGGAAATACACATCCATATACTATAAGATGGGAAGTTGGAGATGTAATAGGAGGTACGCCTGCTACGATGACTTACTACGTAGATATTAAGAGTCAGGCATTGGCGGGAACTCAATACCCTACTAACCAAAGAACCTTTATGGAATATGAAAATGTTAATGGCAGACCAACTACTAAAGATTTTGATGTTCCACAAGTTACTGTTGGCAATAGCGGCTCGATTAAAATAGTCGCTTATGCTGTAGATGATAATGGTAATCCTTTAAATGACAATGGAACTATAGGAGATAGAGTAGATTTAGCAAAAAAACTTGGCGAAGTAAACTATCTCAAAGATGGAAATGCAGTTTTACCATTTGGAAATTACACAGTAGAAACAGATGTATTTAATAATTTGCTTCAAGGCTATGTGTTTTCATCAGAATCAGTTAGCAATGGAGGAAATGCAAATCCGACAAATGTTATTATCAACGCTAGTAAACAAAACCATACTGTGTATTTTGGATACAAAGAAGGTAAATATACAGTTACATATGATAAAAATAGTACTGATGTAACAGGACAGGTACCAACAGATAGTACTAAATATATTTACAACCAAGATGTAACTGTTAAAGGACAAAATAATCTTGTAAGACAAGGATACACATTTAATGGTTGGAACACAGAAGCAGATGGCTCTGGAACGCTTTATGCAGTTGACGCTACATTCAAAATGCCAGCTAACAATGTAACGTTGTATGCTCAGTGGCTTGAAAAAGGAAAGGTAACAATCAATTATGAAGCAACTGAGGGTGGCTCAGTAAGCGTAGAAAGTGAAAGCATCAATCCAGAAATAGGTGAACCAGAAGGCTCAACTGCAACAGCAGTTGAAGGTTACAAATTTGTAAAATGGACAGATGAAGATGGAAACAAAGTAAGCGATAATGTAAGCTTCAAACCAAATAAGGAAGACGGAGCATATGTATCAGCAACATATACAGCACATTTTGAGCCAATTGAAGTAAGCTACACAGTTAATTACTTAAATGCAAAAGATAATAGCCCGTTAATGGATTCAAAAGAAGTAACAACAAGAAAATATAAAGATATTGTAACAGAAACGGCAGAAATAATAGCGGGATACACAGCAGACGCTCAAAGTAAAGGCTTAACATTACTTTTAACTGAAAATGTAATTAACTTCTACTATACAGAGTTAAACCATATAACAATCAATTATGAAGCAAACGAGGGTGGCTCAGTAAGCGTAGAAAATGAAAGTGTCAATCCGGAGATTGGCGATCCAAAAGGCTCGACTGCAACAGCAAATGCAGGTTATACATTTGTGAAATGGACAGATGAAAATGGAAACAAAGTAAGCGATAATGTAAGCTTCAGACCAAATAAGGAAGATGGAGTATATGTATCAGCAACATACACTGCACATTTCGAGCCAAACACAGATTTAAGCTATACAGTAAAATATGTTAATGAAAATGGGGACAACTTACTGGCACCGGTTGTAAGAGAAGGTAAGACATTTAATGAAACATATGAAGAAACAGCTGAAGTTATAACAGGATATACAGCAGATGCACAAACAAAAAATATTAAAGTTGACGCATATGGAAAGGTATTAGAATTTGTATATACAATAGATACGCATAACTTAACAGTTAACTATGTATATGAAGATGGAACAACAGCAGCTACAAGCCATACAGAGACATTAAACTACAATGGAGGATACAGTGTAAATTCTCCAGTAATAGAAGGATATGCAGCTGATAAATTAGTAGTAAGTGGAACAATGGGAACAGAAGATGTTGTGGTAACAGTAGTATATACAATAGGTAAACATAATTTAACAGTTAACTATGTATATGAAGATGGAACAACAGCAGCTACAAGCCATACAGAAACATTAAACTACAATGGAGGATACAGTGTAAACTCTCCAGTAATAGAAGGATATACAGCTGATAAATTAGTAGTAAGTGGAACGATGGGAACAGAAGATGTTGTGGTAACAGTAGTATATACTAAGGATAATGCTCAAACATTAGCATACACAGTAAATTATTACAAAGACGGAAATTTGTTTGATTCAGAAAATGGAACTGTACCTGTACATACTCCGGTAGTAAGTTCAGTATCTGATAAAACGCCAGACGGTTATGTTGAGGATAATTCAACATCAACAACATTACCATTCATAGTAACAGCTTCTAATAATGTAATCGAAGTATACTACGTAAAAGATAGCGATAGAATAGTTCAGTATACAGTAAATCATATAGATTATGATAAAAATGAGATTATTAAAACTGTTACGCAAGAAGGTAAATTTGGTGAAATAGTAACTGAATGGGCATTGGATGATGAGGCATATAAGGATTACAATGTAAATCTTCCTGTTCAGACCTTAAGCTTAGAACTAGAAGGTAATGTAATTAACTTCTACTATTCGTTAAAGGAAACTGAAATAGTTCAAGAAAGCCATGTTATAACATGGAAATATGAGACAGGATATAGTACATCTTCTTATGTTGACCGTTATCAAGAAAATAATGATGGTAAAGCAAATGAACCTCAATATTATGTAAATATCAACTATGATTTAGGTTATACATACTCGAGATCTGCAACTAGATACGAATATAGACGAGTAGATGAGCCAGTGATGCTAATGAGCGTTACATCAGGTTCTGGAATAACAACATCAGGTTCTGGAATAACAATAACAGGCTCTGCAATCAAGGTTGAAAAAATCACATTCATAGACTTGTTCTACGATATGAATATTTACAAGATAATATATAAAATAGTTGGAGATCATTTTGCAACTGATAACTATAAAACTGAATTATATACTTATGGAGAAACAGTAGCACCATTAACTAATGGAATGGGAAAAGAAGGATATACATTCTCAGGATGGAGTATAGTTCCAGAAACTATGCCGGCAGGAGATGTAGTAGTTACAGGAAGCTATACAAAGGATAATCCAGTAGGCCCTGTTGATCCGGTAGACCCTGTTGACCCAACAGACCCAACAGACCCAACAGACCCAACAGACACAGTAGACCCAACAGACCCAGTTGACATTGATGAAGAAGAAATACCTGGTGGTCCTGCTACTACTGAAGAAGAACCACAAACAGAAGAACCACAAACAGAAGAACCGCAAACAGAAGAACCGCAAACAGAAGAAGAAATCATTGTGGAAGAAGAACAAGTACCAGGAGGTGCGCTTCCACATACAGCAGGTGTAACAGCAGAAGTTTTCTACGGATTAGGTTCATTAGCCTTAGCGATAGGTGCTTTGCTTAAAAGAAAATCAAATAAAAAATAAATAAAAAAATAGTAAAAGCATCACTGAATTTTGGTGATGCTTTTATACTTACATTAAAAATTGTATTTAAAAATTTTGTCAAACAAAAATAAAAAATTTATCTTGCAATTTGTAGTATTATTTGATAGAGTTTAATAGTATATATTTACTAATATATAATGTGGAGATAAATCTTCACATTGTGAAAATAAGTTTTCACATGAACCTGTTCTCTATAAAAAGAGCTAGGAATACATATACTGATTTTACATATTTGATATTAGTATAAGTAAATTTATTAAATAGAAAGGATGCTAAATATGAGCGATAAACATAATTGCAACTGTGGTGGTTGCGGTGGAGATTGCCACGACCATGATCATGATGAATTTGACACAATGACACTAACATTAGAGGATGGCACTGAAGTTGAATGTGCTATTATAGGGATATTCCCAGTAGAGGAAAAAGAATATATTGCTTTAATTCCTGTTGATGAGATGGATTCCGAGGATGCAGAAATATTCTTATACGGATTTGAAGAGCTTGAAGACGGAGAAATAGAGCTGATAGCTATAGAATCTGATGAAGAATATGAAGCTGTAACTAAGGTTTTTGATGAACTCATGGAAGAAGAATATGATGACGAAGATGACTATGAAGAAGACGAAGACGAAGAAGAGGAATACGAAGGCGAAGAAGAATAGTTAAAATATCGGCATAAAAATGATAAATGCTTCCGTAGATATTACGGAAGTTTTTTTCAAGTTTTGTTGTTAGAGTTACATCTAACAATTCATACAATATTTATATTACTTAAAAATTAATAAAATTTACAGAGGAGAAAACATAATGATTAAGAAATTTATTTCATATTATAAGCCCGTGCGCGGTGTATTTTTTGCTGACTTAGTTTGTGCATTTCTGGTGGCTGTATGCGATTTGATGTATCCTACAATAACTAGAAGCATTATCAATGACTATGTTCCAAATCAAGAATTTAAGCTATTGATTATATGGCTTGTAGCACTTGGCTTGATTTACGTAGTAAAAGCAGGGCTTAACTATTTTATTACATATTATGGACATGTTATGGGTGTAAAAATGCAGATAAATATGAGAAGAGATATTTTTATGCACTTGCAAAAATTACCATTTTCATATTTTGATGAAAATAAGACTGGAAATATAATGTCAAGAGTAATCAATGACCTAATGGAGATATCTGAGCTTGCACATCATGGTCCAGAGGATTTATTCATATCATTTATCATGCTAATAGGTTCATTTATAATTCTATGCACTATAAACCTACCTCTTACCATTTTAATATTTATTCTTATACCAATTTTAGTTTGGTTCTCCATGAAGCAAAGAGTTAGATTAAGCGACGCATTTATGGAAACAAGGACGACTGTTGGAGAAGTAAACGCAAATCTTGAAAACAGTATCTCTGGTATCAGAGTATCAAAGGCATTCAACAACCATGAATATGAAGTTGAAAAATTCCAAGAAGGCAATGAAACTTTTGGAGTAGCTAGAGAAAAGGCATATAAAGTTATGGCTGATTTTCATACAGGTACTAACTTTATCATGGACTTTTTAACAATCGTTGCTTTGGCGGGAGGAAGTATATTCTATTTTAAAGGCGTAATCAATTTTGGAGATTTCACTGCATTTCTTCTTTACATAGGTATGTTTTCATCACCTATAAAAAGACTTATAGCATTTATAGAACAGTATCAGTCCGGTATGACAGGCTTTAAGAGATTTATAGAAATAATAGAAGAAAATCCAGAGGTAGAGAGTGCTAATGCTAAAGATGTTGGAACATTAAAGGGCGAAATCAAGTTTAACAAAGTTAGCTTTTCATATGATGAAAGTAAAAATATATTATCAGATCTTGACTTAAATATAAACATGGGTAAAACAGTTGCATTAGTAGGACCATCAGGTGGAGGAAAAACAACGCTTTGCCATTTGATACCAAGATTTTATGAGATAAGTGGCGGTGAAATTTCAATTGATGGTATAAACATTGCTGATATGACTAGAGCTTCACTAAGAAGCAATATAGGCATAGTTCAACAAGAAGTGTTTTTATTTACTGGAACTGTATATGATAACATTCTTTATGGAAATGTTGATGCTACAGAGGCAGAGGTTATAGAAGCAGCAAAGAAGGCAAATATACACGACTATATCATGTCTTTAGAAAATGGATATAACACTTATATAGGCGAAAGAGGAGTCAAGCTTTCAGGAGGACAAAAGCAAAGAATATCAATAGCAAGAGTATTTTTAAAAAATCCTCCAATACTTATACTTGATGAAGCAACATCCGCACTTGACAATGCTACAGAACTTTTAATACAAAAGTCACTAGAGGATTTATGTAAAGGAAGAACAACTGTTGTTGTAGCTCACAGACTTTCAACGATAAAAAATGCCGATGAAATCATAGTTTTTGGTAACGAGGGCATATTAGAAAGAGGAACTCATAATGAGCTTATAGCACTGAATTCAGTTTATTCAGGACTGTATAATTCGCAATTTAGAAACTAAATAACAATTAGCGAAGAGCTGTGCGATTAAACTCTTCGCTAAATTATTTATCCATTTTTTTACAAAACTTTGTTGATTTTATTTACAACTTATTATAAAATATATAACAAGAAATCGTGATAATTATATAAATGCTTGAATTAAGTTGTAAAGCTTAAAACAAAAATTATTACGATAAAATCAAATGAGAAAGGAGGAATGAATTATTGGGATTTTTTAGTAGTTTATTTAGTAAGAATGAGAAAAATAAAAAACCGAAAGCAATTGCTTTCGTAGACTTTGAGCATTGGTATATTTCAATTAAAAATAAACACTTCATTCGACCGAACATCGGAGAATGGTACTTAGAAATATCTGAAAAATATAATATGGAAGAAATTGCATTTTTCGGTGATTTTACCACTAATATTGGACAAGAACTCCATGAAATACGAAATATCACTAACATAGTAATTGATACTCAAAATCCAGATGATAGATATAAAAAAGATTATACTGATTTTTTAATGCTTGACTACATATATCGAAAGAGCATATCTGCACCAAATATTGATACTTATATTATTTTTACAGGCGATGGACATTTTTCTTCTGTCGTGAACTTTTTAAAGAATTATTGTAAGAAAACTGTTGTTATTTATGCTGTTAAAGAGGCTATGAGCAATCAACTTAAAAAAACCGCTTCAGAATATGTTGAACTTCCAAAGAGCAATAAAGGCTTACAGGATTACTGTATAAAATGTATTGTTGAAAACATGGCTTATGTATCAGCACAGCCAACAGGTAAAATTTATCCAACATTTTTGGCAACTGTTGATATTATTTCACGTAATAAAAATTTACCGCCTGAAGAGGTAAAAATTGCATTACAAAAGATGATTAATTCGGGATATATAGAAAAAAAGACTGAAAAGATTGATTTTAATAATGAAGTTAAGATTATATATCCAAATTGGGACTTATTGACTAAAGATGGCTTATGGCAGCCACAGAAATTATAATAGAATTTTTATATACAAGATTTAATAGTTAAATAAAATATTAATAAAAAAATCGTCATCTTAATAGTGAAGATGACGATTTTTTATATCTACATTTAATATCTATGTTTAGAAAAGTATTATAAATACTTCTTTAAAACTTCTACTTTATCTAGCTTTTCCCAAGGTAAGTCTAAGTCGTTTCTTCCGAAATGTCCATAAGCTGCAACTTGCTTGTACAAAGGTCTTCTTAAATCTAAATCCCTAATTATAGCAGCCGGTCTTAGGTCGAAGTTTTTAGATATTGCTTCTTCAATTTTTTCCTCTGCTATTTTGTTAGTGCCAAATGTATCAACCATTACAGATACAGGTTTTGCAACTCCTATTGCATATGCAAGTTGAACCTCGCATTTATCTGCAAGTCCTGCTGCAACTACGTTTTTAGCGATATGCCTTGCAGCATAAGCAGCTGAACGGTCAACCTTTGTTGGATCTTTTCCTGAGAAAGCTCCACCGCCGTGTCTTGCGTATCCACCATAAGTATCTACTATAATTTTTCTTCCTGTAAGTCCTGTATCTCCTTGAGGTCCACCGATAACAAATCTTCCTGTAGGGTTGATGAAGTATTTAGTGTTTTCATCTAACAATTCAGCAGGTACAATTGTTTTTATAACATGTTCTTTTAAATCACGAGTTATAGTTTCCATGCTGACATGCTCGTCATGTTGAGTTGAAATAACAATAGTGTCAACTCTAACTGGCTTGTTGTCGTGATACTCGACACTTACTTGAGTTTTTCCGTCTGGTCTTAGGTAATCAAGAGTATTGTTTTTTCTTATTTCAGTTAATTTTCTTGCTAGATTATGAGCTAAATAAATAGGCATAGGCATGTACGCATCTGTTTCATTGCAAGCATAACCAAACATCAATCCCTGATCTCCAGCTCCGATTAAATCATTTTCATCTTGCTTGCTTGACTTAAACTCAACAGCTGCATCAACTCCCATAGCTATGTCTGATGACTGTTCATCTATTGATGTTAAAACTGCACAGGTTGAATTGTCAAAGCCGTACTTCGCTCTTGTATAACCTATCTCACCAACAACCTCTCTAACGATTTTAGGTATGTCTATATAGCAGTTAGTAGAAATTTGTCCTGCTACTAATATCATACCAGTAGCTGCTGTAGTTTCGCAGGCTACTCTCCCATTTGGATCACATGCTAGTATTGCATCCAGTATACCATCCGATATTTGATCACACATCTTATCTGGATGTCCTTCTGTAACCGATTCAGAAGTAAATAACCATTTTTTCATAATAATTGTTCCTTTCTTTGTATTTTATATTTTATTTTTATTACTAAACCTATCAACATTTTCTCAAAATTGCAAAATAAAGTGTAAAGTACATTTTATTAAATAATAAAATTAAATCCCTTGTTTACTTTCTTTCACAAAATAGAAAATAATATCACCAAAAAATAAAAATCTTCCTCCTGAAGAGAAAGATAACCATTTTTGTTTCATTCTCCTCATCTTGCGATAATCGCAGGATTTGGCACCTTGAAAATCTTCGGAGTGAACATAGTTCGCTTTATTTAAAGATTAACAGGCTGCCGGGCTTCATAGGGCCATTCCCTCCACCACTCTTGATAAGGTTTATAATCTAATATTATCACACTAATTTTAAAAAGTCAACAAGAATTGAAATATATTAATAGGATATATTGATAAATATAAATTTAACAATTTAGTGTCACAAACAGAGCTGTTTGCAAAAATCAAAATAGCCAGTCCCCTGTTGACTGGCTATTTATTTATCACCTCTATTCAATCAAATTTTACTGTTTATTATATATTTCGACTTAGTCGATAATTATTAATAATTTTTTAATATCATTAATAATTTTATACTTAAGCTAACATCTGATATAAGAACATATATCCAAATAAAATTGAAAGCTTTACATGGATTCTTCATAGCCTTGTTTACTGTACAATAAAACTTAATTTGACTTTGGAACTTTACGAAGGTGACCGCTATCTTTAAAGTTAATCTTGTGCATCAAAGCTGAAAAGAAATTATATATCAGAAATTAGCATTGTATATAATTTAAACGTTTATATTTTTTCCTTTTTTAAAGCCTTAATTAATGAAGCACATGCAAATATCATTATAAAAATAAACGGGAATGCAGCTATAATTGAAATTGTTTGAAGAGGCTTTAATCCTCCAGCTATTAACAATCCAATCGCAAGCAATGATTGTACAACTCCCCAGACTACTTTTTTATTGTTTGGAGGATTTAAGTCTCCTTCTGTAGAAAGCATCGATAAAACAAATGTACCTGAATTAGCTGATGTAACAAAGAAAGTACATACTAATATCATTGATACTATTGATAATATTTTACCTAAAGGATAGTTTTGCATAATGATAAATAGAGCTGTCTCAGGTGAGGATACTATTTTACTCATAACTTCTGCAGACAATGTTCCATCTATACCAAGCTTTATACCAAGACTTCCAAATATAGCAAACCATATTAATGAACCTATTGCTGGTGCTAAAACTACTCCAAGCACAAATTCCTTTATTGTTCTTCCTTTTGAAATTCTAGCTATAAATGCACCTACAAATGGAGCCCAAGCTATCCACCAAGACCAATAAAATACTCTCCAAGCATTTACCCAGCCATTATCTCCATAAGTGTTAGTAAATAAGCTATCGCTTAAAAAGTTTCCTATATACTGTCCCAGACCATTTACAAAGCTGTTTATCATGCTTATATTAGGTCCTACAATTACAGCAACTACCATAAGTCCGAATGCTAAGTACAAGTTGACATCTGAAACTACTTTTATTCCTTTTTCAATTCCAGCAACAGCTGACCATATATAGATTACACTAAAAATAATAATTATTACTATTTGAATAAATAACGTTTCTGGTACTCCAAATAAATAGTTTATTCCATTATTTATTTGTAAAACACCAAGTCCAAGAGATGTAGTTACACCTGCTACTGTAGCAAATATAGCCAATATATCTATCGTCTTTCCTATAGGGCCTTTTATTCCCTTTTCTCCGATTAACGGTTCGAAAATACTGCTGATAAGACCAGGTTTTCCTTTTCTAAATTGAAAATATGCCAAAGCTAGCCCTAAAATACAATAATTTGCCCATGGATGAATTCCCCAGTGCATGAATGACGTTTTCATAGCAAAGTCAGCAGCTTCTGGAGTTCCAGCTTCTACGCCTATTGGTGCAATAAAGTGAGATAATGGCTCTGCCACTCCCCAAAATACAAGTCCTACACCCATGCCTGCTCCAAAAAGCATAGCAAACCACGATATGGTGTTATATTCAGGCTTAGAATCATCTGCTCCTAATTTTATCTTCCCATATTTACTAAATGCAATAAATATGCAAAATCCAACAAACACAGTCATTGACAACAGATAGCTCCAACCAAATTTTTCTGTTAAAAAAGAAAATACTGAGTCAGAGAATACTATAAAGCTATCCTTAAAAAGAATTGACCAAACAGCTATTAATGCTGTAATAACTAATGAAATTATATATACACTATTATTTTTCTTAGCTTTATTATTGTTCAAAAGTTTTTCCTCCTTTAGAATACTGGTGAGGCTGTTGAATTTTTAATTATGTCCAATATACATAAAATATATTCATTACAACAGCCACCAACAGGTAGATTAAATTTTTAAATCTTTACTTTAAACACTGTTTGCTCATCTATATCAGTAGCTAATGCCTCTAGTGCAACTCCTACTCTGTGATATCTAAGCTTCCATTGTTCTTCCTTTGTAGTATTAGGGTCTCCTAAAGGATAAGGTATTGATATAGTAGGAACTATTCTATTAGATCCAACTGTTGTTGCAACCGGAATTAAGTTACACATTTGAACTATAGGGAATCCTGCTCTTTCAAATTCTTTTACCATCGTTGCGCCGCAACGTGTGCAGGTGCCTCAGGTCGATACCATTATAATTGCATCAACATTGTCCTTTTGAAGATATGGAATTATCTCTTTTGCCATTCTTTGAGCTTCTGCCTGTGTAGTTCCTGTTCCTACTGTAGTGTAAAAATAATTATGCAAAGAGCCAAATTTTCCTTCTTTTTCGTATGCTCTCAAAGCATCTATAGGTGTGATAACGTCTGGGTCAGCATCGGCTGCCGCAGGGTCAAATCCAGCGTGGATTGTCTTGAATTCTCCGCCCTCTAAACCATTTTTATTAATAATATCATATCTTCCCCATCTTGTAGCTGAAGCTGATTGTATTTTGTCAGGGTTATCAACTGGTACTATTCCGCCTGTATTTACTAAAGCTATTCTTGCTTTTGATAAGTCCTTTATAGCAGGAGCTATAGGTACTCTGTCTAATTTTGGTATTGGCAATTCAGACACATATTCTTTACCATTGATTTTCTTTAGGAACATATCCACAACTCTATCAGCCGCAGAAATATTGCTCTCTAGCCAAATCTGATGTCTTATTCCTCTTTCATAATATCCTTCTGCTTGAGGTCCTAAAATCTCTTTACCGTTAAGGATTTTATTCGCAAGCTTTGATAATACTCCTATATCATTTTTCATTTTAGCTGCGCTATTTCCGCCAACCATGATGTACATATCCTTTTTGAACATTTCAACTCCGGGATTTTCCACGTGCATTGAAGTTATAACAGGTATGTTGAACTCTTTTTTTACAGCCTTACATATATGCCCACAAGCTACACCGTATCTTCCTGCTTGGAAAGCAGGTCCAGCTACAAATATATCAAATTCAATATTTTTTAATTCTTTAATTATTGTATCTATCGCTTCTTCTGTATTTGAACCCATAAAGTTATCTCCACATATTATTGTGTGTGTAACTGTTGCATCTAATACGCTATCTAACTGCATTGCAGGTCCTACCAATTTATCTACTATTATAGGTGCAAAATCAGCTTTATCCTCTCCGCCTATCTGTCCGAAGAATTGATTTAAGTACATTACTGCCTTTTTCATTGTTCCTCCTTACGCCGTTTTGCGGCTTAATTAAATATAAAATGAATAGTGATTTTTCTCACTCTTTTCTCATCCTAAAATTCTTTCATTGTTTTAGTTGACCAGCCTATAACTTGGTCACCACAGAACATTGCATTGTTTTCCATTATTATCGAGCCATCTGGTCTGACTGATGGTCCTAATATCTCATCATCAGCCCATCCCCCTGATAATCCGTCTCTTGCTAAGGCTTCTAACTCGCCTAAAACAACAGGCATAGGAGGTAATTCTACCAATTCAGATACATTTCCACATGAAACGATTGCATTTAATTTTTCGTCTAAAGAAACTAATGGCTGTGACTGACCATCTCTTCCAGTACATTCATTTGTTATACCTACAGTTTTAACTCCTGCATCCTCTAATGCTACGATGCACGCAACAAAGTCTGCATCTGGATTTCCATATCCTTCTTCAGCAACTATTGCACCATCAGCTCCTAAGCTTTTTGCTATTTGTGCTACATACATTGCCGACCTTTGCTTTTGCTCTAATGCAACATTTAGATTTGACATTATAACTCCTAAGAAATTAAGAGTTTTTCCATGCTCTGAATATAATTTTTTAATTACAGGTGCATTTTGGAAATCGTATGTCGACCATTTAGACGAGCAAGGCATAAAGCTTCCTGATACAACAGCTCCATCTAATATTTCATTAGGGTGCATTAATGTAGGAACCATATGGTTTGCATCCCATCCGTATACTAAGTCATTATATCCCATTTCTTCCATTTGAGATTGAGGTTGCATTACATATACTACAGATGGCAACTTGTTGGTCGATTCATCTCTTTTAGTTATAGGATCAAGCTTAAATGTTTCTACATCTTCAGGAACAAGATTTTTAACACAGCCTCCAATATATTCTGCAAATTTATGTCCAGCTATTCTTAATGCTTTGTTTTTCTTTTGCTGTTCTCTTTTTTCAAAGTCTTCATCTGTATCTGCAACTATAACAATATTTTTTAATTGTGAGTAATATGTGTATTTAGCACCTTCACCGCCCATATCTATTAGACCATCTTGGAAGCCGCCCCAATGCTTACCTACAACTAAAATACTGCACTCCTTAAGTGCGTGTGTTATTCCGTCACCTGCTTGTCTTAATTCTCCCGTATATCCAGGGAACAAGGCATCTCCATTTAATTTTACTCTTGGTTCAATAGCCTCTTTTACCGGGCAGAGTCTTACCATATCGCCAGGCTTTACTATGTGCAATTCAGCTTCTGTGATATGCTCATCTTCTTTGATAAATGACAAGGCCTCCTGCTTATTAACAGTTAAAATACCATTTTCATAAGATGTCTTTTCGCCGAATACTATATCCTTGACATGAAAATTACCGATTTTTAATTCCATTTCTTTTCTCCTCTCATAAAATAGAAAATCAATATAAAAAACAGTTATATAAAGCGCGCACTTTCTAACTTTATTTCATTATATATTTTTGAAAAGATTTTGTCAATCATATTTATGAAATAATCTTGATTATTTTTAATACAATGATTATTGGTGTTGACTAAATTAAAAAAGAAGTTATCAAGCACACTTACTATATAATTGTGCTTATTTTATATCTGTCAATTAATATAGTATTGATTTTTTAATATATCTGTGTTAGTATTTTATTGTATATTAATATTTATAATGAACTTGAAAAATATAACTAGGTGTGTGGATATAAAATGGAGAATTCAAATAAAGCTATTCAAAAGAAAAGAATGATGTCGTATTTTATAGAGGCGACAAACGAAATTATTGATAAAGAAGGTTTAGACAACTTAACTATAAGAAAAGTAGCAGATAAGGCTGGCTACAATAGTGCTACCTTGTATAACTATTTTAAAAACTTAAAACATTTGATATTTTTTTCTTCGATAAGATATCTTTCTAGTTATGCTAAGGAGCTACCCGAATATCTAGCTAGGGCTACAAGCCCTATTGATTCTTGTCTAAAGGTATGGGAATGTTTTGCAAAGCATTCATATAACAATCCTAGAGTTTATCAATTAATTTTCTTTGGAGGTTTCTCGTCAGATACTGTAAATAACAGTATTAAAACATACTACGAAATTTTCCCTGAGAAGATAAGCGAAGGCGTCAAAGAGTACATGCCTATGCTTATGGAGGATAACCTATACAAAAGAGATTATATTCTTCTTAAAAAAGCGTTAAAAGATACAGATATAAGTGATGAAGATATAAGAAATATCAATGAAATGAACATATTAATCTATCGTGGAATGATGGCAGACATAGAAACGAATTATTTTAACTTATCAATAGATGATGCAGTTTCTAAGACTCTTAAATATGTCAAGAAAGTTTTTAAAGCTTATGGGATAGAGTCAGACAATTAATATAAATTCTGTTAAAAAAATCTATAAATGTTATTATATTATTAATAATAATTGAAACATTTATAGATTTTTTTCGTCTAATAATAAGTATGGATTAAGAGATATTGGAAAATTTATCCTTAATATTCAGTTAAAGCAGCTATCGTAGTTTTATTGGTAAATCAGTTTTCTGTTTAGTTTACTTATGGGATTTTCATTAGAAGTAAAAGGTATAAATGTTATTATATTGTCATATTATATCTTGTTAAAATGAAGTATAATACATATGTAAACTAAGATTTATATTTAAGGAAGGTTAATAAACTAATGAAACAAATACTAGGAGCATTACGAAGAGCAGTGACAGATTTTGATATGATACAGGATGGCGATAAAATCGTTGTTGGGATATCTGGTGGAAAGGATAGTATGACTTTATTGTATGCCTTGAAGCTTTTCCAGAGATTTAGCCCTGCAAAATTTGATTTATGTGCTGTAAGCATAGATATGGGATTTGAAAATTTTGATTTAAGTCCAGTATACGAATTTTGTGAGAAAATAGATGTACCATATAAGGTTATAAAGACTGATATTGCTAAAATTGTATTCGATATAAGAAAAGAATCCAATCCATGTGCTTTGTGTGCTAATATGAGAAGAGGAGCTTTACACAACACTGTTAATGAACTTGGATTTAATAAAATAGCACTTGGACATCATGCAGATGATGCTATAGAGACAATGTTTTTAAGCATGCTTTATGAGGCTAGAATAAAGACATTTAAGCCAGTTACATATTTAGATCGCAAGGATATTTTTAACATACGTCCTCTAATCTATGCAAAAGAAAAGCAGGTTATAGCTGCTGTCAAAAAGCATGATATACCTGTTGTAAAAAGCCCATGTCCTATGGACAAAAATACAAAGCGTGAGGAGGTTAAACAAATATTAAATGAAATTTGTAAAACTATCCCAGAGGCTAGGGATAGGGTATTAAAGGCTATTAATAACAAAGACAATTTCGAACTATGGTGGTAAATGTATATAGTTATTGTGAAATTGTCTCCGGACAACTTCGAACTATGGTGGTAAATATACATAGTTAATCATGAAATCGTCTCTTGGATAATTTTAAATTGTGCTAGGAAACGACAACAAAGAAAGGAATGATAGATAAAATGAAACTTAAAAGAGTATTAGCAACTGCACTTATATCTTCAATGGTACTCAGCTCTACAGCATATGCAGTAGAATACAGTCCTATCTATGATTTATCAAACAAAGTTAAAATGTCAAGTGGTATTTCATACGAGGGGATAAGAAGATTGACTACGCTCGGATGGATGAATATAAATGTTGTAAGAGCGAACTTGAAAGACGGATATACTAAAACTAAACCATTGTATAATATCAATGGAACATCAAAGGGAAAATCATTATCATCAATGATGAAAGATTTGGGAGCTGTTGCAGGAATTAATGGAGATTTTTTTGTTATGCAAAACCCAACTCAACCCTATGGACCAATAATTTCTGATGGTGAAGTCATAGGTTCTCCGCTGTATGCCTACGAAAAATTTCCTACAATTTCCCTCGATAAAAACGGAGGAGTAGATATTTCTGTTTGGAATCCCTATATAACTGTAAAAAGCTCTTCAGGAGCATTTGCAAATATTTTATATATAAATAAAGGAATTTCTGTAAAATATGGTGCTGTTATATTAAATAAATATTACGGAGAAAAATCTGTTGGAAAAACGAATGGTCAAAATATTGTGGAAATTGTAGTACAAGATAATGTAGTAACTGAAATTAGAGAAAACATGGAAGCAACTACAATTCCAAAGAATGGATACATAATTTCATGTGCATCAGCCAATAAGGATGATATTAAAAATGCTTTTAAAGTTGGAGAATATCTTGAATTAAACTTTAAATTCGATTTTGATATCAATAATTTACAATGGGCTGTAGGTGGAGTAAATCACCTTGTAAAAGATGGAGTAATCAATAAAATTAATGATGGCGTGCTTGGAAAACATCCAAGAACAGCAGTTGGCTTCACTAAGGATAATGAAGAGATAATATTTGTAACTATAGATGGAAGAAATAAAAATTATGTTGGAGTAACTCAAGAAGAGCTTGCAAAAATAATGATTGACCTCGGTGCTTATAATGTTATAAACCTAGATGGTGGTGGTTCAACCACTATGGGGATGGATTTTCTAAAAAATGGAAATATTGAGGTTGTAAATTTTCCGTCTGATGGACGAGAAAGAAATATAGCATCTGGTTTAGGAATATTTGATACAGCTCCTGAGAATGATGTTTTAGATAGTATAGAATTAAAACCTGAACATGATAAGATTTTTAAAAACACCGGTATTGCTTTAAATGTCAAAGGCTTTAACAAGTATTATGCAGGAGTAGATATATCTGATAAAACTATAGAATATATATTTGACAAAGAAAAGGGAATAATACAAGACAACGAATTTATAGCCTTTGCTCCAGGTGTTACAGAGATTACAGCTAAGATAGGAGATATAACATCAACTACCAAAATTACTGTACTCGATGAGCCTGTGACACTAAGCTTTGAACAGGATACATTATTGTTAGAAGCAGGAGAAAAATATGAGTTTAAAAATATTGTTGGAGTTGATAAAAACGGGGATTCAGCATATATCTCTGCTAATAATTTGAAATGGAACTATAGAAATTCTGTAGGAAAAGTTGAAGATGGCATATTCACAGCTAATGATGTAACTAATACAGGGGCTATAACAGCCACCTGCGGAAATGCTGTAAAGCATATAATAGTAAAAGTAGGGTATAGAGCTCAAACTATTTTTAGCTTTGAGAATGAAGATTTAAGTAAGCTTCGTTTTTCTACATACCCTGAAAATTCAAAGGGTGGAATTGAACTATCAGATAGTGTATATAAGGAAAAAAATTCTTCAATCAAATTATCCTATGATTTTACTAATATGACTGATCAAAGCATTAGTTTTGTAAATTTTGATAAGAATTCGCCAGGGCTTGTAATAAAGGATAAGCCAAAGGCTATAGGAATGTGGGTTTATGGAGATAATAGCACGCATTGGTTAAGAACAAGAATTCAAGATTCAACAGGTAAGTTACACAAAATTGATTTTGCTGAAGAAGTAGATTGGGAAGGCTGGAAATGGGTAGTTGCTAAGCTTCCTGAAGATATCGCTTATCCTGTTACTGTTAAAAATGTTTATATAGCAGAAATAAATGAAACTAAAAAAGATACAGGAGCTATATATATTGACAGCTTAAGAGCCTTGTATGAGCCGGTTGATAAAGATTTGAAATTGAAACAAGAGTCTATTTTTAATGATGAATTGAAAATAAGTAAAGCTACCGATGATTATGCTCATAAAGTGAGTATAGCTAATGGAGAATTGAACATTGAAAGCAAGGATAAGATAAAAGTAGATGCACCGATAGCTTTATACATTGACATAAGAAATGAAAGTATAAATTATGAAAATATTAAGCTTTGGGAAAGAATAAAGGCTTTAAACACTTATGAGAATAAAAATATTGTAATATTTTCAAATCGAGATATAAATAGTATTGCTGACGAGAGAGAAAAGGAAGTAATAAAAATTATATTAGAGCAAGCAGCTTTAAAAAATAAGGTCTTTGTAGTAAATAAAGATGCAGAAGAACGCACTGTTGTTATTAATGGCGTAAGATATATTCAATATGACGATTCCTTTGAGCTTTATGTAAACAAAGATGGAGTGTTATATAAAAATTAATAAAAACTATAATAAAAAAGGCAGGAGATAATTGGGGTACTCCCATAAGAATGTTTCTAATTTTGAGAAAAGCCGTAGGATTTTAAGTCCTACGGCTTTTCTCTTTCCCTCCTTTTGCAAGGATACTCTAGACTATATTGGGGATGTAGTAAAAATAAGCAGAACCGGTTCTGTAAGGAGCCGGTTCTGCCCATTTAGGTTCTCATTATGCTTGAAATCTGATTGGCCCTGATACCTATCATTCCACTTCTTTAAGTAAATCTTCTGCAGATATGCCATAGAGCTTTGCCAGTGCAAGTAGGTTTGAAGTATTTGGGTCAGAGGCTCCGCTTTCCCACTTGGATACCGCTTGCCTGCTTACTCCAATTGTTTCTGCTACGAACTCTTGTGTCATCTTACAGCGAGTACGATATTCCTTTAATGCTTCTCCAAGAGATTTTCTTATTGCGGTTTTTTCCTGCCGAACATCTTTTGACTTTATATATTTCAAAAGAGCGCGGACAACGAGTACGAACAAGCAAACAAAAACGCATACCCATATCAAACTGATTACACCCATAATTGCAGCTAATTTCATATTTAACTACCTCCTTTCTTGTTAGCTATACCATATCAAAATGAGCTGGTTGCTACCACCAACTATCACGCAAATATCGGTTGCATTTCAGTAGCATTAGAAAAACTCAATTTTTGAGCAGTAATATTGTACAAATAATTGGCAACTCAAATTCTTGTCGAAGGTTATCGTACCATATGTTGCTTCAAATTTCCACTGCCTTTATGCAAGGATACTCTGGACTATATTGGGAATATGATGGAAAGAACAAGCGAATCCTATAATCAGGGTTCGGCTTACTCTACGAATTGGAAATTGTTAAACTAATCTCATATATAAAATCGGATAAGGATTTCCTTGCTCGTCTGTATCAGTTCTCTTATAGACTTGAAATCCCATGTGTTCATAAAAGCCATTCGCTTGTGGATTTTGTTCATTCACTCCTAATTCGTTTATAGAATAGTTTTCAATACCATATTGTAAAAGCTGTTTTCCCAATCCTTTTCCTCTATATTTAGGAGAAATAAAAAGCATTTCCAATTTTCTTTCTTCAATTCCCCTAAAGCCTCAGGCTCGGTTTTTCTATTGATTTCAATGTTGGGGTATAGTAGGCCGTCAATCGGAGTGTACTCCAGCTCAAATTTTACCAAAAAACAATTCCCCCAATAATGATTATTTACAATTCATCGGTAATCGTTCGGCTGTATGCTGAACAACTGTGATTTCCGTAAACATCCTTATTGAAGGAACGTCATTCTCTTACCTTTTTATTATAAAATTTTAATTATTAATTTATATTCTTATGTTTTCTTAATTTTTCGCAGACCTACTTCTTTACCAGAAATTATCCTTTTTATATTGCTAATATGTTTATAATACATGATAAGAGCAACAACTACAAGCATAATTAGAGCTATAATGCTTTTATTCGTAAAATATAAATAAATAGGATATACTGTAACCGTCGTTAAGGTTGCCAGTGCTATATAATTAGTCACAACAGTAACTAAAATTATTATAAGACCAAATGCAATAAATACTCTCCAGTCAATTGCTAGTATCATTCCTATATAAGATGCAAGCCCTTTTCCGCCTCTAAAGTGCATATGAATAGGGAAGATATGTCCGATTATACATGAGGTTCCGGCAATGATTGCTGCAAGCTCCAAATCTGGGAAAATAGCCTTTACTATGACAACAGATACGTATGCTTTTAGTATATCAATTATAGCAACTGTTACACCTATTTTCCAACCCATAATAATAGTGGCATTAGAGGCTCCGGCATTGTTAGATCCCATTGTTCTTATGTCAAAACCCTTCAATTTGCTAATGATATATGCAGCGTTGATATTTCCTAAAATATAACCGATTAAAATACATATGATGTAGTTCATATTAAGTCTCCTCTATTCCATCTGAAATGATATTTATTATATTATTTTATTATACTACAAATATATGCTTAAATACAATTATTTTTGTATCAAATCAAATAATTTTTTCATAATATGCAGGTATCAGAGATTAAAGAAAGGACTAAGATATTTATGATAATACATGTTGTTACACCAGGAGATAGTGTATATTCTATAGCGAGTATGTACGATACAACTCCTTTACGAATAATAGAAGATAACGGACTTCTAGATCCGTCGCAATTAGTAATTGGGCAAAGCATAGTGAT
This sequence comes from Bacillota bacterium, assembly GCA_023386345.1. Lineage (GTDB taxonomy): Bacteria > Bacillota > Clostridia > Tissierellales > Sedimentibacteraceae > UBA1535. Next base: position 247,476 of record JAEWJT010000016.1, read on the forward strand.
AACAGATGATACAGGTAATGAAAATGCGAGGGAAATATTGGTTTTTGGATATGTATATCCACATATAGATAAAAATTTACTCCTCAATACATTATCATATTTAAGTGCTATTAACATATTCAATTATATGGTAACTGAAGATGGGAATTTGATATACATAGAAGATGAGGATATAATTAAATTGGCGTCAGATAATCAAGTGGCTTCTCTTTTAGTATTGACTAATCTAGAGCCTGGAGCTGCATTTAGCAGTGATATAATGAAAAATATTGTAAATAACGAGCATATACAGGATTTGCTGATAAATAATATAATTGATGTGTTGAAAGCAAAAAATTATTTTGGAGTGGATATAGATTTTGAATATATCTATCCAGAGGATAAAGTTGAATACGAAAATTTTATAAGAAAGATGACAAATGCTTTACATGATGAAGGGTATCTAGTGACTGCTGCTTTAGCACCAAAAATAAGCAGTGAACAGAAAGGAATTTTATACGAATCACATGATTATAAAGTTATAGGGAGTATAGTTGACTATGTTCTACTTATGACTTATGAATGGGGCTTTACTCTTAGCCCGCCTATGGCAGTTGCACCGGTTAATAATGTTGAGAAAGTAATACAGTATGCACTCACAGAAATGGATGCAGATAAAATTATAATGGGAATACCAAATTATGGATACAATTGGACTTTGCCTTACGAAAAAGGCACAAAAGCAAGTGTAGTATCAAATGAAGAGGCTATGCAATTGGCACAGCAATACGGTGCGACTATACAATTTGACGAAACAGCTCAAGCACCGCACTTTTCTTATTTTGACGAGGAGGGAATAGAGCACGTAGTATGGTTTGAAGATGCAAGAAGTATCGAAGCAAAGCTACAATTAGTAGAAAAATACGATTTAGCAGGAGTTTTCTACTGGACACTGATGAAGCCTTTTCCTCAAAATTGGACTGTACTTGAAAATACATTTAAGGTTAAAAAATTAATATAAATAATAAATTAGCGAAGAGTTGTAAAATGAAGCTCTTCGCTAATTTATTATTTATCATCTTTATTAGATTTAATTTTCTCTTTAAAATTAAGAAATAAATTTTTAATGGATTTTTTAACAAAGCTAGCTGAATTTTTTAACACTTCAAAGGTCTTGCCTAGAAAGACTATGGCTACTGCTGCTGTACCAGTAAATTTATTTGCTCCCAAAAGCCCACCTGATAAGCCTGTCCAAATTGTATTTCTAAAATTATTCTTCCAGAATATATCATAAATTTCTTGATATTGCTGTAAAGACAATTTCATAATTTCTTCTCTTGTTATTTCATCTAGGCTTATACCACTAAATATTTTACTTAAATTCTTTTTAATAGCGAAGTAGAATCCATCTGCTAAAAGCTCTATAAAATATTGCTTTACATTATATCCTAAATTCATGTATACGCTAAATTTTAAATCATTGGATATTATCTTAGAATATAGCTCTTGAATATATTTATAAAATTTCTTATCATTAGATAACTTTTTCAAAGCCTTATTCAAAGCTAAATTAATATCGCTAATATCGACAATGCTGTCGAGTAAATCTCTATCATCGAGATAATTGTAAAATGAATTTATAAAAGCTCTAATATTTAGGTATAATAGGTCATTATCCTCAATAGTTTTATTAAAAAATTCCTCCATTTTTATCAAATCAAGCTCATCAACGCCATCAAACAAATTTTTCACCAGAATTTTATCAAGTATTTTAGTTGATGATTGCTCAAAAATTCCAGAGCTAATTCTTAAAATATTATCTTTATTCTTTTTAATATTAGAGTGAAGCTGTTTTAAAATAAAGGATATTTCATTCTCATGCCTTGCAAAAATGTCATTAATACTTCCTAAATCCAAATGCTTAGCAAATTCTATTATTCTAGTATCGCTGTATTTTTTCATATAAGTATTGAAAATTAGGAAACTCTTATTTTTGATTACGGAGTTTCTTTTCTTTACAATAAATAATCCTTCGACAAATGTATTAAGCTTTTCCTTATCTATACCGATATAAAGCTCATCAATATATACATCTAAAATATCCTCAGTTATGCTTTTTGAAATTTCATAAAATTGCTCTAAGTTTCTCTCAACAAACAGAGGAATTTTTATTTGTATAAGGTTATTTACTATATTAAATATAGCATTATCAGCACCAACGGCATTATATGACGACTTTTCTTTTAAGTTCAAATTGCTAAGTAATTTTTCTCTTATATCACTTTCAATTGTAGTATGTCTGTTTAAGCTCATGTATTGATGTAAATCAACAACTAAATCATTAAAATACTTAAAAAACATACTGTTCAAGATAAATTTATTCTTTCTGTCAAATGTATTATCTAGCTTTTTGTCTTTAGTAAATTCATTGTTTAAACCTTGATAAACTTTTTCAGATAAATACTGCAAATTATTTTCTGTAAATAAATGCGAATATAGACTATTAAACAAGCCATAATATAAATCATCCAATGTATTGTGTGAGAAGATATCAATTAAGCTTTTATCCAAAAATTCCTCATATGAATTTTTATACTTTGACAAGTATCTTTGTAATGCCTCTGAATCTTTCAAAAAATCAGTGATTTTATTAAAATCGTCATTAATAATAGAACCTGTTTCATCCATTATTTGATCTAGTACCTTGTTTGGAACAAGCTTTAGAAGACTTAAATTTTCAATAATATTCTTTTTTATATAATCAAAGCTATGATTAAGTAATTCAGTTTTGTTTGAGCTGACAGCATCCATTATGCTATCTATTAAATTTCTGTTTATTATTCTCTTTATAGGCATATCTGCAATGCTTTTAGATATATATTCAGATACTGATTCTGTATTTTTAGACAAAAATCCGTTAGCTGCTTCTGATAATTTTTTTGATAAATACTCTTTGTTATTCTCAAAAAAATCGTATATATGCTTGTAGTCATCATCAGAAATAGTATTGCCTATATTATGTTTTAGCTGTGTGCTTTTGCTTTGTACCAAGTCTTGAATTGTTTTTTCATCTATTAAATTACTTTCTATTACATCGGCCATGTAATCTGCAAATATCAATTGTTTTTTATTTATAGATTTTTTTCTAAAATCCTTGAGTACTGGTATTTTCGCTAATATGCTATTTTCATCACGAAATTTAGAGAAAGTATTCATAGCTATAAAGTTAGTTGATAAGCCTATGATCCCGCCTAGAGCCATGCCTTGCCATGAAAAAGCAGTATTAATAATAGAGCTGCTTAGAAGTTTTTCAGATGCAAAGGATAGGGGCAAAGCGACTGCTGCACCTATAATTCCACCAGTAATATTAATTTTTTGAGTATTTATAGAGTTAGAATTTTTTATATGCCATGCGAATTCAAGCTCATTTAATTTCTCAAAATGCTTTTCTACTGTTTCGCTTATATAGCCCTCGCTAATAAATGCTATACTTTCTCCAACAATACTTTTCATAAAATCAGACAATGAACTATGAATGTCAGGTATAGTGCTAATTTTTGTAAGTAGCTTGCTAATTCTTGTATCACCTATATCATCAACTAATTTCAAGAAATTTTGCTGGATAAGCTCATTTATCTTTTCAGATACTATTATATCCGAGCCTTGGTTAAACTCACTCAATTTACTAAACAAATTTGATACATTGTTTTGTCCTGCAAATTCATTTATTTTTGAATTGATTATTTCAATTAGATAATTTTCGTTTTCGTTTATATTTTTTAATAAAAGCTTTCTAAGTTTATTGGAGTTGTTTAGAATAAACTCTTTATCTATAAGCTCTCCAATTTTTCCATCAAATCCTTTGAAAATATGTTCAGTTACCTTGTTTGCAATATCAGAATGAAGCTCAGTAGAATAATAAGTATTTTGTTTGATATAATCTATGAAGATATATTTAAATTTGTCATTAAAGAGCTTTACAAGGTCTACATTAATAAAATTATTTACAGGCATAGAAAGAATATCGTCAAAAAAGGCGATTATTGTTCTATTGTCCATGCTTTTTATGTATTTTATAATAGAGCTTATTAAAATTTCAACATTAAATACTTTTTTATCCTCTAAGATATTTATTATATTTTTTGCATTTTTTGATCTTAGATAATTTGTTATTTCTGATGTTATAAAGTTTGAAATTTTGTCTAAATTTTCATTATTTGCTTCAGACTCTAAAAGTATTTTCACTATTTTTCCATCATCATTTTTCTTGCTGTCAAAATAGGCTTTTATAGTAGAAAATATTTTTGCTTTAAGGTCAGGATGACCAGTTATAACTTCACCAATTGATTCCTTTATAGTGTTGTCTAAATCTGTATTATTATTTCCAATCCATTTTAAAATTGAATAGGCAATGTTGTTTAATCTGCTGTATACACGTTGCTTTATTGATTCTTCATAATCCGTTTTATATATATTTAAAAGATTTATATTACTGTCTACAATAAAATCTTTCAAATCGTAATACATATCAGACATGGATTTTTCACCTTTTTCAGAGCTTAAAAACTCTATTACATTTTCACGAACAGTGCTTGCCATATCTTGGACACTTATATTTATATAAGATTTCAGTGGTTTTTGTGCTATCTCATCCTGTATTTGCTTTAATATGCTTTCTAGTTTATTTTGATTAAGTATTTCGTTGATAGATAAATCTATTCTTTCACTAAGATTTTCTTTTATTATATTGCTAAAATTAAGAGCTTCTTTTTCAATGTTGTTTTTTATTGCTGAAGAGACATTTTTTGTTATAATATCGTTTAATTTTACATCACGAAATGCCTCAGCGCTCTCAATGCTTATATCGTTAATTATATCAGTGTTTTTTATAGTTAATATAAGATTTTGAAGCATATTTTTTGATATATGCTCAGCTTGTTTTTTTGTAATCAGTTCTGATAATTTTATATTTGAACCAATATTTTGTAAAATATCTCCGACATTTGTATTTATCAAATTAATGGCTATATCTCTTAGTCCACAGCAGGCATCATAAAAAACAGGTATGTCCTTAAGTCTAAGACTTTTTATATCTCTACATACGAATTTATCAAAAAAATCCTTTGAAAAATTGGTAAATTCCTCACTGAAATCATGACTTTTAAATTTTTCAGATATTTTTTCAGAATTTATAATATCCTTTTCCATCATAGTGCTAACATTTTTAACAAATTGTTTTTTGGAAGCTTTTACTTTGCCGCCAATTCTTACATTGTTAAAAAGAGGGTATTCTTTAAAAAGCATATTCATGACATATTTGTTTGTGATATAACCACTAGCTCCAAAGATAAGTGTATCAATAATAATATCGTACAACATAAATAACCTCGCATTTTTTTCAAATATCTTCTTTATTATAACATCATTTGACATAAAAATAAATAGTAATTTCTTTATACATTGTTTGGATGGTAAAAGAAGTAGTTACAGTATAAAAGCCTGTAAATCATTTTTTACGATTTATAGGCTTTTATTTTACTACATATTAGCATATCATTCTACGAAGTTTTTACGGCATAGCTAGCTGTTAAATATTAGAATAACAAACTCATTGATAAATTATTAGCTTTAAAAATTACAAGCTAAAAATATTTTTTTGCATTCATCTTTTCCTCAGCAAGTCTTATGCCTTCGCCAAAACGTTGGAAATGTACTATCTCACGTTCTCTTAAAAATCTTAATGTATCTTTAACCAATGGATCATCCGTAAGCATAATCAAATTTTCGTAAGTAGCACGAGCTTTTTGTTCAGCTGCCATGTCATTGTAAAGGTCTGCGATTACATCACCCTTTGCCTGTGTATATGTTGCGGTCCATGGAACTCCGCTTGCGTCTGTATAAAATGGACAGAAAGTATGATTTGCATAGTATCCATCAAAGCCTGCTGCTTCTAATTCTTCTCTGCTCGCACCTTCTATCAGTTTTCTAAATATAGTGGCAATCATTTCCATATGTCCGAGCTCTTCTGTTCCTATATCAGTTAATAAGCCCTTTAATTCGTTTAACGGCATACAAAATCTTTGGGTGAGATAGTTCATGCTATCGCATTATGTAAAAGTACGCAATATTTTTTATTACAATTTCAATAAATTAAAAAGTCAGAGTTTTTAATTCTGACTTTTTAATAATTCCAAATAATCTCAATATTGTCTTTGGAAACAAGAATCTTGTTAATAAAGATTTTTGCAATTTTTTTCTTATCTTCGATTTCAAGATCTTCCCAGTGAGCTATGAGCTTTTTAACTTCAACGATTTTGTTTTTATCTATATTTTTACTGCTCATAACCTCGTCAGACAGTTCTTTGTTTAAGACCTTAAGCTCATCATCAAGCTTATTTATTCTTTTATTGATATGGTCTATAGTAGCTCCTGAAGAACTGGCAAGACCATCCAGCAAATTATTTATCTCTGTTTCTTTTGAAGAAATTAAAATTTTAATATCATTTATTCTTTTTTCATCCTGCTTTCCATTTCTTTTCAAAACATTATCGATACCATCAATGAATCTGAATAGTTGCTCTTTAACAATGTTTTCTACAAATTCAAGCCTGACAGCACCAGCAGGGCATGTCCCTTTGCTTGTTTTATCCCAACAACGTAGATACATTACGTAAGTTCCATCATCTTGTAATCTACTTCCACGATTTGGGCTCATAGAGTAGCCACATTTCATACATTTAGTTAGTCCTGATACCCAGGTATACATACTTTTTCCCTTTCGTTTAAATGATTTATTTTGATTTAATTTATATTGCACCTTAAGCCAAGTCCTACTATCAAATATACCAGGGTGAGGGGCAAGAACAATGTTATAATCTCCTATATTTCCCCATTTAGAAGTACCTTTATCTGTTTTACCATATGCGAAGGCTCCATTTTCACCAATATAATCTTCAATATCATTATCCATTTTACAGCCTAAAGCTTTAAAGTAATTATATACATCAACATCTGCCTTAACGTAAGCTGGATTTCTAAATAACTTACTAAGCTTATCAGAGTGCCAATTCTTGCCTTTAGCTGTCTTAATACCTATAGAATTTAACATATCCGCTATATTATTTAGAGATATATCTTCATTTGCATACATTTTAAAATGATCAATAAAGTGCTGCATATTTTGATTTGGAACTAACAACCTAGATTTAACACCATTAATTCTTATAGGATCGGTATCAAAGGCATAAGGTGCAGCTCCGCCCATATATACCCCAAGCTTTGCTCTGTTATAATAGTTATCTGTAATACGGAGCTGGATAGTTTCTCTCTCAAGCTGAGCGAATACCATTATAATATATAACATGGCCTTACCTATAGGAGTGCTTGTATCAAATTTTTCAGTACAACTAATAAATTCAACTCCATGCTTTTCAAAGAAGGTTATCAAATTAGCAAAATCTAAGAGGGAACGGCTGATACGGTCTAAACGATATACTATTACTCTTTTTACTAAGCCGTTTTCAATATCTGACAAAAGAGTTTTGAAGCTAGGGCGATCTATATTTTTTCCAGAGTAACCTTTATCTTTATATATTTTTATTTTTTCGCTTTCAGGAATTTCACGTTTGCAAAACTCAATTTGGCTGTCAATACTGATACTGTCTTTTTTATCAACCGATTGTCTTGCGTATATTGCTATCATATTAATACCTCTTTTGCCTATGTTATTATATTATAAAAATAAAATATCATACTCAAATAAAAAAAGCAATAAAAATAAATATTTTATAAAATAGAAATTTGTGTTATAATTTTATGGTATATAAAATAAAACAAAGATGTGATTGTATTGGAATTTTATGTTCTAATTACAAAAATATTTTTTTAAGCATAAAAATAGACTGCATTCATCGTCAGGAGTATCGGACTATGTAATTATTTATTATTTTCCCATTGGGTTATTTTCATTTCTATTAATACTTGCTTCATGTTCTGCTTTTAATTCCAGCATCAAATACATCATTGTTCCTTTTAACAGTTCTCCATCTGAAGAAAAAAAACCATTCACTACAGGTCGAATATCATTCATTATTAAACTTATCATTTTAAGGATAAATTCATTGTCATCTTTGATAATGCATACTTCATAATTTGAAATGTCTATCCCCATATTGCTCCAATTATCTAGATATTTTTGTAAATTAAACGGATTTGTTATCATAGGAAAACAATTGTTAGGTAAAACTAATGGTTCACCATCAATTGCTAAGTATATAATTGGTGCATAATATGTTTCACAATCATTATATATTTTCGCAATTATTTCATTATATAACTCAATTTTCACTTCAACACATTCTAAAAACGACTCCTTATCGCCAAACTGCTTAATTAATTGTGTATGTCGACTAAAAGCAAATGATTCGCTACTATATCCAAATGGATCATTTGCAGCCCTTCCTTCCATAAATAAATCATTGTAAAGTCGTTGCAGCTTTTCTGCTTCTCTTTTACTTAATCGATCTATCACTCCACGATGAGTTGAATATCGTTTGTCTCCATTTTTTAAGATTGAGCATATACAGTAATTACCGTCATGAAATACTTCGTCTGTATTTATAGCCATAATCGGCATATATTTTGAATCCAATTTGTCAATATTTCCCCATGCTTGTTTTCCTTTTTTAATTAACTTGGCCCAAGTATTTATATCAAAGTTTTTTAAGTATGCATAGTCTTCAATTTTCGGGATTTTAATTTCACCAATTATTCTATCAACTGGTCTAACACACCTGTTATGCACCATTCCAGCAGTATTATTACATTCTTTATTATCTATTTCGATTATATAAGCATTGTCTTCAAATACAGCTTTTCCACAATTAATACATTTACATTCTTTCTGTGATTCTAATGATTTTATAAGTATTTCTTTGTGTAATAACTCAACTTCTGTATCATCACAGAATTCTTTAATAGGACAATATAATAATTCATACTTATTATCAAAAATTTGAGATAATTCTCCCTCTATATATTTATGAAATCTATCTTGTGAGCCACAGCGAAATAGTACTTTAAATTCTTTGCTATATGCCAATTTCATAATATTAGGAGTTTCAAACATCAAGCTTTTTTTTCGCTCACTATCATTAAATCGATATAGTTCAAAAGCAAACACTGTATTTTCTTTCAAATCCATTTCTTGTTTTGTTGTTTCCGTTGGAATAGCAACAACATAATCTAATTTTACATCTATATGTTTTACATCACTTGCCCATTTATGAGTTAAAAACTGCTCACTGATATTTTCGGATGAGTGGTTTTCAGATATGTATATATCAAATTGAGTCTTTAAAACATCTTTTGATATGCAACGCCTTTTTGCTCCATAATCTATAGCTTTTGCAATTAAAGCTCCCCAGAATAAAACAACATCAACATGCACTTTATTAAACAAAATCAATTTTATGTTTTTTTCATAATCTTCGCCACTTTCAATATCAAATATTTCAACATACATACGTAATAGTAATTCAAGTAATTTCTCATTAGAAATATCCTGTTGTTTAATACTTTTATATATTTTTTTAATATTATTACATAGTTTATCAAAGATACTTTTTTCTTCCTGATTCAAATCATTTATGACCTTCAAATCATGAGATAAACGTATACCCTCCAATACTCTCTTCAATTTTACAGTTATTGCATTTGATGCTTCTGATCTTGTAGTCAAAATATATGCAAGATCACTTGAATTTTGCGTAAGATATTGTCTAACAAATTGAGCACACACCCCATAAAACTCTGAGTTTTCGTTTTCACTCAGAGAAATTGTACGTTTCATTTGAAAGTATATCTTTTTCCCTGATTCCAGTGTTATTACTAAATCATCAATATTTTTGCATGCTTCAAAATTTAATTCTATTATTTTTTCCTTTGAATTTAACTGCAATACCATTGAAATATCAATTTCAAATTCCATTAATATCATCATGAATGCAGAAATTCTTTGCTGAAAATCGATTCCAGCATTTGTAGCTTGTAATCCCAAATTTTTCTCCTTCTTTCTATAGACAGATAAATTCTAATTTTTAATTTAGCAATTATTACTTTGATATTGCCTGAAATATCCATCATGCTTAAGTCTTTCTGTCAGCTATTTCCTAAACCTAACAAACTCAACATTAACATCAAATTTCTCAGCTAATTCAAAGTCATTATATCCAAGGCTAAGCAACTCCTCAAATACATAAACTGGCATTAGAAAATATGCTGCAAATGCTTGTACTTGTTTTTCTCGCTATTTCATTTATTTCACTTCATAATCTAATTATTCTTAATTCCGGTTACTAAAAATTGTATAGCCTCAAGATTTAAGATATTATTCATATAACCTTTTAATTCGTAAAAATTACCTGTTATATTTGTTTTATTAAAATTATAAACTATATATATATAAAAATTATCGCTATATATTTCTGAAAATTTGAGTTCATTTTTCGTAACTATAAATGGTGTATTAATATCATCAGATGTTGTTTTAACTTCTATGTATTTTTCATTACCGCTTAAGTCAAAAGACAATATGTCATAACCAGCTCCATCCCCATCTTCTCTCGAAACATGCCTCGCTTTTTTTGCTAATTCAGCTTTTCCGTTATCTTCCAAGAACTTTTTTCATGATTTAAAACTAAAATTTCTCCTGCTAATCCTAACTTTTTTTAATTTTTATTCTTTTTTTCATAATTAGCTTTTCGCGGTGTGGAACTATTATCATCAAAATCACTTTTAAGTTGTATTTCAGATATTTGTGTTTGAGTTAAAGATGATTGAATATTTTCATTTACTAATATTTTATCAATTTCTGAATCAGATTGAGTATCAAGCACATATTTTTGATTATAATTTGCTATAATAAAATTGTTAGTTTTCTCAATTGATTTATCTATTAGCTTTCCTTGTAGCTCTCTGTATACACCAATTAACTCTAATAAATCATTTGCTAATGTAATGTCATTAAGTATATTACCATTTTCGTAATATTTACCACATATATGACCATATTCATACCCTTCCGGTAGACCAGTTTTTGATTTATAATTCATTAACTTAAATTTAAAATCCATTAACTTAATTGGGTCGGTAGAAAATTGTGATTGAATAGATGAGAGGTTTTCTTTTCAATAATTAGAAGTAAGTTTAATATATTCTCTACCTTTTTTTGTTTTATAGTTTTCTTTAAAATATGTCCATCCTTGGTTTAATGACAAGTAGACACCTGACATATCTGCACGAAATAAATACGCAATGTCATAACCTATAGTGGCACTAGTAGTAATTTCTTTATCGAACACTGCAATCCAAGGCACATCAGCCCAATTTCCTTGTCCTGCTGAGCCAGTTATTAAATAATTTTCTTTATTTATAAAAGATGATTTCATATATATGTTATCATTTGCCTTATTACGAATAAAATCAGCTAAATTATTTTTTGTAAAAGGTTTTCCTTTTTCTATTAAATAGTTATTTAAGATATGATCTAATGTTTTTTTGCATTATTTTCTCCTTATAAGAATTTTATTATATTTTTAATCTTCTATAACTTCTTTTAATTCATAAACAAGTGTAGTATTACCTTGTTGCAAACGTAAACTAACACTATAATTATTGTTTTTAGCTTGTTTTTCTTCTTTTTTATTAACTTGAATAAAGTTTAATATTATTGGAATATATACAATAGTAATAATGAAAGTGCTTATATTCTCTAGAAGTACTATTATTTGGACTATTATATTATTAGGTGTAATATCCGTATGATTTCCTGAAAAAAATGTTACAGCACTAAAGAAATAATAATCAAAAGTATTAATTGCTTCTTTTTGCGTTTTAAATATTAAATTAAACTCTGGATCTGAATTTTTAATAAAGTTTATTAAATTCTGATTGAAATTATCAAGTTTTACATTTGGATATTTTGAAGTTATCGAGTCAAATTTTTTTATTATATCTGTATAGTCGCTAAAAAATGAATCATTAAAATTATATATATATCCAAAACTTAAAATAGTTAAGAAAATTATTATAAACATAATTAAAAATGTATTGCCTGGCGTATTATCATTATGTAAAATAGAATCTTTAATTAAAAATATAAGTAATGAAAAAAATATTGATAATATAAAATAAATAAGTAGTATGTTTGATATTAAAACTAAAATATTTGCAGTATTAATGAAACTACTTATTTCATCTTGAGTTGAATTATCAGTAATCAAAATGGATGGAATAATAATAGTTGATATAAATATTACTGCAAATACTGCAAAAATAGATGATATAATAGCAAATTTACTTGTTTTTAAATATCTAGTTAAAACTTTTAAAATTTTCTGTAATCCAATCATAATTATGTCCTCTTTTTTAAAATATCTATCGTTCTTAAGAGCCTAATTAAGCTCTTTTCTAAGTTTAACAAATTATAATAAAAAATCCTAAACCAAAAAATGGTATAGGATTAATATACTATAAATACAAATATTCAATTATGTCAATTCCCCTTATGCCCTTATATTAATCCCCGATTATAAAATTTTTACTTCTTATTTATAATTATACTGATATGTCGAAAAATGTCAAGGAATAAAAATTTGCAATTAAAAAGGAGCATATCAACTAAAACTGATGTGCTCCTTTGGATATTACTTTTTATTTAAAAACATCTCATATTAATGTTAAATCCTAGTGAATTAGCAATATATATGATGGTGTTCGACATTGGTAGTACTGAGTGCTATTTTTTTATGTATTAATTTACTTAGTTAATTCAACCAAATCTAAACCGGATATAACAACTTTCTCGCCGTCTTTTAAAGTTAATTTTACTTTTTCAACTGCTAAACCCATGCTATCTTTTCCAAGTATTTCGTTTACTCTTGGCAATCCTAAACTATTATAAACAAAGAGATTTCCAGAGCCATTTGGAGCTGTAGCAATATAATCACCTGCAGGAACATCGCGACCTACTATGTGCATACCAGAGCATAGTGTAGTGCTTAACGATACAACTGTAGGTGTAAGAATTACTTTATTAATACCTGATATAACTATCTTCTGTCCATCTTTAAAATCGTATTGTATTTTAGTAACACCAAGATTAAATGATTTTTCGAGAGAACTTGTTAGTATCTCGTTTACAACTGGTAGACCACCATCATAAACGAAAAAATTGCCTGAGCCATCTTCACAGGTTATATCATATCTTCCTGCTTTAACATCTTGTCCAACAATAAATTCTCCAGTAAATAATTCTGCTGCCTCTGCAGTATTAACATAGACATCTTTATTTTCATCTTTCTTTGTTTCATCATTGTTTTTCTTATTCGATGATTCATTGTTACTTACGTTAGGATTGTTAGTAGTATTAGAGTTTTCATTTAGAATATTCCCTATAGCTCCTAAAATTATAATTGCTACAATTAGTATGAACCACCAGCGCTTATAAAGCGGCTTTTTTACTTTAGTGTTATTTTCCATAACTCCTCCTATAATTTTAAACTTTTGTTACTTATTAATAATTATAGCAATATGTAAAAATATGTCAAGTGTTAAAAGTATTTGTAAAAAATACTTGGGTAATATGCAGACATAATAATTTTTAAATGTAAAGCTTAATTTTAAAAGCTTGCTTTGTGTGTTTTGCGCAAGGCAAGCTTTTGTTTGTCTTTTTTGTTTTAGTAAAAGAAAACTGCTATTAATAAAAATTATTTTTACATTTAATAATACTGTAAACATACTTTAAAAAAATGATATGTATTGTTCCCTTATAGAGCGCACATGTAAAATATATGTATTGCAGTAAAATCGATATAGAAGAAATCTACATAGACATTAGACATACATTATAAAAAAATTGCAGTACATTAAAAAAGTGATGCAGACTTTGTGAAAGGATGTAAACAGTGTAAAAAATTACACTTTAAACATTACTATTCGGTATTAAGTTATATACTTCAGCAAAAAGAGTTGAAGCAAATCTATAGAAAGAGGGCATGATAATGAAATTTTTATTAAATAAATACACATAAGTTTCCAAATTTTATATTTAATTATACATAAAGTTTAGGATTATCAAAATAAAATTTGAAAGTAAAGAAAAAAACTAAAGTTAAAAAAGAAATAAATAATAAAAATATCAACTATAAATCAAGTGTTCATAGGTTAATAGATATAATAAAAGATGATAAGGAAGTTAAAAAAATATATGACTTAGCATTAAGTATTTATTTAAATAAAACTAACAACTAGTTTTTAGCAAGATTAAGGACAAGTCTATTTAAAATGATAGGTTTGTCCTTTTACTATATAAACTTATACTTACGATATTTACAGTTTTTATTTCGTATTTTTATTGCTATCACTCTATTCTTTAATAAGTTTATTAATCATATTCTCAAGAGATTTCTATTTTTCTTCTGTAAATTTAGCAAATGTTTTGAATGTATTTCTAACAAATTAATTATCTCAAGCCATAATTCTATCTATTAAAATTATGTAATTTGTAGATATTTCTGAAAACATACTACCTTCACCAGTTGTTAACCAATGATAGTCAACATTGAATTCTTTACATATTAATTTTATAAAAGGCTATTTTTGCTCTAGGCGTGCTAATCTATTGTATTCTATATTCCCTATCACATCAAAATTAAATTGGAAAATTAAATTAGAAAGTATTGAGAAAGATGATAATACCAAGAGGAACAGATTCAGCAAAATTAATAATAGTTATAAAAACCGAATCACTAAAAGGGAATGGAACTGAAACAGACTCTAGCAGAATAGTAGAGTAATACTGGGATTGTAATGGTAAGTTGTTAGCTAGAAATGATACTTATAAAAATGAGAAAGAAGTCAATAAAAATAAAAACTAAAGCAGCAACCAAGGCATAAACTTATAAGCATTTTAGACAAACAGCATAGCATAGGATTTACAAAAGAATTAAATAGGGGGGAGTATGAACATAGATAATATTCAGTATAAAAAAGAAGAAGTCAATGAGCAGGTAACAAATCTTAGGCCAATCCTCGATAAAAGTGTGATAGAAGAAAAAAATCAAGAAAGCCTTCAAAAAATAAAAGAAATAATAGAAAAATACAAATTTGATTAAAGAGCTTAGTTGCTCTTAAGTGCAATGAAAGGAGACAAGCTTGTGATGCAAGAAATAAAAATAAAAAATTGAGAAATAAAAAAGTCGCTCAAGCTGGCAAGCCTATAATACGAGCGACTAAATATATCGTTTTAAATATAACATAAAATAACACAAATTACATGAAAAAATTAATAAGGTAAAAAATATATAATTACAACGAATATTACATAGAAGAGCTTAAAGAAAACATAGAGATAATACAAAAAAGCTTGCTATAGCCTTGATTATGTTAATCTAAATTTAATAGTAGTAGATGATAGCAATGACAGAGCACATATATCTGATGCAATGGATTCTTTGAAAATTGCAAAAACAATCTATGAAAAAATACTGGGAAAGATAGGAGGTGGTGCATAATAAAAAGTTAGTAAATACAAAGCAAATGAGTTATGGAAAGTGGCTTGAATTAAGGGAAAAGGGGATAGGCGGTTCTGACTCAGTTGCTATAGTTGGGCTAAATGCCTATATAACGCTATATAAATTATGGGATGACAAAACAGGCAGACTTCCAGAAGTAGAAGATAACGAAGCAATGCAACAAGGTAGAGATTTTGAAGACTATGTAGCAAAGAGATTTGAAGAAGTAACAAGGAAAAAGGTACGTAGGCAAAACAATATGATAGTTCATAATAAACATGACTTCATATTTGCCAACATTGATAGGCAAGTAAGGATTGAATGTAAAACAACAAGCGTTATGAATCTTAAAAATTTAAAAATGGAGGGTTCTCGGGCAACTATTATGTACAATGTGTGCATTATATGTCTGTGATAGGAGCTGACAAATTTTATCTTGCAGTACTTATTTTAAACCAAAGATTTTACTGGTTTGAGATCAAGAGAGACGAGAAAGAAGTAAACACTTTGATTAATGTTTAAGTTGATTTTTGGAATAATTATATTGTTCCGGATATAGCCCATGCAGTTGAAGAAAGAGAATATGTATGACAAAATAAGCAGAAAACTTATAAAACATTGTGTGCTAAACTAAAACTAAGTAAGTATTTGGACAATAAAAGTGTCCAAATAAATCTACATGAATATATATAAATTATAACATTTAATGCAAAAGGAGTTGATATGAATGAATCGTCGTAGATTTTGTAGAAGGTGCCGCAGATTTACTTTGCATAGATGTTGTTCGCGGTGTAGAAGTTGTTTTTGTACTGGTTGCAATGCAAATTGTCCTAGATGTTAATAGGTTTAATAAAATGGGTGGAATTTCCACCTGTTACATAATATAAAAAATAAAATAGAAGGTACATATTGAACATAATAGAAGAATACAGGAGAGTAACAGAAGATATAGCTGTAATAAAAAGTTGTCTAGTATCTATTAACAGAGATATAAATTAATATACGTAGATAGACCAGAAGATATGAAGACTGGTATCAAAAGTTTGTTGTAGAGAAATATGGTGAGCAAAATACCGAGAAACTTGAAAAAATAGTCAAGAATAAATCAACTGGTTGAAAACAATATCAGAATTACAAATCTACCTTAGGCAAAGAAGCTCCACAGACATTTGAAGAATTCAGAATGATAAAATATTTTGATGGTAAAATACCGGAAGAAAAAATAACTGTTGATAATATTGTAAAATCAAAACATAATAATGGTAATGAATGGGAAAAGTTAAAACTAGCATACAAAGACAAAAAACTAGAAATTATGCAGTCAGAGGCAAAAAAATAGTTGAAATTTAAAAAGCACTTGCTAAATAAAAAATAGTAGGTGCTTTTTTTAAATCTTATTAATTGACAAATTATCCTAAATTATATATAATTTAGACATTATAATTATATATTTTAGGAGATGTAAATCATGGTATGTAAAAAGTGTGGTAGCATGGATATTACTACAAACAGTGTTAGTGAAGTTCAACGTAGAGGATGTCTTACTGTAATATTTTATTTAATTTTGTTGTGTATACCAATTATAGGATGGATAGCATTATTTAGCCTTATTAGGGGTAGAAAATCTGAGATTAAAACAATATGTGTTTGTAATTTATGTGCTCATAAATGGCAAATTTAGCTAAAGACTACTAAAATTTCAGTAGTCTTTAGCTTGCAAAATATTTCAATAAAATTGAGCACTTAAAATAGTGCTTTTTAATTAATAAATTGTATTATTTCGACAAATATTTTATAATAAAATCAAAAAGGAGTTTTGCATGAAAAGGCTTAAAGATGTGTTAATCGGAGTAATTATTGGTTGTGTTCTGATGATTTCAAATCCTGCATTGGCTGATACTATATTGACTAAAATAGATGTAATTTTTAACGGAATTAATGTTCAAGTTAATGGTAAAGATGTTGAGGTCAATAGCATTTTATATAAGGGTTCTACTTATTTACCTATGCGCAAGGTTGCTGAATTAGTCGGAAAAGATGTTGATTGGAATAATGATACTAAGACAGCTAATATTGTTGAAAAAAGGTGGTAAAAGAAAATGATAATTTAAATAAGGAATATAAGATAATTCAAACAAGAGAAAAAGATAACCAAATTGAAATACTACAAATAGGAGATAAAAAGTATTATGAGTTATAGTATACAAAGCATTTGCTTTCAAGTTATGGTAGCAGTAGTTGGGATTTATTTTATAGTATAGAAACGAAAGATACTGTAACTTATAACCCTGACACTAGAACAACAAAGTATATTTTAGTAAAAAATACTTCCAATAATGGTTATAGTAATAATGAAATCTCAATTGATAATATTCCAATTACTAACTATGAAACTAAAGAGTATCATGAAAAAAAACTATATTTCTCAGGAATACTATGAAAACACTATATTGCCATTAATTAATGAAAAAACTGATACTAATAAAACTGATAATAGTGGAGTTAAAGATTACAAAATACTTCAAACAAATACATCAGATAATAGATTAGAGATTGTGCAAATAGGTGAAGAAGTATACTACGAATTAAAGTATTTTTATGATTTGATTTCAAAATTCACATTTTACAATAGCAGTAATGACGAAAGCACTAATATAAAGCACTTGTATTATAGTTTAGATACTGAACAATTTGCAACATATAACCCATACAAGGTAACTTCAAAATATGTTTTAACTAAAAATGTTGCATATAGAGGGGGTCCGGAATATTAAAGAGAAGTATTAATTGATGATTTTCAAATTATAGAATATAGTTCTAAAGATATAGGGAACTGGACCCTTATATCAAAAGAATATTATAAAAATATTGTTATGCCGTTAATAAAATAATAAAGCACTCAAAAAAAGTGCTTTTTAATTAATATATTGTATTATTTTAGTATAATTTGTAAAATTTTCTTGATATATCACCTAATATTTTATATAATATATTTATTGGCGAATGTTTGCCTATAGTATAATAAAATGGAGTATAAATTTATGATATGTAAAAATTGTAATACTGTAATTCCTGATGAGAGCGAGTTTTGTCTGAAATGTGGTTGTAAAGTAGATAAGCCAATAATACAGGAATTTGAAGAAGAACAAAATAACAAACAATTTAATGTAAAAAAAGACTACACATCAACTAATGTAATCGTAGGAGTTATAGCTTTTTTTTTGTTTATATCAGTGGTTCTTTATTTTGGGCTTAAAGACAAACAAGAGGCAGATTTTAAAACAGCTGGCACAGAAAAGCAAGAAAGCCAAGAAGAAATTAATTTAAGAATTTATACTTCAGCAGTAAATCATTTTGAAAAAGGCGAATATGATATAGCTAAAAATCTATTTATGGCTATACCAGGCTATAAAGATTCAGACGAATACATATTAAAGATGGGAGATTCAAAGAATGTCAATACTTTCGAATCACAAGTAAAAAAAATTATGGAAGAAGACAATGTATCATATACTTGGAAAGATATACAATATGATATGCCAAATAAATTAGATGAAAAATTTATAGTAGCTGGCATTGCAAAATTAAGCGATTATTATAATTATGGCTTTGAAGATATAGAAAAATCTCATTTTGCTGTAAGAATAACTCCATTCGATGGGGATTATCTCAATACTTGGACTTTATATTTTGAAAGAGAGGGTTTTGCACAATTATTTAATAATCTAAAAAATAAAGATACATTAATTGTTGCAATTTGCGAAATTCCAAAATATATGTATAAAGATGGTCAAGGAAATATGGCTATTGTTAATTCGGCTAGATGGTCTGAATAATGTTTATATTAAGTGCCTAAAGGGCACTTTTTGTTTTATGTATTTTTAGAAACTTATAAGCTTTACACTTAGATATATGAGTTTTAAATTAAATAAATAGCATAACTTAAAGCACTCGAAAGGGTGCTTTTTATATGCCCAAAACTTACTCATGGCGATAAAAGGTGTATGAATAGTCTTATAGACTTAAAATGAAGGTAGAAATGCCAGAAATAAATTATGTACAAGCTACAACTGAAACAACAGAAACACAACAATCACAATATACACAAATGCAAGCTAATGTAGATGAAACAGCAACTAATCAAGCTGAAAAAATATTCACGCAATCTGATGTCGATAAAATAGTAAAAGATAGATTATTTCGTGAAAGACAAAAGCTTGAAAAGGAAAAAGAGGAATCAGTAACAGAAGCAATCAAACTTCAAAGAATGAATGAAGACCAAAAGGCTGAGTATGAAAAACAAAAGAAACTTGATGATTTAGCTAAGAGAGAAAAAGACATAACTACAAGAGAATTGAAAGCACAAGCTTACGAAACTCTTGCAGAAAAAGGACTATCTAAGGAACTTGTTGATATCCTTAACTATGATAACGCTGAACAATGCAATAAAAGTATTGAGGCAGTAGAAAAAGCTTTCCAATTATCTGTTGAGAAAGCTATAAATGAAAAATTAAGGGGTAATGGTGTTCCTAAGGGTAACACAGGAAATCAAGCAGTAGATACTAGCCAAATGACTTATACTGAGTTAGTTGCGTATATGACTGATAATCCTGGAGTAAAAATATAACTTAAAGAAAGAGGTAATAGAATATGCCTAACACAAAATTTGATTCAAAAAGTTTTAATCCTGAAGCATTTGGAAAATATGTAGACAGGATACCAAAGTTAAGAAGAAATTAGCTAATAAAGTCTCGTGCATTAAAAGGCAGTACTAAGATTAGAGAAGCATTTAACTCACAAACAGGTACACACTATGCTATATTGCCTATGCACGGAACACTTGATGGCGAGCCGTTGAATTATGATGGAAAGACAAACATCACAGCTACAAGTACAACAACCTATGAACGTGGTGTTATAGTAGTAAGTCGTTCTAAAGCATGGTCTGAACTTGACTTCTTAGAAGATATAACTGGTGGTGTTAAATTTATGGACAATGTAGCTAACCAGGTATCAAGTTACTGGGAAGATGTAGACCAAGATACTTTATTAAGCATTCTAAAAGGTATCTTTGAAATGACAGGAGCTGCAAATTTAAAATTTGTCGATGGACATACACTTGATATAGTTGCACTTGTTGGAGAAGATAAAGACGATAATCCTAAATCAAATGTAGGCTCAACTACACTTAATACTGCTATACAGAAAGCAAGCGGTGATAATAAATCTAGATTCACTTTAGCAATTATGCACAGTGCTATAGCTACTAATCTTGAAAATCTAAAGTTATTATCATACTTAAAGTATACCGATAAAACAGGGATTCAAAGAGATTTGTCTATGGTTACATGGAATGGGAGAACAGTTTTCATAGATGATAATATGCCAATAGAAGAGGTTAATGAAAGTACTCCAGGAGCAGGTGATGGTTACACAAAATATACTACTTATGTATTAGGCGATGGCGCATTTGACTTTGAAGACATTGGAGCAAAAGTTCCATTTGAAATGAATAGAGACCCAGCAACAAAAGGTGGACAAGATACGCTTTATAGTAGACAAAGAGAATGCTTTGCTCCTTATGGAATCTCATTTACAAAGAAATCTTGTGCAAACTTATCACCAACTAATGCAGAATTAGAGAATGGACAAAACTGGGAGCTTGTAAATAATGGAGAGGCTGGAGCTAAATTAAAACACATTGACCATAAAGCAATAGCAATAGCAAGAATAAAAAGTAGAGGATAGGAATATCCTCTACTTTTTAAATGAGGTTAATTATGTCTCAATTAGAAAAAGTTAAAATTAGACTAGATATTACAGATAATACACAAAACAATTTACTTGAGCAACTCTTCGAGGATGCCGAGAATGAAATAAAAGATTATTGTAATCGAGATGTATTACAAACAAAAGCTCTAGGACTTCAAAGAGAATTAACTATTATTTATTACAATAGGCAAGGCTCTGAGGGTGGAATATCTGTAAGTTATAGCACAGAAATACCAGGTAATATAAAAAGCAGGTTAAATACCTTTAGACAGTTAAGGGGGGCACAGATAGCTAATGCTAGTAAAGAATAAGAAAACATATCATCTAAAACAAAAGACAGGTGTTACAGATAATGAAGGTGGCAAATATCCTGATTATTTTTCTGAAGCTACGGAAATAAAAGCTAATATCTGGACTGCTAGCGGAAAACTTCAAGCTGAGATGTATGGACTTAGAATTAACAACATTCTTAATATGCTTTATGATGGACCGATAACAATAACTGAAGGTGATTGTATATGCGTTTATGTTATTTCTGATAAAGAGCCGGATTATAAAGTTATATCTAAAAAAGGATATTCCCACGGTGGCTACGAATTGGAGAAAATATGAGTAAAATAGAGGGATTAGATAGCCTATTAGAAAAATTAGACAGTCTTGGTGGCAATGCAGAAAAGACTTTATATAAAGCTGTGAAAGAGCAAGGTAAATTTATCCAGGGTGAAGCTAAGGATAATGTTAGAGTTGATACTGGATCAAAAGGAGAAAATACTCCAGTAAAAGATAAATATCCTGGGGAGTTAAGCTATCATAAAGGACCATGGTTCATATACGAAAATATGATGAATGGTCTAAACATTAAACCTGTATATGTAGAAAATATACCTTTCTTCATCGGTAAAGATGGTAAAAAAATGTATATAATGAACAGACAACCGGCACAACCTTTTTTATACCCTGCACTAAAGAATAACAGGGAAAAGATAATTGAAGGTATAGGAAATGAAGTTAAAAAATCCATAAAGGAGATATCAAGACAATGATAAATGTTAAAGACCAAGTCCATAACGCGATAAAAGGCCTGTGCGAAAATGTATCAGATAGTTTATCCATCAGACTGGGCTACACTTCCAGCAATACAGTATGTAGAAGAGAATAATAAAGTATATGAATGGACTGACGGAGAAGAGTCAAAATCTTACTTAAGGTATAAGATTGATGTTTGGCACAATAGGATTATAAAGCAGACAGACTATATAAATATTATAATAGTATAACTACAGCTGGTTGGAAAATAGTAGCTATCTGTCCATCATATTTAGCATTTGGAACTTTTAATATAACTACAAATTATAATTATGCTCAGCCAAATATGGTTATTTTTAATGTTATTAAAAATTATGGTAATAAGGCAAGTTTAATTCAATTAAATAGTAGCATAGGTGGAGATAATATCATACCTAAAATTAGGATAGTACATGATGCAAATACAGCATATTTAGAAATTTATTACAATGTTAATACACTACAAAATATAGCAATAACATTAAGTGATTTTGACAAATGGATATTGTCAGATGCTATAGTTGATGGCTCAATACCACCTGGTTTTAGTGTACAAGAATTAACTATTATTGATAAAGGAATGTCTATAAACGAAACTAGTAGCCACAATATAAACAGGAACATGGACTCCTATCATTGTAGGACATACTGTGGCAGGAAACAATAATTACTCTGCACAAACCGGAAACTACATCAAAGTCGGCAAATTAGTAACATTATCATTTAGAATAACATTGTACGAAAAAGATACTTTAATGAGCTGTGTTATTCTTATTGGTGGATTACCTTATATTCCAAATAAAACATACTATTATGGTATTATAGCGTTAAGAAATTTTACATTAACAAGTGATGAAAGGGTATTTGTAACTACAATAGCTAATAATAATCGTTTAGAACTTCAAAGGCAAGTAAATACAGAACTTGGTAATATAAATGTAAGTAGGTTAAATAATAATACAGAAATATCCGGTTCAATTACTTACGAGATAGCATAGGAGGGCATATGGATAACATTCAAATAGATATGATTACAAGTGATAATGTAGTTATTAAAACTGTTAGCAAAGCAGGATATCATACCAAAGCATATATTAATAGCTTACAAGGTAGAGAAGAATTACAACAAGAGGTATACGAGCCATATTTATCTGAAGTCTTTGAGGTATGGGCGATGAACCTACTATAGAAGAACTAATAATAGAGGAAGAACCTTCCCCAAATATACCAACCATAGAGGAATATATTTTGCAACTTGAAGTAGCAGAAGTAAACAGAAAATCTAAGGAAATAGAACAACAAATATTAGGAGGCAATATCTAATGGAAAGAAGTTACTATTTTAATCTACAGAAAAGAGTTATAGAAAGCAAATTGAATACCAAGGAACAGAACATTAAAAATATTGCTTTATGGCAATCGGTAGGACTTTTAAAAGACGAAAATTTGATTGATTTAATGGTTATTATAGAAACTGTATATCCTACAGGCGTTGCAGGATAAATTTTAACATTCAACATTTTAATAATTTATAAAAGTTGATACTTCATGATACTTTTTATTTGATATTATATCAGTAGAATAAATCATGAGGTGAAAAAAATGAGTAAACAAAAAATAGTCAAGAATGTTTCTAAAAGTATAATGTCAATTCCTGAGATTTCTAAGGGGGTGATTTTATGCCGCTTTTTTTAGGCAAGGACGGAGTTAACAGAGAAATAAAAGAGGTTTATTTAAGTGCAGGTGGAGTTAATAAAAAGATAAATGAGTCTTACATTGGGCAGGGTGGAGTTAATAAGCTGATATATCAAGACAAAAAAGAATTTATAATTCCTAATGGAGAATTAGTTGGTACTAAAGAATTTAACAATATTAACATTTCTAATATTAAATTAATTTCTTTTAGACTAGCTGGATATAAATATAATATATATGCTGGAGGATGGGTAGATGGAACTGGAAATATAACTTTTTATGATTATGAGGAGAACTATATAAGAGTTAATTATGCTAAGACTTGGTTTGCGCCAAGAAAATCCGAAGATGTTGAACTACATCAGGATATATATAATATTAATTATCATACTAATACAGGCACTATTTATCCTATATATTTGAGACAAGATAAAAATGTATATGAAGATGGTTTGACAACAATAAACTTTCAAGATAAATATATAGAAACAGCAAGAAATGGTAGAAAAGTATTACCGGCTCCTATTAGTTCATTAAATTTTAATATAAAAAGAATTACTATGTATGGTGGAAGTATGTATGACGGCGGAAAGCTTTTATATAGTGATATTTGTATGAAAAATTTTTTATAAAAAGATAGATTTTGTGAAAAATCTTGACGTGCTACAGCAAGTTTAATAATAAAGTAGATATGCTTTATAAACATTTTGCGGACATCTTAATAATTTATAAAAGTTGATACTTTATGATACTTTTTATTTGATATTATATAAGTAAAATAAATCACGAGGTGAGAAAAATGAGTAAACAAAAAATGGTCAAAAGTATTTATAAAAGTATAACGTCAATTCCTGAGATTTCTATGGGGGTGATTTTATGACGCTTTTTTTAGGTAAGGACGGAGTTAACAGAGAAATAAAAGAGGCTTATTTAAGTGTTGGCGGAGTAAATAAAGAAATTAAAGAAATATATGCCGTTCAAGGTGGGGTTAATAGGAAAGTGTATAGCAGGGAGTTATTTAAGCTTGATAATTTTACGTTTTCAAATTTTAGTTGGCAGATGTTTTCTCTGCCTACAGAAATAACACCTACAAGTATTGAACTTACATTAAAACCGCATAATGCAACAGGTAATTATCAGGTTTGGTTAGAAAATACAGACGGTTCTTTTAGAATAATGTGTCATATTATTTATGATGTAGATGATGGCGACCCAGAAGTTGTTTGGCCTTATAAAGAAAATATATTGCGTATTCACCCAGTTGAAAATAGTTATACAGAAGATAACTCATATAATGGCAATACAAGCTATGTAAGATTTAGAATTTTGTTTCAAGGTGTTAGATGTTTACTTAACATTGATGATCGTCCAGCAGTAGAATATGTTCATTCAACAATTCCTAAAATAACACGATATAGGGTTGTTAGCAATGGTTTACCTGCGACTATTACGAATTTTATAATTAAATAATATAGAAAGATTAGAACAAGATTACAGTAAAAAAATTTACAAGAAAAAGCGACAAACTACAACATTAAAAGATATAATAATGGCACTGTTATAGGTGCTATTTTTATACCTTAAAACGAGGTGAATATGAGTAATGAAATTATAGTAGCATTAATAGCGATGATCGGCACAGCATTAGGCACATTTGGTGGGATAATAACAGCAAATAAACTTACAAATTATCGCATAGAACAGCTGAAAAAAAGGTAGATAAACATAATACGGTAATAGAAAGAACTTTCATATTAGAAGAAAAAATGAAAGTTGCAAATCATAGAATCGAGGACCTTGAAAATGAAAAAGACTAAGTTTAGTAAGAAATTGCTAGTGTGTATGTTTCTTTTTTTATTGCTATTTATAATAGCTGTGCTGTTCCTATTTTATAAAACCTCTGCTGAACCAAGCACATTAATTATGAGTGTATTTGGTTTTTGCGGCTTAGAGGGTGGGATATTAGGTTGGATTAAAACAATTGAAAGTAAAAATAATAAAAGTGAGGATTAAAAAATGAAAATTAATTGGAGACAAAAACTAACAAGTAGAAAGTTTTGGGATGCCTTTATAGGCTTTATTACAGCTCTATTAATTGCCTTTGGAGTGGATAATCTTACTATAGAACAAATTGCGAAGGATAATCCAGGAGGATATGGACTATATATAGCTGTGTATCATGGCAACTTTGGTTCTCTTAGTGCTCATTTAAGTAAATTTAATTGTAAGGTGGGACAAAAAGTAAAAGCAAAAGATTTAATCGGTTATAGTGGCAATACAGGAATGTCAACCGGACCTCACTTGCATTTTGAGATTAGGGACTGTGTTTATAGCAAGTTTTGGGAAAAAGATGTAGACAGTAAATATAAACATGCAGTAGATCCTCAGCCTCTGCTAAACAAAATTACAAAAACTGATAGAGAAAAGGTACAAGAATATTTCGGTTTTGATAATAATACAATGTTTTTTAGATAAACATCCATATTTTAAAGATTTATACAGGAAGATATCTAAGGACTGTAAGTAGATTAATGTAAATTCCACTCTGATTTATTTGAAGTGACTCCAAAAAATTTGTCTAACTTTTGCGGTCACTTCAATAGTCTTGTTTTTTTATTTGACAAATATTTACATAATATATATTATTATAATTACAAATAATTAAAAACAATAGAGGTATTAATATGAATAATAAAAAATATCAAGTATTTATTAGTTCTACTTATAAAGATTTGGTTGAAGAAAGAAAAAAAGTTCAAGAAGTTATTTTGAGTATGTATCAATTTCCTATAGGGATGGAAATGTTTAGTGCAGATGATGAAGAACAATGGGAAACTATAAAAGAAACAATTGATAGTTCTGATTATTATGTTTTAATTATTGGGCATAGATACGGTTCTGAAACATCTGAAGGTATAAGTTTTACTGAAAAAGAATACGATTATGCTAAAAGCAAAAACATCCCTATATTATCATTTATAAGAAATAGAGATGTGGCATTGAAAGATAGCGAGCGTGAAAGCAGTACTGAAAAAAATGAGAAGTTAATTAAATTTATTAAAAAATCAGAAGATAATAAAATGTGCGATTATTGGACTGATAAAGAAGAGTTAGGTACAAAGGTCTCGGTTACATTATATAAACAAATTTTAAAAAATAAAAGACCCGGATGGATAAGATCTGATAATTTAAATATTGATAATATAGTTAATGAAATGTCTGAATTAAGTAAAGAAAATAGGAAATTAAAGTTAAAGTTAGAAGAGTTAGAAAGGTTGCAAATTGTTAAGATTCCTAAAATAGGCGTAGAAATTAATAATAATAGTGATATAAAGCTAGATTTTTTAAATTTTAATCAACTTTTAAATTATAATAAAATAATGTGGGATGTGCTTACAGAAAAACAGAAAGAAAATATAACTATTGAAGAAATAAATGAATACAATTCTTCATTGCCAACAAAATCAGAAATACATTTTTACAATATAGAAAACGAAAAATATTGGCGAGTAAAAAATACAGGAGTTTGTCTAGAATTTAATATATATAATGATGGAAATATAAAAGCTAATGATATTAATATAGAAATAATTGCTCCAGAGGAAATTTTGATATTAAAAGAATATGAAATAAATAATTATAAGAAACCCGAAGGCTTCAAAATAAAATCTAATCCATTAGTTAAAAGTAATGAAACTTTTACTTCAAGTTATGCAGTAAAATTTCCTGTTTTAGAAAAAATGGCTCCTAACGTATTTAGTAAAAGAAGTTCTAAATATATTACGGTAATTAATAATGCTATTAATATTCATTTAGATAATTTGCTGCATAAAAAAAAATATAACTTTGCAGATAAAATTAAATTAATACCATTAAACAAAGGAGTATACGAAATGAAGATCAGTATTATATGCGAAGAATATACTGATAAAATGGAATATATTAAACAAATAACTGTTCAATGATACCTACCTATATTATAGGTGGTAAAAATTAAATTTTATTAATAAATGATAACGCCTTAAGTGATAGATCATATAAATAGTAAAAATACTAGGACATTGACTTGGTATTTTATTAAATAATATTTGACGAATTTTGCATAATATCGTATAATAATCTTGTTAATTTAACAGCTATAACGTGCTACATATCAATCATATTATGATTTCAAGGCAACAAAGTTATAAAAAAAGTCATTGTTGCCTTTTTATTGCTCTATTAAAATATATTACGTACTTTTACATATAGTGTTCTTGCGCTAAATTCTCCATCTGGACCTCCGTATTGATTTAGTATATTTCTTGCCATTCTAACATCACGGTTAGTCACTCTAACTGGATATTGCAATTTTTTTTCATACATAAACATAAATTAATTACCTCCCCTCTATTCCCATGGCCATGGACTGTTAATATATCTCCAAGTGCCAGAGATATCAGGTGTGTAAGAGTCCAAAGGTCCAAATTTTTTACCAAATTCATCCTTTAATTGCATTAGCTTTGTGCTGTACTCATGGTGTCTGATAAGTGCTATAGGATCATTAGGATGAGTATTTAGAAAAAGCGCTGAATCTAGTGTTGCAAATTGATATTTCATTATTTCAAGCATCATTGAATCCCTTTGCTGCATATTCATAGTGGTATCTTTCGCTTTGATTTCACTATTGCATAATGCTCTCATCTTATTGCACCTCTTTTCTCTTAGTATGCGAATAAGGAGTAACTAAGTCTGGAAAAAGAGTGCCAGCATTGAATGCTTCCTCTACATCCATATAATCGGGCGTTATTTGGTATGGCACATATCCATAGCCTACCTTTGGATTAGCAGGCATATAAGGTACTAAAGGCTGATATGTTTCGTCTATATTTTTGTTTAATATCATATGAAACTCATTCCTTTCAAGTTTTATTTTGTGCTAATTTTCAAACTAAATTAGCGTTAATCACAAAAATTTTTATATACTAAAAAGCAAAATCATAACTTTATTTTAATCATAAAATTTTGCCATAAACATAATAAAAATTTGTAATTATGTAGAATAACACCCACTATTAATGTATTCCCTGTGCAAGAAAATGTTCAAAAATAACGGAAACTTTATTTTAAAATAATATCGTTAAAAACTGAAATAATAAACTTAAAAAAATTTTTAAAATTTCTGTTGACAGAATAAATTTTTGATGATATTATACTTATACACCCCCCGTGTGAGGGGTATCAAAAAAGGAGTGAGATTGATTGAACGATGGGAAGAAAAAAGCTATGCAGTCACTTAAAACCGCAAGAGGGCAAATAGATGGAATTATTAAAATGCTAGAGGACGAGAGATACTGTATAGATATATCTAATCAAATATTTGCAGCGTCTTCGCTTTTAAAGAAAGCGAATTTAGAGATATTAAAACAGCATATTAATCACTGTGTTTTAGAAGCCGCAAGTCATGGAGATGGTACTGAAAAAATTAATGAAATAATACTTATTTTATCAAAAATTCTTGATAAATAAATATAAAAATTTAAAAGAAAGGAATATAAATCAAAATGAAATCACAAAAATTTGATATAAAGGGCATGACTTGCTCTGCATGCTCCTTGGCTGTTGACAAAAGTGTAAATAAGCTTCAGGGCATAGATGGGGTTAATGTCAATTTATTGAATAATAACATGGTAGTAAAATACGACGAAAGCAAGCTAAGTGATGATAAAATCATTAAAGCAGTTGAAGATGCTGGTTACCAAGCCTTCATAGCTGGTGCTAGAAAAGAGGCAGGCAATACTTCAAATAAAGAAAATATCGCAGAGCTAGAAATCAAGGAAATGAAAAAAAGACTGCTTATCTCATTGATATTCACTATACCACTATTTTATATATCAATGGGGCATATGCTGAAGTGGCCGCTTCCTGCTATACTACACGGGCATGGAAATACAATGACTTTTGCTTTTATACAATTTTTACTCGCACTTCCGGTTGTATTTGTAAACAGCAAATATTATAAGGTTGGATTTAAGACCTTATTTAAAGGTTCTCCAAACATGGACTCTCTTATAGCTATTGGAACATCAGCCGCTATGATTTATGGAGTATTTGCAATATTTAAAATCGGTTATGGCTTAGGTCATGGAGATAAAGATATGGTAATGCAATATTCTATGGATTTATACTTTGAATCAGCAGCTGTTGTTCTTGCTCTAATAACACTTGGAAAATTCTTAGAAGCAAGAGCTAAGGGCAAAACCTCAGAGGCTATTAAAAAGCTTATAGATTTAGCTCCAAAAACAGCCTTAGTCCTTAGAAAAAATCCAGAAACAGGAATTAATGAGGAAATTGAAATAGCTGTAGAAGAATTAGTTCTAAATGATGTAGTAATCGTGAAACCAGGGCAAAGTATACCAACCGACGGAGTTATAATTGAAGGACGAACTTCAATTGATGAGTCAATGCTGACAGGCGAAAGCTTGCCAGTTGAAAAAAATGTTGGAGATAAAGTAATTGGTGCAAGTATAAATAAATCAGGTTCTTTTAGATTTGAAGTTACAAAACTTGGAGATGATACTGCTTTAGCACAAATAATAAAGTTAGTTGAAGAAGCAGGTTCTTCAAAAGCTCCAATTGCTAAATTAGCAGATAAAATAAGTGGTGTGTTTGTTCCTGCTGTTATTGCTATAGCAGTAATTGCAACAATAGTATGGCTACTTCTTGGATATCCATTTGAATTTGCCTTATCTATAGGAATTGCTGTATTAGTTATTTCCTGCCCATGTGCTCTTGGTTTAGCAACACCAACAGCGATTATGGTTGGTACCGGCAAAGGAGCTGAAAATGGAATATTAATTAAATCGGCAGAAAGCTTAGAAACAGCTCATACTATAAATACAGTTATAATGGATAAAACTGGTACTATAACGGAGGGAAAACCTCGCGTAACAGATATAGTGACTAATGGTAAAATTGATAAAGAAAGATTGCTTCAATTATCTGCATCTGTTGAAAAAAACTCTGAACATCCATTGGCAGATGCCATAGTTAAAGATGCAGAGAATAAAGGAATTAAACTCTTAAATATCAGCGATTTTGAAGCTATACACGGTATGGGACTTCAGGCTAAAGTTGAAGATATGCTCATATACATGGGAAATAAAAAGCTATTAGACAGTAAAAATATCTCACTATCTTCATTTGACAATGAAAGTCAAAGACTGGCTTCAGAAGGAAAAACACCTATGTTCTTTGCAAATGAAAATGAAGTTTTGGGTATAATAGCTGTAGCAGACGTTGTTAAACCAACTAGCGAAAGTGCTATCAAAGAATTTGAAAGAATGGGCATAGAAGTAATAATGCTTACTGGAGATAACAAAAAAACTGCAGAAGCAATAGGCAAGCAAATAAAAGTAAGCAGAGTAATTGCAGAGGTTTTACCACAGGATAAAGAAAAAGAAGTAAGAAAGCTTCAAGATTTAGGTAAAAAAGTTGCAATGATAGGTGACGGTATAAATGATGCTCCTGCACTTGTTAGAGCAGATGTAGGAATTGCAATAGGAGCAGGTACTGATATAGCAATAGAATCTGCAGATATAGTATTAGTAAAAAATGATTTACTAGATGCAGTAAGAGCTGTACAATTGAGTAAATCAGTTATTAGAAATATAAAGCAAAACCTGTTCTGGGCATTTATATACAACGTAGTAGGAATTCCATTGGCAGCAGGAGTATTTTTCGGAGTGCTTGGTTGGAAGTTAAATCCAATGTTTGCAGGAGCTGCGATGAGTTTAAGCAGCGTTTCAGTAGTGCTAAATGCTTTGAGATTGAAGCTGTTTAAAGCAAAAATAAGCGAAGTAAATCCACCACAAAAGCTTGTGGATAATATACAAAATATAGAAAGTATAAAAAATATAGAAGATGTAGAAAGGAAGGAAAATAACATGGTAAAAACATTAAAAGTAGAGGGAATGACTTGTGGTCATTGCAAAATGAGAGTAGAAAAGGCTCTTAATGCAGTAAAAGGTGTTGAAAATGCAACAGTAAATTTAGAAACAAAAGAAGTAGCAATTAATATGTCAGAGGACATAAATGAGCAAACACTTATAGACGCTGTGACAGATGCAGGATATGAGGTAATTAAATAGACAGATAAAAAGCAAGTGAAGTTTGAATTGCCTTTCATAAAGGGTATATCAAACTTCACTCTTTTTTCTACTTTATACTCCTAATTAATTTTTCTAAAATATATTAGACTCTACATTGTCAGCTACCCAATGAACAGTCTTTAGGTATTTTTCTAATTCATCCTTTTTCTTTTCTTTAAATAATCTAATTATCTCATAATGTTCTTTATTTGTTTTTCTTAAAATTTCTTGTTCATTACTAGGCTCATCAAAAACATAATACTTTCTTAAAAAATTGTTCTTTAATTGATTTAATAATAAAACCATATCGGTATTGTCTGATAAATTAACATATAAATCATGAAACTGTAATTGAAGTTCGTGATACTCTTCCTTTAAGCTTTGATTTATGGCGCTGTCCATAGATTCAGCTAAAAACTGCATTTTTTTAATTATATCATCATTCATTAAATCCACTGCGTTATAAGCAAGCTTTCCATCTAATAATCCTATAATTTCATATAAATTTTGAGCCTTTTTAATATCTAAAACCTTAACCTTAAAACCTTTTCGCGGAGTTTTTTCTAACAATCCTTCAGAAGCTAGTTGAATTAGAGCTTCTCTAATAGGTGTTCTGCTTATATTTAAAGCATCAGAAATTTGTTTTTCGCTAAGTTTATCAGTAGGCTTCAAAGATCCATCATTAATTTTTTCAGAAATATATTTATAGACATGATCTTTAAGTGACATATAGTCCGACATAATATCCTCCATTATCCAACTAAATAAATTATCCTAATTTTTATCTTTATTCAATATAAAATCTTTTTACATATTTTTAAATTTTATCAATATCTATCTAAATAAATTATATATAATATATTTGAATGATTATCACAAACAATATGATAGCATTAAAAGTAAAAATATTCAATAAAAAGAAAATAAAATTTTGAATATTATTAATCATTGTTCAAATAATATATAGTGGTTCTAATATCAAATAAAATGTTACAATCCGTTAATAAAAATATTACGGTTTATTAATGAAAACGATATTGCGTTTTATACAAAATGTGTATAAAATATATTGTATACAAAATAATAAAAAATTGGAGGTACAGAAATGTTTAAAAATGTTATTGTTAGAAGACCAGCGAAATCGCTGATTAATGGTATTACTTCGGCTCCCGAACTAGGAAAACCGGATTATGAATTAGCTCTAAAGCAGCACGATGATTATATTGAAGCTCTTAAAGCTTGTGGAGTTCAAGTAACAGTGCTTGAAGCATTAGAAGATTATCCAGATTCATGTTTTGTTGAGGATACAGCTGTACTCACTAAAAAATGTGCGATAATATCAAATCCTGGAGCTGATACGAGAAGAGGAGAATCAGCTTTGATGGTAGATACTATCAAAAAGTTTTATAAAGATGATCAAATTGAGTACATTAAATCACCTGGAACTATGGAGGGTGGAGATGTAATGATGGTTGGAGACCATTTCTATATTGGTTTATCTGCTCGTACAAATGAAGAAGGTTGCAGACAGTTCAAAGAGGCGTTGGCTAAATACGGTTACACATGCTCAGTTGTTTCTTTAGATGAGGTTTTACACCTTAAAACTGGTGTAAATTATATTGAAAATAACAACATGCTTGTTTCTGGTGAATTCATTGAAAAGCCAGATTTCAAAACATATAATAAAATCATTGTTCCAGTAGAAGAGGCTTATGGAGCAAATTGTATTTGGGTGAACGATACTGTTATAGTTCCTAAGGGATATCCTACAGTTGAAAAAGGCGTGAGAGACGCTGGTTATAAAGTAATCATTACAGATACATCAGAGTATAGAAAATTAGATGGAGGACTTAGCTGTCTATCACTTCGTTTCTAACAATTTCTAAAAATTAAATTAAGTGAATAATCTTGTAATTGTTGAGTTTTAATAAAATACTGGAGAACTTATGACTTTCATAAGTTTCTCCTAGTATTTTTATAATATTTTTATAGACAAACGTTTTTACAAGTGATAAAATGTTATATCATAAATATTTTAAAATTTGCGATTGCAATATTAAAGTGTTTAATAAGTGTATAAAAACTTATAGTTTATAGGGAGGAAAGTATGGGTACAAACAACAATGAAGTAAAAATTGTAAAAAACGATTTAGGCATTATACGTTTGACAGCATTTGCTATTGGAACTACACTGGCTAGTGGAGTGTTTAGTATTTCAGGAGATATGGCTGCTAATGGAGCAAATACAGCAGCAGTATTGACAGGCTGGGCAATTAGTGGAGTTGGAATGATGGCTCTTATGATGTGTTTCTTTGGCTTAAATATCTATAGACCTGATTTGAAAAGCGGTGTATATAGCTACGCTAAAGAAGGATTTGGAGAATATGTTGGTTTTAATTCGGCTTTTGGTTATTGGATAAGTGCTATATTTGCAAACATATCCTTTGCAACTTTACTATTTGCAGCCTTAGGAAGATTTTTTCCAATATTCGGAGATGGAAATAATTTAATTTCAATAATTGTTGCATCAATATTTATTTGGTTTACTGTTTATCTAGTGCTTCGAGGAGTAAGTCAAGCTGCTACTATAAATCTAATTGTAGTAATAGCAAAGATTTTGCCAATTTTAGTCCTTATATTAGCTATTTTATTTTTGAGAGCATTTAAACCAGCAATTTTCATGCAAAACTTCTGGGGTGAGCCAGGTGGACCGGCATTCTTTGATCAAGTTAAGGCAACCGTTATTACAACAGTATGGACCTTCGTAGGTATAGAAGGTGCGGTTGTTATTTCAGGAAGAGCAAAAAAACAAAAAGATGCAGGAACAGCAGGCGTAATTGCATTCCTTACGCTTTTGGTTATATATGTTATGATATCAGTGCTTAGTATGGGTGTAATGACAAGAGCAGAACTTGCAGAGCTTGGAAACCCTCCGATGGCAGGAGTTTTAGAGCATGTTATGGGACCTTTTGGAGCAGGATTAGTTAATTTTGCAGTTATTTTATCATTGACAGGCGCTACATTCGCATATACTATGCTAGCAGCTGAGGCTGGTTATGAGCCGGCTGTTCAAGGAGCATTCCCTAAGGCATTAGCAGGTGAAAATAAGAAAAAAGCTCCTAGTGCGTCACTTATAGTTACGAATGTAATTATTCAAATTTTCTTGTTAATAGTTTTCTTCAATAATTCAACTTATCAGATTTTCTATAGCTTATCAGCTAATATGATAATGGTTCCATACTTCTTAAGTGCTATGTATTATCTAAAGATTTTATTTAGGAAAGAGGGATCAATAGCTGAATTTTCATCAGGAAAATATTTCCTACAAATAATTATAGCTATTGGAGGTACTGTTTATGGAATATGGATGCTATATGCGAGCGGTCTAACTAATCTGTTAATTACTACTATTCTTTATTTCCCTGGAACTCTTCTTTACATATGGAGAAACAGAGAAAAAGGAGCGAAGTCTTTTAGCAATAAGGTTGATTTAGTAATTTTCCTTGCAATATTCGCATTATTTGTAACATCTATAGTTATGATTGCTAATGGTTCAATAAAACCATTCTAAATTTCAGATTATTAGGGATGTTTCCAATGTCTTAGTACAGGAGAGACATCCCTTTATATTTTAAAAATTTTAAGTATTTTATAAAATAATCAAATGGACACAGAAGAAAGGAGCAAGATTTGATATGAGATACCCTACTTTAATTGTTGATTTAAGAAAAATAGAGCAAAATACAAGAGCTGTAGTAGCTGAGTGTAAAAAACATAATATTTCTGTAACAGCAGTATCAAAATGTTACCTAGCTATTCCTGAAATCGTAGAAGCCCAAATACGAGGTGGAGTGGATATGCTAGCGGATTCAAGATTGAAAAACATAAAAAAATTAAGTAAATATTCTTTAAAGAAGATGCTTATTAGAATTCCAATGATATCTGAAGCTGATGAAATTGTTGAATTTGCAGATTATTCGATGAATTCTGAGCTGAAAACTATAAAAGCTTTGTCAGATGCAGCGTTAAAGCAAGGAAAGACACATAAAATCATATTTATGATTGATATAGGAGATTTAAGAGAGGGCTGTCTACCTGAAAATGCAATGACAATTTTATCAGAAGTAGTTAAGTTGAAAGGGATTTTATTAGATGGAATAGCAGCGAATTTTGGGTGCTTTGGTGGAGTAATGCCCGATTACGATAATCTTAATATATTAGTAAAACTTGCGAATGATGTCAAAGAAAAATTTGGAATTAACGTTAGCCTTATAAGCGGAGGAAATTCTTTTACATATACAGCCATGGTAAGAGGAGAATGTCCGAAAGAAATCAATCATTTCAGATTTGGGGATATACTTCTTACTGGATATGATGCTAGGCTTGAAGAAGTTGTGCCAGGGGCAGAGCGTGATGCTGTAACACTGCTGGCTGAGCTTATAGAAATATATGATAAACCATCTAAACCAATTGGAAACATAGAAAAGGATGCTTTTGGAGTAATACCGCATTTTGAAGATAGAGGTATAAGAAAAAGAGCTATATTTGCTGTAGGTAGGCAGGATGTGCGTTTTGAGGAGGTTGTAGCATTAAAAAAAGGAATGGAGATACTCGGAGCGAGCAGTGACCACATGATAGTTGATGTAACTGACTGTGAAGAAGAATTTAATGTTGGAGATATAGTGTCTTTTAGACTGACATATGGGGCAATGCTGATGGCATTTAATTCTGAATATGTTGAGAAAGTATTTGTGAAATAAAATTATAATTAAAAATAATTCATAAAAACTATTGCATTATAATTAATATAGTGTTAAGATAGTGTTGTTGAATTTTTTATGACAAAAAAGAGTAAAACAACTCTTTTTATACCTAAAAATTTAACGCAAATAAAATACAAAATGTTTATTTTGCTAGGGGAGCTTTATGGCTGAGATTTCACCCTCATAACTTGATTCGGTTAGTACCGACGAAAGGAAGCGAGTGAGTTCTCTTTATGCAAATATAAGGAGGCTTTTTTTTATGGAAGAAATTTTACAAAATTTTTTTGGCTCATTAGTTGGGCAGATTACAACAATTGTAGTAATTGTTGCATTAATGATTCTTGTAGCAATAACAGACAAGAAAAAAATGGATATAAGTATAATGATTAAAACTGCAATGCTAATTGCTATTGCCTATGTTTTAAATCAACTAACGCTGTTTAGGATGCCTCAGGGAGGCTCTGTAACTCCATTCAGTATGCTTTTTATAGTGTTGGTAGGATATCTATTCGGACCAAAGCAGGGAGTTTTAGCTGGTGTAGTATTTGGCTTACTAGATTTACTAATGAAGCCATACGTAATACATCCAGTACAATTAATTCTTGATTATCCTTTAGCATTCGGAGCGTTGGGCTTAGGAGCTATGCTAAGAAATCAAAATCATGGGCTTATCAAAACTTATCTATTAGGCATATTAGGAAGATTTATAATATCATCTATATCCGGAATAATTTTCTTCTTGGATAGTACAAATGGAGTATGGGCAGGCTTAATAACTGCGATTGGATATAATTTTACCTACATAGCAGCAGAAGGATTTTTGACAGTTTTAATCCTGTTTGTTCCACAGCTGAATAAGCTGTTTGAGAAATTTAAAATCGTATAAAAAATAATAATTTAGCGAAGAGTTGTATAATGAGACTCTTCGCTAAATTTATTATTTACAATTTAAGCTTATTGTTATAAAATAAAAGTGCAAAACTTGTTTCGCTCTATGAACGATTATAATGATAGGAGAAAAACCGTGAAGAAAAATTTAATTAATATAATTTTTTACATATCTGGAATATTTTTTATTGCATATTATTTTATTCTTACTGCAAGCTTAGGACCTATAACTTTTAGTAAATACCTATTACTTGGTGGAATTTTGCTATGCTTAATTGGGCTTTTAAACCAAATTTTTTATAAAAATAAATTTTATATTAAATTGACAAAAATAATGAAACCATTAATTATAACAGGACTTATTGTCTTTACGATAACAGAGCTGGCAATTATAGGATTTTCATTGCAAAAAAACATGGATAAGGCTGATTATACTATAATCTTAGGAGCCGGTATTCGTGGAGAGATAATGACTGACACTTTAAAAAGAAGAGTTGACAAGACTATTGAGTATACAAAATTAAATAATTATTATGGGTATATTGTAGTATCCGGTGGACAAGGAGCAGGAGAAAGCATAACGGAAGCAGAGGCTATGAAAAGATATCTTGTTAAAAACAATATAGATAATGTACTAAAAGAAGAAAAATCAACAGACACATATGAAAATTTGCTGTTTTCTAAGGAAATAATTGAAAAACACAGTGGCAAATCAATAGATGAATTAAAAATAAAAATAATCACGAGTGATTTTCATTTATTAAGGTCTAAAATGCTTTGTATAAAGCTTGGATATAAAGATGTAAGTTTTTGCGGAAGTTCGTATTTTGCAATACTTATACCTAATTATTATGTAAGGGAATTTGTAGGATTTTACAAAATGCTTGTGTTTGATGTGCTGCTAAGAAATTAAATAAAACAGATAGGAATGTAGCTTAATATGAATGATATATATTTTATGAATGAGG
This sequence comes from Bacillota bacterium, assembly GCA_023386345.1. Classification (GTDB taxonomy): domain Bacteria; phylum Bacillota; class Clostridia; order Tissierellales; family Sedimentibacteraceae; genus UBA1535. The sequence continues at coordinate 286,306 of JAEWJT010000016.1, forward strand.
CTATCAAGGAAGCCATGAAAGCAAGAGAGCTTATGGAAATTCCTATAGGAGCAGTTATAGTAAAGGATAATGAGATTATAGGCAGAGGTTATAATAAAAAGGAAACAGGAAATGATGCAACCTCTCATGCAGAAATTATAGCTATAAGAGAAGCCTGCAAGAATATTGGAGCTTGGAGATTATTAGACTGCACGATGTACGTAACCTTAGAACCCTGTGCTATGTGTGCAGGAGCCTTAGTTAATGCAAGAATAGATAGAGTAGTAATAGCGACAAAGGATGAGAAAACAGGAGCATGTGGAACAGTCTTAAATATAGCGCAAAATAAATCTTTAAATCATCAGATTGAGCTTGAGTTTGGCGTTTGCGAGGATGAGAGCAAAGATATAATACAAGAATTTTTTAGAGATTTACGTGATTTTAAACGAAAAAATAAAAACAAAGCAAATTCTGAAAATTAAACACAAGAATATTTACAATATAAATAATAACAGGGCTAAACAGCCCTGTTATATATTTTTTTAACGTGATCTCTTCCTCTATACATTATGAAGAATACACCCAAAAGATTTATAAACATAAATATGGAAATTATTGTACGCTCAGGTATGAATTCTCCTAAGCCTCCTGCCAATAGCTGACCTATGATGCCTCCGGTGCTGCAAAGCATTTGAAACACTCCGTTAAAACGACCACGTATTTCGTCAGGAAGATAGGATTGGGTTGCAGAAATTCTTATATTGAATGATGTAACACTTAATATCCCGACTGTAAAGAAACTAAGAGCCATCAAAGGTATAGGGAAGTAGTATTGACTTCCTTCTAAAATGTTAACAGCCGCATATACAAACAAAGCGATAGCAAATTTTTTATTAGTAGGGTACTTAAATTTATAATGTATAGTTCCGCCAATCAATCTTCCGAAAACTCCAAAGCCTGATACTATAGTATACAATGTTACTGTATCTATCGCTATATTGGCAAATAGATTAGGGTTGTTTTTGAAAAATGGCAAAATAAGAGTATTCGCACCTCCAGATGCGAAAGTTGTAAGCATAAAATACATTGTTATTGCTAACAAACCTTTTTCAGAAATTATATATTTTAGAGCGTGTTTAAAATCCTGTCTATATTGTTTAAAATCAAAATTAGTATTCTCTCTTAGCTTAATGTGAGTTTCATCATATTTTATCTGTGTTTCAAAGCAAGCTGCTACAAAGAATGTTACCGAATTAAATAAAAACAGAGGTGCAGCTGTGCCGAAATTTTTGTAAACTATAGATGCTATAGGTGTCATAAATGCTGCTAATGGATACAGCATGCTAGATATAGAATATCCTTTTGAATAATTTCCTTCACTGATTAGGTTAGGATATAGGCTTTCATAAGCGATGCCATATATAGCATCTATTATTCCTACGGTTATTGAAAGAGACATTAATAAGGCATAGCTTAAAAAATTATTTATTAAAGCAAAGAATATAAATAAATATAATCCGGATGAAATAAAATCTAAAGTATAAATAATCTTCTTTCTAGAAAAACGGTCAATGTATGGTCCTGCAAATAAAGGCATTACTATTCTTGGTATCATATTGATAACCATAAATAAAGAAAATAAAAACGTCGAGTTAGTCAAATCAAGCACTATCAAACCAATTGCAAAGCCCGAAACTGAGTTCCCAAGCATAGACACAACGGTTCCCAACGTAATTATTGTAAAATCACGTGTCCATAGTTTGTTTTTCATTTAAAAATCCCTCCAATGCTAACCCCTGACATATAGACTAGAGGTATTTTTGTTATTATGTATTTAATCGATAACAAGAATTATAGCATTTAAAAAGTTGCAAGTCAAGAAAAATGTTTGATGTAATTCTAACTCAATATTAGATATACATATTGCTGTCATATAATAACTTGCTTAACATTAGACGGATTTTTAATTTTAAATTAGGATAAATTTGTTATTTTCAACAAATTTGCAATTTTTATTTTCAACAAATTTTTACTTTTTAATTGCTTTTTATTCATATAAGCGTTATAATAAATGTTAAAGATACAATAAAAGTTAAATATAAAATACGTGAGGATAGATTATGAAGAAAAATATTCTAGGAAAAACTGGACTTGAGGTAAGCTGCCTTGGATTTGGTGGAATTCCAATACAAAGATTGACAGAAGCTGAAGCCGTTGAGATAATAAAAGAGCTTAAAAACCAAGATATTAATTTTATAGACACTGCAATAGGATATACAGTAAGCGAGGGCTATATAGGAAAGGCCTTGAACGAACTTAGCAGAGATAGCTTTTATATAGCGACAAAGGCTATGGGTTATACCTATGACACTATGAAAGCTTTTATAGAGCAAAGTTTAAGACAGCTTGGTGTTGATTATATTGACCTTTATCAAATACACAATGTAAGCAAGCAAGAGCAATTTGATAATGTAATATCTGAAAATGGTGCATTTAAAGCACTTGTGGAAGCAAAGGAAAAAGGACTTATTAAACATATTGGCGTTACAAGTCACAATATAATTATGCTTGAAAAGTTTTTAGACTATGATATAATAGAAACTATTCAATTTCCGTTTAATATAGTTGAACAGCAGGCAGTAAAGGTATTTGAAAAGGCAAAGGAAAGAAATGTGGCTGTTATATCGATGAAGCCATTAGCAGGTGGAGCGATACAGGATGCTGAATTAGCACTCAAATATATATTTGATTCAGGACTTGTTACAATTGCTATACCAGGCATGGACAGCATTGAACAGGTTAGAGAAAATGCTAGAGTTGCAAATAATATAAGTCCTCTTACAGAAGATGATAATAAAAAGATAGAAGCTATAAGAGAAGAGCTTGGAAATGATTTTTGCAGAAGATGTGGTTATTGTGCACCATGTCCGCAAAAAATTGATATACCATCTATGTTTTTGTTTGAGGGTTATGTGACAAGATACAATCTTAAGGATTGGGCAAGCGGAAGATATAACACTCTTGCGGTAAAGGCAGATGCCTGCGTTAAGTGTGGTATATGTGAAACAAGATGTCCATATAATCTTCCTATAAGAAAAAAATTAGAAACTGTAGTAGAGGCATTTAAGTAATAGAAAGCAGGTGAACAGCTATGTCAGAAGCAACAGCTATTAAACCAATAAAAAAGAGAAGATTTAGACCAATTTTAACATTGATTAATATAATTTTGATAACTCTGTTTTGGATTATCGTGACCTTGTTAGGCACAATACTATTATTTCTTTATGGACCATCTGAGTATTACAGGGGTTTATTTGTTACAACTGTTATGGAGACCAGTGCTGCAAAAATTCTTGCTACTGGATTTTTAGGTGAAGAAAGAGTAAAGGAAATTTTATCTCAGAATACTGTTATAGCATTTGAGGAAGTAACAAATACCGATTTGATAGAGACACCAGACGAAACAAATACTACTGAGGAAGAATTAAGCTCAATAAAAATTGAGGATGTATCTGGTGGCACGTATAAAGGGAAAATGATGATAATTAGAGATCCTTCGAGGCTTTATGTCGGAGTTACTGATCAGCTAGGTGTTAAAGGTGAAAGAACTGACAAAATGGTGAAAAGAGAAGGTGCTATCGGTGGAGTCAATGGTGGAGGATTTGCTGATGTAGGCGGTATGGGACATGGAGGAGACCCTCTTGGCATGGTTATTCAGCATGGAAAGCTTATATCGGGAGGTCTTGATAAAAAACATGAGATAATAGGTTTTAATAAGGATAATGTTCTGGTACTTGGAACTTATACAGGTCAAGAAGCGCTAAATATGGGCATAAGAGATGCTTTGAGCTTTGGACCATTTTATATAGTTAATGGAGAAGCTGCGCCAGTAGTAGGAACAGGAGGAGGACTAAATCCGCGTACTGTTATAGGACAGAGAAAAGATGGAACAGTTTTATTGCTTGTAATTGACGGAAGGCAGTCATCAAGCCTAGGTGCTACTTATAAGGACTGCTTGGAAGTAATGCTTAGATATGAAGCATACAATGCGGCAAATTTAGATGGTGGAACTTCAAGTGTTATGGTTTATGAGGATAAAATAATCAATAGTACATTTGCACTATATGGAGCAAGAGCTATACCAACATCATTTTTGATTAAAAAATAAAGAATTTAACAATAAATCAACTGTTATTAGTAAACAGGGAGATTACAAGTATGAATAAAATATGTTACAGATGTGACGCTAAGAATGATATGTATGCAACAATTTGTAAAAATTGTGGGTACGATTTATATGAGGATATAAAACTTATGAGTAAGGCAAATAAAAAAAGCAAAGCTCCTTTATTGTATTTAATTTTTGGTTTTATCCTACCTTTACTTGCTGTTAGTATTTTTTTTACAGGACTGTATGGATATTTATATGGTTATGAAAATTATAATTCAGAAGTGTTTCTAAATAAGTATTTAGAACATATAAAGGCTGATAATTACAAAGAGATAATGAAATATAATGATATAAAGACAGATAAATTCAACACTGAAAAAGAATTCTCCATGTATATGAATAAAGAATATGGAGAGAAGCATGATAGCACAGTTATAATGAAAGAGTCGTCTTTATCTACAGAAAATGAAGAATTTTTCAAGGTGCAATTTAATGGCAAAGCAATAAAACAATTTAAGCTTATAAAGACTGGAGAAAAAAAGCTGCGCTATTTTAGCGAGTGGAGGGTAGAAAAGCCTGAAACGAATGTTTATGCAGAAAGTGTAAAAATATTTGCTCCTATTGGAGTAGATATATATATAAATGAGGTTTTATTAGACAAAGAAAATCTTAGCTCCGAAGAAGAAATATTTCCTCATTATAAGGGTATAAAAGACAAAAGTCATAAGCATCCGAAGCTTGTTTGCTATAAGGTAGATGAGTTGATGGCTGTATCATCTGTTTATGCTAAAAGAAAAGATGGAAGGCTTTGTGATGTTGCTTTAGACAAAGATGTTTATAAGGTGACATCAGGTATCCCATCCAATGATTTAGGTGAATTGGAACAATTTGCAGAGGATTTTGCTAAGCAATACGCTGCATTTATAGCTATGGATGCAAAGTTTTCTGATTTAAAACAGAGTATATACCAAGATACAGAATTTTACGATACCTTAAAAGAATTTTATAATGGTTGGTATCCAGAGCATGATAGCTATGGGTATGAGAATGTAAAGTCTGAAAATATGATGTGGTATGATGAGAACCACGCCTCAGTTCAGGTGAAATTCAATCATTTTGTAACGAGTCCAAAATATAAAAGAAGAGATTATCCTGTTGCTTATGAAATATATTTTGTAAAAGTAGATGGCAAATGGTTAGTTGCTGAACTTAAATACATTTAAAGTGCGTAAATAAAATATTTTAGCTCTAAAAGCATTTGATTTAAATGCTTTTAGAGCTTTTTAAATACCCATTCTCTTTGTATTTGAAAGCTTAATAAGAACAATACAAAATCAACTAATATTTTAACTATTGTAGAGTATATTACAAGTAGCGAATTTGACAGGCTAAATACAGCAAGGTATGATATGCTCATTTGTAAAGCAGCGAGCATATAGTATTTTGTCATTGTTACTTTTTTGTTAGCAGTGTTGTTAAAAACTACTCTACTATTGCCAAAATAGTTAAATAATGACGAAAAAATACGGGCGATTAAGGTAGACAAAAATATTTTTTCCTTTGGATTTAAGTTATCAAACAAAAACATAAATAATGTAAATAACCCTACATCAATTATAGTCGATAAAGCTCCAACTATACCAAATCTAAAAAAATGCTTAAATATTAAAAGATAAATTTTTATTGAATCCTTTACTGGATTAAAGTGTGAGGATTTATTATCTTCTATATAAATTGTTTGTATTTTAAGCTCTTGAAGTTTAATTTCTTTTTGCTTTGCATCCATTAGCATATTTGTTTCATATTCATATCTTTCGCCATCGATATCTAGGAATTCTTTGACAATCTCAATTGGGATGGCTCTAAGTCCAGTCTGTGTATCACTTATATTAATACCACACAATATTTTAAATACAAATCTTGTGATTTTATTGCCTAATTTACTCTTTTTAGGTACATTTTCTAAATCAAAATCTCTGTAGCCTAAAATCAGATTATTTTTATTTGAAGATAAAAAATTTACTTCTAAAGCTTTGGCGCAATTTACTATATCATCAATATGATGCTGGTTATCAGCATCTACTGTAATTAAACCAATATGATTTGGATATGTATTTAAAAAATAATTAAAAGCTGTTTTTAAAGCTCGGCCCTTTCCAAAATTTTTATAATGTTTTAATACAACACATTCTTTATGTTTCTTTATATGTTCAAAATATTTATCATATTCGGAAGAGCTTCCATCATTCACCACAATAATTGTTTTAAAGCCTTTACTTAGAACTGCTCCTACTACATCTAAAAGCTTATCATCAGGATTTAATGAAGGAATAACAATAGCTATATTTTGCAAACAAGTACACCTCTCTCATAGTTTCACCATTTTCATATGTTCAAAGCTGGGTGAATAAGTTAATACATGAAATACCTTTATATTTCCATTATACTACAGTTTTTAGTTTTAGCAAATAGAAATTTTTTATTGCAAAAAACCAAAAAAGATTATATATTTATAGTAAATATAAAATGTAGAGAGGCTATATTATGTTGAGAAGTTTATTGAGTATTTTACTTATTTTATTAAATTTAATTACAATTGATATATATGCTGATGTTACCGTTGCAGGTGATATAACTAAATCCATGAATCCTGTCAAAGCAATAGAAGTCGCGGGAGAAATAACTGAAAACTGCGACATAAGTTCAAATAAAGCTATAAAGAATATTTTAGATAAAAAGTATTCTGTAGGTGCTAATTTTTATGAAAATGACTATATAAAAATAGACAATAACGAAAGTATAAAAACTTTATATATACTCTGGGATAGTTTACCAGAGCAATTTTCAATAAAAGATGATTTAGGAAATTTGATATTAGAATTTGATGGTTCTAACAATATATTTTTGCACCAAGTTATTGAAATAAAGGCAGATACTAAAAATTTAAGCATAAATATAGACAAAGGTAATTGTAAAATTGCAGAAGTATATGTTTTTGGTGAGGGATATTTGCCTGACTGGGTACAGGATTGGAAGGCGCCTTATGAAAAAGCTGATATGCTTTTGATTTCAACACATGCAGATGATGAGCATTTGTTTTTTGGAGGAACTATGCCTTATTACGCAGGAGAGCTAAATCTAAAGGTGCAACTTGCTTACTTGACAAATCACTATAATTTTAGGGTACATGAGCTGCTAAATGGATTATGGGAAGTAGGTATTAGAGCATATCCAATAATTTCTGAATTTAATGATTATTATTCGGAATCACTTGAGCATGCAAAGACCTTATATGATGAGAATGAAATTTTGGAATTTCAAGTAGAGCTTTTAAGAAGATTTAAGCCTGATGTTGTTATAGGACATGATTTAAAGGGTGAATATGGACACGGAGTCCATATGCTTAATGCTCACACCTTAACAAAGGCATTAGATTTAAGCAATGACAGTTCAATCTATGCTGATTCAGCACAAAAATACGGCTTGTGGGACGTGCCAAAATGCTATTTGCACTTATACAAAGAAAATAGTCTATCAATGAATTGGGATGTGCCGCTTAGGAAATTTAAAGGAAAAACTGCATTTCAAATGGCAGAGTTAGGCTTTTCGAAACATGTGTCACAAACAGAATTTTTCAAGGTAGGCAGAAGAGGGGCGTTTGACTGTAGAGCATTTGGACTGTATCGATCTTTAGTTGGTGAGGATAAATTGAAAAATGACTTTATGGAAAATATAGATATGTCGATTAAAAATACTAATAGATTTTCTTATGATGTTGAATATTAAATTATTATTTTTTCTTGACAAATAAGTATTGATATATTATACTATCCCTAAGCTGTATTAACTGTACTAATACACATAAAATAATTGATGTTTTGAGAAAGGATGGTGCGAGAGTTGATAAATATTGATTATAACAGCAGCAAAGCAATTTATGAACAAATATATGATGAAATCTTGAAATTGATTTTATCAAACGTATTGAAGCCGGATGATAAATTGCCTTCTGTTAGAGAACTTGCTTTATTAACTAAAATTAATCCAAATACTATTCAGAAAGCATATAAGAGCCTAGAAAATGACAATTATATATCTACTGTAAAAGGTATAGGAAATTACGTAAAAAGCAATGAAGGACTAAAGGATGCCCATGTAACAAAACAAAAAGAGGCATTAAAGGAAATACTTATTTCATTAAAAAAATTATCTTTAACAAATAAGGATATAAATGAATTAATAAATGAAATACTAAGTACAATATAGGAGGTAAATATGTTAACAATTAAAGAGCTAAATAAAAATTTTGATAAACAAAAAGTTTTAAAAAATATAAATATAACAGCTAACAAAGGACAAATTTATGGTCTTGTTGGCTCAAACGGCTGTGGAAAAACAACTCTTTTAAAGCATATAATGAGAATTTATAAAGCAGACTCCGGAGAGATATTCCATAATGGAGAGCAAATTACTGATAAAACACCCATTGTTGAAGAATTTTACTATGTTCAGGATAATTTGTTTTTTCCAAACCAATATACAATAAAGGACTTATATAACTATGAGAAGCTTTATTATAAAAATATTTCAAGAGAAAAGTTTGATAATTTAGTAAGCTTTTTCAATATTGATACAAATAAAGCTCTTAACAGGATGTCTAAAGGACAGAAAAAGCAAGCTGCTTTTGTTATGGCTATGGCTACTTGCCCTAAGGTTGTTTTACTTGATGAAATTGTAGATGGACTTGACGCAGTTATAAAAAGAAAATTCTGGAATGTACTTATCGGTGACACTATGCAAAATGATACTACAGTTATTATATCTTCACATGACTTAAAAGAGCTAGATAATATTTGTGATAGAGTTGGTATAATGCACGAAGGTGAGATAATAAAAGAGGAAGAGCTTGAAAAACTTAAGAACGAATTAAAGAGAGTTCAATTTGCTATAGATAAGGAATTTGAAGTGCCAAGCGAAGACAGTTTTGGAATTATAAAAACTCTAAAATTAGGAAGTGTTTACATTTGCACCATAAAAGGAGATTCAAATACCTTTAAAAAGCATTTATACGATAAATATAATGTACTTTTATTCGATGAACTTCCGATGAATTTAGAAGAAATATTCATTACCGAGCTTGGAGATAAGGGCTACGGAACGGAAATCTATAAAAATGATGCTGACGAGCAGTAAAAGGAGGTTAGTATGTTAAATTTAGTTATACATTCATTAAAAAGTAAAAAGAATTGGTTTTTATTAAACCTTGCAATAACAGTTATAATAACAATAATTATGCCAACATTGTTTAGAGATAACTATGGATTTTTTTCAGCCTTTACAATGTTCATAACAACTGGACTTATTTTAATAAGCAATTTTAGAGAGTTATCGTTTTTACATGATGATAGAAAAATTTCATATTATTTATCTAAACCTATAAGCATGATGAATAAAGTTAATGTAGCTTTGATATCTAATATTATATTTACTACCGTGGTATTTTTGTTGACATTTGCTATATCAAGTTTTGCAGGAGCTATTTTTTCTGCTAATGCCTTGGAAAAATTTGAGTATCTAGACTTTATTAATAACAATTTATCTTTTGTTGATACTATGTATGCTTCGCTTATAATCTTAAACTTTGCTATAATACTATCATCTATATTGACAGGAAATGGTACAGTTTCAGTATTTGTTACTATGTTCAATTATGCCATACCTATCATACTTTTACTCATAATAACATTTGTATGTAATATTATAGACAACACGATAATAGGCATGAGCACAGAGGCTATGATACAATCATTTGTGGATAAATTTCTACCTATCGATAAAATTTATTTCTTTGATTATGCTTCAAGAAAAGCTATTGATATATTCTATTTTTTAAGATTGATTGCATACTTTGTTGTTACTTATATTTTGACAATTTTTGCAGTAAAAACTAGAAGAAATGAAAGAACTGGAGATTTTGTAATTCATAATGGCTTCAAATACTTTATGTCAATCTTTGCTTCTTTGCTACTTCCTATGTTTGTAACATCAAATATGAGAAACTATGATATAATCACAATAGTTACAGTACTTGTGCTTTTATCAGCACTGTCGTACTATATACTTATATCAGCATTTAATAGAAGCTTTAAAATTTCAAAGCAAGCATTACAAATTTATATACCGTTTATAGTAATATTTGCGGCTTCTATTTTTATTAGCTCGGCGGTTTTAAAAGTGAGAGCAACTTTTATCCCAGATGCTTCAGATGTAAAGGCGGTATATGTAGGTTCTAATACATCATACTTAAAAAATGCAAAGTACTTGCAAGCAACAGATGATAAATGGGATTCTTTGATTAAAGCAAAGTATGATGAAATAAAAGATAATGACTCATTGATTATATTGGAAGAAAAAGATAGTATAAAAAAAGTTTCAAAGCTACAGCAGGCTCTAATTGATAAAAAAGAAGAAAGATATTACAGAGATTTTAAAATAATATATTTTCTAAATAATGGTAAAAAGGTTGTAAGAACATATGCTATGCCATACGATTATGAAGAAGATTATGTTAAAAACGAAATTATTGATATAGTTCGTACTGAAGAATTTATACAGAAAAAATTTAAGGTGTTCTGTGACGAAAACTATATAAATAATGTAAAATTTAAAAACGTATTTGTATTTCGTAATGATACACAACATGAACTTGTTGACTTCAATTATAAAGAATTTGCAAAGCTTTATATGGAGGACTATAGAGAATTTATCAATAATGATGAAAACATTAATGAAATCAATACAAATATAATATCAGAACAAAATTCGTTTATATATGATTTTATTAAAAAGAATGCTGAAGATGGTAATATCGAAAAAAGAGGATATGATGATGAAAACACAGTACATTTTGAGCATGAAGTAAGAGATGGGATTTCTTTACAATATGTTGTATTGCCTGATAAATTCACAAAAACAATAACGTTTATTAAATCTTTGAAATAGACTAAAAATAAAATATTAAGATAAATATAAATAAAAAATTAGCGAGAGTTTTATATTACAAGACTTCTCGCTAATTTTTTATTTATATTTAAATTTCAATATTTACTAAAGGTTTAATCCATTTTTGAATAAATATCTTGTCATCCATGTTTTTTAAATTTGAAATTATATTTTTAATATTTCCTTTTAAGTACGAATTTAACTGCTGTAGCTCTTTCTCAACTTCTGCATTTTCTGCAGCTTCTTTATTTAACATACCTTCAAATTTCGCATAAATTCTTTTTCTCTCATTAGTGTAGAAGTCATCAATATTGTCCTTATACAATTGCAAGGAATTTAATATCTTTTCAACTACACTTACTATATCCTCAGCAATTGAATCATTTTCTTTTATAGGAAAAGCTACTTCTCTCTGAATTAGAGGTAAAAATAGCATCTCAATAGAAAATCTTTTAATATACCAATCTCTATACCAACTACTCCATGTAATACCGTCTATACCTTCTTTTTCGCATATATTTCTAAACTTATTCTTAAATTTTATCTTGAGCATTTTGTAATCATCTGCCCAGCTATTTTCTATATTAATCAAGGAAGTCAATACTCTTTTGTTTTTCTCGAAATATTCTGCTTTAGCTAGTGTTGTTTTAACAATATCTACAGTGTTTTCAGCCATAAGCTCAAAACTCACTCGTTCAGTTTTTTCAAGTTTAGCAAGCTCTTCAATTATATTGTCTCCTCGGTTGATATCATCAAGTCTTAGCTCAATATCATCGGCATTTTTTCTTATAGACAAAAGTCTTGATTTTATAGTCCTTATATCAAAATCTATAATTTTTCTAATAAAATCACGCCTATTTCCAAACAGAAGATTTTCGTCGTCTGACAATTCCAATTCAGGCTCGTAAGCTTTGAATACTTCCAATTTTATTTTCTTGAAATTTTTTATTATTTCTATTTTTTCACTCTCAAAAAAGTCAAGCATTTCAACAATCGTATCTATCCATTTTTGAACTGCCTTATAGTATTTTATAATAGAAGCATTTATGGAGTTTATATCAAATTCCTCAATAAGTGTAGAAAAATCAAACACAGAAGAAATAGAAGAATTATCATGAAATTTAGCTATTTTCTTCTTTATTTCTTCGTATTCTTTCATCAGAGCAGGTTTTTCAATATAAACCTTGTTATATAGCTGTGTTATCTTTTCATCCTTGAAAATTGGCTCTAAATTATTGCTAATAAACATGTTGAGAGTAAATTGAGTTTTTTCTGTTTGGGAATAAATTCTATTATCCATTATACTTTTTGCGTATTCATCATTTGTCAAGCTTGTGTTGCAAGGCAACAAATAAACATTAGCTCGGTCTCTATTATAATTGTCTAAATCTAGGCAATAAGTATCTCCCTCAAGGGCAAACCAATAATCCAAGTTTTTTATACGATGGCAATTTCCCTCTTGAAAAGGGAAACTCTTGTCATCTATCATTGTGATGAGCTGCTTTGCTGTTGGAATAGTCCAATTTTTATAACCATTCAAATCTAAATTATCAACAATTTCTATTGCTTCTTCTAAAGAAAATGTATGAGTTTCACTATTTACATTGTAGAAATCAAAGTAATCTAAGTTAGCCCAAAGTATACCAGTAAATCTATCCATAATAACCTTTGGCTTATTTTTAAAGAAAAACCATCTCTGCTCAGTTATAGCATCTAGTATTTTATCTATTCCTTCGCCGGAAAGTGTTCTGATTTTTGAGTTTATACTCCTAAGCTTAGAATCTATCTCAGAAAGCTTCTCCAGATGCTTTGATTTTTCATTTGTTAATATTACTTGCTCCTCACTTAATTTATGTATTTTTTCGATATTTAAAGAGTTATGAGTACCTTCGCAATTTTCTTCAATATTTTTGATTTCATCCAATATTTGATTTTTTTTATCAAGCAATTCTATTATAGAGGAGTTTTGCATAGTGTAAATACCTTTCATCATTATTAAAGATTTTATTTTATCTATATAACTATAACATAAAACTTGTAAATATGACAATATTAATTATTTGAAAATTAACAAAAACTTAAAAAAAATATAACAGTGAAAGCCTTTACATTTTTGTTTTTTGCATGTATAATTGTTTTAGTATACAAAAATTGATAAAATTTTTAAAATAAAAATTATTAAAGAAAGCACAGGTTGGATAAATTATAGATATCTTTTTTTAAAAGTATATTTATTTTATCGTGTCGGTGTAGAGGAGGTATAATGAAAGAAAATAGTTTACGAGGTGCACATAAATCCAATATTATTGTGACGTGGATTTGCTCGGTTTTGCTTACAGTACTTACATATATGGGAAACGGTTTAGTTGCCAGAACGATATCTGTTTCTATAGTTATGTTTTCTAGTTCAATACTTATTACAATTTTATATCCATTACGCTTTAACGAAAGCTTAAAAGGTTGGATTATAGTTTCTACTATTGGATTAGCAAACATTTTATCATCAGCACTACAAGGTGGATCGGAATATGTATTTTTTGTAGCTTTTTTCGTTTTAGGGATGGCAACCTTATATTTTAAGTCTAATATAATCATTTGTCATGCTATTCTATTTTTTGTAATAAGTATTATATCTATATTTGTAAATCCTTCTATCCTAGATGGAGCTAATTATATTATGTCACGTTTAGCGACAAAGCTTTTTATATACTGTGCTATGGCAACTGTATTATATATCGCTACAAAAAAAGGAGAGAATATAATAAAGAAAACCGAAGAAAATGCTATAGCTGCTGAGCATACAGCTAGAAGATTGGAAGAGATTTCTCAAAATCTGTTTCAATCCATTGAATCAAGCAACGAAGCGATGGAGGTTCTTTCAAGTGAGACAAACTCTATTTCTAAAACAGCTGTTAATATAGAAAATCATGTAAATATGACTTTGCAATCAGCAACTCAGCTGAAAAATTTGTCTGATGATATTGGAATCCAAATGCAGAATAGCAGAGAAAGTATGGACAAACTAGAAAGTCATTTCAATAATGTAACTAATCGTGTTGATCAAGGAATGCAAAAGATGAATCAAACTCATTCAGCTATGACTCAGGCAGACGAGGCTGTTTCATCAGCTAGAGAATCAACAGACGCACTTTTAGGACAGATGAGGCAAATTCAAACTATGTTAAAACAAATAGAAGATGTTGCATCTCAAACAAACCTCTTGTCGTTAAATGCTTCTGTAGAGGCAGCAAGAGCGGGACAAGCTGGCAAAGGCTTTGCAGTAGTAGCAGATGAGGTGCGTTCGCTAGCAGGTCGTTCAGCAAAGGTAGCTACAGAGATACAAAATGTAGTAAAAGGGCTTTCTGATGTGACTAAGGATGTATACTCAAAGGTTGATGTGGGTATGGTTGCTACACAGCAGGGTATGATAAGTCTAGAGGAGTTGCATAATAATCTTTCTTCAGTAGAGAAAGCAACTAACGAAGCACAAAATCTTATGAAGGATCAAATAAACAGAATAGAGACGACAAACCAATCAGTACAGCGCATGAAATTAGATGTAGACGAGATAGCAGATCACGAAAAAGTAAATGCTGAGGGAGTAGAAAAAATTGTAAGTGCAATAAAAATGCAAAATTCATCAGTAAATAATTTATCAGAGCAATTTGAAGAAATTTCAAGCATGTCTTCTGAGCTGTGCAAATAATATAGAATTTATAAATAAAAAAACATCTTCTAACTTTAATTAGAGGTTGTTCTAAAGTTTTAGAACAACCTCTTTTGCATATTGAATATCTTTTATTTCCAACACAATTAATTATATTTTAATATCCACCATATTTACCATAAAATTTTAATACTGTAAAACAATAGAATTATAATATAAATTTTTAAATTATTTTTTTATTTGTCGATTTTCAATAGTTTTTGTTGAAAAAAAAGGAATAAAATATTATAATTGTAATAGAGTAAATTTTTAAATGGTATTATAAAAGAACAAGTATATTGAAATATTAATTTTTATTTAGATTAGCTAGGATGTATTTAAGCAATTTTGGAGGATATTATGTTTTGTAGCAAATGTGGTTCTAAAATAGAGGGGAAATTAAATTTTTGTGGTAAATGTGGTACAAAAGTTGATAAAACAGCATCTTCTACTACTAAATCGGAAAGCCCAACTAATGCAAATGACTTAAACAGTTTTATTGGTAATATATCAAAAAAAGCAGACAAGCAATCTGTGGATAGCGACATTTTTACTAAAGTTGATGAAGCTGAAAATAGTAAGGATAAATATATAAAAAAGAGAAAATCATGGTTTCAAGAATTGTTTAGCAAAGCCAAAAAGACTAAAGCTAAGCCAAAATCAAAGCCGAGACCAAAACCAAGGTCGAAACCAAGACCAAAGCCAAAACAAAAACCAAGACCATCAAGCGGTACTTCAAAGAAAAATATAAATATGAAAATTTTAATACCTGCTATACTTGTACCTGTAGTTATAGTAGCAGGAGTTTTTGCATTTATGTTTTTTAAAGGCAAAATATCAAATCCAAATAATGATATTGTAAAAGCATTTAAGGCTACTCTTGTGCAAATTGAAAAACATGCAGAAAAGACAAAGCAAATGCCTGATTTCTCAATAAATAAAGCTGTTGATTCATCTTCAGATAAAGATGCTGAAACTAAAATTTTTGAAAAAGAACGATACTTAAAAATTAAAAATGCTAAAGGCGGCCTATTAAACGAAGACATTTTAGGAAGCTTGAAAGGACTATCTGTAAGATTAAACGAAAAGCAAGATGTTAAGGGAGATTTATTTAACACTAAGCTGACTTTTGCAAATGATAAAAATGAGGAAATTCTTGCAGAGATATCCTCATCTCCAGAGTTTGTGACCTTGAAATTACCAAATCTATATCATAGCGATTTAGGTATGAATTTTAGACAAGAAGAAAATAAAAAAACTGATGATAAAACCGATGATAAAGTAGAAGCTTTAACTGTAAACACACCTTATTATGATGAAGTAACACAGCTTCTTGAACTATTAAAGAATGGCGAAAGCTCATTTTCCATTTTTAAAGATTCTATAAAAGAAAAATCAGGTACTTTTGTAAATGATATTATAAAAAATGCTGAATTCACTTTGATTAGCGATAATGAGCAATCAAATGAAAAAGAGTATAGCACTATAATAGAAAATAAAGTTCTATTAGAAGCTATTAAAACATTTTTAACTCAAATTAAAGATGATGATTTTAATAAAAAACTTCAATTACTTTTTTCATATGTTACAAATGGAGAAAGCTTTAAATTATCGGAATTTATTACTATAGGAAGTATAGATACGCTTATTGCCAGCATAGATAATACTATACAAGCGTTGACGCCTAAAGAGCCAGAGAAGGTAGAGTCAGAAGATACAAAGGAATCTGGAATAACAGTAGGAGAAATAGCTAGGGATACAGCGAATAAAGTGGCTAAAAATCCTACAGATGAGCTAACAAAAGCTTCATCAACTGTTGTTTCAAAGGAAACTGAAATTAAGCTTGTAACTAATGAAAATCAAACGATAAGAAGTATAAGCTTTAATATAGTAATTGATGGAGTTTTAGTGTCTACAAAAATTGATATAGAGGAATTAGAAAATACGCTAAACTTAAAAACAAATGTAAAAATGTCAAAGGACGATAGTCATTTGACTTTAGATATATTATCATTGACTGAGGAATTAAGTGCAGATGAAATTAAGAGGGGAAATACTATAAGCCTAACCACGTTTTTAGATGATAAAATTGTATTTGATAGCTATGATACATATAATTCAAAAACAAATATCTATAATAGCAAAGTGGATATTTCTGTAAATGATAGATCAGGCGAATTTTTAGTTGATTATGACTTGTCCGGAAAGTATAAGGAAGAAAATGACTCAAAAAAATTAGATATTGATAGCTTAAAAATAGATATGAATGATGGTTTATATAAATTTAATCTTGAATTTATCGGACATATACTAAAACGCAGCTCTAACTCTATAGATACAATAAATTCTAATAATGTAATTTTTATAGACAATATGTCTAATCAAGAAACGGACAAAATCAAAGAGGAGATCAGCAAAAATTGGAAAGAATTTTTAGAAAGATTTAGAAATAGAAAATGGTAAATAGGAGGTAGGAATAATGAGTTTATTTAATAAGAAGGGTAAGGGAGCTACTCAAAATTTGCAAGGCAATAAAGTGGCTAAGAGTGGGAGTGAAGAAGCAAAATTACAAGAGAAGATGACTCAACAAAGATTTGAAATAAGTGAGGCTATTAAGGAAATTGGTAAAATTTATTATGAATCTTATAGAAACAATTCTCACGATAAATTAGTTCCAATTTGTAACATGATTGATGAATCATATAGGGTTATAGGGGTATGTGAAAAACAAATTTTGCTTTTGAAGGGAATACAAATATGTCCAAACTGTAAGGCAACTCTTGATTTAGAGTCTGTATTTTGCAATAAATGTGGAACTAAGCTTGATGCAGTGGAAGAAATTAATCTGACAAATGAAAACGAAACTCCTCAAAAAAGCGCTAGTGTTGAGCTTGTTAAGTGCCATGAATGCGGTAGTGCAATGCCAAGTGATATTGCATTTTGTACAAACTGCGGCGTAAAAATGAAATCTGTATAAATTTTATTATATGATTAATAATTAATAAGAGGAGGATTTTGCTCCTCTTATTCTTATATAAAATAAAAAAAGGAACGCATAAGGTGAACATCTATAGTTCTTGTGCAATAGGTCGTAAGGCATGGATATATTAAAGGAAAATGAAAAAATTGAAGATTTGCAATGTAAAGGTTTAAAAATTATACAAAATAAAAAATGGTTCTGCTTTGGTATGGATGCTGTGCTTTTGGCAAATTATTGTGAGTTAAAGAAAGGCTCCAAAGTTGTTGATTTAGGTACGGGAACAGGAATAATACCTCTTTTGCTATATGCAAAAAAAAATATTTCCTTGGCAATAGGTGTAGAAATTCAGACAGAGGTTGCTGATATGGCAAATAGGACAGTAAAGCTCAACAATCTTGAAGAGTATATAAAAATATTAAATATTGACTTAAAAGAAATAACTAATCATTTAGAGCCTCATTCGTTTGATGCTGTGATTTCAAATCCTCCATATAAATTATATAATAGTGGACTCCAAAATCCTTCAGACCAAAAGGCTATTTCAAGGCATGAAATAATGTGCAATCTTGAAGATGTTGTTGAAAATGCGTCTAAGCTTTTGAAGCAATATGGTAAATTTTATTTGGTGCATAGACCAGACAGGCTTGTGGATATCATGTGTATTCTTAGAAAATATAAATTAGAGCCAAAGCATATAAGGTTTGTTCATCCTCGTGTTAATGATAAGCCTAACTTAGTGATGATACAAGCTTCTAAAAATGGCAATAAAGAATTAAAATTTGCGCCGCCTTTGTATGTTTATAATGAGCAAGGGGAGTTTAATGAGGAAATACACACTATTTACAATTCAGAAGAGTAATAAAAAACTACTCCGTAAAATAATTACTGGAGTAGCTTTTTTTATTTCAACATTGAACTTCTATTTATAACTCCAGAACTATACAAAAATAATACATCTTGATTGTCAAACTTTATAAAATCATTAAGCAAGCTGCTTGACATATATCTTGTATCTATTAGTGTTATTTTTTTGTATTCACTGATTAATAGCGGGGCTAAGCTGCTTGCATATGAATCTCTGAATATTACAAGCTCCTTGTCACTATTGGCTGCCGAGTTTGTAATTGTTAAAAAAGGACTTGCTCCAGATAAGAATATATCATATGGAATGTCTGTGTTTAGGCGACTATCATCATAAACCTTATTGAAATCTTTATTTTGGTGATTATCTACGACAGCATTTGAAATATGCTCATTTATCAGATATTTAAGCTCTTCGGAATAATTCTTATCTTCAATATATTTAGAATACATTCCTTTAAAACCTTTAAAGGACTTCACTTTAAAGCTATTAGCATCAATTTTAAATCCTAGTTTTTCACCAATTCTATTTGCTATAGCTACTATATTTTCTTGCTTCCAGTGATTATCTGATTTGAAGTAATCATCTAAGCTAAGTAAATCTTCTAAGGCAATATTCTCTATACCATCTGTGTTTTTACTCAAAATTTCTAACAATTTATTATAGTCGATATTGTCATAGCCAGACAATTTATCATAATAGTTTTTATCTGGGATAATAGCGTAAAAAATTCTGTTTTTATCTGTCATGTATGTTGTTTGGAGCATTTTCATATACTCTGCTGCTCTTATAACAGACTTTTCATTGAGTGGATAGAATGATTTGAAATAGTGGTGATTAACAGCATATATTTTTTCTTCATTCATTTCAAGATTGCCTAATGATTTATCAGTTTTAAATTTTGTGGATTTATTATTAAATAAATTAAAAAGCATCATTAAAACTGCTGCTAAAATTATCATAGTCGGAACAAGCAATAATACTAATTTTTTATTATAATTTTTCATTTTGGATATTATACCTCCATAACTAACTTTTTTGCTAAAACATAAAACCTTAATATTAAGACGAAATAATACAAAATTTGTTCCTTATACTAATTTCTATAAAATTAGTGTTAATACAATAAAATACTTGATGTTTTTTGAAAATTAAGCGATAATTAAGAAAAGAATACTATAATTATGTATAAGAATAAAGCTTGAGTGAAATTAAAAATAATGAAAGGAAAGCACCGAGCAAATTTACAAATATTTTATAAAATTGGTGCATGGATATAATAATGAGAGTTTTGATTGTTGAAGATGAGGTTAAGATAACGCAGGCTTTAAGGTTTTTGTTCTCTAAACAGAAAATTGACTTAGATATTGCTAATGATGGAGAAGAAGGAATGATTTTGTCCAAGAAGGATATTTATGATGTAATTATATTGGACATAATGCTTCCTGGTGTAAATGGAATAGAAATACTTAAAAATATAAGAAAATCCGGCAGCAATACTCCTGTTATAATGCTTACTGCCAAGGATACTATAGATGATAGAGTGTTTGGACTAGAAACAGGAGCAGATGACTATTTAGTTAAGCCCTTTGCTACAAAGGAACTGATAGCTAGAGTAAAGGCTTTGGCACGCAGAAAGTCTACAGATTTTATAGGGGAGATTTACGAGTTTGAGGATGTAAAATATGACGTGAAAAATTATATGCTTTATGTAAATAATATAGAGTATAAAATACCTCTAAAGGAAGCTATGCTCATGGAAATGCTTATAAAGAAACCAAAGCAGGTGTTTACGAGGGAGCAGATTATAGACAGAATTTGGGGTCTTGAATCGGATGTTTTAGAAAGTAATATTGAGATATATGTACATCATCTAAGAAGAAGGCTTGAAAATACAAATGCTAAAATAGAAACAGTTCGTGGCGTAGGATATATGCTTAATAATTCTAAATAAAGTTATTAAAATAAAAACATTATAGGACAGAGGGTAGATTAATCATGTTTAAAAGACTTCATATAAAGCTTACCTGCTATATGGGGATTATCTTGACAATATTTATGGTATTTATTACAATGGGAATTTATTTCTTTACTAGATATGTCTATGAGGATCAGACTCGTAAAATTATGGCAAATGAAGCGTTTAAAATTCAAGTATATAATAGAGATCCTATAGATTTAGCGGATTTATTTAAAAATAGAATCTATCCAAAGCTAGAGGATAGAATATTTACATTTGGAAAAGAGGCTTTGAACTCTAATTATGTTTCATATGATAAGGATATGAATATTTTGCATATCAAAAGCAGTGATTCAAAGCTTTCAAAAGCTATTGTAGATTTAGCTGTGAAATCATTATATGAAAAAAAAGACAGCTATGAAAAGAGAAAGATTGGCGGAATAGGATATAGAATTTACACAAAATATGTAGGGACACTTGATGATCCTAAGGTTATACAGGTTTATGAGGATAGTTCCGGAGAAAATTATTTTTGGTCGTTTTTAACAACAGTGCTTTGGCTTGTTGGTGTTATAGGTATTTTAACACTTTTGACGCTTAGCTATGTTTTTACAGGGAAGGCATTAAGGCCAGTAAAAGAAACATGGAAGAAGCAAAAGGAATTTATAGCTGATGCTTCTCATGAGCTTAGAACTCCTTTGACTGTTATCCAGACAAATCTTGATGTTATGATGACTGACGCAGAGGGTACAATTGAAGAAAATGAGATGTGGCTTGATAACGCATATTCAGAAACAAAGGTAATGGCAAATATGATTGATCAGTTGCTTACGCTTGCGAAGATAGATGCAAATGAAAACAATCTTGATATAATGGAATTGTCATTATCAGAAATCGTAGAAAATGTATGTGATAACATGCAAATAATGGCAAAAAATAAAAATATTGAAATGCTGACAAATATAGAAGAAAATGTTATAATAAAAGGCGATTATGATAAAATTAGGAGACTTGTGGTTATTTTGATTGATAATGCTATAAAATATACTCAGGCAGGCAATGTGAGCATAAGACTTTATACAGATAGAAGATACAAGATTTTGTCTGTTGCAGATACCGGAATTGGCATTTGTGAAGAGGATAAAGCAAGGATTTTTGATAGATTTTATAGAAGTGATAAGGCAAGAAACAGAAAATTTGGCGGAACTGGATTAGGACTTAGCATTGCAAAATGGATAGCGCAGTCACATAGAGCTAGTATAGACGTTGAAAGTAAAATCGGAGAGGGGAGTACATTTACAGTTAAATTTATTTAATGCTGTATTTGTACTATAAGAAAGGGATATAAATTAAAATGAGTGAGGAGAAAAATTATACAGTATATATTCTAATAGTTCTTTCTATTTTATTTATACCACTTGCATACTTTTACGCTATATATTTACTTTTAAGAGATTTGATAAGTAAAAATTATAAAGCAATTGGATATATAAAAAGTAATAAATATTTACTTTTTATATCTATATCTGTTTTAATATCAATAATATTTTCAAAATATATAGAAATATCATCATTCTTCGGAGTGATGATATTTGCCTGTATTGGAACAATTTCTTATGTAGCAGCAAATTTCGGTACAGAGAATATAAGCAATAGGGGCAATTCGATTTGCTATGACCATAATCTTAATAAGCTCTTAACAATCGTTTATATTGCAACATTAATATCATATTGCATAGGTGTTTTTCAGATGATAGACCCTATATATGTTATGCCAAAAAAATGGGTTGACATGAACGAATATAATTTAAAGAAGCGGATGTTCTCAAGCTTTTTAAATCCAAATGTTTTCGGATTTTACATAAATATCATTATTGTAACAATATGTACACGCTTTAATATGTATAAAAATGAAAAGCTAGAAAATAGAAAATTTAAAATCCTTGAAAAGGCAACATTTATAATATCTATAATCTGTTTATTTTTTACATTTTCAAGAGCAAGCTGGGTATCATTGGTTTCAGCACTTTTTTTAATTGGAGTTATATTTGATAAAAAGTATATTTGGTTTGCAATCTTTATATTTATTTGTATATTCGGAGCTGATGCGCTTTTAGGAATCAATAGAGCGGATATAACAAAGCTAAGTGAAGATAGCTCTTTATCGTATAGGATAGAGTTATGGAAAACAAGCTTTAAAATAATTAAAGATAATTTAATTACTGGCATAGGCTTTGGAACTTTTTACAAATATACAGGCTTGTACAGTGATGTAATAAAAAAATATATAGAGCATTGTCATAATATATATTTACAAATACTAATGGATTCAGGGATTATTGGATTTACAGTGTTTTTGACTACATTGTATTCATCAGTGAAAAAGCTTTTAAAGGAGTATTTTTTAGATAAGTATAATAAATTTTCTATCTTTTTAATCTTGGTTTTAAGCATGACTTTAATCCATGGTCTTGTAGATTCAGTTAGTTTAACCCCGCAAATAATGATGATACTGTCATTGATAGTAGGAGTATCTTTAGCAAGATATAAGAAACAAAAAAATTAATAAATATTTTCTTGAAAATATTGCCGAAACATGATAAATTATGAAAAGGGAGATAAGTTTGGAAATATTTTCCTAGATAATGAACAAAATTAACATAAAATATAATATTGATGGGAGGGATATAAATGTTAATAATTGTTATTTTAATGCTTTTGATGATAGCGTGGTTTTTTTATAAAAATTGGTCTTTAACAAGGCTTGTTAATAGACTTAATCAAATACTTTATACAAATAGAAATCCAGAAGAATACATTAAAGAATGTGATAAGCTATTAGAAAAAACATATAGTAAGAGAGACAGAGATATTAATTTGCTTCAAAAATCGACAGGCTTGTTTTATGCGGGCAGATTTGATGAGGTAAAACATGTACTGCTTAAGGAAATGGGTAAAATTCCTGCAAATGGACAGCACTTATATTATCAAGCTTTGGTTTTGTCGATGCTTTTTGGTGGGGAGATTGAGGAAGGGCATAAAGTGTTTGGAGATGCAAAAGAAATTTTAGAATCGTATAAGCGTACTGAAGGAAACGCTAAAGGTCTTGAATTTATTTTTGCTGTTGATGACTTATACCAAGGTAAGTACGAAGATAGAAAAGAATTTTTTATTGAACAATGTGAGAATGGTAGAAACTACTATAGAAAAGCTATGGCAAATTATTGTGCAGCATTGATATATAAAAATGAGAACAATATTGATGAGATGAATAAACACTTACAATTGGCAAAGGAATTGGGAAAGAATTCATTTGTTGAAAAATTAGTTGTAAAAGAAACCGAACAAAAATAGACAGATGTCGAAATTTGACTAAAAAAAATTTAATATTTTTTAAATTTTTTAAAATTAATTGTAGAAATTTTACAAAATTTGATGTAAAATCTATATATAAGGATAAAAAATAAATTAACTCGGGGGGTAAATAAAATTGCCGAAAAATACAAATTCACAAATTGAAATAGGAGAGGAGATAAAGAGTGACTTTTTATCGAATATCTCACATGAACTGAGAACTCCAATTAGCATTATCTATGGAGCTATTCGCAATATAGATTTAGATTTAAAGGAAAACAATATAGACATTCCAGTAAAAAGCTATGGATATTTAAAATCTATTAGGAAAAGTGCGGACAGGCTGTTGAGGCTGTTCGATAATATATTGGAGCTTACTAATATTAGAGCTGGATTTGCAGGCTTAGATTTAATAGTTTGCAATATTGTAAATGTTGTTGAAGACATAAATTTTTCAACAGCTGAGTACCTAAAAAAATATAATATCAGTATGATTTTTGATACTGAGATAGAAGAAAGATACCTTAATATAGACCCAAATATAATTGAGAGAGTAATGCTCAACTTGATATCCAATGCAGTAAAATATTCGAAGGAAGATACAAAGACTGAAATTTTAGTCAAGGTTTATGAGGATGAGAAAACAGTATATGTATCTGTAAAGGATAATGGTATAGGTATTGAACAAGAGAACTTAGAAAAGATATTTGATATATTTAGCCAAACGAATGGCTGTATGACAAAGAATACAGAGGGAAGCGGAGCAGGTTTGTGCCTTGTGAAATCACTTCTGAAAATGCTTAATGCAGATATCAAGGTACGTAGCGAACTTGGAAAGGGAAGCGAATTTATAATAGAGCTTCCAATAGCTTATCAGCTAGATTTTGACCCTTATGAAGAAGAGATATTTGAGGACTTTAGTGTTAAAAAAGAACGTTTAGAAAAAGAATTTTCAGATATCGATATGGGAAATAAGTAAGAAATAAACAAAAAATAAAATACAGAGGGGTAACCCTCTGTATTTGTTTTGTACTATCTATTCACCAAGCAAAATCTTTGTTAAAGGTGATGAAAGCGGTAAAATTATTGTTTTGTTATCTCCTTTTAGTGATGCTTTGATGGCATCTAGGCTTCTGATAAATTCGTAAAAATCTTTTCTTTCTGCGCTGTTATATGCTTCTGATAAAATTTTCATATACTTTGCTTCACCCTCAGCAACTAAGGTTTCAGCCTTTGCTTTTGCTTCTGAAATACTTATTTGTATTTCTTTATTTGTGCTGTTTTGAATTTTTTGTGATTCTTCTTCACCCTCAGCAACATATCCTGCTGCAATTTGTGCTCTTTCTGATATCATTCTGTTAAAAACTGCTGTCTTATTATCATTAGGTAAATCTAATCTTTTTGTTTCAACAGAAAGTATAGTTATACCATATTCTTGCATTGGTTTTGCAACTATTTCCATTATTTCTGAGCTTAAAGCACCACTTCTGCTGCTTATAACATCATTTTGAGTCTGACTTCCTATTAATGTTTTTAAAGCGTTGTAAACAACTGTGTCAATCCTTGACTCTGCATTTGATATAGATGAGCTTAAAGATTGAGCGAATTTTAATGGATCTGATATCTTCCACAAAACATAGCTGTCTGCAACCATAGCTTTTTTATCCTTTGTTATTACATCTGAGGTAGCAAGGCCGTACAATATTATATTTTTAGGAAGAGTATCGACACTCTCAATAAAAGGAATTTTAAAGCTTACTCCAGCACTGTCTATAACTCTGTTTACCTTGCTGAATTGTTTAATTAATTTGTATTCATTTTCATATGTAATGATGGCAAAGGAGTTTATTAATATCAAAACAAGCAATATACATGCTATTATAATTATTGGTTTTTTCATTACTGGTTACCTCCTGCCTTATTATCCTCTGTAAATGATTTAAGAGGTAAAATCTTTTGAGTACTTCCATCGCCATTATCAATTATGACCTCAAGTCCTGGCATGATTTCCTCCATTGCTTCAAAAAACATTCTTTTCTTAGTTATTTCCGGATATTTTATGTATTCCTCATACATTTTGTTAAATCTTGCTACTTGACCTATTGCTTCATTTTCTCTTCTTGCCTTTGTAGCTTCAGCGTCCTGTATGATTTTATCTATCTCTGCTCTAGCAGCTGGAAGCTTTTCATTTCTGTATTTGTTTGCATTATTTATAGCTGTTTCTTTACTTTGCTTTGCTGTTTCAACCTGCTTGAATGCTTCCATAACTTCACTTGTAGGAGGCTCAGCATCCTGTATTGTGATATTGATTATTTGAATTCCAATATCATGAACAGATAGTTTTTCTAAAACAAGCTCTTTTGTCTTCGCCTGTATCTCTGCCTTTCCTGTTGTTAGTACATCATCTACTTTAGAAGAGCCAATTACAGTTCTTATGGAACTTTGGCAAATATTTTTTAGTATAGATATAGGACTCTGAGAGGCATATAGTGCCTTAATAGGGTCAGCTACCTTATATTCTATAAAGAAATCAACGTTGATAAAGTTATAGTCTCCAGTTATCATAAGTGATTCTGCTTCTATGCTTTCTCCCGAATCTTGCTTATATCCAATAGTTAAACCCTTTATTGTAGTATCAACCTTTCTTATTTCCTGCATAAAAGGTACTTTAAAGTGCAGTCCTGAGCCAGCAGTTCCGGTTGGCTGTCCAAAGGTTAATATAATCGCTTGCTCCTGTTCTTTAACCTGATAGCTTGAATTAAATGCTACTATCAATGCTATAAGTATTACAGATACAACAGTAATTAATGTGGAAACTCTTTTGTAAGAATTTCTTCGTGGAGAACCATTTTGTTCTCCATCAGAGCCACTAAAATCTGAATTTTTTGAAAATAGATTTTTAAAAAAATTGTTCAAATTAATTAACACCTCCATTAAATTGCCTTATTTTGTATTTTTGTTAGGCAATTAACATTATACTATAACTTGAATTTTTTTCAATAATAAATTGTAAATTTTAATGAAATCTTAATTTTAGTTTAAGAAAAGTTTTTCTATTATTTGACTTTCTAAAAAATAGGTATATAATATAATGGGTAAGAAAATTTATAATAGCTTATGAGGTAATGCACAATGAAAAAAATATTAGGATATCTAAGGCCTTATATGGGGCGAATGAGCTTTGGGATAATAATAAAATTTATTGGAACTATAATGGATTTATTTATACCCTGGATATTGGCTCATATTATTGACTATATTATTCCATTGCAGGATATTATGTTAATATTTGCTTGGGGCGGATTGATGATAATATGTTCAATCCTTGGAGTTACACTTAATATAGTCGCAAATCGTATGGCTGCTAAGGTAGCTAGAGATACTACACAAAGAATAAGATATGACTTGTTTGAAAAAATTTCATATTTATCAAGCACACAGGTGGATGATTTCGGTATACCATCACTAATTTCAAGAATGACAACAGATACATATAATGTGCATAATATGCTTGGCATGATGCAAAGAATAGGAATTAGAGCCCCGATATTAGTTATTGGAGGTATTTTTGTGACTTCTACGTTAGATTTGTATCTAACATTAGTTTTAGTTGCGATATTACCTATGCTTGGATTTTTAGTATATTTTGTTACTAAGAGAAGCTTACCTTTATACAAGGAGCAGCAAAGCTCTGTTGATAGGCTTATAAGAAAGGTAAGAGAAAATATTGTTGGAATAAGAATAATTAAAGCATTGTCAAAAACAAACTATGAAATAGAGCAGTTTAAGGATGTCAATCTTGATGTTGTAAAGAAAGAAAAACGAGCAAGCATGATGACGGCTGTTATCAATCCCTCTATGAGCTTGTTGCTAAATTTAGGATTGGTTTGTATTATAGTAGTTGGAGCATTCAGGGTAAATATGGGCTTGACAGAGGTTGGTAAAATTATAGCGTTCTTAACTTATTTTACTATAATCCTAAATGCAATGATGGCTGTAACAAGAGTATTTGTAGTTCTTTCTAGGGCAAGTGCTTCTGCTAATAGAATAAAAGAGGTTTTAGATACAGAAAAGGATTTAGTTAAGCAAGATATTGATGTTACTAACAACTTGGCAGGCAAAAATGATTATCATATAGAATTTAATAATGTTTCATTTTCCTATAATTCTGTTGAAAACAATCTTAGCAATATTAACTTTAAATTAAAAAGAGGAGAATCACTTGGTATAATAGGTTCAACAGGCTCTGGAAAAACAACTATAATAAATCTTTTGATGAGATTTTACGATGTAAGTGCTGGTGAAATTTTAATTGATGGACAAAATATAAAGAGTTTAGATAAATCCGCCTTAAATGAGAAATTTGGAATAGTATTTCAAAATGATACTATATTTGAGGATACAATATTAGAAAATATAACACTTGGCAGAAAGATAAATCTTGAACATGTTAAGGAAGCCTCTGTTTATGCACAGGCGTCAGATTTTATAGAAAATATAGACGGAAATTATGATGCAAAGCTTGACATAAGAGGTGCTAACTTAAGTGGAGGACAAAAGCAAAGAATTTTGATTGCAAGAGCCTTAGCTGGCAGACCTGAGATACTTATACTGGATGATTCCTCTAGTGCTTTGGATTATAAGACGGATGCAAATTTAAGGAAAGAGATTAGGGATAATTTTAAAGAAACAACAACAATAGTAGTGGCACAAAGAGTAAGCTCAATAATGAGTTCAGATCATATACTTGTTTTAGAAGATGGAGAAATAATAGGATATGGAACTCATGAAGATTTAATTAATACTTGTGAGATATATAAAGAGATTAGTACTTCACAGATGAACGAGAATAATTAAAGTTGTCTGTAGGGGCTAAAATCTATACATAAAATTACAGATATTCAAAATTTAGAAAGGAAGCTTTATTAAAATGACACAATTAAAAAATGAGAAAAAAACACCACACACTATAAAAAAATCCAGAAAAAAAGTCATGTTTAGATTGTGGCAATACTTATATAAACACAAATTTCTATTGCTAATGGCACTTGTGCTTACCATCATAGGAAATCTTTTAGCCTTAGTTGGACCTAAGCTTTCAGGTATGGCAGTTGATAATATCGAATTTGGCAAAGGACTTGTTAAATTTGACGGAGTCTTTTATTATGTATATTTAATGATTTTATTTTATGTTTTATCAGGCGTTTTTTCATATGTATTGTCAATACTGATGATACACATAAGCCGTAAGGTAGTATTTGAAATGCGTAATGATTTATTTTCCAAACTTTTGAAGCTGCCTGTGGGATATTTTGACAAGCATCAAACTGGAGATATTTTAAGTAAAATGTCTTATGATATTGATACTATTAATACCTCGCTTTCAGCAGATTTAATTCAGATTCTTGCTAGTATTATTACAGTAGTTGGTTCATTTGTCATGATGCTTACTATTTCACCTTACCTTGTAATAGTTTTTTTCGTTACAATACCTATTTCAATATATTTAACTAAGTATATAACAGGAAAAACGAGTCCGTTATTTAGAAAGCGTTCATTAAAAATTGGGAAGCTTAATGGATTTGTTGAGGAGATGGTTTCAGGTCAGAAAACAATCAGAGCATATAATCAAGAAGCAAATACAATAGATAAATTTGATATAAAAAATGAAGAGGCTGTTGATGCGTATTATGATTCAGAATATTATACAATTGCTGGTCCAGCTGTTAATTTTGTAAACAACCTATCGCTTTCCTTAATAAGTGTCTTAGGTGCGATTTTTTACTTAAAGGGAATGATGAGCGTTGGAAATATTTCCTCATTCGTTTTGTATTCAAGAAAATTTTCAGGACCTATCAACGAAATGGCAAATATAATTGGAGAATTCCAATCTGCTTTAGCTGCTGCTGAGAGAGTTTTTAATTTAATGGACGAGATAGAGGAAGCTAAGGATGTTGAAAATGCTATTACTTTAGATAATGTAGAGGGAAATGTTGAGTTAAAGAATATAGAATTTGGATATTTACCTGACAAAAGGATAATTCACAATCTAAGCTTTTATGCTAAAAAAGGAGGTCTAATTGCTATTGTTGGACCTACAGGTGCAGGAAAAACAACCCTTATAAACCTGCTAATGAGATTTTATGATGCCGATAACGGTACGATATCAGTAGATGGAAATGATATAACAAAAACTACAATGTCTAGTTTGAGAAAGTCTTATGCTATGGTTTTGCAAGATACTTGGCTGTTCCACGGGACTATATTCGAAAATGTTTCCTATGGTAAAAAGGATGCGACTATGGATGAGGTTATAGAGGTGTGCAAGGCTGCCAAAATACACTCATATATAAAGAAACTGCCAAAAGGCTACGATACTATTATAAGAGAAGATGGGACAAACATCTCAAAGGGACAAAAACAATTACTTACAATTGCAAGAGCAATGCTTTTAGATTGTAAAATGCTAATATTAGATGAAGCAACATCAAACGTTGATACAAGAACAGAAATAAAAATCCAAGCAGCAATGAGAAAATTAATGGAAGATAAGACTTGCTTTATAATAGCCCACAGACTTTCAACTATACAAAATTCAGATTTGATTTTAGTCGTAAATAATGGTAATATAATAGAGCAGGGAAATCACGAAGAGCTGATGAAAAAGAAGGGCTTTTACAACAAATTGTATAATTCCCAGTTTGAATAAATGGAGTAAAGAGATTAATGTACGATTACGAAAAGATAAAAAGCAATTTATCAACAAAATATGTCGGACAAACATTTGTGCAGTTTGAGGATTTGTCATCTGTCCACATAAAGGCAAAGAATATAAGTGAAACTTGTCCTAGCGGAATGTTGGTGCTTAGCGAAAGGCAAGAGGATATAAAACTTAAAAACAATAAAATTTGGCAAAGTAAGTCTATTGATGGGATTTTTATGAGTATAATTTTAAAGGATAGTAAAAATCAAGATTATAGCTCACAAATAATTCAGATTGCAACAGCTTCAGTATGTGAAGCAATACTTATGCTAAACGACACAATAGATTGCCATATAAAATGGCCTAATGATATTTATTTATATAATAAAAAGATATGCAGCGTTTTTTCTGAAAAAATTGACAAGAAAGACAATGACAGCTTAATTATTAGTATTTATTTGAATATTTCTAGGGAAAGTGAAGATATAAATTCTGAAGAAACTATTATAGGCGTTTTATCAGATATATTAGAGGATGAAATAAATAAAGAAAAAATAATTAGTAATATTTTAAATAAGATTGAAACATACTATGATGAATTAATCGAAACAAAAATGTTGTCTAGTTCTTTGGTAGTGTTTAGAAAGCACAATCATATTATAGGCAAAGAAATGGGAATTAGATTAATAAACAAAAAAACAATCAGAAAAGTTAAGGCTGTTGATATTAACAGTTTAGGAGAAATTGAAACAATAGATAGTTCTTCTAGCAAAGATAAAAATGGAGAAAAAGGACTTTTAAAATACGGTAGAGATACCATTGAATGGTGTGTAGATGAATGGGTTGAAGATTAAAGATTTAAAATTAGAAAATAATATAATATTAGCGCCAATGGCGGGTATAACTGACTTGACGTTTAGAACAATATGCAAGGAGTTTGGTGCTGGTCTTGTATCGACTGAAATGGTAAGCGCAAAAGGCTTATATTACAAGGATAAAAAAACACAAGAATTGATGAAAACAAACGAGTATGATAAGCCTGTAGCCTTGCAAATATTTGGAAATGAGCCTGATATAATGGCTTATGTAGTTGAAAATATAATCAATGATATGAAAAATATTGATATAATAGATATAAATATGGGCTGTCCAGCACCTAAAATAGTAAAAAACGGTGATGGCTCAGCACTTATGAAAAATTCCAAATTAGCGGGAGAGATAGTAAAAAAAGTAAAGGCTGTTTCTAAAAAGCCATTAACAGTAAAATTTCGCTCAGGTTGGGATGCAAATAGTATAAATGCAGTTGAATTTGCAAAAATAATAGAAGCTAATGGTGCGGACGCTATAACAGTCCATGGGCGACATAGAGAGCAGTTTTATTCAGGAAAAGCAGACTACAATATTATTAAGATGGTTAAGGATAGTGTTAAAATTCCTGTAATAGGCAATGGAGATGTTTTTAGCGTAGAAGATGCTAAAAGATTAATAAATATAACTAATTGTGATGGAATAATGGTGGCTAGAGGAGTTTTAGGAAATCCGTGGCTAATCAGGAATTTAGTAAATGCAATGAATGGCGATGACAGTATGAAGCAAGCTTCACAAGAGATATTTGAACCTACGCCAGTCCAAAGAATTGATATGTTAAAAAAACATATACAATTGTTAAACAAAGAATTGCCTGAAAAAGTGACAGTTTTGGAAATGCGTAAGCACGCAGCATGGTATATAAAGGGTCTAAAAAATTCATCGGAGATAAGATGCAGGATAAACACTATAGATAATTTAGAATTGCTGTGCGAGGTGCTTGATAAATTTGTTGAATCCTTGAATTAAAAATCTATTGAATAAATATATCAATAGCCACATAAACATAAATAAATAAAATCTTCAAAATAAGGGTTGACATATTTATGTATCTTTAATATAATGTGTTAATTAACTGACAAAATAATTATACTATTATTATTTTTTAGGGAGAGAAGGTATATGGAAAACAACGTAATATTACTTACAGCTGAGGGTTACACAGAACTTACAAACGAGTTAGAAAATTTAAAATCAGTTAGACGTAAAGAGGTTGCAGAAAAGATTAAAATTGCTTTATCCTTTGGAGATATAAGTGAAAATGCCGAATATGACGAGGCGAAAAATGAACAGGCTCTCGTTGAAAAAAGAGTTGCTAAATTAGAATCAATCCTAAAGCATGCTAAACTAATTGAAGAGCATAAGCAAAATGGAATTGTTGGGTTGGGCTCAAAGGTTAGAATAAGAGATATTGAATTTGACGAGATAATGGAATACAATATAGTTGGTTCAGCAGAGGCTGATCCATTTAGAGGTAAAATATCTAATGTTTCTCCGTTAGGTACAGCTTTGCTGGGCAAAAAAATAGGTGATATAATTGAAGTTTCTTCACCTCAAGGAGAAAATATAAAATATGAGATTTTAGAAGTATAAAAAGTGAAGCAAGCTTCACTCTATATAAGAATCGTACTGATTCTTCAGAAAAAATTAACCAAAAAATAAAATAAGATAAAAAAGGTGGTGTGCAGATTGTCTGAAATTCAAAACCAAGGCGATTTAAGACAAGTAAGATTAGACAAATTTAATGAGCTCAAGAGAGTTGGAAGAAACCCTTTTGAGATTTCAAAATTTGATATTACAAGCAACAGTGAGGAGATAAAAAGTAAGTTTGCAGAGATGGAGGGTAAGTTTGTATCCATAGCAGGCAGAATAATGTCTAAAAGAGGTCAAGGTAAGGTTGGCTTTTATGATATACAGGATACATCTGGAAGAATTCAGATATTTGCAAAGCAAGATACTTTAGGAGAAGAAGAGTATAATTATTTTAAGACTAATGATATTGGAGACATTATTGGAGTTAAGGGCGAAGTGTTCAGAACTAAAATGGGTGAGATATCAGTAAGAGCTGAAAGCGTAGTTTTGCTGACTAAATCGCTGCAGACACTTCCAGAAAAATTCCACGGATTAAAGGATACTGAGATCAGATATAGACAAAGATATGTTGACTTAATTGTAAATCCTGAAATAAGAGAAGTATTTAGAAAACGTAATATTATTATAAAAGGAATACGTGAGTATTTGGACAATCATGGATTTATGGAGGTTGACACACCTGTATTAAGTGCTATAGCAGGTGGAGCTAATGCAAGACCTTTTATAACTCATCACAATACTTTGGACATAGATATGTACATGAGAATTGCCAATGAACTATATTTAAAAAGATTGATAGTTGGTGGTTTAGCTGATGGTGTTTATGAGATGGGCAAGATGTTCAGAAATGAAGGTATGGATACAACTCACAATCCAGAATATACAGCTATTGAGTTGTACAAGGCATATGCTGACTACAATGACATGATGGAGCTTACAGAAAACATTATCGCATATGTATGTGAAAAAGTTAATGGAACTACTAAAATAAATTATAATGGTGCAGACCTTGACTTCACTCCGCCATGGAGAAGAGTAAGGATGCAAGATATGGTTAAGGAACATGTAGGTGTTGATTTTGACCTTATAAATACAGATGAAGAAGCTATAGCAGTAGCTAAAGAAAAGAAAATTGAGATAAAGCCTTTGATGACTAGAGGTCATGTTATATGTGCTTTATTTGAAGAATATTGCGAGAAACATCTTGTTCAGCCTACATTTGTTACTCATCATCCAGTTGAGATTTCTCCGCTTGCAAAGAGAAATATAGCTGATCCAAGACTTACAGATAGATTTGAAGCCTTTGCTAGCACTAAGGAAATAGCTAATGCTTTCTCAGAATTAAATGATCCTGTTGATCAAAGAGAGAGATTTGAAGACCAGGTAAGACATAAAGAAGCAGGCGATGATGAAGCTCATATGATGGATTATGACTTTATAAATGCAATAGAAGTTGGCTTGCCTCCAACGGGAGGACTAGGAATAGGTGTTGACAGAGTTATAATGATGTTGACTGATCAAGTATCTATAAGAGATATTATACTTTTCCCAACAATGAAACCAATAGACTAGATAGAACCCTTATTTCAAGGCATTCTGGAAAATGAATGTAAAATTTACGACCGATTTACGACAAAAAATAAGAGAACACGTTAAAAAAACGGTTGGATATAATGTCCAGCCGTTTTTTTAGAAATATGTTTTGTCTTGTGACAATAGAAATTAAATTAGAAGGAATGATTTGATGATAGAGCAAATTGATATAGATAATTTAGTAGAAGAAAATGAACCTGTGGGTGTTGTTAATATTGAACCATATGATTTTACAAAAGTAATTGATAATAGTGATGAATATGAAGAAATACATAACGCTAATTCAATGGTTATTTTAGGAGATAGTTTAAAGGTTTTGAAGAAGATAAGAAATAAATCTGTAAATCTTATCTTTGCAGATGTTCCATATAACATAGGGAAAGATTTTGGAAATAATAAAGACAAATGGGATACAGTAGAAGAATATATTGAGTGGTGTAAAGAGTGGATAGATGAATGTATGAGAGTTCTAACTGATGATGGAACAATGTATTTTATGACGGCTACACAACATATGCCATTCTTAGATGTATTTGCATCTGAAAAGTATAATGTTTTATGTAGAATTGTTTGGGCATATGATAGTTCAGGAGTTCAATCAAAGAAAATATATGGTTCTTTATATGAGCCTATTTTAATGATTAATAAGAGTGACAAGTCAAAATATATATTTAATGATAATGACATTTTAGTAGAAGCTAAAACTGGTTCACAAAGAAAACTTATTGATTATCGCAAAAACCCACCTCAACCATATAATACAGAGAAAGTACCCGGTAATGTTTGGGGTTTTAACAGGGTTCGTTTTAAGATGGATGAATATGAAAATCATCCAACACAAAAACCAGAGGTGTTATTAGAACGAATTATAAAAGCTTCATCAAATGTTGGAGATGTTGTGCTAGATCCATTTTCTGGTTCTTTTACAACATCGGCTGTTGCAGTAAAACTTGGTAGATATGCGATTGGAATTGATATGAGTCAAGAATATTTTGAGATTGGTATCAGAAGAACAGGAATTGCAACAGAATATAATGGTAAAAATTTAATTAAGGAAAAAAAGAAAAAAACAAAAGCAAAATCAAAATATGTGAGGGGTGAAGAATAATGGCTATTACAGAAAAATTTGTTCAAGAGATTTTAAAACAAGAGTATCCACTAAATTATAACATGATTTATGAAAAAAGTTATTTGTTGCAATATTTAGATAAAAAGATGAAAGCGGTACATGGTGATAGTAAAGCAAGAAGAAGTTTAGCAAATATATATGCAATTTATTCTATTCTTCATTTTTATAAAGATGAATATTGTGATAATGCGACAGATTACAAGACTTTTAGTGGGTATGACTATATGCTTTTATTTAATTATTATAGAGGGTTATATGGTGGAAGCAAGTTGCAAAATCATGCGCTTAATTCAAGGGTTAATGGAGAGTTTAGAAATAAGTTTAAAAAGGCAACAAATGATTTGATAATTATTAATAATGGTAAATATCTAATACATATAGATTATCTATATGTGGATGGAATAGATATAAGTAATGTTTCATATAGAATAATTAATAAATACATTGAATTATTAATTATAAAAGATCATACTTTGATAAATATATTAGAGGAAATACGCACATTTACAGATTATTCAAGTAAAAAGAATAAAATCAAAGAATTATTAACAACAGACGCTGAGGCACGAATATTCGAGATAATAAGTTATGCAATACTAAAAAATCATTATAAAAATATAAAAGTATATTTTGGATTTAGTAAAGATAGTATTCGTGTATATGAACTTGAATTATATAAGACAGGTCGAACAAATGCAAATGATGGGGGAATTGATTTTGTTATGCGCCCTATTGGACGTTTTTTTCAAGTGACAGAAGTAAATAATTATGATAAATATTTGCTTGATATAGATAAAGTGATGCACTTCCCAATAACATTTGTAATAAAAACAGATAAAATAAAAACAGATGTTAATGCAGAAATAAGCACTTATATTGAGATGAAAACAGGTGGAATGAAAGTTTTAATAGAAAGATATTCAAAAGCATTTGAAGATATCATAACTATCAACGAGTTAAAACAATGGATAGATGATTTGCCAGATGGAGATATAGATGGGATAATTAGAGATATAGATATTTATTATAAACTTGAAATGCACATGGATGATGAAGCTGATGACGAAGAATAGTAATTAAAAGAGGAGAGGATTTTATCAATCCTCTTTTTTAGTTTATAAGAAAGTGTGAAATAATTTCTGTAAAATAACTTTCTATGATAAATTTTAAGAACATATCTGATGAACTATACAACGTTGATATTCTGTGTTAGGAAAAACGGCATTTACAGCTTCTTTCATTCCGCTCAATAAAACGTGGTAAAA
The DNA here is from genome assembly GCA_023386345.1 of Bacillota bacterium. Taxonomy (GTDB): domain Bacteria; phylum Bacillota; class Clostridia; order Tissierellales; family Sedimentibacteraceae; genus UBA1535. Next base: position 323,470 of record JAEWJT010000016.1, read on the forward strand.
TAACTAAACAGTTATTTTACCACGTTTTTATCTGATAAGAATTTCAAATTTTTAGTAAAAACAGTTTCCAAAATCTCCGCCTACAAAAGCTGATCCGTTTTCGCTATTTCTACAATTACATCTGCATGGAGAGCAGCAGCATCTACAGCATCTTCTGTTACCGCTGTCAGGAGAAACACGATCACATCTTCTGTTGCATTCTCTTTCTCTTCTATCACAATCTCTGCGACATTCGTTTCCTTCTCTTTCACATCTTCTACGGCATTCTCTGTTACCGCTGTCAGGGGAAACATTATCTCTATCACAATCTCTATCGCCTCTATCAGGGGAAACATTGCCATTACATCTTTCGTTTAACAATTGGTTTGAAAAAGGAGTACAGTATATGAAGAATATATCTCCTGATCTATAGCAGCCTTCGCCAAATTCATTTTGTACATTTGAACAAGGATCTTTACGACTCATTTAAATCTTCCTTTCTTAATTTAAGGATTGATAATAACGCTAATTAAAATTAACGAATATATTAGGTGACAAGTTCGAGGTATTTAACTTAATTATAAACCAACATAATTAGTAAGGTTTTTTTATGTGTGTAAGTATTTGTCACTATGCTACAATATATGACAAACTTCGTAAAGAGTTCATAATGGCTATAAATAATTTTTAATAATATTTTTGTAATATAATAAATTTTTTGAAAATTCGTTTTTTGATAATTTACTTACAATTTCAATAGGTTTGTTATTCAATATATAAATATAATCGGATAAAAATAATGCTTGATCAATGTCATGAGTTATGTATATAATAGTTCTTTTTTCTTCTAATAAAATATTTTTAATCTTTAACGATAAATCCTCCTCAAGCCTATAATCTAAGCCATTAAAAGGTTCGTCCAAAATAACTATATTTGATGGATAGGCTAATGCTCTGGCAATTGAAACTCTCCCAGCCATGCCACCACTTAATTCGGAAATTTTATATTTAGAAAATTCTTGTAAATCGACTAACTTTAAAATTTTATCAATAATATTTTTGCGTTCTGATGGGTTATAATGATTTTTTAGAACAATATCTATATTATCATATACATTATACCATTCGAGGAGCCTTGGTTCTTGAAATACATATGAAAATATTGAATTATCAGGCAGTATAATTTCTCCGCTGTCAGGTTTTGTTAGTCCGGCAATCATATTAACAAGGGTAGTTTTACCCAAACCTGATGGACCAAGGATACAGGAAATTTTATTTTCTTCAAATTCTATGCTGAAATTACTGTACAGTTGTTCGTTATTGTATGCTTTGTATACATTATTTAACTTTATCATATTTTTAACCTCATTAATTTCTCTTTACAAATTTAACATATAAATTTTCAAGTATATAACTAAGTACCACAATTATTATTGTCCACGAAAAAAGAACTGTAGGCTCAAGGTTAGCCTTGGCATAAAACAAGTAATTTCCAATGGAATATTTTGGCATGCTTAAAACTTCGGCAGCAGATGAAGCCTTCCACGCAATGCCTATTGATGAAATAATAGCTGAATGTATATAAGGCAAAATAGAAGGGAAATAGACAGATTTTATAATTTCAAGCTTATTTAGCTTATACACCTTGCACATCTCTAATATTTTTTTATCAGTGTTTTTTATGCCGGTAGCTACATTGGTAAAAATTACTGGAAAGCACATTAAAAATGTAGCAAAAATAGGGACATCAGATGATTTTAACCATAATATAGCCAGTATGATAATTGAAACAATAGGTGTTGAACGGATTACAATAATTAAAGGATTTATTAAATCATATAAAAAATCATTTAAACCACAGAAAAATCCAAAAATTACACCAAGGATGCAGGACATTATTAATGCAATCATAGTCCTTATTGTGCTGCTTAAAATCACAATATATGTAGATTTATCTAGTAAGATTGATATTAAGGAGTTAAAAGTAGCAATAGGAGAAGGGAGATAAATCTCCTTATTAACAATCAAGGCAAATATCTCCCATATAACTAACCAGAATAATATTATAAATATTTTTTTAAAACTATTTTTTATAATAGAAGCTTTCATCAGGTAGTTTTCCTCCTACTGATTTGTTGTCAGAGTCGAATAATACTTTTAAGAATGCGTTTATTTCATTCTTAGCATCCTGTGCATTCTTATATACTATATTACAATAAGGTATTGCTTTTTCAACTAATGCTGCATTTTTGATAATTTCATTTTTCTCAACTAATTTAGCAGCTTCAGCAGGATTAGAATTTACAAAATTTACTGATTGCTCATATGATTTTAAAAATTCTGTGATAAAGTCAGGATTTTTTTCAGCAAATTCTTTGTTTACAACTAAACAACCCATAGAAAGTACGCTGTTTCCACTTGAAGCTATTTCCCATTCCTTGTTTAAGTCAACTAATATTTTTATATCAGTATCCTTTAGGCTTACTTGTGTTACAAATGGTTGCGGAAGTATTGCGACATCTATATCACCAGCGAGAAGAGCCTGTGCGACTGTCGCGTGGTCTGGCATATAATCTAAGCTTACCTTGTCGGTTAATCCCTTTTGACTAAGAATATAGTTCATAGCGTATTCTGGTACAGCACCTTTGCCGCTTATTGCTACTTTTTTACCCTCTAATTGTTCAAGAGAGCTGATATCGCCTTTGCCTACAGCATATAAAACTCCCAGTGTATTTTGTGCTAAAAATTGTATCTTGCCTTCTGTTTTGTTGTATAAAACTGCTGCAAGATTGGTTGGAACTGCTGCTATTTGAACTTCTCCCTTATCACTGATGATTTTTCCAGTAATTGTATCTGGAGCATCAACAGTTGTATATTCTACTGTGTATTTATCACTGTTTAAAGCTTTTTCATCTATAAGTTTTATCATACCGATAGATGTTGGACCTTTGAGTCCGATAATATTAACCTTTGTAGGATTTACAGGCTCAGGAGTCTTTCCTGATTCAACATTATTTCCATCATCAGGCTTCTGCTCTGTTTTAGGTACATTTGTGCTGCTGCAAGCTGTTAAAAGCATGCTAAATATTAATAAAAAACTAAGTATTACTGCTATTTTTTTCATAAAAACCTCCGTTTATCTGTTTAAAAAATTTTTTTAGATAATGCACTTTTTACGTTAACACCGTCAATTTTACCAAGCTTTCCGTTAAGTGCACCTATTTCGTCAGTTGTTCCGTCAACTATTAACGAAATAATATTTACTCCCTTTTCTCTATAAGGTAAACCAAGCCTTCCAACTATAATATTTCCATGTTGGTGCAAAATATCATTAATAAGAGGCACTTGCTCTAAATTTTCTATAACTATACCGATAACTCCTATTCTTTTTTCTAGAGATTGTAAATCTTTTTCCATAATAATCACCTTCCTTCCCTCAAATAAAAAAACCCTATTTGCAACAAATAAGGAGTTCGAGAATCTCTTTATCTTAAAAATAACAATCAAAGATAGCTTTATTCTAAACAAAGAGTGCTTAAAACGAATTTTCTCCTTGCCTTCAGTATAGACCTTAGGTTTAGATGCAAACATACAATATCATAATATATTTATAAAGTCAATAATTATTTTGCACAATGTCCACCGACATCACCATATTTTACCATCACCAATTTTCCACTAACTTCACCATCTGCAATAAATCCAATTTTTTCAAAAATGCCTTGAATTTTTAATAGTGAATTATCAGAAAGGTTTATATATGAATAAGTTTTTTCTGCTCCCATATCTACAGCTTTTCTAACTAACATTCTTATAATCAATTCTCCATAAGAATTATTTCTGTACTCCTTTAGAACACAGAGCTTATCTATTAAGTATTTTCCATCATTAAATATAAGTCTTCCAGTTCCTATAGCCTTTCCATTATCATACACTAATACACTTTTTCCAAAGCTATCGTATTCATCGTTTACTAAGCTAGTGTCGAAATTAAGCTCATTAATAAAAACCATAGTTCTTATCTTTAGCACATCATCTAAATCATTGCTTTGAAACCATTTTGTCGAAATCATTTTCTACCTCGAATAAATATTTTAAATATTATACCACATTTTTACCATAATAGATATAAAAATATATTTTTCAAAAGGGTTTTACTTTTTACAAAAATTTGATATACTATTTTGCATGTGAAGATAAATGACTATTTTCGCTATTATTTATTCTACTTATTAGATAGTAGAATGCGATTATTATGCCATAATCTTGGCTTTCAGGGTTTTTCAGCAAAAGCTTGTTAGCCATTTAATAATATCATAGGGATATTATGTCTTAAAAAGGCATATTGGAGGTAGAAAGATGAAGGTAATAATAGTAGGAGCTGGTAAGCTCGGTCAAAAATTAGCAGAATCAATGATTAATGAGGATATCGATGTCACAGTAATAGACAAAAATCCAGATGTTATTGAAAGAATTAACGATCACTTGGACTGCTTAACTATTGTTGGAAATGGAATTGATATATCAATGCTAAGAAGCTTAGATATCGAGTCTTGTGACTTATTGGTAGCATGTACAGATGGAGATGAAACAAATACTGTTATATGCACCTTAGCAAAGAAATTAGGATGTAAAAGCACAATAGCAAGAATTAGAAATACTGAATACAAGGATCAATTAGATTTTATAAAAAAAGAAATGGGAATAGACCAGATTGTAAACCCAGATTTAGCAACAGCAAATGTTATAGAAACATATCTATTGAAAAGCTATAACTTTTATTCTGGAGACTTTGCTGACGGTAGAATTCAAATGGTAGATCTTAACATAGGTGCTGCTGATGAATTTGTTGGTAAAAAATTAAAGGATCTCAAAAACTTTCAATCCTTGCTTATTGCAGCCATATCAAGATATGGACAAATTATAATCCCATATGGAGATACAGAGCTAGAAGCCTTTGACACTATATATGTAATTGGAAAGACAAGGGATATTGCCAAGCTAGGAAAAATCTTGCATGATGATACTGGCAGCAGAAAAGTTCAGAGGGTTATGATTTTTGGAGGAAGTAACATATCTATCTTCCTTACAAAACGACTAATAGAAAAAGGTATTTCTGTCACCATTATTGAGCAGGATATCAATAGGTGTCAAGAATTAAGCGAAATATTAGACGGAGCGTTAATTATACAGGGTGATGGGACGAATATACATTTGTTGGAAGAAGAACAGCTAGAAACAATGGATGCGTTTATAGGCTTAAGTGGATTTGATGAAACAAATCTTCTAATGGCACTTATGGCAAAGCAGATAGGAGTTCCCAAAACTATTTCTAAAATTAGCAGACCAAATTATAATAAAATAATTGATAATCTAGGTATAGATGCAGCATTCAATCCTGTATTTATTACTGCAAGCAGTATTTTGAAATATGTGCGTGGTGGAAAGGTATTATCTGTGTCCCTGCTTTTAGGCGGTGATGCAGAAGTTGTTGAACTCGTTGTAGGTGAGGGGGCAGCTATTGCTGGCAAGCCTTTAGAGCAGTTAAAACTTCCTGAGGGAATTATAATAGGTGCAATTGTCCATGGTAAAGATGTAATTATTCCAAATGGTAAGTCCATTATACGTGGAAATGATAGAATAATTTCATTTTGTCTAGCTAAAGATGTGTCAGTGCTAAAATCACTTGTCAAGCCAAATGAAGGCAATATTTTCAGTGATTTGTGGAATAGATATTAATGTTTATTGATTACATGTACTTTATAAGTTGCTTATTTGTAAAAATAAGAATATAAATGTGACATGAATTGGAAGGAATAGAGAATGAATCGTAAAATTATAATAAAAGTGCTGGGGTATATTCTTATGATTGAATCAGCCCTTTTAACACCATCATTTGTTATTGGATTAGCAACAAGAGAGGGTGACGCACTAGCGTTTGGAATAACCATGCTATTGACAGCAGTTATAGGATTTATCATATCAAGAATAAAGGCAGATAAGTCGATATCTATTAAAGATGGTTTAGCAATAACAACTTTAAGCTGGATATTTATGTCATTGTTTGGGGCGTTGCCGCTTTATTTAACAAAAAGCACACCAACATATGTAAATGCTATGTTTGAAATAATATCTGGATTTACAACTACAGGTGCTTCAGTAATAGCTGATGTAGAAGTATTGACACACGGAATTCTTTTTTGGAGGTCTTTTACCCATTGGATTGGTGGAATGGGAATACTTGTTTTTTCCTTAGCGATTTTGCCTGCCATTGGTGTAGGAGGTTTTCAGCTATTTAAAGCAGAAAGTCCGGGACCAATTATAGGTAAAATAGTACCTAGACTTAAAGATACAGCTAAGGGTTTATACGGTATTTATATTGGAATAACAATACTAAATATTATATTCCTCAAAATCGGTGGCATGACTTGGTTTGACTCATTTGTATATACCTTTGGAACAGTAGGTACGGGAGGATTTTCAACTAAGAATATAAGTGTGGCGGCATATCCATCAAGCTACATTCATATAGTTTTGGCGATTTTTATGACATTATCTGCCGTAAATTTTTCTAATTACTACTTGCTTTTAAAAGGAAAGGTAAAAGAATTTTTTATGGACGGAGAGTTTAGGTTATATATAACTGTTATGTTTACAGGGGTAGTATTGATAGCCTTGGATTTATTAAGTACAAGTTATAAAAGTGTTGGACTTGCATTTAGAGACTCTTTTTTTCAAGCAAGTTCTATTATGACTACTTCGGGTTATTCTACAGTTGATTTCAATTTGTGGTCTCCTTTTAGCAAGATGATATTAATTGCACTGATGTTTGTTGGTGGAAGTGCTGGCTCTACTGCTGGAGGCTTCAAAGTTATAAGATTGTTGATATTATTTAAAATGATTAAGAGAGAAATAATGAAAACCTTTCATCCTAGGGCTGTAGTGCCAATCAAGATTGGAGGAAAAATTGTTCCAGATGAAACGATATCAAGTATATTTAGCTATACCGCTTTTTATATCATTATAGTTATATTTTCATTTATACTTATATCATTGGAGGGTGTAGACTTTGAAAGTTCAATTTCTTCTGTTATGACAACCTTCAATAATGTAGGACCGGGACTTGGAGTTGTAGGACCTTTAAAGAATTTCAGCGAGTACAGTCAATGGAGTATAGGATATTTTTCATTTTTAATGTTGTTGGGAAGACTGGAAATATTCACAATGCTAGCACTATTATCACCAAGAATTTGGAGAAATAAAGCTTAATTAAATAAAAAATAAGGAGCTGCCGCAAAACAAATACACTGTATATGTTATATTCATTGAAATGTAAACTATATACAGTGTGTAAAGTTTATTTTGCTGCAGTCCTTTTTTATAGTAAGCTGTATTTTCCAAAGGTTTTTAAAAAATCAGTTTTCTGCTCTATTACATCGTCTAAATTAATTTCAAGTGTTTCGCAAAGCGAAGCAAGATAAAACATCAGATCCCCCATTTCTTCCTCTATTTTATCCTTGCATCTAGGACATAAACATCCATCAAGGTGATTATCTAAAGAAATCTTATTTTCCTCTATACTTTTTTGATTATTTATATATTGCTTTTTAGCATTAATCTTTACACATCCACAATGTGTTACAGACTTAGAAACAGCCCTGTTTAAAAGAGCCGTTTGCTCGCTTAATTTCGTTACAATATCTAATATACTTTTGTTTCTAAATTGAGCATTAGAAACACAGTCTTGGAAAACAGAATATGCGTTTGACATAAAATACACTCCTTATTCATATTATAAAAATATTATAAACATTGACAAGCCTATAAGTCAAATGAAAATTTTATACTTTTTATGTAAATAATTGTTGAAAATTAAAATCAAATATACCAAAAAATGGAAACAAAATAATTGTTGACAAAGTTATATTTGCATTATATAATAATTTATTTGACTTTTCATCAGAATTGAGTTATACTATTTGTAACTGGGTGCTTTACCATGAAAGGAATGAATGTTACGATGTATAAATTAGGAGACAATGTTGTATATCCAATGCACGGAGCAGGAAAAATCGAATCTGTTGAAGAGAAAGAGATTTTAGGTGAAATAAAAAAATATTATATTTTAAAAATGCCTATCGGAGAAATAAAATTAATGATACCAGTTGATAATGTAAATAACATTGGTTTAAGAAATATTATTGACAAGGATAAGATAAATGAAGTGTTTGATATCTTAAAGCAGGAAGTTGAAAAGAGCAATTCTAACTGGAATAAAAGATATAGAGAAAACATGGATAAGATGCGTACTGGTGACATTTTTAAAATTGCTCATATTGTTAGAGATCTTTATTACAGGGATAAGGAAAGAGGCTTGTCTACTGGAGAAAAAAAGATGCTTTCGAATGCTAAGCAAATGATTATTAGCGAGATTGCTTTATCAACAAATGAAGATGTAGAATCTATAACTGAAAGTATAGATAATTTTTTGAGCGAAAATATAGAGTGTTTATTGCAAAAAAATGTTCAATAAAAATCTACATACAATTTTAAGATTAGATTAATATTTATGTAGTATTATAACAAGAGTAAAAATACAAATTTTAGAAAGGGGTGAAATGATGCTTAAAAGGTTAGTTAAAACAATATTAACTTTTTTAGGAGTAATGCTTGGTATTTTAATTGGGGTCCTTGTCGCGGATTTGGATATTATGACTTTAAGTTCATGGCAAAAATATGGTCTTATAGCTGTAATTGGAATTATTTTTGGAATTATATTTTACATAATAACTCCTAAAATAGTGGAAATAAGTACTAAACTTGCAAATAATATGGAAAAGGAAATAATGAAATTTTCTACAACAGATTTAGTTTATGGCTTAACTGGTTTGATAGTAGGCTTTATAATAGCATTTCTAGTCAGTCAGCCATTTCTTAATTTGACTATTCCTTATTTGGGAGCTATAATATCGGCTATTTTGTACTTATTTTTAGGTTATCTTGGACTTAAAATAGCGACAAGAAAAAGAGATGATATGCCGCCAATAAATGCCTTTAGCTTTAAAAAAGGCAATCCAAAGGCAAAGGGAGCGCTTAAGTCATATAAGTCAAGCGTATATCCCAAAATCCTTGATACAAGTGTTATTATCGACGGAAGAATTAATGATATATGTAAAACAGGATTTCTTGAAGGACCGCTTGTCATACCTGAATTTGTGCTACAGGAGCTAAGGCATATTGCTGATTCTGCGGATTCACTTAAGAGAAATAGAGGTCGCCGTGGACTTGATATATTAAACATACTGCAAAAGGAAGTAGACATCGAAGTATTGCTTGAATCAAGAGATTACGATAATTTAGAAGTTGATGTTAAATTACTAAAGCTTGCTGAGGAGCTAGGCGGAAAGGTTTTAACAAATGACTTTAATTTAAATAAAGTAGCTGAATTCCAAGGAGTTAGTGTATTAAATATCAATGAATTAGCCAATGCTGTAAAACCAGTAGTTCTGCCGGGCGAAGAGATGGAATTGACAATAGTAAAAGATGGAAAAGAGTCAAACCAAGGATTAGCATATCTCGATGATGGAACGATGATTGTTGTCGAAGGTGGTAAAAAGCGTATAGGCGATTTAGTAGATGTTATAGTAACAAGCGTTTTGCAAACAGCTGCTGGAAGAATGATTTTCGCAAAAATTAAATAAGTTGAATAAAATAAGTTAAATAAAATCTATGGCATTATTGTCATAGATTTTTAATTTTTTGGTTAAAATACATTTATGGATTTTAATATTTTTTGGAGGAATGAATATGATTGTTGTTTTTTTTAGAGCTATTGTATTGTATGTTGTTGTTTTAATTTCTTTAAGAATTATGGGAAAGGGTGAGTTAGGGCAGCTGCAACCCTTTGATTTGGTTATTTCTCTTATGATTGCAGAGTTAGCTGCCATGCCTATGGAGGACTTGAATTCTCCTATGTCGCATGGTATAACAGCAATAGCAACCTTAGTGTTTTTACAGTGCCTAACATCCTTTTTATCCCTAAAAAGCAATAAATTAAGAAAAATAATGTGCGGCACTCCTTCTATTTTAGTCACGCATGGAAAATTTGATTTTAAAGAGATGAAAAAATTGCGTGTAAATGTTAATGATATTTTAGGTCAATTAAGATTGAAGGGCTACAATAGCATAGAAGATATTGACTATATGATAATGGAGACAAATGGACAAATGAGTGTTATAGCACCCAATACTGTATTAGATAAAAAATGCAAGCGAATACCAATAGCAGTAATTTTAGATGGGGAAATAATGCACAGCAATATTAATAAGTACAATATATCTAGGTCTACGCTTGATTTTGAACTAAAAAAACAAAAGCTTGAATTAAATGACGTTATATATGGGGCTGTGGATGAAAATAATAAATACATTTTATACAGAAAAAATAATTAAAAACAGTATCATATAAAATAAAGAAAATATTGAAAGGAATTTACTCTATAATGAAAACACTGTATATATCATTAGTTTGGCTAATCATTATATTAATAATTTGGTTCGTAGTTTTTAATTTTTTTATAAATAATTCTATAAAATATTTTTTTGTGGAGCTGTATGTTTTGCATGATAATATAATGAAAGAAGATTATATCGCGGCAAAGTCTACTATGGATAAAATAATAAAGAAATGGGAAAGTACCGAAAAAATATGGATATATTTTATTAATCAAACAGAAGTTGATGATATAAAGTCGTCTATACAAAAAATTGATAACTATATAAAAACAAAAAATCAAGCAATGACATTATTTGAAATAGAAGAATTTAAAAAGTTCCTAAGATTGGTTGGAGGAAATGAGAGCCTAAGTTGGGAAAATATATTTTGATTTATTGCAATTTTTAAAGTAGAATGATATACTTATAATATATAAATAGGAAAAGATAGAGGACGTTTCAACCGCCCAAGAACATCAAGCAAGCACGCACGGAGGATAAGATGAGCAGAGCTTTTTTAAATGAGCTTCATGAGGAGATATTGCATAGGCTCACGAAAAAAGATTTTATAAAAAAAATTAATATATCAGAAGAAAAAATGCAGGCTTTATTGCTTAATAAAGCTTTTGCAACTAAGCTTTCTGCTCTTGTTGCTAAAGATAATATTGGCTGCAATGATGTATTTGAGCTATCTATAGAAATTTTAGACGCCTTAGTAGAAAAATTACCTAAAGATTGGTTAAAATATGTATATAATTATGTGTTGTACAAGTCATTTCCTGATTTAGTATCCTTGGACTTAAAACCTAAATACGAAAATGCTTGTATTGTTTACCTTGAAATTTTACAAATAATTTTTTTACGCATAGAAAGGTATCAAAAATCAGACGAATTAAGCTTTGATTTGTTTGCAAACAGCGACATCAAGCTTGAGAAAAATGTAAATTTTCAAAAATTCGTAAAAATATACAGTGATAATTATATTTATGAGCTTATAAGATTAAATGATGAAGTAACTAATTCTAAGCTATATCATAAAATTAAATCTACATGGAACTCGTCATTAAAATTAGCAAGCAAAATGAAAAATGCTAATATAGAGCTTAAATATTGGATGATGTTCTCTTTGCTGACAGGGTTTTTTATCGGTGATTTAGCGGCCAAAATTTGCCCAAATAAACACAATAACTCATATTATACTAGTCAATGGTTTGAAAAATTTGATTTATCAAATATTATTGGAATAGAAATTTATAGAGATATATCAGCTGTTAATTTTAACTGCTTAACAATCGAAGCATTAATTTTGCTGTATTCAGATTCAAAAGAAAATATTAAGGATTTTGAATTTTTCTTATCAAACCCAAGTACTGAAATAACAGATAAAAGCATATTATTTTTAGAAGAAAATGAAATTATAAATTACTATAGAAATATATCTATAAATAGTAATTTTAGACTTATGAGTTTATTGAGCGATGAAGAAAGCTTTAATTATATGCTAGAAAGAGCTAAGTCAGCAAAGTCGTGGAAAGAAATTATGACATATCTAAATGTTTTTAATGAATTTAGCTTATTTTTAAATAAAAACAGAAAACTCAAAATTCTTGATTTCTTATACAATCTGCTGAGCAATGAGGACCATGAGATAAGAAAATCATCAGCAAAGCTGCTAGGCAAAATTATTGCCTTGCTAGATGCTAATAAACTCAATTCAGAAACAGACATTCCAAGTCTCTCTATGAAACTTTGGGAAAAGTATCTAGGGCTTTTTATGCTATCTAAAAATTCAAATGATAAAGAAAATGCAGCCTTTTATCTATATGATTTTATAGATTCTTTTATAGAAAACACTTCAAGTGACAATCTTGAAACTTATATAGAAATTTTATTAATAAACTTTGAAAAAATAAGCTCTGATGAATACACAAGTGCTTTATTTTTGACTTCATTGGCTAGTATTAAAATAAAGCTTTTTAGTGATAAACAAATAGAATTCTTATTTGACAATATAATCAAATACTTAAATAGTTACAATGAGGATATAAAATTTATTTCATTGAATTATATATATACAATAACACAAAGCGATGATTTAGAGGACAAGCTAAGAAACAGTATATTAAAGAAGCTTAAAATTAAGATGCTTAAATCTATTCAAGCTATAAAAACAGAAGATAAGTTAGGAATTAATTTTTTAAAGTATAAAATTCTTCTTAGCATTGATAAAACAGATAAAATAATTACTGAATACAATGAATTTATGCGTTTAAAAAGCAAAAGGATTTCGGAAATATTTCTAATTAATTTAAAATCTGCAACAAATTGGATGGAGAAAATAGTAAATATTGATTTTATACTAGATATTGCTAGAAATTCAAATGATGTAGTGATTTTGCATGCTGCCGCTCACCTTTCTAATCTTGTTAAGGTAAGCGCAAAGGAGCTTGTCAGAAATAAGGCAGGAAAGGCACTTTTAAGTATTAGTTCGTTTTTAACTTCAGATCAGAGAAACGAAATATCCATAGAACTAACAAAGGGATTGGAAATTGGTGAATTTGAAATTTCAAGATATATACCAAGTCATTTGGGCAAATTTATCCTGCTTTTAGATACAAAAGAACTAGATGAAATTATATTTGAAATATTGAGATTGTACAAAGATTCAGACAATCATGTAAGCTCACTTGCCCTTGAAGTTTTTAGTGTTATGATAGAAAACTATTCAGAACACAAAGATATATTTGAGCAAAATATTGACGAATATGACACTAAATTTATAAAGATTTTAAGCATAATAATAGGTGGCCTTGCAAATAATGACGAGCAGATAAAAAGAGATGCACTGCTTTTAATTGGAAATCAAATTTTCAATAGTAGAATATTAAGTCCAAATGATAAGTACAAAATATTTAAGATTATAGCTAAAAAGCTTATAAGCTTAAAAGATGAAAAGAATAGAGATTATCTTAATTTCTTAAATACTGCTGTATCCTTTAATCATATATATAAATTTTTAAATGATTACAGCAAAACGTTAAAGGAAAAATATCCTGTCATTTCAAACGAAAAAATTGCTTATTTTTTTAATTCCTTTGATCCGTTTACATTAGAGCATAAAAGACTCATTAAGGAGACAAAAAAACAAGGATATGTAGTTTTCCTTAAAATTGATGAGTTTAATTGGCAAAAAAATACAATAGCCTATAAGATAAGAAAAAAAATTGTGGAGATATCAATAGCAGATGAGCTAGGAGTTTATCTTTTGCCGGAGAATGTGAAGATAAATACAAAAAATGTTTTAAATATTCAAATCAAAGAAGAAGGTGATAATGCTAATATAGACTCCCAAGCTTTAAAATACATTAGCAATATTGGTATTTCAATTACATCGACTGGAACAGCTAGAAATAAAGCAATAGTTAATAAACGTTCTTTTAAGATTGAAGTTATCAACAATTTTGGACTTAATACTAAGGATAGCAGCAAAAGTAATATTTCAGATGAAATGAGCAAATATATTTATAAATATACTAATTTACTTGAGAATGTTGGGGAAGAGCTATCAAGTAAAAATATGAATCTGCTTGTTATTAGAGATAATTCAAGGGAAAAAAAATTACTGGGATTTTCAGCCTTCCATCAAATTGGAACTGCACAGATGTATAGTGAGTTTAAAAATATTGAGGTAGCAAGCTATGTTAGAGAGAATACTTCCGGTAAGATTATCATTATAGATGGTATATATACTAACCCCTCTGAAAATATACCTGAATTAGAGCAGAGCCTACTGACAGAGACATTATTGTATAGCTTAAAAAATGACTTTACATATGCTTTGTATTGCAACACCTTACTAAACTATGATAATGATAAAATCTTTGAATTATTGAAACTTCATGGATTTAAAAAGTTAGATTTTGAAGATTTAAAGAATGATATATACGCAGTTGACATGAAATTTCCGCTATGTTTGACCTTAGATATGCAGAATTATATCAAAGAGCCTTTGATTTCTTCTGAAAGGATTAAAAATTCAATTGCAGAAACAAGAAAAAGACTTAAATTAGAATTGACTAAGGTATATCCTAATAATCTCGTATTGTATTTTGATGTTCAGATGCTTCAACAAGCAATTGTTGAAAAAATAAACGAGGGTAATAAGGATTATTTATGTGTTCCATTTGGAAATGTTTTTAATGGAAAGGCTGTAGCTAATTTTACTACAAAATCACTGCATATTGAAAAGTGCTTTAAATACGATACAGGAGACTATGAGATTAAAGAATATCCATTTTATCCATCGGTATCAAAACAGATTGATGTAATAAAAGCATTTGATAAGCCTGTAATTTTGGTAGATGATGTAATGCACAATTGCCATGAATTTATTGGAATAGATAAAATCCTAAAAAACAAAACTATACCTGTAAAAAATGTAATAGCAGGAATTTTATCAAGCCAAGGCAAGGACAGAATAGAAATGCAGGGAAGAGTAGTTGATAGCGCATATTTTATACCGAATTTAAGACTATGGCTTAGAGAGAGTATGCTATATCCATTCTTTGGCGGAAACTCTGCATTGGGTGATGATAAGCCTAAGTTGAATTTAATTCCTTCAATAAATCAAATATTGCCTTATGCTTCGCCAAGCTTTATGAGTGGAACGAGCAAAGAAGTCATTTATGATTTATCGAAGCTATGCTTAGAGAATGCAATGAACATAGCTTCATCCTTAGAATTGGAATATAAAAATATTTTTGATAGAAACCTTGTACTAAGAAATTTATATCAGGTGCTTAATACACCAAGATATCCGGTAAAAGGCAATAATATAAGCTATGACTTAAATCAAGGTATATCAAGTTATATAGAAAATGACATTAAAAATTTAGCAAGAATTGAGAGTATAGTTAAGATTTGAAGCAATATTGAATGAATTACAAATAAGATAAGGAGTGTCAATATATGTATAGTGAAAAATCATCAAAACAGTTTATAATACCTATAATACTTTCAATACTTATAGTTTTATTAACAATCATATATCTGATAAATGTTAATTCAGACAGTGACAGAGGCGAACTTCAAGCAATAAATGGAGTTTTAGATTTAAGTGATTTGAAGATAGATGATAAAAATACAATAGCATTAGATGGCGAATGGGAGTTTTATCCTAATGCTTTGCTTAAGCCTGAAGAAATAAATAAAGATAGTGTGAAAACTTATATAAACGTTCCTTGTAATTGGACAAACACTCTGAACAAGGATAGCCATTCACCTGATGGATCAGGCACATATAGATTGATTGTCAAGGTTCCAAAAGATAAAATGTATGCCATTAAAACAAATACCATACGTTCAGCCGCCAAAATTTATTTAAATGGATATGAAACAGGCAAAATGGGAACAACGGCATTATCAGCAGATGATTTTCACAGAGATAGTAAATTTATTGTAAGCACTGTAAGCAGCAAGGATGCAGAAATAGAAATAGTAATACTCGTATCTAATTTTGCACAAGAAATAGGTGGGATTACAAAATCAATTAAATTTGGTAGCTCCGAGGCAATTATGTATCGTCATGGACTATCATTAATCTTGGATACAGTGGCTTTTTCTATATGCTTAATTTTATCAATATTTTTTATGATACTATATATGCAGCAAAAGGATGAAGCTCATTTTAAATACTTTGCTTTTGCGAATTTTTTTATGGCAGTGTTTTTTTCTACATTAAATGAACAAATTTTAAGATTAATCTTGCGATATAATTACAATAATAGAATAATAATTCAGTCGATTGCACTAATTTTAACAAGTCTTTTTATGACAGAATTTGTAACTCGATTTTTTAATAATTTTGAAAAAAGAAAATTTTCTGAATATTTATTCATGATTATTATTGTGTTTTTTACTATAGTTATATATAGACCAGATAAACCGATTTTTTTAATTTTAAGAAAGCTACATATAGTTTTATTGACCGTTATAATGCTTAGATATTTATATATTTTTTACATTTTAATTAAGGAAATTAAAAAGAAATCGGCTTTGTCCGAACATATCTTAATGATTATAGTTTCACTGATCTGCTATTGGGCTACTATGTCAACAAAGATTATATTTGAAATAAATATGGGAATTGCTCCGGCAATTTTGATTTTTATATTGTCAATTAATGTGTGGATTATGATGAGCAGGCGTATAAAAAAATCAACAGAAGAAAAAATAGAAAGAGAATTGCAATACTTTTATTCACAGATATCACCACACTTTTTATACAATACTTTAAACACTATTATAGGACTTAGTTATACTGATTCAGAAAAGACTAGAGAAGCATTAAATAATTTATCTGTCTATTTTAGAGGAAAGCTTGATTTTCATAGGACAAAGGGGCTTGTTAAGATATATTCTGAGATTGAGATGTTAAGTGCATACTTGGCAATTGAAAAGCTAAGATATGGACAAAGATTAGAAATTGAATATGACATAGACGAGGATATTAGTGCAGTAATTCCACCTCTTACATTGCAGCCAATAGTTGAAAATGCAGTAAAATACGGAATTGCGGCTAAACCTAGTGGTGGTGTGATAAAAATTAGTGTAAAAAAACATGGTAGAGGAATTATAAAAATTCTTATAGAAGATAACGGTCCAGGGATGTCTGAGGAGAAAATACAAGAGATACTTTGCGGAAAAAATGAAAGAATAGGATTAAAAAATGTAATAGAAAAGATTAAAATAGTAAAAAGTTCTTCTTTTGAATTAAAAAGTGAGCAAGATAAAGGGACAAGAGTACAAATTTTACTACCTGAGCATAAATTATAGTTTTAACAGGATTGTATATTGAATATGTATACTTATAAACAAGATATTTTGTGAAATTTTAAAAAGGAGTTGTGTAATATGAGGGTTGTTTTGGTTGACGATGAGCCTATGGCATTAGTTGTGTTAAAGGAATTACTTTCAATCTATCATGATGTTGAGGTTGTAGGTGCTTATACAGATGCGCAAGAAGCTTTAAATAACATAGATGAGACTAAACCAGACGTTATATTTTTAGATATTGAGATGGGAAGCATAGGAGGTCTGGAGCTAGCCTCTATATTAGCTAATAATATAAAAAATATAGAAATAGTATTTGTAACAGCCTACTCACAGTATGCCTTAGACGCCTTTGAGCTAGAGGCTATTGATTATCTGCAAAAACCAGTTCAAGAAGCTCGAATGAGAAAGACCATTTATAGACTTAGAGAAAAGATAGATATTGCTGCTCCTGTTATCACAGGTGACTTGAAATTGAAATGTTTTGGAGAATTGCAAATACTTGATGACAGTGGAAAGCCCCTGACATGGAGAACTCAAAAGGCAAAGGAGCTTTTTGTTTATCTGTGGTATAAAAACTCAGCAGTTTCAAAGGATATAATTATGAACGATATTTTTCCTGATAGAAATATGGAAAAGGCAGGAACTCTATTACATACTACCATTTATCAGCTAAGAAAGGGCTTGGAGAAGTTAGGCTATTCGAATGGAATTGAGTATTCAAACGAAAGCTATCGCCTTAACATTCCAGTTAAATCTGATTACTTTGAATTAAAATGTATCCTTGAGAAAAAGGAACATAGCGAAAATGATATGGAACAAATTCTAAATATATATAATGGAGATTTTTTTGAAAAAGAAGAATATCTCTGGGCAGAAGAAAATAGACAGAAATATGCGCAAAAAGTACTGGATTTGTTAGAAAAATATGCTGCAAAAAATCTAAGACAGGGAGAATTTACAAATAACATTAAGACATTATTGGAAAAACTTTTAAAAATAGACCCATACAATGAAAATGCAGCAAAAATGAAAATTATCTATCATGGCAAAACAGGCAGCAGAGTAGAGTTGCAGAAGTTTTACAAATGCTTTGAAAATACTCTTTTAGAAGAATTAGACATAAAACCAGAGGAAGCAACAACAGCATTGTATAAAAAATATATGAGATAATAATGAAATTATAATTTCCAAAATGAGCATAAAGTTAAATGATACTATTTAAAATCAAGCCAATCTTTTATTAAAGTTTGGCTTGATTTTTGTTGATAATTTTAAATATTTGATAAAATTATAAAATTTGTTTAGTATTTGTTCAGTGTGAATATATATAATTTAATAATTAAATAAAAAATTAGTGCAAAATTGCATAAATTAATAATGCTTTATAAAGCGAAGGGAGTAATAAAAATTATATGAAAAGAATAAGAAAGAATGGAATAGTCATTTTATTGTTATTCGCAATGATTATACAAATGATTATACCAAACATAGGAAAAGTATATGCGGAAAATAACATAATATCGTTTCCAGAGTCACAACCAACAGGAACGACTACGCCTGCGGGGATTACTTTATTTGGAGCAAATGATTTAGGAAATATATTTATTTTTGATTTCTTTAAATTAGGAAATGCAGATATTTCAGAAGGTGAAATAATTGAGATAGGACCTGATACTGTAGTAGCACTTGGGTATAAATGGGATACAGTTGGAAAAGATGCAAAAAATGGTGATATAGCAACCATACAATTGCCAGATATATTTGCAGCTATGAATGTATCAACTCCTCAGCCTATATTAGTTGATGGAACCCAAGTTGGAACATATACTGTTATTGGAAGAGAATTAAAATTTGTATTTAATGAACAAATTGAAAGACCTGAAACAGTTAAAAATGGTTTTGTGAATCTTAACTTAGAGTTTAATTTAGAAAAATTTAAAGAAAATATAGAGCAGGAAATTAAGTTTAGTGATTCTCTGAATACAACTCTAAATGTAATTGCAAAACCAAACGGAATTATAAGTGGTATTACAAAGGGTGGTGCTGCTGATAAAAGTCTTAATGCTAAATACATAACATGGACTATAGATGTTGTTAATAATAGCGATGTTGCTATAATAAATGCAAAATTAGAAGATATAGTTCCCAATGGCTTAGGGACAGCACAAGACTTTAAAATAAGCAAGCTAAAAATAGGGCTTGATGGGACTAAAACTAAAGGTGATTCAGTTTCATTGACACCAAGCATAACTTCTAGTGGGTTTAGTCTTGATTTTAGCAATATAGCACCATATAGTGGTTATAAAGTTGAGTATAAAACCCCAATAGTAGATTTTAGTCAAGGCACAGTTGCAAATGGTAAAACTTCATTTACAAATAATGCAAAATTTAGCTATGGTACAACTAATTTGCCAGCATCGGCTACTGTAGGTGGGCTTACAAAAAGTAATCCTATAGAAAAGGGTGGAACTATATCTGGTAATGATGTTGAGTGGACAATAAATGTAAATAAAGCTGGAGATGTAATAGATGCAGCAGAAGTAAGAGAAAATTTACCAGTAGGACATGAAATTAGTGGAAAGATAAGGGTCTATAAAGTTGTAAACGGTACTTTAGATAATAATAGTCTTGTAGAATATGATACATTTCCGATAACACTAGGAGATTTGATAGCTTCAGATGAATATCAAATAATGTTTAAAACAATTATTGATTATTCAAAAGTAAATGGTGGAGAATATAAAAAAACTAATGAATTTACAAATACAACTGAATTATATAGTGAAAGTACAAAGGTAGGAGAGGCAAGTAAAAAAGTTACATTAACAAGGAAATCTATCCTTGTAAAAACAGGTAAATCCAATGTGAATTATACTGATAAAACTCTTGCTTGGACTGTCACTGTTAATGAAGCAGGACATCCACTGACTAATGTAGTATTAACAGATTATATACCAAATGGATTGAGTATATCTAGTGGCGATATTGTTATTAAGAATAAAAATGGTACAGATATTACTTCTAATTATACTTCTAAAATAAACTTAACTCCAGTATCGGGCGGAGTGAATGATGGTAAAACTAAGGTTGAAATAATATTAGGAGATATAAACACGGACAAAATTACAATAAGCTATACAACTACAATAATAGATTTCACAATAAATGAATTTAAAAATATAGTTAGCCTAGGTGGAAATGGTGTTGGAGAGGGTGGAACAATAGCTCCTATACCAATAACTCCACCAGCTAACAGCTTTAGTAAAAGTCTAGGAGCTATAAATTACGATTTAAAAACCATAGATTGGGAACTTAAGGTTAATCCAATAAGAGAAGCTATAAAAGAATTAGAAATAGTAGATACATTCCCAAATAAAGGTTTAATTTTATTGCCTAGCTCGGTATTAGTTAAAATGGGCTCAGCAACTCTTTCACCAGGCGAAGATTACACACTTGAAGCTAATACGGTTGATAGTGTTACAGGATACCAAAAAGGATTTAAGATAAAACTTCTTAAAGTTGGCACAACACCATTAAATAGTATTTTGACAGTAACCTATACAACTTCATATGATCCAGAGACAGTCGTTGATGGAAACAAAATTGATTCAAATACTAGCTCTGATGAAACTTATAAAAATAATGCCAAATTTATATGGAAAACAAAAAATAATAATACTGGTACCAGTGATCGTGAAGCATCTCATACATCAAGACAAGATTCATGGAATAGTGGTAAGAAAGAAGGACAATTAGTACACTTTGACTCTAATGGAAATAAAGTTAATGGTTGGGTAAGTGGTGTTGAGAGAAATATAGCTTGGCAACTATATATTAACTATCAAAAACAAAAGCTTGGAAAGGATGTTAAAGTTACAGACACTTTAAAGTATGATGGAACAATTGACGAAAATAGTGTTAAAGTAAGTGAATATAGTGTTGCTCCTGATGGAACAACTACTATTATTACAAATACTGTACTAGATAAAAGTAATTATACAGTCAATGTTGATACAGACACTGCGAACAATAATAGATCTAGAATTACATTAATCTTTAAAAACACATTTGCAGTAGAAAAAAGATATGTAATTGAATATACAACTACAGTACCTAATGTATCACAAAATACTTATACTAACGCTGCTAAAGTTATAGTTTCTGGAAATGAGTATTCTTATTCTGGAACAATAAGTTATAATAATTATAACAAATTATTAGAAAAAGGAGCAGTTGGTGTAACAGGTGGCAAGGTTTATACAGGAGACGAAGTTGACTGGAGAGTTAAGGTTAACGAAAGTCTGTCTATAGTTAAAGATGCTAAAATAGTAGATACTATAAGTGCCGGTATGACATATGTAGAAGGCAGTCTTGATGTTTATAAATTAGAAGGCTCATCTGAAGTTAAATTATCTAAAGATGGTATAAACAAAGACTATGAGCTTGATGTAAAAATAAATGCTGATGAAACAACAGCTTTAACTATAACATTTACCAATGATGTCACAAATTCATTGATATTAAAGTACAAAACTGTTATAACAGAGACTAACGGACAAGTTAATAATAAAGTAGAATTTAGTGGAATAGGTATTGCGAATATATCTAAAGAATCTAGTAAATTAAGTGCAAAACAGTTTTCTAGCGCAGGTGGAACTTGGGATAACAATAGAGGGGTATTAAAGATTACTAAAGTAGATTCAGAGGAAAATAGAGCTATAACTAATGTAGCTAAATTTACACTTTGGTATGATTTAAATGGTATTAAGATACAATTTGGCAATGAAGAATATTCTACCCAAAACGGTGAATTAACAATAGCTAATTTACCAATTAATAAGAAATATTATTTAAAAGAAGAATCTGCACCTACAGGATATACTAAACCAACAGACTCGGAAAATTGGTTTGATATTGAAGTAAAAAAAGCATATCAAGGTAATAATGATAATATTGCAACAAGAAATATTGAAAACACTAAAATAAAAATTGATGTAAAAGCAACTAAGGTATGGAATGGTGGAGCTGCACCAAGACCAACTGTTTGGTTTGAGCTATATAGACAAATTAACAACGGAATAAAAGAAGCTGTGCCAAATGCTGTAATCAAAGCGTTACCAAACGATACAACAGAGGTAACTTGGACAAATTTAGATAAAACTAATTTAGATGGTGAAGATTATATTTACTCTGTTAAAGAAGTTGACGCAAATGGTCAGGATTTCCAAGCTGAAAACTATATTAAGGCAGAAAATGGTCTAACTGTGACAAATCATTATGTTAGTCCGACAGATGCAAGCGCTAAAGCAACTAAAGAATGGGATGGCGGGGCTATACCAAGACCAACAATATGGTTTGAATTATATAGACAAATTAGCAATGGAGTAGCAGAAAAAGTACCAAGTGCAGAAGTTAAGGAATTGAAAGATGGTACAACAGAAGTAGTTTGGACTGCTCTTACAAAAACAGATGTGGATGGAAATGAATATATATTTAGTGTAAAAGAAGTTGATAAAAATGGTAATGATTTTACACCAGAAAATTATAAAAAGATAGAAACAGGTTTAAATGTAACAAACATCTATACAAAAACTTCTGTTACAGGTAAAAAGGTGTGGATTGGAGGTCCAACTGTAAGACCAAGTATAGAGTTACAATTATATAAAGATGGCATAGCTTTAGGAACACCAGTAAAATTAGAAGACGGAACAACAGAATATATTTGGGATTATTTAGATAGAATGGACGTTGATGGAAAAGAACATAAGTATACTGTAGATGAGATTAAAGTCCCAAGTGGATATAGAAAATCAATATCAGACGATGGTTTAACTATAACTAATAGATATAATGAACCAGACCCGGGACCTAATCCAGGACCAAACCCAGGACCAGGACCAAACCCAGGGCCAGGACCTAATCCAGGACCAGACCCTAAGCCAGACCCTAAGCCAGAGCCTAAGCCTGACCCGCAACCAGAAAGACCGCCGGTTGAGGAAACTACAGACCCAGAAAAACCTGTAGATGTTACTCCTCCTAATATACCTGAAAACGGTAAAAAAGAGATAGTAGATCCTCCTAAAAATGGCAAGGTAGAGTTTGGAGAAGATGGAAAATGGACTTATACTCCAAATCCTGGATTTGTAGGCAAAGATAGATTTGTTGTAAAAGTTACTGATGAAGATGGTAATGAAGAGGAAATAATCATAGAAGTTGATGTAATCCCAGGAGGTCCTGCTAAATTACCTGAAACAGGAGAAGAAAGTCCAATGCTATTACACGTACTAGGATTTATGTTTATAGCAACAGGAATGACAATACTCTTCAAAAGAAGAAAAAAAGAGGAAGAAGACATTTAAAAAAATATATTAAAATAAAAAATAAGGCAGATTAAATTCTGTCTTATTTTTTATCATATTATTGTATCCAAGCAATATAATATAATAAAATATGTAATGTATTGTGGGGGATAGTAAAATGAGAATTATAACTGCTTTAGCTTCAATATTAATTATTTTAGGGGCATTAAACTGGGGTATATATGGATGTTTAAAGGTTGACCTAATAGCAAATTATTTTGGCGGAAATAAAAATCCAGTAGGAAGAGCATTATATTGTTCAATTGGATTGGCGGGTGTATACGCATTATTATATGTGATATTTACCTAGCATAAAAAAATAACTTAAAGTATAAAAACCATAGACTCTGCAAAAATTGCAAAGTCTATGGTTTTTAGTTTTTTAGTGCTGATGCCGACAAAAAGTTTCATAATCTAAAATTTTAATGCAATAATATATTAATAGACTATATTACTTTGTCATTTAAAATAAAACTAATTACTTAGCTATTTAAAAGAATTCAACACCTTATTAAACTGGTTAGCGGCTTTATTTGATGAATTCATTGAACCTATCATATCAGCTGAACCCATCACAATATTTGCTAAACCAAATCCTACCATACCGCTGCTATATGATTTCGGGATGGTATCCTTTAAAGCGAAGCCTGCTGCTGCAACTGCTGTGCCGAGAATTGTTGGAACTAAACCTTCTTTTACGTGCATATCGATTTATGCTCCTTTCTTATAATTTGGAGGAAATTAAATTTTGAAAAATTAATTCAAAATTGTATTTATATTTTTAACTTTTGTGATAAAATAATGCTATAAAAAAAATGAGTATTAAAAATATTATTAACTAAAATTACAAATTTTACATTAAAATTTTTGAATAACGAAAGGATACGCACCTAGCCAATTTTAGAATAGGTGCATGGACATAAAAATGAATGAATTATATAATGAATATTCAAAATATTTAAGAGAAAAATATGGTGAAAAGGTATATAAATTACCTGTAAATTTGCCTGTGACCTGCCCAAACAGAGATGGAAGCTTGGGAGTAGGGGGATGTACATATTGCTCAGAAGTAGGAGCAGGCTTTGAAATGCTTGAAAATACTCTATCTGTTAAAGAACAATTGAGTAAAAACATGGAATATATAAGGAAAAAATATAAGGCTTCAAAATTTATTGCTTATTTCCAGAATTATACAAATACATACTTGCAGCTTGAAAAATTTAAAGAATTTATAAATCAAGCCGTTATAGATGATATAGTAGAGATTTCAATATCGACAAGACCTGATTGTATAGGTGATGAGTATTTAGAATTTTTAAATGAATTTAGCAAGAAAACAGCAATCAATATATCCATAGAATTAGGTCTTCAAACAGTTAACTATCATACACTAAAAAAAATTAACAGAGGACATGGATTAGCAGAATTTATAGATGCTATTTTAAGAATTAAAAAATATAATTTCGAAACATGTGCTCATGTTATATTAAACCTACCTTATGATGATATGGATGATGTAGTGGAAACAGCTAAAATTCTATCTGCACTAAAGCTTGAACAGGTTAAGCTTCATTCTCTATATATAATGGAAAATACCGTGATGGGAGATTTGTATAAAGACGGGAAAATTACTCCTTTGTCAAAAGATGATTATGTAGAAAGAGTTATAAAATTTTTAGAAAACTTAGATAAAAATATAGTTATACAAAGGCTAATTGGAAGAGCTCCAAAAGAAAACTCTCTATTTGTCAACTGGGGTATGAGTTGGTGGAAGATTAAAGAGGAAATTGAAGAAGAGATGAAAAAAAGAGAGAGTTTTCAAGGGAAAAAATGCTCAAAAAAACACTTATAATAGTATTATGTAAACGAAAAATAATTTAAAAATTTATAAAAAGTTAGTGCAAACATTTTCTAAATGTGGTATGATATTATTAAGAATAAACTTAGGAGGATGATTATCATGGTTAGTTTAATTTGTGGACACAATGGCACAGGAAAAACACGCAAGATGGTTGAAATGGCAAACAGCGAAGTTGATAAAATCAAGGGGAAAATGGTTTTTATCGAGGCCAATAACAAGCATATTCATGACCTAAACTATAATGTTCGCTATGTCAATACAAAAGAGTATGGCATAACTAATGAAGAGCAATTTCACGGATTTGTATGTGGAATGCTTGCTACAGACTATGACATAGAAAAAGTTTTTATTGATGGACTGTACAAGATAACCAAAGTAATGGACGAAGAAAAAACTAAGCTAATAATCGACAAATTGGAGCAGCTTGAAGCTAAGTTTGAAGTAAAATTTGTTATAAGCTTAAATTTTGATCTTGAAGATATACCAGAATCTATGAGAGATAAGGTGTACGCGTAGCATATAAGTGGTATAAATTACATAATTATACTAATGTATCTATAGCACAGAAAAGCCAGTCTTCTCATATGAAAAGCTGGCTTTTTTGTGTCCTAATATCTATTTATTCATTTAAAATAAAATCAAGTAAAACTATTGCAGTCGCACAATCTATTACAGGCAAAGCTCTATGAACTATGCAAGGGTCATGTCTTCCCTCTATACTTATATTTTCATTCTCCATGTTTTTTAAATTTATAGTTTTTTGTTCCTTAGCAATAGATGGTGTTGGCTTGATACAAGTTCTAAATACTATTGGCATGCCATTTGTCAATCCTCCCACTATACCGCCATTATTATTTGTATATGTCGTTATTTTGCCATCATTATCAACACAATATTGGTCATTTGCTTCTGAGCCATATAAGCTTGCAAAATTAAAACCTGCTCCAAATTCAATTCCTTTTACAGAGGGGATTGAAAATATCATATGTGAAAGTCTGCTTTCAACAGAATCAAACCAAGGTTCGCCGATACCTACAGGCATATTGTTTACAATACTCTCAATTATTCCACCTACAGAATCTAAATTATTCTTTGCCGATAAGATTTCTTTTTTCATAGCTTCGTCGCCTTCTACACCATGTATATTTTTAATGTGGCTAGCTATAGAAACATCATAACTTTTTTGAAGCATTGACATACATAAAGCTCCTGCAAATACAATACCTGCTGTTAGTCTACCTGAAAAGTGTCCTGCACCTCTGTAATCATTAAAGCCTTTGTATTTGACACTTGCAGTATAATCACTATGACTTGGTCTTGGAGTGTTTTTTATTTTATCGTAATCAGAGGATTTCTTATCCTTGTTATATATTATACAGCAGATAGGTGCACCAGTTGTTTTGCCCTTGAAAATTCCGCTGATTATATTAAGCTTATCTTCTTCGTTTCTTGCAGTTGAAAGCTCACTTTTATTAGACCTTCTTCTGTTCATTTGCTCCTCTATAAAATCAAGGTCTACTTCATATCCTGCTGGAAATCCGTCTATTGTGACGCCTATTGCTTCGCCATGAGATTCACCAAATATGCTTATCTTTAATTTAGAACCACAAAATATCGAACTCATTTTTAGCCCTCCTAAATATATTTTTACTTTTCACTTAGTTTACCACCTAATTTTGCATAATCTTCCCAGAAACTCGGATATGATTTTGCTACTGCTTCATAATCTTCGAGAATTACATTATTTTTACATTTTGTTGCTGCAATTGCCAGAGCCATAGCTATTCTGTGATCGTTAAAGCTACTTAGCTTCTCCTCACCATTGCAGCCATTTAATGATTGATTTCCTTTTATTATAAGACCATCTTCCAATTCAATCACATCAACACCTATTTTTTTTAATTGCGAGCATATAGCATATAATCTATCTGATTCTTTAATTCTTAGTCTTTTGGCATTTGTTATATAAGTAGTCTTGCCTTCTAAACATGATGAAGCTACTGCAATTATTGGAATTAAATCCGGAATTTGAGATGAATCTATTGTTATTTTATCAGTTAATAAATTTTTCATATCATGGAGTATATCGACAATCGCTTTATCACCTTGAATTGAATTTTCATTTAAACCTAAGCATTTAATTTTACTTCCTAAAAAATTAGCACCTAAAAAAAATGCGGCTTGAGAGTAATCTGCTTCTACTTGGTAATTAGAAGCCTTATATTCTGAATTTCCTTTTATTAGAAATTCCTTATAGTCATTATTTATTATATCAATACCGAATTTCTTTAGCATATAAATAGTTAAGTCAACATAAGGCTTTGATTCTAAATCATTTACAATAGTAATCCTAGAGTCGCCATCCAAGACTGGTAATGCCATCAATAATCCGGATATAAATTGTGAGCTTATATCTCCCTCAATTGTAAAGTTAGAGCTTTTTAGCTTACTCTCAGTTTTTAATGGTAGTTTTCCATTGTCATTTGAGTAGTGTATACCTTGTTCATTAAAAATTCTATAATATGGGTCTAAGGGTCTTTCTATGAGTTTTCCAGCTCCGGTAAATGTATTTATATTAGATAATGTTAATGCAATTGGAATTAGAAATCTAAGTGTTGAACCTGATTCGTTGCAGGGTATAACAGTGTCATTTATATAAGCCGTGCTTCTTGATATTTTTAATTTATACCTGTTTTCAACATTAGTAGTTTCTACATCAATTTTTGCTCCTAATGATTCCATAGCAGATATTGTTGCTTCTATATCCTCTGATAGCATGATATTATCAATTACACTTTCTCCTTGTCTGCACAATGAGGCACATATAATTGCTCTGTGGCTGAGGCTTTTTGATGGAGGAATTAACACACTGCCTTTTAGCTTTATGGATGGTTCGATATATACTTTTCCCATAATAATCACTCCAATATATATTTATTTACAATATTAGCTTCACCAATTCTTTTTAGATATATAATATTGAGTTTGCCAAACATATTTTTCTTATCAGATTTAATTATTTTCTCAAATTTATCCATATCCATGTTTGGTAATTTATATTTAAGTCCGTATTTAATTAGTATTTCACTTATTCTGTCGCTAGTTCCATACTCAGTATAGCCAGATTCTTCACTTTCTAAGCATATATTGTACATGCCGATTGCTACAGCTTGTCCGTGACTGTAATTTTCATAATTAAAGTATTTTTCTATAGCATGACCGATAGTGTGTCCGAAGTTTAACTTCATTCTTACACCTGTATCTCTCTCGTCTGATTCAACATATTTTTTCTTTATATTGCAGCATTTATATACTATATCTTCATAATGAGAAGGCAGACTGCTTATATTTAAATTCTTAAGAAATTCAAAAAAATCTTCATCGTTTATACAAGCGTATTTGATAACCTCAGACATTCCATCTCTAATATATTCTTCTTCTAAAGTGTTTAAAACATTGGTATCTATTAACACAAGCTTAGGCTGATAAAAGCAGCCTACAAGATTTTTTCCGTAACTTAAATTAATTGCAGTTTTTCCACCTATACTGCTATCAACCTGTGCTAATAGGCTTGTTGGAATTTGAATATATGGAACTCCTCTAAGATAGCTTGAGGCTGCAAATCCTGCTACATCTCCGACAACTCCACCGCCAAAGGCTAAAATCAAGTCTGTTCTTGTGATGCCTTCACAAGCAAGTTTATTGTATATATATTCTAAGGTATTAATTGATTTGCTTGCTTCTCCAGACTCTATTACTATAATCGACACTTTAAAACCAGCTTTTGTAAGTCTTGTATACAAATCATTACTATAAAGCTTATGTAGATTATTATCAGTTATAATAGCAATTTTATCGCCCTCATATACAAGCCTTATTTTATCGCCTATATTTTCTAAAAGACCATTTTCAATTAAAATATCATATGAATTTTCTTTTAAATTAATATTAATAGTTTTCATAAATTTATCCCTACATTTCTATTAAGGGTGTCTTAAAAGCCAAGTTTCATGAAAAATTACTTTTAGGACACCCTCATAATTTATTATTACCTATTTTAAAATTAAATCTCTCTGTTTTCTGTTTCTGCAATCTTTGATATTGAAAGCATAAGTTCTTCAAAGCGCTTTGGCTTTATAGACTGCTCTCCGTCACTCAGCGCGTTTTCAGGTTGATTGTGAACTTCTATTATTAATCCATCTGCACCGGCGGCAATTGCTGCCTTTGATAGTGGCTCAATCAACCACCATATACCAGATGCGTGGCTTGGATCTACTATAATAGGCAAATGGCTAAGCTTTTTGATTATTGGTATAGAGCTTATATCTAAGGTGTTTCTGGTATAAGGTTCAAAGGTCCTTATACCTCTTTCGCATAGAATTACATTCTCATTGCCGCCTGCCATTATGTACTCTGCAGATAGTAGAAACTCCTCTATGGTTGAAGCCAAGCCCCTTTTTAAAAGTATGGGCTTTTTAATTTTGCCTAATTGCTTTAGCATATCAAAATTTTGCATATTTCTTGCACCTATTTGAATTATATCTACATTTTCAACAAATTCATCAAGATAATTTAGTGATGTAAGCTCTGTAATTATAGGAAGACCTGTGATTTTCTTAGCTTCCTTTAAAAATTCCAATCCTTCATCCTCTAAGCCTTGAAAGCTATAAGGCGAGGTTCTTGGCTTGAAAGCTCCTCCTCTTAAAAATCCTGCACCTAAGGCTTTTACACTTTTAGCAATATCCAAAATCTGCTCCTTGCTTTCAACTGAGCATGGTCCTGCTATAATTGCAAGCTTTTTAGCACCAATTATGCTATTTTCTACCTTAATTTGTGTATCCTCAGGGTGCGAGGCTCTTGATGATAGTTTAAATTGGTTTAATTCTATGTTAAGTTCGTCGTCATTTGCTAAAACAAGCATTTGTATTCCTCATTTCTTTCGTTTGAAAAGTTTTATTAGTATTTACAGTTTAAAGTTTTTGAAAGATTTTCTTTCCTTTAGTATTTAAAAACATTATACAACAAGCAGTAACAATAATCAATACAGCAGATACTAATAGAGCATAAATCTCAAAAGAAAAAATCTCACTGAGCTTTGAAACATATATTATAGTAAAAACTGCTGGAAGTATTATAGATCCAAAGGTTGAAATCATCGTACTCATGCTTTGCTTAACAACCTGCACATCTGATGTAAAATCTAATTTTGGAAATATTAAATTGACTGTAAGTCCAAAAACTGATGTAAACACAGCAATTGAGGTAGTTGCAATCAATGTTATTATAACCATTGGCACAGTGTAGCTTAGACTAAAGTGAAAAATTACTATACTAATATATAGCAGTGGCAATATTACGGTTAAATTCACAAGAATTTTAGCCTTAAACACATCCCATATTTTAACAGGTGATGATTTTAAAATCCATAAATTCATTCCTTCCAAGGATATAGATGAAGCCGCAGTTGCTGTTAAGCTAATTGTGAAAAACATTGGTACAAGCACAGCCTGAGATATAAGGCTTTCTGAACCAGGCATTTTCATAATTACAGCCATTGTGGCAGAATCTACGAAAATCGAAGCGATTGATAAAACAAGCAGTATTATCATACCTACACCTGTATTTAAAACATATATAGGAGAAGAAAAATATCTTCCTAATTCTTTTATATATATAGCTTTTAATTTGCTTGAGCTTTTTAAGCTTCTAAGTTTGTAGTTAGAATTTTTCTTGCTGGAATTAAGCTGTGAAATTATACCAAGATAAAATCTTGATAAAATAGCTATAAATATAATAAAAGGAATTATTGAGAACAAGGCAAATAGAATTAAATCCACAAAGCTGTAATTCACAAATGCTTTATAAAAATATTCTGCCGGAAAATATATTTTAAAATATATCCCTTGAATTGATTCTATGCTTTTGGTTATATTTTCCAATAATTTATTCATATTAAATGATACTAAAAAGCTTAAAAGTATTACTAAAAGGCTAGAAAGTATAGCAGCAAAATTCTTGAACTTAAATTTTGCACTTATAAGACCAAGAAAATACCCAATTACTGTTGCTATTATAAGTGGGAACAAAGGTATAAGTAAAAAGCCCACAATATAATAAATCCAAAATACAAAAGAACAATTGGAAAAGTAAAAATACATAGCTCCGGCAGGTATTGCAACTATTGCTGAAAATATTAAATTCTCAATGTACAATGTTGAAATTTTACTAAGCATAATAGACCATTTTGGAACAGGAAGAGATAAAAGCATATCCATATCCTTGGCAGAAAATAGGTAGCTCTGTGTTTGATACAGTCCTGTGATTAATATAATAATTGTTGATGATACCATTCCCAAGAGAGGTAGTACATCTATCATTCCGACTGAATTAAGACCTACACCTATTAAGTACATATACAAAGTGGAAATTCCAAAAAAGGTTATACCAATAAATGCCAATAAAAATATAGAAAGTATCCCTTTTTTATTATCTTTTGCGTATGCTGAGCTTGCTATTTTAGACGGATTTAAAATAGCTTGCAAATTAACCTTAACAAGCAATAAAAATTTATTCATGATCCACCAGCTCTAAGAAAATTTCTTCAAGAGAACTATTACCCTTAACCTCACTCATGTCTCCGGTTACTACTAATTTTCCGCCCTTAATTATAGCTACCTTGTTACATAGCTTTTCTGCAACATCCAAAACATGAGTAGAGAAAAATATCGCACTTCCTTTTTGACACATATCTTTCATGATTTCTTTTAATGTGAATGAAGCCTTAGGGTCAAGACCTACAAAAGGCTCATCTAAAAGCAAGAGCTTTGGCTCGTGAATAAGTGCTGAAATTAAAGCAAGCTTTTGTCTCATACCATGAGAATAAGAAGCTATTGGATCTCCCAAATCCTTAGTCAGTTCAAAAGCCTCTGAATATTTTTTTATTCTTTCTTCTCTTTCCTTAACAGGCACATCATATATGTCTGCTATAAAATTAAGATACTTTATTCCTGTCATAAATAAATATAAATCTGGATTATCAGGTATGTATGCCATAATTTTTTTACATTCGATATCATCCTTTTTTATAGACTTACCATCAATAAAGATATCTCCCTCTTCAAAATCTAAAATACCAGCAACAGATTTAATTGTAGTTGTCTTTCCAGCTCCATTGTGACCTATAAATCCAAATATATCACCCTTTTTAACGTGCAAGCTAAGATTGTCAACTGCCTTTGCTTTTTGACTATAACTTTTTGTGTAATTTACAATTTTTAACATATTATCCTCCTATAAATATTATAATGAAATATTTGCATATTTCATGTATATTTTTATTCTAAATGTATCTAATTAAATATTGTTTTTAAAGATACTGATGTTTTTATAATATCAGAAACTTTGTCAACTTACAAACGACTAATAGTTGATTTTTAGATAATAAATCAACTACTAAAATAGTTATTCATATAACTATTTTTATATTATATATATATAAATATAAAATGTCAATAAACTAACCCAAATTAAGGAAAATGAGTGATAAAAAAATAACTATATCGTTAAAAAAAAAATAAATTGTCAAAATAGCTTTTATAATGTATAATGACATAGTTTCACATTTTTATAAATGATGAAATATATAAATACTCAAATAAATGTTTAAAAAATATCAATAAGGGTATTAATATATTGTTAATTATTAAAAAAAAGGACTCATAAAGAAAGGAAGATATCATTGAAAAATATTGTTGTTTTAGGGGCTGGTTATGCAGGAATATTGACTGCTAAAAAACTAGCGAAAAAATTAAAGAAAAATGAAGATGTAAAAATTTCAATCATTGACAAAAATTCATATCACACAATGTTGACTGAACTTCATGAGGTTGCTGCCAATAGAGTTGATGAAGAGAGTATACGCATAAGCCTGAATAAGATTTTTGCGGGTAGAAATGTCGATGTAATTTTAGATAATATATCTAAAATAGACTTTGATAATAAAACTCTTGTAGGTGAAGAAAATAAATATTCGTATGATTATTTAGTATTAGCAGCAGGCTCAAAACCTACGTACTTTGGGACAAAGGGTGCTGAGGAGTTTTCATATAAGCTTTGGTCATATGAAGATGCAGTAATTCTTAAAGATAGAATTCATGAAATGTTTCGTCTGGCAGCTAGCGAAAGAGACATAGAGAAAAAGAAAAGAATGCTTACATTCTATGTTGTTGGTGCTGGATTTACTGGAGTTGAGCTTGTTGGTGAGATAGCTGAATATGCTCCGATACTTTGCGATAAATTTGAAATTGACAGAGAGCTTGTTACAATCTGTGATGTGGATGTATTGCCAAGAGCAGTTCCAATTTTACCTGAAAAGCTTTCTAGCAAAGTTGAAAAAAGACTTGCAAAAATGGGTGTAACTTTAAGGTTTAATACAGGTGTTGTTGGTATTGGCGAAGATTTTATAGAGCTTAAATCAAATGATGTTGTTACAAAGTACCCAGCTGGAACAGTTGTATGGACAGCAGGTATTGAAAGTGCTGATGTTACGAAAAATGCTGCTGAAGTTTTAGAGTCAGCAGGCAGAGGTCGTATAAAGGTAGATAAATATCTAAGAACTCTTGATAGACAAGAGGTTTATGTTGTTGGAGACAACATGATGTTTATAGCTGAGGGCGAAACTGCTCCAGTTCCGCAAATGGTTGAAAACTGTGAGCAAAGTGCTGATATTGCGGCGCATAATATAATTAGCGCTATAACAGGCAAAAAAGAAATGGAAGAATACAAACCTAGCTTCCACGGCGTTATGGTATGTGTTGGTGGACGTTATGGTGTAGCTAGAGTTGGTTTGCCAAATAAGATGATTAATTTACCGTCATTCTTGGCGATGTTTGTTAAGCATTTTATCAATATAATATATTTTATACAGGTTCTTGGTTGGAATAAGGTGTTTAGCTATATTAGACATGAGTTTTTCACTATTAGAAACAACAGAAGCTTTGTAGGAGGACATTTCTCAAATAAAACTCCAAGCTTTTTGTTAGTTCCATTAAGAGTTTGGTTAGGTGCTGTTTGGTTGTTTGAAGGTATAGTAAAAATTAACGAAGGTTGGTTGACAGCTCCAAAATTACAAGGATTTTTCGGTGGCGCTAAAGCTTTCTTTGATAGTATAGCATATGGAATTACTGATGCTGCCGCAGGTGCTACAGGAGCTGTAGATGCTGCTGCTTCATCAACACAGGCTGTTGGAGAGGCTGTCTCAAAAGGAGTTGCGATATTTAACTTTAATATAATGGGTTTATTTGATGCTATATTTGTAAGTGGAAAAGCATTAGCAGAATCAAAGATATCAGACTATGCTTTTAAGATTAATATGCCTTTGATGAACTGGTTTACTGATAATGTTATTTTATCAAGCGATAATATGCAGATATTCATGCAAGGAACTATAGTTGTTATGGAAATATTGATAGGTCTTGCTTTGATAGGTGGATTGTTCACAATGCTTTCTTCTGGAGTTTCATTGATATTGCAGGTTATGTTTGTTTGTACAACTGGATTATATTTAAGTACATTCTGGATGATTTTTGCTGGAATAGCTGTATTGATTGGCGGAGGAAGAATATTAGGATTAGACTATTACTTCATGCCTTTCTTGAAAAGAAAATGGAAGAATGTAAGATTCGCCAAAAAATGGTATCTATATAACGACTAATTTAAAATAAACAAAGATGCTTCTAAAGTAAAACAGAAAGAAAGTGGTATATTTACAATGTTTAGCTTAGATAAAAACAATGAGGTAGCAACTACTAATCTATTTACACTTGTTGCTGCATTTGAACAAACTAAAAATACAGTTGACAAGGTTTTGCGAAATGCTCCGTTTATTATTAGAAGTTATACACAGCATCTTGCAAAAAGCAATGGTAAATTTATTAGAGCATGGTCTTTGCTTATTTGTGCAATGGACAATGATGATATGATACATCAAAATGCTATTACCCTTGCTTCTGCTATAGAGATATTGCATTTGGCTACACTTGTCCACGATGATGTTATGGATGACGCTTCTCTTCGCAGAGGTGTGATTACATTACAAAAAAAATATGGTAAAAAGACTGCTGTAATTTGTGGAGATTACTTATTGGCAGCAGCACTTAAACTTGCTGGCTCAATTGATAGTAAAGATGAGTTTTTTAAGTTTAATATGCCCTCATATGTTGAACAAATTTGCATGGGTGAATTAAGACAGCATGTGAATAATGGAAATATGAATATATCATTTTATCGATATTTTAGTATTATTAGCGGTAAAACAGCAGCCTTGTTTGAAGCAGCCTTTTATGGTGGTGCAATTCTAGTTGAAAAGGAAAAAGAAGTGCTAAACAATTATTGTAAACTTGGAAAATATCTTGGGATGATTTTTCAGCTAATGGATGATTGTATAGATTTTGAAATTGACGAAGCAATTGCTAAAAAGAATGTACAATCTGACTATGAACAAGGAGTTATCACTCTGCCTTTGATATATACTTTCCATAAAGATGAGGATATAAAAAACAAAGCAAGCTTGGGTCAACTTGATAGGAAAGAGCTAAACATTGCAGTTCTTAAAACAGGTGGACTTGATTTTACAAAGATGATATCTAAAAAATATTATAATAAATTTATTAAAACAATGGTATTGATTGATTTATCAGAAGAAAAAAAATATCAGTTGATGCAGATTTTAGACAAGGCTTTCTATGGATTAAAAAACGAAAGCTTAAAGGCAGAAGGAAAGTAAGGTAGAAAAAATTGTTAAAACGCTTCTTAGACTATGTTGAAATTAGAACGAAAATTACAAGCTTATTCGCTTTTATCATGACACTTGCTTATTTGTTCTTTCTTAAGCAGGCAATAAACATAAAGCTGACAGCAGTATTCTTTCTATCTATGTTTATATTTGATTTGGTTACTACTGCGATTAACAATTATATAGATACAAAAACAAATCATCAAGCCTTACAGTTTGACAGAAAAACAGCCTTAACAATAATAATAGTGATGCTTGTTATAAGTATAACACTAGGATTATATTTAGCTTGGTCTACTGATATAGTTGTGTTGATATTAGGTGGTATATGCTTTTTATGTGGAGTATTTTACACATATGGACCAATACCCATATCAAGGCAACCTTTAGGGGAGATTTTTTCGGGAATTTTCTATGGATTGTTAATTCCATTTATCTTATTGTACATCAATATGCCAAAAGGTACTTATATTGATTTACAATTTGCTGATTTCTCGATATTTTTAAAAATAAATATCTTGCCTATACTTAAGATTTTGCTATTATCGGTAACACCAATATGCGCTACAGCAAATATAATGCTAGCAAATAATATTTGTGATTTGGAAAAAGATATTAAGGTTAAGAGACATACTCTGCCTTATTACATAGGTAAAAGATCTTTAAATTTATTTGCTTTTGTTTATTACGCAACTTATATAACTGCTATAATTATAGTGGCTTTAAAGATTTTACCACCGGTTTACTTGATATTTTTGCTCTCTATTATACCAGTGCAAAAAAATATTAGGCAATTTATGGAAAAGCAAGAAAAATCATTGACTTTCATTTGTTCTATCAAAAATTATATAATAATAATGAGTGCAAATAGTTTAGCGATTTTTCTAAGTGGGTTGTTTGGATGATGAAATTTGTTAAAAAGAAAGACTTAATAATTATCGTTTTAATATTATTAATAGCGGTAGCCTTGTATTTTGTATACAATATATACAATCAGAATTCTGGTAAAAAAGAGGCTAAGGCTGAGATATACTATGAATCTGAGTTAATTATGACAGTTCCATTAAATGAAAAAATTGATAAGACCTTTAGTTTAGCTCAAAATGAGCATGTTATTTTTCATTTATATGAGGACGGATCTATAAGATTTGAAGAGTCTGATTGTCCAGATAAGGTGTGCATAAAATCAGGAAGGCTTAAATTCATAGGTTCAAGCACAGCCTGTTTACCTAATAAAATTATATTAAAAATTGTACCTGTCAAAGGTACAGATAATAATGATGTTGATATGATAGTAAAATAATTTAGAAACCAATATTAAAAAAAGAAAGACTAAAAGTATGAATTCTCAAAATCAATATAAATCAAATATGAATAAGACTAAAAGATTAGTTCTAACAGCAATACTTTTTGCGATGGCATTGATATTATCAGTAGTTGAGAATGTTTTACCTTCAGTTCCTATACCTGCACCGGGAATTAAATTCGGACTTGCGAATATAGTTGTAATGTATGCCTTGTTTTTTGTAGGAAAATCATCAGCATTGAGCATGGTAGTATTAAAAGCATTGTTTGTCTTTATGACTAGAGGTGCTGTAGCAGGTTTTTTAAGCTTTACTGGCGGAATGTTTTCTATATTAATTATGATTACTCTATTGTTTATATTTAAAGATAATATATCATATTTAATATTGAGCATTTTTGGAGCAATCTTTCATAATGTTGGGCAATTTACAGCAATCTCCCTAATTTATTCAGGGATGAATTTATGGTTTTACCTACCTCCGCTCTTGATATTCGGAGTAATAGCAGGCTTGGTAACCTCCATAATATTAAGGTTTATTTTGCCAGCCTTAAAAGGGCTTGGTTATAAATAAAATTTATTTCAAGTTAAAAATTAAATAGTTTTACATTAAAATTTAAAAATATATAATATTTTTAAATCTTATCTAAATTATTAATTTTTATTTTGAGATAAATAAAAAAATTATATGACAAGATTGATTGTCGAAACCAAAAAGAAAGGGAATAAAAAATGAACAAAAAATTATTGATGGCTTTAAGCCTAGTTCTTGTTATAATAATGTTAGTAGGATGTACTAATAACGCTAATAAGAACAATCCACCAAAAACAGATGGAGAAAATCCTCCAAAGACAGACGGAACAAATCCTCCTAAAACGGATGGAACAAATCCTCCAGCAGGAGAAACTTTAAAAACTGGTTATGCAGTGTCAACTTCTTTAGGAAAATCAGCTGATGCTGGAGAAAAAGACGGATTAGCACAAGTTGATTCAACAGTTGTAGCAGTAACAGTAGATAAAGATGGCAAAATAGTAGAATGTATCATTGATGCAGTTCAAACTAAAATAAACTTTTCTAAAGATGGAAAAGTGTTATCTGATTTAGCAACTGTAGTTAAGTCTAAAAATGAATTAGGAGCTGACTACGGAATGGTTAAGTTCGGTGGAGCTAAGAAAGAATGGAACGAGCAAGCAGCAGCTATGGCTCAATATGCAGTTGGTAAAACTGTAGCTGAGTTAAAAGGCATAGCTGTAAACGAAAAAGGAGCTCCAACAGATGCTGATTTAGCAGCTTCAGTTACTATAGGTATCAAAGAATTTGTTGATACTATAGAAACGGCAGTTGGAAATGCAACTGATATGGGAGCAAAGGCTGGAGATAAATTAGGTCTTGGAATAGTAACAACTATTGCTAAATCTGCAGATGCAACAGCTGAGAAAGAAGGCCAAGGACAGGCATATAGCTACTACACAGTTGTAACAGCTGGAGCAGATGGAAAAGTAACAAGCTGTATAGTTGATGCAACTCAAGGAACAGTTAAATTTGATGCTACTGGTAAGATTAAAAGTGATATAGCAGCAGAAGTTAAAACTAAAAATGAACTTGGTGACGCTTATGGAATGAAGAAGGCTTCTGGAATCCAAAAAGAGTGGAATGAGCAAGCTAAAGCATTTGCTGACTATGTAGTTGGAAAAACTGCAGAAGAAGTAAAAGGCATAGCTGTAAATGAAAAAGGAGCTCCATCAGGAGCAGATTTAACAGCATCAGTAACTGTTGGTGTTAAGGATATAATTGAAGCAATAGAAAAAGCTTTAAGCAAATAATATTGTTTTAAAATTAAAGTGTTTAATATATGGTTCAAGAGATCATATATTAAACACTTTTTAATTTGAAATTTTTCTTGATTTTTGAGTGTTTTTGTAGTAATCTTAAGTATATAAATTTAAACAAAAGAGGTCGCGATGAATAAAAAACTAATTATTTTAATTTTAATAATATGTACAGTGTTAATATCATTAACACTATTAACTTCATGTAAGCAAAACAAGTTAACTAGATATGAAGCTGAATTTTTAAGCTTATTTGATACGGTAACAAAGATTGTTGGATATGATGAAAATGAACAATCTTTTAAAGAAAATATTCAGCTTATACATGATGATTTAGAACAATATCATAAATTATATGATATATACAACGATTATGAAGGTATTAATAACATAAAAACAATTAATGATAATGCCGGAGTTAAAGAAATCAAGGTTGATAAAAAAATTATTGATTTATTAATACTTTCGAAAGAAATGTATGAAAAAACAGACGGACATATGAATGTTGCCTTTGGAAGTGTTTTAAATATTTGGCACGATTATAGAGAGAAAAATATTGATGATCCTGAATTTGCTGAAATTCCAACTATGGATGAACTAAAAAGAGCAGCAGAACATATAGATATAACTAAACTTATAATAGACGAAGAAAAACAGACAGTATATCTTGCAGATGAAAATATGAGGTTAGATGTAGGATCAATTGCAAAAGGCTATGCTGTACAAAAAGTTGTAGAACATGCAAGAGAAAGAGGCTTAAAGTCATTTTTAGTAAATGTAGGAGGCAATGTTTGCTCTGTGGGAGCAAAGCCAGATGGTCAAAAATGGACTGTAGGACTTCAAAATCCTAAACTTGACGATGAAAATCCGTATGTTTTCACGGTAAAGCTTGATACGGAATGCCTTGTTTCAAGTGGCAATTATCAAAGATATTTTATGCTTGACGGAGTTAGATATCATCATATTATTAACAAGGATACCCTAATGCCTGCAAACTATTTTGATGCAGTATCAATTATATGCGAGGATTCAGGCTTGGCAGATGCACTAACTACAGCACTTTACAACATGAGTTATGAGGATGGTCTAAAACTATTAAGTAAATTTGAAAATGTAGAAGCAGTATGGAATTTTGCAGATAAAACTGTTAAATATACGCAAGGATTTAAAAAGTATATAAATACTGAGAAGTAGCATAAATTTTACGTATTTACAAAGTATTAAAATAGTTATATAATAATTAGTTAGGGAAATTATTATAATGGGGTAGAGGTTTAAAAATGATTAATAATGAAAATAATGAAAGGATATGCACCAAATCAGTATGCAGATGTTAATCTCTTTTTTCAAAAGAGACATGGATTTTTGCGAAATAGGTGCGTGGGAATAAATATGAAACATATTTTTTTCATTGGAATAGGCGGAATCAGCATGAGTGCCTTGGCAAAATTAATGCTGAATAAAAATATTAAGGTCTCAGGCTCAGATAGGAATAATTCAGAATTATTGCAAAGATTACAAAATGATGGAGCAAAAATATATATTGGTCACAAGGCTGAAAACATAGATGAAACTGTAGATTTAGTTGTATACACCTCAGCTATCAGCGATGATAATGCAGAGTTTTTAAGAGCTAAGGAGCTTGGTATAGAAATCCAAAAAAGAGCTGAGTTTATTGGCAATATAATGAAAGAATACAAACATTCAATTGCTGTATCCGGAACTCACGGTAAAACTACTACAACAGGAATGTTATCTTCAATTTTAGTAAGTTCAAGCTTAGATCCAACTATATTTTTAGGTGGAGAGCTAAATGTTATTAATGGAAATGTAAAAATAGGCAATGGAGATTTACTGTTGACAGAAGCTTGCGAATATAAGAGAAATTTTTTGAACTTTAATCCAAGTATTAGCGTCATACTTAATATAGCAGAAGATCATCTTGATTATTATAAAGATATTAATGATATTAATTCTGCCTTTGTTGAATTTGCAAATAAATTACCCAATGACGGATTGCTTGTAGTAAATAATTTAGATAAGGAATTATTTAAAGGAATAAATTCAGAATTAGTTTCATTCGGACTTGATAATTCTGCTGATATATTTGCAAGTGATATAGAATATCTGCCACAGCCAAAATTTGTAGTTAATTATGGAGATATAAACTTTGAAGTTGAGTTAAGTGTATTTGGTGAACATAATGTGTTAAACGCATTATCTGTCATTGCAGTTTCAATAAAGCTTGGAATTGACATTGAAACTATTAAGAGAGGTCTAAAGCAATTTATAGGAACAAAGAGAAGATTTGAGTTTAGAGGAAAGATAGATGATATAAGCATTATAGATGATTATGCTCATCACCCTGATGAAATAAAGACATCATTATTAACTGCCAGAAAAAATACTAATGGTAAGGTAATAACTATATTTCAACCTCATACTTACACGAGAACTAAGAGCTTATTTGAAGAATTTGCTAAGGTGTTTGAGTTGTCGGATGAAATAATATTTGTTGATATTTATGCAGCAAGAGAAATTGACAATGGAGAGGTTAGCTCCGAGAAATTGGCAGAGGAAACTAAAAAATATAATAAAAA
Source organism: Bacillota bacterium (assembly GCA_023386345.1). Classification (GTDB taxonomy): domain Bacteria; phylum Bacillota; class Clostridia; order Tissierellales; family Sedimentibacteraceae; genus UBA1535. Next base: position 365,522 of record JAEWJT010000016.1, read on the forward strand.
AGCAATATATGCTAAAAGCTTTGAAGAAGCAGCTTCGCTTGCATTGGAAAAGGCAGATGCCAAAGATACAATAATTGTCATGGGTGCTGGTGATGTGAATGAGATTGTTAAAATATTACTTGGATAAAGGAATAAAATTTATATGATTATCATATTAAATAATTTACAAGATACAGATAGAGTTGGCAAAATAATTGGTGAAAATTTACAAGCTGGATCTGTTATATGCTTAGAGGGAGACCTTGGGGCAGGGAAAACAACGCTAACTCAGTCTATTGCAAAAGGTATGCTTATAGAGGATTATGTCACAAGTCCAACATTTACTATAATCAAGGAGTATAAGGGCAGGATTAATTTATATCATATGGACGCATACAGACTTGAGGCGGAAGATGATATGATAGATTTAGGCTATGATGAATACATTAATTCAGACGGAGTGTGCATCATAGAGTGGGCAAGCAAGATAAAAGGACTTATACCAAAATCAGCAATTAATATAAATATCACTATCGATTATGAAAGTGACAGAAGATATTTGGATATTAGTGGTATTGGCGAACAGTTTGACATTATAATAGAAAGTTTAAAGAAATAATAAATAACGAAAGGAAATGCACCAAGTTTGCTTTTAGCAAACTTTGACTATTATATAAAGGTTTCACGACATTTTAAGCAATAGGTGCATGGCATAATTATGAAAATTTTAGGAATTGAATCAGCAGGACTTACAGCCTCCTGTGCAATTTCAGAGGACAACAGACTTCTTTGTGAGTATTTGTTAAATCATAAAAAAACTCATTCTGAAAAATTAATGCCTCTTATAATCAAGGCATTAGAGGATAGAGAAGTAAAATTAAATGATATAGATGTTATTGCTATTTCCAAAGGTCCAGGCTCATATACTGGTTTAAGAATAGGTGCTGCTATAGCTAAAGGGTTAGCACAAGCAATAAGTTTTAGCAGATCTAATGAGTATACGAGAGAAAGTATCCAGACAAGCTATGATAGATCTGCGTATACTGAGGATATGCCTATAGCGTCAGTGCCTACAATGCAGGCCTTAGCAGCTAATGTCTTTGATAATAGCAGATATATCGTGCCTATACTTGATGCTAAAGCTGGCAGAATTTATTCAGGAATTTATAAGTGGGAAAATACAAGCTTGATAACTATTAAAGAGCAATTTGCTGCTGATATTGGAGAGCTTATTGATATAATCAAGAATTTAGATGGCGAAGCTGTATTAAATGGTGATGGTTCTGTTAATTATAGAGAAAACTTAGAGGAAATCCTAAATAATAAGATTATTTTTGCACCTGAAAAATATAATATATTAAGTGCATCATCAGTAAACTTTATAGCTTATCAGCTAATAAAGGAAAATAAATTGATGGCTTACAACGATTTTTCGCCTGAATATCTGAGATTATCTCAGGCTGAAAGATTAGCTTGAGATTAATATATTTTATAAGAAAGGCAGTGAATTAAAATTAAAATTTCAATCAGAGAAATGAGATTTGAAGATTTAGATTCTATAATGGAAATAGAACACAACTCATTTACGATGCCGTGGTCAAGAAAAGCATTTGAAGGTGAGCTTTTAAATGAATTTGCCTTATATCGTTGCTTGGAATTTGACGGTAAAATTGTTGCATATGTTGGACTTTGGCAGGTACTTGATGAAGGACATATAACTAATGTAGCTGTTTTACCGAGTTACAGGGGCTTAGGATTGTCGAAGATACTGCTTGCTGATCTTTTTGAAATGTGTCAAGATAAAGGTATTACAAGATTAACTTTAGAAGTTAGAAAATCAAACGCAGTAGCCATAAAGCTATATGAAAATCTAGGATTTTTTGCTTCTGGAATAAGACCTAATTATTATTCTAAGCCTGTTGAGGCTGCTATAATAATGTGGAAAGAGTTGGAGGAGAAGAAAGGTGAAAAATTATAAAAACAGTATTAAAAAAATAACTGTAATAATATCATTAGTAACAGTTTTATTACTAGGCTCAGTAGCCTGCATAAAATTGGATGCGAAGAATGAAGAACCAAATAAAGATATAGGAAGCGTAGTGGATAACAACAACAATAATAACAATAATAACAACGACCGAGCTTGTGAAAGCAATAATGAAAATAATGGAAACACTAGCAATAACGGTAACAATAATAATGATGATGATAAAAAAGATGATAATCCTGAAGTTGTAGAAACTTTTCTTGATAAAAATAACTTTGTTACAAATTCAGACTCTATTGAAGTTGTTGTAAATAAAAAGCGTAACTTAAAGGAGTCATATGTTCCGGATGATTTAGTTAAAATTACAGATGTTCCGACATTACTTGCAAGCCCAGAGGTAAATCAACTTAGAAAGCCTGCAGCAGAAGCTTTAACTAAATTAATAGAAGCTGCTAAGGAAGAATTAGATATACAGTTATATGCAAGATCTGGTTATAGGTCATATAAGACACAAGAATCAACATATAATGGATATGTTAAAAATCACGGTCAAGCAGAAGCAGATAAGTTTAGTGCAAAGCCTGGACAAAGCGAACATCAAACAGGTTTAGCTATGGACATTTCAAGTGAAAGTGTTAATTTTCTGTTAGAAGAGGAATTTGGAGATACAACAGAGGGAAAATGGGTAGCTGAAAATGCTCATAAATTTGGATTTATAGTAAGATATCCAAAAGGAAAAGAAGAAATAACAGGATATCAGTACGAACCATGGCATCTTAGATATCTAGGAGAAGATTTAGCAAAAAAAGTGTATGAAAGTGGATTGACATTAGAACAGTATTTCTTTGAAAAAGATAAGGAACAATAAATTTTAAATGTAATGTTATAAACATTATTTAAAATCTTTTAAAGATTTTTGATAAACTTGAAAAAGGATAATTCAGATGAAAACAATAAACATACTAGCAATAGAGTCCTCATGTGATGAAACAGCAGCTTCGGTAGTACAAAATGGAAGGGAAGTATTATCAAATATTATTTCTTCACAGATAGAGATTCATAAAAAATATGGTGGAGTAGTTCCAGAAATAGCCTCAAGAAAACATATAGAAAACATAAGCACCGTTGTAAAGGAAGCTATCTCCGAATCTAATCTTAGTATAGATGAAATAGATGCGATTGCTGTGACCTATGGTCCGGGACTTGTAGGAGCTTTGCTTATAGGGGTAAATTATGCTAAATCTCTTGCCTATGCTTGGGATAAACCACTTATAGGGGTTAATCATATAGAAGGACATATAAGTGCAAACTATATAGAGGATAAAAGCCTTGAACCTCCTTTTGTATGTCTTGTTGTATCGGGAGGACATACGCATCTTGTATATGTAAAGGGTTATGGAAACTATGAAATCATGGGCAGAACAAGGGATGATGCAGCAGGAGAGGCATATGATAAAATAGCAAGAGCATTAAACTTAGGATATCCCGGAGGACCAAATATCGATAAACTTGCCAAATTAGGAAACAAGGATGCAATACATTTTCCTAGAGCAAAATTTAATGAGGAAAGCTTGGATTTTAGCTTTAGTGGACTTAAATCAGCTGTTTTAAACTATATAAATCAAACAAAGCAAAAAGGCGAAAAAGTAGTTGAAGCGGATGTAGCAGCTTGTTTTCAGGAAGCAGTAGTTGATGTTTTGGTAGGAAAACTCATGCAGGCAGCAAGATTAAAAAACTGTCATAAAATTGCATTAGCTGGGGGAGTTGCAAGCAATACTAGACTTAGAGAGGTCTTGCAAAAAGAGTGTGAAAACAACAATTTTTCACTATATCGACCATCACCTATACTTTGCACTGATAATGCAGCAATGATAGGAAGCTGTGCGTTCTTTAAATACAATAATAAGGAATTTTCAGATTTTTCTCTAAATGCAAATTCGAATTTAGAGATTGGAAAAATGTAATAATTGACGAAAAGAAAAAAATTTTTTGTATGATATAAATAATATAAAAACAAGTAAAAACCTTGAATTAATAAGATTTTTACTTGTTTTTTGTTTAGGGCTAAAGTGCATAAAAAATCTGTGAATAAAATTGTTTATAATGAATTATAATGTTAATAAAGTTATCAACAGCTGTGGATAAAACTGTTGATACTGTAAAAATAGCAAAAAGTTATCCACAGACAACATATGTTCCGTGAATAACTTTTTCTGTCGAAAATTGTCTAAATAATACTGTGTTAATAAATATTAATACAAACATTAATTAAAGATTAATATTGGACCAAAATGTGTATAATTCTTCAATTTCAGCCTTTAAGGCCTGTATTTTCTCGTTTATTTGCAATACAAGATTTTTGTCGTTGTATGTCGATTGCTGACATAGTTTTTCTTCTAATAAGGCAAGCTCATTTTCATTGCTTTCAATTTTTTCCTCAACATCTTTTATTTCTTTTTCCTTCTTTTTCTTTTCAGCTCTTAATTCTCTGTCCTTTTTTCTTTCTGCATTTATCTGTGTTTTCGTTCTATTTACTATGATTTCATCATCAGTTTGCTCAAGCTCTGCTTTTTTTTCGAGATAATAGTCATAGTTGCCAAGATATTCAGTCAACCCCTCGCTAGTCATGTCAATTATCTTATTGCACAGCTTGTTTAGAAAATATCTATCATGCGATACAACAAGCACTGTACCATCGTAATTAGATAGTGCATCTTCTAAAATCTCTTTTGAGTCTATATCAAGATGATTTGTAGGCTCATCCATGAGAAGAAAATTAGATTCTGAGAGCATTAGCTTCAATAATGAAAGCCTGCCTTTTTCGCCACCACTCAAATCACTGATAATTTTAAATAAATCGTCACCAGTAAATAAAAATTGTGCTAGTAATGACCTGATATCATAATAATTAAACTTTGGATTATCGTCCCAGATTTCATCTATAACTGTATTTTCTAAATTAAGGTGTGTTTGCTCCTGATCATAGTAGCCAATATTTACAAAATGCCCAGTTTCAACTTTCCCTGTATTGCTTTCGATTTTCCCAGCGATTATTTTCAAAAGTGTAGATTTTCCTATGCCATTAGGTCCGATAATTCCAATTTTTTCACCTCTATAGGCATTAAAAGAAATATCACTAAAAATGACTTTTTCATCATACGATTTGGATAAACCATCTATTCTTAAAACGTCCAGACCACTTCTTAATTTAGGAGTAAATCTGAGCTTAAGCTTTTTGTTTTCGTAATTTGGGCGTTCTGATTTTTTCATTTTATCAAGCGTTTTTTGACGGCTAAAGGCTTGACGAATATTTCTTTTACTGCCATAAGCATGAAGTCTGTTTATTATTTCCTCTTGACGTTCGACTTCTTTTTCATATTCTTCAAACTTCTTTAGAGCTTGCTCTATTTCAATTTTTCTTTTGGCCATAAATTCAGAATAATTTCCATTGTATGTTTTTATGTTTTTATTATCTAAAAGCATTATCTTATTGACTATGTTGTCTAAAAAATATCTGTCGTGTGAAATTATTATTACTGCACCGTTAAAGCTGCTTAAGTATTTTTCAAGCCATGCTATGGCTCCAATGTCAAGATGGTTAGTAGGCTCGTCCATTAAGAGGATATCTGCTTTTTCAAGAAGAAGTTTTGCGAGCATTACTCTTGTTTTCTGACCTCCGCTAAGTATGTTTATAGGCTTTTCAAAATCATCTTCATTGAAGCTCAAACCTTTTAAGACACCTCGTATATGGCTCTTATAGCTAAAACCATCTAGCTCAACAAACTTTTCGTTCAATACAGTGTATTTATCCATTAAATTAGTAAGCATACCATCCTCGTCATGCTCAGTAAACTTACTAATTTGAATTTCTAACTGTCTTAGCTCATTTTCCATAGCAATAATATCCTCAAACATGGTAAGCATTTCTTCAAATATTGTTTTATCACTTTCTATTTTAGTGTTCTGCTTTAGATAGGATATTTTTTTGTTTTTAGGTATGACTATTTCCCCACTGTCATAGTCAAGCTCTCCAGTAAGGACATTAAAAAGAGTGGTTTTACCAGCTCCGTTTAGTCCGATAAGACCAATTTTTTCATTATCATTTATTGTAAAAGATATATTTTCTATTATATTATCAACAATATAAGCTTTAGATATATTGTTGCAGGATAAAACTATCATAAAAATTTATACGCCTTTCTTTAATGGTAAATTATATATTAATTATATTGTAACTTTTTTTTGATAAAAGGTCAAATGATTATGAGATTTTTTTGAGTTTTTGAATTAATATTGACATTTAGGCAATTATAATATATTATTATAATCATAAAATTCCTGTAAATACAATATTTGCAGGATTATTAGTAACGATAAAAGAATCTATTATAAAATTATATGTTTGTTGGTCGTTGCTAGAAGGAGGTAACAATATGGCTAAGAAGCAATTAAAAATGCAAAGAGTAAATCTTGAATATCTTGAACAGTACAATCAATTATTGAGATATGTTTTTCAAGTTACTGAAAACAAATTACTGCAAACCGGATGGCAGGAAAAGGATATAATTTTAGCAAAATCACCTACCTTGAAGAAGGCTGATGTGCTGGGTTGGTTTGACGGTGAAACGCTAGTCTCACAAGTGGCAGTTTATCCTATGAAGGTTCGTATCTTCAATCAAACATATGATATGGGTGGACTTACTGGAGTTGGTACATATCCTGAATATTCAAATCAAGGACTAATGCACAAATTATTAGATAAAGCATTAAACGATATGAGAGATCGAAATCAGTATATTTCATTCCTATATCCTTACTCTATACCTTATTATCGTAGAAAGGGATGGGAGATTATTTCTGATAAGATAACATATGAAATACAGGACTATCAATTACCAAAAAGTAGGCAAGTAGATGGTGAAGTAAGACGTGTTGCGACAAATAGTGATGAAGTAAAAGAGGCATACGATAGGTTTGCTCATCACACACATGGAGCTTTAGTAAGAGATGAATTAGCTTGGAATGAATATTTTCTATGGGATTCAGACGATTTTATGGCGGCAGTATTTTATAACGAAGATGGTGAGCCAGATGGATATCTTATATACTGGATAGCAGATTCAATTTTCCATATCAAGGATATGATTTTTATGAACGAAAATGCTAGAATAGGCTTGTGGAATTTTGTTAGCGCCCATTTTTCAATGATTTCAAAAGTTGTAGGAAACACTTTTACAGATGAGCCATTGGCATTTTTATTAGAGGATGCAGATATAAAGGAAAGTATCTCACCATATTTTATGGCTAGAATTGTTGATTTTGAAAAGTTTATAGAGCGTTATCCTTTTAAAGCTGATACAGTAGACCGTGAATGGACTTTTGTTCTTAGTGATCCAATACTTTCATGGAATCAAGGTTGCTTTACATTGAAAATTTCAAATGATGGACATGGAACTGTTGAACGTTCAAGCGGTGCACAAAAATGCTCAGATAAAATAGATATTCAAACAATGACTACTATGTTATTAGGCTACAAAAGTCCGGACTATCTCCATAGGATAGGACGTATGACCTGCAGCGAGCAAACAGTAGATATGCTCGAGGATTCAATAGAGCAACAAACTCCGTATTTTTCTGATTATTTTTAAAATTGAATTATATTAAATGAACAGATTATTTGAAATAGTATATATCTTGCTAGAAAAAAGAAACATTACCGCTAATTATTTAGCCGAACATTTTGAGGTATCGGTACGGACTATATATAGAGATATTGAAACATTAAGCATGGCTGGAATACCTATATATGCTACTAGAGGCAAAAATGGTGGAATTTCAATTATGGATAATTTTGTTTTTGAGAAAAGCATTGTTTCTAGTGATGAACAAATGCAAATATTATCTGCCCTTCAAAGTATTCAAGAAGCTGATAAAAGCAATAGCTATAGTGCCTTGTCAAAATTATGCGCAATATTTAAGATAGAAAATCCAAATTGGGTGTCTATTGATTTTTCTGATTGGAGCTATCATCAACAGGAGTTGTTTTCAATATTAAAAAGTGCAATTTTAACAAAGCATGTTATAAGGTTTGATTATTATAGCAAATATGGACAGCTTACCAGCCGAGATGTTGAGCCGATACAGCTTTGGTTAAAGGGTAATATGTGGTTTCTAAAAGCATATTGCAGAGAAAAGAATTCGGTTAGAGTTTTTAAACTAACACGAATAAAAGAAGTAAAATACCTTGAAGAAAGATTTGAATTAAAAGATTTACATAATGAGAGTGAAGTTCTTTTTTGGGAAAAGAAAACTGAAAACATGATTTCATTTTCAATGTGGATAGATAAATGTATGGCATATAGAGTTTTCGATTCATTTGATGAAAATCAGATAGAGCGCAATGATGACGGAAGCTTCACTGTATCTGCATATTTTCCTTTGGATGAATGGGTATATGGAACAATTCTATCATATGGAAATTACGCAAAAATTATCTCGCCGGATTTTTTAAAAGAAGAAATTGTCGAAAGACTGAGAAAATCTTTAGATAATTATAAATAATTATCTAAAGATTTTTTATAATATGACATATAGTTGTCAAGTTTATTGTGTTATATTTATCTCAAATCTAATAATATTAAAAATATTATTAATAAATAATTAAAGGAGATTTATAACATGAACGAAAAAGTATGTCAAAGCTGCGGAATGCCATTAGCTGAGGAAAATATGTTTGGAAAAAATGCAGATGGTTCAAAAAATGAGGATTACTGTAGTTATTGCTATCCAAATGGTAATTTTTCAAAAGATGAGACTATGGAAGAAATGATTGAAACTTGTGTACCATTTATGATTGAGGATGGAACGTGCAAGGATGAAGAGTCTGCTAGAGCAATGCTCACGAGTATGCTCTCAAATTTAAAAAGATGGAAAAAATAAGGAATAAAGTTTTAGATTAATCAGACGAAATTATGGCATAAAAGGAAAAGGCATAGAATGTTTTGTATTGTTGTACAAAACGAATTAAAAAAAGACATGAAATTTCATCATGTCTTTTTTTCTATTTGAGCATCAAACACTTATTTAATAAACTTCTCATTCTTCAAACATGTGGGAACGGTTACGTCCACTGTTCTTGGCTTTATACAAGGCTGAATCTGCCTTAGCCAGCATATCCTCTAGTGAATGAGTTTCATAAGCAAGAGAAAGTGATATTCCGATACTTATTGTTATATTTAATTCTGTTTCTTGATAAGGAATAATTGTGTTTTCAATAATTTTACGTAATTTTTCTGATGCGATAAATGCTTGGCTAGCAGAGATGTTTTCCAGCAAAGCAACAATTTCTTCACCGCCATAACGCCCAACTATATCATTTTTACGGAAATGTCCTTTAATAGTTACTGCGATATTTTCCAAAACGACATCCCCGCAGGCATGACCGTAGGTATCATTAACTCGTTTAAAATTATCTAAATCAATCATCAATAGGGCGTAGGTTTGTTCTTTTGCCTCGTCAGAGCTTAACATGCTTTTTGCTAAATCAAAAAAAGTAGCTCTATTATATATGTGCATTAGGGGGTCAAAGCTTGCCTTGCCATATAGATTTTTAAGCTCGTTTTCTTTTTCGGTGATGTCATGAAACACGATACAAATGCCCTCATTTTTATTATTTTGTATGATAGGTGTCTTATTTATTTTGTAAAAACGCATCTCATTATCTAATTGAATAGATAATTCAGTTTCATTTTCAAACCTTTTCACTTGCTCCATAATTTCACCCGGCAGTAAAGTGTTTAATTCAGGAAATAATTGTTTTGCAGCTTGATTTGCATCTAAGAAACTGTAATCATTGCCACAAACGATAAATACATCAGACATAGATTCAATTACTTGAGTCCTTGCTAAAGATACAGAATTTAACAGGTTTTGTCTCTTAACTGAATATAAAAATAAGGCTACAAAGATAGAAACTGCAAAAGGATTTAAATCTATTCTAAGACGATTGTAGCTTAAAGAATGATAAATATTTACAGTAAAAGGGACTAAAATTGCTATCAGCATTATAAAATTTTGTTTTTTTCTAAGCTTAGTTCCTCTGTTTATATTTTTCAAAATAAGTCCTATACTTAAGAAAATTAGAATAAAATTATATACAATTGCAATATAATTTCCTATTCCAGCGTAACCGTGGCAGTTTGCTATCATCCCATCGTGAAAATATTCAATACTTGTATAATGTAATTTAGACCAAGGAAAGGCTTGAGCAGTAATTAAATTTAATACTGGTATTGCTGAAAGAGCAGCATACTTTAGACCGCTAAAGCGTTTTTTTCCATAAACGTCTCTGATAAATAAGTAAACAAAAAGTATAATTGTTAAAGAACCAATTTTTTGTATACGAATACTTGTAAATGCAGCCTCTAGTGAAGAAGATGTTATTTCAAGCAAATAACCAAAAGTATATAAAAAGCTAAAAATCGAAATATATATCAAAAATAGTGACCTTTCAGAATTATGAGTTCTAACAGTATATATAAGTAGTATAGTAGACACAATTGTCGATAGTATCATGAAGCAAACATAAATATTTAACACCATATATAAATCCTCCTGAATGTAAACTCTAACTAAAAATTCTCGTACTTAATGTAAATAAAAAAATTATATTAAAATTTTCTTTGTATAGATTAATATAAAGTATTCTCTATATATACCATATAAATGATTTAATAAACAAGCTTATTTTAAAAATTTAATTTAATCCAAAAATAAAAATAAAAAATTTATAATAATAATGGAATATAATCAAAAAATATGATACAATAATAAATTAAATAATAAAAATAATAGATAGTGTCAAGTTTATATAAAAAGAGCTAAACAAGTTTCGAACTATAAAACTTACAAATCTGTAAAATTACATATATAAGGAGATGTTAATATGAGTGAGAACACTAACAATATTGAAAACAGAGAGTCGGTAAATTTTATACAGAAAATTATTAATGAAGATATCACAAACGGAAAATATAATAAAAGAGTGCATACTCGTTTTCCTCCTGAGCCTAACGGTTCATTGCATATTGGCCACGCAAAGTCAATTTGTTTAAACTATGGTTTGGCAATGAAAAATAACGGAAAATTTAATTTAAGATTTGATGACACAAATCCTGCTACTGAAGATGAAAGCTTTGTTAAATCTATAGTTGATGATATAAGATGGCTATGCCCTGAATGGAAGGATGAGCCTTTATACGCTTCTGATTATTTTGATAAAATGTATGAATGTGCTGTAGAGCTTATAAATAAAGGCTTAGCATACATTGATGATTTAAGTTCAGAGCAGATGAGAGAGTACAGAGGTACTCTTACAGAGCCTGGAATTGAAAGTCCAAATAGAAACAGGCCTAAAGAAGAAAGTCTTGATTTATTCACTAGAATGAAGAATGGTGAATTTAAAAATGGAGAATATGTTTTGCGTGCGAAGATAGATATGTCAAGCCCTAACATAAATATGAGAGACCCTATAATCTATAGAATTATGCACATAACTCACCACAATACAGGAGATAAGTGGTGCATTTATCCTATGTATGACTATGCTCATCCGATAGAGGATGCCTATGAGGGTATAACTCATTCAATCTGTACGCTAGAATTTGAGGACCATAGACCATTTTATGACTGGGTGCTTGCTAACTTAGATGATTTCAAAGATGAGCCAACTCAACAAATAGAATTTGCTAAGCTTTACTTGACTAAAACTATGATGGGAAAAAGATACTTAAAGCAAATGGTTGAGCAAGGATTGGTTGATGGATGGGATGATCCTCGTATGCCTACTATCTCAGGTATTAGAAGGAGAGGCTATACTCCGGAGGCATTATATAAATTCTTAGAGGATGTAGGAGTGGCGAAATCCCAAAGCGTTGTTGATATAGCTATGCTTGAAAATGCAATCAGAGAGGATTTAAAGGAAAAATCTCCGAGAACTATGGCTGTTTTAGACCCTATAAAGGTAATTATAACAAATTACCCAGATGGTCAAGTTGAATACTTAGACGCTGAAAATAACGCAGAAAATGAAGCTATGGGTACGAGAAAAATACCTTTTTCGAGAGAGATATACATTGAGAGAGATGATTTTATGGAAAATCCTCCGAAAAAATATTTTAGACTTTTCCCGGGAAATGAAGTTAGACTTAGATATGCTTATTTCATTAAATGCAATGATTTCAAAAAAGATGAAAATGGAAATGTTGTTGAAATATATTGTACCTATGACCCTGCTACAAAAAGTGGCACTGGCTTTACCGAAAGAAAGGTAAAGGGAACACTTCATTGGGTTGATGCAAATAACTGCATAGATGCTACTGTTAGACTGTACAACTATATGATGGAAGCAGAAGATTATGATAAAACTAATTTCTTAGAGAAGTTAAATCCTAACTCTAAGATAATTTTAGAAAATTGTAAGCTTGAGAAAAATATTATGGATTATAAAATCGGAGATAGATTCCAATTCTTAAGACATGGATATTTCATAATTGATAAAGATTCAACAGATAATCACTATGTGTTTAATCAAATAGTTTCTTTAAAGAGTAGCTTTGCAGTGAATTAAATTTGATAGAGGAAAAAATATCGAATGGAATTAATTAAAATAATTGAGGAAAATGTAGCAAATACCAGCATGATTTATGCGGTATTTGCTTCTCCTTTGAATAAATCAGAAAATAAATATAAAAAAATAACTGTTAAGCCTATAAGCTCAAATGATAAAATAATTTATCAGCTTGAAAAATTTACTGACAAGCAAGCATTTCATGAAAATATAGAATTAAGCTTTGTAATAGAAAAAATTATGGACTTAGCTAAGTTTTATAAAAATATAAATATATTTACTGTAGATGCTGATTATCAGGTGCTTGTTAGTAAAAAAGGAGATGTGAGAATAGTTAAGTTAAGTCCTACTAAAACTATGTCTATAAGCTCTCATAACAAGACTAAAAAATATATAATACCAGATAATGAGCCTTGTGATTTTCTTATAGAGCTTGGTGTAATGAATAAAGACGGTAAGGTTTTATCGAAGAAATATGATAAATTTAAACAAATAAATAAGTTTTTGGAAATTGTTGACGATGCAGTAAGTAAGGTTACTGTTTCTAATGTAGCAGTTAATGAAAAAACTTTAGCTAATTTAAAAAATAGTTATAAAATCATAGACTTTGGCTGTGGAAAAGCATATTTAACTTTTGCATTGTATTATTACTTCTATAAAATTAAAAAGACAAATGTGCAAATAGTTGGACTAGATTTGAAAACAGAAGTAATAGATTTTTGCAATAATGTTGCTAAAAAACTTAATTATTCTGGGTTGAAATTTGAAAATGGCGACATAAAGGACTATAACACAAGCCAAGATGTAGATATGGTAGTGACATTGCACGCCTGTGACAATGCAACTGATGCGGCACTTGTAAAGGCTATAAAATGGAATACAAATATTATCCTGTCTGTACCATGCTGTCAGCATGAATTTTTTGATAAAATTGAAAATGATAATCTTGAACCAATGCTTAAGCATGGATTAATCAAGGAAAGACTATCATCATTAGTAACAGATAGTCTACGAAGTCTGTTTTTAGAAACAAAAGGATACAAGGTACAGCTTGTAGAGTTTGTAGATATGGAGCATACTCCCAAAAACATACTTATCAGAGCGACGAAAGCCAGCATAATAGAAGAAGCAATAAATGAATACGAGAATTTTAAAAAGTTTTGGAATTTAGATGATATTTTTATAGAAAAATATTTTGCTCAAGAGGTTTGAAAATGACTGTTAAGCCTAAATATAAAGTTGATGAAATAATAGAAATAACACGAGAAGCATTTGATAATATTTGTGAAGCAATCTGTATATGTGATAATGACGGAGAGGTTATTTTTTGGAACAAGGCTTCTGAGAGACTTTATAATATCAAAAAAGATGAGATTGTTGGAAAATATGTAGGTGATTTTTTCCCAAATGCCTTAACTAATCAGGTTTTTAAAACTAAAAAAATAATAAAGGATGTTTTGCACCAGCCAGTAGAAGGTAAAAAGGTTTTTTTAAGTGCTGTTCCTATTTTTAATTCTGATAATCAATTGATAGCTGTTATAACTTTGGACAAGGATGTTCATGATGTTGACGAAATAATGGAAAGATTGATAAAGGAAGAAAAAAGGTCGAAATATTATGAGGACAGATATAAGGAACAAATAGCAAAGCAATACAGCTTTTCTGGCATAATTAGCAAAAATAAAAAAGTTATTGAAGCTATAACTCTATCTCAAAGAGTTGCACCCAGCAACGCTAATGTTATGATTACGGGAGAAAGTGGTACTGGTAAGGACGTATTTGCCACATCAATACACAATGCCAGTGGAAGAAAGGGTAAGTTTATAGCAGTAAATTGCAGTGCCATACCAGAGGAGCTTTTAGAGAGCGAGTTATTCGGATATGAGGAGGGCGCCTTTACAGGAGCTAAAAAGGGCGGTAAAATAGGTAAGTTTGAGCTTGCTAATAATGGTACGCTTTTTCTTGATGAAATAACTGAAATGCCTTATAAGATGCAAAGCAAACTATTAAGAGTTTTACAAGATGGAATTATCAGTCGTTTAGGAAGTGATAAAACTATAGAAACTGATGTAAGAATAATAGCGGCAACCAATATGGATATTAGAAGTGCTATTGATAATGACAAATTCAGAAGCGATTTATTTTATAGATTAGCTGTTGTAAGTGTTGATTTACCACCTCTTAGAGAACGCAAGGAAGATATAAAGGAGCTTACAAAGTATTTTGTTAAGGGATTTTCTGAAAAAGAAAATATAAATATAAATAGCTTTGATGATGAAATTTACGGTATTTTTGAATCTTATTTTTGGGAAGGAAATATAAGAGAGCTTAGAAATGTAGTTCAAAGAATGGTTGTACTATCAAATGACGGAGTTATTAAAAAAGAGGATATACCAAGCTATATAGCTGATGGTATTGAAACCGTTCAAATAGAAAAATCTGAAGAAAATTTTGTTGCCTGCGACTTTAATAATGCTATAAGAAATTTAGAGACAAAAATGCTTACAGAAGCTATAAAAGTAGCTAAAGGGAATATATCTAATGCTGCAAAGCTTTTAAATTTGAATAGAACTACATTCTATTATAAAATCAAGCTATACAATTTAGAGCATCTGCTAAAAGAATGATTGTTCAAAAATTGACACAATGTTAAATTTTGAACAAAAAATTTTAAAAATATTAAATTTACAAAAATCATGAAATTTCAACATGTTTATAAAAATAAAATTTCAAATTACTACTTAAATTCAAGATATATTTAAATTTCCAAAAACACTGTTTAAAATTTGACAGTGTTTTTATTGTTGAGAAAATCAATAATTTCTTAATGTACACATTTGTTAAATAAAAAACGATTTCCAACTTACTTAAATATGTTTTTAATATAAAAAAATTATTAACAATGTTTTGTTGAAAATGGCACGAAAATTGCTATTGATAAATATATAACAATATCTAGCGATTAGGAGTGACAAAATATGAATTTTGTATATAAATTTCCTTTGAAAATGCACGTAGGAGTGGCTTGTAAACCCACAGTAAATATAGGTGATGCGGTCAAAAGAGGACAGTGCATAGCAGTGCCGGAGGGCTTAGGTGCTAAAATACATTCAAGTGTATCGGGACTCGTAAAAGAGCTTAGTGATACTTGTATTTTAATCCAAGCTGATGAGGTGCAAAGTGATGAATATGTAAAGATAAAAGAGTGTAATTCAATAAAGGATATATGTTTTGAAGCAGGAATTGTTGGAGCGGGAGGAGCAGGCTTTCCAACACACGTAAAGCTTGCAAATGATATTGCTGACGGATATATCATTGCAAATTGCGTAGAATGTGAGCCGGTGTTATCTCACAATATTTCTTTGATAGAACAAAATCCAGATATAGTTCTAAAAGGCGTGAAATACGCTATGGAAGCAGTTAAGGCAAAAAATGGAATTATAGCAATAAAGGAAAAAAATAAAAAAGCGATAGCTTCTTTAGAAAAAATTATAACAAATTATAAAAATATAACAATTAAAAAGCTTCCTGACATTTATCCTATGGGAGAGGAAAGAGCAATTATACATGAGATATTTGACAAGTGGCTTGAACCAACACAGCTTCCAATCGAGGCAAATTGTGTAGTCCTAAATACAGAGACATTGGCTAATATAGTAAAAGCAATAGAAGATAGAAAACCTGTAATTGACAAGGATATAACTGTTGGAGGAAAACTTGCCAATGGTAGTAAAGAAAATGTATTTTTCCAAGTTCCAATAGGAACACCGATAAAAGAAATGATAGAAAAATGCGGTGGAATTGATGGAGAATACGGGGAAGTACTTATAGGCGGTCCTTATACAGGCTCAGCAGGAAACTTAGAAAGTGATGTAGTAACAAAAACCTCTGGTGGTATCATAGTTACTATTGCCTTCCCTAAATATGAGGATAAAGTCGGCTTATTGGTTTGTGCCTGCGGTGCAAATGAAAGTAGATTAAGAGATATCGCTAATAAAATGGGCTCTGAGGTAGTAGAAGTGTTGCCATGTAAAAACATTGAAAATATCAAGGGAGCAAATAAATGTAAAACTCCGGGAACTTGTCCGGGACAAGCCGCTTTAGCTTTGCAATTTAAGAAAGCAGGTGCTAAAAGACTTATAATATCAAACTGCAGCGATTGTTCAAATACAGTTATGAATTCAGCACCAAAACTAGGCTTGGGAGTATATCATCATACAGACCATGTATTTAGAACAGTTGATCATGAATTAACAAGAAGATTATAGATTTAAGGGAGAAAATAAAATGTCATTAAACGCTGAACACATTGAAGAAATTAAAACAGAGCTTGCCATAGTTTGTTGTAGAACTGATGCTGGAACTGTTATATCAGCAGCTAACCTAGAAGATCCAGCAATATTTGATGAATTAAAAGATTCTGGACTTTTAAAAATACCTGATAATTGTCTTACAATTGAAGAAGTATTAGGAGCTAAGCTTATAAAAACTATTGATTCGCTGACACCTATGACACCTGATATGTTTGAAAGCATAAATAAGGTGAAATCAGAGGCTGAAAGCGTAGTTAACTTTAACATGGATGAAAATGCAAAAGCAGTTTTAAAGCTTAATAAGAAAGCTGGAGCTTTAATTCAAGTATCAGATTTAGAAAACCCAATGCACTTTGATAAATTAGTAGATTCAAATTTAATTACCTTAAATGATGAAATATTAACTGTTAAAGAGGTAATTGGAAAAAAATTAGCGAAGGATGTTGTAGCTTTGACGCCAGTATCAGGAGAAATGCTAGAGGGATTTGCAGTAAAAAAAGTTGTTCCTAATTGCAATTCTATAGAAAATCCTATGATGAAAAAAGCATCAGGCAACAATACAGGAGTTATGAGAATAAAAATTGAAGAAGGTAAAGGAATTGATATTCAAATACCATTAAGCATAATAGCTCAAGGTGGATTTGATAATGAAGAAGCTGTGTGTGCAGAAACTGTAAATACAGTTATAGAAAATAGCGTAAACAATACTAAGGGATTTAATGCTGTAAATGCAGCAGAAGCTCAACAATCACCAAAGGCAGTTAGAAGCCTGATTAAAAAGCATCACAAAATAACTGAAGTAAAATTTGGTAAAGAAACAAAAATAGAAGGCTCTTGTTTATATATAAGAGAGAACATATGTGAAGATGCTGTAAAAGGAAGCGAATTAGTAAAGGATATTAAATTAGAAATAATTACTCCTAATGATTATAATAAGTATAGTGAAACCATAATGGACGTTCAGCCAATAGCAACAAAGGAAAAGGAATGTAAGCTTGGAAGTGGAGCTACAAGAATACTTGACGGTGTTATTGTTATGGTTACAGGAACAGATGAGGACGGAGTGCAAATTGGAGAGTTTGGCTCATCAGAAGGTATACTTGAAGAAAATATCATGTGGGGCAGACCAGGCGCACCTGATAAGGGAGATATCTTTATAAAGACTCAAGTAACAATAGTCAGAGGAACAAATATGGAAAGACCTGGACCATATGCTGCTCATAAAGTGTCTGATGTTATTACTCAAGAGATAAGAAATGTGATGAAAGAGGCTGATGACAGTCTATTTGAAACTACAGAGGAATTAGTACAGTATAGAAGAACGGGCAAGAAAAAAATAGTTATAGTAAAAGAAATAATGGGTCAAGGTGCAATGCACGATAATCTGATATTGCCAGTAGAGCCGGTTGGAGTTTTAGGTGGAAAACCAAATGTTGACTTAGGAAACGTACCAGTTATGCTTTCTCCTATTGAGGTATTAGATGGAGGAATACATGCTCTTACCTGTATAGGACCTGCTTCTAAGGAGTGTTCAAGACACTATTTCAGAGAGCCATTAGTAATAGAAGCTATGAATGATGAAGATGTAGATTTATGCGGAGTATTATTTGTTGGAAGTCCACAAATAAATTCAGAAAAATTCTATGTATCAGAAAGATTAGGTATGACAATTGAAGCATTAGATGTTGATGGTGCTATTGTAACTACTGAAGGATTTGGAAACAATCATATAGACTTCGCAAGCCATATTGAGCAGATAGGTCAAAGAGGTATTGAAGTTGTAGGTATGTCATTCTGTGGAGTTCAGGGCGCTTTAGTTGTTGGTAACAAGTACATGAAGCATATGGTTGACAACAATAAGTCAGAAGAAGGAATAGAAAATGAAGTGTTATCTTGCAATACACTGTGTAAGGAAGATGCAATAAGAGCTTTATCTATGCTTAAATCAGCTATAGACGGTGAAGAAGTTAAATCTCCAGAGAAAAAATGGAATCCAAATGTTAAGGAATCAAACCTTGAAATAATAGAAAAGGATACAAATAAATCAATAGATAGAGTTTTAAATGAAACTTCTATTCCATTAAGTGATAAAAGAAAAGACAAAATGGGTGGAAATCAATAAGGCTATGAAATATTGTGATAATTTAATTGAAATGAAAGGTATTATAACCGAGGTTCATGATGGTGCAGTATCAATAGACTTTAAAGGTAGACTTGGAAGTATGAAAATTCCAATGAGAATGCTAATAACTGATTACGAACTACAAGAAGGCATGGAAATAGGACTTAAAATGAGTTTTGTAGAAGTTATATCAGACAAAATAAATGAAAACTATACAAAAAATAAACAGGCAAAATTAGAAAGGTGTGAATAAAGTGAAAGGATTACAATCAGAAATTTTCGTTCCTATAACTCCCCAATCAGTATGGACACCAGTTACAAAAGAGTTAAAGGATATGAAAATTGCTTTTGCTACAGCAGCGGGAGTGCATTTAAAGAGCGATAAAAGATTTAATCTTGCAGGAGATTTTTCTTATAGATTAATACCAGGAGATGCTAATGCTCATGATTTGATGGTATCTCACGGAGGATATGACAACGGTGATGTTAATAAAGATATTAACTGTATGTTTCCTCTTGACAGATTAAGAGAGTTAAAGGAAGAAGGTTTTATAGGTGATGTAGCTCCGACTCATGCAGGATTTATGGGTGGCGGCGGAAACCAAGAGAAATTTAAAAACGAAACTGGACCAGCAATCGCTAAAATATTAAAAGATGAAGGCGTTGATGCAGTCGTATTAACAGCTGGCTGAGGTACTTGTCATCGCTCTGCTGTACTTGTACAAAGAGCGATTGAGGAATCGGGGATTCCTACAATAGTTATAGCAGCATTACCACCAGTAGTTAGACAAACCGGAACTCCAAGAGCAGTAGCTCCACTTGTACCAATGGGTGCAAATGCGGGAGAACCTAACAATAAAGAGATGCAAACTGAAATATTAAAGGCTACACTAAAACAATTAGTTGAAATACAAACACCTGGTAAGATAGTAACATTACCATTTGAATATATAGCTAAAGTATGATAAAAGAAATCAGTAAATTAGTTATAAAAGCATTTAATATTGAAAATGTATATCTATCTAATAAGACAAAAATTGAAGAACATTGCTTATATATTAATGAAAATTTAGTAGTGGAAGCATTAAATCTTAATAAGGATTATATTAAAAGCTTAGATATTAAAGTAATTAATAAAAAAGATAGAAATGTTTTTGTTAATTCAATATTGGATTTTATTCCTATTGCAACTAAGGTTTTAGGTAAAATAGGTGAGGGAGTAACACATACTTTAACTGGTGTATGTGTTATGCTCACTGGAATTGATGAAAATGGTGTTCAAGTTGCAGAATTTGGATCATCAGAAGGATTTTTAAATGAGCAGGTTATTTTTAATCATCCGGGTACACCTAGCGATGATGATATAATTATTCATATAAATGTTGTTTTATTTAATGGAATGGGTACAGTGAGAAAGGCAATTATTGCTTCTCACAGTGCTTGTGATTATATAATTCAGAATATACGAGAAAATGTTAAAAAATTAACTGGTAAAAACTGTGATGAAAAACATGAGTTTATACATAGCATAGACAATACTAAGAAAAATATTGCAATAATAAAACAAGTGGCAGGACAAGGGGCTATGTATGATACTTTTGTGTTGCCTGATGAGCCTTGTGGTGTCAGTGGTGCATACTCAATTATTGACGTGGGCAACGCTCCAATAATACTTACTCCAAATGAATATAGGGATGGAGCAATTAGAGCAATGTATTAATAACTAGAGCTTAGTTTGATAGAAATGAAAAAGGGGTGTAAATATGGGAATAGGACCATCTACTAAGGAAACTACACTGCATCATTTTAGAGATCCTCTACTTGATGTAGTCAGTAACGATAATGATGTAAATTTATTGGGAGTTGTAATTGTCGGTACACCTCAATCTAATAAAGATAAATATTTTGTAGGTAAAAGGGCAGCTATGTGTATTCAGGCTATGAATATAGATGGTGCAATAATTTCCGTTGACGGTTTTGGCAATAGTCACGTTGATTTTGCCAATACAATACAAGAAATTGCCAGTAGAAATATACCGGTTGTAGGTATGAGCTTTGTTGGTACACAAGGTAAGTTTGTTACTACAAATGAATATATGGATACTATTGTTGATTTAAATAAATCTGAGGATGGAATTGAAACATTGAGGGTTGGCGAAAATTCCTCAGTTATCTTAGATGCAAAAAAGGCTATTTCATTGTTAAAGCTTAAAATTAGGAGGAATGACAAGAAATGAAAATTAAAAAATCAATGCATGCAATAGATTCACATACAATGGGTGAACCAACAAGAATTATAACAAGTGGTATACCTAAAATACCTGGAAAAACTATAGCAGACAAAAAAGAATATTTGGAAAGTAATTTAGATTATATTAGAACTGCAGTTATGAATGAACCAAGAGGTCATAATGATATGTTTGGTTCTATACTTATGGAGCCGGTATCAGAGGAGGCAGATTTTGGTATTGTGTTTATGGATGGCGGAGGATATCTAAACATGTGTGGACATGGATCGATAGGAGCTGCTTCAGCAATTGTAGAAACTGGAATGGTAGATGTTGTTGAACCTATAACTAAGGTAGTTTTAGAATCTCCTGCAGGACTAATAAAAGCAGATGTGAGAGTAGAAAATGATATAGTTAAAGATGCTACAATTACAAACGTTCCATCATTCTTATACAAAAGAGATCTAAAAATTAATGTTCCAACAGTAGGTGAAGTTACTTTAGACATTGCCTTCGGAGGAAGCTTCTTCGCTATAGTTGACATAACTCAAGAATGTTTGAACTTAGATATTTGTGTAGAAAATGCACATGAAATAAAAGAGTTAGGTATTAAAATTAGAAATGAAGTGAATAAGAGCATAACTGTTGCACACCCATATTTGACCTATATCAAAACAGTTGATTTAGTTGAATTCTATGGACCTGCTAAAAATCCTAGTGCAACTATGCAAAATGTTGTAATATTCGGCTCAGGACAGGTAGACAGATCACCTTGTGGAACAGGCACGAGCGCAAAACTTGCCACACTTATTGCAAAAGGAAAACTAAAGCTAAACGAAGAGTTTGTGTATGAAAGTATAACAGGAACAATGTTTACAGGAAAGGCAATAGAAAAGGTTAAAATCGGAGAATACGACGGTATTATTCCACAAATTACTGGAAGAGCTTATGTTACTGGATTTAATCATTTTATTATAAATGATGAAGATCCGCTAAAATATGGCTTTAAATTAGCGTAGAGATAAAAAAATTATTTTTAGGACACTTTTTGTGACACAGGGAGGATAAAAGAATGAAAAAGATAGCATTTATTAATGGTAATTTGATAGATGGTACAGGCAAGGATATGATTAAAAATTCGCTTGTACTGGTGGAAGATAAAAAGATAGTATATGCAGGAATAAAAAAAGAATTTAGTCAAGATTATGAATGTATTGATATATCAAATAAAACAATTATGCCGGGACTTATAGACACTCATTTGCATTTTAGTGGAAATTTAACTGACAATGACAGTGATTGGGTATTAGAGAATGTTGTTCAAAAAACAGTAGTAGCAGTACAACAAGCTAGAGAATGTTTAGAAAACGGATTAACGACAGTTGGAGAAATATCTCGTTCA
The DNA here is from genome assembly GCA_023386345.1 of Bacillota bacterium. Lineage (GTDB taxonomy): Bacteria > Bacillota > Clostridia > Tissierellales > Sedimentibacteraceae > UBA1535. The sequence continues at coordinate 388,180 of JAEWJT010000016.1, forward strand.
GGTATAGCAATAAGAGATATGGTCGAGGCAGGTGTGATGCAAGGGCCAAGAGTCATAGCAACAGGACTTGGATTTTGCAGAACATGCGGACATGGAGACAGCCATAAGCTGCCTTATAGCTATAACCACGATTCACATCCTTGGGCTGAAAGAGTTGACGGACCTTGGGATTTAAGAAAAGCAATTAGACATAGACTTCGTGAAAATCCAGATGCTATCAAGATTTGGTCAACAGGCGGCGGAATTTGGAGATGGGATCAGAAATTAGACCAACACTATACATTTGAAGAAATAAAAGCAGTTGTTGATGAGTGCAACATGGTTGGAATTCCTGTTTGGTCACACGCAGAGGGATATTCTGGCGCTCTGGATAGCTGCAAGGCCGGAGTTCATCTAATCATACATGGTCAAACACTCAATGACGAGTGCCTAGATATAATGGCAGAAAAAGGAATTTACTTCTGCCCGACAATACAGTTTTTAAATGAATGGTTTAAAACATATGCGCCGCCGTATATACCTGAAGTTCATGATAAATTCCCAGGCGAAACAGTTGCTGAAAAGGAATTGAACAGAGTTTATTCTAATTTAAGAAGGGCAAAAGAAAAAGGAATAGTTTTAACAATAGGCTCTGATTCATTCTGCTCAAGCTTGACTCCATATGGAACAACAGCCATTGGTGAAATGTACGCATTCAATGAAAAAGCAGGCATAGGCAATATGGATGTAATAGTAGCAGCAACTAAATCTGGAGCAGAAATGCTAAAGGTTTTAGATAAAACAGGCACATTAGAAGAAGGAAAATTTGCAGACTTATTAGTTATAGAGGGCAATCCGCTTGAAAACATAAGAGCTATTTGTGTTGAAAACATGAAGCTAATAATGAAAGAGGGAACTTTAGTAAAGAATAATTTGTAAAATAGTTAATTTATTACTTAATAAAATAAATTAAAAAGCCTTGCAAAAAAGACATAATTGTCTTTAGATAAGGCTTTTTATATTTGATTTTTAACAGAAAGTTTTGTAGTTATAATAATATAATTTAAGTACTATATTAAATTTCCTATTTGGAACTGTGAAATAATCTTTGTAAATTAATTTTTTATTGAATTTATTTAAGTTATAAAACCATCGAAATTCAAAGTGAAATTTGTGAAAGTGAGGGTTTTATTTTATTATGTTATTAATAATACATCTTGCCTATCTAAAGAAATTATCATATGATATCTTTATACAAAATAAAAACAAGGAGAAATAATATGGAATTTAGAGAATTTAGCAAAAAAGATATAATTCAAGCGTCGAAATTATTGGCAAATAGACATAGAAAAGAAAGAAATATTTTCCCTGCATTAAAAAGAGAATTTGAAGACAGTAAGCATACAGAAAAGATACTTTATGAATTGATGGAAAGTAGCTATGTTAAAGGAATGTGTGCATATGAAAATAATAATCTATTAGGATTTCTATTATCAAATATTAAGACCGAAGGTATGTTTGGCAGGTGTGCATATGTAAATTATGAGGGCTTAGCAATAGCAGATACAGAATCATCTGAATTATATAGAAAACTTTATGCTGAAATAGCAAAAGTATGGGTGGAAAATGGAGCACTATCCCACTACATAGAAGTCCCGGCTGGTTATAAAGAAGTAGTAGATTCATGGTTAAAACTTAGTTTTGCATTTCAACAAGTTTATGGAATAACTAACTTATCAAAAGCAGATGTTAGTATTCCAGATAATTTAGTTATCAGACAAGCGGGTAAAAACGATTCGGAAGAGTTAGGAAAAATTTCTAATCTAATATGCTCTTATCAAGCTGGATCGCCGACTTACGCTGCTGGATTGCCAGAAAATGTAGCACATATAAGAGATGGTTATGGAGAGTTGACAGAAGATGAAGATTCAATTGTTTTACTTGCTTATAATGATAGTAAATTATTAGGATTTCAATGTGCTAATACAGAAGAGAATGATTCAAAAATGATGATTCCTGAAAAATCTTTGGAAATATCTATTGGTGGAATTATAGAAGAAAGTAGAGGAACTGGTGTTGGCAGCATACTTACTAAGTTAATGTTTAACAGAGCCATAGAACAAGGATTCAAAAATGCTATCGCTGATTGGAGAATCGCCAATTTAAGTTCATCTAATTTTTGGCCAAAAGAAGGGTTCCAACCAGTCGCATATAGGATGTTTAGATATATTGATGAAAGAGTGTATTGGGCAGATGGTATAAGAGTATTGTAAGCGTAAAAGTTTTAGTACCTTTAACATCTTCAAAAATAGTATTAAAATTGATTCAAACAGCTGTGGACCTGAATTGCTGGAAATATGACTGGGCGAAGACTCTTTTTTCTAGTCTATTAAAATAAAACCGTTTAGTAATAAATAAATTTAAATTTTTTATACATCTGAAAAGATGATCTGCATAGTTTTTTTATATAGGTAAAAACTAAAATTATTATACTATTAATAATCAAAATAATTTTTAAGGAGACCTGTAATTGATAGATAAAAATTCAAATGTAAATACAGGATGGAATTTGGATAATAGTTATTCACAATTACCTAAAATATTTTTTACAAGTATTAATCCAAGACCTGTTAGTTCACCAAAGCTTGTAATTCTTAATAATAAATTGGCGGAATTATTAGGTCTTAATATTGAATATTTAAAAGGTGAGCAGGCTAGAGATATTTTTGCTGGAAATAAAGTGCCTGAGGGTTCTTTCCCTATTGCACAGGCTTATGCAGGTCATCAGTTTGGTTATTTTACAATTCTAGGTGATGGCAGAGCAATACTCTTGGGTGAACAGATAACACCTAATGGTGAGCGATTTGATATACAGCTTAAAGGCTCTGGTGAGACACCATATTCTCGTAGAGGTGATGGCAGGGCTGCACTTGGTCCAATGCTTAGAGAATATATTATAAGTGAAGCTATGTACGCTCTTGGAATTCCCACTACTCGAAGCTTAGCTGTTGTAACAACTGGAGAACCGGTATATAGAGAAAAAGTGGGGCGTGGCGCTGTTCTTACAAGAGTTGCTTCAAGCCATTTGCGTGTAGGTACATTTGAATTTGCTTCAAATCAAGGTAGTTTTGAAGAATTGAAAGCTTTGGCTGATTATACTTTGCAGAGACATTATAATGGATTTGAGGAAAGCGAAAATAAATATCTTTTCTTGCTTAAGGAACTTATCAAGCGTCAAGCTAAGCTTATTTCAAAATGGCAGCTCGTAGGATTTATACATGGTGTAATGAACACGGACAATATGACTATAAGTGGTGAAACTATAGATTATGGTCCTTGCGCTTTCATGGATAATTATAGCCCTAAAACTGTTTTTAGCTCAATAGATGAGCATGGTCGCTATGCGTATGGCAATCAGCCTGTTATCGGTGCTTGGAATTTAGCTCGTTTTTCGGAGGCATTGTTACCTTTATTGCATGACGATAGAGAAAAGGCTATAGAGCTAGCACAAGATGCGATTTCTAGCTATAATGATTTGTATAATGATAATTATATGCTTGGAATGAGAGCTAAATTAGGAATATTTAACGAAGAAGATGATGATAAAAATTTAATTGAAGAACTGCATAGCATTATGGAAAAATATAATGCTGATTATACAAATACATTTTATGAGTTAAGTAAAGGTAATGACTTAAACAATGACAACGAATTAAAAAACAATAATTGTTTAAATCAAAATGAAAATTTAAACAAAGATACTACACAAAACATTGATTTATACAAAAGTGATGAATTTATAAAATGGCATAAAGCTTGGCAATCGAGATTGGAAAGACAGCAGGAAAGCAAAGATATGTCAATAAAACTTATGCAGCAGTCAAACCCTGCTATAATACCAAGAAATCACAGAGTAGAGGAAGCCTTGGAAGCAGCTGTAAATAATGATGATTACAGTCTAATGAATAGTTTGTTAGAAGCTTTATCAGAGCCATACAACTATGGAAATGTGAATTTAGAATATTCAAAATTACCACCAAACTCTAAAACTCCATATAGAACATTTTGTGGTACGTAAAGAGAAAAATACTGGTGTTTAAAATCCAACACAATGTTTAAAATTAAACACGAAAAAATAAGCTTTTTCAAAGCACTGTTCGAAATTCGACAGTGCTTTTATATTTTGAAAGATAAATAGTCTTATAATTCAAATGTTTATTTATTCACAATGTATAAGTATGTGTCTGTTTGCAAATGCTTCCTTGAATGACAAGGTATTTAGCTATAATTCGCTAATAATGGCATAAAATTTGCATAATTCACAAGGTATTAAATAGTAACTTATATATATATTTATACAAGGAAAAGGTTTGATTTTTAAATAATTTAGACAGGAGAACTATTATGAGAATTGAAAAGCATCCGATTTTAGAATTTGACAGAAATGAAAAAATCGTTTTCACCTTTAATGGAGAAAAACTAGAGGGATACAAAGGTGAGTCCATACAAGCTGCTTTGCATGCCGCTGGTGTTAAGGTTTTGGGAAGAAGTATTGAACTTCATAGACCAAGGGGATTTTATTGTGCTATAGGAAACTGCTCATCCTGCCAAATGGTGGTAAATGGAGTTCCGAATGTTAAGACTTGCGTCACAGAATTGGAAGAAGGAATGATAGTTGAAACACAAGAGGGCAAAGGAGTTGTATCATGGTAGAAAAAGAATTGGTAATAGTAGGCGGAGGACCTGCTGGATTATGTGCAGCTATAAGCGCGGCACAAAGTGGTGCTAATGTACTTATAATAGAAAGAAGCAACAAGCTTGGTGGACAACTTATCAAGCAAACACATATGTTCTTCGGTTCAGAGAAGCAATATGCTTCAACTAGAGGAATTGACATAGCAGACATATTATTAGAAGAATTAAAGAAATTAAAAGATAGAGTAGAAATAATGACAGACACAACAGTTGTTGGAATGTATGAAGACGGAGTTATTTCAGTGCTTCATAAGGAAGATAATTATTTTAAAATTAAACCAAAGGCTACTGTAATAGCAACAGGTGCTTTTGAAAAATCTCTAGCATTTCCAAACAATGATTTGCCTGGCATATATGGTGCAGGTGCAGTTCAAACGCTTATGAACGTTTACGGAATTAAACCCGGCAATAAGGTTTTAATGGTAGGGGCAGGCAATATAGGGCTTATAGTAAGCTATCAGCTTATGCAGGCAGGAGTTAAAGTTTTGGCTATACTTGATGCAGCGCCGAAAATTGGAGGCTATTTAGTCCATGCTTCAAAAGTTAGAAGAATGGGAGTGCCTATATTGACATCACATACTGTAAAAGAAGCTATAGGCAAGGACAATCTTGAAAAAGTGATAATTTGGGAAGTTGACAGCAAATTCCAAGGAATAGAAGGAACAGAGAAAGAATTTGAGACTGATGTTATGTGCATATCTGTAGGCTTGACACCACTTAGCGAGCTAGTAGCTATGAGGGGCTGTGAAATGAAATATGTTCCTCAATTAAGTGGATTTGTTCCAACAAGAAGTGAAAATTATGAAACAAGCATTGAAAACGTGTTTGTTGCAGGTGATGTAACCGGAGTTGAAGAAGCAAGTGCAGCAATGGTAGAGGGATATTTGGCAGGACTTTGTGCAGCAGAAAAAATTGGGCATAAGCATGAAAACTATGAGGATATGAAAGCTGATTATGCTGGACAGTTAGCCGATTTGAGAAGAGGACCTGTTGGACAGCATATATTGTCTGGAATAAATCAGATAGTGAAAGGAGATAAAGCATGTTAGAAAAAACAGGTATAGCAACTCCTGAGATGGTGATGAATGTATTTCCATCAATTGAGAGAATAAATAAAGGACCAGTTGCGGTTATAGAATGTTTTCAAAATATTCCATGCAATCCGTGTCAAACAGCTTGCAGATTTAATGCAATAAATATAGGCGACGATATAAACAATTTACCCGAATTAAGTCCGGAGAAATGTACGGGTTGTGCAATTTGCCTTAGCAAATGTCCGGGACTTTCAATTATGATTGTTGATGGTTCAAAGTCACAAGAAACAGTGTTAATTAAATTACCATATGAGTTTTCTCCATTACCGGTTGAGGGAAGTACAGTGCAAGGCTTAAACAGAGCCGGTGAATATATAGCAGATGCAAAGGTTGTCGGAGTGCTAAATCCTAAATCCTTTGATAAAACACCTGTAGTAACTATAGAGGTGGACAGAAAATATCTATATTATATTAGAAACATTAGAGTAGAGGTGTAAAGATGAGAGACGATAACACAATCATATGCAGATGTTCGGATGTAAGCTTGGCAGATGTAAGAAATCTGATTGCTGAGGGTTACACATCCTTAGATGAAATAAAAAGAATAACTCGTATAGGAATGGGTCCATGTCAAGGAAAAACCTGCGGACTTTTAGTGCTTAGAGAAATATCCTTAGCCACAGGTAAGAGTATGAGTGAGTTAAAAAATCATACAAATAGACCAGTAGCAGTAGGTGTGAAGTTAGGATTGATTGCAAAGTCTCAAACAGAATTTGAGACTAAGGAGGAGAGCCATGAAAAATAGTGCAGATGTTGTAATTATTGGAGGCGGAATATCAGGTTGCTCCATAGCATATAATCTTGCTAAGCAGGGTATGAAAAATGTAGTTGTTATAGAAAAGGACTATATATGCAGCGGCTCAACTGGAAGATGCGGAGCAGGTGTTAGAATGCAATGGGGAACAGTTATGAACTGTACTATTGCTAAAAAAAGTATAGAGTTTTTTGAAAATGCCAATGAAATATTAGAATATGATGATGACGTAGAATTCAAACAAAGTGGATACTTATTAGTTGCTTCTACAGACAAAGAGATGGAGCAATTTAATAAAAATATAAAAATACAGCACGAGCTTGGCATACCGTCAAAGCTATTAACTGTACAAGAAGCAAAGGAAATAGTACCATACCTAAATACTGATATATTAACAGGAGCTGCATTTTGTGGAAAAGATGGATTTTTAAATCCTTTCAAAACTACAGACGCTTACTATAAGGCAGCGAAAAGACTAGGGGTAGAATTTTATACATACACAGAAGTGATTGGTATAAAAACTGAAAACGGAAAAATCAAGGGAGTTATAACTGATAAGGGTGAGATATCAACTGAAAAGGTAGTAAATGCAACTAATGCGTGGTCAAAGCAAATTTGTGAAATGGTAAATATAGACATACCAGTATACTCAGAAAGACATCAAATATTAGTAACAGAGCCTGTAGAAGCGCTACAAGGACCAATGGTAATGTCCTTTTCATTAAATTTATATGTTCAGCAATCCCCACATGGATCATTTATAATGGGAAGAGGAGATGCAAACGAGCCAAGAGACCTAAGACAGACATCAAGCTGGCACTTCATGGAAGAAATGGCTAAAACGATAGATGATTTATTACCGCCAATAAGCAAGTTAAGAGTAATACGACAATGGGCAGGTCTGTACAATATGACACCAGACAAACAGCCAATATATGGCACAGTAGATGGACTAGAGGGCTTATATCTAGCTCTGGGTTATAGCGGTCACGGCTTCATGTTCGGACCAGTGACAGGCATAGCAATTTCGGAAATGATATTAGGAAAAAAACCAAGCATAGACGTAAGTATGTTAAATCTTAACAGATTTAAAACAGGAAACTTGCTTTTAGAGCCATCAGTAGTATAAAAGGCATAAATAAGAATAAGACCATGTTGCTTGCAAAATTATGCGTGCAAAAAAATGCAATAAGTTATATTAATAGCATGTATTACAGTAAACATCTACAATTTGATAATGGCACAAATTTTGCAATATAATAAAGTATTAAAAATATTATATTTGGAGGCAAATATGAACAAAAAAAATTTGGATTGGTCTAAGCTATCTTTTTCTTATACCAAAGTAAACAAAATGTATGTTTCATATTTTAAAGATGGAAAATGGGACAATGGAAAGCTTGTAGATGAGGACACATTAACAATAAGCGCTTCTTCAACAGCATTTCATTATGGACAAGAATGTTTTGAAGGATTAAAAGCATATACAAACAAAGATGGCAAGGCACAATTATTCAGACCTGAGCAAAATGCTTTAAGAATGCAGGAAAGCTGTAAAAGATTGCTAATGCAATATGTTTCAGTAGAGCAATTCATGGATGCTTGTAAGCAAGTTGTAGAAGCTAACGAAGAATTTGTTCCACCACATGGCTCAGGAGCAACTCTTTACCTTAGACCATTTACTATTGGTATAGGTGATAACTTAGGTGTTAGACCAGCATCAGAATATTTATTCTGCGTGTTCTGCTCACCGGTTGGAGCATATTTCAAGGGTGGCATGACTCCTGTAAACTTTGTAACTACTGATTATGATAGAGCTGCACCAAATGGAACAGGCGCTGCTAAGGTTGGAGGAAACTATGCAGCAAGCTTATTAGCACATAAAGAAGCTGTAGATAAAGGCTTTGCAGATTGTATATACTTGGATCCAGCTACACATACAAAAATAGAAGAAGTAGGAGCAGCTAACTTCTTTGGAATAACAAAAGATAATAAGTTTGTAACTCCAAAATCTAACTCTATACTTCCAAGTATAACAAGAAAATCTCTTATGTATGTAGCAGAGCATTATCTAAATATGCAGGTAGAAGAAAGAGATGTACTTATAGATAATTTAGATGAATTTAAAGAAGCAGGAGCATGTGGAACAGCTGCAGTTATTTCTCCAATAGGAGGAATAGAGCATAAAGGTAAAATGCACGTATTCTACGACTTAAAAGAAGTTGGACCTGTAACTAAGAAATTATATGATACATTAGTAGGTATTCAATTTGGTGATGTAGAAGCACCAGAAGGCTGGATAGTAGAAATCTAGGAATATACTAAGAGTAAATATTTTAAAATAAAGTTTAAAATTATAAAATTCTTAATGATACAAAAGCGAAATAAGTTTCGCTCTATAAAAGAATGTGTAAAGCAACTAAGCCTTACACATTCTTTTTTATTGCGAGGGAGAGCAGGGGTGAATTACTTTTGATTAGCGTCAACCTCTGCTTTTTCTTCTTCTACCTCTATAATAGAGGGAATGTAAACCTTGCTGTCTTTCAACACCATAGGGTAGATGTTGTCAATTTTTGGAATTTTGTTTTTGAAGTCCATAAAATAACCACCACCATAATATTAGTTTGTTCAAAGATGCAAATTTTATACTATGCTAAAAACAAATAAAAAAATACACTAAAAATTTTTTATCAGTTCGTATTAACATTATATGCAGGTAGTGTATTATTGTAATATTTGTTAATTTTTTATTTATTGAAAGCTAAAAGAAATTAAAAATAATATTTTTTAATAAATTTTTAGAAAATTCTAAGAATATACTAGTATAATAAACTATAAAATAAATTATTTAACAATTTATTTTATAAATTGTTTTAAAAAATGATTGAAAAATTACATAAATCATTTATAATAGTAGGAGAGATTAAAATAATAAAAAAAGGAAAAGGAAGACATGAAAAATTTTATAAAAGACTGGGTCATACCCGCGTTAATAGCATTAGTTATTGCTCTATTAATCAATAGATTTATTTTTCAGCTTGTTGAGGTTCCAACTGGCTCAATGATAAGTACAATAATGCCTGGCGACAGACTTTATGTAAACAAAATATTTAATATAAAAAATGTAAAGCGTGGGGATATTCTAGTATTTGATTCTAAAGAGTTAGGAAAATATCTAGTCAAAAGACTTATAGGATTGCCAGGAGATAAGGTTGAAATTAATTCTGAGGGAGAAGTGTTTATCAATGGTAAAATTCTAGATGAGCCATATGTTATTAAATCAACAGGCGAGCAACCAGAGCAAACTTTCGACGTTCCCGAAGATAGCTATTTCTTCTTAGGGGATAATAGACCGCAGTCACAGGATGCAAGAGTATGGCAAGAACCTTATATAAACAAAAAGTATATTAAAGGCGAAGCTTTATTCAGAATTTTTCCATTTAATAAAATTGGAGAGTTAAAGTAAAAATTTATTAGATAAATCTTAATTTATATGGAGCTTTATCATATAATATATCTCATTAATAAAAAAATATATACAAAAGAAAGGAATTAATTAAAATGACAAGAATTTTAGAAGGATTAAAACCAGAAAGAGTTTTTTACTATTTTGAAGAAATAACAAAAATTCCTCATGGATCTAAAAATGAAAAACAAATTTCAGATTACTTATATCAATTAGCTAAATCAAAAAACTGGGAAGTTATACAGGATGAATTTTTAAATATAATTATAAGAAAACCAGCTGCAAAGGGCTATGAAAATGCACCTATGGTGTTGCTTCAAGGCCACATGGACATGGTCTGTGAAAAAAATGAGTGTACTGTGCATGATTTTGAGAAAGATCCTCTTAAATTAAGAATAATAGATGGAAATATATATGCTACTGACACAACGCTAGGAGCTGACAATGGTATAGCTGTTGCTATGATTCTTGCTTTATTTGAAGCAGAGGATATAGCTCATCCAGCACTTGAAGCTTTGATAACTGTTGATGAAGAAATGGGCATGACTGGGGTTAAAATGCTTGACGGTAGTATGATAAAAGCAAAGCATCTTATAAACCTTGACAGCGAAGAAGAAGGAGTATTAACTGCTGGTTGTGCTGGCGGGGGAGAAATATTATTTAAAATTCCTGTTGAAAAAACAAAGTCTAAGATGAGCAATACATTCATGGTAAAGGTTGGAGGTCTTACTGGAGGACATTCCGGAGCAGAGGTACATAAGGAAAAGGGATATTCTACTAAATTAATGGCAAGACTTTTATATGATTTACTAGACGAAATTGAACTTATAAGCTTCAATGCAGGCTCAAAGCCTAATGCTATTCCAAGAGAGGCTAAAGTATTTATAAATACTGATAATATAGATAATTTAGAGCAAAAAGTTGAGAAGTGGAACAAAATATTCAAAAATGAATATAGTTTTACAGATCCTGATGTTAATATTACATTTGAAAAAGTTGAAAATATAACAGAGGTTTTGACAAAGGATATTGCAAAAAAACTCATTGCCTGCATAAATATAGTTCCGGTAGGAGTATTGTCAAAAAGCACAGCTATAGACTTGGTTATCTCATCAAATAACCTTGGTATAGTTAAAACAGATGATAAATATATAACAGTAGACTGTCATCCAAGAAGCTCAGTTATGTCAATACTTACAGATAGTCTTGAGCCATCGATGAAGCAATTGGCTGAATACTTAAATATAGAAATATCATCAGGTGGATTTTATCCAGGATGGGAATATGCAAAGAACTCTAAGATAAGAGATATTTGTGCTCAAACTTACAAGGAAGTGACAGGAAAGGATGCAGTGATATCAGCAATTCACGCAGGACTTGAGTGTGGATATCTTCTTAAAAAGTGCGAGAGCTTAGTTGATGCGATCTCAATAGGTCCTAATATGCACGATATACACTCGCCAAATGAGCATTTAGAAATAAAATCTGTTGAAAATTCATTCAATTATTTATGTGAAATATTGAAGAGAATTAAATAATTATTTAGATAAGCATTTATATGATTTGACATGGGGAGGATTATACTCCCCATGTTGTGTTATTAATATTTTTTTAACAAACAATATGCAATTTTACTTTAAAAGAATTGTATTTCCAATTAAAGCTTTTTAAAATGGAATTATTTTATTATTTTGGAAATGAATTATTAGAATGGAGTTAAAATGAATAATTTATTAGATAAAGTAAATTGGCCAGAGGATTTGCACCAATTTACCTATAAAGAGATGAACTCATTGTCTGAGGAAATCAGAGAATTTTTAATAGATACGGTATCAAAAACAGGTGGGCATTTAGCCTCTAATTTAGGTGTTGTTGAGCTTAGTATAGCTTTGCATTACGCTTTTGACCTCAAAAAAGATAAGTTGATTTGGGATGTAGGACATCAGTCATATATACATAAGATATTGACAGGTAGAAAAGACAAAATGAATACCATAAGACAAATGGATGGACTTAGTGGTTTCCCTAAAAGAGAAGAAAGTGAATATGATGTTTTTGACACAGGACATAGCAGTACATCTATATCAGCAGCTATTGGTATTGCAAGAGCTAGAGACTTGCAAGATGAAGATTACAATGTTTTAGCTGTTATAGGTGATGGAGCTATGACAGGTGGTATGTCCTTTGAGGCATTAAATGATGTAGGAAAAAATAATACCAAGCTAATAGTAATACTAAACGATAATGGAATGTCTATATCTGAAAATGTTGGTGGATTATCAACTCATTTGAGCAAGAAAAGAACAAACTCAGGTTATCTTAACACTAAAAAAGACATAGAAAATATTCTTATTAAAATGCCGAAATTCGGAAAATCTATAAAGGCCTTTCTTCGCAGAGTAAAAGAAGGTATCAAGAAAATGATACTTCCAAACATGATTTTTGAAGAGCTTGGATTAACATACTTAGGACCTATAAATGGACACGATATAGTAGAATTAGTAGATGTATTTGAGAGAGCTAAGCGTATCAAAGAGCCTGTACTTATACATATTTGTACAAAAAAAGGGATGGGCTATGAATTTGCTGAACAAAACCCTGATGAATACCATGGAGTATCTGCTTTTGATATAGAAACAGGGAAAGCTATAAATAAAACAAAATCATTATCGTACTCGCATATGTTTGGTAAGAAGCTTTGTGATATAGCACAAAGTAATGATAAAGTTGTTGCAATATCAGCGGCAATGATTGATGGAACTGGATTGTGTGAATTTAAAGAAAAATTTCCAAATAGAATATTTGATGTAGGTATAGCAGAACAACACGCTGTAACAATGGCAGGAGGTTTTGCTGTAAATGGCATTATACCAGTTGTAGCCTTGTATTCATCATTTTTACAAAGAGCATATGACCAAGTTGTGCATGATATAGCAACTCAAAATCTTCATGTTGTATTTGCTATAGATAGAGCTGGAATTGTGGGAGATGACGGTGAAACACATCAAGGAGTATTCGACAGTGGATTTTTAACACAATTACCAAATATGACAGTAATGGCACCATCTGATTATAATGAGCTAAATTCAATGCTAGAGTTTGCTATTAATAGATTTAATGCACCTATAGCCATAAGATACCCAAGAGGTTCAAGCCTTTCAAATATACCAAATTCTACAAAAGATATAGAGCTTGGAAAGGGAGTAATTGTTAATGAGGGAAATGACATAACAATTATAGCTTATGGAAAAATGCTCGAAATAGCAGTTGATACTGCAAATAAACTTAAAAATGATAATATAAATGCAGAAGTAATAAATTTAAGATTTTTAAAGCCACTTGATGTAGAGTTTATTTTAAAATCTGTCGATAAAACAAAAAAAGCTTTAATAATCGAAGAAAACTGTGCTGGGGCTGGAATATTAAATAGTATAATATCTATATTGCCGAGGGATGCTGAATATTTCACAAAAACTTTTCCAGATATTTTTATTAAACATGGAAATACTGGATATATATATAAGAAGTATGGCTTTGATAGTGATAGCATAGTAAAAGAAATAAAGAGCAAATTCGGGATTTAAAAAAATATGAGAAAATTTTTTAATATGTGTTCAGTCTTTGTTTATGTTTAGTATTTATAGGGTAATAAAATAGATTAAAGTTAGCACTATCAGCTAGGTTGAAATAAAACTTTGAGAGGAATTATTTATTAATATGGAACAATATTTTACTAAAAATCCTACGACGAAGGACGATATATATAAATTCAAGTGGAATGCGTTAGGAGAAGAATTTGTCTTTAACACAAGCAACAGTGTTTTTTCAAAATCAGCAGTTGATTTCGGAACGATGACGATGATAGAAAGCTTTGTAACAAACGAAAAAGGTTTTGAGGGAAGCATATTAGATTTAGGCTGTGGCTATGGTCCTGTTGGAGTCATACTGGCAAAGCTTATGTCTAAGGTAAAGATTACTATGCTAGATATAAATGAGAGAGCAGTAAAGCTATCAGAAATGAATGCGAAAGAAAACAAGGTAGCTGAAAAAATTAATGTATTGCAATCCAATATTCTAGAAAACACAGAAGAAAAATTTGATAGAATCCTAACAAATCCACCGATAAGAGCTGGAAAAGAAACAGTGTATAATTTTTTTGACAAGGCACATGAGAATTTAAACGATAGTGGAAAACTATATGTAGTTATACAAAAAAAGCAAGGAGCAAACAGCTCAATAGACAAGCTAAAATCATTATTTGGAAATTGCGAAACCATATACAAAAAAGCAGGATATTTTATATTAAGATGCGTAAAATAAAAAAATTATCGGAGCATTGCTCCGATAATTTTTTATATCTCATATCCTTTTTCAAAAGCCTGAATATTCATATCAACAGCTTTCTCAGGAACAGACTCTTTTATTATTTGTTTCCAATCAATACTTTCAAGCTTTAACATTTTTACAAGAGAGCCAAGAAGAACAATATTCATACATTTTGTATTTCCAAGTTCCTTTGCTATATCATAAGCTTTGATTATTTGTACATTTTCTTTTCCAACAACATTTTTATATTCTTCGATTATTCCAGCTGGATATTCTGCAGCTCCTATGTTTACTGAAACTGGAGGCATTTCATAGTCATTTATAACTAAGATACCATCTTTTTTAAGATCAGCTAAAAATCTCAAAGCCTCACATTTTTCAAATGCAACTATTATATCTGCACAGCCTTTTTCTATAACTGGAGAATAAACTTTTTCACCGTATCTTATTTGAGTTGTAACAGTTCCGCCACGTTGGCTCATGCCGTGTATCTCAGCCATTTTAACATCATAACCATTTTCTACAAAGCCTTTAGAAAGTATTTTTGATGTAAGTATAGTGCCTTGTCCACCAACTCCAACTAAAAGTATATTTTTAATATTTGACATGATTTATTCACCCACCTTTTCTATTGCTCCAAACGGACAAATTTGTACGCAAACACTGCAACCGTTACAAGCATCACTATCAATTCTTGTTTTTCCTTCAAAAATCAAAGCAGGACATCCGCATCTTAGACAGGCTTTACAAGATCTGCATTTATCAGGGTCAACCTTTGATTTCATGTTAGCACGTTGCTTAATAATAGGCTTTAATAAAGCACATTCACGTTTTGTTATTATAACAAATGGCTCTGTAGCTTCATAACCTTTTTTAAGTGCTTCTCTTGTAGCTTTGATATCATAAGGGTCTACTATTAACAGATTTTCTTTTTTGATACCACAAGCGTAGCACAATGTTTCGATATCAATTTTTTGTGCGATTTCTCCTGTTATAGTTTTTCCAGTACCAGGGTTTTCTTGGTGTCCAGTCATTCCTGTTATACTGTTATCAAGTATTAGAGTAGTTATAGCTGAATTATTGTAGGTAGTGTTTATAAGCCCAGTAATTCCTGAGTGGAAGAATGTTGAATCTCCAATTAAAGCAAAGGATTTCATTGATTTATCATTATTCAGCTCATTAGCTTTTTCAAATCCATGAGCTCCTGTTATTGAACCACCCATACAAATTGTAGAATCACAAGCATTTAATGGGGCCATTGCTCCAAGTGTATAACATCCTATATCTCCGCTGAAATATGCTTTGTTCCTGTATTTTCCAAGCTCAAAGAATAATCCTCTGTGTGGACATCCAGCACATAATACTGGAGATCTTGGAGGTGCTTGCATTTGGCTAGTATAATCCCCAGACGGTTTAACACCTAATAGTATTTCTCTCAATAATTCTGGTGAATATTCTCCACAGATTGGGAATACATCTTTTCCTATACATTCAATTCCCATTGCTCTTACTTGTGTTTCGATGAAAGGATCATTTTCTTCTATTACATAAAGCTTGTCCACTTTAGAAGCAAATTCTTTTATCATTTTATCTGGAAGTGGATTTACAAATCCTATTTTCAAATAAGAAGCATTATCTCCCATAACTTCTTTTGCGTATTGATAAGCAATACCGCTTGTTATGATACCAATAGAAGTATTATTATACTCAATTCTATTCAAAGAACAGTTATTAGAGTATTCTTGTAATCCTGCAAGTCTTACGTTTTCAATCTCTGGGTGTCTTGCTCTTGAAATAGCAGGAACCATAAGATTTTTTTTCATATCTTTAACATAGTTTTTTATAGGTGGAACAACTCTTTCGCCTGTAGTAACGATTGACTTTGAGTGACAAGTACGAGTTGTTACTCTGAATAATACTGGAGTTTCGTATTTTTCACTTATTTCAAAGGCTTCTTTCATGAAATCAAGACATTCCTGCGAATCGCTAGGCTCGATAAGTGCAGTTTTTCCAAATAAAGCAAAATATCTGTTATCTTGCTCGTTTTGTGATGAGTGCATATTTGGCTCGTCAGCAGTTATTAGCACATATCCTCCGTTAGTTACGTGATAGGCATATGACATAAATCCGTCAGCAGCAACATTTAAACCAACGTGCTTCATAGCTGCAAATGAACGTGCTCCACGAATAGAAGCTCCAGCTGCAACCTCACATGCAACCTTTTCGTTTACTGCCCACTCAGCATGTACACCCTCATATTGTGAGAAATTTTCCATAATTTCTGTACTTGGAGTGCCAGGATAGGCAGAAGCAACGGTAACACCAGCTTCATAAGCACCACGTGCTATAGCTTCGTTACCAGTCATAAGAATTTTCATTATATAAATCCTCCTTTAAGAATTTCTTTAAAACTAATATTTATAAATATTTTAAATAATTATTAGCACACCTATTATTTTATTGTTAATAAACATAATTGTCAATGATTAAATTAGCGTTTATGATTATATTTTCTTTTTAAAAAAAGTTATTTTGTTTTTATTGTTGCAAAAAAAAGACAGAAGAAATACTCAACTGTCTTATCATGCCTTTAATTCTGTTTTGCTATTGTTTTTATAACATCATCTAAGGATGTTCCTTTTTTAATTACAAAATCACCGGATTTTAATTTAGTGTCTAACTTCATCTCTACGCATCTTGTTAAAAATGTCTGCTTGTCCTCTATTAAAGCTTTACCAATTAAAATATCAGCTATTTTTCCTGGGAAAGTACCAGCAGGGATATTAAAGCTGATTTCAGCTCCATCGGTAGTAGGGTTAGAATTACCATTTTGTTCAGGGTTTTTGTTACCATCAGTGTTGTTGCCTTCTGGTGGAGTCGGATTATCAGTTCCATTTCCTTGATTGTTTTCGCCAGTAGTATTTCCATCGGTTTGATTATTATCAGTATTATCACTTGGAGGATTAGTTTTGTCATCATCCTTGCCGTTAGAGATAGTTATAGGATTAGGCTTTAAAGTATCCTTTTCTAATTTTAAATTAAATAATATGTCAAATCTCCAAAACAACACAACAGCTACAACAGCTACAACACATAGTATTATTGCATAATCAGTAGCATTATAAAATAAATCTTTAAACCAATTGATAATTGCTTTCACGTTTGCCTCCAAGGATAGAATTTTATAGTTTTCATTTATAATATCACAATAAAAAAAAATATTCAATAATTTCGACAAATAAATTTCTCAAAAAATTATTTGTAAATTTGTAAATTTATGATTATAGAAGCCTTTTTATAGAAAATTAATTTATTTTTTCGTAAGTGGTAAACTATTATATAAAACATCCGAAATATATTATGTAAGTATTAAGCTTCTTTTTAGCTTGCTTTGGTAATATTAAAGTATCTAAAATTTTATAGTGGCTGAACTATTCCGGATAATAAATTCAACCACTATATGAGAGTGGAAAAAATAGTTTAATTAAACCTATATGTTATGACGAAGCTTAGAAGCTAAATGTTCCAAAAAATTTATTAAAAAGGAAATAAAGTGATATGAATGTAATGGTAAAAAACCTAAAAAATGATAAAAAAATTGAAAATGTTCCAATTACACAAAATGAAACTGCTTATGACTTGTTAAAAAAGATATATGGTGATGATTATAATAAATACTTGTTAGTTAAAATAAATAATACATTAAAAGAACTTAGCTATAACGCATTTTATGACAGCGATGAAGTAGAGTTTTTAGATATTAAAAATCCTGATGGAATGAGAGTATATATAAGAACACTTACCTTTATATATATAAAGGCTTGCAAGGAATTATATGAAAATTCAGAAGAATTGCATGGTAGCTTAAAGGCTGGGGAGCATAACTCCGTAGCGTTGATTGAACACTCTTTAAACAAAGGCTTGTTTTCAGAAATTAAGCTAAACAGAAAGCTTACAGAAGATGATATAATAAAAATTAAAGATAAAATGCAGGAAATTATTGATAGAAATATTAGTATTAATAGGGCTATGCTTTCTATTGATGAAGCAAGAGAGATATTTTTAAAACAAGGCATGACTGATAAGATATCCTTACTAGCAAATTGGGGAACTGAAAATATTAGAGTTTATGAGCTTGATGGATATTACGATATGTTTTATGGATATGTTGCTCCAAATACCAATGTTATTTACAAATTTGACTTGAAGCTGTTTCAATCAGGTCTGATATTACGATACCCATCTAAAGAGAACACAAATGAATTTCCTGAATATGCTGAGGATGTAAAGCTTGCAAAGATATTTAAGGAATCTGAGGATTGGGGAGATATCATGGAGTTAGCTCATGTCGGAGCATTAAATGAGCATATAGTAAATGAGAAAATACACGATTTAATATTAGTAAATGAAGCACTTCATGAAAAGAAAATAGCATACATTGCAGATGAAATTTCAGAAAATGAAGATATTAGAATTGTTTTGATAGCAGGACCTTCATCATCTGGAAAAACAACATTTGCCCAAAGATTATCAATACAGCTTAGAGTAAATGGCAAAAAAACATATGCAATTTCGTTGGATGATTACTTTGTGGACAGAGAAAAGACACCAAGAGATGAGAATGGAAATTATGACTTTGATACAATAGATGCGCTTGATATTGAGCTGTTCAATGATCATCTTCTTGATCTTATGAATGGCCATGAGGTGCAAATACCAACCTTTGAATTTAAAACAGGTAAAAGGATTTATGATAAAGAGCCTGTCAAGCTTTCAAAGGACCATATAATAGTGGTTGAGGGTATACACGGATTAAACGACAAGCTTACGTCGCATATATACGCTAAGAATAAATTTAAAATTTATATAAGTGCATTAACTCAGCTAAATATTGATAATCATAACATGATATCTACTTCTGACACAAGACTGATAAGAAGAATTGTTAGAGATAATCAATTTAGAGGACATAATGCTCAAAGCACGATGAGGATGTGGGAAAGCGTCAGAAAGGGCGAGGAAAAATATATATTCCCATTCCAAGAAAATTCAGATGTGATGTTTAACTCATCATTGACTTATGAGCTAGGAATTCTTAAGAAATATGCTGTTCCGTTGATAGAGGAAGTTAAGGAGGACAGCGAATTTTATCCTGAAAGACAGAGATTGTTAAAATTCTTAAGTTATTTCAAATCAATAGAAAATGAAAATACTATACCTAAAACTTCAATACTAAAGGAGTTTATAGGTGGAGGAATATTGTAATAGTATTATAAGAAAGGTTAAAATATAAATGCTGAAAAGAAGTTCTGGAATACTAATGCCTGTGAGTTCATTACCATCCAAATATGGCATAGGAACATTAGGAAAAGAGGCATATAATTTCGTAGATTTTTTACATTTAAGCAATCAAAAATATTGGCAGCTGCTGCCTATGGGACCTGTTTCGTATGGTGATTCTCCATATGCTTCATTTTCAGTGTTTGCAGGAAATCCGTACTATATAGACCTTGATGTCTTGATAGAGGAGGGGCTTTTATCCTGTGAGGATTGCGAGATTTTGAATGTGAATGATAAATATATAGACTACGAAAGACAGTTTAATTTCAGATATAAAATACTTCATAAAGCCTTTGTTAATTCAATAGAGAAATATGAAAGCGAAATAAACGAATTTAAAGCTAATAATCAATGGGTAGATGATTATGCCTTATTCATGTCATTAAAGTATTACAACAATCAGAAATCTTGGCACGAATGGGAAGAAAAGATATCAAAAGAGAATATAAAAGAAATTGAAAAATACAGACATATGCTTAAGGACGATATAGAATTTTGGATATTTCTTCAGTTTATGTTTTATAAGCAATATACTAAATTGAAAGATTACGCAAATAGCAGGGGAGTTTTTTTAATTGGTGATATGCCGATTTATATAGCACAGGATAGCGTAGAGGCTTGGTCTGAAAGAAGTCTGTTCATGACGGATGCTTGTAAGCGCCCAAGCTTAGTTGCAGGAGTACCACCTGATGCTTTTTCAGACAAAGGTCAGCTTTGGGGAAATCCTATATATAATTGGCAATATCATAGAATGAATTCTTATGAATGGTGGATAAAAAGACTCAACTTATCCTTAAAGCTATATGACCTTGTGAGAATAGATCATTTTAGAGGATTTGATGAGTTCTGGGCTGTAGAAAGAGGCTCTGAAAATGCAATTTCTGGCGCTTGGTTTCCTGCAAATGGGAGAGAGCTGTTTAATCGTGCTGCAAAAGAGATAAAGAATTTAAATATAATAGCAGAGGATTTAGGAATTATAACAGACAGCGTTGTAAGTTTAAGAAATGAATTTAATTTCCCCGGAATGAAAATACTCCAATTTGCCTTTGATGGAAACCCTAAAAATCCATATCTTCCAGAAAATTATGAGGAGAATTCAGCCGCATACACAGGGACTCATGATAATGATACATTAAAGGGCTGGTATCAAAAACTTGATGAGAATACAAGAGAATATGTTCTAAAAAGCTTGAATATAAGTGAAGAAATGAATATTGACGATATAATCTATGCGATGATAGAAAGAGTTTTAGCAAGCAAATCTAGACTTTGCATAATTCCGTTGCAGGATTATTTATGCCTTGGCTCAGAAGCAAGAATAAACACTCCCGCAACACTAGGAGGCAATTGGATTTGGAAAGCTGATAAAGATATGCTCACTAAGGATATAATACATAAAATAAGGAAGATTACATCAGATAATGATAGATGAAAGAAGTAAAAAATAATTATTAGAGAGAGTTTTAGTAAATTTTATTATAAATATATCCCCAAAAATAAGAAAATGCACTTTTAAATAGCCTTTGCGGGCTAAATAAAAGTGCATTTTTATTTACAATTTTCATATAAGAGCGTTTTGCAACAGCTCAAATTTATTTTAGAAATTATATTAAGTTATCTACCTTAATATTGCTAAGTAAAATTAAATATCCGTTATTACTAAGATTGAAAGTGGAATTAGTTTCCCTCGTTAAATATTTCTTAAATTTTTGTTTAAAATTTAAAGTGGCTGTATCTTTTGAAAGATTTGTCGCAATTATAATTCGTTCATTATCATTATATCTTTCAAAGATAAAAATCCCGTCCTCATGTAATAGGCATTTATATTTACCGTCAGAAAATACTTTGTTCTTTCGCAATTCAGATAGCATTTTATAGTGATTTAAAATTTCAATATCTTCATTTCTCCATGGGTAACATCTTCTATTGAAAGGGTCTTCAAAGCCCTCAAGTCCAACTTCATCCCCGTAGTAGATACAAGGTATCCCAGGTAGAGTAAATTGAAGCAGACTCGCTATTTTAAGCAGGGTCATAGCGTTTTGCTTTTCTTCACTGCTTAGCTTATATTCTGCTCTTTCTTTTTTTGCTTCTGGTGCTTTGGATGTGCCTAATATAGTAAGAATTCTTTCTGTATCGTGAGTTCCTAAAATATTCATTAGGCTGTTGACCGTTTGAGGTGGATATTTTTCTATTATAAGATTTAAAGTATAATTTAGAGTATTGCAATCGCCAGTTTTAATATATTCGATTATAGTATTTTTTAAAGGATAATTTGTTACCGAATCTAGCTGATTTCCTAGGAAATATTCCTTTAGTACACCATATGAGAATTTATTTGAAGCGTCCTCCCATACTTCGCCAACAATAAAGGATTCACTATCCTGCTCTTTTACAGAAGTCCTCAGCAGTTTTAGGAAATTATCTGGAAGCTCATCTGCTACATCAAGACGCCAACCTTTAATCCCCTTTTTTTGCCAATATTTTAGTACTCCATTTTCTCCCATGATAAAATCAATATAATTCTTGCTATACTTATTCAAGGTTGGCAGAGTAGGTATACCCCACCAGCTTGCATAGTCGTCGTTCCATTTATTGAATGTATACCAGTCGTAATATGGAGATTTTTCACTTTGATATGCTCCTAAAGAGGTATATCTGCCATACTTATTAAAATAAATACTGTCAGCTCCTGTATGGCTGAAAACTCCATCTAAAATTATTTTTATGCCATATTTTTTTGCTTCTTCGCATAAAGCAGATAGGATAATTTCATCTCCAAACATAGGGTCAATTGAGAAATAGTCTGCTGTGTCGTACTTATGGTTTGAGTAAGCTTTAAAAATAGGAGAAAGATATAGAATAGTAACCCCTAACTCTGATAGATAGGGGAGCTTTTCTATTATTCCTTTTAAATTACCCCCAAAGAAGTCGTTATTTTTAATTTCTCCATTTTCATCAGGAAGATAGTTTGGAGTTCCATTCCAATCATTTCTTATTATAATGTCGTTATTTTTTATATTATTATTTTGAATATCATGATTTTTAATATTATTGTTTTTTATTTTGTGAATTTCAACATCAATATTTTCAAGCTTATAGTCTTTATCATTGTAGTTGTCTTTATAAAACCTATCAACAAAAATATGGTATATTATGCCACTATGTGTCCATTTAGGAGTTATATAGTCTTTACTATATATAAGAAGCTGGTATTTTTGTGATGAAATAGCTTGCTTATTTTGTTCATTAAAAAGTAAGTCTTTGTTTGTAATATTTTCCTCTAAAATAAAAGAATAAAAATAATTACCTTCTTCATTAATTGTGAAAGTAGCGGTATACAAATCATAGTTTTTCTCTAAGCTAATCCAAATCATAGTGAATTCATGGAAGAAATAGCTATCATAGTTTTTTCTTTTATCAAGGCGTATTCTAGGAATGACGAAAGAGCCTCTTTTAACATATATTTTTAATTCTATTTCCTGTCCGCACATGATTCCACCTTGAGGATATCTATGAAATATAGATTGACTGTCAAATATATACATATTCATGCCCATGCACCTATTGCATAAGAACATTAAACTCTCTTTTCAAGAGAGTTTAAATATTTGTGCATATCCTTTCATTATTTTTCATTTCTTTTAATCTTACTCCTCAAAATTATAAAGGCTTAATATTCCAAATTTTATTGGCATATTCTCTAATCGTTCTATCAGAAGAAAACACTCCTGAGCTTGCAATATTTATCAGTGACATCTGATTCCATTTTGTTTTATCATTGAAGTACAATTGCGAGGCTTTTCCATGAACTTCCATATAGCTGTTAAAATCAGCAAAGCACATATAAGGGTCACCTACATTATCTGTACCTAGTAAATACTTGCTAATCGATTCAAAATTTTTATTGCTAAATCCCTTATTAAGAAAATCTATTATTTTACGAAGCTTTTCATTTTTCTGATAATATTGTATCGAAGAGTATCCCCTAGACCACAATTCTTCTACTTCATAATCTCTCATTCCAAAGAGGAAGAAATTGTCTTCGCCTACTTGTGCAAGCATTTCAACATTTGCACCGTCGTATGTTCCTATGGTTAAAGCACCGTTTAGCATGAATTTCATATTGCCTGTTCCGCTTGCTTCCTTTCCTGCAAGTGAAATTTGTTCGCTTAGCTCACCTGCTGGAATTAGTATCTCTGCAAGTGACACCGAATAATTTTCTAAGAAAACTACATTTATATATTTTTTAATGTGTTCATTCTTATTGACATAATCGCTTAATGCACATATTAGCTGTATTATTTCTTTAGCACGAAAATATCCAGGTGCTGCCTTAGCTGCAAATATGAATGTTTCTGGGACTATATGAGCAGTATTTCCCTCTTTGATATCAATTATTAGGCTGATAATTCTAAGAGCATTTAAAAGCTGTCTTTTGTATTCGTGAAGTCTTTTTGCCTGCACATCAAATATAGAATCAATATTAAGAGAAATATTATTGTTCTTCATAATAAACTCTGCAAGATGCTTTTTATTGCTGTACTTTATTTTATCTAATTCGTCTAAGATATTCTTGTCATTGACATATTTTTTTAGCTCAGACAATCTGCTAGCATCTAGGCTGTAGGAATTGCCCAAAAGCTTGTCTAATAAATTTTTAAGCAGCGGATTAGCCTGATTTAGCCAACGTCTGTGTGCTATGCCATTAGTAACATTGAGAAATTTTTCAGGGCTGTATTCATAAAAGTTTTTAAATACAGTTCTTTTTAATATATCTGTGTGCAGAGCAGCCACTCCATTTACGGCATGGCTTCCGGCTATACATAGATTAGCCATGTTTATTTTATTGTATCCAAATATTGACATTTGAACAGCCTTGTCCCAGTTGCCATTATATCTATGTCTTGCTTCTTCTAAAAATCGCTTGTTTATTTCAGATATTATCATAAAAATTCTTGGAAGCTTATTTTTAACAATATCAACATCAAATGTTTCTAATGCTTCTGTAAGCACAGTATGATTAGTGTATGAAACTGTATCTGAAACTATTTTCCATGCTATCTCCCATGAGTAATTGTAATCATCCATAAAAATACGCATTAGTTCAGGTACTATAAGAGCTGGGTGAGTGTCATTGATGTGTATAGAGACTTTTTCGCTGAAATTATCAAGTGTATTGTACTTTCTCAAATGCTTTCTCACAATATCCTGTGCAGAAGCAGAAACAAGAAAATATTGCTGCTTGAGCCTTAAAATTTTCCCCTCGTTGTGATTATCAGCCGGATATAAAACCTTTGATATAGCCTCTGCCATAGAGTCCTCAGATAAGGCTCGTATATAATCTCCCTGTGAGAATAAATTCATGTCAATGGAGTGCAAGCTTTTAGACTCCCAAAGTCTTAACAAGCTTACACCTTTGCCGCCAAAGCCTGATATATACATATCATAAGGAATGGCATCAATTTCTGTTTGGTAATCATAGTGAATTTTAAGTCCTTTTTGGGTCCATTCTTCTCTTATCTTACCATCAAATTTGACGATTACACGTTCTTCTGCTTTAGGAATAAGCCATACATCGGAGCTTTTTAACCAATCATCCGGAAGCTCTGTCTGCCATCCATCTACAATTTTTTGTTTAAAAAGTCCGAATTCATATTTGATAGAATATCCTGTGGCAGGGTAGTTTTGTGTCGCAAGAGAATCCATGAAACAGGCAGCAAGTCTGCCAAGACCACCATTTCCAAGTCCGGGGTCTTTTTCTATATCGTAAAATTCTTCTAAGGTGAAATTATATTTTCTAAGTGCCTCTGAAACTTCTTTTTCTATATTGAGGTTAAATAGATTATTTCTAAGTGATTTTCCCACTAAAAATTCCATACACATATAATTTATCTGTTTTTGATTGTTTGACTCGGCTTCCTTAACAAATCTAATATGCTTTTCTTGAAGTAAATTTCTTATAGCTATGGATAAGGCTCTATATACTTGATTTAAGCTTGCAGCTTCAGAAGATATATTCCAATGCCGCAAAATTTCTTCATCAATAAGCTTATTGATTAGCCTTGAATCAATTTTTGATTGAATCATTTTGTCCTCCGTTATGTATGCTATTATACATTTCAAAATATTTAACTGCTGAATTTTCCCAGCTAAAATCAACAGACATTACAGCCTCTATAAGTTTTCTAAAATTATTTTCATCTGCATAAACCTGTAAAGCTCTTTTAATTGCTAAAACTAAATCATGAGGGGTTTCGTTATAGAATGTAAAGCCATTTCCAGTTCCTAGACTGCAATCCTTTATAGAATCCTTGAGTCCGCCGATCTCTCTAACTATTGGAACAGTTCCATAACGAGAAGCAATCATCTGTGAAATTCCGCAAGGCTCACTTATTGATGGCATTAAAATAAAATCAGCACCGGCATATAATTTTCTCGCAAGGTCTTGATTAAAATCTATTTTTGTAGAGAGCTTGTTTTTATACATATCTTGAAGTGCTTTAAAATGCAATTCATAATTTCTGTCTCCCTTGCCAAGTATTATAAATTGAACTTTCTCTTTTAATATTTCATCAATCGCATATATTATGAGGTCAAAGCCCTTGTGTTTTACAAGTCTTGAGACGATACCAATAACAGGTATTTTTTCGTTTTTTGGCAAATTTACAAGCTGTTGCAAACTTGTTTTATTTATAGATTTTTTCTGGATACTATTTATATTGTAATTTTCAAATAGTGCCTTGTCAGTCTCAGGATTGTAAAAATCAGTGTCAATTCCATTTAGGATACCTCTTAACTTATGAGAGTTTCTATTTACTATACTTGCAAGACCATGAGCGTGATAATTATCAAGCATTTCCTTTGCATAGCTTTCGCTGACGGTACTTATAACATCGCTTGTTTCTAATGCACCCTTGATGAGATTTATAGCACCATTAAATTCTATAATTGATTTTTCGCTTCCGTGAATATCAAATATATCCTCAGCAATTTTCATGTCATAAATTCCTTGATATTCAATGTTGTGTATTGTTAATATTGTTTTTATATTGCTATAATCAACGTAGTTTGAATAAGTAGTTTTAAGATATATTGGAATAAGAGCTGTTTGCCAGTCATTTGCGTGTATTATGTCAGGTAAAAAATCAAGCATAGATATAACGGAAAGTATTGCTTTTGAGAAAAATGCAAATCTTTCACCATCATCAAAATGACCGTAGCAATCACTTCTTTTAAAATAGTATTCATTATCAATGAAATAATATGTAACACCATTTGCAAGCTTTTTAAATACTCCGCAGTATTGCTGTCTCCATGCTAAATGAACGATAGTATTGCCAATATATTCAAAATCGTCTCTGTTTTCTATGCTTTGATAAAGTGGGAGAATTATTCTTATGTCTATGTCGTCTCCATATTTTGCCTTTAAAGCTTTAGGTAGTGAGCCTGATACTTCTCCTAGACCGCCTGTTGTTATAAATGGAGCAGCTTCTGATGTTGCGAAAAGAATGTTTATTTTATTCATAATTATAACCACGCACCGCACTGGTGCTTATCCTTTCTTTTTTTTAATTTCTCTCTATCTTTTTTATGTAAAACTACACAGTTGATAATTTTTTTATAAAAAATGGGAAATTAGAATAACCAAAGAGAACTCTGCCGTTTGTAACCTTGACATCTGTGTCGGTTATAACTGAATCTAATTTTGCATTTTCTCCTACTATTCCATGCTGCATGATTATTGAATTTTTAATGACAGCATTTTTTCCTATTTTAACTCCTCTGAATATTATGCTGTTTTCTACAGTTCCTTCGATTGTACATCCGCTCGCTATCAGAGAGTTTTTAACATTTGCACTACTGCAATATTTTGTTGGAGATGAATCCTTTGTCTTTGTGTAAATTGGACCAGTTTCTGAATAAAACAGCTTTTGAAGATTATTCTTATCCAATAATTTAAGGCTGTTGTCATAATAGCTTTGTAATGAGTCTATGTGTGCAAAATATCCACTGTATTCATACCCGTAAATTCTCAAAGAAGAAACCTTTTTTGCAAGAACATCATGGCTGAAATTCTTGGAATTTCTTGCTATTGCATCACGTATCACAGATATTAAAAAATCTCTGTTCATAACCCAAGTATTTAGACCTACATTATGAATACCACTTATAACAGGGTAGGCAAGTATATCATTGGCTCTCCCTGTTTCATCAAATTCGTATGTTATTTCATGTATTGAGGATTTTTCGTCTAAGGCAAATTTTGTGTATACAGCTGTTATATCTGAATTTTTTTCAACATGATATTTTATTACATCTTTAAGGTTAATGTTGTAAATCATATCACAATCGGATAATACAACATATTTTTCACTGGCAGATGAAATATAGTCTAAAACTCTCTTTAGGGCGTCAAGTCTTCCTTGGAACAGTCCGTGATTTTCACCCATTGCAAAAGGGGGAAGTATGATTATACCGCCTTTTTTTCTCGATAAATCCCAGTCCTTTCCAGAGCCTATATGCTCCATTAGAGACCTGTAATTGCTTTTTGT
Organism: Bacillota bacterium; assembly: GCA_023386345.1. Classification (GTDB taxonomy): domain Bacteria; phylum Bacillota; class Clostridia; order Tissierellales; family Sedimentibacteraceae; genus UBA1535. The sequence goes on from JAEWJT010000016.1 coordinate 416,446, forward strand.
TATTAGGCATATATTGCTTATTCCTGAATTTACCATGTTGGATAACGGAAAATCAATAAGTCTGTATCTGCCGCCAAAAGGTATGGCTGCTATTGAACGATGCGAAGCTAGCTCTGTCAAGCTCCATTCTTGCATATCTGAGAATATAATTCCTAAAGCGTTCATCCTAAACCTCCTGCATGTTGTTTATAATACTATCTCTCGGTATTACAGTTATTCCGTAGTTTTTTTCCTTTGCTGTACCAATTTTAAGATTAGCGCCGATTATAACAGACTCGTCAATTATTGAGTTATTTACTGTTGAGCCTTCTTTGATTGTAACATCCGCCATAATAACTGAATCCTTTACAACTGCATCCTCTCCGATTTCTACACCAGAAAAAATTATTGAATTTTCAACTGAACCGAATATTACTGCACCCTCTGAAACAATTGAATTTTTAACTGATGAATTATCGCTTATGTAATGAGGGGGTCTTTCTGCATGCTTTGAATAAATAATCCAATCACTTGATAAATCTAAGTCTCCATTTTCAAGCAAGTCCATATTTGCCTCCCAAAGTGATTCAATTGTTCCTACATCCTTCCAATAGCCATCAAATTCATAGGAGTACATTTTTTCGCCTTTGCTAAGCATTAGTGGGATTAGGTCCTTGCCAAAATCCTTTGTTGAGCTTATATTTTTGTCATCTATTTCAAGATATTCTTTAAGTTTAGACCATTTGAAAACATATATACCCATTGAAGCATTAGTGCTTTTAGGTTTTTTTGGTTTTTCTTCAAAATCTACAATTCTTCCACTATTATCTGAGCTTAGTATACCAAATCTTGAAGCTTCTTTAATAGGTACATTAATTACAGAGATTGTGCAGTCAGCATCCTTTTCCTTATGATAATCAATCATCAAGGAGTAGTTCATCTTATAAATGTGATCGCCTGAAAGAATTAAAACGTAATCGGGGTCATACATATCAATAAAGTCAATATTCTGGTAGATTGCATTAGCTGTTCCAGAATACCATTCGGAATCGCCAACTCTTTGATATGGTGGGAGAATATGAATACCTCCATTCATTCTATCTAAGTCCCAAGATTTGCCATCACCTATATAGGAGTTTAAAACAAGTGGCTGATACTGTGTCAGTACTCCAATTGTATACAATCCTGAGTTGACACAGTTTGATAGGGGGAAGTCTATTATCCTGTATTTTCCACCAAAAGGGACTGAGGGTTTGGCGATTTTTTTCGTAAGATCACCAAGTCTGCTGCCTTGACCACCGGCAAGAAGCATTACTACACATTCATTTTTAGTTAATTTCATAAACTCTACCTCCTGTTTTGTTATTTATATCCTTTTTAAAAAATATTGCTGATAATGGGGGTATGGTCAGTGAAATATGCGATCTGTAACCATGAATTTCTCCATCAGATGAAATAATGGTATCGTGATTTCCTGATCCAGTTCCTCCAAATTCTAATTTGTTGCTGTTAAAAATCTCCTTATAAGTACCCGAAGCAGCACCAATTTTGTACTGATATCTTTCAACGGGGGAAAAGTTAATAACTGCAATTATTTCGTCTCCAGCTTTATTTATTCTTTTAAAGGAAATTATGTTTTGTTCAAAATCATCATTTGAAATCCATTTAAATCCATCCCAAGAGTAATCTATTTCCCATAACTCTGAACTCTTCAAATAAAAATCGTTTAAGATTTTAATATATATGTTTAATTTTTTATGATATTCGTAATTTAGCATAAACCATTCAATTTCTTTGTTATTATCCCATTCTGTGAACTGTCCTATTTCAAATCCCATGAAATTAAGCTTTTTTCCGGGGTGTGCCATCATAAAGGCAAGAAGAACTCTGACATTTGCGAATTTTTCTTCATATGTACCGGGCATTTTTCCCAAGATGGATTTTTTTCCATGAACTACCTCATCATGTGACAGAGGTAGTATAAAGTTTTCGCTAAAGGCGTAGTGCAGAGAGAATGTTATATTTTTATGCTTATATTTTCTAAAAAAAGGATCAGTTTCCATGTATTCAAGTATATCGTTCATCCAACCCATATTCCACTTAAAATTAAAGCCCAGACCACCTAAATATACAGGTTTTGTAACCATAGGCCATGCGGTTGATTCCTCAGCAATCATCATAGTATTAGGGTGTAGCTTGAATACTGCTTCATTAAGTTTTTGTAAAAATGCAATTGCATCAAGATTTTCATTTCCTCCATGCTTGTTAGGAATCCACTCTCCTTGTTTTTTGTCGTAATTAAGATACAGCATTGAGCTTACAGCATCAACTCTTAAGCCATCAGCATGAAATTCTTCTATCCAATATATTGCATTTGATATTAAAAATGATTGGACCTCTGTTTTACTAAAATCAAATTTGTTAGTACCCCAGCCCTTATTTTCTCTAAGCCATTCTTCGCTGTATTCATATAGATATCCTCCGTCAAACATATATAAGCCATGAGAATCCTTTGGGAAATGAGCAGGTACCCAGTCTAAAATCACGCCTATACCATTTTGGTGACACTCGTCAATTAAATATTTTAAATCGTCTGGAGAGCCAAAACGCTTGGTTGGAGCAAAGTATCCTGAAACCTGATATCCCCAAGAATCATCAAAGGGATATTCCATTACAGGCATAAGCTCTATATGTGTAAAGCTATGTTCCTTTACGTGTTTTATAAGCTGCGGAACGATTTCCTTATAAGTATATAAATTATTATTATCTCTTTTTTTCCATGAACTAAGATTTAGTTCATAAATGTTTATCGCTTGCTCATACAGATTTGAAGTTTTTTTATACTTAATCCAATTATCATCTCTCCAGTGATAATTGTTTATTTGATGTACTATAGATGCAGTCTCAGTTTGAGTTTGTGAAGAAAATGCAAAAGGGTCTGATTTATAGAGTTCTTGTCCGTCAGATGTTGTTATAAGATATTTGTAAAGATGTCCAGCATTAATCTTGGGTATAAAAGCTTCCCATATACCACCATCGCTGATTAAATTCATTTCATAGGGCTTATCCTTTTGCCACTTATTGAAGTCACCGACAACATGTACACTCTTTGCCTTTGGTGCCCAAACTCTGAAAAAAGTCCCTGAATTATCTTCGGTGATATGTGCTCCAAGCAATTTGTATGAATAGTAATTTGTACCTTGATGAAATAAATAAATCTGAAATTCGTTTTTATTCTTCATAGTATTTACCTTTTTACAAGCTTGTTATAGCTAAAGCCTTTCAAAATATTTTGTACATATATCTTATTATATCTTTTATACCCATTTTCAGCAATAGTTAAACTAGAAAATGGAAATATATTTTTGATAAATATGATGATATACAATATAAAAATTATTTTTTTGGTAATAATAAAATGTAAGAATAATTTTGTAATGAAACTAAATTTTTACTGTTAATTTTTTAATTTAATTGACGATATAATATATATGATATATAATATACATCAAATATAAGAGGTTGTGAGGTGATTTTGTGGCTCGTGAAACATTGGATGCTGTAAAAAATTCAGAAGCAAATGCAGCTAAGATTGAAAGTCAGGCTTTAAAAGAGCATGACAGTATATTATTGAGAGCCGAGGAGCAGGCTAAATCAATAATAAGCGCTAAAGAACAAGAAGCTTTAGAAATTTCAGATGAAGAAATGAAAAAAGCGAAGAAATTAGGCGATGAAATGATGCAAAAATCAATCGACGAAGGAAACAAGGAAAAAGAAGAACTTATTAAAAAAGTTAAGAGTGATGAAAAGCGTGCTATAGAGCATATTTTATCGCAGATTGTATAGCGCTAGAGAAAATTTGAATTTTTAAATTTTATAGAAGAAATACTTTGTTTAAATATTTGAATTAAGTATTTTTTATAATATGTAAATTTTTAATTGAGATTTTCATAGAACTATGGACTAAACAGTAAAGGAGTGTTAGCAATGGCGGTGCAACAAATGCAGCGTGTAAACATTTATGCACTGAGAAATGAACGTAAAAAAATATTAGAGTTTATTCAAAGGCAAGGTTTTGTTGAACTTGAAAACAAAATTTCTGAAGACGATGATGTTTTTTTCAAAGAAGATATTTCATCAAAAAAGCTTAGCTTTGAAAAAAATACAGCGTTGGCAAGTGAAGCAATAACCATACTCAAAGAATTTAGCACTAAAAAAAGTTCAATGTTAAGTGCTTTAAATGGCAGGCAAGAAATTACAACTGCTCAGTATAATGATTTTTCTATAAAGCATGACAATGTTTTAGAAGATATAAATCACATTATTGATATTTTTAAGAAAATATCCGAGAAAGAAGCAGAGCTGTTAAAGCTTGAAACACAGAGAGAAACTCTTTTAACATGGAAAGACTTAGATATTTCTATTAACTTTGATGGGACAAAAAGCACTTCATTTTTAATTGGATCTTTGCAAGGTGAATGGACAAGGGATTTGATTTTAGAAAGCATATATAATTTTGATAAGCCTAATGATGAATCTGTATCAAGTGTTTCAAAGATAGTTGCAAATGATGAGCTTAATAGCAATGAGCAGATACCTATACATAATGAACAGTTTGATGTTCATTTGGAAATTATAAGCTCTACCAAGGAACAGGTATGTATATTAGCTGTAGTCATGAAAGAAAATAAGGATTTGCTATTGGAAAGATTAAGAAATATAGGCTTTAATTTCCCTGATTCTTCTTTAAGCAAAATTCCAAAAGAAAAAATTGATGAAATTGATTTATTAACTGAAGAAATTAAAAAAGAAATAGAAAATATTAAAAAAGAACTTAGAAGTAGTGATGATAAAGCTGAAGAATTCAAACTTTTACAGGATTACAACACTATGAGAGCAGATAAGTATGAAGCTATAGGACAACTTCTGCAGACAAATAGTATGTTTGTTTTATCAGGATATTTGACCTTAGAAAATGCTAAAGGACTAATGGAAAAAATTTCAGCTAAATTTGAGGCTTTTGTTGAATTCGAAGATCCAAGTGATGAAGATGATGTACCTACTGTATTGAAAAACAATGGATTTAGCAATCCATTAGAGGGAACTATAGAATCATTTGGAACTCCAAGCAGATCTGAGATTGACCCTACAATGATAATGTCTTTGTTCTATTATGTGTTGTTTGGATTGATGTTATCAGATGCAGCATATGGTGCTATTATGGTTATAGCTTGTGCGACTGGATTGATTAAGTACAAGAATAAATTGGAATTACCTATGAAAAAGACTTTGAAAATGTACCTTTTCTGTGGTATATCTACTGTGTTTTGGGGAGTTATGTTTGGGAGCTACTTTGGAGATTTACTAGATATAATATCAGAAGGATTTTTTAACGTAAAACAAATAGTTATCCCACCTTTATGGTTTTTTCCTGCACAAGAGCCAATGCGAATGCTGGCGTTTAGTATGCTTTTTGGTCTAATTCATCTGCTTACAGGATTAACTATAAAGCTATTTAACATACTTAGATCTAAAGACTATATAGCTATTATCTATGATGTGTTTTTTTGGTATATGTTGATAATTGGTAGTGTTGTTGCCCTTATGTCTGTTGACATATTTACAAATACACTTGGATTAACATTTATTTTACCATCATCAGTAGGAGCTATAGCAGGAATTGTTGCAGCCATAGGAGCAGTAGGAATTATTGCAACTAATGGCAGAGAGTCAAGAAACCCATTTAAAAGATTTCTTAAAGGTTTATATGCTCTCTATGGTATAACAGGATATTTGAGCGATGTTTTGTCTTACTCAAGATTATTAGCCCTTGGACTTGCAACGGGAGTTATATGTACAGTTATTAACAAAATGGCAGCTATGACAATAGGAGTGCCGATAGCTGGTCCGATTATATTTGCTGTTATAATTATTTTCGGACATATTTTTAACATAGGTATTAATTTGTTGGGAGCTTATGTACACACTACACGTCTCCAATATGTAGAATTCTTTGGAAAATTCTATGATGGTAGTGGACGTAAATTCCAACCATTGAAAATAAATACAAAATATTTCAAATTTAAGGAGGAAAAATAGTAATGAAAAGTGGAATTTTATATGCAATGGCAGGAGCAGTTTTAGCAGCGTTGTTAGCAGGAGCAGGTTCAGCAAAAGGAGTAGGTATAGCAGGACAGGCAGGAGCTGGTGTTACAACAGAAGATCCAAATAAATTTAGTAAGGCTTTGATTTTACAATTATTGCCAGGAACACAGGGTATTTATGGTTTGTTGGTTGCGTTTATCACATTTACACAAATAGGTGTGTTAGGTGGAAGCAGTGATATTTCTTTAGCAAAGGGATTACTTTATTTTGCAGCGTGTATGCCTATAGCTGTAGTAGGATATTTTTCAGCTATTTATCAAGCTAGAGCATCGGTATCAAGTATAGCTATGATAGCTAAGAAGCCTGAACAGTTTGGTAAGGCTATGATGTTCCCTGCAATGGTTGAAACATATGCGATCTTGGCATTACTCGTATCAATTCTTGGAGTTGTTGGAGTAGGTAATGTTAATATTTAATATACCTTAATATTAAAATATTTAAAAAATAAATATAATAAAAAAATGTTTCACTATGTGGAATAAAGTTTCACAGACCTTTAGAGAAAGGAATGTAGGTTAATGTCTAATTTAGAAAAAATATTAAAGCATATTGAAGATAACGCAAACAATAATGCTAAAGAGCTTATAGCAAAGGCAAATACAGCAGCTGATAAAATTATAAATGATGCAAAGGCACAAGCAAATGCAAAATATACGCAAAAGATTGAGAAATCTAAGGCTGATGCTAAGGCATATACCAGTTTTGCAGAGTCTTCTTCTGTATTAAGAAAAAGGCAGATAATATTGGATTCAAAGCAGCAAATCATAAAAGATTTAATAAATCAGGCTAAAAATCATATAGTAAGTTTACCTGAAAAGGAATATTTTGAAATTATTCTTAAAATGGTTAAAAAATATTGCATGGGTAAATCCGGACAGATAATTTTTTCTCAGAACGATAAAAAGAGGATGCCTGAAAATTTTGAAAAATCAATAAATGAAGCTATATCTGATAAAAAAGGTGCAAGTCTTTCATTATCTGATGAGTTAAGAGCAATAGATGGTGGATTTGTGTTAAATTATGGAGATATCGAACAAAATTGTTCATTTGGTGCTTTGTTTGCAGATAAGTACGATTTGCTACAAGATGAGGTATATAAATTATTGTTTGAAGAAAATAGTAACAGTGCTGTTTAGAAGGGATGTGGAAATATGACTGATAAACAGTATATATATGCAGTTGCACGTATTAGATCCAAAGAGCTTGGACTTTTAAATAAGCAGTTCATGGAACAGCTTTTATCTTGCAAAACTTATGAAGATTGTTTGACTATTTTAACTGAAAAAAACTTTGGAAGTTCTGAAAATTCTAACTTAGAGGACATTGTAAAGTCAGAAAGAAAAAAGACTTGGGATTTGATGAGAGAGCTTGTAAAGGATATGTCAGCGTTTAATACATTTTTATATGAAAATGATTTTCATAATTTGAAAGCAGCAATCAAGCAGGTTTATAAAGACAAGGACTTTAATAATATCTATATTGAAAATTGCACTATAAACCCTGAACTTATATTAAAGGCATTAAAGGAGCAAGATTTTGAAGCCTTGCCTGAATATATGAGAGATTGTGCTAAGGAAGCTTATGAAATGCAAATCCATACAGGTGACAGTCAATTGACAGATGTAATTATAGATAAAAGAGCTTTGGAAAAAATCTATGAAAGTGCAGCAGAATCAAAAAACGAGCTTTATATTAAATATGCAGAGCTAAGACTTGCGTTTGCAAACATAAATATCGCAATCAGATGTGCGACAATTGGAAAAAATAAGGATTATATGAGACGTGCTATGGCAGAGTGTAAAAGCTTAAATATCAATAATTTGATTGAAGCAGCCGCTGAGGGTGAAGAAGCAATTTGTGAGTATTTAAAAACTACAACTTATGAAGGCATTGTCGCTCATATAAGAAAATCATCATCAGCTGTAGAAAAATATTGCGACGATCAGATTATGGAGCTTATAAAGCCTGAAAAAGTCAATTCTTTTACTATTGCTCCTCTAGCCGCATACATTCTTGCGAAAGAAAATGAAATTAAAAACGTTAGAATATTGATGTCGGGCAAGAAGAACAATTTGAGAGAAGAATCTATTAGAGAAAGGTTGAGGGAACTATATGTATAAGATAGCAGTACTTGGTGATATTGATAGTATTTATGGTTTTTCAGCCTTGGGGATACATATATGTCCAGTTAATTCTAAAGATGAAGCAGTAAAAGCATTGAAAAAGCTTGTTGATGAGCAGTATGCAAATATTTATATAACGGAAGCTTATTATACAGAGCTTGAAGCTGAAGTAGACCAATACAAAACAAGTATTATACCAGCCATCACAGTTATACCAGGAGCCACAGGCAATACAGGCATAGGTATGGCAAATATTAAAAAGGCTGTAGAGCAAGCGGTAGGCTCGGATATTATATTTAACGAGAAATAATAAAAATTATGCACATAACTTATAATTATTAATTTGGGATGTGCAGGAAAGGACAAGGGCACAAATAATGAGTAAAGGCGTAATAAAAAAAGTTGCTGGTCCATTGGTTATTGCTGAAGGAATGAGAGATGCGAATATGTTTGACGTTGTTCGTGTTAGTGAGCAAAGATTAATCGGTGAGATAATTGAAATTCACGGTGATAAAGCCTCAATTCAGGTTTATGAGGAAACCTCTGGTATAGGGCCTGGTGAAGCTGTTGAATCAACTAATCATCCTTTAAGCGTAGAATTAGGACCGGGACTTATTGGTAATATATTTGATGGAATTCAACGTCCTTTAGTAGATATAATGGATGCTATAGGTAATAACCTAAGTCGTGGTGTTGATATTTTATCTCTTAACAGATCAGCAAAATGGAATTTTAAGCCGATTGTCAATGTAGGTGATTCTATTGAAGCAGGAGATATAATCGGTTTAGTAAATGAAACAGAAATAATCGTGCATAAAATAATGATTCCAGTTGGAATTAAAGGTATAATCAAATCAATAAATGAGGGAGATTATACAGTTGAAGAAACTATCTGTACAGTAGAACGTGAAGACGGTACAGTAACAAATGTTAACATGCTTCAAAGATGGCCAGTTCGTGTAGGCCGCCCATATAAGGAAAAATTAACACCTGATAAGCCTCTTGTAACGGGACAAAGAGTTATAGACTGTTTATTCCCAATGGCTAAGGGTGGAGTTGCAGCTGTTCCGGGACCATTCGGAAGCGGAAAGACTGTTGTTCAGCATCAATTGGCTAAATGGGCTGAGGCTGATATAGTTGTATATATAGGCTGCGGCGAGCGTGGAAATGAAATGACGGACGTTCTTAACGAATTCCCTGAGTTAAAAGATCCAAAAACAGGACATTCATTAATGAAAAGAACTGTTCTTATAGCTAATACTTCGGATATGCCGGTTGCCGCTCGTGAGGCATCAATTTATGTAGGTATAACAATAGCAGAATATTTTAGAGATATGGGATATTCTGTAGCTCTTATGGCAGACTCTACTTCAAGATGGGCCGAGGCACTTCGTGAAATGTCTGGTCGTTTGGAAGAGATGCCTGGTGAGGAGGGTTATCCTGCTTACTTAGGTAGCCGTCTTGCACAATTTTATGAAAGAGCAGGAAAGGTTATAGCACTTGGTAAGGATGGCAGAGAGGGAACTCTATCAGCTATAGGCGCAGTATCACCTCCAGGTGGAGACTTCTCAGAGCCTGTAACTCAAGCAACACTTAGAATAGTTAAGGTTTTCTGGGGACTTGATTCAAATCTAGCATACAGAAGACATTTCCCAGCAATAAACTGGCTGACAAGTTACTCGCTATATGTAGATAGAATGGGTAAATGGTTTGACAGCAATGTTGATAAGAATTGGACTAATCAAAGAGCTCGTTTCATGAGACTTCTGTCTGAAGAAGCAGGACTTGAAGAAATTGTTAAGCTTGTTGGTATAGATGCCCTGTCAGCAGCAGAGAGATTAAAGCTTGAAGCAGCTCGTTCAATAAGAGAGGATTTCTTGCATCAAGATGCTTTCCATGATATAGATACTTATACACCGCCGTACAAGCAAAACAAAATGATGGAGCTTATCCTTAACTTCTATGATGAATCGGTTGAAGCTATTAATCAAGGTGCAACTGTAGATGATATAGTTAAATTGCCTGTTAAGGAAAAAATCGGAAGATATAAATATACACCTAATGAAAATGTAGATAGAGAATTTGACTTAATAATGAAAGATATAAGCGAGCAGATTGATAAATTATTAGTAGAAGAGGAGGAAAACTAATGCCAAGAGAATATAAAACTATTCAAGAGGTTGCTGGTCCTCTGATGCTGGTTCGCGGAGTAGAAGATGTTAAGTTTGACGAGCTTGCTGAGATTGTTTTAGGTAATGGAGAGGTTAGACGCTGCAGAGTTTTGGAAATAGATGGCGGAAATGCTATGGTTCAGCTGTTTGAAAGCTCAACAGGTATAAATTTAGCTCAGAGCAAGGTTAGATTTTTAGGAAAAAGCATGGAGCTTGGAGTATCTTCAGATATGCTAAGCCGTGTATTTGATGGACTTGGAAGACCGATAGACAATGGTCCTGATATACTTCCAGAAAAAAGACTTGATATAAATGGTTTGCCTATGAATCCAGTTGCAAGAAACTATCCGCAAGAGTTTATACAAACTGGAGTATCTGCAATAGATGGACTTAACACACTTGTTAGAGGACAAAAATTGCCTATATTTTCAGCGAGTGGATTGCCACATGCTGAGCTTGCTGCTCAAATTGCACGTCAAGCAAAGGTTGTAGGAACAAATGAGCCTTTCGCCGTTGTATTTGCAGCTATGGGTATAACATTTGAAGAAGCTAACTTTTTTATAGAAAGCTTTAAATCAACAGGAGCTATTAACCGTACTGTCATGTTTATGAATTTGGCTAATGACCCTGCGATAGAGCGTATTGCGACTCCTAAGATGGCTTTGACAGCAGCAGAATATCTCGCATTCGAAAAGGATATGCACGTTTTAGTAATATTAACAGATATAACCAACTATGCAGATTCATTACGTGAGGTATCGGCAGCTCGTAAAGAAGTTCCTGGTCGTAGAGGATATCCTGGATATATGTATACTGACCTTGCTGCTATGTATGAAAGAGCTGGAAGACAAAAAGGAAAACAGGGAAGTATAACTATGATTCCTATCTTGTCAATGCCAGAGGATGATAAAACACATCCTATACCAGATTTAACCGGATATATAACTGAAGGACAAATAATTTTAAGCCGTGAGCTTTATCGTAAGAGTATTCAGCCACCAATAGACGTATTGCCTTCTCTGTCAAGATTAAAAGACAAGGGTATAGGTCAAGGAAAGACACGTGCAGACCATGCAGGAACTATGAATCAGCTATTTGCAGCATATGCAAGAGGTAAGGAAGCAAAGGAACTTATGGTTATACTTGGAGAAGCTGCGCTTACTGATATAGATAAGCTTTATGCTAAATTTGCAGATGGTTTTGAAGAAGAATATGTTTCACAAGGATATGATAAAAACCGTGATATAGAGGAGACTCTAAATCTTGGCTGGAAACTATTAAACATACTTCCTAAATCGGAGCTAAAAAGAATCAAGGACGAATTCATAGAACAATACTATGGAAAGTAAAGGGGGAATTCTAATTGGCAAGAACACAGATTAACCCTACAAGAATGGAATTGACAAAGCTTAAAAGAAAACTTGTGACAGCAGTTCGCGGACACAAGCTTTTAAAAGATAAAAGAGATGAGCTTATGAGACAATTCCTTGATTTAGTACGAAAAACTAAGGATTTACGTGAAAAAGTTGAAAAAGGTATAAATTCTGCCAATAAAAATTTTGTGTTGGCAAGAGCAAGCATGACTGACGAAGCGGTGAATGTCGCTTTGATGGCACCAAAGCAAGAGATAAGCCTTGAAGTGTCTAAAAAGAATGTCATGAGTGTAGAGATACCACAGTTCACATATAGAACAAAAACGCCGGATTCTAGTGATATATATTCATATGGATTTGCTTTTACATCAAGTGACTTAGATGATGCAGTAAAATCTATGCAGGATATATTGGAGGATTTATTGCTGCTATCAGAGTCAGAAAAGTCTTGTCAGCTAATAGCTTCTGAGATAGAAAAAACAAGACGTCGTGTTAATGCTCTTGAGCATGTAATGATTCCTGATTTAAAAGAAAACATCAAGTATATAAGAATGAAGCTTGATGAAAATGAGCGTAGTACACAAATTCGTTTGATGAAAGTTAAGAATATGATTCTTGAAAAGGCTCATGGATACAGTGAAAAAGAGTAAATAAGAAATAATTAAAATAGCAAAAGAAAGAGGGCTTTTCTCTGACTTTTGCTATTTTTAATAAGCGATAACATTTTATATGTAGCTTAGAATTCTATTGTTATAGCTAATTTGAAGTTAAGATTTAATATAGACAATTATAATGTAACTTGATATAATATAAGAAATCTAAAAGGTGTTTTTGATATAATATATTATAAACATTTAAATTTAAAATATAATTTATCTATAATGGAGGAATAGAATGTCATTTTTTGAACTTATTAATAAAAGAGAGAGCTGTAGAGATTTTAGCGATAAAAAAGTGGATAAGGAACTATTAGTTAAATGTATTGAAGCTGCACATATAGCACCATCTGCTTGTAACTCACAACCTTGGAGTTTTGTAGTAGTGAATAGCGAGCAAAAAGGTCCACTTATTGCCAAATGCCTACAAACTGCTGGATTTAATAAATTTGCAGATAATGTTCCTGCGTTTATTGTTATTTGTGAAGAGGAAGCTAAATTAATTGGTGGTGTAAGTCAAAAATATGCCCAGGGAGATGTTGGTATAGCAACTGCAAGTATTTGTTACGCCGCAACAGAGCTTGGATTATCCACTTGTATAATGGGCTCAATTGATCATGAAATGCTCAAGGAAATATTAAATCTTCCAGAGAATAAAAATATTCGCCTTGTTTTAGCAGTAGGCTATGCAAGTAATGATAAAATACGCAATAAAGTAAGAAAACCAATTGATGAAATTATGACTTATATTGGATAATTTATAATTTGCTGAAAAGACATTAAGACATATATTGCATGATTTGTATAGATAAATCATGCAATATATGTCTTATTTTTATTGCTTTTAAAATATATTTACTTTATTATTAATTTCTTGTAATACCTAAATATTTATTTACTATGGAAATATTTAGAGTTTTATGATAATATTATCATATTAATTAAGAATATAATTTAATAAATTAAATTGTAAGGAGCAAATATGTATAAGAAAATCAGAGTAATTATAATATGCACACTGTGTGTATTGATGGTTTTGACTTCCTGCAATAGACAAAATAAAATAAACCAGACCATTGAAAATAATCCCGTAAATGATATCAATGCAGCTAAAAGCTATGAGCTTGTAGCATCAAAGACAGATAATCAAGGGATTGAACTTTCATCAGCATTTCAATTATCATCTATTAAAGAAATAGATAATAGCTTTATTAAAAATAATCTGCAAATAATACCTAAGACAGATTATAAAATTGAAAAGCTTTCAAACACAAGCTACAATATTATCCCAACTGCCAACTTGGAAAATAACAAGGTATATCAAGTAAAGCTAAATAGTCCAGAAGGTCCGTATTCTTGGGCGTTCCAAACTAAAAAACAGTTTAATGTTGAAAGCACTATACCTTCTGACAATAGTCAAGGAGCTCCTGTAAATACTGGTATAGAGATGTATTTTAGCATGGGTAATTTAGAAGCTATAGATAAATATTTTTCTATTAGTCCTCAGGTTAATGGAAAATTTATCTACAATAAAAATAGTGTTGTTTTTGTTCCTGAAAATGAGTTGGAATGGGGTGGTAAATATACTATTACAATAAAAAAAGGTTTTGGGGTAAAGGATAGCGAAGAAAAACTTTTAGAGGATTTTGTATTTAGCTTTGAACTTCAAGCATCACATGGCGGTGAACCGTATAATAGTGAAAGATTGATAAATATCTATGAAAACAATAGAAAAATAATTAAAGGATATTTTGATAGAAATTTAATATCTAACGAATTCAAGATAGATATTTATAAATTTAATAATGTTGATTCCTTTAGCAGTAGTTTGAAGAATTTTTATGAAACAAGAAAAGTTAAGGAGAATTTTGAGAATTCAACTACACTCGCAAAGGTAAATACTATTTATCAAACTCCTTATCTATATGAAAATTCACAAGATGAAGGACTGTTTGAACTTCCTGAGGAGCTTGAAAAGGGATATTACTTGCTTAGTATTTCTTTAAAAAATGATACTAAATATACTTTCCATCAATTCTTGCAAGTAAATGATATGATGATGTACAATGCTGTTTTTTATAATGAAATTCTGCTATATGCTATTGATGCCAAAAACAGCCAAGGTATTAGCAATGCTGAGGTTTTAATTAATGATAAAAGTGTTGGTAAAACTAAGAATGATGGAATTTTATCAACTAGCATTGACATCAAGGAATTTAGAAAGACTATAAACATTATTAGATTAAAAGCAAATGGGTATAACGACTTTGTATATGTAGAAGATTTAAAACGTAGCCCATATAGGTGGGGAGGATACTATGATATTGACAATGAAAGATATAAGTATCTTTCATACACTTATACAGATAGAAATACTTACCTACCTACTGATAAAATAAATGTGTGGGGATTTGCAAGATTTAAGAATGATACAAGGGTTAAGAAAGTTAAGTTAGAGTTAGTAGAGCCAGGGACTAATATAGTTCTTGAAACTAAGTATGCAGATTTAACTGATATAGGAACATATAAAACTGAGTTTTCATTAACTAACTATACTAATAGTTATGGTAAGATATATGTGTATCATAATGATATGCTGATTGATGATAAATATTTTGAAGTGAAAGAATATACAAAGCCTATTTATCGTATAGAAGGTAAATTTGATAAAGAATTTGTTTATAGTGGTGAGCCATTAAAACTTAGTCTTAGCGCAAGTTTTTTCGACGGTTATCCTGTTAAAGGTGCAGAATTAAGATATGGTGATAATGCAGATATTTATTATGCTGGTGTAAGTAATTACAAACTTGCGACGCTAGATGATAATGGTGAGATAACTTTAGATATTGATACAAATAAAGTAAGCACAAACTGGAGACCTCAACCGGTTACGATATACAGTTCAAATAATGAAGCTGAAGATGTAAATATTAGGAATTATAATAGTTATACAGTTTTTCCAAAGCATCAGATGCTTGAGGTTGAGCGTGATAAGAATGAGGCAGATTACTTCTCTATACTTTTGCATGAACTTGATAATTCATTATATGGCACTGATAAGTATCAAGGTTATGAAAGCTTGAGGGGAAAAGCTTTAAATTCCGATACTATGAAAGTTGATCTTATGGAAAGCTATTATGTAAAGCGTAAGGTTAGCGAGTATTATGATTTTATTAACAAGATAAATGTTGTAAATTATGAATATGATTTAGTGACCAATGTTATATTTAAACAAGTTTTTTCTGTTGAAAATGGTAGGTGCAGGATACAGATACCTTCTTATAATCCTGAGAGATCCTATAGCGTAATTGTAAGCTATGATGATAATAACGGTGGAATTATTGAGGAAGCCTCTGTGGGTTGGTTAGAATATCCATATTATCCATATAGACAAAATTACTATACATTAAATGATCATAAGAAATATGAGCCGTACAGAATAAATGAAGATATTAATCTTACATTGCAGTATGGTAAAGAAGATGTTAAGAATGAGAGTAATGATAAGCTCGTAATTCTAGCAATGAATAATGGTTTGCTTGAATATATGATTTCTGATGAAACTGTAGTAAATAAAAAGTTTAAAGAAGATTATATACCAAACATCTATCTTACAGGTGCTTATATTAAAGGCGGATATATTTATCCAATTGATTATGACTTGCGTTTAACGTATGATTATACAGAAAAACAAATATTTTTCGATATTGTAAGTGATAAAGAAGAATATAAGCCTGGGGAAGAAGTTTCACTTGATATCAAAGCTTATGATGAGAATAAAAAACCAGTAGTTGCAGATGTCAATATAAGTGTCGTAGATGAGGCATATTTTGCCGTATTTCCTCAAGATGTTAATACGGCAAAGGAGCTATATCAGTATACATATTATACTGGTTTAATTAAAACATACCTTTCAAATAGTGATATAAGAATTGATAGCGGAGCTGAAAAAGGTGGCGGTGGAGATGGTTTTGAAGGTATACTCAGAGAAAAATTTAAAGATACTAATGTGTTTGAGACTATTAAAACTAATAAGGACGGTAAGGCTTCACTTAAGTTTAAATTAGCTGATAACATAACATCTTGGCGTATAACCTGCCAAGCGATAAGTGATAATAAATACGCAGGAAATGCAAAGAAAAACATTGCTGTTAGTTTGCCATTCTATATTGATATGATAATGTATAAAAAATATCTCATAGATGATGATATAAGTGTCTCTCTAAGAGTATTTGGCAAGGATACTGTTAAAGATGAAGATGTAAAATATAAGGTAGTAATTAAAAATAAAGATACAAATAAAGAAGAAGAGTTTAACCTAGATAGTAAAATTGGTGCATATGCTAATATTAACATTGGTAAGAAGCCTGAGGGTACTTATGAAGTTTATGTTTATGCTTCATCTGATAAGTTTAAAGATGCTATCAAGGAAGAATTTGAAGTTGTAGAATCATTTGTATATTTTAACAATTCAAATACCTATAAGCTCACCAATAACACTTCTTTAGACAAAGTATATTCAAATGCTGTTATAAACTTATATAATGATAGTGAATCTGATTTCTTTAATTCGCTTAGGAATATTGTATGGAGCAGTGGAAGACGTATAGATCAAAGCGTTTGTTCATTAATGTCTATAAAATATATTAATGAATATTTTGGACTTGATTGGTACTATGATGAAGAAGAGTTAATTAGTTTGCTGAATGAATATCAAGATTACAGGGGCGGATATAAACTATTGCAATACTCTGATGTAGATGTTGAAATTACAGCTAAGATTGCTAATAGTATAGATAATGAAGCTGTTTATAAGAACGCAAAGATATTATTTGAGAAAACTTTAGCTAATGAAAATTATGATACTAAGATTGCAGCAGCACTTTGGGGACTTGCAAAGGATAAAGAGCCTGTATTGTTGAAAATTTATGAATTATTAAATAAATCATATTTGTCAATAAAAGATAAGATATATTTATGTTTAGCATTAACAGAGCTTGGTGATAATAACACAGCCGAAAAATATTATAAAAAAATAATTGATAATAATGTAAAGACATTTGGTGAATATTTATACCTTGAGAGTTTTGCTGAATCTGATGATAATTATGAGCTGACGGCCCTTATGTCTGTTTTAGGAGTTAAACTTAAAGACTTTAAAAATAGTGATAAGTTTTTTAAATATGTTTATAAAAATCCTTCTAAGTTAAATTTATCAAACTTTGAGCAGCTCATTTATATAATGAATAGAGATATCTTATCTATAGATGAAGTTAAGGATTTGTTTGGAGAGATAACAGTTACTGTAGGAAGTGATGTAAAAAATTATAAGTTGAAGTTATTTGATATTGCAAAATTTTCTGTGAAGAAGGAGGATGTTGGAAATATTAAATTTAGCAATATAAAAGGTGACATAAAGTGTGTTGTTAATGCTTTGGGAAATAAGGATGATTTACAGAAAAATAAGAGTGATGAATTGAAAATTGAATTAAGTTATTCGGCGGAAAATAGTAATTCTAAGCAAAATACATTTAAACAATCCGATTTAATAAAGGTTACGATAAAACCAAGCGATGTAAATGAAATTGGTTACTGTGAAGTAACTTATGTGTTGCCTTCTGGATTTAGATTTGTAAAAACAGATAAGGAAAATAGAGCTTGGTTGAATGAGGACGGACAAAAGCTAAGATTCCAATTTAGCTATTCGGTAAACTACCCTCCAAAGCCTATTATATTTTATATGCAGGCAGCTCAGAGAGGAGAATATACAGCTGATTTTTCTGTAATTAAGGATATGATGTCAGATAGGTTAAATTATGTTGAAAAATCAAAACTAATTATAGAGTAAATACGAGGAGATAGGTAAATGTTTCTCCTATCTCCAATATAATTATAAAGGAAATAGACAGGAGAAATGTTAGTTTGTGTTTTTATAAAAGGCATTAGAGAAGCATATACAGTGTATCTACGTTATTACGGAGGAAAAAGTGAAAAAGAAGATAATTATAGTTAAAATTACTGTGTTTATATTAAGCTTAATGACATTAACAGTGTTAATAAATATGGGTGTAAGTAATCCAAATGCAGTAAAGGCATTTAGAGCTAAAACTAATAAATTTATTCCATCAGATGAATTTGATACAAATGTAAAAACAAATATAGGCACAGTTGATGTTATCTATCCATACAATATGTGTGAAAAAGGTGTTGGAAAAGTAAATATCGAATGCTTATTCTATAATGAATTAGACTTTATGAATATAAAAGACTATAAATTTGATAAGAATGTTGAAACTATTAGGGGACTTATAGTGCCACATCATCTTTTAGCTAAGGACTTGATACATGAAGCGTTTCAAACTGTTGTTAAAAATTTAGAAAATCAAGAAACCACTTCTACAGATAAAATTGGTAATATTAGTAAGTATAAAACAGTTGTAATATTTGGTCCTGACCACGAAAGTACTAATAGAGGAAAAGTGTTTACAAGCAGCAGCAATTGGCAAAGTCCTAAAGGCATTTTAAATGCTGATAAAGATATCATAGGAAAGATTTCTGAGTTAGATTTTGTTATAGAAAATGACGAAAAAATGACTGTTGAACATTCCATATCAGGTTTTGTGCCATTTATAAAGTACTATTTTAGTGATGCTAAGATTGTGCCTCTTGCACTAACAAAGCAATTAACTCTTGAAAATTTAAATAGTCTGCTATATTTGTTAGTGGAGAATTTAGACATTGAAACAACACTTTTTATATCCTCTGTTGATTTTTCTCACTATCTTAGTTTAGAAGAAGCAAACAAAATGGATGAAGTAAGTATTGAAGCTATAATTAATAAGGATATAGAAAAAATAATGAAATTCACAAATGACAATATGGACTCTCCAAATAGTATAGTTGCAATGTTAAATACTATGGAGTTAATTGAAGCTGAAAAAGTAAAGATTATAAATAAAACCAATTCACAGATTATATTGAATAAAAAAATAGATGAGACTACAAGCTATGTAACATTTTTATTTTATTAATTTGATTTTCTAATATTAATAAGATTAATTTAAGATTAATAATGTAAAATGATAATTGTAAAAAATTATTGTTTATTTTCTAAAAGATTTATGTTAGAATGTAAAAAGTGCTAAAGGATACTTAGGAGGGTTACAAATTGAAATTAATAAAAAAAATATCTTTACTTGCAATAGTAGGAGCTATGACATTACAGATGGTAGCTTGCTCTGATAAGGGTAAGGTTCCAAAGGATAATGGAAACGAAGTAAAAAATAAATATGAAGTGACAATGGATGAGTTTAATCTTACTTTAGAAAAAAATATACTTCAATATCAAGAGCAATACAAAGAGCAGTGGGATAAGCTAAAAGACGATGAGAATGTCAAAAAAAGAATAGAAGAAATAGCATTAGAACAGATTATATTGGATAAGGTTTTGGCAAACGAAGCGAACTTAGCTAATATTAAGGTTACTAACAGAGAAGTAGATACAGAGTATGATAGAATTAAAACTGAGTATGCTAAAACCGGAGATTTTAATGAATTTCTAACAAAAAACAATTTAACAGAAGAAAGCTATAAGCAAAATATAAAAAATCAATTTCTTGTAAATTATTTCTTAAAAGCTAAGGCAGAAGAGATTACGAAAACTAATCCATCTGAATCTGAATTAGAGGAATTTTATAAGAAAAATATTAACACCCTTAAACAAGTTAGAGCAAGCCATATACTTGTAGCAACCGAACAAGAAGCTAAAGATGTAAAGAAAAAATTGGATGAGGGTGGAAAATTTGAAGATTTAGCTATGGATGTTTCTACATGTCCAAGTTCAACTTCAGGAGGAGATTTAGGATATTTTAAAGCAGATGAGATGGTTGCTGAGTTTTCTAACGCAGCATTTTCAATGAATATAGGTCAAATAAGCGAACCTGTAAAATCAGAATTTGGTTACCATATTATAAAGCTTGTAGATATAATAGATACTTTTGATAAAGCTGATAAGGAAGATTTACTCAATCAGTATAGAACATTAACTTATAGTAAAATGTTAACTGATTATATAGATAATGCAGATGTTAATATGCCTGAGGAATTGGTAAAAATAAGAGAACGTACAAAAAATTCTAATTAATAAAAATAAAAAAACAGTGTAGAGTGAAAGCTCTACACTGTTTTTTTATTTAAGCGATTTGCAATAATAGGTACAATTCCAAAACCCCAAAAACCTACTAAAAAGTATCTTAACATACTAAATATCAGCATTTCTGGAAATACAAGCTTCAACAAGCTTTTTATTATGAGCAAACCTCCAATTAGGAGTAAATAAACTATTATTTTATTTTTTATTGGCATATTAGTATCTAAATTTATATATTTGTTTTCAATTATATAGCCCACTGATAATCCAAGCAACAATCCTGCTGATTTGAAAAAATCATCATCACCAATACAAAATGCCAATATAGCAAATAGAATAGATGAAATTATAAGTGCAGTATAGTTTTTAGATTTTTGGATGTAATCGAAAGCCTTATCAATTAAAATTGCCCATATAACACCAAATATTGCCCCAAATATAACGTCTGAAGGCCAGTGAACACCAAGATAAAGCCTTGAAATCGCAACAAGTACGATTATAACTGGAGAAAATATATACAATGCCCTTTTTTTAAATATTATAGATATAGACGACCAAAATGTTGAAGTAGCCTGAGTATGTCCACTTGGAAAGGAGTAGCCTGTAGCTGTATGAACACGCTTAGATACTATGCCTTCTACGCCTATAGGTCGTTCAAATTTAGCTATATTTTTGATTAAGGAATTAAAACAAGTTCCTGATGCAATTGTAAATATTAACTTGTATCCCTTATTTTTATCAATACTTAAAAACACAAATACTGATAATAAAACTAAGACAGATTCTTCCCCAAACAAGGTAATTGCTTGAAATAAAAAATCAAAAAAGCTATTGCCGAATGATTGAATAAACTTAATAATTTCGATTTGAAAATTCATTTAAGCCCTCCATTAAAATATTATTTATAATCTATTATATATTATTTTTTAAATTTTTTCTAGTAAAAAACATTAAAGTATATATAAAAAGATGTACAAAATAATCATGTAAAATAGTAAAAACTTATTTTCAATTATTATTAATATTATTTTAAAATACCGAGCTTGTTTTTCCAACTTAATATGCGTAAAACTGATTCATCTATTTGATTTTCATTGATTATTCCCTCGTTTACTGCATTAATTACTGCTGGAATTTGTGTTTCAAAGTTAGTGCAGCAAATTAAATCATTGCCAGCTAAAATTGCAGATATTGCCGCTTTTTCTTCGCTGACAAAGTTTTTAATCGCATCCATATATAAGTCATCTGTCATTATGACTCCGGTAAAATTAAGTTCTTCACGCAATATGTCGTGTATTTTCTTTGACAATGATGCTGGATTTTGACTATCTATAGCTTCTATTATATTATGCGATACTAAAACTGCATCTGCGCCAGCTTCTATTCCAGCTTTAAAGGGCTTAAAGTCATTATTTAAAAAATTATTATAATCACGCTTATCATAAGAAATACCCGTATGCGTATCTACGTTGTTGCCATAACCCGGAAAATGCTTTAAGACTGAGCCTATATTTTCCGAATTCATAGTTTGTACAACGGTTTTTATATATTTGGAGGTTTCATCTGCATTTTTTCCAAAGCTTCTCTTATATATATAGTCCGAAGAATTTTCAGGAACATCGCATACTGGCGCCATATTAACATTAATGCCTAAGGATTTTAGCAGAGTAGATTTTTCTATGGTATCACTGGTAATTAATTCCCATCCTCCTTCATTGTACAAATCCTGAGGAGACCAAAAAGGTACAGCTCTAAGATTTTTATTTATGCTTATTCTATTTACAGTTCCGCCTTCTTCATCTACAGCTATAAGCATTTTAAGATTTGAAGCATCTTGATATGACTGGATATTTTCCTTTATCTCTTTCGCAGTTTTTCCTTTGAAATCTCTTGCAAATAGAATATATCCTCCTAAATGGTATTCAAGAACTTTATTAACTGCGTTTTCTTCTGGACAACGAACAATAAACATCTGTCCGATTTTCTGTTCTATTGACATTGATTTTACTATAGCTCTTAAATCGTCTTTAGAATCTTCTTCACCGTCTGTTTTTTCTCCGTTTTCTTCTTTGGGAGGAATAATATTATCCTCTCCAGTAAATTCAGAGTCTAAGTCTTTATCTGTCCCAGTACTTGAATTTTGTTTAAATGTAGCACACCCAGTTAAAGTGAATAAAAATATTGTTATACTTACTAATATATAAAATATTCTTTTTTTTATTGTATAAATCATATAAAATTTTCCTTTCAAATTCTATTAATTTTTATTAATATTAAAATAATTATACATTTTTTTAATACTAGTATCAAGCTTTCTATAGTTAATAATATTGTTTCAATATTATTAGTAAATATAATTAATAAAATAAAAAATAAATTTCTTGCATTTTGTCAATCATAATGGTACAATAATATGTTATAAAAAATTAAAAATAAGGAAGAAAACGAATTAATGAAAATTGAAAACATCGAAATTAACGAAAAAATCCAAAAGGCTTTGGAGGAAATGGGCTTTGAAGAGCTGACTCAAATACAGCAAGAAGCGATTCCTCATATTTTGGAAGGGAAAGATATTATCG
Source organism: Bacillota bacterium (assembly GCA_023386345.1). Lineage (GTDB taxonomy): Bacteria > Bacillota > Clostridia > Tissierellales > Sedimentibacteraceae > UBA1535. The sequence continues at coordinate 439,641 of JAEWJT010000016.1, forward strand.
CACAGTCAAACACAGGTACTGGCAAAACAGCTGCATTTGGTATACCAGTAATTCAGAGCATCGATACCGATGTTAGAAGACCTCAGGCTATAGCACTTTGTCCTACAAGGGAATTAGCAGTTCAGGTTGCAAATGAATTCAAAAAAATGTCTAAATATATAGAAGGAATTAGAACAGTAAGCGTTTATGGCGGAGCAGATATCAGAGGACAAATTGACAAATTAAAAGGTGGAGCACAGATTATAATAGGCACACCGGGAAGAGTTATAGACCTTATCGACAGGGGAGTTATAAAGCTTGATGAGCTTAAAATAACTATACTTGATGAGGCAGATGAAATGCTTAAAATGGGTTTTAAGGAAGATATTGAGCATATACTAAGCAAAATAAACCATAAGACTCAAACACTTTTATTCTCAGCTACTATGCCAGAGGTTATAATGAAAATAACTAGGGATTTCCAAGAAAATCCAGTTATGATAAAAACCTTGAGAGAGGGTATAACTGCCAAGGAAGTAAAGCAGAGTTACTTTATGGTTAAGCATTCTGATAAAACAGAAGCTCTTATGAGAATACTTGACACATACACAACAAAGCTTGCATTAGTATTTTGTAATACTAAGAAAAGCGTTGATGAGCTTTTTGATATTCTTGTAGACAAAGGATATAACTGTGATAAAATACACGGTGACATAAACCAAGCTCAAAGATTAGACACACTCAATAAATTCAATAATGGTTTAGTTGATGTATTAATTGCTACAGATGTTGCAGCAAGAGGACTTGATATCAAAGAGGTTGAGGCTGTTATTAACTACGAGATACCAGGCAAAGAAGATTATTATGTTCATCGTATAGGAAGAACGGGTCGTGCGGGTAGAGAAGGCTTGTCATTTACACTTTTGACAAACAAGGAAATGAATAAACTTCAAGCTATAGAAAAATATACTAAAAAACTAATAAGAAAAAGACAGATACCTACTATTGAAAAGGTAAATGAAATAAAGCAGGATAAGTTTGTAAGGGGAATTGAAGCAAAAATTGCAAATGGTGTAACAGAAGATTATTCTTACATTATCAACAGACTATACGATAGTGGAAATTCTCCAGAGGCTATTATAGCAGCCTTGATTAAGGATAGATTGAGCTTTGAGAATATAGAAAATGACAAAGATTTGAATGATATAACTCCAGAAAAATCAGAAAGAAGACAATCATCAAGAGGAAGAAATGCTGAAATAGACAAGTCAGGAGTAAGATTCTTCTTAAACCTAGGTAAAAAAGATGGTGTAAGACCAAGAGATATCTTAGGTGCTGTAGCTGGAGAGTGCGACATACCAGGTAATGACATAGGTGAGATTGAAATTTTAGAAAAATTCTCATTCTTCACTGCTGCAAAGGAGCATAAAAATACTATCCTAAAAGTAATGAACAACACAGCAATCAAAGGAAAAGACGTAGTAGTAGAGCTTACAACTGCTAAAAAGCAAAAAGGCAGTGTTTCAGAAGCAAAATACGGCAATAAATCTGATAAAAGAAAAGATGGTGCTAAGTTTTCCGGAAGAAGAAATAAATAAAAATTTTTATTGACAAAGAAAAATACTAATGTTATAATCAATAAAATTTAATAAGCTTCTCAATAAACTTTTCTTAAATTAAATATTTGTTGAGAATATGCAATGAAGGATCGAGTAGGTTAAAAACCGTATCCGACCAATCTACTGATAGATTGGCAAAAGAGAAAAAATGCCATAGGCTGAGAGCATTTTTATATAGGCTTAACTGAAAACTAATCTTGAGCAAAATCTGAAAATTTCCCATTTGTGGTAATGTAAGGATTTGGTTGGACGCCTTAAGTCCAGATGCTAATGTATGATACCTTAGCATTAGAGTCCCAATTAGGGTGGAACCACGAAGCATAAGCTTTCGTCCCTAAACACTATTGTGTTTAGCGATGAGAGCTTTTTTTATATCTAAAATAAATTTTAAATAATTCGATGAAAGGAATGAAAATTATGATGATTAAATTAACAATGCCTGATGGCAGTGTACGTGAGTACGAAAAAGGGATTAAAGCTATTGATGTAGCTAAAAGTATAAGTGAAGGCTTAGCAAGAGTTATACTTGCTGCAAGTTATAATGATAAAACCGTAGATTTACAGCAAGAATTAAATGAAGATGGAAGCATCAAGTTTTTAAAGTTTGAAGATGAGGAAGGAAAGCATGCTTTTTGGCATACTTCATCACATATACTTGCACAGGCTATAAAAAGACTATGGCCTGAGGCTAAGCTTGCCATAGGACCAGCAATTGCGAATGGTTTTTACTATGATATAGACTTAGATTACAGGATAACTGAAGAAGATTTACCAAAAATCGAAGAAGAAATGAAAAAAATCATCAAGGAAGAATTAATCCTTGAAAAATTTGAATTACCAAGAGCTAAGGCGTTAGAGTTTGTGAAAGAACAAGGTGAAATCTATAAAGAGGAATTAATCAATGATTTACCGGAGGATGCAATAATTTCTTTCTATAAGCAAGGAGATTTCACTGACTTATGTGCAGGTCCTCACCTTGAGTCTACTAAAAAGCCTAAAGCGGTTAAGCTTCTTAATATAGCTGGTGCATATTGGAGAGGAAATGAGAAAAACAAGATGCTTCAAAGAATATATGGTATAACATTCGAAAAGGCTAAGGAGCTTGACGATTATGTCAATATGCTTGAAGAAGCTAAGAAAAGAGACCACAGAAAGCTTGGCAAGGAGCTTGGATTGTTCTTTATGTCAGAAGCAGGACCAGGATTCCCGTTCTTCTTACCAAAAGGAACAGAAATTAAAAACGAACTTATTAAATTTTGGAGAGAAATTCATAAGGAAGCTGGATATGTTGAGATTGAAACTCCAATTATATTAAGCAGACACCTTTGGGAAACTTCAGGACATTGGTATCACTATAAAGAAAATATGTATACTACTTTAATAGATGAAGAAGATTTTGCTATAAAGCCAATGAATTGCCCAGGAAGCTTGCTTGTTTATAAAAATGATATGCACTCATATAAAGATTTCCCTTTGAGAATGGGAGAGCTTGGAAGAGTTCATAGGCATGAGCTGTCAGGTGCTTTGCATGGCCTTATGAGAGTTAGAACATTTACTCAAGATGATGCTCATATTTTCATGTTGCCAGATCAAATTAAGGATGAAATTAAAAATGTTGCAAATCTAATTGATAAAGTTTATAAAACTTTTGGATTTGAATACCATGTTGAATTATCAACTAGACCAGAGGATTTCTTAGGAGATATTAAGGATTGGGATCAAGCTGAAAATGACTTAAAAGAAGCTCTTAATGAGTTAGGCTTAGCATTTAAAATAAATGAAGGTGATGGAGCTTTCTACGGTCCTAAGATAGATTTTAAAATAAAAGACTGTATTGGAAGAGAATGGCAATGTGGAACTATTCAGCTAGACTATCAGTTGCCACAGCGTTTTGAACTAGAATATATTGGAGCTGATGGACAAAAGCACAGACCTATTATGATTCATAGAGTTGCTCTAGGTAGCTTAGAAAGATTTTTTGGAGTATTGATTGAACAATATGCAGGAGCATTCCCAACTTGGATATCACCGATACAAGTGAAAATATTGCCTATATCTGATAAATTTAACGAATATGCTTTAACTGTTAAAAATCAATTAGAGCAAAAAGGAATAAAGGTAGAACTAGATGACAGGTCAGAAAAAATCGGATATAAGATTAGAGAAGCTCAGCTTGAAAAAGTTCCTTATATGTTTGTAGTAGGTGAGAAAGAAGCGCAGAGTGCTAATGTTTCAGTAAGAGAAAGAGGAAAAGGCGATATAGGCTCAATGACTATAGATGAAATCTCTAATATAATTGTAAACAAAATTTTATCAAGAGAAAATGACTCTCCTATGGCTTAATGTTTTGATTTAAAAGATTATAATTATCAAAGTTAATTGTATTAAGCTATCCTTTATTAATCATTAGATATTCAAATATGTTTTTAATCTATTTTTAATATTACTATAAAGACTATTTAATTTTGTTACATTATAATAGGCTCATAACTTAAATAAAATAATAATAAAATTTAAAGGAGAACGAAAATGAAAGTTACTATTGAATTAATTGATGAGCTTAGAAGCAGAGTTAATGTGACATACGATGAAGCTAAAAAAACACTTGAGAAAAATGATGGAGACTTGGTTAAATCTATAATCGAATTAGAGGCGAAAAAAGGTGCAAAATCAGCTGGAACAGTAAAAACAAACCATAAGGATAATTTTGAAGGTTTTATTGACAAGTTGCTACAGCTAAGATTTAGCATAAAGAGCAGAGAGGGCGAAGTTTTAATCAACGTTCCTTTGGTATTAGTCGCATTGACATTTATAATGGCATTTTGGGTAGTTATTGTCAGCTTAGTGATTGCTATAGTGTATTCATGTAAAATCAGAATTTACAAGGCTAGCAAATACTCAAACATAAAAGATATAAAATACAATATCAAAGAAACTGTAAACAAGATGAAAAACACAACGGAAAAAATGTTTGAAAAAGATGATTTTGAAGTAACAAAAGAAGATGACAACAACGATGACGATGATAATGAAATAGTTGTAGAATAAAGGCTTGGTGCTTAGGCACCGAGTTTTTGTTTTTAAAAAAAGAAATTGTAAGATATTCATTATGTGATAACAAGTTTTGTAAAAATATGATATACTTTTATAAAGACATCGTATATACATTATACAAGAAGTACATATATAAAAAAATTCCGTTTCAATTATTAAAATATAAATTATAGGAGGGAATTTATTTGAAAATAGACCGACTTATTGCTATACTTACCTGCCTTTTACAAAATGAAAAAGTTACTGCACAAGAGCTTGCACGACGATTTGAAGTGTCACACAGGACTATTTTGCGTGATATTGATTCTCTTGCACTTGCCGGCATACCAATTGTAACAACACAGGGAAATAATGGCGGTATATCAATTATGAATGGATATAAGCTAGATAAAAGCCTTTTGACTATTGAAGAGCTTCAAAATATTATTATTGGCTTAAAAGGTCTTGGGAGCGTATCAAAGACATCTAATATAGAACAGCTGATACAAAAGCTTTCACCAAATAGCAATGCTATGGTGTCTTTGAATGACCATATATTTATAGACCTTTCATCATATTACAAGGATAATCTTTCAGAAAAAATAAAATTGATTAAACAGGCAATATCTGAAAAAAGGATGATTGAGTTTGATTATTATTATGACAAGGGTATAGTAAGACGTAAAATTGAACCATACTTTATACAGTTTAAATGGAGCTCATGGTATGTTTTTGGATGGTGCTGTGAACGTGAGAATTTTAGGTTGTTTAAGCTTAATCGTCTGTATCAATTATTGATTACAGATGAGAATTTTTTGACTCGTCCAATTTCAATTAATGAGGCTAACAGGAATACAGAATTTTCCGAAGAATATGAGGCAGAATTTTTATTTGATAAATCTGTACGTTTTCGTTTGATTGAGGATTACGGATTAAATTGCTATACGGAAACTGATAAGGGATTATATTTAAAGCTTAATTACACAAATCGCAGTTATATTATAAACTGGATACTTGGTTTTGGAGATAAGGTGACTGTCATTGAGCCACAGGACATTAAAGATGAGCTAAAACAAATTGCTAAAAATATTTTTGACAAGTATTTTTAAATGTGACATACAGTTGTCGTGTTTGATGTGGTATTATTAGGAAAAAATTATGGAGGTACTACATGAATTCAAACATTATTGAAAAAGCAAATACATTGGTGAACTCATCTGAGATAGCGTATATTGCTGTAATTGATGAAAATAATTATCCCTCAGTATCAACTATTTCATCAATTAAAACAGACGGAATTTTTGAAGCTTATTTTTCGACAGGTACATATGGAAATAAATCAAGAAGAATTTTAGAAAATAATAAGGTTAGCGTATGCTACAACATAAAGGGTGATAACATAAGCTTAATTGGGAAAGCAGAAATACTTACTGATAAAGATACAAAACATTCTCTTTGGCAGGATTGGTTTATTGACCATTTTCCTCTTGGAAAAGATGATCCTGAATACTGTATTATAAAATTTACTACAGAGCGAGTATCCTTATGGATAGATAATGAAGAATATAAGTTTACCATAAATGAATTGCTGCGTGTTCAATCTGCATGTGGGCTTTTGTGCGATAGATGTAAGTATAAAGAAACTCACGGATGCGGAGGCTGTATTGAAACAAAGGGACATCCATTTTACGGAGAATGTTCCATAGCGGTATGTTGTCAAGAAAAGGGAGATAAGCATTGTGGAGAATGTTCCCAGATGCCTTGTCAAAATATTCATGATTATTCTTATGGTGATTCTGAACACTGTGATAATCCAAAAGGTTCAAGATTAAATGTATTAAGATGCTGGGCAAAGAGAGTTGAATAATTTATTAAAAATTAAAGACATGAGAACAGTTTCTCGTGTTTTTAATTTTAATTTAGCTTGAAAAAACTAGGCATATATGATATGTTTATTGAAATTATATATTTATTTTTGTGGAGGTATATATGCTGATTTTTGATGGACATTCAGACTTGCTTACAGATATAACATTGAGGCGAATTAATGGAGAGAGAAATATTTTTAAAACAAGGCACTATCCTAAATTAATAAAAGGGGGTGTAAATGCACTAATAGCTGTGGTCTGGATTGACCCACCATATGACTCTAATCCGTCAGCTAGGATGTTAGAAATTATAAAAAATGGATACGCAGAGCTATATCCTTTAAATGATGTTGTGTTTCCTGTGAAAAATGCTTGTGAGTTAGATTTAGCGATAAAAAATAATAAAATTGGAATTATACTTGGTATGGAAGGCTTATCTGGATTGGAGAACGACCCAGAAGCACTATACTTTTTATACGAGCTTGGGTTACGGCACGCATCCTTGACATGGAATGGAGCTAATGGATTTGCTACGGGAGTAAGGTCGAATTCTGAAATTAAAGGACTGACATTAGCTGGAAAAAGAGCAGTAAAAATTATGGAAGAGCTTGGTATTATCATAGATGTTTCACATGCAGATGAGAAAACATTTTGGGATATAATAAATATGACAAATAGACCAATAATTGCTTCTCATTCAAATGTATATAATTTATGCCCTGCAGATAGAAATTTAAAGGATGAGCAAATTAGAGCTATAGCAAATTCAGGTGGAATTATAGGTATAAATTCTTGGCATGAATTTGTAGATAGAGAAAACCCAAATTTGGATAATCTAGCTAATCACATTGATTATTTAGTAAATATAGCAGGCATAGACCATGTAGCGTTTGGATTTGATTTTACTGACTTTTTAAATGACACTACTGTCTCAAGCTTTAAGACTGTAGAGCTTTCTGCCACATTGGGTATAAATAGCGCTGATGAAATACCAAATATCGTTAAAGTTTTAAAAGATAGAGGCTATAGTAATGAAGCATTAGAAAAAATTTGTTTTAATAACTTAAGAGATTTATTTAAATTTATAACAGAGAAATAGAATTGTTTAAGAGGTAACTATGCACTATAAAGAAGTTAAGGGAATATTATCAGCCAGTAATGGAATGAACTTATACAGAGGCTGTACTCATGGCTGTATATACTGTGATTCCAGAAGCAAATGCTACAATATGGACCATGATTTTGAGGATATTGAGATTAAGTCTAACGCCCTATTGTTATTAGAGGACGCATTAAAGCGAAAAAGAAAAAAATGTATGATTGGCACTGGAAGTATGTCGGATTCATATATTCACTTGGAAGAAAAATTGGGACATACTCGAAGATGTCTTGAAATAATTGAAAAATATGGCTTTGGTCTTAGTATTCAGACTAAATCTGATAGGATTTTACGTGACCTTGATTTGCTTAAAAAAATTAATGAAAAAACAAAGTGCGTTGTCCAGATGACCTTGACTACTTATGACGAAGAACTGTGCAAAATTTTAGAACCTAATGTTTGTACGACACATAGACGTTTTGAAGTACTAAAAATCATGAGAGATAATGGTATACCAACAGTTGTATGGTTAGATCCAATTTTGCCTTTTATCAATGATACAAAGGAAAATTTGTTGGGCATATTAAATTACTGTATAGAAGCTAAGGTTCATGGTATACTGTGCTTTGGCATGGGATTGACACTAAGAGAGGGAAATAGAGAGTACTTTTATAAGAAATTAGACGAGCATTTTCCGGGACTAAAAGAAAAATATCATAGAAAATATGGATATTCGTATCAAATTAATAGCGATAATAATGCTGAGCTAATGATGTTATTTAATGAAATATGCAAGAAGAATAATATTGAATATAGAGTAGATAAGGTATTTGCATATTTACATGAATTTGAGGATAAAAATGCAAATAGACAGATTAGTTTATTTGATAATTAATTAATCGATATAAACCTGTAAATTCCAGAGGTGAATTTGACTCACTTGATTACTGTGCAATTTGCTTTTATTAAGATTAATGATAGTAGAAAAAATCTGTTGACAAATATTAAGATAAAGAGTACAATGACATTAATATGGGAATGAAGTTCTCCCTTGGTATGACCTAAACCGCTTTAAATGCTGATGACTTCTATGATAATTTTATCATGGAGCTATCAGCTTTTTTGATTTTTGCTCCATGGAAGGGAGAATTTTATGTTGACAAGTTTAGCACTAATTTTTATTTTGGGGATTTTGCTTGGTAGTATTTTTAATAAGTTAAAGCTACCAAGGCTTATTGGAATGTTAATGACGGGGATAATACTTGGTCCTTATGCTCTTAATCTGTTAGATGCTTCAATTTTGAGTATTTCATCGGATTTAAGACAATTAGCTTTGATTATTATTCTTATTCGTGCAGGTCTGTCATTGAATATTAGTGACTTAAAAAAGGTTGGTAGGCCTGCAATTTTAATGTGCTTTGTTCCAGCATGTTTCGAAATTATTGGTATGATTATAATTGCACCAAAGCTATTGGGAATATCTATATTAGATGCGGCAATTATGGGTGCTGTAGTTGGTGCTGTTTCCCCAGCTGTAATAGTTCCACAAATGCTTCATTTGATGGAAAATCGATATGGTACGAATAAAAGCATACCGCAGATGATTTTAGCTGGAGCTTCAGTTGATGATGTTTTTGTTATTGTAATGTTTGCGACATTTACTGGATTAGCAAAAGGGGAGAGTATCTCGCTGACAAGCTTTATGCAGATACCAGTTTCAATTGCGACTGGATTGCTTATTGGTATTTTATTTGGAATTATCATGTCATTGATATTTAAGAAATTAAGTCTGAGAAATACTATAAAAGTAATTATATTATTAAGTGTTTCATTTGTATTTGTGGCCTTAGAAAAAATCTCTCCTGTTCCGTTTTCGGGTTTACTTGCAGTTATGAGCATGGGAGCTACTATATATAAAAAGAATGAAAATGCGGCAAAAGCTCTATCGTCAAAATTTTCAAAGCTTTGGGTAGCAGCAGAGATATTGCTCTTTGCGCTTGTAGGTGCAACTGTAGATTTAAACTATGTATTATCCTCTGGATTTACAGTTATACTTGTAATATTTGGTGTATTAATATTCCGTATGATTGGTGTATTGTTATGTATGGTAAAAACAAAGCTATCGATGAAGGAAATTGTATTTTGTATGCTTGCATATATGCCAAAAGCAACAGTTCAGGCGGCTATAGGCTCTATACCATTAGCGATGGGTTTATCATGCGGAAATATTGTTCTTACAGTAGCTGTACTAGCAATTTTGATTACAGCCCCTTTAGGTGTATTTGCTATAGAGCTGACATATAAAAAATTGTTGTCAAAGAGTAGCGATAACGATTAGAATGTAAGATAAATGAATTAATCTAAAGAATTATGAAAATGATACATGGACATTCAAAAACAAAATAGAATGTCCATGTTTTTTATCTTGATATTTAACTACGCATAATAATTAAGTCTCAAATTTTAATTGCTTGATATAGTTAAATATTATATAATGTTATCATAATTTCTAATTAAATTTTAATAATTTATTAAAGTCAGGCTAATTTTTTAAATTTATAATATATTAATCAAGAGTTTTAAATTATTTTAAAACTTTGGGAGGGAAAATATGGAAGCTAAAAAGAAAATTTTGATTGTTGAGGATGAGCAGAAGATTGCTAGATTTTTAGAGCTTGAGCTTAAATATGAAGGTTATGATGTTGAAATAGCTATTAATGGCAGGGAAGGCTTTGAAAAGGGTAAAAATAAAGATATTGATTTAATTGTTCTTGATTTAATGCTTCCGGAGCTTAGTGGCATTGAGGTTTGCAGGCGAATACGTCAAACTTCTGATATTCCTATAATCATGCTGACTGCAAAGGACGATATATCCGATAAGATTACAGGACTTGATATAGGTGCGGATGATTATATGACCAAGCCATTTGCTGTTGAGGAGCTTCTAGCAAGAATTAGAGTGTTGCTTAAGAGAAAATATGTTACAAAGAATATCAGCGACAAAAATATAATTAAATTAGGATTGTTAAGCCTGTATAAGGATAATTACAAGGTCGAATATGATAAGGATATTATTGATTTAACTAAAAAAGAATTTGAGCTTTTAGAGTTTATGCTTGAAAACAAGGATTTAGTTTTATCGAGAGAAAAGATACTGGATAAGGTTTGGGGATATGATTATTTTGGAGATACAAATGTAATAGATGTTTATATTAGGTATCTCAGAAGTAAAATAGACCAAAAGTACAATATAAATCTAATTGAAACAGTTAGAGGTGTGGGTTATACAATAAGAGGTAAATAATGGCGAAAAAAAGAAAATCAGTATTAGCAATAATTTTTAGAATATTGCTATCAATAATTTTATTTCCATTTAAACTAATTAAAAATTTTTTCGTAGCTATCTCAAAAAGGCTTAAGTTTTCTATTGCTTTTAAAATTTCTGCCTCTTATTTTCTCTTGTATATTATAATAGTGTTGATAGTTACTGCAACTAGCTCCATAGGATATTTTGTATTTTTATTAAATGATTTCAAAAAGACAAATGTAGATAATGATATTAAGAAAATAAGTCAAAGCTTAGATAATATAAGCACAATAGATAATGTTTTAAACAATGATGGTATAAAGGATTTAACTATCTATAATTTTGATTATACCAATATTTATTCATTTAAAGAGGACAATAAAAAATACACAAATAATATAATTTCAATACTTGAGGAAATTATAAAAAATTCAATATATATTCATTCAAAAGAAATTTACGAAAACAATCAAATTTATTTTGTAAATATATATTATAATGTTTCGTCTTTAGTATCGCAAACCTCTTATATTGCAATTTTTATATTTTTATCAAGTACAGCAGGGATACTGCTGTTTATTCCTATAGTTTCAAAGACGAGTACAAAGCTTATTAAGCCTATAAAAAATATGACGCAGATAGCAAAGACTATAACCGTTAGCAATATCAATACAAGATTAGATATCAAAGGTACCCAGGATGAATTAAAGGAGCTTTCCATGACCTTTAATGAAATGATGGATAGAATTGAGAATGGCTATAAATCTCAGCAGCAGTTTGTATCTGATGCTTCACATGAGCTAAGAACTCCTATAGCTGTTATGAAAGGCTATGTAAATATGCTGGATAGATGGGGGAAAAATGACAAGGCAGTTCTTGAAGAAGCTATAACTGCGGTAAAAAATGAAACGGATAATATGCAGGATTTAGTTGAGAAGCTTTTATTTATAGCGAGAAGTGATAAACAGACTTTGAATTTTACAAAGGAAGATTTTAATATAAGTGAAATATTATTTGAAATTGAAAAAGAAACGTTGATGATAGATAATAAGCATGAATTTGAATTCAGATTTATGCAGGATGCGCATGTTTATGCAGACAAGAACTGGATAAAGCAGGCTGTACGAATATTTATTGAAAATGCAATAAAATTTACTCCTGAAAAGGGTAAAATTTCTGTGTATGGTTTTTTGAGTGAGGAATTTTATGCTATAAGAATAAAGGATACAGGTATAGGAATTGATAAGAAAGATTTACCAAAGATTTTTGATAGACTTTATAGAGCAGAGGAATCAAGAAACAGGCAAATTGGCGGTCATGGACTGGGTTTATCTATTGCAAAAATAATTATTGTTGGACATAAAGGGAAAATAAAGGTAAAAAGCACTAAGGGGCAGGGAGCTGAATTTACTATACTTCTTCCACATTTATAATAAATTGTTTTGGTGCTGTAGCTGCATTTTAAAATCAGCCAAATAATAACATCATTACAAACTAAAATTAATCTACAGAAACACGTACAAAAAACACGTATAAGCGACAAAACTTGTCAAAAAAAGATAAAGAAAATATCTTGCGTCTGTATTATAATTAGTATAAGATATTACTATTAGCTCGTGTAGCGAGACTATATTTATAATAGGGGGATGGATTGATAAGTGGATATTTTGTATAATGAAAATGGACAAAACTTAACTGTAAAGCTTAAAGGGGAATTGGACCATCATTTTGCGACTGAGTCTAGGGGCAAAATAGATGAAAGGCTTAATAGTGGACAAGTTAAAAACTTAACCTTCGATATGGAAAAGCTTGATTTCATTGATAGTTCAGCTATTGGATTTATAATTGGAAGATATAAAATTGTAAAAAAGAATGATGGAAAATTAGAAATTATTAACGCTTCTCATAAAATTAGAAGAATTCTTGATATGAGCGGTGTTGGAAAAATAATAAATATAAAATAGGGGGATACGATGCAAAATAATTATGTATATATAAAAATTCCAAGCTTATCTACAAACGAATCCTTTGCAAGAAGTGCTGTTGCCGCGTTTTGTGCAAGTCTTAATCCGACTATCGAGGAAATTTCAGATATTAAGACTGCTGTTTCAGAGGCTGTAACCAATGCAATTATTCACGGCTACGATAATAAGCTTGGCGATATAGTTATAGAATGCAGAATAAAGGGACAAGTTGTTGAAATAATAATAGAGGATTTTGGATGTGGTATACCAAATGTGGAAAAAGCAAGAGAACCCTTATTCACATCAAAGCCAGAGCTTGAGCGTTCAGGGATGGGCTTTACAGTAATGGAGAGTTTTATGGACGAGCTTGTTGTTTTATCTGAAAGGGATATAGGAACAAAGATAATTTTAAGAAAGAAAATAAGCAATAATTCTGAAAAGATGTATAATAAACTATAAATAAAAGGTATTTCTTAAGAAATACCTTTTATTTTACTTGGCTTTTGCATCAAAAACTAATGAAACTATATATCCGAAAACTAATGCTGCTCCTACTCCGGCAGCAGTTTGTTTAATTCCTCCGCTTAAAATTCCTAAGAGACCACTTTTAGCAGTTTCTTCTACTGCTCCCTTAGCAAGAGTATAGCCAAAGCCTGGGAGTGTCACCGTCGCTCCCGAATAGCCAAATTCTATTATTTTTTCATATATCCCAAGATATCCTAGTATTACACCCGATACCACAAATGTTACAAGTATGTAAGCTGGATTAACCTTTTTTATATCCATTATCAACTGCCCTATAACACATATCAATCCGCCTACAATAAAGCTCATTAAATAATTCATATTAGTTCCTTCCTCAACATCAATAAATCTCGCGTTTAATTAGATATGCCAATAGAATGAGCTATCCCTGGGACACTTTCACCTTGTAACGAAACAGTAGGCGAGTGTAAGGCACCAGTAGCGGTAAAAAGCAAGGTATTAATCTCTTTTTTTATAAGCTTTTTGTATAAAAATGAGCCAAATACTACTGCTGAACAGCCACAGCCACTTCCGCCTGCATGAACATCTTGGCTTTCTAAGTCAAATATTATTGTTCCACAATCATCATATTTTTTTTCTATATTTATATTTTCATCCTTCAATAGCTTTAATGCTATTTGTTTACCTATTGTTCCCAAGTCTCCTGAGACAATTAAGTCATAATCTATATCAGAATTTGTATCTGTAATATTTTGCTTAACTGTATCTGCAAAAGCAGGTGCCATTGCAGCTCCCATATTGTTTGCATCTGTTACACCTAAATCAACTATTTTACCAAATGTAACATTTTTAATCTTAGGATAATCTCCGTTGTTATTTTCATTTGAGAGCCATACTGCTCCTGAGCCTGTAACTGTCCATTGAGCGCTCATATGTCTTTGTCCTCCAGACTCTAAAGGACTTCTGTATTGACGTTCTGCACAGCAAAAATGACTTGAAGTTACACATACTACATTGGAAGCAAAGCCTCCGTCTATCAGTAAAGCCCCAACACCCATGCTAAGAGCCATTGTAGAGCAAGCTCCGTATAATCCAATAAATGGAATTTCTAAGCTCCTTGCAGCAAATGATGAGGATACTATTTGATTTAATAAATCTCCTGCAAGCATTACATCTATATCTGATTTTTTTAGATTATTTTTTTTAATTAAATTTTCTACTGCATATTGCTGCATTTTAGCTTCGCATTTTTCCCAAGTCTTTTCACCCCAAATGCTGTCACTCAAAATAAAATCAATATCCTTGGCTAAAGGACCTTCACTTTCCTTTGTTCCAGCTAAGGTGTATACATCTCGTATATAGACGTCATTAGCCATTTTAAAAGTCTGCTTACCTATTTTTTTCACAAATTCCTCCTAAGCCCCAAACATATCTATTAAGTAGCTAATCAAGCCAACAAGCATTGAGCTACTATAACCAAATAGCAAAACAGGTCCTGCAAGTGTAAATATCTTAGAAGCAGAACCTAAAATATAGCCTTCTCTTTTAAATTCCAAGGTTGGAGCAACTACTGAATTTGCAAATCCTGTTATAGGAACTATCATACCTGCTCCACCGTATTTTCCAAGTTTATCATAAACACCTATGCCTGTTAAAAGAGCTGTTAATGCTATTAATATAACTAAAGTCATGGCACCTGCATCATCAGC
Organism: Bacillota bacterium; assembly: GCA_023386345.1. Classification (GTDB taxonomy): domain Bacteria; phylum Bacillota; class Clostridia; order Tissierellales; family Sedimentibacteraceae; genus UBA1535. Next base: position 454,705 of record JAEWJT010000016.1, read on the forward strand.
TTTAAAAGAAAAATTCATCAATATATTTTTGATTAACTCTCCAAAGGTGCAAATCGCTCCACCAAAAATAAATGCTAGAACACAATTTTTAAATATTTTATTTTTGGGTGTATACTCGTCAACAAGTTTTTTATAAGTTTCTTTTGTCTGCTTCATAACAACACCGCATTTTCAGGCATCTTTTTTATTGATTTATCAATTGTATTAGTAATAGTGAAGTATGATATACACACAATTGATACTAATACAAGAAAAAATAATATTTTTTTCATTATTACCTCCAATATGAATAATTAGTGAAGAATCATACTGATTCTTCTATAGAGTGAAAATTTTTTCTATTTGCTGAGCAAATGTTTTTTATTAACTATTTCACCATATTGACATTATTATTTGTCGTTTTTTATTAAAAATGTATTTATACCATAAAACTTTTATAAAAAGTAATGGAAGTATTCCAAAAAAATAAAAAAACAGGGGATTTTCCCCTGTTTTTAGATATTTTAATCGTTTGTGATTAGACCAGAATCATCTGGCTTATCAGGACTTTCAATTACTGAGTCGCCTGGATTGTTTGAACCATCTGTATTGTCAGAATTGCCATCATTGTTTCCATCCTCAGGATTTGGTACATTTCCGGGATTTCCGCCATTATTTCTTATATCTTTATACCACTTTTCATAAGTGTGGAATGTACAAACATCTGAAGGTACTCGATATTCGTAATCCTCTGGCAACATTCTCTTGAAATTTAACTGTTCTAAAGTAAAACCATTAACTGTTAAAATTTCAATAGTGTTAGAATTTGTTACATTTATAGTCACAGAGCCTGCATATAAAGCCTTAATTTGTTCAGGAACCATACCAGCTGCGATATCTAGTTTTATTTGCTTGTAAAGTTTAACTGCTTCTAGTAGAGCTGGGTAGTTTTCGTCCTTGACATCAGGGTACAAATCAGCATCAAACGGAGCTTCACCATTCATTACTAAAACTCTTTCCATAACGTCCTTATCAGGGCAAAACTGTGATCTTAGGAGCAAGGTATCCTTACAAATCGTCATTTTTACGTGGCTTGTGCAGCTCTCCTTAGGCTCAGTTCCTTTTATGAAATATTCTTCTCTTACTTGACTGCCACGAACATCTAAAGCGCAAAGCTCTGTTGCCAGTTTACCTGATTGCTTACAAACTTGAACCTTACTTACATTGTTTGAAATATCAAATTTTGCTGGCTCAAGTCCTTGATGTATTGACGTCATAAATGCACCCAGAAGTCTTGCTGTAGCTGAACTTGTCTCTGAGAGTTTAGTCGTAGGATTGTCATTGCCAACCCAAACGCCACCAACATAATAAGGTGAAAATCCTATACACCAAAAGTCTCCGTTATCCTGTGTTGTTCCAGTTTTAGCTGCCATTTCTATATTTACATCTTTAATTTTGATAGCAGCAGGTCCTGCAAGACCATCAGAGCTGACAACACTGCTTCTTAGTATATCCTTTAGTATAAATGCTACTTCAGGAGTAACAGCAACTTGTTTTTTAGGTATCTTTTCTAATATTAATTTTCCCTTGCTATCTTCAACCTTTGTATAGCATATTGGCTCTACATAAACTCCATCATTTGCTATAGTTCCATAAGCAGCTGTCATAACAAGAGGAGAAAAGCCTTTTGAAAATGCTCCCAATGCAAATGCTGCTGGAATCATATCATTCACTTTACGATTTTCCCCAGGAGTAACAAATGTGTCATTAGCGGGATTTTCCAAATCTACCATACCCATCTTAGCCATATATTCAACCAATGTATCAGCTCCCAGTTGATTAAATATCATTACAGGAACAGTATTCAATGATTGCTGTATAGCATATCTTAAACTTACAACGCCCTTATATTTGAAAGCACGGCCAGAAGATTGCTCATACCAGTTCTTAGGCCAACGCTGGCCATCTTCAAGGTACATAGGTAAATCATCAAAAACTGAAGCGGCAGTATAACCACGGTCAAGAGCAGCCATATATACACTAAGAGGCTTTATCGTCGAACCTGGTTGTCTTGCTGCATCAACAGCTCTGTTGAAGGTTTTATTGCCAACTATATCTCTTCCACCAAAAATTGCTTTAATATGTCCTGTTCTATAATCCATTATAACAGTAGCTGATTGAGGCTGAACTATGCCTCTTTCATCATAGTTATAATAATCGTTGCTTATAGTCATAACATCATCAGCAACAATTTTATAAAAATTAGGATTTTTATCTAAAAATTCTTTAAATATTTTTATGGTTCCTGTATTTCCCTTTTGATCTACTACTTCATAAACCTTTCCAATGTTTAATCCACCTACGTTGTGAGTTGCCATTTGATTTTTTTCGTCTATAGTGTAGTAATCAACAATGTCTATTACAGATGAATATATATTTAATTTATTTGTTTTTATAACTAAGTCGCCCTTTTCATCAATCGAATACTCATTAGGTGATAAATACAGCATATTTTCAGCATTAAATATATTATCGTGCTGGAAGTACAAAACTTGACCTGTGCTATTCAGCACATTTTTATATTTATCAAGTGTTCCTAAGGATTTTTCGCCAACCCATCTAAAATTAGTCCAGTCTTGAGCTATAGGCTTATTTGTAGGCATTTTATTGTTTAAGAAGATTTCTCCAAAGTTTTCGTATTGAGCTTCAATAGTTTTTTGAATATTTACATCCATAGTAGTATATATGCTTAAACCACCATTGACTAGATATTTTTCAGCTTCTTCATAGGTCATTTCACGATCTGCCATTAAATCCTTAATGACTTCTTCTTTGACATAATCAGCAAAATTGTTAGATGTTACACCCTCTATTTTGCTCTCGCCAGGGTTTAATGCTGCTTTTATATCTTCTTTAAGAGCTGCATCATATTCTTCTTTTGATATTTTTCCTTGTTCAAGCATAAATTTTAGAACAAGTTTTTGTCTTTCAACAGACTCTGGATTAAATACACAAGCGTATTTTACTGATCCTACATAAATATATCCTACTATATCTTCTTCAGCTATGCCATCCAAATCATCCATACCTATTCTTTTGTATGGAGTATAGAGAGCTGTACTTTTAGGAGTTCCAGCTATAAGTGCTGATTCAGCTATGGTCAATTCGCTTACATCTTTTGAAAAATATGCGTATGCAGCAGCTTGAACACCATGTATACTTGGTCCAAGAGGTATTGTGTTAAGATAATTTTCTAATATCTGATCCTTTATTAACACTCTTTCCATTTGTATGGCAAGATAAGCTTCTTTTATTTTTCTCTCAAGTTTTTTTCCTTTATCATCAGAAAAATAAAGATTTTTAACAAGCTGTTGAGTTATTGTGCTTGCGCCTCTGCCTTTTAAATCTCCAGAGGTTATATTGCTATAAACAGCAGCCATTAGACCTTGAATATCTATACCAAAATGCTTTATAAATCGTTTATCTTCAACAGCTATAAATGCTTCTTGCAAATGCTTTGGCATCTTGCTTAATTCAACTATTTCACGATTTTCATTCGGATCTTGAATTTTTTCTATCATATTTCCATTTTGATCTAGTATAACTGAGTTCTGAGTTAGTGTTCCAAGTACATTTGTCGGGTCAATCTTAGGTGCGTCCGCTATAACATCAAGGACTATTTTTCCAACTATAAGACCACCAATTACGATAGCTACTAGTACAATTAGAAATAATATTCTAAAAATTTTAATTTTCTTTTTTCTTCTTTTTTTCTTTTTAACTGTAGTGTTCTGAGTATTATTTGTATTTTTTTGATTATTCTCATTGGTCATAATAACACACATTCCTTTCTTTTTAAAAAAGTGCTTTGCAATAAAATGCACTAATTTTAAATGCTTTTAGTCTTAAGAAAGTTTAAGACAATAAATATTATATCACATGTGTTTTAATATTGCAATTAGCAATAAATCCTTAAATTTCAAGCGATAGAAATTATATTAAATAATTTTAAATATTTTGAATAATTTTTATTATAAAAGCTAATTGTAAAAAATTGTTTTTCACTGTTTTATATTTCCCTGTTTTGTGATATAATATCCATAGTTTTAAGCAAAGCTAAAACTATGGATATTATATCAAATGGCTCGCATAGCGATACGATGTAATTATTTTATAGTTTTAAGCGGAGTCTTGTCAATGCGAGACATGGAGGTATTTATGGAAAAAGAAAAATGTTTAATAGTTGGAATACAGCTAAATGGAAGTGATGAAGAAAATGATATGGAGGAGCTATCTCAGCTTGTTGAGGCTGCTGAAGGTGAAGTTTTAGGCTCAGTCATTCAAAATAGACACAGTATCGATAATAGATATTATTTAGGTATAGGAAAGCTTGAAGAAATTGCAAATTACGCAAAAGAGCTTGATGTTGAAACAGTTATATTCAATGATGAATTATCAGGCTCACAGCTTAAAAATATTGAAGATATAGTTGGAACAAGAGTAATTGACAGAACTACATTGATACTTGATATTTTTGCACGCAGAGCGCTTACTAATGAGGGAAGACTTCAAGTTGAGCTTGCACAGCTTAAATACAGGCTGCCAAGGCTTGCCGGAATCGGAAAGGAATTATCAAGACAAGGTGGCGGAATAGGAACAAGAGGCCCTGGAGAGAAAAAGATAGAAAAGGACAGAAGACATATAACATCAAGGATAGAGGATTTAGAATCTCAGATTGAGAAAAATGAACAAGTCAGAGATACAAAAAGAAAGAAAAGAATGAAAGATGAAATACCTGTTGTTTCAATAGTAGGTTATACAAATGCTGGTAAATCAACACTTTTAAATGCCTTAATAGAAACATGCTATGCTGACGAGGAGCTTGAAAATAAAAAGGTATTTGTAAAGGATATGCTTTTTGCAACTCTTGATACAGAACATAGGAGAGTAAGATTGCCGGGTGGAAGATATGCAATTTTTTCTGATACCGTAGGCTTTATCAAAAAGCTTCCAACACAGATAGTTAAAGCCTTTAAAGGAACTCTTGAGGAGCTTAAATATGCTAATTTAATTTTACATCTTATAGATATAAATGATGAAAATCTTGAGGCACATAAGCAGACAACACTTGATTTGATAAGTAAAATAACAGATAACGAAATACCTGTTGTCACTGTTTATAATAAAATAGATAGAATTATTTCGAATGAAAATGCAGAGAATTCTAATATAAAATTCATGCAAAATGAAAACACTCTATACATTTCTGCTGTTCAGAGGAACAATATTAATAACTTATTAGAGTATGTTGACAATAAAATTAATGGCGATAAAAATAAGTATTTGCTAAAAGTACCAAATAGTGACTTAAAGTCATATTATTACCTTTATGAAAACAGGTTGACAGAAAATGTAGAGCATGAAGCTGACGGAGTAAAATTAGAGGCAGTAATTTATGAGGACGAGAAGTATAAATATAAGGATTATATAGTTTATGAATAGTTTTAAAACAGTTCACAGCTTTGGGAGCGATGAAATCATAATTAATAAATCAAAATTTATAGGATATGCAAGTCCTATAAACAGTGAGGATGAAGCTATTGATTTTATTAATCAAATAAAGAAAAAGCACGCTGATGCTACGCATAATGTATATGCCTATGTTTATGGAGATAATAGCAATATCCAAAGATTTAGTGATGATGGCGAGCCATCTGGAACAGCTGGCATGCCGGTTTTAAACCTCATAAAGCTTGAAAATTTAAAAAATGTTGCCGTTGTTGTTACAAGGTATTTTGGTGGGGTGTTGCTAGGTGCAGGAGGTCTTGCAAGAGCATACTCAAAGACTGCTAAAATAGGTATTGACAGTGCGATAATAGTAGACAAAACCTTATATTGTGATGTTAATGTAGAAATTGACTATACTTTACTTGGAAAATTAGAAAATGAACTTTCAAAAAATAACTATCTAATAAAAAACAAGATATTTAATGAAAAAGTTAATCTTAATATTTTATGCCTAGAAGATGATGTGGAAAAGCTAAAGTCCTTAATTTTAAACGCAAGCAGCGCAAAATGCAAAATAGATGTGACTAATAGCTCTTATTATTCTGTTAAGGACGGTAAATTGATAGATTAAAAAAACATTGAAAATATTATTATACTTATGGTAAAATATCAAATGCGAATATAGTATTACAATAATAAATATTATATATATTTAATTTTCAGATATCTCAACTGACGAGATTCTGATTGTTAGGAGGAAAAACATGTCAGGACATTCAAAATGGGCGAATACGAAACACAGAAAAGGAAAGCAAGATATTAAAAGGGCAAAAATATTTACGAAATTAGCAAGAGCGATAACTGTTGCTACAAGAGAGGGCGGAGCAGACCCGGCTTACAACGCTTCTTTAGCTACTGCTATTGAAAAGGCAAAGGCAGAAAACATGCCTAATGATAACATAGATAGAGCAGTAAAAACAGGTATGGGTGGATTAAACGGAGAGGTGTTTGACCACATAACATACGAGGCATATGGCCCTTGCGGAACTGCATTCATGGTTCAGTGCTTAACAAACAACAAAAACAGAACAGCGGCTGATGTGAGACACTATTTCTCTAAATTTGGAGGAAACCTTGGCTCTACAGGCTGTGTAGGATACTTGTTCGACAGAAAGGGTATCATAACTATAGAATTGTCAGACTCTATAAACGAAGAAGAGCTTATGATGGCTGCTCTTGATGCTGGAGCAGATGATTTTGAGGTAGATGAAATATATGAAATATCAACATCACCAGAAAATTTTATGGCTGTATTAAATTCTTTAAAGAAAGCAGGATATACAGATGCAAAGGGTGAAATAGCATATTTACCACAAAATTATGTAAAGGTAGAGGGCGAAGAAAATTTAAAAAATCTTGATAAGCTAATAGACGCATTAGATGACAACGACGATGTCCAAGAAGTATTCCACAACTGGGATATGCCAGAGGAAGAAGACGAAGAATAATGATTATTTTGGGGATGGACCCAGGGCTTGCAATCTCTGGTTATGGAGTTTTGGAGTACTTGGGAAATAAGTTCAAAATGATAGAATATGGAGCTGTTACAAGTGAAGCTTCAATGCCTTTTCCACTAAGGCTCAAGCATATTTATGAGTCATATATAGAAATGATTGATAAATTTAAGCCAGACGCTATCGCTGTGGAGGAATTGTTTTATAATAAAAACGCTAAAACAGCAATAGCTATTGGAGAGGCAAGAGGTGTTCACTTGCTGGCAGGGCAGATGAAGGACATACCTTTGTATGAATATACACCTTTGCAGATAAAGCAGGGGATTGTTGGCTATGGCAGAGCTGAAAAAAAGCAGGTTCAAGAGATGGTCAAGCTTATTTTAGGTTTAGATAAGATACCAAAGCCTGATGATGCTGCTGATGGGCTGGCTGTAGCTATTTGTCATGCTCATTCGTTGAAGTTTTGTGAGGATTTTAGGATTATTGGTTATTAGTTTTAAAATTTGTAAAAATTAAATTAGAAAGCAGATACCAACTTAGCATAAATCAAAATTTGGTTTTGCATTGGTGTATGGGCATAAACATGATTAGTTATATTAAGGGTGAAATTGCAAAAAAAGGTATTGATTATTTAACAATTGAAAATAACGGAATAGGATATTATATTAATACTTCATTTAATACCTTGAAAAATTTATCAGAGGGTGATAAATCCTCTGTATTTACTTTTATGTATGTGAGAGAGGATATAATTGCTTTATACGGCTTTTCAACAATAGATGAGCTTGATATGTTTAAAAAGCTGATATCTGTAAATGGAGTAGGACCTAAGGCTGGACTTGCTGTATTATCTACATATGAGATAAATAGCATAAAGCTATTTATTTTGAAAGAGGATGTCACTGCTATGTCAAAAGTTTCAGGAATTGGCAAGAAAACAGCAAGTAAAATCATCCTGGATTTAAAGGATAAAATTGGAAAATTAGAAGAATTAGATAATGTCAATATGAATGATATAATATCTGTAGCTACAGATTTAAGCAATGATACTGATGATATAACAGCCGTGCTTATGAGCTTAGGATTTAGTCAATCAGAAGCAAAAAAAGCTATAGAAGGCATTGATACTACTGGAAAGACAGAAAATCAAATTATAAAAGAGGCTTTGAAAAAGCTGAATAGATAATATATAGTTTACATATAAGAACTGGGTGAGGAGCATAACCCTATTCTGATGATAATTACATAAAAAATGCAGTTAGAAGCTATTATTGGTATGCAAGAAAATTAACAGATAATGAAATAAATTATTTATATGAAAATGAAAGGGGTAGCTTTGTAATGGAAAAACTTGACAGAGAAAATGATATTATAGTTTCCACTATAAACTCTGGTGAAGAAGAGCTTGAATTTAGTCTAAGACCGCAAAAGCTTGCACAGTACATAGGACAGGACAAGCTCAAAGAAAAAATGAGCATTTTTATAGAGTCTGCCAAGATGAGAAATGAACCCTTAGACCATGTTCTTTTATCCGGACCACCGGGGCTTGGAAAAACAACTATGGCAAACATTATATCAAACGAGATGGGTGTTAATATTAGAATTACCTCAGGACCTGCTATTGAAAGACCAGGAGACTTGGCCGCAATATTAACTAATCTTAATGAAAATGATGTTTTATTTATAGATGAAATCCATAGACTAAATAAAAGCGTAGAGGAAGTAATGTATCCTGCTATGGAAGACTATGCTCTTGATATTATAATAGGAAAAGGGCCTTCTGCACGTTCTATAAGACTTGATTTAGCTAAGTTTACGCTGATTGGTGCAACGACAAGAGCAGGACTTTTAACCTCACCACTTAGAGATAGATTTGGAGTAATGTGCAACCTTGACTATTATAAGACTGAGGACTTAAAGCAGATAATTTTAAGGTCAGCAGGAATTATAGGAGTGGAGATAGACAAGGCTGGTGCTGAGGAAATTGCAAGGCGTTCAAGAGGGACACCGAGAATTGCAAATAGGCTGTTAAAGCGTGTTAGAGACTTTGCTATAGTTAAGGGTAAGGGTGTAATTGATATTGAAACAGCAGATAAGGCATTGCTAATGCTTGAAATAGATGGATTAGGCTTGGATAAGCTAGATAGAAAAATATTAAATACAATAATTGATTTTTATAAAGGAGGTCCTGTTGGTGTAGATACCTTGGCAGCCTCTATAGGTGAGGAACGAAGTACTATAGAAGATGTTTACGAGCCATATCTAATGCAAATAGGATTTTTAAGCAGAACTCCACGTGGTCGTGTGGTTACAGAAAATGCGTATAAACATCTTAATAAAAAACTAGATAAAAGTCAGATAGAAATTGATATAGAATAATAATTCGTATTTAAAATAAACTGTGAAGAATTGAGAGGTGACTAGAATATGAAAAATAAAATATATAAAATACTATTGTTTTTTATTGTATTCACAATGACACTTGTATCTACCAGCTATGCAGCTGATTCTGATACTGAAATTAGAGTTAGAATAAGAGAGCCAAGAAAAACTAATGAACAGGTAGATTTACAAGGATACGGAAATATAAATATGTACAACATCCTTGAAAGTAAGACTACTCCTATAGCGACTTTAGAGCAAAATTTAAAAGTTTTTTTAGATACATATTATAGTAATAAATATTTAGCTCAATATGCAGGAAGCTCTGAAGCTGTAATTGGACCTTATCATTTAAAATTAACAGATTATGAATATGCAAGTTATAGTTCTGCTTTAGAAAACGCAACTAGATTAACAGCTAATTATAGCATTAAATTCTATCCATTTTATAATGGCAAAAGCTTTAATATTTATGCTGGAAGTTTTATAAGTGATTCCGAGGCTTCTCAAAATAGAGATAATTTAATTAGAAATGGGATAAGCTGTCAAACGGTTAATGGACTTAATCAATTTGTACTTGTGTTAAATGCAAGCAATAATCCTGTTTTAATGTATGCGAATAATTTTAATGTATATTTTAGTGCCTACAATAATGATTTAAAATGCAATTCTATTAAAATGGATGGAAATTTATACAAAGGGGAAGCAGCTTTTTATATTAGTGAGGGAAGACTACTTTCTATAAATAAAGTTTCCTTAAAAAATTATTTGTATGGAGTATTACCAAAAGAGATTATACCAAGCTGGCCTCCAGAAGCAGTTAAAGCTCAGGCTCTTGCTGCAAGGTCTTATGCAGTAGCTAGTATTAGTCCTAATTCAAAGCTTGGCTATGATGTACAAGATAATCAAAACGATCAGGTTTATGGTGGATATTCTGCTGAAAATTCAATAACAAATGCCTATGTTGATAGTACAGATGGTCAAATGATATACCATGATGGAAAGGTTATTACTGCATTTTTCCATTCGACAAGTGGAGGAAGGACAGAAAATACTGAAAATATATGGCTTACACCTATTCCTTATTTAAAGGCTGTAGATGATCCATATTCATTAGGTACGCCTCTTGCTACATGGCAAAAATCGATTACTAAAGAAGAAGCTATAAATAGTGCCAGGGAAAAAAATCCTAATGTTAAAGATGTTTATAACATAGTAGTAACAGATGTTTCAGAAAACGGAAGAGTACAGCAATGTATAATATCCACTGATGTAGGGGATATTATTCTTAAAAAGGAAGAAATAACAGCTACCTTTGGATATAGAGTTTTGCCAAGTACGTGGTTTAGTATAACAAGTGACAGTGATGTTTATTTAATAAGCGAAAATAGTTTTACTGCACAGCCAAACAATGGACAGGGAGGTTCAGTGCTTGATGGTTCTTCAAGTTCCTCTAATCCTTCGGATTCTTTGATTTCTTCGGGAGATAGTATATTAGATAATAATAAAAATAATTCTCCTCAAGGTACAGAAAATAGCGGTAATACTGATAAAATAAATCCTGATGATAATAGGGTTTCATTAAATAATAAACATATTATATCATCATCAGGTGTATCAAAAATTGATAATAATTCATTAAACTTTATTTCTTCAACAGGTACATCAAAGCTTTCTACTGCTCCGACAATCTATTATTTTAATGGTAAAGGTAACGGGCATGGAATAGGAATGAGCCAGTATGGAGCAAAGAAAATGGCTGAAGATGGATATACTTATGAGCAAATTATAAAGCATTATTATACTGGAGTAGAGATTAGATGATAGACACAAATTTGAAAACAAACGACTTTTATTATGACTTACCAGAAGAGCTGATAGCACAAACTCCTTTAGAGGATAGAACAAATTCAAGACTTATGGTTTTGGATAAGCTAGATGGAAGTATTACTCACAAGCATTTTTATGATATAGTAGATTATCTAAATTCTGGTGATTGTATAGTAATAAATGATACAAAGGTATTGCCTGCAAGGCTATATGGGACAAAAAAAGATTCAAATGTTCTTATTGAGCTTCTGCTATTAAAAAGAATTGATGATAAGAATTGGGAAACTCTTGTAAAGCCGGGGAAAAAAGCAAAAGAGAATACTGAAATCATATTTAAAGAGGGACTTCTCGAGGGTAAAATCACAGATGTTCTTGAAACAGGCAACAGAATTATAGAGTTTAAATATGAAGGAATATTTGAAGAAATTCTAGATGAGCTAGGCGAAATGCCTTTACCTCCATATATACATGAAAAACTAGAGGATAAAAATAGGTATCAAACAGTATATGCAAGAAATGCAGGTTCTTCCGCTGCACCAACAGCAGGGCTTCATTTTACGAATGAGATAATTGAAAAATTACAAAGCAAAGGTGTAAGCATAGCAAAATTGACATTGCACGTTGGACTTGGTACATTTAGACCAGTTAAGGCTGAGTACATATCAGAGCATATAATGCACTCTGAATACTACGAGTTAAGTGAGGAAGAAGCAAAGAAAATAAATGATGCTAAGGCTACAGGAAAAAGAATTATAGCAGTAGGTACAACTTCTACGAGAACTCTTGAAACAATAAGTGATGAAAATGGGCATGTTAAGGCTTCCAGTGGTTGGACAGATATTTTTATATATCCTGGATATAAGTTTAGATTAATTGATGGTCTTATAACAAATTTTCATTTACCTGAATCTACGCTTATTATGCTAGTTAGTACCTTAGCAGGCAAAGATAATACAATGAAGGCATATGAAGAAGCAGTAAAGGGAAAATATAGATTCTTTAGCTTTGGAGATGCCATGTTTATAAAATGATACAATTTTTACAAATCTAAAGTAAAGATTATGTTTTAAGCTATATAATTTATTAACGAAAGCTTAAAGGAACATGAAAGGAATAAAATTTAATGTTTAAATTTGAATTACTAAAAAAATCTGATGAATGTAAGGCAAGACTTGGCAAAATTCATACAAACCATGGAGACATAGAAACTCCAATATTTATGCCTGTAGGAACAAAAGCCACAGTTAAAGCTATGACTCCTGAGGAATTAAAGGATATTGAAGCACAAATCATTTTGAGCAATACATACCATCTGTATCTAAGACCGGGGCATGAGCTTGTAAAGGAAGCAGGCGGACTACATAAGTTCATGAATTGGGACAGACCGATATTGACAGACAGTGGAGGATTTCAAGTGTTTAGTCTTGGAAACCTTAGGAAAATTAATGAGGAGGGTGTAGAGTTCAGGTCTCATGTAGATGGCTCTAAACACTTCATAAGTCCAGAAAAAGCAATGGAAATACAAAATTATCTTGGCTCTGATATAATGATGGCGTTTGACGAATGTGTACCTTATCCTGCAACTTATGAATATACTAAGGCTTCTATGGAGAGAACAACAAGATGGGCGAAAAGATGTAAGGATTTTCATAAGAATACTGAAAATCAAGCACTTTTTGGAATAGTTCAAGGTGGAATGTATAAGGATTTGAGAACTGAAAGCGTAAATCAGTTAGTTGAGCTTGATTTTCCCGGTTATGCTGTAGGAGGATTAAGTGTTGGAGAGCCTAAAGATTTGATGATTGAGCTTTTGGACCATACAGTTGAACAATTACCTGAAAACAAGCCAAGATATCTTATGGGAGTAGGAAGTCCGGATTATTTGTTTGAGGCTGTTGAGAGCGGTATAGATATGGCCGACTGCGTTATGCCGACTAGAATGGCCAGAAATGGTGCATTCATGACAAGTGCAGGGCAGGTGACAATAAAAAATGCTAAGTATACTCACGACTTTTCACCTATTGATAAAGAGTGTAATTGCTATACTTGTAAAAATTATTCAAAAGCCTATATAAGGCATCTTTTCAAAGAAAATGAGATATTAGGTGCAAGGCTAGCATCGATTCATAATTTATTTTTCTTGATTAATCTCATGAAAAATATTAGAATGAGTATTAGAGAAAATAGATTCTTAGAATACAAGAAAGAATTTTACTCCAAGTATGGCTATGATGTAGAGTAATGTCTATATACTTATGGAGTAAATTCCACAAACAATTGATTAATAATAAATATTATATATAAGGTTCAGAGTGTTCAAAATTAGTGTAGTATTTAAAAATTAATATAATGCTAATCAAAGATTAGCACACTACAAACAAGAGGAGGAAAAATATTATGTACAACTTAAATTTATTTGGTTTAGCAGCAGCTCCAGCAGCTGGAGCATCTCCATATACAGGCATTATAATGCTTGTTGTTATGTTTGCCGTTTTCTACTTTGTAATTATCAAACCTCAAAAGAAAAAAGACAAAGAGGTTAAGCAAATGAGAGACAGTGCAACAGTTGGTGATGATATCATCACTATAGGAGGAATCCATGGTAAAATCGTTAAAATTGGTGATGACACTATGGTTTTAGAACTAAATCACGGAAAACAAAGAATGACTATGGCTAAATGGGCTATAGGCAGTGTTGAGAAAAAAGGTAAAGAAGTAAAGCTTAACAATGAGCTTATTGAAGAAGAAGTTTCAACAGAAATTAACGAAGAAGACAAATAAAAATACAGGAGAAATCTCCTGTTTTTTATTTGTCAAGAACAGTTGAAACATCTCCTGTATTATTCATTTCCACAACTCCTTAGGATTAAAACCATAAATCTGAACTACTTCAAGATAAGGGCTGTTTGCAATATCCTGAGGTGTTATGAGAATACCTCCATTAGAATCTAAATCGTATCCGAATTTTTTAAACGGATACCATACCAAATGTGAACAGTGAGTTCCCGTCGGGTCAAATCCATCCTTGTATTTTGAGCTAAAAATTCCAACAGTTAATTTATATGGTACTTTATAAAGTGATTTTACTGCAAATTCAGTTATCTCATCAAGCTTTGACTGTTCCACATTTTTTAATTTTAAAAGCATAAAATTAGGATAATATCTCCAGCTATCAATGTTTGCAATTTGAGAGTCCTCACCTAACACTGCTGCTTCCAATACGTCTCCATATATTGAATCAGTAATTATTGCAGCGTGTCCATGTCTCCAGCCACCGGAATATGTGGCTCTTGTAACTAAAATATATCCATTTTCATACGGAGCAAGCTCTGTCCCAAAAACAATATTTCCATTATCATCTAACACACTTTCTTGATAGGTTATAGGTGTAATTTTTTGATAAAAGATATTGATATCCTTAAAAAAGTTTTCTTGAAATTTGAGTATCTTATCTTTACCATTTGTTTTATCAGCTAATAAACTATCTATAGCGCTGACTCCCAATCCAGTCTGATAAAAAATCTCTTTATAATCATCATTTGAAAGTTCGTTTTTATTTAACAAATTAACAATTGATATCTTTTCATAGTCGGGCTTTACATGTGCAAGAGGCTTAGTAAGTCTTGTCCTTACATCAATAATTAATATAATTGATGATATAACAAATAATAAAATTAATAGCTTTCTTAAAAAACTAGGTAATTTAAAAGTTTTTTTATAAATAATTTTTTCATCCCTCATAGTTATCACTCCATTGCGTGAAATAATAAATGTTTACAATTAATTTATCTTATATAGCAATTATATAATATTTGTGGCAAATTATCAAAATTTTTTTTAAAATTAATTTATTATATAATTCATGTAATTTTATATTTACAATATGAGGCAAAATTTGATATAATTAG
The DNA here is from genome assembly GCA_023386345.1 of Bacillota bacterium. Taxonomy (GTDB): domain Bacteria; phylum Bacillota; class Clostridia; order Tissierellales; family Sedimentibacteraceae; genus UBA1535. The sequence continues at coordinate 469,826 of JAEWJT010000016.1, forward strand.
ACAAATTAATGCTATTTTTTAAATGGAAGAAGGTGACTTTTTGGATAAAGCTGAGTTCGAAGATTTTAATATGAAAAAAATATGCAGCATGGAAGAATTTTATGGGAAAACTCAAGATATCTTATCGGAAAATTTTGATACAGAATATGATATCATTAGTTTAAATATTGATAGGTTTAAGGTTATAAATGATTTATATGGTACTGATGAAGGAGACAAGCTTTTAATTTACATATGCTATATTTTAAAGAGTTTAACTGATAGCGAATATGAGAGCTTTAGCAGGCTATATGCAGATAATTTTGCAATCTGCAAAATTCGTGAAGATGGATATGAGGAAAGATTTGCAAAGTCTTTAAAACATCATTTGTCAATGTATCCGTTGGATATAAACATATCAATGTGCTTTGGTATTTATAGAGTTGAAAATAGAGATTTATCTGTTTCGAGCATGTTTGACAGAGCAAATATGGCACTAAAGAGTGTAAAGGGCAGTTACAATAGAATATACTCCTATTATGAGGAAACTCACAGAAATAGTTTGCTAGAAGAACAAGAAATAATAAATGATATGCATAACGCATTAAAAAATGGAGAATTTAAAGTTTATTATCAACCAAAATATATTCTTTCAGATACTAAATTAGCAGGAGCAGAGGCTTTAGTTCGTTGGATACATCCTAAAAAGGGAATGATTCAACCTCAAAAATTTATCCCAATATTTGAAAAGACTGGATTTATTACTGATATGGATGAATATGTTTGGGAATTTACTTGCAAATCCTTAAGAAAATGGATTGATGCTGGTTTACCTATAGTACCAATATCAGTCAATGTGTCACGTATCGATATATATAATCCAAATCTATGCAGAAACTTAAAAGCATTAATTGATAAATATAACATACCAATAAAATTGTTAGAGCTTGAAATTACTGAAACATCTTATATGGAAAACCCAACACAGCTAATTGAAACTGTAATTAAATTAAAAAAACTTGGCTTCACGGTTGAAATGGATGATTTTGGAACAGGCTATTCTTCACTAAATATGTTAAATCAAGTTCCTGTTGATGTATTGAAGCTAGATTTAAGATTTATGAAATCAGTAAATTCAGAAGGAAGAAGTGCTAATATTCTTAATTCAATAGTTAGTATGGCTAAATGGCTTGACCTTCCAGTAGTAGCAGAGGGAGTCGAAACAAAAGAGCAGGTAGAATTCTTAAAAAGTATAGGCTGCAACAAAGGTCAAGGCTATTATTTTGCAAAACCAATGCCTTGCAAAGACTTTGAAGAATTACTATCTACTAATGACAATCACAGCCAAACTAATGGCTATAAGCTGCCGGAAACATTCGTTGATTTACACGAGTTTTGGGATCCAAATTCACAAGTAAATATTTTATTCAATAGTTTCATAGGAGGCTTAGGCATATTTGAATTAAAAGGAAACAATTTTGATATATTAAGGGTAAATGATAGATTTTATGAAGTTATTGATATAGATATAGATACATTGTATAAGATGATTCCGAAATTAAGGGAATATATAAATCAAGATGACAGACTTGTATTTTACGAAAGACTTGATCAAGCAAAAAAAGATAATGGTGAAGCTACTCTGGAATTTAGGATTACCAATATTTTAACTAATAAATTAATGTATTTATTCCTCCGCATGAGAGTAATATTAAACAGTCCTGAAAGAACTTTATTTTTAGGCTCTGTTGATAATATAACAGAGGAAAAAATAGCTCAGGAAACCTTAAAACGTAATGAAGAAAGGTATCAGCATGTTCTTGAGATGACAGGAGATATTATATTTGAGTATGATTTACAAACTAGGAAGATGGTAAATTTTAGTAGCTTTGTTAAAGAGTTTGGTGCTGCACCATTTACATCATCATTGATTCAATCGCTTATAGATTTTAAAATAATACAGAATAAAGATGTGAAAGAATTTACAGATACATTTATGAAAATAGTAAATGATCCTCAATGTGTGGTAAAAAGCAAATTTCAATTAAGAAATATCAATAATCAGTATAATTGGTATGCAATTTCAGCAAGAGGAATTTACGATGAAAGTAATAATTTAATAAAAATAATTGGAGTGGTTTCCAATATAGAAGACATAAAAAATAGATTGTTGAAGTAAAGTTAAAAAATTGAAAAACCGTATTGTTGCAAAATATTGCAGTAGTGCGGTTTCTTCTTACAAAATAATAAATTTTTAGCAAATTAGAGGAGTGCATAGAATTATGATTTTAGATTATGCTTTAAAAGAAATAGATTTAGGCAGATTTGATGAAAGAATTATTGATATTTATGAAGATAAAGAACTTCTTGATGTTCAAAAGAATAGATATTTTAAATTATTGTCTGAATTTAAAGATTTGTTTGGAAATTGTGATGTTAATATTTTTAGCTCACCCGGAAGAACTGAAATTTGCGGAAACCATACTGATCATCAAAATGGTAGGGTATTAGCAGGAGCTATAAACTTAGACATATTATCAGTGGTTTCAAAAAGCGACGATGGAATGATTTCAATTATAACTGATGGAAAAAAACTAAATAAGATAGATATTAATTCGATAGAGAAAAGTGAATCACAAGCTGCAAATTCAGAATCTATCATTAGAGGTGTAGTGTATAGGCTTAAATTTTTAGGCTATAAAATTGGCGGATTTAATGCGTGTATAACAAGTGATGTGCTTATAGGCTCTGGCTTATCATCTTCAGCGGCATTTGAAAATTTAATCGGCATTATAATTTCTTACCTGTACAATGATGGAAAAATAGAGCCAGTTGAGCTTGCAAAGGCTGGACAATATGCAGAAAGAGAATATTATGGCAAGCCATGTGGGCTTATGGACCAGATGGCATCAAGCATCGGAGGCTTAGTATATATAGATTTTGATGGAGAAAGAGCTTCTTATAATAAAATAAAGCTTGATTTATCAAAGCATAATTCATGCTTGTGTATAGTTGACACTAAAGCCTCACATGAAGGCTTAACAAATGAGTATGCGGCTATACCAAATGAAATGGGTAAAATTGCAAATCATTATGGAAAATCTAAGCTTCGAGATATAAATGAAGAAGTATTTTATAAAGATATAATTACTTTAAGAGAAAAATATGGCGATAGGGCTGTTCTAAGAGCTATACATTTTTTCGAAGAAAATAAAAGAGTGTGTGAATGTGTTGAAAAATTGCAAGAAAATAATTTTATAGAATTTAAAAGCATAGTAAAAAGCTCTGGCGATAGTTCTTTTAAATATCTTCAAAATGTTTTTTCACAGCATAATATAAATGAGCAAAGTATGTCTATTGCTTTATTTATGACTGAAAAAATACTTGGAAATCATGGAGTGTGCAGAGTGCATGGCGGAGGCTTTGCTGGTACTATACAAGCTTTTGTTGATGAGGATTATGTACAGACGTATAAACAAGGTATAGAAAGTGTATTTGGCAAAGGGGCTTGTTTAGTGCTTAAAATACGAAAATACGGTGCAATGCTAGTTTTATAGCAAGCAATATAAATTTATTGTTATTTTCATGTAATTTTGATTTTAACAACTAAGAGATATTATAGCTCTTAGTTGTTAATTTTTATCCAGTTTTTTGGTGATACACCGCAAAGATTTTTAAAAGCTTTAGAGAAAACAAATATATCATCATAGCCGACCATAAAGCAGATTTCTTTTATGCTATAATTTGCAAGCAATAGTTTTTTTGCCTCATTCATTCTCTTTTTAGTTAGATATTCTTTCATGGATATACCTTCACCTCTCTTAAAAATATTAGATAAATAGTGCCTATCAAGATTTACAACCTTAGCAATATCTTCAATATATATTTTTCTCATATAATTGTTGTTAATATAATTTTTAACAATTTCAATATGATTATCTCTCTTTTCCTTAATAAATATATATGAAAAAATAGAGAATAACTTACTGCTGAGAAATTCCTCTCTTGTTCCAAGATATTCGTTTACACTTAACATTTCTTCAAAAACATTAGAAGGCATTTTAAATACTGGTACCTCAATGTTATCAAGTTTTTTTGCTAAATTACCATCAAAACCAATCCATATATAATACCAAGGCTCGTCTTTGTCTGCAACATATGTTGTTATTTCATCAGGTTTTATTAAAAAACATTCACCCTTTTTAACATAATAAGTTTCACTGGCTGTGTGAAATATTCCTTTTCCTCTAACAACATAATGTATCAAATAGTGACTTCGCTTAGCAGGTCCGAAGCTGTGGGAGCTTTTACAATATTCATATCCGCAGATTAGAGGGTTTAAATCAAAAAAAATTTTATTTTCAATTGCAAAATCTACATACATATTTAACCTCCGATATCTTACATTTTAACATATTATACTTACTTTTTACAATGTTTTTTAAATTAAATATTTTATATAATGAAAACGAAGTACATTGGACAATGATGAAATAAATATCTTAAATTGAAAAATATTATAATTTTTATTAAAAATATTTAAAAATCAGGAGGAGAAAATGATTAAAGTTACTTTTATGGGTGCAGGCAGTACAATTTTTGCTAAAAACGTTTTAGGAGATATAATGCTTACGCCATCTATTCAGGATGCTGAGATAGCACTATATGATATTGATGAGGAAAGACTTGATGAGTCCTATGAATTAATTGTTGCAATAAATAAAAATTGCAATGAATCAAGAGCTGTAGTTAAAAAATACTTAGGTATAAAAAACAGAAAAGAAGCTCTAAGAGGTGCTAATTTTGTTGTTGATGCAATTCAAGTAGGTCTTTATGACCCTTGTACAATCATAGACTTTGAGGTGCCAAAAAAATATGGTCTTCGTCAAACAATTGCAGACACAGTTGGTATAGGCGGAATATTCAGAGCTTTAAGAACTATACCTGTGCTTAAAGATTTTGCTGATGATATGGAAGAAGTATGCCCTAACGCATGGTTCTTAAATTACACAAATCCTATGGCAATGCTTACAGGCTATATGCTTCGCCATACTAAAGTGAAAACAGTAGGATTATGCCACAGCGTACAAGGCTGTTCAAAATGGTTATTAAAGGGATTAGGAATAGAGGTAGATGGGTTTATAGATAAAATTGCCGGTATTAACCATATGGGATGGTTATTGGAAATTACAGATATGAAAGGCAATGACCTATATCCTTTAATAAAACAAAAGGCTTTAGAGAAAAATAAAAATGAAAAGCATCATGATATGGTTAGATATGAGTATATCAAATACTTTGGACACTATTGCACGGAGAGCAGTGAGCATAATGCAGAGTACAATCCATTTTTCATTAAGTCTAAATATCCTGAGCTAATTGATAGATACAATATACCTCTTGACGAATATCCAAGAAGATGTATTGAGCAAATAGCTAATTGGAAAAAACAAAAAGAAGATTTATACAAAGGCGGACAAGTAACTCACAAGAGAACTACAGAATATGCGTCATACATAATGGAGGCTATGGTAACTAATAAGCCTTACAAAATTGGCGGAAATGTCATGAATACTGGCTTGATAACTAATTTACCTTCTAATGCCTGCGTTGAAGTTCCGTGCATGGTTGATGGCTCTGGAATTAACCCAACAGTCATAGGTGATTTGCCTCAACAGCTTGCAGCGATGAACATGACAAATATCAATACACAGTTATTAACAATAGATGCAGCTGTATCTAAAAAGAGAGAAGCAATATATCAAGCAGCTTTGTTAGAGCCACATACAGCAGCTGAGCTTTCAATAGATGATATAGTGAAAATGTGCGATGAATTAATAGAAGCACATCAAGCAGTTGGATTTATGAAAGAATATAAATAATAATTAAATTTATTGTGAGAAGACAGCTTGAATATCTTGGGTAGCATATAGATAATTAAAAAAAGAAAATTGAATATGGAAAATATGCCTTGAAGTTTATAATTTCAAGGCATATTTTTTTATATTCTTGTACAAATAACAAAGCAAATAAATTTCAATTTTATATATGATGTTGAAACAACTATTAATGTTATAAATATAAAGAGATTTAGATTAAGTCAGATAGATTTAATAATGTTTTTTAATGATAAATTGTATTACTATAGGGAAAAAGATAAAGAAATAAAAAATAATTTTTTTCTTAAATTTTTGTAAGAAAAATATCTTTTTGTCCATTATATGGTCAAATATATAAAAATTATAAAAAAAGTTAAATATTATATAAAAATAGTAGTCACAGAGGAACAAAATATATTCTAATTCGTCTTATATAATGTAATAAATATAGTTGAGGGTAGGGATAGATTGTATGGAAAGTGGGAGGATGTAATAGAAATGGAACTAAGAGAAAGATTTTTAATTTTATACATACCAATAAATATTGGAGTGATTGTAAAATGAAACACACGAACTTTTTTAGGACAGCAGTTGTCATACTGCTATCCTTAGTTCTTATATTCATTTTTAGCGCTTGTTCACGAAATGGAGATTTATCAGAAGTACTAGATATTCCACCAGATATTAATCAGCCGATAAATATGGTGTCTGGTGAATATCAATTCGTGGTTAACGGCAATAATACAGTGACCATAACCAAGTACACAGGTGATGGCGGGTATATAGAAATACCAGCGACAATTGATGGTAAGAAAGTGACTGCTATCGGAAACACGCTCAATGAAACTGGAGCTTTTGAGGACTGCAATACATTAACCTCAGTCATAATTCCAGACGGTGTAATTGTCATTCAAGACCGATCATTTAAAGGATGTATCAATTTGAAGTGGGTTATTATTCCAGCTAGTGTAACGCTTATAGGGCATGGTGCATTTGATAGTGGATATAATTTGAATTCTATTTACTTTGAAGGGAGTGCACCGCAAATCGCTGATGATACATTTAGCGCTGAATCAAAAGATTCACTAACTGTTTTTTATCACGAGGGTATGTCGGGATGGACAGAACATTGGCATGGATACCGTACAGAAACATATTTGGCATCTGGTGATTATTATTATTCCGTGGTCAATGAGGGAAGCTCTATTGCTAAATTTGGTAATGTCATCCCAAATACGGTAGTGGTTACCAAATATGTAGGAAAGGGAGGAGATGTTATCATTCCAGCAGAAATTGATGGAATGAGGGTGAGTGCTATAGGAAATATGTTTCAGACTCATGGTGCTTTTCAGGATTGTACTACATTAGTTTCGGCTGTTATACCAGAAGGAGTAACAGCAATTCACGACAATGCTTTTTATAGTTGTTCTAACTTAAAAACTATTACAATTCCGTCCAGTGTAACTCTTATTTGGCATTGTGCATTTGCTGATTGTCATAATTTGCAATCTATTTATTTTGAAGGAGATGCACCGCAAACTGGTAATTATTTGCTAGATCCACCACTCCCGACTATTTACTATCACGAAAGTGCGGAAGGCTGGACAAATCCTTGGTATAGTTGTATTACGGAAACATATTGATGATATTATATCTCTCAATTTCTGTATAATAACATTCTCACATTTTTATTTTCGCAAAAGCCTAATAAAATTTCATAAAGCCTGAAAAAATTATTAAAATAAAAAATAATTCGCATCTATTAAATAAACAGATTGTTTCATAGAAAATTGAATAATAAGAATATGCTCATCTTATGATAGACAATGGGAAATAAACGTTGCTTGTTTATTAATATTTTGAGGTATCTAAAAGTTCATCTGGTTGTTTTTTGTTAATGATAACCTATTTGATATGTTATAGTTCAGATTTGAAAATAATAAAAAAACTTGTAGTTAAAAAATAAAGTCGCTAAACTTTTTGTAGTCTGCGACTTTATTTTTTAATAATATCTATATCGTTCCTCTTTCAGAGTTTTCAAACTGTTTGAAACGTCTTTTTTCAAAGAATTCCTTAGCTACTTGAGGGAATAGAGCATATGATAGAACGTCATTTTCTGACTCTGCTAAATCTCCTATTTCTGCTTTGTTCTTCTCAAATTCAGGCTCTAATAAGTCAGCAGGTCTAACAGTAACTACTTTTTCATTTCCGATTATTTGTTTAGTTATTTCCGGAGAAATTTCAACTGCTGGTTTTCCGTATAAGCCTTGAACATATTTTTTAATTTCTGTAGGAATTACCTTATATCTTCCGCCAGATATTATATTAAACACCGCTTGACTTCCAACCATTTGACTTAGTGGAGTAACAAGTGGAGGATATCCTAATTCTTCTCTAATTTTTGGAATTTCAGCTAATACATCCTCATATTTATCAGAAGCATTTAAATCCTTCATTTGTGATATCATATTTGACAACATACCACCCGGAACTTGGAATTGCAATGTTTTAGGTTCTGTCATGAGTGCTTTTGTACTTAATGTCTTGTTTTCTACATATTTATTCATTATAGGCTTAAAGTAATCTGCTACTCTTCCTAGACATTCAAGATCTATTCCAGTATCAAATTCTGTACCCATTAGAGTCGAAACAAGTGACTCTGTTGCAGGCTGTGATGTACCAGATGAAAGCGGAGATATAGCAGTATCAACTATATCAATTCCAGCTTCTATAGCCTTAAGCATAGTCATTTGAGCTATACCGCTTGTGCAGTGATTATGAAGCTCTATTGGAAGCTTTGTAGCCTTTTTAATTTCAGTTATTAGCTCATGTGCTCTATATGGCAGCAAAATTCCTGACATGTCTTTTATACATATTGAGTCAGCTCCAGCAGATTCAAATTGCTTGATTAGATTGACATAGAACTCTATTGTGTGAACAGGGCTTATTGTGTATGAAATAGCACATTGACAATGAGCACCTTCTTTTTTTACTGTATCAATTGTTTTTTTCATATTTCGAATATCGTTTAGAGCATCAAATACTCTTACAATATCAATACCTTCAGCAATAGCATTTCTTATAAATTTTTCAACAATATCATCTGCATAGTGTTTATAGCCAAGTATGTTTTGACCTCTTGATAACATTTGAAGCTTTGTGTTTTTAACTCTTTTTTTAATTTGTCTTAATCTTTCCCATGGATCTTCATTCAAAAATCTTAAACAAGAATCAAATGTTGCTCCTCCCCAAACTTCCATTGAGTAAAAGCCTGCTTTATCCATTTCTTCAACAATTGGTAATATCTCATTGTTTGATAGTCTTGTCGCAATCAAAGACTGGTGACCATCACGCAACGAAGTCTCTGTTATCTTAACTTTTGCCATAATAAATTTCCTTTCTCTTTAAATTATAATAAAATGTTTTCCAAGTTTATCAATTTTTAATTAGTCATTAGTAATTATATTATAGATTTGAAATAAATTCAAGAAATATTAATTAATATTAAAAACCTAAGCTCTCTCCAATAAGTATTATTTTAATTCTATTTTGTGGTCTTGAGCACCTTGTGATTAGTATTTGGCAGCATATACTGTTATCGCCTGTACATTCAGAGCATTTGCCTGTAAGACTGCATGGTGATTGTGCATTTACTCTTATTGCATTTGGAACTGTTGCTTCGCTGCGAATTCTACCTAATGCAACACTTAATTCAGGTACTACCTTGTTCATGCCCACAAAAACTATCACAGAATCTGGACCATAGTTGTATGCTGCAAGCCTGTTTCCACTACCATCAACATTCATGAGTTCTCCATCCATTGTAATCGCATTGGTACTTGTGATAAATACATCAGCTGTCAATGCTTTTTTCATCAGCTGTACCCTTTCTTCCGGTGATTTTGCTTTATCCCTGTCAATTACAGAAATATTTTTTTCTTCAAGAAGTTTTTTAACTCCTATTTCGTCAACAGTAGTTGAGCCACCCCAAGCTATAATATCATTTTCATTAATTATTGTCATAAACTTCTCTAAAGCTTCTTCCTTATTATCAACATAAAAGCCTTGCATATTTCTTTTTTCAAGGTTCTTAATTAAAGTTTTCGCTTTCAGCTTATAAGCTTCCTTTAAAAAATCCATAATGTCCTCCAATTATTTTAGTGTTAATATGTAAAATACATTTATATCTTAACAAAATTATATTATAGTATAATTATAAATACAAGAAATTTTATTTTTTTCTTTTATAATTAAAGTTTTTGCTTGATTAACTTTATATTATTATGATATAATAGTTATTATTTAAGAAATATCAAAAAATTTCAGTTTAAAACTATATCCTTTGCAAATAAATTTTAGAATTTGCATGAAAATAAAATTTTTTTAGAGGTTTTAAATTAAGATTAGTACAAGATAATAAGATTACATTACTAGATAAAGGTGGTGAAGATTTGGATACTACAGATTTAAAAATAATTGACATATTGCAAAGAGACGGAAGAATATCTATGAAGGATTTGGGTAAAACTGTTTCGCTTAGTCCACCAGCTGTTGCAGAGAGAGTTAAAAGACTAGAGGAATCAGGAATAATAGAGAAATATAAAGCTATTGTAAATAACAATAAGGTTGGTAAGCCTATTTGCGTATTTATGAATGCAGCGATAAAGCCTGAAAAACAGGATAAATTCTTGGAATTTGCTAAAAAATCACAAGAAATTGTTGAGTGCCATCATGTTACTGGACCTTATAGCATGATACTAAAGGCTTATTTGAAAGAGATGTCTCATCTTGAGGAGCTTGTTGGCAAGGTTCAGTTTTACGGAAACACTGAAACATACATAATAATGTCTAGTCCAATAGAAAATGCTCCGATTTAATGATAAAAGGTAGTTTAGCGAAGAGTTGTGTAAGGAAGCTCTTCGCTAAACTATTTTTTTAGAATTATTTTGCTTATATACTATAATCGACGAAACTATAATAATAGCAATTCCTAAAATTTCTAGCCAGTCAAGCTGTTCCTGCATAAACATATATCCAATTATACTTGAAAATATAATATTTGAGTAGTCATATATAGATACTTCTGATGCTGGAGCTAGTTTATACGCATAAGTCAATGCTATCTGACCTATTGCTGCAAATACACCAACAGATAGCAAAATAAGTGTACTTTTTAAGTCTGGTATCACAAAGCTAAATAATAAAAATGGTATGCTTATCATGACCGATATGAATGAATAGTGAAAAACTATTGTAAATTCATTTTCCTTATCTCCTAATGCTCTTAAAGAGGTAAAAGCAATACCTGATAAAATTGCTGAAATTAATAGGATTATTATAGGCATTATTGATGAACTAAATTGAGGTTTTATAACAAGCCATGAGCCAAAAAGAGCTAGTAGCAAAGCTATTATATGATACTTAGTTATTTTCTCTTTTAAGAAAAAGTATGCTAAAATCATAACAACAAATGGCGAAAGCTTGTTGATTATAGCAGCAACTGAAAGAGTTACCTGCATTGTTCCAATAAAGAACAAATTCATTCCAATGTACCCACCAAGAGTTCTTCCAAACAAATATTTTTGATTCTTCTTAGCTCCAAACAATGATAATTTTTTCCTCTTTATTATGATAAATGCTATTATCATGCTAAAAAAATTTCTTATCAATATTTTTTCCATTATGGGTATGTCAGGGGTTAATTTAACACAAAACTGCATAATGGAATACGATAATGCGGATACTAGCATAAATATTATTGCAGCAAATTTGCTTTTTGTTATTTTCATAGAAAGCTATTCCAATCTTTTAATTTAAGTCTTTATCATTGTAGTATGTTCAAAATTTATAAAATTAATATATATTGTCGATTTATTAAAAAATTTTAATATAAAAAATTATTCGTAAAAAATATTATATTGTGGTATAATATTGAAGTCTTAAAAAATAGTAAAAAATATAGCATAAGTCTTGTGTGCAAGACTTTATTACTGCATAATAAAAGGAGTTAAAAATGTACAGAATTCAGCAGATTAAGTTGCCTATAGATCATAGCGAGGAGGAATTTAGGGCAGAGATAGCTTCTGAACTCCGAATATCAGAAGATAAAATAGATGTAATTGAAATATTTAAAAAATCAATAGATGCAAGAAAAAAAGATAATATATTGTTTATATATACAGTTGATATAGAAACTAAAGAGGATATAAAGATATCTAAGAAAAATTCAAATATTTCTGTGGTTGAGCCATATAGATATGAAGCTAAAATAACAGGTGAAACAGAATTAAATAATAGACCAGTAATTATTGGAAGTGGACCGGCAGGTTTATTTTGCGGTCTTGTATTGGCGGAAAATGGATATAAACCTATTATAATTGAACGTGGAAAGAAAGTTCCTGATAGGGTTAAGGATATAGAGAAATTTTGGGGCAATGGTACTTTAAATGAGGACTCAAATATACAATTTGGAGAGGGTGGAGCTGGAACATTTTCTGATGGCAAGCTAAACACTTTAATTAAAGACAGATCAAAAAGAGGAACAAGAGTTTTAAATGAATTTGTATTAGCTGGAGCTTCGGAAGATATACTTTATTTTAATAAACCTCATATTGGAACAGATGTTTTGAGAGGGGTTATTGTAAATATCAGAGAAAAAATAATAAGTCTTGGCGGAACATTTAGATTTGAAGAAAAAGTTTTAGATATAAATGTAAAGGGTGAAAGACTTACAAGAGTTATAACACAAAATCATATTTTAGATACAGAAGTCGCTGTTTTAGCCATTGGACACAGTGCTAGGGATACATTTGAGATGCTTAATAATTATCTTACTTTAGAGCCAAAGCCATTTGCTATTGGTGTTAGGATAGAGCATCGACAGGCTATGGTAAATCAAGCACAATACGGAGATTATGCACAACATCCGAAGCTTGGAGCGGCTGATTATAAGTTTGTACACAAATGTAAAAATGGCAGAGCTGTATACACATTTTGTATGTGTCCGGGTGGAATAGTTACAGGTTCATCTTCAGAGGCAAATACTGTAGTAACAAATGGAATGAGCTATCGTGACAGAGATTTGGAAAATTCCAACAGTGCGATAATAGTATCTGTAAATCCTGAGGATTTTGATACTGATAATCCATTGGCAGGTATTGAATTTCAAAGAAAATATGAGAGATTGGCATTTGAAATTGCTGGCTCTAATTATAATGCTCCTGCACAGCTGTTTGGAGATTTTGAAAAAAATGTTTTATCTAAAAATTATGGAGAAATTTATCCTACATATAGACCGGGTGTTGTTTTTGCGAATTTAAGACAATGTCTGCCTGATTTTGTCTGTGAGAGCTTGATAGAGGGAATAAATGAATTTGGAAGATATATGGAAGGATTTAATAGAAGTGATGCTGTTTTAACTGCTGTTGAAACGAGAACCTCATCACCTGTCAGAGTTGTAAGAGATGATGATTTTGAGAGCAGTGTCAAGGGAATATATCCTTGCGGTGAGGGTGCAGGCTATGCAGGAGGCATCATGTCAGCTGCAATAGATGGATTAAAGGTGGCAGAAACTATAATGAAAAAGTATAAACCAAGTACTAAATTGAAATAATACTGAAAATATTGAATAAATATACTGAATAAAAGGTTGTGAGTAAAAGTGAAAATAAAAGTCGCCATAATAGGTGGTGGGGCTGCTGGTATGATGGCTGCGATAGTAGCAGCAAGAAATGGAGCCGAGGTTTGCATTTATGAAAAATCTAATAGACTAGGAAAGAAAATTTTAGCAACAGGCAACGGAAGATGCAACTATACTAATGTCAATACCTCTGTCAATGATTACCATGGAAATAATCTTAGTTTTATAGAGGAAGTTATCAATTCATTTGATATTAACAGCACTCTTGATTTTTTTGAAGGCTTAGGAATTTATCCTCGCATAGAAGAAAATGGTAAGGTATATCCTTATTCATTGCAAGCATCAAGTGTGTTAGATAATCTTAGATATGAGCTTAGTAGGTATAATATAAAAGAAATAACAGAACATAAAGTAAAAAGCTTAAGAAAAAACAAAGCTGGGTTTGATATAATTACGGATACTGGGATTTTTAGTGCAGACAAGGTAATTATTTCCACAGGAGGAAAGGCTGGTTTACAGTATGGCTGTACAGGAGATGGGTACGAGCTTGCAAAAGGCTTGGGGCATAAAATAATAAGGCAATTTCCCGCATTAGTTCAATTAAAGCTTGATGCAGATTATTTAAAGAAAATATCTGGAGTAAAATTTGATGGTGCAGTCTCTTGCTTTTCAGAGTCTGATTTAATTAGAAGAGAAGATGGAGAGATACTATTTACCGATTATGGGATATCTGGACCTCCAATTCTTCAAATTAGCAGAGAGGCAATAAATCTTATATATGATAAGAAAAAAGCATATGTTCTTGTAGATATGTTCCCAGAATTTAATAAAAATGAGCTTTTTGAGATTTTATCAAAGAGATTTGCGAAGCAAAAGGATAAGACTTTAGAAGAAAGCTTTAATGGATTGATTAATAAAAAATTAATACCTGTTATTTTAAGCCTTGCAAATATAAAAATCGATGACAAACTTGCGGGTGCACAGGATAAATGTAATAAGCTTAATAAAAAGAATATTTATTCAATCATAAATGTTTTAAAAGAATGGAAAATAGAGGTTGTAGGACATAATGACTGGCAGCAGGCACAGACAACAGCTGGTGGGGTTTGTGTTGATGAAATAGATTCAAAAACAATGGAATCTAAGAAAGAAAAGGGACTGTATTTTGCGGGTGAGGTTTTGGATGTTGATGGCGATTGTGGAGGATTTAATTTACAATGGGCATGGAGTTCGGGATATCTGGCAGGATATAGTGCGAGCGCTTCTGTTTGAAAATATAATGTAGGCATATGGAGGAAAAATGAAAAATTTTTTAGAAAAGATTTTTGGCTCATATAGTGAAAAGGAAATTAAAAGGATAACACCGACAGTAGATAAAATTGAGGCATTAGAAGAAGAATATCACAAGCTTTCTGATGATGAGTTAAAAGCAAAAACAAATGAGTTTAAAGAAAGATTACAAAATGGCGAAACATTAGATGATATTTTGCCAGAAGCATTTGCTACCGTAAGAGAAGCTGCTATGAGAACAATAGGACAAAGGGCTCACAGAGTTCAAATTATTGGAGGAGTCATTCTTCATCAAGGAAGAATATCTGAGATGAAGACTGGAGAGGGAAAAACATTGGTTTCAACTTTTCCTGCGTATTTGAACGCCTTAGAAGGAAAAGGAGTTCATATTGTTACAGTAAATGATTACTTGGCTAAAACTCATAAGGAATGGATGAGTAAAATTTATAACTTCCTTGGACTCACAGTAGGATGTATTATCCATGGGATATCTAATGCCGAGAGGAGAGAAAGCTATAATTGTGACATCACTTATGGTACAAATAATGAGTACGGCTTTGATTATCTAAGAGATAATATGGTTATACAAAGAGAAGAAATGGTACAAAGAGACCTAAACTTCTGTATTATTGACGAGGTTGACAGTATTTTGATTGACGAAGCGAGAACTCCGCTTATTATCTCTGGTGAGGGTGAGAAATCAACACATTTGTACACATTGGCTGATGACTTTGTTAGACCATTAAAAGGTAAGGTAGAAAATCCAGATGAGAAAAAGTCAAAGATTGATTATATTTTAGGAAACAATGAAGATGAAGATGACAACAAATTTGATTTCATTGTTGATGAAAAAGCGAAAAATGTAACTCTTACATCAAAAGGTATTGAGAAGGCAGAAAGATTTTTCAACATAGAAAACCTGGCTGATCCGGAAAACATGGAAATAAGCCACCACATCAATCAAGCCCTAAAGGCTCACAATACTATGAGAAATGATATAGACTATATAGTTACAGACGGAGAAATTATAATAGTTGATGAATTCACAGGAAGACTGATGTATGGAAGAAGGTATTCTAATGGATTGCATCAAGCAATAGAAGCTAAAGAAAAGCTGGAAGTTAGAAAAGAGTCTAAAACTCTTGCTACTATAACATTTCAAAATTACTTTAGAATGTATAAAAAACTCTCTGGTATGACTGGTACGGCTAAGACTGAGGAAGATGAG
Organism: Bacillota bacterium; assembly: GCA_023386345.1. Classification (GTDB taxonomy): domain Bacteria; phylum Bacillota; class Clostridia; order Tissierellales; family Sedimentibacteraceae; genus UBA1535. Next base: position 485,841 of record JAEWJT010000016.1, read on the forward strand.
TTCAGAGAGATATATGGTGTAGATGTTATTGAGATACCAACAAATTTACCGGTTATAAGAGATGATAAAGCAGACTTTGTCTACAAATCAGAGGAAGTTAAGTTCAGAGCAATTATCAACGAAATAATTGAGGTTCATAAGACAGGACAGCCTATACTTGTAGGTACTATTTCTATTGAAAAATCAGAGCTTTTAAGTAAAATATTAAAAAAACACGGTGTTCCTCATGAGGTCCTTAACGCTAAACAGCATGAAAAGGAAGCTGATATAGTTGCTCAGGCAGGTAGATACGGGGCAGTTACTATTGCTACAAATATGGCAGGTCGTGGTACAGATATAGTTCTTGGTGGAAATCCAGAGTTTTTAGCTAAGCACAAAATGAAGTCGAAAAAGTACAGTGATGAAATCGTAGCAGTATGTGATGGCTTTGACGAGGTTCATGACGAGGAAGTGCTTGAAGCAAGAGCTGTTTACAAGAAGCTGTTACAAGAAGCAAAAGATGAATTAAGAGATGAGCAGGAAAAAGTAAAGGCAGCAGGTGGATTGTACATCATCGGTACAGAAAGACACGAGTCAAGACGTATTGATAATCAGCTAAGGGGACGTTCAGGAAGACAGGGAGATGCTGGTGCTTCAAGATTTTATATATCTCTTGAGGACGATTTAATGCGACTGTTTGCTGGTGATAAGATAAAGTTCATGGTTGAAACATTGCAGTTGCCAGAGGATGAGCCATTAGAGCATAAAATACTCACAAAAACAATAGAAACTGCTCAGGGTAGAGTTGAGGGCAGAAACTTTAATGTAAGAAAGCACGTTTTGCAGTATGATAATGTAATGAACAAGCAAAGAGAAGTTATATATGCAGAGAGAAGAAAGGTTTTGCTTGGGGAAAGCTTAGTAGAAAATATCAAGGGTATGATTGATGACCTAATCCACAAAGGTATTACAATGTATACCTCTGATGATAAATATCCATCAGAGTGGGATTTTGAAGATTTAAGTAAATATATAGAAGATTTATTTTCTATAAAGTTCAATATAGATAAAAAAGATATAGACAATTTGACAAAGGATAAGCTTTTTGATATTATCAAGAAAATGTCTGAAGCATTATACGCTAAAAAGGAAGAAGAATTTGGAATTGAGACCTTTAGAGAGGTTGAAAGAATAGTTCTTTTAAAGGCTGTAGACGGCTTGTGGATGGATCATATAGATGCTATGGACCAATTGCGTCAAGGTATCGGATTAAGAGCATTGGGCAACGAAGACCCTGTACGTGCATACCAAAAAGAGGGCTTTGATATGTTTGAAGAATTAATCGAAAACATCAAAGCAGATACTGTTAAAATGCTGTTTAGAGTAATGCCGCAGCAAAAGATGCAGCGTGAAATGGTTGCTAAAATAACAGGAACAAACTCAGGTGATGAATCAGAGATTAAGAGAAAGCCAGTTGTTAAAAAAGAAAAAAAGGTTGGCAGAAATGATCTTTGTCCTTGTGGAAGCGGTAAAAAATACAAACAATGTTGTGGAAAATAGTCTGTTATAAGGCTTAGCTGATAGAAGTAAAATGCAAAATGTCCACGTTTTTTATAATTCGTGGACAAAAACATTATATAGCAAGAGGTAACAAAGATGAATTTTTTTAATAAATATATTCTTTCAGGGTTATTATTTGGAATACTCTTTGGCTTAGTCACGAAAAGTGCAATTTCCGGTATTATTGGAGGAATATTGTTTGGATTGATTATTAGTGTATTTGTAAAAAAGCAAATTAAAAATTTTGAAAAAATTAAGGACGAAATTTCTAAAGAAAATACAATTATTTTTGATGGTGCAGCGAATCATTTTATGGGTAAAGAAGCTGTTGGGGGTTGGTTATATTTAACAGATAAATTATTGATTTTCATATCACACAATAATAACATACAAAATCATGAAATGATTATCCCTCTTGCTATAATCCAAAAAGTTGAAAAATATTTAACATTAGGAGTAGTACCAAATGGTCTGAAAATAATTTCAGTTGACGAAGAAGATAAATTTGTAGTAAATGACAGAAAAAAATGGATACAGCTATTGCAACAAAAATTTGAAAACAACATAGATATATAAGTTTTTTAATTATAAAATAATGAAGGGAATGATTAAGATGTTAGACCTGTATGAATATACAGAGAAATTAAAAAAATTTAAGACTATACTAGACGAGGTAGGCGTTTCTCTTTGACTTACCAAGACTTAGAGAAGAAAATATTGATTTTGAGAAATATATGCAAGACCCTAATTTTTGGAATGATACTGAACACGCAGGAAAAGTTTCTCAAAGCTTAAAATCTAATACAGATACAATAAAAGAATATGAGAATATGCAGGCTGCTGTCGAGGATTTTGAAGTTTTGCTTGAGCTTGTCAGAGAAGAAGATAATACTGTAAATGGTGCAGATGAGAACAATATAGCAGAGCTAAACTCAGAAATGAAAAGCTTGGATAGTACCTTAGATAATCTTAAGCTAAGAACACTTTTGAGCGGAGAATATGATAAAAACAATGCGATTTTATCTATACATGCAGGAGCCGGAGGAACAGAGGCTCAAGATTGGGCTGATATGCTTCTTAGAATGTATATAAGATGGGCAGAAGCACATGACTATAAAGTAAGCATATTGGATATTTTAAAGGATACAGAGGCAGGTATAAAAAGTGCTACCTTGTTAATCAGTGGTATAAATGTTTATGGATATATCAAAAGTGAAAAAGGAGTCCATAGACTTGTTAGAATTTCACCATTTGATGCAAATCACAAAAGACATACATCCTTTGCTTCTATTGATGTTATGCCTGAAATAGACGATGATGCCAATATTGAAATAAATGAATCAGATTTAAGGATTGATACCTTCCGTTCAGGAGGAGCCGGCGGACAGCATGTTAATACAACGGACTCTGCTGTCAGAATTACTCATATCCCAACAGGTGTAGTAGTGTCATGTCAAAATGAACGTTCGCAGCATAAAAACAAAGATGTTGCCTTGAAGATGTTAAAGGGAAAATTAATTGAGATAAAAGAGGCAGAGCATAAGGAAAAAATTGAGGACATACAGGGAAAATACAATCAAATAGCTTGGGGAAGTCAAATAAGATCATATGTTTTTCACCCATACAGCCTTGTTAAAGACCATAGGACAAACGCCGAGATAGGTAATACGCAGTCTGTAATGGATGGAAATATTGATAAATTTATTAATGAGTATTTGAAATATAAAGCTAGATAAGCGATAAATAAAGAAAAAACATATGCAAAGACATATAAATAGTTAGAAGTTAAGAGTGGAGAATTAAAATTTTCATAAAGGAAGGAATTATACAATGACGGATATTATAAATTTACTGTGCAAAGAATTTAATTTAAAGCTAAATCAAGTGGAAAACACTGTAAAACTTATTGACGAGGGCAATACTATACCTTTTATAGCTCGTTATAGAAAAGAGCAGACGGGTTCACTTGATGATGTTGTACTTAGAGACTTATACGAAAGATTAATATATCTTAGAAACCTAGAAGAAAGAAAAGAAGAAGTTATACGCCTTATAGATGAGCAAGGCAAATTAACTGAAGAATTAAAAGAAGAAATATTAAAAGCTGAAGTTTTACAAAGATTAGAAGATTTGTATAGACCATTTAAACAAAAAAAATCTACTCGTGCTTCCAAGGCTAAGGAAAGAGGATTGGAACCTTTAGCTAATATCATTTTATCACAAAATTCTACATCAGAAGATTTCGATGCAATGGCAGCAAATTTCATAAACGAAGAAAAAGAAGTAAAAAATACTAAAGACGCATTTGCTGGTGCTATGGATATAATTGCTGAAATAGTTTCTGACAATGCTGAATACAGAAAGAAAATCAGAGAAATTTATATTGATTACGCTATAATTTCAAGTGAAGCAGTTGACGAAGAACAAAAAACAGTTTACGAAATGTATTATAAATATGAAGAAGCTGTTAAAACAATTGTAAACCACAGAATTTTAGCAATAAATAGAGGAGAAAAGGAAAAAGTTCTAAAAGTCAAGCTAAATACTCCTGACGATAGAATACTTGACTATTTGTTTACTGCTGAAATCAAAAACGAAAACGCAAGCACATCTAAATTTTATAAATCAGCAATAGAAGATGGATATAAGAGACTTATAGCTCCATCAATCGAAAGAGAAGTTAGAAACTTACTTACTGAAAGAGCCGAGGAAGAAGCAATCAAGGTTTTTGGCAAGAACACAAAAAATCTTCTTATGATTTCACCTGTTAAGGATGTCAATGTTTTAGCTATTGACCCAAGCTTTAGAACAGGCTGTAAGCTTGCTGCTTTAGATGGAACTGGAAAACTTCTTGATTATACTGCTGTTTATCCAAATGAACCAAGAAACGAAGTTGAAAAATCACAAAAACTCATGTCTGAATGGATAAAGAAATATGATATCGACATAATTCCAATAGGCAATGGAACTGCTTCAAGAGAAACTGAGTCTGTAGTTGCCGATATGCTAAGCAAAATAAATAAAAAAGTATCATACACAATAGTAAGCGAAGCAGGAGCTTCTGTTTACTCAGCTTCAAAGCTCGCACAAGAAGAATATCCAGACTTAGATGTTACGATAAGAGGAGCTATATCAATAGGAAGAAGGCTTCAAGACCCACTTGCTGAGCTTGTAAAAATAGATCCAAAGAGCATTGGAGTTGGACAATATCAGCATGATGTCAACCAAAACAGGTTAGGAGAAGCTCTTGACGGAGTTGTAGAGGACTGCGTTAATAGCGTAGGAGTAGATCTAAACACTGCTTCACCAGCACTTTTACAATATGTTTCTGGTATATCAAAGACTATTGCCAAGAATATAGTTTCATATAGAGAAGAAAATGGAAAATTTACCAATAGAAAAGAGCTTAAAAAGGTAAAACAACTAGGAGATAAGGCTTTTGAACAATGTGCAGGATTTTTAAGAATAACAGATGGCGAAAATCCACTTGATAAGACATCTGTTCACCCTGAGTCATATGAGATAGCACAAAATCTTTTAACAAGACTTGGATATGCCATTGATGATGTAAAAAATAGCAGATTATCTGATATAGGACAAAGAGTAAGCACTCTAAAAATAAAGGAAGAAAAAAAGGAAATTAAACAAATTAAGCCTGAGCAATCTGGACAAAGACTTAAGGGCTTAGAAGCCTTAGCATTATTAAAGCAAAAGCCGGATGAGCATAAAGAAAGAAAATCTGCAAAAGAGCTTTTTGATGCAAGGATAAAGGTCTTAGCTGATGATTTGAATGTTGGTATTCCTACCTTAACCGACATAGTTGAGGAGCTTAAAAAACCAGGACGAGATGTAAGAGATGAGATGCCAAAGCCAATATTTAGAAATGATGTATTAAAAATAGAGGATTTAAAAGAGGGCATGGTACTTACAGGCACAGTAAGAAATGTTGTTGATTTTGGAGCTTTTGTTGATGTTGGACTTAAAAATGACGGATTGGTGCATTTATCTGAGATGTCAGAAAAATACATCAAGCATCCCATGGAGCTTGTTCAGGTAGGAGACATAGTTTCAGTAAAAATTAAGAACATTGATATACAAAGACAAAGAATTGGTTTGACAATGAAATAGTTATAATTGTTTATATTTAACAAATTAAAATTCAGATAAATTAGACAGAGTGAGGGACAAAGGAAACTCGTTCCCCCTTTGTCAAAACATACTATTAGTCGAACTAGAATGCAGAAAAAAACAAGGAGAAAATAGATGTTAGATACAGTTATATTTGATTTTGATGGGACATTAGCAGATACATCAGGACTCGTTATAAATTCTTTTCAAACAGTATATAAAAAATTTCACGGTGAAGAAAAACCAATAGAATATATTAGCAAGTTTTTTGGAGAGCCCTTGAAGGTAACTCTTGAGAGAGAGTTTACACAGCCTTTAGAGGAAGTGATGAAGGAATATAGGGAATATCAAGTAAGCAGATTTAATGACGATGTAAAGCTTTTTAACAATACGAAAGAAATACTGCAATATTTAAAGTCAAAAAACATAAAAACTGCTATAGTTACTTCAAGAATGAGGTTTTCAGTAGAGCAGGCTTTGCGTGATTTCGATATAGAAAAATATTTTGATGTAGTCATAGCCGTAGAGGATACAAAAAATCACAAACCACATCCAGAGCCGCTGTGGAAAGCTATAGACATGTTAGGTACAAGCCCTGATAAGGTTCTATTTGTAGGTGATTCAAAATATGATATAGAGTGTGCAATCAATGCAAATGCTACTCCGGTATTAGTAGGCTGGTCAATAGAAATAGAAGATCTGAAAAGCCAATATAATATCAAACATATTATAGATGATTTTTCTAATATTGAAAAATTAATACCATAATAAACTAGATTCTAATTTATTAAAAAGGAAGTGTGTTCATATGTATGGAAATAGAATGCAAAAAACAATAAAGATAATGTGCTTAATTCTAGTTGTTCTAATGATTGGATCAGCATTAATATCTGGAATTATGGCATTCATAGGATAAAAACAAAAAAAGGTGTTATCAATCAATAGGATAAGACCTTTTTGTTATGTAGAAAGTTATTGCATCATTACTCAAAAATTTAAAAAAATTTATATAGAAAATTAAATAAAAATATTTTTTTAATTGCTAAAGAGGAGATTTTTATATAAAAATTGAGACTATTTTTAAGAGTAAGATTTACATATAATTCAAAAAACATTTAAATATAAACGAAAAACCTCTTTTTCATAAAGAGGTTTTTTAGGTAATTTTCTACTATCATCATATCACAATCGAAATTATAAGTCTAGTATTATTTTTATTATCTGATATAATTTTTTTAGAGTAAACATGGAGGTAATTTATATGACCAAAAATAACGAAAGAATTTACGAAGAAAATAAGCTATCGGAGGTTTTGAAAGAGTTATCACTAAATATTGATTATTATAATAAATCAAAGTTAGTTTTCAGCAAGAAGATTAAAACAGTAAAAAATAGCAATGAATTAAATGTTATATCTAATCATCTTGAATTGATTGAAAAAAATCTTAGAAATAACAACACAGCTTTATTAAATCCATATTTTGGAAGAATAGATTATAGAGATAAGAATGAATCTAAAAATTTTAACTTATATATTGGAAAGCACGGAATTCAAGATACCAAGGATAATACTCTGACAGTAGATTGGAGAGCGCCTATATCCTCTGTTTACTATGATTGTCAATTAGGTGATAATAAGTTAGAAATTTTTGAAAATGAAGAGCTTGATTTAGATTTAAGATTGAAAAGAACAATAGAGATAGTAAATAGCAAGCTTGTCGATTTTTATGATGTAAATACAGTTGCAGCTGATGAACTGTTAACTAAATATTTAGCAAAAAATAAAGAGGCTGTATTGAGTGAAATAGTTGCAACTATTCAAAAAGATCAAAACAGAATAATTAGAGATAGCTATTTTCACAATATAATCGTGCAAGGTGGAGCAGGAAGCGGAAAAACGACTGTGGCAATGCACAGAGTATCGTTCTTACTATATAATTTCAAGGATATTTTTAATTCGGAGAATTTTTATATTTTGGGTAGCAATAAAATGTTTTTGAATTATATCACAAGTATTTTGCCGTCTCTTGATGTAGGTGAGATAAAAAACATGGTACTATCAACATTTTTCTATGAATTTATATCAGAGTATATGTCAAAGACTAAAAATAAGTTTAAATTTATCGATAAATATTCTGATGACAATAGGCTTGACATGGCTTTCAAAGGTAAAATAGGTTTTGTTAAAGCTTTAGAAAAGTACTTAAAAATCTACGAGCATGATAATATTCCTATTGAAAATATTGCAATTAATGGTTATGTGGTAATGGAAAAAAGTAATATTATGAATTTACTGCAAACCTTTAAAGAAAAATCTATGCAAGAAAAAATTGCTATATTAAACGAGCAGTTAAAAAATAAGATAATCGCATTTATGGAAAATAATCCTAATGTCAAATTAGTTTCTAAAGAAATGCCAGAAATCAAAGAGCGTATTGAAAAAGGCTTGAAATTTAACGCTGAAGCTAGATTTATGGATATGCTTAGAGAATTTTCAAAATATTTTGGAGATAGTAAAAATAAATTAAACATAATCTCTATATATGGTGATTTTCTTTTAGCTTTAAAAGAAAAATTTGAAAACAACGAAAATTTAAGCATTTATGTAAAAAATATAGATAATATAATCAAGCAGATAAGTGAAAACAAATTTGATATATTTGACATAAGCATGCTAAATTTAATTAAGAAAAGACTTTGCACAAGTAAGAAGTTTGAGGATGTAAAGTATATAGTAGTTGACGAAGCACAGGATTTTGGAGCTTCGATATTTTACGTACTCCGAAATGTGTTTGATAAATCGTATTTTGCAATAATGGGGGATATTTCCCAAAACATAAATTATGATATTGGTATGAATGATTGGGAATGCTTAACAAATGAGATTTTCACATCAAAACATGATAAATTCTATACACTAAGCAAGAGCTATAGAAATACAATAGAGATATCTAATTTAGCGATAAAGGTATTAAAAAGAGCAGAATTTAAAACCTATGAAATAGAACCATTTGTCAGACATGGAAAAGAGCCTGAAATTATCAACACTGATAATTTTGAGGAGACTGTAACAAAATCATTGAAAATAATCGATGATATCTTGAAAAATGGCTTTAAAACAGTAGCTGTAATTTGCAGAACACAGGAAGAGGCAGATATAGTAAGCAATTCATTATCTAAGCATATAGAGCTTCAAAATATAAATGCAGATGCTGAATCGAGCTTTATAAATGGTGTGATGGTCATGCCAATACAAATGTCAAAAGGATTAGAATTTGACGCAGTTGTTTTATGGGATGTAAACAATGAAAATTATCTAGTATGTGACTCTGATATTAAGCTTCTGTACGTAGCCATAACACGAGCATTACACGAGTTGTATGTGTTATATACTGGAAATATCTCAGAACTGCTAATTTAATGCAAAAATGAAAAAACGGTAAATAATTATTTACCGTTTTTTATAAATGCTGCAACTTTTTTATCTTCACCTTTTATGTGATTTATAAGCCAAGCTGCAACCTTAGTATTAATTTTAAAAGTCAAAGCAACAGTAGCTCCATCCTTAACATAATCATCAATTATAGCATTAACCTCTGTTTTAAAATCATCATGCAGTTTTTTATGAGCTGTATATCCAGGATAATTATATTGCTTTTGTAGCTTTTCTTCATCAGCAAAATGCTTAACAGTATAATCAGCTAAAAATTTTACAGTAGATTGTATTTCTGCACGACCCATTCCCTTTGCACAAGCTTCCAAAAGATTGTTTACAGCATTTATAAGTTCTTTGTGCTGTGAATCTATTGCTGCATTTCCTGTTTCTAAACTTTTGTCAAAAGTGTATATCATTAAAAAGTCCTCCTTATAATTAATATGCGTTAGATGATTCACATACGTGAAGTCCTCCACACTATTATATTAGAAAAAATATACCATATTTTGTCGAATAATACAAGTATATTATTAGATCATATAAAAAGCCAAATATTTTATTTTGAAAAAATAATAATTATATTTATTTTGTTTTGGGTATATAGGATATATGTTTACTAAAAACTTTATTAACCAAAAATGGTTAAAATTATTTGATTTATAATGTTGTTTTATAGTAAAATTAATTATTAAATAGTTTGCGTAGAAAAGCTATGTTATAATATAATTTCTAATAGATGAAGTTTTATTTTTGTAAAAAAGAAAGGATTGTAAATTAAATGGAACTTAAAAAAAAGCAATTAAAACACATATCAACATGGATAGGCATGATATTAACTGCCACAATGGTAGTAGCATTTATAACTAATAATCTTATTTTTTATGCTGTTGCAACATGGGCTCCACAAATAAGCTTTGAACCATGGTTTGCCTTGACAGTAAATGCCATAGGATTATATGCTATAGGGTATACAATATTTAGAGTACTTATGAATAGAATTCCTAATTATAAGAGTGAAGATGAAATAAGCGAATATACACTATCAAAAGAGCTAAGAAATGAAGAAGAAGGCACTAATAAAATAAAAAGATATTCTTTTATGCAAATAGTTAGCTTGATATTCATTAGCCTTGCAGCTTTATATGTTTCTAATATAATAACAGTAGGTATTAATGCTTTAATAGCGTATTTAAAAGGTACGGACATTGCTAATCCTCTTCAAACAATAATAGGCACTTCAAACCTTATATACACATTTATATTTGTTTGCATTGTAGCGCCAATAGTTGAAGAGATAATGTTCAGAAAAATATTGCTTAATAAATTATTACCCTTTGGAAAAAAACTTTCCATTATAGTTTCAGCATTTGCCTTTGGTTTATTTCATGGAAATTTATTCCAAATTTTATATGCCTTTGTTTTAGGAATAATATTAGCACATATAACAATTAACTCTGGTACGATTAAATATGCTATAATTTTACACGTTGTAATCAATACATTAGGTTCTGTTGTATTCCCAAGCCTTATCTTAAGTAACAATATAATAGCAATAGCTGTTGCAGTGCTTATAGTACTTTCGTGCATAATAGTAGGAATTATACTTTTTGCAACAAAAAGAAAAGCACTATTCCCAAAATTAGTTGAGGAAACGCCGCCAGAACAACAAGAGCCAATGAAAGTATCAACATCACTGCTATCAATAGGAATGATAGTATTTTGGATTGCAATATCAGCATTAGTAATATCAAGAACATTCTTTTTAAATTTTTAAAGTTAATAATAATTAGTATATATATTATTACTCTAATAGATAACACCAATAAACTATGCGTGAAAAATTAGTAGAGTGATATTCTAATATCTAGTAAAGAAAAGAAAAATTTGTTTTATTTTTCTTTTCTTTACGTAGCTAAGGAAGCAAAATAAATAAAAAAACGGTTGTCGTGCCTATAACGAGCTTTACTCACCTTACAAAAATCAAGGTAAAGGGAGTTAAGAAGCAGGAACCGTTTTTTATTTACTTTGTTAAACCAAGCTTCTCGATAGTGTATGCCGAAGAAAAAAACTTTACTAATTTTTCACTAGACGTACTAGATGTACTATACGCACTAAATATACTAATCAAACCTCCATTCGACTAATAAATTCTTTGCTAAATTCCATTCCATCCTTATATCCAAGACTAATTAAATGAGAAATTTTATTTTTATTAAAATTTAAAGTCCCATTAAAAAGATTTCCTAAATCATGATCTGGGTTAATTAGATGCAGATTGGAATCTGGAAATTTTTCCCTTAATTTCTCTAATGATGTTTCATTATCGTTTGAAATTACTATTATATCCTTATGCCCGTAGTCGTACAAAGGCTTAATAGGTACATTATCAATTAGACCGCCATCAATATAATGCTTATCATTTATCTCTATAGGCTCAAAAATGAGAGGAAGAGCTGAAGATGCCAATAGAATTTTATATGTATTTTCAATATTTTTATAATTTAACACTAAGTATGATATTTTCCCTACAGGTATTTTTTCATAAGCGCTTAAAGCAGCTCTTATACCTCTTAGCTCTTTAGGAATATCAGTTATATCCACACTGCTTGCGTACATCACTTTATCAGAAGCTGATAGATTTTCTATTTTAAATTCTTTAAATAGTTCAACTAATTTTTTACGGTCACCTAAGTAAGAATTTTTTAGTGGAGTATTTGTTTTTATGCTTCTTAGCATATTCATGATTTCATAAATATTTATACTATCAGCAAAAAATATATCACTTACTCTGTTTTGCCAAATATCAATAGCCTTATCAATACCTACGCTTTCGACAAGCGCCATATTAAGAGCACCTATGGATGCACCCGAAAAACCGGTAATTTTTTCATATAAGCCATATTGAATAAGTGCATTTATTACTCCGAGTTGATATGCGCCCTTTGCTCCACCACCACTAAGAACTAAAGCTAAGTTTTCGATACAATCACCTACTTATAAAATATTATTATTAATAATTTATGCAAATATGGTTTGTTTTGCTAATATAAATTGTTATTTACTGTTTGTATTAATTATGCTACAATGTAAAGGTCAAGCATTTGATTTTTTAAGATAGTGAGGTGGATACAAATGTTTAAAAAAGAAAATAGATTTATTAAGAAATTTGATTTTATTTTGTTTATTACTACTATAATTCTGGTTATTTACGGTGTATTTATATTAAAAAGTGCTACAATGAGCCTTAAAGTTGGCAGTATGCCATATTTGAAAACTCAAGTTGCTTCATTTATTATTGGACTTTGTGCGATTGTTGTATTGTTATTTATTGATTATGAAATTTACGGATATTTTTATATTCCTATTTATGTAATTTCTAACTTATTATTAATGGCAGTTTTAATTTGGGGTTATGGTGCTGATGAATGGGGTGCAAACAACTGGCTAAAAATAGGTCCTATTTCGTTCCAACCATCAGAAATAGCTAAGATTGGAGTAATCATTTCCTTGGCAAAATATGTAGATAAGAACAAAGAAAAGATAAATCAACCATTTACCCTTATAAAAATATTAATTTTTGCTTTTTTTCCTGTAGGTTTAATTTTATTGCAGCCAGATGCTGGTACTGCCATGGTTCTTATGTTTTTTATAATGATTATGTTATTTGCAGCAGGCTTAAGCTATAAGTATATAATGCCAGTACTTGTTATTGCAGTTATTGCAATGGTTGTAGGAGTTATATATATATATGGAGTCTTAGAAAAAGTTCATGCTGAGGGACTCACAGGTGGTTATAAATTAGCAAGGATACTTACGTTTCTTGATCCGACACTTGATACAAATGGTAAAGGCTTGCAGGTAATACAGTCTGAAATTGCGATAGGTTCAGGCCAAATGTTTGGACGAGGATATCAGCAAGGCATACAAAATCAATATGGATTTTTACCTGCTAAGGAAACTGATTTTATATTTTCAATTTTATGTGAGGAACTAGGATTTGTAGGCGGAGTATCCTTAATTCTACTATATGCTGTATTTTTGCTTAGGATGATTAAAATATCCAAGGGAAGCGCTGATATGTTCGGCTCTCTCATAGTCATAGGTATTATGGGAATGTTTTTATTCCATATATTAGAAAACATAGGAATGACAATGAGATTGCTGCCAGTAACAGGTATACCTCTGCCATTTGTAAGCAATGGAGGAACTTTTATGCTTATTAATATGGTAAGTGTAGGTTTGGTTCTTAGTGTAGGCTTAAAAAGAGGTCGGAAGGATTTGTTTAACTAGAATAAATATTTGCTTTTTATTGGGCTTATAGTTTATTTTTAGATATATTTGATGAAATATAATTTAAATATTTTCCAAAATTTGGATTATTAAATTATAAAATATTTATTGACATTAATGATATTTTTTGATACAATCATCATTTGTAAGAAACCGCTCGAATCAGGTTTGAATTATAAACATTTTAAAAGATAATGATTTATTTAACTATAATAATAGATTGTAATCTTTGATGTACCTGCAATGGCGAGACTCAAAAAGAGGAGGTGCACTATGTACGCAATAATTGAAACAGGTGGAAAACAGTACAGAGTTCAAGAAGGTGACAGCATCAGAGTTGAGAAATTAAACTTTGTTGATGGAGATACTATAAAATTTGACAAAGTTTTATTAGTAGCTAACGATTCTAACTTAAACGTTGGAAAACCATATATAGACGGAGCTGTTGTTGAGGCTAAAGTTGAAAAACAAGGTAAAAACAAGAAAATAGTTGTTTTCAAGTACAAGCCTAAGAAAGATTACAGAAACAAAAAAGGCCATCGTCAGCCTTATACACAAGTAAAAATTGAGAAAATAGTTTGCTAATATCAAAAACATTAGCTTAGAAAAATTTTCTATATGATGAAGATTTCATCTTAGTAAAAGAGGATATTATGACAAAAATTACAATACATAAAACAGGCGACAAAATAGTTGGTTTTATTATTGATGGTCATACAGGTTTTGCTAATTTCGGAGAAGATATAGTTTGTGCTTCATTATCACTTCTATCTATAACAGCAATTAATTCGCTTAATATAGTTGCAGGAATTGATGAAAAGGACATGAATTATAAAATCAATGATGAATTAGGCTATTTGAAAGTAAGAACAAATAAAATAAATGATAAATCAGATGTAATATATAATACTTTTTTAGTTGGAGTTCAGCTATTAATAGAAAATTACAGCGATTATATTACACTTATAACCGAGGAGGTGTAAAAATGTTATTAAAGTTAAATTTGCAGTTATTTGCACATAAAAAAGGTGTTGGTAGCTCTAAAAACGGCCGTGATAGTGAGTCTAAGAGACTTGGTACAAAAAAAGGTGACGGACAGCATGTTGTAGCAGGAAACATACTTGTTAGACAAAGAGGAACTAAAATTCATCCAGGTCTTAATGTAGGACTTGGTAAGGACCACACATTATACACAAAAGTTGATGGTGTTGTTAAGTTCGAGAGAAAAGACAAGACAAGAAAGCAAGTTAGCGTATATCCATTTGCAAACGAGGCATAATAATAACCTACCTTTTTAGGTAGGTTTTTTTTGATAAAACATAAATAATTATTTGTTTTCGAATACAAAGGGAATACAAGGGACGGATTTTGTGTCTTTTGTCAAAATAGAAATAAGACAGACATCAGAAATTTTAGATGTCTGGGTAGATATTAAATAATTTATGAAGAAAGGAGGAATTGAATATGTTTATAGATATAGCTAATATACACGTAAAAGCAGGCAATGGTGGTAATGGCTCAATAGCATTTAGGAGAGAAAAATATATCCCGATGGGTGGTCCAGAAGGCGGAAACGGCGGAAATGGCGGAAGTATAATCTTAATTGCCGATGAAGGCCTTAGAACCTTGATGGATTTTAGATATCAAAAAAACTATAAAGCTCAAGCTGGTGAAGATGGCAGAGGAAGACAACAATATGGTGCGGCTGGGAAAGATACTGTTTTAAAAGTACCTGTTGGAACTTTAGTAAAAGACCAAGAAACAGGGATTGTACTTGCGGATTTAAAAGAAAATGGACAAAGTTTTGTAGTCGCAAAAGGTGGCAGAGGCGGTAGAGGAAACGTTAAGTTTAAAAACTCAATTAGACGTGCCCCACATTTTGCAGAGCCAGGAACTAAGGGCGTAGAAAGAGATATAACACTTGAATTAAAGTTGATAGCAGATGTTGGATTGGCCGGTTTCCCAAATGTTGGTAAGTCTACAATTTTATCAATTGTAACAAGTGCAAAGCCCAAAATTGCTAACTACCATTTTACAACATTAAAGCCAAATCTAGGCGTTGTAAATGTTGGAGTTGGACAGAGCTATGTTTTAGCTGATATACCTGGACTTATTGAGGGTGCTTCCTCAGGTGCAGGACTTGGTCATGAGTTTTTAAGACATGTTGAGAGAACAAAGCTTTTATTGCATGTGCTTGATGCTTCAGGACAAGAGGACAGAGACCCTGTAGAGGATTTCTATAAAATAAACGATGAATTAAATAAATATAGTGAGAGAGTATCATATAAAAAACAAATTATCTTGTTAAATAAGATGGATTTGCCAAATTCTAAAGAAAATGCTGAAAGAGTAAGAAAAGAGTTAGGGGATAAATATGATATATATGAGGTTTCAGCTGCTACAGGCGAGGGATTAGAGCTTGTAAAAAAGGTAGCATATGAACAGCTTCTTAAGATTGAGGATGAAATAGAATTTGTTGATCAAAGTGAAGTAGAAAGACTTTTCGATAAGAAGGAAAGAGATACAATAGTTATCAGAAAAGAAGATGATATTTATATCGCAGAAGGTGAGTTTTTAGAACGTTTAGTAAACTTTACTAATTTTGATGATTATGAATCTATAAGTAATTTCCAAAAAGTGCTTATTGATAAAGGTGTTATTGAGAAATTGAGAGATTTAGGAGCAAAAGAGGGCGACTCGATAAGTGTTTGTGGAGTTGAGTTTGATTTTGTTGAATAAAGAAAGTGTGGTGTAATAAATGGCACTTAAAGGCAAAGAAAGAAGCTATCTAAAATCATTGGCAAATAGCTTAGAGCCAGTACTTATAATGGGTAAAAATGGCTTAACAGATAATGTTATAAAGCAATTAGATGATGCCTTAGAAGCAAGAGAGCTAATTAAAATAAAGTGTTTGGACAACAGTGGCTTAGATGCAAATGAGGTAGCTAGTGAAGTAGTAAAATTACTAAAAGCTGAATTTGTACAAAGCATAGGTAGTAAATTTACAATTTACAGAAAAGCAAAAGAACCAAAAATTAATATTCCAAAATAAATATTTTGTGTGAACGTGGAAATACTAGAGCTATGCTTTAGTATTTTTAATATATAAATTTATATATTAAACTTTTAACACATAAGTTTATGACTTATATTTTAACACTAAGGCTAAGCTTTGGTGTTTTTTTATTATTAAATATTCGTGCCTTTTAAGGCACCATATATATTTTATATAATAAAAATTTAAAAGAAAGGGATTTTAATTATGCAAATGAACAATAACAACACTCTCGATGAACTGCAAAAACTATACGACAAAGGCTTTAGATGTATAAAGTATGAGGATAAGGACGATGAGATGGATGTGTATCTAAAAAATTTCGAAAACGAGGAATCTCACCATATGAAATTCAAAAACAGTGCAGATAAAGCATATGTTACAAACTACGTCAACACTCACATAATGATAAAATAGCTCATTTGTTTGTTGCTAATAATAACAAGGTGTTCTAAAAGCTTATTGTAGAACACCTTGTTATTACGCCTTATTATTGTTAAAAAAATATCTTGCAATTACTTAAAAAATGTTGAATTATGTGTTTTTTTTTATTTAGTTTTATGCTATAATATCCGAAGGATATTACTCAGTGGTTTGCGAGTCTTTTGTAAAAAGACTTTGTGTCACAGAGACTATATATACTATAAAATTTAAACATATGGAAAGGAATGCAAGAATTATGGAAGCTAAATTAAGAGTTAAATTAGTGTCACATACATCAGAGCCTGAAAAGCTTGTTGCAGCGTCAGCGAAGTTATGCTACTCACAATTAGGTGCAGACGAAATAATGGATGATTTATCAGAGGAAAATATAGAGAAATTTTTAAAAATGCTTATGACTCTTGGACATCAATCTCCTATAGAACATTGTAGCTTTTCATTTGCTGTTGAGGGCGTTTCGAGAACATTGACACATCAGTTGGTTAGACATAGAATTGCAAGTTATTCACAGCGTTCTCAAAGATATGTAACTGAGGGTCAATTCCAATACATTGTTCCACCTGCTATAAATGAAAATGAAAAAGCAAGAAGGTTATACATAGAAGCTATGGAAAATGATCAAAAAGCATATGACGATATAGCAAATATCCTAAAATCTCAATATATAGAACAGTACATAAAAGCAGGAATGTCTGAAAAACAAGCAAATTCATCAGCTGAAAAAAGCGCCATAGAAGATGCTCGTTACGTTTTACCAAATGCTTGTGAAACAAAAATAATGATAACAATGAATGCAAGAAGTCTTATGCACTTTTTCAATGTAAGATGCTGTACAAGGGCTCAGTGGGAGATTAGAGAGATGGCTGAATTGATGCTTAATGAAGTTAAATCAGTAGCTCCTAATATATTTAAAAATTCAGGTCCATCATGTGTTGCAGGTCCTTGCCCAGAGGGTAAAATGACTTGTGGAAGAATTTTAGAAATGAGAGAAAAATTTCTAAAATAAAATTAATAGCTAATTGAAATTATTTAAAAATTTAATTTTAATTTATGAAAAATTAAACATGAGGTTATACTATATATGGTATTTACACCATACATTGTGACATATATATTGTTAATTAAATCTTCTAAGATCTTAAATATAATAAATAATGCAAAAATCAGATATTAGCATATATAAAAACGAAATATACAGTTATCGCCTTGCTTTATTACAAAATATAAAAAATAACTGTACTTTTTGATGATTTTGTTGTATCATATATGGCAAGTGAAATTATGGTTTTAACATAAACACAAAAATAAAAATGTTATTTTATGGATTTAAAAAGCTTGAATTTATAAGATTCAAAACTTGATGTCCTATTAATAAAATTTACAACGCCAAGTATAGGCGTATTGGAGGAAAATATGAGTAAAAAATGGGTTTATTTATTTAACGAAGGAAATGCTAAGCAAAAGGACTTGCTCGGAGGCAAAGGCGCTAACTTAGCAGAAATGACCAATATTGGATTACCCGTTCCATTTGGTATGACTATAACAACTGAAGCTTGTACAGAATATTACAAGCAAGATAAAAAGATTTCTAATGAAGTAGTAGAGCAAATCAATGAAAGCATAAAGAAATTAGAAGAAAAATCAGGCAAGGTATTTGGTGATAACGAGAATCCACTACTTGTTTCTGTTCGTTCTGGAGCTAAATTCTCAATGCCTGGTATGATGGATACTATCCTTAACCTTGGTTTAAATGATAAGGCTATTGTTGGAGTTATTAAGAAAACAGAAAATGAGAGATTTGCATATGATAGCTACAGAAGATTCTTGCAAATGTACGGAGACGTTGTTTTAGAGATTTCTAAGCATAAATTTGACGCTGCTATGGACGCATTAAAAGAAAAGAAAGGTGTTAAGTTAGACACTGAACTTACAGCTGCTGATTTAAAAGAATTAGTTGATAGCTACAAAGCAATATATGTAAAAGAAACTGGAGCTGAGTTCCCACAAGATCCAAAAGTACAATTATTAGGAGCAGTAGAGGCAGTTTTCAGATCATGGAACAATCCTCGTGCGATATTATATAGAAATTTAAATGAAATACCACATGATATAGGAACAGCAGTAAACGTTCAATCAATGGTATTTGGTAACATGGGAAATGACTGTGGAACTGGAGTTTCTTTCACTAGAAATGCTGCTACAGGAGAGAAAGCTATATTTGGTGAGTTCTTAATGAATGCTCAAGGCGAAGACGTTGTTGCTGGAATTAGAACACCTCAACATATAACTGAATTAGCAAAAGTAATGCCACATGCTTATGAAGAATTTGTAAAAATTTCTAATATATTGGAAAATCACTACAAGGATATGCAAGATATCGAGTTCACTATCGAACAAGGTAAACTATACATACTCCAAACTCGTAATGGAAAGAGAACTGCTGAAGCAGCTTTAAGAATAGCTGTTGAATTAGTTGCTGAAGGACTTATAACTAAAGAAGAAGCAGTTATGCGTATAGAGCCAAAATCATTGGATCAATTATTGCACCCTACTTTTGATACAAAAGCTCAAAAGGAAGCAGTTGAAATAGCTAAAGGACTTGCAGCATCTCCAGGAGCTGCTACAGGTAGAATTTACTTCACGGCAGAAGATGCAGTTAAGGCATCAGAAGATGGTTCAAAAGTAATATTAGTAAGAAAAGAAACATCTCCAGAAGATTTGGAAGGAATGGTAAAAGCACAAGGTATCCTAACAGCTCGTGGAGGTATGACATCTCATGCAGCGGTTGTTGCAAGAGGAATGGGTAAGTGCTGTGTATCTGGTTGTGAAGATATATCAGTTGATGAGCATGCTAAAGTGCTTGTAGCAAGAGGCGAAAAATTCAAAGAGGGAGATTATATCTCACTTGACGGAAGCTTAGGAAGAGTATACAAAGGAAGCATTGAAACTAAAGAAGCTGGAATATCAGGAAACTTTGAGACACTTATGAAATGGGCTGATGAAATAAGAACATTGAAAATCAGAACAAATGCTGATACTCCAAATGATTCAGCAACAGCTATCAAATTTGGAGCAGAAGGTATAGGCCTTTGCAGAACAGAGCATATGTTCTTCGAAGAGTCAAGAATATTCTCTGTTAGAAAGATGATATTATCAGATACAGTAGAGCAAAGAGAAGAAGCTTTGGCTGAAATATTACCAATGCAAAAGAATGACTTTAAAGAAATATACAAAATAATGGGACCAAGACCTGTAACTATAAGACTTCTTGATCCACCTCTACATGAATTCTTACCACAAGCAGAAGATGATATAGTAGACTTAGCAAAAGCTATGAGACTTGAAGTATCAGCTGTAAAAGAAACTATAAGCAGCCTTCATGAGTTCAACCCAATGCTTGGACACAGGGGATGTAGACTTGCTGTAACTTATCCAGAAATAGCAAGAATGCAAACAAGAGCTATAATTGAAGCAGCTATAGAGGTTAGCAAGTCAGAAAATATTGCTATAGTTCCTGAAATAATGATACCATTAGTTGGTAAAAAATCAGAATTAAAGGTAGTTAAGGATATAGTTGTTGAAACAGCTGAACTTGTTAAGAAAGAGAAATCTTCTGATTTAACATACATGGTTGGAACAATGATAGAAATACCAAGAGCTTGTGTAACTTCTGATGAAATAGCTGAAGAAGCTGAATTCTTCTCATTCGGAACAAATGACTTGACACAAATGACATTTGGTTTCTCAAGAGATGATGCAGGTAAATTCATAGAGAGCTACAAAGATCAAGGTATACTTGAAACAGACCCATTCCAATCAATAGACCAAGTTGGAGTTGGTAAGTTAGTAGAGATGAGCGTTAAATTAGGTAGAGGCGTAAAAGCTAAATTAAAAGTTGGAGTTTGCGGTGAGCATGGTGGAGACCCAGCATCAATCGAATTCTTCCACAGAACAGGCTTAGACTACGTTTCTTGCTCTCCATACAGAGTACCAGTAGCAAGATTATCAGCAGCTCAAGCAGCTTTAAAAAATAAATAATTTAAAAGATTAAAATATAAAAAAACTCGCCACTATAAAGATAGTAGCGAGTTTTTTATAGTAATGCTTGAAGAAATTTCTAAAATATGGTACATTTATATGTATAATATTATTTTAAAATATTCTTGATTTTATAGATTTTTATTGAAAAATGGTATAATTATAAATTGTTATAAATTCATATAAAGGAGCGAATACTATGAAGAAATTTTTAAAAATATTTGCAAGAACCTCATTATCATTATTGCTAATTGCTGTAGTCTTAGTAGTAGGATATGTAATGTATATGAGCGTAAATTATTACAGAATAGATGATTTTAAAACTCTAGAAACCTTTAATCAACAGCCAGAAGTTTTAAAGCTTTCAGAAGAATATACAGCATTGACTCACAACATTGGCTTTGGTGCGTATAATCACGAGTTTTCATTTTTTATGGATAAAGGGATGATGAATGATGGAATTAAGGTTGCCGGAAAAGGTTCTATTGCTAAAAGCAAAGAGGTGGTTATTGAAAATACTAACGGAGTTATGGATATTGCTAATAGTAAGGATGCAGATTTTTATTTATTTCAAGAAGTAGATATTAAAGCTACAAGAAGCTATAATGTAAATCAATATGAAATGTTAAAAAAATTGTTTTTTAATCATTTATCAGTATTTGCACAAAATTTTCATAGTTCTTATCTCATGCTTCCTTTAAATGAGCCTCATGGCTTTGTAAATAGTGGCCTAGCAACATTTAGTAAGTACAAGGTTAATGAAAGTATAAGAGTAAGATATCCAGTAGATGAAAGCTTTCCTACTAAGTTCTTTGACCTTGACAGATGTTTTTTAGTTTCAAAATTGCCAGTGGAAAATGGCAAGGACTTAGTGATTATAAATTCTCATATGTCCGCTTTTGATGAGGGAGGATTAGTAAGAGAAAAGCAATTAGAGCTGCTAAATAGCTTTATTGAAGCAGAATATCAAAAGGGTAACTATGTTATAGTAGGAGGAGATTTTAACCACGATATAGCAGGGATGATTGATGGCTTTGAATCACAGCAAAACATACCTGAGTGGGTATTCCCACTGAATGAAAAAAACTTAGCAGAGGGCTTTAGTATAGTTAAAGCAGAAAACTATAAGACAGTAGCAACCTGTAGAAGCACTGATATACCTTATACTAAAGGAGTAAACTACATAGCAGTACTGGATGGCTTCATAATATCAAACAACATAGAAGCAATAGCAGAGAACATAGACGCAGACTTCAAATTCTCAGACCACAATCCAGTTTTGTTAACATTTAAATTGAAGTAAAATTATCTTTACAATTTATGCAAATAATTATTGACATAAAGCAAATTGTGTGGTAATTTATTATAAATAAATATTGCTTGAGGAAGAGTAGTTAAAAAATATGTATTTAGCGATTCAGGGATGGTGAAAGCCTGTTTATATACTTTGATGAAGACACCTCATTAATAAGCGAACTAATTAAGAGGGATTATTTATAATCCAATTAGGGTGGCAACGCGGGTTTTACTCGTCCCTACAGTAATGTAGGAGACGAGTTTTTTATTTAATAAGAAAGTTTTTAACTTTCTTGTTATAAATAGTCTATATCCTACAGAAAAAATAAATCACTATAAACCAAGAAAGGAAGTAATTATTATGGAAACAATGGGAAATTTAAGAAGGACTAATATGTGTAACGATTTTCGTATGAGTGATATAGGTAAAGAAGTTACACTTATGGGTTGGGTTCAAAAAAGAAGAAATTTAGGAGGACTTGTCTTTGTTGATTTGAGAGATATAACAGGCTTAGTTCAAATAGTCTTTGATACAGATTTTAGCAAGGAAGCATTTGAAAAGGCAGAATCCCTAAGAAGTGAATTTGTTATAGCTGTCAGAGGTGAGGTAAGAGAAAGAGAATCAAAAAATCCTGAGATGGAAACAGGAGATATTGAGATTTATGCTCAAGAGCTAAGAATTCTTGATACTGCACAAACTCCACCAATTTATATCAAGGATAATGATGATGTAGGGGAGCAAATGAGACTCAAATACAGATTTCTAGACCTTAGAAAGCCATCTATGCAGAAGAAACTTTTAACAAGAGCTAAGATGAACAATGTAATCAGAAATTTCATGTTTGAAAATCATTTTAATGAAATAGAAACACCTTATTTGACAAAACCTACTCCAGAGGGAGCAAGAGACTATCTAGTTCCAAGTAGGGTTAATGAAGGCAAGTTTTATGCTTTGCCACAATCACCTCAGTTGTTCAAGCAACTTTTGATGGTTTCAGGCTTTAACAGATACTATCAGATAGTAAGATGCTTTAGAGATGAGGACTTAAGAGCTGATAGACAACCTGAATTTACACAGCTTGACTGCGAAATGTCATTTGTAGATGTTGAAGATGTCATAGCAATGAATGAAAAGCTTATTGCTAAGGTGTTTAAAGAGATAAAAGGCATTGATATAGAGTTACCTATCAAGCGTATGACATATCAAACTGCTATGGATAAATATGGCTCAGATAAGCCAGACCTTCGCTTTGGCTATGAAATCAATGATATATCTGATATATTTACTAATTCAACATTCAATGCTTTCAAATCAACTGTTGAAGATGGTGGAAAGGTAAAATGTATTAAAATAGATAGCTCTGCTGATGATTTCTCTAAAAAGGGACTTTCAAACTTGGAGAAGTTTATAAAAACATATGGAGGAAAAGCTCTTGCTTGGCTTAAATTTGAGAATGGAGCAATAGAATCACCTATAGCTAAATTCTTAGCAGAGTCTGAGTTAGAGGCTTTGAAAGAAAGATTAAGTTTAAAAGAAAAGGATATAGTGTTTGTAGTTGCAGACAAAAATAGTGTCGTTAGCACTGTTTTAGGAGCATTAAGAACTGAAATAGCTCAGAGTAAAAACTTAATTTCTAATGATGTATATGAACTTGTTTGGATAACAGAGTTCCCACTATTCGAGTATGATGAAGAGGAAAATAGATTTGTAGCTAAGCACCATCCATTCACAGCTCCAATAGATGAAGATTTGGATAAATTAGAAACAAATCCGGAAACTTGCAGAGCAAAGGCTTACGATATAGTAATAAACGGATACGAAGTAGGCGGTGGAAGTATAAGAATTAATAACGCGCAGCTTCAAAACAGGATGTTCAGAGCCTTGGGATTAAGCGAAGAAGAAGCAAATGAAAAATTTGGATTCTTATTAGAATCATTTAAATATGGAGTTCCACCTCACGGAGGAATTGCATACGGAATGGATAGATTTACTATGATTTTAACAGGTACTGACAACATAAAAGATGTAGTAGCATTCCCGAAAACTCAAAGTGCAACCTGCTTAATGACAAACGCACCTTGCGAAGCAACTGATAAGCAATTAAAAGAACTTTCTATTAAAGTAAGCATAGAGCAAAAACAATAAAAATAATATAAAATAACCATAGGAAAATTATAAAAAATATTCCTATGGTTATTGTTATGTTGATAGTGTTTTATATAGAAATTTAATATCTGCATCTGATAAATCTTGCCATGTTTTGCTTAATGCAGATTTAATATCATTATCTTTTATTTCTTCAACACTCGCGTATTTTGCTCTTATTAATTTAGAAACACTTTTAACTCGTCTATGGTGATACCCGGAAGATAAATTAATATAATAGCATAAATCTTGTAGATTATTTACAAATGACATAGTATCCTTAAATAATAGAAAATTGTTGTAAACAGTACAAATCTCATCAGGAATAAGCTTAGAAAGAGATTCAGCAGTAAGTTCTACCTTAAGTTCGCTTTCATCATATTTGCAGCAAACAGGGGATAAGCTTAAACATTTTGATAAGGCTTCTTTAATATTAATTAAAGGAAATATCTCTAAAGAAGATAAAGTTTTAACCTTGCAAAAAATTCCATTAAAATCATTACCTAATTCATTTTCTACTTCTCGTTCAAGTGTTTCATCGCCGCTAACATAGATTATAGGTATTTTATAATAAGCTAGCCAATTGATTATAAAAGAAAGCTCTCCAATATCTTTATTTCCAATGTACAATTTATTTATGTCAGGTCTAAGTGTATGAGAAAGTATACCACCTGCACCATTTTTAGAATGAAATCCTATTAACAAAGCCTTGTTATAAATATTAGCATCTTTTAAAGACCATAAATGTTGAATATGATTTATTTCATTTTTCTTGGCATAATCAAGCAATGTAGTTCCATCATCGTGACAATCTAACAGTGTTATCTCATAATTTCCAAGTTGCTTGATACATTCAATTATATATGAAACTTCTAATTCAACTTTTTTTCTATAATCTTCAATATTGTTAAGGTCATATACTCCTATACAGCCTTCTACATCTATTACAAGCAATAAATTTTCCATTTAACTACTCATCCTCGCTTTATATACAAGTGGTATTGTATTATTTACGTCATTTAGAAAATTAAAACAATTTGGAGAAAATACATCTTCAGTGTCATATAGTGCATTAGGACATCCTCCGCCACAAAGTAGTGAATTAGCACAGTCCTTACATTTTTCTATTGTAGTAATGTCCCTAGTAAGAAAGCTTTTCTTTTTTAGAGAAAGTTCTGGATAATATTGTCCTATTGATTTATGTTTTTGCCCAACAGCTAATATGCAATTATATATATTTCCATAAGGGTCATAAAATCTGGTTAATCCGTCACGGTCACAGGTTTTTAAAACAGGTACTAATTTAGTTCCATTATATAAGAAGTCAGATATTGGTGATAAGTTCTTTAGTATTTGATTTTCTGTCGACCCGTCTTCATTGTCATTATCAACCAAAGACTCATATAAGTCCTTAGATGTTGAACTACTGCATTGAAATAATGGCTGCAATTCAAATTGAACATTTTTCCCCCAATCAGTACTTTCAATTTTCTTTTTTTCTTCTAAACAATTCTCTAAATTTTCTGGACTAACATTCATTCTTATTTTTATTGGAATTTTATTTTCAACACAAATTTTAATTCCGTCAATTATCTTATCATATGTAGGAGAACCATTTATTAAGCATCTTGACTTATTATGAGCTTCTCTTGTTCCATCAATAGTTACTTGAATACTTGTTATATCAATAGACTTTAATATATCAATATATTCAAGAAGATAATAGCCATTAGTAATAGCACTATATTTAGCATCAGGTGCTTTGCTTATAATATACTGGATTATCTCTCTATTGCTATGTAATAAAGGCTCTCCTCCAAAAAAACTAATATATTCAATATTTGGATTATCTGAAAATACCTTATCTACCATAGATTTTGAAATAACTGGAGATGTTTCGACTTCTTTTTCATAGCAATAAGGGCAGGCAAAATTACAGTTGTATGTTATTACAAAACATGCCTTGCGTTGGTTTTGAGATCTTTCATCTGATAAATGTTTTAATTTTTCGATTATATTTTGTTTTGCTGTTTGTTCATCATCTGCATTCATAATGTATTGATGCGACACTAAATAGTCATATATAGATTGTTCGAATTCGTCTTTTATAATTATCTCATCAGCACAACGCCAATTTTCTATTATTTCTCGTTCTTTTTTATGTATTATATCGATCATGCCATTTATTCCATTAACAAAAAGATAATCTTCACTTTCATTCTTTAAATCTATAGCTATTAAGTTTTTTATTATTTTCATTACATCCTCCATTGTTTCATAAAATTATAAATAAATATAAATTAAAATTGTTTATAATTTAGGTTTTAGAATATTTGTTAAGCAAGTTTCTCTAAACGATCCCAAAATTCCTCTAAACCATATAAACCGCAAACAGGCTGATATAAATCACTGTCAAAACTTGTTAGTGGCAAAGGACATCCTCCTGCACATAAATATTTAAGCTCACAAGTTTTGCATTTTTCAATCTTGAAAATAGTTCTATTGCCTAATTTAAGAACTTTATCTTTGTCAAAATATTTATTTTCTTTGTAATTACCTATACATCCGTTCTTGCTTCCAAGGCATAAGCACCAAAATATTTCTCCATTTGGTTCAAATACAAAAGGTACGGATTTAGTCAAATCACAGCGTTTATATATTAAAGATTTTTTTTGGTTAAGTTCTCTATGTATTAAGTAGTTTATAGATGAACCTTCTCCAAATATATCCAATGAACTACCAATCTCTGAAAGCTTAGGATTAATTTTTTTAATAATGTCACATATATAATCTAAATTATAGAAGTCGTTATTTATTGTACTTGTTGAATAATAGTCCTTTGCTAAAATAAATTTTACTTTCATGTTAGACTTATCAATTATTTCATTTTGCTTTAATACAGTGATAAATTCATCAATATGCTGTTCTAATTCCTTAGTCCACATTACAACAATTGAAATTTCTTTATTTAGTGAGTCAATATATTTAATACCATCAATTATTTTCTCAAAAATTTTTGAGTTGGAATTTTTATTAATGTATTTGATTATCTCAGCTGTACCATCAAATGAAACTTGAAATTTATGTATCAAATTATAGTCAATATGTCTTCTATAATCAAATAAATTAGCACCATTTGTAAACATTAGAAATCTTTTAGATGGTAAATTATTTAATGCGTAGTTAATTGTATCAATATTTTCTGGTAACAAACTTTCACCACCAGAAAATACAACTTCTTCAACCTCGTTAGCATCAAAACAATCTTGTGATAGATACTCCTTAATCAAGTCAATATCTTTAACAGTCATAAATTGTTTATATTCTGGTTTATAATTATAATTATTTTGGTAGCAGTAGGAGCACTTAAAATTGCATTGATGAGTTAAATTTAATGTATAAGCTGTAATTGCGAATTTATCTAAATTCAGTTCAGATTCGATCTGTAAATTTTTCTCAATCTCTAAGGTTGTTTCTTTCGGTAAAACTTGTTTGTTGAGATATAAGTCGTTTAGTATTTTATCTTCTTTTTCAGACAAAGCTGTCTCATTGCTTATTTTATTCTCTATCTCTATCATATCTGTGAGAATTTCAGCACTAATTCTTTGTCTTCGAAAGCTAATTAAATTTATGAGTAAAACGTTGTCTTTATCAATATAATAAATTAAATTACCTAGAATAAATCTTTTAGTCATAACTATTCTCCAATTATATGTAATATTTTTTATACCTATAATAAATTAGTTATACTAATTTATCAGCTTGAAATACAAATATATTATATCAAGATGTGAAAATTATGTCGACGGACAAGTTTTCATATTTTATTTTTTTTAAATATGAAAACTTGTCCGTATTATTTTATATTAGCATATGGTACAATATATATATAAATTGTACCATAGGAGGTGAAAAGTTATGAAAAGTTTGTTAGACAGTATATGGGGAGCTGAGGACACTGACGCTATTATTCCATGCTTTGGAAACCCACCAGCAGAGATTAATATCTCATGTGGACATATACCACCAAAACCACCATACTACCCAGAAGATCCTGCTGCTAACGGTAATGTGTGTGTAGTGTAATTTTAAGCTTACAAACAAAAATTCGCTTTTAATTAAGCGAATTTTTGTTTGTAAGGAAAAGTATAAAACAGATATATTATATAAAATTATAAACATCACGTCGACGGACAAGTTTTCATATTTTTATTTTTAAAAATATGAAAACTTGTCCATATTATTTTTTCTTAAGTTATAGTATGATAATATATATAAATTGTATAGGAGGTGAAAAATTATGAGAAGTTTGTTAGACAGTATATGGGAAGCTGAGGACACTGACGTTATAATTACTCCATTTAGTGGTGGTGAAACTATTAATATTTCATGTGGTGGACCTAAACCACCAAATCCACCAGTACCAGGAGATGATACTATTGGCGGTCCTGTTTGTAAATGGTAATTTTCAAGTTACAAACAAAAAATTCGCTTTTAATTAAGCGAATTTTTGTTTGTAAGCGATGGACAAGTTTTCATATTTTAATTTTTTTAAATATGAAAACTTGTCTCTATTATTTTATTTGAAGTTATATTATTATAATAGATACCAAATTATAATAGGAGGTAAAGACCATGAAAAATTTATTAGACAGTATATGGACACCTGAAGATGATAACGCTACAATTGGTATTCAAATGATAAATAATTGCATTATCATTTCATGCGGTGGTCCAAAGCCACCAAGAGAACCAGATCCAAGTAACATCAAACTTGCTTGTGAGGTTTAATTTTCAAATTACAAACAAAGATTTCGCTTTATTAAAGCGAAATCTTTGTTTGTAATTTAAAGTATAAGACATACATATTATATCAAATTGTAAGAATCACAAAGATGGACAAGTTTTCATATTTTATTTTTTTTAAATGTGAAAACTTGTCTGTATTATTTTGTCTAAAATTATATTATGATAATAGATATTAAATATAATAGGAGGTAAAACTATGAAAAATTTGTTAGACAGTATATGGGCACCTGAAGATGATAACGCTACAATTGGTATTCAAATGGTTCATCATTGCATCATACTTTCATGCGGAGGTCCACCACCAACAGACAAAACAATGAACGGTACTGTTTGTGAGGCATAATTTTTAAATTGAAAACAAGAATTTCGCTTTATTAAAGCGAAATTTTTGTTTATAAGATAAAGCAGAAAATAGACATATTATATAAAATTATAAGTATTATGTCGATGGACAAGTTTTCATATTTTAATTTTTTTAAATATGAAAACTTGTCCGTATTATTTTGTCTAAAATTATATTATGATAATAGATATTAAATTATAAATAGGAGGTAAAAACTATGAAAAATTTATTAGACAGTATATGGGCACCTGAAGATGATGACACTATAATTATTACTCCAAGCGTTGAACCACCACCAATAAGTATCACTGCTTCATGTGGAAAACCTACAGATTATACTATGAATGGTACTGTTTGTCAGGCATAATTTTTAAATTATAAACAAAAGTTTCGCTTTAATAAAGCGAAACTTTTGCTTATAATCGTAAGAATATGATATTATTATGATTATAAGTGTCAGTAAGAAATAAGGTGTAAATAAAATATTCGCTTAGAAAAAATAAAACTTTTTAATATAAAAATTATTACGAGGTGTAGCAATGTTTAAATTTAGTATGAAATTTATAAAACAGTATAGTTTTAAATTTTATTCGTATATTTTTATGAATATAATAATTGGGATGTTTATTATAATTATGCCTATAATATCTGGAAAATTTATAGACAATATTGTTTATGTAAAAAATATTAATTTTTTAATAAATTATATTATTATTTATTTAATTGTAAATTTATCTAATGTTTTATTCTCATATCTTTCAACTTATATAAGAGTTAATATAGAAGCAAAAAGTGGATTTTTACTATGCACTGATATTTTAAAGCATCTTCATACGGTATCTTTATTAGACTTAGAGAATGAGAATAGCTCATATTTAAGTCAAAGAATAAAAAATGATTCGAAAGATATAATTCATTTCTGTCTTAGTATAATAGCAAGTATAATACTAAACTTGGTAGGATTATCAATTTCGTTTATTTTCATTGTGAAAACAGATTATAAAATTTCAATATTTATTGTAATTATAGCAATACTTTATATTTTGCTTTATAAAGTTTTTAAAAAACCAATATATAAAGCATCTATTCAACTTAGAGAACAGCAATCAAGATATTTTGCCAATGTCAATAATCAAATTTCTCATGCTAAATTTATAAAGTCACATTCAATTGAAGATGTGTTCTTTTCAGCATTAAACAAGGCTTTCTTAATGGTGTATAAAAAGCTTATAAATGCACAGAAACTGACAAATTTATATAGTTCATTTATGATGCTATTATCAATTGCAATAAAACTTGTGTTATTTATTATTGGAGGAATTAATATCATAAAAGGAAATATGACAATAGGTACTTTTTATATATTATCAAGCTATCTTGATAAAACAATGAATTCATTAATGTTTTTCGCTTCTTTTGGTGAAAGCTACCAAACAAATTTAGCCTCATACAGTAGAATAAAAGAGTTGTTAGATAGACCTTGCGTTGTTAGTAATGGTGATAATTTGAGTGAAATTAATAGTATTAGAGTAGATAATATAAGTTTTAAATACGATGAAAAGCTTATAATCAATGATTTTAGTTATAATTTTGAAAAAGGAAATATTTATTGGATTAAAGGTGATAACGGAGCAGGTAAGAGTACATTTATAAGCTTGTTGATAGGCTTATATGAGGATAAGTATGAGGGAAATATATGTTATGATAATAAAGATATAAAATTATTAAACATGAATAAAATAAGAAAAAATTTAATTGGAATTGTAGAACAAAATCCTGTATTGATTGAAGATACAATAATGAACAATGTAACATTTTCTAATAATTATGATATTGAAGTATTAAACAAATATATAAAATTAATTGGTTTGGAAAAATTTCTTAATTCTGAGGAAGACAAATTTAATCAAATTATAAATGAAAATTCAACTAATATATCTGGTGGTGAAAAACAAAAATTATCAATAATTAGAGAGCTAATCAAAAATCCGTCTTTACTAATATTTGATGAACCAACCTCCGCTATGGATAAGGATAGTAAAGCTGAGTTTTACAAATATATACAAGAGTTAAAAAATGAAAGAATTATTATTATAATATCCCATGATCAAGTAACGAGTGATATGGTTGATTATACAATAGATTTAAATATAGTTCAGTATTTTGGTACTATGTAAAAAATAATAAAATAGAATTGTAGAAAAAACTTATAAATATTTATATTTATAAGTTTTTTATTTTACAAAATTAGTAAAATATAGAATAAGTTACACATCATTTTTGTTTGCATGAATAGTCTAAATTTGTTAAAATAAGGATAATAAAAAAATTATAAAGGGGAAGTGAGCTTTGTGGCAAAAACTGTTAATACTAAAAATGTTGAAAAAAACATAGGCATAGTACATAATAACAATGACAACAAGGACACTGATAAATTACTGAATATAAGACAGCTTATAAAGGGGATATGCAATAGTAGAAATATCACAGCAAAAAAACTATGCTATGGAATTTGTACTGAAAGTTATTTTTCAGAATTTATTAACAAGGGGAAATATATAAGCAAGCTGATGTTAGATTTATTTTTACAAAGGCTTGGTATAAATGAGGGTGATTTTGAAAATTATTTGTCAAAAAAAGAATATAAAACATTTAATATGTGCTATGAAATCATATATTTAATAGAGACAAAAGATATTCAAAAAGCAAAAGTAAAAATAGAGGAATTTAGGGATGCTACCAAAAATATTGACAAGCTTCATGAAAGATTTGTATTGTTGATGGAAGCAAGAATAATGCAGCTGCAAAATGAAGATTTTGAAAAAATTTACTTTAAACTAAAAGATGCAGTTGAAATAACTGTTCATAATTTTGAAAACATATCATTAAAAGGTCTTTTATTAAGCTATAACGAGTTGTTTTTTATGATAGAATGTTTAAGCTACAAAGAGAGGGCGTATAATTGTGAATCTATACAAAAGAGATATAATGAAATATTAAATTACATTCAAGATAGTAAGATTAATAATAAAGAAATTAAGTTTGATGGCATAATTAAAGCAAAGCTGTATTCAAAGCTTACCTGTTTACTTGCCAAAAAACAGATTTCTAATAAGGAAGAGATACTTTTATTAGGAAATTGCAATAAATCAATACTTCATTTACAAAGAAGCACAAAGTTATATTTTATTGAGGAGATTATAGAAAATAAAGCTATAGCATTAAATAATATAATAAATTCATATGAAAATAAAGAAAGAAAAACTGAAGATGACATAAGAGGTATGAACTCATATATAAATCTAAAAGTAAGAAATGAAAAAGAAAAAAAATTATTTAGCATGTTTTTTAAAAAATATAATCTTATCGAAGAACCATATCATTGGTATCCTCTAAATCATAACAGAGAAATATATTCTGTAGGAGAAATAATAAAGATAAGAAGAAAAATGTTTGGTATGTCTATAGAAGATTTAGCTGTTAGAGCAAAAGTTAGTATGAAAACCTTAGAAAGAATAGAGAGTGACGGCATAAATTCATATTCTCATACAATAAATAATATTTTTATAGCCTTAGGTATATTAGGAGAATCTCAAGCATATGTTTTTGATTGTAGTAATTATGAAGCATATGAATTAGAGAAGAAATTATCTCGTTTAATAGATTTAGACAAATATGAAGAGGCATATAAAATTTTAGAAGAATTTAAAAAGAATATTGATTTGTCAAGTAAATTAAATAAACAATATTTGGGATATAAGGAAACAGTGATATTGCGTAAAACGAAAAGGATTGATAATGATGATGCTTTAAATATATTTACTAAAGCTTTGGAACTTACTCTAACTGAAGATATGGTATTTTCTAATATCAAAAAATATTTTACTAAGAGAGAAATTATGCTTATTTACAATATAGCTTTAATTTATGAAGAAAAGGGTGAAAACGAGGATGCTATAAAGTGGTTAGCTTGGTGTGAAAATTATTACGATAATTTTAATTTTGATATAAGCACTTATATTATAACATATGAATTAGTAATGACACTATATGCAAGTCTACAGGGCGATGTAGGAAATTATGATAAATCAGATGAAATAGCAGAAAAAATAATGCGTGAGTCTTTAAAATGTAGGAGAGGTAATTTTATAGGGAGATTAATATATAATGAAGCTTTCAACTTGAAAAAAAGAATCGAGGCTGACAAAAGAGAAATACAGCCTCATGAAATCTATTTATATAAGGACAAACTTGAACAAGCATTAGTGATTAGCAAATTCATAGATGATAAACTTATGGAAAACTTTTTAAAAAATAAATTAGTTGAAATTTAATTACTATTACCATTTTTTTTTGGTGTATCATTGTTGAGACCAATATCACTTTTTGAATTTGCATTATCTCCATAGTTAATTTCATAAGCATAAATGGACATTGTAAGTGATGATAACAAAAGACTAAGTGTCAATACAAAAACTATTAATTTTTTTAGATTTTTCATATTTTAAATTCCTTTCAAATAATTTTTTGTTATTTTAATACATATAATTTACCACTGATTTCTTTAAAATACAACGGACAAGTTATCATATTAAAAAATAAAAAAATATGATAACTTGTCCATTGACATGGGCTATGGTCTAAAATACAGAAATTTAAAATTTGATTTTAAATTGAAATTATACCATCAAAACTCATAATTATAAATAAAATTGTTGCAGGAGTTTTCTATTGTTATATATCAAATTTTATTGTATAATTAATAAAGATTAGCAAAAGCAGATTTTTAAATTATATATATGCAGTTGATTGTTTTGAAAGATGAAAAACAACGATTAAGATTGATATATGATGACGAGGCAGTTGAAATTTAAATAAATCTAAGGTTTTGATTGTAGGACTTGGCGGATTTGGTGGCTATACTTCTTAGGCTATTACCAGAAGTTTCATATATAATATAGTATTGATTGATTTTGATATTTATGATATAACTAATTTAAGCAGGCAATTACATTCCTCACTTGATAAGCTTGACACTCAAGGCTGAAAATATCTGAAATAATATTTACAGTATAAAAAAGGATGACAATGCTACTGTCATATAAGAAAAATTAATGCAAGAGAATATGTGTAATTTGCTTATGAAGGATATTGATTTTGTAATTGATGCTATAGATAATGTAAAAGCCTAAGTTAATAAAATAGTAGGGAAGTGATTAAAGATGACTCAAAATGGTAGAATAAAAGAGATTAATGGTGGCACTGCCATAGTTTCAATAAAAAGAAGGTCTATGTGCGGAGATAACTGCAAAGGCTGCAGTTCTGCTTGCAATGTTCCTGAAATGGATGTGAAAGCTGATATTATACCTAATGTAGATATTGGTGATGAGGTTGAGATTTCTTCTGAGGATATAAGTGTACTAAAATATTCATTTATTTTATACGGCGTACCACTTATAATTATGGTAGCTGTAATATTTTTAGTAAGCTCATTAATAAAAGGTGAAAATGGACAAATATATGCGGCTTTAATAGGACTTTTGTCTTTAATTATATCGTTTTTTATTTTGAAAAAGTATGATAAACTAGAATCATCAAGAAAGAGCTTTAAATATACGATTTTGCGAAAATTAGAGGATTGAGTATGAATATTTTCGAGATGCAATATGCTGAAGCTATCAAAAGCTTAGGACCTCTGGCTGAAAGAATGAGACCTGATAGTCTTGATTATTTTGTTGGACAAAGCCATATAGTTGGAAAGGGAAAAATTTTAAACCGTGCAATTATGGCGGACAAGCTGACATCGGCAATTTTTTATGGCCCTCCTGGGACAGGAAAGACAACTCTAGCTAAGATAATTGCAAAAACAACTGATAACAATTTTACAACCCTTAATGCAGTTACAAGTGGAATAAAAGACATAAAAGAAAAAATTGATGAAGCAATTAACAGTCTTTCAATGTATAACAAGCGAACTATATTGTTTGTTGATGAAATTCATAGATTTAACAAAACTCAGCAGGATGCACTTTTGCCTTACGTAGAAAATGGCACAATAATTTTAATAGGTGCAACTACTGAAAATCCTTACTTTGAAGTAAATTCTGCTCTTATATCAAGGTCACTTGTATTCGAATTTAAAAGGATAACCGGTGATGATATAAAAGAGGTTTTATTAAAGGCAATATCTGATAAAGAAAGAGGCTATGGAAATTTAAGTATTAACATCGAAGCTGGAAGCCTCGAGCATATAATAAATAACTCAAACGGAGATGTTAGGAAGGCTCTTAGTGCATTAGAGCTTGGCATAACAACTACAGAGGCAGACGATAAAAATATTATAAATTTTACCATAAGAGATGCCGAGGAGTGTATACAAAGTAAAAAGCTCACATATGATAAAAAAGGTGATGAGCATTATGATACTATCTCTGCATTTATCAAGAGTATGAGGGGTTCAGACCCGGATGCAGCCATATTTTGGCTAGCTAAAATGATTAAGGGCGGAGAAGATCCCAAATTTATAGCAAGAAGGATAGTTATAGCAGCCTCAGAGGACGTGGGCAACGCTGACCCTAGGGCCTTAGAGGTAGCACTAAATGCTTTTAATGCTATAGAAGTTATAGGGATGCCAGAGGGCAGAATAATATTAGCACAGGCAGTTGTATATATAGCCTGTGCACCGAAAAGCAATTCCTCATATATGGCATTGGATAAAGCCTTGGCTGCAATAGAAAAGTGTTCAAATGAAGTGCCTAATCACCTAAAAGATGCAAGCTATAAAGGTGCAGATAGATTGAAGCATGGAATAGGATATAAATATCCACACGATTACGATAAATTTTACGTAAAACAACAATATTTACCAGACGGGGTAAAAACAAAATTTTATGAACCAAAAGAATCTGGCTACGAAGCAAGAATGAAAAAATTTATAGAATATTTGAATGTTGATTAGTCAGTAAGGTTAATGTACAAAACGGGTGAATCAGAACTAAAGCCCTACGAAACGAAAATTTAAGTAATAACAGAAAGGAGTACATGATATTATGAAATATTATTTAAAGAATACAAAAATTACAGACAGTGATATAATGGAAAAACTATCTTCTGTGATTGATATAGCTGAATTTGATTTAAAAAAACAATATGATATGAATATAGATTTTTTTAATGATGATATAGATAATAATATGCTTAATGCAGATGTTTCCTTTGAAATTAAAAAACATCATTATGTATTTATACGACATATAAGGAATTATTTTAATGACCATGGTATAAAAATTAATGAACTTAACTTAACTGGTACAGTTACTAATTTAAAGCATGGGCAAATAAACATAGAAGCTTACAAATCGAAATATCAAGATTTTAGAAGAAATGATATAGTTCCATGCAAAGAAATGTATTTATATGCAGACGGAAAAAACACTTTGAATTTCATGTTGAATACAAAGCAAATAAGTATAGAAGAATATGAGGATAATATAGAAATTCTGCAAGAGCAGTTAAATGTTTTTGAAATCGAAGAGGAAAGTAGATATATAAATTAATAGATAAAAAGCAAATTAGCTAAGAACTATATCAGAAAGTTCTTAGCTAATTTGCTTTTTAATTTACTATTAAACTGTAGTGGCAGCTAAAATAAGTCTCATATTATCCTCATAAATTCTTGGTAATTGAGTTATTGGCAGAGGATTTTTACCTTTTCCGGCTTCAATAGTATATCCAGGCTTTCTAAAATCCTTTATAAACCAATCTTTATAACCAGCATATGAGGCAACGCCAGTTGCTGTATCTAAATCATATCCGCTTGCTCTTGCTAAAATATCTCCTATTTCCTGGTCTCTTTGTGTGGCTAGATTCATGAAATTCCAATAAATTACCTCACCCTGAGTATGATATGCTAATGCTAAATAAAAATCTTCACTTTGCGTTAAGTCTCTCATTGCCTGTGTTTCAGGCTCTGAAAATGGATATTCTCCAGAATACCTTGTTGGACCTGGCCCAGTTATGCCAAGTGCTTTTTCTGCATTTTTTGATTCTTGCCATGCAGCATCATAGTTGTGATTTAAGTCAACTCCCCTTATGTTCGCTTGCCAAACTTCTGAAAATGGCCTTCCTGTCTTATTCCACATGATTAAATCATTATAATATGGGTTATTAGGCTGCAAACCCTCGTTCACTAAATCAACTCCATCAGGGTTAACCATTGGTACAATGTAAAATGTATGAGTATCAAATATATTTCTGATGTTGTATCCATCTATATACTCGCCATTTACGTATGCCTTTGATATACTTTCAATAAATTTCATTATAAATACGCTGGTTATCCATTCAAGAGCGTGATGAGAGGCGTTTATATGTATTTTTTTAGGTCCACTTCCAAATCTAATTAAATATAGGTCATTGCCAAGAACACTTTTACCTATGCTGCTTGCATCTAAGAAAGGATATCTCTGTATAAGCCCCATAATGTTGTACCACATAACGTTATATGTGTATTTTATGTCGTCCATTACAACATTATAATTAAAAGGCACTGTTATTACAGTGTTTTGTATTAAGCTGCTTGAATCTATGCCTGGATTTGCTGACAGTATCAAGTTTACTGTGGAATGATTTTTTTCAGCTATGTTATATAATGTGTCATTTGGTTGAATTTTGTAATATGTATAACCTAATATGTATTTTTCAAGAGCCTTATATGTAACAGGTCCTACAATACCATCTGCCAAAATTCCATTTTGAACTTGAAATTGTCTAACTGCTTCTTCGAGGTTAGAGTTATAGACACCATTGACTTTTCCGTTATAGAAACCCATTTTTTTTAAAACTGATTGAACTATCATAGTTTGCGAATTGTTTAAATCGCTTTGTAAAAAGAACATAGTATTTCACCTCTAAATAAATATTCAATATTAAACTATATATCAGAAATTATTTCCATAGCCTGTATAGTGGTTTTTGTGTAAGGCTAGAATTGTGACAATTATAATTTTATTAATTTTTGTAACATTTTGTTATATTCTTAATAATTTAGTGTAAAGGAGTGATACAATGGAGCATTACATTATAACCTTTAGGTATGGTAATTACACCATGGCTGCTTATAGCAGACTTCAAAGTTTAAGAATTAAAAACATAAAATTGGCTTCAGTCCCATTTGCGATAAAGACAGAGTGTGATTTGTGCATCGTTGCATACGATTATGGCACATTACTTGATGTATTAGATTCATCCTATCAATACCCAATAGATAATGTCTATGAGGTATCAAGAGTAAATGGAACTTATTCTTATAGGCAAATACAAGTATGATTATTCTTTTAATTTATATGTTTGATACAAAAAAATATTACAGCAAATAATGACTTAGCGAAGAGTTTCAATTCATAACTCTTTGCTAAGTCATTATTTATATTTAAAAATTTTTTTAAAACTAATGTTGACAAGATTAGTCGGGTATTGTATAATAAATTCAATTAAAGAGATTGGAGGCTGTTTTATGATTTTATCAACAAAAGGCAGATACGGTTTAAAGGCTGCATTTGAATTAGCATTGTCATATGGTGATGGTCCTGTTCCGTTGAAAAGAATATGTGACAAATATGAAATATCAGAAAATTATTTAGAGCAGCTTTTTGGAAAGCTTAAAAGAGCAGGATATATAAAGTCAACAAGAGGAGTCCAAGGTGGATATAGCCTTGCAAAAGAACCTAAGGATATAACGGTTGGGATGATACTTAGAGCGCTTGAGGGAGAAATAACTGCTTCAAATTGTGTCAGTAAGGAAACCTGTTCAAGAGAGTCAATTTGTGCGACCAGAACAATTTGGGAAAAAATAGAATCAAGTATAAATAATGTTATAGATAATATATCGTTATTTGATATGATAGAGAAAGTTGAATAAACTTAGGAATAACAAAAAATAGGTACTAGGCTCATGTGCAAATATTTAATGGATATTTATGCAATTGGTGCTTGAACATAATAACGGGTATACTAATTAAAACGGAGGAAAAATCAATGAACAAAAAAATTTATCTCGATAATGCTGCAACAACTAAGATTAGAAAAGAAGTTGTTGATGAGATGATGAAATATTTTATGGAATACTATGGGAATCCATCAAGTGGAATTTATGAGCTTGGTAGGACTTCAAAGGAGGCTATCGAAAAAGCAAGAAAAACAGTAGCAACATTTATAAATGCAGACGATAGAGAAATTTTCTTTACCTCTGGTGGAACAGAGTCGGACAACTGGGCTATAAAGGGTGTTGCATTTGCAAATGGGGACAAGGGAAAGCATATTATAACAACTAAAATAGAGCATCATGCAGTGCTTCATACCTGTGAATATCTTAAGAAGTTCGGATTTGAAACTACATATCTAAATGTGGACGAATATGGAATGATAGACTTAGAGGAATTAAAAAACAGCATAAGACCAGATACGATTTTAATATCAGTGATGTATGCAAACAATGAAGTCGGAACTATACAGCCAATTGAAGAAATAGGAAAAATAGCTAAAGAGCATAAAATCATATTCCATACAGATGCAGTTCAAGCACTTGGTGGTGTGAGAATTGATGTTAAAAAGGAAAACATTGATTTATTATCAATGTCTGCTCACAAGGTTCACGGTCCTAAAGGAGTGGGTGCATTATATATTAGAAAAGGTGTAAAGCTTGATAATTTCATGCACGGTGGGGCTCAGGAAAGAAACAAAAGAGCAGGAACTGAGAGCGTGCAAAATATAGTAGGATTTGGAAAGGCTGTAGAGCTCATGAGCCTAGAGCTTGATGAAAAAGTGGCAAAACTTATAAGTCTTAGAGATAGATTTATAAGTGGTATAAAAGCCAACATAGATGATGTGCATTTAAACGGACATCCTAACAAAAGATTGCCAAATAATGTTAATTTTTCATACAAGTATATTGAGGGTGAATCAATATTATTATGGCTAGATATAAGTGGAATAAGCGCATCGAGTGGCTCTGCTTGTACATCTGGTTCATTAGATCCATCTCACGTACTATTAGCAACAGGACTCGACCATGGTACAGCACATGGATCGATAAGATTTACAATAAGTGATGAAACAACAGAGGAAGAAATAGATTATGTAGTTGGACAAATGAAAGAAATAGTTCAAAAATTAAGAAATATGTCACCACTATACAGTACTAATAGCAAATAGGAAATTTTACAAAAGCTTTAAAACTGAGCTAATAAAAATATAGATAAAATAATTTTATTATTTCAAATAGCTTTAAGATATTTTAACATTCGGAAATAAAACATAAAATTAGAATTTAATGTTAAACAACTAAGGAGGTAATTATGTATACAGAAAAAGTAATGGATCATTTTAGAAATCCAAGGAATGTAGGTGCAATAGAAAACGCAGATGGTGTAGGTGAAGTAGGAAACGCAAAATGCGGAGATATAATGAAAATTTACCTTAAAATAAATGATGAAAATATAATAGAGGACGTGAAATTTCAAACATTTGGCTGTGGATCTGCTATAGCATCATCAAGCATGGCAACAGAGCTTATCATGGGAAAAGATGTAAATGAGGCTGTTGAGCTTACAAACAAAGCGGTTATAGAAGCTCTAGGAGGGCTGCCACCAGTAAAGGTTCACTGCTCAGTATTAGCAGAGCAGGCAATAAAATCGGCATTATACGACTATGCACAAAAGAAGGGCATAGAAATCAAAGGTTTAGAGGGCTTTAACCCAAATGCAGACGAAGATTTGCACGACCATGTACATGGAGAGGAATAATTCAATTAAGAATAAATAAAAATTGTTAGTAAAACTAATAAACTATAAACAAAATGGAATTTGTCATATTTTAATTATGGCAAGTTCCTTTAATAAAAGATAAAGGGCAAACGTTATGTTTAGAATAGCTATATGCGATGACAATGAAATAATATGCTCTCAGATAGAAAAAATAATATTAGATTCTAAAAATAATTATATTGAGAAAATAGATATATTAATTTTTTCTTCTGGAGAAGGATTGTACAAATTTATAAAAGAAGGACAAGCATTTGATTTAATTTTCTTAGATATTGAGATGAATGAATTAAATGGTGTTGAAGTTGGAAGGATAATTCGTAAAGAGCTTAAGGATGATATAACACAAATTGTTTATATTTCTGCGAAAAAAGATTATGCACTTGAATTGTTTGATAATAGACCATTAAATTTTTTAGTAAAACCACTTTGTGCACAAAAAATTGTTGAGAATTTAGATTTAGCAATGAAGTTGTATGAAAATGACAACTCTTATTTTGAATTTTCAAAAGATGCAACTTTTCAAAAGATACCATATAAAAAAATAATTTATTTTGCAAGCGATAATAAAAATGTACATGTAATTACCATAGAAGGAGAATATAAATATCGCGGGAAGCTGTCGGACTTGGAGATAAAGATAAAAGATAAAAATTTTATCCCAATTCATAAATCTTATTTTGTGAATTACACGTATATTGATAAGGTTAAGTATGATAGCATTATTTTAACTAATGAAAAAGAGTTGCCAATAAGTAGATCAAATAGAAAGAAAGTAAGCGATATATTTTTTATGAGGAAAAAGTGAGGGAATTTATATGGGCACTATTAGTTCAAATATAATTTACTTAATAACCAATATATTTAGGACATATGTTTTGTTTAGGTTTTTAGGTATATTTTTTAAAAGAAAGCTTAGAATTAATAAAAAAATTGAGCTTATTGTATATATAGTTTACTTCATAATCAATAGTACTTTGCATCTTGCATTTTCAAATCCGCTTATAAATCTGATATCAAATTTGGTGCTATTTTACTTCTTAACCTTAATATATGAGGGTAAAATTTTAACAAGGATTACATCAATAGTTATAATGTATTCATCTTCTATGATTATTGAGAGTATAGTTTATAGTATTATTATTAATTTTGGTTCTTTAATTGACATTGAAAATTTTGGAACTGTCGTTTCAAATATATTGCTATTTATATTTACATTTACTCTTGAAAGTTTTTTTGGGAGAAACAAAAGTTATGATATTAAATTAAATCATTTATTTATAATTTTTTGTATTCCAGTAGGCAGTATTTTGATTATAACTACTGTGTTTTTAGAAAAACATAGTCCTAATTTCAATATAACTGTTGTTAGCGTTTTATTGGCTATGAATATTTTGAATTTTTATTTATACGATATAATAATTAAACATTATAATGACAAGCATGAGAAAAATTTATTAAAACAACAAAGCGATGCATACTCAAGTCAATTGAAAATTATGATGGAATCTCAAGCAAGCATTAAAAAGCTAAAGCATGATATGAAAAATCATATGGTCTCAATACAGGATATGATAAGAAGCGATAAGAAGGATGAGTTTGACAATTATTTACAAACTATGTTCAACTATATTAGAATAAAAAATGAATATGTTGGCTCAGGCAATTCGGAGATTGACAGCCTATTAAATTATAAACTTTTTGAGGCTGAAAAACTAAATACTGAGATTTACTTAGAGATAAACATACCAAGCGATCTCAATATAGAGTCATTTGATTTAGCAATAGTTTTAGGAAATTTGTTAGACAATGCTTTGGATGCTTTAGAAAAGGTTTCAGAAAGATATCTTTACATAGAAATGAGATTAGAAAAATCAATGTTATTTATAACAGTTAAAAATACATACAATGGAATTATTAATAAAAGCAATGGTACGATGCTAAGTATAAAAAAAGATATTGAAAATCACGGCTATGGTTTAAAGAATATAGAAAATGTTGTAGAAAAATATAATGGTAATTTTAATATTAGTTATAATGATAATATGTTTTCGGTTAATATATTGTTATATGTTAACTAAACGTTGAAAAATAAATAGAAAAAGATGCTAGATTAATAAATACTTTTCTAGTGTCTTTTTTTATACTAAAATATACGGTTAAG
Organism: Bacillota bacterium; assembly: GCA_023386345.1. GTDB lineage: Bacteria > Bacillota > Clostridia > Tissierellales > Sedimentibacteraceae > UBA1535. Next base: position 529,345 of record JAEWJT010000016.1, read on the forward strand.
TTCGACAAAAAATATACAAATTTCGCCATACCTTGGCACAAATGGAATTTGTATGATACATTATAGATTATAAAGTAGTTTGCATTTATTATGAAGGGAGAATTTATTTTATGAAAGGTTTTTTTTATTATTTAGGAAGAATTATTGCTATTCTAGCACTAAGAGTAACTATGTCAAATGTAAATG
>JAEWJT010000019.1 GCA_023386345.1 Bacillota bacterium
GGTATATTCAATCCAGAGGTAGGTAATGGACAATTCGCAGGTCTAAGAGTTGAATTTGATAAGACTAAAGAATTTGAGAATAGAATTACAAAGATTAGCTTAGAAGATGGTACACCACTTGATATGGAAAAATACTACACAGTAGTAACAAATGATTTCTTAATCACAGGTGGAGACAAATACGACTTTAAGAACGCTAAGAATGTAAAAGATACTTTCATTCCAATAAGAGACGTATTAGTAGAAGCTATAAAAGAAGCTAAAGTTATAAGTCCAAAAGTGATTGATTATTTAGTAGAGGTTTCTGCAGCAGCACCAGAGGTGAAGCCAGAACCAAAACCAGAACCTAAGCCAGAAAAAACAGAAGAAGTAGTATACATAGTAATAAGTGGAGATGTTTTATGGAAGATAGCTCAAAAATATGGAACTACATGGCAAGCATTGGCAGAGTATAACAAATTAGCTAATCCTAATTTAATATTTATAAATCAACAAATAAAAATACCTGCTAAATAAGTTATAAAAATGCACACAAATTAATATGCAAATTTTTAATTTTTAAAAATTATACGTTCGTATGAGTGTGAATAAAAAGCATAACAAACGGGTGCATAGCACCCGTTTAATGTTGGAATACTAATTGTTTAATTAAAGGCTTGTTTAATAAGTGAATTTATATGAGCCTAATTATCTAAAATTTTTTTTACTTGTACAAATAAAAAAACTTGCATATAATAAAAAAACTTGTTAAAATATTGTTAGATATTTTGAACTCTGTGCCTTTATTATTGGGATAAGCGTAATGGAAATTATATATGAGGTGAATTTATGGATAAAGATAAAAGAATATCAAATGCAGTTATACGAAGATTGCCTAAATATTATAGGTACTTAAAAGAATTACTTAGAAATGAGATTTACAGGACATCTTCTAATGAATTAAGTAATATGACAGGTTTTTCAGCATCACAGATTAGGCAGGACTTAAATAATTTTGGTGGATTTGGACAGCAAGGCTTTGGCTATGATGTTTTTAATTTGAGTAATGAGATAGGAAAGATTATAGGTGCTGATAAAGACTATAAAATAATGATTGTTGGTGCAGGTAATATAGGGCAAGCTATTGCTAATTACACAGGGTTTTATGAGAATGGATACGAGGTTATAGCTATATTTGATAATAACCCAAATCTTATTGGCTCAACTATAAAGGATATCACTATAAAAGATATTGCTGATGTTGAAGCGTATTTAAGTGAGAATTTTGTTAATATTGCTGTAATATGTACGCCTAAAAGCGTAAGTCAAGCTATAGCAGATGTTTTAATTAAATGTGGAATTAAAGCAATTTGGAACTTTGCGCCATCGGATATCAAAGGACCAGAGGATGTTTCAATAGAAAATGTTCACTTAAATGAAAGCTTATTTTCTCTTACTTATCATTACAACAAGAGAGAACGTGAAAAATAATATTACAAATAGTTAACAATTAATTAAGTTGCAATTTAAAATAGTAATTATAGATTAAGATTAAATTAATTTATTGATTGCTATTTTTTTATTGCTGACAAAATAACAAATTATTAACATATATTATACAAATTTAACTTGTATTGGACAAGCGTTTTGCTATAATTATAATATACTTGAATGTCGAATGCTAATATCAAATATTAACATTAAAAAAGACATTATTTATTGGTATTTAATTTTTAAATTAATTAAATTAATTAAAATAATTGGAGGATTTTATCAATGAACGCTTATATTGAAAGAGTTATTGAGCAAGCTAAAATTAGAAACGCTGGAGAACCTGAGTTTATTCAAACTGTTGAAGAAGTTTTAATGTCTTTAGCACCAGCTATTGAGAAACACCCAGAGTATGAAGCAGCAGGATTATTAGAGAGAATGATCGAGCCAGAAAGACAAATATTCTTTAGAGTATCATGGGTTGATGATCAAGGAAAGGTTCAAGTAAACAGAGGATTTAGAGTACAATTTAACGGAGCTATAGGACCTTACAAAGGTGGAATTAGATTTAACAAAAACGTATATCAAGGAATTATAAAATTCTTAGGATTTGAGCAAACATTCAAAAACTCATTGACAGGACTTCCAATAGGTGGAGGTAAAGGTGGAGCAGATTTCGATCCAACTGGAAAATCAGACGGAGAAATCATGAGATTCTGCCAAGCTTTCATGACTGAATTATATAGACATATAGGTCCAGACGTTGACGTTCCAGCAGGAGATATGGGTGTTGGAGCAAAAGAAATAGGATATATGTATGGACAATATAAGAGAATAAAAGGAGTTTTCGAAAACGGAGTATTGACAGGCAAAGGCTTATCATACGGCGGAAGCTTAATCAGACCAGAAGCTACTGGATACGGTGCAGTTTACTACTTAAACGAAGTATTAAAACATCAAAATGACACAATGGTTGGCAAAACAATATCTGTTTCAGGATACGGTAACGTTGCATGGGGAGTTGTTGAAAAAGCAAACGAACTTGGAGCAAAAGTTGTTACACTTTCAGGTCCAGACGGATACGTTTATGATCCAGACGGAGTAACTGGTGAAAAAGTTCAATACATGCTTGAAATGAACGCTTCAAGAAGAAATAAAGTTGAAGACTATGCTAAGAAATTTGGCGTTGAGTTCTTCCCAGGACAAAAACCATGGGGAAGAAAAGTAGACATCGTTATGCCATGTGCTACTCAAAACGAAGTTAGAATGGAAGAAGCAGAGCAAATTGCAGCTAATGGAGTTAAATACTACATAGAAGTTTCTAACATGCCAACTACAAATGATGCTTTAGCATTCTTAATGAACAAAGGTATGGTAGTTGCTCCTTCAAAAGCTGTTAATGCTGGTGGAGTTGCTGTTTCATCATTAGAAATGAGCCAAAACTCAATGAGATATTCATGGACAGCTGAAGAAGTTGATGCGAAATTAAAAGCTATAATGGTTAATATTCACAAGGTTTCAGCAGAAGCTGCTGCAGAATGTGGATTAGGATATAACCTAGTTGCTGGTGCTAACTTAGCAGGATTTAAAAAAGTAGCAGAAGCTATGATGGCTCAAGGAGTTATCTAATAAAAATTAATTTAATTAACATACTAAAGACCTATCGAAAGATAGGTCTTTTAAATAGATGAATGTAATAGATATGAAATTAACATTTATCGAAGTATACAGAAAACTAAGATAAGCTAATTTTATAAAGATAATCTTGAGAAAAAAATCAGTCGAAAGGCTGATTTTTTGTGCAAATAAAGCTAAATTTTTCTTTTTAAAATTTATATATGCTACATAGCAATAAAAACTGCATTATGATAATTTATTTTAAAATAGTAATTGACATTTAATGATAAAAAGAGTATCATATACTATATTAAATGGTAATAAAAACTATATTGTGTGGAGGTTGTTATGAATAAAGACAAAAAAGAATTAGTAAGTGCGTATACACATTTGGGAGGAGCGATATTATCAATAATAGGATTTTTTGCTTTGCTTTTCAAAGCGTTTAATACCGGAAGATTTGAAGTTGAAATATCTGCGATAGTATTTGGATTGAGTATGATATTATTGTATTCAATGAGCGCTACATATCATATTGTAGACCCCTCCTATACAACAGCTAAGCGAGTACTCCGAAAATTAGACCATATAATGATATTTGTTTTGATAGCCGGAACATATACGCCTATATGCCTTATAAATCTCAAAGATATGTTAATTGGAAATGTGCTGTTAATTGTAGTTTGGTCTATTGTATTAGTTGGATTATTTATAAAATTATTTTGGATAAATGCCCCAAGATGGATAGCTACTACCTTATACATCGCTATGGGCTGGACTGTGATATTTGTAATTAAGCCGGTTGCAACGCATTTAAGTATACCAGCCATACTTTGGATGTTCTGGGGAGGAGTATTCTATACAGTCGGAGGAGTAATATATGGATTAAAAAAGCCAAATTTAACTTTCGAAAATTTTGGATTTCATGAACTTTTTCATATATTCATATTGTTGGGATCTTTGTGTCATTTTATTATGATATATTTTTATATAATTTAGTGGGAGCTATTGCTCCCACCATGAATAGCTTACAGCACATGAAGGCTCGTGGTGATTTATTGAATTTATTAATGTTAAAATCGACTTGCCTGGAGGAATTATTATGCTGCCTTGCTTTTGCGACATATCTGTATAAAATGCTTGCAATACCTTCAATGAATTAGCTTCATTAAGGAATAATAAGTTATCATTTCCTTGGTAAAATATAACAACGCTATTTGAATTTACATTACATTCTAAGCTATTTGAGATACCATACATAAATTTGAAACCCTCATAGTCTATCCTAGGATTTAAAAATTGGCTTTGGATTATAGGTGAGCTTGAAAAATTTACGACACATATGCTTTCAACGTATACTGTGGATTTTGAGTTTTTTGGGTTATATAAGGCTACCCATTGATGCTTACCGTAATTTAGTTGAGGAGTTCCAGAGCTGAAAATTAATTTATTATCATTTTTAAAATCTGATTCTTCGTTTCCGTCAATACTAAAATTTATTATTTTATGTTTTTTAATTATATTATCACTTTTTAGACTCATAGCAATATTAATTCCTTTCCCCCATGGTTTTGACTGTGACAGACTACCTGTCCAATGAAGTATATTTGTATTATAGAACAGAGCTAGAATAAAAAAATGTCATAATGCCTGTCTGATGATATGAATTTTACGACAAATTTTTTTAATTGAAAATATTATATGAAATCTAGAACAATTTAACATTGGTATAAAATAAAAAACAGCAAATTTTTTAATTTGCTGTTTTTTTACTTATATATAAATTTTTATTATATACTAAAATATTCTTTTTGTAAGACATCAGAAACATCATTCTGTCGTAAATTTTTATTACTGCATTTTTTCCATTAGAACCTCTATAGCTTTTTGCAACTGATTATCTGTAGATAAATAATCAGGTCCATAGCCCTCGGCATCCTTGTTTAATTCTAAAACAATATCAGGCTCTATACCTATACCGTGAATATTAACTCCACTAGGAGTGAAATACTCAGAAATTGTCATTTTAACTCCTGAACCATCACTGTCAAAGAGTTGAATTCGTTGTACAATTCCTTTTCCAAATGTCTTTGTTCCTATTATAGTACCAGACTTGGTATCCTTAACAGCACCTGACATTATTTCTGAAGCACTGGCACTTCCTTCATTTACTAAAAGAACATAAGGTATAGGGATTTTATCGTATTTTGCAGGATAATCTTCTCTTTCACCTTTTTTAGTTTTAGTATATGTTATCGGTCCTTTGTCCTTTCCTACAAGCAGGCTAGTTATATTGACAGAAGTGTCAATAAGTCCCCCTGGATTATTTCTTAAATCAACAACTAAGGATTTGATACCTTGCTTTGCAAGCTCATTGTATTTAGTTACAAAATCTTGTGCAGTTTGCTCATCAAAAGTAGTAATTCTTATGTATCCAATATTATTTTCTAGCATTGATGACTTAACAGTTACTAATTTAATTTTTTCTCTTACTATATCGATGTTAAAGCTTTCTGGTTTGCCATTACTGTCAAGTCTTAATATTGTAAGTTTAACACTTGTTTTTGGCTCGCCCTTCATAATCTTTATGGCATCGTCCATTTTATCAGCGCTATATTCGACATCGTTTACCTTTATTATTTTATCTCCAGGTTTTAGTCCCGCCTTTTCAGCCGGAGTATCCTCTATTGGAGATACAACCATTATTCTGTTATCATCGCTAGGAGTTACATAAACGCCTATTCCTACGTATGAGCCATGGGTTTGTTCCATTAGGGAGTTATACTCTTTAGGTGTCATATATTCAGTATAAGGGTCTCCTAGTGCAGAAAGGAAGCCTTTTAATCCACCCTCTATCATTTTTTCTTCATCAACATCATATAAAAAGTTTTCTTTTGCATGATTAATTAGTTTTTCAAATTTACTATATTTTTTCTCATAAGATTTAAGAGCTTGATAGTCTTCATTTGAAATTAAAATTTTATTTCCAGATTTAACTAAAGCATAATTGCCAAATGTATACGTGGCAAAAGAAGTTATCAGCATAGTGATAACTATTATTACAATTAATCTTTTTTTAGATACCATAATTATTCCTTTCTTTAAGACGATAAATTTAAAGTACAGATAATAATTTATATGCCTTTTGTTCTTAAATATCCGTATTTTTATGTTCGCTTGAGTTTCTAGAAATATTATACCACAACTATATTAAAATAGTATATAAAAATTTATGGATAATTTAATATATTTAAGAAAAATTTGCAATAGAATTAATGCTTTATAATCAGATGCAAATATATGATATATAATATATTTTACAGTAATCAATATATTTAATTTACTAAGCAAAAATAAAATGCTATAATTTTAATATTAAAAAAAATGTAGAAAAAAGTATAATAATAAATGAGGATATTTATGAATTTTTATGAAACAGACATATCGAAAAGATATAAAACTAAACAAGAAATTGCATATGACGAGATTAAAGAATTAATAATCGATTGTAAAATGGAACCTAATATGCAGATAGTTATTAAAAGTATTGCTATACATATGAATATTAGTGAAATTCCAATAAGAGAAGCGTTGAAAAGATTGATATCAGAAAATTTTGTAGTAGAGAATAATTCTAATTTGACTGTGGCTCCTATAACAAAAGAGGATTTTTTGGATATAATTGATTTAAGGCTTGGACTTGAAAAAATTGCTATAAAAATAGCTGCAAGGAAAATGAATTTTCAAAAAATTGAAAGGTTAAGAGATATAATAACTAAGATGAAGTCTAGCTTCGACCATGCAGATTTAGTAACATATGATAAGCTGCATATGGAATTTCATCTTACAATTTGTTTGATGTGCGAAGTTGCGCCATTAAACAGTGCCTTAAAAGAAACCTTTGAACATCATGAGAGATATAAAAGATATTATAATTTACAATCTTGGGATACATATCCTTCCTTTGATGCTCATGAAAAAATATTTTCAGCTTTAAAAAATAAAGATGTAGTAAATGCAGAAAAATACTTGCTAGAAAATCGTATTAAAGCAGCAGATCGATATAAAAATATAGTGGAGAGCATGATGTAAAAATACTTTGACGGAATGTTTTCGAACAACATAAGGAGAACTAAATGAAAAAATTACTTAATTTAGCTATTTTATTAATATTGCTTGTTATAATATTGATGGTTGGATGTAAGAACTCAAATCTAGATAGTCAGAAAAGTGAATTGCAGGATAATTCTATGGACTTTCCTAAATCTATTGTAATTGCTTCAGGTCCAATCGGAGGACCTTGGTATTCTACGATGACAAAAATTTCAGAAATATTGATGAGAGAGATACCCGGTTTGACGGTGTCTGTAATTGAGGGCGGTGCTGAAAGTAACTTGCAATTAGTAAATGAAGGAACAGATGTACAGCTAGGAATGACAAGCTCTGTTGCAATGCAGCAATGCAAGGATGGCTCGGGTGATTTAGATATATTAGATAATGTAAGCGCAGTCATGCCAATATCTTCGAGCTATATACAGACAGCAGTTCTAGCTGATAGTGATATACAATCATTTAAGGATTTACTTGGCAAGCGTATATCTGCTGGTAAAATAGGATTTGCTTCAGAAGTAATATTTAGACAAATAATTGCTGCATATGGAATTACTTACGAAGATATAAAAAAAGCAGGTGGAAAAATTAATATGCTTGGCTGGGCTGAATATCCTAGCTTAATCAGTGATGGCCATTTAGATGTTGTTTGTCTGAATGGAGAAATTCCTCATAATATTTTCATGCAAATAGAGGTTGACAAGCCTTTAAGATTATTAGAATGTGACCCTGAACAAAAGAAGATGATTTTGGAAAAAATGCCGGCATTATTTACTAAAACCTTTGAGGCTGGAACTTATAAAGGAACTAAAAAAGAAGTTGAATTGTTTGGATATTCAGGATTGTTAATAGCTAATAATAAATTGTCTGATGAATTTTTATTTAAAATAATGGATTTAATTCAAGAAAATAAAGCTGAGATTATATCAGAGTTAGCTTTTGTAGATTTACTTGGCTGGGAAAATGCCGGCTCTGGTATGAGCGAGTTAGTTTGTAGACCAGCAGTATGGAAAAGAGTTCAAGATAAACAGAAGCAGTAAAAAGTGACTTTGTGTCTAAAATTTATATGTGTATTATTTGTAAAATTGATATTTTGATATAGGGAGATAATTTGCTAATGCTTGAAAAAAATAAAACATTTTTACAAAAATATGATATGATTATTCTAAAACTTTCTATGATAGTAGCTATATGTATGTCCTTGTTTCATATTTATACCTCTACATTTGGGATATTGGAAGCATGGAGACACAGGTCTATACATGTAGTATTTATATTAGTATTATCATGTCTGTCGAACAAAAAGCTACCAAAAAAATTTCCTAAAATATATCAATTAATTATGATTATACTAACTACTATTGTTTCGCTGTATATTGTAACAGATTATAACAATATCATCTACAGAGAAGCTATACCAAGTCTTATGGATAAGCTAGTAGGCACAGTTTTAATTTTGATAGTAATAGAGCTTGCTAGAAGATGGGTAGGGACTTCTATGGCAGTTATAGCAGGCGTATTTTTACTCTATTCATTTTTTGGATATTTAATACCGGGAAGATTAGCTGCCCCACATTTTTCTTATAATCGTATTATAGCGCAGCTTTTTAATTCAAGCTCTGGATTATTTGGCTCAACTACAGGAGTGGCTGCAACAAGTGTATTTGTATTTATTTTATTTGGAGCATTTTTAGATAAATCAGGAGGAAGTGATTTTTTTAGCTATTTTTCACTGCTCGTTACAAAAAAAGTTAAGGGTGGACCTGCAAAGGCTGCGGTTGTTGCAAGTGCTTTAGTAGGAACAATACAAGGCAATGCAATTTCTAATGTTGTCACTACTGGAACTTTTACTATCCCATTAATGATACGTTCTGGATACTCAGCTGTGTATGCTGGAGCGGTAGAGGCTGTTGCTTCTACTGGTGGAATGATAATGCCTCCTGTAATGGGTGCTGCGGCATTTATTTTGGCAGAAATGACAGGTACTCCATACAATACTGTTTTAATTTATGCTATATTGCCGGCAAGCTTGTATTATTTGGCCGTTTTTCTAATGGTGCATCTTCATTCTATAAAATATGATATAAAACCGGTAGTTCAGGAGCTTACAATAAATAAAAGAGAAATTCTTTGGAAGGGCATAACATGCTTAGCTCCGATGGCTTTTCTCGTTTATCTTTTGCTAAACGGTTCATCACCTATGAGATGTGCAACGTTGGCTACAGGACTTTTAGTACTTATTTGGATAATACGACCAATTAAAAGGTTAAAATTAAAAGAGTTGATGAGTGCATTAGAGGAAGGCTCAAAGGGTATGATACCAGTAACAAGTGCTTGTGTTGCAGCGGGTATAGTTGTTGGATGCGTATCTCTTACAGGAATTGCTACTAAAATGGCTACACTTATTGGTATAGCAGGAACTAGTCAGTGGCCTGTTCTTATATTAAGTATGGTAATTTGCATAATATTTGGGATGGGACTCCCGGTATCAGCATCATATGTTATTGCAGCTATTACGCTTGGCGGAGTGTTTAAGAAAGTTGGTATACCAACTGTTCAGGGACATCTATTTTTAATGTATTTTTCTACAATAGCGGCTATAACACCACCGGTTGCACTAGCATCTTATGCAGCCGCTGGTATTGCAAATACATCACCAAACAAGGTTGGGTGGCAAGCTTTTAAGCTTGCAATTCCCGGTTTTATGATACCTTATGTTTTTGTATTTGGAAAAGAACTCTTGCTTATAGGAGAAACGATCGATATAATTTTTGCAGTTATAAGCTCAAGTATTGGTGTGTTGTCTTTAGCAATATCTATAGAAGGATTCTTTCTTACGAATGTAGATAAGATAAGCAGGGTATTGTATTTTATTGCAGCAATTTGCCTGATAATGGTTGGAATAACTTCAGATGTTATAGGATATTCCATATTTGTTGTATTATCTATTATTAATTATTATATTTATAAAAAAGAAAAATTAAATTTTTCCAAAGTAAATATATGATAAAACACACTAATAATCTTAATATTTCATGTTTTTAAGAAAGGAAGTAAGAATTGATGAGCAGAAAAATTTATGATTTAAGTACAACACTTGCCAATTATGCCTTTGACCCAAGGTCTCCAGAAATAGTCTATTATAATCATGAGGATACTTGTAGATATTATGCAGGAAGCTTACAATTAGAGCCAGATGCTTTTCCGGATAAAGAGGCTTTAAATACTGAAATGGTGCATGCTTTAACACATACTGGCACACATATTGATGCTCCATGGCATTATGGTTCACAAAGCGAGGGAAAGCCTGCAAGAACAGTTGATGATATACCCCTTGAATGGTGCTTCGGTGATGGAGTAGTCTTAGATTTTCGTCATTTTTCTGATAAGGATATAATAGATGTAGGCGATATAAAAAATGAATTAGCAAGGATTAACTATACTCTTAAGTCCGGGGATATACCATGTCTAATGGTTTTAGGCGGGGACAAATATTTAACTGATAGAAATTTTCCGCAAATGCACACTGGTATTACAAAGGAAGCATTGTTTTGGTTACTAGATCAAGGGATAAAGGTAATAGGTACTGATGGATGGAGTTTAGATAAGCCTATGAAATATATGAAAGAGGATTATTTGAATGGCGATAAAGAGGCTATATGGCCAGTTCATTTTGCGGGACGAGAAAGGGAGTATTGCCATATAGAAAAGCTAGCAAATTTAGATATGCTTCCAAAACCTTATGGTTTTAAAATTTATACATTTCCAATAAAAATAGCAAGGGCAAGTGCAGCGTGGGTTAGACCTGTTGCAATTTATGAGAGCTATTGAAGTTATTCAATAGCTCTATTTTTAATCGTTTTTTATTTCATTTTGATTTTTCTTTGAAGAGTGATACCGCTTTATAACCTTCGATTTTGCCTTTCTTTCTTCAGAGAGTATGATTACTGCAACAATTACAGGTATCATGCTAATTATCGTAGGAGGTATTTGCAAATGTCTAAGGAAAAAATAATAAGCAAAAGCATAAGCAACAAGAAAAATTAAAAGATAAATTTTATGTTTTTTCATAGACATCCTCCAAGATTAACTGTATTTATACTTACTGTGTTTTTGAAGAATTTATCCTATAAACCTTCATTTCGACACGTCTATTCAAAGCACGGTTTGCTTCTGTATCATTTTGAGCAACCTGCTTATTTTTAGACCAGGCGGCCAATGACATTTTTGACTCTGGCAATTCACTATTCTCTATCAAAAATTTTAATACTGTTAAAGCTCTATTAGAAGACAATTCCCAAGAGAAAAAATTGATATCTGGTCCAACATCAGCAGTATGTCCAGCAATTTCAATAGATTCAATAGAATTATCTACACTTTTAAGAAGGTCACCTATGTATTCAACAATTCCAAAGCTTTCTTCGCGCATCTTTGGACTATCCGGATAGAAAAGCAATTTATCTTTAAACGCAAAGGTATAGAATCCATTTCCTTTTTTAAAATCAATCATGTCAGAATAACCTTCCTCTGAAATTTTATTCTTGATTAATTCATAGATGGAATCAAATTTATTATTCAGCTCAACATCTAAGCTATTTGCATCTCCAGCGCCTGATATTATTCCCAAAGATTGTAATAATTCTTCAACCTGTTCTAAAATTGCCTCAGTATCGTTGTTGTTAGTGTTATCACTATCGTTATTTTCTTCTTTCATTTCTTTAACTTTACTAATAACTTCTTCAACCTCGTGCTTAATTTGCTGATTTTGTTCTGTAACACTTTGATTTTCAGTTTTTAACGCTTTATTTTCATGAGATGTTGATATTGCTGCAAAAGCATAAAGTATAACAAAAACTGCCATAAGGTCAGTAACTAGGTCGGAATAGCTTGCCATCCATCCTTCTTCGCCACCTTCATCTTCTTCCTCTTCATCAAAATCTATCGCATCTTCATTCTCATCGCCTGGTTCTTCCATACGTTGAACAGATCTAATGTTTTCATTATTTAACAACATAGTTTTTCTTGATCCTTTCCTTTGGCTATTTTAACATCTGAGACCTTTGTTATTTGTTAGTAAGAAAATTATGCAAGCCTTTCAGAAGACACATCTGCTGTTCTTTCGGAATCTCTTTGCTTTCTTCTTATTTGTTTTTTATTTAAAGCAGCAGATAGAAGTTCTTCTATTAATTTTGGATTTTTTCCTTCTAAAACTTCACATAGCCCGTCCATTATCAATGTGTTTCTCGTAGTTTCAGCTTTATCCATTCCCTTAAGCCTTCTTACAAGAGGACCAAACATAATATAAGATATAAAGCAACCATAGAATGAACTAACAAGTTCAAGCGACATCAATGGACCAAGCGCAGCAGGATCGTCCAAGTGATTTAGCATAGGTATAAGACCTATATATGTACCCATCAAGCCCAAGGAAGTAACGGTGCTTGCTATCATATCTACCATTTCAATGCCAACAGAATGTCGTTGCTTTATATAATGAATTTCAGTTTTTAATTGTTTCATCAGTGCGTCCTTGCTAAATCCGTCAGCTATCATTTGAATTCCTTTTTGGAAAAAGGAATCATCATCATATTCTTTTGCAACATTTTCCAAAGCAAGAACTCCGTTTTTTCTTGCTATAATACTGATATCAACAATATTTTGGATGTCTCTTGCATAATCTATTTTTTGAGCGGAAAATCCCTTAGCTATAACAGAGCCTAATGTTTTTAGATAAGCACCTGGAAATGAGTATATTAGCGATGCTGTTGTACCACCTATGATAACGAGAAACGATGGAACGTTCCAAAATAACTGTGGTGAGTGAGATTCGATAATACCTTGGATAACAAAAAATAATCCAAGTCCTAATCCGATAAAGCTGGTCCATGAAATACGTTTCATATTAAATTCCTCCTAATTTATGTCTTTATTGAAAGGTTGCTTTAGATATACATTTTAAGATTTTGTCTAAGCAAGTTCGAAAGATTATCAAAATAATTTCTATATTTTTATTTACGTTACAAGAATATACAAAATTTAACATTAAGTGATAATAGTATACAACTTAACAAAAAACAATGTCAATGAATATATAATATATTTTGAATTTTTAACAAAGGTATCGATTTCATAAGCTGTTTTATGAATTTAATACCTCATACATTTTTTAGATATAAAATAATTTTAATTTAGTGGTTAATTATTGCAAGAATATGGTATAATGTCCATATCATCAAATGAAGCTTGAATTTAGATATATACAAATAGCTTGTGTAAATGGGGAATAGTGCAAAGAGAAAAACAGGAGAGTAATATGTTAAATAAAAACATTAAATATATAATAAGAAAGATAGAGGGTCATAATTTTAAAGCTTATCTCGTAGGCGGGGCAGTTAGAAATTTTCTTTTAGGCTTGGAGGTATCTGATTTTGATATTACAACAAACGCCTTGCCACAGGATATAGAAAGTATTTTTCCTAAAACAATTCCAACAGGAAAAAAGTATGGTACTATAACTGTTATTTATGATAATAGCTCCTATGAAGTTACTACCTTTAGAAGTGACGGAACATATTCTGATGGGAGAAGACCTGATAGTGTAAGATTTTCTACTGAGCTTATAGAGGACTTAAAGAGGCGTGATTTTACAATTAATGCTATTTGTATTGATATTGATGAGAAATTAATAGACTATTTTAATGGAATAGAGGATATTAAAAATAAAATAGTAAGATGTATCGGTAATCCTGATGAAAGATTTACTGAGGATGCCTTGAGAATGATGAGAGCTGTAAGGTTTATGACACAGCTAAAGTTTACTTTAGATGAAAATACAAGATTATCAATAATTAAAAATAGTGATTTAATAAAAAACATAAGTGTAGAAAGAATTAGAGAGGAATTAAATAAAATTTTATTGAGTGATAAGCCCTCGGATGGCATAAGAATGATTGTTGATACCGGATTAATGAAGCAAATAATTCCAGAATTTATGGACACTATTGGTTTTAATCAACATAATCCTTATCATGATAAAGATGTTTTCGAGCACACCATGGAGGTTCTAGACAATACCAAATCTAAGCCAAGCTTGAGATTAGCTGCACTTTTTCATGATATAAGTAAGCCAGAATGCTTTACGCAGGATGAAAGTGGCAGAGGGCATTTTTACGAGCATGAAGTTAAGTCCTCGGAACGTGCAAAACTGATAATGGAAAGATTAAAATATCCAAATGATATAACAGAGGACGTACGAGTTTTAGTTAGATATCATCTTTTAAAATCAGTTGACATGAAAGATAAAGGTGTTAAAAGGTATATAAATAATGTTGGAATTGATAGACTGGAGGATATGTTTGATTTAAACGTTGCGGATATTAAGGGTAAGTCAAAAATAGCAGATACTTCAGGTTTTGAAAGGCTTGAAATACTCCGAGAAAAATGTAGAAATATAATTGAAAGAAAAGAGCCATTAAGTAGGAAAGACTTAAAAATAAATGGTCGTGATTTAGAAGCTTTGGGGATTGAGAAAGGGCATATATATACTGAAATTCTAAATAAAGTGTTGGATTTGGTATTGGAATTTCCAGAAAAAAATGATAAAGATGAATTGGAAAAATATGTATTAAATTTGGCGAATTCTGAAAGTAATAAATAATAATTTAGCGAAGAGTTTCACTACACAACTCTTCGCTAAATTATTATTTATCATTTACTTCAATTTTTTTCATATTTCCAAAAACGCTAAACATAACTTCGCTTAGATTTGCACATTCTATCAGCTTAATATTATTGAATTTCACAGGTCTGTTGAAAGAATCTTTGGCTATATATACTTTTTTATAACCCATCCTATCTAATTCCTTTATTCTTGCCTCTAAGGAAGGAACTTTTTTTAACTCTCCTGTCAATCCGACATCGGCTATAAAAACTATGTCATTTGGTATGCCTTTATGGTGAACAGACGATACTATGCTCATTATAACCGATAGGTTTATTGCTTGCTCTTTGATTTTTAGTCCACCAGTTATTTTAATTACTACATTTTTATTGAATAAATTTATTTTTCCTCTTTGTTCAAGTATAGAAATCAATGTATTTAGCTGGTCTTTGCCTAGATTTTCACCTATTCTTGACGGATAAGGAGTAAAGGAGCTTGAAACAAGGCTTTCAATTTCTACTATTATCGGTCTCGAACCCTCTCTGACAACAGATAATGCACTTCCAGAAACAATGTTGTCTTTTTCACGCATTGTTATAAAATATTCTGATGGATTGTCAATGGAAATCATTCCGTTTTCGCTCATTTCAAAAAATCCTATTTCACCTGTTCCGCCAAATCTGTTTTTTGTGCTTTGTAATGCTCTTAGTTCTTCTTCGTTTTCTCCATCAATTATTAAAACAGTATCAACAAGATGCTCTAAAGCACGAAGTCCTGCTATCTCTTCATTTTTATTCATCTGCCCCACAAGAATTACCGCTCTTGGTCTTTCAATGCTTTTAGCAATAGTTAATAGCTTGTTAGCACATTCCATAGTTTGAGTTGGCGAGCCTGCCCTTGATGGCATATATTCTTCCAAAGTAAAGACTTGAATACTATCCACAATTATTAGGTCTGGATTAACCTCATCTATGTACTCAACTACATTATCCATGCTCGTATCGGACAAAATCCATATATTAGTATTTATTTCCTTTAATATTCTTTCTGCTCTGCTTTTTATCTGACTATCACTTTCTTCACCAGTAGCATACAAAACTCTAAGCCCCTTGTGAGCGATATCATTAGCTATTTGTAAAAGCAAGGTAGATTTTCCAGCCCCAGGCTTAGCGCTTATGATAGTTATAGAGTCCTTGACAATTCCTCCGCCCATAACTCTGTTGAATTCGCTTATATTGGTGACAATTCTATCGCTGTTGCTAGACTCTATATCCTTTAATTTTTTAACCTTTTTTCTGTTTGCATTCAACTTTATATCACTTTTTTTGGAGTTAGATTCAATTATCTCCTCAAAAGTATTCCACTCATTACAATTAGTACATTTACCCATCCATTTAGCACTCTCATAACCACAAGAGCTGCATATAAATTTATTTTTAGCTTTAGCCATACCTTTCCCCTTATAAATTAATTTAAATACATTATAACATTTTATTTGCTAGAGTTAAATAATAAATTTATAGTGTTCAAATTAGGATTATATTGTTCAAATTATTATTCCAATATCTATCACCATTAAAATATGCGTGAGAGCTTAGTAGGGAGATATGCCAGTGCCTAGAAAAGGGAAGAAAAATGTATTTTATTTTTCTTCCCTTTTCGTAGCTATGGAAGCAAGATAAGTAAAAAACGGTTGTCGCGCCTATAACGAGCTTTACCCACCTTAAAAAAATCAAGGTAAAGGGAGTTAAGAAGCAGGAACCGTTTTTTACTTATCTTGCTAAACTAGGCTTCGCGGTAGTGTATGGCGAAGCGAAAAACCCTACTAAGCTTTCACTAGACGCACCAGCTACACAAAAAATACAATAAAAAATCAAAATTAAAAACATAAATTAATATTTTTAATTTAACCTTTAAAATAATTAATAAAAATATTAAAAATATTAAAATAAACTATTGACAAATTAAAATATATGATTTATACTATGCTTAAGATAAATAATTTTAATTTTTAGATTAATATTTTGGAGGTGAACATGGATAATAAAATAAATGGCATATTGTGCAAGCTTCAAAATGGAGCAATAGATGTTAATACGACAATCAAAGAAATTGAAAGTGTACAATATGATGTAGAGATTAAAGAAAAACCTAAAAAAGTGGCAAGGAAATTAAAAATTTTTATTAATTCAATTGACGCTAAGGATGGCAAAAACTTCAAAATAAACCTTCCGGGATTGCCATTTTGGTTTTTAAAATCATTTTGTGTACCCATTATCAAACTTGCTGTAAAACACAACAAGGATAAAGCTAATGGATTTAAAATTGACGATGTCAAGCATATAAAGCATATATTTGATGCACTAGGTCAAATGCCTCCTTTTGAAATAGTAAGTGTAGATTCAAAAGATGCAAAGGTACATATATACACTAAATAATAACAAACAAATAATAAAGCTAGCTTATAAACTATATTAGAAAGTGAGGAATTTTATGAGGAAAGATGTATTAGGACAATGTCCGGTATGTAGCAATGAGCTAAAGGTTACAGAATTAACCTGCTTTAAATGCAAAACCAAAATAAGCGGAGAATTTAACTTAGATAAATTCAGCAGACTGGATAAGGAAAAGATATACTTCGCTGAAATTTTTATTAAAAATCGAGGTAATATCAAGGAAATTGAAAAGGAACTGGGTATATCATACCCAACTGTTAGGAAACTTTTAGATGAGGTTATCATCGCACTTGGTTATAGTAACAAGGTTGAAAATAGTGAATCTGAGAAAAATGAAATCTTAGAAAAGCTAAGCAAAGGTGAAATAAGCTCTGAAGAAGCTTTAAAAATGTTATAACAAAAATTTAGTAAGAAAAAGAATTATATTATAGTTTCGCTGTGCGAGCAATTTAAAATCAAAAATTGAAAGGATGGAAATTAAAATGAATGAAAAATTAACAATACTTAAAATGGTAGAGGAAGGCAAAATATCTGTTGAGGAAGCATCAAAGCTTTTACAATCTGTAGAGGACAAAAATCAAGAATTATCTCTTGTAACAAGATCAACTGAAAGAACTGCAAAGTGGATAAAAATAAGAGTTATAGATGACGAGGGAACAAGAGTAAATGTAAATCTTCCTATTGCGCTTGTAGATGTTGCATTTAAAATAGCAAAGGCAAGCGACAGCAACTTTGATGTTAAGCTTGGAAATGTAAATGTAGACATTGACGCCATAATCAAAATGATTC
This sequence comes from Bacillota bacterium, assembly GCA_023386345.1. Classification (GTDB taxonomy): domain Bacteria; phylum Bacillota; class Clostridia; order Tissierellales; family Sedimentibacteraceae; genus UBA1535. Next base: position 18,103 of record JAEWJT010000019.1, read on the forward strand.
AAGAGGGAGCAGAAGGCAAAATAGTTGATGTAGAATCAAGTGATGGAACAAAGGTAGAGATAGTTATAGAATAAGATAGTTTAAAATAATCCCCCCTATAGCGATTGAGCAAATTATTTATGCTCAGTCGCTTTTTGCGTAGTATAAATTTTTTTATTTTGACATAGGCTAATTTTTTGCCCAAAAGTTTAGTATTTATAAACAAGAAGCTTAGTGTTTGTAATTATTAAAAATAACTTTTATAATTTTTTTGAAATTTAATATTGACATTATGATTGCACATATGTATAATAATTTTTGGCATTAAAGTTTAATAAAAATAAACAATGAGTTTAATATAAAGACATTATTAATTTGTAATTTTGGGTTTTAATCTACATTGTTTAAATACTATTAAAAGTAATTATAATTAATAATTAGCATTATTCAAAGAAAGGAATGTTGCTGCTATGAATATAGGAGATAAAATTAAAAGGCTTCGAACGGCTAAATTTTTAACTCAAGAGGAATTAGCTGACAGATGCGAGCTGACGAAGGGCTATATATCGCAACTTGAAAGAGATCTGACCTCTCCGTCAATAGCTACGCTTGTTGATATATTAGAGTGTCTGGGAACAAACCTCGCTAAATTTTTCAACGAAGAAGCAGAGGATAAAATTGTGTTTAAAGAGGATGATGTATTTATCAAGGAAACAGATGATAATTACACAATAAATTGGATTGTACCAAATGCACAAAAAAATAAGATGGAACCTATATTGGTAGAGCTTGATAGCTATGGTAAAACAAAATTAGATCCTCCTCATGAGGGAGAAGAATTTGGTTATATTTTATCTGGTAATATAGTACTGCATTATGGAAATGAACAGTACAAAGTAAAAAAAGGGGAGTCCTTTTACTTTAAAACAAGCAAGGAACATTATATTGAAAACACAGGTAAAAATGTATGCAGGATACTTTGGGTAAGTACACCTCCTAATTTTTAAAGAGTGTACTGAATTGAAAGAAATAATACTTAACACTATAAAATAGCGTAATGGAGGAAGCAATGAGCGAAAAAATTATTGAACTAAAAAATATATCTAAAAATTTTAATGGCGACATAGTTTTAGATAATATAAATCTATATATTAAAGAAAATGAATTTTTAACACTACTTGGACCTAGCGGTTGCGGAAAAACAACTCTTTTGAGAATAATAGGAGGATTTTTAAGTCCCTCTGAGGGGCACCTAATATTTGACGGCAAAGAAATAGGCGACCTTCCTCCATACAAAAGAGAAATAAATACGGTGTTTCAAAAATATGCACTTTTTCCTCATATGAATGTCTATGATAATATAGCATTTGGCTTAAAAATAAAAAAAGAGGCAAAGGACATAATTGAGCAAAAAGTTAATCGTATGCTTAAACTTGTTGGATTGGAAGATTTTGGGAAAAGAAGTGTAACTGAGATGTCTGGAGGACAGCAGCAAAGAGTTGCTATTGCAAGAGCCTTAGTAAATGAGCCAAAGGTGCTTTTGCTTGATGAGCCTTTAGGAGCTCTTGATTTAAAGCTAAGAAAAGAAATGCAGCACGAGCTTAAAAAAATCCAAAAAGAGGTTGGAATTACATTTATATATGTTACACATGACCAAGAAGAAGCCTTGACCATGTCAGATACAATAGTAGTAATGAAAAATGGTAAAATCCAACAAATTGGAACTCCGACAGACATATATAACGAGCCTATAAACTCTTATGTGGCAAATTTCATAGGTGAAAGCAATATAATAGACGGAATAATGCTTAAAGATTATGAAGTTATGTTTGAGGATAAGAAGTTTGAGTGTGTTGACTATGGCTTTGATGAAAATGAAAAGGTTGATGTGGTTATAAGACCTGAAGACCTTGATATAGTTAAAAAAGAAGATGGAAAGCTTAAGGGCATCGTTAAATCAGTTTTATTCAAGGGCGTTCACTATGAAATAGTTGTTGAAACAAAGTCTGGAACAAGCATAACAGTAAAAATGCACGTTTCAGAGGAGAAGCCTGTTATAAATGAAAAAGCTAATGAAAAAATGAGTGCGAATGATTTCTACTTGGATATAGACGATGTTAAGGAGCTTACAGATGCAGATATTGTCGCACGAGCAGATGCAAAGGCTTGGAATCCAGATACAGACGAATGGATTTCTATAAATAAAATAGAATATGATATAAAGCCTGAAAATGGAACATATCCTGTTAAATTCTCCACTCACGAGGGTACAAGCGTGACAGTCAATATGGTAGTAGAGGATCAAAATAGAATAGTAAATAAGGAATATCAAGAGGAAATATTTGCGGTTAATTTCTTTAAAACAGTTGATGAAATCAAAGAAAGTATAGCACTTGAAACTGATTTAAAAACATGGGCAAATGCCTCAGCTTGGAGTCTTGAAAGTGAGATGTCTGTTGAAATAACTGACATTGTTTATGATTTTGACCCTGAGAACATAGTCCCTGGAGTTTATAATGTTACATTTAAAACAGAGGGTTATGAGTACACAATAGATACAACAGATAAGGCAGAAGAAGGCTCTGAGGTAGGACTTATGTTTTATCCTGAGGATATTCATATAATGTCTAAAATTAGAGCATATTAAAACACAAGGTAATGGAGGTAAAAATGAAGCAATTTAACAGAATGGCTTATCCTTATATAATATGGATATCAATCATCATTGTTATTCCAATGTTTTTAATTCTTTTATACGCTTTTACAATGCCTGGCAATGATGTTATAACGATAAGATTTACACTAAATAACTTTGCTAAGTTTTTCAGCGATAATATATTTATAAACGTTTTAAATCAATCGCTTAAAATAGCTATAATAACAACAATATTTTGCATTTTGCTCGGGTATCCGGCTGCATATATTATAGCTAATTCAAATGAAAAAATTAAAATGATACTTGTTCTTATAGTCACTCTACCAACATGGATAAATATGCTCGTTAGAACATATGCTTGGATGGGGATTATGCAAGACAATGGAGTAATAAATTCAATACTTTCACTTATAGGTATACCTGCAATAAAAATTCTGCACACTGATTTTGCAGTAATAGTGGGCATGATTTATAACTTTATTCCGTTTATGATTCTTCAAATATATACATCCTTGACTAAAATGGATAAAAGCTATTTAGAGGCGGCAAATGATTTGGGAGCTAGTAAGGTACAGACTTTTTTGAGAATAACTCTTCCTCTGTCAATACCCGGCGTAATAAGCGGCATAACGCTTGTATTTTTACCGGCAGCCTCAAGCTTTTTTATACCGAAGTTTTTGGGAGGCGGACAGTATGTGCTTATAGGTAATGTCATTGAATCGCAATTTATAACATCTGGAAATTGGAACTTTGGAAGTGCAATTTCAATGATAATGGCAGTTGTAATCATGATTTCGATGTATATCACTAAAAAAATAGACAAAAATCCATCAGCAAGGAGGGATATCGTAAAATGAAAAAATCAAACAAAATACTATCAAAAATATATATGGGACTGCTTATTTTGTTCTTTTACGCACCAATAATATATATAGTGATATTTTCATTTAATGAGTCACGATCATTGACAAAATTTAGTGGTTTTTCCTTGCAATGGTATGAAAAAATGTTCAACGATAGAGTTATGGTTGAATCTATTATAAATACTGTATTAATAGCTGTAATTGCTACAATTGTTTCAACTATTGTTGGAACTATAACTTCAATAGGTCTTTCAAACTCTAAAAAAATTGTAAGGTCTGTAGTAGAGCAAATCAACGATTTACCTATTATGAACCCCGAAATTGTAACAGCGATTGGACTTTTAATGTTTTTTACAGCATTAAATGTTAAAAAAGGTTTTTTGACCTTGCTAATTGCTCATATAATGTTTTGCATTCCTTATGTAATGCTGAGTATAACGCCGAAACTTCGTTCCTTAGACCCTAATTTGGCAGATGCAGCATTAGATTTGGGTGCTACTCCTTGGCAGGCACTTATAAAGGTCATAGTACCGCAAATAATGCCTGGGATAATTTCAGGTGCATTAATAGCCTTTACAATGTCATTTGATGATTTTATAATATCATACTTTGTAACAGGCAGTGGAGTAAGCAATATTTCAATTTTGGTTTATACTATGTCAAAGCGTATAAATCCATCAATTAATGCAGTCTCAACTATTATGATTGCAATCATCACATTTATACTTATATTAGTAAATGTGATACCAATATTAAAAGAAAGAAAGGAAAAAAGAGTTAATAAAATACATTCTTAACTCTATGGAGGTTTAAAACATGAAAAGAATTTTATCAATCTTATTAATTACAGCACTTTTATTGACAATGTCAACAGGCTGTGCAGGTAACAGCAAAAAACAAGATGCTATTAAGAAATATGGTTCTGATACATTAAAGGTATTTAATGCTGGTGAATATGTAGGAGAAAATGTAATAAAAAATTTCGAGAAGCAATTTGGTGTAAAAGTCATATATGATACATTTGAATCAAATGAAATGATGTATACTAAGGTTCAAACTGGAGAGATTTATGATATATTAATTCCATCGGACTATATGATAGAACGACTTATACTTGAAGATAGATTAGCTAAGCTAGATAAAAGCTTAATCCCTAATATGTCAAATTTATATGATGGTGTTAAAAATCTTCCTTATGATTTAAACAATGATTATTCTGTTCCTTACTTGTGGGGAAGTGTCGGCATAGTATATAATCAAACAAAGGTTTCAGAGGATGATTTGGAAAAAGAAGGATATAACATATTAAAAGATACTAAATACAAGGATAGAATATATATTTATGATTCTGAAAGAGATTCTTTCATGATGGCGTTCAAGGCACTTGGCTACTCTGCAAATACAGATAATGTTGATGAAATAAATAAAGCCTATGAGTGGCTCAAGGAATTAAATGATACGATGAATCCTATCTATGTAACTGACGAAGTAATAGATAATATGGTAAATGGACTAAAGGACATGGCAATTGTATACAGTGGTGATGCTGCTTACATTATAAACGAAAATGAGGATATGAACTTTTACATGCCACTTGAGGGAACTAATATATGGAGCGATGCTATGGTAATTCCTAAAAACGCTACAAATCCAAAATTAGCTCATGAATTCATAAATTATATTCTAAGCTATGAGGCTTCTAAGGACAACTCCTCAACTGTAGGATATGCTTCATCTAATAAACAAGTTTTAGAAGAAATGACTGCTGAGGGTGGAGAGTACTATGGAAACGTAGCGTATTTACCAAGATCTGGATACGAAAAAGACGAAATTTTCAAGCATAATGAAGTTTTAAAGCAAAAATTGACTGAACTATGGATTAAGGTTAAAGCTTCTAAATAAGATAAGTAACATAAAAGACAGAGATAAAACTTCTCTGTCTTTTTATCTAAAATATTAAATTGTATATAAAAGTAGTTATAAAACAAACAATTATTGCTATAATTGTTGGGATTATAAAGGAAATTATAGTCCACTTCCAGCTTCCTGTTTCTTTTTTTATGGTTAGCAGAGTAGTGGAACATGGCCAGTGCAGTAAGCTAAAAAGCATGGTGTTTAAAGCTGTTAGATAGGTCCATCCATTATCAACTAAAATTGTTTTAAGTTCACTTATATTATCAAATTCTATAAGATTTCCAGTTGATAGGTATGCCATCAACAATACAGGCAATACTATTTCATTCGCCGGAAGACCTACGATGAACGCCATAAGTATAAAACCGTCAAGCCCTATAAGCCTTGCAAATGGGTCTAAGAAATTTGAAACAAGAGTTAATATGCTTATGCCTTGGATGTTTATGTTTGATATTAGCCATGTGATTGCACCAGCAGGAGCTGCAATTATAACTGCTCTTGACAGTACAAATATTGTTCTGTCTATAATAGAAGAATACAGCACTCTTCCAATTTTTGGTACTCTGTAAGGTGGCAATTCTAGTGAAAATGTAGAAGATATTCCTTTTAAAATTGTTTTAGATAAAATATAAGAAACTAAAAGGCTAATGGAAATTCCAATTATTATCATTAAAGTTACTGAAATAGCAGGAATTACGTTGTTTAATACACCATATGAGCTAACCGCAAAAAACACTGATGAAATAGCAATTAAAGTTGGAAATCTCCCGTTACAAGGAATAAAATTATTAGTAAGTATAGCTATCATCTTTTCTCTTGGAGAGTCGATTATCCTACATCCTATAACTCCAGCAGCATTACAGCCCAATCCCATACACATACTTAAACACATTTTTCCATGTGCACAAGCTTTTTTAAACAAATGGTCTAAATTAAAAGCGACTCTCGGCAAATACCCCAAATCCTCTAAAAGCGTAAATAATGGGAAAAATATCGCCATAGGAGGAAGCATTACTGAAACCACCCATGCTAAAGTTCTATACACTCCCAAAATAAAGATACCATGTATGAAATCAGGTATATTGTATTTTAAGCATAGATTTGTTAGAACATCTTGAAAGTTAAATAAAATTTTAGCAAGCATTTGAGATGGATAGTTTGCACCCTGAATAGTTATCCATAGTATAATTCCAAGCATTGATAACATTATTGGAATTCCAAATATTTTTGATGTTATTATATCATCAATTTTTTTGTCGTGATATAACTTTGTGTGGTCTTCTTTTACGCATTTTTCTTTAATACTTTTTGCACGCTCATAGTTTTTTTTGTATATTTCTTCTTTTGAAATGTCCGTGTTACTTTCTATATCAACAGATTTATCAATGTATTCCATAAAATTAAGCTTTTTTTCTGTATCCTCCATATAGGAAGTTTTATTTGGCTTATACAATTGCTTTTTTACTGCAATTTCTTCTATGTACCTTGAAAGCTCTCCCATACCTACTCCGCTTCTTGCAGCGGTAAATACAACTGGTATACCAAGCTCTTTTTCTAACAGGTCCTTATCTATATGAATATTTTTTTTCTCAGCTTCATCTATTAAATTTACACATAATATTACATTATCTGTAACTTCCATTATTTGAAACACTAGATTTAGATTTCTCTCCAAACACGACGCATCTGTTATAACGACAACAACATCATGATTTCCATAGCATATAAAATCTCTTGCAACTTCCTCATCTGTTGAAGATGTGAATAATGAATATGTCCCAGGTAAGTCTACTAAAATATAAGTATTATTGTTGTATGAAAATTCACCCTGAGCATTTACTACTGTTTTGCCAGGCCAATTGCCAGTATGCTGTTTTAAGCCTGTAAGATAATTGAAAACAGTGCTTTTTCCTGTGTTTGGATTGCCTGCTAAGGCTATTACATATTCACCTTCCCCTTTTTTAACATAAAAAACTTCGTTGTTTTTAATTTCATTCAACCTTTAATTACCTCCTCCAAAAAATTAACTGCAAATAATATTATTTACTTCTTCGTTTCTAAGTGCTATCATAGCCCCGCGAATTCTATATACTGTTAAGTTGTTTTTTGGACCTTTTCTTAATACTTCAACCTTTGCCCCTGTTGTCAGCCCTAAAGCAAATAGCCTTTCCTTAAAAGAGTGATTTGCATTGTTTTTTATTATAGTAATGATATCACCAATATCGGCTTCAGATAAATTCTTCATATTAACCTTCTTTCATTTATTTCATAGCCTCTTGACTTGAATGTTATTATTATTTTATGAGTTATAAATGTTTTTGCTAATAAAAAAGTTGTGCAATTTGCACAACTTTTTATTTTGTAGAATTATAGTTATAATCGATTACCACTATTGGATAATATGTTTGATCTAGTTTTTTAATTTCCCTTGATATTGTACTTATCAATTCTTTGTCTTGTATCTTGCACCCTGGTGGCGCTACGACATCAAAGATTATATTTGTATGTGTCGAACCCTTTGCCAATCTGAAATCATGTATTGAATAGTCCTTACCTAGACTTTCAATGATAGCTATAATTTCTTCCTTAATAGTATTTGTTTCTTCATCATCAGTTATAACAGGGTCTAAATGTACGACTAAATTTATTCCCATTTCCTTTAGAATATCTCTTTCGATATTGTCTATCATATCGTGGCTTTCTAGTATGTCATCCTTATATGAGACTTCAACGTGAACTGTAGCAAAATATTTATTTGCACCGTAGTTATGAACAACCAAATCGTGTATATTTATAACTCCTTCATAGGACATTATTTTTTTTACAATTTCATCTATTAATTCTTTGCTTGGTGGCTCGCCAAGGAGAGGACCAAGTATATCCTTTGATATGTCCCAACCAGAATACATTACAAATCCAGCGACGAGAATTCCAATATACCCATCTAATTGGATATTAAATAGTTTTGAAATAATTACAGATGCTAGGACTGCCGACGTTGCAACAACATCATTTAAGCTGTCCTTAGCGGTCGCTTTTATAGTTGCTGAGGAAATTTTTTCTGAAAGATTCATATTTGTAAAATACATAAAAAGCTTTACCAATATTGAAAATATCAAAACAACTATCATAATTATACTAAATTCCAGTGGCTTTGGTGATATTATTTTAGCAAAAGATGTTTTAATAAGCTCTATACCTAACATAAGTATAATGAACGCAACGATAAGTCCTGCTATATATTCAATACGTGCATGACCAAAGGGGTGCTCCTCATCGGCAGGCTTGCTGGCTAGTTTAAAGCCTATTAACGTTACAACTGATGAGGCTGCATCAGATAAATTGTTTATACCATCAGCAGTAATAGAAACACTACTAAAAATTAAACCAACTAAAATTTTGCTGCTGCTAAGCAAAGCGTTGCATATGATACCTAAAATACTGCTAAGTTTCCCATAGCCTTCTCTTACTTTAGAATTTTTAATGTCCTCGTAGTTAGGAATGAATTTTTTTATCATTAAATTTATCAATTATCTTTACCCCTTTTTTTATCCTTTAAATATAGCGATATTATAACAAAATATAAATAAAATATAAAGAGTTATTTTTTATCGACTTTTTGATATTTTATAGCTTGAATTCTAAAATAAATAGCAAAGCGTGAATTAATTCTAATTATTAATGTTTTTTTTGTGCTTTTTTGGCAATTTTTATTGACATTATGCAATAATAACTGTATAATTTTTCTAAAATAATACATAGAAAGTCAGGTTAAGCATATGGATTTCTATTTACAGTATAAAGACCAATTTGATATGTTGCTGAAAGGTGAAGATAATGTTGTTTTTTTTACCGAAATGATGGCAAAAACAATTCGTCAGGATATAGAATTGGCCGGGAAAATGCTTGATGCAACGCTGTCATTTTCAAAGAAACACAACTTGAATAAAGCAACAGCATTGCTGAATAATTATTATGGATGGTATTGTTTTGATTTAGCGAGATATGATGAAGCTATTAAGGTAGCTTTAGAAGCATGCAATACCCTTGAAAAATATCCTGATGAAGTAGGTAAAAAAGGCTTAGCCCGTTTATGCAATCTTTTGATGTCAGTATATTCTCAAATTGGACAGATTGAGCTATCTAATGAATGGGGACTTAAGGGCGTTGAAATCGCTGAAAGCCTAAATGATGATGATATGCTTCTTGCCTTAATGCTAAACTTAGCTATAGGTTATACAGAGCTTGACGAATACAAAAAAGCTAAGGACATACTAAATTATATAAAGGTAAGAGGGTTCAAATTAGAAAGTGAAGGACAGATAATCTATTCACAAGCCTTGGCTGAAATAGAAATAATTCTTGGTGATGCAAAAAAAGCACTAACTGAAATAGATAAAATATATAAAATCCTTGAAGAAATAAATCCGTTTATTTATATAAGTGAAATAAAGAAAATTGAGGCTATGGCTTATTCTAAGCTTGGTGATTATGAAAAAGCAGAAAAACTTTTTAAGGAATCATATGATTTGGCAGTTAAGTATAATCAATATTTTGAAATATGCAATACTATGGTAAAGTGGGCAGATATGCTCATAGAAAAAAATCAAGTTGATGAAGCTATCGAAAAATTCAATCAGTTTTTAGAAATTGGAGAAAAGTATCAATTTTATCAGCCTCTAAGGTACTCTTACTTTAAATTGTATACAATATATAAAGAAAGAAACTTATTTGCAGAATCTTTATCTTACTTAGAAAAATATACACATATAGACAAAAAATTGTATAATTATCATAACAGCCAATGGATGGCGAAGTTAGCTACAAGCCATAGTGTGCGTGAAGCTAGCCTCTATAAAATACTATACGACAAGACAGAGCTGCTTGCTTCAATTGGTAAAGAAATTATTTCTACATTAGATGAGAATGTTATTCTTAGAGTTATAACAGAAGAGATAAATAAATTTATGAAAGTTGATTCATTTAGTATAGCTCTTTACAATGAAGAAAATAATGAAATTACATATAAATATATAGATGATAATGGAAAATTAGCACAGAGAGAGCCGTTTAAAATAGATAAAACGGACACATTTGCCAGTTACTGTATAAATAATAGAGACGATATCTTAGTACAAAATTTTTATGACGACTATAAAAAATATCTGGGTGTAGATAGAGTTGAAGATTATTCTGATATTAATCGTCATAACACAGTATATTTGTCATACTTATTCACTCCTATGGTCTTGAAGGATAAAATTATAGGATTGATGACAGTGCAGGCTCATAATGCAGGTGTTTATACTCAAAATGAATTAAATACCTTAAAGATATTAAGTAACTATGTTTCTATAGCCATAGACAATTCAATTACATACAAGAAAATGGAAAGAATTGCTATATATGATAATCTAACAGGTTTATATAGTAGGCGTGAAATTTTTAAGTTTGGAGATGACGGCTTTAATGTATTTAAAAAAACAGGTCAAAAAATGACAGTAGCTATGATTGACATAGATAGATTTAAAAATGTCAATGATACCTATGGTCATGTTGAGGGTGATAAGATATTAAGGTCATTGGCAGAATTAATTTCTCGAAATATCAGAAAAACTGATTTTGCTGGCAGATATGGCGGGGAGGAATTTCTTTTAGTTTTGACCAATACAAAGGGTGACGGAGCAAGGCTTTTGATTGAAAAAATTCGAAACCTTGTAGCTAATAAAAAATTTATACTGAGCAAAAACATCAAAATAAATATAACTATAAGTATAGGCTTATACGAAGTTGAAAAAAGCGATAAGGATTTCATGTCCTGTGTAAAAAAAGCGGATGAAGCTATGTATAAGGCAAAAGAATTATCTCGAAATTGTGTTGTTTTATACAACGAGATAGGAGCTTAATGTTATGTCAAAAAACCACAAAGAAAGGTGTATCAGCAATTTTCTTTGTGGTTTTATTATTTTTAAAAAATCAAAAAATTATTGACATATAATATTATATGCCATATAATATTATATCATGAGATAAAATGATAGCTAAAGGAGGTAAATATGGTATTTCAATTAGGGTCAGCATTGCTAGATGCGTGTGTCTTATCAGTTTTATCAAGAGATGATGCGTATGGATACAAATTGACACAGGAAGTTCGAGAGGTTATAAACATATCAGAATCTACACTATATCCGGTCCTTAGAAGGTTACAAAAGGATGAATGCTTGGAAACATACGATATGCCTTATCAGGGTCGAAATAGAAGATATTATAAAATTACTACAAGAGGAAAAGATGTTCTTGATGTGTATTTAGAAGAGTGGAAATTATATTCAGAAAAAATTAACAAGGTTTTTTATGGAGGGAAATAGATGGATAAGAAGCAGTTTATCAATGAATTAAGAAATAGGCTCAGTAGCTTGCCTTATGATGAACGAGAAAAGGCTATAAGCTATTATGAGGAGTATTTTGATGATGCAGGTGCTGAAAATGAAGATAGCGTTGTTTATGAGCTTGGAGATATAGAGAAAATAGCTCAAGAAATAATTGAAAATTCAAGTTCAAATGCGGACTCAATATCAGTAAATAAATTTACAATTTCTGGGGATAGTGATTATATTGTTGATAAAAACGATAGGGTCTATGGTATTGAACAAAGCAGAGGAAACAATAAAAATAATTCATATAGCTATAAAGAAAGTTATAACGAAAAACAGACTAAAGGAAAGAGAGAAATGAAGCCTGTTTATATTGTTCTGATTATACTAGGTGCTATAGTAGCCTTCCCGATAATCATGACATTATTTGGACTTGTAATGGGATTGTTTGGAGCGATAATTGGAGTTATTGGAGCGGCATTTGGTATAGCAATATCTGGAATAGTAGCGATATTTTCCATTCCATTTGTGGGCTTAGCAGCAATAGGCAGCACACTTTACTATTTAGGAAAAGGAATATTAAGCATAGCGCTATTAATTGTAATATTTATAGTAATTATTAAGTTAATAAAGGCAATAATTGATTTTATTAAAAACAGAGAAGAATAATTTAAGGATAAAATTCCTGTATTTTTAAATAATAGCAGCTTATATTTAAAAAAATTATAAAGAAAGGCAAAGTGATTGAAAATGAAAAAAACACTTATAGTTATAATAATAATTGGTCTCGTGCTACTCGTTTTAGGAAAGATTATGATGAGTTATAACAATGATGAGTCAGATTTAGCATTGGCAAATAAAGACAATTTAAATTCTGATGTAGAAAAAGAGACGATAAATAAGGAATACGACGATGTAAAAAATATCAATTTAGATTTAGGTTTTTATTCTATTGTAATACAAGAAGATAGTAATATAAAAAATGTTCAATTAACATTGAAAAAGCCAATAGTTACGTCAAATGGAAAAGATATTAATAAGATAGAATGTAAAAATGGAGATTTAACAATTTCTCAAAAACAGGAGAAAACTTGGTTTTTGAATGGAAGCTTTAATTTTGAAAAGGGAAAAGGAGAACTGTTGATTAAAATACCCGCTAAGAGTGAATTAAATAATATAAATATTAACAATGGAGTTGGTAGTATAAAATTAAATAATATATCAGCAGAGTTTCTCAAAATAAATTCTGGAACTTCTTCAGTTACTATACAAGGACTTAATGTGACTGACTGCAATATTGCCGGTGGAACAGGAAGTATAAATTTATATGATATTTCAACTGATAAAATAGAAATAGAGAGTGGAACAGGCAGTGTTCTTGTAAATGGAGACATTAAAAAGAAAATTGATATAAATACTGGAACAGGTAGTGTACAGCTTGAGCTTGAAGGTAAAGAGAAAGATTATAATTATAATATAGAAGCTGGTCTTGGAAGAATAGAAATAAATCAAAATACATACAAAAAAAGGGCAGATATAGACAATGAATCAAGCTACTGCGATATAGAAGCAAGTACTGGAACAGGCAGCATTAAAATTAAAACTAAATAGAAAGTTCTAAAGGCGGAGTTGTTACTTCGCCTATTTTTATGTGATAATATAAGTGAAAATAAACTTATATATAAAATACTCAATATTCATAAAATCTTAAGAATTTGGTTACTTTTTTCTTAATAAATTTGTTTTATAATTTTCTATGTTATGGCGAGTGTTTGTAGTATAATAATGATATAAAGTTTTACTATAACCCCCAAATTAATTGTGAATACATAGAAATATTGAAAATAGTATACAAGCTTAGGTGTTTGTTATTTTCAGATTAGTATTACTATATAACACTCCCCAATATTAGAGAAAGGATGTGATTGCAATGAATATACTTGTTTGCGATGATGAAAAAGAAATTGTAGAGGCGATAGAGATATATCTTACAAATGAAGGCTACAATATAATCAAAGCTTACAATGGCAGACAAGCTATAGAGCTTATGAAAGAAAATGAGATTCATCTAATAATTATGGATATCATGATGCCAGAGATGGACGGTATAAAGGCAACTTCAAAGATACGTGAATCTTATAATGTGCCTGTATTAATGCTTTCAGCAAAATCTGAGGACACAGACAAAATAATAGGTCTTAACATGGGTGCTGATGATTATGTGACAAAGCCGTTTAATCCTTTAGAGCTTATAGCAAGAGTTAAATCACAGCTTAGAAGATATACCTCGCTTGGTAACTTTGTTGCTAAGCAGAATGTTTTTAAAACAGGAGGACTCGTCATAGATGACGAAAAAAAAGAAGTAACAGTAGACTGTGAACCTGTAAGGCTAACTCCAGTCGAATATAAAATTTTATTATTGCTTATTTCAAACATGGGCAAGGTATTCTCAATAGATAATATATACGGAAGCGTTTGGAATGAATTATCCTGTGGCTCGGATAATACAATTGCTGTACATATTCGCAGAATTCGAGAAAAGATAGAAATAGATCCAAAAAAACCAAGATATTTGAAGGTGGTGTGGGGCGTTGGCTACAAGATTGAAAAAAATTAGCAGAAGCATGTTATTAAAGGTATTAGCATTTATTATTATAATAGCAGGTGTATTGGGAATTTTATTATCTGCATATGATGTTAAGGATGTACGCTATTTTGAATCTCTAACAATAGAAAACTTTTTAGAAAGTACAGAGCATGCACAAATATATGCAGATTCTATTAGAAACGTAATAACAGCACTTAATTGGTATAATCACCTACAGGAATATAATAGGGCAATGGGGTATTTTGCAAGAAATCAGTGGATAGATTACAATGCTACTGACGGTACAGATATAGTTAAAAATACTTCTAGGAGCAAAGAAAGTTTTGCATCTCTTAGAAGTCATATCTATATTAGTAACGAAAGAGTTGACTTAAGTCCAGAAAGTCCGGAATTGCGTTCATATATAAGCATGATGATTAATGAATCTACTGGAGGTAATACATCAGATTTTAGATATGAAATTAATATTGGACTATCCGAATCTTTTTTACAAACTACTATAGCTCAATGGAACAAGGACAGACAAACATTATTTGAAGCAGTAAAAATTGCAATATCATCAATATTAGGTATGTTAATTTCCTTTATTTATCTTGTATTTGTTACAGGCAAAAAAAGCTCAGATGATGAGATACACTTAAGCTTTGTAGATAAATTGTTATTTACCGACCTAAATTTAGCAATTATTGCAACATCTATGTTTGTAGGTATAGAAGTTGTTAGAGATGGTCCAAGTATCAATTATTATAATAAAATTCCTATAATTTTATCGATATTGTTTGTGGCTAGTGTACTTATAGTACTTGTTTTATCACTCATTAGACATATGAAGAATAAATCATTTATAAAACATTCATTGATATATATAGTATTATCTAAGATATATAAAATACTGCATAATATTTATAGATTTTTTGTAGAATTATTTTTGGGTGGACCATTGATGATTAAAGCGATGCTTGTACTAAGCTTGTTTACTGTAGCCTGTATTTTATCAATTGAATTTCCTCCTTTAATTATAGTTGTATTCCCCGTAGCAGTATATCTAGTATTTATTTATGTGAAAAAATTTAATTTAATTAAACAAATTGTAAAAAACATAAAGGATGGAGATATTAAAAATTCTATTATAGCTACAATTGCTGGAAGAGGAGAGCTGGCAATGCTTGCAAATGACATAAACAGCATAGCAGAGGGTCTTGATAAAGCTGTTAAAAACGAAGTTAAGAGTCAAAGAATGAAATCAGAGCTAATATCAAATGTTTCGCATGATATTAAAACTCCTTTGACTTCGATTATAAATTATGTTGATTTACTGAAAAAAGAGGGTATGGATTCAGAAAATGCTTCTAAATACCTTGATATATTAGAGCAAAAATCACAAAGACTTAAAATTCTTACTGAGGATTTATTTGAAGCAGCCAAGGCTTCAAGCGGAGATATGCCTATTGAACTTGAAAGACTTGATGTTTTTTCATTAATTCAACAGGGCTTAGCTGAGCTAGATGACAGGATTGAAAAATCTGGACTTCATTTTAAAGTTAGCATTCCAGAAGAAAAAACGTATGTATTAGCAGACGGAAGACTATTGTGGAGAGTTATAGAAAATCTTTTATCTAATGTGTTCAAATACGCTTTAAGAGGTTCAAGAGTTTATATAGGTGTAGTTAATGATGAAAGCTCTGACAAAATTTCTCTAATAATTAAAAACATATCTTCATATGAGCTGAATGTAGCAGTAGATGAACTGATGGAGAGATTTAAAAGAGCAGATGAATCAAGAAACAGCGAGGGAAGTGGGTTAGGACTAGCTATAGCCAAGGATTTAATGGAAATGCAAAAAGGAAGTTTAAATTTAGAAATAGATGGAGATTTGTTCAAGGCGATAGTGAACATACCTAAATGTGAGTATGAAACGACTGAAAGCATAGAGATAGAAAATAACATAGAGATAGAAAATTCATAAATTATGTATAAAAATAATGTGAAGTGTTAAACTTTCGCAATACAAAGTTTCTAGCATTAAACGACAAAAGCTAAAAGACATGAAAAGTATATTTATTGTAAAATTTTTATAAAATATACTTTTCATGTCTTTTTTGGACTTTTCATGTCCGTGCCGTTACAAGAATAAAAAAATAGCGTATAATCTATTTAAATAAAAATTAGGAGGTAAAAAATGAGAAGAATTTTAAGTTTATTGTTGTTAGTAATTATTTTGCTAACAAGTTGTACAAATTTAGAAAAAGCTGGTTTATCGGGGCAAAACAAAGAAACTGCAATAAATAAGGATGATACACAAAAAACTACGGATACAAATCCTCAAAAGACTTCGGATAAAGCTCCAGAAACCATCAAAATTGTGAAACCATATGATGACATTAGATATTTTGAGGATTCTGATAGGAAAAAAACATTTGAAGAAGGTGAGTATGACAAGAATGATATTTTTACATTTACCTTTAATAAAGAAACTGTGTTAAAGGGAAGTGAAGATTTACAAGCACAAATAATGGAAAATGGAAAAAATCCTGGTTTGGGTATCAGAGACATTCATGAACAGGGTATCACAGGAAAAGGTGTTAATGTAGCCATTATAGACCAAAATCTTTTATTGAATCACCCTGAATTTTCTGGTAAGATAGCAGCTTATCATGATACAGGATGTGAAATGGAAGAAGGTACAGGTTCAATGCACGCACCTGCTGTAACAAGTCTTTTGGTGGGGGATACAATAGGTGTTGCACCAAACGCAAAGGTTTATTTTGCTGCTGCTCCATCATGGACAGGCGATAGTGAGTTTTATGCAAAAGGTCTTTATTGGATAATTGAAGAAAATAAAAAACTTCCTGTAGGAGAGAAAATTCGTGTTGTATCAGTTTCCGCAGCTCCTTCCGGTAAGGGTTCTCCGTTTACAAAAAACTTGGAAATGTGGGATGAGGCTGTTCTTGCTGCGCAAAATGAAGGTATTCTCGTACTAGATTGCCGAGGTGGCGAAAATACAGGGATAATTGCTCCTGCATTTTATGATCCAAAGGATCCAAATAATATATCAAAGTGTAAAGGAGGCTTCCCTAATAGAAGCAGTTATGTAATTCCAGATTCAAGGATAGGAACACCAACCTCATATAGAACAGTTGCAGAAGAATATACAGAAGGAACGCCTTCTTATCAATATACTGGACAAGGTGGTTTAAGCTGGGGTATTCCTTATGCGGCAGGAGTATTGGCTTTAGGATGGCAGATAAAGCCGGATTTAGATAAAGGTCAAATTGTTAAAATTCTCTTTGATACTTGTTCAAAATCCGATGACGGAAGTAATATTATTAATCCACCTGCATTTATAGATGCTATCCAAAAACTAAGATAGGATAATGGATGTTCAAACTTGCATTTTCAACAGGAAACACAGCAAATCTTAATAAAAACCAAATTCTTAATAAAACCTATCAC
The DNA here is from genome assembly GCA_023386345.1 of Bacillota bacterium. GTDB lineage: Bacteria > Bacillota > Clostridia > Tissierellales > Sedimentibacteraceae > UBA1535. The sequence continues at coordinate 35,950 of JAEWJT010000019.1, forward strand.
TTAACATTAAATGATAGGTTTTATCTTGCCTGTTGAGTATTATAAAAAACAGTTGCTTTTCCCATATAAATTATTATATAATATATTGATAATTTAGATAAATTTTGTTAAATATATTAATATACAAAGATATTTATATTAACATAGAAATTAGGAGGAAAAAATGAGCGTTAGATTGAGGTTTGCTCCAAGTCCTACAGGATATTTGCATTTAGGAAGTTTACGAACTGCTTTATATGATTATTTATATGCAAAGGGACACGGTGGAAAATATATATTAAGAATAGAGGATACTGACCAGACAAGATTTGTTGAAGGGGCATTAGAGAATTTAGTTGAATCACTTACATGGGCTGGGGTTGTTCATGATGAGGGAGTATTCATTGAAGATGGAAAGTTAGTTCAAAAAGGTGATTTTGGTCCATATATTCAATCGGAAAGACTTGATATATATAAAAAATACATACAAATTCTTTTAGACAAGGGTTATGCTTACTACTGCTTCTGTACTAAGGAAAGATTAGATGAAGTTAGAGAAAAGATGAGTGCGGAAGGAAAAACACCTATGTATGATAAGCATTGTCAAGGCTTATCAAAAGAAGAAATTGAGAGAAGACTTGCAGATGGTGAAAAATATGTTATAAGACTTAAAGTTCCTGAAAATCAAGATATAACTTGGACTGATCCAGTTAAAGGAACTATAACTATCAATTCATCAGAGGTTGATGATCAAGTTTTGATTAAATCAGACGGGTTCCCGACATATCATTTGGCAGTAGTTGTTGATGACCATTTGATGGGTATAACTCATGCTGTAAGAGGAGAAGAATGGTTAACTTCTACTCCAAAACAGAAGCTGCTTTATGACTATTTTGGCTTTGAAATGCCACAGTATATACATTTGCCAGTTGTTCTTGGAAAGGATAGAAAAAAATTATCTAAGCGTAAGGGTGATGTGTCAACTTCGATTTTTAAGGATAAAGGATATTTGCCAGAGGCACTATGCAACTATTTAGCATTGGTAGGCTGGAGTCCTAAGGATAATAAAGAATTATTGACTATGGATGAGCTGATTCGAGACTTTGACTTTGATGGAGTATCTAAGACAGGTGGTATATTTGATATAGATAAGCTAAACTATGTAAACAATCATTATATCAAGCAAGCAGATGCTAAGAGAATTGCAGAGTTAGCAGTGCCAAGCATAGTAAGTGCTGGGCTTATGACAGACGAAGAAGCAAAAGGAAAGTTTGACTGGATAGTTTTGATAACAGATGCTTTAAAGGAAAGATTGAATTATGTATCTGAAATAGTTAATCATATGAATATTTTCTTTGGAGATGTAGTTGCATTTGAAACTCCGGAGGCTGAGGAAATAGTAAGAGCTGAGCATGTAAAAGGACTAATAGAAGCTTTCATAGCTGAGCTTGAAGCAATAGACGAAATAGACGAAGTATTTGCAGCTAATATATTTAATGTTTTAAAGGATAAAACTGGAGCAAAGGGCAAGAATTTATTTATGCCAGTGAGATGTGCAGTTACAGGACAACAGCATGGACCAGACATGGGCAAGATATTGATTGCACTTGGCAAGGAAAAGACGATAAAAAGACTTAAAGAATTAGTAACAAGATTATAGCATATAAAAATTTTTAAATAACAGGAAGGAGGCAAATTTTTGAATATATATAATTCGCTAACAAGAAAAATCGAAGAATTTGTTTCGATAGAAAAAGACAAGGTTAAGATGTATACCTGCGGACCTACAGTATACAATTATGCTCATATAGGAAATCTAAGAACATATATACAAGAAGATATACTGCAAAAAACTTTAGAATATTTAGGCTACGATGTAAAAAGAGTTATGAATATAACTGATGTTGGCCATTTAGAGTCTGATGCAGACGACGGCGATGACAAGATGCTAAAGGGAGCATTAAGAGAAAACAAAACTGTTTGGGAAGTAGCACAGTTTTATACAGATGCTTTTTTTGAGGACTGCAAGAAATTAAATATTAAAAAACCAGCAATTATTGCAAAGGCGACTGATTATATAGATGATTATATCAAATTTATCAAAGGTCTTGAAGATAAGGGTTTCACATACTTTGAAAATGGCAATGTGTATTTTGACATTTCAAAAAAAGAGGACTACACAAAGCTTTCGGGCATGAAGCTGGAGGATTTGCAGGTTGCGCTGCGAGATGATGTAACAGAAGATGTACACAAGAGAAATCCTCAGGATTTTGTTTTGTGGTTTACTAAATCTAAATTTGAAAATCAAGCTATGAAGTGGGATTCTCCTTGGGGAGTTGGTTATCCAGGATGGCATATAGAATGTTCTGTAATCTCTCTTAAAAACTTAGGAAATCAAATGGATATACACTGTGGAGGTGTTGACCATATACCTGTACATCATACAAATGAGATAGCTCAAACAGAAAGCTATACTGGTGAAAAATGGGTTAATTATTGGTGGCATTCAGAGTTTTTAATAGAAAACAACGGTGACAAGATGAGCAAATCTAAAGGAGAGTTTTTAACAGTAAGCGTTCTTGAAAAAAATGGCTTTAATCCGCTTGTATATAGATATTATGTACTAAACTCGCACTATAGAAAGCAGCTTGGATTTTCCTTTGATTCTCTAAAACAGGCAGAAAGTGCGTATAATAAGCTTAAAAATAGAGTTAAGACTATAAAAAATGGAATTTCTGTAAATGAAAATTCTCTAAATAATTCGCCTGAAAATGTAAATAAATACAAAAGCTCTTTTATAAATTGTATATCTGATGATTTAAACACAGCAAATGCAATAACTGTATTATATGATGTATTAAAGGCAGATAATTTGAATGAAAAAGAAAAGATATACCTAGTGGAGGATTTTGAAAAGGTATTGTCATTGGGGCTTCTGTCAGATGAAAATACTAATTCTTCGGGCAATAATTCTTCTGATGTAAATAATTCATCTTTTAGTGATGAGGAAATTAAAGCAATAGAAGAAATGATACAAAAAAGAACTGATGCTAAGAAAAATAAAGACTTTAAATTAGCTGATGAGATAAGAGATGAGCTATTAAATAGAGGTATACAGATAAAAGACACAAGAGAAGGTGTTGTATGGAGCAAAATTTAAAGCCAGAGCTACACTCTCCTGCACAGCTTGCCTTTGCAGGAGATGCAGTATACGAAATGCTAGTCAGAGCATACATAGTTAAAAATTTTGACTATAATGTTAATATAATGCACAAGGAAGCTGTAAAATTTGTTAAGGCTGCCTCACAGGCTAAGTTTGTTAAAATGCTCGACTCTATTCTTACAGAAGAAGAAAGAAAAATCGTAAAAAGAGGAAGAAATGCTAAAATAACCTCTGCTCCAAAAAATCAAGAAATGATAGACTATAGATATGCAACAGGCTTTGAATGCCTATTTGGATATTTATATCTAAGAAATGAAAGCGAAAGAATATCATATTTGTTTGATGAAATTCTAAAAATAGTATATAGCGATTAGAAGAAAGAAGGCTGTTGTAAAACACCATTTCAGGAAAATAGCTAGCAAAAATGCACCTTGATTTTATATCTCAAAGTGCATTTTTTATTTTTCTTATTTCTTTTTTAGCACTACTGTTACTTCTGAACGATTGTGGAACAATTGCCTTGCTCCGTAGATATTATACCAGCTTTGTAATTTAGTTATTGAATTATTTGTAATCGCTTGTACTTTTTTAGTTGGAAGCTTTAATGTCATGATAGCAATTCCGTCAGGATTCAAATATTCAGCAGCAATCCCCATCAAGGCAACTGATTCTTTAACATCCATTCTCATATCATTAACAATGACATCAAATTTGTTATTATTTTTCAAATATTCCTGTGCAAGACCTTTAAAATGTAAAACATCTGGATTTTTTGCTATAATAGGATTAAGCTCTGCTGGATCAACAGCTACAACATCTAAATTGTATTTTAATAAAACCTTAGTCCAACCCCCTGGAGCTGCACCTAAATCCAATCCAGTTTTATACTCACTAAAATCTAAATTAAAAACATCTATAGCTTCTAAAAGCTTAAATTCTGCTCTGCTAATTAAATTTTCATCTTTTCTAAATTTATATTCCCCACCAGACCAATTGCTTAAATTATATTTTGTTAAAGATATTCCAATAAATGCCAAATTCTCAGTGATAAAAATTGATACAATCTGCTCTGGCAATTTAACATCTAAATTAAAGCCATCTTGCTCTAATGTATTTGCTAATCCCTTATTTATATCACTTGCTTTATAAGGAAAGCTTGTGTCACTCATTAATCTAGTTTGTATGGAAAAGGTCTTATTTATATCTAATTTATCAATCAAATTACGTTTGTTATCAGTTATTTGTTTTATATCATCTATATCTTTTTTTATTTCAAGTTCAAAATCGACTGGGCATATATGTCTAACAAAGATAGCTTGATTTTTTATAAACATATTGGCTGTGTCTATAAAAGATGTTTGTAAGCTTAAAACTCCAACACCTCCATCAATCCATCCTGAAAAATTATCACCTTCTAAAAAACCATTCATCTCATTTAAAGCCATCTGACTTGACAAAACATCAGAGGTAAAAATCAATTTATTTACATATCGCATTTAAAAATCTCCTAATAAGCAATTTATAATATTATATTTTCTTAGTATTTTATCACAATAGATTGTTATGGTCAAACTGTATTATTAGTTTGAAAAAATTAGTTCTTGCTTATAAGTTTTAAGTAAATTATACAGTAACAAGCAATTAAAAATTGTATCAAATTTTATTCTAAAGCTTTAATCAACAAATGTTAAAAATTCAAAGTTTTTACTACAAACTCTACTTATAGTTGACCTGTTCAAATTACAGTAGCTTGTTATTAATAACTTTAATGTGTATAATAAAATTAAAGAAATCTTATAAAATCATAAGTAAAGGAGAATAATTATGGGATCATTTGAAACAGGGAATATTATTTCCAAGATACGCAAAGAAAAAAACATGACGCAAAAGGAGTTTGCTAATCTTCTAAATGTTTCAGATAAGGCAGTATCGAAATGGGAAAGAGGAGAGAGCTATCCAGATGTAGCTTTACTACCTTTATTATCCAATATTTTAGGCATATCGATAGATGAGTTGTTGAATTCAAAAAATCATACAAGTGGAGAACAAGTAGCTGCCAATAAAGAAGAAAAAACAGTCAACAGTACAGAAGGGAAAATTTCCAATAATAAAGAAGCATATAAATATCTAATAGAGGACCATAAGTTAAAATTTGAAAGAAATTGGTTTTTTATATATTTTTCAATGATATTATCTCTATTAACAGGATATCTTGCGTTACCATTTGGATTACATAGGATTATTCCAATATTTTTGCCGTTATTTATATTAGGCTTGTTCTATTTCATTGACAAAAAATATCAAATGACATTTAATAGACTTCAAAATTATGTAGATTATGAAATAAGCAAGATAAACACAAGACCTTATTATCAACTATTAATATTCTTAATAGTTCAATCCCTTGTTTTGATTATGATTGGAAGAATAACAATGTTTAATGATGCTGGAAGGCTGAAATTATATACAGTGTCTGCAGATGATTCAATATTTTTTATGAAAATATTAAATTTTATAGCGCTTTGGATTATATTTCTGAAATATCGTGAATTTTTAAAAGAATTTAACATATTTATATTTGTCAATCTAGTTATAAATTTTCTACTTAGCATAATTATAATGATAATAAGGGTACGAATAAGACTTGCCAATCCTCTAATGGAACCATCATTTAGGCATGCTGCAAAATATATAGGCTACCCTAATTTAATAGCACTTGGCATAGCACTGTTAATTGCAATATCAATAAGTACTGTATTTTTAAAAATAAAAAACTTATCATCAAAAGGGAAAAAATCATTATTTTTAATAAGTTTGCTTATAAATTCGAGCATAATTATATCATATAAAAGTGTAGAATATGTTTTTAATGATAATGTAAATATATGTTGGGTAAATACTTATAATCTAAGAAATATTTTTCTAGTATTTGTCATTTTATACTATATATCAGTAATTATCTATGGAAAATCAAAAATAACGAAGGAATTATTATAAATTTTATGTCTTTTATATTTTGTGCCATTGTGTGAAGATATTAATACAACTATATAAGTAAAATTAAAATTTTAGCTAAATATTTATTACATATAATGCAACAGAAAAATTGTATATTAAATTTTCTGTTGCATTATAGTTTAATTAACAATATAATGAAATTAAATTATCAATAAATAGACATAATGTTTTATTCTTGGAAATCTTAAAATTTAGATTTCTAATTTTATAATATATAATTAATATCCTAAGGGGGCTAAATATAATGTTTAGAGTTGCAATATGCGATGATGAAAAAACTATATGTTCTCAGATAGAAAAAATAATATTAGATTATCAAAAAAATTGTGCTGAAGAAATAGATGTTTTAACTTTTTCATCTGGGGAAGAGCTGCATCAAATTTTAAAAGATGGACAAGCCTTTGACTTGATTTTTCTTGATATTGAACTTGATAAACTAAATGGTATCGAAGTTGGTAAAATAATACGTGAAGAATTAAACGATAATATTACACAAATCGTATATATTTCTGCAAATAAAGACTATGCAATGGAATTATTTGAGAATAGACCGCTAAATTTTTTGGTTAAGCCAATTTGTTGTGAAAAAATAATAAAAAATTTAAATCTAGCAATTAGTTTACATAAAAATAGTAATTTATTTTTTGAGGTCTACTGCAATTATAATTTCACTAAAATACCATATAAAAAAATCATGTATTTTGAAAGCAACGATAAAAAAATCAATATAATTACAATAGATGAAAAGTATGAATATTACGGCAAATTATCAGAATTAAAAAAAGAAGTAAAAGAAAAAGATTTTATACAAATCCATAAATCTCATTTAGTTAATTATCAATACATAGTTGAAGTAAGTTATGAAAAAATTATATTGACTAATGGTGAGGAATTAAATATTAGTCAATCATATAGAAAAGAAGTAAGAAATAACCTTAAGATGAGAAGAAAGGAGCTTTATAAATGAATATAATTACTGGAAATGCAATATATTTAATAACCAACCTGTTCAGAACGTATGTTTTGCATAGGTTTTTGAGCGTTTTTTTAAAAAGAGATACTGAAATTAACAATAAAGTAGAAATTTTTTTATACGTAGGATATTATATAATTAATAGCAGCATAAATCTTGTTTTTTTTAATCCATTTGTAAATTTAGTATCAAATTTGATTTTGTTTTATTTATTAACTTTTATATATGATGGAAAAATTATTACGCGTATTGTTTCAGTTGTTATTATGTATTCATCATCTATGATGTTTGAGACTATAGTTTACAACCTTTCTGCTCGTTTTAATTTATCATTTAACTTAAAGGATTTCACGATTATAGTTTCAAATTTATTATTATTTATTTTAACACTTTTGCTTGAAAGAAAAATTGGGAAAAAAAGAATAATGAATGTTAGAGGAGTTCATCTATTAATGGTTTTTTGTATTCCTTTATGCAGCATCGCTGTTGTAGCAATCTTATTTTTAGCAAAGATTAGTTCGATTTTTACTATAATAATTGTAAGTATTTTATTTTCCATAAATATTATAAACTTTTATTTATATGATATTCTAATTAAATATTATAATGATAGATATGAAAATGATTTATTAAAACAACAAAATAACGCATATCTAAATCAGTTGGAAATCATTCAAGAATCTCAAAAAAATATAAAAATGCTAAAGCATGATATGAAAAATCATGTTATTTCAATTCAAAATATGATAAAAAACGTAAGCAATGTTGAATTGAATGATTATCTGCAGACAATGCTTGACAATGTAAATAATAAAAAAGAATATGTTAATTCAGGCAATACAGAAATTGACAGCTTATTAAATTATAAAATTAATGAAGCTGCAGAATTATGTTCTATGCTGGATATTGATATAAATATACCAAATAATATTAATATAGAACTATTTGATTTAGTTGTAATTTTAGGAAATCTGTTAGATAATTCTTTAGATGCTATAAAAAAAGTTTCTGAGAAATATCTATACGTAGATATGAAGTTAGAAAAATCCATGCTGTTTATAACAGTAAAAAATACATTTGATGGAACGATAAATAAAAGTGATAATAGAATATTGACTACAAAAAATGATATATATAATCATGGCTTAGGTTTAATAAATATAGAAAATATTATAAATAAATATAATGGATCTTTAGATATTGAATATGATGAAAATACATTTTCAGTTGATGTAGTTCTATATGTTAATAAAAATGGTAATAATCAACTTGAACATGCTTAAAAAAGTTGAAAAATCAATAAATACAACCAATTTCTGCAATAAAAATCCAATATAGTAAATTAAAAAAACAAATTTGCAATACAAAAAAACAACTAAATTCGAGAAAAAATATATTAATTTCGCCATACTTCGGCACAAAAAAATATTTGTGCTATAATTATACCATCAAGCAGTTAGTATCAAATTTAGTATTAACTGACAATAATTATAAGGAGAAATGGTTTTATGAAAGCTTTAGTTTACAGGTTAGGAAGTATGATTGCAAGTCTAGCACTTATGGTTACAGCTTTAAATGTAAATACTGCATGTACTTGGATTGTACATCAACCTAAATTGCCAAAAGGCGCAGAAAAACTTCGCAGATTTTAGTAAAGATGGGGTTTTATGAAAAAATTACAGAAAATTTAGCAGCTAATGGTATCATAGCATATGAAGATAAGGACCTATATACATATGGATTTAAACAAGGCTCATTAATACTGTTAAACATAATAACAACTATAATAATAGGACTTATCTTTAATGTGTTATGGCAATGTATTGTGTTTTTACTAGCTTATGTTCCTCTTAGATCGTACGCCGGAGGATATCACGCTAGAACTCAATTACGATGCTATTTATTTTCAATAATCTTGATGATAATAGTTTCTTTTATAATAAAATATGTACCTTGGAATGAATTAAGCATTATGGTATTAACTTTAGTATCTAGTGGGGTGATACTAAAACTCGCACCTATTGCTGATGCAAATAAACCTTTTGACATAAAAGAAGAACAGGTTTATAAAGTAAAATCCAGATTAATTTTATTATTTGAAGTATTTCTGATATGTGTATTTGTTAAATTGAGTTATATTCAAATATCAATATGTATAATGATTTCATTAACGACACTATCAATAATGCTGTTAATTAGTTGCAAAAACAAACTATTTAAACGTGTAGCATTGTAAATTAGTCTTAAACTTGGACAACACGCCTATCAAAAAATTAAATATATAAATTAGAGATATTATATATAAAATTAGTGGTTTTGACTATGCAAATAAACGTTTAAGCATAGTAAGGATAGGTATAATTTATACAAGAAAAGTATAGATTGGAATTAAGTAGTTCAATAAAAGACAATAATAATCAAATTGGCACATTAGGCTGTATAGCTTGTGTTATGGTTGCGGGGGGTGTACATTTACGAGGACAATTGTGGTGGCGATTGTTGTTCTAGGATATGTGGAAATAGTGAATGTACTAAAGATCGTGTTAGTAAATGTAATAAGATATGTAGTGATGTGTACTGCAAAGCAGGAATTTGTGTAGACAATAGGTTGCTTAATTAAAAATTATTAGCCATACATTAAACTATCAATCTTTATATAATAAAGATTGATAGTTTAATAGTAATGGTTATTTGTGTCGGTATAAATTAACCATATGTACAAAGATTTATTTAAAATAAAGAAGTGTAATCTCATTAATAAAGTTTTATTAATTATTTTGTAGTATTTTATAAAAAAATCGTGTATAATATAACTCAAAAGAAATTAAGGACTTAGAAAGGAACTTGAGTTATATGAGAAAAATTGAAGGCAAAAATCCTGTTATTGAGGCTTTGAAAAGTGATGCAGGTTTAGATACTATATATATTAATAAAGAGATGGCAGAGAGTGCTGCTGTGAAGATTGCTATGCTGGCAAAGGAAAAAAATGTTATTGTTAAGTATGTTGACAAGCAAGCTTTGGCGAGACTTTCGGAGGGGAACAGACATCAGGGTGTTATCGCAGAGGCATTAGAATATGAATATAAAGAGATAGAGGATATTTTTAAGCTTGCAAATGACAAGAATGAAAAGCCATTTATTTTAATATTAGATGAAATAACAGATGTTCATAATTTAGGTGCTATTATCAGAACAGCAGAGTGCTGTGGAGCTCATGGAATTATTATTCCTAAGCATAGAGCTGCTGGTGTTAATTCTGTTGTTGCAAAAACATCAGCAGGAGCTGTTGAATACTTGCCAGTTGTTAGAGTTACTAATATAAATCAGACGATAGAAGAATTAAAGGAAAAAGGCCTTTGGATATATGGTGCCGATATGTCAGGCGAAAAATATATACATGAAGAAAAGCTTGATGGAGCAGTAGGGATAGTAATAGGTAGTGAGGGCAAGGGCATAAGCAGACTTATCAAGGAAAATTGCGATAGTCTGATAAAAATACCTATGAAGGGTAATGTTTCATCATTAAATGCCTCCTGTGCTGCATCTATAATAATATATGAAGTGTTGAGACAACGAGGGATACAGTGAAAAATTTTTGCATAGTAAGTTTAAAAGTAGTTTATGCCTTCAAGGAAAGGAATGTAATATGACATGCCTCGCACTAAAAAAGAATATCTGTTTATTGACGGATATAACATTATTAATCAATGGAAGACACTTAAAAATTATACCGATAGCATAGAAAATAGTCGAAACAAGCTTATTGAAAATTTAATCGAATACAAGGCATATAAAGGAATAAATGTTGTTGTTGTTTTTGATGCGCATTTGGTTAAGGGAAGTAGCGAAAAGAAGGAATATATATCAGGAGTAGAGGTTGTATACACTAAGGAGAATGAAACAGCAGATAGCTATATAGAAAGGCAGTTAGATAAAATCGGAAGAGCTGAAATAGTTAGAGTTGCAACATCTGACAATTATATTCAACAAATTGTACTGGCTCGTGGGGGCACAAGACTGTCTGCTGAAGAGATGTATATAGAAATTACAAATACTAAAAAGGAAATAAAGCTAAAAACCGACACAATTAAACAGGATAATATAAAAATACACAATGTTCTTGATTTATCCACCATTGAAAAGCTAGAAAAGTTAAGAAATACTATTAAATGACTTGACTAATAAAAAAAATTTTGTATAATTATATTTACTTAGCGATAGTTGTTGAATAATTTTGTGTAATAGATACTTGGGGGATGTATATTATGGAATTTTTATTTAAAAATACATATGAGTATGCTAAAGATTTTTATAGCGGAATGACTGATGAGGAATTGATTGTTGAACTTCGTAAAGGCAATTCCTATGCAGAGGAGTGCTTGTTTAAACGTTATATTTGTGTTTCAAGGAAAATTATATCTTCATTTTATTTAGTAGGTGCTGAGACAGATGATTTGTTTCAGGAATCTATGATAGGTTTATATAAAGCTATTAAGGAGTACAAGCTCGATAGAGATTGCTCCTTTAAATGCTATGCAATAACTTGTATGAAAAGGCATATTATCACAATCATACGAAGAAGTGCAAGGAAAAAGCACAGTCCACTTAACAATTATATTTCATTTAATAATACATTAAACGAGGATAATGAGGTTTATATGCCAGAAAAAATTACTAACGATATTATTAATGACCCAGAATATATTATTGTTTCAAAAGAACGTGAAGATATTGTAACATGTATGCTTGAAAATAATTTAAGTAAATTTGAAAAGAAAGTTTTATCTTGTTATTTTTCAGGACTAAGCTACAATCAATCATCTGTCGCACTTAACACTGATGAGAAAGCTATAGACAATGCTTTACAAAGAATAAAAAAGAAAATCAAGGACGGCTTAAAGTCTGTTTATTATTAAAAACAAACGTTTGCTTAAAATGTCTGATGAAAAATTAAAATTACCAAGTTTTGAAATAAACGTTATAATCTTATCAACTAATATTATTTATAATTAAAAAATTCTTTGAAATACTACTGATAACAAAAAATAACAGTTCCTTATCGACATTAATTAAAAAATTTCCTTTTATGTAATAAAGCTACAATTATATATAATTCATTAAAAAAATAAAACAGAAGTATTATCTGAAGTAAAATGGTGAAACGAAAATTTAATATATAAGTATATATAGGAAAAATTTATAAAATTTAATCTTGCATTAGCACATTCGCTCTGCTATAATATAGCGGTAGGCAAATAGGCTACGATAAAGTAACGCCTGCGTGGCGCAGGAGGTAGCGCATTTGCATGGTAAGCAAAAGGTCACCAGTTCGAATCTGGTCGTAGGCTCCAAATTAAAATTAAATTATATTATATGTCTCTATACGAGAGGCAATATCATAGGAGGAAATAAAAATGGCAAAGCAAAAATTCGAAAGAAATAAGCCACACGTAAACATAGGAACAATAGGCCACGTTGACCATGGTAAAACAACATTGACAGCGGCAATAACAATGGTATTAAAC
>JAEWJT010000014.1 GCA_023386345.1 Bacillota bacterium
GGCACAGAAAAATCCTGAAGAATACAAGGATTTGATAGTAAGAGTGGCGGGATATAGTGACCATTTCAACAATCTTGAACAAGCTTTGCAGGATGAGATTATTTCAAGAACAGAGCAAGAATTTTAAATAATAACTAAAAGTATCTGTGTAAAAATAATGCAAAGATACTTATTTATAAAAAGAACAGGGTTATATTTTTATAATATACCCTGTTCTTTAATTTTTAGAACCTTAATTTGATGAATTAGTATTAATTGTAATACATATTAAATTAAATGTTTTATTTAATTAACTTTCCAAAATCAACACCATATATTCCATTTACTAAAATATTGTATATAGCCTTTGAATTTCCAATAGAATCTTCTAATATTACAAATTTTATTTGCCAATTGTTATCTTCTGATAAAAACTCAGCGTCTGCATAATATCTACCATTAGTATAGCTTAATACGCATTGCCTAGTTGAGCCATCTTCTCCAACAAACTCAACAAATACATTTTTACTATATCTTTTATCAGTATTAACGACAACAGAGTTATTATTTAAATTAATTGAGTTAATAATTGTTTGGGTTTGTGTTACAGGACTGTTGTTATTATTATCTAAGGCAATATGTATTTTGCAAGTGCTTCTATCGTGGCTTTCATCTGTTACAAACACTTTTAATCCATATTCAACTAATGAAACTCCCATCCAATATCTGCCGGTTTTACTAGATGTATAATCGTTACTATCACTAAACATAGGGTTCATAAACAAATTATTATCAGTTATAGTATATTTTTGTTCAGTTCCGGTATTATCAATAAAATTACCATTGATTAGTATCTCACTGTTAAATTTTAAAGAAAAAGCGGCATCGTGCATTTGATAATTTACTTGATCAGGTCCTTCGGAATCTTTTGTTGAATATTTATACCAAACCGGATTTTGATCTGCATCTATTATACTTGCATATTGCTCGTTTTTATGATTCCAGTTATTTTGATCAACTCTTTTTCCACCATATTTTTCATTAACATACCAAATAACTAATCCTGGATCATATTCAAGTGTAGGTCTTCCAATATTAATAGTTTGTAAGCCCTTGTCAACCAATGTTTCTGCCCCGCTATTTCTCCATTCAAGTATATAATAATGATCAGTTGAAGGCTCATAACCATCAGAAACTAGAAAACCATTTAAGTTAAACTCTGACTCTCTTTCAACATCATCTGCAATTAATATATTTTCATAATGTTTAAAGAATATATTATCTAAATATATACCTAGTTCCGGCGTATTACCATCAGTTTTTATTCTAAATCTTAGCTCAATTTCTTTACCCATAAATTCTGATAAATCAAATTCAACTTTAAGCCATTCACCCCCAGAATCATTTGTTATAGCCCATCCTGGATTTCTATTAAGGATTTGTTCAGGTGTTTCATTAGCATATAACCAATCATCTACTTTATCAGTTGTATGACCTGTTATATCTTTTAGAGTTATCCAATTATTACTATTCTTTTCCCTAGCTTGAACTGCAAAAAAGTCAAATCCCGGATCCAAATCCCACCAAGAGTCAAATGATAGTGTTATTGCTGAACCAGAGGTTGTAATGGATGAATTAGTAGTAATTGCACTTAAATTTAAGCTGTCCTTTAGATACATATAGTTTTCCATATTATCCTTGTTGTCGCTAAAGTACGCGTAGTTTCCAGTTGGAACAGTTATTTGATTTCCCTCTTTTTTAGGTAAATTAATTATAATAGAATCATTATTTTTACCTTTTAAGCTTGCTTGATCTAAAATAACATTAAGTCCATTTTTATCTATATCTTCTATATTGATTTTTAAAGAATTTTGCCAATTTGCAAACCTTCCTCTTTTTTCAAAATCCTCTTGCAGGAATTTTTTACATAAAGCACCGTAGCTGGTTGGCTCAGAGCCTCTTGGGTTTCCTGTATAGCTTCCTCCCATTATTGACCAGTTTTCGACAGGTGGTGTACCATCTGAGGCATATAAATCAGGCAACCCAAGCACATGACCATATTCATGTACAAATAGGTCTAAAGGTAAATCTTGCTCAAATACTGTAAAATCTTCTGCAAACCAAGTTTTGCCATTATTATCTGTGAATTTATATGCAGGTGTATTTCCATTTTCATCTGCTGTGATTAATTTGACAGCATCTGCAGGGTCATCAAGATTTAAATCATTATCATACCAGCTGAAACCTATTCTAAACGGCCAAATAGCATCGTCACCAACAGAGCCACCACCCCATTCTTCTCCTAATCCAGCGTGTATTACAACTATGGTGTCAATAATTCCATCTGGCTCATTATAGTTGTCATCATCATCTATATCCCATTTATCTTCTACATCATACTGAGATAAATCTATATCAGGATTGTTTTTTACTAATGCTTCTATAGCTTCTTTTACTAGCCAGCTTGCTCTCCTTTGATCAGAGCCTCCCCAATGATCAGGATCATTGTAACCATAGTGTTCTATATTATTTTCAGCTGTATACCATCCAAATACATCACCTTTAAATTCATAAGTTCCTCCTGATTCTTCCATGAAAAATTTATTAACTGTTATATGTTTATTTCCATCGCCTGTAACATAGAAATCATCTCCAAAAAACAGTGAATTATAAAACTCAGGTGTTGCTTCCTCTCCTTTAAACTCATTTATTCTCCAATCTTCTTTTGCATCTAATTCTGTATGCTTGTAATTTGGAAAATCCATTAAAATGACCAAAGGCTTTGCTGTGAATTTATTGGAGCTATAGCCCTGTTTGTCAATAACTTCTAAAGCACTGCTAAATGACTTTTCACTATCATCAATAATTCCGCCATCACTATTATTGTCGTCATTATTGTTACTTGAGGTATTTGAATTTGATGATACTTTTTTATTGTTAATGGTAGCAAAAATACCATTCATTATCATAATATTGACAGGCACTTGTGCTATGGAAACATCATTAGAATTAATATAGGCTGTAACTATTTTTCCTGTTCCTTCTACAGTTGCAGGTGAATTTATATTTAATAATTCAATTGCTGTAGATGAAGATAAGTTAAGTATTGCACTTGATAATATGCTGACTCTGTTAAGATTAGATGTTCCTGATACTTCAACTCTTAAAGTTTCATTAGCTTGACCATTAATGATTAAGTATGATATTTCAGCATTTTTTATTTTAATGCTGTTAACTTTACCTCCCGATATTAAAATGCGTCCTTTCACTACGACATTATCCAGCACAACATCACCTGTGCCGACTCCCTCAGTTATATAAAGGTTGCCGTTTATTACAGCATTTTTTAAAACAACTCCTCCGGCATTTATGGTGATATTATTATATTCTACATTTTTTCCATCAACTTCACCGGCTTTATTTATCAATAAACCCATAGTGTTGTAAATAACTTGTGCAGCTTCAGCTCTTGTTAAGTTATCCAGTGGATTAATTTTGCTATCTGTACCATTTATATACCCAGCTTCCCACATAGCATATATTTCTTTTTTTGCCCAATCTGATATATTCATATCATCGGTAAAATTGGTTTTTTCCGAATTTAATTCTAGCTTCATAACTCTTGAAAGTATAGCAAAAGCCTCTTGCCTTGTAATATTGTTATCAGGATTTGAATATCCATTAAAACCTTCTAGAAAACCTTGCGAAGATGCTCTCATTATCTCTAGGATTTTCCAATCATTTTTGCTGTAATCAACATCTTTGAAATTTTTTGCAAAATCTGTTCTTTCAAAGCCAAATGTTCTATTAATCATTGCAAAGTATTCTACTCTTGTAATGAAATCATCCGGTCTGAAATAGCCATTGTAACCCTTAATAATTCCAAATTCATTAAGACTTTGTATAGCCTCTGTACCCCAAAATTTGTTGCTAATATCATTTGCTTCAAAAGCCATAGCAGGTGTGATCATAGATAAAATCATACAAAATACTGTTGCTAAAACTATGTACCTTTTTTTCATTTTTTCCCCCTTAATATTCTATTTATTAGTTTTTTTCATAGATTTTTATACATATATTTACTATGAAATCGTATACAAATGGTTTGCACTATTTATGCCACATATCTATAGTTTATTTAATCTGTTTATATAACGAACTTACACTATTTATCAATAATAAGTTACTTTTCATTCGTCAAAATGCTGTATTATTTTTAATCTTTTTTGTCCCGTTTTTAATGTTTTGTATCTTTTTAAATACATTTTATTTTAATTTTATATAATAAAAATATTTAACTTGAAAAATAAATATATATTTTATATAATATGTGTATAATATTAACAGATAAATTTTATATTTTTTTGATTAAATAAAATTTATTATTCCAATACTAAAGCATTAATATATGTATTAATGTACTTATTTATGGAAATTATTTACAATTATTATACACTTGTATAATAAAAGGATATATGTTATACTATATAAGGTTTTTAATTAAACAGTAAAACATATTGAATATAAATTTTAAACGGAGGAAAATAAAATGGTAAAAGTTGCGATTAATGGATTTG
The DNA here is from genome assembly GCA_023386345.1 of Bacillota bacterium. Taxonomy (GTDB): domain Bacteria; phylum Bacillota; class Clostridia; order Tissierellales; family Sedimentibacteraceae; genus UBA1535. Next base: position 4,557 of record JAEWJT010000014.1, read on the forward strand.
GTAGAATAGGAAGATTGGCATTCAGATTATTGAATGAGAAAAGAGATGAGTTTGAGGTTGTTGCTATAAATGACCTTACGGATGCTGAGGGCTTAGCGTATTTGCTAAAGTATGACACTGCACATGGAAATTACATGATAGATAAGATATCTCATCATGACAATAAAATAGTAGTTGATGGAAAAGAGATAACTATATTTGCTGAAAGAGATCCTGAAAATTTACCTTGGGGCAAGCTTGGTGTTGATGTAGTTATAGAATGTACAGGTATATTCACTTCTAAGGAAAAAGCAGAAAAGCATATCAAGGCTGGAGCTAGAAAGGTAGTAATATCTGCACCTGCATCTGGAGATATGAAAACAGTAGTTTACAATGTAAACCATGAAATATTAGATGGTTCGGAAACAGTTATATCTGGAGCAAGCTGTACAACAAACGCTTTAGCGCCAGTTTCTAAGGTTCTCAATGATAAATTTGGCATTGTTAAGGGTTACATGACAACAGTTCACGCTTATACTAATGACCAAAGCACTTTGGACTTACCTCATCCAAAAGGAATTTACACTAGAAGAGGTCGTGCAGCAGCAGCTAATATAGTTCCTTCATCTACTGGAGCAGCAGCAGCTATAGGTTTAGTTATACCTGAATTAAAGGGTAAATTGGATGGAATAGCTTTGAGAGTTCCAACTATAACAGGCTCTATAGTTGATTTAGTTGTAGAACTTAAGAAAAACACTAGCGTTGAAGAAATAAATAAGGCTATAAAAGAAGCAGCTAATGAAACATTGAGATACACAGAAGACCCAATCGTTTCAAGTGATATAATAGGAAGCAATTATGCAAGCATTTTTGATGCTCTATCTACAAGTGTTTTAGAGGTTGATGGTAAGCAAATGGTGAAACTTTTATTCTGGTATGACAATGAAATGTCTTATACAGCTCAATTAATTAGAACTGTTGGATATTTTGCTAAGCGTTAATTAAAAAATCTTAAAAAATTAATATTAAAAGTGCAATTTATTATATTTTGATTGCACTTTTATTCATAACGAGTTAAAATATAGTAAGAGAAATTATATTTTAAGCAAATAAAATGATGCTAATATTTGATAAATCGTGAAAAGCTACATTTAATATTAGCGTAAAGGAGTTTGAAATGAATAAAAAAGGATTGCGAGATATAAATGTTCTAAATAAAAAAGTTTTAGTAAGATGTGACTTTAATGTTCCATTTGATGGAAATATGAATATAACAGATGATATTAGAATTACAAGTGCTTTACCTACAATTAATTATTTGCTAGATAATGGTGCAGCGATAATACTCATGTCTCATCTTGGCAGACCAGACGGAGAGCCAAACCCAAAATACTCATTGCTGCCAGTAGCAAAGAGACTTGAGGAATTGACTAAAAGAGCAGTAATATTTGAAGATTGCGATATAGTTGTTGATGATAAGGTAAGAGCTGATGCTGCTAAACTACAGGCAGGACAAATCATGCTTTTACAAAATACAAGATATATAAAAGAAGAAACCAAAAATGGTGAGGAATTTGCTAAAAATTTAGCTTCCTTGGCTGATATATTTGTAAATGACGCATTTGGAGCTGCTCATAGAGCGCATTCTTCAACTGCTGGCGTTTGTAAATTTATACCATCTGCTGTAGGCTTTTTAATTGAAAAAGAAATAGAGATTATGGGTAAGGCATTGTCTAATCCTGAAAGACCACTTACAGCAATACTTGGCGGCTCTAAGGTATCTGACAAAATATCTGTAATTGAAAATTTGCTAAACATTGCTGATAATGTAATAATTGGCGGTGGAATGGTTTATACATTTTTAAAGGCAATCGGTAAAAATATTGGTAAATCATTACTTGAAGAAGATAAAATAGAACTTGCAAAAGCTTTGATTGAAAAAGCAAAAGAAAAAAATGTTAAATTGTACTTACCTATAGACATTGTAGTTGCAAAGGAATTTAAAAATGATACTGATTTTTACACAGTAAGTATTGATAATATACCAGATGATTATATGGGACTTGATATAGGGCAAAAATCTACAGAAATGTTTATTGATGTAATTAAGAATTCAAGAACTGTTATTTGGAACGGACCTGTTGGAGTTTTTGAGATGGATAATTTTGCTAAAGGAACTAACAGTATAGCATATGCTATTTCTGAAAATCCTAAGCTTATCTCAATAATAGGCGGCGGGGATAGTGCAGCGGCAGTGGAAAAAATTGGACTTGCAGATAAAATAACACATATTTCTACTGGAGGCGGAGCATCATTAGAATTTTTAGAAGGCAAAATATTGCCAGGTATTGATGCTGTGGATGATAAACGTACTCCGTTGATTGCTGGAAATTGGAAGATGAACAACACAATAGATGAAGGCTTGAGCTTAACAAAAAGTTTAGTTGAGTTTTCGAATAATTTTGATAAAAATAGAGAAATACTAATTTGTGCTCCTTTTACTGCATTACATGCTTTGAAAATAGCTTTAAAGGGATCTAAAATTAAGCTAGGTGCTCAAAATATGCACTGTGAGGAAAGTGGTGCATATACAGGTGAGGTTTCTCCTCTTATGCTCAAGGATATAGGTGTTGATTACGTGCTTATAGGGCATTCTGAGAGAAGGCAGTATTTTAATGAAAATGATGAATTTTTAAATAAAAAAATAAAATCTGCATTAAAGCATGGCATAAAGCCAATATTATGCGTAGGAGAAACTCTGGCGCAGCGCGAAGCAAATATTGAAAAGGAAACAGTTAAAACTCAAATTGTCAATGGATTTAAGGATATTGAAGCAGGCAGCTTTGAGTACATAGCTGTTGCATACGAGCCTGTTTGGGCAATAGGTACTGGAAAAACCGCAACTAGCGAGCAAGCACAAGAAATGATTTCGCATATTAGAAATGTTATTAAGGAGCTGTATAATGAAGAAATAAGCGAAAGTGTTAGAATTCAGTACGGCGGAAGCGTAAAGGCTAGCAATACCTCTGAAATAATGGCAAAGCCTGATATTGACGGTGCTTTAGTAGGTGGAGCAAGCTTGAAAGCAGAAGAATTTATTGGTATAATAAATTATTAGATTATTTAGAAAGGAACGCACATTCATATGAAAAAATTAACAGCTTTGATTATACTAGATGGTCTGGGGATTGGTGAAGATTATTTTGGCAACGCAGTTAAAATAGCGAAAACGGCTAATTACAACATATTATTGAATAAATATTCAAATACTACACTTTCAGCAAGTGGAGAGGATGTAGGATTGCCTTATGGTCAAATGGGTAATTCTGAGGTTGGGCATACTAATATTGGCGCAGGAAGAATTATGTATCAATGGCTTACAAAAATAACGAAATTGATAAAAGATAAAGAATTCTTTGACAATGCTGCGTTGAATAACACTATTGACTATGTCAATGAAAACAATAAAACCCTGCATCTTTTTGGATTGCTTTCAGATGGTGGAGTTCATAGTCATATAGATCATTTATTTGCTATTATGGAGTTGTGTAAACAAAAAAATGTTAAAGATGTTCAAATTCATTGCTTTATGGATGGAAGAGATGTTTCGCCAACAAGTGGTATTAGATTTATTAAAAAACTTCAAGATAAGATAGATCAGATAGGTATAGGGAATATAGCTTCAATTATTGGAAGATACTACGCTATGGACAGAGATAAGAGATGGGAAAGAACTGAGGAAGCATATGATGCTTTAACACAGGGATTGTGTATAGTAAGGGATAATCCTGTTTTAGCAGTAGAGGAGTCTTATAATAAAAATATTACAGATGAATTTATTAAACCTATATTAATCAAGCAAGAAAATGGAAGGCTTGGAGTGGTTAAGCCAGAAGATGGTATAATTTTCTATAATTTTAGATCAGATAGAGCAAGACAATTAACTAGAGCATTTACAGATGATAACTTTGATGGGTTTGAAAGCGAAAATTTAAACGTGAAATTTACATGTATGACAGAATACGATAAAACTATGAAAAATGTTGAAATCGCGTATATGCCCGAGGAAATAAAGAACTTTTTTGGTGAATACATAAGCCAAAAGGGTTTAAAACAGCTAAGAATTGCAGAGACAGAAAAATATGCTCATGTTACTTTCTTCTTTAATGGCAGTATTGAAAAGCCTTATGAAAATGAGGATAGAATATTAATCCCGTCTCCTCATGTAGCAACTTATGATCTAAAGCCTGAGATGAGTGCTTTCGAGCTTAAAGATGAGATAATCAAGCAAATAGAAACAGATAAATATGATGTGATGATAATAAACTTCGCAAATCCCGATATGGTTGGACATACAGGAGATTTTGCAGCAACTGTTCAAGCATTGGAGGCAGTTGATAAATGTCTTGGAGAAATTATTAATATTATTATAAAGGCAGATGGTGTTGCTGTAATTACAGCAGATCATGGCAATGCAGAGGCTATGGTTGATGAAATCACTTCTTCGCCTATTACTTCTCACACAAGCAATAGAGTGCCTTTTATAATAGTTGATAATAATAAAAAGTATAATTTAAGAGAAGATGGTATATTATCTGATATTGCACCAACTTTACTTGAAATTATGAAAATAGATGTTCCAAAAGAGATGACAGGAAAATCTTTGATTGTACATTAAACAATAAATTATATACAAAAAGAAAGGAAGATAAAAATGACTATAATATCACATATTCACGCAAGAGAAATATTGGATTCAAGAGGAAACCCTACAGTCGAAGTAGAGGTTTTAACAGAAAGTGGTGGATTTGGACGCGCTGGAGTTCCATCAGGAGCTTCTACAGGTGCTTTTGAAGCAGTGGAATTAAGAGATAATGATAAAAAAAGATATCTAGGAAAGGGAGTTTCTATTGCAGTATCTAATGTAAATAATATTATTGCTCCAGCAATAATTGGTATGGATGCTTTAGAGCAAACAGCGATTGACTCTGTACTTATCGAATTAGATGGAACTCATAACAAAGGTAAATTAGGTGCAAATGCTATACTTGGTGTTTCTATGGCAGTAGCAAAGGCAGCTGCTAATACACTTGGTTTGCCACTTTACCAGTACTTAGGAGGAGTAAATGGAAAAGTTTTGCCAGTACCTATGATGAACATTCTAAATGGCGGAGAGCATGCAGATAATAATGTTGATATACAAGAATTTATGGTTATGCCAGTAGGAGCTTGCTGCTTTAAGGAAGCTTTGAGAATGGGAGCAGAGGTGTTCCACAGCTTAAAATCTGTTCTTAAAGCAAAGGGATTAAATACAGCAGTAGGTGATGAAGGAGGATTTGCTCCAAACCTAACATCTAACGAAGAAGCTCTTAAAACAATAGTAGAGGCTATTGAAAAAGCTGGATATGTTCCTGGAAAGGATATTATGCTTGCACTTGACGTTGCTGCTACTGAATTATATGATAAAGAAACACAGATGTACAATTTATCTGGTGAAGGAAAATCTTACACAAGAGAGCAAATGGTTGATTACTATGCTAATTTAGTTGACAAATATCCAATTATATCTATTGAAGATGGTATGGATGAAGAAGACTGGATAGGCTGGGCTAACTTAACAGAAAGACTCGGCAAGAAAATCCAATTAGTTGGTGATGATTTATTTGTAACTAATACAGAAAGATTACAAAGAGGAATTAAAGACGGTGTTGCTAATTCTATTTTGATTAAATTAAATCAAATTGGAACAATAACTGAAACTCTTGATGCTATAGAAATGGCAAAAAGAGCAGGTTATACAGCAGTTGTTTCACATCGTTCTGGTGAAACTGATGACTCAACTATTGCAGACTTAGTTATAGCAGTTAATGCAGGACAAATCAAAACGGGTGCTCCTTCAAGAATAGACAGAGTTGCTAAATATAATCAACTATTAAGATTAGAAGAAACTCTAGGCAAAGCAGCACAGTACAAAGGACTTGATGTTTTTTATAACATGAAAAAATAGAGAAAAAATAATATAATAAAAGACGACCGAGATAGGTCGTCTTTTATTATATTTATAAGTCTTTTAAGACTGAGCATTTAATTTTTCTTTATACTCTTCAGCAGAAGGATCATCCTCAAGCTTCATAATTGTGAACCCAGTAAATCCGGATATCATAGATACTATTGGACTTAATAAATTAAAGAAAGCGTACATCCAATATGCTCCTGTAGCTACGCCTAAGAATTTTGACATTGTAGCTCCGCAAGTATTCCAAGGAACTAGAGCAGATGTAACAGTTCCAGAGTCTTCAAGTGCACGTGATAAATTTCGAGGAGCTAATCCACGTTTCTTATACTCATCTTTGTACATTTTACCAGGAAGTGCTATAGCTATATATTGATCTCCTGTTAAGATGTTTACAAATAAACAAGAAACCAATGTTATAAATATTAGAGAACCAGTACTTTTTGCAAAAGCAAGAAGTTTTTCTGCTATACAGCTAAGCATACCAGTTTTTTCTAGTACTCCTCCAAATGTAAGTGCACACATAATAAGTAAAATTGTATTCATCATACTCATCATTCCACCGCTAGACAACAATTTATCTACCATAGCATGACCTGTTTCTGATGTGACTCCGTCCATAAGCACGTTAAACGCATCAACTAGATTTGTTTTTTGGAATATAAGTGCAGCTATAAATCCTAATCCTGTACCAGCTAAAAGACCAGGAATTGCTGGTACTTTTAAAGCTACCATAGTTATGACTGCTACTGGAACTAATAAAAGTAAAGGATTAATGTTGTAATTAGCATTTATTGTATCTAAAATAGAATTTAGAGTGCTAGTATCAAGTTCCTTGCCAGCAAATTGGAATCCTATTATAGTAAATATTACTAATGTTATACCATATGAAATTGAAGTTGTTTTAATCATATGTTTAATATGATCAAACAATGTAGCGCCTGAAACAGCTGGAGCTAGGTTTGTAGTATCGGATAAAGGAGATAATTTGTCTCCAAAATATGCTCCAGATATAATTGCACCTGCAGCCAATCCTTCAGGTATACCTAAACCTTTTGCAACACCTATTAGTGCAATACCAACAGTTCCTGCTGTAGTCCAAGAACTTCCCGTAGCTAAAGAAACTACGCTACATAAAAGAACAGTAGCAACTAGGAAGAATGTAGGTGATAATATTTTTAAGCCATAGTATATTAGCGTAGGTACTATACCGCTTACTATCCATGAACCGATTAATGCTCCTATTATTGCAAGTATTAATATAGCTTGCATAGTGCTCATTATTGATTCTATAATACCTTGTTCAATTTCTGCCCATTTAGAACCTAAAAATACAATTGCTATAGCTGCTGCAATTATTGATCCGATAATAAGTGGAATGTGAATACTTATGTCAAGAACTAAGACCGAGTATGCTAAAACTGCGATTGTTAAAATAATTGGTATGATTGAAATTAAAAAGGTCGGTTGTTTCTTTTTTTGATTATTATTCATTTGCTATCCCTCCATTTGTTCTGTTAATTTTACATTTTTATTCATAATATAAAAAAATGGCCAAAATCTTTATATTATGATAATACGAATCGTATGCTAGCATAAAAACGTTTTCGTTTTACTATTTTATCATAAAAAAATACTCTTGTAAACAAAAAATATATGATATATGATATATTTATATAATTCATTACATAATTATTTGTGTTTTTATTCATTTTTCAGCAAAAAATAAATAATTAAATATTCATAAAATAGTATTTTAAAATAAATTTAATATTTTGTTGATTTTATATATACTCTATGATATAATTCATATGTTAAAAAAATATATATAGCATTTGAAAACGCTATAATGCTAATCTTTGATTGGTATAAATACTTATAGAATAAGTTAGGAGGTGGCAGGTATATGAAAATAGTAACTATGGTGTTATTGATTCTTGCTAGTTTGGTTTTAATTGCCAGCATATTATTACAATCAGGTAAAGAGGCTGGAATGTCAGGTAGCATAGCTGGTGGCGCAGAATCAATATGGGGAAAAAATAAAGGTAGAAGCTTTGAAGGTAAATTGGAAAAGGCTACAACTATATCAGCAATAATATTTGTCGTAGCGTCGTTGATACTAGTGGCAATTCAATAATCTTGGATTAAAAAAAGAGGAGAGAACATCTGGTTTTTTCATCTTTTTTAATTATAGGACATAAATATATGATATATTATATATAATTATGATATACTATATATGATGTTTATTAATATTAAAAACGATTTTAATTTGATATTGAAATCAAAACTTTCGGATTAAAAAAATTAATTAACTTTTGGAGGAACTTTTTTAAATGGATTCTTTACTTATTATAGCTCCTATTGCGGGAGTTGTAGCGCTATTATACGCGTTTTTCAAGGCATCTACTATTAACAAGGTTGATGCTGGAAATGATAGAATGAAAGAGATAGCTTCTTATATTCAAGAGGGAGCGATGGCATTTCTATCAAGAGAATATAAAACACTAATTACTTTTGTAGTAGTTATATTTTTAGTTCTTTTCTTTGCAACAAATTGGCAAACAGCAGTAAGTTATTTACTGGGTTCACTTTTCTCAATATTAGCAGGATATTTTGGGATGAGAGTTGCTACAAAGGCAAATGTTAGAACAACAAATGCTGCGAGAGAATCTGGAATGAACAAAGCTTTAGATGTAGCATTCTCTGGCGGAACAGTTATGGGAATGATAGTTGTTGGCTTTGGTTTGTTTGGAGCAGGACTTCTTTGGATGATTTTTAAGGATGATCCAAATGCAGCAAATTATTTGACAGGATTTAGTTTTGGTGCGTCATTTGTTGCTCTATTCGCACGTGTTGGCGGTGGTATATATACTAAAGCTGCAGACGTTGGAGCAGACCTTGTTGGTAAGGTTGAAGCCGGCATACCAGAAGATGATCCAAGAAACCCAGCTGTTATCGCAGACAATGTTGGAGATAATGTTGGAGACGTTGCGGGTATGGGCGCAGACTTGTTAGAATCTTATATAGGTGCTATTATTTCATCGATTACATTAGGAGCTGTTGCTTATGCTGATGGAAAGGGAATTTTATTTTCGTTTTTAGTTTCAGCAGTAGGAATAATTGCATCAATAGTTGGAACTATGTTTGTTAGAGGTAAAGAAGGTGGAAATCCTCAAAAAGCTTTAGATATGGGAACATATGCAAGCTCTGTTGTAGTAATTATTGCTTCATTCTTCTTGAGTAAATACATATTAAGTGATTTAAAACCATTCTATGCAATAGTTATAGGACTTTTAGTAGGAGTTGTAATTGCAAAAATTACAGAATACTATACTTCTGGAGATTATAATCCTGTTAAGAGTATAGCAAAACAATCAGAAACAGGACCTGCAACTACAATAATTAGTGGATTGTCAGTAGGTATGAAGTCTACAGCATATCCTATCATTGTTTTAGCAATTGGAATTATAGCTGCCTATTCATTTGGTGGTGGATTATTTGGTATAGCACTTGCAGCGGTTGGAATGCTTTCAACAACAGGTATGACAGTAGCAGTTGATGCTTATGGTCCAATATCTGATAATGCCGGTGGTATAGCAGAGATGTGTGAATTACCTCATGGAGTTAGAGAAATCACAGATAAGCTTGACTCAGTAGGAAATACAACAGCGGCTATTGGAAAAGGATTTGCAATAGGTTCAGCAGCCTTAACAGCTCTTGCTCTATTTGCTTCATATACTCAGGTTGTAGGAATTACAGATATTAGCTTAACAGATCCAAAGGTTATAGCAGGAATATTTATAGGAGCGATGTTACCATTCTTATTCTCAGCTTTGACGATGAGTGCAGTAGGTAAAGCGGCATTTGCGATGATTGAAGAGGTGAGAAGACAGTTTAGAGAATTCCCTGGAATTATGAAAGGTACTGAAAAACCAGATTATGCTAAGTGTGTTGATATTAGTACATCTTCATCTTTAAAAGAGATGATAGTGCCAGGACTTTTAGCAGTTTTAGTACCATTGTTAGTAGGATTCTTGCTTGGAACAGAAGCGTTAGGTGGATTATTAGCAGGTGGATTAGTTACAGGTGTTTTAATGGCTATAATGATGTCAAATGCAGGTGGAGCTTGGGATAATGCTAAAAAGTACATTGAATCAGGCACTCATGGTGGAAAAGGCAGTGAAGCTCATAAAGCAGCAGTTGTTGGAGATACAGTTGGAGATCCATTCAAGGATACTTCAGGACCTTCAATCAACATTCTAATCAAGCTAATGACTGTAGTTGCATTGGTGTTTGGACCAATTATAGCACAATATGGCGGAATTTTATTGAATTTTTTAAAATAAATAATTTTTAGAAATTAGATTTAGCAGAAGAGGTTATGAAAGGCTTCTTCTGCTATTTTATATAATTTTTTATAATGTAAAATCACTGAGCTTTTTATGAAAATTGAAAGGTTTCGGTTTTTTTGTTTCATTTTTTGCTACCTCGCATATAATGTAGTGTTGTATTCGCGATTAATACTGATAAAATTTATAAACTCTATACATATTTATTATATCTTTTTGCTAGATTTTAAATATGTATTTATTTTTAAAATGGGGTGAACTATTTGTTTATAAATATTGATGGTTTAAGAATTAATTACATAGATGAGGGTGCTGGTGAAAATGTACTGCTTCTTCATGGTTGGGGGGCAAGTATTGAGGCTATGCAGCCTATAACTAATGCTTTAAAAAATAAATATAGGGTTTTAGCTCTTGATTTGCCGGGATTTGGTTTAAGTGATACTCCAAGTACTGCATGGGATAGTTTTAATTATGCAGATATAGTAAAAAAATTCATTGATATCTTATCACTAAAAGAGATAAATTTGATTGGACATTCGCATGGCGGTAGGGTTTCAATTATTTTGTCCTCAAAATATAAAGATACAGTAAAGAAACTTATACTCATAGATAGTGCAGGAATTATAGCAAAAAAAAGTATAAAATATTATTATAAAATATTTAAGTACAAGATTTATAAAAAAGTATATTTTTTTATAAATAAAAATAATGAATTAAAATTGGAGGGATTTTATAAAAAATTCGGTTCGAAGGATTATCAAAATGCTGATAATGCAGTTATGAGGCAAACCTTAGTAAAGGTTTTGCACAACAATATTGAAAATTTTTTGTGCATGATAAAGGCACCAACACTCATTGTTTGGGGAGAAAATGATACAGACACTCCAATTTATATGGCAAAAAAATTAAATAGAAAAATAGCTGATAGCGCTTTAATTGTATTAGAAGGGGCAGGTCATTATTCATATTTAGATGATTTTTATAAATTTAGACTTATAATGGATAGTTTTTTAGGTAGTTAAGTGAGGTGTTATATGATTATATTTTTATTTTTAATATTTTTTCTAATTTGGTTTAGAATGATGTTTTTAAAAACAGAAAATTATCTGCACATTTTACAACTAGAAGGATATAGCTCTAAAAAATTTAAAAATTGGGCAAAACAAAATAAAATTATAATTTACAGAAGAAATAAAAATTCTAAAAAACCATTTATTTATACTGCAAGAGCTAAAAGGCTGACACTGATAATATATAGCCTTATTTTAATTGATTTTTTAATAACTCTTGCGATAGTGGCTATGTTTTTTAATAGAATATTTTTTACAATCCATACAAAATATATAATTTTATCAATTAGTGTCTTATTTATGAGCATATCCTATTTCACATGTATTTATCATATTTTTTTAGCAAATTACATATCATTATTTTTAGAAAATAAAATAAATAAGAGATTTTATAATGTAGCAAAAGAAAAAATTAAAAAATTAAGTGATAATGGTTTAATCACAGTCGGAATAACAGGAAGTTATGGAAAAACAAGCGTTAAATTCATAAGCTCAGCTATATTATCACAAAAATTTAGAGTTTTAAGCAGTCCAGAAAGCTATAATACTCCTATGGGTATTAGTAAGGTAATAAACAATGAGCTTAATGACGATTATGAGATATTTATAGCAGAGATGGGTGCAACAAAAAAAGGAGATATTGAAGAACTTGCTATACTTACTAATCCGCAAATTGGCCTTATAACATCCATAGGAGCTTGTCACCTTGAAAGCTTTGGTTCAATAGAAAATGTAGCAGGTACTAAATATGAGTTAATAGAAAAATTGCCAGATATTGGTATAGCTATTTTTAATAATGATAACACATATCTTAGAACATTAGCTAATAAGACAAAAAATAAAAAGTTTTTATATGCTATTGAAAACATTGAAACTGCTAATATATATGCTAAAGATATAAGCGTAAATGAAGAAGGATCATCATTTACACTTTGTATAAAAGACAAAGGAAGCATAAATTGTAAAACCTCACTTTTAGGAAAACACAATATATTAAATATACTTGCAGCTGTTTCAATTGCAAATGTTTTGGGTATGAATTTGAATGAAATAAGTATAGGAATTAAGAAAATATTGCCAGTCAAACATAGATTGGAGCTTATTGACCCTAAGACAGGGATTTTAGTAATTGACGATGCTTACAATTCAAATCCGGATGGAGCAGAGGCTGCTTTAGATGTTATGAGCGAATTTAAGGATAGAAGAAAGATAATTGTAACTCCGGGCATGGTAGAGCTAGGAGAAATAGAAAAATTAGAAAATGAGAAATTTGGTGAGAAAATAGCTAAGGTTTGTGATATAGCAATATTAGTAGGTAAAAAGCGAACAGAGCCTATATATAATGGATTGATAAAATCAGGCTTTAATAGAAATAATATCTATGTAGTTAATACTACCAATAACTCAACTGAAATTATTAAAAAGATAGCAAAACAAGGTGATATTGTTTTATATGAAAATGATTTGCCAGATATTTATGATGAAAGTGCAAATTGAAATTTGCACTGTGAACTAAACTTCATGCAGCAAATTAAACTTCATACTGTAAGAGATTTATACTATGAAAGAATTGTGAATAATTCTTCATTACTTAAACTTAGTTTATAATTATAAAATGATATATTGAGGGGGGATTTTTTGAAAGAAAGAATTGGTATTTTAATTGGTGGGAAATCAGTAGAACATGAAGTGTCTATAATAACTGGACTTCAAGTATTAGAAAATATAGATAAAGAGAAGTATGAGCCTATAATTATATACATTCGTAAGGATGGAAGCTGGGTTTTGGGAGAGAGCTTATATGATATAAAAAGCTATAAAACTAAAAATTTTAAAGATATTTATGAGGTAGTTCCTATCGCTGACAATAATAAGCTTACTCTATATCCACATCCTGCGAAAACAAAGAGAAATCTTTTTAAATGTTTTTTTAGAAAGCCGAAACCTGTTGTAATTGATGTATTATTTCCAGCTATGCACGGTACAAATGCAGAAGATGGCTGTATACATGGATTTTGTCAAATGAATGGCATACCTTGTGCCTTTGGAACAGTTTTAAGCTCAGCAGTCGGTATGGATAAGGTAATTATGAAAAAGCTTTTTGTTGCTGATAAATTACCAATTGTTGACTATATTTGGTTTTATAAAAACGAATTTTTGATTAATATGGAAAAAGTTATTGCAAATTCCGAAATTATAGGATATCCTTTAATAGTGAAGCCTGCTAATTTAGGTTCGAGTGTAGGCATAAGCAAAGCAAATAATCAAGAAGAGCTAATCAACGCCATACAAGTAGCAATATCTTATGACAAAAAAATTATAGTTGAAAAATGTATTGAAAATCTAAGAGAAATTAATTGTGCGGTGATGGGCTATGAAGATGATTTGATAACTTCACTTTGCGAAGAGCCATTAAATTATAAAGATTTTTTAAGCTATGAGGATAAATATATAAATAATAGTAAAAATAATATAAATGGTAAAAGGAAAATACCGGCTGATATAGATGAAGAAACAAAAAATAAAATATTTGAGCTTGCAAAATCTGCATTCAATGCTATTGACTGCTCTGGAAATGCAAGAATAGACTTTTTATATGATGGCAATAATATATACATTAACGAAATAAATACTATACCAGGCTCATTAGCATTTTACTTATGGGAAGCGACGGATATTAGCTTCAAAGAATTGATTACTAAAATTATAGGCATAGCGGAAGAAGAAACAAAGGATAGAAGAACAAATATTATTAGTTACAATGTAGATTTAATTAATAATATGGGTAAATATGGAAAACATAAATAATGACTTGTAGGATTAATGGATTTATTCGACAAATTAAAATTTAACAAAAGAAAGGAATGAAAAAATGAACTTAAAAGAAAAAATACTAGCATTTATGGAAGATGAAAATTATAGACCTCTTAAATTCAAAGAATTGTGTGAAGCCTTAGAGATTGAGAGCAGCATGACAAAGGAATTTTTGAAGATACTTAATCAGCTTGAGGATGAGGGTAAAATCATAATGAATTCCTCTGAAAAATATGGAATTCCTGATAGACTCGGTTTAGTAATAGGTGTAATTGAGGGACATCCAAAAGGATATGGATTTTTAATATCTGCTAACAAGGATAAAAGGGATTTATTCATATCTCACACTGATTTGAGTGGTGCAATGAATGGTGACAGAGTTATCGCTAAAATTACTGAAAGCTATACATATGATAGAAACCCTGAAGGAAAAGTAATTAGGATACTTGAAAGAGCTAATAAAACTGTTATAGGCATGCTTTCACAAAGTAAAAATTTTGGATTTGTTATACCTGATGATAAGAAGCTTAGCTGTGATGTTTTTGTGTCAAAAAGTGATTTTAATGGAGCTAAGGACAATCAAAAGGTTGTAGTAAAAATAACACAGTGGCCTACAGAAAGAAGAAAGGCTGAGGGTGAAATAATTGAAATTGTTGGAAATGAAGAAGATGTTGAAACGCATATAGAAGCTGTTTTAATTAAACATAAAGTAAGAAAATATTTCCCAGAAGATGTTATAGCACAGGCAAGAGGTATAGAAGTAGAGATAGCTCAAAAAGAAATTGACAGAAGAAAAGATTTAAGACATTTGCCTATAATCACAATTGATGGAGAAGATGCAAAGGACTTAGATGATGCTGTTTATGTTGAAAAATTAGATAATAATCAATATAAATTGGGAGTGCATATAGCTGATGTTACTCACTATGTAAAAGAAAATAGCAAAATAGATAAAGAAGCTTTAAAAAGAGCAACAAGTATATATTTAGCAGATAGAGTTATACCAATGCTTCCAAAGGAGCTGTCAAATGGAGTTTGTAGCTTGAATCCTAATGAGGGTAAGCTTTGTTTATCTTGCGAAATGATAATTGATTTAAAAGGCAAGGTTGTTGATTATTCAATATATGAGAGTATTATAAGTTCAAAATACAGAATGAACTATACAGATGTTTCAAACATTTTGGAAAATGATGATGAAGCTTTAAAGGAAAAATATAAAGATATAGTTCCAATGCTTAAAAATATGGAAGAATTAAGCAATTTACTAAGAAACAAAAGAGAGCAAAGAGGTTGCATAGACTTTGATTTTGATGAAACAAAGCTTATAGTAGATGACAAAGGCAAAGTTACAGATGTAATAAAATATGAAAGAAGAACATCAAATAAAATAATTGAGGAATTTATGCTAGCTGCAAATGAAACTGTTGCAGAAAACTATTATTGGCTTAATTTACCTTTTGTTTATCGTATACATGAGGAGCCAGACGAAGAGAAAATAGCAGATTTTAGTAAATTTATATTTAATTTTGGTTACACCTTAAAAGGAAGTCAAGAGGTACATCCTCGTGAGCTGCAACAGCTATTATTAAAAATTAAAGGCAAAAAGGAAGAAACTGTGATAAATACTATGATGTTGCGTTCATTAAGAAAGGCGATATATTCGCATGAATGCTCGCCGCATTTTGGATTAGCAGCAAATTATTACTGCCATTTTACTTCACCAATAAGGCGTTATCCTGATTTGCAAATTCATAGAATTATTAAGGCTCAAATCAACAATAAAATTTCAGTTGATAATACTTCTAATTTAAATGAAAGATGTGCTATGGTAGCAGAGCAATCATCTAAACAAGAAAGAGTGGCAGACGAAGTAGAAAGAGATACAGATAAAATTAGAATAGCAGAATTTATGTCAGATAAGATTGGTGAAGAGTATGAGGGAATTATATCAGGTGTAACAAGTTTCGGAATATTCGTAGAGCTAGATAACACAGTAGAAGGATTAGTTCATATATCGAATTTAATTGATGATTACTATGTTTATGACAATGATAAAAAAATTCTGACAGGTGAACACTTGGGTAAAACTTATAAAATAGGGGATATAGTAAGTGTTAGATTAGAAAAAGTAAGCATTGCAAATGCAGAGATTGATTTTGTCATTTTGTAAAGCATCAAGCAAAAATCTTTAACAAAACCGAGGGGGGTTAAACTCTCCTCGTGAATTTTAAATATTATACTAATTTTATTGAAATTTGATTAAAAAATTTGTATTTATTTTGTAATTTAAGGACGAGATAAAGCGTGTATAATGACAATGTAGTAAACTTTAGAAGGGTGGACTTTGCAGTGGTTGATAATATTAAATCATTAGCTAGAAACAAAAAAGCGACATTTGAATATTTTATTGAGGACAAATACGAAGCTGGTATTGTTTTAGCAGGCACTGAGGTTAAATCAATACGACAAAGTATGCTCAATATCAAAGATAGCTATGCAGCAATAAAGGATGGCGAGGTTTATGTTTACAACATGCACATCAGTCCATATGAAAAAGGAAATATATTTAATGTAGATCCGCTAAGACCAAGAAAGCTTTTATTAAACAAAAGAGAAATAAGAAAGCTAATAGGATTGACAACTTTAAAAGGATACTCCTTAATACCATTAAGCGTTTATTTGAAAAACGGTCTTGTAAAGCTTGAATTGTCTGTAGCAAAAGGTAAGAAAAACTACGATAAAAGACAGGATATAGCTAAAAAAGATGCCGAGAGGCGTATACAGCGTTTATCTGAATAAACACACAGACGAGAAGATTAAATAATTAAGGGGCCGTACTTGGTTTCGACGGGGATATAGAAGTAAGATAAGCGAGTCGTTGTCGCCAAACAACGATAAAAGTGGCAACTAAATATAAACGCAAAAGAAAATAATAATTTAGCATTCGCTGCTTAGTCAGCTGGCTTGTTCCACTTAGACGACCTGTAGTCTAAACTGGGGCATCATCTAAATCAGGGCACTGTATTGGGGTTTCTCCGACCCAATAGAGTATAATTGGAGATAGCTGATTGTATATCTTGTCGATAGGCGATACATGAGGCGAATAAAAAGTTATCGACTGCACTCGGAGAAAGTTTTATGGAAATATTTTCGGACAGGGGTTCGACTCCCCTCGGCTCCACCATTCCAGACCACCATTTGATTTAATTCAATTGGTGGTTTTTCTTTATCTATTTTTTCAAAAGAGGTAGCTACTCTAACTCCCTACATAGATAAAAAATTAAGGTCTATTTCTTTTTCCTATATAAGTTTCTCTTAGTTTTTTTCCGTTTTGACAGGTATATTCGTCTGATTTTTCATCATATTTCATGTTTTGTCTTAATGCCATGTTACTCTTGAATTTATTAGCTGGTATTACTTTTTCTGCAAAAAACCCATCAATTTTTAGCTGCATATTTAGCGTATTTACGAGATAATCTCTTTGGTTGAATTAACTACAATTATACAAAAAAACAGAGCCTTTGCACTGATTTTTCAGTCTTTTAGCACTATTTTTTTGTTTTTTCTACGGCTGTTTTGCGACAGCCCCTTTGTTCATGGTTGGGTGATTGGTATGGGCGATAACTAGCAGGTGAAAATCAATACGGGGCTTGAAAATCTTTAAGTTTTAAATTGTACAAAGTGTTTGGAGTTTTGATGTTTAAATCCTTAAGTATTAAATGGACAAAGCTTAAGAGATTTGTTGCACTTTAGATAGCAAACTGATATAATTTTTTTTATGTTAAGTTCTTGCTTTTAGAAGGCATTAAGTTTTGTAGCAAAAACATTATATGACAGAGAATTAAGCTTTATCAATATTCATTTAACTTTACAATACGAATTAAATTTGATGTATGAAAAGTAGAAAAACAAAAAAGTCGGATATAGTCATATGAAAAATGCTCTTGCATAGATCAAAAAAACGAATTAAAATAAACAAGTAAATTGTTAAAATTTCAAGATATCAAAAACCTTTGACATACAAAAAACAAGTTATGTAAAAGACTTTTGATTGCGGAATATTTTTTACAGGCATAGAATGAGCTTGTAGAGGACATTATGGAAATTGGAAAACAAATAAAAAAATATAGAATTGAAAAGGGACTTTCTCAGGAGGAATTAGCTGAAAAGATATTTGTATCTCGTCAAACTATTTCTAATTCGGAAACCAATAAAAATTATCCGGATATAAAGAGCTTACTATTGTTAAGTTACATTTTTGATGTTTCTCTTGACATTTTATTTAAAGGAGATATTGAAAAAATGAGGGAAAAAGTTAAGACAGAAGAAATCGAAATTTTTAAGAATGAGGCAAATGTTTTTAATATGCTAATGATAATTACGATATTATCATTAGTTTCATTAACAAAGTTTTTGAGTTATATAAGTTTTGCTATATGGCTGATAATTGCATTTGCTTTAGGATATATATTTTATTAGCAAAATATTTTAATCGCTGTTCAAAGACGTGTATTCTTGAACAGCGATTTTCCGTTTAATAAGTAAATATTTATTATATGTAAAATTCTCTTTATCTTGACAAATATGTTCATTATATTTAGAATGATGTATATAGTTTTATATTGTCACTAGATTAGGTAAGAGATTTAATATGAATTTGATAATATGTTAAATTTCGGTGATAATAAATTAATACTTTATATGAAAGACTGACATAATGCTTTAAAAAACATTATGAATAAAATATTATTTAGGAGTTAGCTTATTTATGAAAAAGCAAGTTAAGAACAATGTTTGTTGGGTAGGTAAGGTTGATTGGGAGCTTAAGAGGTTTCATGGAGATGAATATTCAACACATAAGGGGTCGACTTATAATTCTTATTTAATCCAAGAAGAAAAAACAGTATTAATTGATACAGTCTGGCTACCCTTTGCAGAGGAATTTGTTGATAATTTGGCTAAGGAAATTGATTTGAATAAAATTGATTATATCATCGCAAATCATGGAGAAGTTGACCACAGTGGCGCTCTTCCTGCTCTAATGAAACGTATCCCTGATAAGCCTATTTACTGTACTGCAAATGCTGTAAAATCTTTGAAAGGTCAGTACCATCAGGACTGGAACTTTAATGTTGTAAAGACTGGAGATAAATTAGATATCGGAAATGGTAAAGAGTTGATATTTGTTGAAATGGCAATGCTTCATTGGCCAGATAGTATGGCGGTATTTATGACTCAG
Source organism: Bacillota bacterium (assembly GCA_023386345.1). Taxonomy (GTDB): domain Bacteria; phylum Bacillota; class Clostridia; order Tissierellales; family Sedimentibacteraceae; genus UBA1535. The sequence continues at coordinate 24,024 of JAEWJT010000014.1, forward strand.
GATAATATACTCTTTAGCAATGATGCCTTTGGACAGCATTTAGCTACTGAAGAACTGTTTAATGATAAAGTTGACCAATGCGATTTATTCAATGAATCCATTAAGTATTTTGCAAACATATTGAATCCTTTCAATCCTATATTAAGGAGAAAACTTGACGAGGTTATAGCATTGAATCTTCCAATAGAAATAATTGCGACAAGTCATGGAGTTATTTGGAGAGACAATCCAATGCAGATAGTGGAGAAATATGTGAAATGGTCAAATGACTATCAAGAAAATCAAATTACTATCATCTATGACACTATGTGGAATGGTACTAAACTGTTGGCAGAAAAAATAGCTGATGGTATTAGAATGGAAGATTCCGAAGTTGTGATAAAAATTCAAAATCTCGCAAAGATTGATGATAATGATTTAATAACTGAAGTTTTTAAATCTAAAACTGTTGTAATCGGCTCTCCGACAGTTTCAAACAGCATATTGCATTCAATAGCAGGGTTTATTCATTTAATGAAAGAGCTTAAATTTAAAGGTAAAAAAGCAGCAGCCTTTGGGTGCTACGGCTGGAGCGGAGAATCTGTAAAAGTTATAAATCAATTAATGTCAGATGCAGGATTTGGAGTTGAGACAGAGGGATATTTAAATAATTGGAATCCAGATGGGGAGTCTCAAAACAAAGCGGTTAATTTCGGGAAAGGTATAGCTAAGTTATAAAATTTTTTAATTTAAATAACCAAAAAAAGACCTGTCTTTATAGAAAAAAATAGGTCTTTTACTTTATGTCTTTATGTACCATTTTCCAATAAATAAAAAGCAGAAGTGAAGTAACACAACAAAAATCACTATATTCTCTATATCTAATTAACGTAAACAATATTATGAAATTTAATTATAACATAAAAGTTACTCATAAATATAAATTATTGGATTTGATAATTTTATTGTGATATACCGGCTTTTGCTTAAATAAAGGAGATGTAGTAATGATTGAAATAGAAAATTTATCTAAAGCATACGAAAAAAGCAATGTACTAAATGATGTCTCGTTGAACATCCCAAAAGGAAGTATCTTTGGTCTTGTAGGAAGAAGTGGTGCAGGCAAATCCACACTTTTACGTTGTATCAATGGATTAGAACAGTAGATGGCATAGCTGTATAAAATTTGAATACCAATGATATTCGTCAGTTTAGGAAAGAAATAGGATTTATATTTCAAAATTTTTCTTTGCTTGAACGTCTTTCGGTATATGAAAATATTGATTTATCAATGAGATGTTGGAAGCATAAAATAAGGATATTGATAAAATTGTTAAAAATCTTTTAAAATTGGTTGATATTTCTGAAAAAACTTATTCATATCCTCGTGAATTATTAGGTGGACAGAAACAACGTGTTGCAATTGCAAGGGCATTAACAATGAGTCCAAAAATTTTATTGTGTGATGAAGCAACATCTGCTTTTGACCCGAAATCAGCGCAATCAGTTACCTCTTTGCTCAACAGAATTAACAAAGAGCTTGGAATAACTATCGTAGTTGTTACTCACCAAATGTCTGTACTTCGTGATTGCTGCGAACAAATTGCTATCCTAGAGAACGGAAAAGTACAAGTTAGTGGCAAAGTAGAGGATACTTTTCTTGAACAACCGCTTTCGCTTGTGAATTTAATTGGCGAGAAATATATTCCCATAGATAAAGAAAGAATAAACCTAAAGTTGGTTTATGTGAACGAAGAAGCAGGACAATATATTTTTGCTAAGATGGCAAGAGAGCTTAATATTGATTTTTCAATAAATGGTGGGGAAATTGATAAATACCGAAACGGTGTAATGGGAACAATTCATATTTGTACATTGTATGTTGTATGAGGTATAATGTACATGATTTTAAAATCCCTTGATTTCAAGGGATTTTCTGCTGTCAGACGATATTTTAAGAGCGTTTTTGAGAAGGATTTTTCCGAGTCTGTTTGGTGCTAAACGTGTGATTATGCACCCATACTATATCTGCCCTGTTGCCAGTCGGTTTGCTCACCGGAAGGTGGCAGGGCTTTTTTGTTGCTCTTCACTATGGTCATAGAAAGTTTACTTATACACAACTTGATATTATTCGTTCTATCGTATATAGTATATAGTGATAACTTATGCAAAGGAGATGGGGTTATGAAATACATTACGCCAAAAGAAACCGGTGAGAAATGGGGAATTTCCGACCGACGTGTACAGATTCTGTGCAAGCAAGGCCGTGTTGAGGGCGTGTATCGGCTTGGCTGGACATGGGCTATTCCGGAGAACGCTGAAAAGCCTACTGATGGCAGACTGAGAAAATGGCCAGATTGAATTTTATAAATTTTAAGGCAACTGAAAGGTAATGTTAAGTCAATATTAAATTTCGATTGGATAAACTGAAAGGTTCGGCTGTTATGATAGCATTGTATCCTGGAGGTGAAAAATAAAGAAGGAGTGATAAACCATGAACCAAACCATTCTGATTGTGGATGACGAAAAAGAAATACGTGAGCTTCTGAGGCTGTATATTGAAAAGGACGGGTATTATGTGGTACAGGCAGAAAACGGATTAGAGGCGCTTAAACAAGCCGACTCCGTGCAAATTGATCTGGCCATCATCGATATTATGATGCCGCAGCTTGACGGCTATCAGCTTATCAAAGCCTTGCGAGAACGTGGGAATCTTCCCATTATCGTTTTGAGTGCGAAAACGGAAAACTACGAAAAAATCTTGGGGCTTGATCTCGGGGCAGATGATTATGTAACAAAACCTTTTGACCCTCTTGAGGTGATTGCCAGGATCAGAGCTAGACTGCGTCGCCATGGTGCACAGGCGGGGTATTCAAGTGCGGCTTTAATGACAGTGGGGGGGTTGATGTTGGATACCTCTGCTTGTACCTTGCACTCCGACAATGAAATCATACAACTAACTGCCACAGAATTTAACATGATGAAGCTGTTTATGCAAAGCCCCGGTCGAGTGTTTACCAAACAGCAGATATATGATGCCGCATGGCAGGAAGCGGTCGCCGTTGACGACAATACGGTGATGGTCGCCATCAGCAAGCTGCGCGGCAAGCTTCCCGGCAATTGTGGGGTGTACATAGGGACAGTCCGTGGGTTGGGGTATCGGTTGGAGGCGCAAAGGTGAAGAGAAGACACAGCATACTGAGAACCGTTGTGCATAGGTTTATTGGATATTTCCTCGGAATTGAGGTTGTCATATCTGTATTGGAAGACATATTTAGTACGCTTGTGTATGGCGCTGAAAGTGATTTACCCTATGACGGAATCCCCGGGATAGTGGCGGGTATGGAACCGCACCAAATCGTACTGGTTGTTTTATGGGGGCTAATGCAATTGGCAGTATACTGTGTGGGAATTGCCCTTTTTGCGCGCAGTATAAGCCGCAAAGTTTCTTACCCTGCCGGGCGCATGTCAGAAGGCTTTCGAGAGGTTTCAAACGGCAATTTAAACATCTTGCTGGATTTTGAAACAGAAACCGAGTTCAAGGAAATGCGGGATGCATTCAACCGCATGACATGTAAACTCAAAGACCTTGAAGAAAAACGCATAACTATGGAAAGCGAGCGGATGAGGCTTTTCTCGCACATTGCCCACGATCTGAAAACCCCCATGACGACAATTACAGGATATGCGGCAACTACAGAGCTTCGCTGATGCCCAAGAGGCTGTGGAGGATTATCAGGTGATGCCTTTTCTAAACATCGATGGTGCTGAAATTCTAATCGGAGATAACTCCCTTGCTGACAGTGTACAAGACAACGGCTTTTCCATACAGAGTGAAAAATTCGATTTCCTGCTAGACTTAAACAACAAAATTATCCGCCCCTCAAGCGGCGAAATCTATTTCCCCATTTACTATATGCAGGAAGGTAACGCAAAGCTCGGCGAAAAGGTTACTATTCATGGCGTGGATTTTACTGTGGCGGGATTCTTGCGGGATTCCACAATGAACGCAGCGCTTGTGTCCTCCAAAAGATTCCTTTTGAGTGAATCTGACTTTGAAAAAATCCTGGAGTTCGGGCAACTGGAACAGCTCATAGAGTTTCGGTTAAGAGACGGCGTTTCTTACGCGAATTTTGAGACCGCCTATTTTGATACGGGACTTCCGGCAAACGGTCCTCCTGCTATCATATATACGCAAATAAGGCTGATGAATGGCCTCACGGACGGCATCATGATCGGCGTACTGGCGCTGATTGTCATACTAGTAATTATCGTGGCGTTTTTGTGCATCCGCTTTACGCTACTGGCGAAAATCGAGGAGGATTACAGGGAAATCGGCGTGTTAAAGGCTATTGGAATGCGGGTGAGCGACATCAAAAAACTCTACCTCGCAAAATATGGGGTCATCGCCGGAATAGCCTGCGTATTTGGATTTCTCCTCTCCGTTCCGCTCTCAGAGCCATTCCTTCAAAACATCCGCCTGTATATGGGGGAAAGTGACCGTCAGACACTTCTATTAGGCTTGATTTGTGGCTTTGTCAGTGTGGCGGCAATTTACGGCGTAGTTTTGCTTTATGTAAACGGTGTGCTACGACGCTTTCGGACAATATCAGCAGCGCAAGCGGTTAGGTTCGGAGCACCCCGGGAAAAATCGAAATCGGCGAGAGGCTTTCGGCTGAGTAACAACCGGCTCTTTTCTCGGAACGTTTTTCTCGGAATCAAGGATATTCTTACCCGCAAAACTCTCTATGTAACAATGTTGACGGTGCTGATCATCTCGTTTTTCATTATGATTGTGCCACAAAGCATCTATAATACGATTTCGGCAAAGAGCTTCATCACCTACATGGGCATGGGGATATGCGACGCCACTTTGTATATCAAGCCCACACAGGCGGAGGATGTCGAACAAAAGGGTACGGAAGTGGCAAATTCACTGGCAATAAACGAGAATGTGGAAAAGTATGCCATAAAAACTACCAAAATGTTTGATATAAAAGCGGACGATGGCTCAACGCAGAAGCTGAGGGTAAGCTTGGGCGACCATAAGGCCTATCCTATTACCTATACGCAGGGAACGGCTCCACAGACAGAATCGGAAATTGCGATTTCCACCTTGTACGCGGATGACCTCGCAAAAACCATTGGTGATGAAATTGTTTTAACGGTTGACGGCACTGAGAAGCGTCTGACGGTCAGTGGGGTTTACTCTGATATTACCAACGGTGGCAGGACATCGCAAGCCATTTTTGAAACCAATTCTGGGGATATTTTATCGGTCGGTATCGCAATTACTTTCTGCGCGGGTGTGGACGCTGAAGCAATCATAGCGCAGTATAAGGAGCAGTTCCCCTTCGCTAATGTCTACGACGTTGAGGAAAATATCGACCAGATGTTCGGCCAGGTAATAGACTCGGTGAAGATGGCTTCCTATGCCGCGATGGGGGTAACAGTTCTGCTCACTGTACTGGTCACGGTGCTGTTTATGAAGATGCTGGTTGTCAAAGACCGATATTCCATCGCGCTTCTGAAATCAATGGGCTTCACAAGCGAGGGTATTCGCAGGCAATATCTGACACGCTCTGTAATTGTGTTGGTGCTGGGCGTTGTCATCGGAACGATTATGGCTAATACTCTTGGTGAGTATGTTGGTGTTGCGATTGTATCTGCATTCGGTGCGACCGATTTCAACTTTGTGGTTAACCCATTCTTCGCATACATGGTTTCACCGCTGTTGGTTGCGACATGTGTGTATATTGCTACATTGTTGGGCGTATTGGACATTCGCCAGCTCAAAATTTCCGAACACATTAAGGAGGCATAGATCATGGAAAATATCGTTACAGGAAAAAACATCGTAAAAATCTTTGGGAAGGGCGCTGAACAAGCAAAGGCACTTGATATGGTAAATGTTGAAATCATAAAAGGTGAATTTGTCGCCGTTATGGGCCCGTCGGGATCTGGGAAATCCACCCTGTTGTTCGCGCTTTCTGGCATGGATGAGATATCGGACGGGTCGGTGAAGTTCGGTGATACTGAGCTTTCTAAACTTCGGGAAAATGAGCTTGCAGATGTACGCAGGACGAAAATGGGCTTTATCTTTCAGCAGCCCACTATGCTGAAAAATCTGAACCTCTTGGATAACATCCTTCTCCCCGCCCTTCGGGACGACAAGAAGGGTGCTGTTGCGCTGAGTCAAAGAGCAAAGGCGCTGATGCAAAAAACAGGAATTGATGGGCTTGAAAAAAGGGATATCACCGAAGTTTCGGGTGGACAACTTCAACGGGCCGGTATCTGCCGCGCACTGATAAACGCGCCGGAAATCATTTTTGCCGACGAGCCTACAGGTGCACTTAATTCCAAATCGGCTGAGGAAATCATGGAGTTGCTGGTAGACATCAACAGGGAAGGTACTTCGATTATGCTTGTAACCCACGATGCGAAGATTGCCGCCCATACCGACAGAATTTTGTTCACGAAAGACGGAAAGATAGTCTCTGAGCTTACGATACAAAAATTCAACGGAAAGGATATGGAGACAAGAACCGAAAAAGTACTCGCACAGATGGCAGCTGTAGGGATTTAGGTACAGGAAGCTGAACGACGGTAAGACTTCTGAACATTTTTAACACACGAAAAAGCCCAGTATTACTGGGCTTTTTCGCATTTCACGGCAAAAAAAGCCACCTTTCGGGTTGAATTTTTGCTTTTTAAGACCTCTATCGTGAAAAGGTGTGTAGGTATTGTGAAAAAGTGTACCCATTTTAGTACATGTGGTTTGTTCATTTCTTTTTTGTATGCTTATTTATATACAGTCGACGGTCTAAATTTTTATCAAACAAAGTCTATCAACGAGTTTTTTAAGTTGTTTCGATCTGTTTGGCTACCTTCTTTTTATAATTTATCAAAAGAACAATTGCTAAGATCGCCGCCAAGAAGCATGTTATTGGCAAATTGAGCCAAAGTCCATCCAGTTCAAAGAAACGTAGAGAAAAAAGAATGATAATAGGAAAAACAAATGCTACGGAAAGAGAAATGACTGTCGCATAACCAGCCTTGCCAATAGCAGACATATAGCTTTGCGTAGCCAGAGAAATCCAGCGTGTTAAAAATGCAAAAGCAAATATGGATAACGCATGTACGGACATAGCGATTAATGCTGTTTCGTTCGCTTTCACAAATATTCCTACAATTACTTCGTTAGCGAAGAACATGACAGCGGTCATCAGGAGAGAAATCACTGCGCAAGCGCCGAAGCATCTGCGCTCAATTGCATAAATGCGGCTGTAGTTTTTAGCCCCGTAGTTGTATCCGACTGCGGGTTGTAATGAATCGCAAAGCCCATAAAGTATTGGCTGCACAATACCGTCTGCATACATCAATACACCATAAGCCGACACCGCCATCGTTCCGCCTAGACGCAGAAGGAATATGTTTATGATGATTGAAGTAATACGACCAGCTATGTTATTAAGAAAGCTTGGAGCTCCGTTTGCCAGAATGCTTCCCAACATCTTGCGATTAAATTGAGGCTTTACAAAGCGAAGCTGCATTTTGCCACGTAAGAATGGTACGAACGCAATAATGATGCAGATAATCATACCGATACATGTTGAAAGGGATGCACCTATGATCCCCATATTAAAAACAGATAAAAACAAAATTTCCAGCCCTGCGCTGATGACCGACATCAAAACATTAATCATAAGACTGTATCGTACCTTGCCACAAATGCGCAGGTAATTATCCACTGCAAAGATAATGGTTGTAAACGGCGAGCACACAGCGTAAACACGTAAATATTGTGACGATATGGCTACGATTTGCTCGTCAGCGCCCATAAGTCGGACGAAATCCTCGGCAAAAATAAAAAGGACTATGCCAAGAATAGCTCCTACCGCAACAATCATCAAACAGGCGCTTGTAAAAATACTGCTCGCCGTTTTTTCATCTTTTTCACCGAGCTTGATGGCAATAGGTACTGATGACCCGACACCGATAAGGTCTGCTAAAGAAAAATTGATGATAACAAGTGGCATAACTAGATTCAAGGCTGCGAAAGCAACAGAGCCTAATATTTGTCCGACAATTGCTCCGTCAATGACCTGATAAAGTGAAGACACCAGCATACTGATAATGCCCGGAACAGCCACCATTACAAATAGTTTGTTTGGTGTAGTTTTTTCATATAAAATTTTGTAATCCATATGCACCTCTTTATGTGATTTAATAAAAAAAACCGGATAAGATTCCTGAGCGCACCCAGCATCTTAATCCGGTATATCCATTGCGATGGATAACCCTCCGATGATTTATAGTTATTTATTTTTTAGAATGCGTTGTGTTTCTGTACTAAACAATAACTGAAATTTACGGTTGCTTTCAATCATTGCGATACATTCCGTATCGCCCATTTTTTGCAAAGCAAGCTGTTCCGTTTCAAAAACAATGGCAATATTCTCATTGACAAATTTGATACCATTTTCCGTAAGAGAAATATATTTGCTGTTTTTTGCTGTTTTTGCTCCTGTTAGTGTGATATACCCACTTTTTTTTAACCCTTTCAATGCAGAATTAACGGTCTGCTTGCTCATTTTCCATTGTCCGCATATTTCTCTTTGCGTACATTTTCCATTTGCTTCGTATATAGAGTACATAAGCAGAAATGCACAGTCAGAAAGTCCGCTTCTTTTCGCAAACTCACTGTATATGGCATCCATTTCCCTATAAATAGCGTTATACTCTCGTAATCGCTGACGTATTTCTTCATGTGTCACAACAGCACTCTCCTTAAAGTCCGAAATCGGATTTTACAATTATTATATCTGATTGTCTCGATCTTGTCAATAAATAAATTGTAATTTTTTTATTTTTTGAATGAATGTCAGATTTCTGAACCCTATTGTCTAAGTTTTGCTTAAGTTATGTATTTTAAACGAATTATTTCTTTTAAATATATAAGTTCTTGCAGAAATCCTTCCAATTCTAAGAATGATATATAGATTTCACCTCTATCATCAAGGTATTATGAACATATTAATGGTAAATATAATAGCAGTGCAATTATATATTCATTTGAGCATGCACTTGCTGAAAGGGATATATCACTTAGTAAAATTTATGACACAATTTTTTATAAAGTGATAAATAAGATGAAAAAGTTTGGTGGAATAAAGGAGAATAAGGATTATTTCAACCTTAAGTAAACAACAGCTTATAAAAGGAATACTACAGTTGTGTATGAAGATTATTGACAGCAACTGTCAGAAATTTATAATGGACTATGGTACTCTTAATCCGTTACTGTTATGCTTAAAACTTTGTAACCAAAAGCATATTATATTATGAAGAATAATTAAAATTATATAAAAGAAGGTACAGTCATGAATAATATAGTATTACAACTTCAAAAAAACAACAATAATAGTATTTTAAATAATAATAATTTTATATTTGATGAGACTATTGGTGCGATAGGAAATATCAGTTATGATGATATGACAGGCGTTATTACGATTCCTGAAAATGGCCTGTATATGATCGATTGGTGCGTAGAGATGCAGGCAACCTCTGGCTCACCTAGTGTTATTTTTAAATTGATTTCTGATAAGGGTCATGAATTTGACAGCAATTCACCGACCAAAACAGGGAGTATGAGCGGAATAGCCGCTTTAAATGTTGATGATGCCCCATTAATCTTTCATTGGTAAATGTATCAAATGCTACTGTTTTTTTCCCCAATACGATAATATCCAAAGCTAATTTGAGGATTTTTTCTTTAGACAGCAATGGGTCTGATAATAGCCGTTGTTTTGCTTTAGATCAATTTGCGCATGTTTTGGAACAAATAGTGACTATATATCAAGGTGCATCTGTCAGCATTTTCTCAAATAGACTTGCTACAGTATCAGGACCAATTAACTCACTTTATAAAGCACCTGATACCGGAGATATACCTCTGCTTCTTCTGGGTGATGAACCAGTTGCTTTTAGTATTGATAAAATAGCAATACTTTATTTTCCTAATAGTGTTTATGATGATTCAATCACTTATTTAAATCCACCAGTTCCATTCCCGCAAAACTGTGATACCGATCTTCTCAAGAATATCCATGATTATGTTGCAGTTAATGACAACATATCGATAACTGCAGGTCCAACTGCAAGTGCTTCTGGTGATGTTAGTATCAATGAATATGGTATCATTGTTATGGCAGATGCAGTTTCAACAATATTTCTGATGACCCCTCATATTTTTTCAATTGTTGTAAATGAAGTTGGTGCCGGTATTCTCGGAGAAAGAACAATTTCAGTTTCTACTACGATATAAGTAGTATAAATTAAAATGATAGGAATTTGTATTCACCTGATTTTTCAAATTTATATAGAAAAAAGTCAATTGCTTTTGCTGTTGACTTTTTAATTTTTATGATAAAATTGTAGAGGAAATCCATTTTATTATATTACAATACACATTCTTTATGTAATGAAAACTATACTAAAAGAATAAGAATGATTTTGCTCGGAAAGCATGGCATCTTTTTTGACCTAATTTTCTACAATATTTTATCGAATTAAGCTGATTGGGAAAAATTGACTTAGTTTATTTTTTGTGCTAAAATGTAAGTTAAGGTTTTTATTACTTGAAATGGGAGGATAGAATGATGTCAAACCCTATAATTATTGTACCATATGATCCACAATGGGCTGATGAGTTTAATAAAATTAAGAATATGCTACTGAAGCATTTGAATGATTTGATTATTTCTATAGAACATATTGGGAGTACATCTGTACCTGACTTATCAGCAAAGCCGGTTATAGATATAAATATGGTTATGGAAAGCTATGAAGTTTTTCCAGCTATTGTTAAAAGGCTTAAAGAAATTGGGTATAAATACGAAGGCGATTTAGGAATTAGGGGGAGAGAAGCATTTCAACAGCCTTCTAATAATGAATTTATAGATTTTCATTTGTATTGCTCTCCAAAAGATAGTGAAGCATTGTGGAGACATATACAATTTCGAGATTATTTAAGAAACCATTCCGAGTTTAGACAGAAATATGAAAATTTAAAGATTAATCTTGCCCAAAAGTTTAGAGATGATAGGGTTGCTTATACCGAAGGTAAAACAGAATTTATACAGGATATCTTAAGAAAATGTTCAATAGAAGAAAGCCGTATGGCATGGGAGACAAATGCAGATTTCTGGGATATTAAAATGGGAGACAATTCAAATAGCTTTCACCGAAATTTGGTTCGCCCGCATACTGAATCATTGTTAGAAATCAAGGAGAAAGATTTAGTGCTTGATATTGCGTGTGGAAATGGAAATTTTTCCTCGCGTCTTGTTGAATTAGGCGCAAAAGTAGTTGCTTTTGATTATAGTAGCAAGATGATTGAAAATGCTAAGAGACGACGTCTGGCAGACTTGGATAAGATAGATTTTTTTGTATGCGATGCAACGGATTATCAGCAAATGCTTGCTTTGAAGAAGAATAGAATGTTTGATAAGGCTGTTGCGAATATGGCTGTTATGGATATCTCAGATATCAGACCAATGTTTCAAGCCGTATATGATATGTTAAAAAGTGGCGGAGTATTTGTGTTTTCTACACATCATCCATGCTTCATAAAACCGGCAGACAAATATATCACACCATGTACGCATAAAGGTGAGGCAATAGCTGGGCAACCAATGTTGCAAAACTATTATCACCGCTCTATGCAAGAATTGTTTAACATCTGCATAAGAAGTGGATTTGTTATTGATGGTTTTTTTGAAGAGATAGAAGATGGTAAAGAGATCCCTGTTATAATTATTGTTCGTTTAAGAAAACAGTAAATCTCAGTTGTCGTTTTTAATTTTTAGATAAATATTTGACATCAAAGCCAAAGTTCATTATAGTTTTAAACAATATATAATGAATTGCTGTGATAATTGTAGATTGAAATTTTAAATAAAAGTGTAAAGTATGATAGTTAAAATTATTTACAAAAATAAAAAGATATCTATTTTGCAAGTACATGTCAACCAACACACCAGTTAACACACTGGTGTGTTATTTTTATCCGCTAAATTGTAGAAAAGGATAAAATCTTATCCTCTAAGTGTTGCAATTAAAGCTTTTGTATTCAGCAACAAATTAATTCCATCTTCAATAGATTTAACTATCACATCTGCGTTCATTAATAGTTTAGCACACATTCCTTCTTTTTCTAAAACTGCAACAGAAAGCTCTGCAACTTCGAACATTTTAATATCGTTATATCCGTTGCCAAAGCATATTGTTTCGTCTTTTCCTATATCCTCAACTATTTTTTTCTTATAAACAGCCGCATTATCTGTGGGGAATGTTTTTAATGTCAAATTCAATCCTTCACATTCCTTAGCAGCTGAACCATATGTATCAGCAGTAAGAACATATACATTAGCTATATCACATAAAATAGCAAGCTTTTCTCTTGTGGTATCTGCAATTTTACCTTCTGTAGCAATAGTTCCGTTATAATCAAATACTATATTTTCAATGGAATAGTTTTTTATACCAGGTATGTTTATATTTATCATTACTTTACCTCATCTAACTTTAATTTTTCATATACATTATATATTCTTTTGTTCTTGAATCAATAGGTTCATTAAAAATAGTATGTGGAGTTCCCACTTCTACTATTGCCCCATCTTCCATATATATTACAAAATCAGCAATTCGTTTTGCTTGAGCAAGATTGTGAGTTACAATTATAATCGTATATTCATTTTTTAACTCTAAGAGCATTTTTTCAATATTTGCTGTATTTTTTATATCTAATGCTGAACAAGGTTCGTCTAATAATATAACTTCAGGGTCAACAGTTAGACATCTTGCTATTACCAAACGTTGTTGTTGTCCTCCTGAAAGCTTTCTGGCAGGCGTATTTAAGTTATCCTTTACTTCATCATACAAACCTGATTTTTTTAAATTTGTAATAACTATATCATTTAATTTTTCTTTATCTTTTTCACCATGATAAATTGGAGCATAAGTCATATTTTTATAAATAGAGAAAGGAAAAATTACAGGATTTTGAAAAACCATGCCAATAGAGCTTCTAAGCTTTTCAAGAGGTATGTTCATTATATTTGAATTATTAAATTCGATTTTTCCTTTAATTTTTCCGCCGTATTCCTCAACAGTTCTGTTAAATGACTTTAAAAATGTAGATTTCCCACAACCAGATGGACCTATAATAGCAGTAATCTTGTTTTTTTCAAATTCTACATTTATATTTCTCAATATGTTACTTTTTTCGTAATCTACATATAATTCTTCGGTTTTTAAAATAATATTTTTCATTTACTTATCCTCAAAACTGCCTATAAAATGGCAGGTTAAATTTATTAAAAGCACTATTACTATTAATACAAAAGCTGTACCATACGCCATCTCAACCGATAATCCCTCATTGACCAAAACATACAAATGATATGGCAATGACATAAAAGGATCTGAAAGCTTTGTTGGTATACCTGAGATTATAACAGCTCCTGTAAACATAATTGGTGCTGTGGCACTCATAGCAAAGACTATACTTAATCCCAAAGATGTCATTATATTTGTAAAAGCATTGAAAGCAACAAGCCTTAATATAGTATAGCTCTTTGGAATTCCAAGGCTTAAAGATGCAATATATTGCTCTCTTGAAGTTTCCTCAAGTGCTTTTTTTATTCGTATAGATATAAAGGGTATAATCATAATGGTTAATGTTAAAGAAGCACTTAATAGGCTTTTACTCATACCAAATCCAACAATTAATAACGAATATCCAAAAAGCCCTATTACAACAGAAGGAATTCCGGCCAGACATTGCAGTGCAGTTAATATATAAGTTTGTACTTTTATATTTTCACAATAAAAAACTAAGTAAATTGCAGTACATAAGCCCAGAATTCCTCCCAGTAATCCTGAAATTAATCCTGACAGCAAGGAACCGACTATTGCAGGAAATATACCGCCCTCTGTCCCTAAAGGAATGCCCTTTGGTGAGCTAAAGACAAACTCCATAGAAATCACACCAAACCCCTTATATAGCAAGTATATAAATATACCCATAGTTACAGATATAATAGCCAACCCTGATAATACTACCCACGATTTAAATAATATATTTTTGATTTTCATTTGAACCGCCTCAATCCTATTTTACTTATCCTATGAGAAATTAATTGAATAATAAATATAATTATTATTAATATCAGACCAGCGGCATACAATGCAGAATAATGGACGCTTTTGTAGGTTGCAGTTCCCATTTCAAGAGCAATTAAGGATGGAATAGTTTCAGCTCGACCTAATAGTTTTGGAAAAATAGGGGAATTTCCTGTAACCATCATTACTGCCATGGTTTCACCTATAGCTCTGCTAAAAGCCAGAAGCATATTAACAACAATACTATTTGCTGCAAAAGGAAGTATTATTTTTCTCATAGTATACCATTTTGATACTCCTAATGATTGTGATGCAGTAAAATACTTCAATTTTCCCTTTTCAAAGGTTTCGGTACAGCCTGTTACCACATAAGGGAAAAGCATAATTGCCAGAAGTATACCACCTGCTAACACACTTTCACCAGTTACCATATCTAAATTCTTTTCTAAAAATTTAACTAAAATAACTAAACCTACAAATCCGAAAATCACAGAAGGAATACCTGCAAGCATATCAATAAATGAAAGTATAATCTTAGATTTCTTTTTATCAACAATAAAGCTTAAAAACAATGCACATCCTACTCCTAATGGTGTTGCTATTGCAATTGCTAAAAAAGAAACATACAAAGTAGCTAATATCATAGGGAGAAAAGAATATTTTTCGCTAGCTAATGGACTCCATGTTTTTTTTAGTAAATATTCGCTAATATTAACTTCTTTGAAAAAAATCATACTCTCCTTTAATATATAAAAAAATACCAAAAGAACTAAGCAACTAGACACTATAGCTCCAATGGTAATTAATAGCCTAAAAATCTTTTCTCTATATTCTTTCATGTTGACTCCTTTGCTAAACACACATGTATATACAAGAGAAAGAATTCATCTTTTTATGGATGAATTCTTTCAATATTTACATTAAATATTATTTTACAGGTACAAATCCCATAGATTCAACAACCGCTAAGCCTTCATCACTCATAACATAATCCATAAATTTTTGTTGAGCGGCACTAAGCTCACCGTTAAACAATGCGATTAAAGGTCTTTGAATAATATAAGATCCATTTACTATATTCTCAGCTGTAGCTTCAACACCATCAACTTTTAATGTAGCGACCTTACCTATATTTTGGTTAACAACACCAAATGAGGCATATCCTATTGCATATTCATTTTCAATTATTTTTGTAACTAAAGCACCCATTGATGGAGCCTGAATTGCATCAGCCTTAACTTCAATATCACCCATTATTTTAGATTGGAATACTTCGTGAGCACCACCACCAATATCTCTTGTAACTACAATTATTTCTTTATCTGGAAGTGAAGCATCTAAATCTTTCCAAGTCTTAAATTCTCCGGAAAATATTTTAATTATTTCATCCTTTGTCAAATTATCTTTCACAGCTAGAATTGGATTGTTAGGGTTAACACCCAATGTTAATGCGTCAATACCGATTTTAAATTCTTTAAGCTGTGTAAGCTGTTCTTTTTCCGAATCCTTAATACTTCTTGCAATCATACCAAAATCACTTGTTTTATCGATAACTGATTTAACACCTTGTCCTGATCCACCGGCTGAAACATAAATAGCTATATTTTCATTAGGGAATAAAGGGTCAACCTTGTCCCAAGTTACATTACTTTCGATAAAGTTCGTAGAAATTGAAGCCATAACCGGAGCTAAAGTTGAAGAGCCGTTAAATAAAATCTGTGCTTTAAACTCACTTTTGACTGTATCATTTCCATTATCCTTAACATTAGCTTTTTCAGTTGTGCAAGCAACTAAAATCATCATTAATACTAAAACAATACTTAATACCTTAAATCTTCTCATTTTTAATGTCTCCTATATTTTTGTTAATTTTTTTACAACCAGTTAACAAGTATATCATATATTAAGATACACTGCATAATAAAATATTTTTTGAATGTCTTGTTTAGCTATGAAAAGAAGTTATAGTGAAATTTTTTTATAAAAGGGAAAAAATTAAAATTACCGTAGTGTTTACAGACATAAACGGAAAAACCTTTTTATATCACGATGGGGTAGCGTTTTATATTCTTTTTTAAAAACAAAATTGTGAATAATTGATGAGGTATTTAAATTAGTAAAATGAGTTAAATAGTACTCGTCCTAAACTCTGCAATCGTGTCTCTATGTTATGCTTAACATTTTGGACACAAAAGCATATTATATTATGAATAATAATTAAAATTATATAAAAGAAGGTACAGTTATGAATAATATAGTATTACAACTTCAAAAAAACAATAATAATAGTATTTTAAATAATAATAATTTTATATTTGATGAAACTATTAGTTCTATAGGGAATATAAGTTATAATAATATGACAGGCGTTATTACGATTTCTGAAAATGGTCTGTATATGATCGATTGGTGCGTAGACATGCAGGCAACCTCTGGCTCACCTAGCGTTATTTTTAAATTGATTTCTGATAAGGGTCATGAATTTGACAGCAATTCACCGACCAAAACAGGCAGTATGAGTGGAATAGCCGCTTTAAATGTTGATGATGCTCCTATTAATCTTTCATTGGTAAATGTATCAAATGCTACTGTTTTTTTCCCCAATACGATAATATCCAAAGCTAATTTGAGGATTTTTTCTTTAGACAGCAATGTGTCTGATAATAGCCGTTGTTTTACTTTAGATCAATTCGCGCATGTTTTGGAACAAATAGTGACTATATATCAAGGCGCAGATGTCAGCATTTTCTCAAATAGACTTGCTACAGTATCAGGACCGATTAACTCGCTTTACAAATCGCCTGATGCCGGAAATATACCGCTGCTTCTTCTGGGTGATGAACCAGTTGCTTTTAGTATTGATAAAATAACAATACTTTATTTCCCTAATAGTGTTTATGATGATTCTATCACTTATTTAAGCCCACCCGTTCCATTCCCACAAAACTGTGATACCGATCTTATTAAGAACATCCATGATTATGTTGCAGTTAATGACAACATATCCATAACTGCGGGTCCAACTGCAAGTGCTTCCGGGGATGTTCATATCAATGAATATGGCATCATAGTTCTTGCAGATCCAACTTCAACAATATTTTTAATGACTCCTCAGCTTTTTTCAATTACTGTAAATGAAGTTGTTCCCGGTAAGAGCGGAGAAAAAACAATTTCAGTTTCTACCACAGTATGAGTGGAATAGATTAAAATTATCTAGTTTATCGATATCTTCTGAACTATAACTATCATCGAGACTCGGTGTCTTGCTTATTTGCAGTTCAAAAAGCATGGAGGATTGCTTGAACGCTCCCAGTTGTGCCAATAGGCGTATTTTTGTCAAGCGGAGGCGTCTATATCAACCTGATTTCTCACATTTATATTGAAAAAAGTCGATTGCTGTTGCTGTTGGCTTTTTTTATTTTTTATGATAAAATTATAGATGAGATTCATATTATTATATTAGTCACAGCACTGATACATTTCTCCTGATTAACATTTTTATTTACTATGGAGTTAGCTATAAAAGACCATATGTTAAACTGAGTAGTCAAAATACATTACAAGAATTATTAAAAGCTCTTCATAAATCACTTCATAAATTCAATGACTTGAATGGCATGGTTGGTATTTAACTTAATTATTCGCATTTTAGGAGAAAAGTCAGACCGCCTTTCGGGGAGACATTTTTTTCTGAAAGTGTACTGTTGGGAAATGAAAGCACTCTATATTGACTTCTTATCTTTCATGAAAATGTTCAAGTAATCGTGAAAAGGTGTAACAATGCAATTAATAATTTTATAATAAAAGTACTAAAAAGAGTGGCATACGCTCTTTTTTTATTTGTAAAATTTGCTTCATAATGAGAAATAGAAAAGGTTATAAAAAACAAAAGTAAGAGAACTACTAACCGCAGCTAATTTGACACAGTAATGGTGGGCTGATTGGGTCAGGATGGCATAGATATAACCGTTGTCCTATCGCCTTGACAATAGAAGATGATCTATGTTATAATTGGTACTACCAATTATAACGAGGAAGTTTTATTATGTGACATATCAGGCAGTTCGGTATTATTTTATTATTTCCTAAACAGTCTTATTTACTAATGCGATTGGGATATGAGTTTCGGAAGAACTTGGCATAATCATGACTATTACGGTGGAGGCTATCATTATCAGCGGCATTCTTGGAAATATGTTGACTGAAATTGTCTGTAAAATATTTCGAATTACTGAACTAATTGAAAAAGGTATAGCTATCGGAACAGCCTCGCACGCTATTGGTACAATAAAAGCAATAGATATGAGCGAAGTAGAAGGAGCAATGAGTAGCCTAGACGTTGTTTTTTAGGGATTGACTACCTTTGTTAACGCTTCATTTTTTGCAAATTTTATATGAGGTAACAGATATGAGAAAATATAAAACAATTATTTGGGATATGGACGGTACGCTGCTTGATACCCTCGATGATCTATCAGACAGCGTAAATGCCGCTTTAAGAGAATTTCAGTTGCCGGAGAAAGAAAAAATCGAAGTCCGAAGCTATGTAGGAAACGGTATACTGCGTCTAATGGAATTATGTGTTCCGGGCGGAAAACTCTGCCCTGAGTTTGAGAAAATATTTTTATTCTTTAAAACACATTATGCAAAAAATAGCCGTAATAAGACAAAGCCATATGGCGGACTCGAAAGAGTCTTGCACCAATTAAAGATTCAGGGGTATCAAATGGCAATCGTATCGAATAAGGCTGACTACATAGTCAAAGAGCTGGCACAGTTATTTTTTCAGGACACCATAGATATTGCGATTGGCGAGTCAGTCGGGATTAATAAAAAACCGAATCCCGATACGGTTTTTGAAGCAATGCGGTTACTTAATGCCAACAAAGAAACAACCATTTATATTGGCGATTCCGAAGTAGATATCACCACCGCCAAAAATGCAGGCATTGATTGCCTTTCTGTTGCATGGGGTTTTCGTGACAATCTGTATTTGCAGATATCAGGAGCAACGCACATTATAGATAAACCCAAAGAAATTTTAGAATATTTAGAAAATAACTGATGGAGGCATAGGGGTGTTTTATGGCAAGTAAAAATAGAGAATACAATAAGGTTGTCGAATATATCAAGCTGTTGTTAAACGAGGAAAAGCTCTCTGCTGGAGACAAATTACCTACGGAGAGGATAATAGCTGAAACTTTGGCTATTAGCCGCAATTCTACCCGTGAAGCCTTACGAGCTTTAGGAAACATGGGTGTAATTGAGAGTATTCAAGGCTCCGGTAACTATCTTGTTGGAGATATCACAAAACCAATAGCGGATTCACTTACTATGATGCTTCTTATGAGAAAGACTAATCAAATGGAAATCAGCCAACTACGTCGATACATGGATTTATTGGCTTTTAACATCGCTTTTGATTCGCATACCAATATTAATCTAACTGAACTTGCAGACACATTGTATAAGATGGAGAACGCTTGTATCCAGGATAAAATTCATTATGATACGGAGTTCCATTATAGGATTTTTGCGGCTTCAGGTAATCAGCTCATAATCAGTCTGATGAACGCACTTTCAGAAATTTATGAGGGTTCTGTTCGTTTTGTTTTAACAACTGCTGACAGTAATGTTCAAAGCCGTTTTGCAAAAGCCCATCGTGATATGTGCCAGAGTTTTTTAGATAAAAACAAGTCTTTGGGGTTTGAAGCCATAAACGAACACTATGATATTATTGAAAAGGAACTGCTTGGTAAGCAATGATTAAAGTCACTATCTCGAAAAGATATGCAATTATGACATGCAACGGGAGGCTTCATGAATAAGGATCATTACGAATAAAGGCAGAGGCGCATAAGCATTTTTGGGGTCAGAACCTACAAAAATTCTAGTCCCTTTATAATCGAGTTTTGCTCAATCAAATATACACTCACAGTTCGGCATTGTTCGTTTGCTAGCAAAATTTCTACGCTTGCATATTTAGTTATTTCGAAATATAATAAAAATAAGTAATGATGTCGGTGATGATTATATGGAATATTTAACTGTAAGATAAGCTTGATGAAAGTGGAATATTACAAACAGGATGGTAAATTATTATTGCTAAGCCGGACGCATAAAAGGTGCTGTATAAAAAGGTAACCTTTGACTTGTACCCGCTAACGCAAAAAAACCAGCCGACCACCGCTTTAAAGGAGAGAGAAAATGAGTATTGGGAAACTTTTAATAGTTGAAGATGATACCGCAATAAGCGGGCTTTTGGTAAAAATATTGACTCAAAATAATTATACGGTAATCTGTGCTTATTCAGGCACGGAGGGAAAACTTCTGCTAAAACAGGAGCAATTTGATTGTGTTCTTCTTGATTTGATGCTGCCGGGACTTGACGGCGAAAGCCTGATTACCGAATTGCGAAGGGAACAGACTATCCCTATTATTGTAATTTCCGCAAAATTTGGAACGGATGCGCGAGTAAATACACTACGTCTCGGCGCGGATGATTTTATTCCGAAACCTTTTGAATTTGAAGAAGTTGTCGCCCGCGTAGAAGCACAGCTGCGCAGAAATCGCATCTGTTCCTCCACTTCGCAAGCTACGCGGATATTGACATGGAAAAATTGTGTTCTCAATACGGATACCGCAGAGATTCGAGTTAATGATGAAATGCTCAATTTTACAGCGTTGGAGTTACGGATTATGGAAATGTTAATGCGTAATCCTAAACGGGTTTTTACCCGAGCCAATATCTTTGAAAGTTGCTGGGAGCAAAGTTTTTTTGGAGATGAAAATACGGTGGATGTTCATATCAGTCATATTCGAAATAAAATCGCAAAAGCTAATCCTGATACGGAATATATCAAAACGATTCGTGGCATTGGATTTCGTATGTGTGAGTAACTTCAGAAAATCTTCAGACTTGCTTCAGGTGAACTTAAATCTACTGAATTATAATGAATATATATTCAGTAAAGGAGGAACAAAATGAGTGAAGTTATTTTGAAGACAAATGAGTTGTCAAAGATTTATGGCAATGTCGCCGCACTTGAAAAATGCAATTTGAGTATTGAACGTGGACAGATCTACGGTCTTGTCGGTAAAAACGGCGCTGGCAAGACAACCTTTATGCGACTTATTTGCGGGCAAAGCATTCCCAGTTACGGAAGCATGAGTCTGTTCGGTGCCACAGAGCAAAAGGAGATTCAAGAAAGCCGTGTTCGCATCGGATGTATGCTGGAAACACCGGCATTTTTCCCGAATTGCAGCGCAAAAAAGAACCTTAAAATCTATTGTATGAAAAAAGGACTGCCGGACAACGGTCATGTGGATGGGCTTTTAAAGCTTGTAGGCTTGGAAAATGCCAAGAGCAAAAGATTCAGTCAATTTTCACTTGGCATGAAACAGCGCTTAGGGTTGGCCCTCGCTATGCTGGGGAATCCTGAATTTCTGATCTTGGACGAGCCTGTTAATGGACTTGACCCAATCGGTATCATTCAGATCAGGGAGCTTTTGGTCAAACTCAATCAGGAGAAAGGGATTACCATTCTTATTTCCAGCCACCTGCTCAAAGAGCTTAGCACCATCGCAACACATTACGCTTTTATTGACCAAGGTAGATTGATACGGGAGATCAGTGCAAAGGAGCTAGAGCAGGAATGCCAAAATGTGATGCGAATAAAAGTCAGCGAATCGTCCCGTGCTTGTGCTATCCTCGAAAATATTTGTGGATTAACAAAATACAAAGTCCTGCCGGAAAATGTCATCGAGTGTTATGAACTTCTCGACCACCCAGAGCAAGTCAACCGGGAGCTTGTAACAAATGGTATAGATGTTTTTTCTCTTACAGTGCAGGGAAAGGATTTGGAAGAATACTTTTTGGGAATGTTGGGAGGTGCGAAAAATGATTAATCATATCAAAGCGGATATTTACCGCATTATCCTCAGAAAAGGCTTTATTCTGCTCACCGTCATATTGACTGCCCTCATCGTGCTCGCAGTCGTTGGATTCTCTGGCAAATTTTCTGCCGAAACAGTCTTTTCAACCTATCCTTCCGTGAGCTTTCTCATTTATCTGTTTCTCTCGGTGCTAATCAGTGATTACACGTTTAGAGAGGAATTGCAACTCAAGGTACTAAAAAACGATATGACTACTGGCGTTTCAAGGGGTGCAATTTATGTTGCAAAGTATTTGTCTGGCATAATTTTGACGCTTGGATTTTGGATTGTCATATCACTTGCAACTTGTGTGGTCGCAGGATTTCTCATGTCACCAGCAGGGGCACTTGAATTTTTTAAGAGGTTAGTTTCTTTATCTCAGCTTCTCATGATGTTACAGGTATTTTTTTGCCTTGGACTGTTTCAGCTAATCGGACTGTTTGTGCAGAAAACAATCCTCATGTTGCTCATATGTGCTGTATTGCAACAAATAGTCACAGCATTAGGAGATAAAATTCCTGTGATACAAGATATAATGGATAAGTTTAATTCCAATAGTCTTGTCAGCTTTATATTGACCACCATTGCAATAATGGTAATTGTTTTCAATGGCAGCGTACTTTTTAATAAAAAAGAATTATAACGGATGGAGGTGAATCTGTGATTGGACTTGTAATTGTGTTAATTGGTATCGGACTACTGCTCTTTGTTCTTCTTCTTTTGCAAAACTGGCAGATAAAAACGTTGACGGCAAAACTGCGCCGATTGAATAATGAAAAGCGCACCGAATATCTGACGACAATTCTGCCGTCAAAGAGCAATTGCAATCTGATTGTGGAAATCAACCGGTTTATTGAAGAAAAGGATTTGGCCAATCAACAATATCGGATAAAGGAACTTGAGCTTCAACAGACCATATCAAACATTTCGCACGATATGCGAACTCCCTTGACAGCCATTTTAGGATATATCCGATTTTTGAAAAACCCTGATTTGTCAGAGCAAGAACGGCATATTTATCTGTCCATCATAATGGAGCGCGCACGTTTACTACAACGGTTAATTCTGGATTTCTATGACCTATCCCGCCTTGATGAAGGCGAATATCAATTTACTCTCATTCCTGTGGATGTGAACAAGATATGCCTTGAACTATTGGCACAGACGTATGATGACTTTGAGAGAGTCGGCATCGTTGTAAATTCCGAATTATTACCATCTGTTCCGGCTGTTATCGCAGACGAAAACGCCATGGTCAGAGTAATAAACAATATTCTGCAAAATGTACGCCGGTATGGAAAAGGGAAATTAGATGTTGCAAGCAGGTTAGAGAATCAATCATTAGTCATGTCTTTTTCAAATGGGAGTGCGCCACTGACGAACCAAGAACTCTCAAAGATTTTTGAACGGTCCTATACTCTAAGCTGGAGCCGGGATAGTGGTAGTACAGGACTTGGTCTTGCAATTTGTAAAGCTCTTATTGGAAAAATGGGACATGAAATTAACGCAGTTTATCAAAACGGTATTTTTACCGTTCAGATAATATATCATTTATAGGAGGAATAAAACAATGAGTTCACAGAGTACAAAAAAGGAAAAAGGTATCGGCACATTAGCACTCGTCTTGGGCTTGCTGCCAACTGTTCTGACCGCATCTTCTAACGGGGTTTCGCTGCTAACAATGACTGTAGAGGCGATGAAATTGCCATCTTCGCCTTACATGGCGGCATTCGGCCTGATCCTGTCTGTTCCCGGTCTGCTTCTTGGTATTACACGCAACAAGGACTGGGGTGCAAAGTTCGGTGCATTCCTTTGTGCTGCCGGCACAATTTACATCTTGATTCAGCTTATTGCTGCATTTCTGCAGTAACAGACTGAATTAGAACTTGCTTTTGGAGGTGATGCGATTTGTATCAGGTTGAGTGGATTTTTTGCCCTGTTTGCAGCAACAAGACGCGGCTGAAAGTACGGGACGATACCGTGCTGGAACACTTTCCATTGCACTGCCCGAAGTGCAGACAGGAAACGTTGATCAATGTGAGAAAAATGAATATATCTATTATTAAAGAGCCAGACACAAAGATGCAGAGCCTATAACCCATAAGATGAAATGTGGTTAGCGGCTCTTTTATTATCGCCTTTGGTCAATATTATATAAAATTACCTCTAAAAACGGGTATATAAGATTAAAGTGACCCAAAAAAGTTAAAAAAGTTTTTAACTTTTTTGGGCATTTAAAAGCGAGTTCTTTTTTATTACAAAGATAGCAAGCAAATGAAGTTGTAGTATTGTGTGAAGTAAATAATAAAGAACGAGTTTACAATTTAATGTAAATATCCGCTTATACATATTCCACACTACAGATGAATAATATTTCTAAAAAGCTATTAATTTTATTGGAGGTTTTTATGGAGTATTATATTGAAGTTGAGCAAGGAGTAAATATTTTTGTAAATGATCTTAATCCAAACGGAAACAGGACAATTGTTTTTCTTCACGGCTGGCCCGGTAGTCATGAATTGTTTGAGTATCAATTTGATAAGCTTCCGGAAAATGGATATAGATGCGTTGGAATAGATCAAAGAGGCTTTGGCAAATCCGATAAACCTTGGAATGGATACAATTACGATAGACTGTCAGATGATGTGAGAGCTGTAGTAGAAGTTATGGGTCTAAAAAATTTTACATTAGCAGGACATTCAACGGGAGGAGCAATAGCGATAAAATACATGTCAAGGCATAACAGCTATGGAGTATCAAGGTTAGCACTTTTTTCAGCTGCTGCACCAAGCCTAATTAAACAAACGGATTTTCCATATGGAGTAAATGTAGATACGATTCTTAATATAATTGATGAAACATACAATGACCGACCAAATATGCTGAATAATTTCGGACAGATATTTTTCTTTCAATATTTAACACAATCATTCTCACAATGGTTCCTTAATCTTGGTTTCCAAGCAGCTGGATGGTCAACCGCCGCAGTGGCAAAAATGTGGATTCGTGAAAATCTGTTTTATGACTTGACAACTATAACAGTGCCTACATTAATTATTCACGGTATCCACGATAAAGTTGTTCCATTTGAATTAGGAGAAATACAGCATCAAACTATTAAAAATTCCGTATTTTTACCATTCGATTACAGCGGACACGGATGTTTTTATGATGAAAAAGAGAGATTTAATCAAGAACTTATGAAATTTATAGAAGGATAGGATTTCATAAGGATATATACTTAAATATTCACAAGCTTAATAATGCAGGAAATTATATTATAGAAAATAAAATGTAAGATAAATAAACTAACAGGTATTTTTTCAAAGTTTTATCAATTGACAAATTATTCTAAAATGTATATAATTTAGACATTGAAATTATATATTTTAGGAGGAGTTAAGGAAATGAAGAAAGTATTAGCATTAATTATGGTTTTAATGTTATTATTAACAGCCTGCAATAGCAAAGGTGAGACAGCTGAAAAAGCTACTGCAAACGCATTAAAAGCTATTAAAGCATTTGATAAAGAGGCTATAAGTGAGTATCTTAATTATGATGAACTAGTAGACAGTGAAAATGAAGAAGAAAGTCAAGGTTTAGCAGAAAAACAGGCTAAAAAAATTCTAGGTGGACTAGAATACAAAATTATTTCATCAGAAGAGAATAAAGACAATGCTATTGTTAAAGTAGAGATAACAAATACAAACATAGGAAAAGTCATAAAAGATATGATGGGAAACTTATTTAGTTTAGCTATGAGTGAAGCATTTAAATCAGATTCAGAGAAAATGACAGATGAACAGATGGAACAAAAATCAATCGAGTTCTTTGATGAAGCATTAAGTAAGAATAAAGATGAAAAAATAACAAGTACAGTTGATGTAAAACTTAATAAAATTGACGGAAAATGGAAAATAGATATGGATAGTGATTTGCAAAATGCCATAATGGGAGATTTGCTTAAAGCTACGGAAGAAATGAAAGATTCTTTTACACCAAATAATTAATAATTAAAAATCAAGCACTCGAAAGGGTGCTTTTTATATGTCATATAATATGAAATTAAATTGTTAAGAAAAAATGGATATTTTTGGGCGGTTTTATGGTATAATAAGCATCAGAAGGAGCTATAAAGATAGTGATAAATTTAATAATTATAGCATTTCTATTGAGAAAACCAATTATCAGATAGAATTAATCCGATTTTATTTTAAGTCTCGTGCATGGTATGTCAAAGGTTTTTGCTTAAGCATACAGGATATGCGATTATTTATCGAGAGATTATTAAAAATAAATTTATAAAACAGTAAAAAAATATTTATAATATGACATACAGTTGTCAAACTAAGTAGTTTATAATGTAAAGAAATGAATTAGCATAGCTTTTAGCTATGACTTTATTATACAAGGAGAAATATATTATGATTGAATTACCTGAAGCGTATGTCTTGTCAGAACAAATTAACCAAACACTTGTTGGTAAGACTGTTATGAATGTAACAGCAAATGCACATCCTCATACCTTTGCATGGTACACTGGCAATCCAAATACATATCATGAAAAGCTATATGGTAAGAAAATAATCTCGTCAAATCCTGGTACAGGCTATACCTGTGGTGGAAATGTTGAGATTTTATGTGATGATATGCTGATGGTGATAAGCACACCTATTAAATATCATGCGTCTAGTGAAAAATTACCAGCTAAACATCAGCTTTTAATTGAGTTTGAGGATGGCACTTACATGAGTTGTACGGTGCAAATGTGGGGTGCTATGTTCTGTTTTCCTGCAGGAGAGGATGGCTTACCAAATAATTATGTTTGCAATCGATGCCCTGATCCACTGACTGAGGCATTTAACAAAGATTATTTTGACACATTGTGGAATAATACAAAGCAATCCTTAAGTGTTAAAGCCTTTCTTGCCACCGAGCAAAGGATACCAGGATTGGGCAATGGTGTTTTGCATGATATTTTATGGAATGCTAATACACATCCTAAACGTAAGCTGCAAACATTTAATGATAATGAAAAAGAAAAGTTATATCATAGCATTAAATCTATCTTGCTTTCTATGAAAGTACAAGGTGGGCGTGATACAGAGCGTGATTTGTTTGGTAACAAAGGTGCTTATAAAACTGTTCTTTCTGCTAATACATTCAAATATTCATGCCCGTGTTGCGGTAATGATATAATTCGTGAAGCTTATT
This sequence comes from Bacillota bacterium, assembly GCA_023386345.1. Taxonomy (GTDB): domain Bacteria; phylum Bacillota; class Clostridia; order Tissierellales; family Sedimentibacteraceae; genus UBA1535. Next base: position 51,345 of record JAEWJT010000014.1, read on the forward strand.
TGGGTGGGAATATATATTACTGTCCTGTTTGTCAGCCAGTTGAAAGAGGTAGATAATATGAGTAATTACGAAAGTATGAAATTTATTGATGATGGTGCGATATTTTATCTTGATTTTTTTGCAGATGCCATTCACATGGAAACTATAGACAATGGAATTTATCGTATAATAAAACCAAAAGAAAATGAGCAAGGTATATGCTTTGTTTATGACATAAGGCTTGAGCATTTAACTAATGATGAAGCAAAAGATAAAATTGCAGAAATTAAGTCTCTTTCGCTGCCAGTTTGGTGGCCACTTCATTCAAAGAGAATCCTTGATTTAGTAAATGATAATAATCCGGTGGCACAGTTATCAAATGAAAGTGACGAATTTTATATGATGCTTTTACCAGAAAATCAGCTAGAAAGCACACCAAATAATGAAGTTATTAAAAGGGTGAAAACAATTGATGATTTCAAAATCTGGGTTGATATAGCTAACCAAGTTTTATCAGGAGGTTATCAGGATATACATCCAATAAACCATTATAGCTGGTGCGAAAAGGGAAAATTAATTCCGTATATTGCATATGTTGATAATAAACCAGCAGCAATAGCTGCGATAATGGATAATAGCGGTATTGCATCACTAGAATTTGTTGCAACGCTTGAAGAACATCGTCGTAAAGGTTTAGCAAAGGAAGTTTGTATTAATGCAATTCGCAGTGCATTTGAAAATGGTGCGAAAATTATCACAACACGAGCATTTTATCCAGCGAATTTAATATATCAATCATTGGGATTCAAAAGATAGATAAGGGCTTTCTTGTTTGTCAATCTTGTGACATGCCTATGACTAAAAAAGAGGATTTTGGAACAGAAAAAGATTGGCTTGCAGATGGAAAGGTCTGTCATTGTATAGCTTGTGTTGCTGCGCGTAAGTGTGTTTCAGATATAAAATTAATGGAGGTAAGCAATGGATATTAATAATTATTTATCGGAGATATCTGTAAAAAATGGTTTAGATATTAAAACACTACAATTCCCTAATTGTGAGCTTGATCCGAATAAAATCGAGGTCATAATGATTAGTGAAGTCCCGTCACAAAACCCAGATGATGGATTTTATAGCAAAGCCATTGATCCTGACTATATGCGAACAACTCGCAGTTTATTTGCTGATGCGGGAGTACCAGTCAAAAATATTGATGACATTTTATGCAAGGGAATTTATATTACAACTGCTGTAAAATCACCAAAAACTGGCTATAAGGTAGATACTGATATAATCAAAGCGCATTTGCCACTTCTCGAAGCAGAGCTTATGTTGTTCTCAAACCTTAAAGTGATTATGTTAATGGGTGATGTAGCGAAAAAGTCAGTTAATATGATTGTAAAGTCAAAAACAAAGAAAAATGTTATACCATCAGAGTCAACTTATAAAATACGAGACAATGAATATTACTGGAATTCCATACGAGTGTTCCCATCTTACATCATGACTGGTGGAAATATTTTAATTGAAAAATCAAAATGTATTATGATTGCAGACGATATTAGGAGAATGATGGAGATAATAAGTAATTATTAAAATTGCTTAGATTATAACAAAACAACTGATTTTATCTAATCTTTATGTGGTTTATATTTGATAGTATTAAATTCAATCAAATTAAAATCTTGTTGACATTTTTTATATTGTTAAATATAATATAGTTGAATAATGTCAAAAAACAGCATAAGGAGAATTAAATGGAAATAAACAATTTATTAAACCCAAAATTTTTTATTTTAGACAATAAGGAATTATTAGTTCTTTATTCGGATTTTCTTGTTTTGAATTTAAAATTATCTGAACGAGAAAAATTCATTGAAAACATTTCAAACGGCAATATTCGTATTGAAGATTTAGAGCAAAATATTGATAAGAAAAACAATGTAGCGGTAATAAAGATAGGCTCAATTGTAGGAATGTACACAGATGTAAAACATGATGACAAACTCAAGCTTGCCTTTAAGCACTTTGGAACTAACAAATTGAATAATAAAAAAATATCCTTTATAAATATAGAAGAAAAGGATAAATTTATTAGTGAAATATTTAGTTACATAAAAAATGATTTTTCATATGAAAAGTGCAAAAATAATCTATTAGGATCTATTCGTGTTCCTTTTAAACACATGCTTCAAGTCCTTATTGCTGGAGGCTTTTTATCATGGCTTGCTTATTATATGGAAACATCAGATGGGTATTCTTTCCGTGTTCCTATTATTTTTTATCCTGTAGTTTTGATAATGGAATATATAGGTTATAAACCTGTAGTAGCTCTAACTGGCTTTTTATTATTAATAATGATTGCATGGGCTGTGAAAAACATAATAAAACCAACAGAGAAGCTAGTAATTGAACGAAAAAATATACAACTAGAGAATGTAATTGATAGATAAGATATAAATTTAGCGATATACTCCCCTTATGGTAGACAGTTAAAATAATAAAACTGTTTATGATAAGGGGAGTTTATTTTGTTACATTATCGCTTGTAACAAAGCTTGTGCACCAAGTGCAACAAAAACTACAGAGGTGTCAATCAGGACTCCTAGAAGCATTGGTTTCCAACCTACCCCTTTGACTTCATTTAAACTTGTTTTGAGTCCAATAGCGCCTAATGCCATTACCATAAAGAGTTTTGATAGCATGGATATGCTTGTTACTGCTGGTTTTGGAATCAGTCCAGTGCTTTTTATTGCAACCACTGCTATAAACATTAGTATGAACCATGGAAAAATATTTATTAACTTTGGTTTTTCCATTTGCATTGTGGGTTGCTCTTGTCCAAGCTTTACCTTTTTTCTGGCGTGAATAATAGAGAAAATCAGCACAATAGGTACGATGAACAATGTACGTGTTAGTTTTACAATTACTGCAAAGCTACCTGCTGCTTCTGAAAAGCCATATCCTGCTGCTACAACTGAGGAGGTATCATTCACTGCTGTACCTACCCAAAGACCATAACTGGTATCAGTCAGTCCCATTAAATTTCCTAGCCATGGAAATATGATTACAGTCAACAAATCAAATAAAAAGGTAGCCGATATAGCATAAGCAATATCGCGATCTTCAGCCTCAATAGCTGGGCCTAATGTTGCAACTGCTGTTCCTCCGCATATTGCTGTACTGGCTGAAAGCATACTTGACAGCTTCCAATTTACTTTAAATAAGCGTCCTAAAATGTATCCACCGCCAAAAGCTGTAAAAAGCGTAAAGCACATAAGTCCCAGTGCATATTTTCCCACTGTAAGTATTTGAGAAAAACTAAGTGTTACTCCCATTAAAATAATGCCAATCTTTAAAATTCTTTTAGAAGTGAATTGAATTCCGTCTGATAGGAAAGAAAACTTTTTGATAATAGGGTTAAAAATCATTCCTAACAGTAAGGCTAAAACACTGGAGCCTAGCAAGTCTCCTGGAATTATATTGCTTATAATCATTGAAAATGCACCTAGTAACAGTGTAAATAACAATCCAGGAAAAATTTTTTTAATAGTATTCATAATTGATGTCCTTTGTATTAAAGTATTTTAAAACTAGATTGATTATAGCAACCAAATGTGATAAAATCAAATTATAGATTTTTATATTACTATTAGTTAAACTTATAGAGGAGATTATATGTTAGATTTTAGACATGAGACATTTTTAACACTCTGCCAAATTCGCAGTTATACAAAAACAGCACAGGTATTGCACTTAACCCAGCCTGCTATAAGCCAGCATATTAAAGCTCTCGAGGAGTATTATGGACATCGCTTATTTATCTATAAAGATAAGCAGCTTTTACTTACTGAACATGGAGAACAGTTATATAAATTTATCACAACTGTTTCAGCTGACAGTGATTATATGACAACATTGCTTCGCAGAAAAAACCTTAAAAATCATCCTATCAATTTCGGAGCTACTCTAACAATTGGAGAATATGTAATGCCAAATATTTTGGAGGCATTAATTAAGAAAGAACCTGACACTCCAATTCGAATGATTGTTGATAATACACAGCACTTACTTATAAAGCTTGATGATGGAGAAATTCAATTCGCATTAATTGAAGGCTTTTTTGATAAAACTGTTTACCATTCCGAATTGTTCGTACTGGAGCCATTTATTGCGGTTTGTAGACCTGATTCTCAATTTGCTGGAAAAGAGTTAAGCTTTCAGGATATTATAAAAAGTCGCTTGATTCTAAGGGAAAAGGGTTCTGGAACACGTGAAATATTAGAACATCAGCTCCAACAGCATAATCTTTCCATCAATAGTTTTTCTAACATAACGGAAATTGGTAATATGGCAGTTATTAAAAAGTTAGTTGAGGATGGGCTAGGTATAACATTTCTGTACAAAGCAGCCGTAGTAAAGGAAATTTCAGAAGGCAGGCTTAGTAAATTAAATATAAATGGAAATGATATTCAGAGAGAGTTTAATTTTGTTTTTCTTAAAAATAGCATACATACTGATGAGTTTTTATCTTGGTTTAAAATATTTAAAGAACTTAGTATATGAGATTTTTGCTGTATTAATCTTTTTTATTTTTATTCAATAAGCTAGACTAAAATTAAACGTGTAGATAATAATAGTATCCAAATAAATCGACATGAATATATATAATATAACACTTAATGTAAAAAAAGGAGTGATATTATGAGTTGTTGTCGTTTAAGATTTTGTAGACGATGCTGTAGATTTACTTGGCATAGATGTTGTTCACGATGTGGATGTTGGTTTTGCACTTGTTGTAATTCAAATTGTCCTAGATGTTAATATAAATTAATAAAACAGGTGGAATTTCCACCTGCTACATAATTAGAGAGATGTTGAAAATAAACTATATTTTTATTGAATACCTTAATAATGTTTGTTATAATTATTTAATAAATTATTTGTTTATAACACTTATAGAAATATTTAGTATAGAATAATATAGAGTTGTAGTTTAAATTCTTTACCAAGACAAAAAGATATCAATATTACAAATACAGCACAATGTCATTTGATTTCTTTTATTTTATTGAACACTATCATAAAATCTTGCGTTGATTTATGACAGTGTTTTGCTATAATAGGGAGTAGAATATAAATTTTTTTAGAAAGGATAAATGAGAATAAGAATTATGATTTATAATTTTAGTCAAGAAGAATCACAGAAAATAATTGAACATTTTGGACAAGCATTTTTTGAAAAAGTTTTAAAAGATATTGAGATATATTCGATTAAGTGGAATTTGAAAATATTGCAATTAGTTGATTATTATTCTGTAAATTGCATTTTTATATGTCATTCCCAACAATTTGGGAATGCAATACTCAAAATAACTAATCCATGTAGGGAAGTCTTTACAGAATTTAATACATTGCGTGAATACAATGGTAAATTATTTTGCAATGTTTTTGATGCTGATATGGATAATGGAATTATTCTTGAAGAGCTTATAGAACCAGGTATACGATTACGTGATGAAAAATTAATTGAAAAAAGGCTTTTTGTTTTTTCAAACTTGTTTAATAATTTACATATTGTGCCTGATAATCCTAAAATTTATCCTACATATTTTGAGTGGGTAAGCAGGATTACAGACTACATGAGCAAGCAAAAAGATTACAAAGAACTATATTCATTTATGAAAAAAGCGAAAGATATATGTTCTTCCTTGTGCGAAATATATTGTAGAAACTTATTGTTGCACGGAGATTTTCATCACGATAATATTCTGCTTGGAAATAATAATGAATATAGAATTATTGACCCAAAAGGTGTTATTGGTGATCCGATATTTGATATTGCACGGTTTATTATTAATGAGTTCCATGATAATGATAAAATATCATTTGAAGATTATCGTAAACATATAGAAGTGATTACAGAATATTTTGAGAAAAGCCTTAATGTTCCAATAGATATATTGAAAAAGTGTATTTTTATTGAAACAGCAATGGCAAATTGTTGGAATGTTGAAAGCGGTGAAGCACCTGATATGGACGGTGTTATTTATGCAGAAGCTATAATGAACGGTTGATTGCTATCATAGCACAGTGGAGGTACCTATCATGTTTTATGATGTTGAACAGAAATTAAAGAAAAAGAATAAGATATTATTTTCTCGTGACAGCGAATGTTTACAGGAGCTCAAAATGATGATAGAACAACAAAAACATCGTACACTCGTTATGTGGGCTTTGGATTGTGCTAAGGTTCCTCTTGCACAGTTTGAAGAAAAATATCCACATGAGTTACGACCAAGAATGGCACTTGAACTTTGTGAAGCTTGGTCAAGAGGTAAAATCAAGATGCCTGCTGCTAAACGGTCTATTTTGGATGCTCATGCTGTTGCGAAAGAAATTGATGATAGTATATATGGTGCATTGTGCCATGCGGTTGGCCATGCTGGTGCTACTGTGCATGTTGAAACTCATGCCTTAGGGCTTCCATTTTATGAGCTGACATCACTTGTTTTAAAGTTTGAAAAAGATGAGTATCACAAGCGGATTCATGAAAAAATCAATTACTACTGTCAGCGACTCATATATTGGCAAGAAAACATTGATAAGCTTGATTTTGAATGGGCAAGTTTCTTAATGGACGACAATCGGCTCAATAAGGAAAAACTGCTGACCGAAAAAAGCAGAGCTGTCAAAAATTATTGACTACCCTGCTTTTTTTGTAATGCTTAAATGATAAATATACTAAAAGATTGAAATTTATTTATATAATTTCACCATATGTTATAAAATACAAGGTATTATACACCCCGATGATAATGGATCAAAGATTGTATCTTGCCACCTTTTGAGCGCTGCTGGAAACCAGTCATCCCATTCTTTAGATCGGCTATATTGGCAGCAGACAAAAAGCAAAACAGCAAGTGCAAAATAAGCATCTAAATATCTACGGTCTATTTTCCCACGAACACTTTCCCATCCACTTAGTAAAAGCTTTTGTTCATCACGATTTGACGTTGTTCCCATGAGACCTCCAAGGTCCATATAAGAATGTGCATACCCAGCAAGTGACCAGTCAATTAATCCTACACCTTTTCCTGTCCAAATCATGTTGCCAAAACCTGGATCGGCGTGAGCAATTAATTTTTCTTCTATACTATCCATTTCGTTCATAATAGAGGATACAGCGTTCAATGCCTTTATAATACTTTGTATGGATTCTTCTGAGAGATATTCGACACCTTGATTAGTCTTAGCAATAAGTCTTTCTATCAGCTCTTGATTATAAGAAAATCTTGAAAAAGTATTTAATTTAGGACTGTTTTCCATAGTGTTTCTAAGTTCTGCGAAAGTTTGTCCAACAGAAATGAGCATTTGCTCAGTTCGTTCCTCTTTGTTTAGGGGTACACCGTCAACCCAGCTAAGTAAACTTACCAGTGTTCCGTCCGAAAGCCTTGCAAGTACATCGCCTGTAAGTGTTTCTATAGGCATTTGCACCAGAATATCTGTTTTGTCCTTTAATACACGTATAAGCTCAAGTTCGCCTCGCAAAAATGTCTCAGAATCATCATTAAATACTGATAAGTCAAATCCAGAGACTGGATTTTTCATACGCAGACAAAAAGATTTTTCCTCAGAATCAATGCGGTAAGTAAGATTTTCGTTATGCCTCAAGAGTGTAGTCTTAGCATTTTTAATACCATATAATGATAATGCTTCATTGATATAATCAGACATTGCAATTATTCTCCTTTCAATATATAAATTACTGTTTATCGATATAAATAACTTTGCAGTGGATGCACTTTACTTGGACATTTTATCACAAAATATACCAAATCAAAAGGAATTTTTAGAAATATAAACATACAAAGTATAAAGTGAATTTCATATGTAAAAGAATAATTAAAAGTATTTTTATATTTTGCAAAGAATTTTAATAAAATTTATATAAACACATAATTTCTACAAATTTACGAAATATAATGGGAACATAAAAAAGCAAAATATTAGGGAGGACACTCAATGGAATTATCTATAAAGAAAGTACAGTTGCGTATCTCGGGTATGACATGTATTAGCTGTCAAAATAAAATTGAAAATAAACTTCGCAACACTGCTGGAATAAAATCTGCTAAAGTCAGCTATAGTGATGGTACTGCAAATATTGATTATGACAGTGATATTATAGCACTAAAGGATATTGAAGTGATTATACAAAAATTAGACTATACTATTTTAAAAGATCGTGTAAAAGAAACTACAGGAACAAATCGAGTTCTTGGTTTACTTATTATCATTGCTTCATTATATATGATTTTACAGCAGTTTGGCATATTGAATTTACTTGTACCAAGTCAGTTGGCTGATGCTAATATGAGTTATGGCATGTTATTTGTAATTGGGCTACTAACCTCAGTGCATTGTGTTGCTATGTGCGGTGGAATTAATCTGTCCCAATGTATTCTACATGATGAAACAGCAAAGGAGAATTCTAATTTTTTATCCACACTCAAACCAACATTTTTATATAATTTAGGACGTGTTATTTCTTATACGATTGTCGGTTTTATTGTTGGAGGATTAGGCTCTATAATTACATTTTCAAATACAGTACAAGGTATACTTAAATTAATTGCTGGCATATTCATGGTTATCATGGGAGCTAATATGCTTAATATTTTCCCATGGCTACGAAAATTAAATCCAAGACTGCCTAGTGTTTTTACTCGTTTAATAGATAAAAAGAAAGCTTCAAGCACAAGTCCATTATTTGTTGGTCTTTTAAATGGTCTGATGCCATGCGGACCTCTACAAGCCATGCAGATATACGCTCTATCAACTGGAAATCCATTTGCCGGTGCATATTCAATGTTCTTGTTCAGTTTGGGTACAGTACCACTTATGTTTGGTCTTGGAGCATTGAGCACTGCTTTAGGCAAAAAATTTACACATAAGGTTATGACTGCAGGAGCAGTGTTAGTTGTTGTGCTGGGTATGTCGATGTTTTCTCAAGGTCTAAATCTATCAGGATGGTTTTTTCCTACAATATTTGCAGACGGTTCGAGTTCGAAATCAGATACATCTAGTGAGGATATTAAAGTGGATAATGGAGTACAAATTGTGAATAGTACATTATCATCTGGCAGATATCCCGCTATTACAGTTAAAGAAGGAATGCCTGTAAAATGGATTATTAATGCACCAAAGGGTAGCATTAACGGATGCAATAACAGAATATTTATACCTGAGTACAATATTGAGTACCAATTTAAGACAGGAGAAAATATTATTGAATTTACCCCTTCAAAAACAGGAACTTTTCCTTATAGTTGTTGGATGGGAATGATTAGAAGTACAATTAAAGTTGTAGATTCTAATTCAGAGATTGAAACAGGCAGCAATGAGTCTGGACAGGGTAGAGAATTTGAAAATCTTATACCAAAAGACCCTATTCCGGCAAATTACATTATTCCAACAGAAGAAATAGCTGTTGCTACACAAAAAGAAGATTTACAACAAGTAGTTATAGAATTGACAGATGAGGGATTTACACCTGCAGTAATTGTTGTTCAGGCTAATATTGATACTGAATGGATTATAAAAAACAGCTCATCAAAAGAAAGTAATTTTAAATTGCTTGTTCCATTTTATTCTACACAGGCTACATTAGCTAATTCGGAAAATCCATTATATTTTATTCCAATAGCTGATTTTGATTTTTCGAATGGTGACAACTCATTTTATGGATATGTGAAAGTGGTTGAAGATATTAATAACATCGACCTTGATGCGATTAAGAAAGAAGTATCTGATTTTAAAACAATGATTTGGCCGCCTGAAACATTTGGAGGCAATGGCGGTGCTCCTAGTTGTCATTAAAAGGCATTAATATACGAAATGATGGAGGCAGGAGGTGTTGATATATGGGATTTATAATTAGTCATTGGCATTGCATTTTGCCAATTGGTGGAATTCTCATTGCGCTTTTATTTATGCGTGAGAAACCAAATAATAAAAATTCTGATTATAGTAAAAACTAAAGTATAATAATTAAATCTAAAAAATATTAAAAAATCTTGAAAATATTTAATAATATATGATTATATAAGGAGAAATAAAACATGTCAAATAATAAAAAAACTAATATTAAGGCAAATGGAAGCAATTACACAGCAAAAAATAAAGGGATAATTATAGCTTTATCAATATTAGGAGTAGTATTGATAGCTACATTTGTTGGACTTAGAATGAGTGGAATATTAGGAGCATCATCAAATGATTCTGTATCTAAATCTACCAATAAAGATATTGTTATACCTATTAGTGAAATTTCTGAAACTGTAAAGTTTTATCCAGTTAATGTAGAAGGAACAAATTTGGAAGTTTTAACTGTAAAAGCTCCTGATGGAACTATACGTACAGCATTCAATACTTGTCAAATTTGCTATGATTCTGGAAGGGGTTATTATAAGCAGGAAGGCAATCTTTTAGTTTGCCAAAACTGTGGAAATCAATACCCTATGGACCGTGTTGAGATAGAAGCTGGCGGATGTAATCCATGGCCTATTTTTAAAGAAAATAAGACAGTTACAAATGACTCTATCACAATTCCATATGATTTTCTCAAAGAATCTAAAGCTATTTTCGCTAATTGGAAAAGGTCTTATTAATTAATCTAATATTCGCGTCAATTGTATGCTCTCATAATTGTTGAATGTGTATAATTATTAGAAATACTAAGATTTCAAAGTAACAGCTTATTGTAAATAATAACTTAAAATGTTATTATGTAAGAAAGTATAATTTTAAAACTGGAGTAAATATATGTTGAACAATGAGAATAAAAGTATTTTAGTTGTAGATGATGAACCTAAAATTTTAGAAGTTGTATCTGCACTGCTAGAAAGTAAAGGGTTTAGGGTTTTTCGGGCAGATAATGGGCAGACAGCATTAGACTTATTTAATCATCAAAATATAACGATGGTAATTCTGGATTTGATGATGCCTGGTCTTTCTGGCGAGGAGGTATGTGCACAAATCCGCAAAAAATCTCGTGTTCCTATTATTATGCTTACTGCAAAGGTCGAGGAAGAAAATGTTGTACAAGGGCTTGGGCTTGGTGCTGACGACTACATCACAAAGCCCTTTGGTTTAAAAGAGCTGTATGCTCGTGTGGAGGCTTTACTTAGAAGAACTTGTGATGAGCTGGTTCCACTGACTGCATACAATTCATGGCGAAATGGCGATCTAGTAATCGACTTTGAAAAATCTACTGTACTAAAAAAAGGGAATAGTATAATACTGACACAAAGTGAGTTGAAAATATTATCTGCTCTAATCAAATATCCAGGCAAGGTATTTACGCGTGAGGAACTCATTAGTATTGCGTTGGGAAGTGATTTTGATGGATATGACCGAGCGATAGATAGTCATATTAAAAATATTCGACAAAAGACTGAAGATGATCCAAAAAACCCTGTTTATATATTAACTGTCCACGGTTTAGGATACAAATTCGGAGGGAGTTAAATTTATGAAGAGCTTACATTCTCAAGTATCATTGTATATTATGACTATCGTGCTTGTCATAGTTATACTTGTCAGCTTGCTTGCTAATAGAGTAGTAAATAAACAATTTGAAGAGTATATCATTAGTCAAGAACAAGTACGTCGTGAAAGAATTATTGAAGATTTACAAAAATTATATAATGGTATGACTAAGAGCTGGAACTCGGATTATTTACATGCACTAGGGATGTATTCTCTGTATGATGGTTATTTTATGTCTGTTTATGATTATTCCGGAAAGATGATTTGGGATGCGGAAATTCATGATATGACACTATGCAGGCAAATTATGGAAGACATAACGCAGCGTATGGATCAGATGAAAAATAAAGGTGGTTTTAAAACTTATTCCTATGATTTGATGCAGGGAAGTCAAAAAATTGGTACAGTTTCAATCAAAGCATATGGACCATATTTTCTTAAAGAAAATGAATTTCAGTTTGTCAATTCGTTAAATGCTATTTTCCTTGCAATTGGGTTAGTTTCTTGTGCTGTATCAATTGTTGCCGGAGGAATTTTAGCTAGAAAAATAGCACGACCAATTACTAAAACAGCTGAAATAGCAAAACAAATATCTAGTGGAGATTATAGAATTCGGTTTGAGAGTAGAACAAAAACAAAGGAGCTAAATACTCTTATATCATCAATTAACAATATGGCAAATGCCTTAGACAGGCAGGAGCAATATCGAAAGCAGCTGACTGCTGATATAGCTCATGAGCTTCGTACACCGCTTACAGCAATTCGTTCACATTTAGAAGCTATGGCAGAAGGACTTTGGGATGCTACTCCAGAAAGATTGAACAGTTGTGTTGAAGAAGTAAAAAGGCTCAGTAGTTTAGTCGTTGACTTAGACCGTCTGGCAAAGCTTGAACAGGAAAATGTAAAGCTATATACTTCTGATGTTGATTTACTTGAAATCACACAAACTGTCTGCAATAATTTTGAAAAAGAGGCTCATAATAAAAATATAGTTATAAGCAATGAAGGAGTTAATTGCAACATTTTCGCTGATAAAGACAGAATTATCCAAGTAATAACTAATCTGCTATCAAATGCTATTAAGTATACACCGAATGGAGGGCATATACAAGTTCAGATAAAGGATAGTGATGTGAATGGAATTGTAGTCATTGAAGATAATGGAATTGGAATTTCTCAAAGTGATATTCCTTATATCTTTGAGAGATTTTATCGAACTGACCAATCACGCAATAGAAAAACTGGAGGGGCAGGTATCGGACTAGCTATTGCAAAATCCATTGTAGAAGCACATAATGGGAGAATAACAGTAGAGAGTATTGAAGGAAAAGGTAGTCGCTTTACAGTTATATTACCGAAAATGTGATTGTTATCATTTATTCAAAATAAATTATAAGATAAGCTGATAAGGTCTTTGGCTTAAAAAGTGAACTAATTATTTATATATAATAAGTATAGATATTATTTAACATAAAATTCAAACAACGCATATTATATATATTAAAAGCTTTATAAAATATGGAGGAATAATTATGATACATTTTAGTTCTTTTTATGGTGTTGTCAAAGATATAAATGATTTTTGGACAGAAAGCGATGAGGCTTCGGGATGTTATAAACTAATGTCTATACAAAATAGTGATGGAAGCATAGTAAATTTCGTCATTTCGCCGTTTACATATTTTGTAGAACATGCAATGGTGTCAGAAGGAGATATGGTAACAGCATATTATAATGCGGATGCACCTGTACCTTTAATTTATCCTATGCAGCTTCAAGCAATTGTAGTAGCAAAGGATATGCCAAATATCAATGTGAAAGTTGATTATTTTGATAGTCAGCTAGTGAGCAGTGATGGTTCGCTAAAAATAAATCCATCACTACAAACTGAGGTAGTACTTATAAACGGTCAAGCATTTTTACAGACTCCTGAAAATCACAATTTAATTGTTATCTACGGTCCTAGCACAAGAAGTATACCAGCTCAAACTATACCTTATAAAATTGTTGTCATGTGTGTCTAAGGTATAGTATTTACAGTATAAAATTTAGATAATTTTGTACTTGATTTCTGTTTAAATTATAAGTAAAAACGAATAAATTTACAATCTTCATAAATTCTTAAGAATTTTAATCTTTTTTTCTTAAGAATTTTGTTTTATAATTTACCTATGTCATGGATACTTTGGCAAACATTGTAAACAAATATGTAAAAAACGGAGGTAAATATGAAAAAGATACTTGTAAATATTTTTTTAATGATGATTTTGATGATGTCATTTATGACACTATCATCTTGTAGTCCAAAAAATAATGAAAAAGACACTATTCAGATATGGAGGTATGACTATGATAATACAAATGCCGGAATATATTCTGATGCTTTAGATAGTATAGCATTTAAATTGAAGACTTACTGCATTACCAATAATATTCCGGTTGAAGTAGTGAGATATGGAGAAAAAACCTTATCTTATGAGGATTATTTATTGAAAAGAAATGCAGCCATGGCAAGGGGAAACATGATTGTTTTAGATGATGCTAGGTCTTTGCATGATATAGCATTGCAACATGCAGATTACTCAAAATTAGGAAATTATAATAAATTGATGGATCAATACAAAGATAGATTTTGCATACCTGTAGGAGTGGGATATCGTGCTATAGCTATGAACAGTGAAGTTATGAAGCATTATAGTATAAATCTGGATAAAAATTTAATTAATTATGATGATTATCTTAAAATAATGCAGCAGATGAAGGAAGAAGGTGCTAGGTTTAAATTAAACTATAGGACTTTTAGCGATACAATTCAATATTATATGATTAAAAATGGTATAAGATATATTGATGAATATAGCGATATAATTAAAAACAAAGAAGTCTTTAAGGCTGAAATTAAAAAAACAGCCATAGAAGCATATGAGGATTTAAAATTATATAATGATAATATTAGTGATATTTATAATATACTTGAAGACGATAGCGATCCATATTATTATATATATGATAAAACTTCAAATTTAACTCTTTTGGATGGCTATAAAGGGGACCATTTACTGGGAGTATACTCTGATATTTCTAGACTACAGGATGATATAATGAATTCAACTCTTGTTTTAGACATTGGAGTAACGTTTAAGTCTCCTTGTGCTTATTTGTATAAAAAGGTAACGAATGACAAAATATATGATGTTTTTAACCAAATATTAGAAATAGATTACTATAAGGTTGTAAATCCTACGTATAGTAGAGGAGCTTTTTTTACTGCAACTGACACAGAAGAAATAAGAGAGTTTTTAGAAGTAGATGAAAACTGGGAGCATAAAGGGATTTTAAAAGCGTTAGTAAAAGAAAATACTGGGAAAGACATAGTAATATTAAATACAGTAAATGATGTATATAAAATTCTTGTAAAAGATAAAGCTGAAGCAAAGAGCATAGCTGACGCATTTTTTAGTAACGATGAATATTATTACAAAATAAGATCCGTGATAATTCAATTGGTAAATAGATTGTCAACTGGAAACCTAGATTACAATAAAAAAGAAGATGGTGAAATTATAGATAAAGTAATAGATGATTTTATACTTAATTTCAATATACATTACAAGTAAACAAAGACTTCATTTTATATGTTCAATTCCCTACAAATACGCTTTCATCAATGCTTAAGCATATGAAAGCGTATTTTTTGAAATAAGTAAAAGTATAAATTATTTGTAAAAAGAAAGGTTTTTATGGTATAATATCCCTAGGATATTATAAAAGTGGCTTGTCGTAGACAAGACTATGAGACAATATAATCATACTCAAGTAAATCTTGGGTTTTCATATAAATATTTCTATGGAGGTTGTCATGTTTAATTTTGTTATTATTGATGATGATGGGGAAATCAGAGAAATGGTTGAAGCTGTTATAAATCAAAGCTTTGATTCTGAACTGCAATATCTTGTTAAAAGCTTTAATAAGTTTTCGGACTATAAAGAAGATGAAATCGACAAGGATTCAAAAACAGTATTTATATTAGATATAGAGCTTAATGACGATTATGACGGGATAGAAATAGCAAGCATAATACGCAGAGGCAAAAATCAAAATCATGAAATCATTTTCTTAACAGGCTTTGTTGACTATGCTTTTAATGTTTTAAATTATAAGATAAACCCTATAGCATTTATAAAAAAAGATGAAAAGTTCAGGGAGCTTTTAGAAAAGGCGCTTAAAGAAGCAGTTGATAAAATTAACTTAAGCTCTGAGGGAAAAAGAATAGTAATAAAAAAAGCTACTGGGGATATTGAATTAAAAGAGAATGATATAATTTATGTTGTAAAGAACAAAGGTGCAAAAAGCCTTAATATAGTAACAAAATTATGCAATATAGAAACTATAGAAACAATAGAAAATTTTTCCAATAGAGCTAGCAAAGAATTCATAAAAATAGATAGGTCTACTATTATAAATTATAATTCCATACAATCTGTAGACCCTAAAAAACGAATTCTGATTATGAATAATGATGAAGTGTTCTATGTAGATGATAAAATTGTCAAGAGGGTGATGGAGCTTGGAAATTAATATAGTTAATTTACTTATAAGTATTTTATATGTCAGTTTGATTAATTTTGTAGTAATTAAGACAAATCAAATAGAAAAGCATGTAAACATACTAAATATTATTTTATCTGCTGTACCTTCGCTAATATTGATGTATATTATGAGCTATTCAAATTTATTTGTCGTGAAAATGCTGTCAATATTTCTAGTTTCTATGTATATAAACAGCATTTTTAAGGTAAGGCTTATAAAGGGAATAGTATTTTCTGTTGTGTTTATATCATTTTATTTTGCAAGTGATGTCATAACACACCTTGTTTTTATGAAATTATTTGGTATAAAGCTTTTTGATATTAGTAACAGTGTCCTAATTTATTGTCTTTACAATCTTACTTCATTTGTTATTATTTCTTTTTTGCTAAATATGGACAAGTCTGTAGCTATATACAATATGTTCAACAAAAGCTTAGATTTTAAGGCGAAAATCGCATCTGTTATAATACTTATCATATTGCTTGTTGTTATTTTTGTAAATATTTTAATTATAAATAAAATTGATGATAATTCATTTACCTACATAATGTCTGTAGGTAGCTTTGCTGCGTCTGCACTTCTTTCTATGACTTTATTTTACTTTGTAAATATCATAATAGATACAACAAACAATTTAGATTTAACAAAAGAATATAACAACAAGCTTGAGCTTTATAATAAGACTATGCAGGAACTTATAGATACTCAGCGAAAAACAGTGCATGAATTTAACAACAAAATGACAGTTTTAAACGGGTATATTGCAGACAAAAAATATGATGAAGCTAGTTTTTTTATATCAAAATCTTTAAAGGAAACAAAAAATTTAGATAGCAGTTTATTCAAAAATATAAAAGACAGTGGCTTAAAATCGCTTCTGCTGTTTAAATACGCTGAAATAAAGAACAAAAATATCGGCTTTGAACTTATGGTAAATAAAAGGATTGAGAACCTTATAGTGGATTCAGATGATGTATGCAAGATATTGGGAATATTTTTAGATAACGCAATAGAAGCCGCTGTAAATTCTAGAAAACCTTTTATATCAGTTGGTATAGTTAAAATTGAGGAATCAATAAACATAACAATTATGAACAGTATGGCAGATGAATATGTCAAAATTAAATCAAGCTCAAGTGATGCTAATTCAGAAGAAGCAAATTTTATGGAAAAAATATTTCGTGAGGGATATTCTAAAAAAGGGTATAATAGGGGTTTTGGCTTATCAATAGCAAAAGACTTGATAGAAAGATATAAGGAGCTTAGCTGTATTACAGAAATAAGGGACGGATTTTTCATACAAGACTTAAGCATAATAAAAATATTCAAATCTTAATGTTAAACAGCTTTATATACAAATCCTGCTTTAGTATGTCAAGAACTTTTCTTAAAACTTTTCATGGCTTTTTTTGGCTTTTCATGGCTTTTATAATACAATACTAAAATAATAGTGTATAATTAATAGATAATGTATATAAAAAATTTTATTAAATGGATTAAAAATGTTTTTTAAAGAGAGGGATGTAAGTTAATATGGCAGGTATTTTATTAAAAAATGTTACAAAAATTTATCCTAATAAATTTAAAGCATTGGAAAACCTAAATTTAGAGATAAAGGACAAGGAATTTTTAGTACTTGTAGGATCTTCTGGCTGTGGAAAATCAACAATTCTGCGTATAATAGCAGGACTTGAGGGGGTGCAGGAAGGAACTTTGCAGATAGGCGAAAAAGTCGTCAACGATGTTTCTCCAAAGGACAGAAATATCTCTATGGTTTTTCAAGATTATGCCCTATATCCTCATATGAATGTATATGAAAACATGGCATTTTCATTAAAGCTAAAAAGGGTTAAGAAAGCGGAGATAAAAGAGAAAATTTTAGAAGTAGCTAAGAAGCTTGAAATCGAAGAGTGCTTGTATAAAAAGCCAGCTACATTGTCAGGCGGACAAAAACAAAGGGTTGCACTTGGGAGGGCTATAATTAGAGACCCTGAGGTTTTTCTATTCGATGAACCTCTGTCAAATATAGATGCAAAATTAAGAACTCAAATGAGAATTGAACTTATAAGACTTCATAGGCAGCTTCAAACTACATTTGTATACGTTACACACGACCAAACAGAGGCTATGACAATGGGCGAAAGAATTGTCGTTATGAATAACGGAAAAATATTACAAATAGATACACCAGAGAATTTATACAATAATCCTGATAATCTTTTTACTGCTGGATTTATAGGATTGCCTCAGATGAATTTTTTAGATGGAAGATTAAAAAATAAAGACGATATTAAGATGTACATAGAGCTAGACTGTATGAGCGATATAAGCTTTGAGCTTAAAAATACTTATGATTTTTATGACAGTAGAAAAATTACTTTAGGAATAAGACCAGAAAAATTATACATAAAAGATGACAATTATAATTCAGATAACTGTATTTTATTTGAAAACTGCGAGGTTGAAGCGGTCGAGATGCTTGGAGCTGAACAACTTGTGTATGTAAATTTTAATGGAATTAAGCTAATATCCAAGGTTTTTGAGAATATTAAAATATACAAAAACGATAAGATGTCTTTATTTTGCAGCTTAAATGATATTCATATATTCGATGCAATTACAGAAAGGAAGCTGGATGTATGGAAAAAACAAGATTAACAAGATATGCTTTGTTAAGCCTTATAGGGGTTGCCATATTGTATATAATTCCATTTATAATTGCACAGGATAGCTTCGATTTTAGCTTATTAGATACTCAAACAGGTATATGGACTAATCAAGGGTTTATTGTTTCATTTAAAAATACTCTGATGTTTATGGTTATATATATTCCTATAGTTGTTATCTTAGGATTTTTATTAGCTTATGCAACAGAGTATATAAAACTTTCCTTTGCAGTTCAGGTAGCGATAATTTTACCTATAGCAGTGCCTATACTGTCTGTTGCAGGATTTTTTAGGGATTTACTTAGTATCAGTGCCTTTAGTAAAATTTTTAGCGGTCTTTCTATGGTGGGACTTATTTACATATGGAGTTGTCTTGGATTTACATATTTGATATTTTTAATATCATTAAAAAATCGCAATAAATCAATTGAGGAGGCAGCATATTTAGATGGAGCAGGAACATTCAGAACTCTGTTTAAGATAATTATACCTCTGCATTCTGAGGCTATGACTTTGTCAATAATTCTAAGCATATACAATTCATTGAAAATATTTAAGCAGACATACGCTGTATTTGGTGAATATCCAAATTATGATATGTTTATGATGCAAAACTTTCTTTACTTAAAGCTTAAAAAGCTAAGTTTGGAGGATTTAATAGTATCTGCGGATATATTTTTACTATTTATATTTATAATTTTGATGTTAGTTCTAGCTTTTGGAATGTATCAAAAAAGAAAACTATCAAAGTGAGGGGGTAACTATGAAAAAGAGTTTAATTAAAATTTTATCTGTGATAATCGTAATTTTATTTTTACTGCCTATAGTGTACACGCTTCTTCACTCATTTATGGATGCGTATCAGGTACAAAGCTACAACACTTCGTTTTTGCCAAAGGTGTTTAGCTTGCATCAGTATTTGAAGATAACTCAAAAGATGGAATTTTTCAAATTGTACATAAATTCGATAGTTATATCCGTATCAACAATAATTGGACAGCTCATAATATCTGTTGGTGCAGCATATTTCTTTTCAAGGACTAAAAGCAAGATAGCTAATGCAATATTTACTATATATGTGTTTTTGATGATTTTGCCTTTGCAGATAACTCTGATATCAAATGTATTTTTATACAATGGTATTCAAAGATATGTTGGGATTACTATATTTGATACAAAATTTGCTGTAATTTTACCTGGAGTATTCAGCACTATGGGAGTGTTTTTCTTAAAACAATTTTTCTCAAGCATGCCTGAGAATTTATATGAAATAGCAAGAATAGATGGAGCATCTAATTTTCAAATACTAACAAAGATTGTGCTGCCTTATTCAAAGAACTCTATACTTGCTTTATGTGCATTAAATTTTATTGAGAGCTGGAATATAATTGAGCAGGCACTTATTTTTATAAATACACCATCAAAGTATCCAGTGTCACTATATTTAAATACATTATACGCAAATGACAGGAATGTTTTCTATGCTGGAAGTATACTGTTTATATTCCCTGTGATTTACTTGGTTATGAAGAGCAAGGAGAAAATTAAAAATATGATATTGGAAAGTAGGAGGATAGTATAATGATGATTAGAATTTTCGATAAAATCTCTAAGATATTTTTTGCATTTATATGTTTTATTGTTATATTAGGCATGGTTTTCTTAAGTATAAGAAATTATACCACACCTATAGTAAGTAATGTGGTAGTATTACCTAATGGGAAAATAGAAAGTAAGTACTATATAAATGGAGTTATATCATCAGGAAACAATGAAGTAGTTGAGGTGAAGGCTGCTAGAAATATGGATATATCAGACGTCAATATTAAGGCTGATCAAATTGTTGAAGGTGGTCAAAAATTATTTGCACTTGATATAAGTAAGTCCGCATCTGATAAAAGAACACAGCAAGATACTATAAATGACAAGATATATGATGAACAATCAGCATTAAATAAAATGATAAAATCTCTTGAAAAGACAGCAAATAGGCAGATTAACAATATTGATAATTTTAATTCCAATGAGGGAGTTAGCATTTATGCAGTAGCAGATGGGAAGATAAAAAATCTGTCAATATCTGAGGGTAAAAAGGTAAGCAATAATATTATTTCAAATATTATTGATGATAACTTATTAGAAATTTCGTTTAAGATGAACAGCAATGAATTCCCTAATATAAGCGTTGGGCAAAAAGTTTTATTAAGCTTTACAGGATACGAGGGATATTATGATGCTGAGGTTATAAGCATAAATCCAAATGCTGTACCTGACAAGGATAAAATATCGTTTTTATATAATGGTATTATTCTCGCTAAAAATCCAGGTTTAATTTCTCCGGGAGTCAGTGTAGGTGTTTCAACTCAAAAAGATGGGCAAGTAGCTGCTACCTTGACATATTCCGGAACTGTAGAATCATACTTTGAGCAGTCACCTGTGACAACAGAGGTATATTCAAGCCCTAATATGGATATATATGCTACAAAGGTTTTAGTTATAGAGGGTGAAGCAGTAAAAAAAGGTCAAAAAATAGCTGAATTAGGTGGAGATGATTTGACAAGCTATTTTGACGAAAGTATTAAAAGCATAAAGGATAAACAAAAAATAATCAGCAACTTAAGAAAAGATATAAATGAGCTTTATGGTGATACCCTAACTTTTAACACAGAAAGCAGTTTTAAAATGGATGATGATGGAGCTTGCAAAATATCCGATAAGATATATGTAGAGTATATATCTGACAAGGCTTCACTTAAAGAGGGTGAGACTATATTAAGATACCGTGTTTATGACAATAGTTCTATGCAGATTAAGACAATGGTTGATGCAAAAACTTATAAAAGTATGCCAACGACTATATATTACGGAACTGATATGTGGAATATGGATGCACAAACTAGACTTGTTGGTGTAAAGGAGTTTGCGAAGGGTTATGAGGTTTCATTCGAGCATGATGAAAAATATCTTGCAGGTTTAGGCTTGAATGACAATGTAATATTAAAATTTTCAATAGAAGACAGGTTTGAAAATGTTATACCAAAATCTGCAATAGTGCCTATTGGAAGAATAGCTGTAGGCTCTAGCGGATATGTTTACATAATAAATCAAGAAGAATCTATATTGGGAAATGTAGATGTTTTATCAGAAAAAAGAGTAACTATAAAGGCTGTAGGCGATGAAAATGTAGCAATTGAATTTGATAAAAACTTCTACAATAGAGGTAAGGACATAGTTATAGTTAATTTTATAGATTCTACACTTAAAGATGGAATGAGAGTGAGAGTAAAATGAAGAAGCTAATGACATATATTGCTGTATTCATTGTAATTACTGCTTGTATGCTTATGTTTTTCATTAGAAACTTTCCAGCTGAAATGGCAGAGCTAAGCTTAGATGGTATAGCAAATCCAAATCAAATTGATAGAGCCATGGTAGAAAATTCGATATATGATTATTTTAATGTTTATGATATTTTCGTCCGAGGGGAAAATGCCAATGTATATGCAGGCAATATCAATATTTTGCTGAGAAAATCAGATATAAAGGCAGGCACCATGACATATAGTGATAATGAGGTAATAATGGGCGACAAGCACATGGAGGAAAACTTTAAATATAATCTTCTAGGGGAAAAGTATGAATCTCAATTTGGTGAATATTATGTTAATTGTATTATAAAAAACAGTGATAAGGTATATTATAGGGATATAAACATTCTTCAAAATGTGAATATAAAGAGTCAAAGCCTTTATATGTCACTTGTCAATGAAAAAAAATTACCTATGAAGTATGAACAAGTAATTAGCAGCTTGAGGTACTATAATATAGGTATTTCAAAAAGTATTTATTATGCGGATGTAATTAATTTCTTTAAAAAGCTTTTAATGCTATTGATAATTACAGAATTTACTATCATATTTTTAAAATTTTTAAATCGTACAAAAAAAAGTATTTTAGCTTTGTCGGAAACTAGAAAATCTTTACAATATGATTTAACACTAAGAGAATTTATCTTTAAATCAAATAATGTAAAATTAATTTTAAAGATTTTATCTCAAGTGATTATACTAGCTTTGTTAGGAATTGCAATGATGTGGCTGACTGTAGTTATTTTGAAAATTTCAACATCGTATGTTATCGACTATACATCGCTAAAAAGTATAACTGATGCAGTTGGAGAGTTTACAAGTTTCATGAAATATTATCTAGTAAATGGGTTTACAGACATTTCAACAAGCTTGATGAGCTGTATTATCATTTATTTGTTAACTTTCTTTACGATTTTAGTTATAAATGTAAAAGAATTTGTTGTAAAATTAAAAGGAAAAAGAAAATTTACAATTTAAAAATATTTTTACTATACATAAAGTGTATTAATAATTTGTTTTTAAATTTAAATTAATTTTATATCTTCTCTAAAAATACACATTAAGCATCTGTCTAAGATAATAGACGGATGCTTAACGTGTATTTTTGTTTATCGAATATATAGTTAAATATATAGTAAAAATTATATTTTTTGTTTGAAATTTATCGATTATTATTATATAATAAATAGGAAATAATAATTTTAGGTAAAAAATTTATAAATAGTGTGTAAAAAAGCAAGTTCTAAAATTAATTGGTATATTAGTTCTTGCTTTGGAAATTAATATAAATATATGGAGGGAAATGATGAAAGTAAAAGTTTGTGTTGGTTCAAATTGTACGTTTTTAGGCTCTATGGGGATTTTAGATCAGCTTGAAGATTTGAAAGAAATTATAAGCGAGAATTCAGATAATTATAGAGATGAAGATTTGGAAGTAGAAGCAATTAAATGTCTTGGATTTTGTAAGGGAACTAACGAAAAGATTGCACCTATTATACTTATAGATGATGAGCCTATATTTAATGCAACAGGTCAAATTGTAATGGAGAAGATTGTTGACAAAATTAGAAAATAGAGGAAATAAATATGAAAGAAAGTTATGTTAATATTATAAATATAAGGAGACAGGTATTTGCTAAGATTGCCAAAATGGCTTATGAGGGAGTAGACTTAAGTGAATTGGAAAAAGCGTCCTTTGAAATACTACCTGGAGAAGTAGCCACATACAGAGACAGTATATTCAGAGAAAGAGCGATAGTTGATGAGCGTTTAAGACTTACAATGGGACTAGGCGCAAGAAAACCAACTGAATACTATCATGTTTCTGATGGAATTTCTGAGGTTGATGCAGATAAAGTTCAACTTGATGAGCCTTTGGTAAATGTAATTACTTTTGCTTGCGAAGCTTGCCCTACTAAGGCGTTTTATGTAACGGATAATTGCAGAAAGTGTCTAGCACATCCTTGTACTATAGTATGTCCAGTAAATGCTGTTTCTATTGGAAAAAACAGAGCTATTATTGATAAGGATAAATGTATTAAATGCGGCAGATGTAAAGAAACCTGCCCATATAGTGCAATTGTAAAATACGAGAGACCTTGTGCAGCTGCATGTGGTGTTGACGCTATAGAAAGTGACTATTTAGGAAGAGCTAAGATAAACATGGATAGATGCGTATCCTGCGGAAATTGTATCGTACAATGCCCTTATGGAGCGATTTCAGATAAATCTCAAATATATCAACTTATAAAATCATTAAAAAGTAGTGAGCATATGTATGCAATTGTAGCTCCATCGTTTTTAGGACAGTTTGGACCTTTAGCAAAGCCAGTCCAAATATTTGAGGGTATAAAGCAATTAGGCTTTAAGGATGTTGTAGAAGTTAGCTTGGGAGCTGATATTACCACGCTAAAAGAAGCGCATGAATTTATTGAAAAAGTACCGAATGAAATTCCGTATATGGGAACAAGCTGTTGTAATTCTTGGGCAATAATGGTTAAAAAGCTATTCCCTGACCAATATGAGTATATATCAGACTCTTCATCTCCGATGGTTGAGACTGCGAAATATATTAAGAAAAAAGACCCAGAGGCAAGGATAGCATTTATAGGACCTTGTATTTCTAAAAAATTAGAAGCATTAAGAGATGATGTTAAGGATTATGTACATTTCGTAATAACATTCGAGGAATTAATGGGAATGTTTGTTGCAAAAGGAATAGAATTATCGGAAATAGAGGTATCTAAAGAGATACAGGATGCTTCATCATTGGGCAGAGGCTATGCTATAGCTGGAGGAGTTGCAGAAGCAGTAAAAAATACAGCAATGACAATTGATCCATCAAGGGAGATAAATGTCGAGGGTGTATCTACTTTGCATGAATGTGTAAAGCTTATGAAACTTGCAAAAGCTGGTAAGAAAAATGGATACTTGCTTGAAGGAATGGCATGCTCAGGTGGATGTATTGCAGGACCTGGAACTATAGCTTCAGTAAATAGAGTTAGAAAAGCGGTGACAGAATTTAAAAATCAAGCACCATGCAAATCACCGTTAGATAATGATATTATTGATGAAAGCCTAAGAAAAAAATAATAAGCATTGTTAGATAGGATTGAAAATTTACATCATATAATTTCTTTGTAATACTAAATAAATTTATCTATTGTTGGAGAATGAAATGTTGTGCAAACAAAAACATGATATAATGTCTGATCTTAAGAAAAAATTGAGCTCAGATATTTATACAGATGAAAAATGTCTTGCAGGAAAGGCAACGCATAAGAGAGATTATGATATAATAACAGAAACTGATTTAATAATTTTAAATAAGTTTGTGTCGGCACCTCTTATTCTTTTTAATTGCGAAAATATTGCATTTATGAATACTAATTGTAGCTTGTTATTTGGCTATAATGATTTTGACATGCAAAAACCAATGAAAACAAAGCAATTTTTTGTGGATGATAAATTTATTAATGAAATTGAAAAAATATTTGATGATGATGAAAGAGTAGAATTGTCTGATACATATATCATGACAACAGAGCTTGAAAAAATATTTGTAAGTTTAGAGTGTAAAATTGTTTTATATAAATCACAAAAATTTATTTTTGCACACCTACATGATATGACAGATAAGCTTGCAACACAGTTTAAACTAATTAAAGCTTCAATTGTAAGAGATTTAATGCTTGATATTAGTCAATCTATAATTAAAATAGAAGATATCAAACAGGTATATCAATTAATATTGGAAAATGCAATAAAAGCATTGGAAAAGGCAAAAATAGGTACTATATTTATTAAAAGGGATGATGTATATAAGGTAGTAGCTCATGTTGGATTTTCTGAGGAGATAATAAATTTCCAACTTAGCCCTCAACATACATTTTTGTATAGAGCAACTAATGGTAAAATGGATACTATAGCTAATATAACGGATTTAATGAAGTTAAATAAAATTCATGATAACTACTATGCTATAAAAACATCTATAGGTGAACATTTTATTAAATCTTGTATAACAGCCCCAATAAATATAAACGGTGAAGTATATGGAATGATAAATATAGATTCACTTGAAACTGATGCGTTTGATGATGATGATATCAAGTGCATGGAGTTTATGAAAAATAGTATTGAAATAGCTATATCTAATTTTTTACAATATGAAGAGAGAATATTTTTGGCTAATAGAGATAGCTTAACTAAATTATACAATCGTGTTTATATTGAAGAAAAATTTGAAAAATTCAAAGAAGAAGCTTTAAAAGATAACTCAAGCTTTTATATGGTAATATTTGATATTGATAACTTAAAGCATATCAATGATAAATATGGACATAGTGAAGGAGATATAGTTATATTAAAGATTGTGGAAGAATTAAAAAATTTAATTGCTGAAAATGATATCTTAGCAAGAATTGGCGGAGATGAGTTCTTAGGAATATTCCATGATAAAGACGTTGATGCTCTATTTAATAAAATTAAAAATTCTTTAATAAATATTAATAAAACCACTGAAATAAATAATCAGAATATATCATGCTCATTTAGCTTTGGAATGTCAAACTTTGGAGAAGATGGACATGAATTTAAGGAACTGTTTAAAAAAGCAGATGAAAGAATGTATTCAATAAAAAACCACAGAGAAAATCTGGACAATATGTGTTAAATAGAAGATACACTTATATTCTAAAATATAAGTGTATTTTTTTGAGATAATTGTTTACCTTATCAACTATTTAAAACATTTTATCTATATTAACATTATTTTCACGGTTGCTTAATACTGAAATTAATGAATTATTAAAATTATATGTATTGAATCTAAGTAAAAATTTTTTATTATAATAAAATATGTGGGGATTAAAAAGTGAAATTAGTTAGGTTTATCTTTTTTTAATTCTAAACATTCCTCTATATTTGCTCTTTGAATAGATATTGTTGCCAATGTATCTGCAATTTGTGAGAGAATAGATACTATTAATTCAATTTGCTGTATAGTTCTATCCTTTGCAATTGCAATTGATAAAGTATTTACTAAAACTGCCAGCTGTTCTGGACCAATCATACAATCACCCCATAATATAATATTCGTATTTGATGTTAATGATATAACTTTTTGAAAATGAAAATATATTTATTTTTTTATATAAAGTGGGTTATAATGTAAATTTATTCCTTTTTCATAAAGTTTTATTCAAAAAAGATATGATTTTAAACTCTTCATGTCTTTTTTTTGCCTTTCATGGACATTTGGATACAAGAAGTAGATAATAGTGTATAATTTAATTAAAATATAAAAATATATATAAGGAGAGATTGCTGATATGAAAAAAAGACTTATAGCTATTATTTTAATTACGATGATTGCAGTGTCATTTATGACATTATCATCATGTGTTAAGGGTGATAATAAAGGAAAGGAGACTAATAACAGCACTAATACTAATACAGACAAAATTCAAATATGGTATTATAATTCTGAAGATTCGTTTTCTTCGATATTTGCATCACAAATTGCATCAGGCTCTGAACAGTATTGCAGGATAAACAATATTCCTTTAGAAGTAGTTGTATGTGATGGAAATACTATTTCATACGAAGATTATGTGTTGAAAAGAAATTTGGCATTAGCTTCTGGTAATATAATTGTTATCGAAGCGGCAAGGGATATGCAAGATATAGCTAAGCAACATGCTGATTATACAAAAATTGAAAATTATAATAATCTTTTAAGTATATATAAGGATAGATTCTGTATTCCTTTAGGAATAATATATTTTGCAGCTGATAATATAAATAATAAAGCAATGGATTATTATGGCATAAGTACTTATGCAAACCCTGTGATTACATATTGTGATTATTTAGAAATCAAACAGGAAATGAAAGAAAAGGGTGCTAGATTTACGATTAATTCCAAAGAGTTTTTACAGTTAATAGAGTACTATCTCTATACAAATGGATTATTATATATAAATTATGATAATGAAATTTTGCAAAATGAGAGTAAGATGAAAGATATATTAAGGAAATCAATATTAGATCTATGTAATGATATTATACTATATAATAATGGCAAATTAGAAATAGAAAGCGAAAGTCAAGAAAGTTTGAAAAAAAGCTCACATATATATGATGAAAATAGTAATCTTATTCTCTGGAATGATGGCTATGTAAGAAATGGATTTTTTGATATTGATGGACTTGAAACTATATCCAATAGAGATGAATTGGATGTTAATAATACTACTTTTATGATTAATCCTGATTTTGGTAGCGGACCAAGTTTTTATATGTATAAAAAGATAACAAATGACAAGATATATGATTTAGCAAATTATATAGTTAGTGAATCAACGTACTTGATGGTAAACTATAGACGAGGAGCAGCGCCAGTGTTTAATATACAAGGCATGGATAAAACAAAAGAAGAACTAAGTATAGATGATAACTGGGAATTTGTAGTAAAAGAGGAGCATGGTAAAGTACCAAAAAGGTTTAAGATGATAATAAATAGTACTTATGAATTATTTGCTAAAAATGAAGAAAAATCAAGAAAATTGGCTGATGGCTATCTTTCTAATTGGGATTACGCTAATAAAATAAAATCTTTAGTAGAAGAAATTGTTAAAGAAATTGCTCACAAACTATCTAATAATACTATTGATGAAGATTTATCCATAGAGAAATTCGATTATGAAAATGAAGAAATGAAAAAAATAATTGATGATAAGATAAATGAATTTGTAATTAATTTCTTAATACATAATAGTTAATTTACGTAGCATTATATTAATGTAGAAATGCACTTATATTTTAAAATATAGGTATATTCTTAAGTATTTATATTTGACATTGCTAATTTTAATATAATTTGTTATGATTATAGTATTAATTTAAATCTATCTATGTGGAGTACATAATGAATAAAATCAAACTGTCTGTCAGAGAATTGGTGGGGTATGTTTATAAGAGCGGTGATATAGGACAAGATTCTATGAGCATTGAGAGAGCTTTGGAAGGCACAAGAATTCATAAACTTATACAAGGCCAAATGGGAGATGAATATAAAAAAGAATATTATTTAAAGCATGAATTTAGTTATAATGACATAGACTTCGAGATAGAGGGCAGAGCCGACGGAGTTATTACTACTGAAAATGGTATAATTATTGATGAGATAAAATCTACCTATAAGCTGATAGATACAATAGATGAGCTTAATTATGACTACTCTCATATGGCTCAGGTCTTATGCTATGCTTATTTTTATTGTGCTAAAGAATTAATAAATTCAATTGCTGTACAGCTTAGATATTGCAATATTGATACTGAAGAAATTAAGATAATAAAAAATAATTATACATTTAGCGAGCTTCAAATAATATTTTATGATTTGATAGATATTTATTTAGAATGGGCAAAGCTTAGAATAGAGCATTATGTTTCCAAGAGAGATACAATAGATGAAATTATGTTTCCCTTTGAAAGCTACAGACAGGGTCAAAGAAATCTATTAATTGCTGTATATCAGACTATTAACAGTAAAAAGAACTTATTTGTTCAAGCTCCTACTGGCATTGGAAAAACAATATCAGTGCTTTTTCCTGCGATTAAAGCTTTAAATAGCAATAATAACAGCAAGATATATTATCTGACAGCGAAATCATCAACTAAACAAATGGCAGAGGATACTATAAGGAAGCTTCAAGACAGAGGTCTTAAACTTAGAACAACTGTAATTACTGCTAAAGAGAAGATGTGCTGTAACGACAGCTTTGTCTGTGATGCCGAAGTATGCCCTTATGCAAAAGGTTATTATAATAAGTTGAATAAAGTGCTGTTAAATGCAATAAAATCTGAATATATGTATAACAAGGAATACATAGAAAAAATAGCAAAGGAATATACAGTTTGCCCATTTGAGCTGAGCCTAGAACTTGCTTATTCTTCTGATGTTGTGATTTGCGATTATAATTATTATTTTGACCCAAGAGTTGCTTTTAAAAGAGAAGATTTTCAAGATAATACAAATGATATTTTACTGATTGATGAAGCACATAACTTAGAGGATAGAACGAGAAATATGTATTCTTGTGAGCTTATAAAGGAAAAATTTTATGATGTATACAAGGAAATAAAATCAATAACTCATTTAGATAAATCTATTGCAAAAAGTTTAAAAAATATTAATGCTGAATTTATTGCGTTGAGAAAAGAGTTAAAAGAAGATAATAACGATGAAAATGATGAAAGCAATACGAATAATAGAAATGATAAAACATATGAAAATAAGGTGTTAAAATCTTCTCCCGAAAATTTACTGAAGTCTTTAAGAGCCTTTATAACAAAAGCAGAAAAATGGATGAACGATAAAAAGCTTTATAAAAATGAAAAACTTGAAGAATTATATTTTGAAAGTATGTTTTTTATTAAGCTATCAGAATTGTTTGATGAGAATTTTTGCTATTATTTAGAAAAAAACTCCAGTTCATTTAAAGTAAAAATATTTTTAATAAATACCTCTGAGATATTGAGAGATATTTTAAAAAATGCGTATTCTGCTATATTTTTTTCTGCTACATTAACTCCATTGAGATACTACAGGCAGATATTAGGCGGAGATGATAAAGAGGATAAGCTGCTAATGCTAGATTCTCCTTTTGAAGTAGATAGATTAAATTTAGTTGTAAGTAGAAATCTATCCATGAAATATACTTTAAGAGATAGCAATATAGACAAAATTTGCGAGTATATACATACTGTGATTAGCAATAGAATTGGAAATTATATTGTCTTTTTTCCGTCTTACGCATTTCTCAATAAGGTTTCCGAGGTGTATTACAACTTATATGAGGATAAAAAAGATGAGCAAACTACAATATATATAAAAAATTCTGCCTCTTTACAAGAGAGCGAACAGCTTGAGATATTGGATAAATTCTATAATGAGAGAAATATAGTTCTATTTACAGTAGTAGGGGGAGTTTTCTCTGAGGGAATTAATTTACCTAATGATATGTTGATAGGTGCAATCGTAATAGGGACTGGTATACCACAAATATCATTTGAAAGAAATTTAATAAGGGATTTTTTTGATAAAAAATATAATTGCGGATATGATTTTGCTTATAAATACCCTGGATTTAATAAAATTTTGCAGTCAGTAGGCAGAGTTATCAGAACAGAAGAAGACAGAGGATTTGCACTCTTAATGGATTCAAGGTTACTGCAAAACACATATTTAGAGTTGTTTCCAAATCATTGGAAGCATTATAAGCAGGCATATAATGCAGAGCAGTTGAAGTACTTGTTGGATGAATTTTGGTTAGAAAATGATAAATGATAATTTAGCTTAGTTCGTCTGGTGAAAGCTTTGTAGAGGTTTTCTCTTCGACTTACACTGCCGCGAAGCTTAGTTTAGCAATATAAATAAAAAACGGTTCCTGCTTCTTAACTCCCTTTACCTTGATTTTGTAAGGTAGGTAAAGCTCGTTATAGGCGCGACAACCGTTTTTTATTTATATTGCTTCCATAGCTACGAAAAGCCAAGAAAAATAAGGAACATTTTTCTTGGCTTTTCTATATATTGGCATATCGCTCTACTAATCTTTCACGCATAGTTTGTTGGTGTTAGATATTGAAATAGTAATTTAAATACTAACGATATTTGGTATTGTTATTTGTAAGTATGGTTAAAAAATCCCAAAAAAGTACAAAGACAAGCTTCGGGCTTGTCTTTGTTAGCATTAATATGCATAAAAGGGGTATTGGGAATATATTTGGCTATCGGGGGGATAACCTAAATGTATTATAGCAAACTTCGACAATATATGCAAGAGTTTTTTTAAAAAAATTTTGAAATTTTTTTAAAAATGTTATATAATATATTAGAAGAATAATTTGGATATTGAAAATGGCTAAATTTTAAAGAATACTATTAATACTAATTCTTAATTAAAACCATTCTAAAAATTTTTTATAAGGAATTTTTAGAGTTTTTATATTGAGTATTATTACAAGGAGAAAATTAATGACTATATATTTAGACAACTCTGCCACAACTAGGGTTAGGGATGAAGTCTTGGCAGAGATGACGGATATTTTAAAAAATGAATATGGAAATCCATCCTCATTACATCGAATGGGATTAAATATTGAAAAAAGGATTGAAGCTGCACGTAAAAATATTGCTTCACTTATTAACTGCGGCGAAAATGAAATATTATTTACAAGCGGAGGAACAGAATCTAATAATTTAGCTATTTATAGCCATGTATCTAAGCTAAATAAAAGCAATAATATTGTAACTACAGCTATTGAGCATCCCTCTGTTTACAATGTATATAAGCAATACGAGAAAAGGGGTTATGATGTTAGATATCTTGATAATGACAAGCAAGGATTTATAGATTTTGAAAGCTTAAAAAAGTTTGTAGATATAAATACAGGACTTATATCGATAATTTATGTAAATAATGAGATAGGTACAGTTCAAAGACTTGATAAAATTATAAAACATGTTAAGGAAATAAATCCTAATATAAAAATCCACATAGATGCTATTCAAGCTCTTGGAAAAATTTCTATTAACATGAGAAAGTTAAATATTGACACTATGGCATTTAGTGCGCATAAGGTTCATGGTCCAAAAGGTATTGGAGCTTTATATATAAATTCTAAGACAAATATTGAAGCGTTTATGTATGGTGGTTATCAAGAAAAAGGTATAAGACCAGGAACTGAAAATACTTCTGGAATTATCGGATTTGGTAAAGCTTGCGAGCTTTTAAAAAATGATTTTAATGATGAAGTAAAAAAGTTTAACTTGCTTAAATTGGCTTATGCAGATAAGTTAAGAGAAAAAATAGAAGATATCAGCATAAATAGTATACTGGATGAAGAAGGTGCGACTCATATATTAAATGTTTCATTTAAAGCTGTTAAAGCTGAGGTCTTAGTGCATTATTTGGAAAACTATGGTATATACGTATCTACCGGAGCAGCCTGTTCTTCTAAACAAAAGGTTGAGAATAGAACATTAAATGCAATAAAATTAGATGATAAATTTATTGATGGAACTATAAGAATTAGTTTTGGATATTTTAATAATATTGATGAGCTTGATTATACTGTGGATAAAATAAAAGAATGTGTTGAAGATATAAGAAAAATAACAAGATCACAAAGATAGAGCTTTGCGCCAAAAAAAGAGATAGACTCAAAAAACGAAAGGATAAGCAGGATATAAAAATGTATAATTTAATATCAGTAAGCATGGGCGAGATAGCCTTAAAAGGAAAAAACAGGGGTTATTTTGAAAAGAAATTAACCGATAGAATAAAAAGAAATATTAAAGAGTTTAAAAATGTATCAGTATTTAAGGACCAAGGCAAGGTTTTTATAGAACCAGCTAATTTGGAAGATGTTGATGGAATAATTGAAAAGGTAAGAAAAATTTTTGGAATAGTTTTATTAAGTCCTTGTATTAAGGTTGAAAAAAGTATTGAGGCTATAGAGAAAAAGGTTTTGGAATTATTTGATTACTTGATGAAAAATAATGGTATTAAGAGCTTTAAAATTCAAACAAATAGAACTGACAAGGATTTTGAAATAAAATCTCTTGATTTTAATAAAAAATTAGGTGGACTTATTTTAGACAATTTTAGTGATGCTCGTGTTGATGTGCATAATCCTGATGTATATATTTATGTTGATATAAAGACAGATTGCTATATTTATTCTGAAAAAATAAAAACAGTGGGGGGCATGCCAATTGGAACTAATGGCAAGGGATTGCTGCTTCTTTCTGGTGGTATCGATAGTCCAGTCGCTGGTTATATGATGGCTAAAAGGGGTGTTGATATTGAAGCTTTATATTTTCATACCTATCCTTTTTCAAGTGAAAGGGCAAATGAGAAGGTAAAAAAACTAAGAGATATATTAGAAGATTATTGTGGCAAAATCAGATTAAGAAGTATAAATATGCTTGAAATTCACAAGGCTATTAAGGCTAATTGTGAAGAAAAAAATACAACAATATTAGCTAGAAGATTTATGATGAAAATTGCAGAGAGAATAGCTAGAGAAAATGAAATTGATATTTTAATAACTGGCGAAAGTTTGGGTCAGGTTGCTAGTCAAACGATAGAATCAATGTGCGTTATAGAAAATGCAGTAGAGATACCTATTGTAAAACCATTAATCGGAATGGATAAAACAGAAATTGTTAAAATTTCAAAGGATATAGAAACATTTGAAACATCAATTCTTCCTTATGAGGATTGCTGTCAAATATTTGCACCAAAGCACCCAGCAACAAAGCCAAAGCTTGAAAATATTTTAAAAGATGAAAGCAATTTAGATGTGCAAAATTTAATAGATGTGGTTTTGCAAACCGAGGAGATAAATTATAATTAGAAAAGATTATATTTCTATATTTTTTTGATTAATATTCTGCTATATACTAAGGTAAAAATAAATTTATCACAAAAATAATATCACAACATATATTATTATAATCAATAAAAAGGTGTTTGTAAGTTTGTATTAAAATATAAACTTATGGCCTCAAAGAAAGGAATAGGTGATATTATGTCTGAAGTAAAAAGCAGTTGTTTCGACGGATGTAACAATAATTGCGGTTGTGGTTGCGGTTTTGGCGGCGGGTTTGAATTCTTCTTTTTAATCATAATAATTTTCTTCATATTTGGAGGAGGCTGGGGTAATGGCTTCTTCGGAGGCGGAGGATGCTGCAACAATTAACTAAAATTTAGAAGCTGCTTATAGTCGTATGTAAATTGTACATGAAAATAAGAGCTATCAGCTACTTTATAGCTAATAGCTCTTATTTTTTATTGAATAAGAAAGTTTTTAATTTTCTTGTTTTAAATTATAATATTGTTTACAAGTCACATATTAAATAACATTGAATAAAATAGAATAATAATAAATTCAATCGAGGTGATTTAATGTATAATAATGTTAGTAAATTGAATAAGCAATGCCCTAATAATACCTTTTCGTACGTTGTAAGATCAGGGGATACTTTGTATAAGATTGCTACTAGAAATAAAACTAGTATAGAAGTATTGTTGGAGCTTAATCCTGAGTTAAATACCAACTTGTTAATTCCAGGTATAGTTATGTGTGTGCCTGTAATGATGCCTGATGGAAATAATGTCTGCCCTCCAAACAATAGATCTAATTGTCCTAATGATATACAACAGCCGACAATGCCAGCAATGCCGACACAGCCGACAATGCCACCAATGCCTACACAGCCGACAATGCCAACAATGCCGA
>JAEWJT010000006.1 GCA_023386345.1 Bacillota bacterium
TTCGAGCCCCATCCAGGTCGCCAATTAAATAAAAAATATATTTATTACGCTGGTGTAGCTCAATCGGTAGAGCAACTGACTTGTAATCAGTAGGTTGAGGGTTCAATTCCTTTCACCAGCTCCAAAAATTTAATATAAAAATATGGGAGGGTTCCCGAGTGGCTAAAGGGGACGGACTGTAAATCCGTTGGCAACGCCTTCACTGGTTCGAATCCAGTCCCTCCCACCATTAATAAAATTTGCGGAAGTGGCTCAGTGGTAGAGCATCGCCTTGCCAAGGCGAGGGTCGCGAGTTCGAATCTCGTCTTCCGCTCCAATATTATAATAACTAATGAGAATTATTTAATAATTCTATAGCAATATATATCTGTATATTGCGGGTGTAGCTCAATGGTAGAGCCCCAGCCTTCCAAGCTGGTCGCGAGGGTCCGATTCCCTTCACCCGCTCCACTAAAACATGGTGGGTATAGCGCAGTTGGCTAGCGCGCCAGATTGTGGCTCTGGAGGTCATGGGTTCGATTCCCATTACTCACCCCAAATAAAATATTTTTTCGAGGCGCTATAGCCAAGTGGTAAGGCACGGGTCTGCAACACCCTTATCCCCAGTTCAAATCTGGGTGGCGCCTCCAATTTAATAATGTTATTTAAATAAATACCTTGCACCCTTAGCTCAGTTGGATAGAGTGTTCGGCTACGAACCGAAAGGTCAGGGGTTCGAATCCCTTAGGGTGCACCATTCACTTTTAGGGTTGAATAAATTAGACACTATGTACTTTTTATGAGTACTTTTTTTTACTCAATATATTGTTTAAAAATACAAAAAAATATATTAATATAAGCAAAATAAATTATGCGGTTGTGGTGGAACGGCAGACACACTATCTTGAGGGGGTAGCGAGCGAAGCTTGTGCGGGTTCAAATCCCGCCAACCGCACCATTTTATGTGACAGATAAAGATATCTTGATAAACAATCAAGCAATATCAACCCCTGCACAAAAAAGAGACCAAAGAAACTCGTTTTTTGAAACCATATCTTTTGGGATATCATTTAACGAGTTTTTTTGATTTTTGAGTTTTAACTGTCACGTTAAAGTTATTATGAAAATAGTTTAATCAGATAATATAAATTTTTATGCAGTTATTAGTAAAACTAACAATCAATAATTTATGAAATTAAATTCTTTTCATTGTTATAATTTTCTGATATAATGTTCATATGGCAATCCTCTTTCTATGGTAATTTTATTAGTTTTAGACTACAATATTATACAACGTTTTAGAGGATTTTTCTGTACTTAATGGTTGAAAAATATTAATTTTTCAAGGTTTATAGTACATTTTTTATGTGCGAAGTTTGAGTATTTAACTAAAAATGGATATAAAGTGGAAAAATTAATTCAATTGAGATATTTCCGTTTACAAATCATTGCGAGATAATCTGCTTGATAGAGAAGAATACAGACACTTAAGTAGGAGACTTTAAGATTCTAAGTATTGTGTGAGCATTCAAATATGGAATAACAGCTTTTTAATAGTACAAAAAGGATTATTAATACTAAACTTAGAGGTGAATTAAAATGGAAAAAATTAATATCAATGAAAAACTGAATACTTTCAGTGAGTACTGGAGTCCCAAAATTGTTGGTGGCATCAATGAGTCATATGTAAAGCTCGTAAAGCTTAAAGGCGAATTCGTATGGCATATGCATGAAAATGAGGACGAAATGTTCATGGTTATCAAGGGAAGAATGGTGATTAAGTTACGCACAGAAGATATTATTCTAAGTGAGGGTGAGTTATTCATTATACCAAGGGGAATAGAACACATGCCGGTTGCTGAAGATGAAGTACATGTTATGTTGCTTGAACCCAAAACGACATTGAATACTGGAAATGTCAAAAACGAAAGGACTGTGGAAATTTTAGAAAAAATATAAACAGTTACATTATTAAGGTGCCAAAATGTGTGTTATGGGGGATTATGACGGTGCGCAGGATAGCAATATGTGATGACGTACTACTTTCTTAGAACGTTTAAAAGCAAAGATTGAAGATTACTGTAAATCTCAGAACTTATATGATTAGGTTATGAAATACAGCAGCGGTGAAGAACTTTTAAAAGACTGCAGCAAAACCAGATTTTCATTAATTTTTTTAGATATTGAAATGACTAGCATGTCTGGGATGGAAGTAGCATCAAGCTTATATTTAACAGCTCAGAATACAGAGATTATATTTGTATCAGGATTTGAGGATTATGTATATGAATCTTTTAAGTATAAGCCACTTCGATTTATTCAGAAGGAACATATTAATAAAGAATTGCCGGAAGCTCTGGAAGCCTTTTATGAGATTATAAAAAGCGCAGAAAGCAATTATCCGTTTTCCACCAAGTATGGGAAGCATTACCATTTATTTATGACGAACTTGCCTATATCTATAACAGCATTGCTACGGGCGAGGTTTGTCCTGTCATCTGCATGGATGGCACAAAAGATTACAGGCAAATAGCCATAGATATAGCAAACCAATTTCACAAGAAAAAAGGTAACAATAAGGGTGAATAGAGATACACAGGGCATAAAATCCATTTTATATTCTCTTGTATATCATCCTTCACGCTCATACAAATACTTAAACAAGCTCCCTTGTACTATGTTTTTGAAAGACACTGTTTGTAATTAACATATCTATTTTATAAAAAAATAAGTGTTGGGTGTCGGAATTATTGAAAATATACCCTGACTCCAAGGGGGTGCCAGGCACGACGGTCATCAGAATCACAGCAACAAGGCATGTGGAGTGCGTCACATTGATGCCGAGGGTGGAAGTGTGAGTGTGTGAAATTGATTGAAATATATGAATAAAAGAATGGAGTTTGTAAGTATATGGTTACTCTTGAACAAGCACTAATAGAAAACTCAATAAGCAAATTAAAGCTTATCCCTAAAAGCGATATTCATACTCATGGAGGCAAGGGTGGGCGAATAAAATATTATGCTGAGTGGGCGAATGTGTTTATTAAACCACCAAAAAAATCTTTTAATGATTTGAATGATATGCAACTATGGTTTAATTCAAACATTAAAATTCATGACAACGGAATTGAAGGATATTTAAAAAGAGTAGAAGCGGCATTTGTGCAAGCGAGAGAAGATAATATCACCGTTTTAGCGTTGAGTTTCAGTATTGAGGTAATAGATTTATTGGGTGGTATTGATTGCTTCATACGTACATTAAATTTATTCAATGAAACATATGCACCTGAAACGCAATATTTCCCTGAATTATCACTCGGACGGGATTGTGATGTTAATAGTACCTACGACAGGGTTGAAGAGATATTAAGTAAAAACTGGTTTAAATCCATAGATATTTGTGGTAACGAATTTGCACAACCAATAAGAAATTTTCAAAAAATTTATAAAATGGCACATAGTTATGGCGTAAAATTAAAGGCGCATGTCGGGGAATTTGGTACAGCCGATGATGTTATGGAGGCTGCTGAAATTCTGGAACTTTCAGAAGTCCATCATGGAATTGCCGCTGTTAAATCTAAGAATGTAATGAAATGGTTAAGCAAAAGCAAAATACAGTTAAATATTTGTCCCACCAGTAATGTAATGCTTAAAAGAACGCCATCTTATTCTGAACATCCTATAAAAGAATTATTTGAAAACGGGATACCTGTGACAATAAATACTGATGATTTGCTTATATTTGACAGCTCAATATCTGATGAATATTTAAAATTGTATAATAACAAAGTATTTTCGGCTGATGATTTGGAAGTTATTCGTCAAACAGGGCTGAAATCTTACAAATAATCACTTCGTGGGAATAAGTCAAAAGGGCGAATTTCGACTGCGAGTGAACGAGATAGATGTCAGGGTTTTTTAGGGCTTGGCGAGTGAACGATATAGATGTTTTTTGAATTTGGCAGGGTTGTGTGAACAGGTTAGATGTTGGCAGGCGGTAGATAATGACAAAAATTAAAGAACGCTTGGAGGGATGCAGTATGCCTATAAATTTGAAGGAATTTGAAAAAAAGCTTAGCTGAGAACAAGGTTTATGATGCATGGCAATATGTCGAAAGTCTCAGAGAAACTTTAAGTTATATGAGTGTATCATATGAAATGTTGCTAAAGGTACATGAGCATCGCGTTTCTACATTAAAGTCAGTTGAAAATGATATTATAAATTAGCTGGCTTTCATAAAAAGGGGCAGTAGCAGAAGAGCTGCTGCACAAGTAATTAAAACATATAAAATAGATCAAAGTTCTTAAAAAATAAGTTTTATTCATGTTAACAATATATAAGTGATAGTTAAACATCGCAAAAACAAAAAGATATCTATTTTGTATGTACAGTTCATAAAAAAGATCGAATAATATCGTATAATATCACCCACAATTGTAATCAAAATAATCAAATTCAAGCCTATTAATTCATATTAATTTTTGTTTATTTTCCAAACATTAATCAATTGAACAAGTATATTAATTATAATATTGTAATCAAAAAATATTATTCAAAATTGTTAAATTGTGTTATAATTATTTTATTGAGAAGTTTTATAGAAATTGTGATAAAATATTGATGTATAACTTATATGTTGCGGAACAGATTGATAAGGTAAAGTAAATGGGGAGAAAATTATGACGAATGTGCCAAAAGCAATACTCTTCGATTTAGATGATACTATTCTGGCGTTTAGCGATGCTTCAATGATTGCATGGAAAAAATGCTGTGATGAATTTGTAATAAATAATAAAGTTTATTTTAATGGCATAGAGCTATTTGAAGCAGTTACAAAAACACGGAAATGGTATTGGAGTGATTCAGTACGAAACAAAAATGGACGCGCAGATATGGAAAACGCTCGTCGTGAAGTTTTTAGATATGCTTTAGAAATACTTGATTTTAAAAACGAACAAAAGATTTTAGAAACAGCTGATAGTTATAGCCGAATGCAAGAATCATTGTGGAGACTATTTGATGGAATTCCAAAAGCATTTGAGATATTACAAGAAAATGGAATATCTATGACAGTTATAACAAACGGAAAAGCCGATATTCAAAAGAGTAAATTAAATCGGTTTGATATTAACAAGTATTTTGAACACGTCATCATTGATTCTGAAGTAGGCGTAAGCAAGCCGAACACAGAGATTTATCAAATAGCTCTAAATAAGCTGTATCTTTCTCCAGAAGAGGTTTGTATGACAGGTGATAATTTGATTTGGGATGTTAAAGCTCCACAAGAATTAGGGATTTTTTCTGTTTGGAATGATTTCGAAAAGAAAGGATTGCCAATAGATACTCATGTGATTCCCGATATGATTGTAAATTCAATAGAGCAAATGGTTAATAGAATAATAAAACCGTAATAAATATCATGGTAAATAAGTAATATTATTTCCAATGAAAGTTATACTTTTTTTGAATTGTACAAAATTAAATAAAAACTTTGTATAACTTTTTGGGTCACTTCTAACATGTTTTATTTGATATGACTTTTGCCAATATAATTGAGATTAGTGGTAGTAGAGTTAAGTAAAATACTCATTAGCAGAAATTATACAGATAATAAATAATCATCAATATTATCATAACCTGCGCTAATCCATTCAGATTCACAACCTGCCTCTAACAGAGAATTGCTCATCGACTTTGGAGAATATGCTGTGAGAGAGCTTACAAATGATGTTCTGGCTGTGAATTACCCAGAGTATATTTTTACCTATTTAATTGAGATGATAGAAAGAGGATAAGATGAGTAACGAATTTTCAAAAAATATTTATTATGGACACATAATCAAAGGCGATCTGACTGGAGCGATTAGCTATGTGAATAAATTCCCAGAGCAGGTTGACCTTTACAACAAATTTCTGGCAGTATTCGAACAGGAGCATTACACCACTTATGAATTGGATGCAGACATTACCGAGATACTGACCATCTATCAGCAGTATTACAGGGATGCCTTTTACCTTTGCATTGGCAAAGAAGAAGCTGCAGACAAGCTGAAAGCGAGATTGACTACGTTCTTTGGTATCACGGATGAGAATATCGTGCTATGCGATTTAGAGCAGAACCAGATTGCAGATGCTTTTTTGAGCAGAGGCTTGCAATTTCTCGGCGGTAAGTCCAGTGGCTATTACGGCCCCTACATCTGGAGGACTACGGAAACCGTAGCCTACGAAGTGGAGCTGCCCGATGGAATCCAAGTCTATACTGTAAAACTCCTGGATGGATTTATTACTCGGAGCTGGATTGACTATCTTTCCTTTGGCGAGATTGGCACCGGTGGGTGGGCAGATGGTGACGGGGTTATCAACTGCGTAAAGTCAGCCTACGATTTTGACAGCGAGAATTTCAAGGTATCGCTACTGAAGCACGAAGCCCAACACGCAAGGGATTTGGAAATGGATAAGGATATGTCGTCCGAAGATCTGGAATACCGGGCTAAACTGGTGGAGCTTATTTACTCCAGTGAAAGGGATCTGTTGAAACAGTTTATTCAAGAAGCCGATACCTCTGACAATAATAATGGGCATGCAGTAGCTTCCAACAGAATTGTCGAGGGATTTTCAAAAATACTAGGAAAAGAGTCTGCCAAACTTTGCTCACTCCCGATTGAACAGATTCAAAGCATAGCAAAGCTGTTATTCAATGAAAAATGAAAGCAGAAATTAGATTAGAAATCAATTTTATTTATATAATATTTTTTATAGTTTTATTGTAATTAAGAGAAACTTTGTGCATGTGACAGTTCAAATCTTAAAAAACAAAAAGATATCCATATTACTAAGATTTTACAAAAAGAAAGACGATAAGGCTTCTGAACATTTTTATTGAAATGTTTAAATTTTTATCGTTTTTTATTTATGATAAAACTATGTAATTACAATGCTTTTATCGTTTTTGATTTTTATATAAATATTGAACATTAAAAATCAAAAAGCTTTAAAATTATTGAGTAAAAGTTTAAATTACGACTTCTGAACCCTATTGCCCGAGTTTTTCTTAGATTGCTGTCCCTCGTAAAACAGCTTCTCATGTTCATTTGGTGTTTCATAGTTCAATGTAGAGTATGTACGAGTATTATTATAAAAATATCTGTATTTATAGAAGAAGATAATCTACAATTTTATAATGATATTATTTCCGAGATATTAAATAATTCATACTATTTATATAATATATAAAAATAGAAATATAAAATTGTACGTAGTTTAAGATATGCGTGTATTTTACGTAAAATTAAAGTTAGGTAATAAGAATAATAAAATTACTAGAAAAGAGTTTATATATACTACTAATTTACTGATAAAACAGTTGGAAAAACTTTAAAATTACTGAAGAATAAACAAATAATAGAGCTTATTGACTCGAAGAAAATGTAAAGCGGACAATAAATACACAATAAAAAATAAGTTCTATTCATGTTGATAATATATAGGTGATAGTTCAAATTCTTCGCAAAAACAAAAAGATATTTATTTTATATGCACATTTCAATCAATATTTTATCAAAATAAGTCGATTGTAATAGCAATCGACTTATTTTCATTTATATATTAAGATGAAGAAATATTTTTATTTCTATCGCACCTATAACAAAAAGATTGTTTTGCGATTTTACTCTTAACAGGTTGTTATTATGCGTATGCCATAAAACTTTGCATCATTGTTTCTAAGATGCAAGGTTTTTGTTTACTTCTTTTGATACAATAAGTAATTGTATCAAATAATGATTATTTAAGGAGAAATAGCAATGATTAATGATTTAATGAAGAAACACTATCTTGAAGTAAGCACTTATACATATGCAGGAGCATATAAAAATTATTTTATATCATTACCAGATGATATTCCGACTCTTGTAAAACTTGTTTGTGGACAGGTTATACATCCAAGTTTCTTTTTCACGCCTGTTTTGAAATCTTTAGAAGATAAATATTTTGGAAAACTGAGTTCATTTCAAAAAAACCGTTTTCTAAACGAAGATGAATTGTTTATTACAGCAACAGCTATGACTGCGGAATTGTTTCGTTTAGATGAAAGTGGTTTTATTGAAGGCAAAGATGTCACAAGACGACTTTCGGTTTCTTGTCGTCAAGCTTCAGTACTGATGACGGCAATATTAAAAGCAAAAAATATCCCGTGCCGTTCTCGTGCAGGATTTGTTGATTTTGGAGATGATGGTTCATCATATGTAGAGCATTGGGTAAATGAATACTGGAATGATAATGAAAAAAGGTGGGTTTTGATGGATGTAGATGGATATTATGAATTTGAATCTCGTTTTGGGTATAGTCAATTTGATTTGCCTGCAAG
The DNA here is from genome assembly GCA_023386345.1 of Bacillota bacterium. GTDB lineage: Bacteria > Bacillota > Clostridia > Tissierellales > Sedimentibacteraceae > UBA1535. The sequence continues at coordinate 8,346 of JAEWJT010000006.1, forward strand.
AAAATTCATTTGCGGAGCGGAGGCATGGTTAGGAATTCGTGAGGGAACGATTGGTAAAAATAAACTAATTGTAGATGAATCAGAGCCTGGTCAAGGTGTCTATTCATATCTGATGATGGATTTTCACTCCTTGATGAATAATGAGATATTCTATTATTTTTTACCAAAACACTTATACAATAACTATGCAAAAATAACCGAAGACGAACTAGGCGAACTTGATGATTTGGCTAGATTAGTAAAAAATCCAGATGATAATTTCAATGAATTATATGAAATTTGGAATAACAATGAAAAATACTATTCTCTATCCAACTTTGGAACTGATTTATACTATAAAATATTTTCTAAGAAATAAAATGAAATTTTATGAAATTACTGAATAAATTCGCAGAAACTTTTATTTCATGGTTTTTTTCATAGAGTTATTATTTTGCTAATATATATAATGATAGTTCAATTCACCACAAAAACTGAGTTTAGAAGCTCAGAGTTTATTTAGAAAAATATTCTTAAAATTGTAGAGCTTGAAGGCATAATAGTTCGAATTCTTTTCGGATGCAAAAAGATATCTGTTTTGTATGCACAGGTCATAAAAATATTGAAATATAAGGAAAAAACACTTTACAGATAAGTGCTTTTTTTATTAAAATGATTATGCAATCGTATAATCGAAATTTATATTTTAGCTATACTTTTTCATATGCGATGTATTTAAAAGTGAATTCTTATTTTTTCATAAATCTTCACCGTATTAGTTGAATGTATATATCTAGTAATCTTCTTTAATATTGTATGTCCAAGTATTATTTGTAAAGTAAGAATATCACAGCTATTAATTAGATAGTATGTAGCACTATATTATTTTAAATAAAAGTTTATTTGTTGATTCAAAATATAATTTGTATAGCGAAAAAGTAAAATTTAAATAATAATTGGAATATCCAGATTTTAGTGTTTTATTTAATTTTTATCAATATTTTACATTTTTTTTAAAAATCACTTTATTTTTTACTGAATACATGATAGAATTATGTCGATATATAATATTTGTTTAAGTAGTTTCGCTGGAAATAAAAAATGTGAACAATAAAAGCCAATTTAATTTTTTTAATACACTATTTTTTTCTATACACTTTTTATTATTTTAGGAGGGTAATAATTATGGGTAATAATACAATGTTAATAAAAAGAATAAATATTCCACAAGATCAGAGAAAGAGAACAACAATTGCGAGTGTTATTTATTATGATACGCTTGAAATTTATGATAATAGCGTAGTTGGATATTTAAATGGTCAACAAACTATGAGGTGGTATTTTAAAGATTACAATGGTATTGATGTTGTCAAAGCCAATATGAATTCGCAATTTGGTCAAATCGTATTTTTGAATGGAATAAATTCAAAAAACAGAGTTATTGGAATTGATTTTGGCTCTACACAGAATATAAATGCAATTAACGATACAAATAGGATATTGTTTTGTAGTGGCATATTTAGTTTCAAAAAAACTAATGATTTTACAAATCTGATTGCTTCTGACATCAGAACAGCTTTTGAATCTTATAACAACAATAAAGATATTCAAAAAATTGAAAAAGAGATTTCACCAGCAGATGAAATTAGAAAATTCAAAGAATTACTTGATAGTGGGATTATCACACATGAAGAATTTGATATAAAGAAGAAACAATTGTTAGGTTTATAATATAAGAAGTCTATAATATCTGAAATGATGTAGAATAAATTTTTTTGTGTTAAGTAAATAATATATAGATAGTTCAAATTCTTCACAAAAATAAAAAGATATCTATTTTGTATGCACAGCTTATAATGAACGACGGTAAGAATCTGAATGTTTTTATTGGAATATTCAGATTCTACCGTCATCTTTTATATTAAAATTATGTAATTACAATACCTTCGGTATTTTTGTTTTTAGACAAACATTGAATATCATAAATCAAAAAGCTCTAAAATTACTGAGTAAAAAATTTAGTTTAAAACTTTCGAACTATCTTATCCAAGTTTTGTTTAGATTGCTGTTTCTCGTAAAACAGTAGTCCATGCGCATTTAGTCACTTATAGTTCAACGTAGAACAATGTTATTATTGATGAGAAATCTTTATTACTATAAATCAACGTTACTATAAAATTTACTGTTCTTTAATCAATCCAATTCTGTATGCGTCTAGAAGCATTTCTAGATCCTTTATTTGTGCCATTATCTCCTTGCCGTTATCTGTATCCTTTACTCTCTTTCTTTCTAATTCCTTTTCAAGAACCATTGTTGTTGAATGAATATCATTTTCTTCCTCGATTGCTTTTTGTGTGGATTCAAAGGGATCATGAGAAACAAGCAACAGACCATAGGAATTGTATGTAAGAGTGTATCCGGCTATGCCAGTAGTACTCTGGTAAGCCTTTGAAAATCCACCATCTATAACTATAAGCTTTCCATTTGCCTTTATAGGGCTTTCACCGTTTTTACTTTTAACTGGAACATGACCGTTTATAATATGTGAGGTATCCGGATTTAATCCAAACTCTTCAAATATTATCCGACACATTTTCTCACTTTCCTCCAATTTGAAGTAGTGATTTTTATTTTCCTTGTGAGTTGACTTATCATCTATAAAATATCTCTCAAATGTTGTCATTTTATCCTTGCCAAATAGCGGAGAATCCGAGCCAGTCCATAAATACCAGGTTATATCCATGCCGTATAACTTTGCTTCAGGATCATTTTCATGGAAGTAACCTTCCCTTACTAAGGTGTCGAGACGATCAAGATACTTTTTTCCGCTATATTCTTTGCCGGAGAATCCAATTTTTACCTTTTTGAATGTCCCATCCTCATTTACGGGGATACATCCGTGGTACAAAAGATTTGAATTGAACTTCAGATACATACTTCCATTTGACAATAAAAACTTTATATGCTTCTGCAACTTTTCACTGTTTAAAAATGAAAATTTTAACTTATCAACTAAATCCAGTTCCTCTTTAGTCAATTTGTAAGGATCCGTGGGGTCAATTGTTGGGAAATTTGTGTCATTTAGCTGATATGTTTTTCCGTATAACTCAATTGTACCATCTTGATAGTTTATTTTTTCCAGAAGAAGTCTATCATCCATACATAAATGAGGTCTCCTTTTAATAATTTCTCCTTCTAATTTAAACTGTATGATGGAAATTGCCTTATGCATTTTAGCTATAAGCTTTATATCATTTTCTGTACAGGTTATTCCGTTTTCTAATTTTGGTTTAAACTGAATACATTCGTCGTCATCGTAAAACTCTAAGGCAAAGGTTGCAAGAGGCAGCATATTGATGCCATATCCATCCTCGATAGTATATAAATTTGCATATCTTGTACAAATCCTAATTGCTGTTGCAATACATGCTGTGCTTCCTGCCGCAGCTCCCATCCACAATATATCATGATTTCCCCATTGGATATCCACAGAATGATGATTCAAAAGTGTTTCCATTACCTTTTCTGCACTGGGTCCCCTGTCAAATATATCTCCAACAATATGTAATCTATCTATGACTAATCTTTGGATGAGCTTTGATATAGCAATTATAAATTCATCACCTCTGCCAACTGTAATAATTGAATTTATGATTTCGCTGTAATATTCTTCCTTGTCATACTCCTTGTAACCCTTGTGCATCAGTTCTTCTATGATATATGCAAACTCTGCAGGCAGTGCCTTTCTGACTTTCATCCTGGTATATTTAAATGCTGCTTTTCTGCTGATTTCAATAAGGCGATAAATGGTAATCTTGTACCATTCATTAATATTTTCTTCCTGCTTGTGAATAATTTCTAATTTCTGCTCAGGATAATAAATGAGAGTTGCAAGAGATTTGATTTCTCTTTCAGTCATTATTTCCTTGAAAACCTCAGTAATTTTGCGTTTTATATTTCCTGAACCATTTCTTAGGACATGGTTAAAGGCTTCATACTCCCCATGAATATCCGATAAAAAATGCTCGGTGCTTTTTGGAAGATTTAATATTGCTTGTAAATTGATTATTTCCGTACAAGCGGAAGCAATTGTAGGAAACCTCTTTGCTAGCAACTTTAAATAACGAAGCTCCTGTTTTAAATCTAATACTGCATTCTCACTTAAATATGGCATAATACACTCCTTAATTAGATATTTTCCATTAATGGATTATTGTTTATAATATATATTATATCACAAATATTATTTATGTCATCATATTATCTGTTTTATTTATGACAAAAATTAAATACTGTAAGACTTTTGAGTATTTTAACTCTAAAGACTTGTCTTGTGTTTTTATAGAAACATATATTAGCATTAGTTTATATATTAGAAAAACATTAATAATTCATAAAATAAAAGAAGGATAGAGTACAGTTCTTAAAAAATAGAAATACTACTAATAAATATTAAATTGTATTATAATTATTACGTAGAAATAATTTAATAAAATAAATATAAAAATCTGAATTTAGGAGTTCTAAGCTCATTTAGAAAAAATGTTCTTAAAATTGTAAAGTTCGAAGGCATGACAGTTCTAATTCTTTTCGGTAATAAAAAGATATCTATTTTACTAACACATGTCAAAAAGGACATGGCTTCCTCGACAAAAGGTGGCTATGTCCTTCTTTATATATAAATAAGCGTTCATACATGATAAATTAAACAGAAATTTTTGGAAGTCTTTTATGCAGTCCTCTAATATTACATATTTGAACTGCATTTAAAGTGTTATGAAATATACAGTATCGACATAGACCTTAACTGTTGTGATAGCTTTTCTCGTAAAAAGTGTTCAGCCTCTGCACGTATATCGTTTCGATAGCAGTATTTGCCGCGACCACGTCCAGTCATGGTTTCTCTATCGAAAAGCTGTACAGCATTTGGGAAAGCATCTGTGTTAATAGCATTTTGCACGAAACTGTATGTCATTAGTATAATTTCTATAAAGCCATTTTGCATAACCTTGTAACTTAGTTCTTCTGCTAAGCGCTCTATCAGTTCTCCGTACAGGTGCTTCCAGTTTGGAAGAAGAATTACGGGTGCAATCAACAGTCCTACCGGATATCCTGCCTCCGCCATGTCATTCAGTGCACGGATTCTTGCAGACAGTGGGGAAGTGCCCAGTTCTATTCGATTTATTATTTCCTGAGGGTTCACGCTCATACGAAATATGGTCTTTCCACGATGGTCAAGGTTAAGCAACGGAGTTACCATATCAAATTTTGTTGGAAATGTCAGGCTACCACGACCTTCACGTGCGAAACGCTCTATTGTATAGAGCAAATTATCCGTTATTGTGTTTTCCAGCAGTAAATCACTGTTGCTGCCAATTTCAAAGGTTTGTGGTACGAGATTCGAGGAGTCCTTTTTAAGAAGTATGTCTAGCATTTGCTCGCGGTTGACGAACAAACGCAGATAGGCACATTTATTGTAATTGCATACTAGATAACAGTATAGGCACATTGCTCTGCAGCCTGAGGATGTATAAGGTACCAGCCAGTCAGAAACCTTATGATTCGGAACATATCGGTGTGTCTTCCTGATTCCGATGATCAGATGTTTTTTTAGTTTTGGAAAATCGCGGTTGTCCGCTGCTGTCATTTCTATTATACGGTTGTGATTTTCTATTTCTATCCATGGCAGGCTTGCGTATTTGCACTTTAGCATCTGTCCCAGCTTATAATCAAGCACATTCGGCTCATAATACACCGCGTCAAAGCTCATATTCACATTGAACACCTCCTAACGGTTATAGTTTATCGGAAATAGTAAAAAATATTCCTGTTAGAAAACATGGGTAAAATAATCTTTTTACAATATTGTCACATTATATATGATAATATTAAAAGCTGCATAGGATAGCTATAACTGATAATTAGCAAATATGAAAATTGACAATGCTATAAAATAAATTTTTTGGATGCTGAGAATTTGCTATAAATTTTTATTACAACTATATTTTACCGCAATTTGAAAAAATAAAAAATATTTTATTATTAAAAAGCATGAATAAAATACAAATAAGTTTACAAATACTAAACTGTGAGTTTATTATTATAAATTTTTTATTGACAAATGTGTGAAAATCTATTAAAATTTAAAACTGAAATCAATTTCAATAATATTGGCAATATTGTTAGCAAATATGATTATTTTTGTAAAACGAGAGGTATTATATAAGTAAATGGAAAATAAGATTAAATTATATGGGTTTAATAATTTAACCAAAACATTGAGCTTTAATATTTATGACATATGCTATGCAAAAGGTGAGAAAGAACAGAAGGATTATGTTGATTATATCGATGAGCAGTATAATTCCGAGAGACTTACAAACATTTTGTGTGATGTCACAAATATAATAGGAGCACATGTGCTCAATATTTCTAAGCAAGACTATGATCCTCAAGGGGCAAGTGTTACTATATTGATATCAGAGGAACCGCTTGATGAAACAAATCTTGATGAGTCTTGCAACGGAGGAGGACTTTTATTGGCAAGCAGAGAAACTATTCTCGCACATTTAGATAAAAGTCATGTAACTGTGCACACATACCCTGAATATCATCCGGATAATAGTATTGCTACATTCAGAGTTGATATTGATGTTTCTACATGCGGCAAAATATCGCCGCTTAATGCGCTTGATTATTTGATAGGAAGCTTTGATTCTGATATTATAACTATTGATTACAGAGTAAGAGGTTTTACGAGAGATGTTAATGGTAAGAAATGTTTTATAGATCATAAAATTGCATCGATACAGGATTATATAGATGATGAGACATTAAAAAAATATGATGCTGCAGATATAAATGTATATCAGGCTAATCTATTTCATACAAAAATGCTTATAAAGGAAATTAATCTGCAGAATTATCTATTTAAAAAGGATACAAACGAGTTTTTACCACAGGAAAGATTGGCTATAAGTAATAGTCTTCGAAAAGAAATGATAGAAATTTTCAGTGGTTTGAACGTTTATAATAATTAATAAACTAATAAAATTATTCAGGAGGAAAAATATGGAACTTTGGTATACTGAAAATCATTCTGAAGAGGTCAGGTTTTCAATAAAAATTAACAAACAGGTTTATTCTGGACAGAGCGATTTTCAAAGAATTGATATATTTGATACAAATGAATTTGGTAAAATATTTACATTAGATGGGTTGATAATGGTTACGGAAAAGGATGAATTTATTTATCACGATATGATAGTTCATGTTCCGATGGCAACAAATCCGGACATAAAGAAGGTTTTAGTTATAGGTGCGGGGGATGGAGGAACTGTCAGAGAGCTGACCAGATATAAAACTATTGAAAGAATAGATATGGTTGAGATTGATAAGCAGGTAGTAGAAGTTTGCTTAGAGCATTTTAAACAAACTTCATGTGCGTTAAATGATAAAAGAGTAAATTTATATTTTGAAGATGGAATAAAGTTTATTAGCCAAAAATCTAAGGACTATGATTTGATTATTGTAGACTCTACAGACCCTATTGGTCCGGGTGAAGGGCTTTTTACAAGACAATTCTACAGTGACTGCTTTGCGGCTTTAAATGAAAATGGAATACTTGTAAATCAGCATGAAAGTCCTTATTACGATATGTATGCTAAAGCCATGAAAAGGGCACATAAACGTATAGAAGAAATATTTCCTATATCTAAAGTATATCAGGTTCATATACCGACATATTCATCGGGACATTGGCTATTTGGATTTGCCTCTAAAAAGTATGATCCGGTAAAAGATTTAGATGCGAATGCTTGGAATAATTTAGGTCTTGAAACTAAATATTATAATACGGATTTGCATATTGGAAGCTTTGCTCTTCCTAATTATGTTAAAGATATGTTAAATAAGGATTGCTGATTTATATGATTGTGTTTGTTTGAGATGTAAGATATAGGTATCATATTTTGAATAGAGGAGATTGATAATAATTGAACGGTCAAATGTATCAGATATGTTGTATTACTGCGGCAGCAAAAAAAGCATTGAGAGAGAAATCGGCAATTTTATATAAACCACTCAAGTATGAAAATAAAATTGAATTTCAGTTTTTGCCAGAAAATAAACTATTTGATACAAAAAAATATAAATCAGAAAATGTGTCGGCGTGGTATGATTATTGCTTGAAAAAAGGGCTGTATGATTTAAAGTTCTTAACTCCAGTCTCAGTCAATGACCGTAGTATCCTTGGTTTTTCTAATACAACACAAAGTTCTATTGTGTGTTTTTATAGAAATGGTGAGTTTACTTACTTTTCTGCACAATGGGAATTTGATTCAAGTAAAAAGATGTGGAATGTTCTTTATACAGAGAACGAATGTAAGGATTCCCCTTTAGGGAAGCTGAATTTTGAAGATAATACTGATAGTTTTAAAGCTATCTTATTTGAAATAAAAGAATTTGCTTACAAAATCAATCGTGATGAGTTCGCAGCAATATTTCAAAAGGCTATTGATATTCTAATTGGACATTATAACTATGCAAATACCGCAAATTACATGCTGCTTCCGGAAATTCCGGAAGAAAATCTGCGTCTTTTTGATGCAGCCAGTACCGCCGATGTTTTTGGCGCAATGGGTTCATGGAACGACACTCCTCGTTATATAGCATACCAAAGAAACATGGATAAAGAATACGAATTTTTGTCCAATGAATTGCTGAAACAGGTTCGACTTGCTACCTTGTATGCTATTAATGAATGGTAAAAAGTTACATTTTTGTAGGTAATAGACCGACGAAAATGTAACTTTTTTTATATCTAACATGAAATATCCGTTAGGACTTAAAATATTAATTATTCAACTGATATTATCAGTTAATAATATAATTTTAGAGCAATGCTAATTAATAGGTTTTATTTTTATCAGATAAGCTATAAACTTTTTAAAACAAACATTCCAGATGCTTGAATAAACTAGCGAAAATAGAAAGAAAATTAAAAAGGTTAAGAAAATTGACAAAGAACTCGTTAATTCCATAAAGGCTGAAATATGTATTATGTAAGTTAAACATATCATACCAAGAGATAAAGTTATGCTTGAAATTAATATAGAAATAAATATTCCTTTCCTATAAAGCAATGTTCCAATTGCGATGCCTAATGCTCCGGTTGTAAAGAGAAGAATTGTAGCTTCTTGTATATTTAATGCAACAAGAATCAGTGAAGATGAAAAAAGCACAGCAAAACCAAGAGATATTTTAAAGAAAGCTGCTATAGCAATAGGTAGTGTGCTAAATGGACTCAGAGCTAATCCAATCGTAGGTAAAAATATAGGAGCTGATTGGAATAGAACTGTTATTGTTGTTAATAAACCTCCAATACAAATGAACCAAACTATATTCATTTTTTTCACTTTAAATACTCCATTTATATAAAATTGGTTTAAAATCAAGGAATAATTTCAAAAACAGTGCCTTGATTAAAATCAGTTACGTTGGAAGAACCATAAGTTCCTAAGTATAATTTGCTTTGATTTAAGTTCGTTCCTAGGCTGACATAAAAAGAAGACTGAGATCCAAAGTCATAATTAACTTCAATAACGCTAAAATCATTTAGTTTAAAATCTGTTCTTATTCTTGTATAAGCCAGTGCCCCTCTAATTGGAAGTCGAGCTTCTTCTTTTCGTGCAAAATCGGTAAACAAGAGGCTTCCTGTTAAGCCAGGGATGTCGCTCCCCATATATGGCTGAACTCCTGTAAGTGCAGTTCCTCTAAATTTATTTGAACGAGAGTCTTTATGAAAATAAGTGGTTATAGGATTAAGTCTAGACATTGAAGTTTTTATTGCTTCATCATAATAAGCTATTATTTTTTCTTCTAATGCAGGGTTTGTAGAACAGTTTTTTATAATAGAAGTAGGAAAAGAGCCTTCCCATCCACGCCATCCAAGGTTAATGTAATCTTTTTCTTGCTCAGAGTTAGACTTTGTTAAGGTAGATTGAATAAGCTGAGTAACAGGCATTGGTTTGTAATTAACAAATGAAAAAATTGATTCTTCTAGATCCTGTCCGACATTTCCTACATATTTGATGTATTGATTATAAGATTGTTGATATGAAATTCCCGGAGAATTGCGAACACCTTTTGCAATTACTGTGAGCATTTTCTGAATAGGAAGAGGGAGTTCATCAAAACGTGTAACTGTGGGAGGAACATCGATAAATGTATTCATGTTTACATCAATTGCAATTATTTTGCCGGCAATTTCCATGTCATCTTGACTTAAATTAAATGGATCATATCCTGAACCGCCATCTCCAGTTGTTAAAACAAGCCTTCCTGTTTCAGGTGAAAAATTCAAACTATTAACACCATTATGATTCATAAATGGTCTTTTCAAATTAAGTAATATCCGTTGTTTTCGAGATTGGCCACTTGACTGTAAAACCCACTCCTCAACTGTATCGATATGGTCAAATTGCGTTTCTCTGTTTATCCATTTGAGATTTAATGTTTCAAGGTCACATGGATTAGGTTGAAATGATTCAGTAAGAGCGCCTGGGCCTTGTGTTCCAGCTACCGAATAATGCAAATAAAATAAGCCATTAAAATGAAAATCGGGATGAAATGCTAGTCCAAGCAACCCTCGTTCATCATATCCTCCATTGGAGGCGCCTAGCTTTATTATTTGTGAGCGAATATCTAAAAAGGTCCATATATTTTGTTCTGATATGTAAAAAATTTCTCCTACTTGAGTTGCTACAAATAAATTTTCTGTGAAATCGCCTGGAAGCATCGCTGTTTTTAAAACAGTGGGTAAATTTATATTACTAATGATGGGGCGTAAATTAACTTTAACCTTTATCAATTTCTTATCTCCTTTTTTTTATAATAATATGATTAACTCTGTTCTAATAGTACTATTTACAGAAAGGAGATATGATAATAATTTGTTGTAAGTCTTATATTTCCTCTGTCAGGTGACTTTTATACCCATCTCCAAATACTTCGTTAGAATTTGAGACTATAAAAAACGAGTTTATATCTTCTTCTTTCACGATTTCTCTGATTTTAGTATAATTATATTTCCTGCATACACACATTACAACTTTTTTGTCGTTTAGCGTATATGCTCCCTCTGCTTTTAAATATGTAACTCCTATATCGAGTTCTTCAAGTATCCTTCGAGCTATTTTTTCGTTATTATCGCTGATTACATATAATAATTTCGCACTATCTCCTCCATATAGGGCAAAATCCAAAACGAAATTACTGATAACGATAGTTATAGTAGCGTAAAGTGCAATTTCAATGTTTTTAAATATTATAGCAGATGCCGAAACAATAATTGCGTCAGTAATAATAAAAATAGTTCCGCTTTTTACGTGTTTATACTTTTGTCTTAAGGCTCTGATGATTATATCCGTTCCTCCAGTTGTAGCTCCTTGCCTGAATACTATTGCCATTCCTATAGCCATCAAAGAGCCACCCGCAACGCCGGACAGCAGAAAGTCATGAGTTATAACACCGTATCTTACAATAACATACTCGTTCATTATGTTAATAAAAAATGACGAAACAAATGTCACATATATAGTTGACAGTATAAATCTTGCTCCGAATTTCCACCAGCCAAATATCAATATAGGTATATTTATCAGCAAAACCAAAGTACCTGTTCTTAAATTCGTAAGATTGCTTATTATTATAGCAATTCCCGTAGTACCACCAGGTGCAAGATTATTTGGATCTAAAAATATTGAAATTCCCATGGAGTATATGAATGCCCCAACAGTAATTAATGTAAATTTTTTTCCATACACAACCTCTTTTCTTATATTTTGAGTAATAATGTATACTATCTTTTGTATTAAGATAATATTATTTATGAAAAATTTTTATTGAAAGGGTAAAACATAATAATCAGGCTGCTAAAAAATGCAATTTAATTTATTCTCTAGGTAAGATAAGTTTAAAGTAACTTTACAAAGAATTCTTTAACAGCCTGTAAAAAAGGAATAAAAAAAGGAATTTTTAGTGTTTGTTAGAATCTTTATTTCTATATTTTCTTAACTTAAATATTTTGAAATATTTTGCTGATATATACTTATTAACAATTGTTGCAACGGCAACTCCTATAAATGTTTCAATTATTCTTGTTAAAGGATAAGTACTGTTATCACCGGCTATCCTGTGACTTGTCAAGATACTTATATAAACTACACAGGAAATTGAAGCTGAGGATGCACATTTTAGAAGCACACAAATTTGTATTATAAATATTATTCCTATAGGAATAAGAAATAAATATATGGCAGGGTTTGAAAGCCATTCTCCTATATAGAAAGCAATAAGTCCAATAACAGCAGCTACACTTGTTCCTATAAGCCTGCTTTTTCCTGCCTTGACTGTTTCTTCAACAGTTTGCTGCATACATACAACTGACGCAATACAGGCATAAAAAGCATTCTTAAATCCTAAAATTTCAAATATCAACAGATTTATTAATACAGCTACTGCTGTTTTTATAGTTCTCATTCCCGGGATATATTTTTGTAAAAATTTTTCCCTCATCATTTTACTGGCAGGGGCTCAAACACCTTATCCATTTGATGTGGAGTATGCTTGAAGCCATTTCCGTTAATAGATTCTTCATAATATTTTTTAAGTTGAGGCTTGAATTTAGGATGTGCACAATTTTCAATTATTGCATTTGCCCTTTCCTTTGGGCTCAATCCTCTTAAATCAGCCGATCCCTGTTCGGTTATTATGATGTGTACATCATGCTCTGTATGATCAACATGGGTAACAAACGGAACAATGCTTGAAATAGTACTATTCTTTGCTGTTGATGCTGTTGTAAAAATTGTTAATGACGAATTTCTTGCAAAATCTCCTGAGCCTCCGATTCCATTCATCATTCTTGTCCCATTTATATGAGTCGAATTAACATTTCCGTATATATCAACCTCAATAGCTGTGTTTATTGCAATAATACCAAGTCTTCTTATTACTTCGGGATGATTGCTTATCTCTTGAGGACGTAAAATTATTTTATCTTTATATTTATAGATATTTTCATAAAAATAACGTAATTTAGAAGGAGAAAGTGTAAGTGCAGTTGCTGATGCAAATTTAATTTTAGAACTGTCAATTAAATCAAGAACAGCATCTTGAAGAACCTCCGAATAAAGCGTCAAATTGTTGAAATTGGATTCCAAAAGTCCACTTAGCACCGCATTAGCTACATTTCCTACACCTGATTGTATTGGTCTTAAATTATGAGTCAATCTTCCTTCTTTAATTTCTTTATTAAGCAAACCGATTAAATTATTAGCCATCTGTTTAGAAATATTGTCTACAGGACTGACATCTTTACCTGTATCTATTGCATCCGATATGACAATTGCAGCAATTTTTTCCTTATTACATTTAATATAAGGCATACCAATCTTATTATTTGCTCTGACTATAGGTATTGGCTCAGTTTCAGGAGCTTTTTTAGGGCTGTATATATCATGTATACCCTCCAAAGCCAATGGCTGGGCAATATTTAGTTCAACTATAACCTTGTCAGCATATTCTACTATATTGTTAGAGCATCCCACAGAAGTAGATGGAATTATATTGCCTTCTTCATCAATTGCAACAGCTTCGATTATAGCCAAATCAATTTTTCCTAAATAACCGTTCTTAATCCACAAGGGAACATGACTTAGGTGCATGTCGGCATATTCGACACTGCCGTTATTTATAGCATCTCTTATTTCATTATTCGTCTGATAAGGATATCTTTTTTTTATTACCCCAGCACTGGCAAGCTTACCGTCAAGCTCGTCGCCAACAGAAGCACCTGTTATCAGTGTAATTCCTATTTTCTCACCATTTCTTGCCCTTTTAGCAAGAGCCGTAGGAACAATTTTAGGATATCCCGCTGGAGTAAATCCGCTTGTTCCTACGGTCATTCCATCTTTTATAAGCTTTGCTGCATCATCTGCTGTTACTATTTTTTCGATTAAAGAGTCATCTCTTAATCTGTCTTTAAAAACTGGTTTTACCGTTTTTATTAAGTTGTTCATATTACCTCCAAATAAAATAAGACTATGTCAATAATTGTTTACGGACATAGTCAAAAAAGATATCTATTATTAACAAACAAAAACCTCTTGAATAGTCAAGAGGATAGCTTGCAAATAAAAACACAGAAATAATCTGTATAATCATAACACCTCCTATCGCTCGTAGAATTATTGTGTATATAAACAGGCAGATATTCTGACTTGAGCATCATCATTCTTTTCGTCTTCCCGATTTCTCAGTGACATTTTGAAAAGAACTCCTCTCTTACAGCGGCGGGACCGTGTGGGAATTACACCCAGCTTCCCTTTTAATTAAAGCAAAAAATGCCTTAAACCTATCTATAAATATTCAATTTTATGTTACAGAGTATATCATCAGTATAAATCTTTGTCAATAAGATTTTAAGTTATATCAGAATTGAGAATTAAAGGCTTTTAATATTGTTAAAAATATATTTCATAAATTTTGAAGTCATGAATTAAAAGCTTTTCGTTATGTTGTTAGCTCATATCAGGACTTTGATTATATAAAAAACATTGATAATACAGCATATAAAAAATTATAGCTTTATATATGAATTAAAAATAGCCTAACTGCAAATTATCAACAATACTCATTAATAGATAAGATATCAGTGAATACGTGAATAGCATACAGATAGGCTTTCAATTACCATATATTTATATTAGTGATTGCAGTTTTCACCAGACTCTCCGCAAGAATCATGATTATGGTGTTCTCCGCAAGAACCATGGTGATGTTCTCCACTATGGGAGCATTGAACATCAGGGTTATATTTTAACTTATTAGCAAGTAAATCTGCTACTGCCTCATCTGCATCACCAGTAACTCCAGCGTAAAGCGTAATTCCAGCTTTTTCAAGTGCGCGTTTTGCTCCTTCACCAATGCCACCACAAATCAGTGTGTCAACATTGACTTTTTTTAGGATACCAGCCAAAGCACCGTGGCCACTACCATTAGTGTTAATAAGTGCGCTTATTTTGACTTGATTATTTTCAATATCATAAACATTGAAATGTTCTGTATGTCCAAAATGTTGAAATATTTTACCATTTTCATATGTTACTGCTATTCTCATTGTCTTTTCTCCTTATAACTCTTTATAATTTTAAGCTTGAAACTATATTATTAAGCAAATTATCTTCACATAATTCAATTGTTCCACTATCACACAATTTAGATAGAGTAGGGTTAATTGGTAACTTATCTATAACAGATATTCCATATTGCTGTGCTGTTTCTTCTAGTCGACTTTCACCAAATAAAGAAAAAGTTTTTCCACAATCAGGACATACAGCATAACTCATGTTCTCTACAAGTCCGATAATAGGAATATTCATCATTTTTGCCATTTTGATAGCTTTTTCAACAATCATAGAAACAAGCTCTTGTGGTGATGTAACAATCACAATTCCGTCAACAGGTATAGACTGAAATACTGTTAAAGGAACATCGCCAGTTCCGGGAGGCATATCAACAAACATAAAGTCAATATTATCCCAAATTACACCTGTCCAAAACTGTTTTACCGTTCCAGCAATAATTGGTCCTCTCCATACAACAGGATCTGTATCATCTTGTAATAAAAGATTGATAGACATAATGTTAATTCCTGTTTTGCTTTTTATCGGAAGTATGCCTGATTCACTTCCCGATGCTTTCTCTTGTATTCCAAATGATTTTGGAATAGAAGGTCCAGTAATATCGGCATCAAGAATAGCACAGTTATATCCATTTCGCTGCATATTTACAGCGAGTAGGGAAGTTACTAAAGATTTGCCAACACCGCCTTTACCACTCACAACACCAATTACTTTTTTTATTCGTGAGAGTTTATGTGGTGCTTCTAAAAAGTCATCTTTTTTGCGTTGATCGCAATCAAGCTTACACTCTGAGCATTTATTGTTGCATTTTTCACTCATTATTTTCATCTCCTTTTTTTATTTCTTTAGGGCATTGTTCATTGCAGTATTTATTGCGACAGCACTGTCCGCCGCACCTTTCCTTGCATTCACAAATACGATATTCTCCGCCCTCAATTACAAGGGATAGTCCATTGACTATACATTCTGCCAGTTTTTTTCTTGCATTTGTATAAATAGATTGTGTGGTTGTTCGTGCAACTTCCATTTGATTAGCACATTGTTCTTGTGTCAAGCCCTCTAAATCAATTAGACGAATTGTTTCATACTCATCCACCGTCATTTTAATTATATCATTGTGTTTTCCATTTTCTGGTCCAAAATTAGTGCAATGAGGCATTTTACACACTCTTCGCCACTTTATAGGTCTTGGCATAATATCACCTCCAATAGTAATTGCAGATATGGTATTGATTATTGACATATGTCATTTATGATTATAAACTTGTTTATGACATATGTCAATAATTGTTTTAATTTTATTTATAAATTTATGAATCTAATAGTGTTGTGAGAATTAAAGATACATTAAAATACACTATAAATATAATGAAGTCAAATTGTATTTCAATTTTATATATCTTATATGGGAAATGATATTATCACCAAAAACCTATGATGATAATTTTTGATAATTTTTAAAGAGTTTTTTATAAACTTGAAAAAACACTATTCAAAAATATTAAATTATGTTATACTAGCTTTAAAGAAAAATTTTGCAAAATTGCTACCCATTATTACAAATTTGGAGCATATAGTACCGAAGCTCATAAGCTTCGGTTTTTTTATATGTATTCATTGTTAATAGGGGAAACAATTTGATTTATATATAGTGATATTTAGCATTTATTTCAAGCTTTAATACAATAACAGAATGGAGAGATGACAAAATGATGAAGGACATGACGGTCGGTAAACCAGCGAAGCTGATGCTGTCGTTTGCTGTACCGATGCTTGTGGGAAATATATTTCAACAGCTATATAATGTAGTAGATACTATTATTGTTGGAAGATTTGTAGGCAGAGAGGCCTTGGCGGCGGTAGGTTCCAGCTTTGCGATTATAGTATTGATAAATTCGATAATTTTAGGATTGGCTATGGGTGCATCCGTATTGTTTTCACAGCTTTACGGTGCTAAGGACTACAAAGGTCTGAAAACATCTATAATCATGGCAGCAGTATTCATTTTAGCAGTGACACTTGTGTTGTCTGTTATCACCTTTTTTAGTACCGACACTATTATTAGACTGTATAAAATGCCACCCGAAACAGTTCAGTATGCCGCAGGCTATCTGCGTTGTATCTTTGCGGGACTGATATTTGTTTCGCTTTATAATATAGCTGCAAATGTGCTGCGGTCTTTGGGTGATTCTAAAACTCCATTGTATTTTTTATTGGTCGCATGTTTTATCAATATAGTTTTGGATTTATGGTTTGTTGTGGGCATGGGCATGGAAGTCTTTGGTGCGGCTGTTGCCACTGTCATTGCACAGGCAGTTTCTGGCATCGCATGTGCTTGGTTTGCGGTGTATAAAATTAAATTTCTTCAGTTTAAGCGCAGCGATGCTGTATTTGACAGAGCGTTGTTTCGTACAATGGGCAAATACGCGTTTCTTACCAGTATACAGCAATCAGTGATGAATTTTGGAATTGTAATGATTCAAGGTCTTGTAAATACTTTCGGATCAGCATTGATGGCCGCATTTTCAGCCGGTGTAAAAATTGATGCCTTTGCATATATGCCAGTACAGGATTTTGGTAACGCATTTTCAACATATACAGCGCAAAATGTAGGAGCTGGTAATAAACAGCGTGTACATCAAGGATTAAAAACAGCGGCTATTATGACAGGTATTTTTTCCATAGTTGTGACCATTGTGGTAATCCTGTTTGCAAAGCCACTAATTGGACTGTTTGTGAAAGCAGAAGATGTTGAGGTCATTGCCATTGGAGTAAAATACCTACATATAGAGGGTGCATTTTATATACTCATCGGATTTTTGTTTATGTTCTATGGCTTCTACCGTGGACTAGGTCTTGCAAGCATGTCCATTGTGCTTACCGTTGTATCGCTTGGCACTCGAGTTTTGTTGGCATATCTGCTTGCGCCATCATTTGGCTATACTATGATTTTCTGGGCAATACCAATTGGTTGGTTGCTGGCGGATTTGGTTGGTGTAGGTGCTTGGCTGCGGGTAAAAAAGTTAAATTAAAATAATATTATTGTTTGTAAAACATAGTTATGGTATAATTACGCAATAGAAAGATGCTAGTATCTATGCCAATAATACCTATTAAGGATTTGAAAAATACAAGTGAAATTTCTTAAATGTGCAAAGATGCTTGATGCTAAGTCTTTTTTAAAAGTTTATATAAAAATGTGAAAGTTCAAATTCTACACAAAATAAAAATATATTCATATTGTACACGCATACGAAAATGTTCAAAATGGATTGGGGGGAGAGACGCTGAGAGATTAAAATTTCAGTGTTTTTCTGTTTGAGTGATAATATAAAAGCAATATACTTATTTGAGATAGCATTTGAAGTTCTCTTTTTAAGATGGAGGATGAGAAACATAGATAAAGAAAATTTTAACGATATATATGTCCGTACAGTAGAGAAAGAATATGAAAAGATTGATGGGAAATGGCTTCAATTGCACTATAAGACGTCAATTGTTTTAGTTATCTTTTCTTTCTTAGTTGAGCTTGTGATGGGGATATTTTTGATTAATTCAGATATGCTTGGGACAACAGTTTACAAATTTTTTATCAAATTTTTGATTATCCCAAGTGGGATTAACTTTACTTGTATTATAATAAATATGCTTATAGTAAAATCAAAACGTCTTTCACAAACTTTCAAAATATATTTAGTATCGCTTATTTTTACGTGTATTGACTTTATTCTTTTTACTGTACATGGCGCTTTTGTAACAACTTACTATATTGCTACAATAGCTATTATGCTGACTATAATATATGCAAATTATTATGTAACGGGTATTACTGCATTAGCAAGCATTGTTTCAATGGTAATCTCAGAACTGTTCATAAGATGGGATGTAGATAAAATCAGTATTTTTCAAAGCACGCATCGCTTGAGTGAGTTTTTGATTACTCTTATTACTCTTATCACTTTTTCTATTGCCTGTATGGTTGTAATTCAATTTAAACGAAAAAAGAACATTGCAATAATACAGAAAGAAGTCGAGCGACAAGAGCTGCAGCAAAGCGTTCATATTGATGAAATGACTGGAATATATAACCGAAAAGCATTTAGAGATAAATTGAAGTATGTGGAAGATACTGCGTTAGATGTAAAGCACATTCTTGCAATAGTAGATATTGATAAATTTAAAAGTATCAATGATACATGGGGACATCATATCGGAGACAGATGTCTAATAGAATTTGCAAAAATTCTAAAAGAATACGATACAAATATTATTCCTTTTCGCTATGGTGGCGATGAATTTTGCTTGCTGTTCCAAGATATAAGCTTGGAAGCTGCGGAGACTATCTGTAAGGAAATTCAATCTAAAGTCAACGAACTGGTCTTTGATGATTATCCAGAAATAAAATTGGCAGCTAGCTTTGGACTTGCGGCTATTTCGGATAAAGTTGATACAGTAAAGCTTTTTATTCATGCTGACCATGCTTTATATGAAGCGAAAAAGCTACGTAATTCTGTACGTGTTTTTAGATTGAATGAAGCTATAGAGAATTAGAATAATCTTTTTTAGATATAAAAAATGACAGATTTCAATAAGAGAATCTGTCATTTTTTTATTATAGTATTATATAAAGGCTTCTTCAATCTGCTTTTTTATTTTTTAGCTTTAACTAACAGCATCATAGGTCTTCTCATTTCATTTTTCATCCATGGAAATTCCATCATACTTTGATGAGGCATTGCTTCTTCAATTGCCTCAATAGAAAAGCCATTTTCCAATAATCCATTTAGAATTTGAGTAAGTGTGTGATGCTGTTTCATTACATTCTTACCTAAAAAATTTGTTTGTCTAAGTCCTGGATAGAAATAATTATCAACAGGCCAGTATAAGATGTTTCCATCGCTATCGTAAATCCAATCTTGTTTAATACTTCCTGTAAAAACAGGGTGTTCTATATTGAATAAAAAAATGCCACTTTCCTTTAATGTTTTATATACATTTTTATAAATTTCATTTAAGTCCTCAACATAGTGAAGAACTAAATTTGAAACAACAAAATCATAAGTATTTACAGGGTAATCATAATTGTTTAATCCACATACTTGATAATCAATTCTTTTGTCAGCATTTTTTTCCTTTGCTGTTGCAATCATTTTTTTACTTAAATCTATGCCTAACACACTATCTGCTCCACATTCGATTGCGTATTTACAATGCCAGCCATAGCCACAACCTAAATCTAAAACCTTTTTGTTAGTTAGATTTGGAAATAATGCTTTTAGTTGATGCCATTCACCAGCTCCATCTAAACCCTTTAGACTACGATCCATTGTTGAGTACTCTTTAAAAAATTCTTCATTATCATAAATATTATTCATATATTTAACCTCTTTTTATTATAAGTCGTATTTTTATTATGGATATTATAACATATCTAAATAAAAATTATATATTTTATGAATTAAAGTGTATTTGCAGACATTAATTTTGCATTATTCATATAAATATCGTGGATTACTTCTTGAAGCTCTTTTAAAAAAATTTCTGCTGCTTTAGAAAAAATCTGATATTTTTTCCATACTATGTTTAAATGTGCTTCTAGTTGTGGCTCCAATGGTTTGAAGCATAGATTGCTAGAGTCACTTGTATTTACTAACTTATCTAAAGTTAAAGCATATCCAATCCCTTCTTCTACCATTATTGAGGCGTTATAAATTAGATTATAAGTTGTAACAATATTTAGCTTTTCAGAATTACTACCAAACCACCCTGATAAGTCATTTCCGGCAAGAGCTTGGATAGAGCAAAGCAATGGTATATCTAGCATATTCTCTGAACGGATTTTATCCAAAGAAGATAGGGGACTATCTTTTCTCATCAAAAGACCCCAGGTATCTGTTACTGGAAGGCGCAGACAGTCATATTTTTGAATATTTGCTGACCCAATGATAATACCAAAATCTAGTAGTCCTTTATCTAGTCGTTCCATTACATCATAAGCATTCCCACTATATAAATGATATTTAATGCTAGGATATTTTTTCTGTAATTTTTTTACTACTATAGCGATAATCCGCATGGCATCTGTTTCGCCTCCACCGATGTAAATATCACCACTAATAATTTCATCCATACTTCCAATCTCTGATTCGGTTTTATTAATAAGTTCTGTAATTTCTTGTGCCCTTTTACGAAGTAACATCCCTTCTTCTGTGAGAGTAATTCGTCGGTTTCCACGGATGAAAAGTTTTTTTCCTAGTTCTTCTTCTAATTCCATCAGTTGCTTTGAAAGTGTTGGCTGTGTAACATTCAACACTCTTGCCGCCGCTGTAATACTCTCTTCTCTTGCTACTGTTAAAAAATAACGTAAAACTCTAAACTCCATGTTTAATTCCTCCTCAATTATACTATATCATGTTTTAGTATTCTCGTAAACTATGGATAAGTATTCTTTATAAGTATTTGATATTGAATAAATTTTTAGATATAATAAAAGTGATTTGATTTACAAATTAAAAAAATTGAAAAATACAAGGAGAATTATTATGGGTTTTAATATGTATGTACCAACACGTTTTATATTTGGAAATGGGCGATTAAATAAACTTAACCAACAAAAAATGCCAGGAAAAAAGGCTATTCTTGCGATATCCAAGGGCAAATCTGTGCGTGAAAATGGAGCACTTGACCGTACTATGGAACAGTTGAAAAAGGCTGGGGTTGAAGTAGCTGTATTTAGTGGAATTGGAGCAAATCCTACAAAAACTGAGGTTATGAATGGAGCAAAATTTGCTCGCGACAATCAATGTGACTTTATCGTTGCACTGGGTGGAGGAAGTGTCATGGATGCTTCTAAAGCTATAGCTATGATGGCTACTAATGATGGAGATCTGTGGGATTATGTTGGAGGAAAAACTGGTAAAGGAATGCCTCTTGTAAATAATCCACTTCCTATTATCTGTATTACTACAACTGCTGGAACTGGCAGTGAGGCAGATCAATGGGGTGTTGTAACTAACGAGGAAACTAATGAAAAAATAGGTATTGGAGGATATGATTCCACGTTCCCTGTATTGTCCATTATTGACCCTGAGCTAATGGTGTCAGTACCTCCTAAATTTACTGCTTACCAAGGGTTTGACGCCTTATTCCATGCTACTGAGTGCTATATTTCTAAATTTGCGAATAGCATGAGTGACATGTATGCACTTACAGCAATTGAGAATGTAGGAAAATATCTTGTTCGCGCATTCAAAAATGGCAATGACATAGAAGCAAGAGAAGGAATGGCTTTTGCTAATACACTTTCTGGTGTGGTTATGACTATAAGTGCTACAACAGCAGAACACTCTTTAGAACATGCTATGTCTGCTTATCATCCTGAACTTCCTCATGGTGCGGGGCTTATCATGATATCTAAGGCGTTTCACGGATTTTTTATCGAAAAGCATACTTGTGATGAGCGTTTTATCCGTATGGCACAAGCTTTGGGTATGAAAGATGCAAAAAAACCAGAGGATTTCTTAACAGTATTGGCTGAATTGCAAGAAGACTGTGGCGTAGCAGATTTGAAGATGAGTGATTATAGTATCACAGCTGATGAATTAGACAAAATAGCTACCAATGCTCGTGAAACAATGGGTGGCTTGTTTGCTGCAAACCCATGTGAAATGACACATGAGGATTGTGTAGAAGTTTTAAGAAAATCATATCGCTGATTAGAATATAGAGAAGATGATATATTAAGTGAGTTTAAGTGAGTTTCAGAACTTCTAAATAGTGGGCTTTCAATCAGAGGTGGGTTGAAAGTCCACCTCTTTATGTATTAGGCAAGTTCAGAAGACCTTTGTAGTGTCTTCTCTTTTCTATACAGATTGCGGGAAAACATCAATAGCTTTATTAAAAAAATGATAATTTCAAAATGGATGGGAAAAATCTCTTGGAAGCGGTGGCGTAGAAGTTGCTTTTAATTTGAACTAAAAAGATAAGGAGAATGTCAACACTACTTGCTAACACTCTCCCAAATAATCACCCAAAATTCATCAATATTTAATTTTTCTAATGCTTCAAATCTATGATTTCCGTCATTTAATTCATACTTTCCGTCAGTATGATTAATAATAAGCGGAGGCATATCCCAATCACCATTTTTATATTTGCTCATAATAGCATTAACATTTGAATTAAAGCCTGATTCTGAAATCTGATACTTTATACCTTCTTCTGGTCCGCAGCATCTTTCAAATAAATCAAGTTTCATCAGGATTGGTGAATAATATTTTCTGGGTTCAAGTTTTAGTCCTTCTGAAAAAGGCTTGTTATCTCCTTCGTTACATAAAAACAAATGTATCCATTCCTCTAATTTATTTTTATCTGCAAATTCAATAGCTGATGTAGTTGTAGGTTTATAGTTCATTGTTATAAACTCACTTTCTGTAATAATTCTATTTTTCTTTTACCTACTATAATTTTACGAATTATTTTATATCCTGCATTAGTAATTCTCTGAGCTTTATCGCTGCTTATTGCAATAACTGAATTTTTATTTAAAACACAAGCAACTGTATCCAGTAGCTTATCGATAGCATGCTGACTGCTATCTGACCAAGATACCAAATTTCCATATGGTATATCAGTAAAAATAATATCAGCCTTAAAATCCTTTTGTGATAAAGAGTTCTGCTTTGTAACGTCAGCTGAAAATACTGAGCAGTCAATTAATTGATTTTGTGAATAAATTTGTTTAAGCAAATTATCAGCACTAATAATTGCTTCCTTATGAGATTCTTTTCCAAACTCATTATACATCTCTATAAGTTGAGATTTGCGATTATTCAATCCTTGTACTGTTAAAAGGTTTAAGTTTTCTTTTGCAAGTTCAACAGCATCTGCTGAAATATCCGATGCGAAAATAGAAGAAATTTTATTGCCAAGCATAAATCCTAAAGCTGTCAATAAATATGCTCCACCGCAGCATGGGTCATACACAACTGCTTTACTATCTTTTTTTCCTATAATATCCAAGCAGGTCATACAAATTTCTCCAGCTAACCTAACTGGAAAATTTGTATAACCAGATTTGTGATAAATTACTCGACCAGATGCAAAATCTTCAAAATTTTTATTTTCAATATATCTGTAATTCAAATGCTTCACCGATTATTATATATAAATTTACCCTATAGGGTATTGTTTTATCAATGTTTTTTATTTATATGCTCGCGGATTTTTTCAAATGTTTGTTGGCTAATTACGTGTTCAATGCGGCAGGCATCTTCTATAGCTGTTTTTTCATCAACACCTAGAGCAATCAACCAGCTTGATATATGAGTATGTCTTTCATAGACAGATTTTGCAATTGTAAGACCATCTTCAGTAAGGCTAATGCAGCCATCTGAATCCACATTAATATGTCCGCTTTCTCGCAGTTTTTTCATAGCAACACTTACACTTGGTTTTGAAAATCCGAGTTCATTTGCAATGTCAATAGAACGTACCGATCCAAGTTTGTTTTTCAACATTAAAATAGTTTCAAGATAATTTTCTGCTGATTCATATATATTCATAGATATTTCCTCCTTAGCATCATACGCCAAAGTCATAGAAACAATAGAGATGATAAAAAGCGTATTTTGATTAATGTATTTATATTATCAGAAAACAATTAATTTTTCAAGGCTATTTTTTGATTTAAATTTTGTAATTATTTTTAAAATCCCTATTGACAAATATGGTTAGCGGTGGTAAACTGTAAACAAATAGTTAGTTAGAACTAACCTACATATATTTTCTTGTGATAATTTTCATAAACAAAAGGGCAAGGAGGTGGTATTATGCCTTTAACATTAGCAAAAGCAGGAGAGCAGAATTCTATTAAAAAGGTCGGAGGAAGACCAGAAACAAGGCAACATCTTGAAAATTTAGGATTTGTTGTTGGTACTCCTGTTATGGTGATTTCAGAAATTGGTGGTAATGTGATTGTAAATATCAAAGAATCTCGCATTGCTCTAAGTCGTGAAATGGCAAGCAAAATTATAATCTGATTAAAAAATGAAGGAGTGGAATGAGTATGCAGACATTGAAAACCGTGAAATGCGGAGAAACTGTTCATGTTGCGAAGATTAACGGTGCAGGTGCGATTAAGCGTCGAATCATGGATATGGGAATTACAAAAGGCGTAGAGATTTTTGTACGTAAGGTTGCTCCATTGGGAGACCCTGTAGAAATAACTGTTAGAGGGTATGAGCTTAGCTTGAGAAAAGATGATGCTGATATGATTGAAGTAGAATAAAATCCTGCCACAAATGTGGAGGCTTTGTGGCAAGATATGCTGCAACGAAACTCTTACAGAAGCGAAAATATGATGATGAAGCGGAATGTTATGATTTTTCCGCATTTTATAAGCTTTAGGGTTAGCTAGTACTAACTTGTATAATTCAAGGTTAGCACAAGCTAACTAAAAACTAATTAAAAACAATTAAAGGAGGACAGACAAATGTCTATAAAAATTGCATTAGCGGGTAATCCTAACAGTGGAAAGACGACGCTTTTTAATGCATTGACTGGTTCGAATCAGTATGTTGGAAACTGGCCAGGTGTAACAGTTGAGAAAAAAGAGGGAAAATTAAAAGGGCATAAGGACGTGACAATAATAGATTTGCCAGGTATATATTCTCTTTCGCCATATACTCTTGAAGAAGTTGTTTCCAGAAACTATCTGATTGATGAACGTCCTGACGCAATTCTTAATATTGTAGATGGCACGAATATAGAAAGGAATTTATTTTTAAGTACACAGCTTACTGAACTTGGAATTCCTGTTGTTATGGCTATTAATATGATGGACATAGTAGAAAAAAATGGTGATGTTATTAATACTGCGAATCTTTCTAAAGCTCTTGGATGTAAGGTTGTCGAAATTTCTGCCTTGAAAGGTACAGGGGTTATGGAAGCGGCACAGGCTGCTGTGAAAATGGCAGAGAATGGAAAAACTATTCCACAGCATAGTTTTTCTGGTAGTGTTGAACATACTATTGCTCATATTGAGGAAGCTGTGTTACATGATTTGCCTGATGAACAACAACGTTGGTATGCTATAAAATTATTTGAACGTGATGAAAAAATCATTGAAAAATTAAAGCTTGAACAATCGGTTCTTAAACATATAGAAAATGATATTAAAAACTGTGAGGCTGAGCTTGATGATGATAGCGAAAGCATTATCACAACTGAACGTTATCAATATATTGACCGTATAATTAAAAGCTGCTGTAAAGTTAAAAACAAAGGCAAAATGAGTACATCAGATAAAATTGACAAGGTTGTAACAAATAGATGGCTGGCACTACCAATATTTGCAATAATTATGTTTATCGTTTATGCTATATCTGTTACAACTATTGGTACCTTAGCTACTGATTGGGCAAATGATGGTGTATTCGGTGATGGCTGGCATCTGTTAGGTATTGGCTCTGCTGATTATGAAGAAGCTACGGGTAATTATGATATAGAAATTGCCAAGAGGGATGCCTACATAGATGCTGCTGAAGAAGCGGGTATTGATGTAGAGGCAATGCGTGCTACATTAGAAGAAGAGTCAGATGAAAATGTCATCAAAGAATTTTTAGAGCAGGCATCTTTAGCTGGAATTACGGCTGAAGCTAAAATCGAGGATGAAGATGGAAATGTTGTTGAAATAATACCTGTGGCAATTCAAGATTTTGAGACTGCGTTAAAGGCAGAAGAACCAGACCCTGCAAGTTTTGGTGTATGGGTTCAAGGAATTCCTGTTTTGATGGAAAATTTATTAGATAAAGTAGAAACTGCTGACTGGTTAAAGTCTCTGATTCTTGAAGGAATCATAGCTGGTGTAGGTGCAGTATTAGGTTTTGTTCCACAAATTTTGATATTGTTCATATTCTTGGGCTTCTTAGAGGGATGTGGATACATGGCTCGTATAGCTTTCATTCTTGATAGAATATTCCGTAGGTTTGGGCTTTCAGGTAAATCATTCATACCTATGCTTATAGGTAGTGGTTGCAGCGTTCCGGGAATCATGGCCTCACGTACGATAGAAAATGACCGTGATAGAAAAATGACTATAATGACAACTTCATTTATACCATGCGGTGCAAAGCTTCCGGTTATAGCCATGATTGCTGGTGCATTGTTCGGAGGATCGGTTTGGATTGGACCAAGTGCTTATTTTGTAGGTATCGCAGCAGTTATATGTTCTGGTATAATTTTGAAAAAGACAAAAATGTTTGAGGGTGATGTAGCTCCATTTGTTATGGAACTTCCTGCTTACCACTGGCCGACTGTTGGTAGTGTGCTACGCAGTATGTGGGAACGTGGTTGGTCATTTATCAAAAAAGCAGGTACAATCATACTCTTGTCAACTATAGCAGTTTGGTTTACTTCTAACTATGGTTGGGAGAATGGTACATTTGGACAGGTAGAGATGGATAATAGTATTCTTGCAGCTATAGGAAATTCTGTCGCATGGATATTTAGTCCTCTTGGTTGGGGTAACTGGAGAGCGTCAGTTGCTGCGGTTACTGGATTGGTTGCGAAAGAAAATATAGTTGGAACATTTGGAATCCTATATGGATTTGGAGAGGTTGCAGAAGATGGAATAGAAATGTGGGGTACACTTTCAGCAAGCTTCACAGCTTTATCAGCTTATTCTTTCCTAATATTTAATCTGCTTTGTGCTCCTTGCTTTGCAGCTATGGGTGCTATAAAGAGAGAAATGAATAATAAAAAATGGTTCTGGTTTGCTGTTGGATATCAAACAGGACTTGGATATATAGTAGCTCTCACATTCTATCAGCTTGCTATGTTATTTACAAAGGGTTCATTCGGATTTGGTACAGTTGTAGCAATTCTTGCAGTTATCTTGTTTGTTTATATGCTACTTAAAAAACAAAAAAATATGAATAAACCGGGTTCAGAGATTAGAAAGGGGGCTAATGCCTAATGGGTACTTTAGTTGTAGGTTTAATTGTTTTAGGTATCATGGGATTGGCTGTTTATAAGATATATAAGGATCGCAAAAATGGAAAAACTTGTGGGAGTGGCTGTGCAGGCTGTTCCCACGGTTGTAGTAGTTCAAAACCCCCTTTAAATAGGGGGTGAAGATAGGTGCAGGATCTTACAAGCTCGCAAATAAGATATCTACACACCATATACATGGAATGTGGAAATAATGAAGCTGTCCGCTCAGTGGATATTGCTCAAAAAATGGGAGTTACAAAAGCTTCTGTAAGCAGAATGGTAAAGTTTTTTGCTGATTACGGCTTTATATCCGCAGAAAAATATGGAAAAATAAAGCTTATGCCAAAAGGCGAAAAAGAGGGAGCTGTTATTCACGAGAAAATAACACAAATTTATCCTTTTTTCGCAGATTATCTTGGGCTTGATAAATCAGAGGCTTTAGATAGCACCTATTCCTTTATTTATGGCTTTTCGGATACTTGCATCGAAAAACTGTTAAGAAAAGGATGGGATATGATATAGTTGTATTTACATAACTTGACAAATTTTAAGTTATGAATGGTATTCAAAAGAGAAAATATTAAGGAGGTATCGAATGTGTGTTGTAATTGTTGGTGGAAATGAATGTATGGTCTGCCAATACAAAGATATATGTCAAAATCACGGTTGTGAGGCAAAAATATTTGTAAAAGAGAGAGGTGCAATTAAAAAGAAGATGGGATGTCCTGACCTCTTGATTTTGTTCACAAACACTGTTTCTCACAAGATGGTAAACAGTGCAGTGGATGAGGCGAAACGAAATAAAATTCCTATTGCACGTGTACATACCAGTAGTGCATCAGCTTTAAATCAGGTCTTGATCCAGCATTGCAAGGCTCATCACTGTGGAACGGTTAGTTAAAACTAACTCGAGATACATTGATACTATCTATGAGTTAGTGTTTGCTAACCTTGATGGTAAATTAATGAATTATACATGATAGATTAAACAAGGGTGGTATCTAAATGATAGATGGAAAATTAGTGAGGCATTGTTCTCCTACTTTAGCAGGTATGAAGACAGGAAATCTTTTTAATTGTGGATTTGATTCTAAAATAGGTTTAATAGATGTCATTAATAAATGCAATCAAGAACTTTTACATAAAGGTATTTCTTTTACTATTCTTCGTATGCAAGAAAAATCGGCTTTGATATATGTTTTCAGACAATCAAAGCTTGAAGTAGATTTAAAAAAAGAGGGAGTTGCTGAATTTTTATCTTTATGTGGATACAAAGAAACATCTATTGAATATGCGATTAAACATCTTAAGCTTCGAATAGGATTAAATGACGACTTTCCTCACGAAATAGGTCTGTTTCTCGGTTATCCTCTTGGAGATGTGAAAGGCTTTATTGAAAATGGAGGAAAAAATTGCAAGCTCACAGGATGCTGGAAAGTTTACTGTGATGAGTGTGAAACTATGAAGCTATTTAAAAAATATAAAAGATGTACTGACATTTATTGTGAAATGTTTAAAAGAGGAAGGTCTGTTATGCAGCTAACAGTTGCTGCTTGACATATATTAAAGAATAGTTTTATCTATTCTATAAAAATAAAAGAAAGAAGGATATTATATGAATAAAATTGCAGTTGTATATTGGAGTGGAACTGGTAATACAGAAAAAATGGCTGATAAAGTAGCTGAAGGGGTAAAGGCATCTGGAGCTGAGGTAAATGTTTTTACTGCTTCTGAATTTTCAGCAGATAAGATTGATGAATATAGCGCTATTGCTTTTGGTTGCCCGTCAATGGGATCAGAGGTGCTTGAAGAAAATGAGTTTGAGCCTATGTTTACAGAGTGTGAAACAAAATTAAAGGGTAAAAAAATTGCCTTGTTTGGTTCTTATGGATGGGGAGACGGACAGTGGATGAGAGATTGGGAAGAAAGATGTGCAGGTAATAGCATAATTCTTGCTTACGAAAGTGTCATATGTGGTGGAGAGCCTAATGCTGATATAGAAGAAGATTGCATAGCTTTAGGAAAGGCACTTGCGTAAAGACAAAATTACTGAACAGTAGTAAAAAAATAATAAAACTCTAAATATTGCAGGCATCGGTTAGCTATCGATAACCGATGCCTTTTCTCATTTAATAATAAGTAATTGTAAAACTAAGAAATTCAATATATAAAAATTTACGCAAGAATTTAAAATAGAAAATTTAGTTTGAGGGGTCATAAAAGCTTGTTTTAGGACTCCCTCCTATGTTCCTATAATTCCTATGTATAAACCAGCATAAAATCATGGGTCTATTTCTTCATCATCTGGCGGTAATTGTTTATAGCACCACCACCATTCTCTGCAAGATAGACCTATCTTTGATGAATCTTCTACTCTTTTGACCACCTGATCATAAGTTTCTGGCGGAGTTACCATTACAGGTTGATTTGGAAACCAATTAGCTGGAGTTATAACATTATATTTATCTGATACTTGTAATGCGGTCAGCAATCTTAAAATTTCAGGTATGTTACGTCCGTTTGTTAGTGGATATATTAAAACTGCTCTTACTATTTGATGTGGATCAATTATAAGTACATTGCGAGCTGCTTCTGTTTTGCTTACGTAACGTGAAATCATTCCATATTGTCTAGCTATATTGCCATTTACATCAGCTATTACAGGAAATGGTATGACAACACCCTCTTCAGTATAAATATCATTTATCCATGCTAAATGCGAAAGATTAGTATTTATACTTAATGCTAAAACCTGAGCATTTCTTTCCTCAAATGATTTATATATATTAGCAAATGAAAGATAT
This sequence comes from Bacillota bacterium, assembly GCA_023386345.1. Taxonomy (GTDB): domain Bacteria; phylum Bacillota; class Clostridia; order Tissierellales; family Sedimentibacteraceae; genus UBA1535. The sequence continues at coordinate 39,328 of JAEWJT010000006.1, forward strand.
TCAGTAGTGCATATTGGACTAAAAGCGCCGGGGTGAGAAAAGAATACTACCCATCTACCTTCAAAATCAGACATTGTAATTACACCCATTGTTGTAACAGCTGTAAAATTTGGTGCTCTCATGCCAATAGACATGAGACCACAATTGTTTAAGGGAACTTCTCCATCAATGTTCATTATATTTTCAGTTGGAATTGACATAAGCTTGTAATCATCGCCATTCATCATATCACCTCCATTCTATTTTATGCACATTAATACTTTTGTTCCTCTAATAGTTCGTTAAAATTTTATTTAAACGAATTAATGCAAAAATTACTTTTTTTATTTTTAATTTTGATATATAATTATTATAAATTATTTTTAAATAGGGAAAATTGAGATTAGCGTAATATAATAAATATTGGAGGATCTTATGAAAATTGATGAAATTATCGGATTTTTAGATGCAGATTGCCTTACTGAAAAGGTGGATAAAGATTATAATTATGCATTTGCAAGCGATTTGATGAGTGATGTATTAGCTCTTGCAAGTGAAGCTACAATTCTAATCACAGGTTTGAATAACCCTCAAATTGTGAGAACTGCTGAGATGCTAGATATGTCTCTTATTATTTTAGTTAGAGGAAAAAAACCGAGCGAAGAAACTTTAGCCATTGCCAAGCAAACAAATATAACTATATTAACGACAGATATGACAATGTATGAAACATGTGGTAAGCTGTACAAAGCAGGAATTTTGGCGTTGGAAATATGAAAGGTACAAATTTCCTTAAAAGATATACATATGAAATCATTGCAAATGATTTTAATTTAGCAGGCAAAGGCTCAAGTGATATTAAAACAAATTTAAAAGCATTAGGAATAGACCCAAAGCTTATAAGAAGGATTGCAATAGTATCTTATGAGGCAGAGATAAACATAGTTATACATTCTTATGGCGGAAAATTATACTGTGATATTTATAAAGACAGAATTGTTGTAATTTCTGAGGATACAGGACCGGGTATACCAAATATTGACCTTGCATTGACTGAGGGGTATTCTACAGCTTCAAGCAAGGTTAGAGAGTTAGGATTTGGGGCTGGTATGGGACTTCCAAATATGAAAAGGTGGTCAGATGAATTTGAAATTACAAGTCAAAATGAAGGTACTAAAATAGAAATGACAGTTTTAATTTAAAATTTTGAAAGGGGTGCTAGCATGGATTTTTCAATACTTTTAGACGAAAACAAATGTAGAGGCTGTACAAATTGCATGAAAAAATGTCCTACTCAGGCGATTAGGATAAAAAATGAAAAGGCTGTGATTGACACAATAAAATGTATATATTGTGGTGAGTGCATAAAAGCCTGTCCCTATAATGCTTATACAGCAAATAATGTGAGAAAGAATAAAGTAATTAAAACTAAGTACTCAATAGTTATTCCATCGACTGCGATATATGGTCAATTTCCTAAGGGAACTAAGCTTAAAGATATACAAAATTCAATTAAAAGCTTGGGTTTTTCGTATGTATATGATGAGAGCTATGCAGCTGAATTAGCATCAAAGGTAATACATGAAAAAGTAAAGAAGCAAAGATTAATTAAGCCTATGATTTCAACTAACTGTCCAGCTATTGTAAGGCTAATCAAGATAAGATATATGTCTTTGATGGATAATCTTGTTACAGTTGAGTCTCCAATGGAAATTGCAGCAAGGCTTGCAAAACACAATGTGCACAATGAGTTTGACATACCTTTAGAGGACATAGTAGTGTATTATATATCACCATGTCCTGCTGAAATGCTTACTATAACTAACCCTATAGGTGCTAAACGCTCAAGTATTGATTATGTTATACCTTTAAATTCAATTTATGGAGATTTATTAAGAGAAATTTCTAAGAATGATTACAGTCTAGGTGGCGCAGAGCCTTCAACTGAGGGTATAAAATGGGCAATATCCGGAGGACAATGTGAAACAGCAAAGATAGATTCCTCAATCTCTGTTTACGGTATGCAGAATATAATTGATATTTTGGAAGAAATTGAAAATGGAAAGCTAAATGATGTAGATTATGTTGAGCTATCTGCCTGTACCGAAGGATGTGTTGGAGGAGCTTTTACAGTTGAAAATCCATTTATAGCTAAAAGAAACATCAAGCATATAATTAAAAATACTAAAAATTCTACACAGCCTAATTTAGATATCAATAAATTTGAAGAATTATTCGACAGAAACTTCTTTGACATAGAAATAATAAACGATAATTATAATAAGGATAATCTTTCTTTAGCTGAGGCTATAGAGAGGATGGAGAGCATAGAAGCTATAGCAGCGATTTTACCTGGGCTTGATTGTGGTTCTTGTGGTTCTCCAACCTGTAGAGCATATGCAGAGGATGTGTATAATGGTCATGCAGATTTAGATGGTTGTGTGCTGTTAAAAACAAACAGAAAAAAATAGTCACAAAGTGGCTTATATATTAAAAACAATTATTATAGAAAGGAATGTGAAATAGATGAGATTAAAAGATTTATCAGAAAAGTTAAGTTGTGAAATGGCAAGTGGAAATGAAAATTTTGAAGAATTAAGTACTATTGATGTTCCAATAGAAAATGTATATATAGGAGATTTGCTAAGTGTTGTTATGGCAAAGGCGAAGGAGCAATCTATATGGCTTACAATTCAAACACATTTGAATGTTATGGCAGTTGCAGAGCTTCTAGATATGGCTTGCATAATAGTTGTTGAAGGAATGGAAATAGAAGAGCAGACAATTAAAAAGAGCAATGAGCTGCATATACCAATTTTAAAAACAAAGGCTTCTGCTTATGAAATAGCGTGTAAGCTTCATGATTTAACTTAGTATGAAATATTTTTATGATTTTCATATACATTCTGACTTATCACCTTGTGCAGACAAGGATATGACACCTAATAATATTGTAAATATGGCATATATTAAAGGGCTAAATATGATTGCTGTGACTGATCATAACAGTATTGAGAATTATAGGGCTATAGAGAAAGTAGCAAAATGCTTGAATATTATGATTATTCCAGGTATAGAAATAAATACCAAAGAAGAAGTGCATATCTTGTCTTACTTTAGAGATTATAACTCTGCCAAAGCTGTGAGTGACTTGATATATGAGTCCTTGCCAGATATTTATAATAAAAAGAATATTTTTGGTGAGCAAAATATTTACAATGAAAATGATGAAATAGTTGGAAGCTTGGATAAGCTTCTTATAAATGCAAGCAAATATTCTTTAAAGGAGATTTATGAAATTGTAAATAATCACAATGGAATAATTGTTCCGGCTCACGTTAATAAAAAAAATAATGGAATTCTTGGTGTTCTAGGATTTTTCCCAAGTGATATTGAATTTGATTTTATAGAGCTGTCAAATACTACAGAACTGAATGAAAGAAATAAAAAAATAGTATCAAAGTATAAAAGGCTTGTGAATTCTGATGCACATATGCTTGAGGATATATCCGAGCCTATAAATTATATTGAATTAGAAAAATCGGAAGATATTTTTAATTATTTGGGATTTAAATGAAAGACAAGAAATGAGATACAAAGGAGGTAAAAGTGAAAGAATTATCCTTACATATACTAGATATTGTCCAAAATTCAATTAAGGCTTGTGCAAGCTTAATTGAACTTTCTATTATTGAAAGAAGTGTAGAAAACATATTTAGTATAATAATAAAGGACAATGGCTGCGGAATGGATGAAGATACAGTTAAAAATGTTGTTAATCCTTTCTTTACAACAAGGACTACGAGAAAGGTCGGCTTAGGTCTTCCCTTATTACAGGAGGCAGCTTTAAGATGTAATGGATCACTTGATATAGAGTCTGAAAAAGGTGTTGGTACAATCGTTTCTTGTTCTTTTGAAAAAGATAATATTGATAGAGCACCGCTTGGAGATATAAGCAGTACAATTATGGCAATAGTAAATTCTTTAGAGGATTGTGAATTTATTTTTATACATAAGGTAGACGAGAAATCCTATGAATTTTCAACAAGAAAAATCAAAGAGATTTTAGAGGAAAACGACCTTAAAAGTTCTGAAATTTTACTTTGGATAAAAGAATATGTTGAAGAATCGACAAAAGAGTTGTATAATAAATAGGTGTTGATTAAAAGATATCTATTAAAATTATAAAAAATTAAAAAAAATCATTGGAAATTTAAAATTGCTATGTAGTTAAAGGCCTTTCGTATTATTTTAAGAGAAAATTATAAAAACAACAAATAATGAGAGAATATACATTAAATTAATGTACAAATACTTAGTCTCTCTTGAAAAGAGAGACTAATATTCTTGTGCAATATCTTTATGGACATGATTATATAGTAGTTTATAGAAAGGAATGAGATTTAAAATGAGCACAAGAGGATTTACGTTCAAAGGAGGCATTCACCCGCCTCATTTTAAAGGACAGACTGAACATTTGAAGATAGAAAAATCAGATGAACCTAGCGTTGTGGTTATACCTTTACAACAGCATATTGGTGCCCCTTGCGAATCCTTGGTAAAGCCAGGACAATATGTGAAAATGGGACAGAAAATAGGAGAATCAAAAGCTTTTGTATCCGCTAATGTTCATTCCAGCGTTTCAGGTACTGTAAAAAATATAGAGCAAAGAAATTCAAGCTCTGGAGCTTTGGTAAGCTGTGTTATTATTGAGTCTGACGGCAAATTTACAGTAGATGAATCTATCAAACCAAAGGGAGATTTAAACAAGCTATCAAAGGATGAAATTTTAGCAATCATTAAAGAGTCTGGTTTAACCGGTATGGGAGGAGCAGGATTTCCAACCCATGTTAAGCTTAGTCCACCAAAGGACAAGCAGGTTGATTGTTTAATAATAAATGGAGCTGAATGTGAGCCTTATTTAACAGCAGATCACCGTATAATGCTTGAAAAACCTGAAGATGTTATTCTTGGAGCTAAGGCTGCTAAAAAAGCTTTAAATATTGAAAAATGCTATATAGCTATTGAAAAAAACAAACCAGATGCTATAGAAACAATTATAAAAGCTTTAGCAGATGGCAAAGAGGAGGGCATAGAAGTTGCTGCCCTTGAGACAAAATATCCACAGGGTGATGAAAAAAGACTTATAAATGCTGTGACAGGCAGAGTTGTTCCATCCGGCGGCTTACCTATGGATGTAGGAGTAGTAGTTAATAATGTTGGAACTATAGCAAGTCTTGGTAATACAATCAGAACAGGTATGCCTGTTATACAAAGAGTAGTTACAGTAACGGGATCAGCTATAAAAAATCCTAAAAACCTATATGTTAGAATTGGTACACTTTTTAGTGATGTCATAAAGCAATGTGGAGGATATTCAGAAGAACCCGGTAAAATTATCAATGGTGGACCTATGATGGGAATTGCGCAATTTAGTGCTGAAGTTCCCGTAATTAAAGGTACCTCAGGAATTTTGATTTTAAATAAAAAGGATTCAAAATTTGAAGAAGTTCAGAATTGTATTAAATGTGCTAGATGTGTTGAAATTTGTCCTGTAAATTTGCAGCCACTTATTATAAGCAAATTGTCACTCTTGAATAAATTTGATGAGGCAGAAAATTATCACGCTTTAGATTGCATTGAATGTGGTGCTTGTTCATTTATTTGTCCGTCAAAAAGAAGACTTGTAGAATCAATTAGAGTTGCAAAGCGTGAGATTGTTTCTAAACGCAGGAAAAAAGCCTAAAAAGAAAGGAATGAGTTTAAAACATGGAAGGATATAAATTGACAGCTTCATCATCTCCTCATATTAAATCAGATCAAAATGTGAGTAAAATAATGCTGGATGTTTTGATAGCACTTATACCAGCACTTATAGCAAGTATATTTTATTTTGGAGTTAATTCATTAATATTAGTTGTTGTTTCTGTTGTATCAGCTGTTCTTACAGAGCTATTGTGCCAAAAGCTTATGAAAAGACCTGTAACAATAAATGATTTTAGCGCAGCAGTTACTGGACTATTGCTTGCTTTTAATATACCCTCAACTGCACCAATTTGGTTGCCAATTATAGGTTCGTTTTTTGCTATAGCTATAGCAAAACAAACCTTTGGTGGTTTAGGTCATAATTTTATAAATCCAGCTCTTGCGGGTCGTGCATTTTTAATGGCTTCATTCATGCCGCAGATGACTAATTTTAAAGCTCCTATGGGAATAGATGCTATCGCTACCGCAACGCCACTTGCTATATTAAAAGGAACTGCTGAATCAGGAGCACAGCTTCCGAGCCTAACTGAAATGCTTATGGGAAGAATTCCGGGAAGCTTAGGCGAAACGGCGTCTTTATTATTGATAATTGGCGGCTTGTATTTGATTGTAAAAAAAGTAATTTCATGGAAAATTCCTGTAGCATATATTGGTACAGTTGCTGTGATAGCTCTTATTACTGAAAAAAGTCTGACTGGAATGACTTACCATTTGTTGGCAGGAGGTTTAATGCTTGGAGCGTTTTTTATGGCTACCGACTATGCCTCATCACCGATAAGCTCAAATGGAAAAATTATATATGGTGTCGGTGCAGGACTTATAACAATGCTTATTAGAAAGCTTGGAGGTTATCCAGAGGGAGTTTCATATTCAATATTACTTATGAATGTTTTAGCTCCTCTTATAGACAAATTTACTGCTCCTAAAGTATTTGGAGGTGTGAAAAAATGAAAAATGAAACACTAAAATTAGGCATAATACTATTTATTATATCGGCCGTAGCTGCTTTGTTTTTAGCATTTACAAATGATTTGACAAAGGATACAATAAAAAAGGCAATTGAAGCTGAAAGCTCTGGACCTGAAGTTGCTAACATAGTAGTTCCAGGAGCTGCGAGTATTGAGGAATTTGATAAAGAATTAGTTGAAAAGATTAAATTGGAAAATGAAAAATTTATAGATTTAAGGCAATGTAAGGATGAAAATGGAAAGCTTATAGGCTACGGTATCTCTACTAAGAGTCCAATAAAGGGTTATTCCGGAGATATTGAGATAATTCTAGGAATTTCTCTTGATGGTAAGATAACCGGAGTAAAAATTGTTTCTCACAGTGAAACTCCCGGTTTAGGCTCAAATATAGAAAAAGCGAACTTCAAAAATAAATTTATTGGAAAGAACGGCACAGAACAATTTACAGTGACAAAATCAGCGAACAAAGAAACTGATATTGAAGCTATTGGCGGAGCAACTTTTTCTACTAAATCATTTACAAGTGCTGTTAATAACGCTATAGAGATATACAACAAGTATTTAGCAGGAGGTAATCATGAATAAATTAAAATATATGACAAATGGTCTTGTGGCAGATAATCCTGTATTAGTACAATTGCTTGGTATGTGCGCAACTCTTGCTACTTCAACAGCTGCACTAAATGGGATGAGTATGGGATTGGCTACTACTGCTGTTTTAGTTGGTTCTAACATAGGAATTTCAGCGCTTAGAAAACTTATACCTGATAAAATTCGTATACCATCATTTGTTGTTGTTATAGCAACATTTGTTACAATAGTTGATATGATAATGCACGCTTATGTACCTGCTTTGTATAAACAGCTTGGAATATTTATTCCATTAATAGTAGTTAATTGTATTATATTTGCTAGAGCAGAGGCCTTTGCATTTTCTCACACTGTTTTAGAGTCAGCACTGGATGGGTTAGGAATGGGTATTGGTTTTACATTAACCTTAACTGTCTTAGGTGCATTTAGAGAAATATTAGGAGCTGGTACTATATTTGGTATTAGCATATTTGGTGAGGCATTTAAGCCTGCACTTATGATGATAATGCCGCCAGGAGCTTTTATTTCACTTGGACTGTTGATTGCAACAGTTAATATAGTAACTAAAAAGCTTAAGGCTAAGAAAGCATAGAGGAGGGACATGATATGAATTTATTTAGTTTATTTATAGGTGCATTTTTAATAAATAATATTATTTTTGCTAAGTTCCTAGGTATATGTCCATTTCTTGGAGTATCTAAAAAAATTGACACTGCAGTTGGTATGGGTATTGCCGTTACTTTTGTTATAGCTCTTGCTTCTATTATAACATGGCTTTTACAAAGACTTGTATTAGATAAGCTAGGCTTAGAATATTTACAAACAATTTCGTTTATTCTAGTTATTGCCGCGCTTGTGCAATTAGTTGAAATGTTTCTTAAAAAATCAGCTCCTGCACTGTATAACGCACTTGGAGTTTATTTACCGCTGATTACAACAAATTGCGCTGTTTTGGGAGTAACTATATTAAATATACAAGAAGGATATAACCTTATTGAAACTATTGTTCACTCAATAGCAGCACCTCTTAGCTTCTTATTGGCAATAGTATTGTTTGCTGGGGTAAGAGAAAAATTAGAATTATCTGACATTCCAGAAGCCTTAAAGGGATTCCCAATAGCTTTGATAACAGCAGGGCTTATGTCTATTGCTTTCTTAGGCTTTTCAGGTCTATCGATATAGCGAGGAGGAAATGATATGGCAATAATTTTATCGGTAATAGTTTTAGGTGTATTAGGACTTGTATTTGGTCTGATTTTAGGGGTAGCAGCAAAGATTTTTGAGGTAAAGGAAGATCCGAAAATTGCTCAGATTAGAGCATTGCTCCCTGGCGCTAACTGTGGAGCATGTGGATTTCCGGGCTGTGATGGCATGGCAGCAGCTATGGCAAGTGGTAAAGCACCTGCTAATGGATGTCCAGTATCAAGCAGTGATGCTACTCAAAAAATAAGTGATGTCTTAGGTGTTTCTTCTGAATTATCTGAAAAGCATGTAGCTAAAGTTTTATGTAAAGGCTGTGACAGTAAGGCAAGCAAAAAATATGAGTATGATGGAATTTTAGATTGCAAGGCGGCGGTTTTAGTTCAAGGTGGAGATAAGAGCTGTGCTTGGGGTTGTCTTGGATATGGAAGCTGCGTTAAGGTCTGTGATTTCGACGCAATTGTGGTAGTTGACGGTATAGCAATAATTGACAAGGAAAAATGTACAGCCTGCGGCAAATGTATAAGTGAATGTCCAAAGAATGTTATAGAATTTGTACCTTATAAAAACGAAATAATTGTTGAATGCAAAAATACAGAATTTGGAAAAACAGTCAAGGATTATTGTACAACAGGTTGTATAGGTTGTAAAATATGTGAGAAAAACTGTCCATTTGATGCAATTCACGTAGAAAATAATATTGCAAAAATAGATTATTCAAAATGTAAGCAGTGCTTAGTATGTACAGTAAAATGTCCTACAAGAGCTATTTCTGGAGATATTAACAAAAGAGTAAAAGCATTCATTGATGAAGATAAATGTGTCGGATGCGGTGTTTGTAAGAAAAAATGTGTTGTTGGAGCTATAGAAGGCGAGCTAAGGCTAAAGCATAGAGTAATAGAGGATAAATGCGTAGGCTGCAGAGAATGTGTTTCTAAATGTCCAAAGGACGCAATAAAAATGATATAAACTATATAACGACCAAAATTATTGATATTTTAATAATTTTGGTCGTTTTGACATTTATTATAAAGAATTTCCTAATATTTTTTCAAAAATAAATATTGTTTCCTTGTAAATAAATAAAATTAATGATAAAATAGTTAAGATAGGGGTCAAGGGTTAAATGAGGATAAATGTTAAATAAAGAACAGTGGAAGGATAAGGCATCAAGCCCATACAGAAATAATTCATGGGATTTGGTGAAATAGGTGCATGGGTATAGAAAGATGAAAAAAGGAAATTTAGTTTTGGTGCTAGTCATTTTGGCTGGTTCAATATTTGGAAAAATAATAGGCGGAGCCTTGTCAAAATATATACCTATATTAAATTATGGTGAAAGCATCGGATTCGGTCCTACATCTATTGATTTAAACATACTTAGCTTTACATTAGGATTTAAAGCTTCTATGACAGTTGCAGGAATAATCGGGATAATTATAGCGATATTTGTTTATCGAAAAGTTAAATAGGTATATTTTAGGTTTTCTTAATATAAGAATGATATACTATTTTATACTTATGTGAATGTAACTATAGGCAAATATTCTATAGAGTGAACGTAGTTCACTTTTTATAAAACTTATGAAAAAATGGGGGGATAATTATAATGGAAAAGAATTATACTATTAGTAAAATACCAAAAGATGAAAGACCACGCGAGAAATTATTGAAATATGGTGCTGAGGTTTTGACAAATTCAGAATTATTAGCATTGATTATAGGCTTTGGAAGTAAAAAGGACTCTGCAATTACCTTGTCACAAAAAATAATATATAATAACAACAAAGGACTTTTAAATATAGTTGAAACAAATCCAGAGCTATTAAAGAGTTTTAATGGTATCAGTGATGCTAAGGCAGCGAAAATCTTAGCAGTGGCGGAGCTTAGTAAAAGAATAAGCCGTGAAAGAGTTAATAAAACAAAAATAACTTCACCACAAACTATATCAGCCTTGCTTTTAGAAGAGATGAGGTATTTAAAAAAAGAAGTTTTTAAAACTGTTTTGTTAGATACTAAAAATAATATTATATCTATAAACAATGTTTCCGTAGGATGCTTAGATAGTACAATTGTACATCCAAGAGAAGTTTTTTTAGATGCTATAAAAAGCAGCAGTGCAGCTATTATATTGGTGCATAATCATCCAAGTGGTGAAGTAGAGCCAAGCAAGGATGATATCAACATAACAAATAGAATTATAGAATGTGGCAAAATAATAGGTATAAAGGTTTTAGACCATATCATAATTGGTAATGGAAATTATTTAAGCTTTAAAGAAAAAGGTTATATATATTCGTAGTTGTGCATAATGATTGATAACGAAAACATCTCATTATCATAACAGAATAAAGTGAATTTGTATTTATAGGAAAGGAATGAATTGAAATATGGGATTTTTTTCAAACAATATAGGAATTGATTTAGGGACATCAAATACTTTAGTATATGTAAATAAAAAGGGTATTGTTATCAATGAGCCATCAGTTGTGGCAATTAATTTGAACAATAATGAGGTTAGAGCCATAGGTAAGGAAGCAAAGGATATGCTTGGAAAGACACCTCAAAGTATAAAGGCTGTTAGACCATTGCAGGATGGTGTTATTGCTGATTTTAACATTACCAAGGTTTTAGTTAAATATTTTATATCTAAGGCATTGGATTACAAAAAATTTGTAAAGCCAAATGTTGTTATATGCGTACCTGTAGGAGTAACATCAATTGAAAAAAAGGCTGTTTTAGAAGTGGCTCAAACTGCTGGAGCAAAGAATGTTAAAATAGTTGAAGAGCCTATGGCAGCTGCAATAGGAGCAGGCCTTGATGTTAGTGCTGCTGTTGGAAACATGGTTGTAGATATTGGTGGAGGAACTACAGAAATAGCTGTTATATCGCTTGGAGGAATAGTTGTGAGCGACTCATTGCGAATAGCAGGCGATAGCTTAGACATAGAAATCAGCAATTATATAAAATGGAAATATAAGCTTGATATTGGTATTGGAACATCTGAAAAGATTAAACACGAGCTTGGTAATGCCTGTCAAGAATTTTATGAGCTTCCTGAAAATAAGGACGTTCCTAGGACTATGTTAATTACAGGCAGAGACATGGTTCTTGGTTTGCCAAGGACTATTGAAGTTACTAATGAAGAGGTGCGAGAGGCAATACTTGAAACTATCAATAATATCGTTAGTGGTGTAAAAAGATGTCTTGAAAGAACACCTCCGGAATTATCTTCGGATATATTTAGCAATGGTATATTTTTAACAGGTGGTGGTGCCTTGATAAAAGGTTTGGACATATTTATGGAGAAAGAAACAGCCTTAAAGATTAAAGTTGCAAACAATCCATTGGAATGTGTTGCTGTAGGAGCAGGAAAAGTTTGCGAAGAAATGTAAAAATATAGAAAGAGGGCACTAACCTATAAGCAATATTAATTTTTTGCTAAATAGGTGCATGGGCAATAACTATGAAGATTATACTTCAAAATATTAAGAAACTTGCTATAGTATTAATAGTTTTGATTTTACTTATTATTATTGGGATAAGCTCTGGCAGCAGAGATAAAGTTTCAAACGGTGAAAATTTTTTTGGCACTGTTTTTTCCTATATAGAAAAAACAATGTATAATATAGGACAAACCTTGAGCAATGCTTTAAATTCAATTCAAAATATAAGCAAGCTTAATGAAGAAAATGCAATACTTAGAGAAACTATGTATAAACTTAAGGATGAAAATCGAATGCTTAAAGACATAGTTAATTCTCAAAGTACACTTGAAGCAGAATATAAACTAAGATCAAGTCTTAAATATGATTATGCAGAGGGGCAGGTTATAGCAAAGGATGATTCTAGCTGGTTTAGCAAATTTACTATAGACAAGGGAGAAAAGCACGGGATAAGTAAGAATGATATAGTTATCCAAGCGGTAAAATCAGAAGAAACTGGAATTGTTCAAGTAGGATTGGTTGGTGTAATTTCAGAAGTTGGACATAACTGGTCTAAGGTTACAACTATTATAGACGAAAACTGCAAGGTTAGCTTTAGAGATATTGAAAATAATGAAAATGGTATAATAAGCGGAAATGTTGATGGAAGAATTACTGGCTTTTTCTTAGATAATAAGGTTGAAGCTAAAGTCGGAGATGAGCTGTTTACATCTGGTATAGGTGATATATATTTAAATGATATATACATCGGAGAGATAAGCGATATAATTGAGACAACAGATGCTTCATCTAAAAAAATATATGTAAAGCCTGCTATTGAATTTACTAATATATATAAGGTATTTGTACTAAAGGTTAGCAGTATTAGAGATTAAAGAGTGAACTTTGTTTGCTGTAATGGTATAAAAGAATGTAGGTTATAATGAAAAGACTTTATTTGATGTTAATAGTGTTTATAAATTTAATATTGCAAGTTACCATATACAATTTTGTTAAAATTTATGATGTTGTGCCAAATATAGCACTTATTCTTGTTGTATTGTTTTCACTTACAACAAATGAGTACATGGGTGGAATTATAGGACTATTTACAGGTCTTTTATATGATATTTTAATTATGGATATTGTAGGTATAAATACTCTAATCTATTTTATCGTCGGTGTTAGCTTAGGGCATTTTAGCGAAGAGATTAACAAAGAAAATAAATTATTATTTGTATTTATAACAATGATAGCTAGTGTTTTTTATCATTTAGCTACAGCATTTATAATGTTTTTTTTACGTATGAATATAAGCAATATGCTTTTGATATTAGATAAAATTATTGTACAAATAATATTAAACTCACTCTTATGTATTCCAGTTCTAATATTGGTAAATTATTTGCTTAAATTAGTAAATATCAAGCTTTTTAATAATAAGCTGTGATATAAAGGAAGATATAAGACGGATTAAAAGGAATTAAAGATAATGAAAGGATAGATACCGAACCCATGAATAACAGTAACATGGGATTTTATTAATCGGTACATAGGCATATAAAAATGGGACTATTTAAGTTTTTTAAGAATAGGTTTAATATTTTATATATTATAATTTTGCTAATAATAACGATGCTATCCTTTAGATTGGCTACCTTAACCATTGTTGAGGGAAGTAAATACAGGGAAATTGCTGATGTAAAAAGAATTAGAGATATACCTATCAAATCACCAAGAGGAAAAATTTATGATCGAAATGGTGTAATTCTTGCTGATAATTTAACAAGTTTTACCGTTCAGCTATATAAAAGCAAGATAAAACCAGCTAATTTTAATGATACCATATTTACCTTAACAAAAATTTTAGATGCTAATGGAGAAACTTTAATTGATGAATTTCCAATAGTTTTAGATAGTTTTGCTTTTAAGAAAAAAGCTGATACTGAAACTGAAAAAACTGAGGTTGGAGACGGAGAAGTATCTCCGCAAGATTCTTCTCAAAATAAAAACATTCTACTCTCACCTAATGAATATGTCATACGACTTATTCGTGAAAAAAAACTAATTAGTGAGTGGTTAAATGGTGAAACACAGATATATGGAGAAAAATTTATCATTAAAGACAAGGTGTTGCAGTTCTTACAAAGAGAATACAAGGATTTTCCTATAGAGTTTGTGGATGGTCAATTTAAATTTATAGATAATGCAGAAAAGTTTAAAGAATTTTTAGTAAATAATAAAATTGATGAAAATATAAGTATAGATGCGTTAACTGAGTATTTGCTAGATACAGAAAATAGAATTTTTTTAAATTTATTTTCAAATTCTAAGATAAGAAGATATTCATATGAATTTTTAAATAGCAAAGGCTTGGCAAATGATATAGAGTTGATAGATTATAGCTTTATTCAAGATCAAAGATATGAGGCTTTGAAAGGTAGCTTGACTTTAGAGTATGAAGGAATTACTAAAGAATCAAATGCAAAAGAAGATTTCATATATCTTGTCAAACAGCATGCTTTTGATAATTTATTTAATTCTATATACACTGAAAATAATAATAAAATAATTCCGGCTACAATTTTACTAGGTGCTTTGAAAGAAAAGTATGAAGATTTGCCAGTAGAGCTAAAGGAAGAAGATGGGAAATTAATATACGAGTATTCACAATCGGACAATAGACAAAAATATTTTGATATGCTTAACCTTGACGAAACAACTTCTGCTTATGAATTGATTAAGACATTAACGCTGTTATATAATGCTGAAGTAGTAGATGAAATTATAGTAGAAAAAAGCATAGTTTATTATGCTCAGCAAGAGCTTTTAAACAGTGGTATTAACCCGAATATTTCTGTTGCAACTTGGGAGTATTCAGCTTTAAGAGATAAAAACAATTGGATAGAAAATAGTCAAAATGACATAAACATAAGTGCTAAAGAATTGTTTGAAAATTTAAAAAAAGAATTGTTTAAAGATTCGAAAGATGAAGTAAAACCAAAGTACAATGTTAATGATTATGAAGCAAGAAATATTTTAATTGTTAAGGATAGAGTTGATAAGCAAAAATACTTATCTTATCACCCTATAGATATTTGCTATAATATCTCTGAAAAAACAGTAGCAATGATATCTGAAAGAAATCATGAACTTGGTGGTGTAAATGTAGAGATTGAGCCTATTAGATATTATCCAGAAAAGAAATTAGCTGCACATATCTTAGGATACTTAGGAAAGATATCTCAAGATTATGAGAAGGAAGAATACCTAGTTAAACAAAAGGATAAGTATAGCTTAGACGACATAATCGGAAAAACTGGTGTTGAAGAAAAATTTGAAAATTATCTTGCAGGACAAAAGGGTAAGAAAACTGTAGCGGTAAACAGTGTTGGAAATATGATTGAATCTGTTGCAGAACTAGCTCCCGTTCCGGGAGATGATTTATATTTGACTATTGACAGCAGGTTGCAAAGAAAGACTGAAGAAGTGCTAGAAAAAGGCTTAAAGGGCATACAAACTGGCAAAGATTACCAAAGCGAGTGGGGGAACTATAAATATTTCCAAGGAGCTTTTAAAAATGCTACGTCTGGAGCTATGGTTGTTTTAGATGTTAAAAATGGTGAGACATTGGCACTTGCAAATTTTCCAGCATATGACCTTAATTTGTTTGCAACTGGTATATCCACAGAGGATTGGAACAGCTTGTCAACTGAGTCAAGAGACCCATTAGCACCAAAACCTTTATGGAACACAGCACTGCAGACAGCAATACAGCCAGGTTCAACCTTTAAGATGGTAACAGCACTTGCTGCTCTTGAAAAAGGTATCAATCCTAATGCACAGGTGTATTGTGCAGGTCATATGGAAATTGGAGAGAGAACATTCGGATGTTGGATATATAATATGTACCGTGGTGCTCATGGATATCAGAATTTATATCAGGCTTTACAACATTCATGTAACTTCTATTTCTATGTATCAATGCTTGGTAAAAATCCTGCATTTGGTGATCAAAAGCACGGAGTGAAGCTTGACTTTGACGATGTTACTGCTATGGCAGCTAAGCTTGGTTTAAATGATAGAACAGGGATTGAAATTGATATACCAAGAGAAAAAGCTGTAGGAGTTCCAAATGTAGAAAATAAAAAATCAAGTACAAGACTTTATTTGAGATTATTTTTAGAAGAAAATTTACAGTATTTTGTTAAAGACGACTATAAGATGAGCTCAGATGAATTAAATAAAGCAATAAAAACTATTACAGATTGGGTAAATGAAGATCCTCAATTAACAAGGACAGAAATTTATAACAGGTTAAAAGACTTGAATTTTAACCCTGATAAGACTCATAAATCAAAAGTTCCGCTTGTTGATCATATAAAATACACTTATATCAATCAAGCTACATGGAATGTAGGGGATAGTCTGAATCTATCGATAGGTCAGGGAGATAATGCCTATACACCTTTACAGATGGTTAATTATGTATCTATAATAGCAAATGGTGGATATAAAAACAATGTAACTGTTGTAGATAAAATTGTAAAATACGGCGAATCTGAGCCTATACGACTTGAAAGAAGCTCTGAAAGAATTGAGCTTAATAATTATAAAAATCTTGAATATTTAAAAGAGGGAATGAGGCTTGTTGCACTTGACAGTACTGTGTTTAATTCCTTAGGATTTCAAATAGGTGCAAAAACAGGTACTGCTCAGAAGCAAGGTATAAATCCGGAAACTGGACAAAATTATGATGATTTTGGTTGGTACGTAGCATTTGCTCCATATGATGATCCGCAGATTGCAGTTGTTTGTGTATTGTTCCAAGGTGGAACAGGAACTTATGCCTCACCTATGATAAGAGATGTCATAGCTGAATATTTTGTATTAAATGGACAAATGCAAAGACCTGGTGTTGAAACTGAGAAATCTAATCCTTAATTAAAAATGATATTAAAAATAAAACTTTAGGGCAGGAGCCTTGCTCCTCCCGTTTGAAGATAAAATTTTTTAGAGAGGAAAATATTATGAGCAATAAAATTATAGTAACATCTGAAAAAGATCGTATTGGAAAAAGCTTGTACAGTGTTAAAATTGCTTTGGAATTATCTAAAGCAAATAAAAAAGTTGTTGTAGTTGAATTTTCTGAAAGAAATAAGAGTATATCCGAATATTTAGAATTAGAAGAACAAATTATCTATGATTTAAAGGATGCTTTAGATGGAGTTTGCAGCATAGACCAGGCAATTATAAACATCGCTGAAAAGGTAGACCTTTTACCGACTCCAAGACTTAAAGAGAAACTAAGTGATATAGAACTGAGCTATTTTGATAAGTTGATATCAGAGCTTGAAAGGTATTATGACTATATTATCTTAGAGGTGTCTAAGCTTAGTAAGGCATATTATATTAATTTAAAAAATATTAACTCTGCAATAATCTTAAATGATAATGAGTTTTCATCCTTAGCTCAGATTAATGATGATTTCATTTTAACATCTGAAAATTCTGTTAAAAATAAGTTTATAATAGTAAATAAATATAATACCAGCAGAGCTAAAAAGAATGAAGCCTTAAATATCAAAGACTATACTAAAATTTTTCCAAAGCCAATAACTTCATTTGTAAAATATGATGATAGATACGACGGTTTAAAAAGTGACTATTTTTTAAATCAAAGCTATGATGAGTTATGTAGAACCATAGAAGATATAGCACAAAAAGTTCGTTAAAAATTCTTTGAGACAGCCCCATTATTTTGTTGTAATAAAGCCATAAACATTTTAATACAATATAAAAAGGGGTGTGTCTATTTGAATAAAATATTTAAGAAAAGAATAGGTATTAAAAGAAAAGAAAATCTTAATAAGGCTTTATTAATACAAGTAATATTTAGCATAGTTTTAGTTGTAGCAGTTATAGTGACTAAGCATTTTGGAAATAGTCAAACAGATTCATATTTGAATATGGTTAAAGAAAAGCTTGGCACAACTTTCGATATTAAGCAAACAGCTAGTGGCATTAGTTCGATTTTTTCTAATTTTTCTAAAAAGCTCGGCTTAGACTTTTTAAGTGCTTCTGATTATGCAGCTCCTGTAAGCGGTAAAATACTGAACGAATATGGTGGAAGCGATACAGAAGAAGATTCATACAATCATGGCATAGACATAGTATCTAATATGGAAGCTGTAAAATCTATATCCTATGGAGAGGTTGTTTCTGTAGGGAAAAATAGTAAATTATCAAATTATATTGTAGTTGAAAGCGGCAGCAAGACAATAATATATGCAAGGTTTGAAGAGGTGTTTGTTTCTAAGGGCGATGAGATTAAATTAGGTGAAATAATAGGAAAACTTAATAATGAAAATAAACTTTTGCATCTTGAAATATGGGAAAATGGCAACTCAATAGACCCTTCAAGACTATTTAAGATTAGTGAATAATACTATTCTCTATTTGCAAAGCTTATTGAGATTAGTATATTAAATATAAATTGAATCTAAAAAATCTATTGATTTTGTATATATCATTAATGCTTCATGAAATTGGACATTTTATTGCCGCCTTTATAATTCATGCAAAAGTAATTAAGTTTCGCATAAGCTTGTTTGGAATCAATATGCAAATAAATACTAATGACTTGTCCTTGAATAAAAAACTAGCTTTATTTTTTTCAGGACCATGTGTAAATTTATTGATTATGGTCTATTTTTATAATATATTTTACGATATTGCATACATCAATATTTTTCTGTCTCTTATAAATTTACTGCCCATAATACCTTTAGACGGAGGAAATGTACTTAAATCAGTATTAGAACAGTATGTGAAAAGAAAATACGTATATAAGATAACATTAACAGTCAATATCATATTTTTGATAATTGTAGCTTATTGCTTTTATTTAAGTTTTAGTGTCATATATTTAGCCATATCATTTATGGCATTGAAAGGCATACTACATGAAAAGAATTTGATATTAGAAGAAAAGTTGAAGAATACTTATAGAAAATTTATTTAATAGGTAAGAAAATGAAAAACAAAATTAAAGAAATTGCAAAATATTTAGGGATTGATAGAATTGCTTTTACAAATACAACAAAATACGATGACTTGCTGGAAGTATTAAATTATAGAATAAAAAATAATTATAATAGCGAATTTGAAGAGAAGGATTTAGCAAAACGATTAGATGCTTCATTTTTAATGCCAAACTGCAAAACTATAATTACAGTTATGATTCCGTATGGCAAGGGCTATAAAATACCAATAAAAGATAGTATGGGAAACCTTAGTGTGTCTTCCTTTGGCAGGGATTACCACAAGGCTTTACACGAAAAGCTTGAAGAATTAGCTTTAGCATTAAAGAAAGATTTTGAATTTAATTATAAAATATGTGTTGATAACACTCCTTTAAATGATAGAGCAATTTGCCTTAAGTCAGGGCTTGGGTATGTAGGAAAAAACTGTATGCTGATAGATGATGAATTTGGTTCTTTTGTTTTTTTAGGCTCTATTTTGACTGATTTAGAAATTTTAGATACCTTGAATTCAAATTCTAACACTATTGAAGCAAATGTTAATTCCTATAAATGTGGAAATTGCAACATTTGTATAAACAAATGCCCAAATAATGCGATAATGAATAACAATATAATAAATACTAAAAAATGTGTTTCTTATTTAACTCAAACTAAAGAATATATACCGATTGAATATAGAAAAGCTATGGGAAATCAGATATATGGATGTGATATGTGTCAAATTAGCTGTCCAAAAAATTATAAAATTTTAAACCAAGTTTCTGAAGAAAATTATGATAGTCTTTTAGTAAATTTAGAGGAGCTTTTCAAAATTTCAAACAGAGAATTTAATTTAAAATATGGGAATATTGCAGGAAGTTGGAGAGGAAAAAATATTTGGAAAAGAAACGCTATTATTGCATGTGCAAATATGGAGCTTAATAGTTTCTATGATTTGATAAAAAATGAGATATATGGGAATTCTGAAATGTTTAAGACTTATGCTTCTTGGGCTTTGCTAAAATTAAATGTACAAAAAAGTAAAGATTTGATATATAATAGAATTAAATATGAAAGCGAATCTATAGTGAATGAATACGTAAATCTTTTGCAAAATTACTAAGATATTAAGGTTTAAGTTTCAAAGTATAGATGAAAATAGGTGAGTCATATATAGACACTCCTAAAAAGACATGAGGGTTAAAACTATGAATAAAGCACAAAAAATATACTTTAAATTAAAAGAAGAATATACTGATGCAAAGTGTGCACTTGATTATCAGACGCCCTTTCAGCTATTGGTTTCAACTGTTTTAAGTGCTCAAGCAACAGATAAAAGCGTTAATGCAGTCACAGAAGAATTGTATATAGACTATCCTGATTTAGAAGCATTTTCAAAATTAAGCATGAAAGAAATTGAAGAAAAGATCAAAAAAATTGGATTGTATAAAAATAAAGCAAAAAGTATATATAATTTATGCAGAGAGTTAAAAGACTTGTATGATGGACAAGTTCCTAAAACAATGGACGAGCTTGTAGTATTGTCAGGAGTTGGAAGAAAAACTGCAAGTGTTGTATTGGCAGAGGCCTTTAAAATTCCTGCATTCCCAGTAGATACTCATGTTTTTAGAGTAAGTCATAGATTAGGACTTGCAAAATCATCAACAGCGGACAAGGTATCCGATGAGTTGATGAAAAAGCTTCCTAAAAAATATTGGATAGATTCTCACCATCTATTTATAACACATGGCAGAAGAATATGCTCATCACGAAGTCCAAAATGTGATGAATGTGTCTTAAATGACTTATGTGAATATAATATTAAACAAGGAAAGGAATAAAATTATTATGTCAACTGTATATTATGAAAATATAAATGCAAAGAATTTTAAGCTGCTCCTTGCATATACAAAGGATAATGTTTTAAAACTACATTTTAATACAGAGCCTTCATCTGAAAAGTACTTTTTAAATTCATTATATCATAATTTTAGAGATGTAAAAAAGAGCGAGCTAAGGAACAATTTTGCATTAACAATTGAGGAATATTTGAATGGAAAATCAAAGGACTTAAATTTACCAGTACAACTTACAGGAACAGAGTTTAACAAGCGAGTTTGGACAGAAATGATGAAAATTCCATATGGTGAGTTGAGAAGTTATAGAGACGTTGCAAAGGCTGTTGGAAGTGAAAAGGCTTCAAGGGCAGTAGGTAATGCAAACAATAGAAATAACATAGTTTTAATAGTTCCTTGCCATAGAGTAATAGGAAGCAACAACAATTTAGTTGGTTTTGCTCCAGGACTTGAGTACAAAGTTGAGCTGTTGGAAATGGAAGGACACAAGATAATAAAAAAACAAAATTCATTTTTTGTGGATAGATAAGTAGAAAGGAATAGTTATTATTCATGGTTATTTTTTATTGAATTATTTTTTATAAATTTTAAATGAGCTATGAATGTTAATAGGAAAATATAATGTCAATAAATATAGTGTTATTTGAGCCAGAGATTCCTCAAAACACAGGAAATATAGCAAGAAGCTGTGCGGCTACAGGCTCGAAACTTCATTTAATTAAGCCTCTTGGATTTTCTATAAGTGACAAACAGCTTAAAAGAGCAGGGCTTGATTACTGGAATTTAGTGGATATAAGCTATTATGAGGATTTAGATGAGTTTTTAAATATTAATGGTAAAAAGGAAATTTTTCTATCAACTACAAAAGCAAGCAAATTTTATTCAGAGGTAAAGTACTCAGATGATTGCTTTATAATATTTGGAAAAGAAACAAAAGGACTTCCAGAAGGCTTACATAATCTATATCATGAAAACAGAATAAAAATTCCAATGATAGCAAATGAACACGCAAGGTCATTGAATTTGTCAAATTCAGTAAATATAGTCTTATATGAGGCTTTAAGACAAAATAAGTTTTTTGATTTGATTTAAAAATATGATTATTTTATATGATATGAATAAGAATAATGGTTGTAAATGCTAGATAATAGAAGCTAGTATATTTATTCTTGTATTATTTTAATAAACTAAAATATATAAAACATTTATTTATTTAATGTTAAAACTATAAAAATAATTATAAAAAGACTTGCAAAGTATGACAAAATTTTATATAATAGACACACAATTAAATAGAAAAGTTTTGGATGAAGTTTGCGGGAGAGACCAACATGTGGAAAAGTTTGGGAATGTGAATTTTTTCACTATCGCATAAAATCTTTAGTAATAAAGACTTTTGCATGGGCGCCGAAGGATTAAGTCGTGTCAATTGCCATTGACATGGAGATGATCTCAGGCAAAAGGACCGTAGGCGGACAACACTCTGGAAAGCGTAGCACCGAAGGAGCAATTTTTGAAAAATCAAAGAGAAACTCTCAGGTTAATAACAGAGCAAAAAGGCATAAAGCTTTTTTGTTCTGTTTTTTTATAGCTAACTTACAAAAAAGAAAAAATATTTACTAAATAAATCGGAGTAAAGATGAGTTTTATAATAATAACAAATAATGATATGGTTTATAATAAATACAAAGACCAATTTAATATTGAGCTCTATGATTGCAGTATAAAGGACGTAATGCTAAAGGTTAGAGATAGAATACATGAAGGCTTTAAAATGCTTACACATCCTTTATCTAGCAGTATAAAACCAAATGAGTCACTGTATAAATCTATAATGATATCAGATGAAAAATCAATTCTTGATTATGATTCTTTGCTGATTATAGAAAATGGTATAATGACATGTGATAAATTCAACAAAATTAAGTATAATATTGTTTATACAGACAAAATTATAGAAGATTTTAAACTAATTGATTTAACCGTGCTTGAAAGCGCGTTAAATAGGGTATAATTATTATACTCTTATAATATAGAGTGTCGCAATGACACACAAATGTTACAATACAAAAAAATACGGAGGTGACTTTTTTGAAGTTAGAGTTAGGATTAATTCACATTAAAGATATGCAGTTTGCAAATGCAAGCAAATTAGAAAACGGCATTATCTATGTGAATAAGGAAGAATTAAGAAACATAATTTTAGAAGACAAACACATAAAATCAGTTGACTTTGAAATTGCCAAACCTGGTGAGAGCATTCGTATAACACCTGTTAAGGATGTAATCGAGCCAAGAGTTAAGGTGCAAGGACAGGGAGGATTATTCCCAGGAATGATTTCAAAAGTTGACACAGTTGGATCTGGAAGAACTCACGTACTTCAAGGATCGGCAGTTGTTACAACAGGTAAAATAGTTGGTTTCCAAGAAGGTATCATTGATATGTGCGGTATTGGAGCTGAATATACACCATTCTCAAAATTGAATAACTTAGTAATGATTTGTGAGCCTGTTGATGGTTTAAAACAACATGACCATGAAAAAGCAGTAAGATTTGCTGGCTACAAAGCTGCTATGTATTTAGGAGAGTTATCAAAAAATACAACTCCTGATGAAATTGAGACTTATGAGACTCCAAACATGATGGAAGGAATCAAATTATATCCTGAGCTTCCAAGAGTAGCATATGTTCAAATGCTTCAATCACAAGGCTTGTTGCACGATACTTATGTATATGGTGTTGACGCAAAACAAACATTGCCTTCATTGATGTATCCAACAGAAATGATGGATGGAGCTATTGTTAGCGGAAACTGCGTATCTGCTTGTGATAAAAACACAACATACCATCATTTAAACAATCCAGTTATAAAAGATATGTATGCAGAACACGGAAAAACAATGAACTTTGTTGGCGTTATCATAACAAACGAGAATGTTTACTTAGCAGACAAAGAAAGATCTTCAAACTTCACAGCTAAAATTTCTGAAATGTTTGGCTTAGATGGAGCTATAGTTTCACAAGAAGGTTTTGGAAACCCTGATACAGACCTTATAATGAACTGTAAAAAAATCGAAGAAAAAGGCATTAAAACTGTTATAATCACAGATGAGTATGCAGGACAAGACGGTAAATCACAATCATTAGCAGACGCTCACGTAAGTGCCAACGCAGTTGTTACAGGCGGAAATGCTAACGAAGTTATCACATTGCCTCCGATGGACAAGGTTATAGGACATATAGACTATGTAAATATAATTGCCGGTGGAAATGAAAACTCATTGCATAAAGACGGTTCAATTGTAGCAGAGCTTCAAGTTATAACTGGTGCTACAAACGAATTAGGATTTAACAGATTAAGTGCTAGATAGGAAGGAGGAAGATTAAGATGATAAAAGTTGTTCAATATATAAATCAGTTCTTTGCTCAAGTTGGCGGAGAAGAAATGGCTCATATACCAGCTGAATTAAGACAAGGACCTGTTGGACCTGGACTTGCGTTCAATGCTGAGTTTAAAGGAGAAGCTGAAGTAGTAGCTACAATAGTTTGTGGAGACTCTTATTTCAATGAAAACTTGGATAAAGCTAAAGCAGAAGTTTTAGCAATGGTTAAGAGCCAAAATGCAGATTTATTCATAGCTGGACCTGCATTTAACGCTGGAAGATACGGAGTTGCTTGCGGAACTATAGCAGAAGCAGTTCAAGCAGAATTAAATATTCCTGTATTATCAGGTATGTACAAAGAAAACCCAGGTGCTGATATGTTCAAAACTAAGATATACATGGTTGAGACTAAAAACAGTGCTGCAGGTATGAGAGATGCAGTTAAGAAAATGGCTCCTTTAGCGTTAAAATTAGCAAGAGGTGAAAGAATAGGTGCATCAGCAGAAGAAGGATATTTACCAAACGGTGTTAGAGTTAACTTCTTCGAAAAAGAAAGAGGATCAAAAAGAGCAGTAGACATGATGCTTAAAAAGTTAGCAGGAAAAGAATTTGTAACTGAGTTTCCAATGCCTGACTTTGACAGAGTTGCTCCTAACAAAGCTATAAAAGATATAACTAAGGCTAAAATAGCTATAGTAACATCAGGTGGTACTGTTCCAAAAGGAAACCCTGACCGTATAGAATCATCATCAGCTTCTAAGTATGGAAAATATGATATTTCAGGATTTGATGATTTAACAGCAGCTGATCATGAAACAGCACACGGTGGATACGACCCAGTATATGCTAATGCTGACTCAGACAGAGTTATACCAGTTGACGTTTTAAGAGAATACGAAAAAGCAGGAAAAATCGGATCATTACACAAATATTTCTATACAACAGTAGGTAACGGAACAGCAGTTGCAAGTTCTAAGAAATTTGCTGAGACATTTTCTAAAGAATTGCTTGCTGACGGAGTTGACGCAGTTATATTAACTTCAACCTGAGGTACTTGTACACGTTGCGGTGCAACGATGGTTAAAGAAATTGAAAGAGCTGGAATTCCAGTTGTTCATATCTGTACAGTAGTTCCAATATCGTTAACAGTTGGAGCAAATAGAATAGTACCTGCAGTAGCTATACCTCATCCACTTGGAAATCCATCACTTACTATGGAAGAAGAGAAAGAAATCAGAAGAGGAATAGTTGACAAAGCTCTTAAAGCTTTGACTACTGAAGTTGATGGTCAAACTGTATTTGACAAATAAATAATAGTTAATCTTGAGGTTTATAATCGTAAGTTGGCGGAATAAACTGCCCCTATGATTTTAGCATAGACCTATTGTAGAGGTGCAGTATTGCTACACCTAATTGGGCGATATTGTATCGTCTGATTTTCTGGGGTGGTGCCCCCCATCATCCCAGAGCTCAATATTTTGAAAGGATATAAGTTAAATGAGTAAATTATATGATGTAATAATTATAGGTGGCGGTCCTGCTGGACTTTCAGCTGCTTTATACGCAGGCAGAGCAAGATTAAGCGTTCTGCTATTAGAAAGAGATAAAGACGGTGGTCAAATAGTTATAACTTCTGAGATAGAAAACTATCCTGGATGCTTAGAGGGAGAATCTGGACCTACTTTAATTGACAGAATGGCAAAACAAGCACAACACTTCGGAACAGAAAAAATCTATGACGATGTATTAGAAGTTAAGCTTGAAGGACAAGAAAAAGTATTAGTAGGTAAAAAAGGCGAATATAGAGCAAAAACTGTTATAATCGCTACAGGTGCTTCACCAAGAGATATCGGCTGCAAAAATGAAAAAGACTTTATAGGTAAAGGAATTTCGTTCTGTGCAACTTGTGATGCTTCATTCTTTGAAGATTTCGAAGTATATGTAGTAGGCGGCGGAGATACTGCTGTTGAAGAAGCTATGTATATTGCTAAATTTGCAAGAAAAGTAACAATCGTCCATAGAAGAGATGAATTAAGAGCAGCTAAGTCTATACAAGAAAAAGCCTTTGCTAACCCTAAGCTTGATTTTATGTGGGATACTG
Organism: Bacillota bacterium; assembly: GCA_023386345.1. GTDB lineage: Bacteria > Bacillota > Clostridia > Tissierellales > Sedimentibacteraceae > UBA1535. The sequence goes on from JAEWJT010000006.1 coordinate 65,623, forward strand.
TTGTTGAGGAAGTAAATGGAGACGGTGTACTTGAGTCTATGAAGGTTAAAAACGTAAAAACTGGCGAAGTTAGAGAAATACGTGCTGATGAAAACGACGGAACATTTGGATTGTTTGGATTTATAGGTTATTTACCAAAGACACAAATTTTTAAAGACATTATAACAATGGAAAATGACTATATATTAACTGACGAAGATATGAAGACAAACATCCCTGGAGTATTTGCAGCAGGAGACGTAAGAGTTAAGAGCTTAAGACAGGTTGTAACAGCATGTGCTGACGGAGCTATTGCAGCTATTCAAGCAGAAAAATATATAGAAAATATGTAATTAATATTTAAAATTCTATCTTAGAAAGGAGACATATAAAAAATGTTAGAAGTAGATAAGGATACATTTGAAGCCGAGGTTTTACAGGCACAAGGATATGTTTTAGTAGATTATTTTGGAGATGGATGCGTTCCATGCCAAGCTTTAATGCCACATGTTCACGCTTATGCTGAAAAATATGATGGAAAAATGAAGTTCACTTCATTAAACACTACTAAAGCAAGAAGACTTGCAATAGGACAAAAAATACTTGGCTTACCAGTTATTGCCATATACAAAGATGGTGCTAAAGTTGAAGAATTAATCAAAGAAGCGGCAACACCAGAAGCAGTTGAAGCAATGATACAAAAATATATTTAGTTATATACAAAAGCATGTATTTATTACATGTTAATAAAAAATAATAAACAGCAAATAATAACAAATGGGCATTTGAAAATGCTAAAAAAATAAATAAATAATAATAGGAGGAAAAAATGAGCTTATTAAATGGTAAGAAGATAATCATAATAGGCGACAGAGACGGTATACCTGGTCCAGCTATCGAAGAATGTGTTAAATCAGCTGGCGCAGAAGTAGTATATTCTTCTACAGAATGTTTTGTCTGAACTGCCGCTGGAGCAATGGATTTGGAAAATCAAAAGAGGGTAAAAGAGTTAACAGAAAAACACGGAGCAGAGAACATGGTAGTTGTACTTGGTGCTGCTGAAGGTGAAGCTTCTGGATTAGCTGCTGAAACTGTTACAAACGGTGACCCTACTTATGCAGGTCCATTGACAGGAGTTCAGTTAGGACTTCGAGTTTATCATGTATGCGAGCCTGAAATTAAGAGTGAAGTAGATGAAGCTATATACGATGAGCAAGTTAGTATGATGGAGATGGTTATCGATGTAGATGACATAATCTCTGAAATGACTTCAATAAGAGAACAATACTGTAAATTTTAATTAATAGTATTAAAGCCTATGCACTAAAAACACATAAATGTAATATAGTGCTTGCAAAGTAAGTGCATAGGCTTATAAAAAAGGTGATTATAATCACCTTTTTTGCAATAAATAAACATAAAGGTGTCTTGAATGAGTTGAAATTCTCAAATAAATTGAGAGTCTTAACTATCTCAAGAAGTTCAATTTATTTGAGAATATAAAAATTTTATATCATAAAATTAGAAAGGATAAATATAAAAATGAATAATAGTGTATTAAAAGCTGCTGGTTATGTATTAGTGCATACTCCTGACATGGTTTTACACCACGGAACAACTCAGACTACTGAAAGAAGAGTTAACCCAGATTCTGAATATTTAAAGAAAATACCTGCTAATCTGAGATCATTTGAAGATGTTGTTGCTTATGCACCAAATCAAACATATATAGGAAACATGACACCTCAGGAACTAGGAAAAATAGAAGCTCCATGGTATGATAAAAAAGTAGCAGGAGCTAAGAGAGAAGGAAAATTTGGGGAGATAATGCCACAAGATGAATTCATCGTATTGATGCAAATTTGTGACGCATTTGACCTTGTAAAATTAGAAAAAGGATTTGCTGCTGAGACTAAAAAAGCATATGATGCTCACCCAATACTAAAGGATTTATCAGCACAAATTAAAGAAGGCGAAGATTTAGAAACTATAATGCACATGGTAAATGATGAGCATGCAGAAGCATTCCATCATGCAGGAAAAGTTGTTGGCTGTGTAAAAAGAGCACATGATATAGATGAGAACTTATCAGCTCATGTTATGTTTGAAAACTTAGTATCTAAGGCTTCTAACGTACTTGCATTGTTGCATTTAGTTGCTAAAAATGGAATAGACAAAAATGAAATAGAATATGTTATCGACTGCTCAGAAGAGGCTTGTGGAGACATGAACCAAAGAGGTGGCGGAAACTTTGCTAAGGCTTGTGCTGAAACAGCTGGATTTACAAAGGCTACAGGCTCAGACGTAAGAGGATTCTGTGCAGGACCTGCACATGCTCTTATTCATGCAGCTTCATTAGTTAAAGCAGGAGCTTTCAAAAATGTTGTTGTATCAGCAGGTGGATGTACTGCTAAACTTGGTATGAATGGTAAGGACCACATTAAAAAAGAACTTCCAATATTGGAAGACTGTTTAGGTGGATTTGCTGTATTAGTTAGCGAAAATGATGGAGTTAGCCCTGAATTTATCACTGATGTTATCGGAAGACATGCAGTTGGTACAGGATCTTCACCACAAGCTGTTATAAGCTCTCTTGTTACAGAAGCTTTGGACAAGGCAGGACTTAAAATAACAGATGTTGACAAATATTCAGCAGAAATGCAAAACCCTGATATAACTAAACCAGCAGGAGCAGGAGATGTTCCAGCATCTAACTATAAGATGATAGCTGCTTTAGCAGTAAAAAGAGGCGAATTAGATAAATCAGAAGTTGCTACTTTCGGAGACAAATATGGTATGCCAGGTTGGGCTCCAACTCAAGGACATATACCTTCAGGAGTTCCATACTTAGGATTTGTAAGAGATGAGATATTGGCTGGAGATACTAAGAGAGCAATGATAGTTGGTAAAGGAAGCTTGTTCTTAGGAAGAATGACTAACCTATTTGACGGAGTATCATTCTTAATTGAAGCTAATCATGGAAACAAAGCAGAACAAGGTACAGTATCAGAAGGTCAAATCAAAGGCTTAATAGCTGAGGCACTTAAAAATTTCGCTTCTAATCTTCTAGCAGAATAGAGGAGGGGCAATATGTCAGAACAAGTTAAAAAAATAATAGGCAAGGTATTTTTAGAATTAGCTGATACACTTGCTACAGGCTCATATGGCAAAAAACCAAATATAGGAATTACTGCTCTTGGAAGCGAGCATGGTGAAGACAATGCTATAAATGGTGCTGTTAAAGCATTAAAATCTAATATAGATGTAACAGTTATAGGTACAAAAGCAGCAGAGGGATTGAAACTTGCAAAAGTAAACTCAGAAGATGAATCTCACAAGATGATGGAAGAACTTTTGAACAGTGGAGAAATCGATGCAGCAGTAACAATGCACTATCCGTTCCCTATAGGTGTTTCTACAGTAGGTAGAGTTGTAACACCAGGAACAGGAAAAGAAATGTTTATTGCGACAACTACAGGTACTTCATCTACTGATAGAGTTGAAGCAATGATTAAAAATGCGATTTATGGTATAATTACAGCAAAGGCTTGTGGAATTAAAAACCCAACTGTCGGCATACTTAATATTGACGGAGCAAGACAGGTTGAAATTGCACTTAAAAAGCTTCAAGAAAATGGATATGACATAAACTTTACAGAGTCTAAAAGATCAGACGGAGGAGTTGTTATGAGAGGAAATGACCTTCTTATGGCTTCTGCTGATGTTATGGTTATGGATTCATTGACAGGCAATATAATGATGAAGATGTTCTCTTCGTACACAACTGGAGGCTCATACGAGTCATTAGGCTATGGATACGGACCTGGAATTGGTGAGGGCTTTGACAAAATTATAATGATTTTATCAAGAGCTTCAGGAGAGCCAGTAGTTGAAGGAGCAATCAAGTTTGCAGCAGACCTTGTAAGAGGAAATCTTATCAATGTTGCTAAGGAAGAATTTGCTAAGGTTAAAAAAGCAGGACTTGATAGTATATTAAAGAGCTTAAAGCCAGCTAAAAAGGAAGCTTCTACTGATGAAGAGGTAGTTGCTCCAGCTAAAGAAGTTGTTACAGGACAAATCTCAGGAATAGAAATTATGGATTTAGAAGATGCTGTAAAAGCTTTATGGAAAAAATCTATATACGCAGAAAGCGGAATGGGATGTACAGGTCCAATAGTATTGGTAAATGAAGCAAAGCTTAAAGATGCTGTAAATGTGTTAATTGAAGCCGGTTTTGTTTCAAAAGAAAAGGCAGATTGCTAAAAAATAATGATTAAATAAAATAAAAATCTTGCTTTAATTTAATATGCTCTACCTATGATAATCAGTATATAAATAATAAAACTGGTTATTATAGGGAAGAGCATATTTTTTTTGAGAATAAAATACCAGTAGAATAAATAATTCTTCTAGTATTAATTATGGATAAACAGCTAGAAATGAAAGTAATTATATTAAAACATAGTTTATAGGTATTCATAAATTAACAATTTATATTAGATAATTTGTAAAACAAAAAAGAGGAGTATTATGAAAACAATTTTTAAAAGAGTTAACAAAAAACTATTACTAATCGGACTTATTTTTGTATTGGCGGCTTTAGTTTTTCCTTATATAGTTTCCGCTACAACTGATGGTGTAGAATACCAAAGCAATGTTTATGCAACTGCATGGGCATTAGTTCCGCCGGTAGTAGCAATAATTCTGGCATTTCTTACTAAGGAGGTTTATTCTTCACTCTTCGCCGGAGTATTTATAGGAGCATTAATGTACGCTAACTATGATATATTACATGCTGTTGAAACAACTGTTGTAATTATACGAGATGAACTTGGTGCAAATGGTGGTCTTTTAGTATTCCTCGTTGAACTCGGTATCATAGTTGCAATGATGCAATTATCTGGTTGCACCAGAGTTTTTGCAGATTGGGCAACTAAGAGAATTAAGACAAGAAGAGGAGCAATGCTTGCTACAACAGGTTTAGGGCTTTTCTTGTTTATTGATGACTATTTTAACTGCTTAACAACCGGAAGCATAATGAGACCGGTAACTGATAAGCATAATATATCACGTGCTAGGCTTGCTTATAATATAGACTGTACTGCAGCTCCACTTTGTATAATAGCACCTATTTCAACCTGGGCAGCAGCTGTTTCGTCAAATATACCAAATGAATCTGGTATTGATGGTTTTCTGCTATTTATTCAGACTATCCCTTACAATTTTTATGCACTTTTAACACTTGTAATGCTAATTGTTCTGGCACTTTTACAATTTGACTTTGGTCCTATGAGAAAATATGAAAAAATGGCTATTGAAAATGGAGATATCTATGGCGGCACTGGAAACTTATATGCTGAATTTGCAGAAACATCTGAAAATCCAAAGGGTAAAGTAATAGACATGATTTTGCCGGTTTTAGTATTGATTATAGGATCAATAGTAGGTCTTCTTTACTCAGGTGGTTTCTTTTCCGGAGCTAGCGTTGTTGAATCATTTAGTAATTGTGATGCCTTCATAGGTCTTCCTATAGGTGGATTTTTTGCATTAATTTTCACGGTAGCATTATACTTAATTCGTAAGGTTGTAAGTTTTAAAGAATTTACAGAGTGTATAACAAAAGGTTTTGAAGTAATGGTACCTGCTATGCTTATATTGGTTTTCTCTTGGGCGCTTAGCACAGTATGTCGTTCTCAGCTCGGAGCAACCGAATTTGTAAGAGAATTTATGAAAACATCATCGTTTAACATGAATTTCTTGCCGTTTATCCTTTATGTAATCGGAACATTTGTTTCTTTTTCAACAGGTACATCATGGGGAACATTTGGAATTCTTATTCCTATCGTTGTAGCTATATTTGGTGAAGTTAATACATTAATGGTTATAAGTATGGCAGGAGCGTTGGCAGGAGCTGTTACAGGAGACCACTGCTCACCTATTTCAGAAACAGCGATTATGTCATCAACAGCAGCACAGGTTGATTTTATGCAGCACGTTATGACTCAATTGCCTTATGCAATGTTTGTTGCTGGATTATCGGGTATAGGATTTCTTTTAGCAGGATTTATACAAAATGCCTTTATAGTTCTTGCAATCATGATAGTATTAACAGTTGTGACTCTTATTGCAATTAAAAAATACTTAGAAAAAAAGGAAGCAGTATAAAAAATAATAAATCACGAGGCTCTCACTAACAAAAGTGAGAGCTTTTTAGTATTTTTAAATAACTATTATTTATTTTACTAAAAAATAAAATCTTTTTGCTTTTTATGTAGGATTTTGGTATAATAAATGCAAATAAAAAAATTCTGCTAAAAAAGGAGTTTCTACCATGAAAATGGGTTTTGAGCTTAGCTTATCACAAACGCAAAAATTAATAATGACACCAGAGCTTAGACAGGCTATACAGATATTGCAATTTAATAATGTTGAGCTTATGGAATATTTGAATAATCAATTAGAGGCTAATCCTTTTTTAGAGGTAGTCGAAAAAAAGGATGATGATTCCAAAAGTGACAATGAAAAGGATTCTTCATACTTGGATAATGATGGTTTAAAGGATAAGATTGACTGGAAAGAAGTAGTTGAGAGGTATGATGATATTAGTTATAAGGCTAATGAAATTGCTGTGGATGCTGAAAACAGACAATCTTTTGAAAGCTATACTTCTAAGAAGGCATCACTTAAGGAGCATTTGATGCTTCAACTTGGTATGTCTGCGAAAACTGAAAAGGAAAGAAAAATTGGAGAATTTTTAATTGAGTCCTTAGACCGCAAGGGTTATCTTGCTTGTAGTGTACATGATATAAGCCTGCAAATAAATGAAAGTCATATAGACGTTGAAAAGTCTTTGCACCTTATACAAAGCTTTGATCCAGTAGGAGTTGGAGCAAGGAATTTAAGCGAATGTTTGATGATTCAGCTTAAAGAAAAAGGAATACAGGATAGAAATGCCTATGTGATTGTTGATAAGTATTTAGATGATATAGCAACAAACAAGATGCAAAAAATATCTAAAGAGCTTGGAATTCCTGTGCAAAGAGTTCAAAGTATATGTGATATTATAAAGATGCTTGAACCAAAACCAGCTAGAGGCTTTATAGTAGATAGTGACAATATAAGATATATTGTTCCTGATGTTACTATAGAGAAAATAAATGATGAATATGTTATAATAATTAATGACAGCAATTTGCCGGTTTTATCGATAAGCAGCTACTATAAGCGATTAGCTAATGATATCGATGATAAGGAAGCTAGTAAGTTTTTATCGGATAAGCTAAATTCTTCAATGTGGTTAATTAAGAGCATTGAGCAAAGAAGAAGTACTTTATACAAGGTTGTAGAGTCTATATTGAAGTTTCAAAGAAATTTTTTTGATAGCGGAGATGGTGTTTTAAAGCCTTTGATTTTAAGAGATGTAGCTGAGGATATCTCAGTTCATGAGTCAACAGTAAGCCGTGCAACTAATGGAAAATACGTTCAGAGTCCAAGAGGTCTTTTTGAATTAAAATATTTTTTCACAAGCAGTATAAGTGATGAAAATAGTAGCGTTGGAGTTTCCTCAACAAGTGTTAAATCTCAAATTAAAGAAATGATAGATAGAGAAAATTCTGTGAAGCCTCTGAGCGATCAAAAAATTGCAGATATGTTGGCAAATAAGGGAATTAATATATCAAGAAGAACTGTAGCAAAATATAGAGATGAAATGATGATACCAGCCTCATCAATGAGGAGGAGATTTTAAGTTGTGTAATAATATAAAAAAGTAAATAGCTTATAAAAAATATAAGGTTTAAGGAAGCTTAAGATAATGAAAGGATAGGTGCCGAACTCATACAAATGATGTTTTATGAAACCGGTACGTGGTCATAAATTTGAAAGAGTCTCACAAGAAATCGATTGCAAAAGAATATGAAAAAAACAATGAAAATTTACAGAGTAAGGATACTTCTATTTGTGAATATGCTGATAAAAGTGTAAAAATAGATAAAATTAAGCATTGTAAGTTTTGGCTTGACACCAGTGTAAAGTATAAAAATGAATGTATAATTGTCGTTGATAAAAATGTTAATGTGGTTTATTATAATGACCCAAAATCAAATTATTTTGATGAGCTTGTAAATCCTAAGGATGTAATCGGGAAAAATATATTTAAGCTATTAGAAAATCTCAAAGAAGCGGAAAGCACCTTCTATAGAGTTTTAAAGACCGGAGAGCCTATATTTGATTATATACAGACATTTGTAAATTATGCAAACAAGCGTGTAACAGCAGTGTCTACAACTTTACCTTTGTTAGAAAATAATAAAGTAATTGGAGCAGTAGAAATCCTAGGTGATATAAATAACTATAAGAAGCTGCATAAAAAGGTAACTGAATTACAGGATGAGGATAATTATAAATTAAATTTATATACAAATGGTAAAAACGAAAGAAATGAAAAAAATAACGGTACTACTTATACAATCAATGATTTAATTGGTGAAAGTAACGAAATGATAAATTTAAGAAATAAGATACTTAAAATTGCTGACAGTTCATCTTCTGTTCTAATCTATGGAGAAACTGGAACTGGGAAAGAGTTAGTTGTTCAAGCAATCCATAATTGTAGTTTTATAAGGAAAGACAAGCCTTTTATAGCGCAAAATTGTGCAGCTATACCTAAAGACCTATTAGAAAGTATTTTATTTGGAACAACATCAGGAAGCTTTACAGGTTCAAAGGAAAAACCGGGATTATTTGAACTCGCAGATGGAGGAACTCTTCTATTAGATGAAATTAATTCAATGAATCTAGAGCTGCAAGCAAAACTATTGAGAGTTTTGCAAACAGGGGAGATTATGCGTATTGGCGGAAGCAAGACTATAAAACTTGATGTTAGAGTTGTTGCTACAAGTAATATAAATCCTTTAGAGGCTGTAGCTAAGGGCTTGATAAGACAGGACCTATATTATAGATTGAATGTTATAAGCTTATTTATCCCTCCACTAAGGGAAAGACGTACAGATATTGAAATCTTATTAAATTATTATGTAAAAATTTATAATAGAGTTCTAAATAAAAATATACAAGGAATATCAGACTCATGTAAAAAATATTTAGTTTCTTATGTTTGGCCTGGAAATACAAGAGAGTTAAGATATACTGTAGAAAATATAATGAATTTTATTGAAAATGATATTATAGATATAGATGATTTGCCAAATGGAATTAAAAACTTTAATGATACTGATATTAACAATTCGCAGAATGATGAATTAATTATATATCCATTAAACGAAAGTATCAAACATCTAGAAATTAGCATGATAAAAAAAGCTTTGTCAGCTACCAACGGAAATCAAGCAAAAGCTGCTAAGTTGCTTGAAATACCAAGGCAAACCCTGTTTAATAAAATAGTGAAGTATAACATAAAAGGGAATATAGTGTTTTAAGAAATACATAATATTGATTAAATATGGGACAAAAGACGAATTAATTTACAATAAAGTATTTAAAAAGTTACAAACGATTATACAAATAAAAAATTTTATCAAAATTATAGTTTTGATAAAATTTTTTTTTATAAATATTTATAAAATATGACTTATAATTGCAAATGTTTTCCTCTTGTTTTTCCTAAAAAACTTAACATTAAGTATTACTTAAAAAATAAATTTGGCATAATAATTGCTTTATAATATTTAAACATGCCATTGTAAATATATAAAATTACCAATAAATGTATAGGTTTAATCTTATATTAATATGTTGGTATAATGATAATAGAAAGGAGCTTGTGAGGAAATAAATAAAAGGGTTATAATGGCAAAAAATTATATATAAAAGGGGGATAATTATGCAAAAAAACAAGAATGAAAATGTAAAAAATCATGTAACAATCAAGCATATCTTTAATAGAATAATGTGTCTTGTCTGTATTTTAACTATGATTACTAGTAGCTTTATTGCTCAACAAGGGTTTGCATATACCGATGAGCAAAATATATCTGTGAAATCTACTTCTGATTTTTCAGATAACTTAAATATTTCTAAGCCACATCCTTTAGGTACAATAGAGGATTTAGTGACTGATGGAATAAACATGAAGCCTGTGTGCTTAAAAGATGTTGATGAAGATATTTTAGTATCTAATGTGCCAGAAGTGCTTGAGATGCCTGGAAAGCCAGAGTTTGAGGACGAGCTAAGTACATTTAGTATAACACCATATGCTACTACCTACACATATGCAGATCTTAACAAGATGACATATAAAGAAGTGGTTAATACTATAATTACTTTGGGTTGGAGAAATGCGGTTACAGATAGCTATACATATAATGCTGGTTCTGTTGAATTCTTTTCAGATGCAAATCGTAGAAAAGCTTTATTTGACGCCATTGTAGAGCGTGGATCTACATATACTGCTAATGATAGAAAAGCTGTGGATGATCTTATAATAATAATAAGAGCAGCCTGGTATTTATCTACTAGAGATATTGCTAACAATCAATTGGCTTTTTTAAATGAGCAAAACTATAAAAGAGAAGCATTACCTGCAATAAAGGCTATAATAAACAATCCTAATTTTAAACCGGGCATACAAAACAATATAACATATGAACTTGGAAATTTAATATGGGGTACTACAGTAGATATAGAATCAGTGAATGCTACAATCCCTTTTATACAAGCTTACATAAATGATGTTGATGATGTTGATAATTGGTTTGAGTATAGTGATGATGGTAAAAGGGTTCCACATGGTACCGGCAATCCTACGCCGTGGGGTGGTAACGCAGCTAAAGCTAACGCATTTTATAATATAATTAATCCAATACATAATGTTATAAGTAATATAAAAGATACAAGTGCTTGGAGAGGTAATATAGATGGATTTATTGAAAAAATAGAAGAACTTATATATTATGATGCTCAAACTAAAGTATTTAGTCTTTCTGTAGAAAACTGCATGTGGTGGATGCAAGTATTTGGAAAGCTGCATACAAATAATAAAGAAGCTTTAAGAGTACTGACAGAGGCAATGAAAAGACAACCGTATGCTGAAGTATTGTGGCATAGAGCGGCCTCGATTATAACAGGCTGGTTAAATGAAAAGTATGACTTTGATGGCAAGCTTATGCCTAACGCTAGTCAACAAAAGGAGATAGGTATTGCCACTCTATTGTCTGAAAAATATGTGTTTGATGATGGCAAGATAGTTATATATTCAGGAGATAGAGTAAATTCAGAAGCAATTGAAAGACTTTATTGGGCTGCCAAGGAGGTTAGTGCACAATATTTTAGAGGAGTAGGAAGTACAGAGCCTATAGATGGTTATAATCGTCCAGATGATGTACTTACTTGCTACATCTACAACGACCTTTTTGAGTATCAAGCAAACAAATTTATATTTGGTACAAGTATAGAAAATGGCGGTATATACATTGAGAGCTGGGGTTCTTTCTTTACCTTTGACAGAGCACCAGGAACTAATTTATACATGCTTGAGGAGCTTTTTAGACATGAGTTTACTCATTATTTACAAGCAAAATATGTGGTGCCAAATTATTTTGGAGAAGGACCTTTACATCAAAATAAAAGAATAGATTGGATTCAAGAGGGTGGAGCAGAGTGGCATGCTGGTTCTACACGTACAGATGGAGTAGTTCCTAGAGTTTCTATAATAAATGATCTTAAAAAATTCCCTAAAGATAGTTGGTATAGTTTAAGTAAGACATTGAGTACTGGTTATGATGATGGATGGGACTTTTATACATATGGATGCACATTATATAGTCTTATGTTTACAGAAAAAATGGAAATGTACTATGAGATAACTGATGCTATGCAAAATGGTAGGAATGATGCAAATGAATTTGACAGAGTAATATCTAAATATAAGTCTGATACGCCACTTAATGGCAGATATCAATCTCATATGGATTATTTAGTTGCTAATTTAGATAATTACTATATTCCTCAGGTTGCAGATGATTATTTAGATAATCATAATGTTAAGAAAATAGATGATATAATTGCAGACATTAAGTTATTTATAGCTTTTGAAGATGTTGAAATAATAGCACTTCATTCGTCAGAGTTCAATACTATTGAATTAAGTGGTAAATACACAATTCCTAATTATAAATCTAGGGGACGTGTATTAGATCATGAAAAAATTGCAGAAATCGCAGATAATGCTTTGATTGAGCTTGACAAAAAAGATTGGTCTGGATATAAGACATTTGTAAATTATTATACTGATTATGCAGTGAATGCTAATAATGATGTTGAATTTAAAGTAACATTTCATGGCATACTTACAGATAATGATCCAACAATGACTAATAAGCCACCGGTGGTAAAGGTAAACGGACCTTTTGATGTAAGTGAAATTAAAGGTGGAACAAAAATAGAATTTAGTAGTGAAGGTACTACTGATGATGGTGGTTTAGAAAAATTAACATATCACTGGGATTTCGGAGACGGTGAAACAAGTACAGAGGCAAATCCTACACATATTTACATGGAAGCTAATAGGTTTGATGTAAAGCTAACTGTAACAGATGAGCATGGCTTGGAAAGTAGTGCAAGTACATATGTAAATATAAAGGGTGAATTTATAAGATCAGAGGATGAGGATAATTATGCCTTTGAAAAAGCAAACGGGCCTATTGGAAATAATATAAGTGTTAAAGGTGTCTTAGGCTCTAATGATGTTGATACGTTCTACTTCAATGTTTTAAAGACAGGAGATTTTGAGATTACTCTAACAGGAGAGGATGGAAATCCATTTATAGCAACAGTGCTTGTGTATGGACCGGATAGCGATACTATAAGTAAGGGGTGGTTTAGCGAAGGAATTGGTAATTTTGAGGGTTTAACACCAGGCAAATATTATATACGTTTCTGGGCTGCTGCTGGTACTGTTCCTGGAAAATACACTCTACTTGTAAAAGGAGATGGAGATGTTAACACTGGTATAACAGAGGAAACAGAGCCAAACAATAGCAGAGATAAAGCAAACGGACCTATATCCAACGATGTTAATGTTGTAGGAAGTCTAAAGGATATGAATGGAAATTCAAATTCAGATTGGTTTTATTTTGATGTAATAGCACCAGGAAAAGTAGATATTACAGTAACATCTACTAATGGGTTGAATTTAACTTGGGGTGTATTTAAAGAACAAGAAAATACGTATATAACATGGCCTAAGACAACAACAGGTGGACAATATAAAGGAGATTTTATTGCAACTGAGCCTGCTAGATACTATATATCAGTTTGGTTCTCGCCTTCAAGCGATGCCGACTACACTATAAATATCACTGGACCTATAAAATAATCAAAGTGCCTTAATTTGGGACAAATGACGATTATATTTACAATAAGTGCTTAGAAAATTACAAATATTTTTAAAATAAAAAATTTTATCAAAATTATGGTTTTGATAAAATTTTTTTATTTTAAATCTGATAAAAAAAATCCTTAAAAAGACAAAGGTTTTCCTAGTTTTTTTGTTAGGTCAATTATAAATTTTTCTTTAAAATTACAAAAAAATGATTTTGGCATAATAATTGCTTCATATGTTTGAGTAATTTAAAACTTATATTGGAGGAATTTTATGTCAAAATTTATTTTGAAAAGACTGGGTTTAGCAGTACTTTCACTGTTTATAATAACTACATTGTCATTCTTTATTATAAGCATGAAACCAGGTGATCCAATCATTGCAAAGATTCAAAAATTGCCTGAATCAGCAAAGATAAATATCGAGAGAAAATATGGTCTTGATAAACCGATGTATGTCAGATATCTTACCTACATGAAAAATTTATTAACTAAATTTGAGTTAGGTCCATCAATTGTTTATGATGGAAGAAATGTTAATGGGCTGTTAAAAACTGCTGCAATAGTTTCAGCTAAAATCGGTGGACTTGCTATAATCATACAGGTAGTCTTTGGTGTGATTTTTGGTATGCTAAGTGGTCTTGCCAGGGGGAAAATGCTAGATAGACTTATAACAGTTATAACTGTTTTGTCAATATGTGTACCCGGATTTGTGTTCTGTTCATTGTTACAGTACTTTATTGCTTTTAAGTTTAAATTAGCACCACTATATGGATGGGGTAAATGGCAACATTTTATTCTACCCTTGGCTGCATATGCAATACCTGGTATTGCCGGATATGCTAAGTACATGAGAAATAGTACTATTCAGGTTTTAAGTGAAGATTATATTGAAACTGCTAGGGCAAAGGGAGTTGGTAGAACGAGATTAATTTTTAAGCATGTTTTTAGAAATGCAGTTTTACCAATAGCTACTATGGTTCCGGTTGCGATTGGTGGCATCTTTGGTGGAGCAATGGTTATAGAGAAATTTTTCTCTATACCAGGATTTGGACAACATTATGTAAAGGCTGTATCTGATACTGATTCAATGATGATCTTAGGTATGACCGTATTTTTCGCATTTACATATATTGTATCTTTGTTCTTCGTTGATGTTTTATATGGATTAATTGATCCAAGAATAAGAATAGCAGATTAGTGCGATAGGAGGACAATAATGAGTGAGAGAATTTTAGATAGTAATATAGAAAATGAAATCGTACTAACTGATGAGTTATGTGAGGTAATAGGCACAAGAGGTATAGATGCTGAAAAAATAAGCAAACCAAGCTTGACATTTTGGAAGGATGTATGGAGAAGATTTAGAGTGAACCCTTTAGCAATGATTGGATTGGGTATAATTTTTATTGTTTTATTATTGGTTATTTTTGGACCAACTATGACAGGAAAAAACTATGAATTTATAAATTATGAGGTAAGAAATCTAGGTCCTAGCTCAGAATATTGGTTTGGTACTGATGAGATGGGAAGAGATATATTTACTAGAGTATGTGTAGGTGGACGAATTTCTATTATCATAGGATTTACATGTACCTTAGTAAGCTTTATAATAGGAACATTTTTGGGGGGATTAGCTGGCTTTTTAGGTGGCAAAGTTGATGATATAATAATGAGAGTGGTTGAAATTATCGACAGTATTCCTTATTTGGTGCTGGTTGTTATATTATCTTTTTTACTTGGACGTTCCATCCCTTCACTGGTGTTTGCAATGACAATTATGTCATGGACAGGTACAACTAGAATTGTAAGAGGACAAATATTACAGATAAAAAATCAAGATTTTGTTGCTGCAGCTAGAGCCTTAGGAGCTGATACTGGAAGAATAATTTTAAAGCACTTATTACCAAACACATTAGGCGTCGTAATGGTAAATATTACCATGTCGGTACCTGGTTTTATATTTTCAGAGTCGTTTTTAAGTTATATAGGACTTGGAGTTCGACCTCCGGGAACAAGCTGGGGCGCATTGGCTTCGTTGTATCAAAGCCAGCTTATGTTTTATCCGCATCAATTGTTTTTTCCAAGTGCATTAATAATTCTCACAGTTTTATCATTTCATTTGGTAGGTGATGGCTTAACAGATGCACTCGATCCAAAACTAAGGAGGTAATGATATGAATAATAAAATACTAGAGGTAAAAAATCTTAGCGTATCATTTAAAACATATGCAGGTACTGTTCAGGCGGTTAGGGGTATCAGTTTCGATTTAGATAAGGGTGAAACATTGGCGATAGTTGGAGAATCCGGTTGCGGTAAAACAGTTACAGCTAAGTCAATAATCAGAATATTGTCGCCATACAACTCAAGTGTAGATGAAAAATCAGAAGTAATACTAAATGGTAAAAACATATTTAAAATAAGTGAAAAAGAAATGATGAAGGTTCGTGGTAATGAAATATCTATGATATTCCAAGATCCCATGACATCATTAAACCCTACTATGAGAATAGGCGATCAAATCGCCGAGGGAATGAGGCTTCATACTAAAAAGACAAAATCTGAAATTAGAGAAAATGTACTAGAGTTGTTAGATTTAGTAAAGATTCCTAATCCTGAGCTTAGAATAAAACAATATCCACATGAATTTTCGGGTGGTATGAGACAAAGAGCGGTTATCGCTATAGCACTTGCCTGTGTTCCTGAGATATTGATTGCTGATGAACCTACGACAGCTCTTGATGTAACTATTCAAGCTCAAATTATGGAGCTAATGGGCGATATTAAGAAAAAATTAAATACATCAATTATGCTGGTAACTCACGATTTAGGGGTGGTTGCCGCACACGCTGACAAAATACAGGTAATGTATGCTGGAAAGATAGTTGAAAAAGGAACAGTTAATGAAATTTTCTACAATCCTAAACATCCATATACAATGGCCTTGCTTAAATCAGTGCCAACACTAGAAATGAAAAATAAACAGAATCTATACTCATTGCTTGGAACGCCGCCAGATTTGACTAATCCTCCAGTAGGATGTCCTTTTGCAGCTAGATGTGAATATGGCATGAGGATTTGCAGAACAAATGAGTCGAAAGTATATAAATTTAGTGATACTCATGAAGCACAGTGCTGGCTGTTACATGAAAGATTTCAAAATGCTGCAAAGGAGGCTTAGTGATGGTAGAGAATAAAGAAGTACTTATACAGGTAAAAGATTTAAAAAAGCACTTTAAAGTTGGTAAAAGAGCAATTTTAAAAGCTGTTGATGGAATAAATTTTGATATTTACAAGGGTGAAACCTTAGGGCTTGTTGGTGAGTCTGGATGTGGAAAAACCACTTGCGGAAAAACTATTATGGGATTATACCCTGCTACATCGGGAGATATAATATACGATGGTGTAAATATCAACAAAATAAGTAAAAAAGAAAGATATGAGTTTACTAGACGTGCACAAATTATTTTTCAAGACCCATATTCATCATTAAATCCAAGAATGACCGTTGGAGATATAATCGGTGAAGGTATAGATATACATAAATTATATACTGGAAAGGCTAGAACTGATAGGATATATGAGTTGCTCAATATTATAGGGCTAAATGCAGAACATGCTTCAAGGTTTCCTCATGAGTTTTCAGGTGGTCAAAGACAAAGAATTGGAATTGCTAGAGCTTTAGCGATAGAGCCAGACTTTATAGTTTGTGATGAGCCGATTTCTGCTTTGGATGTATCTATACAGGCTCAGATTGTTAACTTGCTTATCAAGCTTCAAAAGGATTTAGGTTTGACATATTTGTTTATAGCACACGATTTGTCAATGGTTAAGCATATATCAGACAGAGTTGGAGTAATGTATCTTGGAAACATGGTAGAACTCGCAAAAAGTTCAGAAATATATGAGAATCCTTTACATCCATATACGAAAGCGCTTATGTCAGCTATTCCGATACCTGATCCTAATGTAGAGAAGGAGAAGAAACGTGTAGTTATAGATGGTGAGATACCAAGTCCTATTAATCCAAAGCCTGGATGTAGGTTTGCTGGTAGATGTAGGGGAGTAATGGACATATGCAGGAAAGAAATGCCACAGTTAATAGAAGCAGAACCTGGGCATTTTGTAGCATGTCATTTGACGAACAAATAATTTTATTGATATTTAGGCAAAGGCCTTAATATAAAAATACATTAATGTTTTAAAATTAGGAGGAATTAGAGTTTATGAAAGCAAAAAAGATAGTATGTTTTTTATTAGCACTGGTAATGATGTTCTCAGTAGTAGGATGTGCAAAAGACAACGCACCGGTAGATAATAAAACAGATGAAACAAAGAAAGACGAAACTAAAAAAGATGAAACTAAAAAAGATGAGGTAAAATTATCAGATAAACAAGAATTAATTATATCAACAGGCTCGGATGTTTTGACTATGGATCCTTCAATGTCAGGTACTATACCAGACTGGGCTGGGCAAGCCTTAGTATATGAAAACCTAGTTACACTAAAATCAAATGAAACAAATGGTTCAACTATTGTACCTGGTGTTGCTAAAGAATGGAAGGTAAGTAATGATGGACTAACTTATACTTTCTATCTTAGAGATGATGCTAAGTGGGCTGATGGTGTTCCTGTAACAGCAAAAGATTTTGAATATACTTGGAGAAGAACATTTGATAAAAATGCTGGTGCTGCTTATACATGGATGGTAGAAGATGTAATAAAAAATGGCAAGAAAGTTTATGCGGGAGAATTACCACTTGAAGAGTTAGGTGTTAAGGCATTAGACGATAAAACACTTGAAATTACACTAGAGAAGCCATCGCCATTCTTCTTGCAATTTGCTGCCTTCCCAACGTATTGTCCAGTTAGAGAAGATTTGATTGCTAAATTTGGTACTGAGTATGGATCAAGCCCTGAAAAAACAGTAGGAAATGGTGCTTTTGTATTAAAATCATGGAATCCTGGTTCAAGTTATGTATATGAAAAGAATGAAAATTATTGGAACAAAAATGAAGTATACTTAACTAAAGTAACTAGACAGATTATAACTGAAACAAATACCGTAGCTCAGGCTTTATTATCTAACGAAGTTGATATTGCTGGAATGGATAAACCTGAATGGAATGATAAAATTGATGCGACTGGTATTTACAATGTAACTGAATTACCTGGTTCTGGTATAGAAAACTTCATATTCAATTGTGCAGATCCGATATTAAAAAATCAAAAGATAAGATTAGCACTTTCACTTGCATATGATAGAGAAGCTTTTAATAGAGATATACTTGATGGAAAGTCGTTGGCTTTATATTCTATGGTTCCATCTGTAATAGCTGTAGGTAATTTAAACTATGCAACAGCTGTTAATCATGAAAATGAATATATTAAAGTTTTAAAAGAAAAGAATGATCCAAAACAATTGTTATTAGAAGGAATGAAGGAATTAGGTTTAGGTGATGATCCATCTAAGCTTGAAATCCACTATATGACCAGAGGAGTATCAGAGTGGAGTAAAAAAGCTGCTGAATATATGAAACAACAAATGGAAGCTGCTTTAGGAATTAATTTTATAATTGATATGACTGAGTGGAACATCATGTATGATTTGATGAAAGCTGGAAATTACCAAATAGCTCAGGGTGGCTGGGGTGCTGACTATGATGATCCAAGTACATTCTTAGACAATTACCACTACAAAACTGGATATTATAATGAGAAACAAGTGTTCTGGACAGATGCAAAAGCACAAGAATATGCGAAGTTAATAGATGATGCTAAGGCTGCTACTGATGATCAAGAAAGAGCTAATTTATACGTTAAAGCTGAAAAAATATTACTTGAAGAAGCTCCAGTATCTCCTCATTATACAGGTAAATCTAGAACATTAGTTGGAAAATATGTTGATGGATATTATCCAAATCCATTTGTATACCAAAACTATGTTGGAGTTAAGATTTTAGCTAAATAAAATTATTTTAAATAGCTTAGCTTGAATATAAAGTCCCTCCATAATTAAAAGATTTTATATTCAGAGGGTATAAAATACATATAATGTATGTTGTTTTATACCCTCTATTTCTTGTATAACATAAATAGCATTTAAGTAATATGTATAAGTATTATTAAGCTTATTTATTGACTTGATTTATAAACAATTAAATATATGCTAAGTTTTAATATCAATAAAATGGGTATATTTAATATAATACTTACTACACAATGAAATAGTAATTCAAAATATCAATATTATATTTATATTGTGTTATACTTTTAATTTACTGACGCAGAAAGGATAGCAGTTTAAAATGAGAGGTAGTACCGAGAGAACAAAAAGGCTGAGACAGGAGAGTGTAACAACACAGCCAACATTAAGTGTAGAAAGAGCTGTGCTTGAAACGCAGGTTTATAAAGA
>JAEWJT010000020.1 GCA_023386345.1 Bacillota bacterium
TAATTCTTTACACTGTACATACAAATCTTTTTTTATATTGTATTTATAAATCTTTACATTGTATATACAAATCTTTTTTTATATTGTATTTATAAATCTTTACATTGTATATACAAATCTTTTTTTATATTGTATTTATAAATCTTTACATTGTATATACAAATCTTTTTTTATATTGTATTTATTAAATATCTACATTGTGTATACAAAATCTTTTTTTATATTGTATTTATTGAATATCTACATTGTGTATACAAAATCTTTTTTTATATTGTATTTATTAAATCTTTACACTGTACATACAAATCTTTTTTTATATTGTATTTATTAAATCTTTACACTGTACATACAAATCTTTTTTTATATTGTATTTATAAATCTTTACATTGTACATACAAATTCTTTACATTACCCTTAAAGAATATAAAGACCATATATATTTTACAATATATTCTATCATTTGTACATATAAATTCATTATTTTTTAAAAATTATATTTAATTTTCTACTTATATTAGCTTTTTTATACATAAAAGAAACAAAGACCTTTGCTATATTTTCTATAATAATAGGAGCATGATTACATTCCATCCTCTTTATAAACAAACATTTTTATAACTAGAAAAAAAGCGAGCAAATTTTTATAATTTACTCGCAAATTTTTAAGCAATATTTATCTCTTTAAGTCTACTACTACTTTTCTAAAAGGGTCATTACCTTCACTGTATGTAACTATATCCCTTTCTTCTTGAAGTGTTGAATGTATAACTCTTCTTTCATAAGGATTCATAGGCTCAAGCTTTATTTTTCTCTTATAATATCTGCATCTTTCCGCTGTTCTTCTAGCTAGATTTTTAAGAGTTTCTTCTCTTTTTTCTCTGTAATCTTGGATATTTAATACTGTTTTTACATAAGCTTCTCTTTTTTTGTTTACTATAAGACTAAGCAAGAATTGAAGCTCATCAAGTGTATTACCTCTTTTTCCTATTATAATACCCTTATCATCTTCATTTACTTCTGTTATATCAAGCTTTAAAACATTATTTTCAAAGGAAACAGTATATTCTGCTTTTACATTCATTTTATTTAGAATTTTGTCTATGAATTCTCTAGCCTTTTCTTCTGGTCCGTTTACCATTGTAACTTTAACTTTAGCAACTTTACTTCCTAAAAGACTACCAAACAAACCTTTAGCAGGCTCCTTTAATATATCTATCTGAACTTCGTTTATTTCTGCTTCAAGCTGTTCTAATGCTGATTTCACTGCTTCATCTACTGTAGGTTTTTCAATAATAATATTTTTCATAATATACATGCCCATGCACCTATTTTATAAAAACCCATTATTTACCTAAGCATGGGCGCGGCGCATTACCCTTTCTTTATTTTTAATTTATTTTAGCCTTCTCCATTGATTCTCTACTTTAAAAGAATTCCTTTGATTTTATTGCTCTTTAATCTTTTTTGAAGAATTTAAAACTAACCATTGTTGCACTAATTGGAATATATTTCCAACTACCCAATATAATGCAAGTCCTGAAGGGAACTTAATTGACATAAAGAATATCATAATAGGCATCATTATGTTCATCATATTTTGGGTTGATTTTTGTTGCTCGTCCACAACTGCCGGTTGAGAAGCTGAAGTCATCTTTGTTGTCAAATATGTTGTATAAGCTGATATAGCTGCAAGTATCGGTATTGCTATACCAATGAATGGCAAGTTAAATCCCATACCTACACCATTTACAATTTCATTGCTAAGAATATGTCCTTCTGAAAAAGCTAAATCCTTAATCCATAAAAAGCTTTTATTTATTAAATCGTAAGCAGCTTGATCTCCACCAAAGATATATTTAACGGGTTTTTGAATAACATTGAAGAATGTTACAATTAAAGGCAATTGTATAAGCATTGGCAAACATCCTGCCATAGGGTTGTATCCCTCTTCCTTATACAGCTCCATTTGTTTTCTTTGGAATGTTTGAGGGTCTTTGCCGTATTTTTCTTGTAACTCTTTAATCTTTGGGTTAAGCTCCTGCATTCTTTTCATAGACTTTGTTTGTTTTAAAGTCAAGGGCAATAATAAAAATTTAATAACCAATGTTATTAAAATCAACGATATCGAATATGCAGATAGATACTTTGTATCTAAAGGCAACACTAAATTATAAAATAATTTCATAAGCCATCCAGTAGGAATTGCTATAAAATCTAAAATCATTTGTACCTCCAATTATTTTAATGGGTCATAACCACCTTTATTGAAAGGGTGGCATCTTAATATTCTTTTTATTCCTAAATATGAGCCCTTGATAAATCCATACTTTTGTAAAGCTTCTACAAAATACTGCGAGCATGTTGGATAAAACCTACAGCTTGGGACAACTTTAATAGGAGAAAATTTTTGGTAAATTCTTATTAAGCTAATCAGTATCACCGAAGGTATTGATATCAACACCTTAAGCATCGTTTTCAATTTAGATAAAATTTTCATCACTCACTTCAAATGGATTTTAATTGTTTTTTAACTTAAACATTCAAGTTACTTCTTTTCAAAACCTTGAAAAAGGACTTTTCTAAGTTCCTGTAATCAGCATCAACTGCATTAATTCTTGCCATAAAAACAATATCGTATCCAGTCTTTATTTTATCCTCATTTAGTCTCACTATTTCTTTCAATCTTCTTCTTATTTTATTTCTATCTACAGCATTTTTAATTTTTTTTGCAGAAGTAAATCCGTATCTGTTTTTAACATCCTTATTTTTTTTAACAAAAATAACTATATTATAATCTGAAAAGGAATTATTACAATTATATACAGCTTTATACTCTGAGTTTTTTTTTATTATAATCATTTTAATTTTCCTAATTCTTGTAAAACAAGATTTTTGTATTGTAAGACAATACTCTTGCTTTAAATAACAAAGATATGCTTTGTTATTGTTCTTCGTCAAAGCTTTATTTTTTATACATACATAAACACGCCCATGCAGCAAGTCAAATATTAATATACCTAAATCGATTAAAACAAGATTTTTGCCTTTTTTAAAAAAGACTTCGCTTGCAACATGGGCTTAATGTATAATTTCATAGCTTAAATTACTACGCTGACAATACTTTTCTTCCCTTAGCTCTTCTGCTCTTTAATACTTTTCTTCCGTTTCTTGTACTCATTCTTTTTCTGAAGCCATGTTCCTTACTTCTTTGTTTTCTTTTCGGTTGATAAGTTCTTTTCATTTCAAAAACACCTCCTTATTTATGACAGACATTTATAGTTAATATTTTATATTATCTACAAAAATCATATGTTTTCACGAAATTTTATTTATAATAATAAAGCAAAGCTTCATTATTCAACAATAAATCAAAGCTTTATTATCCAATAAAACTTTTATACTACTAATCATAAAGATTAATATAATTAGTTTAAAATAAAATTGCACGAAAATATTATATAAACTAATTTCGAGAATGTCAACATAATAATATTAAAGTTTTATTAAAAATAGTAAAGCAAGCTTTATTATTTAACAATAAAACTTTGGAATTTTATAATATTAAACAATTATTGCCAATAATAATAAAATATTATAAAATTATCCAAATAATAAATTTAATGTTAAAAATATCATGAACAATTTTTTTATATTATGTGTAACTCTTGTAATATACTATACTTTTGCAAATAATGCAATTATTTTTTAATAATTCTAATAAATAATTGAAATTTTTTTAAAAAAGTGTTAATATTAATATATTAATTTTTTTGTATTAACAATTTGTACACAAGTTATCAACAAATTTTCAACATATTATTAGTTTGTTGATAAGTATGTTTACAACTTTTTAGTAAATTGGCAAAATCATTCAAATTTGAATAGTTATATTGTTTATAAATTAATAACACAACTGTTGATAAGGCTTATTTTTCAATGTTGTTGATATATTTTTATCCACAATTAAGTTTTAAAATTTTAGGAGGGGACAAGCTTGGAATTAAATGAAATATGGAGCGAGGTTTTAAAGATACTTAGGGAGGATGTTCATAAGGTAGCCTTTAGCACATGGTATGAGCCGCTAAAAATAGTAGCATATCAAAACAATACCGTCTATTTAGAGACAGCTAATGAATTTTTTAGAAATATGGTAAGCCAAAGACATCATTCTTTGTTAAAGAATGCTTTTGAGTATGTCTTAAAACAGGAAACAGAATTAGTTTTCACTATACCTAGCGATAACGTAGAAAAAATGATTAAAAATAAGCAATCCTCTTTGGATCAAGAATATCCGGATGAAGAAATGCTTTCAAATAGAAAATTAAATATTAAATATAAATTTGATAATTTTATTGTAGGAAGTGGCAATAGATTTGCTCATGCAGCTTCATTAGCAGTTGCTGAAGCACCGGCTATCACCTATAATCCACTTTATTTGTACGGTGGTGTAGGTCTTGGAAAAACACACTTAATGCACGCCATAGGACATTATATATTAGATTTTAATCCAGATGCTAAGGTACTCTATGTTACAAGTGAAAAATTTATGAACGATTTAATAAATTCCATCCAAAATAGAACTACAGAAGCCTTTAGAAACAAATATAGAGAAATAGATGTTTTACTAATAGATGATATACAATTTATAGCAGGTAAGGAAAGTACACAGGAAGAATTTTTCCATACTTTCAACGCTTTACATGAAGCAAATAAACAAATAATAATATCAAGTGATAATCCTCCTAGTGATATTCCAACTCTTGAGGATAGACTTCGCTCTCGTTTTGAGTGGGGACTTATAGCTGATATTCAAGCTCCTGATTTTGAAACAAGAATTGCAATACTCAGAAAAAAGGCAGAAATTGAAAAATACAATATTCCTGATGAAGTAATTACCTATATAGCTCAAAATATTCAATCCAATATCAGAAAGTTAGAGGGAGCATTAATAAGATTAGTTGCCTATTCTTCATTGTACAATAAAGAAATAAATGTTGATTTAGCTCAAGAAGCTTTAAAAAATATAGTTTCAGCTAATAAAAAGGTATCAATAAAAGAAATTCAAGATGCTGTTTCTAATTTTTATAATGTATCACTAAATGATTTAAAATCTAAGGCAAAGAGTAAAAATATAGCTTATCCAAGACAGATAGCTATGTATATAGCAAAAACAATAACTGATGAAAGCTACCCTAGTATAGGAAATGCCTTTGGTGGCAGGGATCATTCTACAGTTATTCATGCTTATAATAAGATAAAAGAAGAAACTGAAACTAACTTAGATTTAAAAAAAGCTATTGATGATATTATAGCGATGATAAATAATTAATTATAAACAATATATTGTTTACTAGCTGTTGATATCTTGTTAATAATTTTATGACACTTTTTACTTGTTAATTTTTATTAAAACATTATTTACACCTTAGTCAACAATCATAATATTAAGATTTATATGTTTTTTTAAAGCTTATATAAGTTATTAACAAATTAACAGCCCCTATTACTAATGCTACTAATTTTTTATTATTATTTTATATAAAGCACAGATATCCACACGATCGAAAAAATTATAAATTTAAAAGGAGTAAAAAAATGAAAGTAACTATAAGTCAGAAAGAATTAAGCAAGGCTATAAATATTGTACAAAAAGCTGTAACATCAAAGACTCCGATGCCTATTTTAAATGGAATATTAATAGAAGCCATTGAAAATAGATTGTACTTTACTGCTACAGATTTAGAGCTTGGTATAAAGACCTATGTTGATTGCGATATTATAGAAGAAGGTTCTATTGTAGTTCAATCAAGGCTTCTAGGCGAATTTGTAAGAAAATTATCTTCAAATGCGTCAGTAACTATCACTACTGATGAAAAATATAGAATGGAAATTAAATGCTTAAACTCAGATTTTAATATGTCAGGTGAATGTGCAATTGAATATCCGACAAATACTTTTGAGAATGACGGTATAAAATTTAATATAAGTTCATCTACTTTAAAAAGATTGATAAAATATACATCATTTGCTGTTTCACAAGATGTTATGAAGCCTGTTTTTACTGGATGTTTATTTGAGGTTAAAAATAATGAATGTTTCTTCGTAGCACTTGACGGACACAGAATGGCAGTAAAAAGTGAAGAATTAAATTTAGATTTAGAAGAAGAAATTTCAACAATTATACCATCTAAGGCTTTGAATGAAATTACAAAAGTACTTGATGAAGATGACTGTGAGATAGAAATAATACTTTCTAAAAGTCATATATCGTTTAATATAGGAAACACTACTATAATTTCAAGCTTATTAGAAGGAAAATTTATAGATTATAAAGGTCTTATAAAGGATGAGTTTTTTACAAAAATTAAAGTAAACACAGCTGAATTTAGAGATAGCGTAGAAAGAGCAGCCTTACTTGCTAAGGAAGATAGAAATAATATAGTAATATTTAATATAAAAGAAAACACTATACAAATAAATGCAGTCTCTGATATTGGTAAAGCAGAAGAATTTATAATATTAAAAAATGTAGAAGGTGCAGATATAAAAATAGGGTTTAATCCAAAATATATAGTGGATGTTCTACGTATCATAGATTCTGAAGAAATAGAAGTAAATTTCTTAGGAATAATGAACCCATGCTTTATAAAAGAATCAGAAAATGAAAGTTTTAAATATATGGTTATGCCTGTTAGGACTAATTAAAATTAGTTTAAACAAATTTAATAATAAGAGGGAGATTGTAATTTATGGAAAAAATATCTATTAATACCGAATTTATAAAACTCGATCAATTTTTAAAATATGTAAATGTAGTTGAAAGTGGTGGAGTTGCAAAAATGGTTATAAATGATGGTTTAGTTAAGGTAAATGGAGAAGTATGTACCCAAAGAGGTAAAAAAATCAGAATTAATGACATCGTGGAATTTGAAAATTCAAAGTTTGTTGTATGCCAAGGCGAATAATCCTATAAATTAAAACTTATAACATTTTTAATTTATTGTTAGTGTTAAAATATGAGTAAAAAATGAAAATTCAATATTTAACAGAAAGGAATTATTATTAATGTGATAGTAAAAAATATAAAACTTAAAAACTTCAGAAACTTTGAAGAATTAAATATTGAATTAAATGATGTTTTAAATATTTTTATTGGAGATAATGGACAAGGTAAAACAAATTTATTAGAATCTATTTATCTTTGCTCTATAGGAAAGACATTTAAACTAAATACTGAGAATGATTTGATAAAATTTGGACAAAATAATTTTGAAATAGAAATTGTAGTAAATAAGGGAAATAATGAGAATAAAACTATAAATATATCCTATACAAAAAATCAGAAGAGAATTGTAAAAATAAATGGTGTTAAATTAGACAAAAACAGTGAATTGATAGGATATATGAATAATGTTATATTTACTCCAGATGATTTAAAGATAATAAAAGGAAGTCCTATAGAAAGAAGAAAATTTGTAAATATTGATATATCACAGATAAAACCAAAATATAAATATTTATTAAAAAACTATAAAAAAATTGTGCTAGGACGAAATAACATATTAAAAAATTTGAATAATAATTCAAACAGAGAAGTGCTTTCAATATGGGATGACTATCTTATAGATGTTGGCTCTGAAATTATTTTTTACAGAAATGAATATATAAACAAGCTTAAATATGAGGCTTCTAAGATATATTCAGATATTTCAGACAATAAGGAAAATTTTGATTTATCTTATAAATGCGACATAGGAAATGTAGAAAACTTATCAAAAGATGACATAAAGAAAATTTTCAGAGAAAAAATAGAAAAAAATATAGAAAATGAAATTTTCAGAAAAAATTCTTTATATGGCCCACATAAAGACGATATAATAACAAAGATAAATAATAAAGATTTTAAATATTTTGGATCTCAGGGGCAGCAAAGGAGTGCTGTTCTAGCCATTAAGCTTGGAGAAATAGAAATAATTAAAAATGAAATAGGGGAATATCCTGTACTTTTGTTAGACGATGTTTTATCAGAGCTTGATAATAAAAGAAAAGGATTCTTAATAGATTATATAAAGGATATACAGACTATAATAACTTCAACGGATGACACAGATTTAAAGGATTTAGTAAAAAAGAGTGATAAAAAAATCTTTCATATATGTGAAGGAAGAATAGAAAGGAACGAAGAAACATGTCAGAATTAAACGAAAGACATTATGGGGCGGAGCAGATACAAGTGCTAGAGGGTCTTGAGCCTGTAAGAAAAAGACCCGGTATGTATATAGGATCAACGGGAGAAAGCGGACTTCATCAATTAGTATATGAAATAGTTGATAATAGTATAGATGAGGCAATGGCTGGATGTTGTGATACTATAAATGTCATAGTAAATGAGGATAATTCAGTTAAAATAATAGATAACGGAAGTGGTATACCAGTAGAATTACATCCAAAAACAGGAAAATCAACACTAGAGACAGTTTTGACAGTTTTACATGCAGGTGGTAAATTTAACAATGATGCTTATAAGGTATCTGGAGGACTTCATGGTGTAGGAAGTTCAGTTGTAAATGCTTTATCTACATGGCTTGTAGCTGAAGTAAGAAGAGATGGAAAAACATATAGACAAAAATTTGAAAGAGGAGTTCCAACTACTGAGCTTGAAATTGTAGGAGAATCTGAACATACAGGAACTACTATAAGCTTTTTACCTGATAATACTGTTTTTGACGATATAATATTTAATTATGAAATTATTAAAAAAAGACTTAGAGAAATGGCTTTTTTGAATAAAGGCATAAAAATTACATTAGAAGATAAAAGAGAAAATTTAAGCGATACATTCCACTATGAGGGTGGTATAAGAGAATTTGTTCAATATCTGAATGGTAAAAAAGATGCACTTCATGAAGAAATAATATATGCTGAGGGAACAAAGGATAAAGTAATCGTTGAGATAGCAATACAGTATACAGATTCATACAGTGAAAGTCTATATTCATTTGCAAATAATATAAACACTGCTGAGGGCGGAACTCATCTCGTAGGATTTAAAACTGCTCTTACTAGAGTAATGAATGATTATGCAAAAAAATATAATTTAATAAAAGAAAATGATATAGCTATAACAGGTGAGGATATAAGAGAGGGTATAACAGCAATACTATCTATAAAAATTCCAAACCCTCAATTTGAAGGACAAACTAAAACAAAGCTTGGAAACAGTGAGGTAAGAGGTATAGTTGACAGTATAACTGGTGAAAGCTTATACAATTACTGTGAAGAAAACCCAAAGGTTGCTAAATTAATATTAGAAAAAACTCTTAGAGCAGCAAGAGCAAGAGAGGCAGCTAGAAAAGCAAGGGAGCTTGCTAGAAGAAAAAGTGCACTTGACAGTATGTCTTTACCAGGAAAATTAGCTGATTGTTCAGAGAAAGACCCTAGCTTATGTGAGATATACATAGTTGAGGGAAACTCCGCTGGAGGCTCTGCAAAGGGTGGAAGAGACAGAAGGACACAGGCTATATTACCACTTAGAGGTAAAATATTAAACGTTGAAAAATCAAGACTTGATAAAATATTAAGCAATGAAGAAATAAGAAATATGATTACAGCTTTTGGATGTAGCATAGGTGAAGAATTTAGTTTAGAAAAACTAAGATATGGAAAAATAATAATAATGACGGATGCCGATGTTGACGGTGCTCATATAAGAACCTTGCTTCTGACATTCTTCTATAGATATATGAGACCTTTGATAGATGGTGGAAATATCTACGCTGCTCAACCTCCTTTATATAAGGTAAAAAAAGGAAAACTAGAAAGATATGTATATACTGATAAAGAGTTAGACAATGTTCTAGATGAATTTGGCAGAGATGGAAAATATGACATCCAAAGATATAAAGGTCTTGGAGAGATGAACCCAGAACAACTTTGGGAGACAACTATGAATCCGGAAAATAGGGTACTTTTAAAAATAGAGATAGATGATGCTATACAAGCAGATGAAGTATTTACAACTCTTATGGGTGAAAAAGTAGCTCCAAGAAGAGAATTCATAGAACAAAATGCAAAATATGTTAAGAATTTGGACATATAGGAGGGCATAGATAATGAGTGATTTAGAAAATAAAAATGATGGTATACAGCAAATGCACATAGAAAAAGAGATGCAAAAATCATATCTTGAATATGCAATGACTGTAATTGTAAGCCGTGCCTTGCCTGATGTAAGAGATGGTTTAAAGCCTGTTCATAGAAGAATTTTATATGCAACTGACGAGCTTGGTTTAAGTCCTGATAAACCACACAGAAAATGTGCTCGTATCGTTGGAGATGTTCTTGGTAAATACCATCCTCATAGTGATGCTGCTGTATATGATGCTTTGGTAAGACTTGCACAAGATTTTTCTTTGAGATATCCAATTATAGATGGACAAGGTAACTTTGGGTCTGTTGACGGAGACGAAGCAGCAGCAATGCGTTATACAGAAGCAAGAATGTCAAAAATTGGGATGGAAATGTTAAGAGATATAGGCAAAGACACAGTAGATTACAGAGCAAACTTTGATGAAACTTTGAAAGAGCCTGTAGTGTTACCAAGTAGATTTCCTAATCTTTTAGTTAATGGATCATCTGGTATAGCAGTTGGTATGGCAAGCTCTATACCTCCACATAACCTAGGTGAGATTATAAATGGAACTATAGCATATATAGAAAACCCTGAAATTACAATACCTGAATTAATGAAGTATGTAAAAGGACCAGACTTTCCTTCAGGAGGAATAATTGTAGGAAAAGAAAATATAAAAAATGCCTTTATGACTGGAAGAGGCTCTATTAAGGTAAAATCAAAGCTTGAAATAGAGGAAATGAAAGGCGGCAAAAATAGGATTATCGTAAATGAAATTCCTTATCAAGTAAATAAATCTAAACTAATAGAGAAAATAGCTGAGCTTGTAAAAGATAAAAGAGTTGATGGTATATCAGATTTAAGAGATGAAAGTGATAAGGATGGTATGAGAATTGTAATCGAAATTAAAAAAGATTACAATCCAAATATTGTACTTAATAACCTGTACAAGCATACTCAACTTCAGGATAATTTTAGTGTAATTATGATTGCACTTGTAAATGGAGAACCTAAGGTTTTAAACCTTAAAGAGATGATTCATTACTATGTTCTTCATCAAAGAGAAATTATTACTAGAAGAACAGAATTTGACTTGAAAAAGGCACAGGAAAGAGCTCATATTTTAGAGGGTTTAAGAATAGCTATTGACAATATTGATGAAGTTATAAAAATCATTAGATCTTCATATAACGATGCTGAGCAAAAATTGATAGATAGATTTGATCTTTCAGAAATGCAAGCTAAATCTATAGTCGATATGAGACTTAGAAGACTTCAAGGACTTGAAAGAGAAAAAATTGAAGAAGAATACGAAGAATTAATCAAATTAATTAATAAATTTACAGAAATTCTTCAAAATCAATATTTGATTGATGAAATAGTTAAGACAGAATTAACAGAAATTAAAAATAAATATTATGACGAGAGAAGAACAGAAATTACTCACGATGAAGGTGAGATAAATGTAGAAGACTTAATCGAAGAAGAAAATGTAGCCATAACTATAACAAATTTTGGATACATCAAGAGATTGCCAGAGGATACTTATAAGGCTCAAAGAAGAGGCGGAAAGGGTATAACTGGCTTAACTACGAGGGAAGAAGATTTTGTTAAGGATTTATTCATAACAAGTACACATGACTATTTATTATTCTTTACAAATAAAGGAAAAATGTATAGAATAAAAGCATATGAAGTACCAGAAGCAAGAAGACAGGCAAAAGGTACAGCCGTGGTTAATCTTATCAATCTTGATGCAAATGAAAAAGTTGCAGCTATAATACCTATGAAAGATTTTAAAAACGATGAAGAATACTTGATTTTATCGACCAAAAAAGGTATTATTAAGAAAACTAGATTAAATGAATTTGATACATCAAGAAAATCTGGTCTTTTAGCAATTAAAATAGGTGAAGATGATGAACTAATAAGTGTAAATAAAACAGATGGTACAAAAGATGTTTTAATTATAAGTAAAAAAGGAAAAGCTATAAGATTTTCAGAAGATGATGTAAGAGAAACAGGAAGAAATTCTATAGGAGTTAAAGCTATATCAACATCTAAGTCCGATGAGTTAGTAGCGATGCTAATACTTGATCGTGATAATGCTCAAGTATTAAGTGAAAATGAAGATGAAGAGATTAACGAAGAATTATTGCCTGAAACTCGCGAAAAACTCTTAACCTTAACAGAAAACGGATTTGCTAAAATGACAAGCACAAGTGCTTACAGAAAGCAAGCTAGAGCAGGAAAAGGTGTTAAGACTCACAGTATCAATCAAAAAACAGGTGATATAGTTGGAGCGATGATTATAGAGCCTGAAAATGATTTAATGATAATAAGTCAAATTGGTACAATCATAAGGATGCACGCTTCAGATATATCAATTAAAGGTACAGGTAGAGATACTCAAGGCGTTAAGGCGATGAGATTAAATGAAGGGGATAAGGTAGTATCTTTAGCTAAGTTGATAAGAGAAGAAGAAACAGACTCTGAAGAAGAGGAATAAACAGTAAAAAAGTGAACTACGTTCACTCTATGGAAGAATCTAAATGATTCTTCCTTAAACTAAAGTAAAGTAGAGGGGAAAGCTATGTCATTAACAATTAGTATAAATAATAATGAAAAATTTATTGAAATTTTGCCAATAGGAGAAATGGATATTTATACTTCTCCTATGTTTAAAGACGAAACCTTGGAAATTATAAATAATCAAAACAAGGACATAGTATTAAACGCGGAAAAATTAGATTATTTAGACAGCACAGGTCTAGGATCTGTAATGACTGTATTAAAGCTTATGAAAGAAAAGGGCTTAAACTTTAAAATGATAAATGTTAAGAAAAACATTTATAAGCTATTTGAAATAACAGGCTTTAGTAGAATTATTGATATAGAAAAAGTAGAAGGAGTTTAGGTTTATAGTATGGAAAAAATCAAAGTAGAAATACCTAAAAAACCTGAATTTATTAGCTGTTTAAGACTTTTTAGCTCTTCAATATCTAGTATTTATGATTTAGATATAGAAAAGATTGAAGATATAAAGCTTATAATTTCTGAAATTTGTTCATTTTTTATCAACAACATAAAGAAAAATACAGAAGGATTTTTGCTTGAGTATTTTTTGGGTGATGGCAAAATAATGG
Organism: Bacillota bacterium; assembly: GCA_023386345.1. Taxonomy (GTDB): domain Bacteria; phylum Bacillota; class Clostridia; order Tissierellales; family Sedimentibacteraceae; genus UBA1535. Next base: position 13,279 of record JAEWJT010000020.1, read on the forward strand.
TTGAAATTACAGATAAAAACGATGAAAAGCTATCAGACAATGTTATTTCAGAAAATGAAATGTTTGCTTTAATTATTGATAGTTTAGCTGATAAATGCAATATAGATATTCTTAATAACAAAATTGTTTTTGAAACAATTATTAAATAAAATAGTAGGCCACTTTACAAGTTAGTGGGGGAAAGCATGATAAATACTATACAGGCAATAAAAAATTCTGAGCTTTTTTTAGAGTATAACAAGGCAAGAGATATTGAGGTAAGAAATATAATTTTTACTAAATATCAATATCTTGCTGAAATTATATCAAAAAAATATATGAACAAAGGAATAGAATACGACGATATCTACCAAATAGCGAGCATAGGACTCATATATGCAATTGAAAGATATGACATCAATAGAGGTTATGAATTCACTAGCTTTGCTACGCCTACAATTCTAGGAGAGGTTAAGAAATATTTTAGAGATAAGGGCTGGGCTATAAAAATTCCTAGACGTATACAGGAAGTTTCTAAAAGAATAAATGAAGTAAGTAATGATTTGCAGTATAAACTCGGAAGGACACCAAATGTAAAAGAGTTATCAGAAAATCTTGGATATTCGGAGGAAGAAATCCTTGAAGCTATGGAAGCGAGCAAGCTGTTTGTATCTCAGTCATTAAATGTAACTATTGAAAGCAGTAAGGACTTTAAAGAAGTGGAGCTAGCAGAAATCATAAAAGATGATATAAATAATTATGAAATTTTTGAAAACAATGAATTCTTGAAAAGATCCTTCGAATTTTTAAACAAGGTAGAAAAACAAATAATAGTTGAAAGGTTTTATAATAATAAAACTCAATTAGACATAGCAAAAAAACTAAATATATCTCAAATGACGGTATCGAGAATTGAGAAAAAAGTTTTAGAAAAAATTAGAACTTTTGTGGATAAGTAGTATAAATTAATTACTAAATTCTAAATGCCTTGAAAAGTTCAAACATATATAAAAGGTTTCACGTGAAACAAAAAACAATAACAAAAATGAAAATTTTCATTTTTGTTATTGTTTTTTGTTAATAAAATTTATTTTAGATATGTAATAAATACTAAAAAATAATGTATTTACTGTTATTTTAAAATGTCATGGCAAGCTACAAAATTATACTAAAGTATTATAATAATATATACTTATTGGGTATAAAAAATTTTAATTAAAAATATATAATAATATCCAAAGGGCAAATTATTAAATAGTTCTCGTATAGAGATTATGTAGTATTTAAAATAGGGATTATAGTGCTAATGTGTTCATTAGCACTAATAAAACATTGAATTTTAGCACAAAGAGGGCAAATTGATGAGAAAAAATCAATATAGGATAAAATCAACACATTTTATGTGCATTACTTTAATATTAGTATTAGGTATAATTGGAACTAGCTATGCTATGTGGTCTGATTCAGATCTTATTATTAATAAAATAAGTTTAGGAAAGCTTAATACTAATTTAACAACGCAATTTGATGAAATAGCGATTACTGAAACTTGGACTGCAATATATAAAGAAAAACCTGTATGTGACAAAGACAATGGAAATAATCAAGATAAAGATGATAATAATAACAATGGAGATAATCAAGACAAAGATAATGATAATAACAATAAAGATAATGAAAAAAATCAAGGCAGTGATAACAGCAATAATAATAATGAAAATAATAATAAGCAAGGCAATGAAGAACAAGAAAAAAATGATAGCAGAAACAAAGATAATAACGTAATTATCAAAGAATTAGTCGGATATAATAAAACATATTCAAGCACTTATCCAATAAATGGGATACCATTTATCATAGAAAATGATAGTACTCTCCCTATAAAATTAAAAGAAAAAATAATACTTGTTGTTGATGGGAATGAATATCCTATTGATGATATGTGTTATATTGAATATGAACAATCCTTTGAAAATACTTCTGGAAGTTCTAACTGTGATGTCATAATTGCTGATAAAATTTACGGAAATATATTTATTAATGATATCTATGAGTTAGTAAATTATATTGGAGAGTCAAAATCTGCTTATATTAAAATAATATTAGATTTTAGCCAAAGTAATCTTTTTAATACTGGATGGACATCTACTGAAATAATTCAAATAGGTGTATCTAAAAATATACTAATTATTCAAGACAATAATGTTGTAAATGAAAATAATGAGTTAGGTGAAAAGACTTCTGTAGATGGAGGAGCGAGCAATGAATCTTAGAAAAATTATTGCGATTTGCATGATAATTATATCAGTATTTTTACAAGCATCATATGCTATTAGCAACTCCGAGCAAACTAATGCAAATACAAATGAAGTCAGAGTACGTTTTTCAAGCATACAGTATGATATATCGGATAAATTAGGCTTTGCTAAAATATCAATAAGCAACAAGGAAGACACAAGTATAGGGATAGCTGTTGATAATATTTATCCAGGAATTTATTACAATGTCAATACTGTTTTAGAAAACATAGGAAATCAAGGAGTTAAGATTACGGGTATAAGCTTAATATCAAATAAGTCTGAAAATGAAGATAATAGTAAATTATACGACATGATAGTAGGTCTTGATGAGCAAAATATTAAATTGAAATTAAATGATTATATAAATTACTTAAACTCAAAATATGTTGGCAAAATAATAAAATCCAGCGAAAGTTTATCTTTAAATCTTTCTATGGGTATGGATGAAGAAATTACAGATTTAGAAAATACAAATTGCGAATACCAAATAATTATTAATTTTGAACAGAGTGAGAAAGACGATGGTGGCGGTGGTGGAGATGATGACGATCACAATGGTGGAGGTAATGATAATAATGGTAATGGAAAAGATGATAAAATAACAAATGAAGATAAAACTGTTACCCCTGAAGATGTAAAGACAACAGATGACACAAAAGAAAACACTGAAGTGTATGCTCCAATGCCTCCATCAACAGGTGGAGAATTAACAAACGTTGCTTCCTTAATGAGTATATTACCAAAATCTGGCGAAAAATTGCCAATATCACTGTATATAACAGGTCTAGCTTTAATGTTAATAGGTATTTTCTTATTAAAAAAAGAAAAAAGGACTGCGTAGTATTAGATATTTCTAAAAAATTATTTCTAAAGGCTATCTCAATTTCTATATTGAAATAGCCTAATTTTTATTTAAAGTCTTTATATTTAAACATATATTATTTTTATAAACCTTTATTTTTGGTTTTTTTGAAATTAACGCAAAATTAACATAAATTTAATATATATGTAAAGCATATACAATTTTTTCATAATAGTATATAGTTAAGATTATAATAAGAATATATATGTAAAATAAAAGAAATTAACAAAAACTAAGCTATAGGCATAATAGGAGGATATTGTGCAATTTTCAAAACAAACTAAAGATAAATTTATAGAGTCTGATTCCCAAATTCTTGATAAAATTTTAGAGGGTAAACACATAAAATCGGTATACCAACCTATTGTTTCTTTGACAAATGGTGAAATTTATGGTTATGAGGCTCTTAGCAGGGTAACAAAAAAAGAGTTGAACATTAATATTGAGCAAATGTTTAGAACTGCCGATAAGACAGGTAGATCGTGGGAGTTGGAAACATTATGTAGAACAAAGGCCTTAGAAAATTCAACAGAATTAGAAGAAGGAAAAAAACTTTTTTTAAATGTAAATTCTAATATCATACATGATAAAAAATTTAAAGAAGGATTTACAAAAGAACGTTTGAATGAATATGGTTTGAATTCTAACAATATTATATTCGAGATTACAGAGCGAACAGCTATAATAGATAATAACGCATTTTTAACTTCAATTGAGCATTATAAAAATCAGAATTATAGTATAGCGATTGATGATGTTGGTGATGGATATTCGGGCTTAAATATCATTGCAAATGTTGGTCCTAATATGATTAAGCTTAATATGAATCTTATCAGGGACATTGATAAGGATGAAACTAAGCAGCTATTGTGCAGAGCAATGGTAGATTTTTGTAAGAACGCTAATATTTATTTGGTTGCAGAGGGAATTGAGACAGAAGAAGAATTAAGAATGCTAATAAAATTAAGGGTTGACCTTGGACAAGGTTATTTTCTGGGTATTCCACAAGATGCTATGGTAAATATTGCTCCTGAAAGAATTAGAATGATTAAAATGTTTAATGAAAAAAACTACAATGAAAAACTCAAAAGCTCTGTCTATCCAATCATAGGACACCTTGCAAAATCAGGCTATACTTTTTCACCTGATGAAAATGTAGAAGATATTTATGAGATGATTAGAGTTAATCCAACCATAACTGAATTTGCTATTGTTGATAATGGTCTTACTGTAGGTTTTATGACTAAATCAAGATTAAGTGAAATATTTGGTGGTAGATATGGATTTAGCCTTTATTCAAAAAATAGTATTCGTCAGTTGATAAATACTGAATTTTTAAGAGTAAATTTCAATATGCCTATAGATCAAGTATCTAGGCTAGCTATGCAAAGACCATTTGAGCGTTTATACGAACCTGTTGTTGTTGAAAATGATGGAAAATATTCAGGTATTGTAACAATTAAGGATTTGCTTGATGCTAGTACAAGCATTGCAGTAAGCACTGCTATGCACTCTAATCCTTTAACGGGTTTACCTGGAAACATTTTAATAGAAAAAGAGATATTAAATCATGTGTTAGGTGACTACCCATATTGTATTATGTATTATGATATCGATAATTTTAAAGCATATAATGATGCTTATGGTTTTCAAAACGGAGATATGATGTTAGCACTTCTTGCAGATATTTTGAAAGAATGTGCTACTGAAAATGAATTTATTGGTCATATTGGTGGTGATGATTTTATTGTTATATGTGATTATCTAGAGGTAGAAGATTTTTGTAAAACGGTTATTTACAAGTTTTCTACTAGAGTTACTTCATTGTATCATGAGGAAGATGTTGATAATGGTTACATAATATCAAAAAATAGACATGGAGTAACAGAAAATTTTCCTATAGCAAGTTTATCTATCGCTGGAATTTCAAATAAAATTAAAAATTATCAAGATATTGAAGATTTTTCAAGAGATATAGCTGTACTTAAGAAAACTTGTAAAAAACAGATAGGTAACTATTATGAGATAATATAATGTTGATAAAAAGTGTAGATTTTATAATAAAAATTATAAATATCTACACTTTTTTTATTTCAAAAAAATTAATTGTTTTAATTTTTCTCATTTTAATGTACAATATAATAGTTATGTATGTGGAATACTATTAATATAAAATTAAATTCTAGTGATTTAGTCTTGAAATTTACATAAAATTAAAAACTTTTGTTTTTAGAAAGGAACTTATTAATAAATGCTTAATAATTTAAACAGCAATGAACAAATACAAAAACGCCGTATATTTGGAATAATTTCGCATCCTGATGCGGGGAAAACTACTCTTACTGAGAAGCTTTTGCTTCATGGTGGAGCTATACGTGAAGCCGGAGCTGTAAAGGCTAGAAAAAATGAAAGATCTGCTCGCTCAGACTGGATGGAGATTGAAAAACAGCGTGGTATCTCTGTTACTTCTTCTGTTATGCAGTTTGAGTATAATGATAAAATCATATCTATTATGGATACACCTGGACACAATGATTTTGGTGAGGATACTTATCGTATACTTACATCTGTTGATAGTGCTGTCATGGTGATTGATGCTGCAAAGGGTATAGAAACACAGACTAAAAAGCTGTTTCAGGTTTGTAGTATGAGAGGTATCCCTATATTTACTTTTATAAACAAGCTAGACAGACAATCAAAAGACCCTCTTGAATGTATGGAGGAGCTTGAAGAGGTGCTTGGACTACCTTCTGTTGCAGTTACTTGGCCTATTGGTAATGGTATGACCTTTGAGGGTATCTATGATAGGATTGAAAATGAAGTGCATCTCTATAAAAAAGATAAAACAATTAAGCTTGATGATAAGGGAGTTTATGGAGATATATTAGATGGTATACTCGACCCTGTTAATCTTAGCAATTTGAGAAGTGAACTAGAGCTGCTTGATGGAGCTGGCAATAAGTTTGATATAAAGGAAGTAGAAAGAGGTAAGCTGTCTCCTGTATTTTTTGGAACAGCATTAGTTGATTTTGGAGTAACTCCGTTCTTGAAGCATTTCCTCAATATGTCACCTGCTCCTGGAGGCAGAAAAACAACTACAGGTGAAGTACAGCCAACTGATGAAGCATTTAGTGGATTTATATTTAAAATTCAAGCAAATATGAATCCTGCTCATAGAGATAGACTCGCCTTTGTTAGAATTTGTTCAGGTACATTTGAACGTGGTATGACAGTTACTTTGTCAAGAACTGGAAAGCAGCTTAAACTTAGTCAATCGACACAGCTTATGGCTAATGAGCGTGAAACTGTTGATACAGCTATTGCTGGAGATATAATAGGATTATATGATTCCGGAACATATCAAATTGGAGATACTATAACAACTGGCAAGGAAAAAATATTTTTTGAACCATTACCAACGTTTCCTCCTGAATTGTTTAAAAGAGTAAGCCCTATAAACTCATTGAAAGGTAAAAATTTCCAAAAAGCAATAGAGCAATTGGCGCAAGAAGGAACGATACAGGTTTATAGAAATCTTTTTAATGATGTTATATTAGGAGCTGTAGGAGTATTGCAGTTTGAAGTCTTTGAGTATAGGCTAAACAACGAGTACAATGTGGATATACGCATGGACAATTTAGAATATAGTGTAGCAAGATGGATAAAGGCTGATGATTCAATAGACCTTAGAAAATATGAGAACTCAAGGACTATGTTAGTATATGATAGATTTCAAAGACCAGTATTCTTATTTAGTAATCAATATGCAGTGACTGCGTTTGAGGATAGAGTAAAGGAAATAAAACTCGTAGAAGCACTTGATGTTGTTAATGAATAAGAACTTTGATAAATTAGTATTTTCATAAGGAGATAAAAGTATTATGAAGAAATTTCTAGCTATATTATTCATATTATTAGGTGTTGGTTTGCTTGCCTACACTCCTCTTCGTGAACTGTATGATGAATATGAAAAAAACAAACTGATAGAAATGTACGAGAAAAATAATTCAAATACAGATGGAGATAGTAATTTGCAAGGCTCTGAATCTGAGGAAGAAAATATTTCTGATTTTTATGAGTATTTTTCTGGTCTCCAAACAATAGTTGAAAACATAAATTCTTCTGAAAGTACTGAAAATAATGGAGATGGAACAACTGGAACTAACGGTGAAGATAACACAGAGAAAAAACTTAAAAATGTAATGGGTATAATTAGCATAGACAAAATAAATGTGAAACTTCCAATTAAAAACTATTTCAAGGAAGAAGAAATTTGGTCAAGTGTCGGACACATCCCAGGAACTGCCAATCCGGGTGAAACAGGAAACTGTGTCATAGCAGGACACAGAGCGCGTGCAAAGGGAAGACTTTTCAATAGACTTGATGAATTAGAGCTTGGAGATACTATATCAATTACATATAATTCAAATAGCTTTGAATACAAGGTTTCTGAAATAAAAATCGTCGAGCCAACAGATGTTTCTGTATTAAATTCAAATAAAGATGAAGTTTCTCTAACCTTAATAACTTGTCACCCTGTTAGAGTTCTTAGCCATAGGCTTATTGTAAAAGCAATTTTGGTACCTTAGATAACTTTTTTGTTCAACAATAAATTTTATTAAAAATTATAAGCTCACAAGTTAACGCACCGTGTTTATATTTGACATCTCGTGTTAATCTGTGAGTTTATTTGTCTAACGTTTATGTTTGAATATATATAATTTTTTTGCTATACTTTTTTTGGGAAATAAATAAAAGGGGTGCTGGTTTGAATATATTAATTATTGATAACTTTCCGATATTTAGAAAAGGTATAGTAAGTATACTGAAGGATAACTTTTTAGATTACAACGTACTTGAAGCATCTAATTTTTCAGAAGCTTCTCTTGTCATAAAAAAATACCTACCACATATTATTTTTATGGACATAAATTCTAATAATGAGGAAGAAAGCAGTTTTATAGAAAGCTTAAAGCGAAATAATCAAGATACAAGGATAATGGCTATGGGAAACTTTATTAAAAAAGAGGATATCAATAGATGCTTTAATATGGGTATCCATGGCATAATACTTAAAAATGCTCTAATTGAAGATTTTGTATATGCAACTAAGCTTATTAACCGCGGGAAAAATTACACAGACCCAGAGCTAACATCTAATATGAATTTCAATAATATTGAATCTTTAACAAAAAGAGAGTATGACGTTTTGATGGAAATAAGCAAGGGTAAAACTAATAATGAAATTGCAAAAAAATTATTTATATCTGAGCATACTGTTAAAAAACATATAGGTAATATCTTTTCTAAGCTTCATTTATCAAACAGAACAGAGGCTGCTCTTTATGCAGGAAGTATAGCTGTATGAAAATTGATTATACATCCTCAAAGCTATATTCATCTATATCATTATTAATGATATTTGTTATTATTTTAATGTCTTTATTTACTAATCTAGATATCATAGAAAATCCTATTGCAAAGGCTTCTATTTGGCTTGTAATTGCGTTACTCATACTTGTTTTTTTCCCAAGGCAAAAAGGTATATCGAAATATAATCAGCTTGAAAACTTTCATCTATTTTCTTTTATATGTGGATTTATCTATATATTAATTTACTTTGGTTCAGGGATAATATTAGGCTTTGGTAAAAGTCCATATGCTAGGGGTATAGGTGGTATTTCTATGAATATATACACATATATTGTGCCAATAGCTGCTAAAGAGTTAATTAGAGGATTTTTGCTGATAAATTATGCAAAGAAAAGCACTCTAAAAATCATACTTGTCACTATTTTAATGATAGCTGTTGATATCTATATATCTCAAATTTTAAGGCTGAATAACCTAAAAGAGTTAGTAATGTATATGTCTCAAAGCTTTGGACCTTTAATATGTGCAAATATATTTGCAAGCTATGCTTGTACTGTAGCAGATCCGCTAACATCTATTATTTTTTTAAGTATTATGAATACAGTAGAATTTATATCCCCTGTTCTTCCAAAGCTGCAATGGCTGAGCAGAGGGCTTATAAATATGAGTATACCTATTTTTTCATATATGGCACTAAGCTTTTATCACAATAAAATAAGTAAAGCTTATAAGGCATACAAGGTAAAAAAAGAAAGTGTTTTTTCATTAGCAGCTGTGAGTACATTTTGTGTTTTACTAATATGGTTTGTGGTAGGTGTTTTTCCTATTTTCCCATCTGTAATATTGACAGGTAGTATGAAACCGATTATAGAACCTGGAGATATTGTTGTAATCAAAAAAATCCAAGAGATAGAGGACATAGAGAGCCTGAAAATAGGTGACGTTATACAATTCAAAAGAGGAGATATGATGATTGTACACAGAATTATTGAGCTAGTTAAAAATGATGATGATGGTTTAATATATTATAAGACAAAGGGAGACAACAATTCAAGAGAGGATAGAGAATTAGTCAATCCAAATGATGTAAGAGGAACAGTGTACAAGACAATACCAAAGCTAGGGATGTTAACACTTTTTTTGAGAAATAATGATAGTATTCCGCTTGAGGATGTGGAATTTTAATGTAAAGATTTGATTTGTAACAATTGAGATATAATTTAAAAAATTTTCGTATGAAAATTTTTTAAATTGCATTATTAGTACAACGAAAATTTATATGCCTTTTGAATTTTCGAGATTATTACTTGATATCATGGCTAGAGAGTACTTTATATAGTATATGTATCTTGTATTTTCATTTATAATATAAAATTTATTCATACTTCCTATATTTTCACTAAAATCGTAAAATATAGGTTTTTCTATTTCATCAGATATTTTAATTAGGTCATCAAAACTTTTTACATAAAATATATTATCGCAGTCTAAATTAGTGGAATTATTAATTCCGACTAGAAGCTTTGAGTAATTTTTAAAAATTTTATTAATTTTCTTTATATACATATCGTATTCGGAAGGATTTGTAGTAAAAATAAACAAAGCAATTATTGCAAGTAAAAGGATTACGATGATAATTCTACATGATGTAATCAAAGTAAAATTAGGGTCTACGATTATCTTATCTATTTTTTTGATATCTCCTGTTTTCTCATTTAAGTTTGAGCTAATAGTAGAAAAATAATTAGAGCCAATTGGTATAATTATAGTTGGATTAATAGTTTCCTTTACTATTCCATGCTTTGTCTCTACGTTATATTCTATATTCATAACAAGTTCTATAACGTTAGATGTCAATATTTTAGTGCTTTCATAAATTTCTTTTGAAAGATTATTAAACCAGTCATAATCAAGGATTAAATTTTCAAATATTTGTTTTTTAGAACTTAAATTTGAAAATTCAGTATCATTTTTAAGTATAAAAAATTTTGACCATAGCATTTTTATTTCATTTTGTTCAGATATATTACCCTTAACTGTAGCAGTAATGTTGTATTTACCAAAAATTTTTGATATTTCACTCCCAGAAAATCTATTTGTGAAGCTTAGTTCGATATCATCTACTATGGACGAGATATAAACTCTGTCTTGAGGTAAAATATTCTTGTCATAAATACTATTATCAAAAAGCTTAACATTATATTTGATATCTGAAGAAAGATTATAATTATATAATTTAGTTTCACTTTCAGCTGTCTTATAGTTTTTAGATTCTTTAAATTGGACTATAAGAAGAATAGTAGATATTAAAATTAAGACAGAGCCTATAATTATTTTTGTCATCAGCTGCATTTTCATTTTTTTCATAGTTAAAAATTCCCCCTTAGTACTTCAAAGTTTTATCTGTATGCTATAATATCAATTAGAAACCTCTAAAATTTTCAGCAAGATTTTAAATTGATATTAGTATTGAAATAAGCAATAAACTTCCATGGATTTACAATGAATAAGAGGAGAAAACCATGGAAGTTTATTTTGATAAGCTTTTATTATATTTTATCTAACTGCATTTGCTTGTATGTAGTCAAATCTCAACGAGAAAGCAAGCGAACAATCTTGTGTTTCATTTTCCCACTCTTCAGGAATTGTAATGATAAATCCATTTTGCATTTGACCAAAGTCGTCTTTAACATTTATATCACCAACCAAAAGTCTATCTCCAGGAACTATAACTACATTTGCTAAAGCAGCCTTTATCAAGTTTCCAATATTTGAATAAGTACCATCAACTCTTTGTTCGTTCAAAATTCTACCATCTGCTTTTTGTAATCTAAAGCAAAAAGCTATAGGGAGATTATTTAATTTATCAGTTGGCAAATTAGTTTCTGTTGCATTAGGGATAAGCTCTACATTGTCAATTTTAACTGGCACTGTACCTGTATTGTCAACGCCATAAATATATGTGACATATGAACCAGGGAACATATTATTGATTTCAACATCTAGTGTGTAGTCATTAGGGAAGGCATATTTAAGAACTCTCGCATTGTAGTCATCAGAAATATCCAATCCTAAAGAATCAGGATTACCATTTGGATTTGTAAAATATATACCAGGGCCTCCGATGTTTACAAGTTTTACATCTAATTCACCAGTATTAACTTTGTTTGAAATTGTAGCAGATTGTGTCCACCATGCAAATGCTGTACCCATAAGTATCAAAGCAATTACAAGGGATAAAGAAATTAATTTTGTTTTGTTCATAAGAACCTCCATTAGTTTAATATAATATTTATGGAATTTATTTTCCATAAATATTATATTAGTAAGAATAGCTTTCAATAATATCCAAAGGTTTGATTTATTGGTATATATATGTATTATTGTTTATACTACTAAAGTTCTAGGCATATTATCTGAAAATAAAAAGCATAAATTCCATCATATGTATTTATGCTTTTTATCTAATTATATTAATTTAAGTATTTTAAAAATTTTAATTTCCTGCTTTAAAACTATAATATATATCTTTAGTATAATAGTATTCATCTGTAAATTTTATGGTATTTTTTGGTATATATAATTTGTATGTTTTACCAGATTTAAATTCATTTGTTAAACTAACAAGCAAAGTCTTCCCTTCATGTACTATTGAAGTTTCAGATATTTGTAAAGCATTATTATTTTCATCAAATACTTGTATTTTACCTTGAACAATCCCTTTAACATTATTTGAAAAATTAAAAAGCATATAACCAAATTTTGTATGAGATTTACTTGTAATTTTTAAGTTAGTTTCTACAATAAATTCTATATGATATTCAATATCATCAATAGCATTTATAATGAGTAAATATTTTTCTCCTTCTGTAGACTTTGTATTTATATTAATTGTTGCAGTTTTATTATCAGGAGCTATTGTATATGCTAAAGCTTTTAGATCCTTTCCTACAAGGAAAAAATTTATATCTTCTTTTTTTATTTCATTGTCTTTAAATCGTATATTAATAGTTTTATTTTTTGTGTCAACATTGAAATAATCACTATTTTTAATAGTAATGTTTTCGGACGGCATTACATATACTTGTTTTTTTATTATATTTTTCTTTAATGATGGATTTAATATCTGTCTTAATTTAAACATCTGTGGATCGGATAAATTCAATATGTCATCCCTTGTGGTATTAACAGCTATATCTGGGTATAATGAATCTTCTGCTTCAATATCCATAGGTCTTGTATTTAATTCGCTTGTCATCATAAATTCCCAGCCAATATTAGGCAGCATACTATCTGAACCTTCTCCATGAAAGTTGAAGGCTGGTTTTTGTCCAGTTGGTTCACCGATAGTTCTAACGATTTTATTATCCTTTAATATAGTCAATGCGTATACTGAGCAGCTAAACGATTGATTTGAAGTTAAAAAATATACTGAACCATCAAATAGTTTATCTTTTTTCTGAACGTATTGTTTATATTCTTCATAAGAAGCTGAATAAATTTTATCTGTTTTAAGATATGATAATATATCATCTAGTATCGGAGCATTGCCCCCAGGATTTCTTCTTATGTCAAACGCAATATTTCTAATATTGTTTTTAAACACCTCTGAAAAGAAATTGTCTAACTGTTTTTTTAGTTCCTCATGCTTTTCTCCCCTTGGAGGCCAATTATCAAATCTAAAATAAGCTAAATTATTATCCTTTTCTATATACCAGTCTATCCACTCGTTTGAATTTCTTATTATAGGTAATTTTATATTTGAAGTGAGACTATTTTTAAGCTTAACATTAAAATCTAATATTTTTTCATAAGATGCTTCATCATTTTTTTCTTTACGTAAAACTTTAATATCTACTGAGCCATCATTATTTATTAATTTAAAATGCTCTAAATATGATTTAGATGTTAGAATTTCATAGGCTTTTTTTCTAAGCCAATATATGTTTTCTGAGCTTACTTGTTGTTTTATTAGAGCAATAAGTTCACTTTCGGATTTATTTCCTATAGATAAAATTTTATCTCCAATTTTAAAATCATTAATATCTTGTGTTATGATTATACCTTCCTCGAGCCACACAAAAGGTATATCAAGATATAAAGTAGTTTGAGGATAATAGTATAATATACAATGACCATCATTAAGCATAGCAAATAACCTATTTATTATAAAGAAAAATTCATTTTTGCTCATGTCTTTATCTATATTTTTGTAGACAAAATCGATTGTATTTCTCTGATCTTCACTAAAACCGTATTTCACAATTTCAGGATGATGTGTTTCAATCCAATTAACAATAAAATCAACATCTTTCTTCATCATATCAATTGATAATTTGTCATTAGATTTTTGATTTAGATTTGTTGTTGCTGAGTTTTGGTCTGCATATAACATGTTGTTAGAAATTACACTTAAAAAAATAAAAATAAATAATATAAATTTTTTCATAGCATACCTCGCATTATTTCTATTATTTTATACAATAATTTAATATGCAGGCTGAAAATTTAACGTTTTAAGGTATTTTTGAATTGTATAAAATATCTTTGATAGTTTAATTATAAAATATTTACCAATATTTAGCAAGGGATTTTTTTCTATATTGAACAATATCAATATTATACTTATAAAAAATAGGATGGATTAACTATCCATCCTATTTTAAAATTAAAATATATTTCTTTTATAAGCACCATATGCTAGTCTTAGCTCTGTCATTTTTTCATTCATTTGCTTTTGAAGCTCAGAAGCACTTGAATAATCCTTGCTGTTTAAAGCTTCCACTAATTTTGTAAAGACGCTTTTCTTATGTAGTGTGTCTTTCATTAGCTTTGTTTTTAAAAACACTACATTTTCCCAGTTTATTACATCTAAATCGCAGTCTGCATCCCTGTGAAGCTTCGCGAAACCTCTTATTATATCTATGCTGCTTGGTATTATTCTTACCTTTAGCTCATTTAACCATTTTTCTTTTGTCACTTGAACAAAAGAATTTATAATATCATCTGTAAATACAGCTCCATCCTTTAAAACACGTTGCTTATCTTCACATTTATTAAATGCTTCTAGGTTTTCCCAAACGGTTGAAGGTGCTTTGCCATATAAGGCTTCTCTTTCTTCTTCCGTATAATGCTCAAACACATCTTCCTCGCTTCTGTACTCTCTGTCCTTATTCAGATAGAAGGAGTCTTCGCCAGTCTTTTTAGATATTTGTTTTTCTAATTCTTCCGTACTTAGTCCACTTTTTATAGCAGAAGTTATTCCATCAATCATTGCTTGGAAGCAGGCGGACATAACTAAATAAGTATTTGAATATGGGTTTGGTGACCTTAGTTCAAACCTTGTGGCAAGTGGGTTGTCAATATCTCTTATCAGTCCTATCAACACAGACCTGTTTCTTGTTGGACTTTCTTTAGTTCCGCCAAGTGATGTAACTATACATACAGGTGCTTCAAAGCCAGGCTTTAATCTGTTGAAAGCATCATTTGTAGCCGTTACAAATGGATTTATAACTTCATAATTTTTTAGAATTCCCATCAAAGCTCCATAGCCTATTTCACTCAAGTAATCCTCTTTCATATCCTTAGGGGCAAAAAGATTAATTCTTTTTCCAGCCTTTGTCTTTATTGCAACACCAAGGTGAACATGCTCTCCGTTTCCGGCAACACCCTCTAATGGTTTAGCCTTAAAGCTCACAACTAATCCATGAATTCTAAACATGTCCTCTAAAAGCTCTCTTACAAGGATTTCATTGTCAGCTGCCTGTAGTGGATTAGAATACTTCCAGTCTATTTCTAACTGTTCCATAACATGAGTTATCTTACCAGAGGAATCAATAGTATTGGTTATTCCACCAACCTCTTTATGAGCCATCTCAGGCTCTAAGCCATATTTTTCAAGCTCTATAATACTTTTTTCAATGACTGTTCTCACAGTCCCCATAGTTCTTTTCCAATATTGCTCTTTGAGAGTTTGGGAAGCGGATAATGCTTCTAAATCAGCATTTTGTTCGGGTGTTTGAACCCACATTTCCAGCTCGGTTGCACTTGTGAGCGATACCTCTTGTATGTCCTCATAGCTAAATCCATATTTTTTGCATATTTGTGGATTGTCGTACAGCAAAGATTTTAATTTATTTTTAAAATTTTCTGTTGACCTTTTTAAAATTGAACGGGAACATACCTCTTTGCGATTATGTACAAGGAAAGAAGGTATTTTTAGAGTTCCAATAGGAAGGTTGCTTTCATCGCAAAAATATTCGTTGTTATAATCAACAAACCAAGTACTGTTAATGTCAGGCACTAAATCTACTCTTGCGTTGTTTAATATAGCGATACCCTGAAGCTCAACACTGGAGCCATCTGTTTGTATACCATACCTTAGCATATTGTCCATGTCGTCTAAAAAAAGCTTAATTGGAATTTTTTCATCCGTTCCATTACCGCCAATATCAATTCCCATCAGAGATACAAATTTTATCTCAGGATGCTCATTTAAAATCTTTGTTAAGACTTCCTTTGTATGGTAATCTGGTTTAATTGTGTAAATTTTATTATTCATCTTTTCATTCCCTTCATATATATTTATGTAAATTTTATATAGACTCTTTTATTTAAGTTTTATCATTTGTAATCATTTTTATTAATAGTATAAGTTTAAATTATTTTTAAAATTAAATATAGCAGATAATTCGTGTATTAGCAAGAAAAATTTTTAAAAAAACAAAAAAATTTAAAAAAATATATAAAAACACGAACGATACGCTATATATTATACATATCATTCGTGTTATATAAATTTTCTTTCAAAGGATATATGGTTTTTTGTACTAATAATCTATTGAATATTTTGCACAGAGAATAAAAGTTTAAGAATTAATGTTATATACTTAGTAATTAAAGGTATATAACATTAATTCTAATTTTCAGCAAATAAGTGTGAAACTTCACATACGTTTATCAAATCAGAAGGGTCATGCAAAACAAAATCTGGCTCGTGTGATAAAAGGCTATCAAGACTATTGTAACCCCAAGAAACTATCGCTATCTTTATATTAGCTAATTTTGCCGCTGATATATCTCTTATTTCGTCTCCGACATATATAACCTCACTAGGATTAATTCTTCCTTTTTTTATTATTTTCTTTATCTTGTGTTCTTTGCCAAATAAGGATGAACTTACTATGAAATCAAAGCAATCAAGATTATGGTTTTGTAAGAATAAATTAACGTTTTTCTTAGAATTAGACGTTATGATAGCAAGCTTTACCCCTGCACTTTTTAATGATGGTAAAACCTCGGCAAAATTATTCATACACAATTCAATGTTTACAATATTTTGTTTTAATAGCTTCTTTCCTTTTTTTAAAATAAAAGGAAGCTTGTATTTTTTAACGTTTAGGTGATTCATCAATTGTAAAGCATTCATCTTCTTAGCATAATGTAATTCACTAATCGCAAGCCTTCTAAATTTATATTTATCAGAAAGTTGTTCTAATATTTTAAAGTTTACTTTTTCAGTATCTGCAATAGTTCCGTCAAAATCAAAAAATATATATTTAAATTTCATTAAAAGCACTCCTCGTTTGTTCTTATTTTACAATATTATATAGTATAAAGATTAAGTTTTTATTATAAATTTATTAAAAGTTTATAAATTTCATGTAAAGATTGTATCAAAAAAAACAGTGTTTGTATAGATAAATATTTATTGCTTATAAAAGCTTAGTTGATTTTGCAAATAAATAGGTTATAGGTAGCGCAGGATTATTAATAGAGTTAAATCATGAATAGCATTATACATCATAAGAGAAAGTAGTTATTAAGGATGAAATTTATTTTGAAAAACAAGTGTTAAATGGAGCATATTATTTAAAATAGTCCTTAGTAGTTTTAATTACTACGTTTGATAAAAATAGTAATGCTATTATATTTGGTATTGCCATGAGTCCATTTAGTGCGTCTGATATATCCCAGACAAGCTTTATATCGCTTGTTGCTCCTACTACAATTATACAGGAAAATAAAATTTTATAAATAAAGTTAAATTTATCGGTTTTAAGAATGTATTCAAGGCATTTTTCACCATAAAAAGACCATCCTAGCAGGCTTAAAAAAGCAAAGAATAATAGCGAGAATGATATGGCATGAGGAGCTAGACTTCCTAAGCCTTGTGAAAATGAAGATATCGCAAGCTCCGTACCTGACAATCCTGAATTCCACTTTCCAGAGGAGATTATTGCAAGCCCCGTAATTGAGCATATTAGAATAGTATCTACAAACACTTCAAATATTCCCCACATTGCTTGGACTACAGGATGCTCAGTGTCTGCCATGGCATGGGCAATTGGAGAGCTTCCAAGCCCTGCTTCGTTTGTAAATACCCCTTTTGATATTCCGCTTTTAACAGTCAGCATAAAGCTTGAACCAACAAAGCCTCCAACTGCTGCTGTTTCTTTAAATGCAGAATTTATAATCAATGAAATAGAGCTGAGTATATTTTGATAATTTTTAACTAAAACAATGATGGTTATAAAAACATAAAAAATTGTCATGAAAGGCACTATTTTTTCTGTTGTTTTTGCTATTCTTTGTACATTGCCAATTATAACGAGAGAAACTACTATCGCTATTGCTATACCAGTATATAAAGGCTCAATTTTTAATGAATTATACATTGATGTCGAGATAGAATTTATTTGAGCCATATTGCCTATCCCAAAGGATGCAAGCAGACCAAACAGGGAGAAGGCAAAAGCCAAAAATTTGTTTTTAAGTCCATCTTGAATATAATACATAGGACCACCGCCAACTTTACCATCAGGCTTTTTAACCCGATATTTTACAGCAAGCAGTATTTCTGCATACTTTGTTATCATGCCAAAAAAAGAGCTAAGAACAATCCAAAATAATGCTCCTGGACCTCCGATTGCAATTGCTGTTGCTGTTCCAACTATATTACCAGTACCTATTGTTCCGGCAAGGGCAGTTGTTAATGCTTGAAAAGGGCTAATTAATTTTTTATTTGTGTTAGGAGGTTTTTTAAAAATAGAAAATATAGTTTTATTCAGCATAAACATAAATTTTCTTATTTGTAAAAAATTTGTCTTGATAGTAAAGAAAACGCCAGTTCCAAGTATTAAAATTATCATCACAGGTCCCCATATGATGTTGTTTATTACTTCATACATATATATCAATCCTTTCTAGGGCAAGGAGATGCTTTATTTGCCCATTATCATGTCTGATGTGGGCGACAAAATATACTCCTGTCCTTATTGTACTAAAGTATTATTTATTGTTATAAATTATACTTAATTTTCTTAAATTCATAAAAATTTTGCTAACAATATTTTCAATATTGTTTGTAAATTTGTTCATAACTTATATTAGGACTTAATATAATTAACTATATGGAAAAGGAGGTACATAAAGTGAGAATTAAAAAAGTGTTTACTATATTGCTAAGTTTTGCAATAATCATAGCATTGACCGGTTGTAGTGTACTAGATATGATGGCAGGTATAAAGAATGATGATAAAGAAAAGGCTTTTGATTACTTTGCTATTCTTGAGGACGATACAGATGAAACAGATGATGGAAAAGCAGTAGAAACAATATCTACAAATAGTGATGCTAACACAAAGGATATAATTGCATATTACAAGGATGCTAATGGTTTTGTTATACCGGTAAATACAGATATTGAACTAGAAGAGGGAATAGCAAAGGCTGTTATAAGACAGATGGTAGTAGGTAGTGCTAAAGAGAAGCAATTAGCTAAAATGGATATACACGGAACAATACCAGAAGGAACAGATATAGTAGGTATGTCTATAAAGGATGGCTTGTGTGTAGTAGATTTTAATAAAAACATTCTAAATACAGCATCCTATGAAGATGAAAATGCAATGGTAACTGCTATAAGTTACGCGTTAACAGAATTTGATACAATAAATACGGTAGAAATAAGAGTAGAAGGAAAAATATTAGATACTCTTTCTAATGGATATCCTATAAATGTTGCATTTGAAAGGGAAAACATCAACCTTATAGGCTCTGCTGATGGTGCAAATTATACAGTATTTTATAAAACTGCTGAAACAGAAATTGAAGGACATTATGTACCTATGACTTTCTCAGCAGAAAAGGTAGATAATCCTGTAAAAGTTGTATTAGAAAAGTTATTTGGTGGAGCACCAGCAGATATGCCTGTTCAAAATGATATACCTTTTGGAATTAGCTTCAACGATGTAAATGTAACAAATGGAGTAGCTAAAATTGACCTAAGTGTAGATGCACTTAAATTAAAGCAAGAGGATTATGATGAGTTAAAGAAAATAGTCGTTCTGTGCTTACAGCAGTTCAAAGACATCAGTGAGTTTGATTTCAGTATAGAAGGCATAAGTTTTGAGGAAGCAGGATTAATTTTCACAGATTCAGAAGTAACAGCAGTATTTAATGATTTTAAATAATTCAAAAAAACTACGTATTTTTTTTAAAACGATATAAAAAGCTTGTAAATAATTGTGATTACATATTTGCAGGCTTTTTTATTTTCTTTGAGTATAGGACAAGCATTTAAAAATATAGTAAAATTTCCTTAGTTTAAAATAGCTAAAGCCTTGTCCACACAAGGCTTTAGCATCAAATTCATACCATCTTTATTAACTATATTAAGTATATCACAAAATTATATAAAAATCAAGTCTTGTATTTTGAATAAAATTCCATATAATAAAATTACAATAATAAGCATTATTGTGCAAAAACTAAGAAGGTGGGTATATATGAATAATAGCTTAGAACAAGAGTTGGAATACTTTAATAAAATAATGGAGTTTATACATCAGCAGCTTCAAATTCTATACAAGAAGCAGATAGAAATTAGGGGTGAAGTTAAAAAAGAAAGAGAGTATATGTGGGATGGTGGTAAAAGACATTCAATTAAGGACTTTGATGATATTATAGAATTGGGTCTGCATGACCAGAATGTAACTTTAATAGAAAACAAATATTTGCAGAATGAATCTGAAATAAATAAATTAGAAATACAGAAAAAATCTCCATATTTTGGAAGATTTGATTTTTTAGATAAATATACCTTAGAGCATAATACAATCTATCTTGGTGCTTACAGCCTCATGGATTCAGAACTAATAGTTGATTGGAGAGCTCCTATATGCTCTGCTTATTACGACTTAGATTTAGGAGATGGGTATTACGAAGTAAATTCTGAAAGGACAGAAATTAACGTAACATTGAAAAGGCAATATAAAATTATAGATGGAAAATTTGTATACATGTATGATACAGATTCTTTAATGTATGATAATATATTGGGTGAAGTTTTGTCGAAAAAAACTAATAATAAGTTACGAGTGATTGTTAATAGTATTCAAAAAGAGCAAAACAAAGCCATTCGTAGCAGCAGCAAACATAATGTTTTAATTTATGGATTAGCCGGCAGTGGGAAAACAAGTGTCGGACTTCATAGACTTGCATATGTATTATATTGTAATAGAGGCAAAATAAAGTCAGAGGATATAGTAATCTTATCAAATAACACTATTTTTAATTCATATATCTCAAATATTTTACCTGAGCTTGGCGAAAATCCTGCCACATATATGATTTTCTACGAATTATTAATTAGTCTTTTACCAAAGGGGATGGGTGTTGAGAGCTACTACGACCAATTAAAAGCAATTGAAAACAACCCATTGTCAGAAAGAGTAAAACTTATAAAAATTAAATATTCTTATGATTTGATACAATTTTTTATAAAGTATTTTTCTTCATTTTCATTTATTATACCGGAGGTTAAATATAAGGAAGATATCATAGTATCTCCTATGGACATTGAAAATAAGCTGCAAAAAATGTATTTTTCTAATTTTAGAGCTAAAATAGAAATAATTCATGAAATTATCAAGGTAAACGTTGAAGAATATTTTTTTAATTATAAAGATAAAATAATGGAAGATATAGTTAATGACAGTCTTGAGTATATATCAATTGACGAAATTGAATTTTTGTATAAAAAAGCTAAATTTGAATATGCACACGGTGCTATAGAAAGATTTGGTTTTTTAAATAAAATAAATCAAGCTGAACAATTAACTGAAATTCTTAAATTATACTCAAAAGAAAGAAATTATAATTATGATTTGCAAATGAGTGTAGAAAAGGGATTTGCAAGAGGAAAATTATTATACGAGGATTCCTTGCTATATTTGTTAGTATGTATTTTGATGGGTGAAGTCAAGACTTTTACTAATGTACTTCATGTGTTAATTGATGAGTCGCAGGATTTTAATTTACTACAAATGTATATAATTAAATCTCTTTTTCCGAAAAGTATTGTTACATTATTGGCTGATGTTTATCAAGCAGCTAATAATGTAACAACAATACAAAGCTATGAAGATTTTAAATTGATATTTGGTAAGGATATGAAAGAAATATTGCTTCCGAACTGTTATCGTTCTTCAAGCGATATCAACGCATTAGCATTTAATGTATTAAAAAAATATGATGCGGGGGTTGAGGGCAAATACTCATATTTTAATAGAGAATTTAAAAAACCAAAACTTATAATAACTGAAAATATAATTGAAGTCACAATGAAAATTCTAAAAGAATTAAATGAATATAATTTGGTTGGAATAGTGGTCTCTGATGAGAAAGAAGCTACTAAACTAAAGAAAAGTATAGGAAATACAATAGATATTCAATTGCTTACTAAACCATCGGATGAGCTAAAAAGCAAGATAGTTATTATACCTTTATTATTATCAAAGGGACTAGAATTTGACGCTGTTTTATTGATTAATAGCTTTAAAAACAATGAAAATAGAAGTCACGCTTATCAAAGATTATATTTGGGATTTACTAGAGCATTACACGAGTTATTTATAATTGAAGAACAGCAGATATCAAGTGATTTTGAAGACTGTATGCAGTATATTGATAAAGTTGAAATTGAATAAATGAAGAATTAAAAATTTAATCTATAGAAAAATTTAAAGATACTTTATTACTGTAAAACTATTTAAATATAAATTTTTTAAAAAGTATTTTTAGATTGTTGTAAAAACAACAAATAAATTTTTGAATTTGTGATATATTATTGTTATATTACACGGATATTAATTTATGCCACTAGCGATAGTGAAGAAATGGAGGATAATATGATAAAAAATCTAATAAAAAATTTAGAACATGAAAAAGTTATACCATTAGTAGAACAGGTTCAAACACTATCAGGACAGGTAGTAAGCAAGACCTTAGCTCAAAACAAAGCTGTGAGTTTAACTCTATTTGCATTTGACAAAGGCGAAGAAATCAGCAGCCATGACTCAGATGGAGATGCCATGGTAACAGTACTAGAGGGAACAGCGAAAATCACTGTTGACGGAAAAGATCACATAGTAAAAGCAGGAGAAACCTTAATAATGCCTGCAAAAAAACCTCACGCATTATTTGCACAGGAAGCTTTTAAAATGATGTTGGTAGTTATATTTCCATCAAGTAAATAAGGCAAAGCATAGTTTAAAATATTAAAAAGCAAAGGATGATGTAAATACTCCATATATATGAGTGTTTGCATTATCCTTTTTTGTGAATTTGCGACAAAGTATGCTATGAGTTTAATTCCGTTGAGCAGAGCGAGCTTTGGAAAATTTTTTAAAGCTTCTTTTTTTTACTTACACAAGTAGTTAAAAATTTTTATAAAATTTATGAAAATAATTGTCCCCGAATTAAGGATTTTCTAGTTATTATATGTAGAAATATTTCACTAATATATAATAAAAAGTTTACTTAAATAAAAGCGAAAATTCAATATAAGATATATCATACAATGAAGGGGTGATTACTATCAGTAAAGAAACTACAGAAGAAATTATAAGAGAAATAGAGAAATTAGATACAATTTATAGTGATGTATTACTTTTAAAATATGTTTATGGTTTTAACCGTGAGGAAGTAGCAAAATATTTAGATATAAATATTGAAACAGTAAAAAAAAGATTAGTACAGGCAATGTCTAAAATTAAAGAAAGCTTAGAAAAATAGTGAGTGAAATGAAAAATCATTAAATATAAGCTTAAATTTATATCTAAAAGTACAATGCAAAATGCGTATATTAATTATTCCTCTTTCTGTTCTTAGCCGACATTTATATTAACTAAATTATAGTTTTAATATAGTAAAAAACGGACGATTAAGCAATTACCATATATCTTTGCATACCTACTTCATTATACTTGTAAATTGTTTGCAAATTTCAATTTGCTTTTATATAATTAAAAAAATAAGAGATGATACAAATACTATACATTTTAGTATTTGTATCATCTCTTATTTTTTATTTACAAAATTTATGTAAATATAATTATCGTTGTATATTTTAATTAACTTTGTTATAATATTAACACCAAATACAAGTCACATGTAAAGGGGGAAAAAACTATGATTTTTATGATGATAGAAAATGAAAATGATAGATTAAAGGCAGAGACACTGTATTATAAATATCGAAAATTATTAATGAATATAGCAAAAGAGATTTTGAACGATAATAATTTAGCTGAAGATGCTATACATGAAACCTTTATAAGAGTAATTAAAAATTTACATAAAATTGATGAAAATAATTGTCCCCGAACTAAGAATTTCTTGGTTATTATATGTAGGAATGTTTCATTAACTATGTATAATGAAAAAACCTATTTGAATAAAAGCGAAAATTCAATAGAAGATATGACATACGACGAAAGCTTAAACTATTCTTGCCCCGAAAACATTACTATCAGCAAAGAAACTAGAGAAGAAATAGCGAAAGAGATAGAGAAGTTAGATACAATTTATAGTGATGTATTGCTTTTTAAATATGATTATGGATATAGCCGTGAAGAAATAGCAGAAACTCTGGGTATAAATGTTGAAACAGTAAAAAAGAGATTAGTTAGAGCAATGATTAAAATTAAGAAAAGCTTAGAAAAAGAGGGAGCAATATGAAAAATGATGATAAAACACTAGATAAGATATTTGATTTACTTGTAGGTGAAGCTGCTGTTATTGCAAATGAGCGTATTGCAGAAAAAATTTTTTTCCCAGAAGAAAAGATTGAATTTTCTAAAGAACACGAAGCAAAAATGCAGAAGCTGTTTAAAATTGAAAGAAATAAAGCATTCTTTAAAAACTTTCAAAAGCATTTTTTAAGAGCTGCTAGTATTTTACTTATATTTATTATCGTTTCTTCTATATCAGTATTTAGTGTAAGTGCGTGGCGAGTTAAGTTTTTAAACTTTGTATTTGATTCTAAAAAACCTAATACTGAATTTCAATTTGGAGATGCAAAAGGAAACGCATATTCAAATGATGAAATGACTTTTGAATATATACCTAGTGGATTTGAACTTGTGAAAAGCGTAGCTAATGAGTCTAATGTATATTTAAAATTTGAAAATAACGGTTCATACTTTTCGTTCTCTTTAAATAGTATTGGAGGTAAAATTGGTATTGATACAGAGAATGGTAAAATAGAAGAATTGACCATAAATGGGTATGAAGCTGTTTATAGTGAAAATAAAAATATAAATGCTTTGATATGGAGTAATGGCGAGTTTGCATTTACTATAATAGGAAATATACCTAAAGAGGATATAATAAAAATAGCAGAAAAATTTAAAAAATATTAAAAAAAAGAAATTTAAAATATTTTGTCCCCGTTTCCTCTTAAATTAAGTTATATATATAAACTTAAATTTAGGAGGATTTTTTATGAAAAAAACATTATTAGCTAAAATGATAATATGGATTCTTGTACTATCATTAAATTTATTATTTTCTACTTTTATTTTTGCCCAATCAAGTGAGACTAATGAGAATATTGTTATTAGACCGCAAAATATTGCAATAACAGTACATAGCAATGACATCATTCTCGGAACATTTGGTAAGCTAACTTGTAAAGGACATACAGAGGTGTCATACGGGTATTTAGCAGGGATTACAATGGAACTTCAAGAATTCAAAAATAAGGAATGGACAACAATAAAAACTTGGTCTGAAACAGACGCAGATTATGTTGCGTTAAATACAAGTTATTTTGTAGCAAAAGGAACATATCGCTTAAAATTAACACATAAAGCATATGATAGCAATATGAAACAGATTGAATCTTTTATAAAATATAGCAAGACAATAATTTATGAATAAAAAAATTTTAAAAATTTTGTCCCCATTTGTAAATTTTTAGGGTATATGTAAATAAATTTAGAAAGAGGTGATTCTGTTGGGAGTTTTAAAATTTTAATTACATATTTTATAACAGAGCATTGAAATTTCTACTAGAAAGTATCTTAGAAAAACTAAATAGAGAACTGGCTCAAAGTAGAGCCTAAATATTTGGAGGTTAGTTATAAAAAAATTTATAATAAAAAGTTTTAATCTAATGGTAACCTGTATTATTTTAACTTGTCTCTTTACAGCAACTGTATTTGCAGCACAGTACATTTACTATGATGGTGGATTAAAAGATGGTTGGGTAGAAGTAGAAGATAGATTAGATTATGATGTATTTCATTCGAGTATAGCTGAGTGGAACAATGCTAGTCCTTATATCAATATACAGCAGGTTCCAGGTTCTGGACATAGCTATATAATTTCCGGACAATGGCAGGATACATGGTATGGGATGTACACTCCTCAAGAACGTGAATTTGTTTTTTGGGGACGTGCTGGAAAATTCAAAATTGAATTAAATAGAACCAATTTAGTTAGCGAATCAGATACATTTAGAAAAAGTGTATTAGTTCACGAACTAGGACATGCTTTTTGTCTGGATGATAACCCATCATCAGGAAATTCATCTGTTATGAATCATACTCGAGATAGGAATTTTCTAACTTGGCCAACAAGAGATGATATTGCTGGTGTGAAAAGTGCATATACTAAATAATTGGAGGTATTATTTATGTCAAAAACAAAGAAAAAAGTTATAGTTGCTTCTGCTCTAATTGTAGTTTCTCTTATACTGACTGCGATTATTGTTATGAATATTTTTCCGAAACCTATGTTTCGAGGCGATTACCCTTATTATCCAGATGTTAAAAGCATAACAGATGCAGCGGATGTTATCATTGTCGGTGAAATTGTTGAAGCCAAAAATGTTCAGTACATTATGGTGGATGAAACTTTAAATAAAACTGACAAGGAAAAAACTCCTTATACTCTTTCAAAAATTAAAATTATAGAGGTGCTTAAAGGTAATGTAAATGTTGGGGATGTGATTACCATTAAACAGTTAGGTGATTATAAATCAAAACCAGAAGAAACATTATATAAGATGAATGGATATCTATCTAAAAATACTATGCAATTGATGTTTCTATGTCAATATGATTCTTCACCATATTCGTCTGTTAATCCTGAACAGGGAATTATACAAATAAAAGATGACCAAACACTTTATTCAGCTAATGAGTATTCGTTGTTTGGGTATAATGATGGTTTGTCAAAAAAGGTAGATACTCTTAATTCAGCTATTGAGTCGATTAAAAATTGCATTAATAATTGACGCATATATCTTCACTAAAGCAGTCAAGCATATATTCAGGCTTGACTGCTTTTATAGTAATAGACTGACAGCTAATATTATTACTATTTCATTATCATATAAAAGAATAACAGTCACAAGCTTTATTGGCTTATGTTTAGAGACTTTGTAAAGTTAAAGTTTTGTAAAAAAACAATATTTTAAAGCAAGTTTATGATATCTTTAAGTTGTAACACTAGAAATGATAAAATCACTAAGAGAGTTATATAATAAATAGTATATCATAATTTTATGTGAGGATAGTGTATGGAAAAATTTATGATGTTTTTCGCAGGAATAGTATTAGTACTCATTATTTTAGTCTTTATATTTTCGTTTGTTGCTAAGGATGAACCAAAACCTTATGTTATAGAAAAATGGGTATATATACCCATGGTATATGTTAATAATATTTTATATTGCGATAGGGGAAGTGTTATTTATTCAATACCAAATGGATGGAAATATTATGGAAGTATAGTTAAATAAATGCCTCAAACTCAACGAGTAGTAAAATAAGAATTATGTTCTAATGCTATTGAAGTAGGATCAAGAATTTTCTTAAACAAAAAAGATTTACACAAAATATATGTTGAAATTACTTTAAATAGGAAAATAATATGTCTTAAATATAAAAATAATTAGTTAAGATTTTATATAAAATTATGACATAAATATAGTAAAAAATTATATTTTTTAAGACCTGAAAAATACGAAAAATGTTTAACTCAAGGTGGCACAGAGCCTCAACTACAAACAGTCTATATATTTGCTATTTTAATACTAACAGATATTTTTGATTATGACTTGTAGTATAAAAAAGGTACATTAAGATTAATAAAATAAAGCGATATTAGGTGAAACGTCCCATAATATCGCTATTTTTATTATCTATTTCAAACAAGCAAACCCATATTCCAAGTCTGCAATTATATCATCAACATTTTCAAGACCTACTGATAATCTTACTAAGCACTCTGAAATTTCCTGTTCTGCAAGCTCCTATAGAATATTGACTATAAAAAATAATAAGAATGATTATGGATTAAATTTAATAAACATAGAAAATATTATTAATAAATATAATGGTTATTTAGATATGGAATATAGCCGCAATATATTTTCAGTTGGATTACTATATATTGATGAAAATAGTAAAAATTAATTTAAGTACGCTTTAAAATCTTAAAAAATCAGTAAATACGCCATACTTTATAATAAAAACTTTATGTAACAAATTCAAAAAAATAAATTTATAATAAAAAAACAATTAATTTCGAATAAATATATACTAATTTCGCCATACTTCGGCACAAAAAATATTTATGGTATAATAACATTAACAATGAAAGACACAAATTATATAGCTCTTGGAATCTTTAGTAAATTAACTTGTGAAATAAATATATATGTTTTTTACTGATATTCAGCAGGAATTGCAATGGAATTCCAAGGATACAAAAACAAAGGATGGACAACAATAAAACTTAGTCTGAAAAGGACGCAGATTGTGTTGTGTTGAATACAAGCTATTTTGTAATAAAAGGAACATATTGCTTAAAATTAATACATAAGGTATATGATAGCAATATGAAACAGGTTGAATCTTTTATAAAGTATAGAAAAATAATATTTTATGAATAAAAATTTTAGAAATATTGTCCCCGTTTGTAAATTTTTAGGGTTATATATGTAGTAAGTTAAAATCATTTTAGTTTATAGGCAATTTTTCAGTATAGGCATTTTAAAATGAAGAATTGTTTTAAATAAATTTAGAAAGAGGTGATTCCATTGGCAATTTAAAAACTTTACTACATATTATAAGAAGAATATTGATGATTTTATGACAGAATATTTATAAAAGCTACATCAAAGTAGTTTATAGAGATTAAACAAAAAATTGGCTAAAAGTAGCCTAAAAAACCTAGGAGGAAGAATATGTTAAAAAGGTTAATAAGTATAATGTTAGTGATAGTTATGATATGCAGTTTATTTACTTTTGCTTATGCTAACGAAGCTATCAAAAAAAATGATAAGAACTATTATGTTGAAACTGGGTATATACCTGATGATGTTATTGAGTATGCTAAAAATTCCATAGGTAATATGTTAATGCGTAAATATGATTCAAATTCCATAAAATTATTATATCCATTTAAACTTTTTAATTGTGAAATTGATTTATATTATTTTATGGTTTATTTTAACGATGAAATAATAGGATCTTATAGAGTGTTCAATTTGGATGGTGAATATAATGGTATATTTAGCGAAGCCGGTACATTCGAAAAAAATATATTGAATGCATTTTCCAAATCAAGTGCTGAGCATCCTGCTAAAATATTGCGCGGACAGTATAAAGATATGTATTCTGTAGTTAATAATAAGGTTTACACCATTATTGATGATATAGAAGGGAAATTTACAGAAACATCATATTTACAACAAAAATCTAGTGAAATAAAACTAGAAAATTTAAATAAAATGCTGTATACTATGAATATTAATGTATGTGAAACACAGGAGTATAGACCTTATAAGTGGTTACAGCTAGATTTAAGTGAAACACAAGGGAGTGATAGCTGGTGTTCAGCATATTGTGCGGCATCTATAATTAGATTTATAAAAGGTTTAAATTTATCACAATGTTCAGCTAAAATACTTATGGAGTGGACGTATCCAGGGTTGCCTTTAAATGAATTAAAAAAATTAGCATTTCCTAGGAATAAGGTACTTGAATACTCTAAGCTCAAAGGTTTAAACCCTGTGCTAACTAGTGGAAGAGTGTCTACAAATTATGTACAGACACAAATAAATAAGGATATACCTTTGTGTTTTATCATTACACAAGATGAAAGTAATGGTGAAATATTTCGCCATACAATTGTATGTAGAGGATATTATGATACGGGGGAACAAATTAATTTTTCAGTATGGAATCCTTGGAATACAACGTATGAAACATTGAATGGAAAAAACTTTCGATATGTAGATAAATACGGAGATTGGTATACATGGGATGAAACTATACATGGTTTTTAGTAAATGGTTTTATATTATATAAAGTTTTATTTTTAGTGTAAGGTGTTAAAAATTATAATAAATATTAAAAGAGAATTGAATATGTTTAAAATATATTTAATTCTCTTTTCTAGTTTTTATGAGGTGTATATGAAGAGATATATAATATATGTTGTTGTTATATTGTTAATAGTGTCTATTGTATTTTTTGCATTATTATTTAATGATAAAAATAGTCCCAAATCACACAATGAAACCAAACTAGATAACAATGAAAGAGTGGAGAAATGGCTATCAGCACCTACGGCATATGTTAATAACTGCTTATATATTGGCAGAGGGGAGGTTCTGTATTCAGTGCCAGATGGGTGGGAGTATTATGGAACTATACTTAAAAAAGTGCCACGGGATGAGTTTACAGTGGAAGAAGAACTCTGCTCCAATGTTGCAAAATTTGGATCAAAGGTTTTTCTAAACAGAAATAATTTGGATAAAATTTATATTGAGTTCAATATAGATGGGAAAATACAATATAATGAATTCAGAGATGAGTAGTCATAATTTTTTAATAAAGGCTGATGTAAAAACAGCGATATTATAAAAAATTTGCTAATATTGTTGTTTTTAACATGCTTGAAATGACAGTTTGAATTTTATGTGAGGATAAAGAAGAATTATGTTCTAATACTATTGAAGTAGGATAAAGAATTTTCTTAAACAAAAAAGATTTACACAAAATATATGTTGAAATTACTTTAAATGGGGAAATAATATATCTTAAATATAAAAATGATTAGTAAGATTTTATATAAAATTATGACATAAATATAGTAAAAAATTATATTTTTTAAGACTTGAAAATACGAAAAAACATTTAACTCAGAATAGCACAGAAGTTCACCTACAGACAATCTATATATTTGATATGTTAATACTAATAGATATTGTTGATTAGTACTTGTAGCATAAAAAGGTACATTAAGATTAATAAAATAAAGCGATATTAGGTGAAATGTCCCATAATATCGCTATTTTTATTATTTATTTCAAACGAGCAAACCCATATTCCAAGTCTGCGATTATATCCTCTACATTTTCAAGACCTACTGATAATCTTACTAAGCCCTCTGAAATTCCTTGCTCTGCAAGCTCCTCTTTTGTATAAGGAGAGTGTGTCATACTTGCAGGATGCTCGATTAGTGTTTCTGCATCTCCTAAGCTTACAGCTATCGTGCAAAGCTTCAAACTATTTAATAGTTTCGCGCCTGCTTCTCTTCCGCCTTTTACCTCAAATGATACCATTCCGCCGAATTTGAACATTTGCTTTTTAGCAATCTCATGTCCTTCAAATGAAGGCAATCCAGGGAAATAAACTTTTTCTATCATTGGGTGTTTTTCTAAATATTCTGCAATTTTTTGTGCTGATTCACAGTGTCTGTCCATTCTTATCTCAAGTGTTTTTAAGCCTCTTAAAATCAAAAATGCTTCAAATGGTCCCATAACTGAGCCTGTCATGTCTTTAAGTCCGAAAAATCTTACTTCATTCATAAGCTCCTTTGAGCCACAGATAAATCCTGCTATAACATCTCCATGACCGTTTAGATATTTAGTTGCTGAATGTATAACAGCATCAGCTCCTAATTCTAATGGTCTTTGAAGATAAGGTGTTGCAAATGTATTGTCGCATATAATCTTGATGTCTTTATTATAATTATGTGCTAATTCAGATACAGCTTTTATATCTGCAATCTTTAGATTAGGATTTGCAGGTGTTTCAAGGTAAACAACTGCTGTGTTTGGTCTTAGTGCTGCCTTAACTTCTTCTAGGTTTGAAGTGTCAACAAAAGAAACCTCAACTCCGTATCTTGTCATGCCATGATTTAGGTAAGCAAAAGTACAGCCATACAAAGTACCATCTGCTATGATGTGAGAGCCAGCCTTGCAAACGGTCCAGAATATAGAAGTTACTGCTCCCATTCCAGAGCTTACAGCTACGCAAGCTTCTGCATTTTCAAGTGCTGCAACTTTTTCCTCTAACACAGATGTTGTTGGATTTCCAAGTCTTGTGTATATGTATCCATTTTCCTCGCCTGCGAATCTTCTTCCACCCTGCTCGCAAGTATCAAAAGTAAATGTAGAGCTTTGATAGATTGGCATGGTTAATGAGCCATATTGGGTATCTTTCTTGTTTCCAGCATGAATAGCTTTCGTCCCAAATCCGATATTTTTATTTTCCATAATAAAGTCCTTTCTTGTAACCAATTATATTATTTTTTAATTTTCATTGCCCAGTTAAATATAATGATATTTAGAGTCATACACTGATTTTTTAAGGCATAAATGAAATATCATTTAAATTAAAATAGCTTTATTTATTTCTTCCCAACTTAGTATATATTTTAACGACGTTTTTTGCAAGCTTATTTTTAAGCATTATATTAGATATAATAAAATATCCAGCCAACAACTCCTGCTCCTAATGTAAGTATAATAGGGTTTATATCATAACGAACATGAAGTACAAATGCAGAAATTAATATCACAAGCGAAAGCCAATTAACATTAACACTTTGCAAGCTGAAAATATTAGGTACATTAAATACATTCGATAGCATTATATTTATTGATACAGCAAATATTAAACCAACTGATGCCGCCTTAATACTTGATAAAATTGTGTTTAAATAGTCATTATTTTTTATTCTATCTTCATTTCTTGAGAAAATAGGGACAAATACCATCGATGGAATACAAACTGCAAATGAGGCAACAAGTCCTCCTATAAATCCTCCATACATCTGCCCTACATATGTTGCTGAATTAATAGCTATAGGTCCTGGTACTAATAAGTCCAAGGCATTTAAATCAGCAAATTCAGCTAATGTCATACCAAATTTAGATGCTTCATCAAAAATTAGGGATAGCATTGCGTACCCACCGCCAAAGCCTAAAAAGGCTACTTTTAAAAATGAAATAAATATTTTTATTATCATTTGCTGTCACCCCCAGATGTTTTTTTAAACTTCATATACAATACACCAATGACTGCTGATAATATTATTAGTATTGGCACATCAAGCAAGCTGAACAATGTAAATATAAAGCACAATATCGCAATAAAAATATTGATTTTTGATTTTAAATTGTATCTAGCAGTTGTATATGCTGCTGCAAATAAAAAAGATGCAGAGGCAGCACGTACTCCAGTCATTGCAGCTACCACAGGTCCACTCTGAGGAATTAGATTATAGAGTAGAGTTGCTATAGCCATCAGTATATATGCTGGCAGAACTGCTGCTAAACCAGCTGAGATCATCCCAGCCATACCGCTTATTTTTTTCCCTACTAAGAAAGCATTATTAAGAGCTATAATTCCTGGAAATGTTTGGGAAAGGGCAGCATATTCATAAAAGTCGTCCTTGCTGATTAAGTTATATTTGTCACATAAATCCTTTTCTATAATAGGGAGCATAGCAAGCCCACCAGAAAATGTAAATGTTCCTGCTAACAAATAGGTTTTAAATAATAAAAAGTTTTTTTTCATGTCTCCTCCTAACACAGTCGCTTTAAATAAAAATGAATTTTTATCTATTGAGATTATTTTTGTTTTATATATACTATTTTCTACTAATTCTATCAAGATATTAAATAAATGTCAATTATGAGCCATATATTTTTATAAATAAGAATTGAAAAACTAAATATCTGCTTTTTAGATAATTTTATTTTGTAACTTTTCTATATTTTTTATTAAATAAATTTCTGTAATAATCTTGTAATATTTACATATACTATTTAATGGTAAACTATGTATGTTGCACAAGAGTGCGATAAAAAAATAAAACGAAGGAGGTTAAGAAGATGATTAGATTATTAACAAATTTAGTAACAAAGACAGCAGGTGAATTACAAAAATCAAATAGAAATAATAATAAAGCTTATATTTGCTCATCTTTTAGCCTCGAGAGTACTTTTGAGGAGATAGATTTCTGCGGCTGATATCTTGTCAAAGGTATGAAAACATATCAAGGATACAAAAGATATCTAAGATACGTTACATAGTTTCGAAGAATCGAAACGTCTAATAATTTGAGACATCAAAGTATGTCAAAAATATTATTAGAAAATAACATTAGCGCTTGAATCCAGAAGGTGTATGCTTATAATAGCTAACTTGTCTGGATTTTTTTGTGCAATTTAAAAAATGAAGTAGCAAAGAAAGAAGATATTGAGAATATTGTTTGGTTGCTCTTGATAATTTAAAAACAAATTCAATATCTAATTACTACAAAGAAAGGGATGATGACTAAAATGAAAAAAGGTAATGAAGGATTTAAACTGCTAATACCTTACACAAAAGGACTAAGAGGATTATTTATACTTACTGCAATATCGATTATAATTAGAGTTTTTGTAAATTTCGCAACTCCTCAGGTTGTTAAAGTAACTGTAGATTCGGTAATAAAGAACGAACCGCTCAATCTACCTAAGATGTTTGTCAATTTAATTGAATCTATTGGCGGAGTTGAGTACATAAGACAAAATATATGGATACCTGCTATGTTTATTATAGCATTTGCTGCTATAACATGTATATGCGACTATATAAGTAAAGTATCTATAGCAAAAGGATCTGAGGGTTTAGTAAAAAAGCTTAGAAATCATTTGTATAAACACATTCAGAGATTGCCGTACAGCTGGCATACAAAAAATCAAACAGGTGATATAATTCAGAGAGCTACAGCAGATGTTGATTTGATAAGAAGATTTATAGCTGCTCAGCTTTCGGAGCTGTTCAGAATTACGATGCTTATAACTATCGCACTTATTTTGATGTTTTCAATGAATGTTAAGCTGTCTCTCATAGCGCTTATATTTATACCTATAATAATGACATATACAGCAGTATTTTATGGAATAATATCACGTAGATTTCAAGATGCTGATGAGGCAGATGGAATTTTATATTCAACAGCTCAGGAAAATTTGACTGGAGTAAGAGTTGTAAGAGCATTTGGAAGAGAAAAATATGAACTTGATAAATTTGAGGAGAAAAACAGCAATCTTGCAAATTTATGGATAAAGCTAGGCAAACAACTATCTTATTACTGGTCTGTCGGAGATTTGTTCTCTGGACTTCAAGTATTAACTATAATCGTATTTGGTGCGATAGAAGCTGTAAATGGAAATATAAGCTTAGGAGAATTTTTGGCGTTTGTTTCATATAATTCAATGCTTGTATGGCCTATAAGAGCATTCGGAAGAGTTTTGTCAGAGATGAGCAAGGCTAAGGTATCTCTAAAAAGAGTATCAGAGATATTAAACGAGGAAGAAGAATTTGACGATGAAAATGCACTTAAACCGAGCTTTGAGGGTAAGGATATAGAATTTAACAACGTAACTTTCAAATATGGCGAAAATAGTAATATAATTAAGGATTTAAGCTTTAAGATAAAGGGTGGAGAGACCTTCGCAATACTCGGAGGAACAGGCTCTGGAAAAACAACTATCATGCACCTTTTAAATAGACTTTATGATATTGAAAAGGGCAATGGTGAAATTAAGATAGGCGGAGTCAATGTAAATGACATAAGACTAAGTCATCTTAGAAAAAATATAGGTATGGTGCTTCAAGAACCTTTCTTATATTCAAAAACTATAAAGGAAAACATGGCTATAACAAAGGAAGATATTAGCATGGAAGAAGTAGAGCTTGCAGCTTCGACAGCATGTGTTAAAGATGCGATAGAGGGCTTTGCCAAGGGATATGATACAATAGTAGGTGAAAGAGGAGTAACATTGTCTGGAGGACAAAAACAGCGTGTTGCTATAGCTAGAATGCTTATGCAAAATACACCTGTGATGATTTTTGACGACTCGCTTTCAGCTGTGGATTCTGAAACTGATGCGAAAATAAGAGCCGCACTAAAAACTAACAGAAAAAGTGCTACAACTATTCTTATATCTCATAGAATTACAACACTTATGCAAGCTAATACAATTATGGTTTTGGATAAGGGACAAATAGCTGATTTAGGAACTCATGAAGAATTAATACAAAGAGAAGGCATATACAGAGATATATATAATGTTCAAATGAATATGTCTGATATTGAAATATAGGAGGTGACAGTATGTCATACTATGAAGAACAAGACGATGTAAAACAGTCTTTTAATATAAAAATATGGATGAAATTAAAACCATTTATAGCAAGATATAAATTTAAGTTTGTCGGAGTTACACTTCTGATGATGGTCCTTGCTTTGACGGATATAACAATACCTTTATTTCAAAGTTATGTTGTTGATAACATTATAATGAAGGGAAAATTAGATGGAATAGAAACATTTACTGTACTTTACATTATTATGATTGTCGTTCAGGTAATTTCGGTTTATGGATTTACAAGAATTTCTATGCTTATAGAAATGCGTTTAAGCTTCGACTTAAGAGAGACAGTATTTACAAAACTTCAAAAGCTTTCATTATCTTACTATAACACAACTCCTGTAGGATATATGATGTCAAGAGTTTTGAGTGATACAGGGAAAATAGGCGAGTCAATTGCATGGGGAATTGTTGATATGTTTTGGGCATTCGTATACGTTTTAGGAGTATTTATAGCAATGTTTATACTTAACTATAAGCTTGCTCTTCTTGTAGCGATAATAATTCCAGTTATGGCAGTTGCGACATTATATTTCCAAGGAAAGCTCTTAAGTGCTAACCGTACTATAAGAAAAACAAATGCAATAATGACAGGCGAATTTAACGAGTGTATAACAGGAGCTAAAACAAGTAAGACTTTGGTTATTGAAGATAAGAATTTCAAAGGCTTCAAAACCACTACGGATAAAATGTATGGTGCAAATGTTCATATGGCAAGATTAAATGCAGTATTTATACCTATTATAATATTTGCAGGCTCTTTAGCAACTGCAATAGTGCTTTCAAAGGGAGGAAAATACACCCTTGACGGAATATTTAAAATAGGTGAGCTGAGTGCATTCTTAGCATACTCAATTGGTATATTTGAGCCTATTCAAAACTTGGCGAGAATATTTGCTGAATTTATATCATTGCAGGCAAATATCGAAAGAGTTTCCGGAGTTTTAGAACAGGAGCTATTAATAGAAGATACAGAAGAAGTTATAGCAAAATACGGTGATAATATTCATCCAAAGAGAGAAAACTGGGAAATTATCAATGGTGATATAGAATTTAGAAATGTAAGCTTTACATATCCAGATGGAGAAGAAGAGGTATTAAAGGACTTTTCTCTTAAAATACCAGCAGGAACAAATGTAGCAATAGTTGGAGAAACAGGAGCTGGAAAGAGTACCCTTGTAAACTTAGCTTGTAGATTCTTTGAGCCTACAAGTGGTCAAATACTTATAGATGGTGTTGATTACAAGGAAAGAAGTCAGCTATGGCTTCATTCAAACATAGGATATGTATTGCAAAGTCCACATCTTTTCTCAGGTACTATAAAGGAAAACATAAGATATGGAAAACTTGATGCAACAGATGAGGAAATTGAAAGAGCTGCAAAGGCTGTATCGGCAGATACGGTAGTTGCTAAGCTTGACAAAGGATACGAAAGTGATGTAGGAGAAAACGGAGATAGACTTTCAACGGGTGAAAAACAGCTTATATCATTTGCAAGAGCAATAATTGCAAACCCAAGGATATTTGTACTTGATGAAGCGACATCTTCGATAGATACTCATACAGAGCAGCTCATACAAGAAGCAATTAACCATATATTGCGCGGAAGAACTTCATTTATAATCGCACACAGACTTTCAACTATAAGAAAGGCAGACATAATTCTTGTAGTTAAAGAGGGCAAGATTATAGAAAGAGGAGAACACAAAGAACTATTAAAGAAAAAAGGTTATTACTATGACCTTTACACAAAACAATTTGAAGAAGAAAAAACACAAGAAAGATTGGGGTAATAAAACATTTATATCCCAATCAAAAGTAAAAAGTTCAATAAAATAACTTATGAAAAATAATTGAGCTTAAAAAGAAAGATAAATACTAGGAGGGATATAATGAAAAACTTATTTAAGAAGTCAGATAAAATAGATAAAAGAATATATGATTTGAAGCAAATAGAAGAACACTTGGACAAAGTTGAAAGTATAAAAAGAGACTATCAAAGTGGATATATATCATTTAATTGCTATTCTATAAAATAATAAAAATAAATAATTTAGGAGAGTACTTTTTTACTAATAATATTGTTTTAATATTTTGAAATAAGAAAGTATCTCTCCAAATGAAACAAACCTATAATGGATATTGTTAAACTTGCAATAATATCGAAATATCAGGGTAAAGGTTTAGGTAGATGTATGCCTAGGTAAGCAATTAATTTTGCTAAAAGTAAAATTATGATAAAGTTGTTCTTTGTGTTAATTCCGAAAATGATAATGCAAAACATTGTACATACATGAAGGCTTTGAGCAAATAGAATAAGCTGTATGCTATAATTTTACTTATAATAGATAACAATTAAAGGCGTTAAATTAGATAAAATAAGATAGTAAGAGTAAAACATATAAAAAGCGGCGTTATGGAGGTACATATGACTAAAAAAGAAATAATTGAAGTTGCTAAGAAGCAGTTAGCACTGGACTTTAACTGTAATGCAACTGATCTTAACAATAATAAAAATATTTTTAATAAAAATACATTAATAGATGGAAGAAGAATTTACAGGAATGATGGCTGTTTTTTCAAATTATTAGCAATCAACGGTATAGCAGTATTTAGTGCTGATGAAAAAATATTACCTTGGCTTATAGATGAGTTTCAAAGCTGTGAGGGTGAATGGATTTTTGAATATCAAGAGTTAAAATCAATCGATAAGAAATTAATGGAATTTGACCATGAAATCAGCAGCACACATCACTATTATTTGCCTAATCCTGAGTTTCCAAAGGCTGAAAGTAGATTTGATGTTAAATGGTTTGAGAAGGATGAAATTCTTAGGTTTAAGGATGATGAACGATTTAGTGAGGCTTTAGCATTTAGTGAAATTTATCCTGATATTTTAGCTGTAGCAGCAATGGATGGTGATAAAATTATGGGTATGGCTGGCTCAAGTGAAGATAGTAAAACTATGTGGCAAATAGGTATTGATGTTATACCTGAATATAGAGGAGAGGGAGTTGCATCAAACCTTGTTTCGATTTTAAAGGATGAGATATTAAAAAGAGGAAAAGTACCTTTTTATGGTACATCAGAGTCACATAATTTTTCAAAGCAAGTGGCATTTAATTCGGGTTTCTTCCCATTTTGGGCAGAAGTGGCTTCGAGAAAATGCAGATAAGTTTAAAAAATGCACGGAGGTGTTCATGTTAGATAATAAGGGCTTTGATCTATGGGCTGATGGTTATGATAAGAGTGTTAATTTGAGCGAACAAGATAACGATTACCCATTTGCTGGATATAAAGATGTCTTAAATACAATTTACAATCAAATTCGTGTAAAAAACGAAGCGAAAATATTAGATATAGGCTTTGGCACAGGTGTTCTGACAAAAAGACTGTATGATGATGGATATGAAATTTG
Source organism: Bacillota bacterium (assembly GCA_023386345.1). GTDB lineage: Bacteria > Bacillota > Clostridia > Tissierellales > Sedimentibacteraceae > UBA1535. Next base: position 53,007 of record JAEWJT010000020.1, read on the forward strand.
GGGGATTGACTTTTCTGAAAAAATGATAGAGATATCAAGAGAAAAAATGCCTGAGGCTAAGTTAATTCAATATGATTTTTCAAAGGGTATACCCGATGAGCTAGAGGATGAGAACTTTGATTTTATCATAAGTACATACGCTCTGCATCACTTAAATGAAACTGAAAAGGTTAAATTTTTAACTAAGCTTTTAGGGCTTCTAAATAATAAGGGAATGATTTTAATTGGTGATGTAGCCTTTGAGACAAGAAAAATGCACGATAAATGTAAATCAGATTGTGGAGAAGGCAATTGGGACGATGAAGAATTTTATTTAGTATTTGATGAAGTAGAAAAATCATTTAAAGAGGTAGAATTTACACAAATATCGCATTGTGCAGGAGTTTTAAGCTTATCAAATAAAATAGTAGATAAAAGAAATATTTTAGAAGATGAAATTTTTACATATAAAATTACAAAGGATAAAAAAGTATTTATATCCTGGCGTGGAAAACAAGTAACTACACTTAGCGGAAAAAAAGGTGAAGAATTTATAGGAAAAATTGAAGGTGCAGATTCTTTTGAAAAACAACTGATTATGGCTAAGGAAACAGGCAATTTCAAGCGTGGTAATGAAAAGGGCAGAGGAAAATAGATGATAAAAATAGGTATTATTTCAGCAATGGAGTTGGAAATTGAGTATATAAAGGAAAAAATGAGCGATGTTCAAAAATATATTATTAAGGGTATAACTTATTCAACAGGTTATATTGATAATATCGAAATAGTTCTTGGTGTATGTGGTATTGGCAAGGTTAATGCTGCTATATATACACAAATAATGATAGATAAATTTGAAGTTAATTACATTATTAATACAGGCATAGCAGGAAGTATGTCAAGTGATGTTAAGCATTTAGATATAGTTGTATCAAAGGATTTAACTTATTACGATGTACGAAAAGAACAACTTAAATCGTGCTATCCATATCAAGAATATTTTATTGCTGATGAAAATCTAATAAATTATGCAGCAAAATCTATAAAAGGTAATAGTGACTTTCATATTGGAACTATCATTACAGGCGATGATTTTATTGCTGAAAAATTAAAAAAGGATGCTTTATGCGAAAGATATAACGCTTTATGTGTAGAAATGGAAGGAGCTAGTATAGCTCATACAGCATTTATAAATGAAATTCCATTTATAGTTATAAGGTGTATATCAGATACTGCTGATGATGATGCAAGTTCAGATTATAAAAATTTTGAACAAATTGCAGCTAAGAAGGCTTCACTATTAGTTGTGGACATGGTAAAAATGATGGAATTTACCAAATAGTGTTTAGCAGATTAAGAGAGTCCCATTGTTGCTAAATATTAAATATTTTAAACAAAAGATAAATGTAGAGGATATTATGATAGATATAATAAAAAATCAACTGGATAAAATGAATACTAATTATGACCAGATTGCTGATTTACGTTCAAAGGATGGAGTCCATTTATACAAGGTACAAGACTGCGATAAAAAGTACGTTTTAAAATATTTTGAAAACGCAGAATTCAGAAGAGAAATCAAAAACTATCTGATACTTCAAGATTTAAATGTATTGACTATCCCTTTGATTGCATATACAGATGAAGCCATACTCATGGATGATATAAGCCATAGTTCTGATATGCGTTTAGCAGTAAAAGAGGATATGAATAGTCCGGATATTTGCTTTACACTAGGTAAATGGTACAAAAATTTACATGAAAAAGGCAAGCAATATGTAAAACTAAACGGTGATGGAATGTATATGGAAACAGATTGTATTACATTTGAAAACATTCAGATGATAAAGCAAAAAACAAATACATCTGATAGCTTAGTGTGGAAAGCTATCGAGGAAAAATTAGGCTATTTGAGGGAAATAATAGACAAAACTGAAAAAACACTTACATACAACGATTTTTACTATACAAATATGGCTGTATCAAAAGAGCATGGAGCGTTTATGTTTGATTATAATTTGCTTGGAAAGGGATATATAGCTTCGGACATAAAAAATGTTACTGTACAATTAAGCGAAGATGCGAAAAACGCTTTTCTTAAGGGATATGGACAATACAACAAAAAAGAAGAACTTATGCACGAAGTAGCTGGAAGTTTAGTAGCACTTTGCTTTGCATGCCGAAGGGAAATATTTCCAGAGTGGGGATATGAAGAATTAGAAGGAGTTAAGAACGGATTAATGTTAGAAAACATTGAAAAATTATATAAGAAATTGGAGTGATTAAACTATGAATAATGAAAAACGCAAAATAGATATTAGAAAAATAGGAGACAAATGGAATATTTCCGGAGCGGTTACTATATACCATAAGAAAGAACGCATTTATAAGGACTTTTTTGGATTGGCAAACCGTGAGACAGGCGAGAAGATAAATGAAGAATCAACTTATTTATTTAAAGGATCTTCGCGATTTTTGTTATCAGCATCTATGCTGATGCTGTCAGATATGAAAAAAATAAATCTAAATGATACGATTGATAAGTATATACCGGAATATGCTAATGCACATAAAATTAAGATAAAGCATTTGATATTGGGTGAATCAGGTATTCGTGATTATTTTTACGGAAAAATAATGCTTGAATTAAATAATGACGAAAAGCACAATTCTCTTGAAGAAAGAAATCGTACTGTAGAAGAAAAGAGAATGTATACAAAAAGTTATTCATTTGAAGAGGTGCTTAAACTTATAGGCAGTGATGAACTTGAATTTGAGCCTGGAGCAGAAAAAGCTAATTATTCAACAACTGAAAATGTGTTTTGCAAGGAAATTATAGAACGAGTTTCTGGGATGAATCTTTTGGACTTTGAATTTAAATATATATTTGAGCCTCTAAATATGTCTCAAACAAAGAAAGGAAGAAATGTAAATACAAATACTTATTTCAACTTCAGAGATAATGAGCTGGTTTTGGCTAAAATAGATGATACAGCCTCAGATTTATTTGTAACAACAGCTGATGATATTGAGAAATTAATGTTAGCTTTATATGAAGATATTGTTTTATCTGATGAAAAATCTTCATCATCTACAAAGCTATTGTCAAGCAATAGCTGGAAAAAAGCACTTAGCTTTAATGAAGAAAATATTGGGCTTGGATTTAGTTCTGTAAATGGAACTATTTGTGTAGATGAATTTGATCTTCTTGGAAATGAAGTTTCCTTGTATTTTAATAAAGAAGCTGAGTTGTGCTATATGCAATTAAATAATGCAAATATCATAGTTGAGAATATAGCTGGTACATGGTTACATTTCCGAAAGGAAATGAGAAATGAAATAGATTCATTTTTTACATACCCTAAAAATACACGCATAGTTCCGTACAATAAGAAAAATTGGTATGATGTTATGAGCCTTGAAATATCAAAAGACCAATATGAGTTTGTATGTGATGCAAAGCAGAGTATTGCTTACACATTTGCTTATCAGGGAGATCATAAGCTTTTCGTAGAGATGGAAGGTGATAAGCCTGTAGGACTTATGGTTTTAAAAGCAAACAAGAAAAAGAATGAATATCATTTTGCTATTTTATTGGTAGATAGACGATATCAGGGAAGAGGCTATGGAAAAATTATGGTCGAATGGGCACTTGAATATTTTAGAAAACAGGGTGCAAAAGAACTGACAATAGGTGTAAACCGATTTAATATATCTGCTCAGAGATTATATAAAAGCGTTGGTTTTAAAGATGATTTAGTTTATGAAGAAGGAATGTTATTAAAAGTAATATTTTAAAATAGGTTTATAAAGTATTTAAAAATAATTGGAGGTGTGAGAAGTGAGACTAAGAAAGCTAGCTGGACTAAAATAAATTTACCTAGCTAAATAATGATTTTCCAAGATAGCTAGGTATTAAAACTAAAGGAGGCTATCTATGGCAAAAATAAATATAAATAATTTAACATATAGTTATAAGGAATATTATCAACCGATATTTTCGGATATAAATTTATCAATTGATACAGACTGGAGACTGGGACTAATAGGGCGAAACGGCAGAGGAAAAACAACTTTATTAAAGCTTATTAATGGAGAATTAGAGCCAGATATAGGTCATGTATCAAAAAATGTAAATACTGAATATTTTCCTTATTCTATAAATACCAAATATACTAATACACTTGATGTTATAAAAGAGAACATTGGACTGCTTAAAACAAGAGAGGATATAATGGACGAGATTATATCCTCCAATAATGAAAATAGATTTGATGAATATCAAGAGATTTTAGATGAATACTCAGAGCTTGAAGGCTTTAGCGTTGAAGCGAATATAAAAAAAGAATTTTATTTGATGAATCTTTCAGAAAGCTTATTAGAACAGAATTTTGACACCTTATCAGGTGGCGAAAAGACTAAAATGCTTATAATTGCTTTGTTTTTGAGAAAAAATGCCTTTGTATTGCTTGATGAGCCAACTAATCATCTTGATAAAGAGGGAAAACAGGCTGTATTAAATTATCTTAGCCAAAAAAAGGGATTTATATTGATTTCTCATGACTGCGAGCTGCTGGATAATGTTGTAGACCATATAATTTCAATTAATAAGTCTGATATTTCGGTAGAAAAAGGAAATTACTCTACATGGCTTGACAACAAGAATATGACAGAACTATACGAGTTTAAGACCAAGGAAAGACTTGAAAGAGAAATAAAGGATTTAGAAAGAAATTCAGTTATGAAAAGAGCTTGGGGAAATATTGCCAACAAGGAAAAAGCAGAATTCAGAACATTTGGAAGAAGCAATGATTCAAGAGCTGCAAAATTTATGAGGCAGGCAAAGGCTTCAGAACGCAATATCCAAAAAAATCTTGAACATAAAAAAGGCTTGTTGAAAAATTATGAAACGGTTTCGGATTTAGACATAAATCAAAACACTTTAGAAGATGATGCCTTAGTTACCATTATTAAATTGTCTTTTAAATATTCAAATAAGCTGCTTTTTAATAATTTAACCCTGCAAATAAGACAGGGAGACAGAATTTGGTTAAGAGGAAATAACGGAGTCGGTAAAACTACTTTACTAAAATTAATTTCCGGGGAAATAAACTCGGAGCAGGTACTCTATCAGGATAATATAAAAATTGCTCAAAGCTATCAAGAACCACTATGGCAGGAGGGCTTAGTAGATGAGCTGATTGATGACAGAGATTTCAAATATAGATTTTTTGATATATGCAAGCTTCTTGATATCAAGGTTTTTACGAAAGATAAGCCAATAGAAACATATAGTAGTGGAGAGAAAAGAAAAATAGACTTAGCAAGAGCTTTAGCGAGCGAAAATGATTTATTGCTAATGGATGAACCACTTAACTATATGGACACATATTTTAAAGAACAGCTTGAAAAGGCAATATTAGAATACAAACCAACATTAGTGTTTGTAGAGCATGATGAAGATTTTGGAAAAACTATTTCCAACAAAATAATAAATTTGTAGCTTGGAAAAAGGCTTGATACAGTCACAAATGCTGTGACTGTGAGCCTAATAATTATAAGGTGAGTAGCAGGACAAACTGCTATAAAGAAAGGAAAATAAATTAAAATGATAACACTAAAAAAGATAGATGAAAATAATTATAGAAAAGTATTGGCAATAAAAATGAATGAAGAACAGGGTAAATTTGTAGCACCTAATGTTGTTTCATTAGCTCAGGCGTGGGTTTTTTATGAGACAGCGAGACCTTATGCTATTTATAAGGATGAGGAAGTAATTGGCTTTATGATGCTTGATTGGGACGAAAAAGAGCAAGAAGCAGGTATATGGCGTTTTATGATAGCAGAGGAACATCAAAACAAAGGATACGGAAGAAAAGCTATGGAATGTGCATTAGATATTATTAGAGAATCAAATAAGTTTGATTGCGTATTTCTCGACTATGTTCCTGGAAATGAGGCTGGAAAGCACTTATACGAAAGTGTTGGATTTAAAGCAACAGGTGAAATTGACGATGGTGAAATTGTTATGAAGCTTGATTTAGCTTAAAGTTAACAGTTCTATATATTATGCTTGAAGGAATTTTGATTAAAACAAATAAGATAAATATATGAATTAAATAAACATGAAGAAAACAAAAGGGTATATAAAGTGACAACACTAAAAATAAATGAAGATAATTGTAAAATTATTTTGGAGGATAAAAGAAATGATTAAAATAGAAACAGAACATTTAATAATAAGAAATTATAAGGAAACAGATTTAAACGATATATATGAATACCTCAGTTTGGAAGAAGTTTCGAGGTATGAAGATTTCTATCCATTAACAATAGAGCAATGCAAGAAATTTATAGAAAAGAATAATGATAATGATAGTAGACTTGTTGCAGAGTTAAAAGAAACAGGCAAAGTAATAGGTAGTACAGGATATTTTTTTGGAGAAGATGAAGATGATGTACTTTTGAAAAACTATTATATTGACTATGATTTTAACCCTAAGTATGGTAAAAAAGGATATGCGACTGAGGCAGCATATGCAGTAGTCAAGCATATTTTTAATGACTTAGGAGGCAGACGCATTTGTGCAGACTGTGACGAAGAGAATGTTAATTCATGGAAGTTGCTAGAACGTCTTGGTTTTCGAAGAGAAGGTCATCTTATAGAAGGAAACTATTATAAGTGTGATAAAGAGGGCAATCCAATTATTATTAATACATATAAATATGCAATGCTAAAAAGAGAATTTAAATAGTAAAGTATACTTTACTATATGGAAAAATATAAGGAAAAGCAAAAATGAAAAAGCATAATAGCAAAGCAGCCTAAAAAACAAAGGAGCGTGATAATTTGCTTTTTAAGAATTTAGAAACAGACAGATTATATCTTAAAAATATAGATATAGCTGATAGAGAATTTATGTTTAGTCAATTTTCAGATGATACAATAAATAAGTATTTATATGATGCAGAGCCATTAACTGATATATCAGGAGCAGATGAAATCATAGAATTTTATACGACGCCTGAGCCTCGTATTCAGAACAGATGGATTATAATTAGAAAATCTGATAATCAGAAAATAGGCAGCTGCGGTTTTCATTGCTGGAATAAGGAACTTGGCAAAGTTGAAACAGGATATGACCTTAAGGAAGAATTTTGGGGCAATGGATATATGCAGGAAGCAATGAAAGAGATTATAAATTTTGCTAAAGATCAAATGTATGTAAATGAAATATATGCGTGTGTTTCAACAGAAAATCAAAAATCTATAAGGCTTGTAAAAAATTTGGGATTTGTTTTGTCAGGCTCGAGTGTAGAAGTTTTTAGAGGGGAAAAATATCCGCATAATATATATTCTTTATATATAAATTAAATATATTGCCTCTATTTTATAACAAATATAAGTTTAGAGTAATATATGCTTAGATTAAAGCTTAGCATAAACAATTCAGGTCGCTTGATAAAATATTAAGAGATATTATAGTCAGGAGAATAAAAATGATACACTTAGAAAAAGTTGACGGGGATAATTATAGAAAATTCATCAAGCTAAAAGTTAAGGATGAGCAAAAGAAATTTGTTTCAAACAACTCAAATATACTTGCTAAGGCATATTCATACTACAGTGATTCAATAGTATATGGAATATATAATGATGATATAGAAGTTGGACTTGCACTTGTCAGAGAATATTCAGACGATAATTGTTACATTTTTGATCAGCTTATGATTGACGAAAAGTATCAAGGTAATAGCTATGGCAAAAAAGCCACAGAAATGATATTAGATGATTTAAAAAATAAAAATAAATATAATAAAATACTTTTGTGCTATGTAGAGGGTGATGAAGCGGCAAAAAATCTTTATTCATCATTTGGCTTTGAGCATACAGGTATTATAGAAATATGTGATGATGGTACAAAAGAGATAGACATGGCTTTAAAACTCATATACTAACGGAGAATAAACAGCATCTAAAAATGGGGTGAATATTAATGAATAAATTTGGAATACAGTATTCGGGAGAAATTTTAGAAACCTCTTTAGAACAAAATCCACATACTAATGATACAGTAGGTCAATGTAGTGAGATTAGGGATATACTTATAAAATTTCAACAAGGATATAGCGAGAGAAAGTTGGAAAATGTTGATTCTTTTACAGAAGAACTTTTTCAGCATAGTGATGATATATCAATTTTGGGGACAGCAACTGGCGAAATATTTTTTGGACTTAATGAGGTAAAACAGTTAATTAAAGGCGACTGGGAATCTTGGGGTGACCTGAATATAGATTATAAAAATGCGTATATATCAATTGATGGTAATACTGCTTGGTTTTCAACTAATGGAACTGTTAAATACAGTTTTGAGCATACACAGGATAAATACGATAGATATGTTGATTATATAAAAACAGCTGCGGAGGATAATAAACTTACACCAAAACAGAGAATAGCATTTATTAATTGGGTATTGACCTTAAGCTATCATCAACGGGATAAGCAAATTAGGGAATATTTTTGGCCAATGGGTTTGAGCGGAATGCTAATAAAAGAAGAAGACGGCTGGAAAATTGTTCATCTTCATTTTTCAATGGCAAATCCTAATTTCCCTGACGAGCGTTTTGAAAATTCAAAAGAGTATATTGATAGTTATGATGAGCAAAAAAATATATTTAAAAAATATAAAAATAATAAAGCTACAGAAGATATATCAGAGTTTTTAAAAAGCTTTGAAAATGACTTCAAAGAAAATAAATATACATCAAATGAGTTAATTAGAAAATATTTTGGTGAAAATGATAAGGCATATGTAATTGGACCAGAAAACAAATGGTATGATGATGCTGAGCATATTAAAGAATTTTTTATTAATAGTGATATGGGTAATCTTTCTTTAGATATAGAAAATGCTATTGCGTCTAACTCAGAAAATGCTACTTGGATTACAGTTATGGGTACTTTAAATCAAAATTTTACAGAAGATAAACTTATTGATCGATCTTTGCAGGAATTAGATAATTTATTCAAATCTAATCTTTCATCACAAGACAAATTATTTGCAGTGCAAAGAAGTATATCCTATGTACTAAAGGAATGTGCTTCAGGTATGAACTACACATTTCCTATAAGAATGACAGCAGTAATTTTAAATGATGAAAATGGATTGAAATTTAATTATATACATTTTTCATTTCCGTTTTATTGGATATTTGAAGGTAAAATAGACACGGGATTTTATAAACAATAAAAATATATGCTGACTATAGATTTAATTCTAGATAAATTAAGAAAGATTTTAATAAAGACGTTAATATATTTTTGTATAATATTTTAATTATTGATGTGAAATATAGGATTTGTAAAAAGGAGAAAAAATGAATAGTTTAATTGCAGAAAAAATAAGTGAATTTATGGATTTGTATTGTAAGACTTGGCCATTTAGTGGTTCAATATTAGTATCTCAAAAAGGCCAAGCCATATTTAAGAAAGGCTATGGCTTAGCTAGCCATGAATACAACATCCCAAATACTGCACAAACCAAATATAGAATTTGTTCGATAACAAAGCAATTTACAGCTATGGCTATAATGATATTACAAGAAAGAGGATTGTTAAATGTTCATGATAAGGCTAACAAGTACCTACAAGAGTACAAAGAGCTTGATGAAAGAATAACTATCCATCATCTTCTTACTCACACTTCTGGTTTGCAGTATTTGTTTGGATCAGATTTTGAAAAATCATTAAATAATCCAAAGCATAAGCACGAATATATGATAAATATGTTTAAAGATTTACCACTCTTGTGCGAGCCTGGACAAGCGTGGAATTACTCAAACTTTGGGTACTATTTACTTGGATGTATTATTGAGAATATATCGGGTATATCCTATGATGAGTTTTTACAACAAAATATTTTTAAACCATTAAACATGAATGATACAGGTGTAGAAAGAGATAAAAAAATTATACAAGAACTTGCTACTGGCTATTATTTAAATGGGGATGAGATAATACGACATAAATATATGAATATAGATCTTGCATTTGGATCTGGAGACATATACTCTACAGTTGAAGATATGCTTTTATGGGAGAAAGCATTATATACTGAAGAGCTTGTTTCTAAAAAAACTCTTGATTTAGTATTTACACCATATGCTAATTCGGGAGAAACAGGTAGTGAGGATAATGATTACGGATATGGATGGTTTATAGAAAAGAAATATGGACGAGATAGGATAAGTCACGGTGGTGGTGGTTTAGGATTTATAACTGAATTCCATAGATATGTTACTGAAGAAATAAGCATTATTATATTAAGTAATTACGGATTTACAGCAGTTTGGCGTATTTCAGAAATTATAGCAGCAATACTTTTTCAGGAGGAATATAGTTTTCCAAGTAAACCACTACAATATAGCTTAGAGCCCGGATTATACGAAAGCTATATCGGTACATATAAAGGTGATATTGAAAAGCTTGAGGTTAAACAAGAGAACGGTAAAATATTTTTTGTTATAGATGATGAGTATGTTATACCCATGTTTCCTATTTCTGAAAACAGATTTCATCACAGTTGGATAGATGAGAGCTATGTATTTTCTAAAGATGAAAATGGAGACCTTTATTTCTGTGGGATAAAGAAAACAGGCATATAAAGCACATTAATAAATTACAGGTTATTGGAGTGATATTACTTCAACATTTGACATATGTTAACGCAATAGTGCATATAGGAATATTGTATTTCAACTATGGAAGAAAGGTTGAAAGAAATAAGAATTTGCGGAGGGTTTTATGGAAGTAAGAATAGATACATTAACACCGGAATTGTTTTTAGATTTATACGCATCAGTTGGTTGGGAAGCACCAGTAATACAACAAGTCGAAGAAGCATTGAAAAATACAGCAGCTACATTTACAGTTTATGAAAATGATAATGCTGTTGGAATGGTTAGACTGATTGGCGACGGAGGTATGTCATTTTATATTAAGGATTTTGCAGTAATACCATCATTTCAATCAAAAGGTGTTGGGACAATTTTGATTGAAAGCATAGAGAAATATATTAAAGAAAATATTGATGTAAATTGGGCTGTTAGTTTAGAACTAATCAGCACAAAAGAAGCAGTAGGGTTTTATAAAAAGAAAGGTTTTGAAGAAAGACCTTGTGAATGGGATGGTCCGGGAATGTTTAAAATGCTTAGATAAATTCCAGTTTATCGATAAGCTATTTAATCAATAAAAAATAAAGAAAGGATATGCACCTAGTTTGCCTTTAGCAAACTTTGTCCATTGTATAAATGTTTAGTTTTTCTTGATAAGATAGACTGGCGTTCTTATACAATGGGTGCATGGACATAAATATGAATAAATTAGAAAAAATTACAGCTATCAAAGAACAGTTGATGAAAAACTGGGAGATTTCAGAGGATATTTTCAGCAGTACAGAAAATATAATACTTAAGTCTGATAAAAAATTCTTTGAAATGCTAACATTCGGAAATAATGCCGCAATTCGTGCAAACGAAAAAATTTATGAGTGGTGTAAGGATAAATTGCAAAACGAAGAATTTAAAAACATGATGGATGGAGATGTACTGTTTCAAATTGAAAAAAAGCTCCGAGAATTTGAATATGCACTTGCCGGTGAAAATGTAAGATACTTATACTTAAATCCCAATACAGAAATAGTAAAACCTGAAGGATTTTTGTATAAATGGTTTGAAAAAGAGGATATGCCTAAGCTCTATGAGAATAAAGGCTTTGATAATGCACTGAATTATAAGCGTGATGTGCTTGCATATGGTGCGTATAAAAATGATGAACTTGTTGCATTAGCAGGGGCAGATGATTATATGGACAATATATGGCAAATTGGCATAGATGTGTTGCCAAGCTACAGAAAAAGCGGACTTGCTACATATCTTGTAAAGGCATTGGCAGAGGAAATTGAAAACAGAGGGAAAATAACATACTATACAACGTGGAGTGGAAATATACCATCAACTAAGGTTGCACTTAATACAGGATTTTATCCGATATGGGTATCATATTATGCAGAACAAGCTTAAGGCAATGTAGAAAGATATAGTTATAAATTTGCAATTAAATAAGAGGATAGTAATTAATTATATGAAAAAATATAAAAAATCGGAGTTAGATGCAGCTTTACAAGCAGTTGAGGAGGGTGCATCACACAAAGAAGTGGCGAATGGCAATTTAAATAAAAGCATTATTGCCAGAGAAATGAGAAAAAGAAAAAATGAAAAAGGCAGAATAGCAAAGCAAAAAAATGTAGATAAAGTATATGAAGATGCGCTGAAATATTATGAAATAAGCATTAAGAAGAACGAATATAAAAAATTATTGTTGAAATAGAAACAATTTTTAATCAACATATAATTAAGGAGAAACAACAATGATTACATATAAATCAATAAAATCAGAATTTCTACGACATAATGAAGAAATTCCAATGAAGGTGTATGTTACAAGTGAATACAGAATCGAAAAGATCAATAATGGCTTAGGGGGTTTTTTATTTAAAGAAGTTCCCGTTTCACCATATACGATTGATTTTGGAAAGCACGCTATAATGTCTGAATTTGAAAAAGAGTTTGATATATCAAATTGGAAATTTTTCATGGCATTTGATGATAATAAGCCTGTAGGAGCTGCTACCATAGTCTGCAAAACTCCGGAGGTTAGGATGCTTGAAGGAAGAGAGGATTTATGCGTTCTTTGGGATATTCGTGTCACAGAGGAATACAAGCATAAGGGAATTGGTCAGGGCTTATTTGATGCTTGCAAGAAGTGGTCTAAGTCTCAGGGATATAAACAAATGAAAATTGAGTGTCAAAATGTTAATGTTCCAGCCTGCAAATTTTACCACAAACAAGGTGCAGTATTATCTATGGTGAATGAGTATGCTTATTATGATGATGAAGAAAGCAAGAATCAGACACAATTTATTTGGTATCTTGACTTATAAGTGTAAACAAAGAGAGGAATGTGAATTAAAGTGAGTAATAACAATTGGATTAGCTGTGAAACATCTAATTTAACAAAACAGGAAAAAAGTTTTGCTATATATATGTTGAGCAAGATTAATCGTTCTGCTAAGAAAATTTTTGAACAGGCATACGAACAGCAGTTATTAAAGGAATACTTGATATATGATGATAAGGACAACAGAGGAGTTATGACGGTTATTGAAGATAAGGATTACTATGCTATACAAATTTCATTTGAAAGAGATATCAATAGCTTCAATATCATCAAGCCAGCACATGATAAGATTAAATCAATTATTTTGATGAAAGGCAATAAGGATTTATATCTAAACATGAACGCTTACAATACCACAATTGTAAATTATTTCAGAAATTATGGCTTCACACAGGATTCCTACGGATTTGAATATAGCATGAATAAAACAGCTGAGAAAATTAACGAGCTTTATAATTTTAAACTTGATAAGGGATTATCATTTAAAAAATTTGAAAACAGCGAGGCTCAAAATTACTTAAATCTAATAGAGGATTCTTTCATGGAGCAGTGTTTAATGTGCGGTGAAAAAAGTGAATTAGGCGAAAATACAGTATCATGGCTAAAAAAAGCAGATGAAAAAAATGAATTTGGTGCTTTGTGGAAAGATGATTGTTTAATCGGACTATATGTATTGGACGGAGAGTACATAAGCAATATTGCCATATTATCGGGATATAAGGGCAAAGGCTATGGAACGGTAATACTTAATCATTGCCTAAAAGATATTTTTATAAATAAAGAACATAATGATACTTATTTATACGTATATGCTGTAAATATAAAGGCACAAAAAATGTATCTTAAAAACGGATTTGAAGTGAACGCATTTTATAGCGAAAACACTTATAGCAGAGTTTAAAAATATTTTCAATACTATCAGAATAGATTAGTTTATTATTTTAAAATAGGAGAGTGATAACAATTAATATTAATATAAGAAGTGAAAAGCTAGAAGATTACAATAATATAGTAAATTTGAATTATAATTCATTCAATGAATGGAATCCAAGTAATTATAAAGCAGAACCACTTATAGTATCTGCTTTACGTCATAGTCAATATTATGACAAGGATTTGTCAATTGTTGCCGAGCTTGATGGACATATAGTAGGACACGCTTTGTTTTCAATATTTCCATTAATTGTGATGAAAGAAAAAAGAATGGGTGCGTTTTTAGCACCGATATGCGTTGATACCAAGCTTCAAAAGCAGGGTATAGGAAAAATGCTTATCGAGGAGGGACATAAAAGACTTCAGGATAAAGGCGTTTCAGTAGCATTGTTATGTGGACATGAGAATTATTATCCGAAATTTGGATATGAAAATAAGATGTTTGCATTATCAGGAGTGAGTATTTCCATAGATGCGGAAAACATAAGCACAGAAAATATAACTGAAAGGTCAATTAAAAACACGGATTTAGAGTGGATAACTAAGCAATGGCACAATGTTCATAAAGATGATAGATTAGCCTTGTATCCGGGAGACACTATCAGCCAATGGTTTAATCATTCGCTGATTTATCGTTCGTCAATGATATATGAAGATAATATTTTATTGGGCTATGTCAGATATAGAAATACATATCCTTTGGAAGTAAAGGAATTACTGACAACAGAGGATAACGCCGAGAAAATAATTGCATACCTAATGAAAGAAAATCTTAAGCGTGCAAAAGGTGATGTTATATTATCATTATCTTTGGAAAATGCGTCAAAACTACTTAAAAATAATGAAAATTTAAAAATAGAAGAAAAAATAAGGACTAACAATGCTTTTATGATTAAGGTAATAGATAAAAGTGACAATTTAATAGCTAAGTACTTTCAGGAAGCAAAATTAAACACTAAAAACTTAGGTATATTAACATTTCCGCCTGTGCTGGAAATTGATGATTAAACAATCAATGTATAAATATTAGGAGGTATAGGATTTGAACAAACAATTATTAAAATTTATACAAAGACCTCAGTTATATGAATTGTCATCAGATAAATTCTGGAATGACGAACATATTTCAAAAGGTATGCTTGAAGCTCATTTAAATAAAGACTGGGAAGCCGCAACCAGAAAATATGATTTTGTTATAAATTCAGTTGAATGGATTAGCAGCATTGCTCTGCCATCACTAAAAAATAAGCTGCTTGACCTCGGATGCGGTCCGGGAATATATGCAGAATTATTAAAACGCAAAGGCTATGATGTTACAGGAGTTGATTTTTCGGAAAGGTCTGTAAATTATGCCATAGAGAGTGCAAAAAAAGAAAACTTAGATATTACATATATCTGCCAAGACTATCTAGAGCTTGATTTAGAAGAAAAATTTGATGTAATAACTTTGATTTACTGCGACTTTGGAGTACTATCGGATAAAAACCGCAGACTATTGCTTAAAAAAATATATTCAATGTTAAAGCCTGATGGAATTTTAATTCTTGATGTATTCACTCCTTTAGAGCATGAAGGTAAAAAAGAGTATAAAAACTGGAGTTATTCTAACAATGGAGGCTTTTGGTGTGAAAAACCACATGTGCTTTTAGAATCATTTTACAGATATGAAAATAATACGGTTTTAAATCAATCAATTGTTTTAAAAGATGATGAGATTAAATGCTACAACATATGGGAGCATATGTTTACATGCGATGATATATTATCAGAGCTAAAAGCGGCGGGTAACTGGAACGTTGAACTATACAGCAATGTTATGGGCGAAAAATATTCTGATGACAGTAAAGTTTTATGTGCTGTTGCAAGAAAAAGATAAATGCTTTTACATATTGAACTTGCTGAAAATTACAAAAAAGGGGATATAAAATGATTGAATTAAAGGATGTAACATTTGAAAACATTAATCAAATTTTAAGTATTAAATCAAAATTTAGCCAAAGAAAGTTTGTTGAAAAAGCCGCCCATACAATTGCTATGGCTTATGTGGGAATTAATGAAGGGTATCCAGGATTTTTATCTGCAATCTACAGTGACAAAGTACCGGTAGGCTTAATTTTAATTGGAATAGCTCCTGTAGCTGAGCATGAACCAGAAGTACTTAGAAGATACGAATATGTATATAGAATACTGGGGTTTTTGATTGATAAAAATTATCAAAACCAAGGTATTGGTAAACGTGCGTTAAAACTTGCGATTGAAAAGATAAAAGAACAGCAATATGAGAAACCTTTAGCTATAACATTAGAGTGTCATGTGAAGAATAAGAATGCCTTATCTTTGTATGAATTCTTTGGATTTAACAATATAGGCAAAACGGGTGATAATAATTACATATTAGCTCGATTACCATAGAAATATATGATTAAAGGAGTGCCGATTGAATACATTAGAAGCAATTTATAAAAGAAGAAGTATAAGAAAATTTACGGACGAGCCTGTGAGTGAAGAACAGATTGATATATTGCTTCATGCTGCATTTTCAGCACCGACAGCAGCAAATGCTCAGCCATGGGAATTTATAGTTATAACTGAAAATGAAACAATGGAAAAATTAAAAGAAAAATTTATCTTCGCACGTTATAATGCTCCTTGTGCTGTTGTTGTATGTGGAAATATGGACTTAGCATTTAAAGGGCAAGGAAAGGACATGTGGGTTTGTGATTGTAGTGCCGCTATCCAAAATATGATTTTGGCAGCTACTGACATAGGTCTTGGAACTGTATGGATTGGAGTATATCCGATAGAAAGCAATATAAGACTTGTTAGAAAATTACTTGATATACCTGATTATGTAATTCCCCTATCTATAATTTATATCGGACATTCCGCAGAAGAAAAAGAGGGTAGAAGCAGGTATAACGAAAAAAGAGTATATTGGCAAAAGTACGATCCCAGTCGTAAACATAAAACAAAGGATAAACCTATAATAGGGCATTATTAATATGAAAATTCATAAAATCGTGGGGATAGAATTTGAAACTAATATAATGTGAAAGAGAGAAACTAAATGGAAAATTTTAAGATTTTAAAAATGGAAAGCAATATGATTGATGAATGTATTGATTTATATATTAATACTTTTACTAAAGAACCGTGGTATGATGTATACGAATCAAGAAATCAAGTAGTAAATTTCTTCAAAAACCATTTTGAAAACAATTATTTTTGTGGTTATGTCGGAATTTTAGATGAAAAAATTGTAGCGTTAAGCATCGGTATGAAAAAACCATGGATAAAAGGTATGGAATACTATATTGATGAATTTTGCGTTAGTTATGAACTGCAAGGAAAAGGAATTGGAAGTAGGTTTTTAAAAGAAATAGAAAAAGATATTAATCAATCAGGGATGAACGCTATGATTTTATTAACAGAAAGAAATTATCCTTCTGAAAAATTTTATTTGCGTAATAGCTTTAGTGTGCTAAGTGATTTAATTGTTATGGCAAAATAAATTACATGGCGTGGATAGATATAGGTAGTTGCGAAACTAAAAATATATTAGAAGTAAGAGTTATCAAAAATAGACTTTAAGATTTGGAATTCGAAATGCCTGATTATGATAAGCAGCAAGATAAAAATAAGTAAAATCAAAATACAAGCAACAAGCTTCTATTATAGAATAAATAAAAAGGAATAATATATGAAAATCGGTAGAGTAGTGAGAGTAGTTAAAGATAACAGCAGAAAAGAAATTTTTAATTGTACAAATGAAAATAGAACTCTAATTATGAGTATATTTTATCTGGCAGACGAAGCGTGCTGCAAAGGTAAGAGTGCTTTGTACAAAGATTTGCATGAGCCAAATGCTGAGAGATTTGTTCAGGAGTGGGCAAAGTCAGATGAGTTAAAACAATATATTAATGAGTTAAGCACTAATATTTTTATTAATGCTCCAATTAAAAATGTTAATGACAAGCATCCTGTTGTAATTTATTCACCAGGATTTAGCTGTGATAGAGATTCAACAGTATTTATTATAGAAAAGCTTGTTGAACATGGTTATATTGTAATTACATTGGGATCTCCTTATGAAACTGATTTTACAATTATGCCCAACGGAGAAGTTGTTGAAATGCTCGAGGAATTAAGTGATTTTCCATCTAATTCAAAAGATATATGGAGAGAACTAATAGATATTAGAAAAAAAGATATTTTGTTTTTAATGAATTATCTTGAGTATATTGATAAAAATGATGAGCTTTTAAAAAATAAATTACTTTTAGATAAGATTGGACTTATCGGATTTTCTTTAGGGTCTCAAGCCTGCTTTGAAGCAGCTGCTGATGATGAAAGAATAAAAGCTGTTGTTTTACTTGAAGGCTGTTTACACCATAGTACTGTTTTAGAAAGAGTAAATAGAGGGCAGAAATCTAAAACACCGCATATGCTTTTTAAGAGGCATGCCTCATCACAAAGCTTAAGAGAAGAAGAATGTCATAGTTGGTATATGGACCTTGAAGATAGGGATATAGCAGAGTCATTAATTAAAGAACAGATTGAGATAGCATGGGAAATAAGCAAAACACAAAAAGCTCTTCACAAATTTGTCGATGCTTATAAATCATTTGTAAAGATAGAGAATACCAAGCATATGACTTTTTGTGATATACCAGTTTTATCAAATCAACAATATGAAGAGTGTTTCGGAGGAAAAATATCATTAAAAATTGCTCATGAAATTATTAGCACAGCTACTTTAAAATTTTTGAATGAATTTTTATATAATAATATTAATGAATATAAAAACTTTATAAAATATGAAAATACATATTCAAAATTAAAGGAAATAAATGCTGACGGAGAGATTAAGGAATAATATAACAAGGCAAAGCAACACATAATTCTGTGGAATAGGGTGGTATAAAAAATGTATAATAAAAAAGAGCAACTAAAATTAGATTTAAGAAGAATTAAAGATAATGAATATAATCTTGGAGAGTGTGAAAATATCAATGATTATGTAAGTATAATGCTTAAATATATTGGTGATAATGACCCGGAATTAAGAGATGAATTGATATACTCTAATTTAGCTAATTGGATTGAAAGAAAATGCTATTTTACTGATGAAGAATTAAAAAGCTTATTAAATACTATATTAAGTGATGATTTTATTTTTTATAATATTGGAAGTGAAAATGATGATTCAGTTTTAAGAAGAAGCTTTTCTATACTTTTGATAGATCCAATTTTATGTCGTCATTTAGATAAAGAATTTTTAGATAAGGAAATGATTTTAAAGACTAAAGATTGTTTGCTTAAATTTATTAATGAAGAAAAAGATTTGCGTGGATATGATAAAGAAAAGGGATGGATTCATGCTATAGCTCACGCCGCCGATGGAGTGCATGCTTTAATAAATTGTAAGGAAATTAATGAAGATATATACAAAGAAATAATGACTACTATAGAAAATAAGATGCTCGAAGGAAAAGAAATTTTTAATTCAGAAGAAGATGAAAGAATAGTTGTAACAATATATAGCGACATTATATCAGACAAGCTGTTAAGTGACCAATACATATGCAATTGGATAGAAGGACTTAGCAAAGTTACTGAAATAAAAAATAAAATGACTAGATTTAAAGCTAAGGTTAATATCAAGAATTTAATACGTAGTCTATATTTTAGACTGTTACATCTAGGAAACAATGATGAGATATTAAAAACAATAGTTGAATTAGAAAAGAAAATAAACTCGTACTTAAATTAATATTATTGTAAAGTATAGAGATAAATGTACTGAGTAGATACAAAAAGCATGACTCAGACCGTAAAAATAGAGTAAAGGACAAATCTATAATAGAACATTATTAGATATTAAAAAAGATAGAGATTATAAAAAGGGTGATAACATAATGATTAATTTAAGAATTGCAAGCAATGACGATAAAGAGTTGTATAGAAATTTATTTAACATGTATCATAACGATTTAGCACCGTACTGTGATGATTTAATAGAGGTGGACGATGAAGGATATTATGATAAACAAGCTGTAGAATGTTACTTCAGTGAAGATGAAAATATAATTCCTTATGTGGTCATGAGAAATGACAAAGCAATCGGAGTTATTGTCTTAACTAAACCGCCATATGTTAAATCCGGATGTGATTATTGTATCCAAGAATTTTTTGTTCTGAATTCCTTTAGGGGTAAGAATGTTGCAGAAGAAGTATGTAAACAATTGATAGATAAATATACAGGTAAGTATTGTTTAACTGTATTAAATAAAAATACAAGAGCAATAAATTTTTGGAAAAAATTTACTGATAAATACGCATCTAAAGTGAGTGAAGGAAAGTATGATGAACAAAGCATCATTATGGAGTTTTCAGTATAAGAATAGTTAAGATAAAAAGGAATTATTTGAAACGGAATATCCAAGAATAATGGTGCTTATATCGATGGGATAAAATGATGAATTTTTTTATTCACTTACAAAAGAGGAATACTTACAAAATTATAATAAATTATAAGGGGATATTATCAATGGAAAATATAAAATATTCACAAGAGAAAATAGATAAATTTTGGAAAAGATTTTTAGATGAAACAAACAGGGATAAAGACACAAAATATTTAGATGCCTTTTATTTTGAATTAACAGAGAAATGGGCAAATGAGTTGCTGCGTTTAGTATTAATCGGGCAAAAAAGGGCTACAGCGAGTAGTTTACGTGGATATGAAATAGAGGGCGAACGTATACCGCAGGTAGGAGATTTAAGTATTGTTACCGATTGGGATGGAATACCAAGATGCGTTATTGAAACTACCCAAGTTACAATTATTCCGTTTTCAGAGATGACTTATGATATCTGTAAGCGTGAGGGTGAAGATGATACATTGGAGTCTTGGATTAAGGGTCATACAAACTTTTTTACAGAAGAAGCAAAACAGTTAGGATATGAATTTACTGCTGATATGCCAGTAATTTTTGAAGATTTCGAAGTGGTATATCAAGTATAAATATATGATAAAATAATTTTCGATGTTTAAATTGGAGGAATTATAATGAAAATAAACTTTTGGATTGGAGATAAAGTTGGAGCTAGAGCAGTTGAACCTACAGATTATGATGATAAATCTGACGGATTTTGCGATGAAATTCATTTTCCAAGATCATGTGCTGTTATAGTAGCAAGAGTTTGATGAATTTTAAAAAAAAAGAATTGTCGTAGTTTAATTGTGCCATATTTAATATTTTTGATTTTTTACTTTGTAGCTAAGACTATGACATAATATGAGGGTAAAATGAAAATACAAGGAAAAAAAGTAATTCTAACTAAAGCAGTAGAAAGAGATATTGAATTTCTATGCAGAGTTGAGTCTGATAAGGCTCTATGGATATATGAAGAATCTGTTGCAGAAAATGATGAAAAATTAAGAGAAAAATTTAAGACTCGTATAAATGGAGATAGATGCTATGATTTTATTGTTACAATAAAAGAAGATCGCCTACAAAACCCTATTGGCTTTGTAAGTGTGTGGAAATACACTGACTGGAGGAAATCATGGGAAGTAGGATACAGCATCTTACCGCAATATCAAAATAAAGGATATGGAGTTGAGAGTTTAAAACTACTTTTAGGATTTGCATTTGAAGAACTAAAAGCACATAAGGTGGTTGGAATGTGTAATGTTGAAAACATAGCTTCTGCAAAGATGATGTCAAATTGCGGTATGAGACTAGAGGGAACATTTAAAGAGGAGCTAAATTGGAATGACAAATGGACAGACCAACATTTCTTTTCAATATTAGAATCTGAATAGGCGGTTTCAATATGAATTATTGGAAAGATAAAAATTATTATATTAAGGGTGATAGAGCCTGACGGTTAGGACTAAGGTTTCATGGTTTTACAGTATAAATTAACATAAAGAAATAAATTTACTTTAAAATAAAAATTAAAATAACCGGAGGTTACAATGAAAATAGCAACATACAATGTATGGTATCCAAACATTGACATTAGAGCAGAACAATTAATTTTAGAAATAAATAATATCGATGCTGACATAATAGGTCTGCAAGAAGTTCCTTCAGCTTTCTATAATAAGCTAATCAAAAATGTTAAATACTCTCATCATGCTTCTTATTTAAATGATGGTGAAGAATTAGGCTTAGTAATTCTAAGCAAGTACCCTATTTCTGAAGAATTCTCATTATTTGAAAGTGTAGAATTTGATAATAGCGTAGCGCATAATATTATAATTGAGATTAATGGAATTAAATATTCTATAACTAACGCACATTTACCTTGGGATTCAGTATTAGCAAAAGAAAAGCAAATAGTAGCTATTGATAGATATATACATTCTCAAAGAGATAAAGCTCATTTTTTCATTTTCCTGGGAGATTTTAACTGCACTATGGAATCAAGTGTTCACCATTACTTATTAGGTGATCAAAGCTTGTTAGGTTGCGAGTCAAAGCCTTATTGGAATGATTTAGCAAGTGTACATGCTAAGTTAAATGGTTATGATGTTGTTCCTACACTTGATTTTATAAACAACCCAAGATGGGGAGGAAAGAACACTAATTATATACCAGATGCTTGTGATAGAATTTATATAATGGAGAGCTTTAACTGGGACTATGAGTTTAAACTGCGTAATGTAAATGTTTTTGGCAAGGAAGTATCTCCTGAGACGGGCTATGCTCCAAGTGACCACTATGGTGTACTTGCTGAAGTTGATTTCGTAATATAAACTTTAATTGTTTAAGAAAATTAAATAGAATTCAAAATTTAGGAGGAAAACAAAATGAATATAGAATTAAGAACAATAGATAAAGAAAATATGTATGATGTTATAGAGTTGGAAGTTGAAGATGAACAAAAGGATTTTGTTGCATCAAATTCTTTTTCACTGTTACAGGCTAATTATGAAGAGAATTTATATCCTTTTGCGATATATAGAGATAATGAGTTAGTTGGGTTTGTCATGTATGATTTTGATGATGAAACAGATTCTTATGGAATGTGTAGACTTATGGTAGATAAAAAATTCCAAAATCAAGGTATAGGTAAAGTCACGATTGAAAAGCTATTTGATAAAGTAATAAAAGAACATGGAAATGTAAAGTTTTTTACAAGTGCCGAGCCTGAAAATACAGTCGCTCTAAATTTATATGAAAAGCTTGGATTTGAAAAAACAGGCAAACTTGTTGAAGGCGAAGTAGAGATGATTAAGCAACTATAAATATATAGAAAATTTAATTCATTTCATACATAGATTAAATAGATTTAACTGGAAAGCTAAAGGAGTTTATTATGAATATCAGAAATAGAATAATAGATTTATTAAAAAACAGCCTTATAGATAATGAATATGTATATGCTATGTGGCTTGAAGGATCTGACGGACTTGGCAGGGCAGATGAATATTCTGATCTAGATTTTTGGTTTGATGTTGAGGACGGATACGAAAATGAAATTTTAGATAAGTGTGTAGAAATTCTGCAAACTATAGATAAATTAGATTTTGTTCAGAAATACGAGCATCCGCATCCAAAGATATTTCAAAGAAATTTGCACATTAAGGGTACATCAGAATATTTAATGCTGGATATATGCGTTCAAAGTCACAGCAGAGGCAATGAGGGCTGTACTTTTGTAGAAAATGACATAGCTGAATATCCATTTATATTATTTGATAAGGCTAATGTAATCAATATAATCAAAAAACCAGAGAATTACTTGGAAGCAATCAAGAAAATATATAATGAATCAATTGATAGATTTAGCCAACAATCAAGAATACTTAAGTACATTTATAGAGCTAAGTATCTTGAAGCATTTGCTTACTATCAAAAATATGCGTGTCAGCCAATAGTAAATTTGCTTAGAATAGCTTATACTCCAAGACATATAGAATATGGTTTAGTACATATATCAGACCACTTACCTAGAGAAATAGTAGATAAGATAGAATTGATGTATAAGGTCAACACCTTAGATGATATTAAAAATAATTTGCACTATGCAAATAAATTATTTTATGAAGCGAAGAATTATGCAGATGATTTTATAAAGAAGATAGAAATTTAAAATTGATATTTACTTATTCGACATGTGTATAAGAATAAATATAAAAATATAATTTTTTAAATTTAATGTATAACTTTAAATATTGAAAGAGATGGGAAAATATTAAAAATGATTGAAATTAGAAATTTAACGACTGATGATATGAAAGAAGCTATACAATTAAAAGTGAATTGTTGGACTGAGGAGCTGGCAGAGAAAGCTGAAAATACTTTAAATTACTCAAAGGAGCTTGAATTTTGGATTGACTGGATGAATTCAGCAGAGGAAAATAAAGACGTTCGACTTTTAATAGGAGCATTTGAAGACAATAAAATGCTTGGAGCTGCATTTGCAAGCTTTGCAGAAACAGAAGATATACCTGAAAAAGGCATAGAGTTAAACGGTTTGTGGGTTTATCCGGAGCAAAGAGGCAGAGGAATATCTCTAAGGCTAATATTACACATATTAGATTTTTTCAAAAGTATGAGTAAGGAAAAAATAGTTATATACAATCATCATTATTGTCCATCAAATCTTTTCTACAAAAAATTTGGAGCTAATATTATCAGACAGGATAAACAAATGGATGGGAAGCTTTTAATAGATGTATTTTTGGCAGATATAGATGCGTTTAAGAATAATATTGAAAAATCACTATTGAAATATAGATGATTTTAGAAAGTAAACAGAAAGGATTAATAATCATGCCTTATAATTGGATTGATGAAACAAAGTATACAATAGACAGTTTTTTATTAATGGATAGATGGCTTATTCGTATGATTATTTCTGAAACAGAGAATTGTGAGAAGTTTCGCACTAATATGTCAATTGCCTTGGCAAAACGACCATATGTTGCGTGGTATTGTTGTCAAAAGTCTCCTGAGATTAAAGAAATAGTAGATAAATTGTTACAGGCTGCACCGGATTATATATCGGAAGAAATGCTTAGAAATGCAGAGGAATTTATTATAAAAGCAAGAGAAACGGATATTGTTTATACTGACCCTGAAACAATGAATAATAATTGTGATTATATAGTAAATTGGACAGAGGACAAGCTGCTTGAATTAGCTGATTTTTCAAATAAGGTTGTTCTTGATGTAGGTAGTGGTACGGGTCGTCTCGCATTCACAGCAGCGAAGTTTGCTAAACGAGTTTATGCAAGTGAGCCTTGTGATATGCTTAGAGAATATTTGAGGGACAGAATTAAACGCGAAGGAATTACAAATATGGTAGTACTTGACGGAACGGTTGAACAAATACCTTTCGAGGACAGTACCTTTGATATTGTAACATGCGCACATGTTTTAGGAGATAATTTTGAAAGTGAAGTTAAAGAACTTGAACGAGTTGTGAAAAATTGTGGTCTTATATTAGACTGCATGGGCGAAGATAACAAAAAACGTGATAAACCATCTGAGGACTTGCTTAACAGAGGTTTCGAATCATTCTACTATAAAAGTGTACTCGGCGGCGATATCTACAGATATAGAAAAAAGGTTATAAAATAATAGGCTAAAAAATATTTTACCAAGACATAATTAAGCAAGATTGACTAGGAAATAATTTATAAAAAGCTTTACAATAGTATTTAAGAGGTGGTTAAGTTATGAATTACATTCAAAGTATGCAGGCAGCAATAAATTTTATGGAGGAAAATATTCTTGAGGATATTAGCTATGAGGATGTAGCAAGGCAGGTATACATGTCAAACTATCATTTTCATAGAACGTTTAGTATGCTTACAGGAATTACTGCAAATGAATATATAAGAAACAGAAGACTTTCAATGGCGGGGCAAGAGCTTATAATGTCCGATATCAAAATTATTGATATAGCATATAAGTATTGCTACGAGTCTCCAGAGAGCTTTACAAAAGCATTTACAAGATTTCACGGAGTTGCTCCAAATATTGCGAAACGTGCCGGAATGCAATTAAAATCTTTTAATCGTCTTATAATAAAAATACAATTGGAAGGCGGAACGATTATGGATTATAAAATCGTAGAAAGAGAAAAATTTAACCTCATGGTAAAGGTACAAGCATTTAGGAATGAATCTATATCAGAGGAAGGAAATACTGAAATACCAGATTTTTGGAAACAGTGCGGTTCAAACGGAGTTTTTGAAGTGCTAAAGAAGCATACAAAGACACACGATATTTATGGTGCATGTGCTCCAATTTCAAAAGAAAGTACACATTTTGACTATGGTATTGGTGTGATATATGAGGGCGGTAATGTTCCGGAGGGATTTCGTGTTTTGGAAGTAACTCCCACTCTTTGGGCAGTCTTCAAATGTATAGGAGAAGACGGTAGATGTATCGGAGAAACATGGGATAGAATTTTTAAAGAATTTCTGCCAAGCTCTGATTATAATATGATAGATGCTGTTGATTTTGAATTATATCCTGATAACAGTAACTTAGATTGTTTTTGTGAAATATGGATACCTGTAGAGAAAAAGTAAGGAGAGGCTCGCTATGATTAAAGTTGGTATACTCGGAACTGGTTTCGGTGAAACCCATGCAGAATTGTACAAAAAGATTGAAGGATTTGAAGTAGTATCTATTTTTGGGAGAAATCCAGAAAAACTTAATAAAATCGGAAATAAATACAATATACCTATAACCACTGATATAAATGAGATCATAATGAATCCCGATATCGATTTAATTGATATCTGCTTACCTACAGAATTGCATTCAAAATGGGCGATTGAAGGACTAAAGAACAGAAAGCATATATTTTGCGAGACTCCTGTTACATATTCCGTAGATGAAGCTGTGGCAATACAACAAGCTGCGGTGCAGTATGGAAAGAATGTATTTGTGGATATGTTCTTGAAGTTTTCAATCCCTCATCAGTTTGCGGCAGATATGGTAAAAAAAACAGAGCTTGGTCAGTTGCTTTGTATCCGTTCCTATAATAGAACATCTCCGAGGTGGGGAGACTTAAGTATTCAAAAAAATGTGGAAACATTCCATAATCATAATATGGATTTTGTGATAGGACTTGCAGGAATGCCAAATTCTGTGACTGTTTCTGGAATAGATTATGAGGGCAAATCAATTGTAACATCAGCACTTAGCTATAATGGTATGTATGCTGTGCTGGAGAGTAATTCCAGTTTACCAAAGTGCTGTCCGTTTGAAATAGGTTTTGAACTGTTTTTTACAGATGGTGTTTTACGTTATGATGCAGTATATGGTAGCTACACAAAAGAAGAATTATCCGTTACAGGAAATGACAAGGCTCGTGAAATAATACAACTTGATTTAAAAGATGAATATGAAGAGGTTATCAGGCATATACAGAATTGTCTTCATAATAATGTCAAAAGTGACTTAATCGATATTGGAGACGCCGTCAATACAGTAAAATTGAAAGAAATGATAATGCAGTCATTTGGAGGAATATAATGATTTTTGAAAAATTAAAATTAGAGGATTTTGAAAAATTAAAAGTATTGGTAAGAGAGTATAAAAACTCTATAGATGAGAATACTCCGACTGACGAGGAATTTAATAAATTAAGACTTGCTATAGAGGGTAATTTAATCAGCTTTTATGTTGCAAAACAGGATAATGATTTGGCTGCAATGTGTTCTGTATGTGAAATTTACTCAACCTTTAATTTTGCCAAGGGCGGAGTTTTTGAGGATTTTTATGTATCCCCTAATTTTAGAAAAATCGGATTAGCAAGACAGCTAACAAGCTTTGTTTTTTCTCAATGTAAATTACAGGAAATAAAGTCACTCTGGGTAGGATGTGCTGATATAGATGTTAATATGTATAAAAGCTTGGGCTTTGACATACCTCTTGGAAATTTACTTACATGGAGTGACATTTAAAACACTTAGAATTAAGAGTTTTTGTGAGGTGTAGGTGCTTAGTTGATAAAAAATAAATTATATTAAAGCATAAAAATAGCTTCCTATGCTTCTTTACCATAGAAAGCTATTTTTTATGCTATTTTATAAACTTTTATTCAAATTCAATCTTCTACCGAACATCAGATTGAGGTTTATTTTTTAACCGGTTTTTTACGAAGTTTAAGTATAAGCCCCTGTTGAACTGCAATATCTTGGAAAAGTGAGACTATATTTTCTGCCTTTTCTTTTGTTGTAAGCTTATTAAATGAGGTGTTTTCAGCAATCAGCTTCATCACATTTTCTATGTCATGCAATGGTAAAAGATTTACCGCAACACAATAGAATGTTTTTTTACGCCCATCATTATAATCGGACAGCAGTGTTTGAAGAATTTTGACCTTTTTGTTCTGTTCTTCGCAGTAGGCTTCTATTCCCATTTCCTGTGCCTTTATAGCATCTTTTAACTGTCGCTGATGTGTGATAAATGAATCATACTCATCTATACCTTCATACTTTTGGCAAGGATACTCAGAACAAAGAAAACAGTATTCAACTTTATCATGCTGCAGGCTACATTTTGCGATTGCGCAAGATTGATTACCTGCACCGCCTCCACAGCCAGGGCAATGTCCGTCCAAGTGCATAGAGCATAACTTGCAGTTAAGGCCACAAAGTGAAAAAGACAAATTTGTTCTATTAAAATCTTTCATTTTAAGTACCTCAAATTCTAAAAATACTTTTCTGATTAGCGTTGTATTGCTTAGATGTCAAGAGAATAATCATTTCTTCTATTGAGGAAACAAGAGCAATAAAACATAGTGCAATCCCAGGGACAAATAAAATCGTGTTATGAATAATAGCAGCTGGCATATATAGGTACAAAAGAATTCCAGTAGCTTTGTTGGCCAAGGTATGTATTGCTCCCCATGTTTTAAATTTTACCTTTGTAATTATGAAGTTAATTATCCTTAAAATCATGACAATAGCTATACCGATGATTGCCCATTGTGTATCAATCATATCGGTATAAGCTATCAGCATATATATAATAACTCCAGAGAAGACGGTGTCACTAAAACTGTCTAACTGCTCGCCAAACCTTGTTTCCCATTTGTAGCGACGAGCTAAATACCCATCCATTATATCACTAATACCACACAAAAGATATCCTACTATGAATAAATTTGGATAAGGAAATAGAAACAGTAAGGCAATAGATATTAGCATACGTATGAAAGAAATAATGTTAGGTATCTGTTTTATGTTAAACCTCTCCTTCTTTTAACACAGTTCTTTTAACTTTTTTATAATTAAATTTCTATTTAGCTAATAAAATTATCAAAATATCCTTGAACAAGAACTACCGGTGTTCCTTTATCTCCTGAGCCGCTTGTAAGGTCACATAGTGAGCCTATTAAGTCTGTTAAACGTCTTGGTGTCGTTCCTTGTGATGCCATGTTTCCAACTAAATTATCATTTTTTTGCTTTATACTGTTAGAAATAGCTTCTTTTAAAGCCTCGCCGCTTAATTCTTTGAAGTCATTATCAGCCAAGTATTTTAATTTCAATTCGTTAGGTGTTCCATCAAGACCTTTTGTGTATGCAGGTGATACAACAGGGTCAGCAAGCTCCCAAATTTTTCCTTGAGGATCTTTAAAAGCTCCGTCACCATATACCATAACTTCTACATATTTTCCAGTAAGTTGTAAAATACTTTTTTGAACATCTTCAACTAAATCATTACATTCACGAGGGAAAAGCTTTATAGTATCTTCACTAGATTTGTTTGATCCTAACAATCCATATAATTTATTATATCCGCTTCCATCTATACTTTCATTTAATATATCATCTAACGAGCAAACTGCTTTAGCTCCGTTTGCAAGCAATATTCTCTTAGTACGTGCACGAGTGTGTATATCACAATTTACTATGCAACTTGCATATCCTAATATTGTTTTAGGTTGGTTTGCAAACACAACTTCAACCTGAGCACCTGCATCCTTAATTATTTGACTATAATATTCAACATAATCAACTCCTGTAAATGGATGCTTGTTCTCGCCAAATAATTCTCTATATCTTTCAAGTGTCAAAACATCGCTATATGGATTAATTCCGGCTTCATCTAGTGCATCTAAAGATACAAGCTCATTACCAACTTCGTCACTTGGATAGCTCAACATTAACACAACCTTTTTAGCACCCATTGCAATACCCTTTAAACAGATAGCAAAACGGTTACGAGATAAAATTGGGAATATAACACCAATTGTTTCTCCACCTAGCTTTTGTCTTACATCTTTAGCAATTGCTTCAACAGATACATAGTTTCCCTGTGATCTTGCAACGATAGATTCAGTTATAGATATAACATCTCTGTCTCTTAATTCAAAGCCCTCTGACGCAGCAGCGTCTAAAACACTTTCAACTACTATTTTAGACAAGTCGTCTCCTTGACGAATTATAGGGCACTTGATACCCCTAGATATAGTTCCAACTTTTCTTTCCATGAATTAACCTCCAATAAGCTTTTTATAGCGTCATAAAATTAGATTTTTTATTTAACTAAGAAAGTTTTTAACTTTCTTGTTTACAAACTTATGTTTATATTATACTATTAAAACATACATAAGTAAAATTAAAATTTTAATAAAATGATATAAGGAGAGCTTATATGAACATAAAACTCGGTCAATACAAGATATTTAACGAGGCGGCCTCAACCTTGTCGTTCTCATTGGCTGCAAAAAATCTTTTTATGACGCAGTCAGCAGTTTCACAAGCAATCAATTCATTAGAAAAAGAATTAGACACAACTTTATTTATACGTCAAGCGAAAAGCGTAACATTGACAAAAGAGGGACTTATTTTACATCAGCATATTAATAACGCCCTAGAATTAATTACAAGTGCTGAAAATCAAATACAAAATTTTAAGGAGCTAAAGGGTGGAGAACTAGTAATCGGAGCTAGTGATACAATAAGTCAATACTTTCTCACGCCTTATCTTGTTTTGTTTCACAAACAGTACCCAAGTGTAAAAATAAAGGTTTTAAACAGAACAAGCTTAGAAATGATAGAGCTTATGAAATCTGGACAGATAGACTTAGGATTTTTAAATATGCCAATAATTGATGATACATTGACGATAAAGGAATGTTTAAAAATACATGATATTTTTGTTTCGGCAAATAAGGATGACAAGGTTTATTCTAATAAGGAAATATCTAAAATGCCTCTCATACTTATAGAGAAAAATACTAGCTCAAGACAATTTATAGATAAGCATTTTGCAAGAAGTGGTATATTATTGCAGACTAAAATAGAATTAGGAGCTCATGAGTTGCTTTTAAAGCTTGCACAAGTTAATTTAGGAATTTCCTGCGTAATAAAAGAATTTTCATTGGAATATTTAAATCAAGGTTTAATACATGAAATTAAATTAGAAGAACCATTACCTGAAAGAAGTATTGCATACGCATATTTAAAAAGAAGGACTTTGTCAGCATCAGCAACTAAATTTATTGAGCTTTGTAAATTATAGAAATTCGGGGAATAATTGTTGAATTACATATTTACTGAGTGTATAATAATTATATATCATCACAATAATATTATGTAATTACACAAAATATCAGAGTATATTTTATTTAACTTATGGTGTTTATAATCCAGTAGTTGCAAACTAAAAACAATGTATTTGGAGGGGTAGAAGTGGTTAAAAAAATTTTTTTATCTAGGGGACTATGCTTTCCTTACATATCATTAATCTTGATTATTAGCTGTTTGATAGTATCAATACCAGCTCATTATAATGCTCCATTATACTCTTATCTTGTTCCTTGGAATAGTGTATATCAAAATTATCAACTTTTTACTTCGCAATTTGTACATGGCAATATGATTGGTTTTGGCGGTATGTCCTTTGAATTGCATTTATTTACCAATATTATTACCATTGTTTTCTTTGGAGCATTTTGTGAAAGAATTTTGGGGTCCTCCAAGATATTAATTTTGTCAGTTATTTCGGTTTTTGCTAATATCTTTACAAGACTTATGATCAGTAGCTTTGGTACAGGTATATCAGGTGTTTCTTGGTCATATATACCATTGGCTGTATATATATCTTTTAAAATTTATAAATATGAAAAAGAGAAATTCTTTTTAAGTGCTATTAATCTATTAATGCTCGTTTTATTTGCTCTAGCTTTGTTTGGAGTTACAATAGGAAACTTTATAATGGGGTGGAATACTAACAATTTGTTTCATTTGGTAGCAACATTGCTAGGTTTTGTATTTTTGATTATTTGGAAAAAAGATATAGATTGTATATTTAATTATATGATTATAAATCAAACAGAAAAAGTAACTTTGTATAAATTAACAATATTAGATAAGCTTTCAGTTTTTGTTTCGTTAGCAGTTTTAGCTGTATTAAGTAAAATAATAATTACATTTTTTTCTGTATGATTAAATTTTGCAGGCTAAAGTATAGCAATAAACAGTTGATATTTTGCAAACTAATGGGAGGGAAGATGAAAAATATTATTTTTATTGAGGGGGTATCGGGAGTTGGTAAATCGACTACTGTGCATAAATTAAGTGAAAAATTACGAAGCCTTGGTTATTCGACAATAAGCTATATAGAAGGAGATTCAGATAGTCCTCTTGATTTGTGCTGGGTCGCTTATTTAGATAGATTTGAGTATGAAAATTTATTGATGTCCTATCCTGTATTTTCTGATACTCTTTCAAAGAATGTTATTTATAAAGATGAATATATTCTACTTAGATATCAAATTGGACAAACACCCCTATATTCACAAGAGCTTCACGAAAGATTACATAAATTTGAATTTTGCTACAATCCAAATAACAATATTGTGCCTTTATCAAAATTCACAGAAGTATTTGTGAATTTATGGAAACAATTTGCTCAAAGTGACGCTATAGAGTATGACTATGCAGTTTTTGATGCTTCACTTGTAGCTCATATGACTAATGATTTAATTCGCAATTATAATGCTTCTAAGAGTGAATTAGTAAATCATATAGAAAAATTACTTCAAACAATTCACAGCTTAAATCCAGTTATATTTTATTTATCGTCGGAGGATGTACGAAAACGTCTGATAAAGGCACGCCAAAGTCGGGGACAAACTTATCCTGACGATGAAAGAATTAATTTTTGGGAAAAACGCAAACAGATGGATTTATCTGTTATCCCAGACCTTTCTGTTAAATCACATATGATAGATATTAAAAATGATAACTGGGATTTAGTGATTTCTAAAATAATATCACAGCTTGCAGAATAAGAGCTTCAGTTTATATATAAATTAAAAATATTAATAAATTGGAGTGTATATAATGAGAGCAGAACAGGAAATGTTTGATTAGTATGAAAAAAATAAAATATAAGACTAAAGAATGATGTTAATAATAATTAATTCAAAGAGGTGGTTGAAATAGCTGAAAATAGATACTTTAAAATGATTTATTTATTATTGGAAAAAGGAAGAATGACTGCTCCTCAGCTAGCAAAGCATTTTGAAGTATCTGTAAGAACGATTTATAGAGATATTGATATATTGAGTTCTGCAGGTATTCCAATATATACTACACAAGGAAAAGGCGGAGGCATATATATTCAAGATAATTTTGTCCTAAATAAATCAATGCTTTCAGAGCAGGAACAAAGACAAATACTAATGGCGCTACATAGTATAAATGCTGTCAAGGCTGAGAATACAGATGTGCTTTTGTCAAAGCTAAGCGGTACTTTTCATAAACAAAACATTAACTGGATTGAAGTTGATTTTTCTAGTTGGATAAAAAACAGAAAGTATGAAAATGTTTTTGAAATATTAAAAACTGCTATCTTTCAAAGTAAGCGTGTTACGTTTAACTATTCCAGCGGTAAAGGTGAATCAATCAAACGATTAGTTGAGCCGCTTAAGCTTGCATTTAAAAATGTAGACTGGTTTTTATACGGGTATTGCTGTTTACGCGAGGATTACAGGATATTTAAATTAGCTAGGATAAGGGATATTGAAATTACTACTGAGGTTTTTTCACGCCCAATACCCTCTCAGATATTTGGAGATATAGAACATCATCATGAAAAATTTGTTTCTTTGAAACTGCTATTTGAAAAGGAGTTGGCTTACAAGGTTTATGATTATTTTGACTCAATTACGCAGAGAGAAGATGGAAAATTATTAGTAGAAGTATCTTTGCCATATAATGAAGGGTTGTATAGCTTTATATTATCTTTTTGTGACAAGGTTGAAATTATAGAACCAGAAGAAATACGTAAAGAAATTATAGAAAAAATAAAAAATATTCAAAACAAGTATATAACATGACACAGGGTTTCAGGTTATATATGATATAATGCTTCTAAAGATAGTGCAAAGTAATTATTGTGACTAAAAAAACAATAAAATTTAAAAACTGCACGTTTAAAGGAGATAGAATTATATGAAATATGAATGGAAAAAACATGAAAAAGAATTTTATAGTGTTAAAGAAAAACCGTCAATTACAATAGCCCCGCGTCAAAACTATATCATGATTAGTGGAAAAGGAAATCCAAATAATGATGATTTTTCTGAAAGAGTTGGTGTTCTTTACTCTCTTGCTTATTCTATTAAAATGAAATATAAGCAATTATATGCTAATTCAAAACTAGATAAGCAATCAGATTACAGCGATTTTGCAGTATTTCCACTCGAAGGAGTTTGGACTTCTTCTAATCCGAGCAATCCCTTAGACAAGGATAGCTTTGTTTATACAATAATGATTAAACAGCCTAATTTTATCACAAAAGAGATGTTTAAAGAGGCATACGAAGAGGTCAGAAAGAAAAAGCCGAGTGTATTGCTAAAGGACGTAATTTTTGAAGAAATGGAAGATTGTGAATGTATTCAAATACTGCATTCTGGCACATTTGACAGTGAGCCTGAGTCTTTTGCGAAGATGGATATTTTTGCAAAAGATAATCAATTGGAGAGAATTAATTACTATCACAGAGAGATATACCTTAGCGATGCTCGAAAAACTGTACCTGAAAAGAGAAAAACAATCCTACGTTATCAAGTTAAGAAAATATAATTGTAGGTAAAATTTATGGGTGCAATAGATTTAAAAAAATTATATAAAGATGTATTTTCTGCTAAGGAAAATATTATATCTGTTATTGATGTTCCAAAATTCAATTATTTAATGGTAGATGGTGAGGGACATCCAAGTGAGACCATGTTTAAGGAGGCAGTAGAAGCCTTATATAATGTTGCATACACAGTGAAGATGATACACAGAATTAAAGATACTTCTATTCCAAATGGTTTTTTTGAGTTTGTCGTTCCTCCGCTCCAATGTCAGTCTTGGCTTATTGATACTGATAAAAAATTTGCGTGGAAATTGTTTATATTACAACCTGATTTTGTTGATGACAATTTAATTCAAACTGCAATAAAAATTGTGGAAAAGAAAGGAAAAAACTTACCTTTACTCTATAATCTAAAACTCGTAGAACTTAATGAGGGGAAATGCGTCCAATGTCTGCATATTGGTCCCTTTAACACTGTTAAGAGTACGTATGTAAAAATTGAAAATTATATGAAAGAAAAAGGATTTTCTATAAATGGATTGTGGAATGAAATCTACTTATCAGATAAAAGAAAAACTCTACCCGATAAATTAAGAACAATTATAAGATGCCCAGTTATTAAAATATAGCGAACAAATATTCGAATTTGTTCTTGACAGTCTTATTTTCTTGGATTATAATTAAGTGGGTTTATATTTTTGATTGGAGGACTATAGTATGTTTACATTAGAAAGCATCATGTCAATTTCTAAAAATGATCTGCAAGAAGCATCAAAAGTGTTAAGCAAAGATAATATTTCTCGTCTAGTAGAATCCTTGTCTTTAAAAGAGGATAACATTAGATATCAAGCATTTCTACTTTTACAAAACAGGTCTTTGCTTTTTAATGATGTCTATCCATATTGGGATGTTTTTAAAGGCAAATTAAAAAGTGACAATTCCTATCAGAGAAGTATAGGACTAATGCTAATTGCTGAAAATGTAAAATGGGATACAGACAACAATATTGAGGATACAATTGACGAATACTTGAAGCTTTTAAATGACGAAAAACCGATAACAGTGCGACAATGTATTCAATCATTAGGGAAAATAGTAACATCTAAGCCAAGCTTGAATGATAAAATAGCCAGCGAATTAATTTCTATTGACCTTATGCTTATTAAAGAGACAATGCGAAAATCAATACTTCTTGACATATTGAACGTGTTAATAATAATCAGAGAAAAGCATAAAACAGCTGAAATAGAAAATTTTATATTAAAAGCGTTGACAGGTGAAATATTAGATAAAAAATCAAAGAAACAAATTGAAGTACTTTTATAGAAAAATTGGAGGAAATAATCAAATGATAAATGGTAATAAATCCTGCAAACAATTAAAAGGAGACATATGAAATGAAATTAATTCAAATTCTATTTATTATATTATGGCTTGCTTTTTATGGAGCATATTTACTTAAAATGTTTATTTTACGAAGACAAGGCGTGCAGGCTGATATCCTTGGTAAAGGTGATAAGTCTAAAAGTCATGCTACATTTGAAACTGCTATTAAAGTTGTTACTTACATAGGAGCAGGGGTTCAGCTATTTAGTATAACATTTCCTATGGCTATTTGGTCATTTCCACCTTTTCCGACTATGCAGGAGGATGGATTGGTTTTAGCTGCTTTTGGTACTATTTGCTTTATTGCGGCTGTGGTTGTCATGGGGCGTAACTGGAGAGCCGGATTTAGTACAGAACAGGATACCAAGCTGGTCACAGATGGCATTTATCGATTCAGTCGTAATCCGGCATTTTTAGGCTTTGATTTACTGTATATAGGTTGTGCCTTGGCATTTCCTAATCTGATAAATATCATATTTGCTATTATTGCTGTCACTCTTTTTCACTTTCAGATTTTAGGTGAAGAATTATTTCTAAGTAAAGCCTTTGGGAAAGAATATTTGGATTATAAATCTAGAACAATGAGATATTTAGGTAATCGAAAGATATAAATGAATGTGATTTAGCATTTGTTTGTAATTATGGATATGAAAATTATACGAGATAAGATATGAAAGTTAGGTGTTAATTTATATGTGCCAAGAATGTTATTCAGATAAAAGCAGAATAACTCCATTGCTTAAACCTATAGATTGCTTGAAGAATCATACACAGTATATTTGCGGGACTTGTGGACGTTGCATCTGTATAGAACATGATTCACAGCGAGGATTGCAGAGATGGAATTTTCCGTTTAAATCTTTAGAAATTGCAAAACTTTATTTGAGAACTGCTGATTATACAATGAAAAAATCTTGTGGTATTTATGAAATAAGCAATGGTAAAGGTAGAATTTCTTACAAAATCTTTGCTGAGACTGAAGATTTGCAGCTTTTTTTAAAAAAGAACAAAGATAAGGTCTGTAAAAATATAGCTCCTATATTTTTTGTTGAACAGTATAAGGAGTATTCCAATACAGAAGTAAGAAAATTAACTGCTGAAGAAATAGAAAAATATATGTCTGAACAATAAATTTCGCTTTAGAGGAGAACTAATATGTCAGAAAATTATTACAAGCCATGCAAAGAGTTTGATAAGTGTAATGAACTGATTGAAAAATATTTCTTGACCAAACAGTATGAAAAATGCTTTGAAGGTCATTTGAAACTGGCTGAAAATGCTTATCCGCTGGCTGAATGTCAAGTTGGATATTTTTATTATGATGGGCTTGGAGTTGATAAAGACTTAGAAAAATCATTTTACTGGACAGAGCGTGCAGCAAAACACGGTGATAGGGACGCTCAAAATAATCTTGCAGAATTATTTTATGAAAAGGGAATCGTCGTGGAAATGGATATAGAGAAAGCAAAAGAATGGTACAAAAAGGCGGCAATTAACAAGCATCAAGAAGCTTTGGAAAAGTGTCGAGCCTTAGGTGTTGAAATAGATATATAAACTTCATTTTAAGCATGAGCTATCAATGGAGTACTTAGTTGAAAAAATCAAAAAATAAAAAGTATTTAAGAGTATAATTGACTTTAAATAGGAGGAAAGTATGGTACATCTGGTGTATTGTGATAATGTAGGAAAACTAGGTGAGCGAGTAATAGATAAAATTATAACAGGAGTAAAAACTATGGTGGTAAGAGGTGCAGCAGGACGTAAAATACCTCATAGCAGAGTCTTTGAAGGAGAAACGATGTATTTTATGGAAAAGGGAACTGCAAAAATATCAGCATTTGCAAGTGTAAAATCTGTGCAGAATTATATAAAGCTTACGGAAGATGAAATTGTCCAGACTCTTAATGACAATCAGAGCAAGCTGGCTCTTACAGATAAGCAACGCGTAAGATGGCATAAAAAG
Organism: Bacillota bacterium; assembly: GCA_023386345.1. GTDB lineage: Bacteria > Bacillota > Clostridia > Tissierellales > Sedimentibacteraceae > UBA1535. The sequence goes on from JAEWJT010000020.1 coordinate 91,372, forward strand.
TATTTATGCCTTGTAGAATTTGAAAATGTGCAAAAAATTGAGCCACCGCTTGATTTTGATCGTCAGGGAAACATGGATGATTGGCTTATAATAGAAAAAATTGAAGATGTTGTAGTCGGTACAAGTATTCCCTACAATTATGAAAAATCTAGGTTTTAAGGTGATAAAAAATGGCTATGTGGAGTCCGTGGCGAGGTTGTCACAAATATAGCGAGGGTTGCAAATTCTGTTATATTCATAAAGGAGATAGCAGACGTGGAATAGATACAAATCAGATTGTGAAAACAGAACAATTTTATGCTCCTGTCGCTAAGAATAAAAAAGGTGAATATAAGATTAAATCTGGACAAATTGTGTATTTGTGTTTCTCAACAGACTTTTTGATTGAGGACGCAGATGAGTGGCGTGATGATTGTTGGAAAATGATAAGAGAGCGTTCAGACTTGACATTTTTATTCTTAACAAAAAGGATTGAAAGATTTTCAAAGTGTATTCCAGACGACTGGGATAATGGCTATGATAATGTAGTTATTGGCTGTACTGTTGAAAATCAAGATACAGTAGACTTTCGTTTATCAATATTTGACAAACTTCCAATCAAACACAAAAATATCATTTGTCAGCCGCTTATTGAAAAAGTTGATTTATCTGGTCATTTAAAGGATGTTGAATTAGTTGTAGTTGGCGGTGAATCAGATTATAATGCAAGAGTGCTTGATTATGACTGGGTTTTATTTATTAGAGAACAGTGCATTGAGAATAATGTTCACTTTGAATTCAGACAATGTGGAACACATTTCATAAAGGATGGAAAATCATATACTTTAAATGTAAGACAGCTATGCAGTCAAGCAAGAAAAGCGGGGATAAATTTTTAATAGAGATAAGACGATATACAGAAATCAATTGAATAAAAATATAAAAAAACCGATAAAATAAGTAAGTAAATGCGTTTTTAAATTTACAATAAATAAATGGTGAGGTGAGAGCATTGGAACGAACAATTTTACATTGTGATTTGAATGGATTTTATGCAGCAGTAGAATGTATTTTTAGACCTGAACTTAAAGATGTTCCAATGGCTGTAGCCGGTAATCCTGAAAACAGGCATGGTATAATACTTGCTAAGAATGAACTTGCAAAAAAATACAAGGTTCAAACTGCTGAAACAATTTGGAAGGCTAAAAAGAAATGTCCTGACCTTGTTCTCGTTCCACCACATCATGGTGAATATGGAAGATATTCAAGACTTGTAAATGAAATTTATGAGGAATTTACCGACCTTGTTGAGCCATTTGGAATTGATGAAAGCTGGCTTGATGTAACAGGAGTGTATAATTTGTTTGGAAGTGGTGTTGAAATAGCAGATAAAATACGCGAGACTATAAAAGAACGATTGGATTTAACTGTTTCGGTTGGAGTGTCATTTAACAAGATTTTTGCTAAACTAGGCAGTGATTACAAAAAACCTGATGCAACAACTATTATATCTCGTGAAAATTATAAAAAAATTGTATGGCCTTTACCTGTTTCTGACTTGCTATATGTTGGCAAAGCAGCGAAAGAAGCTCTTTCAAAAATGTATATCAACACTATTGGAGATCTTGCAAATTCTAACAAAGAAAATATTGTAAAACGCCTTGGAAAAATGGGTGAGATAATACATGATTATGCAAATGGTATTGATGATAGTCCAGTTAGAGCGGCACAAGAAAAGCCAAATATAAAATCTGTTGGAAACGGAACAACCTTTGATCATGATTTAGTAGGATTTGAGGAAATTAAAGCTGAAGTACTTGCTCTTGCTGATGAAGTTGCAAGTCGTATGCGTAGATACGGTGTCAAATGCTATGTTGTTTCAGTGACAATAAAAGACCCTCGTTTTAAAAGTATTTCAAGACAAAAAACACTTATCTCGCCGACACATATTACAAAAGAGATAACAGACATATCAATGGAGCTTATCCGTTCCTGCTGGAGCGAAAAAGCTCCAATACGTGCTATTACAATAACAGGGGCTCATCTTACACCAAGTGAGCAAACAATAGAACAACTTACAATATTTGGCGACAAATATAATTTAAATAAAGAAAAGCTTGAAAAACTCGATAATACTGTTGATAAAATTCGTGAGAAATATGGCAGACAAATCATTGGTTTGGGGAATTTAATAAAAGATGATACAATTCATACAAATGATTAATGTCATTTAATTTGGAGATATTTTATGAAAAGAAAAATATTTAGCTTATGCTTTCTTGTGGTAATTCTTATAACTTTATTTTTAAATTTTAATTCTTTTATATTTGGAAATCCAAAGTGGTATAATACTGTTGCGTCAGTTTTGTACATAGCTTTATGGTATATATTTATAATACTGTCAAAAGGAAGCAAGCCAAGCTTGAACTTTGCTGTAATTTGGGCATTTTTCACTCTTGTATGCAGTATAATTATATTTATTGTTAATTTATATGATGGTAAGCTCATAGTGAATTTCATAATTCCATTTGCTTTGATTTTTATTACTCCTATGTCTGGGATAGTGACATTTTTCAGATATTCAAAATTTTTTATGGCAAGTATAGTTTATGTAATTGTTAGTATAAGTTGGATTATTATGAGTGTTATTTTTCTTAAAAAATTAAGGAGTCATGCTAAATGATAATTAGTGCAAGCCGAAGAACTGATATACCAGCATATTATTCAGAATGGTTTTTTAATCGTATAAAAGAGGGCTTTGTTCTTGTCAGAAATCCTATGAATTTTAGACAAATCAGTAAGATTAATTTATCATCAGAAGTGGTTGATGCTATTGTATTTTGGACAAAAAATCCTGCCCCTATGATAGACAGGCTAGATGAACTGAAAGATTATAAATATTATTTTCAATTTACTCTTAACCCATATAGTAAGGACATAGAGTATAATGTTCCTTCAAAAAGCCAATCTATGATACCAACATTTATTGAGCTTTCAAGGAAAATAGGAAAGGATAAAGTCATATGGCGTTACGACCCTATATTTCTTAATAAAAAATATACAGTAGATTACCATGTTAAATACTTCAAGCTTTTAATGTCCAAGCTTTGCAATTATACCGGAAAATGCACTATCAGCTTTTTAGACTACTACAAGAGTATAGAAAAAAATATAAGCAAACAAAATATTATAAGTCCTTCAGCTAATCAGCAAATAGAGATTGCAGCAAAATTTAGTGAAATTGCAGAAGAATATGGCATAATAATTGATACCTGTGCAGAAAATTCCGATTTTGATAAATATAATATTAAGCATGCAAATTGTATAGATAAAGAGCGAATAGAAAAAATTTGCGGATATAAATTAAAGCTAAATAAGGACAAAAATCAGCGTGAAGCCTGTGCTTGTGTGGAAAGTGTTGATATAGGCATGTATAACACTTGTAAAAATGCCTGCGTATATTGCTATGCAAATCATAGTGAAATAAAGGTTAATCAAAATTATAATTCTCACAACTCCTTATCACCTTTGCTATGTGGTACTATTGAAGAAAAGGATATTATCAAGGAACGTGAGATTAAAACAAATAGAACTATATAAGAATTTAAAATAAAACTATATTGATATTAATACAGTAGGAGTATAATTATGAGCGAAATAAAACGTTGCAATTGGGCATTAAAAACAGAGATAGAGCAGGAGTACCATGATAAAAAGTGGGGTATTCCATTGCATGACGAAAGAGAATTATTTAAAATGCTAATATTGGAGGGCATGCAAGCAGGGCTTAGCTGGGTGACTATCCTTAGAAAAATGGATTCATTCTGCGAAGCATTTGATAATTTTGACCCTGCAATTATAGTAAACTATGATGAAGCAAAAGTTGAAGAACTTATGCAAAATAGCGGAATTATTAGAAATAGACGCAAAATAGAAGCTACTATAGGCAACGCAAAGGCATACTTTAAGCTTTGTGAGGAATTTGGCTCATTAGATAATTATTTATGGTCATATGTAAATAATAAACCAATTATAAATTCATGGGCTAAGCATGAAGATGTTCCGGCAAATACAGCTCTTTCTGATAAAATCAGCAAAGATTTGAAAAAAAGAGGCTTTAATTTTGTTGGCAGTACAATAATTTATGCCTATATGCAATCAATAGGCATGGTAAACGATCATTTAACATCATGTGATTTTTACTGTCGTGATTAGTAACATTTAAATGGAGACAGTATAATATTGTAAACCAACATATTTGTTATGTTTCTGTCACAATTTCATTTCCATAGTCAAGATTTTTTGCGGTGTTTGTATCTTTTGTTTCTATGATGATTTATTTGATAAGTGGCAGTCTTTTTTCTTATTCAAATTACTCAATTTATTTTGCCTCTGTTTACCAAATTTATAGCTGAAAACCTGTTTAGAGCAAGCAAATTTACATTCACCACAAAGGATACATTCCGTATGTGCAAATGTACCGGTTTTAACCAAATGCTCGACATTCAAGCTCATTGGACAAGCAGAATTGCACTTTTTGCAACTAATACAGTTTTCTTGCTCAATTTCAATATGTAGGTTTGGCATTTGTAGTACACGACCAATTTTTGTTCCAATAATCATAAATGGTGCAAGCCAACAGATATTGTGGCAAAAGGAACGCTTACCAAAAACGAGTGATAAAATTGTAACCAGCGTTAAAACTATATAGTACATTGGGTATGCTAAAGCTCCTGGAATTGTAATTAGGGAAACTCCGTTTTGGGTATGACCGAAAAAATTGATAGACTTATAGCCACCTGCAAGAATTGCCGCATAAATTACGACGCAAAGCCATAAAAACCATACAAAATATTTTATGTAATTTCCCTTGTTACTGGCTTTCTTTAGATTGAGGACATTTAAGCACTCCTGCAATCCACCACAAGGACATAGCCAACTACAATACAGCCTGCCAAAAAACAAAGACGAAAGAAAAACTATACAGTAAACAATAAAACTACCACAAATAATTCCTTTAAATGAGTCTTGAATTATGATTACAGGGGAAATATATGCAAGTGTGATTGGCAAGCAAAAAAACGATATGATAATCAGTAATCTTCGGAATTTAATAATCATTTTTACACCTCTATAAAAAATAATAAAAAAATATAAATAGCTGACCACGCATATATAATTCATGGTTTTTGTACAATATGTACGTGTGCATAAAGTTACAAAATTTTAATTAACTGTCAAATACAGTCCAAATTATTAGTAATAACTTACATAAGCATTGTTTCTTTTAATGATACTTTTGAAATCTTTCGTCCATAATACATCATTACCCCTTCGTAGCAAAGTACGAATAAAATAAGTGTGATTATAAAACCTTGAAAATGATATTTTACCTCTACATCATAAGCTCCGGCAAAAAGAGAAACCATAGATTTCAGAAAATAATATTGATATGGCCCTCCTATTGCAAATCCAATCCAAGCAATAGGTCTATATCCTCCGAGCAATGATTTATTGCATTCTTTTTCCGAATAACCGTATGCTTTCATAAGAGATATATATTTGCGATTTGTAGATAATACAAAATCAGCTGCAATTATAAGTGTTACAAATCCCATCATTATGCCGACCGAAGAAGAAATAATGGGAGCAATTTCTGACATTGATATAGACATCATCGTAAATGCCATTTGAAACATTGCACTAAATCCCCATGATGCGATGCCTACAAATAAAGACAAAACAGGATGGCTAATTCTCATGGAGCGTCTCAATTCCTTTAGAAATGGCAAGCTTTTGTGTTTCGACAAGCTTGCATGTCGCTTAATTTTGCTGTTTTGTGTTCCCTTAATCATATCAAGAGGTAATTTTCTTAATTTAAGTCGCGCATAGTAATATGACAATATTGAGAAAAAAATAGAAACCCCAGCAACCATAATAATTGGAAGCCACAATTTTGGAGTTAATTTTGCAGTTATTTCCTCGTATTCATTCATAGAAGCATAAAACATTGGGGCAATAATCATTCCTAAAGTATATCCTGAAAATGTACCTACAAAAACAGGGTATCCGAATTTTAGAAATGATACTGACAATGCTTTCTCAGAATATCCCATAGCTTTCAAAATTCCCATATTTGCCTGATTTTCATCTACATATTGCTTAATCGAAAATAATAGGACAATTACTGCTATAAGTCCTAATACACCGCCGGCGCAAGCAACGGTAATTTTACTCATTGACAACTGACCTTCATAAATAATCTGAAGTTCTAATGACTGTGGAATTTCGATGGAACTCAAATCAAGATAATAGTTTAAAAACAAGCAGCTTACTACTGAAGCTCCAAAGGTCAATAGTATCACGCCAAGCATTTTAAGAGTATCTTTTGCTTTTATCATATTATATACCTATGCACTAATTAAATAAGAAATCATCAGAGATTTGTGCATAAGTTTCCTACTTTCTTATTATTTTTTTAAAACTTCTTACCACGTGATTGCATCTACTGTTACAGGATTGTCACAGATGGAAATATCAGTTATTTTACCACTGTTCATTTTGATAACTTTTGTAGCGAGTGCAGAAAAATTTGAGTTATGTGTTACCATGACAACAGTTAATTTCTTTTCTTTATGTAATTTTGTTAAATAGTGCATTATTTGACGGCCTGTTTCTTCATCAAGAGCTCCTGTTGGCTCATCACAAAATAGAATATCAGGAGATTTTGCAATAGCGCGGGCAATAGATATACGCTGCTGTTCTCCACCACTGAGTTCATGAGGAAGTCTGTTTTCCTTACCCTTTAATCCAACAGCCTCTATAATATCATCTATATTATTTATCTTAGCTAAGTCTGCACCCATACGAATATTTGCTTTGGCAGTAAGTGTAGGCAAAAGATAATATGCCTGAAAGACAAATGCTGTTTTTTTTCTGCGAAAATCTGTTAAAGATTTGCTGTCAAGCTTTGTAATATCTTCGCCGTCATAACAAATACTTCCACTATCAACAGGGTCAAGCCCAGAAATAGCATTTAGAAGTGTAGATTTTCCAGAGCCAGAGGGACCAAGAATAACGACAAAGTCACCCTTGTCAATTTCAAATGAAGCTTTATTGAGAGCGTATAGACGCTGCTCGCCATTATTGTATGTTTTTACCAAATCTTTTGCTTTAAGCATAAATTAACTCCTTTTATTTTTTAACCTTTCATAAATTCTATAATATGTTGATATGCTTTCTTTCTGAAAAGCTCCTTTTTTTCGTCTGTTAGCTTTCCAGATAGAAGATATCTCTGGAAATAGAAATATATTGGAGCATAATACCGAACAGCCAAATAATGTACATCGGTTTGCGGTATTATACCAAGCTTTATACAGTATGAAAAAATACGCTCCTGTGTAGATAGGGGATAGTCAAACATCCATTTTTCATAGAGTTCTCTTGCTTTATCATTTCCAAACTGTTCAATATACAAAGCTCTGATAAATGAGTTGCAAAAGCTATCCATCAGAAATTTTTCGATATAGATATTGCCGACATTTTCAAAGAAGCTATCGTCTAATTTCTTTTCAGGATTTTGCATCGCGCTTGATAATGAAGCGATAAGCCCGTCACTTACAGCACAAAAGCGTTCAGTCAGCGTGTCAAATATATCCTGTTTGTTTTGAAAATGATAATAAATTGTGCTTTCTTTTATCTCCACTAACTTGCATATATCCCTAATCGAAACTGCAGAATATCCTTTTTGAGAAAACAAATCTAATGCAATTTGCAATATTCTTTCTTTTGTATCCATTTTAACCTTCCTCTCTAACGAGTGTTATATAACAGCATTATATCTAACACTCGTTAGATTGTCAAGATGTAACATAAAAAATTATCTTAATTTTGGAAAAAATTCTTGGAAGTGTTTAAATTTTAGAGTATAATGTAGGAAAATATTAATCAGGGATAGACAAGAATTAGCGAGGTATATGTATGAATTTCCTTAAAGAAAAGTTAAGTAGTCAAAATTTAAAAGAACGTATAATATATTCATTATTTATATTTTTTGTCCTATTTATTTCAATAACAATTTTAAGTTATTATATATTGCCACAAGGTATTTTGAAAGGCAAGATACCTTCATCTAATGTTGAAGTATCAAACAATTTGGTGACAAGTACTTTAAGAATATTCGCAGTTAATTTGATGTCAGTAATTTTTATTTTTATAGGGAGCTTATTTAATCAAAAAAGAAATGGTGAAAAAAATTATTACTCAATTGCTTACAATGTATTTTTTATGTTGATTTCTATAAATGCTATAACTCTTGGTACTTGGTCTTTTAGTGTAGAAACTCAGGCACCTTCTTTAATAGATAGACTTCTGGGAATGTTTAACATTATCAAAAGAGCAGGTTTATGGGAAATTATAGGACAACTATTGATTACTTGTTCTATTTCTCATATTGGTTTATTATTGACAAATGACAAAGAGACAATTACGAGAAATATAAAAAGCGTTAAGCTATCAAAATCAGAAATTGTCTGTATAATACTAGGATTTATATTTATGCTAATTGGTGCTTTAGTAGAAAGCATTGCAATATAAATATTATATTTATTTCCTTAAATCCCCATATATTTTATTTGGTGCTTTAGTTAGGATTAAACTTACTAAGGCTATTGCAACTGACATAGCTCCTATGTATGACAAAGTTTTTATACCAACTAATAAGGCTTCATATACATCATTTTGAACAAATTCAAGCATCATTTGATACAATCCAAGTCCTGGAACTATCGGAACGAGTGCTGGGAAAATAAATATTGTAGCAGGCATTTTAATTTTTCTTGCACATAATTCCCCAAATAAAGCTATGGCTAAAGTTCCTAAAAAAAATCCCATCAACTGTTGATTATAATTAAGGCATACTGAATAAATGAAATATCCCAAGGATGCAATTAGTGATGAAAAAACTAAGCTTTTTCTAGGGGCATTCATAATTAAAGCAAAAAAATATGTTGCTATAAAACTATATATTAAATCTAATATCATAATAACCTCTTTCTAAACTAATAAACCAAGTGAATATGCAGCTGCCAAAATGACACCTGCACCAGCGGCTAATGAGGTGGAAATCAATATAGCCTCAGCCCCTCTTGCCAATCCAGATATAAGATCGCCTCTCATCGTATCTCTTATGGCATTTGTCATAGATAGACCGGGCAAAAGAGGCATCATGCCACCTACTATGACCTTATTATAATCACCCGTTTTTAGTAAATATGTAATTGAAATTGCTATAATTGAAATAATTCCTGCTCCAAAGAAGCCAATAAAAAATTGATTTGAATCAAGATTTTTTAGCTTTGATGAGACATATTGTACAATTATACCACTTAACAAAGCTAGGACGAATTCTATAAATCCTCCTTTAAATAGCAATGTAAAAAATGCTGCTGCAATACCTCCGTAGAAGATATTAAATGGGCTTTTATGTACACTTACATTATTTTTCAAGTCATTTAATCTAATTATAGCCTCATCCAATGTAATTTGTTTGCTTGTAATAAGTCTTGAAATAGAATTAACTTCATTTAGCTTTGATAAGTCTATAGACCTGTTTTTAATTCTGCTTATAACCGTTCGATTTCCCTTGTTAGGAGGGGATATTGTAATATAAATTCCTGTTGACAAAACAATAGAATCAACCTGAGATATACCAAAGGAATGACATATAAAAGTACAGGTATCTTCTACTCTATAAGCCTCTGCACCGCTTTCTAACATTATCTGAGATATTATTCTAATAGCCTTTAATAGCTTTTCAATACTTACATTATCGTCCAAATTAAGCACCAACCCTTTTCGGTTTAAAATATTATAGTCATATTCTAGCCTAAATGTTATTTAATTGCAAGAATTTAATATTTACCAAAAAAGTTTTTAGGAAAAATAAATTATAATAATTATAAATTTATCTAAATAGTATATTGACAAAGTAAAATTATAATGATATATTATGAATGAAATTAAAAATATTCATTCACCGCGATACAGGGCTTGAAGTAAATGAAAAATAACGAAAGGATAGGCACTAAGTTTATGTGCGAGTATTTTATATTCCAGCTTTTTAAGGAGAGGTGGGAAGATATACTGAAATTCTTGCAAAATTGGTGCATTGGCATAAAGTATGGAAGAAAAACAACTATTATTATACAAGACTGCAAAAGAAGTATTCAGCGATAAAGGGTTTAAGAATACGAAAATTTCTGAGATAACAGAAAAGGCAGGTGTTGCTGTAGGGACATTTTATAATTACTATCCATCCAAAGAAAAAATATTTATGGATATTTATTTGGAAGAAAATGAAAAGCTTAAAAATCATTGCTTGCAGTCACTTGATTTAAGTAAAAGTCCCTTGGAGACTATAAAATATATGCTGAAACTCAATATTGAAGGTATTAAATCAAACCCAATTCTCAAAGAGTGGTACAATAAAAGTGTATTTGAAAAGATTGAGAGAATATACAGAGAAGAAAATGGTATTCAAACAGTGAGTTTTTTGTATGATAGCTTTCTTGAAATCATAAAGCAATGGCAAATCCAAGGTAAAATGCGTAAGGATATAGACAGCAAAACTATTATGATGATATTTACTGCAATTATCAATGTAGATACACACAAAGAGGAAATAGGACTTGAATATTTTCCTGAGCTTTTAGAGCTTATGACTGAGTTAATAATGCAGAGTTTAACAATTTAATATAAGTAAAAAATAAAATAATATCCGTACAGAGAAAAAGAAGATTTACAGCTATTGATAAACAAGAATTTAGAGTTTAATTTATTTATATAGAGTGGAGTTGACTATAAATAATTAATCAACTAATTACTAGGAGGTGTAAGGTGGACACTGCATTAATCTTAAGAATTGCTTCTGAAAAAAATGAGTATTTAGAGAATGAGAAAATTTTCAGTCTGTTAAGTCAATCGGAATTAGTAAGGAAACTTACCGCAGATTTTATAGATAATCCTTTATTTGCTGTGTTTCGCGCTATGGGACTGAGTGAAATTCCACATATTGAAACATTACCTTATACTCAAAATATAATAGATTATATTAACAAGAACATTGCCACGCAACAGGGATTTTCATGTTTAGGCGGCGTGGAAGAAATAGTTCCTTGCTACAATGCAGCGCTACTGGAAACCTATTGTAGATTTGGGCTTGCTGCCAGTAAAGAAGCACGTGCAGCTTTAAGTTGGATAGAACAATATCAGCTTTTTGAACGTAATAAAAGCACTTCATGGCCGCACAAAGGTATTTGCAAACATGGCGGCTGTCTCGGAAAAATACCGTGTTATATAGGAATAGGTAAAACAGTACGTGCATTAGTAACATATTCAGAATGTGTTAAGCATGAAAATCAGAAAGTAGAAAGTCTTATTATGCAAGGAACAGACTATATGCTTCGACATAAAATGTTTAAGCGGCTGTCAAGTGATATACCAGTCAGTCTGCATATCACAGACATAATGTTTCCTCAGAGCTATGCACTATCACTTACTGATTTAACATATATTGTTGGAAAAAGAAAGCTAACAGCTCATGAAAACAGCTTGGACTTGTTACAACTACTACAGGAAAAGCAAGTAAGTCCAAACCAGTGGAAGATAGATTATCTTTACAGTTATAAAGGTTATGTAGGTTTTGAAACCAAACGTAAGGTGTCGGAATGGATTTCAGAGTTGTTTCCGATATGGCTATCTGATTTATTATGAGTATAGTTGGAGGATTTTTTAAACTCTTATATGGGCTATAGAGCCTTTTACATCTATTTAACCAATAAAATAATTTTTTAAAACAATACGAATGAATAATTATAAATTCATTCAAGCAAACATACTATAAATAATGTAAATCATAATAAAAAAAATAATGTTGATGTATACACAGAATTATGAAAAATTAGATTTATAATCAGGAGGAATTAAATGAATAGTAGTAAAAAGAAAAGTTGGAAAATCAAAGTATTGTGGATTTTAATAGTTATTATCGCTATAATTGCATTAGTATCCACAATAGCAATACTTGTTGATGCACCTGCAAGACGTGAAATTCAAAATCTTGTTATAGGTTCTGTTGATTTTGATAAGCTTCAAGACGGAACATATATAGGAGAATACAATGGAACGAAAAGCAATTTAAGAGATACACAGGTTGAAGTAACTATATCAGGAGGTAAAATTGCTAATATCAAGATATTGAAAGGAGCAATAGATAAAGATGGAGTAGCTTCTAAATTGACTGAAGGTCTTTCTGTGGAAGATTTATTTGACAATGTAGAAAAATCTAAATCACTTGATGTAGATACTATAAGTGGAGCTACTTTAACTGCAAAGACACATTTAAAAGCATTGGAAAATGCACTTAAAAAAGCAGAAAAAAATTAAATTTATTTGGAGGTATAATATTATGAGCATAGCAGTTATTTCTTACTCATACACAGGCAACAACAAAGCATTAGCAGATAGTGTTGCTAAAAAATTATCTGCAGAGCATATTCAAATCACCGAACAAAAGAAAAGGACTATGGGAACGATTATTTTTGATGTTCTATTCAACAGAACACCGAGAGTATCTCCAGCACCGAATATCATTGAAAAACATGATATGATTTTATTCTTTTCTCCAATATGGATGGGTATGGCGGCCTTTCCGATGCGGGCATATCTTAAATATTTAAAAGAGAACCCAAAAAAATATGGCTTTGTTTCTATTAGCGGTGGTGCGGTTAATGGCAATCCAACAATTGAGGGTAATTTAGAAAAGCTGGCAGGAAGAAAACCAGAGGCATTAATCGATTTACATATTTCTGACTTATTACCATCACATCTTAAGTCTGACATGAAAGCTACATCTTCTTACAAGTTAAGTGAGAACGATATAGAAGCTTTGACAAATAAAATTATAAAAGAATTAGAAGCTATACTTTAAAAATTAGTAAGAAATTAGTAATCAGTTTTTTAAAATAAATGTAAATTAAGAACCTATTTATGAGGTAATAAAATACCGTCATAAATAGGTTTTTGTGTTACGCAAAGTTTTAATATATTTTATATTATGCCAAACATTTAATCATATTTATTAATAAAAAATTGGAAAATTTTTCATACACATGGATACTTTTATGAATTATTTTCATTTTACCTTTGATAGAATTTTAACTATAATAGACTTGTTAATTACATATTTTAACATTAGAATTTTGATTGTTTTGAAAGTTTAATACAGTCAAAAGGGTATAATTATAATATTTTATTAGGAGGACTTAAATGGAAGGTAAAAAAATTGAAACAAAATTATCCTTTTTTGAGAGTAAAAAGGCTATAATTTTGTCGGGAGCTATAATCGGTATTATAGCAGTTGCTTTAGTTAAGCTTGGAAACCCTGCAAACATGGGATTTTGTATTGCCTGCTTTGAAAGAGATATAGCCGGTGCTTTAGGCTTGCACAGAGCAGAGGTTGTACAGTACATAAGACCTGAGGTAATCGGACTTGTTCTTGGTGCATTCATATTTTCATTTTTTGGCAAGGAGTTTCAAGCAAAAGGCGGATCTTCTCCTATAACTAGATTTTTCTTAGGAGTTGCAGTAATGATTGGTGCATTGATGTTCTTAGGATGCCCGTTAAGAATGATGCTTAGAATTGCTGGTGGAGACTTAAACGCTATAGTTGGTCTTGTTGGATTTGTCGGTGGTATTTTAGCAGGAATTTTCTTCTTAAATAAAGGCTTTACATTAAAAAGGAATTATAAAACTTCTAACTTTGACGGATATGTATTTCCAATATTTACAATAGGATTATTAGCGCTTTTGATAGCTGCTCCAGCTTTCATTTTCTTTAGTGAAAAAGGTCCTGGAAGCATGCACGCTCCTATGATAATATCACTAATCGCTGGACTTGTTGTTGGAGGTCTTGCACAAAAGACAAGACTTTGTACAGTAGGTGGAATAAGAGATGCTGTATTGTTTAAGGAATACACATTACTACTTGGATTTATATCAATTATAGTTTTCACATTAGCAGGAAATCTTATTCTTGGAAAATTTAACTTAGGATTTGCTGAACAACCTGTAGCTCATACTGACGGTCTTTGGAATTTCTTAGGTATGGCATTGGTTGGCTGGGGTTCGGTACTGTTAAGCGGTTGCCCTTTAAGACAATTGATACTTGCAGGTGAAGGAAATGTTGACTCTGCAGTTACAGCAGTTGGTATGATTATTGGTGCTGCTGTAGCACACAATTTTGGTCTTGCTTCAAGTGCTGCTGGACCTACATTCAATGGACAAATTGCTGTAGGAATAGGATTTGCATTTTTATTAATTGTATCAATAGTAAATTCATTTTCAAAAAAGAGTGCCTAATAGGAGGTCTATATGATTAAGATAGATACAAGCGGAACTTCTTGCCCTCAACCAGTATTGATGACAAAGAAGGCTTTAAATGATAGTACAGACGCAATTGAAGTAATAGTAGATAACAATACTTCAAAAACAAATGTAACGAAATTTTTGACAAGTAAAGGATTTTCTGTTAGTATAGTTGAAGGAAATGAAAACTATACTATAAAGGCAGAAAAATAAAATGAAATATATCGTAATTTTTTTCTCACAGTCCGGAGCTATAAAATTTAATAGGAGTATGGATAAAAAAGGTATAGCGTGTACCCTAGCTCCTACACCTAGAATACTAAGCTCCAGCTGTGGAACATGTGCTAAAATATCATACGATAAAGATATATTAGAGCTTATCGATGAAGAAGTTGAAAGCATATATTCAGGGAAAGAATTAAATAATTATAGTTTGGTTTATGATAGCCATGCTATATAAAAATAAAAGTCCGTTTTATACAACGGACTTTTGAATTTTTTGATAGTTAAAACTTTTAAAAACAATTTTCTTAAAATATAATTTACTAAAATTTTGCTGATATGTTGATAAAAGTAAAATCAGTAAAATCAGTGTTTAATTTCTAGTTTTATATAATATAATTATTAAAATTTCATGTTTATTTTATTTATTTTGGAGAAAATATAACTATGCTGTTCACAAAATCAAATAAACAATATTTGAAATATTTCTAATAATATTAAAAATATTGCTAATAAATTTGTGAAATAGCTTATGGCAAATTTCATTGTTTGTCATAGTTTATTCAAATTTTTTCTTAAATAAATATGAAAGGGATGATATGCAATGGCTAGGAAGAATAAGTTAGTTGTTCCGGAGGCAAAGCAGGCGGTTAATATGCTTAAAATGGAAATAGCTTCAGACATGGGATACACGCCGCCAACTAATGATATGCAGGATAAAATGTATCCGGCATTAGTTAATGGGCTTGCAGTGAGGGAGATGGTAAGAATGGGCGAAAAAATGATTGCTAATAATCAACCTTCGCAGTTTGGACCACAAATCAACAAAGACTTTCATAATTTAAGGAAATAACAAAAAAGGAACACAGAATATCAAATTAATCTTAAATTAGAAACTAATCAAGGATTAGGTGATAAAAATTAAGGCACAGATATTTCTGTGTTCCTTTCTTACATATAAGAAAATTTATATAAAATATATATTCGGAGGAATTATGAATCATCCATACACTTCATTTTGGCATGAAACTGCAAAGTTTAAAACTGCAGGCATACACATGGAACAAGGCTTAGACATTGAAAATAAAGAATTTGATATATTAATCATAGGTGCTGGCTTATCAGGGCTGAATACAGCTTACCTGTTAATGAATAAAGGCTATAAAATAGGAATTATTGATGCTTCAAGCATTGGCTATGGTACAAGCGGATATACTACAGCCAAGATAACTGTTCAGCATAATTTAATTTATGATTATTTAATTAGAAATTTTAGCATTGATACAGCTAAAGATTATTACAAGGCAAATTTAGATGGAATTTCTTTATACAAGGAAATAATTAATAATAACAAAATTAACTGTGACTTTGAAAGAAATGATTCTATACTTTTTACAACTGACAAAAATAATACTTATGACTTAGAAAATGAGTATGAGGCTTACAATAAACTTAATATAGATTGTGAACTAAAAGAAAATTTTAATTTACCATTTCCTATTTCTGCTGGGGTAGTTGTTAAAAATCAATATAAATTCAATCCTTTAAGGTATCTTTTTAGTATTGCTGAAATTTTAGAGAACAACAATATTAAGATATATGAAAATGTAAGGGCTGTTGATATAATATCAGACGATAAGCCTTATAAAGTTATAACTGATAAGGGGCATATTTATGCTGACAAAATTATAGTTTCATCTCATTATCCTTTTGACAGAACACTTGGACTGTTTTTTCTAAAATTATATGCAGAAAAATCTTATGTAATAGCGTGCAAAACAAGCGTAAAAAAATTTGACGGAATGTATTTAAGCATTGATAAAACAGTTCGCTCTTTGAGATATCAACAATACAATAATCAAGATATTTTACTTGTAGGAGGAGGTAATCATAAGGTCGGTGCTGTGGATGAGGAAAGTTCATACTATAAAGAATTAGAGGAATATGTAACAAGATATTTTTCAAAGTGTGAGATAATATCTAAATGGTCTACTCAAGACTGCATGAGCTATGATAAAATACCAATTATAGGGAATATTGATAAAAGTCATAAAGATATTTATGTTGCAAGCGGCTATAATAAATGGGGTATGACAAGTTCAGCTGTAGCGGCTAATATAATAAGTGACAGTATATTAAATAACTCTGAAAAATACAATAACATTTTTTCACCAAACAGAAACTTAAATGTAAGCTTAAATTCAGTAAAGGAATTTGGCGAATCAAGCGGAAATGTTGTTGTCGGATTAGTTAAAAGATTTTTAGTATATTCTAAAGACGAGCTTAAAAATTTAAAAAATTGTGACGGAATTATTATCAATCATAATTTGACAAAGCTAGGTGTTTACTTAGATGAAAATAATGTTTTTCACTGCATAAAGCCAATATGTACACATTTAGGCTGTGAAGTCAAATTTAATAAGGCAGAAAAAACATGGGATTGCAGATGTCATGGTTCAAGGTTTGATATACACGGAAGTATAATAGAAGGACCTGCAACTATTTCTTTAAAATACTACTGTGTTAAAAAGGAAGAGTTGTTGAACGAATAATAATATAGCGAAGAGCTCTATCGTATAACTCTTCGCTATATCTTTGTTTACAGCAATTCTCCATATCTTCGGACATATAGTGTTTTCAATGCTGTTGCTAGTGCCATGTAGCATATTATAGTTACTGCAAGGAACACAAAATATATATTTGGTAATGCTGCAAGACCTAACATCGCTCCTAGTGGAGTGAATGGAATTACAGTTAGTACCGCTATACCTGCGAATGAGAACAGAATAACTGGTGCTGAGGCACGACTTTGAATAAATGGTATTTTCGTTGTACGTATCATGTGAATTACTAAGCTTTGACTCCACATAGATTCAATAAACCAGCCTGCTTGGAAAGTAGCAATGTAAAGGTCTTTCATTGCAGGGTCTGTTATATGATGATAAAACTGACCGCCAGATACTGCAGGGCAGATTATAAAATACATGAATAAATAGCTTATAATATCAAATACTGAACTACTTGGACCTATCCATAACATAAACTTGCTTACTGATGAAGCATCCCACTTGCGCGGTTTTTTCAAATACTCTTTATCTACATTATCCCATGGAATAGCTGTGCAAGAGATATCATAAATTAAATTAAGCAAAATTAAGTGTATAGACTCCATTGGAAGGAATGGCAGGAATGCACTGGCTATTAATACTGAGAACATATTTCCAAAGTTTGATGAAGCAGTCATTTTGATATACTTAATCATATTGGCATATGTCTTGCGTCCCTCGATAATACCGTCTTCCAGCACCATCAAGTCCTTTTCCAAAAGTATTACACTTGCTGACTCTTTTGCTATATCTACAGCAGTATCTACGCTTATACCCACATCAGAAGCTTTCATCGCAGCAGCATCATTTATACCGTCACCCATAAACCCTACAGAGTGTCCATTTTCTCTAAGTATGTTTACTATACGAGCTTTTTGTTCAGGTGAAAGCTTAGCAAAAACTGTTGTTTTCTCGGCTTTCTTTGCAAGCTCTGCATCATCCATATCATCAATATCAGAGCCAAGCAGCAGATTATTGATTTCAAGTCCTACTTGATTACAAATACAAGCTGTTACCTTTTCGTTATCACCGGTCAATATTTTGACTGCAACGCCATGAGCATTAAGAGTACTGATTGCCTCTGCTGTCGTTTCTTTAGGAGGGTCAAGGAAGGCAAGATAACCAATCAAGACCATGTCGCTCTCATCAGCGACGCTAAATTGTCCAACAGGAGCGGGATCAGTTTTTTGTGCTACAGCTATAACTCTCATACCTAAAGCATTTAGCTCATCAGATTTAGTGAGAATAAATGAATGAATTTCTTCTGTCAGCGGTCTCACTTCACCTTTATATTCAGCATATGAACAGCATTTAAGCATTTCTTCCACAGCACCCTTTGTAATCATCTGTGTCTTTCCTGTTCCATCAGCTACCACAACGCTCATCCTACGACGGTTAAAGTCGAAAGGAATTTCATCTACCTTATGATAAGAAGCCTCTAGCCCTGTTTTCGCAATTTCGTGCTGTTTTTGTATAATAGCTAAGTCAATCAAATTTTTAAGACCTGTTTGGTAATGACTATTAAGATAAGCATGGCGCAGCACACGATCATCTTCTTCTCCATGAATATTTAGGTGGTATTCTAACACTACCTTATCCTTAGTTAATGTTCCGGTTTTGTCAGTACAGAGTATATCCATAGAGCCCATATTTTGAATAGCATTTAGATTTTTGATAATAACTTTTTTTCGACTCATAGCAACTGCACCTCTAGCTAAAGAGGTTGTGACAATCATTGGCAGCATTTCAGGCGTTAGACCTACAGCAATAGATATTGCAAATAGTGTAGCGTGCATCCAATTGCCCTTGGTAAAGCCATTGATGAATAAAACAATAGGAACCATGATGAGCATGAAACGGATTAAAACCCAAGAAACAGAGTTGACACCTTTTTCAAAGCTGGTCTTAGGTGGTTTTTTTGTAAGTTCACGAGCTATGCTCCCAAGCATTGTGTCATTTCCAACAGCAACTACTACTGCTCTTGCACTTCCACTGATGACGTTGCTGCCCATAAATGCTAGGTTCGTAAATTCTGTCAAAGCAACATCACTTGCATAGCAAACTGAGTGCTTTTCTACTGCTTCACTTTCACCTGTAAGTGAGGCTTGGCTGATGAATAAATCTTTTGCAGAAATGATACGAACATCGGCAGGTATCATGTCGCCTGCGGATAGCACTACAATATCACCTACAACTACATCATCTAGCGGAATTTCCTTTTTTCCTTCTTCTGCTCGTTCTACGCAGGTAGTGGTATTAATCATTTTAGTTAGTTGTGCTGCTGCGTTTCCACTGCGGGTTTCCTGTATAAATCGCAAAATACCCGATACCATTACCATTGTTGTGATAATAATAACAGTTGCATAATTCTGGTCACCCTGCTTAGCAAAAATAATATCTGTAAATGTAGATACCAGTGCAAGCACAAATAGAGTGGCTGTAAAAGGGTTTACAAAAGCATTCCAAATTCGTTTAAAAAGGGATTCTTTTTTTCCATGTGTAATAATATTATTGCCATAGGTTTTTTCTGAAACTTCAATAAGAAGCTCTGACATTCCGTTTTTATCAGCTCCTAGCTCATTAAATAGTTCTTCACTATTGTGAGTAGCTGCGAATAGTAGCCTCTCTTTAGTTTCATTTTGACGAATAGAGATAGTCGTCATATTTTTTTTGAATAAGATTTCTTTGAGTTTTTTCATTGTTTTGTACCTCCATGATTATTTTTTTTGCCTTTCGGCATCAAAGGAAGTACGGTGCAAACTTAAGGACGGGATTGGAGACATTGAAAATGGCCGCCAATATAGCGGAATTTGCACTTATTGCATATTCTATTTTGCCCTTTAGGTTTGATACCGTTACTACTTCCGGCGTCCATTTTCTCACCTCCTGTGTAATAATACTAACCAAAGATTAGTATATAAAAAAATCTCGTATATTATTCGGCAAAGAATATACGAGATCGTATGATACAATCTTAAATTCTCGTTTGAGCTTTGACTCTAAAGGGCGATGAAATTGCGTTATGCTATCCCTTATTTTCGAAATAGCCTGTTCAAACCAACTCATAGTGTCTCCACCATTTTGCGGCAGCAATCCGTATCCCTGTAGTAGCCTCACCTACCGATATCTAATTTAGTCTATCACTTAAAAATGAGTTTGTCAATGGTAAAAAAATAATATTCTGCAACAGCAGATATTAATTTGTAGGATTTTTATTGCTAATTTTTTAAAAGTCTCTATTGACTAAATTATTCAGTAGTGTTAAAATATAGAAAGTCAGTTAGTCTACACTAACCAGCTTGATATTACTTCAGTTAGTTAGTGTAAAATTTTAATCTTTAGTTAGCATATGCTAACTAAAAAAGGAGGTAAATAATTTGCAAAACAATAAAAAAAGCACTATTTCATGGCTTTGGGATTTTGCTTCATCGCACAAATCAAACTATATAGCTTCAGTAATATTTGCAGTGATTGGAGTTGCACTTAGTGTAGTTCCATATTATTTTACAGCACAGATGATTATACATCTGATAAATAATGATAGGGAAATATCCTTTTACGCATTATATTGCTTAATCATGCTTATTGCTTGGTTATTGCGTTATATTTTTCACAGTATATCTACTTCTCTTTCTCACAAAGCAACTTTTTCAGTAATTTCAGAGATTAGACTGAGATTAACAAGAAAGCTTACACGTTTACCAATGGGGTATCTGCTTGATACACCATCAGGTACCTTAAAAAATGTCATTGTTGAGAGAGTAGACAGCATTGAGCCTACGCTAGCACACGTAGTACCAGAAATGAGTGCTAATGTTTTGGTTTCGATAAGCGTCATTTTATATTTATTTTTAGTGGATTGGCGCATGGCATTGGCGGCACTTGTTACTGTTCCAATCGGTATTGCCTGCTATATGGGAATGATGATTAATTATGAAGAAAGCTTTCAAAGGACTGTAACAAAAACTAGAGGCTTAAATGCTGTAGCAGTAGAATACGTAGGAGGTATTGAGGTTATAAAAGCTTTTAATCAGTCGGCCTTGTCCTATGAAAAATTCAGTACTGCAGCTAAGGAAGCTGCGGCATCTTTTATCGATTGGATGAGTGCCAATCAAATATTCTTTTCAGCTGCCATGTCTGTTTTTCCAGCGGTGCTTGTGGGAGTGCTTCCAGTAGGTTCTTTACTATATATGAACAAAAGTATTTCTACTGATACATTTGTTATGTCAATCATTCTTTCTCTTGGAATTATTGGTCCATTAATCTCGGCTGTGTCACATACTGATGATTTGGCAAAAATACATACAGTAGTTGATGAAATCACAGGAATTTTAAACGTGCCTGATATGCAGCGTCCAGAAGCTAAAGCGAAGATTACAGATTATGAGATTGAATTTAAAAATGTATCATTTGCATATGAGCAAAAAAATGTATTAAATAATGTCAATCTGAAAATTCCAAGTGCCTGTGTAACCGCTTTTGTAGGGCCTTCCGGCGGAGGAAAATCTACTATAGCTAAGCTGATTGCTTCATTATGGGATGTGTCTAATGGCTCAGTATCTATAGGAGGAGTTAATGTTAAAGACATACCCCTTTCACAGTTGAACGAAAATATTTCATATGTTTCGCAGGACAATTATCTTTTCAACGATACCGTTAGAAACAATATCCGTATGGGTAGACCACAAGCTTCTGATATGGAAGTAGAACGTGTTGCAAAGGAAAGTGGGTGTCATGAGTTTATCATGCAGTTGGAGAATGGATATGAGACGCAGTGCGGAAGCGGAGGAGGGCATTTGTCAGGAGGAGAACGCCAGCGTATCGCTATTGCACGTGCTATGCTAAAAGATGCACCAATTATAATTTTAGATGAAGCTACAGCATACACCGATCCGGAAAACGAGGCGGTTATTCAAGCAGCTGTTTCCAAACTGGTAGCTGGAAAAACATTAATTGTTATTGCTCATAGATTATCAACTATTATTGATACAGATAAAATTGTTGTTATCCAAAACGGTACTATTCATGCAGAAGGCTCGCATAAGAATTTACTCGAAAGCTGTTCACTATATAAAAAGATGTGGGAATCACATTCTTCAGTAAAGGATAGTGTAAAGGAGGTTTTAGCATGACAAAGATATTATTTAAATTTTTTCGCTTTTCAGGTGAACAGAAATCTAAGTTTTATGTTTCAATTGGATTTTCTTTGCTCCACGCTATATTTGAAGCAATACGAATTCCAGCAATTGCTATAGTGATAAAGGCTATTGTAGAAGGCAATATGACAATTCAAACTGTATGGATGTCTCTTGGGATTATGATTGTAAGCATTATTGGCTGCACATTTACCAGACGAGGTATGGTTATGAGAATGACAAAGGGCGGCTATACTATGGCAGCGAATAAGAGGGTAGAAATAGGAAACAGGCTTAAATATATGCCTATGGGTTATTTCAATGATAACAGCATTGGATATATTACATCAATAATTACAAATACCTGTGAAGCCTTGCAGGATACGGCAACTAGGGTAGTTATGATTACATTGCAGGGTTTGTTGACAACTTTAATCATAAGTTTATCGATTTTGATTTATGACTGGAGAGTTGGATTGCTAATAATTCTTGGAATTTTAGTTTTCCTTTTTGTAAATGCGATGATGCAGAAAAAATCCCACAAGGTATCGCCTATTAAGTCGTCTTCTGACAGTAAATTAGTGAGTGCGGTACTTGAATATGTTCAGGGAATTGGAGTAGTAAGGTCATATAATTTAGATAAGTCAGCAAATAAAACAGTTGATAAGGCAATACAAGACAACGAGGATATCAACTTTGGATTGGAAAAAAACTTCATTCCTTATATCGTCGGACAAAGCTTTGTTTTAAAGCTATTTGCTACACTTATGATTTTACTTTCTATAGCATTACACTTGAGTGGAAGTATGGATTTAATTAACTGCCTTCTTATGGCTATATCTTCTTTTATGATTTATTCACAGCTTGATTCTGTTGGCAGTTTCTCTTCATTGCTGCGAATAATGGATTTATCTATGGATAAAGTCAATAGTATTTTTGATACTCCTGTTATGGATATTGAAGGAAAAAACATAAATCCAAAAAGCTTTGAAATTTGTGGTGAACGAGTGAGTTTTTCTTATGATAAAAATCTTTCTTGCGAAAAAGGATTTTCTTGTGAAAAACGAAAAATTATCGATGAACTTAGCTTCATCATTCCACAAGGTACGACTACAGCTGTTGTAGGTCCTTCCGGAAGCGGTAAAACTACTCTTTGTCATCTAATGGCAAGATTTTGGGACGTAGACAGTGGAAAAATTACCTTGGGAGGCGTTAATGTTAAAGAATATAAGCTAGACAGTTTGCTTAAAAACTTCAGCATGGTGTTTCAAAATGTTTATCTTTTTGAAGATACAATTAAAAACAATATTAAATTTGGAAAACCTGATGCAAGTATGGAAGAAATTATTGCCGCTGCTAAAAAAGCTTGCTGCCATGATTTTATTGTACAGCTTCCGAATGGATACGATACTGTAATCGGCGAGGGCGGTGCAACTATTTCCGGAGGGGAAAAACAACGTATTTCTATCGCTAGAGCTTTGCTAAAGGACGCACCGATCATAATTTTAGACGAAGCTACAGCAAATGTTGACCCTGAGAATGAAGCACAGCTGCAAGCTGCGATTGAAGAGCTTACTAAAAATAAAACTATCATCATGATTGCTCATAGATTAAAAACTGTACAAAATGCCGACCAAATTCTTGTGCTTGATGAGGGCAAAATTATGCAGCATGGCACACATGATGAGTTAATAGGACAAAAAGGAATTTATGCTGATTTTATTAATGTTCGTAAAAAAGCGATAGGGTGGAAATTGAAGGCATAAAAATTATGGAGGAATTGAAATGAATAATAAAAAAACTGGGCTTCGTGCCAAAGAGTTAATTACTCTGGGTATATTTACAGCCCTTATGATAATTGTAATTTTCGCATTTGCAATGTTAATGAGCGGAATTCCGATAGTATCATTGTTTACGAGTTGTGCTGTATCTTTAGTATGCGGCACTGTATTTATGTATATTGCAACAAAGATTCAGAAATTTGGTGCAATTAGTATTATGGGATTATTAATTGGTTTATTTATGTTTTTAGCCGGACATTTTTGGTTGAGTGTTATTTGGCTGACATTTGGGTCTGTACTAAGTGATTTTATTTGCTTAAAGGGAAGATATATAAATTTTAAGCTTAATGCACTTGCTTATAGTGTGTTTTGTGTTGCGCTAACTTTATCATCATATACGCCAATGTTGTTTTTTGCAGAAAATTTTGCAAAAACTCGTACGCAGATGGGTATGACTGAGCAGTATATACAAAAAACATTAGAATTGACACATGGTCCGCTTATTGTCATAGTTTTTGGCTTAACTATTCTGTGTGCTTTTGTAGGGGCATTAATCGGAAGAGGACTTTTACGCAAGCATTTTCAAAGAGCTGGGGTTTTGTAACAAAACCTAAACAAAAGGAGGTCTTTTATGATACTAAAACTTGATCCGCGTACAAAATTATTGATTCTCATTTTGATTAATGTAATTGTTTTTTCCAATCCTGATTTTCAGACTGAGTTAATTTGTATTGGATTTATTGTCGTTTTGTCATTTTTAATTGGAGCTTATAAGCAGGCATTGCGTGGAGTTTTAATGTATGCTGGTATGATGGCAATATTGTGGATATGCGGTTTTTTTCCGTCAGTTCTATCAGGTATCATTTCTATGATGGCGATTTGCTTTAGAAAGCTTGTCCCTACTATGATATTTGCATCAGCTCTGATTGCAACGACAAAGGTTAGTGAGCTTATATGCGCTTTACAGAAAATTTATGTTCCTAAGTCAATTATTATACCGTTCGCAGTTACCTTAAGATTTTTTCCTACGGCAAAGGAGGAGTTTTCTTGTATTAAAGATGCGATGAAATTAAGAGGCATAGGGTTAAATATTAGAAATATTCTTACACGCCCTCTTACACTTATAGAGTGTATATTCGTGCCAATAATGCTGCGTTGTGCCAGTATAGCTGAAGAGCTATCAGCGGCTTCTGTAGCACGTGGAATTGACAGTGAACATAAGCGTACTTCCTTATGCAAATTATCTCTTCATGTTTATGATGCTGTAGGAGCATTTATATTTGCTGTTCTTTCTGTAGTATCAGCTTTGGGAGGGATAGGTGCTTTGTATGGTTAAAATTGAAAAAGCAAGCTATCATTATGATGATACAAAAAAGCAAGGCTTAAATGAAATTTCTCTGTACATTCGAAAAGGAGAATGTGTATTATTATGCGGAGAAAGTGGTTGTGGTAAAACAACAGCTACCAGACTATTAAATGGACTAATCCCTAATTTTTACGAGGGAGAATTTTGTGGGCGAATTGAAATTGACGGAAAGGACGTCACAGGTATGAAACCGGATGATTTTGCTACCTTTGTCGGGTCTGTATTTCAAAATCCTCGTAGTCAATTTTTTAATCTTGATACTACAAGTGAAATTGCTTTTGGCTGTGAGAATATGGGTATGCAGCCAGATGAGATTTATTCTAGAGTTCAAAATGCTGCAAAATCACTTGGTATATCTCATCTCTTGGATAGAGACATCTTTGCACTGTCTGGCGGAGAAAAACAGCTTGTTGCTTTAGCGTCTGTTTACGCACTCGGTCCGAACATATTTGTACTTGATGAGCCGTCTTCCAATTTAGATGCAGCTGCTTGCAGAGAGCTTGCCAAGCTTATTGCTAAATTGAAGAAGATGGGAAAGACCATAGTCATTGCTGAACATAGAATATACTATATAGCTGATTTGATTGACCGAGCTATTTATATAGAAAACGGACATATTAAACATGAATTTACAGGAGATGAATTTCGTTCATTGACAAAAGAAGAAATATCAGGCTTAGGGCTTCGTGCTGTATCTTTAGAGGAACTTTTACCTTCACCGCTTAGACTTGAGCCTCAAGAAGCCACTCTAAAGATTGATAAAATATCTGTTGGCTACAAAAGAAACAAACCTGTACTGGATAACTTCTCACTAAGAGCATCTTGTGGAGAGGTTATTGGGGTTATTGGAAAGAACGGACAGGGTAAATCTACATTTGCACGAATGCTCTGCGGACTTTTAAGAGAATCCGGAGGAGCTATAGAGCTTAATGGTAAGAAGTTGTCTGCAGCCAAGAGAACAAATTTATTTTATCTCGTAATGCAGGATTCAAACTATCAGCTTTTTACAGAAAGCGTAGAAAATGAACTCAAATTATCTGAAAACCGAAAGAGCGTGCCAAGTGATGAAAAGGTGCAAAAAGTTATGAAAGAGCTGTCACTAACTCAATTTTATGAACGCCATCCTATGAGTCTGTCGGGAGGGCAAAAACAGCGTCTTGCAATTGGGGTTTCTATGGTTAGAGATGCAGAGGTTTTAATTTTTGATGAACCAACAAGCGGTCTTGATTTTAGCAATATGCAGAGAGTTTGTGGCATCATTCAAGATTTGCAAAGACAAGGCAAAATTATTTTTATAATCACTCATGATTACGAATTACTGCTTTCTACTTGTACTCGTATAGTAGAAATTGCAGATGGTAATGTCTATAGGGATTTGACTTTGGATGAGAATAAAGCAAAAACAATTCAATCTGTCTTTTTATGTTAGGTGATTGGTATAAGATATAAAATTTTTTAAAAAGCTGTAAATCATATTTAATAATATTGAAAATATTGTTAGTAGCATCATTCAATATTATTGACAAATTAAAAACAAATGGAGGAAATATTAATGCAATCAAAAAACAAAACAAAATTAAACAGCAAAGATTTAATTACAATAGCTATTTTTTCTGTGTTATTTGCAGTGATATTTTTTATACCTGCAATGACACTAGGTATGCTGCCGGTAACCACACCATTTTTTATTCCCATAGCTATGATACCAAACGGTATTATTTGGGGATACTTACGAGTAAAAGTTCCAAAAGCGTGGGCAATTTTAGTTCAGTGTATAGTTTATGTCCTTATGGTATTTGTGCTTGGAGCAGGCTGGTATGTTTTAGTAAGTTCTATTTTAGGCGGTATTGTTGCTGAACTTGTTGCTCGTATAGGCAAATATAAAAATTTTAACATAAACGTACTTTCCTATGCACTAATGGGTGCAATACTTAATCTAGGAAGCTTCGCTCCGATTTTGGTATCAGCAGATTCTTATGCTAAATACTGCATAGAAAAGGGATTGAGTGTAGAATATGTAGATAAGCTGCTTGCAGTAATGAGTCCAAGCATGCTGTTATTATCTACTGTACTTACACTAGTAGGTGCATGGCTAGGTATGTGGCTAGGTAAGATAATGTTAAAGAAGCATTTTGTTAAAGCAGGTATTGTGTAAAGAATTTTATCTAATAAATTTTTTATTTAACAGTTAGCACCGACTAACTTAAATAAATTAATAAAGGAGGTAATTATTATGTTTAAAAAAGTATTAGAATATGCCGGTGAATATCGCAAAACGACATATAAGGCAATTGTATCAATGCTCATTGGCGTTGTGATGAATTTGCTGCCATTTTGGTTTATCTATCAAATCATTCATCCATTGTTGCTAAAAGAGAGCCTTACAACAGAGTTTGTCATCTGGCGTATTGCTGCTATTGTATTGTGTTCGCTGTTATATGCTGTATTTTATATATTAGGCTTAGATCTTTCTCATAAAAGCGCTTTTAACACTTTAAAAAATCTGCGAATTTCACTGCAAGGTAAATTAGAAAAGCAGCCACTAGGCAATA
Organism: Bacillota bacterium; assembly: GCA_023386345.1. Lineage (GTDB taxonomy): Bacteria > Bacillota > Clostridia > Tissierellales > Sedimentibacteraceae > UBA1535. Next base: position 119,437 of record JAEWJT010000020.1, read on the forward strand.
TTCAAGAAAAGGGTGTTGGCAGCATCAAAAAAATGTTTCTTGATGATATTGAAACTATTGAATTATTGATGGCACACGCATTGCCAGAGGGCTTTGCCAACCTTGCAGTCCCTGTTTTAGTATTTGTCGGAATGTTTATTGTGGACTGGAAGTTAGCACTTCTTGCACTTTGCTCTTTGCCTCTAGGGATTATATCAATGATGATAATGTATAGAATAGGTATGAAGAGTATGGGTGATTTTTATGCGTCAGCACAAAAAATGAACAATACTATTATTGAATATATCAATGGCATGGAAGTTGTTAAAGTGTTCAATCGTGATGGAGAGTCTTATCATAGATTTGAGGAAGATGTAAAAGGCTATAGAGATTTCACTTTGACATGGTATAAAGTGTGCTGGCCTTGGATGGCAATTTACAGCAGTATTGTTCCTTTCGTAGCACTTTTTCTGCTTCCTGTAGGTACATATTTCGTCATTTGTGGATATTCTACATTGCCTAATTTGGCTCTTACTCTGTGTATGTCTTTTGGAGTCAGCGGACCTCTTTTACGCGCACTTAGTTTTATGTCAACACTTCCACAAATCAACTACAAAATTACCAGCCTTGAACAGATGCTGAATATGCCACCGCTTATACAGTCAGACAAAGCCTTTTTAGGGAAAAATCACGACATTCAGTTTGAAGATGTATGCTTTGCCTATAAAGAGGCTGAGGTTTTACACAATATCAAGCTTAGAGTATCAGAGGGTAGTCTGACAGCCCTAGTGGGTGAATCGGGCAGTGGAAAGTCTACTCTTGCAAAGCTGCTTGTGCATTTTTATGATGTTAGCAGCGGTTCTATAAAAATAGGCGGACAGGATATACAAGATATGAGCCTTGAAGCATTGAACAACCAAATTTCCTATGTTGCTCAGGAGCAATTCTTGTTCAATATTAGTTTACTTGAAAATATTCGCCTTGGAAATCCTTCTGCTACAGATGCAGAAGTTATTGAAGCGGCAGAAAAAGCGCAATGCACAGAGTTCTTAAAACGCCTTCCGAATGGAATACATAGTATGGCAGGCGATAGTGGGAAACAGCTATCCGGAGGTGAGCGCCAGCGAATTTCTTTAGCTCGTGCTATATTGAAAAACGCTCCTATCATAGTTTTTGATGAAGCAACTGCATTCATGGACCCAGAAAATGAAGAAAAAATGAATGAAGCTATATCTGAAATAATTCAAGGTAAAACAGTTATTGTAATAGCTCACCGTCTACATTCTATTGTAGATGCAGACCAGATTTGTGTCTTGGCTTCCGGTAATATTGTTTCTACCGGAACTCATTTAGAATTAATTGAAAGCTGTTCTGAGTATCAAAAACTTTGGAAAGCAGCCGAGGGCAGTGCTAAGTGGAAAATCAGCACATCGAGAGGAGGAAATTTATAATGATTAATTTGATGAGACGTATTCTTTCTTTTTCTGGAAAATATCAGGGAAGGATAAAATTAGCATTTTTATTTTCCTTTTTAAAATCATTTTTAGCTAAAGCACCTATAGGACTTGCGTTTTTTGCACTAAGCAATTTTTATAATGGGACAGCTACTGTAGACTTGTGTTTACAAATTGCATTTGCATTTGCAGTTTGCTTGTTATTGCAAATATTATTTCAAAATATTGCTGACCGTTTGCAATCGGCTGCCGGATTTATGCTATTTGCCGATAAGCGTATAGAGTTAGGCAAGCATCTAAGAAAAATGCCTATGGGCTATTTTACTGAGGGGAATATAGGCAAAATAAGCTCTGTACTTTCTACTGATATGGTGTTTATTGAATCTAATTGTATGATGGTTTTAGCTGATATGATGAGCTATATTTTTTCACAGGGTATTATGATTGTATTTATGCTATTATTTGATATTCGCTTAGGTCTTGTGGCCGTTGTAGTTATAGGAATTTTGCTGTTAGTGGCTAAAGGATTGAAAAAAGAAGCACTAACTGATTCTGCCGTTATGCAGGAGCAAAGTGAAAATTTAACTGAAGCAGTTCTTGATTTTATTGAGGGAATTGGTATTATTAAGGCATATAATTTGATGGGTGAAAAATCAAAGGCACTATCTGATAATTTTAGAGAAACTTGCCGTAAAAATATTGAGTTTGAAAAAAATCATGCACCGTGGCAGCGTCGTATGAATATTATCTATGGCTTAGGCAGTGCTGCTGTCATAGCAATTTCTGTGTTTTTGAACATACACAACTTATTAGATACAGCTTTACTTATAGGTATAATGTTATTTGTATTCGACTTGTTTGGGCCTCTAAAAGCGTTGTATAGCCAGAGTGCAAGACTTACAGTAATGAACAGCTGTCTGGATCGTATTGAAGCGGTATTTGATGAATTAGAGCTTCCTGATAAGGGAGAAAATAAAATTCCTGAGAATAGCAAAGCTTTTGAAGTACAGTTTAAAAATGTAAGCTTTTCTTATGGAAAGAAAGAAGTATTACATAATATTTCATTTGATTTACAAAAAAATCAAATGCTTGCTTTAGTCGGTCCCTCAGGAGGGGGTAAATCTACAATTGCCAGTTTGCTGACTCGGTTTTGGGATGTTAAATCAGGCCAAGTATTAGTACGTGGCAAGGATGTACGAGAAGTTCTCCTAAGCGATTTAATGAATAATATAAGCATGGTGTTCCAGAGAGTTTATTTATTTAAGGATACCATATACAATAATATAAGCATGGGTAGACCTGCTGCAAGCATAGAAGAAGTAATTGAAGCTGCAAAAAAAGCAAGATGCTATGATTTCATAATGTCACTGCCTGATGGATTTGATACAATGGTAGGAGAAGGCGGTGCAAGTCTTTCCGGTGGTGAACAGCAGAGAATATCTATTGCTCGCTGTATATTGAAAGATGCTCCTATAATTATTTTAGACGAAGCTACTGCAAGCGTGGATGCAGATAATGAAAGCTATATCCAAGAGGCTATCAGTGAACTTTGCGAAGGAAAAACTTTGCTGGTAATTGCACATAGATTAAATACTATACGACATGCAGACAAGATTTTAGTAATTGCAAATGGCAATATTGCTGAGCAAGGAACTCATGAGGAACTTATACAAAAAGACGGTATTTACAAAAACTTTGTGACTGCTCGTGAAAGCAGTAGAGGCTGGAGCAGAAAAAAATTAGCAAAAAGTATATAAAAAATTTAGATTTGTATTTTAAATATATTATGAGGTTACATTATTTGCAAAAAGGACTATTAGAAATCAATATCTAATAGTCCTTTTATTAAAAATCCTTATTATTAATTTTAAGCTTGCTTCATATTGAACTGCTGACAGAATCAGAGCTTAACTTAAATTTTGATATTTCTTCGTGCAATATAGATACTTGTGAGGACATTTCTTCACTTACTGCAGAATTCTCCTCTGAAGCACTTGCATTTGCTTGTACAATTGCTGCGACCTGAGAAAGTCCCTCGGTAATATCTTCAAGAGCCTTAGTTTGCTCAGTAGTAGCTTTTTCTATTCTAGAAAGGCCATCATTTGCAACAGTTTCTATTTGTATAATTTCTTGCAATATATGAGCAGTCTTTTCTGTAAGCTCAGAGCCTCTGTTCACTGTACTCACTGAATATTCAATCAGCTCAGCAGTTTTCTTTGCTGCTTCAGACGACCTTGCAGCTAGATTACGAACTTCATCCGCTACGACCAAGAATCCCTTTCCTGCTTCTCCTGCACGTGCAGCTTCAATAGTAGCGTTTAGAGCTAGAAGATTAGTCTGAAATGCTATATCTTCAATGGTTTTTGTAATCTGAGCTATTTGGCTAGACGCTGAGTTAATATTTGACATTGCCTCTGTCAATTCCATCATGCGCTTATTTCCCTCAATCATTCCGTTGCTGGTTTGATTTGCAGAATCAATAGCAAATTTGACATTTTCTAAATTTTTCTGTGCCTGCTTAGTAAGTTGTTCAACAGAGTTATGTAGCTCTCCTACAGTTGCAGCTTGCTCTGATGAACTCTGTGCAAGTGACTGAGCAGCACTTGAAACTTGAGCAGTTCCTGTATTAACTTGGGAAATAGTAGAGTTTATTACCCACATCATTTGATTTAAAGATGAACGGATATTCTCAAGAGAAATCTTTATTTTTTCAAACTCACCAGTATAATGAAGTTCTAAGGTATAATCCAAATTACCAATTGAAATTTGATTTAAAACGCCAGATACTTCGTCAATATAAGAAATATAGTTCTGCAATCTGCCTGTTGTTCTCTTAATAGATGAAAAAACAAGTCCAATTTCATTTTTTAAATTGCTATCTACATCAACATTTAAGTTTCCATCAGCAATTTCACCGGTCACATCTACGAGCTTATCTAAAGGCTTAACAACTTTTCCTTGTATTAATAAGACTAGAATTACAGCAACAAGCAGTGCTGATATAGTGCAAATGAGTATTAGAGTATTTCCAAGAGTATTAACTTTACTAAATAATTGATTTTGTGTTCTTGAAATAGCAACAATCCATCCGGATTCTGGAATTATCGTGTACCAAACTTGATATTTTTTTCCGTTTTCCGTAAAAGTTCCATTTCCTTGTTTTTGAGAAAGTATCTCTTTTCCTAGTTTTGCTAAGCTTGGATTGCTATCCGCAGTGATATTTACTTTAAGTATCTTAGAAATGTCACTATCTGCAATATAAGCTCCGTTAGGATCAAGCAAAAAGGCTTTATCATCTTTTTCAACTTGAAGATCTACGACCATCTTCTGCAACTGCGTTAAATCAATATCAGCAGTTACAACTCCCATAAATTTACCAAAAGCATCATAAAAAGGAGAAGATGATGTAACCATAGAAACATTAGTAAATTCATCATAGTACGGACTACTCCACACTGCGCTTTGATCGGTATTCATTACATTAGTGTACCATTCCGCTTCAGTATAATAAAGTCCTTCGCCTAAAGAATAATTACTAACATAAGTCATTTTACCATCTTCTAACATACAGTACGGTGAAAAGTATTTCGTCTGAGGGTCATATTTATATGGTTCAAACCAAACCCCACCGCCAAAGGTTTCTTGATTGCTTGCAAACAATTCAGGCATAAGCTTACGGTAATTGTTTTCCTTTAATACATCATTGTTTGTCTCTATCATCCTTGCCATAGTTTCTGTTAGCTTTCGGTTCTTAGCAAGTGATTTTTCTATTTTTTCAACAGCAGTAGAAAGGCTTAATTCCATTTGATGCTCATTACCAGCTTGGATAATTTGCCTAGAAGTAAAATATCCCATAAGCGATAAAGCAACCATAGTCACAATTACAATCGGCAACAAAATAAACAGAATTTCATACTTAATTGATTTGATACCTAGTTTGCTACTTTTACCATTTAGCGCAAATCTTACGTGATTTGTTTTTGCTTGTTTAATTTTAGTATTCATTTCAATTCTCCTTAAAATTATATTTTTTAGCTTAAAATGGTATTTTTACAGAAGTATTTTCAATATATAATTATGCTGTGAAAATAAGTATGTAAAATTTTAAATATATATACTATTGGTATATATATACCATACATATCGACAAAAGTAACAAAATATTTAATAAAAGATTTATTATTTACATAAATTGTGTTTAACAAGAATAAATTTGGGAATATATAAAGTAAAGATACAAATTGAAAAGTATTTATATAATGTTATAAAATGTAAGCCTTACATAAATATCTTTTAAATTTTATATTTATTTTAAAACTATGGAGGTAATTATGAAATATTTTGAAGCGATAAAAAATAGAAGAAGCTATTATAATATAAGCAAAGAATCCTTTCTTAAGGATAATGAATTGGAAAGTTTGTTAAAGGAGGCAGTTAAATATACACCATCTGCATTTAATTCTCAGTCTTCAAGGGTAGTACTGCTCTTAAATGATAATCATAATAAATTTTGGGATATTGTTATGGAAGAGCTAAGAAAGCGAGTTCCGGCTGATAAATTTTCAGCTACAGAAACTAAGATTAATTCCTTTGCAGCAGGATATGGAACGGTTTTATTTTATGAGGATCAAGCAGTTGTTAAGAGTTTGCAGGAGCAATTCCCTCTTTATGCTGAAAATTTCAGTATTTGGTCAAATCATAGCACAGGTATGTTACAGCACGTAGTATGGGTAGGATTAGAAGAAGCAGGCTTAGGAGCATCATTGCAGCATTACAATCCAATAATTGATGAGGACGTAAGAAAAGAATTTAATTTGCCTGAATCTTGGAAATTAATTGCACAAATGCCTTTCGGAAACCCAACAGCAAAGCCTGACCCAGCTGAATATGAAGATATAGAAAAACGTATAAAGGTTTTTAAATAAACCAGATAAATAAATAAAAAAATATCCGCTATATTAGTTATCAATAGCGGATATTCTTTTTTTATTTTAATTCTCGCTTAAACATCTTTCAACTGCTTTAGCTAACTCATTAGGACATGATTGTCCATCATGACAATCTACGCCTTTTAATCTTGTGATTACATCTTCTGCTTTCATACCTTCGACAAGATTTCCGATACCTGAGACATTACCTTTGCATCCACCATTAAATTTAACATCTCTAACTAAGCCATCAACGATATTGAAGCTTATTTCCTTTGAACATACATTTCCTTCTGTCTTATAAACAAAGTGTTTATCCATATTAGTATTTATCTCCTCCAAAAATTGTCTAAATATTAAACTACATTGAATATATTATCATATAAGATATAAGTTTGTAAAGGCATTATTAGTTATTATGCTGTACCTGTGCATAACATAATTTACAGTAAAATATAAAATTATCTATGGAGTATTAAAAAAATTATTGATAAAAAAGCCTGAGTATTGTAAAATAATATTACTTTTTAAAGAAGGGAATAATAATTTAGATGAATATTGCAATTAATTTATTAGGCGGCTTAGGTTTATTTTTGTTCGGAATGAACTTCATGGGTGATGGACTTCAAAAGGTTGCCGGCAGCAAGATGAAAAGTATTTTAGCTGCTTTGACAAAGAACAAATTTATGGGACTTATAGTTGGAACTTTAGTTACAGCTGTAATACAATCTAGTAGTGCTACTACAGTTATGACAGTTGGTTTTGTAAATGCCGGACTGATGAATTTAGGACAAGCAGTAGGTATTATAATGGGAGCTAATATTGGTACAACAATCACAGCTTTTTTAGTAGCCTTGGATATAACTAAAATAGCAACAGTGATGGTTGGTGTGAGTGCTTTTATACTAATACTAGCTAAGAGAAAAAGGATTAAAAATATTGCAGAGGTTACAATTGGCTTTGGTATATTGTTTGTTGGTATGGAGATGATGAAAAATGCTATGGGACCATTGCAGAATAATCCAGAATTTATGAGTCTCTTAACAAAATTTACAAATCCATATCTTGGACTCTTTGTAGGCTTTGTTATGACGGCAATTTTACAGTCAAGCAGTGCTACAACAGGTCTTTTAATAGCTATTGCAGCAGGTGGAGGAATTAGCTTAAATATGGCTTATCCAATTATATTTGGACAAAACATAGGAACTTGTGTAACAGCTATGTTATCAAGTATAGGAGCAAATAAAACAGCAAAAAGAGCTGCGGTTATACACTTGTTATTTAACGTTTTTGGTTCGATAATTTTCTTATTTGCTTTAAGATTCCCAGTAGAATGGTTAATTTTAAAGCTTGTACAAAGCAATGTACCTCAGCAAATAGCTACAGGACATATACTATTTAATGTGATTAACGTAATAATTCTTTTCCCATTTTCAAACATGCTAGTTAAAGCATCAGAGCTTGTAATTAGGGGTAAGGATAAAGAAAAAGAATCTATTGTTAAATATATTGATGAAAGACTTTTCGCGACACCACCTATAGCTGTGCATCAAGCTGCAAGAGAGGTTTTACACCTTGGAAAAACAGCAGCTGAAGAACTTGACTCAGCCATAGATGCGTTTATTAATAAGAATGAAGATGCTATATCTATAACTCATGAAAAGGAAAAAATGGTAAACAGTTTAACAAGACATATACTTGAATTTTTAGTTAAACTAGATAAAGAGGATTTAAGCTCTCATGAGAAGGATAAGATTGTTGTATTGATGAATTGTATTAACTATATTGAACGTGTAGGAGATCATGCAAAAAATATTGCAGAACTTGCAACATTCAAGATAGAGGACGAAGTAGTATTTTCTGATTTGGCAGTTACTGAATTTAAAGATATGTATGCTTTGACTAAGGAAATATATCAATTATCGCTTAATGCTTTAGTTACTACTGATTCTAATGATTGTGAAAATATATTTGCTAAAGATGATGTAATAGATGAGATGTTTGCGAATTTACGAGCAAATCATATGGACCGTTTAAACAAAAATGTTTGTGTACCTAAATCGGGAGTTATATTCTTAGATGCTATAAGCGATTTAGAGAGAATAGGAGATCACGCAAAGAATATTGCAACTGCTATACTTGAGATAATAAATGAAAAAGGTGAAAAAACTTTTAGAGTGGCAAAGGATGATATGTAAATAGTATTTTGCTATGTAAGTGTTGAATTTACTAATGTTAAACTAAATTTGCTTGTCTGTTGCAGAATTTATTGTTCCAAATTTTGCATATTGACACATAAGCAAAATTATGATAGACTTATCAAGCTGTGCTAAGTGGGGAGGTAGCGGTGCCCTGTACTTGCAATCCGCTATAGCAAGACTTAATTCCCTTTGTGCGGCATAATGATGTAGGGTCTGCCTTATGAAAGTGGTGTTGAGAGTTTGGTCCTGTGCAACGAAGAGCCATGAATCCTGTCAGGTTCGGAAGGAAGCAGCAGTAAGTGGAAGGCTTCGTGTGACATAGGGTAGCTGGATTTGAGCTAACTACATGAGTAACGCTTGGAGCATTATGTCAAGCTAAGGGTGCACAGCTTTTTTTGTGCAAATTAATTGAATAAAAAATCCTATGTATGATAAAATAATACTATATTATTAAAGTATATAGGAGGAAAATATGTTAAACGATAAACTTAATGACTATAAAGTAGCGAATTTAAGTCAAGATGATTATCAGTGCTTGCTCGACAAAGAAGCGAAATTAAGGACTGAAACTAAAAAACAATATATCTTAATAGCGTACGAGAAAAAATAAAAATTAGGCTATTTCAATATAAAATTGAGATAGCCTTTAGTTTTGAAAATCATTTTTAAAAAACCATAATTTTTTATTTCATTTAGTGAAGATTTAGTTTATAATAGAATACATATGTTGAATTTATTTGATTTAATAATTAATTTATAATTAAAATTACAAACATTTCAGAAAGGAATAATACAAATTCTCATAAAATTTAAATTATGGGCTTTCTTGTATTTGATGTTTACATAGGTGAAAAAAGATTGGAAGAAGTTATAAAAAACTATTCGAAAAAAGCTAAGGTAAAAGCAGATAAAATATTTATGAATAAATTTTTTTGTGGGAGGCATATATAATGGACATGGAAGAAACGAATTTGTTGGGCGGTTTAAACGAGAAGCAAAGGGAAGCTGCCTCGCACGATAAAGGACCTATACTTGTTATAGCAGGTGCAGGTACTGGAAAAACTCGTGTTCTAACGCATAGAATTGCATATTTGATTAATACTGAAAAGGCAAGACCAGGTGAAATATTATCAATAACATTTACAAACAAGGCTGCCAATGAGATGAAAGAGAGAATAGCTCAGCTTATAGACTATGATATAGACAGAATGTGGATGGGAACATTCCACTCAATTTGCGTAAGAATATTAAGAAGAGATATAGAAAGGATTGGCTACGAGAAAAACTTTGTAATATATGATACAGATGACCAAAAAAATGTATTAAAAAACTGTATAAAGGAATTGGAACTTGATCCTAAAAAATACAATGCAAATGCAATAAAGTCAATTATAAGCAACGAGAAAAATCGTTATAATACACCAAATAAATTCATAGCAGAAAATTATGCTAATTTCTTTATGAGAAGCGTTGGAGAAATTTATGAATTATATGAAAAAAAGCTTAAAATATGCAACGCTTTGGATTTCGATGATTTGCTTGTAAAGGCACTTCAGCTGTTGCAAACAAATCCAGACATTAGGCAATATTATCAAGATAGATTTAAATACATACTTGTTGACGAGTATCAAGATACAAACAATGTTCAGTATAATTTAGTTAAAATTTTGGGTAAAAAAGAAAACGGAGAAAACAATGTATTTGTAGTTGGAGATGATGACCAGTCAATATATGGCTGGAGAGGTGCAGATATAAATAATATATTGGATTTCGAGAAAGATTTTGAAAATGCCAAAGTAGTAAGACTAGAAAGAAACTATCGTTCAACAGACGTTATACTAAATGCTGCAAATTCTGTTATTAAAAACAACTGCAAAAGAAAAGGAAAAGATTTATATACAGACTTTGAAGGCGGAGAGCCTATTCAGCTTATAAATACAGACAATGAAAAAGAAGAAGCCTTTGTAATTGCCTCAAATATAGGAAAAGAATTTGAAAAAAATGATATTAAATATTCAGAAGCTGCAATATTATACAGGACAAATGCTCAGTCTCGTTCACTAGAGGAAGGCTTGATGGCGTTTGGGATACCTTATAAAATTGTAGGTGGACTCAAATTCTATGGACGTAAGGAAATAAAGGATATCATGTCCTATCTTATGCTTATAGAAAATGCAAGAGATGACAACAGCTTCAACAGAATTATAAATTTACCGAGAAGAAAAATAGGACCAAAGGCTATAGAAACTTTAACACAATATGCAAGTTCACAAGAAATATCAATGTTTGAAGCTTGCTATGATGTAGACAAATTGGATATAATGCCATCTTCAGTAGCTGGTATACAAAAATTTGTTGAGACGATGGAGCTTCTGATGGTTAAAAAGGATGCACTATCACTTTCAGAATTTATTAAAGCTGTTTATGAGGATACAGGATATGAGAAGATGGCTCAAGAGGATATGAGCATAGAGGGAATGTCAAGGCTTGAAAACATTCTGGAATTCATGTCAGCTGCTAAGGATTTTGAGGAAAGATATGAAGAAAATTCATTAGAAGATTTCCTTGCCCACGTATCATTGCTCTCAGACATTGATAAAACAGACGAGATGGAAATTGATAGAGTTACACTTTTGACTGTTCACAGTGCAAAAGGACTTGAATTTGATGTTGTATTTGTAGCAGGTCTTGAAGAAAGAAGCTTCCCTATAATACGTGACGACGGAACGGATGATGACTTAGAAGAAGAAAGAAGACTTTTTTATGTTGCTGCTACAAGAGCAAAGAAAAGATTGTATCTTTCTTATACGAACGAAAGAATTGTATTTGGTCATCACGAGATGAGAGCTCCTTCAAGATTTGTTAGTGAGATACCAGCTCAGTATTTGAATAAACCAGTTTCATCTTCAAACTTATCTTCAAATACTAAGAAAAATAATAAATTTGATGAATTTAGCGATTTTGCTGAGCATGATGGCTTTGAGGGATTTTATGATGATGAACCAATGGTTAGAAAGAAACCAAAAAAATCCAGTCCATTTATTAGCGACGGCATTAAAGTTATTGATGTATATGCTGATATAAAAAATGATGATTTAAACGAAGATAGCGATTATAGCAGGAACAATGCCGAAAAACAGCCGAAATTAAAATCAGATAAGCTATCAACAGGCGATAAGGTAAGGCACAAGGCTTGGGGAGTAGGTTGTGTTATATCATTAAGTGGTGAAGGAAGCGAGCAGAAAGCAACTATAGCGTTTGAACAAAAGGGTTTAAAAACAGTTATGCTAAGCTTTGCACCTATTGAGAAGATATAATAGCCTGTCTAAGTGTGTATACTAAACTTTCAAGCATAATTTTCTGGCATATAAATATTATTTATAAATTTCTAATTATTTGATAATAATGATAAAAAAGCGAAAGCAGTTTTGCTCTAAAATAATATACAAATAACAAGGGGTATAGTATGAATAATAAAATAGAAAGAATTAAGACACTGATAAACGAATTGAATAGACACAGCTATAATTATTACACTCTCGATAATCCTACTATTACAGATAAAGAGTATGATAACTTATATGACGAGCTTAACAATTTGGAAATAGAAACTAGCTATTTTCAAGCGGATTCTCCTACACAAAGAATAGGAGGTGAAGTTCTTAATAAATTTGAGAAGCATATACATATAGGGAAGCTGTGGAGTTTAGACAAGGCTCAGAATATTGGAGAGCTTTATGCCTGGGAGCAAAGAGCGAACAAGCTAAAAGATGAGTACAATCTAAGTCATGAGGATAAGCTGCCAGAGATTGAATTTATACTCGAATTAAAATTTGATGGCTTGACAATTAATCTAACTTATGATAATGGTATATTAATACAAGGTGCCACAAGGGGAAATGGGACTGTTGGCGAAGCTATACTACCTCAGCTAAAAACGATTAAAACACTGCCCCTTAGCATAGATTTTAAAGGAAAAATAGAGGTTCAAGGCGAAGGAATAATGCCTCTTTCGGCACTTGAAAAATATAATAAAACAGCAGATGAGCCACTTAAAAATGCTAGAAATGCAGCAGCAGGAGCATTAAGAAATTTAGATCCAAAGGTCACAGAAAAGAGAATGTTATCAGCATACATATATAATGTAGGCTACATAGAGGGCATGGATTTTAGCACACATGATGAAATGTTTGAGTTTTTAAGAAGCAATAGACTTCCGGTTTCTAATTACATGAAAAAATTCAAGAAAATGGATGAACTCATTGCTGAGATAGAAGTCTTGAATATTGAGAGGAAAAATTTAGATGTATTAACAGATGGACTTGTTATTAAAATAAATGATATGAAAACAAGAGAAGTATTAGGATATACCCAAAAATTTCCAAGATGGGCTGTTGCGTATAAATTTGAAGCAGAAGAATATACTACTAAACTTCTTGAAATAGAATGGAATGTAGGTCGTACTGGTAAAGTAACTCCAACTGCGATATTAGAGCCTATTGACATAGGCGGTGTTACAGTTAAAAGGGCAACACTTAACAATTACGAGGATATACTAAGAAAAAATGTAAAGATAAATTCAACAGTCTGGGTTAGACGCTCAAATGATGTTATCCCTGAGATTATGGGAGTAGTTGAGGATGAGGAATTTATAGAAAATGAGAATTTAAGTTCTGATGAGAGTTTTAGAGAAGATGAGCAGAATAAAAATAATGCGAATGAAAACCTCGTTTCGAATGAGATAGAAATAAAAATGCTAAGTCACTGCCCTGCATGTGGAGTAGAATTAGTTCAAAATGGCGTTCATTATTTTTGCCCTAATTCTATGTCGTGCAGACCTCAACTTGTCTCTAGAATAGTGCATTTTGCAAGCAGAAACGCTATGAACATAGATGGATTTAGTGAAAAAACAGCATATCAGCTGTTTGACGAATTAGATTTAAAGAGCTTGCCTCAACTATATGAGATAAAAAAAGAAGATTTGATAGGGCTTGAAAGATTTGCAGATAAAAAAGCTGAAAACTTGATAGAGGCTATTAAAAAGAGCAAAGATTGTGATTTAGATAAATTCATATACGCCTTAGGCATACCAAATGTCGGAGAAAAAACAGCCAAGGATTTAGTTAAAAGATTTAAGACACTTGAAAATCTTAAAAATGCGACATTTGAAGAGCTGATAGAAGTAAATGATGTAGGAGATGTAGTAGCTAACGCAATTATAGAATTCTTCCACGATAAAGAAATTGTAGATAATATAGATAAACTGCTTAACTTAGGTATAAAACCTAAATATGAGGAAAAAGAACTTTCTACCGAAAGTCCGTTTACTGGGAAAACAGTAGTTTTAACAGGTACACTCTCAATAGGAAGAAATGAAGCTAAAGATATAATCGAAAGACTTGGAGGCAAAGTTTCTGGAAGTGTTAGCAAAAAAACAGACTATGTAATAGCCGGAGAAGAAGCAGGCTCAAAGCTTGAGAAGGCTAATGAGTTAGGAGTAAGAGTTTTAAATGAAGAAGAATTTAAAAATATGATTGATATTTAAAGTATTTTTAAATTGTATAAAAGCCCTAAAATAAAAGCATTGAAAATTAAGATTTTGTTTATAATTGGTTTTTAGGGGTATCATATTCAATATAAAAAAAGCGAAACAAGTTTCGCTCTATAAGAAAATGTTAATAATACTAATTTCTGAACATTTTAATTTGGGGATTAGTATAATTATAAATTAAGCTTATAAAACTATGGAAAGGAGAAAACTAATATGCAAAAATATGTTTGTACAGTATGTGGATACATATATGATCCAGAGATGGGAGATCCAGACAGTGGCATAGCACCAGGAACATCTTTCGAAGATATACCAGATGATTGGGTATGCCCAATATGCTTCGTAGGAAAAGACGAATTTGAACCTTATGAATAAATACTAGACATTTGAGACAGTCTAAAACTTTAAAATAAGCGTTGAAAATTATGACTTTTAAATAATTTTTAACGCTTTTTACATTTTATAATTAAATTTATATATCAAAAATTCATACTTCAAATTATAAACCCTCCATTAGGACTAATTATCTGTCCAGTTATAAAATCAGAGTGAGATGATGCAAGAAAAAGAGCACAAGCGGCAACATCTTTGGGACTTCCTAATCTCATTAAAGGTGTGTTTTCTTGAAGAACACTTAATTCGCTTTCAACATATGAAGAAAGCATATCTGTTTGAATTATACCAGGTGCAATGCAATTTACTTGAATATTTGAAGGTCCAAGCTCCTTTGCCAATGCTTTTGTCAAGCCAATTACGCCTGCTTTGACAGCAGAATAATGAACTTCACAAGAAGCTCCAACCATTCCCCATATTGAGGAAATATTTATAATCTTACCTCTCTTATTTGGAAGCATATATTTCAAAGCTTCTTGAGAGCAATAAAAAACACCCTTTAAATTTACATCTATCATCCTATCAAATTCTTCATCAGTGATATCTATAAATAGTTTTCCCTGACTTATACCTGCATTGTTGATAAGCACATCAATTGAGCCAAATTCCTCAATGCAAAATTTCATCATTAAATCTATTTCATTTCGATTAGAAACATCTGCTTTAAACATTTTTACAGATAAACCTTTATTTTTAAGCTTGTTATATAAATCAAAAGCACTTGTTTCAGAATTGTTATAGTTAATTAGAACCTTGTATTTTTCATTGGCAAATAGTTCTGCCATAGATTTCCCAATGCCTCTGGAAGCTCCAGTTATAACAACAGTTTTTGAATAGGACATTTTTATGTTCTCCTCTACATATGCTATTTTTAAAATCGTCATATGTTATATTTAATTTTTCTAATATACTATAATCCTCTCAAGTATATTTTTGCACTGTTATTATAGCACAAAAATAAAAATTTTAAAATTAATATTGAATATTTTCTTCATACATTGTGATAAAGCCTTATTATTAACAAATATCTTTATAAAAGTATAATTTTCATTATTATATTTTAATACTTTTATAAAAACATATTTTACCATATAAATTCATAAGATTATTAGAGGAGTGAGTCTTATGGTGTTTAAAATTAAAATTCAAAATTTAATAATTGTTTTACTAATTGTAACAATTCTTGCGAGTCTGTTTATATATTATGATTCCAATTCGCTTTATAATTCTGCTTATGCTGTTTCAGCTACTGATAAAAAATTTATAAAATATGTTGAATTCAATGTTCCATATACACTTATGGATTCTGCTATGAAATATGATATAAACTCTCACGATACTGATAAGCCATTAAATTGGATTGAATTAATAGCATATTTGGCAGCTAAGTATGGAGGGAATTTTTCAAAATATAAATCTAAAAACCTTGATGAGCTAGTAAATAAGCTTAAAAAGGGAGAAACAATAGAGGAGCTTACAAAAAATATGAAATATTATGGCTATTATTTTGAAGCATACACTGCGGTTTTAGGTGGATTTTTAGGAGAATTTGAAATAGAAGTTCCTGTAAAAGATGCACCTGAACAAAAGGAGTGGGTTAAGAAGTACGGTTTAATAGCATTTTCACCAGTTGCTAGAGACTTTTATTATAGCCATTATGACGATTTTGGCGACTCAAGAAGCTATGGCTTTAAGAGAAAGCATTTAGGAAATGATTTAATAGGGCAGGTAGGTATACCTATAGTTGCTGTTGAGGGTGGTGTAGTAGAAGCTCTTGGCTGGAACAAATACGGCGGATGGAGAATTGGTATAAGGAGCTTTGATAAAAAAAGATACTATTACTATGCTCACCTTAGAAAAAATTTTCCTTATAATAAGGACCTAAAAGAAGGAAGTATAGTAAAAGCAGGTGATGTTATAGGATACATGGGAAGAACTGGATACAGTGATTCGGAAAATGCCAACAATATTACTACTCCGCATTTGCATTTTGGCATGCAGCTTATATTTGACGAATCTCAAAAAGAAAGTGATAATGAAATTTGGATAAATGTATACAATATTGTACGCCTATTAAGCAGGAACAAATCTAAAACAGTTAAAAATATGGAGACAAAGGAATATAAAAGGGTATATGATATAAAATATTAATTGATTTTTTAATTTTACCATGCTATAATACATGAAGTCATTTTACAAATCATAAGTCTATTGCTAAACTAAAGGTTCAATACATATGAACTTTTGCAAAGACGTATTTACAAATCAACTAAGGAGAAAAATATGTATTATACTTTTAAAAATGATGAAACGTACCATATCTCCGTGGGTAAATTACATGGAGGTATTTATGGGAGAAAATAATAAAATGGGCACTGCTCCTATGCTTAAGCTTATCATTTCAATGTCACTTCCTGCGATGTTTTCAATGCTTATCCAAGCACTTTATAACATTGTAGATAGTATGTTTGTAGCTCAACTAGGAGAGGGTGCATTAACAGCTGTATCTCTTGCTTTTCCAGTACAAACACTTATCATATCAGTTGCAGTAGGTACTGGAATAGGTATAAATTCACTTGTATCAAGAAGACTTGGAGAAAAAAAGCAAGAAGAAGCAAATAGTGCAGCGACGCATGGAATTATACTAGGTTTATTTAGTGGAATAATCTTTGCAATATTAGGTTTTTTATTTACAAGACCTTTCTTTCAAGCATTTTCTGATAACAAAGCGATAATAGATATGGGATATAGTTATACTATCGTAGTAACTGTTTTATCCTTTGGGTCTTTTGTTCAGATTAATGTTGAAAAAGCATTGCAAGCAACTGGAAACATGATATATCCAATGGTATTTCAGTTAGTTGGAGCTATAACTAATATTATACTTGACCCTATAATGATATTCGGACTATTTGGATTTCCAAGGCTAGAAGTTTTTGGTGCTGCTCTTGCTACTGTTATCGGACAAATTCTTGCGATGTCACTTTCGCTGTATGTAATATTTAAAAAAAGTCATAAAGTTCATGTAACATTTAAAAAATTCAAGATTAACTTTAAAACAATAAAAGATATATATGCGGTAGGACTTCCGTCAATGATAATGCAGTCTATAGCTTCAGTTCTTATCGTTGGGCTTAATTCAATATTAATTGCATTTTCGGAGGCGGCAGTATCTGTTCTTGGAGTATACTATAAGCTTCAATCCTTTGTGTTTATGCCTGTTTTTGGCTTGACACAAGGAGTAATGCCTATTATGGGATATAACTTTGGAGCAAAAAATAAGCATAGGCTATTATCAGCCTTAAAAATAGGGACTGTGTTAGCTATGGTAATAATGCTTTCAGGAACAATTCTATTTATGGCTATTCCAGATAAGTTGTTAATGCTGTTTAACGCTTCTGAACAGATGCTAGAGCTTGGCACAAAAGCACTCAGAACTATCTCTCTATGTTTTGTTCCGGCAGCATTAGGAATAATGTTCTCAACTCTATTCCAAGCACTAGGTCAAGGTCGTAAAAGTTTGTATATATCGATTTTAAGACAGCTTGTAATTATTTTACCTATAGCATATTTACTTTCAAAAATAGGTTTAAACTATGTGTGGTATGCGTTCCCGATAGCAGAAGTATTCTCTTTTGCAGTAAGTACTTTATTTCTGTCTATGATATATAAAAATACTATAAAAGATTTATAAAAAAATGTCATATCAATGTATTTAGTATTTTGATATGACATTTTTTATTTGTTCTTGTTTAATTATTGCAATGACTGTAAAAGCTTAATTCCTAAAACAGTGGCAGGTATTCTGTAATTTGGAGAAAGATTTGACAAAATGACAACAGCAGTCTGTGTTTTAGGACAAAAAGCAATATAACTATTATAATTGCCGGTTCCTCCGTTATGCCAAATGAAATTATTTTTAGTATCTATTAACCATGCCATACCTATTTCATCCATTCGTATGTCCATCTTTGAATAAGTGTCGGTAGTAGCATTTATTTTTGATAAAGTTGTACGCATCTTTTCTATGTATTCAAAACCGTTCATCTGAAGTTTGGCATATGATAACATATCTTCGATATTTGAAGTAATCGCTCCTGCTGGTATATATCCGTCATTTTCTGACCAATCCCAGTAATTGTGTAAATCACCACTTATGTTGGAAATCTGCGAAGAATACAGACCTAATTCATTATGAATATATTCATTAACTAAGTCAGTATAATCCTGCTTATAAACCGACTCTAAAACAAGCCCTAATACTGCATAGCCAAAGTTTGAATATTTAAAAGAATATGGTTTATCGTTTAAATTAATATTGGCTACTTTATCAAAAATCATCTCTCTCGATATATTGTAAAAGTCATTTTTCCCTTTAAAGAAATTGGAAATCATGGGTTGTTGGAAATAATAGGATTTGTATCCAGATGTATGTGTTAGAAGCTGAGCAATTGTGGGATAGTTTTTACCTTCGGGCAATTCAAGGTATTTGTCTATAGTATAGTTTAAATTTATTTTCTCCTCCTGTATTGCTTTGCTTATAAGTGTTGCAGTGATAGTTTTTGTAATAGAGCCTATTTCATAAGTATGTAGCTCTTGTGGTAATTTGCTTCCATTATTTCCATAAACAGTGAAAGAAGTTTCTCCATTTTTAATGATACCTACTGTAATGACTGCATTGTTATTATTTTGTGTTGTATATGCTAATGCTTCATCAAATGATAGAGCGGGAATTTTGTTTATTTGGTGTCTTATAAATAAAATTACGGCGATAATTACAAGCACAATACACACTGCTATAATCCCAATTATTTGTAATATCATTCGTTTTTTCCCTTTCATCTTTAATTAAATTCTCCTTTATGCGTAAAATATAAAAATAATCTTATTATTTGATAGTTCCACTATATCATAATTACCGCAAGTTTTCCACTTCATTTTATATACATTGTATGAATACGAATTTACAAGATTTATCCTATGCTTGCTCAATGTTTTCTTTGCTTTGAAATTGGAGCTTAATTATAAGGAAATAAACAATTTCAACTTATATCTTTTGTTCAGTTATATGATTTATTAAAATGCTTTTATTTTTGTAATTCCCATTAATATGAGTTGAATAATAAGTGCAAAAATCCAGATATAGAGCATTATGAATTTGAAACTTGTAAAATATGAGCAAACGGATATTACTGACTTATTAATTGAGGGATAGTTTTTTAGCACCGAAAGTAAAAAACTGTTTTCTAAAATATCAAATAAGGCTCTTAATATGCAAATTGCAAATAAAAAGTTACGGATAATTGTTCTCGAAAACAGAGAATTACTTATAGTCAGCATGAGAATAATAAAGCAAATGATAAAGACAAAATCTAAGTAAAGATACTTTTGATAAATTGTTCTTCCGGCATTTCCAATCCGTTCAAAATCATTTGTTATTTGTTCAGCACTATAATGAAATCTCATATCTGGTATTTGAAATGACGGATAATATTTCTGGATGCCCCGTACTCCATGATTGGTCATATACATAATAGATAGACATATAAAAAACCCTATAATACCAACTGTTTGAATAAATCGCACCATATATTTTATACCTTCCTATATATTGTTATTTTAATTTCAGATAAAAGCTACACTTGTAGCAGTTATGCAAATATAGTATACTATAATAAAAACAAAGTTTCAATTTGATTATATTTTTGCATATAGGATAGGTGTGTTTTGGAATGTAATGCTGACATGGGCTTCTAATAATGCAGTTATACCTCCAGCAGAATTGGCGCTTATCCTTTCTAAAGCATAGGAAATATATTATTGTTGATAATAATAAAAAAATCATAAAAAATTTACTTCCCAAATCTTGCATTTTATTTTAAAATAGTAGTAAAAGAAAATATTAAAAGGTGGTAAATGATGTTGATAAAACAAATTAGAGATATAAGTCTTATTGATATAGACGAAAATAGATATTTAGGTGTTGCTTGTGATTCATGTGGTGCTATAGGGGAAAAAGAGCATGATATGGTTAAAGCATCACCAATTATAGTAGGAGAGCAAACTGCTAAGGTCGTTTTAGCGGAGCTTTTAAGTATGGGTTTTGAGCCTATGCTACTTTCTGACGGTTTATCTGTTGAAATGGAAGATACGGGAAGAAAGATAATTGAAGGTTTTACAAATACAATAAAGCAGTTAAGAAATAGCAAGGTGCATCTGACAGGAAGTACCGAGGAAAATATGAAAACTGTCCAAACCTCAATGGGAGTAACAGGCATTGGCATTGTGGACAAGAATAAATTAAAATACAAAAAAAGCTCTGCCGGTGACTTATGTGTGGCTGTAGGACTTCCGTTTGTTGGTTATGATGTTTTAAAAAATTTAGACAAGGTAATGTCAATAGAAGATTTTGAGACAATAAGCATGCTTGATTATGTCAAAGAAATTATTCCTGTAGGATCAAAGGGTGCAGGGCATGAAATTAACGAGCTTTGCAACTGCAACAGTTTAAGCATTAAATATAAAGAAAATCTAAGCTATAACTTAAATTGTTCAGGAGGACCTTCATGCAGCTGTATTTTAAGTATAAATGAGCAAGATTTACCTCTGCTAAAGAAGTTGATTGATAAACCTATAGAGACTTTGGGAACATTTATATTAGCATGATGTATTTAAGATGATAATTTAACCTTGTGTTTACTACTTTGCTATAAATATACTAAATTATTATTTGTAACTTAAGCTCTGTAAGCTCATAAAATGTTACATATAAGCAATTTTTAAAAGAAGTTGGTCTTAAAAATATTAAAATCAAGAAGGCTTTAGATATGAGAATAATAATAGATGGTGATGCTTGCCCACAAAGCGTCATGAAAATTTGTGAAAGAAATGCAAAAAAATATGGTATAGATTTAAAGATAGTTGTAGATACTGACCATTTTATAACAAGCGATTATGAAGTGATAGTAGTAGAAAACGGAAACGATGCAGTAGACTATAAGATTGTCCAAATTTTTCAGAATAAGGACATTTTAGTTACTCAAGACTATGGACTTGCAAGCCTTGTACTGCCAAAGGCTAAGGGAATAGTGCATACGTCAGGCTTTGAAATAAATGCCTTTAATATAGAAATACTCCTGCAATCAAGATACATAAGTCAAAGAATAAGAAAAACAGGAGCAAAAACAAAAGGTCCTTCCAAAAGGACAAAGGAACAGGATAAAGAATTTGAAAAAATATTAGTGAGAATTATACTGTCATAAATAATTTTATTTAAGATGGACTTGTGTCTGTTCTATTTACGCAAGTCCATCCTGCATACAAAAGTGATAATAAAAATATAATACCTTAAACTATTTTTAAAGAGGAATTACTAAATGGAAAATAACAGATTATATGAAGCAATATTTATTTTTGATGAATATTGTAAAACATTGAATAAAGAAGATAAAACAAATATGTATAAAATAAATAGCTGTTTACCTGAAAACATATTTTATGCAGCATTGCGTTTATTAGCTGCACATAATTTAATAATATACAAAGATAATGGCTTTTATGCTACAGATGAAAATTTATCTGCTATAAACCAATTAAAACTAAAAAAGGGCAATAATATTGAAGAAATGACGATATTATTTGATAAAATTAATCAAAAAAAAGATGGTAGCTTTTTTGATAATATATCTGATTTAGAATATGAAATATATTCTAGATGTAATTATGCGGTAAGCTTTGAAATAGGTCAAGCGTTATGCAGGATATGTGATTTTAATCACTCCAGTGTTTTAGATATTGGTGGTAATAGTGGCGGACTTTCTAATGCAATTCTTAAAAACAACCTTAATTGTGAAATAACAGTAGTAGATAAAAGCATACCTTGTGCTATAGGTGAAGAATTTAAAAAGCTTAATGAAGTAAGTAATATTAAATTTGTTGAAGGAGATTTTTTTTCGTTAGAATTAAATGCACGTTATGATTATATAATTTTATCTAACATTTTGCATGATTTTTGTGATATAGAATGTAAAAAACTATTAGAGGTTTGTAAAAAACATTCTAAAAATAATACAAAAATTATAATAATTGAAGATATATTAAATAATGAAATTGAACCTTTAAAAGTTTTAGAATATGGCTTAAGACTAAGTATTAACACTATTCAGGGTAAACAAAGAACGGTAGAAGAATTAAATAATTTATTATATAAAAATTCTTTTTTTATAGATAAAAAATATGAGATTAACGATATACAGAGTGCGATAGTTTATGAAATTAAAAATCAAATATGATAAAAAATCAAATGTATATATAAAAAAACTGCACTATATCGGGGATATTGTGCAGTATCACTCTAACATTAATTGATAAATTATGAAAGCTTATATATCATAAGGTATTCTTCTTCCGTTTCCTTAACGACGGAAAAGCCTACAGCTTGATACATTTTCACTGCATAATTGTCTTTTTGAACCGCAAGGGATGTTTGTTTGTAACCACGCTGATTCAATAAATCCAACATGCTTTTCATCAAAGCAGTCCCTATGCCTTGTCCTCTATGTTCCTTATATAAGGATATTGCAAACTCTGGAGTTTTATTGTCTATATTTCCAAAGCCCTTTACTGGTCCTGATAAAATCCTAGTCCATACTGCACCGACAATTTTTTTGTCAACTTCTGCCACAAGGCACAAATCATCAGGCTTTCCGAATTTATCATAAAATACCTTTATCTCTGGTTGATTAAGAATATCTCTCGAAATAAGATTGCTTTCATCTCTTTGATAAATAGCTTCGTAAGTAAAATCTTTTAATAATGGAATTTCTGATTGATAAATTTCTCTTATAACATATCTCATTTTTTATATCTCATCAGACAAATGGCTCTTATATCCGTCTCCAAAAACCTCTGTTGAATTTGTTACTATGAAAAAGGCATTAACATCTTCCTCTTTTATTATCTCTCTAACCTTTGTATAATTATATTTTCTGCAAACACACATGATAACATTCTTGTTATAGTGAGTATAAGCTCCTTCTGCTTTTAAATATGTCGCTCCGATATCTAACTCATCCATTATTCTTTTTGCGATTTTTTCGTGATTGTCGCTGATTATATACAATAGCTTAGCATTATCTCCGCCATACAATGCTAAATCTAAGACAAAATTAGTGATAACCATAGTTATAGCAGCGTATAAGGCAAGCTCGATATTTTTAAAAATTATAGCGGATGCTGTAACTATAATTGCGTCTGTAATTAAAAAAATTGTCCCGCTTTTTATATGCTTATATCTTTGCCTTAAAGCTTTTACTATTACATCTGTCCCACCCGTCGTTGCTCCTTGTTTAAAAACAATCGCAATTCCAAAAGCTATCAAAGCTCCTCCGGTGATGCCTGATAGAAGTAAATTATTTGTTATAAGACCGTGTTTTAATATAATGTGTTCATTCATTAAATTCATAAAAAATGACGAAATAAATGTAACATATATAGTTGATAATATGAATTTAACCCCAAATTTCCACAATCCAAATATCAATATAGGTATGTTTATCAACAATATAATAGTACCTGTTTTTAGGCTTGTAAGATTGCTTATTATTACGGCAATTCCGGTTACGCCACCTGGTGCAAGCTTATGAGGATCTATAAATAAAGCAATTCCCACAGCATATATTAAAGCTCCAAGAGTAATTAATATAAATTTTAATGCTAAATCTCTAAATATATTTTTTTTCTCCATTTCATATTGAACCTCTTTTCATATAATTATTTCCGCACGAATTCATTCATCTTTCACTAGATTTATAAATCTAGTAATTATTTATTATTAATTTTTTCTAACTTAAATATATAGTATTTTTGATATTTATGCAATAAATTTTTTATTCACAACTATTAACTTAATTATGTTCAGTCTGCTTTTCATTTCTAAACGCCCATAAAAGTATAGCAGCTCCTAAAAATCTTATGGCAGAACTTGTAAATAATGCAATTTGTATTGAAAATGCTCTTTTCATTAGAATCCCTACAAATGGCATGAAAGAGCTTGTAAATTGTGTCAAGCACGTAAATAGTGATATATAAAGCGTTCTGTTTTCATCAGGACATACGCCTATAAGCTCGTTAAATAAAAGAGTTATAGCTCCGGCCATTCCGCTTCCTACTATTAGCTGCATAACAAGAAGCATTGGTAAGGTAGTGCTTATAGCATATACAAAAGGAGAAAGCGCCATCAATGACATACATATACCTAAAATTACTCTGCTGCCAAACTTATCTGCCAATCTCATCCACATACTTGTAGTTAAAAATTGGACTAAGGTTGAGGTAATGTTAAGATAACCTATCCAAGCAGCATTTGCTTTAAGAACATCTAATTGATATATATTGTATAAAGGTTGTGCCATTTGCCAGCCCAAATAAAATATAATTACTGTGACACAATATTTTACATACCTCGGATACTTTGGTAAGGATTTTATAGCATTTAAAAATTTCTTCGCAAAGCTCTCGGTTTTTTGTATTTGTTTTGGCTCAAAAACAAAATTTTTATATTGCATTATTTCTATTATTCCCACTCCAAAGGTGAATATAAAAAGTATTTTATACAGCAATATTGAATCTATAGGATATTTTTCATTAAGCGTTAGATATGTTCCGAGAATAAAGGTTGCACCCATTGTCAAAATGCTGTTAAATTTACTTCTTGTCCCTATAATTGAGTTTAATTTATTTATTGGAAACACATCAGCTACAAGCGATTGATAGCCTATACTCCATATAGCTTCCGGTGCATTTCTAAGCCCCATTAACACCACTAAACTAATTGCCTGTAATTCTCTTGGTAAAAATGGTACTAAGGCATATAAGAGGAAGAAAACTCTTGATATAAAGCATACAAAAAGTGTCGTCCTAAGTTTGTTCTTAGCGCTATCAATAATCATAGCACCAGGTATCAATACAAACATTGCGATCATACTTGGAAATGCGTTTAATAGTGCAAAATGATAGTCATTACCTCCAAGTGCTTTCAGATATGTCCCAAGGTATCCTGCGCTTGCGCCTACCAATGTACCTAAAAGCCCTCCAATTATGTTATATTTGTTATTATGTTTAAGCTTGTCCATTTCTTCTCTCTCCAATTTTGGAACATCCCTAATATTCCTATTATAATTGCATTTTTAATAAAGCTACTTAAGAGTCCTTGTCAATTCAATATATAAATTGTTAGCTCTCAATTCAAGCTTTGCACTATCAATCATTGAACCAAGCAAAAATAATTCGTCATCATCGCTGGTTTCACCCATCAGACCCCAATAATATTCCTCTACCTCAGTTTGCCTAGGAATGTTTAAGAATTGACTTAATGTATTTATTTCATCTTGAGTTAGATTTGTATTATAATCTGTTATAAAAATTGTGGTACAGACATCACTTAGCTTTAATTTGATATCAATTTCTAAAGAGCCCTTATTCATTAATAAAGAACTTAACTCATCAACAATTTTTGTTGTTTTTTGTATTTCGTTGTGCATACTATTTTTCACCTCTTTTAAAGGATTCTAATACAGGGACTAAAAATCCTGCTACTAAGCCGCCTGCAAATCCGTTATTATAAAGATTTAATCCACCATGTATTATACCTATATTTGTCGCCAGTGTAAAGTGTAACATACCTGCAATTATTCCGGCGAAAAATCCAAAGCCTCCGGCAATAGGTGCGAGCGTTGTTGAAAACAATACTGTAATTATGATATTCGTAGAACTAAAATCACTTTTAAATAGCAATCCGAATATTATTACTCCAAGTGCAACTGGAAGACAATTTTTTATGTGCTTACCAAAAGCACCAAAGCCTGATACTGTAAATACAGCGGCTATAATTGGACCATTGATTATCCCGCCAGCCAAATAAGCAAAGCCAAGGCTCAACAGACCTAAAATCCCCATGTTTAAAAAGGTCATGCCATAGCCTACTAAAAATGGGAAGTCCGTAACTGCTCTTCCTTTATATTTTAATATATTTTTGTAAGAAAGTATAGAGTTTTTATTAATTATAATTCCTATAACTATTAAAAAGATAAAATGAAAGGAAAAGAGAGCTAATAAAGCTAAATTTTTCTCTGTATAGAGTATGTTAGAAGCTTCAACCTCTAAATTAACGCTTCTAATAATACTGGTAAAAACAGTTCCTAATATGCCTGCTGTGAAGCCTATATTATATAAATTATAGCCTTCATGAAATTTAAGCATACTTGTTGCAAGCGGCACAAGTACAAAGCCTATGAAAATTCCTGTAAGTATACCAATAGGTATGCTTATATGTAAAGGATAAAACCCATAAAAACTGATTTGACTAATAACTGGAGCTAAAGCTGTTCCAAACATTATAGATACAATAATATCTTTGAATTCTATTTTTTGATATTTGCTGTATAAATATCCACCTATGTATATAGGAATGACGTTAAAAATATTCTTTCCAAAGAAAGAAAATCCTATTACAGTCATAAATGCAGCTATTATTGAGCCATTTATTCTTAATTTATATTTGTTCAAAAGATATAGATTAAAAAAGCCAATTAATGAGGCGTTTAAAAGTGAGGAGCTTACATCTCCAAGCTCTAAGAAATCTGTATATAGGGTAGTGGGGGAACTTAGAATTTCTTTTAATCCGATTAAAATCAGATTTATGTCATAATCTGTTCGAAATATCCATATTAATATTCCGCAAATAAAAATAGACAGGGGGAAAATAGCTAGTATAAGTAGATTTTGTTTTCTTCCGACATGTTTTTCATTAATAGTGTTTACTTGCATCAGACCATCCTTTTTAGTAAGATTTTAACAAATTATATTAAATAATATTATTTGCAATTCTATAAAATATGTAAATATTTTAACATGCAGTTAATAAATCTGCAATAATTTATTTTACAGCTTTTATCACGGAATAATAAGAATTAAGTTGTTTTACATAATTATATATTGATATTTCTTTTTTAAGCATAAAAAATACACTATTCTATCTGTACATAGATAAAAATAACTTACTATTTTTTAAAACTTACGCTATAATTAAATAAAATACAAAAGAGGATAATATGAATGAACAATATAAAAGACATAGATTTAAAGTTAAAATATTTAGAATATAATTCAAAATATTTTAACAATGAATTATCAAGCAATATTACAGTAGAATGGTCAAGCAGATTAACATCTAATGCTGGTGTATATATACAAAAGAAGAAAAATAATATAATAACTGAATATATAAGATTATCTTTACCCTATCATGAAAAATTCAAGGATGACATCTCTAATACATTGCTTCATGAAATGATACATGTAAAATATCCAAAGGCTGCGCATGGTATTGAATTTAAAAGGGAAATAGAAAGATTAAAGCAAGATTTCAATTTGGATATATTAACATATTCTAAGGAAGTCGCTAAAGTAAATTATAAATATATTTGTAAGAATTGTGGTATATCTTATTCAAGAAGTAATAGGGATAAAAAATATAGATTAAAGGTATGTCGTAAGTGTGGCAATAAATTTAAAGAGCTTAGCTGCAAATGATTGGAGTAAAAGGATGACTTTCGATATTAAAAATAATATAAAATTGTGCAAAAAACTATTGACTTTTATATTAATTTCTAATATCATAAATTGAAATAAATATTTTGCGATGATAAAGAGGAGTAAATATAAAAAGCCTTTAGAGAGTGCAGTTCGTAGGCTGAAAGACTGCATAGGAAATATATGTTGAAAGTAGCTTTGGAGCATTTAATCTGAAATAGCAGTAGGATTAAACGGATAAAACCGTTAAATAATTAAGAGCCGTAATTGGAATTTAGGTGGTACCGCGGGTTTTCTCGTCCTATATAGGAGGAGAAGGCTCGCTTTTTGTTTTAGAAAAGATTAGATATTAGAAACTTTATTAAGATTATAGACTTTTATAGCTGTAGAAGCTCTATAAATTATATATTGCTTAAATTTTAGATTATAAATTATTATTAATCAAAGATAATATAAATAAGAAAGAAGGAACGATTATGAATACAAAATACAATCCAAAAGATTTTGAAGAGAAAATTTATAAGCTTTGGATGGATGAAGACTGCTTTAGAGCAGATGTAAATAAAGATAAAAAACCATTTACGATTATCCTGCCACCGCCAAATATTACAGGGCAACTGCATATGGGACATTCACTTGATCATACCTTGCAAGATGTTTTAATAAGATGGAAAAGAATGCAGGGTTTTGAAGCTCTATGGCTGCCGGGAACAGATCATGCCAGCATAGCTACAGAGGTTAAAGTAGTTGAAAGAATAAAAGAAGAAGAAGGCAAATCAAAAGAAGAGCTTGGCAGAGATGAATTCTTAAAAAGAGCTTGGGCTTGGAAAGAGGAGTATGGCGATAGAATAGTCGAGCAAATGAGAAAGCTTGGAAACTCTTGTGATTGGTCAAAAGAAAGATTTACAATGGATGAAAGCTGTAATAAGGCCGTTACAGAGGTTTTTATTAGACTTTATGAAAAAGGACTTATATACAAAGGAAACAGGATTATAAACTGGTGTCCAGACTGCTTGACATCTATATCAGATGCAGAGGTTGAGCATGAAGATAAACCAGGCAAATATTACTATGTAAAATATCCATATGTAGATAATCCTAATGAATTTTTTATAGTTGCAACAACAAGACCTGAAACAATATTTGGTGACACTGCTATAGCTGCACACTATAATGATGAAAGATATAAAAATTTAATAGGTAAAAAAGTTATAGTTCCATTAGTAGGCAGAGAAATTGAGATAATCGGTGATGAATACCCAGATATGACTAAGGGCACAGGCGCACTTAAAATAACTCCATGTCATGATCCTAATGATTTTGAAATAGGACTAAGACACAATCTTGAATTCATTTCATGTATGAATGAAGATGGAACTATGAATGAAATTGCTGGTAAGTATGACGGTATGGATAGATATGAATGCAGAAAAGCATTTGTTAAAGAATTAGAAGAAAATGGATATATATTAAAAATAGAAGATACATCACACAATGTAGGAACTTGCTATAGATGTCATAATGTTGTTGAGCCAAGAGTTTCAGATCAATGGTTTGTTAAGATGGAAGAACTCGCAAAGCCAGCAATAGAAGCTGCACAGAATAAAGATGTACAGTTTGTTCCAGAAAGATTTACAAAAATCTACTATAACTGGTTAGAGGGAATAAGAGACTGGTGTATATCAAGACAATTGTGGTGGGGACATAGAATACCGGCTTATTACTGCAAGGATTGCGGTGAAATGATGGTACAAAGAGTTGCACCTGATAAATGCAGCAAATGTGGAAGTACACACATTAACCAAGATGAGGATGTACTTGATACATGGTTTAGTTCAGCTTTATGGCCATTCTCAACACTTGGCTGGCCGGAAAAAACTCCTGAGCTTGATTATTTCTTCCCAACAGATGTTTTAGTAACTGGTTATGATATAATATTCTTCTGGGTTGTAAGAATGGTATTTTCAAGCCTTGAACAGATGGGAGAAGTTCCGTTTAAGCATGTATTCATACATGGTCTTGTGAGAGATGCAGAAGGAAAGAAGATGTCAAAATCATTAGGCAATGGAGTTGATCCGCTTGAAGTTATAGACCAGTATGGAGCAGATGCCCTAAGATTTATGCTTATGACAGGTATTTCTCCGGGCAATGATACAAGATTTAAGATTGAAAAATTAGAATCTTGCAGAAACTTTGCAAATAAACTATGGAATGCCTCAAGATTTGTTCTGATGAATTTGAATAATTCAGAAGAAGCTTTAAATTCAAATGATAGCAATAGTTTAATAGATGAAAAAACTGCTATGGCTAACCTTAAAGCAGAAGATAAATGGATAATTTCAAGAATAAACACTGTTGCAAGTGAAGTAACACAAAATCTTGAAAAATTTGAGCTTGGCATAGCTGCACAAAAAATTTATGACTTTATCTGGAATGAATATTGCGATTGGTATATTGAAATTGTAAAACCAAGGCTGTATGGTGAGGATAAATTAACCAAGGACACAGTAAAGTTTGTATTAATCAAGGTATTAAAGGATATGCTTAAGTTATTGCATCCATTTATGCCATTTATAACTGAAGAAATTTGGTCTAATCTGCCAAACACCTCATCTAGACTTATAAAAGCAGACTGGCCAGCTTATGATGAGAATGAGCATTTTGAAGCTGAGGAGCAAAATATGCAATTCATCATGGAGGCTGTAACTAAAATAAGAAACATAAGAGCTGAAATGAATGTTGCTCCATCAAGAAAGGCAAGAGCTGTATTTATACCTTCAAAGGAAGCTGTTAAAGCTTATTTATCAGATGCTGCAGCATACTTTGCAACACTTGCAAATATCACAGAAATTCAAGTGCTTAGCGATAAATCACAAGTAAATGAAGACACAGCAACAGCAGTTATGGATGGAACAGAAATTTGCTTGCCACTTGCAGACTTGATAGACTTTGAAAAGGAAATAGAAAGATTAGAAAAAGAAAAAATTAAGCTTCAATCAGAGCTTGATAGAGTTAATGGAAAGCTTTCAAACGAAAAATTCATGAGCAAAGCTCCTGAAAATGTAGTAGCAGAGGAAAGAGAGAAATTAGCAAAATATCAAGAGATGATGAATACAGTATCAGAAAGATTAGAGCAGATGAAAAATAAATAAGCAGGGAAAACAAGAGAGAAAAGGGAAAACAGGTAAGTATTTCTTGACTTTTGACAAAATTCGCTATATTATATATATTAAATATAGCGAATTTTTTTAATTTTTTGGCAAATTTTAGATTGATTTAAATTTTCTGTTAAAAAGTTAAGAAAGAATTCATTCAGATTAACATTTATAAAAGTTTATGGAGGATGTACAATCATGAAAAAATGGTTTGCCAATTTAAGAATAGGTATTAAAATCACTTTAGGATTTGTTATTGTTGCATTAATTGCAGGTGTAGTGGGAATAGTTGGAGTTTTAGGAATAGGAGAGATTGCTACTTCCTATTATCATGTATATACTTCTTCAATCAATTTACTTGAACAATTAGAGTCAATTAGCTCTAGCTTTCAATCATCAAGAACAGACCTATCTAATTTGGTTTTAGCAGAAGAAACAGCGGATAAGGAAGAAATGATAAAAAGCTTTCACAATAAGATAACTTTGATAGAAAGCAAGCTTAATGAATGTATAAATATTCAGAACGAATACAGTAAAAACACTAGAGTCGATGTAAGTGAAAATTTAAAAATGATAGATGATTTTAAAATAGCTTTTAATAAGTATAGTGAAGTGACTGATGAATTTATAAAAAGCCCGCTTGCCATGTCTACATCACGTCGTAAGGAGGCTGCTAGGTCACTCGGTCAAGGAAGTGAGATAAATGATTTAGGTATTGAAATAGAAAATTCAATTGCTAAATTGATTAGCTTCAATAAGGATGTTACTTCAGATTCTATTACTAGAAATGATAGCTCATCAATTAATTCAAGGATTATTATAATAGTTGGTTCTGTTTTAGCTATTATCTTTGCGATTATAACAGGTATATGGATTGCACGTGGTATATCAAAGAGAATTGAACTTGTTGTAGATGCAGCTGGTAAGCTGGCTGAGGGTGATACTAATGTTAATGTTCATATAGATTCTAATGATGAAACCGGAGTTCTAGCAAAGACATTTAGTCATATGTCAGATACATTGAAATCTATGATAGGTGATACTAAATACGTATTAGGTGAGCTTGCAGGTGGTAATTTTTCCGTAGACACAAAAGATAATAGCGTTTATGTAGGAGATTATCGCTCTATATTAGATAATATGCTTAAGTTAAGAAATAATCTTAACGATACACTACGAAACATTAATTCAGTTGCCGAGCAGGTGGAATCAGGTTCTTCACAGGTATCGAGCGGAGCACAGGCATTAGCAGCAGGCTCTACAGAACAGGCTGCCTCTATACAAGAGCTATCTGCTTCTATTGAAAAAATTGCAGAACAAGCTGAGGAAAATTTATCAATTGTTGAAATTGCAGCTGGACATATTGAACAGGCCGGAGCTGGTGTAACATCAGGAAATGCGCATATGGGACAGCTTACAAGTGCAATGGATGATATAGGCTCTGCATCTAGTCAGATTGCTAGTATCAGTAAGGTTATTGAAGATATTGCATTCCAGACAAATATTCTCGCATTGAACGCCGCTATTGAAGCAGCACGTGCAGGTTCTGCCGGAAAAGGCTTTGCAGTTGTAGCAGATGAGGTTAGAAATCTTGCTGCGAAATCACAGGAAGCAGCGAAACAGACAAGTGAACTTATTCAAGCTTCTGTTGATACAGTAGCAAGAGGTACAGAAATTACTGTACAGACAGCAGAGATTTTATTAAATGTTCAAGAGAGCACAGTAAAGGTAGTTGAAAGCTTTATGGACATTGAAAGATCATCTTCTCAGCAAAAAGAAGCAATCGAGCAGGTTAGACAGGGACTTTCCCAAATTTCTTCTGTTGTTCAGACAAATGCAGCTACTGCTGAAGAAAACTCTGCTACCAGCGAAGAAATGTCTTCACAAGCTGCTGTATTACGTGAAGAGGTTGGCAATTTTACATTAACAGAATTATCTCATGTAAATTAATATACATATGATTAAAAAGGTCACAGGCTTTTCATACACAAAGCCTATGACCTCTTTTTATTAAGATAATTATTTTATAGATGTTTTAAGCTATTAAATTATTAATCCATTTCTGACTTTTATATCTTAGTGATACAACAAACATCTTAACTACTTCTCCCAAAAATACAAATGCAAAAACATAATTTATAGGAAGCTGTAACACCTTAACTGCAAAGAAAGCTAAAGGCACACCAATTAACCAAATAACTACCAAGTCTAAAAACATACAGAATTTTGTATCCCCTCCTGCACGCAGAACTCCAGAACCAATTAGATATGTTGCCATTCTAGGTGTCAAGAATATTGCAAAAATAACTAAGGATTTATTTAATAACATGTTAGTATTTGAATCAAAATTATATATATTTATAATAGATTGTTTCGCGAAAAGTAAAGATGTACTCATTATTAAGCTTAAAAGTAAGCATATTTTTATATTTATTTTACTATAATCTAAAGCTTTTTTAACTTCGTTTTTCCCTAATTCATTGCCTGTCATAACAGCAGAGGCATTAGATAAACCTACAAAAACTGCTTGGAACAGGTCGTTTATAACATATGCTACTTGAGCTACTGCTATAGCTGAAGCACCAATCATTCCATATGCAATATAATAAACCGTATATCCAAGTGCAAATGATGTTTCAGAAATTATAACAGGTAGAGAAGTCTTTAGAGTGTTTTTAAACATATTAAAGTCCCATGACATGTATTCCTTGATTGTGCCAACAAGAGGATGATTCTTAGAGAAGAATATATAAGAATATGCCATAATAAACTCAAAAGTTCTAGCTATAGCTGTACCGATAGCTGCTCCTTTAATACCAAGTTCCGGAAATCCCGCTTTCCCAAAAATTAAAAGATAATTTAAGATAATACTAATACAAACTGTGATAAAGCTTATGATTGTAGGAACTTTAAGCTTGCGAACAGCTCTTGAATTAAAACTGCTTGCAAATGAAAGCGCTGTAAATGCGTAAGTAAAGCATATTATCCTAAGATATGTCACTCCATAGCCTACAACATCAACATCTTTATTAAATATTGATATTATCTGAGGAGCAAAAATATATGCTAAAACAGTGACGCTCAAGGACAATACAAGTCCTAAAAATAAATTCATACCAAATATCTTTTTAATACTTTTATAATCCTTAGCTCCCCAATATTGAGCTATAAATATTGATGAACCACTATAAATTCCTAGACAAGCATAGGTATATATAAAAAACACTCTATTCGCTATACCAACTCCTGCTAATTGATTAACTCCTAATTTTCCCAACATTATAGAGCTAACTAGATTAACGCTGATACTAATCAAATTTTGAAAAACTACCGGTAATGCAATTACAAGCATTGATTTGTAAAAATTGTTATTAAGTCTATTCTTCATTGGTCACTTCCTAATTAATTATTTCTAATAAACCGCCGTATACCTTATGTTCTGCTCGGTATACGGCGATATGAGTTTTGTTTTTATGTCAATAAATCTTACTTTTTAGATGGTATATTCTCACCTTTTAGGTAAACCTTGATAATACCTTTATCATAGAATAACTTAGTACTAAAATACAACACTATTAAAAGTACAACTACTACAACACCTTGATAATATCCCATGAGAGTTTTACCAGCATGCGCAGGAGCCCACATATATTTGTCCCATGCAACGAAAATAAATAGAGCTAATGCTGGGATAATTGCGCCGAAAAGCTTTCTAGGAGCTCTTATACCACCGCCAATATTTGGGCTCATCAAGCTAACGACTAGAGTACCAAATAGAGCAGGCATTATATATGATGTAGCAGTTTTAACTGCCGGTATTAGCAATACTGGTTGAAGCGGAATCATTAAAATCATACCAAGTGCTATAATAGCAACAGTTACAAATGTTGAAGCTCCTATAGCTATACCGCTGAATATATCAGCTTCTTCTGTACCGGGAGCAGCGTCCATAATTTTTAAAGCATTACTTGCTGCAGGTAATTTTAAGTTTGAAAGATTACCTGTTATAAAGCTTAGATATATGGAACTTCCGGCAATTGGAGTATAAGCTATAACCTCACCTATATTAGTTGGTATAAATATAGCAAGCAGAGGAAGAGAAGCATACATTATTGCTGAGAATGTCGGCATCGCGTTGAAGTAGAAGCCAGCTATGATAGGCATCGATATCATTACTAAGATAGAAATTATAGACGACCATCTGCCGAATTTGTGCATTTTATGAATATATTCGCTTGAACTTAAATTATTAGTTGTTTTATTTTCACTCATTGTATTATTCCTTTCTTTAATGGTTTATGAATTGTATTAGTCACTATAGTTCTCCTTATTTGAATAAGCTAGTCCAAATAAGAGAAGAAAGCATACCGGCTAACATTGTAAATACTATGATAAATTCTCCTAACCATGCAACCTTGTATTTTTGAGCTATATGAACCAAAATATATGATGTAATTATACTTGTTAAAAGAGTCAATGTAACAACGATGCCTTGGAAGAACATAGGAACTACAAAGGCTAGAATTATCGCAAGCATGAATGTACTGTTTCCTAATGCTCCCCAGCGAGAGTCTTTATCCTTCATTTTTACAGAACCTGTGTGTATTCTTTCTGCCATGATAGGAGCTAACACAAGTCCTCCCATAATACCTATAGTCATAACGAACATAACGAGAACGAAGTCCTTAGCTGTTGCAGCACTGATTTCTAAAGCGCCAAGTGCTATTTTAGCAGCCATTGTTTCGTAAGTTAAAGATCCTATAACTGATAATCTCCACCATGCCCAAGGAGTACCTATTAGATTAGATAGAGCGAACAAACCTATAACTATTCCTATTGCAGGCATAATTGAGAATGTTCCAGAAGATTTTACGATTTTCATCAAATCTTCTTTCTTATATCCAAGCTCTAAAGCACGTTTCCAAGATTTTTGTATCATTATTGCAGATATACCAAGTACCATTAAAATTCCAAGTGTTACCATTCCATAAATTAATGGATGTGTTGCAACTTGCATAAACGTTAAATTCATAAAATTTCCACCTTTCAAATATTTTTATTGATTTTTACTTAACCAAGATAATGCAGCTACTGCATAACCTGCTGCTCCAACTGATAAAACATTTTCATCAAACACAACCTTTGGATGATGAACTGGCAATGTGTATCCGTCCATGGAGTTTCCTGCTGATATTATCATCATAACCGCAGGCACTTTATCACTAACATAGGCAAAGTCCTCTGAGCCGCCGCCTCTTTGGTCTGAACGCACAACGTTTTCAAATACTTCTTTTAAAGACTCGTATAGTGGCTCGGTAACGGCTGCATCATTTGTAACAGTAGCGGTCCCCTCAATCATAGTAACTTCAGCTTCAGCTCTGAAAGTTTGTGCAACTGACTTAGCAATTTGAGGAATTCTTTCATTTAGATATACTCTTGTCTCTTTGTCATAAGTACGGAGAGTTCCGTGCATTTCAGCAGTATCAGGTATTACGTTAGATGTAGTTCCGCCTTTCATCATACCTATTGTAAGAGCTACAATATCATCAGGAGCGATTTCTCTGCTGTTTAATTCTTGCAGTGCTAAATGAAGATGGCTGATTACATTTAAGGGGTCAACTGATTTGTGTGGCATTGCACCATGTCCACCTTTTCCCTTTATTACTATGTCAAACCAATCTGATGCTGCTGTAGATGGTCCGGGCTTTGGTATGACTATAGTTCCTGTTGGGAGAGGCGTACCAGTCATAACGTGGAACATTGCTGCTGCATCAACCTTTGGATTTTCAAGAATTCCATCTTCAACCATTGCCTTAGCACCTTTTAGGTTTTCCTCTGCTGGTTGGAACATAAATTTAATCTGTCCTGGGATTTCATCCTCGTACGCTTTAAGCAGCTTAGCTGCGCCAAGGAGCATTGCAGCATGGAAATCGTGTCCGCAGGCGTGCATAGCTCCATTAGTTGATTTAAATTCAACATCAGCCTCCTCTGTAACCGGCAGAGCATCAATATCTCCACGAATTAGGAAACATTTTCCTGGCTTCTTGCCTCCAGCTATTGCGGTAACACCTGTACCGGCAACGTATTTTGTCTCATAGCCCATTTCTTCGAGCTTTGCCTTGATAAAAGCAGCTGTGTTATGAGTATCCATACCAACCTCTGGATTTTGGTGAATATGTCGTCTCCAGCTAATCAACTCATCTTGAAGAAATTCTGCTTCTTCTGCAAATGTTTTCATCATAATATCTATTTCCTCCTTTATTAAATATTTTTAAAATGTAATTAATTTTTACTACATAAGATTATTCTTATCGCTTTTACATATCCTAACTATAAGAATTTCATAACTTAAAACATATATAACATACTATGAAAATTCTAAGTTTAGACTGATACTAATAATATAAAATCTATAATTCATTTAACTTTTGTAATAAGTATAATCGACAATATATCCAAAAATATTACATTTTCATAATTATAACACTTGCATTATTATTAGTAGAAATATATAATATTTATAGGGTCATAACTTAAAGTGATTGGAGGTTTGCCATATGACTTTGCAACAATTGCGTTACATAGTAGAGGTATACAAAACAGGCTCAATAACTAAATCAGCAACTAATTTATTCATGTCACAGCCAAATTTAAGCAATGCCCTAAAGGAGCTGGAGACAGAAATTGGAATGACAATATTTGTTAGAACTGCTGCTGGAGTTGTTCCTACTAAAGAGGGTGAGAAATTTATTTTATATGCACAATCTATTTTATCCCAAGCTGATAGGATGGAATTTATATTTAAAAATCAGAAAAACAATGCTGTAACTATTAAAATTGCTTGTGTACGTTCTTCTTATATTGCAAAGACTTTGTCAGATTTTTATAATAGCATTGCAAAGGATGTGGCAGTCAATATCCAATTAATGGAAACAACATCTATGAAAGTTTTAGAGGCTGTTGCTAATAGTAATGCCGATATAGGAAGAATATCTTACAGCGATAAAAATGGATATATATACAATAATTTTGCACGAAAAAATAGATTGGTTATGGAATATCTGTGGAAAGTAAAAAGCAATATTTTAGTTTCAAAAAATAGTCCACTTGCTAAGGAAGAAGAATTGACTGTAGATATGCTAAAAGGCTATACTCGTATCTATTATAATGATGTTGAGTTCGATATAATGGGTTATGATGAAATTCCACGTATTATTGGTGTAAATGAAAGGGCAACAATGATGGACTTTATTAAAAGCTCTACAGATTGCTATCTGTGGACTATATCTACTCATCCTGATATACTCGAAACTCACAACCTTGTAGTAAAGCAGTGCAAAGATGCCCCAACAATGACAGAATCAGTAGTATATCATAAAGATAAGGTAAAAACAAAAGAAATGCAAGACATGATAGAAAAATTTAAGAAAATGAGATATGCTGAGAGCTTTCATAAGCAAGAAGCATTTGAGCAGGAAACTGTGGATAAATATCTGTAAATATATTTAAAGTTTAATTTATAATATTATAAAGATTTTTTACTGGGAGGTTTAAGTTTGAAAAAATTTATTATTGAAAAGGAATTTTGGGATTTATTCCCGAATGCGAAAATTGGAATTATTGTTTGCCATGGTATAGACAATACTGTTAAAGATGAGAATAAATACCTTGAAATGATTGCTAGTTCAGAAAAAGAAGCTTTGAAGCATTTGACGAACGAAGATTTTAGCAGTAATGAGGTTATAAAGGTGTGGAGAGAGGCGTTTCAGAAGTTTAAAACTAAAAAGGGTGCGAGGGCATCTATTGAGGCTCTGCTAAAACGAGTATCTAATGGAAACCATTTGGGAGCTATAAACCCTTTAGTTGATATTTACAATTCGATTTCATTAAGACATGGCTTGCCTTGCGGCGGAGAAGATATCGACAAATTTGCGGGTGATATTAGATTAACCAAAGCATTAGGGAATGAAGACTTTGTAACCTTAGGAACAAATGAAAGCGCTCCGCCGTACGAGGGTGAAATAGTATACAAAGATGAAGAAGGGGCAATATGCAGATGCTGGAACTGGCGTGAAGCGGTAAGAACAATGCTGACAGAGAATACAAAAAATGCTTTCTTATGTATTGAATTAGTAGATGAAAAAAGATTAGCAGACTTAGAAAATGCCTTAAATGAATTAGTAAAATTAGTGCAGGAAAATCTAGGTGGAGAGTGCAGTACTTCAATTCTTGATATAAATAACAATAGTGTTTGCTTGTTATAAGCAGAATTAGTAAAAAAATAATTTTAACCCCTTGACTCTACCTTTGGGTAATCCTTTATACTAAGTTTATTCCTGATTATTTAGAAAAGAGGTCGAAACAAATGAACAACCTAATCAAAATCAAAGATGTGTCAAGCAGATATGACATTACAGCTCGTACACTGCGTTATTATGAGGACATGGGATTGCTGTCCAGCACCCGAAATGATGACTACGCATATAGAATGTACGACGAAAATGCTGTTAGGAGGCTTGAACAAATACTCATTTTACGCAAGCTGAATATCAGCATAAAAGACATTCAACGTGTTTTCAGCACTTCCAATTCAGACGTAGTTTTAGAAGTTCTGGAGAAAAAAGTACGGAACATAGACGACGAGGTTGCTCTTTTGCATGAGTTGAAAGAAATCGTGATGGATTTTATACACGAAATCGAACAAGTTAACTTTGCAGACAACTCCGACATAAAACTATTGTATAGCAAGGCTAAAGAGATTGAAACACAATTGATAAGCATTGATTATATCGGCAAGCCATCCAATATAAACCGCTTGATTGAGATAACGGAAAAATTGGATAAAAAAATTCCTGATATAATGGTCGTCAGGATACCGGAATTCAAAGCGGTAACTTGCGGCGACCAACCGTGGGGAGAAATGTTCAAAGAAGGCGGATATATGTATCAATTGTGGCAGTATTGTCATTTGTATAAGAGTGTGATTTTTGATTGTTTTGATTTTTTGATGACTAAAAATGACAAAGCTGAATGGATATGTGCGGTTAAAGATGGTGTTACCAATGCGGATGTAATACCTTTTAAATTGTTCGATTTTCCGGGAGGCTTATACGCTATGGCAGTCAGTATTGACGAAGATAACGAGAGCATACACAAAGTGGAAGACAAAGTCAGCCGATGGATTGAAAGCACAAATTTTGAGCTTGACAAAAGCCGAAGCGTTATGTTCAATATGCCTTATTTATATGAAGATGGTAGAGATATTGCCTATAAAGATATAGAAAAGGGACTTGGCTATAAACAAATGCAAAGATATTTTCCGATCAAACTAAAAGAAGGAATATAAAAACTAAATGGAGGAATTATCATGAACAAGTATGAAAATGCGATGAAACTTATGGAAGAATACTGCGGAAACGGAAAGGACAACCTTATTGCTCTTGCAACTATTGCATTGTCTCCGAATACTATCGGCAATCCCCGCCCTGCTGTCCGTATGGTTGATGCTTATTATGAAGACGGCGTGTTTTATGTTTCTACAGACGCTAATAAAAATAAAATGCTGGAAATTGGGAAAAACAACGAGGTTTCCATTTGCGGCTTAGACCTGTTTGTTGCTCAAGGAACAGCTGAAAATCTCGGTTGGGTAAAGGATGAGAAAAACGCCGAAATAAGAGCGAAGATGAAAAAAATCTTTGCATGGTTCGATGCACATGGAGGAGAAGACAGCCCTAGCTCAATCGTTTTGCGTATCACCCTTACGGAAGGAACGATAACTGATAACGACCAAAAATACGGTGAATGGCAGTATAAAGTTGACTTTACGAAGAAAGAAGTGAAATAAATGCCAAAGACACTCAAAGACATGGCAAAGCACTTAAAAAATGTTATTACGTCAGAAATACCTGAAACATATGCAATTAATCCGGTGTTTGAAAATATTTCAAACGAGGAAAATATTCGAGAAGGAGTT
The DNA here is from genome assembly GCA_023386345.1 of Bacillota bacterium. Lineage (GTDB taxonomy): Bacteria > Bacillota > Clostridia > Tissierellales > Sedimentibacteraceae > UBA1535. The sequence goes on from JAEWJT010000020.1 coordinate 160,661, forward strand.
CTTGCATTTAGAAACTTTTTGTATCAGCTTTGCGATGTTTTGATTGTTGAAGGTGATTCGTATGATAATCATAAAAAGATTGCTCACGCATTTGATGACCGCGTTACTATTTCAGTATATTTTCCATTCCTACACAATGTGAAATGCTTATTATTGAATATAGGTTTTCATGGAGTACTAACAGAAAGTGACGGGTATATTACCGCTAGTAACAATATATTTAATACGAAAATCCCCGTTTCAAAAAGCATTGAATGTTTGCGGTTTTTGACTGATTGCGGCATATTGATTGACGGTATAGACTTGAACGAAAAAAAACCGGATTTATCAAAAGCTGAAAGAATTAAAATGTCGTATCCTGATAATCCTGCTATGTTGACGGGCTTGAAGGTAATGGCAACAGCAGAGATAGAACTTGATAGAAACGCCGACAAATCAAAGGTCAATAAGTCCAATACAATCAGTTATTGCCGCTTTTCCGATATTTTATTGCGATGTGATTACAGAGTATTGAAAAATAATAGAACCGACGAAGTTATTTCTATATTAAAAGATACTATGAAACCTTTGCCTGCCAATGTGCAAGATTTTATATTGCAGCTACATCAACGCTATTTGGATAAAGGGCTTAGATGTGATGTTGATATAAAAGATTTATGGATAAAGGTTGAATATTCTTATAAAAGTAAAGAGATATGGGGAATTAATGTATCGCTTAATAATGGTTATCAAATAAACATCAAAGCGAAAAACACGCATAAATACGCTGATACCATTGAAAAATTCCCTTCATTTATACAAGAAATGATTGAAAAAGGTTATGGCTGTGGAATAAAAAGAGGAATAAGCGATCATTGTAACGGAGGTTGCCAAGGATTTCGTTTTTCACTGAATGACTCAATAATTGATATAAGAAATACTATCGAAACTTGGCTTGACACGGAACTGTCATTTGTATAGCATAAAAAATACAATAGCTCTGCATAAACACTATGTTTTGCAGGGCTATTGTTAAGCAAATTCTTACCGATATTTGTCTTATAAAATCAAATTGTAAATTCAAATTTTTCAGTAATGTTTATTACTTTACCATTTTTTACTTTAATAAAAAATGGAACTTTCTGTGCTGGTGGTAAATCAGAATAGGATGTACTTAAATGTAGAAGAAACTCTTCTTTTTTTGTCGTTGTATAAAGTCTGTCTCCATTTTCTTCTTTAACAAATAGAAGGTTATAATCAACAAAAGTATATGTTGTTTCATTTGTTAGTTTAAAAGTTTGTTTTTCCATATCGGCATTATAAATGTAATATCCATTTGGCATATCCGCATTTTGATCCAATTTAAGTTCTTCTATTCGCTCTTTGTCTTCCAATGTAATGATTTCAACCTTATCAAGATATAATAAATTATCCTCTATTACAATATATCCTGCTATCAAATCTGGATTTGAGTTATAAGGATTTGCCAAAAGTCCAATCCCAACAGTTATTACGATAATAACCGATAAAACAATCACCCAAAATTTTGGTTTTTTATAATTTAACACGTTTTTAATCCTCCCTTTCACATTTCCCTCGCCAAAAGCAAGTGGACTGCCATTTAAGATATGCCTGCCAGTGGCAAGCGATAATAACGAATTAGCATACAGTTTTTTTATATCTGTATTCATTTTTTTTAATACCTGTTCATCGCAGGATAGCTCCATGTCCGTACTCATCAGCATAAACGCAATCCACACAAGAGGATTAAACCAGTGTATGGATAGTATTAGGAAAGCTAATACTTTAATGATATGGTCTTTTCGATTAATATGGGTCTGCTCATGTAGTAAAACATATCTTCTTTCCTCAATATTAAGTCCAAACGGTAAATATATCTTTGGTTTTATTATTCCAAGTACAAACGGTGTTTTTAAATTCTTGGCTTCAAAGATATTATTTTCTATTAATTGAGCGCTTTTTAGCTGCTTCTTTAAGATGAAAATAGATATAAGGCTATAAGTAAGCAATAATATTATCCCTAAAATCCAGATATAAGTACCAATTTCCGTATAAAACTGAAGTGGATTTACACTTGCCCCAGCAGTAGGAGCGGTAAGTGACTTGTTGACAAATGAATCTATTATTTCTATCCCACTATTAATCTGAAACCCTTGCTGATAGATAATATCATGAGAGATTGGAACAGTATTCGCATTCCGTGGTATAAGACTAAACATACTCTCAAAGGATATTGGTAATATAAGGCGAAATGCAGCCACACTCCAGAGCGCATAAAGGATGAACTTTGGTGCTTTTCTGAGAAAAAGTCTGACAAGCATCACAAAAAGTATTACATAGCTTCCCATGAGACTCATATTTAAAACAGTAAGAAATAATCTACTCATTTCTATACCTCCTCGTGTTCATCAATTAATCTTTTCAATTCTTCAGCCTGTTTTTTACTTAATTTTTTACCGCTGAAAAAAGCTGTTATAAATTTTGGCAAGGACCCTCCAAAGGTCTCCTCAACAAAACCTATACTTTGCTTAGCATAATATTCATCCTTTGTAATTAGGGATGAAACTACAGCATTTTCATTTTGAAAAATGTTCTTTTCACATAACTTTTTCAGTACTGTATATGTTGTAGACTTTTTCCAACTCATTTCTTTTTCACATAGTTTCACAAGAGCACCGGAACCAATAGGCTCGTTCTGCCAAATTAATTCTGCAAACTTTTCTTCACTTCCTGCAAGTTTATATCTTTTCATAATAAACCTCCTTGGTCTATTGATTATAGACCTAATGGTGTAAGTATATCTTGCATAGACTAAATTGTCAATAGTGAATTCTTGAAAATATAAAATTATTATACTATCATTACAATTTTTAGGTTATTTTTTAAAGGTGTTACATTGATTTTAAATCAATAAAAAAGTAATGCCAAGATACTTATTAAATATACTTGGCATTACTTTATTTTTGTGAGTTTGATATTACAATGAGTTAAGTTTTATACTTCCGCTGCTTGCATTTAAATCAATTTTTAAGCTTGGATTATCTCCTACATTCACATAGACTTCTTTTCCTATTCTGCCGTATGATGGCAAGTTTCTATTCAAGTTAGTGTCAAAATATGTTTTTATACTCCCACTGCTTACTTTAGCCTTAAATTGAAAGCTTGAAGCTTCCGGAAGATTTATATATATAGAACCACTGCTTGCGGTTGCTTTTATATCATTTTTAAGTTCGCTCACAGTCATTTTGATATTGCCGCTTGATGCACTAGCATCTATTTTTCCTTCTATACTATCCACTGCTATTGAGCCTGAGTTAGATGTAAAAGTACTGTCTCCCTTTACATTGGAAATCTTTATATTTCCACTGATGCTTTTAAAGCTTAATTTATTTGCATTAACATTTTCTATATTAATATTACCGCTATTTGAGGATACGTTTATATCCTCTGCGTATATATCATTTAACTTTATATTGCCACTTGAACTGAATGCCTTAAAATTTAAGAACTTAAAAACGTCATTTGATTTTATTGAACCACTTGAAGAACTGATTTCAAAATCAACTTCATAGTTAAAAGGTAAGTAAACTTCAATTTTTCTATTATATCCTTTAAAATTAAATAATCCTATATTTCTTTCCCCGGATTTTATAATTAAACTGTCATCCTTAATTGTAATATCCGCAAGCTCAGCATTTTCAGGGTCATAATTCATGTATTCCTTTAATACAAGCTCCTCAGAATTGTTTTTGTATAAATTTATGCTGTCACTTGAATATGATACAATTATGTTCTTTATTTCCTTTGTGTCTAAAGTCTGCTCGTTTACAAGCCTAAGTTCTGAATTAAAATTCATATTAAATTCCTCCTAAGTTTTAATTTTCTTAACTTTACCATAATTAAAAATAAAATAGAAGCAAGTAATGCTTGAGATAAGAATATTTTTGAACTCAAGTAGTGCTTGAGTTGGTGATAATATACTCAATTTTACTTAAATCCATTTCTACTCCAAAGCCATAGAGGGGTATGAATATCAATTGGTTTATAATTTGTACCTTCAAATAATTTTTGCCACCTATCAATTACTATTAGCTGTACATTGCTGGAATTTAATTCATCTTCAGTAATTAAACCTAATTTAAACGTAGATTTGCATACATGAGTATCAGGTGCTACATTTAAATGTTCAATATTTTTATACTTTCTATCTGTGTATTGATATATAACATACATCCAATAGTTGCATATTTTCGTACCAGATAAATACGGAAATTTCTTTTTATTTTCTATTTGTATAAAATCTCTTATTTTATTGACATCATTATTCATCTGTTCAAATAAATTTCTAATATCTCCGTCAAATAATTCAGTAAAAGTCAGGCAGAGCTTTATCCATATTTCTGTCTGTTTTTGTTTTTGCAGTGCTACTTTATATTTAGTTAAGGCATATTGTACATCCTCAAAACTATGGTCTAGTACCTCTCTAGGATTAAATACAAACCTTGTTTCATAATCATTATAAGTTTTTAAAGAACTTTCCCATAATGTATATGAATTTCTCTGATAATTTAGTGACATAGGCAATGTAAAATATAAGTAGTTTTCTAAACTTGACTTATCAAGCTGAGGGTTAGCATCTTCTGGCATAAGCTCACCACCTAACTCACCATTTTCATACATCATTATAAGTTTATCAACTTTATTTAATATTTCTCTATTATTCATAGCTTACCTCCTAGAATTTTTGCTAAAACCATAAGTCCTATCAAAAAAAGTAAAAAATCTTTCTATAAAATCAAATCTATTTACAAAAACCCATGCTATGTTATATAAGCATGGGTTTTTTAATCAATTACTGTTTAAAAATATATTAAATCAAGTTATAATCCTGATTTTTAGTTTGATTTTAATTAAGAATTAAGACTATCAATAGTCTTTTTAATTATACCGGCAGCTTTTTTACATTTTTCTCCTGATACTGCACAGATTGCAAATCTTATACCTTTTTTAAGAGAAACTAGGTATAAATTTTGTTTTGTTAATTCTTCCATAAGCTTCTTAGGCTCTGGATGCTCTATTGTTATAAAGAAACCATCTCTGTATGTTAATGTTTTAAGTCCTATCTTTTCAGCCTCATCAACAAATATTTTTGCTCTTGCTTGAAGCAATTGCTTAGTTTCTTTAACTTCTTCTAAATATGCGTTTAGCTTAGCAGGGTCAGCATATATAGATGACATAACTTCCATAGCGCCTCTTGTACCATTTGACCAGTTTGCACGACCTGAGTGCATACAAGAATATTGAAACTCTATAGCAATGTCTTCGTTTGAAGATATACCTATTGCAGCTCCTGAACGCATACCGTACATAGTATATCCTTTAGACATACTGTAAGCTATCATTACAAATAAATTTTCTGGAAGATTTGAGAATTTTTTGAAGAAGCTTCTTTTCTCTAATCCTACTCCTGCAAAATCTATATAAGCTGTATCAACTAATAAAACTACTCTGTTATTTTCGTCCTTAGCTGCCTCTTTGAAAATGTTTAATATTTCATCCCATTCTTCATCTGATATGCTATATCCTGTTGGGTTATGAGCAGGAGAGTTAAGTATTGTAAGAACTCTCTTTTGCTTTTTCATTAATGCTTCAAAATGCTCTTTGAAAGATGCTATATTGAAATTTCCTTCTTCGTTAAATAATGTAAATGTTTCAATTTTCTTTCCAATTTCTTCGGCAATTGTTGCATATGGAGACCAGTACCAGTCACCAACTAATGCAGAGTCCCCTGGATTTACATAGTTGCATATAGCATGCTTAACAGCACCTGTTCCTCCTGGAGTTGCAACTGCTCTTATATGAGCATCAGGCTTGTATTCGCCAAAGCAAGCTGTTTCAACAGCTTTTAAAAACCCAGGTGTTCCAGCTAATGGGGCATAAGCTGCAATTTTTTCATTTGACATGTTTTTGAGTTCATCATAAACTGACTTCATGCAAATTATATTTCCCTCATCATCATATAATGCTCCTAAAGTAGCATCAATTACATTTTCCTTACCAAATTCTGCAATAGCATTTTTAGCTCTTCCAGATATCTCAAATATTGGGTCGTTAGCTATAGGCCATCTTGCGTGGTCAGCAACCATATTAATAGACATTTTTATAAATTCCTCTCTTATTTTAATAAATTTTATTATTTCTTAAGCAAATATTATCATACCGAAAAGCAAATGTCAATTAAGCTAATAATCGAGTAAAAGAAGTTTAATTAAAATTATATTGTTAAAAAATGTTGAAATTTAAGTTTAATTTTGCACATCACACAAAATCACTTTGTTTATAAAACAATAATATTAAAAAAACATATTAATTTAAGTTATTAAAGAAAACACTTAATTAAAAAATATATAAATTACACTTGTAAAAAGCAATATTATTGTGTAAAATTAGATGGGAAATTTGTTTATACAAATATATAAGATAAGAAAAGAAAGCGGAGGAACAAATGTCTACTACAGGATATATTCATAAGGAATATGAGCCTATTGCTGATTTATCAATAATAGGGATGAATGGTGTTGAAGATATGTTACAAAGAGTTGACGACTATTTAATTGATTGGCGTCAAAAAGAGGTTAAGGAAAAAGGGCTAAGCACTTATAAGTTAAATGCCAAAAGCATAAGATTCGGAAACGGAGAAGCTAAGGGTGTGGTTTATGACACTGTTAGAGGTCATGATGTATTCATAATTTGTGATATTTACAATTATGGCGTAACATATAAATTGTATGGTATGGATGCTCCTATGAGTCCTGATGATCATTTTCAAGATTTAAAAAGAATTATAGGCGCAATTGGTGGTAAAGCAAGAAGAATAACTGTAATCATGCCAATGCTTTATCAAGGAAGACAGGATGCTAGGCAAATGAGAGAGTCTCTGGACTGTGCGATAGCACTTCAAGAGCTTGAGAAAATGGGAGTTGAAAATATAATCTCATTTGACGTTCATGAGCCAAAGGTTCAAAATGCAATACCACTTAGTGGATTCGAAAATGTTTATCCGACTTATCAGATGATAAAAGCATTTGTCAACAATGAGGAAAATATCAAGGTAGACAAGGAGCATTTGATGATAATTTCTCCTGATGCCGGCGGAATGAAAAGATGTATTTACTATTCAGCAGTTATGGGCGTAGAACTTGGTATGTTCTATAAAAGAAGAGATTACACGAGAGTAGAAAATGGTAAAAATCCGGTAGTAAGCCATCAGTTCTTGGGTGAAGATGTCAATGGCAAGGATGTAATACTAATAGATGATATGATTGCCTCAGGTGAAACACTAATTGATGCCGCTGTAAAATTGCGTGAAAGAGGAGCTAATAAAATATATATGTTTGCTGCCTTTGGCCTGTTCAATGAAGGTTTTGCTAAATTTGACAAGGCATTTGAAGATGGTTTGATTTCAAGAGTGTATACGACAAACTTAATTTACAGAAAACCAGAGCTTAGAGAACGTAAATGGTACAAAGAAGTTGATATGTCAAAATACATTGCAAGTATAATAGATGTATTGAACTCTGATAAATCATTGAGCGAGTTGTTAGACCCTGCACAAAAAATAAAAGCATTACTTGAAAAATAACTGTAAAAGATATATAATTAATGCGTTGAATTTTTATTAAAAAAGAGCATAAAAATACAATAAAATTTTAAATATAAGGAAGGTATGTATTAATGAAATTTTCACAAAGAATTGATGAAATGCAATTATCTCCAATCAGAAAGCTAGTTCCTCTTGCTGAGGCAGCAAAAAAGCAAGGTAAGAAGGTATATCACTTAAATATTGGTCAACCTGATATTGAAACACCTAGAGAATTTTTTGATGCTGTAAAGAACTTTGATGAAAAAGTATTAGCTTACGCTTTTTCACAAGGAATTCCAGAGCTAATTGACAGCTTTATCAAGTACTATAAGGAATTTGGAGTTGATTATGAGAAGGATGAAATACTTATAACTAACGGTGGAAGTGAAGCTTTAACATTCTCTTTGATAGCAACTTGCGATTATAATGATGAGGTTTTAGTTCCAGAGCCATTCTACACAAATTACAACAGCTTCGGAAAATCAGCAGGAGTTAACATTGTGCCGATAACTACAAAAGCTGAAGACGGATTTAGACTTCCGGCTAAATCAGAGATACAAGCGAAAATAACTAATAAAACAAAAGCAATAGTTCTTTCAAATCCTGGAAACCCAACAGGTGCGGTTTATTCAAAAGACCAAATAGAAATGGTTAGAGATTTAGCACTTGAAAATAACCTATATATCATAGCAGATGAGGTATATAGAGAGTTTGTATATGATGGATTAGAGTATGTAAGCTTTGCTCAGTTAAAAGAGATTGAAGATAGAGTTATAATCACAGACAGTATATCAAAAAGATATAGTGCTTGTGGAGCAAGAATTGGTTGTATAGCAAGTAAAAACAAGGACCTAATGGGACAAATCATGAAGCTTTGTCAAGGTAGACTTTGTGTAGCTACAATTGAGCAAGTAGGTGCAGCAGCACTTGCTAATGTTTCACCTGATTACATGAAAAAGGCATTTGCAGAGTATCAATTGAGGAGAGACGTTGTGTATGGAGCATTAAAGCAAATGGAAGGCGTAATTTGCGAAGAGCCAAAAGGAGCTTTCTACATAATAGCTAAATTGCCAATCAAAAACGCAGAGGACTTTGTAAAATGGATGCTTACAGACTTTAGCTTAGACAATGCTACAGTTATGATGGCACCAGCAGAAGGCTTCTATGCTACAAAAGGCTTGGGAGTAGATGAGGTTAGACTTTCATACGTTCTAAAAAGAGAAGACTTAGAAGCGTCAATGAGAATTTTAGCAGCAGGACTTAAAGAATATAAGAAATTAGAGAAATAAATAAAAAGTATGGCAAACCTGTTAAAATTATAGGTTTGCCATTTGTTTTATACATTAATATTTTTGATTAATTTTCAATTTCAACTGCTTTTTTAAGTTTAAAATTTAATAAATAAACAGGAAGATAATAAAGCGTTGACATTATCATAATTAATGGGACTATAAAGAAATTGCCAAAATAAATCTGCATAAATTCTATTGGATATGGAGCCCAATTTAAGTACATATAGTTTGCTCCAATGGCTTTATTGATAAAAAATACGATAAACGCTGCAAAATAGATTGAAAATAGTGTTCTTTTATATTCGCTAAAGCCCATTTTAAAATCTAAGACCAAAGCTCCAAACAGGTTTGTTATAACTAGCAAGCCATGACTAAGAAAAAATTGAAGAAATCTAATGTGCGGAAAGTCATAACCATCAGCAGTTCCAAGTAAGCAAGCAATTGTTGCACCGACCATAGTTATTGGAAATGAAAATTGCCATATTTTCTCGTTGTTTAACAATAGAAAGAAAATAGTCAGATACAAGCTTATGCTGCAAAGCTCAAGCGGCAGGGTCTTTGTTATAGGTACATGAGGCACTTTAATATATAATGCCCAAACATAATAAGTGATTTCAAATCCAATATGAATTATTGCAAAGGTATATCTTAAAAAAGTAGTTAGTTTCTTATTTTTTTTGATTTTTTTATGTGTTGTACATAGTAATATAATCATCAGACATTCAAAAATTAAAAATGCTAAATGTGATATCCCAAAAAGTTTAAATTGATTCATAATTTTTCTCTTTCGTTTTTATTTAATAAAAATTTATGCTTGTATTAGCTTGTTCATCTTAGCACAATTAGTAGGATAATTCAATATTATTTATGTCTATACTAATCTTAGACTAAAATCTAATTATAATTTTTATAAAAGATGGAAAATAAAAGATTTTTTGATTGGCTATAAATGTTAAAAATCAAAGCTTGTATGTTTTCAGTAATTAAGCGTAAGTGAAAACGAATTTTTATTTTCTTGACAAAATCAATAATTAATAATATACTATTACCTGTACAATTTTATGTGATTGTAACATTTTTTTTACAAAAGGAGATTTTTTAATCATGGAAGACGGTGGCGGGTTATGGATCTATATAATCCTTCTGATTTTTCTTATTTTTACAAACGCATTTTTCGCAATGAGCGAAATTGCAGTAATTTCATTTAACGATAACAAGCTTAAAAAGTTGGCTACAGGCGGAGACAAAAAAGCAAGATCATTGCTGAGGATGCTTGATGAGCCTTCTAAATTCCTCGCTACAATTCAAGTTGGCGTTACAATTTCAGGAGCTTTTACATCAGCTGTTGCAGCTGATACATTTGCGGACTATGTTGTTCAGTTTTTTGCAAACTCTAGTATAAACCCATCTACATTAAGAGCAATTTCATTTGTAATAATTACTTTGTTAATGTCTTATGTGCTGTTGATTTTTGGAGAACTTGTTCCTAAGAGATTAGCTATGCAAGACCCAGAAAAAGTTTCTTACAGAGTTACAAGTGCCCTTTCAATATTGTATACAGTATTAAAACCTATCGTTGCATTATTATCATTATCAACTAATGGAATACTTAGACTTATTGGTGTTGATCCATCTCAAAGGCCAGAAGAGGCAACTGAGGAAGAGATACGAATGATGATAGACGTAGGAAATGAGAGCGGAACAATTGAACAATCTGAAAAAGATATGATACACAATATATTTGATTTTGATGATAGAGTAGTTGATGAGGTAATGACACACAGAACAGAAATAACTGCTGTCAATATAGATTCTTCTCTAAGCGAAATCATAGATATAGCACTTAGGGAGGGCTATTCAAGGATGCCTGTTTACTATAATGATATTGATACTATCATGGGCGTACTTTATATTAAGGATTTGTTGAAGCTGGTTCTTGGACATAACACAGATAATTTCGATGTAAAGGAATATATGAGAAAAACTTTGTACATTCCTGAATCTACAAAATGTAACAGTTTATTTCAAGAATTTCAAAAAACAAAGATTCAAATGGCAGTTATAGTGGACGAGTATGGCGGTACATCTGGTATCGTTACAATGGAAGATTTAATTGAATCCATCGTTGGAAATATTCAAGACGAATACGACGATGAAGAAGAAGATGTGACACTTATTTCTGATAATATATATAAAATAAATGGCATGTTTGCCTTAGATAAAATTGAAAAAATATTTAATGTTAAATTCGCTGAAAACGAAGATTATGATTATGATACTATAAGTGGATATATAGTCGGGTCTTTAGGAAGAATTCCTACAAAGGGCGAGCATCCTGTTGTAACAGTTGGAAACATTGATTTTAAAGTTCTAAATATTGAAGAGCATAGAATAACAGCAGTTGAAGCTACAATAAAGCCTGTAGAGAATGTTGGCGAAAAGATTGAAGATTAATATATAATTATATAATGGAGGAGTAAATCTTCCCTTGTAATTAAAAAATTGTAAAGCGTATCCTTTGTATACAAGGGATACGCTTTTTAAAATATAAAAAACTTGTAATTCTTAAAGTTATACATTCATTTGTTCAAGCTCATTTAAAAGCTCTGCTGTGAGTTTTGCATACTTTGGATTTGCTCTGTCTCTTATTCTGTCTATATCTACGTAAATTTCTTTTTTTATTCTTCCCGGCTTTGTATCCATAAGTATTATTCTATCTGCTAAAAATACCGCTTCATCAACGCTATGGGTAACGAAAATAATTGTCTTTTTATGATGCTCCCAAATACGCAGCAATTCTTTCTGAAGAACTATTCTTGTATATGCGTCCAAAGCACCAAAAGGCTCATCCATGAGCAAGACATCTGGATTATTTGCAAGTGAACGTGCGATAGCAACTCTTTGCTGCATACCTCCGGATAACTCATGAGGCATGGATTTAGCAAAATCTTTCATTCCTATCATGTCTAAATATTCTAATGCAAGTTTTTGACGTTGTTTTTTTGGCATTTTAGCAAAATTTAAGCCCAGAGATATATTATCTAAAACATTAAGCCAAGGCATAAGGGAATAGTTTTGAAACACCATTCCTATTTCTTTACACGCTTTAGTATGGACACTGTCCTTAAATAAAATTTCGCCAGAGCTAGAATTGTCCAATCCTGAAATAATGCGAAGTAATGTTGATTTTCCACATCCTGAAGGTCCTAAAATACAAATAAATTCATTCTCCTTTATAACTAAATCTATTTTATCTAATGCTTTAAATGTATCTCCTTTTTCAGTGTTAAAAGTTTTTTCGACTTTGTTAATTTTAATAAAATCACTCATATAATAAGCCTCCTTTACTTTGTCTTGCTTTGCCATGAAAAGTATTTTCTGTTCAAAATACTAAATATTCCATCCATTCCTGCTCCTACAACTCCGATACAAATCATGCCGGTTATAACTATATCAGTCCTTGCTAGTTCATAGGCGTGAATTATCATATATCCGATGCCTGCCAAACTTCCAGGGAGCATTTCTGCACCTACCAAACAAGCCCATGCAGTTGCCAATCCAAGTCTCATTCCGTTGACTATTGTCGGAGCAGCTGCAGGCAATAAAACTTTAAAAAATATATCTTTTTCACTTGCTCCCAAAACTTTAGCAGATTCTATGAGGGTATTTCTGACATTTCTTACTCCAAAAATAGTATTAAACAATACAGGGAAAAAAGTTCCAAGTGCAATCAAAAAAAACATGGATAGTTTAAAATTATCAAATATTACATATACAGCTCCAAATTTGAGTCCAAATAATTTAGCACAGCTTGAAATTCCAAACCATGCAAGAACTAATGGCTGCCATGCTAAAGGAGGGATAGGCTTAAAGAGACTAAAAAATGTTTCAAACATTTTTCTAAAATTCTTTTTATATCCCATTAAAAGACCTAAAGGTACAGCGATAAGAACTCCGATAGAATATCCTATCAAAACTCTCACTAAGCTAAAGGCTATATTTTTAGGAAGCGAGCCTAGTTTTATAAAATTATTTAGAGGATTTAGCAGATGAGATAAAATTGTTGTGAATTTCGGAAGAATTATTTGATTTCCTATAGAAGTGGCTATTAATTCCCATAAAATAATAAAAAGCGTTGGTATAATTAGTTTTATTCCAATGCTTGTCAGCCTAGATTTCATAAGTCGTATTCACCTTTCTTTATTAGTTTATAATAAATTATTGGGACAAGAAATAAAAATAACATATCATTTTGTTATATTTTATTCCTTGTCCCCTAAAAAATCTTATTTTACGCTATTTATAAAAGTAAAGTTAAAAACTTTTTCTTTTGCATTTTCAAATTTCTCTGAAGCTAGTCTTCCTTCAAATTTACGCATTTGAACCATTGCATCATAGTAAAGTCCTATACCGTTTTGCCATTCTTGCGTAGGAGCAGTATTATAAATTATGTAGCTATTGTTAAATACTTCTTCCTCTATACCTATGTTAGAGCAGATTGCTTTTGCAGCTGCTTCCTTGTTTTCTTGAACATAATTTGTAGTATCGTATATAACCTGTGTTATAGCTTGTACTATTTCAGGTGAACTATTAATAATTTTTGATGAAGCTGCATATGTACAACAAGGGAAATTAGCCCATTTGCCGTCTTTTGAGAACGAATCAAGTCCTCCTATAAGCTTACCGTTTCCAGATGAAGCTGAAAGTTCAGGCTGTGGTGCTGGTGCAACCCAAGCATCTACTTGCTTGCTTGTCAATGCAGGTTGTAAATTTGCTAATCCTTTTAAATCTACAGTTAAAACATCAGCTGTATAGTCCGCAGGGTCTTCTGTTATAGTTAATCCTGCCTCAATTAGAGCTTTTTCAATAACTATTCTAGGTCCACTCAATGATGAATGATAACCCATTTTTAAAGGCTGTTCCGAATTTTTTGCATACTCAACCATTTCTTCAAAATTATTAAATGGAGCGTCATTTATAGCAACACATGCTATACCATCTGATTGAATTGGAGATAAAATTTGAACATCAACATTTATATCGTAGGCTGTAAAAACAGCAGTATTAGATAAAATTGCCAAATCTATTTCTCCTGTAGCAAAAAGATTAACTGATTCCGAGCTGTTTTTAGTAGGAACATGATTTATAACAGCTGACGGTATACCGTCTATGTATAAAGCATATTTTCCATCTGCTATTTTACTTAAGTAAGCAGGTCTGTCCTTAAAAACTTCAGTCAATTCGCATCCGGCATAAATAACTCCGGTGTGCATATCCACTCCCCAAGCCATGTTTACAACAGGGAGCTTGTCAAAATCTACCTCTTGTTTTTCCTTATCAGAATTGTCTCCACTTGAAACATCTGGTTTTTGTGTATTATCAGAATTGGAATTTTTAACATCAGCCTTGTTGCAAGCAGCTAATGAAAAAATCATTGTGATAATTAACAGTATTGATATAATTTTTTTCATATGTTCTCCTAATGTAATTATTTTGTTAAATTGTTAAATTATTAACTTTCAACCATGTGATTATATAACACTGATATTTTTATTACCAATAGAAATGTTTTATATTAAAACTATATAGTATAAAAATTTTTATTACAGTTTCAAACTCAGGTCTTTAAAAGCTAGAAAATAAAAATAATTAAGACCTATACAATATTTAGGTACAATGGTAAATAGTAGTTGAAAATTACTTAATAAAAATATATAATAATCTTATCAAATTAAATCTAGGAGGAAATCTAATATGAATTTTTGTACGAGATGTGGGAAAAAATTAAATGAAGGAGAAATATGTGAGTGCAAAGTTTCTGAAAATGCTGAAAGTATTGATGTAAACAGTACGGATACAAATGTTTTATATGTTAAATCAAGAAAAAGCATACCATATGTTTCTGAAATCCTTAATATTTTCATAAAAACTGTTTCAAAAAATACTGTAAAGCAGGTATCATTATCAGCTAAGGAAAATAGTATATTATGGATATTTGTTATGCTTATAGAAAGTTTTATAAACTCCTTGATGCTAACAGTTATTATACGAAGCTTAGGAAGTAAGCTAATGGCTGCGGCTACTGAAATTATTCCGTTTATCGGTGGGATGCAATCTGGAAGTACTTCAAAGCTTTTAAATAATATTGGGTTAGGATTTTTCAGCTTATTTTTCAGAATGTTTGTTATGGGTATAGTGGTGTTTTTTGTTACATCAGGTCTAATATATATTTTATTAAAGATTTGCAAGAAGAAATGTAATTTTAATAATATTGCAAATATGGTTTCTACAGCATCTATACCACTTACATTTTTATCAATAATTAGCCTTGCTTTTAGCTTTGTTTTACCGCAAGTTTCAATATTAATTTTTATTGTTGCTTTAACATCGGCTCTAATATTGATGTATTTAGGCATCCAAAAAATAGATAAGTTCACTGAGTCTCCATTTTGGATTTACATAGTTTTAATAGCTTTATTGTTAGTTGTTAGTTTCTTTGCAGCAAAATTATTAATGCCTGCAATAAAATTAGATCAAATTTTTTCTGGTGTTTTCTAACTTTTTCTGAGAGGAGCAGCAATCAATATGAGATACTTAAACAAATGTAAAAAATATGTATTAATAAGTAGCTTGATTATATTAATGCTATTGGTCTTTACTGCATGTGGAGCAGAAATCAATACAGAAATGAAGTTTGATAAAAATTTCAAAGGAGAAAGAACTATAACGGCTTTCATAAGTGGTTCAGACTTGAATAGCTACGTATCAACAGGTGCAGATGGAATTGAAGATGTCATTAAAAGATATATTCCTGAATCATTAAGCTACAAAAGAGTAGATAAGGAATCGGGCGATGTAGAGTTTATTTTTACTATAAATTTTGATAATTTAGAAGATTACACTAAAAAAATAATACAGATATTAAGTAAAAATCCAGAGAACGCAATTCAAGCAACTATATTATATGACAATAAAAATAATGAATTCAAAAATAATATAATATTTGAAGAAAATTTTTCATCTAACGATTTATTAGCTTGGTTGACTTATGCACTTAAAACTGAAAATGTAGTAAACTATAGTTCTGTAAGCCAATGGATGGAAGAAGGAAAGGCATTGTTGAAAATTGAAAATCAAGACTATGAGGTATTTGGCAATTTTAAAGTTAATAAATCTGAATCAACGAGTTTTGACAAAATAAATGTGATGACTGAAATCTTACAAAATGGAAATCTAAAAAGAAGTATTACATTTATAATGAATGAAAAAAATGTCAAAATTTTAAACGGTAAAGGCTTAATTGTAGCTGAGTATCTAAAGAAGCTTTCTCCTAAAAACGCTGGATTTGAAGAGATTAAAGAGGAAAATAATATTAAATATATCATATCCTTTGAGTCAGAAACATCTCAAGAGTTATCTTTAAATACGGATAAGATTTTTAATAGTCAAGATTCAGTTTTCACGATCAATTACTCTTCATATGAAAATAGTAAAAATATTGTAAGACTAGACTTAGAGGAGTTTATAGACGCATCATATTATTTGAATTATGATAGCAACAGACTAGAGAGCAGTATTCATCTTTATGAGAATATGTCCTTAGACTTTAATAATACAAATAATAACATATACATAAATCAACTTGATAATAGAGCGGTATTTAGCTATAATCCTAATTTTTACGATATATATAAGTTTACATTTTCTTTACCTGTTCAATTTAAAAATGTAAGTCTTAATATTGATGTAAATAAAAATAAGATTTTAGAGAAATTAGCTATGTCCGTAAGCGGAAATCTTCCAGATTCCTTAACTGAAATTATTGAGAAAAATATAAAATCCAGTATTGAATCAGATAAAATAAATATAGATGTAAAAAAGGAAGAAAATGCAATTACTTATACATTGAGCCTTAATGATACTCCGGATGAGGTATCTAATGAATTTAAAAGTTTTTTATCAAATTATACCAGCAATAATATAAATCATGAAATATCATATACAGAAGTTAAAAGTAAA
This sequence comes from Bacillota bacterium, assembly GCA_023386345.1. Taxonomy (GTDB): domain Bacteria; phylum Bacillota; class Clostridia; order Tissierellales; family Sedimentibacteraceae; genus UBA1535. The sequence goes on from JAEWJT010000020.1 coordinate 177,614, forward strand.
TCAGTATTTAAGACAGCACATTCTTTAAGTGTTGTTGTGGATTTGCCGAAATTGAATGCTGAAAATGTTGATTTCTACTGTAAGCCTTCAACTTCCAGAAAGTTTGAAATTTTAGAATCTTCTAATATTGCGAAATTAGATAATAGCACGAATAAAGGTGTAGCTTCTAAAGTTAATGGAGGAATTATTAGGTTTTATGCCTTAGAGACAGGAATAAAAATAGTATCAATAATTATTTCAGTATTATCAGTAATTATTTTAATGGTAATTCTATTGTATATTATATCAAAGAGAGAAAGAATAAAGCTTTTGTTTAAAAATATAAATAAAGATCAAAAAATATTTATTGCAAGTAACAAAAGTGTAGTTTTAGCTGGTACAGATGAGGAAGAGCTGGAACAGGACGAGGACGAATTTATATAATATATATTAAAGATATATGTAACATCAAATAACCTTATTTTGAAAGTAATATAACAAATGGCAAACTAATCATTTTGATAGGCTTGCCATTTGCTTTTTATTTCAATTAGAGTTATAAAATATTTTTAGTAATTTCATAGAGTGATTTTACAGCATTTATCATTGATTCTTCAGAGAAATCAAAGCCTCCACCGTGAAAAGAGTCCTTTATATCAGCACCCCATAGCATGTATGTTGCCTGTCCTCCATTTTCCTTTATATGCTTCATAAAATATGTATAATCTTCGCTTCCTTTTATTTCTTTTACTCTGTGTATATTGTTGTATATTTTGCTTCTCTCGATTATATCATATACTTTATCAACTAATTCAGATGAACAATTTTCAGAAAGAGATGAGCCGACCTCTAGTATTTTGTATTGACATTTGTAGGCTTTAGATATATTCTCTACAATATTTGCAGCTTCCGCAAACATATAGTTGCAAAGCTCATTGTTTTCTCCTCTAACCTCAACCTGCATTTCAGCATTTTCCGGAATGACATTTCTGGAGCTTCCAGACTTTAGTACACCTACATTAACCATTGTAGAACCTTGGCTATGTCTAGGAATATTGTTAAATCCATTAATAATCCCAGTAGCCGCTAGAAGTGCATTTATACCATTTTCAGGTGAATTTGCAGCATGAGAGGCTTTTCCCTTTAATATAACATCAAACTTTCTAGAGGCTAAAAATCCTGTACTTCCAGCTGAAAAGGAACTCTTTTCCTCTAAAGATAATGCAAGATGTCCTCCAAACATATAATCAATTTTTGGAAGTATGCTCTTGTCTATTATTGCCTTTGCTCCTCTTACGCCTTCCTCGGCAGGTTGGAAAATTAAGATTATTTTTCCCTTAAAAAGCTCCCTATTTCTTGCTATTATTTCTGCAAATACAAGACCGATTGACATATGTCCGTCATGACCACAGCTATGTGCATAACCCTCATTAGTTGATGAAAAGCCTAAGGTGTTTGGTAGATGCTCTGTACAAGACGTTTCTTGTACAGGTACACAATCTATGTCAAATCTAAATGCTACTGTTGGTCCTTCACCTAACTCAAGCTCTGCAATTACGCCTGTATAGCCTCCACTTATTTCTTCCAAAAACTCCTTATCAATTCCACTTTCCAATGCAAGTTTTTCAAAATGTTCAAGTGTTTTGCTATCTGGCACACCAAATCTTGATTTTTCCTCAGTTATAGATTTTCCGTATTTTAAATTATATCCTAATTCCTTTAATTTTTTATAAATTATATATGTTGTTCTGTATTCGCACCAGCCAGGCTCTGGATATCTATGAAAATTTCTTCTGTATTCAATAAGCTGACTTAAGTAATTGTTAATATTTTCCATCGCAATCTCCAATCCATTATTAGTGTTAGCAAGATTAATATTTAAAAAAGTTTATTTCTAAGTTATTTTTTTAATTGCTGTTATTATTATTTATTTCTGCTTTTTTCAAATTCTGTTCTTATATTTTTAAATAATTCTTTGTCACTTAATACGTCATATCCTGTCAAAGCAAGTGCTATAATTCCCTTTAACATCATTTCATGAGCCTCTTGTGTTATAGTCGCATCAGCCATTTCTCTTGAATGACCTGTAAAACTTGCACTTCCTAAGCTTAGGTATGGATGAATAGCAGCTGTTACCTTGCTTACATTGCCCATATCTATGGAGCCAAAGCTTTGTCTAGGCTCACTAATATCAGTTACTCCAAGCTCTATGAGGTTTTTGCTGAATGTTTCTGATAAAGATTGATTTGTTACCATATTATCATAGCTAGCTTCATAATTAGTTATTTCAACAGTACTTCCTGTTATAAGTGCAGCACCATGAGCTATATCCTTTATTTTCTTAACTACTTCGTTTAAATATGATCTCTCCTTGGCTCTAGCGTAAAATCGTGCAACAGCTTTATCCGGCACAATATTAGGAGCTGTACCTCCATTTGTTATTATCCCATGTATACGTACATCACTTTTTACATGCTGTCTGAGAGCATTTATCCCACTGAATAAATGTAAAACACCGTCTAGTGCATTGATTCCCTCCTCGGGGTCTGCGGCTGCATGTGCTGTTTTACCATTAAATGTAAACTCCAAGGCGTCCATAGCAAGAGAAGTACCACTCTTATGTGTTTCGCTAGATGGGTGGAACATAAGAGCAACATCAACATTGTCAAAAACGCCTTTATCTGCCATCTCAACCTTTGCGCCATCTGTTTCCTCTGCAGGAGTACCTATCACATAGACCTTTCCACCAGTTTTTTCAATGACCTTGCTTAAAAGTATACCTGCAGCAGCAGAAGCTGTACCGATTACATTATGTCCACAGCCATGACCAATTTCAGGCAATGCGTCATATTCGCATAAAAAAGCAATACTAGCTCCAGCCTTTTTACTATCATAAACAGCTTTAAAAGCAGTACTTCTGCCGATAATATTCTTTTCAACATCAAAGCCATTTTCCGAAAGTAAATCAATAAGTTTTTTACTTGATTTTATTTCTTCATTTCCCAATTCAGGATTATTGTAAATATAGTCGCTCGTATTAAAAAATATAGATTTCATTCTTTCTGCTTCGTTTTTAATAAAATCTCTCATAAATTTCTCCTTAATTTTAGTTATTATTGAGTTTATTATACTATATCAATATTTATTTATCAATAAGTAAGAGTAATTTTTAAACATAATGTGATTTTCAAAAATTCCATATTTAACCTAATTTACCATGCAAAATAATAATTGAAAAGCTTTTCATAATTGTTGCATTTTTGACAATAAACTGATATAATTTTTGCATGAGGATTTTTTTCCTTAATCTTACAACGCGGAGGCTTAGAAAAGGAGTAACATGAAGAAAATATTAAGAACACTAAAAAACATACCTACAATAGTAAAAATGTTAGCCATAAGTTTACCAGCTGTTATAGCTTTGGTAGTAATTTCAATACTATCATCTATACAAGTGCAAAACACTAACAGAGAGACAACAGATATAATATATAATCAATTATATACACCATCGGTAAATTTATTAAATGCAGACCGTATCCTATACAAAGCATATTTAGCAGAAAGTGAAATGAGAGTTCTATGGGAACAAACAAAGGCAATTTCAAATGCAGGAAATGTAGATGCAGTAGCTGGTGCAACATTGAGTAAAGTTAGCAAGAAAGACCAAGAGGAATACATTAAGGAACACTCAGAAGAATTTAAGAAAAGCATAGAGGATGTTAAGAAAAGCATAGAAGACGCATATATTAACATAAAGAAAGATAATGATGCGTATAGATTATTTAAACATGCAGAGACCGGGGACACTCTTGAGGGTTTATATGATGAATTTTATAGTAATTTTGATTTATGGTTTAACAGCTATGATCCAGTAACTGGAACAGGTAATTATGAAGAGCATACAAAGTTATTTGATGATTTAAGATTAAGCATAAGTAAAATGTTAAAAATCTTAGGTGATTATGCTGATGTAAGCAGAGGAGATATAGAGACAAGAATAAGAGTAGATGCACGTATAACATTTTTTATAATACTTATTATAATAACAGTGATATCAATAATAGCTGGCATAGTTCTAATAAGCATGGTAAGCACAATAAAACATCTAACATCAGTAACAAAAAGAATAGCTGATGGAGAATTAACATTGGAAATGGATGAGTCAACCTTTACAAATGATGATTTTGGAAAGTTATCAAAATCAATTGGTCAAATACTGAACAGGTTGGCAGATTATTATAAATACATACAAGAAATAACGATAGTGTTAAATAAAATGAGCAAGGGAGATATGAGAATATGCTTAGAGCAAGCATATGACGGTGAATTTAACCAAATAAAAGTAGGCTTACTTGCTATATCAAACTCATTAAACACAGCATTATCAAATATAAACATGGCAGCGGAACAAGTAAGCCATGGCTCAACACAAGTAGCAAGTGCAGCGCAAGCATTAGCAACTGGTTCGTCAGAACAGGCAGCTTCAATAGAGGAATTAACATCTACAGTAGAGCATATAGCAAATAAAGCTTATGAAAATAAAGATAACATATACACAGCTAAAGAGTATATGAATTTAGCAAATGACAAAATAGATTACAGTAATGAACATATGAGGAGCTTAGCGCATGCAATGCACGAAATAAGTTCATCATACGAAAAAATATCAACGATAACGAAATCAATAGATGATATAGCATTCCAAACAAACATATTAGCTTTAAACGCCGCAATAGAAGCAGCAAGAGCGGGAGCGGCGGGCAGAGGCTTCTCAATTGTTGCAGAGGAAGTTAGAAATTTAGCATCTAAAAGTGCAGATGCAGCGAAACAAACAGAAGAACTGATAAGTGCATCTATTATGTCAGTAAAAAATGGCGGACTTTATACCGATAAAGTAGAGGAAGCTTTAATAGAGGTTAAAGAAAGCTCGATGAAAGTTGTGAGTATTTTTGCAGACATAGAAAAATCATCTGTTGAACAAGCAAATTCAATAGAGCAAATAAATATAGGATTAGACCAAATTTCATCAATAGTACAGAACAACGCAGCGACAGCAGAGGAAAATTCAGCTGCCAGCGATGAAATGTCATTACAAGCATTGACATTAAAACAAGAAGTAAGTAAATTTGAATTAGATAACGTGAATTTAAGTTTAAATTAGATAATATAAATTAAAGTAAACTATAACAGCAAAGAAAGATACCTTTACTACTGCAATAGATAGTAAAGGTATCTATAAGCAATTAGTATGTGTATTTAGCTATAATGGACGAAGATTAAAGGGATATTCATTTTTAAGTAAAATATGTGAAGGAGAAAATATTATGAAGGTATTAGTATTAGGCGGAACAAGATTTTTTGGTGTACACATGGTTCGTGAATTTTTAAGACAGGGTGATGATGTAACAATTGCGACAAGAGGTCTAAGACAAGATGAGTTTGGCGATAGTGTAAATAGAATTACAATTGAACGTTCAAGCAATGATAGCTTAGCAAATGCTTTTGCCGGTAAAACTTATGACATAATTTGTGATAACATCTCGTATTGCTCAAATGATGTAAAGGCTTTATTAGAGAATGTAAAGTGTAAAAGGTACATAATGACTTCGTCTGCATCGGTGTATGATTTTAAACTAAATACAAAAGAGGAAGATTTTAATCCATATATCAACGAGCTGAAATGGTGCACAAGCCAAGATTTTACATATGACGAAATAAAAAGACAGGCGGAAACAGCTATATTTAAGCATTATACTAATCAAGATGCTGCTGCTGTGCGTTTCCCTTATGTTATAGGCAGTGACGATTATACAAAAAGATTATATTTTTATGTAGACCATATCGTTAATTCTAAAGCTATGAATATTGATAATTTTGATGAACAAATAGCATTTATACGTTCAGATGATGCTGGAAAATTTTTAGTATATTTAGCTAAATCAAACTTCACAGGACCTATAAACGCATGCGCAGATGGTACAATTACAATAAAAGAAATAATTGATTATGTTGAAAATAAAGCAAACATAAAAGCAATATATGATAATAATGGTGAGAACGGTGCGTATAATGGCACACCATCTTTCTATTTGAACACTGAAAAAGCAGAAAGTATAGGATATAAGTTTATGCCTCTTAAGTCTTGGATTTATGAGTTGTTAGATGAGTTTATTGCCTGTGCAAAAAATAACTAAAAATAAGTTAATTTTTACTTAGATTAGTTCCGACAATCAAGTAGGGAGTACGATATGAATATTGAAAAAATAGAAGAATTAAATTCTATATATAAGCCTCTATATGAGCGTACAAAATCAATTCTAGATGAGGTGAAAAAGAATGGCTATAAATGTAAGTGGGGTTATTTTGGACAACATTATATTAAACACAATAACAATTGGATTGTAGAATACTTTCCGATACCAGTTATAGATGTAAATGGCATATGTGATATTGGAATAGATTTAGATCATATATTTATAGAATATAAAATGCTGAAGCAGACAGCTCTTGAATGTGATTTTAACAAATTGACTAAATATAAATTTGAGATATATGGTGTTGAAAACTATTTAAATGATTTTTATAATGCTGAAATGGACTTAAATAATATAAATAGCAGAATATTAGAAAGCGAAGAAAAAGAGCTTGGAATATCAATATTTTTGGATATAGAAACCTGTTTTGATGATATTCTCGGGGCTATCATGGATATTGAGTTGTGCAGATAAATTTGTGAAAACTTAATAAAAGGAAGTTATATATTTTTGCTCATTTTTGTTTATTATTAAAATATGAGGTGTTTAATTGTTTTGTATATGATATAATCATATAGATAAATATAGTTTTAATTGGTTTAAGATTTAGGAGATATGATGGATAAATTAAGCACTGAGAGATTAATTATTAGAAGATTTGAAGAAAATGATTGGCAGGATTTATACGAATACTTGTCTGATGATGAAGTTGTGAAATTTGAGCCTTATGAAGCTTTTAATCAAGAACAGGCTATAGAGGAAACAAATTATAGGATAAATGATGATGCTTTTTATGCAGTATGCTTGAAAGATAGTAACAAGCTTATAGGAAACTTATATTTTTGTAAAGGTAACTTTGGAACTTTTGAGTTGGGATATGTTTTTAATAAAAACTATCAGAAACTAGGTTATGCAGCTGAAAGTATAAAGGCTTTACTTGATTATGCGTTTACTAAATTAGGCGTTAGACGTGTGGTTGCAAAGTGTAATCCAATAAATACTTCTTCATGGAAATTGTTAGAGCGTTTGGGATTAAGGCGTGAAGGACATTTTTTAAAAGCAGTAAATTTTGGTAAAGACAAAGATGAAAATAATCAGCCTATATGGCATGATACATATCAATATGCGATTTTAGCTGAAGAATGGTTAAAATTAGTTTAATTAAAGGAGTTAAGTTTTTTATATGCTAAAATTATTTATATTTGCATAGCAGAGGCTAATGCAGAATAACTGATAATTAGCCTTTGCTATTCCTAAAAATGATTATTATATTAGGAGAGCAAAATGAGCTATATTAAAGCAAATAACATATTGCCAGATGAACTGGTAGAATTAATACAGGAGTATATTGACGGAGAGTTCATATATATACCCAAAAAGGAATCAAATAAAAAGGCCTGGGGTAGCAAGACCAGTACTAAGCAAGAATTAAAATGCAGAAATGACGACATATATAATGATTATATAAATGGATTTAAAATGGAGGAATTAACAACAAAATATTTCCTGTCATTTAAAAGTATTCAAAGAATTATATATGAAAGAAGAAAATTAGCGTAATATTAAAATAAGCCAATGTGTATAACTGCATATTGGCTTATTTTTATTTCATAATAAACTATGAGGTTTTTTAATTATAATTTTCATTATACAATATTATTTATAGGAATTTTTATAGCAAAATCAATAAAAGAACTATAAAATTATGTCTTAATATCAACTGATAAAAAGATTATAAAAAGGAGAAATTTTTATGTATAAACTTATTGGACCTAAAATGAAAGTAACTCAAAACCTTTTTAATACATATAAAAACAACATCCCTGTATTTCAAAGTGTGCTTGACGGTAATTATGAGGGAGTAGCTTTTGTTGATGAAGAAAGTGTGCCGACTTGGGCTGTTTTACAAACACCATTTGGTCATCATTTTGTAGCAGGAAACCCTATGAAAAGTAAAATACTTGAAGATATACTTTTTAATCAAATATTAAAGACTCAGGAAGAAAAACAACTTATTGTATTTTCACCGTCGGATGATTGGCAATTATTATTGGAATCTGTGTTTTTGCCACGCAAAGGGTTTATTGTGCCACGCAAAATATTTTCATTCAGCTATGAATCTTACTGTAAGGCGGGAGATTGGAAAAGCAAAATTCCTAAAATGGCGGAGATGATTATAGCAAAGGAACCTTGTAAGCAATTTTGTATAAATGATGAATGGATTACTAAATTGATGATTGAAGGTGTGTGCGTAAGCATGTGCAGTACTCCAATGGTAGGGGGAGGATATGCAGAAATTGATATTGAAACAAATCCTGATTTCCGAGGAAAAGGATATGGAACATTGACTGCATTAGCACTTATAGAAAAACTTTTAGAACAATCGTTAACCCCTTGTTGGGCTACATGGCCAGAAAAGGTAGCCTCTCAAGCAATTGCTAAAAAAGTTGGATTTTTGCCTCAGCCTGATGTTAAAGCGTGGGTGTGGGATGGGCATAGCTGTATTTAAGGTAATATTTTACTATACAATAGATTTAAATATTTAAATCGGAGGAAAAAGTAAGATGAGTATAAAATTAGAAAAAATGAGTGAATTTTTTACTGATAGAGTAAATTCTTATGATGAACATATGATGAATAATGTTGAAGGCTGCAAAGAAGCATATATTAAAATGTCAGAACTTTTACCTGAAAATACTAAAAAAATTCTTGATTTAGGCTGTGGGACTGGTCTTGAACTTGAAGAAATATTTAAAAAGTATCCTGATGTTCAAGTGACAGGAATAGATTTAACAAAATCAATGCTGGATAAATTAAAAGAAAAGTATTATGATAAGGATATAACTTTAATAAATACAAGCTATCTCGATTATGATTTAGGTTTTGAAAAATTTGATGTAGCCATATCTTTTCAAACAATACATCATTTTTCACATGAAGATAAGTTAAAGCTATATAAAAATATCTGTGATTCACTAAAGCCTGACAGTATGTATATAGAATGTGATTATATGTTAACAGACCAAGAAGACGAAGATTTTTATTTCAGTGAAATGCAAAGATTTAGAAAAGAACAAAACCTAGATGACAACGAATTTTATCATTATGATACTCCCTGTACTATTGACAATCAAATAAAGCTATTTAAAAAAGCTGGTTTTAAAACTGCTGAAAAAGTTTGGAGAGTAGAGAATACAACAATTATTATATCAAAAAAATAGAGAAGAAAGGATAAATTATGTTTAAAGATATATATGTCGATACAGAACACTTAATAATTAAGCCCTATAGTATGGATGATATTGATGATTTATATAAGGTTTATAATGATGAAAAAGTTATGTCTTATATACCAGAGGGCGTTATGTCATATGAGTGGGTTAAGGATTTAATAAATTGGATGATTGATTATTGTTATGAAAAAAACACTCCAGATAATATAATAAAGTTTGGCACCTCAATATACCATAAAAAAAGTAACAAGGTTATTGGCTGGTGTGGTCTGGGTTCGCTTGACTGTAAACCAGAGGATATCGAAATATTTTACGGACTATCAAGCGACTTTTGGGGACAGGGCTTAGCTACTGAAGCCGCTGGTGCAATGCTTAAATATGGATTTGAAACAATAGGATTAAATAGAATAGTTGCTTTAGTAAATCGCCAAAATATTGCATCTGTTAAGGTAATTGAAAAACTGGGTATGAAATATAAAATGATAATGAATATTGCTAATTCGGACTATAATGGATATAATGGTAACATATATTATGAAATTACTAAGCGCGAATATGAAAATAATAAAAGTAGAGGTTATTGAATGAATAATATAATTTATAGAGAACTTAAAATTGAAGAACTAAGCACAAATTTGTTTAGTAAATTTAATCGATATCAAGATGTAAAGAAATGCTGGCGAAAAATTGATGGTGAGTGGATTTTAAAGGATATAGCTTTTGTTGAGAGCTGGGATGAAAAAGAATATGAATTTTTAATTGAGTGCTTGATTAATACAATAAATACAGGCGGAAGTGTTTATGCAGCATTTAAGGATAATTATTTAATTGGATTTGCTTCACTTGAAAATGAGAAATTTGGCACTGAAAATCAGTATTTACAGCTTAGTAGTATACATAATTCATATGAAGTCAGAGGATTTGGAATAGGTAAAAAACTTTTTAATATAATGATTGAGGAAGCAAAGAAAAGGGGAGCCAAAAAACTATATATTTCAGCACATTCGTCTGAGGAGACACGAGCCTTTTATGGAAAATTAGGCTGCGTGGAAGCTGAAGAATATAACGAAAAATTAGTGGAATTAGAGCCTTGCGACTGTCAATTGGAGTATAAAATAGTATAATTATTTTGTATATAAACTCAAGTTAATGTAAAAAAATTTAAAATAAGGAAAGATGAATGAAAACACTTATATTTAATGGCTCACCACGTAAAAACGGTGATACAAATACTTTAATTGATGAAGTCCTAAAAAATTTAAAAGGTGAATATAAAATTATTGATGCTTATAATTGCAAGATAATGCCATGTACTGACTGTAGATACTGTTGGGAAAACAAGGGTTGCTTCTATAAAGATGAAATGCAAGAAGTCTATGATTATATACAAGAATGTGATAATATATTAATAGCCTCGCCTTTATATTTTTCAGAACTAACAGGTCAATTGTTGGCTGTATTAAGCAGATTGCAGACATATTTTTGTGCTAAATTTTTTAGAAAAGAAATTCCGATAAACAAGGGGAAAAAGGGCGGAGTTATTATTGTAGGGGGCGGTGATGGAAAAGTAGAGAAAGCTTATAAAACTGCTATAGTTTTACTTCACCATATGAATGCCTATGATATTTTTCCTGTTGTATACAGTCATAATACTAATAATATTCCAAGTAAAAATGACCTTGAAGCTATTAGCAAGTCAAAGGAATTAGCATACTTTTTTAATAATAATTAATAAATAAAGTAAATAGAAATTATTACGAAAACATTCAATAAAAAAGCGTTGTAAGGAAAATTTCCCTACAACGCTTTTTTTACATTCAACAACATTTTAATTGTTATTATACATCTTACATCACACTTGAAAGTGTTGCTTGTATAAGACCATTATTGTCAAGCTTAGATAGTTCCTTAACTTTATCAATGCAAAGTCCGACAGCCTTTGTGAAGCGCTCTCCGTATTCTTGGTCAGCAAGATAACAGTGTACAGCGTGTCTGTATTTGATATTTTCAGTAACAGAAGCCATATCTCCGGCAGTATTTTTTATAAGGATTTCTTTTTTATCCTCAGAAAGTATACGCCATAGATTACTACCTGCACGGAAGCAGTCATCGCTTGGATCGTCTTTTGGATCATAGCGATACATAGCACCGGATAAATCCATAGGAGGTTCCATAACCTCTGGCTGAGCAGTCCATGCGCCATAGCTGTTTGGAGAATAAGCAGGAGCACCGCCATAATTTCCATCTACACGCATTGCACCGTCACGGTGATATTCATTGACTTCTACTTTAGCACGGTTTACAGGTATATGATTATGATTTACACCAAGTCTATAACGTTGAGCATCACCATAAGCAAACAATCTGCCTTGCAGGAATCTGTCAGGACTAAATCCAATACCGGGAACAACGTGTGCAGGAGTGAAAGCAGATTGCTCTACCTCTGCAAAATAGTTTTCGGGATTACGGTTTAATTCAAGAACACCAACTTCAATAAGCGGATATTCAGCATGACGCCAAATTTTTGTTATGTCAAAAGGATTTTCATAATGATTTTTTGCTTGTTCTTCAGTCATGATTTGTACGTACATAGTCCACTTAGGGAAGTCACCGCGTTCAATAGCCTCAAACAAATCCTTGCCATGATGCTCACGATCGATACCGTTAATTTGTGCAGCCTCTTCATTTGACAGGTTTTTAATTCCTTGCTGTGTTTTAAAGTGGAATTTACACCACACACGCTCATTTTTTTCATTGTAGAATGAGAATGTATGCTCGCCAAAAAAGTGCATATTGCGGAAAGAAGCAGGTATACCTCTATCACTCATTACTATAGTAATTTGATGGAAGCACTCAGGTAGGAGTGTCCAGAAATCCCAGTTATTTTGAGCAGAACGTCGTCCAGTGCGAGGGTCACGCTTTACAGCACGATTTAAGTCGCTAAAATTATGTACATCACGGATAAAGAATGTTGGAGTGTTGTTTCCAACTAAATCCCAATTACCTTCTTCGGTATAGAATTTAACAGCGACTCCTCTGATATCTCTCTCGCAGTCAGCAGCACCACGCTCTCCGGCAACAGTGGAAAAACGTAAAAAAAGCTCTGTTTCTGTATTAGGCTGAAGAACTTTTGCCTTAGTATACTTAGAGATATCATTTGTAACAGTTAATTTTCCGTAAGCACCCCATCCTTTAGCGTGCATACGACGCTCAGGAATTACTTCCCTGTTAAAGTGCGCCATTTTTTCCATAAGCCACACATCTTGCATTACAACAGGGCCTCTAGGACCGGCGGTAATGGAATTCTCATTGTCGGCAACAGGAGCACCAACCTCATTGGTTAATTTCTTGTATTCATTCATAATAAAACTCCTTTCTTAGTTTTGATTTATTTGAGATATCTTGTTGAGATATTACTCTATAAAGTGATGTTTACTGTGTTGCGAATTTGTGCTAGATTTTTTAACTTGCGTATTCAACTTATATACCTATAAAGAGAGACACATTATTAAAATCCATACATAAGCGCAGGTTTTAGGAAGCATTAACATTCCAATCTTTGGATTTTGATTTGACCAAAGTACAACGGGCAAATAAAAGGCGAAGCTAAGAATAATAGCTAAATATGACCAGTAAAGCCCTAAAATTTCATTTCTATATATAAAGAAAAATATTGCAATAACAAATCCTAAAATAAAGAACGGAATATTGCGCCATATACTCCAGTCAAGAGGAGCGTATCGTTCCTTCCATTTGTTTTGAGGGAACAGACATAGTATAATTCTTATGGCTGCCAGAGAATAAATAATATAAGTCCAAGTATTTGTAACACTTAAAGGAAGATAAAATTTACCAATTTGCCATAAAAGCAAATAAAATATAGTCATGGTTATTGAGGTTATTTGCTTTCCTCGTCCTAGTGATGCCCTGAAAAACTCCTCATTTCCTTTAAGTATGACGCATATTCGAGGTACCAAATGAAATGCGTCACCGCATGATAAAACTAAAGACATAATACCTGCTATCATTCTAGGCTCGTTTGAACTTGATGTAAGAAGCAATACTAATCCTAGAACGAATGCTATACAAAGATATAGCACATCAAATACAGCTTCAAAAATTCCAAATACTCGTTTCATTTTATATTACCTTTCTTATATTTCAAATTTAGATATAAATTATGTTAATAGTTTTTTTATGACTTAGTAATTCCTTAGCTATGCAATATCAACAATCAAAGATTTAAAATATGTAAATTAGAATTATTTTAATCTAATACTTAATAGTATATATAACTAAATAGGAATTATTATCATTATTATACTTGTTAATAAAAGATTTGTCAACAAATATAATAAAAAAATTATCTTTACTTTTTCATTAAGAATACATATCTGTTATATGTTGAATGTTCTTGGCTAAACAAAAATCCAAGTCTGTCAAAATTTTTTATATCGTCAATTTTTTCAATCTGATTTTCTGCCATGTATCGAACCATTTCGCCCCTTGCCATTTTAACATAAACTCCCTTTTCTTTTATATTTCCGTTTGAAATTTCTCCAAAAATGGCTGATATAAATTTAATATTAGGGTTTAAATATTTACTTATTGCTTTACTGTATTCTTCTGAGGCAAGGTTTAAAATTTGATTTTCATTATCTGTAAGTTCTGTAAATAGTGTGTCTTTCCAATAATCATAAAGATTTTTGCAAAAGTCAGTTTTTAGCTTAGCCTGCATTTCAAGTCTGTAAGGAACTACACCATCTAGGGGTTTCAATATCCCGTAAAATCCTGAAAGTATACGTAAATTTTTTTGAATGTATTCAAAGTATTTGTCCTCAAAAACCTGTGGAGCCATGTACTTATATTGTATGCCATCATATGTTAGAATAGCTGAACTTAAATTTTCTCTAAGATTAATATTTTGATATCTTTCATAATTAAGCCTTGCTATTTTGTCGTTGCAATTTAAAATTCTTTTCAGCTCATCAAATGAAAGCTGTTTCATATAATCTGCAAGCCTTTCAGCCTTATCTATAAATTTTGGCAAATTTGCAAAAGGAGGATACTCCGTGTCTATATTCATTTTTTTAGCAGGTGAAATAATAATTCTCATGTTTTACCTTTCTGTCGTAATTTGTTTTATTATAATAATAGCAGAGAAAATTTGTATTTTCAATATTATTTATCATACTTCAGAAATCAAATTTTTTTAATTATTAATAATACAAATAACTTGTATTTCTCAAATGAATTGCAAACTCGTAGCTTCAAATGTATACAAAAAAATAATATTTGCATAATTAGCCATTTCTATGGTATAATACTTTGTTAATAATAATATCTATTATAAAATTTCTAAAAAATCTTGAATTTGCACGTTTTTTTAAAGATTTTAGGAAGATTTTAATTAGATATTAGGATATGTAAAGTACGAGGTGAGATAATGTTAGATAAATTAGAATTTCTTGAAGAAAAATATATAGATTTAAGTGAAAAAATTTCAGACCCTGAGGTTATTGCAAATAGCTCGGAGTGGCAAAAGCTCGTTAAGGAGCATGCTCAGCTTGAGCCTATTGTTTTGAAGTATAAAGAATATAAGGAAGCCAAAACTCAGCTTGAGGAGTCTAAAGCAATGATTTATGATAAATCATTAGATGAGGATTTTAGAGAAATGGCTAAGGAAGAAGTTAAGGAATTGACTGCTAAGATTGATGAAGCTGAAGCAGAATTAAAGGTTCTTTTATTACCTAAAGACCCTAATGATGAGAGAGATGTTATAGTAGAAATCAGAGCAGGTGTTGGCGGAGATGAGGCAGGGCTTTTTGCAGGAAACTTGTTTAGAATGTACACAAGATATGCTGAAAGACAAAGATGGAAAACTGAGATAATTTCAATGAATGAGCAAAGCATGGGAGTTATTAAAGAAGTTATATTTGCTATAAAAGGATATGGAGCATACTCAAAGCTAAAGTATGAGAGCGGAGTTCATAGAGTTCAAAGAGTTCCGGATACTGAGTCAAGTGGTAGAATTCACACATCATCATCTACAGTTGCAGTGCTTCCAGAGGTTGATGATGTTGAAGTTGAAATAAATCCAAATGACATAAAGATTGATGTATTCAGAGCATCAGGTAACGGAGGACAATGTGTAAATACTACGGATTCAGCAGTTAGACTTACACATATCCCAAGTGGTATAGTTATATCTTGCCAAGATGAGAAGTCACAGCTTAAAAATAAAGATAAGGCAATGAAAGTATTAAAGGCAAGGTTGTATGACAAATATCAGCAAGAGCAACATGATGAAATAGCATCAGCAAGAAAAAGCCAAGTAGGCTCTGGAGACAGAAGCGAAAGAATAAGAACATACAATTTCCCACAAGGTAGAGTTACAGACCATAGAATTGGCTTAACTTTGTATAAGCTTGATGGATTTATAGATGGAGACTTGACAGAAATGATAGATGGTTTAATTACATCTGATCAGGCAGAAAAGCTTAAAAATTTGGATAATTAAATTTTATCATTATTTAAAAATTAATTATCTTTTATGACATCACTTATTGATGTAATGGAGGAAATTATGAGAATAGATAAATTTCTTAAAAATGCAAGAGTTATAAAAAGAAGAACTATTGCCAAGGAGGCTTGTGAACAAGGTCGTGTGTTTGTAAATGGCAAGCCTGCGAAACCGGGGACAGAACTTTCAATTGGAGATGAGGTTGAAATAGTTTTCGGCACAAATCCAATGAAAATAAGAGTTGAAAAACTTACTGAGCATGTAATGAAAGATGATGCAAAGGATATGTATACGTTGATATAAGTGAGTAGTTAGCTATATAGCTGATGCCTTGCAAAGATAATCAATTGATAATTACAGCTTATTACAAATAGTTGAGGGATGTTACAAAACACCCATATAAGAAAATATTGAGCAAATATGCACTTTAACTTAGCTCTCAAAAGCAATTTAAAAGTGCATTTTTTATTTTTTGGCTTTTTATTATGAAAATTATTATCCTAAATTAGTTTTACGACAGCCCATTTTAGTTTAGAAAATATTTTTAAAATAATCTTAATTATTTGCAATCAAAGCTAATACAAGCGGTGCTTTTATTTAAAATTTAAGTAAAATAGCTAATATTTTAAAATTCATAAATAAATTTAAAAATGATATTGACATCGTCATAAGACTGTGGTAGTATGAAAACATCTAAACTACTACAGTCTTATGAAAGGAGTAATGACTTATGAATATTAAACTTTTTGATTCTGAATTAAAAGTTATGGATGTACTTTGGCGGGAGGGAGATACCACAGCAAAATATATTTCTGACGTTCTTAATTCAGAAGTTGGCTGGAACATGAACACTACTTATACACTTATAAAAAGGTGTATAAAGAAAGGAGCTATTGAACGCTCTGAGCCTAATTTTATGTGTCATGCTCTTATACCGAAAGAACAGGTACAAGAGCAGGAGACAACGGAACTTATTAACAAGGTATTTGACGGTTCTGCTGATTTGCTTTTCGCTTCTCTTTTAAGCAGGAAAAACCTGTCGCTTGAAGAAATTGAAAAGTTAAAGCAAATTGTCGACAACCTAAAGTGAGGTGAATCTATGGATATTTTTCAAATGAGCTTTTCTGCTTCTGTCCTTATTGGCGTGGTTGTGATAATACGTTCTGTTTTTTTGAATAGTTTGCCTAAAAAAACCTTTCTTATCTTATGGAGTGTTGTGATTTTGCGTTTACTCGTGCCATTTTCCATTCCATCGCAATTTAGTTTTTACACAGGGATTGATATGGTAAAACGTATGTTTTTGGGGAAAACAGACGCACTATTTCCTACTGAAGTATTGGTCATGCCTAATATTTCAACCGCACCAGTCACTATGGAAACTTACGCAGCAGTACAAATTTCACTGGTTGAAATTATTTGGCTAATCGGTATATGTTGCTTTGCTCTGTTTTTTATAGTGACCTATATAAAGTGTCACAGAGAGTTTAAAATGTCACTGCCTGTTAAAAATGACTTTATATCACTTTTCTTACAGGAAAATTCCTTGCACCGTTCTGTTCAAGTACAGCAAAGCGACCGTATCAAAGCTCCGCTTACCTATGGAGTGCTTCGTCCTGTGATACTTCTTCCAAAGAAAACCGATTGGACGGACAAAACGAAGCTACAATATATTCTTACACATGAGCTTGTGCATATTCGTCGATATGATACGTTGACAAAGCTATTATTGACAGCGGCTGTGTGTGTACATTGGTTTAATCCATTTGTTTGGATGATGTATATACTTGCAAACCGTGACATTGAATTGCTATGCGATGAAACAGTAGTACGGACTTTAGGTGAAACGATAAAATCGGAGTATGCCTTTACCCTTATAGGGTTGGAAGAAAAGAAAAGTAGATTTACACCTCTTGTGAACAATTTTAGCAAAAATGCTATTGAAGAAAGGATTGTGATGATTATGAAGATGAAAAAAACTTCTTTTATGGGGATGTTGATGGCTCTTGTTTTGGTGCTTGGTACAATAACTGTATTTGCTACAAATGCCGATGCAGGCAATAATCCGAAAATAAATAACGGTAATACAACAAGTGAGATAAATTCAGCCGTTGTTATTTCTCGCAATGATAAATCTGGGAAAGCCCAGATAAGTATAGATAATGGAAAAACATGGGTGAATGAAGATGAATATGCGAAGAAATTCCCTACACCAGAAATTGAGTGGTGGACGTATGATGAATACAAGGTGTGGTTGGACAATGAAAAAGTGCAGTTGCAGGATATGATTGGCGAAAAGGGCTGGAATCCGACGGAAGGCTGGTATGTTTTGACGCAGCAAAGAATTGATGAAACTATTAAAATGTATGAGAATATTTTAGAGGAAATCAAAAATGGATTAAAGGTTTCAAAAACCAATGGTGGAGATGACCAGATTATGTATTCTTATAAACCAAGTGATATATCTACCACATATGGAATTTCTTTAGTCAATGATAAAGGGGAGGAAGCTACATTTGGCCCATACAATACAAAAGAAGAAATGTTGGATGTTATAAAACCTTATTGCGACGAACAAGTTAAAGCTGGCAAAATGACGAAGCAGGAAGCGGATGAGATTATAGGCAAGTACAAGTAATTTTTTGGAAGATGATATTTAATACCAGTCAACAAGAAATAGGGCAATTGTTGTTTCGTCGGCTGGATAGCTAATAGCTATTAGGTAGATAGATGTTAAGCGGCGGCTTTAATCGTGATTTCAAAGCCGCCAATTTTCTTTAGTTAAAAGTATTTAATTAAACAATATAAAATATAACTTAAAAAATTATAAAACTTTCTTACTCAACAAGAATAATCTTAACACACTTTGCTAGAGAGATTATTTCACACATTACTCTAAACAAGCTTTTGTCAAAACTGTTCCTATAGATTCATTAATTATCAATGAAGCCTTTCTGTCGTAAGGGGTAGAGCTTTTATTTATTAAAACTAGCTTATTGCCTCTAAAGTAATTTACAAATGAGGCAGCAGGGTAAACAGATAAAGACGTTCCACCTATTATGAGCAAATCTGAATTTTCGATATAATCTATAGCTTTTCCAATGCAAGCATTGTCTAAGCCCTCCTCATACAAGACTACATCTGGCTTTACTATTCCACCACATTTGCATTTAGCTACACCACTTGAGTTAATGATATAATTAGTATTGTAAAAAGCTCCACATTTCCTACAATAATTTCTATGGACACTCCCGTGTAATTCAATTACATTTTTGCTACCGGCTAGCTGATGTAAGCCATCTATATTTTGCGTAATTATAGCCTTTAACTTGCCATCGCGCTCTAATTTCGATAGTGCTAAATGGGCATTGTTTGGCTTAGCATTAAGATAAAGCATATTTTCTTTATAATACTTATAAAAAGTTTCAGTATAGTTTTCAAAAAATGTGCGACTTAAGATTTGCTCTGGAGGGTAGCCATATTTTGCAACAGCATTATACAATCCTGTTTCTGAGCGAAAATCAGGTATATTGCTTTCAGTTGAAACACCAGCCCCACCAAAGAAAACTATATTATCACTATCATTAATTATTTTTTTAAATTCATTTATCAAATTTTCCATATTTCTCTGAAAATAAGTTCCTCCTATATATCATTAGGGAAAATACCCATGCTTTCGATATCACTGTATGCTAACTTACTTATTTCCTGCAACTCATGAGCGGCATAATGCAGTCCGAATCTTCTTTGAGTTTCATTTATAAAGCCATCTTCAATTGCTTTTTTAAATATCTTTTCAACCTCATCATCAGAGTATGAAGTCAAAAGAGCATTTTTAAATGTTTCTAGACTTTCTGATTTATAAGGTTCTTTTTGCGGAAGATTAGTAGTTCTTCCCTCATACTTGTTCTCATATGCCTTGAATATATCTTCATCAGTAAAATCCCTATACTTCTCATCAAAAACCATAGTATCATAGCTTAGTTTATTAATCTTTGAAGTAGGAGCATTTTTAGGATATCCAAGGGACAATATTAATACAGGATAAGTTTTATCAGGTAAATTTAACTTTTCCTTTACTAAAGAGGATTCTCCAATTATGCTTCCCACATAGCATGAACCTATACCGGATAAAAACGCTGCAGTCTCAATGCTTTGGGCGGTGCAAATTATATCCTGCATTGCTATAAGAAAATGGAAAAATGTTTTATATGCAACAAAAGGAGCATTTTTTTGCTTAGTGTAAATATCGTATTTGTGCCAATCCATTAAAAATACCAGATTTACATCAGCATCTTGAATGAACTTCTGATTTCCGCTGGCTTCACATAAAAGCTTTTTATTTTCTTCATCTTTAACAACAATAATCGAATAAGGCTGTAGATTGCCACCCGATGCGGCTCTAAGTCCAACCTCTATAATTTCCTTAAGTATATTTTCCGGTATTTTTTCATCGGAGAATGCACGACAAGAATATCTTTCCTTCATATGATTAAGTATTTCTTTTGCATTTTCAAAATTTCTATCCATAATTAACCTCCATTTTAGCATCTTAAAATATTTTTTATATTGTAGCATGTTTTAATCAGCAAGGCATTGATAAAAGCCTATATATATTATAACACATAATACAATATTTTTACCATAAATAATTAGTTTAAGTTATAATAAAAGATTGACCGTATAAGTTTAGTAAATTATAATGATAAAGTATAAAGAATAAACTAGAAAAGGGAAAAATTATTATGAAATATAGAATAGAACACGACACCATGGGAGAGATTAAAGTTCCTGAAGATAAGTACTGGGGCGCTCAAACTCAGAGAAGTTTAGATAATTTTAAAATAGGCAGAGAAAAAATGCCTGTTGAAATAATAAGAGCCTTTGGAATTTTAAAGAAAGCTGCTGCTTTAGCGAATGCAAAGCTTAAAATGATTGATGAAAGGCGTGCGTTAATTATTTCGAAGGTGTGTGACGAAATAATTGAAGGAAAACTCGACGAACATTTTCCATTGGTAGTTTATCAAACAGGCAGCGGAACTCAAACAAATATGAATGCAAATGAAGTTATCGCTAATCGTGGAAATGAGATTTCAAAACATATACATTTTCATAAGAACGAATACGCAGATGGTGACGATACTCAATCTAATAAGACTGAAGGAATAAATAATTATAAAGTTTATGGAATTATAGGCGAAAATCCATTTCCCCAAAATGAAATAATTGAAGAAAATCCTCTCCATCCAAATGACCATGTAAACAAATCACAAAGTTCTAATGATACATTTCCAACTGCAATGCACATTGCAGCACTAATCACTGTAGAGGAGCAGTTGTTGCCGGCAATAGCGGTATTAAAAAATACGTTTAGGAAATTGGAAAAGGAAAATAAAAACATAATAAAAGTAGGGAGGACTCATTTACAGGATGCAACACCGCTTACATTAGGACAGGAAATAAGCGGATGGACAGAAATGCTGATAGAGTGCGAAAAAATGATAAAGTCTTCTTTAGAGGGCGTACGCAAGCTTGCTATAGGTGGAACTGCTGTAGGGACAGGCTTAAACTCACATAGAGATTTTGGAAAGACTGTTGCAGAAGAAATAAGCATTATAACCGGTAAAAAATTTGAATCACAAAAAAATAAATTTCATTCTTTGACTAGCAAGGATTCTTTGGTTTTTTGCCATGGAGGAATTAAAGCTCTATCTTGTAATCTTATGAAAATAGCTAATGATATCAGATTGCTTGCCAGTGGACCAAGATGTGGAATAGGTGAGCTGATTATCCCTGAAAATGAGCCGGGAAGTTCTATTATGCCGGGAAAGGTTAATCCTACTCAGTGCGAGGCTCTTACTATGGCCTGTGTGCAGGTCATGGGAAATGATACAGCCATAGGTATAGCAGCCTCACAGGGAAATTTTGAGTTAAATGTATATATGCCTGTACTTATATCTAATTTTTTAGAGTCTGTAAACCTTATGTCAACAGCTATTATATCATTTAATGATAATTGTGCTGTAGGAATAAAGCCTAACAAGAAAAAAATAAAGGAAAATCTTGAACAGTCACTTATGCTTGTAACCGCTCTAAATCCCCATATAGGCTA
Source organism: Bacillota bacterium (assembly GCA_023386345.1). GTDB lineage: Bacteria > Bacillota > Clostridia > Tissierellales > Sedimentibacteraceae > UBA1535. Next base: position 199,715 of record JAEWJT010000020.1, read on the forward strand.
TGAAAATGCAGCAAAAGTTGCAAAATTAGCATTTAAAGAAAACATAACATTAAAAGAGGCAGCATTAAAATTAGAACTTATGACAGAAGCAGAATTTGATAAGGCTATCGTGTTAGAAAATATGATAAAACCATTGTAAAACATGAGAATAATATATTAGTTTATTAAAATATAATATATCAACTATAAAACCTCTAAAAATTCAATAAAAAAGCTTGAATTTTTAGAGGTTTTTATAAATTTTTAGTAAAAATATTAAATTAAAGTGTCAAAAGTAAAATTTCTAAAATTTCAATATGAAAAGCTACTATATGTGTCATTTTTAAACTTTTCTCTGACTATGTATTATAGGTGCATTTTAGAATTTTAACATATTACATAAACATAGCAAATACAGATGCAAATATTACAGTCAGAAGTCCTGATACAGCAACTGATAAACTGCTCATTGCACCTTCAATTTCTCCAATTTCCAGTGCTTTTGTTGTTCCTAAAGCATGAGATGATGTACCTATAGCCAATCCAACAGCAATAGGCTCTTTAATCTTAAACAATTTACATATCCACACTGCCATAACATTTCCTAAATTTCCTGTTAAAACAATTGCCGCTATTGTAATAGATGGAATTCCTCCAAGTTCCTCGGATATGCCTACACCTATGGCTGTAGTTATAGATTTAGGAAGAATACTAACATATTGTTCATGTGTTAATCCTAGGAGAAATGACATCAGAAATATACTGCCAAGGCTTGTAATAACACCAACTGTTATACCAATTATCACTGCCTTCACATTTTTTTTCAGAAGATTAATCTGTTTGTATAATGGAACAGCTAAGCACACAGTAGCTGGTGTTAGTAAATAACTAAGATATTTGGCACTTGAATTGTATACTTCATAATCTATTTTGAAACTAAGCAGAAAAATTATAATTAAAACAATTGTAAGAAATAAAGGATTTAAGAAGTCAAGTTTTGTCTTAGATTTAATTTTTGTTGACATAAAGTAAACAAGAATACTTATTGCTATTCCAAAATATGCTGAATTAATTATTATTTCTTTCATCGCTTTTTCTCCTATTGTTCTTTAGTACAAATTCCGTCGTTTTGCCTGTAATTACCATAACTGCAACTGTCGTTACTATAATTATTAAAATAAATGGTACTAGAATGTTTTTTAAATCTGCCCAAACTGTTATGATGCCAACAGCTGGCGGAACAAACATAATAGGCATGATTTGCATAAGAAAATCTGCTGTTTTTTCAATCTTCTCAAGCTTAATTATTTTAAGCGATAAAAGTATAAACATTATAACAAGACCATATATACTCGCAGGGATAGACAAGGGTATCAGTGCATGAAAAATTTCTCCAATAAAGCAAACAATTAGTATCACACAAAATTGAAATAGGTAAACCATATACACCTCTCAATATTTATTTTAGTAACATTAAATAATGTCATTTATATAGTTATTTTATCATATTAGATATATATTATCTAGCTGTAAATTAAAAGATTTTTTTGTTGATTAAATATCTCGAAAAACAAGTGACAGAAATGTTTGAGTGAGGTATAATGAAAGTTAGAAACAATCGGATAAATTGGAATTTAATTTAGAAAAATTGCAAATTATTATGAAAGGAAAATAAGAATTAAAATGAATGGTTTTTTATTGTTAATACCATTTTTGCTGATAAGATTTGGACTTCTATCAATTATAGATAAAGGTGCTATAAAACGCGCATCCCATTTTCCGCCAATGTTTGGAAATGAAATATTAGCATATTGGATATATCAGCTTTCAAATATCACAATATTTGTGTTCTTATTTTTCCTTACAGTTGTAATAGAATTTTCTTGGCAATTTTATATAGGGCTAATCTTTTATATACTTGGATTAATATTGTGCGCAATTTCAGTAATGAATTTTGCAGCTCCTTCCAATGAGGGGTTTAATTATAATGGGCTTTACCGTTGTTCTCGTAATCCTATGTATATATCATATTTAATATATTTTGTGGGTTGTACTTTGCTGACACAATCTTTGGTTCTATGTGGAATAGTCTTAATATTTCAAATAAGTTCACATTGGATTATTCTTTCTGAAGAAAGATGGTGCATTGAGAAATTTGGGAAAGAGTATAAGCAATACATGAAAAAGGTCAGACGATATATTTAATATTCAATCTTGTAGTTACTAAATGCAAATTTGTCAAACCGGAAAAGAAAATTTAGAAAATGAGGGAAAAATATGAAAGCACTACTTGTAATTGATGTTCAAAAAGAATATATGGAAAAGTATGAGGACAATCTGCTTTCCAAAATAAATCAGCGAATACAGCACTTTGTTGATAATCAAGAGCTTGTTATATACGTTAAGAACCTTAGAAAATTGAGAAGTGGCACAATGAGCTATGAATTTGCAGATGGTCTAAATATATGTTCTCCTTATGTCATTTACAAGGAAAATGCTAGTGTATTTTCAGTCAATGAACTTATTAATATTCTTAGTCAAAATAGTGTTTCTAAAGTCGAGATAATTGGAATTGACGGTAATTCATGTGTGGCAAGTAGTGCGGTAGCGGGATGTAAATTAGGGTATGAAGTAATTTTGCCATGTAAGTATATAGGGGTGCAAAATCCAGAAAGATTTTGTAAAAAGAAAGAAGATTTGACAAAGATAGGAGTTGTTATTCTTCCATAAAATCCTGACACCACTAAAAATTTTATATTAAACATATTGAAAAATTAAATACATATTAATGAATAAATTAAAACATGAAAGGATAAAAAAATGGATAAAAGAGAATTATCTTTAAAAAAGCATATAGAATGGCAAGGAAAGATTGAAGTTATAACACGTGCTCCTATAAATAATAAAGAGGAACTGGCCATTGCATATACACCAGGGGTTGCAGAGCCATGCCTTGAAATCGCTAAAAATGAAATGCTTGCTTATGAATATACTAGAAAAGGAAACTTAGTTGCTGTAATTACAGATGGAACAGCTGTTTTAGGGCTTGGAGATATAGGTCCTAGTGCAGCAATGCCTGTAATGGAGGGGAAATGTGCATTATTTAAAAAGTTTGCTGATATAGATGCAATACCAATCTGTGTCAATTCAAAGGATACAAAAACGATTATAGAAACGATAGCAAATATATCTAAAAGCTTTGGCGGTATTAATCTTGAAGATATATCAGCTCCAAGATGCTTTGAAGTTGAAGAAGAATTAAAAAAAATATGTGATATACCTGTATTTCATGATGATCAGCACGGAACTGCAATCGTTGCATCTGCTGGACTATTCAATGCTATCAAGGTAACAAATAGAAGAATGGGACAGCTTAAAATAGTGATAAATGGTGCTGGAGCCGCAGGTATATCAATAGCAAAGTTGTTTTTACAAATAGGTTTTGGTGAAATAATTTTATGCGATATCAAAGGAACAATTTACGAAGATGCTCCACACAACAATCTTGCGCAACAAGAGATATCAAAGCTTACAAATAGAAATAAGTTAGCTGGAACATTAGCTGATGCAATGAAAGGAGCAGATGTATTTGTAGGTGTATCAAAACCGAATTTAGTTACTGATGAGATGGTTCGTTCAATGGCAAAAGATCCTATTGTCTTTGCATTGGCTAACCCTACACCTGAAATTATGCCGGATATTGCGAAAAAAAGTGGAGCTGCTGTCGTAGCAACGGGCAGAAGTGATTTTCCTAACCAAATAAATAATGTATTGGTATTTCCTGGCATATTTAAAGGGGCATTATCAGTTAGATCAAAAGCTATCACAGACAGCATGAAGGAAGCAGCAGCAAGAGCAATTGCAGCAGTTATCAAAGACGATGAGCTATCAGCAGACTATATACTTCCAGATCCATTCAATCCAAAAGTAGTAGAGGTAGTTGCAAAAGCTGTAGCAGATGAAGCAATCAGGCTTGGAGAAAGCAGAATATAATTAGTATAAATAAAATGAAGGGGCTGTCGCAAAATGAGTTTCATACACTATGTATAGTTTGATATCTTAATAAATGCAGCTATATATAGTGTATTTGTTTTATTTTGCGACAGCCCTTCTAAATTAAAGTAGAAATATGTTTATTAGAATAATTGATTTTGTAAAAATTTTTATATTTTTGAAATTAAAATCTCGCTTGTAGATTTTCTTGGACGTTGTGATGGGGATTCGGCAGGGTAGCCTATGGCTATTGCAGAAACAAGTTGTAAATCGCTATATCCTACAGACTTACAAATTTCTTTTTCTGTGTAAACAGTATCTCTAATCCATAGAGAGCCAAGTCCAAGATTTACCGCTTCTAAACAAATATGTTCAATCGCAGCACCTATGGAAAGCAAGTCGCCAATTAACCAATTTTCATCATTTTCCCTAAAAACTAATATTAATATAGGTGCGTTTTTGATAATATTGGCAGATGATTTGGAGCTGTTCATATACCCAGGTATACTAATATCATTTTTTTCAAATAGACTAAGCATAATGTCTGCTATGTTGTTTTTGGCTTCGTCTTTAAGAATCATAAAGCTCCATGGCTGTCTATTTTTAGCAGACTGACAAAGTCTTGCACATTCAATTATATTTTCTAGCTTTTCATCTTCAATTGCCTGATCTGTAAATTTTCTTATGCTTCTTCGTTCTTTAATTACTTTTTCAAAATCCATATTATAAACTCCTAATACATAAAATCAATAGTTATTTAGGTATAACTCTTATCCATGTTTCACAATAACACATGCCGTCTTCTGCTTCCAAATACAGCTCAAATTCATAACCATCTACCTTAGTATAATTTGCGGTAGGAAGCCAATCCGTATATACACGCTTTACGAGATTTTGTATAATGCTTGGCGTTGTTTGTTCATGCTTATATTTCTCGGATTTGAAAATAGCCCATGTAGCTGAAGGAACATCAACTTGTGTATAGCCATTAGACTTACTATTTTTTGTTTTAAATGCACAAATCATATAAGGAAATGTATTATTCCCTGTTTGCTTATAATCACAAACTGAGTGAACACGTCCCCCATCATTTGTAGAAGCTTCAAGTTTATCAAGTTGACCGTCATTCATACAGTCTTGCCAAAATTTTGGAATATCCTTTAAATTGCTGCCATTTTCTGTAGTAAAGATTTCTTCAATTCCATAAACAGAAAATGCCTCTTTGCTTTCAATTCTGTAATCCATTGCTATATCTCCTTTTATAGTTAGTAGAAATGTGATGCGAGGAAATGATTTTAGCTCTGTTCCTTCCTTACGGGCAACTGAGGGTGACACACCATTAATCTCTTTAAACGCGCGCGCAAACGCCTCAGGAGATTCGTAACCATATTTTAACGCAATATCTATAACTTTAGAATTACTGTTTTGCAATTCAAAGGCAGCTAAAGTTATTCGTCGTCTGCGTATATATTCATGCACAGATATATTAGTAACAATAGAAAATGTACGTTGAAAATTTATTGCTGATTGCCCAACAATCAAAGATATTTTTTCAAAATCAACATTTTCAAGCAAATTATCCTCAATATAGTTAATCGCTTGGTTCATACGCTCATGCCAGTTCATTTCGCACCTCTTTTCTTTATATAAAAGTATAGCAGATTTAATCATTATAAACCTTGCAGAAAATAGTTCATTTGTGCAAGATATAATACAAATACTATACTCTTTAATATAATAAAAAGCAATACTTCATCATATAAAATTAATAATGATTGTTTATTACTTTATAGAATTCATAGTAAAATTTCAATATTAAAAAAAGACCTACCAAAGATTTTCGCTTTGATAAGCCTTTAATAATATTAAATATTTTCTAAGGCAAGAGACATTCCTTGACCTCCGCCTATACATAAAGTAATTAAACCTGTTTGAGCGTTTCTGCGTTTCATTTCATGAATTATTTTTACAGCAAGAACTGAGCCGGTTGCACCTGTTGGGTGTCCTAGAGCTATTGCTCCTCCGTTTACATTTACCTTATCTACATCAAGATTTAATTCCTTGATTACTGCTAAACTTTGAGCTGCAAAGGCTTCATTTAATTCAATCAAATCGAAATCTGACAATTTCATACCTGTTTTTTTCAAAAGAAGTCTGGTTGAAGGAACTGGCCCTATTCCCATAATATCTGGCTCACAGCCTGCTGATGCCCAGCCTATTACTCTTGCTAATGGTTTTAATCCAAGCTCTTTCGCCTTAGCTTCACTCATTAGAAGAAGTGCAGCTCCGGCATCATTTATCGTGGATGAATTTCCGGCGGTTACCGTTCCACCCTCTTTGAATGTAGGTCTTAATTTTGCAAGCCCTTCTAAGCTTGTATCAGGTCTAATTCCTTCATCCTTTGTGATGATTTTTATATCTTTTTTAATTTTAACTTCTACAGGAACAATTTCTTTATCGAAATATCCATTTTCTTGAGCAAATTTCGCCTTTTGTTGGCTGGTAAAAGCAAATTTATCCTGTTCTTCTCTGCTTATATTATATTTGTCTGAAAGGCGTTCTGCTGTCATTCCCATGCCTTCAAGAAGTGAAGTCAACAAGTCCTCGGTTTTTTGATCTCCCATTCTAAAGCCTTGTCTTGCATTTCTTATAATATATGGAATTCTGGTCATGTTTTCCATTCCACCGGCAAGTATTACATCATATTCTCCAGAGCTAATCAGAGATGATGCAAGAGATATACTCTTTAGACTTGATGCGCAGTTTTTATTTACTGTAAAAGCAGGAACACTTATTGGAAGTCCAGCTTCTAACAAAGCCTCTCTGGCAGGATTGCCTTTTGGATCAGTTCCTGCTATATGTCCTATTATGACCTCATCAATTATTGATGAATCTATATTTGCTCTTTTGATAGCTTCTTTTATTGCTATAGCACCTAAGGTTTGAGCCTTTAAGCCTGAAAATGCTCCCATAAATGAGCCTATGGCTGTTCTTGCAGCACTAACAATAACTACATTATTAATCATAAATTACCTCCATTATGCCAATTGAAAAAATTCCGTTTGGATAAGAAAATATTTCTATTTAAGACCTAAAATTTCTCTAGCGTCATTTGGCGTTGCAACTTCATTGCCAGCCTCTCTGACTATATTGGCAGCTCTTGTAACTAATTGTTCGTTTGTAGCCAATACGCCAGGCTTTAAATATAGGTTATCTTCCAAACCAACCCTTATATGTCCACCCATTGCGATAGCTGTAAGCATTATAGGAACATGACCTTTGCCTATTCCAAATGCTGACCATGTTGAGTCCGGTGGCAATAAACTCTTTAAATAAACTAAATTTTCAACTGTAGCAGCACTTCCGCCTGCTGCACCAAGAGCAAATTGATAATGTTGAGTTCCTTTTAAAACACCTTTTTTAAGGTAGTAAAAAGAATTATATATCATACCTGCATCAAATATTTCTATCTCAGGCTTTACATTGTACTCCTGCATAGTGAGTCCAAGCTCTTCCAAAAACTTTGGATGATTGATAAACAAAGCATTGTGCATCCAGTTCATACTTCCGCAGTCATATGAAGCCATCTCAGGTTTTACTGTTTTCAAATGTGCTTGTCTTGTTTCGTCCGTAGCATATATATCACCTGATGTTGTACAGTTTATAACTATATTGCATTTTTCTCTGATTAGTTTTACAGTTTCTTCGAATTTTTTCGTGTCCATTGTTCCGTTGCCAGCATCATCTCTCATGTGAATATGCGCTATAGCAGCTCCGGCAAGATAGCATTTGTATACATCATCTGCAATCTCCTGTGGAGTTAACGGAATATTAGGATTTTGTTCCTTTTTAGGCCATGCACCCGTAGTTGCTACTGTTATTATTGTCTTTGCCATTATAAAACTCCTTCCATTGAGGAATATTTTTGAAGAATAGAATTTCCTTTATCTGTTAATTTAACAAGTCTTCTGAACATTCCTGTTTCTTTTACATAACCTCTCCTAGATAAGTGAGAAATCATACTTGACATTTGGAGAGAGCTCATTTTATACTCTTTTGCAAATGTTCCTATTTTTTCAGGATTACTCTTTGAAAGCTCAATAAATTTAATATATTTAGTATTTAAATTATCAGCTAAAAGTTTAGTTTCAACATCATTAAGCACTGGTAAAACTTCATTTGCTTTATCTGTAATTGCGAATGTAAAGAATTTGCTGCCTGTCAAGCCAGCTCTTTCAATGTATCCACCTCTATCTAATTTTTCAATTGATAAACCAGATACATTTGAGTCAACGCTAAGACCATCATTTATATCAGCTAAATACTGATGACCTACTCTTATCATTTCCAGTACTTTTAAGTCAAAATCATCTAATTTAACTTTTTCACGATTATTCTTATCAGCTTTTCTGTTCCAGCCATTTCTAGAATAGTAATTAGCAGGAGTTGCAAGTGCAACGATAACTCCAACAACTAAAGAAACAACAAATCCTACTATTGCCATATGAGTCCATTGACCGATATTAAATATTTTTGTTAGCTCTAGTATTGTTAAAACAATCATTGTCAACATACCTGCAAGTGCTCCCCAGTATGCTCCTTTTGCATTAAATCTAGGCCAGAAAGCTCCAAGTACAAGAAGTACAGCAGGAGGAGTAAGCCATGCGTTAGCAAATGCAAATAGGTAAGTAGGTCCACCTGGGAAGAATGTCATAACCCATGTAATTATGATAATCAAAGCCATTGAAACCTTACTTGCTTTTAGTGTTTTTTCTGGAGATGCTTGTTTGTTAATCATTCTCTTGTAGATGTCACGAGTAGCTGTTGATGTAGCTCCCATAGCAGAAGTCGAAGCAGTTGACAATGCAGCTGCAGAAGCTCCAACTATAAAGAGTGAACCCAAAATCGGAGTTATTGATTTTGCTATGACTCCGTATGCAGCTGTATGTGCTATTTTACCACCTAAAAGCGTGAATGATTCAGGCATTATTGTTCCAGCATAAATTCCAATTATTGATAGAGGAATCATAAATACAACTATTAAATATATTGAACCAAAAGTATAAGATTTTTGAGCAACACTTTCATTTCTACAAGATGCCATTTTTATCCAGTAGTAATTATTTCCCCAAACAAGTGCAGTACCAAACAATATTAAGAAAGTTAATGCACTAGGATATTTGAGTGTTAACATAGGCATTTGAGCACCCGCTAAACCAGTATTTACCCAGTTTCCACCTTTCCAAGTGTTAAAGAAATCAAATCCGCCATATTTATTTATTAAAATTCCAAGGAAAACCGGAACTGCGATAGTTCCTATTACAACTTGAATAAAGTCAGTGATTGTTGTTGCCCACATTCCACTCATAGTAGCAAATATCAATATAACCAAGAATGCAGCACCTGTGATTATAAATACTGGCCAACCTGTATAACCAGATACTATAGATGATAATGAAGTTACGTTATTTGCAAGTATACCACACATACCTATAACAGAAGTAATTGCAACAAGTCCTCTAACCTTACCGTTATATCTTGTTTCAAAGTATTCAGGAAGCGTTTGAGCTCCACTTCTACGTATAAATTTAGAGAAGATATTAGCATATACCATGAGTCCGGCTAAAGAATATATAACTCCCCAAATTATACCGCCCTGAACACCGTAAAGAATTGAAAATCCAGGTGCAAGAGTAATACTTGTTCCAGCAAAGCCTATAGCTACAACACCCAAGGTATTGATTGGGGTGCTTATTTGTCTGCCGGCAAGAATATAGTCATCAGTATCAGTTACCCATTTCTTAGCAATGAAGCCAGCGCCTATTAATAGTCCGACAAAAATTACTGCGTAAATTCCAAAAATAATATTAGTCATTTTAAATCCTCCTTATAGATTTAAGTTTAAATTAAATTTTTTATTCTTCTACAAATGCAACCGCTCTAATCCAGCCTGCACTTGCTTTCTTAATCTTGAATGGGAAGCAGAAAAATTTACTTCCTGTTATTGGCAAAGCTTCTAAGTTAGTCAATTTTTCAATATGACAATATGCTTCTTCAATCCCTGCTCTGTGAGCCTCCCAAATGATATCCTTGTTTTTAGTTTCAGAAAACTCTTTTCCTATATATGGGAGAGGTCTATCCCAGCTCCATCCATCAGTACCTACTACTCTAACACCTTGTTTAATAAGCCATAAAGTTGCTTCCTTTGACATGCCACAGCCAGAAACTAAGTATTCTTTAGTTCCCCATTTTTTACTTGCTCCAGTATTTACAAGAACGATATCCTTTGGCTGTAATTTATAATTTATTTTGTTAAAATACTCTACAAAATCTGCTACTTCAACCTTGTATCCATCTGGCTTATCTCTGAAATCAACTACTACTGCGTGTCCATAAAACCAATCTAGCGGCACTTCATCAATAGTCCATGCACGTTCTCCACCATTCATTGTTGGATAATAATGATATGGAGCATCAATGTGAGTCCCTGAATGTGTTGATAATTTAATAAATTCAATTGCCCATCCATTTCCTTCTGGCAAGTCATCAACTGTTGCATCACCGAAATAAGCTGTCATTTCCTCTGCTGTGTCCTTATGGTTTCTATATTCAATATAAGGAATTTGTGGTGGTGGATCACTTGGAATTCCACTTTCTAAGCTTATACTTAAATCTACAATCTTCATTTTTTTATTTTCCTCCTAAAAGTAAATTTTATTACTATTCCCTAATATAGATAATAAAATTATTATTGCGATTTATTATCATAATCTTATTAAAGCAACAAATGTGCCAACTAATAAATTTATGTAAAAATAAATTATTAATATATAGGTTGAAAATTAAAAATTGTTGAAGTTACAACAATAAATCGATATATAGTTTTTGAAAATTTTAAATTAAAATAAAACAGCCTGTATACATATAAGTATTCAGACTGTTTTTAGTGTAAACAAATATTTACATAAAATAGTTTTTGATTGTCGATTTTTCTAATAAAATAAGCTTTTTTCTGTCAATATGTAAACTTTAGTTGACGTAAATAAAAATTTACATAATTTCGTATTGTTCAAGTTTTTTATATAACATAGTTCTTGAAATCCCAAGCTCTTTAGCACACTTGGTTTTATTGTTGTTATTTTTTTCTAAACTTTTTATAATTATTTCTTTTTCTGTATCGCTCTTTGCTAATTTTAAAGGTAGTATTTCTCGGTTGCTAATACTGTGCTTTAGCATTTTATTTTGAAAATATTCATCAAAATGGTTTGAATTTAATTTGCCAGACAGGGCCATATTCATTGCACGTTCTATAACATTTTGCAATTCTCTAACATTTCCAGGCCAATCATAATTCATCAGCCTGTCGATTGAACTTGAGCTAATACCTTGCACATTCAAGCCGAGCTGAAAATTTAACTTACCTATCATGTTTTCTATAAGTAAAGGTATATCTTCTTTTCTTTCTCTTAGAGATGGAATTTTTATATTTATTACATTTAATCTATAATATAGGTCTTCTCTAAAAGTTTTATCTTTAATCATTTTTTCAAGACAGGTATTTGTAGCTACGATTAATCTTGTATTTATTGGGATGCTATTCTTCCCACCAATTTTTTCAATTTCTTTTTCCTGCAAAACTCTAAGTAGCTTTGGCTGAGCAACTGTTGATAATTGATTAATTTCATCAAGAAACAAAGTCCCCTCATTAGCCATCTCAAACTTTCCTTGCTTGCCTTCTCTTTTAGCTCCAGTAAATGCTCCGTATTCATATCCAAATAGCTCAGATTCAAATAATTCAGAAGGTATTGCTGCACAGTTGACCTTAATTAAAGGTTTAATAGAACGAACGCTTAAATCATGTATAGAATTTGCTACTAATTCCTTTCCCACTCCGGTTTCACCTTCAATTAAAACATTAGATGATGAATGTGCCGCCCTTTTAATCTGTTCTTTTAAATTAATAATTGCACTGCTTTTACCAATAATGTCATCAATGTTATATTTAGATTTACGCAGCTTGCTGAGTTCTTGCTGATAATACTGCAGTTCTTGCTTCATTTCATTGAGTTTATCTGCAAATTGGACAGCTTTTTCTTCTGTATTAAAAATTATATAAATAAATCCGGCAACAACCTCGTCATTTATTATGATAGGGATATAGTTACAGAAGCTTTGTCTGTTTCCTTTTCCTTTTGTTGGTATTGGAATTCCTATTATAGGTTTTTTTGTTTCCAACGCTTCGTGGATTTTTGTTGTAGGAACAAGGTCTCTAACAAACTTTCCTTTGACATTTTCAAGTTTTGTGCCGAAATATTCTTCCCAAGATTTCGTCACATACACATATCTACCGTCTTTATCTGTTATAACCGCACCATCTAGCTGCTCCACGATCATTCTATAAACATTATTTTCCAACATATACTGCACATCCTTTATTAAAAAGTTGCTATGAAACTTTCACTGTATATCAGTTTGAGAAACATTTAAAATCCATCTATTATAAGTAGACATCCAAATTTTAATAAATATTATCACAATGTATTTAGAATGTAAAGAGCTATTTTAAATATTACCCATTGCTGTGTTCATTAGAATTATTGAGCCTAACCTTATATTTTGCTATAGCCTTGAAATCCTTTTTCTCTTCATATGTCATATCGCGAAATGGAATGATTATTTTACCTAAAGTATCAATATATGAATAAATTGTTGTTTCATTGCAATTCTCTCCGCCAAATCCATCTTCATCTTCAAAGTATCTTCCATCAGGATATAATGTCCAGCAAAGCTCTGCAATTCCATCTTCAAATCTTCCAAAAGAAAACCCATATCTTGTTGAAAGACGATGTGCGTTTTCAGGGTTTTCAAGTAAATCAACTCTATTAAAATCAATATCTTCCTCATTAATATGGACAAGAATACCGTCCTTATTCATAATCATTACTTCTATATTATGAATTGTATTTTTTAATATTATCTCCCCATCTTTTGTATAGATAATAGTTACTCCATCCTCATAATTAATTACATTATCAGACTTAGGACTTTCTACACCTAATAACATTTTTGAAAGCCAATTTAATATACCCATATATTTTCTTACTCCTTTCAAGCTTTTGATAAATGCAATAAATTTCCATTATGTGCAAACTACTTAATTCCTTTTAAAAGTGCTTTCTTCGCTTCTTCTGGTTCTCTTTTAAGCCAATCTAATGTCAAAAATGCTCCGACCTCAGTCATTTTATACTTATCAATTAACATCTTGACAGTGTAACCGCCAACTTCTATATCAGACAATTCACCACTCTCAAACCATCTCTCAAGCTCTTTATATACTTCTAAATCAAGTTTTCTAACTTTTTCAAGTGTTCTTTCAACCATAAAGGCTGGATAATCATATTCTTCAACTAAATAATCCTTTAATTTTTTCTCATCTATCATTTTAATTACCTCCTAATTAAGCTAATACATTTTTTATAATATTTTCTGCGAAATTAACTGCATCTCTTTCAACCGGCTGTTTTGTGTATTCCTCAAAGTCCCATTCTGGTTTTATGTATCCTGAATAAAAGTTATTCCTCCAGCTTTCAATAACCTCCGGAGCAATATTAAAATTCTCCGGATGCTCAATAGCCTCAAATTGAAGTTGATGTCTGGACTCATGAGTAACAGTATCCATAGCATCTACTATCAAGCTAGGATCATACAGGACATCTGAATTTAATACTACATAACCATCACCGCTGTTCATTCCACGTGATTGCGGCTCCATGCTCTCAAATTTAATTCCTATTATATTTATACCTAATTCTTTACCAATCGCATGTGCCCCCTCATTTAAGATTTCAGCACGTTCTTCTGGTGAATAATTTGGCCATTCACTGAGTCTTTCATCAGTGAAAATTTTTTCAAGAGCTTCTGAACACTCCTTGATTCCAGTGCAGTCACCGACATATTCCATATTCGGACTAAACAAGTCAGCAATTTTTTCCTTAATAGTATGTACAAAATCTGTAAAATCACTAACAAGAGGTCTTAAATATTTAGGCATCTCTGGTATTTCAATCTTATTTTCTAAGATTCTTTCTAAGCCTTCAGAGTTTAAATTTTCAATATTCATTTCTATTTTTCCTCCAATATTAATACAAGTTTATAAGTATATTAACAAGTCTTTTTAAATCTTTACAGGATGCTTTATACTTTTGTTTCATTATTTTCAATAACTTTTTTAACTATACCCTTTTCCAATACTATATCATTTTGCTTCCAGTATGGCTTAATAATTAAAACTCTATCACCAATAAATAGTTCTTCATCATCTTCTTCGTTGTAGAATCTGCCAATACCGTTGAAAACTTCAAGTTCTCCTGTTTTATCATCTCTTGTTATTTCGCACAGTTTAAGATATGATAACCACCATTCTACAAAGGTGTAGATTTTGTTCATTTTAATTTCATTTTCTTTTAAAGTATCTACATACTCAAAAAATTGTCTAATTTCTTTAAGCTCTGGTATATTGAATATTCTTCCTTTGTACTCCTCTAAAATCAAAACTACCATGCTATCTTTATATTTTCCCTCTTTTATCTGATAGAAGCTTTCATACAATCCTTTAAAATCTCGGCTATATTCAGTGAAAAGCTTCGCCTCTTCAAACATTAAATATATATTATTAATTTTTTTGTTCTCAAGCTTTTCTTTAATTTCCTTGTTGCTAAAATCGCTGAAATTATCAAAGCTATTAGAAATATGCCTATTAGAATCATTTAGCTTATCATCATTGATATCAATTTCCACAAGCTTTCTTAAAATTCCTTTTTCTTTCCTCCTTTCATTTATTATGCTTGAAACACTCTCTAATGCCTTCATAACATCATCATTTGTTTCCTCATTGTTGAGATTGTTTACCTCTTTAATATTATCATCTATTTTCATAGATTCTTTATCTTTATTATTTTCATCTGATTTCCATGACCAATTTTTAAATATACCCATAATAAACCTCCTAACGCTCAATCTTTACCCAAGAAGCAGCATCATCCAAATCACCGGAAATGATAATCTCCCACTTGCCTAGTGATGGAATAATATTTTGCTGATCAGGTCTTAATGCTAAGCTTGATGCCATAATCGCACAATCGTCTGGTGCTGTCATTCTATGAACAATCTTGTAATTGGTGTTTTTGATTGCATCAGGTACTAATCTGGTAGGTATCTGGTCAACAAGCAATAATCCCTGTCCATATCCTCTTATTTCTGACATTATATTGCTAAACATATCAGCTACAACCTGCTGTGCATTGCCGGAACGACTAATATCCACACCCGGCTTTTCTAATATATTATGAGCCTCTTCAATTATTGCCAAATGCAGTAAATTGTTTTCAATTGCTAGTTTCCTATATCTTGAATCATTGTTATATGCTGATACTCTATACTCATATAATGCTAAAAATATCAAAGACATTATGAGAGATTTATCCTTTGTTCCAGAAATTTTACTTAGGTTTATAATTACATTTTTACTAAATAATTTTGAATAGTCAACGGATTTTCTTACATTCAGTATATTTCCTCTCTTGCCTCTAACTAAAAAAGAAAATCTTGTTTCAAGTGCAGCTCCTAAATCATCTTGAACCTTTCTATCGTAGCCTCTCTCTGCAAGAAGCCTTCTCGCGATTTCATTGATACCATCTAATTTAGGATATTCAATTGGTCGCTTTGAATCTCCACTTAGAAAATCATTTCCAAAAGTATTTTTCAAATAGCGATAAATTGCCTCATCGATGATTACAGGCAGCACATCACTCGTTGGCAAGCTTGCATTTAGTATGTTTACAAGCTGTTCATAGTGTGTCATCAAATCAACATTTGCATTATCAATTGCTGCTGGTTCAAACGGGTTAATTTTTAATTCAGACAAACTCACGCCCTCAAACTGCTTTACTCCGGGCATGTATATTTCATACTGCTGTTCTTTTGGAAGTGATTTATTCTGCTCAATTGCCCATCTGACATAATCGTCTTTTGCCGGCTCAATTATCATTACAGGTACTTTTCTGCTTGTAATTTCTTTTACTATTTTTTTACAAGTTGTCGATTTTCCGCTTCCAGTAGCTCCACTAATAATACCATGTCTTACAAAGGCATGAGGATTCATTTTATAATAAGTATTTTGTATTACTCCGGTATCTATTACTCTGCCTAGAGTAATTGCATCTTTGCCAACTTCTTCTGAGGGATTTGCTGCAAAGCGCACAGCTGTTTTTACAAATCTTAGTCCCGGCACGTCTCTTCTAGGCAATGAGGTAACGAGCGATAACTCTTCTGTGTTAAGAGGTGTACTGATATATTCATAATGCTTACCAAATAGATGCCATCCATCGTCTATATCATCTTCATTCTCAGGACCTGATAGTGGAATCATTTGAAATCTTCTAGCTATATCAAGAGCTCCGGATTTTGAATTCAGAATACTTGTTCTTATAGGCTCTATAAATGTTTCATCTCCTGAATATATGGAGCGCAGCATGCCCATTACAGTTGTAACATCACTATTATTTTTTCCCAATGTGTAGATACCAACATTCCAAAATCCAAGATTTCTGCCTTTTTTTAATCTCTCAACATGAAGATCTGTCAGTTGCTCAGCATATTCAGCAAATTTATTAATATATTCTTTAGATATGCTTCTGCTAACAGATTTTGAAGCACTTCTGCCTGCTGAAACAAATGCTCCCATTCCACTTTTTGATGTACTGCTGAAAGCTTTTGAAGGTATAAGACCTCCGGTACATTTTGATGCAACCTTTAATAATCCAGATATAATTGAGCCTAATCCAATTCCTACGTTAATACTTGTACTGATGCTTTGACCATCTGTATCATTCACGCTTTGTCTAGATGCGGAATGTATAGCAGATCCAAATTCTCTGAACTTACTTATTGATTTTGCAATATCAATATCATTAATAGGATCTGCTATAACCAGCAGTGCAAAATCTCTTTCATTTCCATACTCATCACGAATTCCAAAAGCAATTGGATCTAATGTTTGCAGCAGACCGTAATTAGTGTTTTTTCTAAATGAAGGCAATCCTGTAACTGCACCTATATAATTGTACTGAGAGAATGGATCAGCAATTTTATCAAGGTACTCTTCGCTCTTTTTATCAAGCAGTGATAAATCAATTCCAGGCATGGAGCCGCCTACTGCTTGCTTCATCTGTTCTACTGCTTGCTGTGAAGACATATATCCATTATTTGGTATCGCTCCTAAGAACAGATTTGTCTCTCCATTATACCTTTGGAGTAAAAATACTATTTTATGTCCCCATGTATGCAGGGTAGAAAGCACCCCCTGCCAACGAGAAATCAAATCATAATTTTCATTATTGCTTGGATTTATAGGAAGCCTCATAACTCTAAGCCATGTTACTTTACTTTTATTTAATTTATCGTCAATATATCTTTCACGCTCTGGCAATAAATTCAGATAACTTCTTTCCATCATAAAGTCTAATACTTCTCTGTAAAAATCATCTCCTACGGTTATGGATTGCAATTCATCTTTATTTATTCCAGAGAATAATTGACCAAAATCCTTTGCTAATTGAAATGCCATGATATTACCCCTTTCTTATCAGTAGTTAAATACTAATTTCTTGCCATTGTCAAATGCTACTGCGCCTTCCAATGTAATGTTTTGCTGCTCATCCATATTTATATCAATTACAACAGCAGAATAATAATTTTTAGTAAAAGTTTTCTTATTGGAAAATACTGTATTAAAGAAATCAGTAAACCAAACAGAAACTGAAAAATTCTTTACTGCTAAATCAAGCCTATGTACCTTCGAATCTTCAAGCTTTTCTCCTATGTACATATGACCAATGCACGGAATTGCATAGTCGTTGTTCAAACCATTAGGTGCATTTGAATCTGTTGAAAATTCCGCTGTAATAAGTTTTGAAAGCGTAATTCTATCTTTAAACGGTAAAATTGTATCTTTTTCTATTACTAAATTTTTTTCAAGCCATGTTTCACCTATTTTAAACTGTAACCAAACTGAATTTGCAGCAACAGCCTTAATATCAAGAGAAAATCCTTTATATGCCATACCGTTTGCTACTGTTTCCTGAGGGTATTTAGAGTGTATAAGTCGGTCATTATCTTTTATAAGTTTAGGAAGATTTATTGTACTGCCACTTTTTAATGTCATCTTGCCTAATAGCATCTCTTCAACAAAATACCACTGGCTATGTCCGCCTGTAACTATAACAAAATCAATATCTTCATTTGAGCTAATACCATTGTCAGCTTTTTTTGCATGCTCGATACATCCATTGATTAAGCTCGGGAATTGTTCAATATAAGACTCCATAATTTTTTCGAATTGCTTACGATCCATAGCCTCAAATTCAGACTCATCCATATCCTGTGCTTCCATGTAGTCAGCCACACAGGTTGGAGGTTTAATTAGCTTTTCCTTTCTAGATAAGGTTGAAGAAAGAGTCGTCTCTTTCCAAGCCTTAAAACCATCTATCATTCTTGCATAACGTTTTTTTCTTTTTTCCTCATCATTTGGTATTAGCTGCTTTAACACTGATTGACAAAGAATAGCTTCTACCTCACGTCCACCAAAGCTTATATCAACATTTGCAGGAGGCCATGTTGTAATTATTTCAACAGATACATCGTTATTTAGCAGGGTAGTCCTAAATAGTACCAAGTCTGTAGTACCAGCACCCATATCAACAAGCAGTACATTGAATGCTATATTTGGCAGAATAAGCTTTTTGGCTTGAAACTCAGGCAATTTATCCATTAATACACTAAGTATTGCTGCCATAGGCTCAGTTACTCCTTCGACATTTTTAAATCCTGCCTCCTGTGTGAGCTTCTTCATTATTTTCATAGATGTATCAGGCCATTTTACAGGAAAACTTATAAATGTCTTTTCCTCATCACATGATCCAAACTTATCCTTTTGCTGTACATACAATTCTCTAATATACTTTAAGAATTCACCAATTAAATATGTTGCAAAATTAACATCTTCTTTGTCTTCACTCTCCAATAACATCTTGAAATTATCATAAAGAATTCCTTTTCTGTTCTGATACATAGCATCATTTCCACATACAATAGGAACCTCTTTATCTTCTGGTACAAATACTAAAGTTTTTATCATAGTTTCATTGTTTTTGGGTTCCAAAATTGCTTTTGGAGGCTCTAAATTAATTTGCCCGTTTCCATCATAGTCTTTAATTCGCACAACTGATGTGCTTGTTCCAAAATCAATACCAATATATCTTGTTACAGACATTTTTTTCCTCCGTTTTTAAAATTTATTTACATACTATCATGCAAGTCCTTATTATTTATCCCTAAACTTGGCAGCAAAATGCTTGTTTCTGGATATGAATTAAAATAAACATATAACGCAAGAAAGGTTATCCAAGAAATTGATGTTTTTTCAGCTTCAATTTTAATTAGTGTTTGTCTTGTTATGCCTATTCTCTTTGCTAATTCATCCTGCGTCATATTTAATCTTGTACGTAGCACTGGCAGAGCTTTTACCATGTTGTTTTTTAGAAGTTCTCTTTTATTCTCATTTATTTCTGGCATATGGCCTCCCTTCCTTTATTAAACATCATAATACATATTTTGGTAAATGTCAATAACAAAATGTAAAAAAATTTTACATTTTGTTATTTAAAAATATTCAGCATATTTTTGAAAGGAGTCTAAACTTGGGGTAAAAAATGATTAAAAATATATTTGTTGAAATACTATCAGTCAATATAAGTTTGAAAAATTGTTAAGTAGTTTCAAAATTAGAAAAGCGATAAATAATAATCTAGCGATGAGTTGTATAATAAAACTCATCGCTAGATTATTATTTATCGCTTGTACAAATTGTTATTTTGTAACCTTTTCTTTTATTGGCAGAAGTAAATCTATCTGGAGGCTTGAATCATCAGGAGATAGCATAAACTTATTAATATAATTAAGATGTTCTTCCAAGCACTCTCTTTCTGATAGTTCGCCTTCTATATCTAATTCATACTTGCTGTTATTCTGTGTCCATTCAAGTAATTTAAACCATTCGTCAAATGCTCCCATAGGAATCATATGAGCGCAGTACAATCCTCCCGCAAATTGTCGTTTAGTAAAAGGTGGCTTAATTTCAAAATTATCTGGAATTGTAACCCATCTTTCATAACCGTGATCACTTCCATCTGGCATATTGCCATTTGGATTATTAAAGCCATAATGTCTAAAATCAGGCTTTACCTCACAAAGCTTTGTTTCTGCAATAAATTTAGATAATAAATTGGCACTTTCAATTTCGGGCATACCTCCGATGCAATTAATGCTTGCTACTGTAGCAGGCGGCAGATAGATAATTCTTACATTACTATCACTTAATTTGTTTAAACTTTCACTTGCTTTGTTTAATTCGTCCATTGACCTATCCTCTTTAAAATTTATTTTAGTAAGGCTTAAAGGCTCGACGATTTTTAGAATATAATCGTCTTGAAGTAAGTTTAAGTTGATATTGATTTTTGTACTCTCGTTTAAACGACTAACTAAAGATTGTAAAATACTTTTAATAGTATTAAGAGCAGATATTTCAATATCGAGTTCAGTAATATTTTCTTGAAATATTTCAAGCATACGTGATTTCTCTGCATCTTCAAAAATAAATTTAATCTGCTTTAGAGGAATACGTAATTTACGCAGAACGATTATTTGCTGCAAACGCCTTATAGTATCTTCATCATATGTGCGGTAAGCGTAATTATCTTTTTTCTGACTCTTTATGAGGTCTATCTGCTCATAGTAACGAAGCGTTCTGCTCAAAATATTGAAATTTCTTGATACTTCACTGATTGTCATTAGATACAATGCCTTCATCTCCCTTCTGTTTTTAAGTATAAAGTACGACACGACGTCAATGTCAATAGAAATATTTAAATAATTTTTTAAATTTATATATTTAACATTATAAGCATAAAAATAAAAAACACAATAAAAATTTTAGTTGCATTTTTTATAAAAACGAATATAATATATAAATAAGAAAATTATTATATTTTCTTAAAATTGTAAATTTAATAATTTGCGTAGATAAAGGAAAGTAATATGTAAGGAAAATCAAGAGAGAGTATTTAGCTGCTGAGAGAATACTTATTGGAATTGCGTATGAAGTGCCCTTTTGAGCTTGGTACCGAAGTTTAGCAGTAGGCTGCCACGGGTTTAACCGTTATATTAATAGAGCATAAAATGTGCTTGAACTAGAGCTGGGCTTTTTATAGCCAAATAGAGTGGAACCGCGGTAGAATACATAAACCGTCTCTAAGCGTATAATTTATATTGTGCGCTTAAAGGCGGTTTTTTTTATACCTAATACTTTGAATTTATCAGTATCACAATTATTAAACTTATATAAACTAATTTTATGAAGGATAGAAGGAGAAAAATTATGAACGAAAAATTTAACACATTAAATCTTATAGGAAATACTCCTATTATAAAGCTTCCAAATGAAAATATATTTATAAAAATGGAGAAATTTAATCCTAGCGGAAGTGTAAAGGACAGAGCTGCGCTTGGGCTTATAAGAGATGCAATCGAAAAGAAGTTATTAGTGGAAGATAGCGTTATAGTAGAGCCTACAAGTGGAAACACAGGAATATCTCTAGCTCTTATGGGAAGAGTTTTGGGATATAAGGTAATTATAGTTATGCCGGAAACTATGAGCGAGGAAAGAAGAAATATCATAAAATCATATGGAGCGAGCCTAATATTGACAGAGGGTAGTGCTGGAATGAGCGGTGCGATTAAAAAGGCTAATGAGCTTCTTAAGGAAGATAAAAAATACTTTATGCCTGACCAATTTAATAATAAGGCTAATTCAGAAATTCATTATATGACAACAGGCAATGAAATAATAAAGCAAATCAGTGATTTAGATATATTTGTAGCAGGAGTAGGAACAGGAGGTACATTTACAGGAGTATCAAAAAGACTAAAGGAATATAATAAAAATATAATTACAATTGCGGCAGAACCTAAAGCTTCAGCTGTTCTGTCGGGTGAAAATTCAGGTAAGCACAAAATTCAAGGCATAGGAGCAGGGTTTATTCCAAGCATATATGATGGTCAATATGCGAATGATATTCTTAAAATAAGCGATGAGGAAGCAGAAAATACTGCTATTGAGGTGTCAAAATTAATTGGGATACTTGTAGGAATATCTACAGGAGCTAATGTATGCGCCGCAAGGAAGCTCGCGCAAAAATACGGAGATAGTAAAAAAATAGTCACTATTTCCCCAGATGGTGGAGAGAAATATTTATCTATTTTGAATTATAATAATTAAGAGGTTATGATAAAAATAATTATTCAAGGAGTGAGTTAAGATGTTTAAATTCATTAAGTCGATTATCAGCGATATAGATTCTGTATTTGACAGAGACCCTGCGGCAAGAAGCCGAATAGAAGTGTTTCTTCTTTACCCTCATATCAATGCAATAATAAGTCATAAGATATCTCATTTTTTCTTTACTAAAAAGTGGTTCTTTTTAGCAAGGCTGATTTCTAATATTTCGCGATTTTTAACAGGTATAGAAATTCATCCAGGTGCAAAAATCGGAAAGGGACTTTTTATTGATCATGGAATGGGCGTTGTTATAGGTGAAACAGCTGAGATAGGCGATAATGTTACGATGTATCACGGAGTTACATTAGGCGGAACGGGCAAAGAAAAAGGGAAAAGGCATCCAACTATAGGAGATAATGTAATAATAGGAGCAGGCTCTAAAGTTTTAGGCAATATATATCTTGCCGCAGGAACGAGGGTAGGTGCAAATTCTGTGGTTTTAAGAAATACAAATCCGAATTCCGCAGTAGTTGGTATACCTGCTAAAGAAGTCAGTAGTAATAAGATATCATATTTTACTGAATATATGATATGATGTTTGCAATATAATTAATACAATGCAATGAGTACTTGGGGTTAATATTTGATACAGCCCATAATCTCTAGTTAAAAGACTTGCAAATAATGTATTGTATTTAATAAAAGCACTTAAAAGAGACAGAACGTAAATTGTTCTGTCTCTTTGTAGTTGTATGTTTTGTTTTCGTTTTTGGATACTTAGTTGATACAAAGTCTTGATTATGCTGTCAATAGCAACTCATTTTCTCAATGATATATCAATTAATTTCCGTTTTCATTAAGATTCTTCTTCAGTTCTCCCCACTTACCTAAAGAACGACCATCCCATGAAAAATATGTACCACCAACTGTATGTGCTGGTCGGATAATATTAAGTTTTTCTTCAGCAGTGACAGACGCGTCGCATAGAGCTTCATCAGCTAGCACATTGCGAATTTTACATAGATAAACATCCACACCATTGTCTTGAAATGTCTTATCAACTTCTAATTCAAATGTCCAAGGGCATTTTTCCAATACTGGAACATTGAGTACATATCCTTTCTCAATGCCTACAGAAATATTCATTTTATCCTCGTCGTAACCAGATTTGCCACCAAAATAATCAGCAAGCGGTAATAATTCTTCAGTGACCATTCCCATTGAAAAAACTCCATTTGCTCGGATGTTATCGCGTGTACGCTTATCTTGACATATTGCCGCCATGACGCCGAGATTTTCTCCCCAATAGTAACTTACCCAGCAAAACAAGCCAAAGTCTGGGGTACCATCATTATTGTATGTTCCATATACAAACAGTGTTTGCGGACAAAAATTGTTAGATGCTGGTAATGATTTTTTCATAATTGTTTCTCACTTTCATTTATATTTTTTTAAATTTTTTGATTTAAGGTTTTTTTACAATGCTTTTCACTCCATATGCAGTTGCGAGAACTAGACCTAGTATTGTATTTATTCCAAATACTGCTCCCCAGAAACCATAAAGTATTAAGGTTCTGAAATATTTACCGGCAAATGAGTTAAACATCATGTGAATTTTTTTAGGACTCGTCTCAATTATTTGTTCCCTAGCTATCTTGTCAAACTCAATATCGTTTAGCATAGAGCTTAGATTATTTCTTAGTGATAATATGACAGCGTCAGAAGTTTTGATTAGTAAATATTCCTTTGACTCATTGTTAATAAAGGCAAAACCATTTTTTGAAGCTTGGCTTAATATATCATCAATAGTTCTTATAAATACAAGCTTTGCAGAGTCATGCAAATAGCTTGTATTTGCTATTTCATTATTTGCAGATATCTTGTCGTCAGCTAAATTTCTGTTTCCAGATAAATTATCAACAAGCTTTTCAAATTTTTCAATAAATTCATCCTTGCTTATAATTTCTGACATACATAACTGCCTATCATAATTCTTGATACAGTTTAAAGTGATATAAACATTTTTTTCAACTAATCTTTCCTCAAACAGTATATTTGTAATGCTATCAGAAATATTTTTAAAATCTTCGGCGCTTATATTTTTAAATATAATATTTATGCTAGTATTTTTCATTGTATCATTTAAATATTTGCCAATAAATAAATTAAAAGAAGATAAAATATCATCCTTATTCTTCATTAATTTTGAACTTAACGTTTCTATTAAAGCAGATATTTCTTTGTCATAGCTTGAAAAAATTATATCCATATTGTCAAGAGATAAAGGCTCTAATAAGGTTTTAACTTTTATACAAGCCATTTTCTTGTCAATAAAATCTATTGCAGGACTGATTACACCATTAATATTACAAAGCTCTGCACTAGCTATAATATCTGAATTTAATGATATGCCAAATTCTGCTAAACTTAAATTAAGAAACTTATTATTTAAGTAATTAAAACAGCTTTCATATAAAGAAGATTTTTTACTAGAAATTAACTTAGGAAGTTTATCTGATAAAATTTTCTCTACCATAGAATCAACTAATTTATCTCCGCCCATCATACCATAGCTAATTTTAGTTAAGAGGTTAAGCTTAGATGTAATTTTTTCTTTAACCGCTTTAGATATATTCGCCTGCATTGGCTTTAGCAGTTTATCTGAATTTAATCCTAAATTCTCAAAAAAGCTGTATAATAAATTATTTGATATTACGGATATTTTTTTATTAAATATTTCTCCGATTTTTTCTTGAGAATTTAAAGCTTTGTTTATTGGTTTAAAAAAATCATTTGTAATTTGTGGAGAATTATGTATTGAAAGCAAGTCCTTTTTTGAAAAAATCTCTGACAAACTTCTGCTTATAAATTTTTGATAATCTTCATCATGATTTTTAGCGAAATTTTTAATATTTTCATAGTTAATCTTGCCTATAAGCTCGTCATATCCTTTGTACGAAGCATTTGCAACTAATCTGTTGATATTAGCTGTTATTGATTGAGGCAAAATGCTTGCAATGGAGCGTGGGCTCATAAATTCAGATTTTGTGGGATTAATTTTTCCCATTTCTAATAAATGTTTAAGGATTAGCTCATTAAAATAAAGTTTTGAATTTATAATATATTCTGAGATTTTACCTTCAAAAGAAGATTTTTTAATATCATTATTTTCAAAGGAACTATCTTCGTTTTGCAATAAGTCATTTAACTTAATATTTTCAAGCTCCTTTGCAATTGCTGTGCTAATATTATCTTTATTCGTACTTAAAGCTTCTATGGCATAGTCGCAAATTGAACTTGCAATTTTATCCTTGTTACTCATAAAAGAATTGCTAATTAGCTCATAATTGTTCTTTGAAGCATTATAAATTATACTGTCTTTAATGCTATCTTTGTAGGTATCAATAAGCTCATTCATGCTTTCCTTTGTCAGAAGATATTCGCTTATAGATTGTGACATTCCATCTGCTAAATTTTCCTTATTTTTAGCTATATAGCCTAAAGAAAAATGCCTGAAAAAAGGGATATATCTTAATATTTTAATTTCCTTATATGGCCTAAAAAGCATAGCAATAGCAATAGCATTGGTCAAATATCCTACTAAAGCACATGTAACTATTCCACTTATAGATACGAGAGCAAAAACATTATTGTTAGGCTGTAAAAATGCCAAGATAAAGCCTGCCATCAATCCAAGCATAGCACCAAAAATCATTATTGGCTTTAAGTTATTTCCTATAAAGCTTTGAGCCATTTCTATAAGATTATCATCATCTAACTGGCTCAAATTTTTAAAAGACAGCCCTTTAACAAATCTGTGTAATAAAGAGCCTAAATTATTGATAACTCCGTCTTTAAGCAGCTTAGAGCTGTTTTTATGCAAATTATCAATATTGTTTAATTTATCATATAAATCATAAGTTTTTTCTTCCGATATTTTTTCTTTTATCTCGTTTACTTTTCCATATGCAAAATTGCATGAAGAAGTATTAATTTTATCTGATAAGTCATAATTTAATATATCATTTATATTTTTATCTTGTGTAGCATTACTTATATTAGAACTAAGGGCTTCCACTATTTTTTCTTTGTTTTGTTCTAAATAATTGTATATATAATCATTGAAACTAAAATTATCTTGAGATAAATTTTCATAAGCCAGCTTATCAGTAATATTTGAGTTATTATTAAAATCAGCTTTTATAATATCTTTAAATTTTGTATCAAACAATCTTGTCAAATAAATGCTTAATTGACTATTTAAAAAGTCTTTAGTCCTGCTTGATAAAACAATCTTTTCTATAAAGGTATTTCTTAGTTTAAGTATTATATCCTTTTTAAAAGCTTCATTGGTAATTTGCTCTTTAATAAAAGCAAACATTCTATTTATAATATTTTCACCATTGCTAGAAATATAAGTTAATAAAAATTCGCTTAAAGCTTTAGCGCTTAAAATTTCTTTTTTCTCAAGAATGTCAATAGCTTGTGAAATAGTAGTAGAGTTTAAATACTCCTTGAGCTTTGCAGAAGCTAAAGTACATAAATTAAGTCTGTTATTTGAGTTTTGAAAATATTCAGAGGATAAATCTGATATATCATTTTTTGCAATAGAGTTTAATATACTGCCCTTAGCCATAGAAAGCACTGCTTTTTTAGCAGTATCTTGTTCGTTTATAGTTTCGTTTAAAGCTTCTTCAATCATATTTTGTAATTCAGCTTTATTCGAATTTACAAAAGAAATCAACAAATTAGATAAGTCACTAGATTCTTTATATAGGATATCTCTAAAATTATTTATACAGGATTTATCGACAAGGCTTAATAATGGCATATCTAAATTTTTAGCATATTCAAGAAGTTTTTCTGAAAATTCAAGCGAAGTCTTATTAAATTCATCAGATGTAGTTATACTATCAAATATAGACAACATTCTATCTCGCAATTTGTTTTCATTTTCATTAATAAATTTTTCTGAGAATTCGAACAGCAAACTAGAAATATTTGCTTTTTCAAACATTTCATTTACTAAAGAATTAATATCATAAAAATTGTTATTAGACTTTTTAACATAAGCAAGATTTTCTACCAATAAATCTGATATATTTTGAGAAATTATCGCAGAAGCATCATATCCAACTATATCCATCAGAGAGGTATTTTCATTATTATTTAAAACATTTAGAACTAATTTATCACTAATCTGGGTATCTTTCAAAATATTAAGTAAATACGAATATAGCTTTTCAACTGCAACATTAATCTGTGTTTTGTCTAAAACGTCACAAAGCTTTACTTGTTCAGCCAATAAGTGGATTAATTCAGGCAATTTTAAACGTATCTGTTCATTAATAAATTTTTCTGCATCCGACAAGACCTTGTCCGTAAAAGGATTATCACCAACACTTAAGTTGTCTGTGACTTCATATATACTCTTAGTAAAAAAATCTTGAATAAGAGCATCAAAATTTTTTGTAAAAGCTTCATCGTTTAGGATTTTCTCTACTTTTTCCTTGTTTATTATATCTTCCTCAACCAATGTACTGACATTTTCTATAAAAGCTTCTCGTGTTTTAGGTATAACTCCACCAAGCTTTAAAGGAGTATATGTTTTGAACAACATATTTATAGCATATTCATTTGTTATGTAACCTGCTGCAGCACCTAATAGTGGTTGTATGATGAGGTTTAATAATGGCATATTCATAATTTTTTCTCCAAAATTTTTCTTACGTTAAGATTTGTAACTCACACTTCATATAATATTATCGATATTATATCACATTTAAAACATAAAATTCCTTAAAATTTGATTAAAATATTATTTTATTGTCAAGTTTTAACAAGTCTAAATAAAACACTAAATTGTAATTTTTAATTATAATTTTAATTACAGACTATTAAATATAAATTGTTCTTTTAAAATTAATAAAAAAATGTTATTATAATATGTAATAAAATTACAAAATAAAAAATAATATATAATTTAAAATAAGACAGATGTTATATAAACGAAATTACAGAATAATCATATAATAATACCTTTAAAGGTAAAGGTAGTTTTAAAAAGCGAAAAATAGTGAAAGGATAGGTGCCGAGCCAATATATATAGAAGTTCATGGTGCTTAGTAAAATCGGTGCATGGTCATAAATAATATGCAATTCAATAAATATGATGAATATATAAAAGAATTATCTGCAAAAATAAACAGTAAAATATTGAAAAATGAAGAATTGAGAAACCACAGCTACTTTAAAATAGGAGGATGTACTGATTTATTCGCAGAGCCAAACAGCTATGATGAGCTTAGAGAAATTATACAAGCCTCCAACAAATATAATATAGAATTTTATGTAATAGGAAATGGAACTAATCTACTGATATCTGATAAGGGATATAGAGGACTTGTAATTAAAATAGGAGAAAAATTTTCTGATATCACAATCAACGACAATATTGTTGTAGCAGGTGCAGGTGCTTTGCTTTCAAAGGTAGCAAAGGACTCAGCCGCTCGCGGTCTTGGTGGATTAGAATTTGCTTGTGGTATACCTGGTTTTGTAGGTGGCGGAGTCGCAATGAACGCTGGAGCATATAATGGAGAGATAAAGGATGCAATATACAGCGTTCTTTGTATGAACAGAAAGGGAGAAATCTATAATTATACAAGAGATGAGATGAACTTTGGCTATAGAGATAGTAAGGTTTTAACAGATGATTTGATTGTCCTGTCTGTGCAATTTAATCTCGAATATGGTGATAAAGAGAAAATCCTTGCAAGAGTTAAGCTTTTAAATGAAAAACGCACTGCAAGCCAACCGCTAAGCTATCCAAGTGCAGGAAGCACTTTCAAAAGACCGGAAAATGGCTTTGCTGCAAAGCTCATAGAGGATGCTGGCTTAAAGGGCTTCAAGCATGGTGGAGCAATGGTGTCAGATATGCACAGCGGCTTTGTTATAAATTATAATAAGGCAACCTGTAAGGATGTTATGGAAATTATGGAAATTATAATTAAAACCGTTTATACTAAGTTTAACATAAAATTAGAGCCAGAAGTTAAGATTA
Organism: Bacillota bacterium; assembly: GCA_023386345.1. Lineage (GTDB taxonomy): Bacteria > Bacillota > Clostridia > Tissierellales > Sedimentibacteraceae > UBA1535. The sequence goes on from JAEWJT010000020.1 coordinate 229,138, forward strand.
TAGGAGAGTTTTAGCATGAAAATAAACAGAGACTATCATGTTCATTCAATATTGCCAAGAACTAACCATGCTAAGAGCAGCATAGAAGAAATAGTTTTAGAGGCGATAGATAAAGGGCTTAAGGAAATAGCTATAAGCAATCACGGACTATCTCATGTTCGTTATGGTTTTAGAAAAGAATATATACCACAATTAAAAGCTGAGATAAAGGCTTTAAATAAAAAATATCCGCAGATTAAAATTTTATTTGGAGTAGAAGCAAATATACTTAGTTTGACAGGTGAGACGGATATTGAAAAAGAAATACTTGAAAATTGTGATGTTATATTGTGTGGATATCATTTGTTTGTCAGATATAAGACATTTACGGATTTTTTTAACTTTGTAATTTTAAATTGGCTAGCCAAAAACTTTGGCTTTAGAAAAGAAAAACAAAGAAAAATAAATACTCAAGCAATTGTAGAAGCAATGAATAAAAATAAAATGTATTTATTGACACATCCGGGAAGAAAATTGATTTATGATATAGAGGAAATAGCAAAGGCTGCAAGTAAAAACAATGTATTGCTTGAAATTAACAATAATTGCAATAGTCTAAGCGTAGAGGAAATTAAGCTATGTGAGAAATATGATGTTAAATACATGATAAATAGCGATTCCCATATTAAGTATACAGTAGGCAGCTTTGAATTTGGTTTAAAAAGAGCAATAGATGCAGGATTAAACTTAGAAAAAATAGTTAATTTAGAGCAATAAAATATCAAAAGCTATAGATAGTTATAAGGTTTTTAACAGACAATAGAGAAAGGAAGGGCGCAATATGGAATTTGTTATAATAACAGGTATGTCTGGAGCAGGAAAAAGTCAAGCGGTTAAGGTGCTAGAGGATTTGAATTATTATTGTATGGACAACCTACCACCTATGCTTTTGCCTAACTTCGCTGAACTTTGCAAGGCTTCAACAAAAACAGTTGATAAGGTAGCAGTCGTTGTTGACATAAGGGGAGGTATATTTTTTAATGATTTGTTCACAAGCCTAGAAGTTTTAAAAGAAAAAGGCATAAAACACAGTATCTTATTTCTTGATGCAACAGACGAAGAACTTGTGAAAAGATATAAAGAGCTCAGAAGACCTCACCCGTTGAGTGAGACAGGCATAATCATTGATGGCATAGTAAAAGAGCGAGAAATTTTAAAAGATGTAAAGCAAAAATCAGATTATATAATTGATACTACAAGCCTTAAGCTAGGTAGATTAAAAGAAGAAGTGACTAGGATATTTGTCGAAGGAAAAATTTACCACAATCTTACGGTAAGCTTTGTATCTTTTGGCTATAAGTATGGAATTCCAAGCGATTCAGACCTTGTATTTGATGTTAGATTTTTACCTAATCCTTATTATATAGAAAGCTTAAAGCATTTGACAGGTAACAATAAAGAGGTGCAAGACTATGTTATGTCAAGTGATATTAGCAATGAATTTCTGCATAAACTTATAAATTTACTTGAATTTTTACTGCCGCACTATATACTAGAGGGCAAAACAAACTTGATAATTTCAATAGGCTGTACAGGTGGAAAGCATAGATCTGTCACTATAGCCAATAGACTAGCAGATTATTTTGGAAATGAAAATTATAGAGTTACTATATCTCATAGAGATGAATTTAAGTAGATAATAAAGTTTTTATGCAATAGTTTCATAAAGCGAAACTGGTTTTGTTTTTTTATAATAAACACTTCTAAAGAGGGAAGGTGTATTAACATGAAAATAGTAGTATTTGGTGGCGGCACAGGCTTATCTGTAATTCTTAGGGGAATAAAAAAATTCACAAAAGATATCACAGCTGTGGTGACAGTTGCCGACGATGGCGGTGGTTCTGGTGTCTTGCGTGAGGACTTAGGGATGCTCCCGCCAGGAGATATGCGAAGCTGCATAACTGCCCTTGCGGATGTGGAGCCCTCGATGCTTAAGCTACTACAGCACAGATTCAAGGAGGGTTATCTACAAGGTCAAAGCTTTGGAAATCTGCTAATAGCTGCAATGTATGAGATATTTGGAGATTATGAGCATGCTTTGCATGAGATAGGAAGTATATTTAGATTGTCAGGCAAGGTTTTGCCAATGACCTTACAGGATACCAATTTAAAAGCATTTTTAAGCAATGGAGAGGTAATACTCGGAGAAAATGAAATACCCTTATATGCGAAAAAGGTAAATTGTAAAATCGACACCATAGCATTAGTTCCAAGCTATTGTGAGCCACTTGAAGAAACCTTAAACGACATTGAAAAAGCAGATATAGTGGCAATTGGACCAGGGAGTCTGTATACAAGTGTTATACCAAATCTGCTTATTAATAAAATAGCAGATAAAATACATGATTCTAAGTGCAAGGTTTTTTATATATGCAATATGATGACGCAGCCGGGTGAAACAGATAATTACAATGTAGCAGACCATGTGAATGCAATAAAAAAGCATGTTGGTAAAAACATTATTGACTATGTGATAGTAAATAATAGAAAGTTATCAGATAGTGATATATGCAAGTACATTAAAGAAGGTTCACAGCAGGTAATTCTCGATGATAAACAGATAAAGGAATTAGAAGAAAACGGCATAAAAATAATTGCAGATGATTTTATAGAAATAAAGCATGACTATATAAGGCACAACGCTGCCAAGATTGGTAAATTTTTAAATGAATATGCAAGCATGAAAAAAGAGATCATATGAAATTTATACATTTTAGATTAATATAAACTTAAAAATCTACATGAATATAAAATAAATCGGAGGTGAGAATATATTATGGAAGCAATATTAAGAGGACTAGAAGGTAATTATTTCTCAATCGTTGAAGGGATGACTGATTGGGTAAGAGTTGTTGATATTAACAACAGAGTTTTATATTCAAATAAAAAATTGCGTGATGATATAGGCAGGGATTTAGATGGTGAAAAATGCTATGGATTATTTGGACAAAGTGACAAATGCAGTGTCTGTATATCCTGTAAAACCTTATCAACAGGCAAGCCTGAGATGAAAGAAGTCGAGTTTAACAATAGAGTCTTTAATGTCATCTCCTCTCCTATAAAAAACAGCAGGAATGAAATGGTTGCAGCAGTAGAGGTGTTTAGAGATGTAACAAATTCTAAGAAGCTGACAAAAGAGCTTAATGCGAAAAATAAAGTAATGCTTGATGATATAAAATTTGCTCAAAGTATGCAAAATAGAATGTTGCCACTAAAAGGAATCTATAACGGATTAATTCTGGATTATATATATGAACCATCTGAAATGCTTAGTGGTGATATGTTTGATATTTTCAAAATCAATGACAGATATGCAGGTATCTATATATGCGATGTTGTTGGGCATGGAGTTTCTGCCTCTTTGTTGACTATGTTTGTTAGGCAGTCTCTAAGGACTTTAAGCAGAAACCAACATAATCCTAATAAAATAATGAAAGAGCTTCATAAAATGTTCTTATCCTTAAACCTTGATGCTGACAAATATTTTTCTGTATTTTTCGGTATTTATGATAAGGAATCTAAGGAATTTGCATATGTCAATGCTGGGCACAACACAAATCCAATTTTGATATCTGACAATAAAGCTTCTCTCTTGGAAGCAAGAGGCTATCCGATATGCAATATTTTTGAATATGTTGAGTATGATATCAGTACAGTTAAGCTGGAATTAAACGATAAGCTGTTTTTTTACACTGATGGTATAATAGAGGCAAGAAATAAAGATAAAGAAGAATTTGGTGAGAATAGATTGATTGATATTATAGAAAATGCTGATAATATTTTACAGGATATCTATTCCGAACTAAAAAGTTTTAGCTTTGGCAGTTTGAAGGACGATTGTGCAATAATGCTGCTTGAGGTACTCGATTAATATGAGAGGAGAATAATCATGAAAGTGGACTTGAAAAATATTGGAATCAGCGAAAATGATATAAACAATTTAGAAGAAAAAGTCATGGAAGCATATGACAAGTTATTAAAAGGAACTGGAGCAGGAAGCGAATTTACAGGATGGCTTAATTATTCGTATGATGATAATATGGAGGAATACGAAAAAATAAAGCGGGCTTCTAATAAAATTATCAATGACTCTGAGGCTGTAATTGTCATAGGTATAGGAGGCTCATATCTTGGAGCCAGAGCAACGATAACTGCCCTTAATGGTGAAGATTACAATGATTTCCCAGGAAATAATCCAAAAGTATTTTTCTGCGGAAATAATCTTAGTGAAAAAACTCTGTTAAAGGCTAAAAAAGTAATAGAAAGTTACGATACAAGCCTAATTGTAATTTCAAAGTCTGGAACTACAATTGAACCAGCGATAGCGTTTAGGTTATTAAAGCATCAGATGTATGAAAAATATGGCAATAAGGCTAAGGATAGAATATATGCTATTACAGACAAAAAAGATGGAGCTTTAAGAAAAATCGCAGACTCTGAAGCTATGGAAAGCTTTATAGTCCCAGATAACATAGGTGGAAGATATTCAGTTTTCACTCCTGTAGGATTATTGCCAATTGCTTGTGCAGGTATTGATATTGATGAAATGATGAGAGGTCTAAGGGACGCTCAAAAAGAATTCTTTGCAAAAGGCTTTAAAGAAAATATCGGCTGTCAATATGCCGCTGCTAGGCATCTTTTAGGACAATCAAAAAATGTTGAGATTTTGGTAAATTATTCTCCTGAGCTTTGCTCTATAGCGCAGTGGTGGCAGCAGCTTTTTGGAGAAAGCGAGGGAAAGGATGGAAAAGGAACATATCCAGCTTCTTTAAACTACACAACAGATTTACACTCCATGGGTCAGTTTATTCAGGATGGAAATAAAATATTCTTCGAAACAAATTTAATTGTTGAGAAAAATGGGTATAATATATGTATTCCTCATGATGAAAATAATTTTGACAAGCTAAACTATTTATCTGGCAATACTGTAGAGTTTGTAAACAATGCTGCATTTGAAGGAACTTTTAAAGCGCATTTAAATGGAAAAGTACCTAGCATAGTAATTAAAATACCAGAGGTAAACGCATATTACATAGCTAAGCTATATTACTTTTTCATGGTGTCCTGTGCTTTAAGTGCCTATATGATAGGTGTTAATCCGTTCGATCAGCCAGGAGTTGAGGAATATAAAAAGAATATGAAGGAATTATTAAATAAATAATGCTTTATAGAGATTGTTGTTTCAAAATTGAGAGAAACAAAACACTCGTATAAGAAAGGAATGTGATAAAATGATTAAACTGGGAGAAATGCAAACTTTGATAGTTGCAAGGGAAGTAGATTTTGGCGTTTATCTAAGAGAGAATGAAGATGATAGACGAGAAGATGACGTTTTACTTCCTATCAAACAGGTTCCAGAGGGAACAAAACAAGGTGATAAAATAGAAGTTTTTGTATATAAAGATTCTAGTGATAGAATAATAGCAACAACAAGAAGACCAAAGCTGACAATCGGCGAGATAGGCTTTTTAAAGGTTGTTGAAATATCAAAAATAGGTGCATTTATGAATTGGGGTTTGGAAAAGGATTTATTTTTGCCATATAAGGAGCAGGTTAGCGAAATTAGAGTTAACGGCGAATATATGGTAGGCATATACATAGACAAGTCGCAAAGATTATGCGCAACAATGAATTTGTATAATATTTTAAGAACAGATTCGCCGTACAATGTAAATGATAAGGTTGAGGGAACTGTATTTAGCTTAAGACGAGGTCTTGGAGCTATGATAGCCGTAGACGGAAAATATTTAGGAATGGTACATGAAAAAGAAATACTTAAACCTTTGCATATAGGAGACAAGGTAGAGCTTAGAGTAAATCAAGTAAAAGAAGATGGCAAGCTAGGTTTAAGCTTAAAGGATGCACCAAGGATGCAAATTGACAAGGATGGAGAAAAAATTTATAATAAGCTTGTTAAAAACAAAGGATTTTTACCATTCAATGATGAAAGCAGACCAGAAGAAATTACAGAAAATTTCAATATGAGCAAATCTTCATTTAAAAAAGCCATAGGCAATTTGATGAAAAGGAGATTAATTATGATAAGTAGAAAAGGAATTGAGTTGTATAACGCAGAAAAGGATATGCCAAAGGGTGGTAACTCGCCAAGAGGAGAAGAAAAATCCTTTAAAAAAGGAAGTACGCCGATAGCTGGACAAGAAAAGTTTTTTAAAAAAGGAGCCAGCCCATTTAATAAACAAGAGAAATCTTTCTCAAAAGGCTTCAACTCACCAAACAGACAGGATAAAACAGGAAATAAAAGACAATTTACTAGCCATAAAAAGGTATAATGAGAATACAAGATATTAGTTTGTGTTAAAAATTAAGAAAAAGCCTTAATTTTAACAATTAAATTTTACAAAACAAAAAGGAGTGTATACACTCCTTTTAATGTTCTTTGAAATACCTTATTTAATATAAATTTTATATGTATATTAAAGGTGTAAAAGACTCAAATTAAGCTAATTTAACGTTGCTTGCTTGAGGTCCTTTGTTACCATCTATGATATCAAAGCTTACTTTTTGTCCTTCTTCTAATGTCTTAAATCCATCTGAAGTTATAGCAGTAAAGTGTACGAATACATCTTTTCCATCATCACATGAGATAAATCCAAAACCCTTTTTAGAATCAAACCATTTAACTGAACCAGTTTTCATTGAAAAAAATCCTCCAAATATAAGATATGGATATATTATAAACCTAAATTAATAAAATAGCAACATTTATTTAAAAAAAATTATATATAAATTTAAAAAATGTGATATAATATCTTTATGCTTAAACTCAGCTTACATAACTATATAGAAACAACAATAATTTTGATATTGTTTTATGTACTAAAATCTTGATAAAACAATACTTAGAGATACTACTAATAAATTTAATGAAAGAGAATGATTTAAAAATGAAACATTTTTTTAAAATATACCTTACAACAATTTTACTATTTACTTTTATCGGAATTATAACCATAGTTGGATATTTGGTATTCAATAGGGATGCTGTTATATTTCCTTCATTTGGAGAGATGGTCAATGCTGTCAAAGCAAGTGAAGATAAAAATTTAAGTCCACTTGAAAAAGCAATAAAAAACAGTTCAAGAATAAATATATTACTCGTAGGCAAGGAGCATGTGAGAACAGATACTATAATGCTTCTTAGTTATGACAAGGAACAAAAAAAAGCAAATATATTATCTATACCAAGAGACACATACTATGCAAGAGATGGCTATGAAGGCAAACAACAGAAAAAAATCAATGCCATATATCAATCAGAGGGGATAGAGGGATTGAAGCTTGCGGTCGAAAAAATCACGATGATACCCATACATAAATATATCTGTGTAGATTATGAAGCTGTTGTTAAAATTGTTGATATAATAGGTGGAGTTGAATTTGATGTTCCTATGAATATGATATACAATGATCCGCATGACAATCCACCATTGGAAATAAACATAAATGCTGGACTTCAAAGCCTGAATGGTGAAAATGCACTAAAGCTTTTAAGATTTAGGCAAAACAACGATAAAACTGGATATCCTGATGGAGATTTAGGCAGAATTAAAACACAGCAGGCGTTTATGCGTGCGGCTGCAAAGAAAGCTCTAAGTCCTAAGCTTCCTAGTGTTATAAATGAAGCCTTTAAGTACATAGATACCAATTTCACATTAACGGAAATTTTAAGCATGGCAACTAATTTAATTGGTTTCTCAATGGATAATGTGGAGTCAGGTTTGATTGATAACTATACAAAAACGATTGATAATCTAAGCTATGTAATTCCGAACGAAGCTGGAATTAAGCAGTATCTTTATACTTTATATGAAGTTGAAGAAGAACAGACGCTTTATGACAAATCTATAGAACTGGAAAATAACAAGACTAAAGGAAATGAGTAAAAATTAGCATAAATATTGTCATAATTTTATTTGCTTTCATTGATTAAAATAAGATTTAAAGTTTACACATTAATATGAAAATGAGTGCATAAGCATTTAAATGAAATTTAAGATTTAAGGTATAGTGCTTAGATCAGAAAGGTGGACTTATAAATGGGGCATTTTTTTAAAGTGTTTCTTATAACATTTTTTATCACAATATTATTAGTTATGGTAGGATTTTATTCATATTTGAAGATGTTTAATCCTTTGGATGATATAGGACCTATTGATGGTATAGATATAGAAGATTATGGCGACGATAATACAGGTGATTCTAACGCTACACCATTTGAAAATGCAGTAAAAAATAGTAATAGAATTAATGTTTTGGTAGTTGGATTGGAACATGTTAGAACGGACACAATAATGGTAGCAAGTTATGATAGAAAAAATAAAATTGCAAATATAATCTCTATTCCAAGAGATACTCTATATGAGCGACCAGGCTATAAGTCTAATGGATTAAAAATAAATGCAGTATATCAGGATGAAAATATAGATGGTTTAATAGATGCTGTTCATAAAATATTGAATATACGTATTGATAAATATGTAACAGTAGATTACAAAGCCGTAATTGAAGGAATAGATGTTTTAGGCGGAGTTGAGATAGATGTACCATTTCATATGAAATATACTGATCCGTCTGATAATCCTCCTTTGATTATAGATATACCAAAGGGAAGAAGATTGCTTGATGGAAAAACTTCACTTAAGTTTTTGAGATTTAGAAAAGGAGATTTAGGATATGCCAACTATCCTAACGGAGATATAGGAAGAATTGAGGCACAGCAAATATTTGTTAAGGAAGCTGTGAAAAAGCTTCTTAGCTTAAAATTGCCAAATTTCATAAACTCAGTTTATCCTTATGTAAAGACAAATTTTTCTACAACACAATTACTTGCTTTTGCATCTGAGTTAATAGGTTTTTCAGCAGAAAATTTAAACACAGATGTACTTCCGGGAACTGGAAAATATATAGGTGATGTATCTTTCTATGTACCTAAAAATGAAGAAATTGTAAAATTAATATACACAATGTACGGATTAATTGAAGAAGAAAACAATCAAGGTGCATCTGAATAGTTAGTATTAAAAATTTAGTTTTATAAAAATTATTGCAGACATTTAAATTTGTCTGCAAATTCACAGTTCAGATATTTATATGTAATATGTGATTGTAATTTTAGATAAGTTTGTAGAAAATAAAAATAATTTGTTGAAAATTAACGTAGATAGTGTTATAATCTTAAGTGCTTTTTATTTGATAAAATTAATACATAAAGTTTATATTAAGATATAAGGTTTATATTAATATATGAGGATAAGTGCATGGACATAGAAATTTAAAATGACAATTTAGGGTTTAGAACAGAAAGGTGGACTTATAAGTGGGACGTTTTTTTAAAGTGTTTTTCATAACATTTTTTATTTCAATATTGCTGGTGATGGTTGGATTTTATTCATATTTAAGAATTTTTAATCCATTAGATAACATAAACGACATTTCGAGTGGCTTTGGCGACGAGGATGATAATTCAATTGATGATCCTAATGCTACACCATTTGAAAATGCGGTAAAAAACAGTAAAAGAATAAATGTTTTAATTGTAGGATTAGAGCATGTTAGAACAGATACAATAATGGTTGCGAGCTTTGATAGAAAAACTAAAGAGGCAAATATATTCTCTGTGCCAAGAGATACTCTATATGAGAGACCAGGTTATAAAGCTGGAGGCTTGAAGATTAATGCTGTATATCAGAGCGAAGAAATAGGTGGTTTAATAGATGCTGTTCAAAAAGTAATGGGTATACCAATTCATAGATATGTAACAGTAGACTATGAGGCTGTAATTAAAGGGATAGATGTCTTAGGAGGGGTAGAAATGGATATACCTTTCCGTATGAAATACACTGATCCATATGATAATCCTCCTTTGCGTGTAGATATACCAAAAGGAACTGGAATATTACTTGATGGAAAGACCTCTCTTGGATTTTTAAGATTTAGAAAAGGAGACCCTGGTTATGAGGGATATCCTGACGGAGATATAGGAAGAACTAAGGCACAGCAAAGATTTGTAAAAGAAGTGGTTAAAAAGCTTATTAGTTTAAAACTTCCAAATTTTATAAATGAAGTTTATCCTTATATAAAAACAAATTTTTCTACATCAGAGTTGATTGCTTTAGCATCTGATTCAATAGGCTTTTCAATGGAGAATTTAAGCACAGAAACACTTCCAGGAAACGAAGATCAGAAAATTAAGCGTGAAACTGGTTTATCATTTTATGCTCTAAACAAGGAAGAAGTTGTTAAATTAATGTATAAGATGTACGGTGTAATTGAGGAAGAAGAAGCAAGCAGCAATGAATAAATATACATTACTGGAATATTTATAAAAAATATTGACATTATATCTTTAAAGTGATAATCTTAAATAGGTATAACGTGTATAAAGCATGTTAGGCATGCAAATAATATTATGTATGCAAAACATGCTTTATACTGAAAATGTGTATATGCACGCAAAGCGTATTATGTACTCAAAGCTTATTACATAAGCTTAGTTATAATGATTAATAGTAATAAAAATCTACTCGTTGTGAAAAACTTTGATTTTTCGCAGCCTTGAAGGGAAGGAACGTGGGATAATATGAAAAAAAGTGCTATTCAAGTTTATTCTGAAATTGGCAAGTTAAAAAAAGTTTTATTGCACAGGCCGGGATATGAACTAGAAAATTTAATGCCAGAATATCTCGAAAGATTATTGTTTGATGACATACCGTTTTTAAAGGTTGCGCAGGAGGAGCATGACGCATTTGCACAGCTTTTTAAACAAAATGGTACAGAGGTTGTCTATCTCTTAGACTTAGCTGCACAGGCTTTACACGATGAAAATGTCAAAGAGGAATTTATCAATCAATTTATTGTTGAGGCAGGGATTAGAGAATCAAGAAAAACAGAAATTTTAAAGGATTTTTATAAGTCATTCAGCACTAAGGACATGATTAGTAAAATGATGGCAGGAATCAGAGTTTCTGAGATAAAAAACTATGAAAAAAGAAATTTAATAGATTACTTAGAAAGCGATTACCCGTTCTTAGTAGACCCATTGCCAAACCTTTATTTTACAAGAGACCCATTTTCTACCGTAGGTTCAGGAGTATCTGTACATAAGATGCACACAGTTACACGCAATAGAGAATCAATATTTGGCAAGTATATATTTAAGTATCATCCTGAATATGCTGATGTTCCAATCTGGTATGACCGGAATGAGAATTATTCAGTTGAGGGTGGGGACATATTAATCCTTGACAAAGAGACTATTGCGATTGGTATATCTCAAAGAACTCATGCAAGTGCTATAGAAAAATATGCTCATAATATTTTAGGAAAAGAGAGCTTCAAGAAGATTTTGGCGATTGATATACCAAAGATAAGGGCTTTCATGCACCTTGACACCGTATTTACAATGGTAGATTATGATAAATTTACAATACATCCTAATATCAAGAAAGATATGAATGTCTTTACACTTACTAAGGATGATGGAGTAAATTTGTCCATAAAAGAAGAGCACAATACAATTGACGAAATATTAAAAAGACATTTGAACTTAGACAAGATAACCTTGATTTCCTGCGGTGGAGGTAATCAAATAGATGCAGCTCGTGAACAATGGAACGATGGTTCAAACACACTTACGATATCTCCAGGCAATGTTATAGTCTATGAGAGAAATTATGTTTCGAACAGAGTTCTTGAAGAAAATGGCATTAAGATAAACACTATGCCTAGCGCTGAGTTATCAAGAGGACGCGGCGGCCCAAGATGTATGAGTATGCCGCTCGTTAGAGAAATTGAATAAAAAAATTATATTTAATAAATAGTAATTTTAACAGCTATTAATACGAATTTCCCATTTAATCCAAAAAAATTGTGGGAGAATAAGTAAAACAAAAACTAGGAGGATATTAAAATGGCAGTTAATTTAAAAGGAAGAAGTTTTTTAACATTAATGGATTTTTCTCCATTAGAAATTAGATATATGTTAGATTTAGCTCATGATTTAAAATCTAAGAAAAGAGCTGGTATATCTAATTATTTATTAAAAGGAAAAAATATAGTATTGTTATTTGAAAAGACATCTACAAGAACAAGATGTGCTTTTGAGGTTGGTGCTTTAGAAGAAGGTGCTCACGTAACATTCTTAGATTCAAACAGCTCACAAATGGGTAAAAAAGAGTCTTTAGAAGATACTGCAAAGGTACTTGGAAGATTCTATGATGGTATTGAGTATAGAGGATATAGCCAAGAAGTTGTTGAGAACTTAGCTAAACACTCAGGAGTTCCAGTATGGAACGGTCTAACAGACATTGACCACCCAACACAAATATTAGCGGATATGCTTACTATAGAAGAGCATGTTGCTAAGCCTTTAAACAAGGTTAAAGTTGTATTTGCAGGAGACATCAGAAACAATATGTCATATGCTTGGATGTATGGTTGTGCTAAGATGGGAATGCACTTTGTAGCATTTGGACCAAAATCTATGGAAGAAGAACTAAACAAAGATGTTCTAAAAAGAGTAAATGAAGTAGCTAAGGAAACAGGAGCTGTTATAGAAATTTCAGATAGCATTGAATCAGTAAAAGGCGCAGATGTTATATATACTGACGTTTGGGCATCAATGGGAGAAGAAGCACAAATACCTGAAAGAGTTAAATTATTGACTCCTTTTAAAGTAACTATGGATTTATTAAAAGCTACAGGAAATGATGATGTTAAATTCCTACACTGCTTACCAGCTTTCCATGACTTTGAAACAAAAATGGCAAAAGAGTTTATGGATAAGGGAATAGATATGAGAGAAGTAACTGACGAAGTATTCAGAAGCAGACATTCAGTAGTGTTTGATGAGGCAGAAAACAGAATGCACACAATCAAAGCTGTAATGGTTGCAACTTTGTAATAATAACGGGATAATTAAAGCATAACTAAAAATATTTGCAGAAATTTATAATTCCAAGTGTTTTAAAATAGTTAAAACTATATTTCGGCTCGATTTTTAGAGCGTGCTTAATTGAGATAAGTTTAAAAAGTTAAAAACAATAGAAAACTTGGAAATAGATATTAATTATGTCTATTTCCTTGTTTGGTTTAAAGCTTAAATTTAAGGTTAAATAAAAAAGGAGAATTTTTATATGACACAAAAAGTAGTAGTTGCCTTAGGAGGCAATGCTTTAGAAGATAAAGGACTTCCATCAACAGCGGAGTCGCAATTGATAGTTGTTAAAAAAACAAGTGAAAGATTAGCGCAGATAAGTGCTAAGGGGTATGAAATAGCAGTAGTTCACGGAAATGGACCACAGGTTGGAAGAATATTGTTAGCTTCAGAAACAGCTAAGGATGTAACTCCAGCAATGCCATTTGACGTATGTGGAGCTATGAGCCAAGGCTATATAGGTTATCACATTCAACAGGCTCTAAGATTTATATTAAAAGAGCAAGGAAGAAATATTCCTGTAGTTTCATTAGTAACACAGGTAGTAGTTGATAAGGATGATAAAGCTTTCCAAAATCCAACTAAACCAATAGGACCTTTCTATTCAGAAGAAGAAGCTAAAAGACTTCAAGCTGAAAAAGGCTACACAGTTAAAGAAGATGCAGGCAGAGGCTGGAGACGAGTAGTTCCATCACCTATGCCAATTAAAATAGTTGAATTAGACACAGTTAAAAAACTATGGGATTCAACAATAGTTGTTACCTGTGGCGGTGGCGGAATACCAGTTATTGAGCATGCTGATGGCTCACTCGAGGGTGTTGCAGCAGTTATAGATAAGGATTTAGCAGCAGAAAGATTAGCAGAAGACATGGATGCAGATGTATTGTTGATTTTGACAGAGGTTGAGCAAGTTGCAATCAACTTCAATAAGCCAAATCAAGAAAACTTAGCTTCATTAACAGTTGAAGAAGCAAACAAATACATCGAAGAAGGACACTTCGCTCCAGGAAGCATGCTTCCAAAAGTTCAAGCAGCAGTTAAATTTGCTCAGTCAAAACCAAATAGAAAAGCGATAATAACTTCTCTTTATAAAGCAGTAGATGCTTTAGAAGGAAGAAGCGGAACAGTAATTAAATAAGATTTAAATAATAAAAGGATTTGGCTGCTATAATAGCCAAATTTTTTTGCTTGTTAATATAAAAATTATTTGATACAATATGTTTTTACCTAAAAAATTATTTATAATTATTTTATTATTTTCTTGACTTACATATACTAAAGTTATATAATAAAAGCGAACATTTGTTTTGAAAATATAGAAATAAAATTACATATTGTTGATTGTTAAAGAGGTACAAAAACCTTTGTATGACAAAGACAGTACTATTAAAATAATATAGATGTTAAAAATAAATACTCAGCAAATCGAAGGAGTGAACAAAATGATATATGATGTAGCTACAGTAGAAGAATATATTGATTCCTTAGACGAAAACAGAAAAAATGTAATAAAAAAATTAAGAGATGTAGTTAGAGAAAATTTACCAGAGGAATTTGAAGAAACAATTTCTTACGGAATGATTGGATATGTTGTGCCGTTGTCATTATATCCAAGTGGTTATCATGTGAAAAAGAATGAACCGCTTCCATTCCTAGCGATAGCGTCTCAGAAAAATCATGTAGCCTTATACCATATGGGATTGTACATGAATAAAGAGGTAGAAAATTGGTTTGTTGATGAATATGAAAAAAGGGTAGCTACAAAGCTTGATATGGGGAAAAGCTGTATACGATTTAAAAATATAAAGAACATACCTTATGATTTGATAGCTGAGCTTTGTCAAAAAATTACTTTAAAAGAGTATATTAATTCATATGAACAATCTCTAAAGCTCAGTATAAAAGAAAGAAATTAAAAATAATGAAAGGATAAGCGCCGAGCTCGTTCACATGGAGGCTTAGTGTAATCGGTGCATGGGCATAAAAATGTTTAAAATACATTCACAATATAAACCTAGCGGTGACCAGCCAGAAGCAATTGAAAAATTAGTTGAAGGAATAGGAAAAGGCTTAAAGCATCAAGTTTTGTTAGGTGCAACAGGAACTGGAAAAACTTTCACTATGGCGAATATAATAGAACGAGTACAAAAGCCAACAGTTGTTTTAGCACATAATAAAACCTTGGCAGGTCAGTTGTACTCGGAGTTTAAGGAGCTTTTCCCTGAGAATGCAGTTGAATACTTTGTTTCCTATTACGATTATTATCAGCCGGAAGCATATGTGCCAAGCAGCGATACCTTTATTGAAAAGGATTCTTCTGTCAATGATGAGATTGACAAGCTAAGACACTCTGCTACTGCTTCACTGTCTGAGCGAAAAGATGTTATAATAGTAGCCAGTGTATCCTGTATCTATGGACTGGGAAGTCCGGTTGACTATGAAAACTTGGTTATATCACTAAGACCGGGTATGCAAAAGGAAAGAGATGAGGTCATAAAAAAACTCATTGAAATACAATATAAAAGAAACGATATAAGCTTTACTCGTGGAAATTTCAGAGTTAGAGGCGATGTTTTGGAGATATTTCCCGCATCATCTTCTGAAAATGCAATAAGAGTAGAGTTTTTTGGTGATGAAGTAGAAAGAATTACAGAGATAAATACTATTACTGGTGAGATTTTGGGCAGAAGAAATCATATATCTATATTTCCTGCCTCACACTATGCTACTACAGAAGAAAATATAAAAAGAGCAGTAGGAACAATAAAAGAAGAGTTAAAAGAAAGACTGAAATACTTTGAAAGCGAAAATAAACTTTTAGAAGCACAGAGAGTGGAGCAGCGTACTAATTATGATATCGAAATGCTTGAAGAAATGGGATATTGCAATGGTATTGAAAACTACACCAGACATATAAACAATGTACCGGCAGGAGGCAGACCATATACACTTCTTGATTATCTTCCAAAGGATTTTTTGATGTTTATAGATGAATCCCACGTCAGCGTTTCTCAAGTAAGAGGAATGTTTAACGGAGACAGATCAAGAAAGCAAACACTCGTTGATTATGGATTTAGATTGCCTTCAGCACTTGATAACAGACCTTTAAGATTTGAAGAATTTGAAAATGTTATAAATCAAGTTGTATACGTAAGTGCAACTCCAGGACCATATGAAAAGGAACATTATGAAAATATTGCAGAACAGATAATAAGACCTACAGGACTTATAGACCCTCCAATATCGATAAGACCGGTAGAAAACCAGATAGATGATTTAATGAAAGAAATCAGAGAGGTAACACTTAGAGGACAAAGAGTTTTAGTAACAACTCTGACTAAAAAAATGGCAGAGGACTTAACATTCTACTTTAGAAATTCAGGAATTAAGGTTAAATATCTTCACTCGGATATAGATACATTGGAAAGAATGGAGATAATAAGAGACTTAAGAGTTGGGAAATTTGATGTATTGGTAGGTATAAACTTACTTAGAGAGGGACTTGACTTGCCAGAGGTATCCTTGGTTGCTATACTAGATGCAGATAAGGAGGGTTTCCTGCGTTCTGAAACATCTCTAATTCAAACAATAGGAAGAGCCGCTCGTAATGTAGATGGCAAGGTTATAATGTATGCTGACAAGATTACAGGCTCTATGGAAAGAGCAATTAGCGAGACAGAAAGAAGACGAGCAATACAAAGCGAATACAATGAAAAGCATGGTATTATACCTCAATCAGTTAAAAAGGATGTCAGAGATATTATCCAAGCGACAACTGCAGCAGAGGAAACTGCTGAATATAAAGTAGATGCTAAACCATATGAAGATTTAAGGTTGTATTTGATAGAATTAGAAAAAGAAATGATGACAGCGGCTGAAAACCTAGAATTTGAACGAGCTGCTGAAATTAGAGACGAAATTAAGAAATTGAGCAAGAATTTGTAATTAAATAATAAATGGAGGTAAGTATAATGAAAGAGAATGAAAGATTTGAAAAAGTATATTCTCAGGGAATGATGAGTTCAACGGAAATATGGGTGGATAAAGAAACAGGTGTTAATTATCTTTGGCATAATAATGGTTATGCTGGTGGACTAACAGTATTGTTAGATAGAGATGGAAAACCAGTAGTATCTACTATATTACAGAAATAAACTAAAAATAAACTCATATAAAGGAGAAACACGTAAGCAATGGACAAAATAATAGTTAGAGGAGCAAAAGAGCATAATTTAAAGAATGTCAATATTGAATTGCCAAGAGATAAATTTATTGTCTTTACTGGACTTAGTGGTTCAGGAAAAACATCTTTGGCATTTGATACTATTTATGCTGAAGGACAAAGAAGATATGTTGAAAGTCTGTCTTCCTATGCACGACAATTCTTAGGACAAATGGAAAAGCCAGATGTAGAATACATAGAGGGGCTATCGCCAGCTATTTCAATAGACCAAAAGACAACAAATCGTAATCCTCGTTCTACTGTGGGTACAGTAACAGAGATATATGACTACATGAGACTTTTGTATGCAAGGATTGGAACACCTTATTGCCCGGAATGTGGTAAGGAGATAAGCACACAAACAATAGATCAAATTATAGATAAGGTATTGGAGTTCCCTGAAAAAACTAGAATTCAACTTCTTGCGCCTGTTGTCAGAGGTGAAAAGGGTACTCATAAAAAGCTTTTAGAAAATATCAAAAAAGATGGATTTGTAAGAGCAAGAATTAATGGTGAATTATACGAATTAGAAGACAATATAGAGCTTGAAAAGACTAAAAAGCACAATATTGAAATTGTCATAGATAGAATTATAGTTAAAGAAGGAATAGAAAAGAGATTAGCTGATTCAGTAGAAACAGCTCTAAAACTTGCAAACGGAATTATTTTAATTGATGTCATGGAAAGTGACAACTCGCCTAGCGAAGAAATTTTAATGAGTACTAATTTTGCCTGTGTCGACTGTGGTATAGGCTTTGGTGAGATTTCTCCTAGAATGTTTTCTTTCAATAATCCTTTTGGAATGTGTAAAACCTGTATGGGTCTAGGGGTTAAAAAAGAAATAGACATAGATTTAATAGTACCCGATTGGACAAAAAGCATAGGTCAAAGGGCAATAGCACCATTTGGAGCAGATGAAGAAGGATACTATTATCAGATATTTAAAGCTATAGCACAGCACAACAATTTTGATATAGAAAAGCCTCTTAATGAAGCACCGCAAGCATTTATAGATGAAATTCTATATGGAACAAATGGTAGAGAGCTAACAGTTAATTTTGTGAGCCATTTTCAAGGTGAAAGGACTTATGTAAAAGAGTTTGAGGGTGTTGTCAACAATCTTCAAAGAAGATATTCAGAAACAAAGTCACCAGAGATGCAAATATGGATGGAAGGCTTTATGAACGACATACCATGCCCAGATTGCAATGGGGCGAGACTTAATAGGATAGCACTTTCCGTAAAAATCGGAGGGAAAAATATTTATGAGCTAACGCAATTATCCGTAGGGAAGCTTATAGAATTTATGGATGACTTAAAGCTTACACCAAAGCAGGAATTTATAGGACATCAAATTTTAAAAGAAATAAGAGAAAGAGCAAGCTTTTTAAGAGATGTAGGACTGGAGTATTTGACACTAAGCAGAAACGCAAGTACACTTTCAGGTGGAGAATCACAGCGTATAAGACTTGCTACACAGATAGGCTCTAGCCTTGTTGGAGTTCTATATGTTCTTGACGAGCCAAGTATAGGTCTTCATCAAAGAGATAACAGCATGCTTATTAATGCCTTGAGAAATTTGACTGATATTGGTAATACCCTTATTGTAGTAGAGCATGACGAAGAAACGATGGAAAATGCTGACTATATACTCGACATGGGACCAGGTGCAGGAGTCAATGGAGGAGAGGTCATAGCCTTTGGTACTCTTGATGAAATCAAAAACTGTGAAAAATCAATCACAGGGCAATATCTAAGCGGTAAGAAGAAAATAGAAGTGCCTAAAGAAAGAAGAAAAATAGGCGATAGATTTTTAGAAATAAAGGGTGCAAAGCAAAATAATCTTAAGGATATAGATGTAAAAATTCCTCTTGGTGGATTAGTATGTGTGACGGGTGTATCCGGATCTGGAAAAAGTACACTTATTAATCAAATATTATTAAAGGGATTGCAGCAAAAATTAAGCAGATCAAAGACCAAAGTAGCTAAATTTAAGGATATACTTGGGATAGAGCAAATAGATAAGGTTATAAGCATAGACCAATCTCCGATAGGACGTACTCCTCGTTCTAACCCTGCAACCTATGCAGGAGTTTTCGACATGATAAGAGATGTCTTTGCCATGACTAATGAAGCTAAATCAAGAGGATATCAAAAAGGAAGATTTAGCTTTAACGTAAAAGGCGGAAGATGTGAAGCCTGTAAAGGTGACGGAATAGTAAAGATTGAAATGCACTTCTTGCCAGATATTTATGTTCCTTGTGATATCTGCAAAGGAAAAAGATATAGCAGAGAAACTTTAGAGGTTAAATACAAAGGAAAAAGCATATCTGATGTCTTGGAGATGACAGTAGAGGAAGCATTACCTTTCTTTGAAAATATACCAAAGATAAAATCAAAGCTCGAAACAATGCAAGATGTTGGATTATCATATATTAAGTTAGGTCAACCATCTACACAGCTATCAGGCGGAGAGGCACAAAGAATAAAATTAGCCTACGAGCTAAGCAAAAGAGGAACAGGAAAAACCTTGTATATATTAGATGAGCCAACAACAGGACTTCATATAGCAGATATACACAAGCTGATAGAAGTGTTGAACAAACTTGTAGAAGCTGGCAACTCAGTCTTGGTAATAGAACATAACCTAGATGTTGTAAAAACAGCAGACTACATTATAGATTTAGGACCAGAAGGCGGAGACGGCGGAGGTCAAATTATAGCAAAGGGTACTCCTGAACAAGTAGCAAAAGTAAAAGGCTCATTTACAGGACAGTATTTAAAGAAATATTTATAAAATATACGTTAAAAGTATTTGAAATAAGTTTTCTTATTAAGCAATAAATTACAGACAGTTTTAAGTTTCGTTTAAACACAAGAGATTTATATAATTTTTAAAGTAAATTTTTATGAGGGAAAAGCCTAAAAATAGGATTTTCTCTTATTTTTTTATTATATATATTTTTTTGCATATTAATAAAAGTACTAGCAAGAATAGACAAGAAAATATATATTTTGTCAATTAATAAGCTTTGCTTATTGAAACAAATAGAATTTTATGGTAATATATAAAGTAAAAGTTTTGTAGTAAGTAATATGTATAAAGATAATGGACGGGCAGCTGCAGAAAACGTTATCATAATAACTTATGCAAATAACATAGAAATGAGGATAGCTATGAGCAGTAAGAAGAATAATAAAAAATTTTTAACTAGATTTAACATTAAAGATATATTATCACGTTCTACTGGAAGTACTAAGGGTTTTAGCCCGAAGAAAATAGCTTTTAGAATTTCTGCTTTATATTTATTTGCAGGAGCATTATGGATATTACTTTCAGATAGGATTCTTATTAATTCTATCATGAATAAGCAATTATTATCTACTATTAGTATGATGAAAGGCTGGTTTTACGTTTTAGTGACAGCTATTATACTTTATTTTTTAATAAAAACGTCCTTCTCAAAAATCCAATATACTGACGAGGAGCTAATAAGACACTCAGAACATTTAAAGCAGATCGCATATAAGGACTCTCTGACAGGTCTTCCTAATAGACAAGCTTTTTACGATGCAACAAAAGCTTACTTGGATAATTATCGTGATAGTAAGAATGCTTTAATAATCATTGACATAGATAATTTTAAGTACATAAATGATACACTAGGGCATGTTTTTGGAGATAAATTGATTGTAAATATTGGGGAAAGGCTGCTAGATTTATCAGATAATAATAAATCAGTTTATAGAATTGGAGGAGACGAATTTACTGTATTTGCACGTCAATACGAAGGCATCGAAGAAATTGAATCATATGCAGAGACGATACTACGTTCCTTAAATATTCCATTTAAGATTGCTGATAGTATTTTAAATATTACAGTATCTATTGGAATTGCTTTATACCCACTTCATGGACATGATGCGGATACACTTCTTAAATGTACAGATTTAGCAATGTACAAAGCAAAATCAGTTGCTCGTGGCAGTTATTCTTTCTATAGTCAGGATATAAGCATGAAAATTCAAGAAAGAGTGATGCTTGAAAATGAACTAAGAGGTGCATTGGAGTATAAAGAGTTTAGCCTTTACTATCAGCCGCAAGTGGATATAGAGACAGGTGAGATTAATTCAGTGGAAGCATTGCTCAGATGGAATAACAGAAAATTAGGCTTTATTTCTCCTTTAAGATTTATTGGTATAGCAGAAGATACGAATTTAATCAATCATATTGGAGAATGGGTTTTGATAAATGCGTGCAAGTTTCTTAAAAAGCTTCACGAACAAGGCTATAATAAAATTTCTGTTGCGGTAAATATCTCTATTATTCAATTGTTGCAGCATAATTTCATAGAAAAAGTCATGAAAATTATTTCACAAATAGATATAGACCCTAAATTTATTGAATTAGAAATTACAGAATCGGTGCTAATTGAATCATATGATGAAATCAAAGACAAGCTTATACAGCTAAAGTCAATCGGAATTAAAATAGCTCTTGATGATTTTGGCAAAGGATATTCTTCTCTTAGCTACCTTACACATATACCTATTAACACATTGAAAATTGATAAGAGTTTTATTGATGCAATTTCAAGTGAAAATGATGACACATCACTTACAAGCATGATTATTATGATAGGGCGCAGATTGGGATTGTCTATCGTAGCTGAAGGAGTAGAAACAGAAACTCAGTTAATATATCTAAAAAAACATAATTGCCATAAAATTCAGGGATATTATTTTTGCAAGCCCTTACCGCAAGAAGAAATTATTGATTTACTCAAAAATAACATGGGACTTGATAGAACTGCAGAAAGCAGTCCGAATTAATATTTTATGGAAAGAAACCGTTCATCATTAATTTATTAGATTTGCTGATTTTAATAAAGATTATTTTGAGTTATTCCATTATTTTATTGGTGAAAAACATTCATATAATACAAAACAAGGGAAGATCCTAAAATAAGGACTTCCCTTGCAACATTAACTTAAAAACTTTATATTTGAAACGATATACAAATTTTATGTTAAATTATTATTTAGCCTCTACAAAGCTTTGGCTTTCATAATATTCATCTAAAATAATTTCAGAAATTTCTAAAGCTGCATTTCTTTTAATAAAACTCTTTTGCTTCTCTTTGATTTCTTTTATTTTTTTACAATTATCATCTAATAAACTTTCAACTACGCCAGGGAGCTTTTTCATATCTTTGCAAACTACACCTAAACCATATTTTAAGATATAATCAGGATTTTTAGCCTCTTGTCCCATTAATGAACCAGTTACTATAATTGGCTTATTAAGATTTATAGCCTCCATTAATACATTCGGACTAGCTCTAACAACAAGTATATCAGCTTCCTTCATGTATTTTTTAATTTCTTTGGTAAAACCAAGTATATTTACACGAGCTCCAAATGAAGACAGCTCTTTCTCTAAATAGCTTTTTAATATCTTGTTATTTCCAGCAATAATTGTAACATGGCTATTTTTTGATTTTAAAAGTGCTTCTGTAATTTTAAGAATTTGTGCTGAACCTTGACTGCCACTTACAATAAGGAAGTTTAATTTCTCTTTTATTGCAAATTCATAGGATGTTTCATTAGAAACTTCTTTTTCTGATGATATTTCACAAAATTCTGCTCTTACTGGAAAACCTGTGAGTTTTAATTTTTTATCTGAAAGCCCTGCTGAAAGCATTGTCTGCTTTGATTCAATAGATGGGCAGATAGTACAGGTTGAACGCTTGTCCCCCCATAAGAGGGCTACATTATCAAGATCTGCTATAACAGGGATGAATGGTATATCTAGGTTATTTTTTCTAAGAACATTTAACACAGAACCCAAAAAGAGTGCATGAACTGATACGATAATATCAGGCTGTACTTCTTCAATGCACTTCATAAGCTTTTTCTTTATCATAAAGCTAAAAATTGAGACAGCAGGACGAACCATGAAATCACCAAGCTTATAGACAAAAGACCATAAAGCAGGTGTATATACAGCAAAAAAATTGTATGAATTCCCAGTCAAAGTCATTAACTTGCTTCCTAGTGAGAAACTATCTATAACACTAAATTCAATATTTGGCTCTAAAATTTTCAGTTGATGCTTTAAAGACTCGGTGATACTTTTGTGCCCTGAGCCTGTCTTATCTGCGGATAGAAACATAATTTTAAGATTAGGATTCTTTCCGCTGTTTTTATTTGTTTCTAAAATTGCTTGTTCCATATATTACCTCCAATATGAAGCTTGTTTTTAGCTCTCAGCTTCTTTAAGTTTTGTACGCTCTTCTTTTTCAGCGTTCTTTTGCATAACATTAATGATCCTTGGTCGATTAAATCGCTGTATCATAATATAAGGAACATTCAAAATAACAGCTAAAATAAATATAAAATTTTCCATATCATCGTTAAACCAAGATGAAAATACAACAACTGATATCACTATCATCCAGTGGCACATCTCTGAACGACATGATTCAACTATATACTTTTTTAAATATTCCACATTAAACGAAGGGAGTTTCTTTTTTGGAAAGTTTCTTTTAATAATGTCACTTAATTCTGGCAATCTATCTTTCCACTTCTTTATGTTAAAAAATTTCTGATATACAGTACCCCCATGTTCCCACTTTCTTTCTTTAAATAACCATTTGGTATATATAAAAATAGTTTCAGGCAGAATTAGAGACACTGCAGTATTGAGCATTGATAATAGTGCAAATAATAATATGTTCCTAGAAAATACAAAGTTTTCCACGATAATTTCACTCCTTATTAGAATATTGAAAAGATAAACATTTGTTAGAGCTTAATCTTCTCACCTTTAGCTCAGAGAACAAATACAATGCTGCAAATATAATTAATTCCTATAAAAACTTAAGCTTCACATGCTAATTTTCCAGCGAACTCCTCTCGCAAGAGATAAATGTACTTTCCAAGTATCTCTACGCATGTCTGTATTTCTACCTCTGACATTTTCGAAATTGCTCTTTGTTCTGCTTCATATGTATGCAAAACATTATTTTTTCCAAATTCTTTTCCAGCATCAGTTAAACGAATGATTTTACGATTGCGAGTACCAGGAATTGCTTCTAAATATACATAGCCTTTTTTAGTTAAATTTGCTATAACAGAGTTGACTGTTTGCTTAGGCAAGGACCACATACTGCTGATACTTTGCTGAGTATATTCACCATTTGAAATCATTAGAGCATATAATACTCTAAATTCATTGTCAGAAATTCCGAATTTAATTGCAATATGACGATATAAGGCACTTAGCTCTTTTTCTTGCTGCCTTAAAATTCCAAGTTGGTTTTTAATTTTATCATTCATTCAAATCGCCTCCTTATTTATTAAATTCTGTTTAAATTAGTTTTATTTTTAATATAGTATTTTATATAATTTATAATGTGTACAACTACGAACAATTGTATTATAGTCCGAAATCGGATACTTGTCAAGTACATTAAATAAAAATGTTATTGCTAAGATTTGCTTTTAGTAATGCAATATAAAAAATGGCATAGCATTAAATAAGGTATACTATTAAAAATTGTATAAAATTTATTTTGAACAGACAAATAATTAGCCTTATCAGTTCATTTTACTGAATTAGCCTTATAATTTTATTTTTTTGATTTTATTTTATTTTTGCTATTGACATTATACTATAAAAGTATTATACTACTATTAGATTAATAAAACGATTGTTTAATCGTTGAATTGTTAAAATAAATAGACTTAAAAAAAGGAGTGAGTAATATGAAAAAAACAATTAAATTACAAGATTTAGACTGTGCTAACTGTGCAGCGAAAATAGAAAACGCAATTTCACAAATAGAGGGCGTAGACAGCGTTAAAGTAAATTTTATGACGCAAAAAATGATATTTGAAGCAGCTGATGATAAATTTGAAGAACTTTTAAATCAAGCAAAAAAAGTTGCTAATAAAATCGAGAAAGATCTTGTGTTTTTAGTATAATTAATTATTAAAATGGCGGCGGATGTATAAATTCCGCTGCTATTTTAACAAAAGGAGGATTAAAAGATGAATAAGAAAGAGAAACAGCTTCTGATGAGAATTATAATAGCAGGGGCAATATTTTTTTTAGCAATACCTATTCACAATAGTGAGAAGCTTGGATTGACGTTTTTACAAGCACCTATTTTTAAATATATAGAATTTTCAGCTTTTCTTATAGCCTACATTATTATAGGTGGAGAAATTGTACTAAGGGCTTTGAGAAATATCAAAAGCGGTCAAGTTTTTGATGAAAACTTTTTGATGAGCATTGCTACAATTGGAGCATTTATACTTGGAGAATATGCAGAGGGCGTTGCAGTTATGCTGTTTTATCAAGTGGGAGAATTATTTCAGTCATATGCAGTTTCGCGTTCTCGACGCTCTATAGCTGAACTTATGGACATTCGTCCTGACTATGCAAATGTAATGAAGGATGGAAAATTAATTCAAGTAGACCCAGATGATGTGGCGATAGGAGATACGATTGTTGTTAAAGCTGGGGAACGTATACCACTTGACGGAGTTGTTACAGATGGTCGTTCTGCTTTGGATACATCAGCTCTTACAGGAGAATCAGTTCCGCGTGATGTTGATATCGGTGACAGTGTTATTAGCGGATGTATCAATCAGACTGGAAAATTAACTATTGAAGTAACAAAGATTTTTGGAGAGTCAACTGTTTCAAAGATTTTAGAGCTTGTTGAAAATGCTTCTGATAAGAAGAGCAAGAGTGAAAACTTTATTACTAAATTTGCTCGTTATTATACACCGATTGTAGTTTATGCAGCTATAGCACTTGCTGTCATACCATCACTTATTATCGGGGCATCGTCCATGGAGGTATGGAAAGTCTGGATTTACAGAGCGCTTTCATTCCTTGTAATTTCATGTCCTTGTGCCTTGGTTATATCTGTTCCTCTTAGCTTTTTCGGTGGAATAGGCGGAGCTTCTAAGTCCGGTGTTTTAGTTAAAGGAAGTAACTACTTAGAAATGCTTGCTGATACAGAGATAGTAGTATTTGATAAAACTGGCACGCTAACAAAAGGAAATTTCGTTGTAAGTGAAGTTAATGCTATCAATATGAGTAAAGATGAATTAATTGAAATAGCAGCATATGCTGAGGATTACTCAAGTCATCCGATTGCAGCAAGCATAAAAAAAGCTTATGGCAAGACGATAGACTCCTCAATAATAAAGGATATTGAAGAAATAGCAGGTCACGGTGTGCAAGCTACTATTAATGGTAAGATAATCCTTGCAGGTAATATTAAATTAATGAAAGTTAAAAATATTAAGTATGATGAAACAACATTTGTAGGTACTATTGTTCATATTGCAATTGATGGCGTATATGAAGGAAATATTGTTATATCTGATGAGATTAAGGCAGACTCTGCTCAAGCAATACATGATCTTAAATTAGCGGGTGTTAAGCAAACAGTAATGCTTACAGGTGATGCTGATACTGTCGGTAAAAAGGTAGCTGGTCAATTAGGTTTAGATAAAGCATATACAGAATTATTGCCTGGTGATAAGGTAGATAAGCTTGAAGAGTTAATGAAGCAAAAGAATCCAAAGGCAATGCTTGCATTTGTAGGTGACGGAATAAATGATGCTCCAGTTTTAGCGAGAGCAGATGTTGGGATTGCTATGGGTGGACTTGGTTCGGACGCAGCCATAGAAGCAGCAGATGTTGTAATTATGACTGATGAGCCTTCAAAAATTGCCACAGTAATGAAAATAAGCAGAAAAACCTTGCGTATCGTAAAACAAAATATTATCTTTGCATTAGGAGTTAAAGCAATAGTTTTGATACTTGGAGCTTTGGGATATACCGATATGTGGGGAGCTGTATTTGCAGATGTTGGAGTTTCAGTAATTGCTATACTAAATTCTGTTCGCGCACTTAAGGTGTAAAAGTAAATAGTTAATAGTGTACTAAAAGTAATTATTGTAGTGAGTTATATTTTACTTTTAGTACACTCTCAATTTAACAACAATCACAATCCTTATGTTCAACAATCCCCTTATTAGGACAAGAAATTTGGAAAAAATCATCTATCATTTTATGAGTTAGATTAGCTACTTCGGTATCAGCTAATTTGTAATATACCTCTTTGCCGTCACGTCTGCTTGTTATTAGTCCGCTAAGCTTTAAGGACTTTAGGTGATGAGATACTGCAGCAGTACTCATACCAATTGCAGCAGCTATATTAATTCCACACTCCTCACAGTGGCTTAAAAGCCACAAAATACGAAGCCTAGTGCTATCGCAAAGCTGTTGGAAAACAACTGAGGCATCTGAAAAATTCTTTTCATCGGGCATTTTATTAAGAATTGTCTCCAATCTTTGACCATGATTATGAGGTAAAACCTTTTTATCCATGTGTATACTCCCTTTCATATTTATACAATTCTATAAGTACATTAATATAATTTTTATTTTAGTTTTTCATAGAATAGTTTAAACTATTCAAATTAAACGAGCATTTTGTCATTCAATTATATTCTATTATTATAAATCTGTCAATTAACATAGAGGAATTATTTGTAATTATTGTTAAAATGGTAAAATATCAAAGTTAATTTCATTTACTTACTATAGAATTTAACTTGATATTTTTATAAAATTAATATAAAGTCATTATTTGTAAAAATATATTGCTAAATACAAAAAATAGTATATAATATATCAGTATCTCTAAAATCAAAGAAAAAGAACACAGAAGAGAAAGGTTGAAATAAATGAATGAGATTTATAAAAATATTTATCAAATAGATGTAACACTTCCAAAGAGTCCGTTGAAGCTTTTACACTCTTATATTATAAGAGGTGAGGATAGAAACCTTATAATAGATACAGGCTTTAATGACCCAAAATGCAAGGATGATTTATTCAGGGCGTTATATGAGCTTGGAATTGACCTTGATTATACCGACATATTTTTAACACATTCTCACGCAGATCACAGCGGGTTGGTGTGCAGCCTGCTTACAGGTAAAAATAAAGTATATTGCAGCGATATAGACGGAACTATTATGAATGAAATTCTAAGCGATAAGCTAAAAGATATGGTAAACGTAAATCTTGACATAAGCTCAACACCTGCTGAGAGAAGATTAGACTATAAAAATCACCCTGCAATGGTGTTTATAATGGATAATGTTATTGACTATAAACCTGTAAGAGAGGGAGATGTAATTGGAGTAGGCGAATATAAATTCAAGGTTATAGATTTGCCGGGACATACTCCGGGACAATGTGGATTATATGAGGAAAATCATAAAATATTGTTTTGCGGAGACCATATTTTAAATAAAATTACGCCAAATATTATATTTTGGAATTTTGAAGAGGACTCTCTTCAAATATATAAAAATAGCCTTGAAAAGGTAAGAAATATGGATGTAAAACATCTTTATTCGGCACATAGAGACATTATAGAAAATCATGTAAAAAGAATAGATGAAATTTTACTTCATCATGAAAAAAGGCTAAAAGAAATAG
Source organism: Bacillota bacterium (assembly GCA_023386345.1). GTDB lineage: Bacteria > Bacillota > Clostridia > Tissierellales > Sedimentibacteraceae > UBA1535. Next base: position 257,899 of record JAEWJT010000020.1, read on the forward strand.
TTGATTTCATTGCTGATGAAAGAAAAACAGCTTATGAGATAGCACAGGCGATAACATGGGATTTTGGCGATGGAGACTTCGAAAAGTTCGGAGTTCAACAAGTATGGTTTGCAGTATCCGAGGTGCTTGCACATTTAGAACATTTAAGACACAAAGGTGTACTTGAAAAAGTAGAAGTTAATAATGAAATAAGATATAAAAAACTGTAAATAAATTTATCGGGGAATTTTAAAAATCTTTAGCTAAAGCTACTGATATTCCCCGATAAACTAAAATTGTAAAATTCCTAAATGCTCAAGTAGTATCTTAATTCCAATAAGAATAAGGACAATTCCACCTACTAGCTCTGCCTTTGATTTATGTCTATTTCCAAAGGTATGACCTATTTTAACTCCTATTACACTTAAAATAAATGTTATAATTCCTATAAGCGTTATTGCAGACACTATGTTTACCTTTAAAAATGCGAGAGTCATACCAATTACAAGTGCATCAACGCTTGTTGCTATAGCGAGTGTTACCATAGTTTTAAATCCAAATGAAGGATCACATTCCTCACATACTTCTCTTGATTCCTTAATCATATGAGCTCCGATTAAACCTAAAAGAGCAAAAGCAACCCAATGGTCAACATTGCTGATTAAATTTTCAAATCTAGTACCCAAGGCATAGCCGATTAAAGGCATTAAGGCTTGAAAACCTCCAAAGTATAATCCTACAATTAGTGCGTTTTTCCAGCTCATCTTTTTCATAGATAGTCCTTTACAGATTGAAACTGCAAAAGCATCCATAGATAATCCGATAGCTATAGAGAATAATTCAAAAATTCCCATAATTCTTCCTCCTGTTGTAAAAATCGACAAATAAAAAATCAAGCATGCCGTACTTGATTGAAAAATGACCAATGTACAGCAATGCCATACATAAGTCTCGTTATTTAATGTGAGCCAGATTATAATGAAAATTTATAATCAGTATGTTGACTGACAACGTCAAAACGCTAACTACTCCCTTATGAACATATTCATTATAAAGCAAATTAGAATAAAAATCAAGCTAAATTTTTTCAAAGATTGTCCGATATAATAAATATAAAGATATAAGTATTAATGCTATTTTGAAAGGTATAAACAAGATTTTCAAAGAGGAGGCAGTGTTTTGAAAATAGATAATAATATAAATCGTATTAATAAGGTTAATAATCAAAACTTTATACCAAATTCCAAACAAGATGTTAAGAACGATGTAAATATTTCTGATAATTTTGATATATCAACCTTTGACTTAGAATCTATAGATTATGAAAAACTGACAAAATCAACACTTGAAACCTTGAGTAAGAATTATAAGAATGTAAATATTTACATATTAAATCAGGGCAGCACTAAGGATATTAAAAATCTTGCTTCTAATTTAGGAAATGGCAAGCATCTTGTTATTTCTAAGGACTTTATTGATAAAATGGGAAGCAGCGAGGAGGCTTACACTAGAGGCAAAGCAATAATAGAAAAAACCATAGAATCCTTGTCAAACTCTGATTTAGAGCTTAAACACGGGCTTAAATTGGTTGGAGCAGTTATTGATGATAAATCAATAACTTTTTGGACAGGCTATGAAAAGTATGATATGAGTAAATTAGAGAATAGCGGTTTGAAAACTTCACAAAATGATTTTCTAGACTCAATTAAAACTCTTGAAAGGCAAGGAGAGGAATTAAACAAGAAGCTAAAAAGCATGAGGAAATCTTCAAGCCTTAAAACTCCTATAGATGTTTATTCAAAGCTTGCAAGTGCTAAGAGCAGACCAGAGGTAATGAGTGTGGTTTCAATGGCTAGAGCAAATATAGCTAAGCTTAAAAACTCGCTTAAGGACAGTAGCGATAGTGAAAAAATAAAAATTAAAGCAATGATAAATCAGCTAGAAAAAGCCATAACGAGATCATATAGAAAAATTAAGGATTTAACAAACGAAGAAAGTCTAGCACATGGAAGAAAGTCGGCCGAGATTAAAGAGAAAAGAAGATTAGCAGAGCATAAAAATGAAGAGCTAAATAGAAGAAGAACTATAAGGCGTATAAGAGAAAAAGCACAGATGGATGAGGCAAATCCTCTATACTATTATCCGCAAATGTTTCTAAATAAAAAGGATGAGGATGAGGAAAGCAAATCTTCTATACAAACTATTGATACATCAGGCATAGCTCCAGCAATAAGTGCAGATACTATCAGCACGCCGGCAGTTGCAGTACCAGCACCGCAAAGTGTAGAAATTACAGTTATGCCATCTGTTAATATATCATTGTAAAGTATTTACAATATTTTTATAATAAGAACTGATATTAATACCCAGTAGCAAATTAACATATAATTTGCTACTGGGTCTATTTATTTTTGATTAATTTGAAAGTAGCTAAATTACGACTATTTTGTGTATTTTATACAATAATTTTAAACAAGGCAAATAATTATATGTATAAAAAAGACTCAAAATTCTCAATAATAATAATTGACTAAAATAAAAAAATATGATACCATGACATTAAATTGCATTTAAAATAAATATAATTTAAAATAAATATATATTTGTGAGTTACATAAAATTAATGGAGGTATGAAAATAATGAGTTTTAGTCAGTTTAAATCAGAATTAATAGACTCTATCCTTTTAGTTAAAGCAGGAATTCAGAAGATTATAGACCCGATTGCTAAATCTGAGGGACTTACAGCTATACAATTGTATGTGTTATTTAACGTTTGTAATGGAAATATCAGTACTGTGGGTGGACTTTCAAGAGATTTTGGAGTAAATCAAGGAAATGTTTCTACATTATGCAAGGATTTAGAGAAGATGGGACTAATCACTCGAACTCGCAATTCTAATGATGAAAGAGTTGTAAATATAGAGATTACACCAAAAGGAAGGGAGCTTGTAAAAAGATTTGATAAAAAAATTGATGATTTAGAAAATAGATTTAGTAATATTTCTGAAGAACAAATTGAAACTATTGTCAAAGGAATTAAAGAATTTAGTGAACTGTTGAAAGAGCTAGAAAGGAAAAGTGAATAATAATGCTAGAATTAAAAAATATAAAGAAAACCTATACAGTAGGAGATATAAAAACTAAGGCCTTAGATGGAATTGATATTGCCTTTCGTGACAAAGAATTTGTGGCGATTTTAGGAGTATCCGGAAGCGGAAAAACCACATGTTTAAATATAGTCGGAGGCTTAGACAGATATGACAGCGGAGAAATGATTATAAAAGGAAAAAATACTAAAGATTTTAAAGATGTAGATTGGGATGCTTATAGAAATCATTCCATAGGCTTTGTTTTCCAGAATTATAATCTTATATCTCATATAAGCATCGTTGATAATGTTGAATTAGGTATGACTTTGGGAGGAATATCAAAGTCTGAACGAAACAAGAAAGCTATTGAGATTTTAAAAAGAGTAGGCTTAGGAGATCATCTACATAAAAAGCCAAATCAATTGTCAGGTGGTCAAATGCAAAGAGTTGCAATCGCAAGAGCTTTGACTAACGAGCCGGAAATCCTGCTTTGCGATGAACCTACCGGAGCATTAGACAGCCAAACAAGTATTCAAATTATGGATTTGATAAAGGAGATTTCACGCGAAAGATTAGTAATTATGGTAACACATAATCCTGAAATAGCTAATCAATACGCAGATAGAATAGTAAGATTTCAAGATGGGAAAATAGTTTCTGACAGTAATCCATATAATGAAAATGGTCAAAAATATAAATTCAGTTTAAAAAGAACGAGTATGAGCTTCTTAACTGCTTTAAAACTGTCTTTTAATAACATTAAAACTAAGAAAGGAAGAACATTTCTTACAGCTTTTGCTTCCAGTATTGGTATAATTGGTATTGCTGTCATTTTAAGTCTTTCAACCGGATTTCAAACTAAAATTGATGAATTCCAAAGCAATGCAATGAATGAATTTCCAATCATGATTTCCCAAGGTAAAATGCAAGTTGATGCTGAAAGTATGAAAGATATGAGAGCTCAAATGATGGGAAAAAGAGAGTATGTTGATTCAGATGAGGTTTTCTTGTATGATCCGGCAGAAATGAACGTAATACATCATAACATTTTAGAAGAGGAATTTATAGAGTATATTAATAATGTAGATCCATCTATTGCCAGCGGTATTGGCTATGTCCGCGTAACAAATATGAATTTACTAAGAAAAACAGATGACAAAATAGCCCCTGTGAGCATCACATCGGGTGTGATGAGTATGGCTTCCGGCTCTATGGGAGGCAATATGTCAAGTATGTCTAATATGAGCAACATGGCGTTGTCCTCATATCCGATTGAAACAAACAAAGATGGAAAGAAATATTTAGAAAAAAATTATGAATTAGTTTATGGTGAATATCCTAAGAATGAATTTGAATTAGTATTAGTTGTAAATACAAGAAACAAAATTAGCTTTCAAACTTTAAAAGACCTAGGATTTGATACGGATAATGTAGAAAGTATTAAATTTGCTGATATTGTAGGAACTGAATTTAAACTTATAAATAATAATGATTATTATGAAAAAACACAGTTTGGAACGTACTTACCAAGCAGCGATTATTCTAAGATGTATAATTCAGAAAATAGCAGAACTTTGAAAATAAGCGGTATTGTCAGACAAGACAAGGAAAGTGATGTTGCACTTTTAGCTCCTGGACTTGCCTATAGTGATAAGCTGCTGCAAGTAGTTATAGATGACAACATAGAATCTGATATTGTCAAATCTCAAAAAGAAGCTAGTCATAATATTATGACAATGCAAGAAATAAACCCCGAAGAAAAAGAATCGTTTATATCATATTTAGGCGGCAGCAATAAACCTATCGTGGTAATGATATATCCTAATGGTTTTGAAGAAAAAGACTTACTTACACAATATTTAGATGACTACAACAAAGGTAAAGCAAAAGAGGATCAAATAGTTTATACCGACCTTGCTTCAACTATATCCTCAATGAGTGGCGGAATTATGGATGCAATAACTATTGTTTTAATATCATTTGCGGCTATATCATTAGTTGTAAGCCTTATTATGATAAGCATCATCACTTATGTATCAGTATTGGAAAGAACAAAAGAAATAGGTATTTTAAGAGCTTTGGGTGCGAGAAAAAAAGATATAACACGTGTTTTTGACGCAGAGACATGTATTCTTGGAGTTTTCTCCGGAACTTTAGGTGTAGTAATTGCCTATCTTTTAACTTTCCCAACAAATTCAATTATTTATAATTTGACGGAATTAAAAAATGTATCAAATCTTCAGCTTATACACGCAGTCGGATTAGTTGCTTTAAGCACAGTATTGACAATGCTGGGTGGTCATATTCCTGCTAAAATGGCTTCCAGAAAAGATGCTGTTGAAGCATTAAGAAGTGAATAAAAATACAATACAGTAATAAAAAACCCAATAGCAAATTATTAATTAATTTGTTATTGGGTTTTAAATATCTATCCATTTAGCTTTGATTTATAAGGGGAAACTAGGAAACCCTTTAATATCAAAAGGTGTACTATCAATAATTTTTTGCAAACTAAACTATTTTAGCATGTTTTTCTTTTATAATGTCGTCCCTGTGTAAGTGCCCATAGAAAGTCATTGGTATACTTCTCCATATTATCAGCAGCTTCGCAGACAATTCCTGGATCTGCTTTTTGCTCGTATTTTAACAGGCTTAGCATAGCTTCCGCTTCACCGCTTAGACCGATAGTCTTGTAGTGCTTAAATGTGTCGGACAAGAAGCATTGTACATCAGGTGAACTTTTTAGAGTTTCGATGTGAGAGCCTCCAGGTATATAAATAGCGTCGTAAAAGACAGCTGCTGTAGTAGCATAAGTCTTATTACATTCTGTTTTACAATCGTCACAGGAATTTATCATTCCTAAGTTACAGGATACAACATCAAAACAAGCATCCGCTTCAGTAAGAGCAGAGGTGACAGCATCAAATTGCTTTTTGTCAAAACCCTCTCCAATTAATATAGCGACCTTCTTTGTTTTTGGACTGTTTGCAGTATTTGCCATGCTTAGTGCAGGAGAAGAGAATGTAGTAGGATTTTTTGCATTTGCAGGAGGGATAACCCCTAATCCTTCTGCGACCTTTTGAGACAGCTCTGGATTAACATTACCCAGCATATCAACAAGCTTTTGACGAGTATCCTTGCTCTTGCATTTGCCAAGCTCGAAACTAAAAGCATCAATGATGTGTTTTCTTTCCCAGTCAGACATACTGTTCCAAAACATAGCTGGCTGTGTATAATGATCTCTAAAGCTCTCGCTTCGCTCCCTTATAACATGACCATCTACCTTTTCTTGATAATTCTCAAAGTAACTTTCTCCGTCTCGGGCTGAATGAGGCTCATTTTTATTTAGCGAATTAGGATGGTAACTGGTTTGACCTACATCAATTGTCATGCGGTGCATTGCATCTCGCTGATTATTGTTGATTTTATTTAAAGGACTATTAATAGGTATCTGATGAAAATTAGGACCTCCTAAACGTGAAATTTGTGTATCCAGATAGGAGAATAGTCGCCCTTGGAGCATAGGGTCGTTGGAAAAATCAATACCTGGAACTACATTAGCCGGACAAAAAGCTACTTGTTCTGTTTCTGCAAAGAAGTTAGTTACATTTTGGGTAAGAGTCATCTTTCCAATCCTTTGTACAGGAATTAATTCCTCAGGCCAAAGCTTTGAGCAGTCTAAAATATCAAAATCAAACTTAAACTCATCCTCTGGATTTAGTACTTGAATTCCAAGCTCAAACTCAACTTGATTACCATTTTCAATATTTTCCCAAAGGTCTCTTCGATTGAAATCAGGGTCTTTGCCAGCAATCTTTTGGGCCTCGTCCCATACGAGAGAGTGAACTCCTAAGATAGGACTCCAATGGAATTTTACGAATTTGAATTCACCTTCTGCATTAACTAATCTAAAGGTGTTAATACCAAATCCCTGCATCATACGATAGCTTTTAGGAACTGCTCTAGGAGACATTAGCCACATAACATTGTGCATAGTTTCAGGAGTATTAACTACAAAGTCCCAAAAGGTATCATGTGCTGAAGCTGCCTGCGGCATTTCATTGTTAGGCTCAGGCTTTAAGGCATGTATAAGGTCAGGAAACTTAATTGCATCTTGAATAAAGAATATTGGCATGTTATTTCCAACTATATCATAGTTTCCTTCCTGTGTATAGAACTTCACAGCAAAACCCCTGACATCTCTAACTGTATCTGCTGAACCTCTAAAGCCTGCGACAGTGGAGAAACGAACGAATACAGGTGTAACTAGCTCAGGATCGCTTAAAAAATGAGCCTTTGTCAGATGAGACATATTTTCATAGACTTGAAAATAACCATGTGCACCAGATCCCCTAGCATGAACGACACGTTCAGGAATTCTTTCGTGGTCAAAATGTGTGACCTTTTCACGGAAAATAAAATCTTCCATCAGTGTTGGGCCTCTTTTCCCCGCCTTGAGAGCATCATCTGTGTTGCTCACACCAACACCTTGGTTTGTAGTGAGATAACCGTTGCTATGGTCAGTTTTAACTGCCTCTAGATTTAATAATTTTTGATTTATTTTTTGTTTATTCATATGATACCTCCGTTTAGAAAATTCTATAAAGGTAGTATTATCATAAAGAGGGTAAATTTATACATGAAGAACAGAAACTATTAATATAAAACAATAAAGGAATATTATCCTTATAATATAATAATATTGATAATAATATTAAACATTCAAACCTAGTTTAAAGCTGTAATAAAGCTCTGATATTTTAGCTTATTTGAATAAACAATAAAAAAATGCAGAATAATCTGCATTTTATATTGTTTTATATTGAAAATTATATTAGACACATTTCATAGTATATTTTTATATTTTTGTTAAGTTATAAAAGTTTTATCTTTGATTTTGAAATCAATTATTCAGCTGCATTAAATCAATTTTAAAATTTCACCTTCCGATATTGGCTTGCTGAAAAGATAGCCTTGCATGGTACTACAGCCGCAAAAGTTCAGATATGTCTGCTGTTCCTCTGCTTCCACACCCTCAGCGATGACTTTAAGGCCGATTTCTTGTGCAAGAGAGACAATTGTCTTTACAATCCTACGATCAACTCCATCTGATACAGTGTTATCAACAAAGGATTTATCAATTTTCAGAACATCTATAGGAAGACTTTTCATATAATTTAGCGAAGAATATCCCGTGCCAAAATCATCTAGATAAATCATAATGCCATGTTTTTTTAATTCTGTCAGCTTTTCATAGATATCGCTTAAAGGCTCCATTAAACAGGACTCCGTTATTTCTAATGCCACACTTCCTTTTTTGAGTTCAAATCGATTAAAAGCTTCAATGACGTCACTTACAAAGCTATTTTGTCTAAGCTGTACAGGTGATACATTGCAGGAAACGCATATTTTCTTGTGCATCAATCTTTTAGCAAATGCAAAACTACTTTCTATAACCCACTTTCCAATTTCATTGATTAGACCTATTTCCTCAGCGACAGTAATAAACTTTTCTGGCAGTACAAAACCGTGAGATTTACTGTTCCAGCGGATAAGTGCTTCAACTCCTACAACTTGTCCATTTTCTGTATTAATTTGCGGTTGATAGTACAATAAAAACTCGTTGTTTCTGTGAGCGTCTCTCAATCTTTTTTCTAAATCAGTTCTTTGTTCAAGCTGCACTAGCATACTGCTGTCATACAAAGCATAGTTACCTTTTCCGCTGCTTTTCGCTTTATACATAGCCAAATCGGCATGCTTTAAAAGCTCCTCCACAGTTCTGCCGTCAATTGGATAAACTGCAATTCCTATACTGCAGGTAATATAGAAGCTAAGATTATTGACTATAATTGCTTCTTTGAATAAGGAAAGAATTTTATCACCTAGTTCTATAGCATCTGCCTTTCCAACTATGTCAGAGGAATGGATAAGAAATTCATCTCCACCAAGTCGTGACAGTATCAGATTTGAGGAAGATAGAACATTAAGGCGTTTGGCAATTTCAATCAACATTTTGTCTCCAAATGAGTGACCGTGGGTATCATTGATGCGGTTAAAATTATCAATATCAACAAAGAAAATGCTTCCAACACATGGAGAAACATTGCATTTGCTTACTCTTTCCTGCAATTCGCTTATGATATAGGTTCTGTTTGGCAGGCTAGTAAGTTTGTCATAATATGCAAGACGGTGAATTTTTTCCATGTCTTGCTTTCGCTCTTGCATTTCCTTTTGAAGTCTATAGTTGCTGTTACGGAGCAACCATGAATATAGTAGCAAGGAAACCAAAATGAAAATAGTCATTGTCAGATAGCCAATACTTTGTTTTTCAAGAATTGCTTCAAGCATTCTGTAAGGACTTTCTACATACATACCCGTACCGATATAAGCCTGAATTTCTGGTATTCCTATGACAAAGGATAGCTTTTCTTCAATAGAAGACTGGTTTGGAAGATAATAAGCATAGGTAACGAAGGATCCTTTAGGATTCGTTATTGCAGCATTAACCAAGGACTGTATAATATACTTACCGTTTGCATCTTTAAGAAACCACTGATTAGTACCTTCATTTTCTCGTTCGTAAGGTTGAACTAACATGATTCCATCGTAGCTGCTCATAAAAATATAGTTGAGACCAAATTCATCATCATAAGTCATTTCTTTGACAAAATTGACAATCTTGCTTTTTGCATCTTCACGGGTTATTTCACCATTTCTAAATTGAACAACAAAAGGCTCAATAGTATTGTATGCAAGGTGAGCCATTCTGCTGACCGAGTTTTGCCTTTGTTTTTCCATATGATGCTTGAAATCTTTAGTTATATCTTGAGAAAATATTAATGGAAAAAGCACTACTATTAAAGAATAAGCTGCAAAAACCATTATCCAAGCCCATGTATGTCTTCTTGATTTATTTTTCATACTTATATCCTCCGACTACTCTGAGTTCCTGCTATTTTGTACGATTATATAATCATTAGCATTATTAAATATAAGCATTATTAGTATTTAATTTGAATTTTGCAACTTCTTCATGTAATGTGGTAGCTTGTGCTGACATTTCTTCGCTTGTGGCAGAGTTTTCTTCTGCTGTAGCTGCATTAGTTTGAACAACTGCTGAAATCTGAGTTAGACCTTCCTTAACTTCTTCAATAGCATTAGCTTGTTCTGAGGATGATTGTTCAATCTTAGACATAAGCTCCATAACACGTTGCGATTGCATTTCTAATTCTACTAATACCTGTGCTGTCTGTTCTGTTATTTGTGTTCCACGAGATACTGATACAACTGAATTTTGTATCAATTCACCTGTTTGTTTAGCCGCTTCAGCAGATTTTGCGGCAAGTGCACGTACTTCATCTGCTACAACTGCAAAGCTTTTTCCGGCATTTCCAGCACGTGCTGCTTCAATTGCTGCATTAAGTGCAAGAATATTAGTCTGGAATGCAATATCTTCAATCACCTTCGTAATGTTGGCGATTTGATTGGAAGATGAATTTATTTCTTCCATGGCTTCAGTGAGCTGTGCCATATGCTGGTTTCCAGATTTTGCACCTGAGCTAGATTCATCCACATACTTAGATGCTGAGTTTACATTTTTAGAGTTTTCTAAAGCCTGTTCTGATATTTTTATAATAGCAGCATTTAATTCCTCAATAGAGCCAGCCTGTTCTGTCGATCCTGAAGCAAGAGCCTGTGCTCCGCTTGAAACCTGAGAAGCACCAGTACTAACCTGTTCAGCTGCTATGTTTATAATTTGCATAGTATTATTTAATGTTGAAATAGTACTTTCTATTGTCTGTTTAAGAGCCATGAAATCTCCTGGATAATCTAAATCTACGTGAAGATTAAGGTCTCCTTGCGATATTTTTGAAAATTTATCAGCTATATCGTTAACAATGGTCATCTGAAACTTATTAGTTTTTTGGATGAGCCTTGCCATTTGTCCAAGCTCATCTTCACTCTCATATTTTATTTCAGCCTTCATATTTCCTTTTGATATTTCAGTATATGTATTTACAATTTCATTTACTGGATTAAGTATTGATTTTCTGATAGAAATTATCACTATAATTATAAGCACTGCGGATATAGCTGTAAAGGAAATTAATAAAATCCATGCCATGTTTGAAGTTGCTTGAGCATCTGCATTTTGCTTTGCGGCACGATCATTAGCAGCTGTTGAGAAATTAAGCAGAACTTCCATCGCTTGATCAATTCTTGGTTTATATTCTTCCTGATATAAATTTAAAGCCTTAGCAAGATTGGAGCTTGAACGATTAATCACAAGCTCATTAATTTCAGAACGCTTACTTGCAGCCTCGGTTATAAGCTTTTTTAAGTTTTCAATATCTGAATCTCTGTCATTGTTTCGTTGATTATTTTTGTAAGCATCTAATTCGCTTACAATTGATTTACCATAGCCACTCGCTGTATCAAGTGCAAATTTTGATGATTGTACATCATCGGCTGTTATTGCTTCAAGCAGGCTATGAAGAATACCCTGCATATCTACCTGCATACTTCTTAAATGTTCTGCATTAGGAACAGTATACTGTCCGTATAAATTGATTTGATTTCCGATATTGTTAATACTATATAGTGATAGTACTGCGGACAGTACCATTAAAATAAGCACGATACCAAACCCAAATATTAATTTTTTACTTATAGACAGATTTTTAATAAAGCTGCCCCTTTGTTCTTTTGTTCTACTAGTAGTCATAATAGTCCTCCAATTTAAGATCTTGTTTAGTTTTTTTGTATTTAATTTTATTTACTTATATTTAATACCCTAATTTATGCTAATTTAATCATAATAACGTATTCATTTTTGTATTATTTTGAAAAAATTTTCAAATATATGACGAAATGTAAAATTGACGTAGATGTTATAATATATTACTTATTAGATTTAGCAGAGCAGTTCTGTAAATTCTTCGTATATAAATCTGCCAAATAAGTCATGTTTACATAAATATAATCTCAAGTTTTTTGTAGATATTGTCTTATTATTTAGAAATAATGGATATCATGTATAAAAAGAGAGGAGAATATTGAACGATTTAAGTAGTCCAAGCATAAAATATATGGACAGTATTTTCATACTGTTATATGTAAAAATTTATTGGAGGTTTTATTTATGTCTAATTATAGTGTTCAATATCATAAAAATTGTAGGGAATACCAGAATAGTAATATAAATCATAATGAATTATGCTGTCCACCTTTTTGTCCAGCCGTTTGTCCACCTGGACCAATAGGTCCAATAGGTCCGCAAGGGCCAGCGGGAGCACAAGGTCCAGCAGGTCCACAAGGTTTACAAGGTCCAGCAGGAGCGCAAGGCCCAGCAGGAGTGATAGGTCCTCAAGGAGTGCAAGGAGAGACGGGTCCAGCAGGAGCACAAGGTCCAGCAGGTCCACAAGGCCCACAAGGTCCAGCTGGAACAATAGGTCCACAAGGAGCACAAGGAGAGGCTGGTCCAGCGGGAGCTCAGGGTCCAGCAGGTCCGGCAGGAGCACAAGGCCCAGCGGGAGCAATAGGTCCTCAAGGAGCACAAGGAGAGGCTGGTCCGGCAGGAGTTCAAGGCCCAGCAGGTCCACAAGGTCCAACTGGAGAAGTCGTTCTAGCTTATGGCTCTTTAAGAGGAAGTGGTGTAGAGACACCAGAGGAACCATTCGTACCTGTAGTATTTAATGTGGTTGGACCTTTATCAAATACTATTACAGTGAGTGCTACTGGCAATGAATTAGTAGTAGGAGAAGATGGAGTTTACCAAATAACAATATCCATTAACGCAGTAGCTACTACTGAACCAGATCCAAGTCAGCCATACCTAAATGCTATTATTACTGTCAATGCTCTGCCAATTTTTGGAGATGTAACTACTTTCTTTAAAATACAAAATAGAAGCAGTTCAACGTTTGTTGTTCAAGCCGCTTTATTAGCAGGAGATGAAGTGGGAGCAAGTATTAGTACGACTTTTCCTGTTATGGGTTATATAAATTGCTCTTTGACTATTGTTCAATTAAGTGATTAAAGGATTTAAAATATTAATATTACCATAACTTTGACAATGTCTATAAGAGTGCTGCAAAATGGTACTGCAATTTCTGAGTTAGTTTTGTATATTAGTTTCTGTCTCAGTTTTAACATCTGCTACCATTGTTCCGATGATTGCTGGAGAACAGTTTAAGTCTTGATTATCTGAATTGATTGGAGTTACTGCTCTTCAAAGCGGAGCAGGATCAACTTTTGCTTTTATACAACTTGAATAATAGCTTTTTAAATGAGCGTATCCTAAAAATCTACTTTAGGGCACACTCTTTTATTTTTCTCAATAGGATATGAATATAAAATCACTATAGGAATTGAAAAAATGAGCTGCTCTTGCAAAAGGTATAGATAATAAATAATAAAAACATTTGACAAGTTATCACTAACTATTTATTATATAATGTAAATACAGAATAAAAACAGTTGATATTTATATTACAAACATATAAACTAAATTATAAACAAAGCTCTAAATATTATAAAATATACAGGAAGGAAAATTAAAATTTGAAATCAATTATTCCAAAATTGAAAAAAAGTCAACTATTTAATAGAATGAATGATGAAGAAATAGAGCATTGCTTAACGTGCAGTAAATCTGCAATTGTTTCTTATAAAAAAGATGAAATAATTTTTTTTGCAGAGGATACGCCAAAAAAACTTTTCGTATTAATTGAAGGCTCAGTTTCAATTTGCAATGATTCTTTATCAGGCAAAAGAAATATAATCACTACTATTAACCATGAGGGAGATTTGTTTGGAGAAGTATTTTTATTTATAGATAAAAATGAGTATGAAAACTACGCCATAGCCTTAAATGATACAAAGCTTCTTCAAATGCCGAAGGAGTATCTTTACAGCAGCTGCGGTAAAAATTGCACATTTCATACCTTATTGATTTCAAATATGCTTTCAATTCTTGCACGAAAGGCGTATTATCTTAATCAGAAGCTTAATATTTTGTCAAGCAATACTCTGCGTCAGAAAATTTCAAAACTACTTCTTAAAAATTCATCTAAGGATGGAAATGTTGCATTAAAAATGAATCGCGAAGAATTAGCAGACTTTTTAAATGTTGCACGTCCGTCACTTTCAAGAGAACTTATGAAAATGCAGGACGATGGACTAATAAAAATTGACAGAAACAAAATAAAAATTATTGATTTTGAAGAGATGCAAAATAATTTTTAAATCCGTAACATTTGTTACGGATTTATTTTTTTTATCCTGTTAAAATAAACACATCAAATAAACAAAATATAATTTAAAAAAAATATATAATTTAATTAAAATCGGAGGATATAAAAAATGGAAAATAAAATGTTTTGTTATCAATGTCAAGAAACAGCTAACTGCACAGGCTGTACACAAGCAGGGGTATGTGGAAAAAAACCAGAAGTAGCAGCTATGCAGGATTTATTAGTATATGTTACAAAGGGTATTTCAGAAGTAACTACTCGACTACGTGAGGAAGGAAAGGAAATTAAGCTTGATATTAATCATTTAGTTTCTTTGAACTTATTTACTACAATAACAAATGCTAACTTTGATGAAGAAATGATAGTTTCACGTATTGAAACTACATTAGAAAAGAAAAAAGAATTAATTAATCAATTAAATAATAAAGAAAATTTACCTGAAGCAGCACTTTGGGAAGCAAAACGAGAAGAGTTTGAAGCTAAGGCGTCTGAGGTTGGAGTTCTTTCTACAAAGGATGAAGATGTAAGAAGTTTAAGAGAGCTGATAACATATGGATTAAAAGGACTTTCTGCTTATAGTAAGCATGCTAATGCTTTGCTTAAAGATGATGAAAATGTCGACGCATTTATGCAAAAAGCTTTATCAAAAACACTTGATGACAGTATTGGTATAAATGAATTAATAGCTCTTACATTAGAAGCAGGAAAATACGGGGTAAGCGGCATGGAGCTTTTAGATAAAGCAAATACTACTGCATACGGAAACCCTGAAATTACAAAGGTTAATATCGGTGTAGGAAACAGACCTGGTATTTTAATCTCTGGCCATGACTTGCGTGATATGGAAATGCTTTTAAAGCAAACTGAGGGAACAGGAGTAGATATTTATACTCACTCAGAAATGCTTCCAGCACACTACTATCCAGCATTCAAGAAATATTCTCATTTTGTTGGAAATTATGGAAATGCTTGGTGGAAACAAAAAGAAGAATTTGAAAGCTTTAATGGACCAATCCTTATGACAACAAACTGTATAGTTCCGCCAAAAGATAGCTATAAAGACAGATTATACACTACTGGAGCTGCTGGCTTCCCTGGTTGTAAGCATATTTCAGGAGAGATAGGTGAGGAAAAAGACTTCTCTGCAATTATTGAGCATGCTAAAAAATGTGCAGCTCCTACTGAAATTGAAACTGGTGAAATTATAGGTGGATTTGCACACAATCAAGTTCTATCTCTTGCTGACAAAATTATTGATGCGGTAAAATCAGGCGACATTAAGAAATTCGTAGTTATGGCAGGCTGTGACGGTAGAGCAAAATCAAGAAATTACTATACTGACTTTGCAAAAGCTTTACCTAAGGATGCAGTAATTTTAACAGCGGGCTGTGCTAAATACAAGTACAATAAGCTTAATTTAGGTGATATAGGTGGAATTCCACGTGTTTTAGATGCTGGACAGTGCAATGACTCTTATTCACTTGCAGTAATCGCTCTTAAGTTAAAAGAAGTATTTGGACTTGATGATATTAATCAGCTTCCTATAATATATAATATCGCATGGTATGAGCAAAAGGCTGTAATAGTTCTCTTATCTCTTCTTTACCTTGGAGTTAAGAATATTCATCTTGGACCGACACTTCCTGCGTTCCTTTCTCCTAATGTTGCTAAAGTATTAGTAGATAACTTCGGAATTGCTGGTATAGGAACTGTAGAGGACGATATTGAATTGTTTTTCAATGAAGAAAAGAGCCAAAATGATATAATAACAGAAGATATGACAATTGGGGATATCCTTCGTTTGGACTCTGGTATTGCTGCAATTCTTATGAATAGCGGTATGCACTGCTTAGGCTGTCCGTCATCTCAAATGGAATCTATTGCAGAGGCATGTATGGTACACGGTATTGATGTAAATACTATGTTAGAGCAGCTTAATAGCCATATGAACAATAAATAAGACAGTAAAAAGCAATAGGGAATTAAAAACTTCCCTATTGCTATATAAAATAATATAAGAGTATTTAACGGCATTTTGGATAAATGAATATATGGAGGTAATTATGAGTGCTTTTTTAGGGCCAATTCATTATTGGCTTTACAATAAAATAAAATTACAAGAAAATTTTATAGAAAATATTTTAGATGCTTCATCTCAAAATAATTGGTATCAAGGTTTAAAAAACGAGGTAGAAGAAGTTTATGGAAAGCTAGATGATAGACCCTTAGAGGATATCATTGACCAAAACAATATCCATGGCTGGCTACAAGGGAAAATTGCTCAAGCTGAATTAAGATTAGCATTTGTTGTGACTAATATTGCTAGCAAAAATTTTGATTATATTTATGAGCTTAAAAAAATAGCTTACAGCTTTGGAGCTGCAAACAGCGTTCCTGAAAATTCTACTGCTAATGATTGCTACAAGTTTTTAAATGACAGTCTAATAGATGGTATGCCATGTGATAGGGTAAATGATGTTATAGAATCTGATGAAAATCAAGTAGTTTGGAAACAAAACATATGCGTTCATTCTGATTATTGGACTAAGGTCGGAGGAAATGTTGATGTATATTATACCCTAAGAAATGAAATGATAAAAGGAATGCTTTCTAAAAGCGATTTAGAATATACTTCAAATGAAGACGGATTAAATATTATTAGGAGGAAGTGATTAAATGTACAGTGTTGAGTTGATGGTCAAGGAACATGAAAATATACTAAAATTAATTGATGTAATAAGAAATGCCTGTTGTGAAATTTTAGATGGTGCTGAGGTAAATGTAGAGGATTTCGAAAAAATGATACAATTTGCCAGAAATTATGCAGATAAACATCATCATGGAAAAGAAGAAATTATATTTTTTTCAAAAATGACAGAACATTTAGGAGAGCTTGCTGAAAAGCTTATTAATCATGGGATGCTTGTAGAACATGATTTAGGCAGACTTCATATGTCAGAATTAGAAACATCTCTGAACCAATATAGAGATAATCCTAAAACCATATATAAGCTTGGAATTATTGGAGGGGCAGTAGGGTATGCAAATCTGCTTACAAGACACATAGACAAAGAAAATAACGCAGTATTCAAATTTGCAGAAAAAAATCTTTCAAGCGAAGTTTTAGAATCTATAGACGAGCTTATTAAGGATTTTGAAAAAAATGCACAGGAGCAATGTATTCAAGAAAAATATCTTGGCATACTAGAGGAATTGACAAAAAAATACTGTTCAAATAAATAATATGATTAAATGTATTTGCAAGTGGAGAAATTGCAAGAGATATGGCAAGTGTGATGAGTGCAGAGAATATCACAAAAACCATAAAAAATATCCATTGCCATTTTGTGAAAATAATAAAGTGAAAAAACAAAAAGAATTAGAAATTATTATTGATGATAGTAAAAAATAAAAATTAACACGATTTTAAAGTGCTGTTATTCTGCTAAAATTTTAGCTTTACAACAGTACTTTTTGTTTTCATATAAAAGTCAAATAATATAAAGGCTTGTATTTGTAAATGGAAAATCTTTGTTTGATAAACTTTAAAATAAGTAGTATAATATTTAAAGTAACTTTATTTATAGAACAGCAAATAATAGCACAATCCTGCTTATAGAGCAAGATTATGCTATTTTAGAACAATGTATTCGTCAGAGGACGGAATAATAAATGGAGGAACAGCAATGAGATTATCTAATATAACTTGGCCAAAAGCAGAAAAGTATTTTAAGGAAAATGACATGGTATTGGTGTCCATAGGAAGTATTGAGTGCCACGGCAGACATTTGCCTTTAGGTACAGATACATTAATACCGGATAAGTTAGTAGAGCTAATTGAGAAGAAAAGTAATATATTAATAGCTCCGACTATACCCTACGGTGCTTGCCAGTCCTTGGAGGATTATCCCGGAACTATAAATATAGATAATGAAGTTTTATATCAATTTTTATATTCTGTAATTGATAATCTATACAGGCATGGTGCAAGAAAGATTTTAGTGCTGAATGGGCATGGGGGAAATATTAAAGTTATAGAAAGAATTGGTCTTGCCTTTGAGAAAAAAGGCACTATGGTCGTTATGCTTAACTGGTGGCTTATGGCATGGGATATGAATCCTGCTTGGAAGGGCGGACATGGCGGCGGAGAAGAAACGGCAGGCATAATGGGAGTAGATCCTTTGCTAGTAGATACAAGCGAAATAGGTGGACCTTTAGAGTTAAAAAATATCAATGATAATCTTGTAGCAACAGGATTTAGAACTATCCGCTTTAAAGGTGTTGAATTTGAAGTTCTTAGAAATACGCCTAATGTCACTGAAAATGGCTGGATAGGTCCTGATCATCCTAATACAGCCACAGTAGAATGGGGAAATGAAATGCTTCAAACAACAGCAGATTACATAGTAGATCTTATAGAAGAATTGAAAACAGTTGAACTGTAATAAGGAGTGTAAAATGGATAAAAAAAATACTTTACAAATGATTGCAGATATTTCCAATGCTAACGGAGTTTCTGGATTTGAAGATTTAGTGGTTGACACAATACGCGAATATAGTCGAGGTCTTGGTACTATAAAGGAAGATAGTCTTCGCAATTTATATATATACAGAAAAGAAAACAAAGGTAACAGAATAACAGTACAGCTTGATGCCCATAGCGATGAGGTGGGATTTATGGTTCAGGCAATAAGACCAAACGGTACACTGCAAATTATTCCAATTGGCGGATGGGTAAGCAGCAACATTCCTGCACACAGAATGTGGGTAAGAAATGCTGAAGGCAATTATATTTTAGGAATTACCGCAAGCAAGCCGCCTCATTTTATGACAGAATCAGAAAGAAAAGCCTCTCTTGATATAAATGATATCACAGTTGATGTTGGTGCAGTATCAAAAGAGGAAGCTATCAATAAATTTAAAATAAGAATTGGCGAACCTGTATCACCTGATGTTACCTTTGAGTATTTAGATGAGCATGATTTGATGATTGGCAAAAGCTTTGACTGCCGTTTGGGATGTGCATCTATAATAAGTACATTAAAAGAACTTGAAGGTCAGGAATTGAATGTAGATGTTGTTGGAGCAGCTGCTTCCCAAGAAGAAGTTGGAGTTAGGGGTGCTACTTTGACAGTAAATGTAATTAAACCTGATATTGCTATTGTGTTTGAAGGATGCCCTGCTGATGATACATGCGTTCCGGCATATGAAGTGCAAACAGCAATTAAAAGAGGACCAATGCTTAGACATATTGACGCCAGAATGATAACAAATCCTCGTTATCAAAGATATGCTTTGGATTTATGCAAAGAACTTAATATTCCTGTGCAGGAATCTGTTCGTAAATCAGGCTCAACTAATGGTGCTGCCATTCATTTGTCTAACAAAGGTGTTCCGACAATAGTTATAGGCATACCTGTTCGTTATGCACATACCCACTATGGAATATCTTCATACGAAGACTATGTAAATGGAATAAAATTAGCTTGTGAAATATTAAAGAGATTGGATGAAAATATAGTAAAAAGCTTTTAATGATAAGTAGGAATGGAGTGAACAAGGTAACTTGCTTCGCAATGAGGGTATTCCTCTAAAAAATGAAACCTATGTTGATTTAAGGAAATGTCAATGGGACTGCTGACAGTTAGAGTAGAAGGCAATGACTGTGTTGTATCATAGTAAAATATTTTAAAATGAGGTGAGATTATGCAAGATATTACGATTGAATTTGGCCGAATTAAGCTAAATGTGAAGTCAATTGAAATTGGAGATGATTTATGTGTTATAATTTCTGGCGGAGACAGTCTGCATATTGGATGCGTAACACTTAGCACTCCAAGACCTAGTTTATCTAATAAGAGCATAATAAGTTCTACTACATCTGTATTAAATAGAATCAGTCATAAGGATGACGAAGTTGCTAGATATGTTTCTGAAGAACTATCCTCAAAATTAAATAAGCATGTTGCTGTTATTTGCGGTATTCATGTAGATAACATTACCGAAGCTGAGATAAAAGAGCTTATGGGAAGTTTAAATGATATAATATCAAGTATTGTTGTTAATTAGTATTTGGAAAATATAACAAGAGTGAATACACAAGATTATTTAATAGCCTATTAATATTAAAATAGCGATAAATTGTTGCACTTACAACAATTTATCGCTATTTTTAAACCTTATATGCTACAATCTAAAAGAAGCTTATCTCCAAAAAAAGGTTGTATATATTAGCTGCAATCCGAAACACTAACAAGAGACCTAAAATATAATATTCAAAAAGGAGCTGATATAATTATGAAGCAATTTGGTGTGATGGTTGGATTAGATAAAAAGGATGCTTTTGAGGGTTGGTTTACTAAAATTGATGATCAGGAAAGCGGGTTAATGCTTTCAATTATCTGGGGATATTCGACTCACCAAAATACAAAGCATGCTTTTATCCAGTTTCAAGATAGCTTAAAACACAAAACTACATACATTACCTACCCAATAGATGAGCTGAAGTGGAAAACAGATCCTTTTGTACTTCAAATCGGTAAGAATGAGCTATCTCAAAAGGGCATACTCTTGAACTTTGTAATGAATGGTGTCTCAGTGCAAGGTGAATTTTATTTCAGCAATTTCACCCCTATCAAACAATCTATTCTAAAACCCAACATAATGGGATGGCTTACATTTTTTCCTAATGAGTGCAACCATTCAATTATCAGTATGAATCATAAAGTTACAGGGAATATTCAAATTGGAAATCAATCATGGAAAATCCTGAATGCAGACGGTTACATTGAAAAAGATTGGGGTACTAGTTTTCCAAAAGAATACGTTTGGGTTCAAGCTAATGACTGGAAGAAGTGTTCTGTGGTATTCAGTTATGCTACCGTACCCTTTCTTGGTAAACATGCAAAAGGATTTTTCCTTATTCTTCATCATGATGGAAAAGAATATCGTTTTACCAGTATTGAAGGTAGCAAATTAACTGATTTCAATGTTTTAAAAGATTCATTTAATGCAGCTATCGAAAAAAAGGGGATTAGTTTAAAACTAAAGGCAAAACAATTCAATCCTGTAACCTTGGCCTCTCCGAAAGATGGAGAGATGAAATCTCACATAAAAGAATCTTTAGATGGTACGATTGATCTCACCCTTGAAATAAAGAACCAGACACCGATCATACTATCCAGTAAGAGGGCTTCCGTCGATGTACATTTTTATTAAAACACAAAAATGGACTTGGAAGCAAGGCAGAATCAATAATTAAAAAAATGATAAGTATGAATACCTATGAAGTTGATGCTGTTAGTGGAGCAACAGCTTCGAGTGAGGTTATTAAAAGTGCTGTAAGTGATGCTTTTTATGAAGAGATTACATATAAGCAGTTTTTCTTTCTAATAAGTATGTTTTCATTTGAAGAAGCACCGACATTAAGTGAATTAACTGATTCAATTGTCCTGTTTTAGATAAATACAGAGACTGTAAATTGATGTAAATTACAATAAATAGTGGCAAATTGTTAAGGAAATAATAATTTGCCACTATTTTAATTTATAAAATACAATCTAAAAAAGCATATTCCTTATCTCGAAGTATTTCTCCGAATTTAACATCTATCTTATTCTTAAATATAGGACCGTCAATTACTATAGTGTGAAATTCTCCAGCTTCTCCACAACTGTCAATTCCTCGATTTTCTAAAATTTCTATATATTCAAGGCTTAATTCTTTTCCTAAATCTTCAATTTCCATTCCCATAGACAAATTAACCGTTACAATAACACATTTAAAGCCTGCTTTCACAAACTCTGTGACTACTTCTCGATGATTTGTCCCTCTTAATGGCAAGGCTAAGTCAAGCCCTACTTTTTTTGTAACAATATCATGCCAGCAATCTTTATCCGGAACATCTAAATCACCAGCAACTAAGACCTCTGCACCCATAGCTTTTGTTTTTTCTAAGAGTTTAATAAATTTGCTTTCATAATCATTCCAGCTTGCGGCATCTAAAAATACAGGTAAGCTAATGGAAGATGCTTGCTCCTTTATAATTTTTTCAGTAAGTCTATGCGACCTTGAATGAGCACCATGTTCATCCATCATTACTATTAGTGCAACTGCTTCACCGACTGTCATAGCCTTGTATAAAGCAAAAGTACTATCCTTTCCACCGCTGAATGAAGCAACAAATTTCTTGCCGACAGCTCCATTTCTCCATAAAATGCTATTATCCATATATTCATGCCTCCATTGCACAAAAAGCTCTGTTTTTTAAAAGATATAAGACATTCTTTTATGAGTTCAGTGCATATCTTCTTATTACTTATCATTTCTTTAAATTTTAAATTCAATAAAGTGGTATTTCATAATATTATACAATTCCTAAGACTTATTTACAAGCTTATTGTAACTATCTACAGTCAAAATAATTTTAAAAAATATAAATGAAAAATAATGGTGTTAAATAACGGCAAATATCCATACCAAATTCCAGTCGCTTGTCTATTGTTGAAATTACTAATGTTAAATAAAATAAAAAAATTTTTAAAAAAAGTATTGACAAGCGCAATTAAATTGTGTACAATTAAAATATAAAAGTTGCAAGCAATTAAATAGTGCAAAATATAAAATTGATATACAATAATAATTATAATAGAAAGGTTAGGTATTAAAAATGAAAAAAGTTTATGATTTCGAGGTTTTAGCAATAGACGGAAAGAAAGTATCATTGGAGGAATATAGAGGAAAGGTAATGCTGATTATCAATTCAGCAACTAAATGTGGCTTTACACCTCAATATGATGAGTTACAAAAGCTATATGAAAAATATAGCGATAAAGATTTTGTTATTTTAGATTTCCCATGCAATCAATTTAACAACCAAGCCCCAGGCAGCAATGAGGAAATTGTCAGCTTCTGTGAAATGAATTTTGGAGTTACATTTCCAATCTTTTCAAAAATAGATGTAAATGGAGATAATGCAGATCCATTATATAATTTCCTTAAATCAGAAAAAGGCTTTGAGGGTTTTAATCCAGAGCATCCAATAGCAGCAAAATTAGAAAGCATACTAGAAAAAGCAATTCCATTTTTTAGAAA
The DNA here is from genome assembly GCA_023386345.1 of Bacillota bacterium. GTDB lineage: Bacteria > Bacillota > Clostridia > Tissierellales > Sedimentibacteraceae > UBA1535. The sequence continues at coordinate 281,316 of JAEWJT010000020.1, forward strand.
AACTCCAGATATAAAATGGAATTTTACAAAGTTCTTGATTGATAGAGAAGGCAATGTTGTAAGAAGATTTGAGCCAACTCATAATATGACTGATGTAGAAGAAAAAGTAAAAGAACTGCTATAATTAATAAAAATGCAGAAAATATAAATAATTTTAATTATACAAATTTTAAAAGGGGTGATAACATCATGGAGATAAATGATAAATACGACATTTTAAAGCTAGAGAATCAACTGTGCTTTCCGCTGTATGCCTGTGCAAAGGAAATAGTCAGACAATATAAACCTATTTTAGATGAATTTGATTTAACATACACCCAATATATAACGATGATGGTTATGTGGGAAAGAAAAGAGTTAAATGTAAAGGAATTAGGAGAGCACATTTATTTAGACTCTGGAACATTAACACCCGTATTAAAAAAACTTGAGACAAAAGGCTATATAAAAAGGAACCGTTCCAAGAATGACGAAAGAAATCTTTTAGTTGTATTAACCGAAAAAGGAGAAAATCTTAGAGAACAGGCTTTAAGAATTCCAGCTCAGGTAGCTCAATGTATCAATTTAGAAGTAGAGGAGATTTATTCACTCCGTAAGCTATTGAATAAAATGTTAAATAATAATTAAAAACAAGATAATTTTAAGGTACTGTTGCTCTGCTAAAATTTTAGCTTTGCAGCAGTACTTTTTTATTTAACAAGCACTTTTTCTTAATAGGAAATATTTATTTGATAAATTTTAAAATAAATAGTATAATATGTAAAATTGATTTATTTAACGATTAGACTGACATATGAATAAAATCTTTCTATTAGATTAATCCGATACAAACAGAAATAATGTACAACAATGCAATCGTATCTGAAGAACACCTATTATAAAAGAGGGGAAATCAAATGGATAAAATAATTAAGACCGATCGATTAGAAATCAAGCCATTTCAAGATATCGATCAAAAAGCGATGATTGAGCTGTTAACAAATAATGTAATTAAGAAGAGTTTTATGATACCTGATTTTAAAACAGAAGAAGAAGCTATCAATATGTTTAAGAAGCTTCAAGGATTTTCTTACTCTGATAATCACTTTGAACGTGGCATTTATTTGAACCATCAGTTAATAGGGTTTGTCAATGATGTGGAGATTGATGATAGCGTAATTGAATTAGGGTATGTTATTCATCCTAATTTCCATAATAAGGGGTATGCCACTGAGATGTTAAAGGCAGTCATAAATGATCTGTTTAGTAAAGGGTTTAATCAGATAATAACAGGGGCATTTGATGATAATTTAGCAAGTATTAATGTAATGCGTAAATGTGGTATGTCAAAGATTTCAAAAGAAGATGACATTAGCTATCATGGAGTATTACATCATTGTCATTATTATGCAGTTTTTAAAGAAGCATAATAAGAATAAGTGTTTATTAATACTTTGACCATTATACCATACACAAAAACTTCCAATTTGGAAAATGATGCTAGAATTAAATAAGTGAAAAAATTTTTAAAATACACATGTTTCCGAATGATGTGAAAAGGCATATAAGGAAGATATGGAGGTACTATGAAGCGAGTTTTAGAAGAAAATTTGATTTATGAAATTCTTTCTGTTGTAGAGGAAATTCCTGAGGGTAGCGTTGCTACATACGGACAAATCGCAAGGTTAATCGGTAGAGATAAAAATGCAAGACTTGTTGGAAAAGTCCTTAGCAGGTCAGAATATTACGGAGAATATCCTTGCCATAGAGTAGTTAATCACGCCGGTAGACTGGCACCAGGATGGATTGAACAAGGTGACTTGCTTCGCAATGAGGGTGTTCCTCTGAAAGATGAAACCCATGTTGATTTAAAAAAATGTCAATGGGACTGCTGAAGTAGGAGTAGGCTTAGATAGTTTATTTATATGTAAAGGGGTGTATTTATGAACTTAACTTTTGATGAAATTACAAAAATAATAGAATTATCGTTTGCGATAATTGGGCTATTACTCGTTGTATTTGGGTGGATTATTCCTCATAAACAATCCATAAAGTCTGCAAATCAACAACAAGAATTTGAAAAAAAGCTACTGTGTGCTCAATGGGAAAAAGAATTATTAGATAATCAAATTTCAAAATTTTATGGTCCCATTGCTGAGCTTTTAAGGGAGCAAGACTTAAGGACATCGTTGATTGCATACCAATTAGGTAGGAAGGTTATATTCCAAAATGAGCAAGGAAAAATTTCTGATTTGCCTGAAAATGAGCAAAAGATATGGAGACATTTTATTGATACATATAGCATTCCAATTCAAGCAAGGATATTAGAGATAATTCAAAATAACCAGCATCTAATATATAAATCAGAAATACCGGAATGTTTTAAGCCGTATATGGAATATGTTTTAGGATGGGAACTACTCGACAATCAGAAAAGAAACGGTGTTCCAAATCATTATGAATATTATTATTCCTATAATTATCCGTTAAATTTTAATCATTATATAGAAAGAACACTAACTATTTTATTAAAAAGACAAGAAGAAATTATGGAAATTTGTTCTTGAGATACACTTATAAAGACTCAAACTTAAGATAAAATTACATAATTTAATAGTTAGATGTCAAATTATAAGTATAATGCAAATATGACAAAATTTGAATTTGAAAGGAGAGGCACTATGGCATTTGCAAATATAAAAGCTACATTTCATTGTGAATTAGAAAAGGTTTGGAATGTTGTTACTTCACTTGAAAAGTATTCGTGGCGAAGTGATATAAGCAAAATTGAAGTTGTAGAAGCAGGAAGAAAGTTCGTGGAATATACAAAAGATGGATATGCCACTTCTTTTACAATTACATTGTTTGAGCCGATGAAAAGGTATGAATTTGATATAGATAATAAAAACATACATGGTCATTGGATTGGCTTATTTTCATATGACAATCAAGAAACAACAATTGACTTCACAGAAGATGTATATGCTAAAAAATTAATATTAAAGCCTTTCGTGCACACATATTTAAAAAAGCAACAAGCTAAATATGTGGCGGATTTGAAAAGGGCTTTATTTCTTTTATAAATTAGAATTATGGAGGAGTGGAAAATGTTAGAAAAACTTAGAAAAATCAATTTAAAAAAAGCGGGTTATTTCTCATTGATGGCAGGGGTAATTAATGTTATAGTCCACATATTGGTTATTATTCAAACTTTACCATATACATGGGTAAATGGCGGAAGAACAGAAACTTTAATTGCAGCAAGAGAATTATCAACATCGAGCATTATAATTACACTTGTTAATATTTTAATTGCATTAATAGCAAGTAAAATTATCCCTTTGAAGTTAAATCGCTTTTTTGGCATTGTATTATCAGCATTTTTGATTATAACATTGCCATTTGGCTTTATTGGAATTATACAACAGTTCTTAGGAACGACGTTTGAAATATGTGTTATGGGATTGGTAACAATTATAGGTTTTTGTGCAGACACAAGAATTGCTTTTGAAAAAAGATGGTAATCTGATATCACCCACAACCATACGTAGACGAAACGGAGGCAAAATCCTATGCAAATAAAAGTATTATCTAATATAGATGAGCTATGGAATAGTGTTGCAGAATACGCTGACAACTGTTCTTGGCGGGCAGGTAAAAATTTAGCAAAGCAAATGCGCGAAAACGATTTTTCTGATTGGGAAAGAGTTTTTGCTGTTTTAGATGAGGATAGTATCGCTGGTTATTGCACGTTGAAAAAAACAGACTGTATACCAAATGTTACTTATACCCCTTATATTGGCTTTGTATTTATTGGCGAAGCATATAGAGGAGGTCGTTTAAGTGAGAAACTAATTTTCTCTGCCTTGCAATATGCAAAAGAATTAAGGTTTGATAAAGTATATCTTGTCAGTGACCATATCAATTTGTATGAAAAATATGGATTTATCAAAATTGATGAAAAATTAGCTCCTTGGGGTACCATGGAAACTATTTTTATGCACCTTACATAGATAAATTCAGAAAATATTATTTAAAACATCAATTTCATCAGCTTATCGTATGTTGAGAATATAATTCTGATGCAAAAAGCATAAGGATAATGTTAAAAACGAATTTAGGAAAAGAGGTAATAACTAATGAAATTAAATAAATATAAAGCCCACGAGCTTTTATATTTTTCTGAGCATCTAAAAAATCAGCTTATGAAAATCAAAGAATATCCTCTCACAATAGTGGAGGCTCCATCAGGTTTTGGAAAAACAACTGCTGTTCGTGAGTATTTAAAAGAAAATCTTTCAGATGATAGCTATAAAAAGTGGTATACCTGTCTTGGAGAATCTTCTGCAAAAGCATGGAGTGGCATATGCAATCTTTTTTCACAGGCATCACCTGATATAGCGGCAAGATTGGAAAAGCTGGAGCTTTCTGCTTCAGAAATGCTTGCAGATTTAGCATCAATTATCAGAACTTGCTGTGTTAAAGCAGAAACGTTTTTGATGATAGATAATTACCAGTTAGTTTCTAGCGATATACTAAGGGATATTATCAATGCGTTTTCTGTTCATGAAGACTCTAAACTTCATATTATTTTTATTACTCAGCCTCTAAAGGACAATAGCAAATACACGGTGCATCATCAGCACATTCATAAAATTCAGAGTTCAGATTTGACTCTTAATAAAAAAGGGACTGCCGAATACTTCAAAACAGCAGGTATAAAGCTTTCTGATTCCGAACTTGATAAACTGTATGACTTTTCCGAGGGGTGGATATCGGCAATTTCCCTGCAACTTTTAAATTATATACAAACAGGCACATTTGCTAGGACAGCTGATATTGAGAAATTAGTGCATACAGCAATTTGGAACAGGATGGACGAGAGTGAAAAAGAAATTTTACTTTCACTTTCTATACTGGACAGCTTTACGGCTAAACAGATACGGATTATGATCGGTAAAAGTGACTTAAATGAAGACACTATTACTCTGATAAATGAAAATGTCTTTATTCGTTATGATTCCGAAAAAGAGCTATACAACATGCACAGTATTTTACAAGATTATCTGCGTACATGGTTCTATAACAATACCGATGAGGATTTTCAGAGAAAAATAATAAAACGAGCGGGAGAAGCTTGTGTTTCAGAGGCTTCGCTTTATCCTGCGGCACAATTTTATTATAAAATACGAGACTTTGACTCTATTTTATCTGTGACCTACCGTAACGAATATCTTGATAATCAAAAAGAACAATATGTAATTGAATTTATTGTAAAAATAATAGATGAATGCCCCATAGAAATAATGAATAAATATCCTTTTGCTATGCTTGAGTTCGCTTTTCAGCTATTTCTTGGCGGAAGAAGAGATGTTTTTGGAAAAGTAGTGCAAATGATTTTGCTTTTTATTGAAAATCCTAAGGGAATTGAAAAGGAACAGCTTGAGAGAATAAAAGGTGAAATGTCTATTTTAATGTCATTTACACAGTATAATGATATACAAAAAATGAGTGAATACCATAAGAAAGCTCTCGAACAACTAAGGGGTCCTAGCAAGCTGTTTTTTCCAACTACACCGTGGACCTTTGGAGGTGTTTCCGTATTATATATGTTTTGGAGAAAGGTTTCTGACCTTGAAACAGAGCTTAAACTTATGGATGAATGTATACCTATTTATGGACAGCTTGTTAGCGGACATGGAACAGGAGCTGATGTTGTTATGCGTGCTGAAGCTATGCTGCTTAGAGGAAATGATGACGACGCAGAGAGACTTTGTCATAAAGCTATTTTTATGGCAAAAGATAAAAACCAAACAGGTCTTTGTATATGTGCTGAATTACTGCTAGCCCGTATTGCACTGCTTAGAGGGGATATAAATGCTTATCTTAGAGCTGTTGACAACATCCAGCAATATGGCATAGAAAGACCTGAAATATTTATAGTTAGAATGGTCGAGCTTGGAATGTCCACTCTTTCTTTAATACGGGGAAATACAGATGAGCTTGCAGATTGGCTAAATGACCCTGATTATATCAAGAGGATATTGTTTATGCCAACTGTTCCTTACGGTCATATTTTATTTGCAAAGAAGCTCATGCTGACTAAGCGGTATAATGAACTTCATGGACTGTCAGGAGCTATGATGGGGATGGCAGAGGCTATGAATTATCTTCTTCCTCAGGTTTATCACCTTATTTTCTTAGCAATCTCAAGCTTTGAGGTACAAAACAAAAAAGAAGCAAAAGAATACATATGCCGTGCTATTAATTTAGCTTTATCCGATAAAATATATATGCCTTTTGCTGAACATGCCGAAGAGCTTGCTCCTATTTTAGAATCTGTCAAATTTGCTGTGTCTGATGAGCAAGGTCTAAAGAATATAATGCAACTTTCAAAACGTCAGAAAAAGGGTGTAGATGAAATCAACAAGGCTTTAGTTGAGAGTAAATCCTCCCTCACTCCAAGAGAACGTGAAATTGCTTTGCTTGCAAAAGAGCGATTATCAGCAAAAGAAATTGCAGATACGTTGTTTTTAGCAGAATCAACAGTAAGAAGCGTTTTGAAAAGTATATACAGCAAGCTTAATATCCACTCTAAGAAAGAACTTTCGAGCACAGACTTCTAGTCTGTTTCAATAAATCCATAATTTTCACACATACCCCTCAAAATGGGGGATGTGTGAAAAAATAACTTCTGTTATACTTTCAAGTAAGGATTTAATTTTCACATATAAAATTAAGGAGAGTATAATGGAAAAATCATTTAAAACAAAATTTTTATCGATATTTTTATCGATACTCATGCTATTTTGCATGATGCCTCAAATTGCTCTGGCAGATGTTGAGACAGTTATACCGGATGATTATATTGAGCTGGAGGCTGCACTCAGGAGCAGTACACCAAAGATAATTGAAATTAATAAAGAGCTTACAATGAATAATGAGGTAATCGTTGGTGCAAATCATATACTGTCGGTTTCATCGGGCAGTGCGATATACCTTGCAGGGAGTTGTAAACTAAATGTACCCTCAGGAATTAGACTCACAGCCAACGGCGGAGGAAAGTTAAGCTTCTATGATTCAAGTACCATTTCAGTAAATGGAACCTTAACTCTTGAGGATATTGATTTTGAGATGCAAAGTAATAATAGTGAAATCAACGGCGGTAAATTAACAGCAATAAATTGCAATATTAAAATCAAGAATTCATCTGGAGTTGGACTATGGGTATTAGGAGAGCTTGAAATTACTGGAGAAAAACTAGAGATTAGCAATAAGGGAGACTATACATCCGGAATTGTCTCATTTTCTGATAGCCCTATATTGATATCAGATTGTGAAGTTGAATTGAAAAGTGAGGGTAAAAGTGTAACTGCTATTCAAGGAGATATGTATGTAAAGAACAGTGAAGTTCTAAGTGAAGTTATAAATCCTACGTATGGTAGCATTTCAGAAGCAATAAAGTACAATAATACATTGACTTTTGATAACAGCAGGGTAATATTGGCTAACAGGGGGTACATTGTAACTGGCATTACTGATAATATGGTTAATTCAGAGCTTAAAATGACCAATGGTAGTACAATGATTGTGCAGTATCAAGGCGACGGAACTGGGATATTTATTAACTGGGCTACCTCGCCGGATAAGACTGTGTCATTTACAATAGATGATTCAACTCTAGAGCTTTACCCCAGTAGCTACAGGGGGCTTACATTATTAGAAGGTGCAAATTTAAAAGGGAATAATTACGGAAAGATTATTTTTCATGAAGGAAGTAAAACAGAGGGTATTCAAAATAAAATAAAAGACAGAGATGTAATCGTCACTTCAGAATATATAACTGTAGGACCGTCATCAGCTCCTGCCACAGCAAGTGCAATTTCTGCAGGGACATATATTTGGGAGGGTACACATTTTAGCAATACCACAGTGCTTCCTACAGGTATCACCTTTACAGTATTGCAGACAGGTGGAGCAAGTGGCACGGCAGACTCCACAGGTATCAATATTAGTTTTAGTGAGGATGTAACAGGATTTACAGAGGATAAGATAAGTATCACAAATGGTACAGGAGAGGCTGTAAAGGGTACGCTGAATGGCTCTGGGAAAAATTACACAATATCCTTAACATCTGTAAGTACGGAGGGAACTGTTAATCTTGATATTGAAAACTTTGGAAGCTATAGAGTTACCACACCTATTCAGACTGTGAATATATATAAAAATACTGTTGTGACACCTAAAAAAGATATTAGCTTCACAGCATTGCAGACAGGCGGAGCAAGTGGCACGGCAAATTCAACAGGCATCGGTATCACATTCAGTGAGGATGTAACAGGATTTACAGCAGATAAGGTAAGCATTACAGATGCTACGGGTTCAGTTTCAAAGGGAGCACTTAGCGGCTCTGGAAAAAATTACACGATATCCTTGACATCCGTAGCTACAGAGGGAACTGTTAATCTTAGCATTGCAGACTTTGAAAATTACAGAGTTACCACATCTGTTCAGACTGTGAATGTATATAAAAATACTGTTGTGACACCTAAAAAAGATATTAGTTTTACAGCATTGCAGACAGGTGGAGTAAGTGGCGCAGCAAATTCAACAGGCATCAGTATCACATTCAGTGAGGATGTAACAGGATTTACAGCAGATAAGATAAGCATAACAAATGGTACAGGAACAGCTGTAAAAGGAACGCTGAGCGGTTCAGGGAAAAATTACACAATATCCTTGGCATCCGTAGCTACAGAGGGAACTGTTAATCTTGGAGTTGCAGACTTTGAAAATTACAGAGTTACCACACCTGTTCAGACTGTGAATGTATATAAAAATACTTCAGGCGGAAACAATTCAGACAATTCAGGAAGCAGCAATTCAACATCTGCAAAAACAGATTCTAATGTCGTTAATGGCAGCACAATAACAGTTACAGCAAAAGAAGCAGACGGCGTTATAACATCAAATGTAGATAGTGGTAACATAAGTGAAGCCATTAAAAATGCTGATAAAAGCACGGAAAATCCTGTTATAAATATTGTTATTGATAAAAAAGAAAATATAGATACGATAAAAACTGTAATATCAAATGATGGATGGAAACAAATTGCACAAAGTGCCAATATGTCGCTTCAAATAAAATTCGGAAGCACAATTATAACTCTTGACAATGCAGCGATTAATAAGATTTATAAACAAGCCAAGAAAGATATAATTATTCAGATTGGGGTTGCAGATAAAACTAAACTTACAACAGCACAGCAAAACTCGATAGGCGAAAATCAGACTTATGATTTGTCAATAATCTCAGACAACAAGGTGATATCAGAATTGGGCGGAAAGGTTGCAGTCAAGTTGCATTATGCTTTAAAGTCAGGTGAAAATGCCGACTCTATTATCATTTACCATGTTGATGAGGACGGAGTGATAAAAATAGTCAAAAATGCAGTATATAACGCTACTACAAAAACAGTTGATTTTAATACAAGTCATTTTTCCATATACATGATAGATTATAATCATACAGAATTCAGCGATGTTACAAACGAATTTTGGGGTAAGAGTGCTATTGATTTTTCCTCTGCAAGAAATCTTGTTTCAGGAGTAGGTAATGACAAATTTGAGCCTAATAGAGACATAACAAGAGCAGAGTTTACTCAGATGGTGTACAATGTTTTTGAGCTTGATACCATAGATTACACAGAATTTACAGATGTAAAACCTGAGTCATGGTATTATACTGCAATTATGTCTTGTAAAAAAGCAGGATTTTTTGAGAAGCTTAATTTATCGGATGACGAGTTCAAACCAAATCAGGCTATTACAAGAGAAGAGATGGCAGTTATACTGTCCAATGTCGCTAAATACTGTAAAATATCAACAAACTTTAATGTAGTATCTGATTTAACAAAATTCAGTGATTACGATAATGTAAATAAAGATTTTGTAGATAATATTATCTTTGTTATAAATCTTGGTTTGTTGGATAAGAACGGAATAGGAGACAGTAAGTTTGACCCTAAGGGCAGTACAACAAGAGCACAAGCTGCTCAAATTCAGAAAAACATGATGTATATATTAGATATTACAAAATGATGATTAATTATCATTAATAGCTTTTACAGTTTTATTTATAGCAAATACAACAAACGCCCTTGTTTAGTAAAGGGCGTTTTCTTCTTGTTTTATCAGTTATTCTATGATGCCTGAGCCAAATACATACTTGAATATTTTCCTCCGGCTTTGATTAATTCATCATGAGTGCCTGATTCTGCTATTCCTGTTCTGTCAAGTACCACAATCATATCGGCGTTTTTTATGGTTGATAATCTGTGAGCAATCACAAAGGTAGTTCTGCCTACTGATATATTGTCTAATGCGGACTGAATTTCTTTTTCTGTTTTTGAATCCAAAGAAGATGTAGCTTCATCAAGTATCAAGATAGGTGAATTTCTAAGAACTGCCCTTGCAATTGACAATCTCTGTTTTTGACCTCCTGACAACCTAATTCCGCGTTCACCGATTAAGGTATCATATCCGTTTTCAAAGCCCATAATAAAATCATGTGCATTTGCGGCAACAGCAGCATTCATGACTTGTTCTTTTGTAGCATATTCCAATCCGTAAACGATATTTTCATAAACTGTACCGCTAAATAGGTAAGTATCTTGCAAAACCATGCTTATATTGTCCCTAAGGCTTGTCAAACTTACATTTTTTATGTTTATATTATCAATAAGAATTGCACCCTCAACAGGATCATAAAATCGATTTAATAGGCTTGCAAGTGTAGTTTTACCAACTCCTGTCGTTCCGACAAAAGCAACAGTATCACCTGGATTTATTTTAATATTTATTGACTTTAGTACAGGAATTTCTTTTTTGTAATAAAAAGATACATCCTTAAATTCAATTGCTCCTTTTACATTTTTTAAATTCACTGCATTAGGTGATTCTTTTACATCCATTTCAGTATCCATTATTTCGTAGACTCTTTCGCATCCGGCAATAGCTGTGCTAAGCTGTTCGTTTAATGCTGATAAATTATTGATAGGTCTGTAGAATAAATTCAAATACATGATAAAACCTACAATATCAGCTGCAGATACACTGCCGATGGAATTTAGATACCCCCCGTATATAATTACAATAACAGAGCCTATACTGCTGAGCAGAACAATAAAGGGGTTGAATATTTCTCCGAGTTTTGTAGCTTTTAAAAATACATTTGTCTGCTTTCTTGCTAAATCACCAATTTTTTTAGTTTCATATTTTTGTTGATTAAAAACCTGAATTTCTTTTATTCCCGATAAATTATCTTGGAGAGTGCCGTTTAGCTCACCTACAGCTTTTGAATTTAATCTCCATAATGGCAGAACATATTTTGAATATCCCATATTGACGATTATTAAAAAAGGAATAGATATCAAACTGACTAAAGCTAAATTGATATTTATATAAAATAATATTATTGATATACTGATAAACATTAAGGCATTGACAATCAAATCAGGTATAACATGGGCTATTAGTATTTCTGCATTTACTGAATCGTGCATTATACGGCTGGCAATCTGCCCTGTCTGTGTTTCGGTAAAATATTTCATTGATAAGTGTTGTACTTTATCGTACAGCCCTTTTCTTAAATCTGCAACATAGTGATATGCGGCATAATGGGTAAAATATCCACGAATATAGGAGCAGATGCCCATAAGAATATAGGAGGCAAGTAAAATCAGACCTAAATTGCGTGACTTTAGTACAATATCTTTATCACCCTCTATTATTAGTTTAGTAAGTTCCTGTAGTACCCATGGAGTATATAGACTAGCAAGAGTGGATACAATAACCGCAAGTATACCGGCAAATATATAAAACCAATACTTTTTGGCTTCTTTCAGCACTCTTAGAACAATTTTCATGCTGTTTCACGCTCCCTTTTGTTTATATTATCGTGTATAAGATTGTAGGTAATGCACACTTCTCTACCTGAATTTGGATCAGGGACGATAGTTGCATCTATATTAAATACTTCTTTGAGTACAGCAGGTGTCATTACATCCTTGCTTGTACCGTGTTTAATAATTTTTCCTGACCTTACCGCTACCATGTAGTCGGAAAAGCGTGCTGCTAAATTAAGGTCATGAAGCACCATAACTATAGTACAGCCTTGAGTTTTGTTTAAATCATATAACAGCTCTAGTACCTCAAGTTGATGACATAAGTCCAAATATGTGGTAGGCTCGTCAAGCAGTATCAAATCCGTTTGCTGTGCCAACGCCATAGCTATCCATACCCTTTGCCTTTGCCCTCCTGACAAAGTATCTACTTCTCTAAATTCCAAGTCTTTTAATTTTGTTACATTTAAGGCCCATGAAACAATTTTTTTATCCTCGGATGTCAGCTTTCCAAATCCTTTTTGATGGGGAAATCTTCCGTATGCTACTAATTCACCTACGGTAAGTCCGCTTGGAGCCAAAGGGGATTGAGGAAGAATTGCCATTTTTGTTGCAATATCTTTAGTAGTTAGATTTTTCATATCTTCACCGTTTAAATATACAATACCTTGCTTTGGCTTTATAATTCGTCCAATTGCTTTTAGAACTGTGGATTTGCCACATCCATTTGGACCTATGATAGATGTCACTTTGCCGCAAGGAATTTGCATATCAAGTCCCTCAACGATAAGAGCGTCATCGTAGGCTATGTTTAATTGTGTTGTTGAAATACTGTTCATACATTATTCCTTTCATGTTTTAGTTTTCTCTTGACAGAAGATACAGAAAATATGGCGTACTTAATACGGTGATAATAATGCCTGTAGGTATATCAGCACCAAAGCTTATTGACCGTGTAATTGTATCAGATAAAAGAACAATAATAGAGCCTGCCAAGGATGCTGCGGGAAGCAATAATTTATGATTAGACCCGACAAGTTTTTTTGCCATATGCGGTGAAATCATACCTACAAAAAAGAAGTTTCCTCCGAGAGCAACACAGCCTGAAGAAAGTGCAACTGAAGCTACTGTAAGACCTATAAACTCTCTTTTTGTTGCCATGCCAAGACCTGTAGCTGTTTGATTGCCAAGATTAAGAATATTAAGTTTATGGGATTTGTAGAAAATATAAATAAATATAAGAAGTACCCACGGAATTAGAATTAAGAGGTAGTCCCATTTATCTCCCCACAAACTTCCGGCACTCCATTTTTGAACAAAATCCATTTGTTTTTCATCAAGTCTTAAAGTGAGTATTGTTGAAATTGCTCTATATCCGCTGCTAAGTGCCACTCCCGTGAGAATTAAGTTAGTGGGAGAAACGTCCTTGCCTTTTTTATAGGAAAGTAAAAATATTAATATGGCAGCGGTTAAACCTCCTATAAACGCCAAGACGGGCATAATAATTGCGGATGAAAAACTTCTTGCACCAAAAATAACTACATATATTAAAACAAATAATCCTGAGCCAGAGCTTATACCTAAAGTACCTGGACTTGCCATGTCATTTCTCAAAAGACTTTGCATTATACAGCCTGATGTACCCATGCCGATGCCGACAAGTATAGCCAAAATAATTCGTGGAAGTCTGAATTCGTATACAATAAGATTTTGCTTAGCAGTTCCTTTTTTTAAGAAAACATCAAGTACCTCTTTTGGAGATAAGTTCATTTTTCCTACATTCATACTGATTATGGACAGAGCAATTATAATTATTATCATAATTGATATAATAAAAATACCTTTTTTTATAGTAAACCTTGGTTTTTTCATTCAAATTCCCTCCTTTGCTTGCGTGAGAGGTATAAAAAGAACGGTACACCTACTACAGAAAATATTATATCAAGAGGTGTTTCAAAAGGTCTGTTAATTAATCGCCCGACAACATCTGCTGATACGGTTAAAAGAGCTCCGTATAAGATAGAGGCTGGAATAATGTATCTATAGTCTGTACCTACCAAGTATCTTACTAAATGCGGAATGATCAAGCCAACAAAACCGACCGGACCGACGACAATAACAGATAAGCCTGTCAGCAATAAAACAATTAGAGTAGATACACCTTTAACATACTTGGAACGAAGTCCAAGTCCGGTGGCTACTTCTTCTCCCAAACTAAGTACTGTAATAGAGGGGGATAATGCAATTGATCCTAAGATACCTACAATGAAAAAAGGCGTGATTATGGCTAATTCATTCCATCTAGCACTTGCAGTTCCTCCGGCAGTCCAGTACATTAGGGATTGACCGATATGGTATTTTATAGCAAGATAAGAGCTGAAAGCACTAAATAACATAGAGATGGATATACCTGAAAGCACAAGCCTTTGAGGAGTCATACCTCTTTTGCTTAGCGATGCTATATAATATGTCATAGATGTACTTACTGCCGCACCAAGACAAGCAAACAGCATGGTTTGTCCGTATGATGCCCCTGGGAAAAATGACATTATCAAGGCGATTGCAAAGGTCGCACCGCTGCTGATACCCATAAGTCCAGAATCCGCCAAAGGATTTTTAGTTGAACCCTGCATGATAGCACCGCATACAGCTAGGGATGCTCCTACAATCATGTCTGCCAAGGTTCTTGGAAAACGTAAGGTTCTTATAATTTGATGCTCTGTCAAAGCAGGGTTAAAATTAAATATTGCACCCCATGCAGTGGAAAAATTAATATCCGCAGCACCCAAAGATATGGATGCTACGAATGAAATAATCAATAAGGCAAGGCCTGCAATCATATATATGAGAAAGTTAAGAGCGCCTTTTTTTTGACGCTTGAATAGTTTTTGCATAATTGCTTTCCTTTCAAAGAAAATCTTATTGAGCTTTTACTTCCAATAAACGCTCAACAACATAATCAAGCTGAGCAGTTAAGCTTGTGACATCGGAGTAGAAGAACAAACCCATCATATTGCTAGGTATGCTGATTATGTTTCCGTTCTTTACAGCAGGGATGCTTTTCCATATTTCTGTTTGAGCAAATTCAGATGTGTAATCATCCATCAAAAACCACAATACATAATCTCCAAAATAATCTGCGGCAACCTCATAAGATAGCGAGCCTCTGCCCTGATTTGAATCCTTTATCAATTGCTCTAATTTTTCAGGTTTCTTTAGTCCCAAATATTCGTATACTAAAGTGCCTCCACGAGAGCCTGTCTCGTAATATACTCCGTAAGAGCTTGCACCCCAATCTTGAAGAATACTAAAAGTTTTATTTTCAATATTAGCACTTGCGAGTTTTTCTTTTGAGCTTGCAAGCTTTTGTTCAAATGTATCAATTGCAGCTTTTGCTTGTTCTTGTCGCCCTGTTACCTCTCCTAGGAATTTTAAACGTTCTGTAGACGATACACCTACTTCTGGAACGACTATAACAGGAGCTATTTTAGAAAGCTTATCAAAATCTTCTTCTGAATATGTAATAATTAAATCAGGCTCATAAGACATTATTTCTTCTGCATCCCAATTTTCTATATTAGTAACTCCTTCAAATTTATCATAAAACGGCATTGTTTCATGAGACCATGCACTAGCGGCAACAGGTATGATATCAAGTGTAAATAAATCACCTATATACCAGTTAACAATTACTTTTTTTGGGTTAGCAGGTACTTCTACATCACCCTTAACAGTTGATATAATTCGTGTTTCTTCTTTTGTGTCGCTGTCTTTGTTTTCTGATTTGTTAACATCTTCTCCCTGTTTGCTTCCTTCAGATACATTTGACGGAACATTTGGTGAAGAGCATCCCACCAAGTTAGTTGTAAATAACATAATGATGAATAACATCAAAATGTGTTTTTTTATATTGTTTTTCATAATTCATCTCCTTTAATTATTAAAATATAAGATATTAAAATGACGTATGCACTATCGTCATTGAAGTATACATCGGTTAGTTTGCGCTAACCGATGTAGATTTTATCATGCACTATATAAGGTGTCAATAGAGGAAGATAACCAAGTTAGTATCTTGTAATTGTATGTTGACAAACATTAAAGAATATAATTTCAATATTATTCGCAAGTTTTAAAACTGTTTTATATGTTAAAATGGATTGTTCTTGTAGCAAAATGGATTATTTTATATTGTTTAAACAATTAATTTATGATATAATTTATATTTATAAAATAGTATTTACACTCTTATACAAATAATTTTATGGAGTATTTATGATGTATACCAATGAATATGAATTAGGCTTTAAAACTTTAGCACAGAAATATAATTTAAAAAAAGGAAATTATGGAAACGGAGAAATTTATTATTTTCCATCAACATGGCAAAATGGCTGGATTGTAGAGATGAATCCTGCTAAAGGATTATTTGCAATTAGTGCATGGTTTACGCCTGAAGAAGATATTGTATATAAGATTAATGTTGAAAAGCCTTGTATGTGGATATTTTGTATAGATTGCGGAGATATCATTTATACTCAAAAGGGTAAAAAGATAAAACATCTTAGTCCTATTAACCATATTATTATAAATCCTAATACAGATTTTAAGCTTACATTTCCTAAAGGAGTGCATACATGCTTTACGTGTGTTCTGATTTTTGACGAATTTATTGAAAATTATTTCAAAGACAAGACGGATTTACCCAAGATTAGAGTTTCTGATGCAAAACTATGGAAAGAACAGCATTACAATACACCAAATATTATGATGATATTGGAGCAGATAAGATGGAATGTGCGTAATGCAGATATAAATATAGCTTCTTATGAATGTAAAGCTATTGAACTTTTGCTGAACATTGAAAGAAATTACCCAGACATTCCTTTAAGAAAAAAAAGTAGAAAGAATTATGTTACATGGGAAAATGAACAGAAAGTATTCCGTGTAAAAAATGCACTTGATACGGATATTCTAAATCCTATAAGCATGGAAAAAATGTGTCAGTTATCTGAGATGAGTGAGAGTATGCTTCGTCAGTCTTTTAAAAATTTATACGGAATTCCTGTTTATGAATATATTCGTATCGAAAAGATGAAAAGGGCAATGCAGCTCTTATCTTCAGATCATCTTAGTATACAGAACATAGCTCAGCAATGTGGTTATAAAAATTCCGCGAAATTTACTGCTGCTTTTAAAGAAGTGCATGGGATTACACCTAGTAAATTTAGAAAAACATTTAATTTGTAGTAATATCATACTTTTGACTTTTAGAATGTGCATGGTATCTGGCAATATCAGACCTTGATTATATGGCAGAGCAAGTGCTTTTACCAAATGGAGGAATAGTCATATAAAAAAATTAGATATTTTGCTTGACAAGAGAAAAATATTGTTATACAATAACACCGTTATATAACAGTGTTATTTGGTTTGTAAAGAAAGGAGCTTGCTATGACAGATGTGATGAACACTCAGGAAAAAATTCTTCATTTTGGTAAACAAGAATTCTTGCAAAATGGGTTTAAAAATGCGTCTCTTAGAAATATTGCTGCTGCTGCCAATATGACCACAGGAGCGATTTATACCTATTTTAAGGATAAGAATGCGTTGTTTGAGACAATTGTTGAGCCGGTGTGTTTACAGGTAGAAAAAATGTTTCGTGAGCTCAGTGCTTTATATTATAATGACAGTAATATTGTTACTGAAATTACAACAGAAAATAGTATTGCTAATCTCCGTGAGGTTTATAGATTTATCTATGATAATTTTGATGTTTTTAGACTGCTAGTCGTTGGCTCAGAGGGATCTTCAAAAGCCGATTTTGTTCATACAATTGTAGATTATGAGGTAACGCACACAATTGCTTATTTGAACAAAATAAATAAAGATAAATGTATAAATTCAGAGATAAACAGTACAGTACTCCATATGATATCAGAAAGTTATATAAATACAATTCTTGAGCCTGTCCGTCACAACATGAGTTATGAGCAGGCTATTGAGAATCTTGAGTTTTTATGTATTTTTTATACTGGTGGCTGGAAGAGCATTTTTAATGAAATAATTCAGTGAAAAAAAGTATGGCTAAAGTCATATTTTTTAAAGTATGCAATTAGCATATGCTAACTTATGCGCTAGGCAAATAAAACTATTTGTAAAGCGTTTTTTTAAAACAAATAGTTAGTTTAAACTAACTAAATTATTAAAGGAGGGAATTATGTCAAATCATAATGTAAAAAATTCACAAAGTAATATTCAGCCAGGTAATGGCATGAAACGCATGTGGGAGCTTGCGTTTACTCAAAAAATACTTGTTATATCATCCTGCGTGCTTTCTGTTGTCAGCGTTGCGGTATCATTCGTTCCATTTATTGCAATCTATTATATTATCCGTGAACTGGCTATGAATATGGGAAATTTAAGCGGTCTTGATGGTGCTTATATAGTGCGTCTTGGCTGGCTTGCCGGTGGGTCAGCAATCGGTGCAATAATACTAAACTTTTTTGCCTTGATGTGTTCGCATCTTGCCGCTTTTAAAACATTGTACAACTTAAAGCTTAAATTTACCAGTCATTTAGCAAGTTTACCAATGGGTTTTCATACTGATAATTCTACAGGTAAAATACGAAAGGTGGTAGATGATAATATTGAAAAAATTGAGGGCTTTATTGCGCATCAGCTTCCTGATATTGTTGGCTCATTCGCAACCCCTATAGTTATATTGATTATCCTATTCATCTTTGATTGGCGTCTGGGCTTAGCTACGCTTGCGCCTATTATCTTGCTGTATGTACTCCAAAGCATATATATGGGAAAAAATTCTATAAAATTTATCAAAACCTATCAAGACTCACTTGAGGATATGAATAACGCTTCTGTAGAATATGTGCGAGGTATTTCAGTCGTCAAGGCATTCAGCCAGACGATATATTCTTTCCGTAAATTTTATGATTCTATTAAAACTTACGGTGATTTTGCACTTGCTTACACAAAAGCGTTTAAAAATGGATTTGTAATGTTTCTTGTCGTTCTCAACAACATATACATATTCTTAATTCCGGTTATAATATGGCTTTCGGGTGGCGTTGAAGATTATCCAAAGTTTGCAATGTCTGCATTGTTTTATTTAGTTTTCTCTGTCGCTATTACCGCACCGTTTCTTAAGCTTATGTATGTATCTCAAAAAGGCAGACAGATTGCTGATGGAATTGAACGTATGGACAGGGTATTTAACGAAAAGCCATTGCCTGAAGCTAAATATCCTAAGACAACAAATAATTTTGACATTGACTTTGAAAATGTAAGTTTTTCCTATGATGAAACTGAAGCTTTATCTGGCATTAGCTTTACTGCTAAGCAAAATGAGGTTACAGCACTTGTAGGTCCGTCGGGTTCTGGTAAAAGCACTATTGCCCATTTAATTCCTCGTTTTTATGATGTAGGTACAGGAAGTATCAAAATTGGCAAGCTTGATATTAGAGATATGTCAAGCGAATATCTTATGAATATTGTCAGCTTTGTGTTTCAAGATGTATTTCTATTTCAGCAAAGCATCCTTGATAATATCAGGATTGGCAATAAAAATGCCAGCCTTAATGATGTGATTGCCGCAGCAAAGGCGGCACAATGCCATGAATTTATCGAAAAACTTCCAAATGGATATGACACAGTCATTGGCACTAACAATATACATTTATCCGGTGGAGAAAAGCAACGTATTGTCATTGCAAGAGCAATTCTAAAAAATGCTCCTATTATTGTTCTTGACGAAGCTACTGCTTTTGCTGATCCGGAAAATGAACATAAAATACAGCTCGCTTTTGAGCAACTGATGAAAAATAAAACTGTAATCATTATAGCACATAGACTATCGACTGTGCGTGGTGCTGACAAAATTCTTGTTATTGATGAAGGCAGGCTTGTCGAAGAAGGAAAACACGATACTCTTATCGGCTTAGGCGGGAGATATAGCCATATGTGGCAACAGTATACATCAGCAATGAGCTGGACTATTAGTGAAAGGGAGGTGGCAAGCAATGTTTAAAAAGCTACTTAATTTATCTGATAAGGGAAGTAAAAATCTAAATCATGCAATTTTGGTTTGTGTATTGGCAAATATAGTCCTTTTTTTACCATTTATGGTAATTATGCAGGTTATGCAAAATATTATCGAGCCTTTAACATCGGGAACGCCACTGGATACGGGGAAACTATGGGTACTGGCTGCCTTTGGAGTACTTGCGGCTGCGCTTTACTTTATTGTTTACAGCGTGGAATATGATAAGACCTATACCACCGCATATTCGGAAAGTACCAATATCCGTATTGAGGTAGCAGAGCATATGCGTAGACTTCCTCTTTCGTTTTTTAATCGCAAGGATTTGTCTGAACTGACTACAAATATTATGGGTGATTGTGCTACAGTTGAGCAAATAATGAGTCATGCAGTACCACAAATTGTGGGAAATGCAATTTCTATTCTCATTGTTTCTATCATGCTTTCATTTTATGACTGGCGTATGACACTCTCATTACTTTTCGTTTTGCCAATTTCTATGGGAGTAATTTATCTTTCAAGAAAAATTCAGAAAAAATTCGGAGAACGACACGTTAAGGCAAAACTAAACGTTTCAAAGCAGATACAGGAGTATCTTGACGGTATTAAGGTTGTAAAAGCATTTGGATTGTCAGGTGAAAAATCTGCGGCACTCAAAGGGGCATTAAAGCAAATGATGAAAGAAGCAATTACCTTCGAGGCAATAGCCGGTAGTTTTGTTACACTTTCTTCAATTGTTCTGCAGGTTGGTATTGGTGTTGTTATCTTAGTTGGAGTTAATCTACTGACATCCGGTAGCCTTGATATCATTAAATTTCTGACATTTACCATGATTAGTACACGTATTTATGCACCTGTTCTTTCTATACTGACTATGTTGGCTGAAGTAATGTACTTCTTCACTTCTACAAAGCGTATGCAGCAACTTAGAAAAGAGCCTATAATGGAGGGAAATACAAATATTGTTCTTCCGGATTGCAATATTGAGTTCAAAAATGTAACTTTTTCATATAACAAGGAGGAAGTTATTAAAAACATGAGTATCTCTTTGCCTCATAACGCAGTGACTGCTCTTGTTGGTCCATCAGGCTCTGGCAAAAGCACAATTTCACGTTTGATTGCACGATTTTGGGATGTAAACAAAGGAGAGGTTTTGATTGGTGGTAAAAATATTCGCGATATTGATCCTGAAACACTGATGAAATACATGAGCTTTGTGTTCCAAGATGTAGTCTTGTTTAACGACACGGTAATTAACAACATCCGTATAGGTAAACAGGGGGCAAGCGATGAAGAAGTTCGTGCTGCCGCTAAAATAGCACAGTGCGACGAATTTATTGAAAAAATGGAAAATGGATATAATACGCTGATTGGAGAGAATGGCTGTACTCTGTCCGGAGGAGAACGTCAAAGAATTTCTATCGCAAGAGCAATTCTTAAGGATGCACCTATTGTACTTTTGGACGAGGCGACTGCTTCTATTGACCCGGAAAATGAAGTAATGATTCAGACAGCAATTTCTGCATTGATAAAAGGAAGAACAGTTATCGTAATTGCTCATCGATTAAAAACTATTGCCGGAGCTAATCAGATTATTGTGCTTGATGATGGTAAGCTCTCAGAACAGGGTACTCATGATGAATTGCTTGCTAAAAATGGACTGTACGCGAAGCTATGGCATATTCAGCAGGAAAGTTTAGGTTGGAGTGTATAAAAAATGATAAATGGGAGGTCATTATGGGTAATACAATTTCAGAAAAAGAGACACAAAAACAATTTATTTTAACAGGTGGACTGTGGAAGGTAATGGTTCAGCTTTCGTGGCCTGCTGTAGTAGCTATGGTTTTGTACGGTTTTAATGCTGTTCTGGATGCAATATTTGTAGGACAGCTAGTAAATGATACTGCTTTAGCCGGAGTATCTTTAGCCTATCCACTTTCTCAGATTAGTACCGCCTTTGGCTCACTGATTGGTGTGGGTGCTGGCTCTGTACTGAGCATTGCTATCGGCGCAAAGGACATACAGACACAGAAAAAACTTATGGGGGTAGTAAATCGTCTTTCTATAATATGTGCCATTTTATATATGGTTATAGCTTTTGTTTTTGCAGAACCTCTTATTGCAATGATGGGCGGTGAGGGAGAAGCACTTGCATACGGAGTAAGATATTTTCGAATTTGCACAGTAGGTGCGTTCTTTTGGATTTATGGACTTGCTGCAAACATGATTATTCGTGCCGAGGGTAAGATGAAGACTGCAGCATGGATGATGGGCGTAGGTTTGCTTGTCAACGCTGTTTTTAACTACATTTTTATGGCTATTTTGGATATGGGAGTTGAAGGAGCGGCATGGGGTACTAATGTAGGAATGTTTGTATATACACTAATAGGTTGGATTTATTTTGGGAAAGGCAAAGCAAGTTTTTCATCTAAATTAATTTCGCTAAAAGGCGATAAAAAGATTACATCATCTGTTATACGCCTTGGTATGTCCTCTTTGATTATGTCTATTATGAGCTTAATTCAGGGCTTAGTGGTATTTAATGCACTTGCACGTTACGGAACTACGACAGATATAGCGTTTTATGGGGTGGTTTACAGAGTATTCCAATTTATACTGACACCTATTTTTGGACTGATGCGTGCGCTTCAACCGGTTATTGGTATAAATTACGGTGCAAAGCAGTATGACAGGGTTATCAGTTCTTATAAAATTTTTGCTGTAGCGGCGTTGGTACTTACATTGCCATTTTGGTTTATTTCCCTAGTAGCACCTAGCTCTATTCTTGGTATGATGCTAAAGGAACAGGTGTTTTCTGTAACGCAATTCTTATATTTCCGTATATATATGGCAATACTGCCGGCACTATCCTTTATTTTTATGGCAATGACATTATTCCCAGCTGTCGATAAGGGTAAGCCAGCTATGATTATAGGTATGGCAAGACAGTTTGTGTTTTATATACCAGTTATGATGCTTCTGCCAAGAGTGATAGGCGTAGGAGGTGTATATTACGGCTCTCTTGCGATTGATGCAGTAATTGTCATATGGACCATGCTAATGGTTAAGAAAGAGTTTAACAGCTTGAGAAAAAGACAAGGGATAGACATTACTGTATAAATAAAAATACATTAATTAATACAAAAAACAGTGACAGACGGATTTTTAATATAATGCCGCCTGTCATTTTATTTAAGTATGGCTTATGATAACTATATGAGTTTACAGTTTTGTCATCTTTAAATTTATTATATTATTTTGTATATCTAAAATTAATTATCGAAAATATCTGTTTGATAAATTATAAAATAAATAGTATAATATTTAAAATTGATTTATTTAACGATTATGTTGATATATGAATGTTAGATAAAATATAAACAACATTTTAATACCTATGCAGGAGAATTTATGATTAAGCTTGTAGTAAATAAGTAATAAATAGACATAGTATTAATAGACGCATAAAGCGAAGAAAGTGACGAGTTTAAGATTGGAGTGATAATAATGGGAAATACAGATAAGTTTGAAATGATAGCTCACATATATGATACCGCTGAAAGAATTCAAATTGCAAATAAATCCTCAAATGCTATCCGTGAGTATTTAATTGACGCAAAAGGCAAGAATGCTATTGATTTTGGTTGTGGAACTGGGCTTGTTGGAATGGATTTATTAAATGATTTTAATTCTATACTTTTTATGGATTCATCGCAAAACATGATTAATCAGATAAAGCAAAAAATTTCTGTGTATAATATACAGAATGCTTCTGCATTATGCTTTGACTTTGAAAAAGATAATCTTTTAGATTTACGGGTTGACTATATTTTTATGGCTCAGGTTCTGCTGCATATTAATGATATTGAATTGCTTTTATCAAGATTATATGAGGTGCTAAACGAAAATGGGCATTTATTAATTGTGGACTTTGATAAAAACGAAAAAATAACTTCAAACATAGTTCATAACGGATTTGATCAGGTAAAATTAGCTGAACTTATGACTAAAATAGGATACAAAGATATTCAATCTAAAACCTTTTATCATGGAAGTAAAATATTTATGGGGCATGATGCCTACTTATTTGTTCTTGATTCTAAGAAATAGAGGATATGCTAAGTTTCGCTAGCTCTAAAATTTTCATATTTATTATTGATAGTATAATGATATTTATTGCTAATAATTTTCTCTTGTCAAAATTGCAGTGTAAGCATGTAATCCGCATCTCTGTGGTATAAAAAAATATTTGTAATTAGCCCTTGACAAAATAGTCAGTACTGAGTATAATAAAAATATACTCAGTACTGACTATTTATTTGGAGGTTTTTATGGTTCCGATTTACATTCTTGGGATGCTGCTTAGGTTTGGTCCGCAGCATGGATATCAGATTAAAAAGCTGATATCAGATAATTTGTCTGACTTCACGCAGATTAAGTTGTCGCTGATTTACTATCATCTAGATAAAATGCAGAAGGACGGATTGCTTCATGCGGTTCACGACAATGAAAGCAATCGTTTAGAAAAGACAGTCTACAGCGTGACAGATAAGGGCAGAGAAAAGTTTTCAGATGGATTAAAAGCTTTGCTGCATATGGAATACCACCCAGTGTTCGAGGCTGATGCGATGTTCTATTTTTCTGACAATATAGCTAAGGAAGATTTAGTTGAGCATCTTAAGCAATATGCAGAGCAGTTAAAAGCTCAGATTTCTATTATTGAAAAACATAAAATAGAGTCTTTCCAGTTTATTCCGGATGAAATGAAAAGCTCGGCGGAAGCAATTTTCCTGCACCATGAGCTGCATTACAAAGCGGAACTGGAATGGTCGGAGAAGTCAATTATATTGATGAAGTAAGGAGGTTTTTATGGTAAAGCAAAGAGTGATTGAAACGAACGAGGGTATTCAGGGTGAGCTGGATGTGGAGATTTTCAATGAGTTTGCAAAGGTCATGCGTGACAAAGGCTGGAATAATGTTGATGGCTTTATTGCAGAGGGAATTACAAAAGGAACTGTGCTTGAAATTGGTCCCGGACCGGGATTGATTGGACTTGAATGGCTTAAAAAGACACAAAACGCTGGATTGACAGCACTGGAAATCAGCAGTACGATGATAAGGATAGCAAAGAGAAACGCTGAGGATTATGGATTTTCTGATAAAGTACGGTATGTAAATGGTAATGCTCTGGAGATGCCGTTTGAGGATGGAAGCTTTGACGGGGTTTTCTCTAATGGCTCTATACATGAATGGGAGAAGCCTGTAAAGGTACTTAACGAAATTTATCGTACTTTGAAACCGGGAGGAATTTTCTGCATTTCTGATATGCGTAGGGATGTCAACCCATTGATTGTAAAGATGATTTATGCTTCTACCAAGCCGAAAGAAATCAGACCGGGTTTTCTGAGTTCATTGCACGCGGCTTATACGGTAAATGAAATGACAGAACTCTTACGAAATACGGAATTTCAGAATTTCAAAGTAGAAAAAGAATTCTTCGGGCTGAAAATTACAGGAAAGAAATGAAGTTGATTAAGAGCAAACTGAAAAGTTTGCTCTTTTCTTATAGTATCTTTCTTAAAGTTGTTTTTAAATGTTGTAAAAATAGTTGCTTTTTACTCCCACCCTATGGGTACACGTGGTTTTGCAGTTATATGTTATACTATACGATTTACGTTGTCCATTTCATGAACTATTCTGTTTTAACTTTTTTAAATTATTAAAAAAGGTTACTTATACATAAATAATATGGCACACATAATGGACATGAGAATATTATGATGTTGTACAGGCTGATTATTTACCTGTAAAATATTAAAAAAGGAATGTGAGAAACATGTCAAATATATTTAATATAAATAATGAAAATATAAACAATGATAATGTACAAAATGACGTTGAAATTCAACAAGTGCCAGGCTTGAATGCAGCAGCTGCATTTAGTATAATAGGTTCAATTGCTGCAGAAGAAATTGCACTTGCAGCTATAATACAGGAAGAAGCAGATAAATTAGCTTTATTAACTGGTGCTACTTTAACTTTTGCTAATTTTACTACTTTGACTGGAAGCATTATTCGTACAATGAAAATTGTATTGCTGAAAAATACAGTTTTAGAAGCAAAGCTAACAGAAACATTAAACTATATTGATACTGAGAACTTTACAATTACTCCAGCTCTTGTGGATAGTTTAATTGCAATTTTGGCTGCAATAGCAGCTGAAGAAACTGCATTAGGCAATTTGATTAGAATATTAGGAAATGCAGTTAGGTTGTTAGCACCAAGTCTTACCTTTGCACAATTACAGCTTGTTGACCAAATTGTAATAGCACTTATGAGAGTTATAACAGAAAAAAATCTTGTGCTTTTAAGTAAATTGAGAAGACTTGTTAGGTTTATAGTTAATAATGCAGCATCTTTCCCAACTCCGACACCAATACAAGTAGCAGCGACAATAGCTGCAATAGTTGCTCTAATAAATTCAATAACTGTTGAAGAAAACGGACTTGCTGCTTTAATTGAAGCTGAAGCAGCTAAATTAGCCAGAGCAATAGTTTTAACTACTACCGTAGCAGGTGTGCCTGGCTTAATAGCATTCAATACTACAATCACATCTGTTATAGATATAGTAGTTCAGAAAAATATGATTTTAGAAGCTAAGCTTGAAGAGATACTTGCATTACTTGGTTTAGGCTTTACTCCTGCACAATTGGCAGTATTTGCTATAGCATTATCTAATCTTCAACAATCAATTGCTAATGAGGAGTTTGCGCTTGCTACACTTATTGGTGCTGAAGCGTTAAAAATCAATGCTGTCGCTGGAATTACACCTGGTAACGTAGGAAATTTAATTGCTGTAAATGATAGTGCTACAACTTTACTAGAATCAATCACATTAAAGAACATGATATTACAACAAAAGAATTTAGAAGTTATTAATTTCATACTAGCACGATAATGCAGTATAAAAGGCTCAGATTCATTAGCCTTTTATATTTATTAATAAAATATAATGTAACATATTAAGCCAGCCTGTATAAAATATAATACAGGCTATTAGTTTTTTATATAACGTAACAAAATATAAAGGAATGTGAGTATGACTATGTCAAATATAAATAATAATATCAATTTTCCTACTGAAGGAATACCAAGTAATGCTGTTTCTATTGTTGGATCGGTAGCTAATGAAGAGTATGCTCTTGCATCATTACTTGAAGCTCAAGCAAACTTGCTATGTAATGTAATAAATCCTTGCATAACTGTCTATGGTTTTATTGACGTTATTCAAAGCATAATACGAATTTTTAAAACTATAATACAGAAAAACAATATTTTAGAAAATAAATTGAGAGATACTCTTGGCTTTATACAAAAAGAAGGAATTGAATGTTTAAATTACAATAAACAAATTGAACTTTTAAACAATTTAAATTCTGTTTTAGGAAGTATAGGGGCAGAAGAATCTTCGTTAGGGTACTTAATAGATAAATTAGGAAAAGGTGTAGCAAATGTTGCATTTTATTGTACTTTTGATGATATTAAACAAGTCAATAATCTCGTTGTAACACTGATGAAATTAATAGTTGAAAAAAACATGATACTTTTAAGAAAACTACGAACAGTTATTAGATTCATTAAATTTATTAGATGTTCAGAATCTGATATTCTTGAAAAAGTTAAAAAAGAAATATTATGTACAATTAAAAATCTAGTTAATTCTATCTTTAAAGAAGAAAGAGGGCTTGCTGAATTAATTTTTGGTGAAAGCCTAAAAATAAACCGTGCATTATGTATGTGTTTAAATAAAAAAGAACTTTTAGAACTGGATAGTTTAATAGCTAATTTTATAAATGTAATATGCGATAAAAAACAAATTCTTGAATGTAAACTTGGTGAGATCTTAACTTTATTAAATATATTTGATTTTAGTCCATGCGAGATTGACTCCATAATGGATTATATTAAAGAACTTCAATCAATTGCATTTAAAGATGAATTTGAACTATCAAAATTAATTAAAAATAATTCTAAAGAATTAAATAAATTTATTGATAAAAAATGTTGCAACTTCCGTGAATTAATTAATTTCAATATTTGTGTAACATGTAAGTTAGTTTCTCTTTTATCAAATTTAAATAAAGAATGTAAAGATAAAAATGAATGTGACTCATGTCTATGTCCATGTAGTTGTGACAATAACTCTATGGGAAATTATTAAAATAACTCCTTCTTCATATACTTTTGAAAATTATATGAAGAAGGAGTTGTTATGAGATATTCTTCTACCTATGCTTCAGGTATATCAAAATTGTTGTAAGTTTTTTAGATATCATTGTAATGTTGTTTTTGTTGTAATTTCAGTACCACTATTATTTATATTTTATATAAATTAATGTGGTATTTATTTTTTTACAGCCAAAATAGAGCCAAGCAATATATTTTTTAAAACACTTGTACTTTTAAACTTTACAACTAAGAAAAAATAGTAAAAAAGTATAAAAAATGTGTTATGGGGGATTACTATTATTTAATAATAATATAATAATTTTTTTAATCCTTATTATTAGTGAAAGCATTAAATTTAATATATTATATTAATATTTCTACAAAAAACATTATAGGAGGAATAGATGTCAAATTTACAAAATATAGAACCAAAAAAAGTATTTAACTGGTTTTATGAATTAAACCAAATTCCTAGATGTTCTGGGGATGAAAAGAGGGCAAGTGATTTTCTTGTGAATTTTGCAAAAGAAAGAAATCTAGAGGTTTATCAAGATGAGGCGTACAATGTTATAATAAAAAAACAAGCATCAAAAGGATATGAAAATTCAGATCCTGTAATTATTCAGGGACATATGGATATGGTATGTATAAAGGGAGAGAGCTCAAATCATGACTTCACAAAAGACCCTATAGAAATTATTGTACAAGATGATATCATGAGAGCAAATAATACTACTTTAGGTGGGGATGATGGTATTGCAGTAGCCTATGGTCTTGCCATACTAGACTCTGATGATTTAAAGCATCCGCTTATTGAACTGTTAGTTACAACAAGTGAAGAAACCGGAATGGACGGAGTCCATGCACTAACTAATGAGCATTTATCTGGCAAAATTCTTCTAAATATAGATTCCGAGGAAGAGGGAGTTTTCTTAGTAAGCTGTGCAGGTGGAGCAAACATAATTACTACATTTAAACTTGAAAAAGAAAATAAAAGTGGGAATGGATTAGAAATTAAGATATCAGGTCTTAAAGGTGGACACTCTGGTATGGAGATAATTAAGCAAAGGGCAAATGCCATTAAACTACTTGGAAGAATTTTAGATGAGTGTAATAAGAATTCTAATATAAGACTATCTAAAATTAGTGGCGGCACAAAACACAATGCTATACCAAGTGATGCAATAGCGGTTATATCAACTGAGGACGTAGACAATGCAAAGAAGATTATAGATAATCTTACAATAGATTTTAAGGAAGAATATCGTGTAGAAGATAGTGGATTAAATATAGAAGTAAATAAAGTTAAGGTAGAAGATGTCTACACTGAAAAATTAACTAATGATTTAATTAACTATATTATGATGGTTCCTGATGGAGTACAATATATGTCAAAAGACATTGAAGGATTAGTTCAAACTAGTTTAAATAATGCTATTCTTGAAGAAAAAGATGATTATATTCAAATAACCACTTCTGTGCGTTCAGCTTCTAGCAGTTCTTTAAGAGAAATTTTAAATAGACTTATGGTTATTGCAAAAAGAACTAATGCAAATGCAGAGGAAAAAAATGCCTATCCTGCTTGGCAATTTGATAATGATTCAAAAATTC
This sequence comes from Bacillota bacterium, assembly GCA_023386345.1. Taxonomy (GTDB): domain Bacteria; phylum Bacillota; class Clostridia; order Tissierellales; family Sedimentibacteraceae; genus UBA1535. The sequence goes on from JAEWJT010000020.1 coordinate 311,097, forward strand.
GAGAAAAGGCAGTTAAAGTCTATGAGGATTTGTTTAGCAAAGAGCCGGAAGTAAGTGCAATCCATGCGGGACTTGAATGCGGACTTTTGAAGGAAATCTTACCAAACACTGATATGCTAAGCTTTGGTCCAAATCTATATGATGTTCATACTGAGAAAGAACACTTAAGCATTTCTTCTGTCCAACGAGTATGGAATTTTCTTGTAAAATTACTTGAAGAATTAAAATAAATTAAGGAGAAATTTAAATGCAAAATGATTCAAAAAAATTACCTAAGCAAGCATATGGGGGAGTAAAGGGAGAGGATTATATTCCATTTATTCCTGTAACTGAACCTGTGCCAGAATCAACAGGCCACTCAATTATTATGGGAATTATATTTGCAGTAATATTTGCTGCTGCAAACACATATCTGGGACTTAAGGTAGGTCTTACTATTTCAGCAGGTATACCGGGAGCAATACTTGCAACTGGGTTGTTAAAGTCTATATTTAAAAGAAATAGTATACTAGAAGCAAACTATGTAGCATCTCTATCGGCTGTAGGAGAATCAATTGCTGGTGGTATTATATTTGTATTGCCGGCTATTATATTAATAGGATTTAACCTATCTCTTATTACAGTAGCGGTAGTTACAATTGTTGGTGGAATTATGGGTGTGTACTTTATAATTCCTGTTCGTAAATATTTGATAGTGCAAGAGCATGGAACATTAATTTATCCTGAATCTATGGCTCAAGCAGAGGTTTTAGTAAATGCAAATCAAGGTGGCCAAGGATTTAAATCTGTTTTAAAAGGTCTTGGAGTAGGACTGGGATACAAGATAGTATCCGGTGGTCTTGGGCTATGGAATGAAACAGCTTCATATGTAATAACAGCTTATCAGGGAGCAATGATAGGTATGGATACATTAGCTTCCCTTTTGGGAGTTGGATTTATTGTTGGAACAGGTACTTCGATACTAATGTTTGCAGGATCTGTAGTAGCATGGCTTGGTTTTATACCTCTTATTAAATTCTTTGGGGTTTATGCGTCCACACCTATTTTCCCATCGACTATGCTAATTGCTGACATGTCGGCTACTCAAATTTGGTCTAACTATATAAAGTATATGGGAGCTGGTGCTGTAGCTATGGGAGGTTTTATTTCATTAGCTAAATCCTTACCTACTATATTCACATCCTTTAAAGAAGCTATGGGTGGACTTGGAAAAGGTGAAAAAACTAATGATAGATTAAATGAAGAACCATCTATTATGTGGGTACTGGTAGCAGCTATATTTGGGTTCGTACTAACTTGGATAGTACCTTCAATAAATGCAGGTCCAGTAGGTGGAATTCTTGCTGTTATATTTTCCTTTTTCTTTTCAGTAGTTTCAGCTAGAATGGTTGGAGTAATCGGAGCGAGCAATAATCCTGTATCTGGGATGACTATAGCAACACTTCTTATTATAGCTTCAGTATATAAGGCTATGGGATTTACTGGGGCAGAAGGCATGAAAGTAGTTTTATTGGCTGCAGGTGTTGTATGTGTTGCGATAGCAGTTGCTGGAGGAGTGGCTCAGTCCTTGAAAGCCACATATGTTTTAGGTGGAAGTCCTAGAAAGGTTCAACATGGTATGTTTATAGCATTGGCTATAGCATCGTTTATGGGCGGAGCAACTGTTTTGCTTTTACACAGTGCTTATGGTATAGGCACTGAGCAAGTTACAGCTCCTCAGGCAACACTAATGAAATTGATTGTAGAAGGTATTATGACAGGACAGCTTCCTTGGACACTTGTTATTATAGGAGCAATAGTAGCATTATTCTGTGCTTTTGCTGGTCTTCCTATTTTGCCAGTTGCCTTAGGTATTTATTTACCAATATCATTAAATACTGCAATCTTCTTCGGAGGACTTATTCGTAAATTTGTAGAAATGAGATTTAAGAAAGACGAAGCTAAGTTAGATACAGCAGTTGAAAGAGGTACCTTAATTGCTTCCGGTCTTGTTGCCGGGGATGCTCTTACAGGTATATTAATAGGAGTATTTGCTGCCTTAAATATTAAAACTGATTTCCTTGCTAGTATTATACCAAATGAATCTTTGAAGAACCTAGTAAGTCTAGGAGTCTTTGTACTCCTTGCTTTATGGCTATACAATTATTCTTGTAGATTTAAAAAGATTAGCGATAATGTAAGATAAAATTACACTGACAGGCAGATAGTGCAAGCAGTAAAAGAAAAAATAGCCCGTATGGTATTGAGTAATCAATGCTATGCGGGTTTGTTATTTATATTTCCACTCGATTTTTAAAAGTATAAAATATTGTATATTATCGTAAATTTAAAGCTTATATTTTGTAAATATTTGTAAAAAAATCAAAATATTTATTGTGCAATTTTATTGATTATGCTATGATTATAAAAAATGCAAACATGAAGATATTATAGGAAAAATTTACAATAAATGCAAGAAAATAAATTATTTTATGTAATTATAAATTTTCCTGCAAATAAAATTAGGTTTATATTAATGGAGGAGCTACTATGGCCGTACTGAAATGCAAAATGTGTGGTGGAGATATTGATGTTGTGACAGGGCAATCTTATGGAACATGCCAATATTGTGGTACACAACAAACTTTACCAATAGTTTTAGACGAACAAATTGCAAATTTGTATAATCGTGCTAATAATTTTCGAAGACTCAATGAATTTGATAAGGCAGTTGCTACTTATGACAACATTCTTAATTTAAATAATAAGGATTCTGAGGCTCATTGGGGACTTGTATTATCAAAGTATGGCATTGAATATGTAGAGGATCCAGAGTCGCATGAGCGTATTCCAACTTGTCATCGTGTTCAGAGCACCTTAATCCTTACAGATCCAGATTATCTTATTTCTCTTGAATATGCAGAAAATAGTCATGTAAAAAATCTTTACGAAAAAGAGGCTAAGAAAATTTATGAAATTCAAAAAGAAATTTTGGTAATTTCAAATAAAGAAAAACCTTACGATGTGTTTATTTGTTATAAAGAAACATCTGAAACAGGTCAGCGTACTAAAGATAGCGCATTTGCTCAGGATATATACTATCAGCTGACACAAGAAGGATATAAAGTATTCTTTTCACGTATAACACTAGAAGATAAGCTTGGACAACAATATGAGCCTTATATATTTGCAGCACTCAATAGTGCTAAAGTTATGTTAGTTATTGGTACGAAACCTGAATATTTCAATGCAGTGTGGGTAAAAAATGAATGGAGTCGTTTTTTAAAGTTAATGAAAAATGATAGTAATAAACTGCTTATTCCTTGCTATAAAGAAATGGATGCGTATGATATTCCAGAGGAAATGTCAATGCTCCAAAGTCAAGATATGTCAAAGATTGGATTTATCCAAGATTTAATAAGAGGTGTGAAAAAAGTTATTGATTCTGAGAACCAGGAGACTATATCCTATTCTCCTATATCAACTATACAAGTTACTGCACCTGGAGTAGAGTCATTATATAAACGTGCTTGCTTATTCTTAGAAGATGGTGACTTTGAACAAGCAGATGAATATTTTGAACGAATACTTGATATTCATCCTGAGTATGCCCAAGCATATGTAGGAAAACTTTGCGTGACAATGAAAGTGCATAAAGAGAGTGATCTTATAAATTTAACAAGTTCATTTGAAACAGACGCGAATTATCAAAAGGCTATACGCTTTGCCGATGAAAAATATCGTAATATACTTATTAGTTGTAATCAAACTGTTTCTGGTCGAAACGAAAATACTCGTAAACAAAAAATATATGATAAAGCATTGTCTGAAAAAGTAGATGTTGAAAGAGAGTATAAAAGTAGTATTAATGTTGGTTTTCCAACATCGTGGACTTTAAGACGTTCAAAGAATGAGTTTGAACGAATATTTGAGGTATTTAGCATAATTTCTGACTTTAAAGACGCAAAAGATTATCAAATAGAATGTGAAAAATATGTTGATGATTGTGAAAGCAGAATCAAAATTGCTTTACAGCATGAAGAAGAAGAACGTGTGAAATCAATAGAGAACCGCAAAAGAAATATTATAATTGGTGTATTTGCTTTTGCAATTCTTATATTGATAGCAATATATGAATCTATGGCAAATTAGTTGAATTAAACTAATATTTAGCGGAGAAGTAGTTTAATTTATAATAATTTTAGATTTTCTAATAAATCGATTTGTGGTTGCTTGTTTTTTATTCGCACTTGATTTTTAAAAGTGTAAATAAATATATTGTTTGTAAAATAGTGTGTTTTTCACGTGTTTTTTCTATATATTCTCAACATTGTTTTGACTATTATTTTTTTGTTATCAAAATGTTATAAAAAATTTATTTATAAATAGTTTTTTTCTATTCTGAAAAATATATTTAATTTTTAAAAGAGAAAAAGATGTAAGCTTAGTAATTCCAGCTAATTACAAAGTTTATTAGAAATTTTACAATTTCATCGTTGTATGTTCTTATTTATCGTGGTAAACTTTCAATAATGTAATAGTTTTAGTTTTTAAAGAAAATTTCATTGAGATGGTCTAAAAAATGCACTTGTAAGCGTATTAAGTATGTGATTTTAGAACCTAGTCATGTGTTTAATTTTGTTATAAGTCAATACAAAATAGAAGTTGGAAATGCTGAATATTTCATTGATATGTTATTTTGTCATTTAAAATTAAGGTGCTATGTTATAGTTGAATTAAAGACAGTTCCTTTTAAGCTAGTACACGCTTGAAAGTTGAATTTATATTTATCTGCAGTAGATGAGAAAAAATAAATTTATATATAAATATTGAAGAATAAAATAGTGTTTATAGATTAAATATAAATAGAGGTGTTATTAAATTGGATTTTTTATCATTAAAAAAGTATTTGGATAAAATTGGACAATCACATTTACTAGAATATTATAATGAATTGAACGAAGAACAAAGAAATATTCTGCTAAATCAAATCATCAATATTGACTTTGATATGTTAAAAAACATAGAGGCATATAAGTCTTTAAATAGTAAACGTGGACAAATTGCTCCAATTAAAACATTACAAGTTAGTGAAATATCTCAAAATATAGAAAGTTATGAGAATAAAGGACTAGATTCAATAAAGCAAGGCAAGGTAGCTGCACTGTTGTTAGCTGGTGGGCAGGGGACACGCCTTGGACATAAATACCCAAAAGGAATGTTAAACATTGGTGTTTCAAAAGTATTATATCTATTTGAAGCACTAATAAACAACATATTAAATATTGTAAAACAGACAGATACATGGATTCCTCTATATATTATGACAAGTGATAAAACTCATATAGAAACTATTGATTTTTTTAATCAACATAATTATTTTGGATACAACAAAGATTTCATTAAGTTTTTTATACAAGATATGTTTCCTTCTGTTGATTTTAATGGTAAAGTCCTTATGGAAGATAAGTTTAAAATTGCACTTTCACCTAACGGTAACGGAGGATGGTTTTCATCGCTTGCAAAAGCAGGATTAGTAGAAGAACTTAAAAATAAAGATATAGAATGGTTAAATATCTTTTGTGTTGATAATCCATTACAAAAGATATGTGATCCGCTTTTTATTGGTGCGACTATAATTAAAGGATGCGATTGTGGCGCAAAGGTAGTAAAAAAATCTACACCTGATGAACGAGTTGGAGTTATGTGTTTAGAGGATGATAAGCCATCTATTGTAGAGTATTACGAACTTACAAATGAAATGCGAAATGCAAAAGATAAGGATGGTAATTATCTCTATGATTTTGGAGTAATTCTTAATTATATATTTAAAATTGAGAAAATGGAGAAGTTGATAAATAATCAATTACCTCTTCATATAGCAGAAAAGAAAATATCTCATTTAAGCAGTGGAGGTGTTTTTATCGAACCAACAAATCCAAATGGCTATAAAATTGAAACGTTAGTTTTAGATTGGATACATCTAATGGATTCTTGCTTACCATATGAGGTAGAAAGAAATAAAGAATTTGCACCTATTAAAAACAGCACAGGAATTGATTCTCTTGAAACTGCCCAAAATTTGTTAAGGCTGAACAATGTGTTGATTTAATTTTATTAGTATTCATCTGAAGATATTGATAAGGATAATTCAGAATTAAAATTCTAGTTAGATAATAAAATGATGGAATATAATACTTTTAGTGATTACTATCACTCTAAAAACTCTTTTTTAAATAATCAAGAGTTGTATTAAATAGTTAGTATATAAGTAGTCGCTAAAGAGTTTATTAATTGATTCTAGTAAAAATTTAAGGCGAGAAATTTGATTTAAAAAAGAAGAAGCATTTTGTGTAAAGATACTTCTTCTTTAAATAATTCTGTATGATTATGAATTATTTTAAAAATCTAATCTAATTTAAAATTTTATCTCTAATGTTAAACTTTTGCTAATGAGTCTCTAAATTTCCGAAGTAAGAGGATGAATGGTAAATAGCAGACACCTATCCTTTTGATGAAAAAATAAATAATAATATACCAACTAATAGACCAAGAATTAAAAAAATTACTTTACTACTAAGAATATAGACTAAAGTGCCAGTACATAAACTGAGAATAGCATATACCATTAGATTAGAATTCATTTTTTTTCTAAACAATATTTAACACCCCTTTTAAAAATTGTTATCATTACCATATATTATTATGCTGTATTTTTCAAGCGAAATTAAGTTGAATTATTATTGTTTGATTCTATTTTGTACTCAAAAAATAAAACCTTGTATACATTGCAAAAACAATTATACAAGGTTTATTATTTCTATTCTCACTCGACTATAAAAAGTGTAAAATAAACATATTTGTTTATAAAATCGGGTGGTTTTTGTGCGTTTTTTTCTATATATTCTCTGTATTATTTTGACTATTATGTTTTTTGTTATAAAAATGTTATCATCGCATTAATAAAAAGTAGTTTTATATATCCAGAAAAAAGGTAATTTGTTTTCAGAAAAGCAAAATTAAATGTTTATCAAATTTGCTTTTAAATAAATTTTGAAAATAAATTAAAAAATGATTAATAAATTTATGAATTATTTATATATTAATAATAACAGAACCCGCCACGCCTCTCAATGATGCGTACCACGTCGGGTCGTTTGATTTAATAAGAGGTTTAATAATGGCAGAGTTAAAAAACATCAACCATCAATGAAAATAGATGAGCAGATATCGAATTTGCGTAAAAAAGGCATGATAATTAAAAACTAAGAATTTGCTAAAGTGATACTTAATAATATTTCTTATTTTAGGTTGATAAAAGCATTTAGCTTGGGATTGAAAGCTAAAAATGGAAATTATAATGCTAAAGTTTATTTCGAAGATGTTATAGAGCTTTATTTTTTTATGCTACTTTTCGTCAAAAAATATTTTTACAAATTGAAAAAGTAAAAGTTAGACTGCGTTGTCGTTTAGCTAATTATTTTTGTGATAAATATGGAGTTACAGCTTATGATGATAAAGATAACTTTGTAGATATAAATTATTATTATGAACTTTTAGATGATATTAACAGAGAAGTTAAACGAAATAAAAAAGCGCCTTTTATTAAAAATTTTCTTAATAATTATAAAGATGGAAAAATTCATTTATGTGCTTTTGTTGAGTTACTTAGTTTTGGAACATTATCAAAATTTTATAAGAACATAAAAAATGAAGATAAAAAGGCAATTTCTAAGGTGTAGGGTATACATGTTTTGAAAGTTGAATTGAAGCGCTTTCTTATATCCGTAACATATGCGCTCATTATGGTAGACTTTATAATGCTAGATTATCAAGGACACCAAAATTATATAAGCAATATACTAAAAAAGACATTAGCAATTTTTATATCTTTTCAATTCTTTTGGCATTAAAACATATTTTGCTGAACGACAAATCTTGGTGTGACTTTATACAAGAAATTGAGCTGTTGATAGATGAATATAAAAATGTCAATATCCACTTGGTGGTATTTCCTAATAATTGGATTGAATATTTAGCTGACGAAAAAAATACAGCTTTAAGTGAAACATATTAAGCTAATGAGAACATATACAGTAATTATATGCCTTTATTGATATATAAAGATATCTATATAATATAAAACAAGAGAAGGATCCATTTTTAGAGTCTTCTCTTGTTAAAAATCACATTAGTTTTTGTGTCACATAAAATTTAAAATGTACTCATTTCACATATTGTAAAAGCGCTATCTTTTGTATCTTGTTTAATTAGTATTCAACTATTTTGAATTTAAAACTTTATGTAAATATAACAGTCCTAGCTACTTTTTACAATCAATCTTCCATTAATTTTGTCAATAGCATCAATAATATGTTTTGCTACGCCAAGCTTACCATCAAATAAATATATCAAATTACCGCTCTTATTAAATGGATGTTCATTTAATACATTCTTATCTAAGCTTCCATTTTTAATAATATAATTTACTACCAATTTAACAAATTCCATTTGATTTAGATTTAAATTTTCGTCAGATAAAAATTTTGAAAATACTTCATTTGCAGCTTGTGGTTCTAGCCCTACAATTTTGCTGACTAACTTAAGCAAAGGTTCATCTCCAAACTCTCTCTTGTAATCTTCTTTCGTACCTAAATCTTGCCATAATACCTGTTCAAGATGTTTAACATCATCCTTGGTTAATGATTTGTTATTGCGAATCTTGTATATTACCAAGTCATTTTGATGATCCATAAGATATTTACTAACTTTTTTACGGTAATTTTGCATATCATTAATAGAATACTCACCTGAATTTTCTTTAATTTCTATAATTTCATCAGTAAAGTTAGTATAATATATTTCACCAAATTTACTGTCTAGAAATTTTATTAAGTCTCTAAATGCTTCCCTAACTTCTTCGTAGTCAAAAATATTCGCTTCTTCCCAATATTCACCAGTTTGAACTTTATTAATTAAAGTTTCTTGCTTTTTTACTTTTTCTATTGAACCCTTAAAAGTGAGCTTTTCTGCAATATTGACTACACGATTTTTTGGCTTATGAGCAGAAACACCTTTTAGATCTGAATATTCAATGGTATACATTAGATAGTCAAAACGTTTTGCAAGTTCATCATCATCAATAGTAGGTACCAATGGGGATATGTAGTCTTCAAGATTCCTTACATCACTATCAGATAAATTTTCAAAAGCATTTTTATTCCCAAACTTATGAATAAATTTCAATTTCATTCTAGCATTAAATTTATTTTCATCAATGCTTCTAATATCTTTTATTATTCCTTCAACCAAGCTATTTTTATGTTCAATGTACTCACTTGTTTGATAACTCAAGCTTTGTAGTTCTTTTATAATATTTACACGAATATTAAAAATATTTTCGGTTAATGATTTTGTTAAACTTGCTTCCCTACCATTTTTATTTGTTTTAAAAAATTCAAAATTAGAACAGTAATCAAATATTCTAAAACCTTGCTTATCACTATTAAAACCATATAAATCCTTACATAAACGCGTTCCTCTTCCAATCATTTGCCAAAACTTTGTCTTTGATCTTACTTTTTTAAAAAATACTAAATTAAGTATTTCAGGTATATCAATTCCTGTATCTAACATATCAACAGATACTGCAATTTGTGGCAACTTTTCTTTTAATTCAAAATCATCCATTGTACTCTCAATATAATTAATTCCTGTATATATTGCTTTAGCAAAATTACCATGATACTCTGGATATAATTTATTGAAACGCTCTACAACAAATTCTGCATGTTTTTTATTCTTTGCAAAGATGATAGTCTTACCAAGCTTGTCTCCACCTTCTACTTTTAAGCCTTTTGACATCAACTCTTGTAATACAGTATCTATAGTATTAGCATTGAATAAAATTGAATTTATTGCTTCATTTCCAATATCCTTAACATCATCATCAAAAGTTTCCTCAAACTCTTCTTTCTCTTCATTTGATAACTCGTCATAATGAATACCATCATTCATAAATTTCATTTTAGTTTCAATTGTATGATATGGTACTAAATAACCATCTTCTATAGCTTCTCTTAATTCATAAGCATAAGTTGGAACATTGTTTTCAAGTTCAAATACGGAGTAAGTATTTTTATCAATATCGTTCTTTGGTGTAGCTGTGAGACCTAGAAGCATTGCATCAAAATAATTAAAGATATCTTGATACTTCTTATATATACTTCTATGGCTTTCATCAATTATAATTAGGTCAAAATGTCCCCTTGTAAACAATTTTTCATTACGTGCATTTTTTACCTCATCAATTGCATTCATCATAGTTGGATATGTTGAAAATACCATTCTGCTCTCTGGATTATCCTTGCTGTCTAATAAGTTACATAGAGAAACTTCTGGTAATAAAGCCTTGAAGTTTTTCTTTGCCTGCTTTACTAATGCTGTTCTATCTGCAAGGAAAAGAATATTTTTAACCCAAGATTTTTTTATAAGCACATCAACTAAAGATATTGCTGTTCTTGTTTTACCTGATCCCGTTGCCATGACAAGCAATGCTTTTCGATTACCTCTTTCAAAGGCATCGCATACTGATGAAATAGCCATTTTCTGATAGTGACGATTTGTTATCTCATCATTGATAACAGGAAATTTTAAACTTACTTTATAATTATTTTTAAAATGCAGCCATTCTAATTCTTTTTTTGTATAAATACCAGATACTAATCGTTCCGGATAATTCTTATCATCCCATAAATAATATTCAAATCCATTAGTATAGAAAATTACCGGTCTCACCTTATGTTGTTTTTCTAAACAGTCAGCATAACGCTGAGCCTGAACTTGTCCAACACGTGGATTTACACTAGTTTTTTTCGCTTCAATTAGGGCTAATGGTTTTCCATTAGAACCAAAAAGTACATAATCAACCTTACCCTCTTCAGATTTATTAGGCATTCCGTCAACAACTAGTTCTTCAATACAATCATCTCCAATTTTCCAGCCACAACTTTCAATTTCCAAGTCAATATACATTTTTCTTGTCTTAAACTCTGAAATTTCGTCAACTTTAAATTCTCGATTTTTCTTATTATCAAGCCTTCTAGCCGTATTAATATGTCTAAGTTCCTGATTCTCTTTAATAATTTCCTCAAGCTTACGGTCCTTAGCCCCGAGTCGCTCATATAGATCTTTTAATTCTTCCCTTGTTTTTTTCTCATTCTCATTATCATCAAGGATGCTTTCATCAAATTTAATTTCTTTATATTCATTAGAGTAACAATAGTCTATCCATGAAATAAATTCAAAAAGATTATTAAGCGCTAAAACAGCTTGTTCCCTTGTAATTGGTGTCGAAGAATGAACAGCTTTATTTCCAAGCTTTTGAATATATATAATCATTGGAAACAGTTTTGTATCAATGATACTTTTAAACTTATAATCATAAATCAATGAAGCAAGATTATCCTGATATGGTGCTTCCAAATCTTGATCATAACTAAAAACCCATTTAACAGATAATTCTAAGGCTCTTCTTGCTAGAATTGCTGTACTCGCATAAGAAACTCTCAAGCTCTTTTCCGCTTCTATGCAAGCCTGAGTAAAATCGTTATACTTTTCTTCTTTTTTTAGAAATTCAAAGTTATAATTCATGGCATTCCTCCTGTTATCCTTTAATGCAGTCTATATTGTTGCTTCTATCTTCATCATCATATTGTAATGATTCAAATGTCCCATATTATCAAAAATCATTTTAAATACATTCAAATATTTTTCAATGCCTTCTGGTTCAACATACATCATCATGTCATCATTTATAAAATGTGATCCGTCATTTATCCATGATATAAGTGATTTGCACAATAACTTATCTTCTCCTTCAAATGAATGAATACACTTTTCGTAATCTAGTCCACCAATAATATTAAAATAATATTCAAGAATTCTTCTTAAAGTATTAAAAATAGTAGATTTATTAATTCTATCTTTATTATCTAACTCACGCCAAAGCATCTCGTATGTAGTTTGTATTGGATTTTCAGTATGTAATTCTACTGATGAAGCTTCATTAATTTTTTTAACTAACCAAAACTTTTCATGTTGCTTTAAATTTTCACGATTCCCTCTGAATGTCACTTCTTTATGAAAATAGATATTGTGAGTCAATAAAAACACCTGCTTCACACCATTTTTATCATTATTACAGTCATTAACAATATCTTTGACTAAATGAGAAACAATAAAAAGAACATTACTATCTAAACTTGAAATTGGATCGTCAATAACTATTATTTTATCACGTGTAATACCAGTTGGATCAATACTTCCCTTTATCATTTGATAAAAGTATAAAAAAGTAATAAAAGTATACTCTCCTTCACTAAGAGTTTCGTCAACACAACATCCATTCGGCCTAATAATCTTATATGAACCTTTTGCATCAGCATCAGCAATCGTAAATCCGTTAAAGCCAAATTTTTTAAGTATTGTATTTATTTCATTTTTTGTATGTTCTGTACTGGTCATTTGTGCTTCTTTTTCTTTAATTTCCTGATTTATTTTCGTAGACTCAGTAGTTTTTTCGGCTATTATCTTGCTAATATTAGTGATTCCTTTCTTATGCCCAGAAATATTTTCTTCATATTCAACAATAGAAGCTTTAAGTTCTTCAAAAACAAATTTCCACATTTCTTTTTTTAGCTTATTCTTTTCTTCATCAATATTATCAATAATATGATTATTGTTTTCAATTTTTTCTTGGTAATCAGCTATTATACTATTGATATCCTTTAGAATATCAGTAATCATTTCTAGTTCTTCCACATTGCTTGGAGAAACAATCTTTTTATCGATTTTCATAAGATTTATTTTGATTTTTTCCTCAAAAATCTTAATTTTCTCATCAAGGAGTGATAAATTAATAATTTTTATTTCCTTCTGCCTCAAAGTTTCTAAGTCATTTAATATAGACTTAACGCATGATTCATAGTCAATTTTAAATTGCTTAATTAATTCACATTGTTTCTCGTAAGATTCATCAAAAAACTCTTCAATATCCTTCTTTATATCATCAGTAATCGGTTGCTGACAGAACGGACATTTAGAATCACTATCATCTAAATATTTTCTACCATTATTAACCCAATCACTATTTTGTAATTTATTAATCAATTTACTTATTTGAATATCTGCCTTACCAATAATTGGAGTTAATAAAATGTCGTCTTTTTCTAATTCAATAACTTTTTCAGCAATAATCTTAGATATTTGTTCATACCGTATTGAACTTTTATCAAAAATAACTTTTTTTCGTTCAACAAGCTTTTCAAAATCTATTATATCAGAAGCATTAGCTTTTTCATCTAAGCACTTTTTAGAAAAAGCTTTTATTGAACCCACATGACCCGCATATGCTTCTCTAAATATATCTTCATATTTTTTCTTTACTTTCCACGCTTGTTTATCAAAATTATCAGTTTCTGTTTTGATTTTTTCTTCTAAATTATTGATTTTTTCTTTATTTCCTTTTATATTTATTTTTAATTGCTCAAGAGCAACTTTTTTCTTTTCAATATATTCCTTAGCCTCTTTAGTATCCTTACCTAAAGTGAAAATTCCTTTTACAGAATCACTTTGGGAAAAATGTTCTTTAACAAAATCACGATTATAAACTAATATATCAGTCTCCTTATCTTCAATTTCTACTTTACAGTTAGGATAAGGAGAACCATTGGCTATTACTTTTGATATCGTTGTTTTACCTGTACCATTACCTCCGTAAATATAATTAACTTTTGAAGGTAAAAATTCAACCTCATTATATGTTGCTACTCTATCTAAAAAAATCCTACTTATCAAATTATTTCCCTCCCTTAAATATTACTGAATAACATAAAAAAATCCTTAGATACAGGTTTTTTCTTATTCAATACAAAACGTTTGCTATAAATGTCCTTTATTAAAAAGAAACTTTTACTTGTTTCTTTGTCTTCCTGACGACAATCAAGTGCAAGAATAAAATCAATATAATCAAATTCATTCTTAATGTTTTTATCATCTATATACCCTTCAATTTCTTGATCATATCTAAATCCAAACTTCTTTAGCATATTATATTCTTTTATAGAATACGAATAACAAAACATACCTATACGAACAGGTTGTGAATCAGAATATAATTTGATTTCTTTAGAAACTTGATTTAATTTTTTTAAGTCACTTGTTGTAGCACAACTCTTAATTTCGAGAACTACTCTTACATCGTGTATATCAACCATTGACTGATCTCCATATTTTCTTATCCTTGAATCATTGTTAGTAATAATTATATCTAATTGTCCAGACTGATATTCTTTTTCGTTATTAACAATAAATCCTTTATGATAACAAATATGATTAAATTGCTTATTAATTTCTTCTTTCAAAAAATTTTCTCTAACTTCTTCCTTTGTCAAATTATGATTAATAATTTCAGAGGCATCATATTGAACAAGGAGTAAATTTTCAATATACTCATCAAATTCATCAAAGTATTTCATTTAGCAACCTCCAAACATGAATTTTTCAATATATTGTGCATATTCAAATTTTCAATTTCTTTTTCTGGTATATCTATGTATTTAATGTCAGACAAGTCTAACTCCCCATTGTAAGTTATATTATTCATACGAATATATTTATATATACCACCTTCAACCGCTGGTTTACTAGTCCCATATTTTACTTCTTTAACAACATCCCTAATCTTACCTGTTTCCCATTTCATTAAGTTGTGTTTTGGATCCCCAAACATCTCGATAAATTGGGATTTAATTAAATCATCCATCAGTTTAATTTGACTTTTTCTTGCGTCGATAATATGCTGTGATTTATCTAAAATCTCAACCACTTTCTTTTGAACATCGAGTGTAGGTATTGGAATTAAGATTTCTGTTAAGTCTCTAAGTTTTATATACTTTATAACTCCTCCTATGGAGTTATTTCTAAGAACATTGATATATTTATTCATAAAATGGTAAAGGTATTTTACATTAAGAATAGATGTATCATTTGATTCAATTATATATGTTCTTTGATATGCATTAAACTTCCCATTATAATACTTAATATTTAAATCCCCATTCCCAGCAACTAATATACATTCACAGTCATATGCAAAATTATCTATCCAAAGATTATTAACTGAACACGTAAAGAATGGATATTTTCCATTTTCGGCATTAGCATTGGCATCTAATTTACCTGTTTTAATATTAACATAATAGCCTAAACGACTCTTATCCATCTTCTACACCAACCTCGCAATGTCATTCAATCCATCAAGAATTTGCTGTTCTAGTTCTTTTATTCTTTGAATAATAACTTTTGGAGCTTCGTATTCTACTTTCTCATATTCTACTTCTTTATATCTATTAATAGAAAGATCGTAATCCTTATTTACAATTTCCTCTTTGCTGACAAAAAAAGATTTATCGGTTCTATTTCTGTTTTTTTCATTTTCAAGGTTATTAAGACGACTAATTATATCAGGAATATCATTTTCATTTACTGGCTGGCGTTTATCATCTAATGAAAATCCATCTGCTTGCATATCATAAAACCATACCTTATCAGTTCCACCTGCCACAGTTTTTGTAAAAACCATTATTGCAGTTGATACACCTGCATAAGGTTTAAATACACCGCTAGGCATAGAAATAATTGCTTGAAGTTGATGATTTTCAATAATTTCCTTGCGTAGTGCTTTATGGGCGTTTGAACTTCCGAATAAAACTCCATCTGGAACAATTGAAGCACACCTTCCGCCTTTTTTTAATGTTCTTAAAAATAGTGCTAAGAATAATAATTCTGTTTTCTTAGTCTTTGTTATTTTTAAAAGATCTGCTGAAACACTATCATAATCTAAAGACCCTTTGAAAGGAGGGTTTGCTAGTACAAGAGTGTATTTTTCTCTATCCTTATTACTTTCTGATAAAGAATCTCTATACTCAATATTAGGTCTATCCACTCCATGAAGCATCATATTCATTGCGCCAATACGCAACATGGTTCTATCCATGTCATTTCCAAAGAACATATTATTGTGATAGTGATCTTTAAGCTCTTTGATTGTGAACATATCTTCATTATTTCTTTTAAGGTATTCACCGGCTTCAACTAAAAAGCCCGCCGAACCAGCTGCTGGATCAACTATAATATCCGTTGGAGTAGGTTTCATTAGCTCTACCATCATTTTGATAATATGCCTTGGAGTTCTGAACTGTCCGTTTGTACCTGCTGTAGCAACCTTAGATAATAAATATTCGTATAAATCTCCTTTTGTATCATCCGAAACATTTCCTTCGTTTACAGGAAGTGCATCAATATTAGTTACTATTTTTTCAAGCATCTGTGGTGTTGGAATCATAAATATAGCATCATCCATATATTTTGTAAATGCAGAATTTTTATCACTATGCAAAGTTTTTATAAACGGAAATGCTTTTTTTGACATTGTTTCATACATTTCAACAGCATTCATCTGCTTAAAATTATGCCATCTAAGATTTTGCTGATCGCTGTTAAAAATTTTATTAAAATCAGTTCCCATAAACTCAGCTAGTCTTTCTTCTTCCTTTTGTTTATCATCTAAACCCTTTATAAATAACAAGTATGTAAACTGTTCAATTACTGATAAAGGATTAGTTATTCCTCCTGTCCAAAATATTTCCCAAATCTTATCGATCTTATTTCGTAATTCACCCGTAATCATTGTAATTCTCCTTTAGCTCAAAACAAATGTAATTTGTACCTATTAGGTTATATGTTCTCATATTGTCAAACGAATTTTTTCTTAGCTTTTCAACTTCGCCCTTCTTTTTGCGTTATGTAATAATTATATTTGCATTATATAAATTTTTTTAAATATTATTTCTTGCTATAAACAATCTCGTCTCAGCGAAACATTATCAGTCAAGTCGATTTGTTGCTCGACTTTTGGCTATTGCTTAGATTATACTTGTTAAGATATTAGTTTGAATATCCTTTTCTACTATTACTTTGTTCGATTTTTAAATACTATTATTTTAATTTTTGGAAATGTTTTCAATATATAAATTAGATTTATTTATCACCTTGAAAATAAATTAACAATCAATAGAAATTATATCTTTAACATACATAATATATATTTTTGCTAATGATTATTATATAGTCTTATTTGTTTTTTGTCAAATTTTAGCTGAAGCTTTTCTGAAAAGTTATTAGAATTATATATACATGATAATTTTATGAGAAAAACTTAGAGAATGAATATCTGAACAATCCAAAATTAAAAATCTGTCTTAAATCGGAGAGTTTAAAATAGTTGTTTTAATTGAAATTATAATTATTTTTATATAATTAAAAAACAAGTCACTACTTATATAATAGAGAAATATATTACTCCAAAAATAACTTCCTATATTTTTATAATGTTAAATACTAGATTAGAATGAAGTGGCAAATACATTTTACTAATAAACCATTTAATTCTTCCGCTATATTTTTGTTATTTATATTGAATGTTATCGGATGAATCACGTAATTCTCTTCTAAAGATATCTTTTTCTTTCATATGATTTTTTAATACTTTCAAAATATAACAACTTATAGTTCAATATTTTTTGTCTTCTTTATTTAAAGTGACAATTATAAGTTAAATTTATATTGAACATAAGCACAATACTTGTTATAATTACCATACCAATAGTTAATTATAATGTAATATAGGACATGTAAAATGAAATAAAAACTTTTGTGATTTTATATAAAAATAAAGCTCTTTAATTTAGTAGCAAATATCATATTTATAAGGAAAATTATGAAAACTATATTAGAAATTTTAAAAGCAAATGAAATTGATAAATTAAAAATAAGTCTTGAAGAGTTAAGCAAACTATATAAAATAACGGACTATATAAAATTAGCTCAAGCAGTTATTGAACTTCTAAATTTAGAGCAAATTAAACCTATTAAAAGCTCAGGGCTGAATGGTAAAAAACCAGCTCTTTATAACATGTACAAGATTATAGCAAAGAAAGAAATAAACAGTGATATATTGGAAGAGCTAAATTATAGGCTCCATCCTATGCTCAGGTTAGATTATTACTATAATAATCCAGATATCTATGATATAGATAGAGATAATATATTGAAACTTAGCAAATTTTTTAAAAATAAAAAAAAATTATTAAATACAAAAATATCCTTAAATGAACGCAGCTTTCAAATATGGCAAAGAGAAAAATATCTTAAAAATGGCGGAGGAAAAAGACTTCTAAACAATCTTGGTATTAGCTTAAGCTATCTAAATACATATGACACAAATGAACCTCTCGCTTATTATTCACAGCATAAAAGCACACCACAAAATATTCTAATTTTAGAAAATGAAGACACTTTTTATAGTTTTAGAGAACATTTAATAAATAAAAATGATAAAATATTAGGCATTAGTATAGGTACTCTAATCTATGGAAGAGGAAAGGGTATAATAAAATCCTTTAGAGAATTTGACTTAGTTGCTGAGCCATATCTTCTAAATAAAAACAATAATCTGCTATATTTTGGAGATTTAGACTATGAAGGGATTTTAATTTATGAGAGCTTTTATAGGCAGTTTTACAAGGAGTATCTTATTGAGCCATTTATAAACGGATATATTAGGATGCTTAAATATGCTCAAAATCTGGATCTTCCAAGAACCAAGGAGGGACAAAATAAAAATATAGGTGATATATTTAAGAGTAGCTTTACAGATGAAGAAAATAAAATTATAGATGATATATTAAATAAAGGTCTGTATATTCCGCAGGAAATATTAAATATAACTAATATATAAACTGATTTACAGATAAATAAATTGAGAAAAGGGAATGTGATGGAGTATCTAAATAAATTTCATAATCGTATGGAGAAGATAGGGGCTTACGCGGTTTTATTTCAGAATATTTTACCCAAAATGACATGGAAACAATATGGTTTTATAGAGTTTTATGAGCAAAGTAACCTAGTTTTTGCGGTGCTTATATTTATAATGGAGCAATCATTAAAGGAAGATGTATGCACTATAGACGAGATAATTAGTTTTATAGATAGGATAAATTCAGAAAAATTCAAAAAATCCCTAAGTTATAACCAATGTAAAGAACTTGGGGATTTTATAATAAATACAGTGCTTTGCAATGAAGGACGAGCTATGTATTTTAAAGGGATGAATTTTGAAGAGGGCAAGTATAAGGACTTATATATTAGCTTTGTAGCTAATAGAGTTGTGTACTTAGATGGAGATATAAAGAGGACTTCATATTATTTGACAGATGATGGATATAATCTTTTGCTATCTACCTTAGAGATAGAAAGCAATATGATGCTTACTATACATGAGATGATTTTTAAACTGCACCTAGAGAAAGCCTCATATGATCAGGCAGTAGATGACATAAAAAATATATTTAATCATCTTAGAATTCAGTTGCAAAAAATTAGTGAAGCTATGAGGAAAATAAAACAAAATTCACTTTTGTATTCAGTAGCTGAGTATAAAAGTATATTAAATGAAAATCTTGGGATAATTCAAGATACAAAAAATAAATTTTTAAGATATAAGGAACATGTTTTGTCAAGAGTAAAGGAGCTAGAGGAAAAAGAAATTGACATACAAAAATTAAAAAAGGACGAGCAGAAAAATTTACAGAGCTTAAAAACTATAGAAGAATATCTAAATAAATCTTTAAATGAGCATCAGAAGATTCTATCCTCACATTTTGACCTAAAAACTTTGTATGATAAAGAATTAGAAGACTTGTCGATGATGTCGTTAATAAAAAGATTTCATTTAAGAGAAGAGATATATAACAAAATTATCGAAGATGCATCAAAGATTGAAAACATAGAAATATTTTTAAATCCTCTATTTAATAAAAATGCAGATAAAATTTATAATATAAACAAAGCTCTTGAAATTCAAAAGCCAATAACGAAAAAGGATATAAATGATGAGGGATATGTTTTAGCTGTGTATGATGATGAATGGCACGAAGAGATGCAGAAAAAATGGCTTGAAAAAAGAAACAAATATGTCGAATGTCTAAAAACTATCATATACAATGTGTATCTAAGTAAGGATAAAGATATTACATTATCTAAGGTTAAAGATAATATAGCATTAGAACAAATAAATAGCTTAATACCAACTGTAGAAATATTTAAGGAAATCATGATAGAGCTTATAAAAAATGAAGAAATAGATATTGAAGCCCTAAAGAACGAACAAAAAGAATATATTAGTGACAACACTATGAAATTTCAATTAAATTTAATGTGCCTTGAGATAATTAAGGATGACAAAAAATTATCTGATATAAAGAAAATAAGCATTAAACGCTTACAAAAGGAAAATCTAGTCGTATTTGAAAATGTAGCAAGTGAATTAAGCATGGTTAAAAAAGTTAGTTGTTCAGATGTTTTATTTATAATAGAGTGATTGGAGGTCATGTGTACAGATGTCTTACATGTTAGAAGAGATTGTGGATAGTCAAAAAATTTTTTACTATCTATTAGAAAACAAGGAGTTAAAAGAAGAGAAGGAACGTGAGCTTTATAAAAAATATGTCGAAAGCGAAAATGTTATGAGCCTTGTGAAGAGCCAAGCAGATATTTCAAATAGCATGGTGCTCAGATATGGAAATGTAATATATTTGATTCCGGGTGAAAACAATAATTTGTTAGGATACTCAAAATCCGAGCTAAAGTCAATTTTCTGCCGTTCAGGCTCTACAGATAAGGACTATTACTTATCTCAATTTGTTATATTGACATTATTGGTAGAATTTTTTGACGGACATGGAGCAAGCAGCAAGGTTAGAGATTACATAAGAGTAGGAGAGCTTTTAAATTCAATATCTGATAGATTAAAGGAAGGACTCGAAATAGAAAAAACCTCGCAGTCTGATGAAAAAACGAGTGGACTTGCTTTTAACAATATGTTTGAGTCCTATGAGGCATTAAGAAGTGAAGAAGGCGGCTCAAGAGCTAAAACAACAAAAGAGGGATTTATATATACAATATTAAAATTTTTACAATCACAAAATCTTATAGAATATATAGAGGCTGATGAAATGATTAAGACAACTGATAAATTAGATAGATTTATGGATTGGAATTTGCTAAATCAAGCTAATTATGACAGAGTTTTAAAAGCTATGGGAGTTGAGATATGAGTAAAATAAATGCTATAAGAATAGTTAATTTAAGCTATAACAACAATACTATGAAGATAGATGATGAGTTATTTGATATTAATGGAGATAATACACTATTTTCTTTATTAAATGGCGGAGGAAAATCGGTAATAGTTCAAATGGTAGTAGCTCCCTTTGTTCATAAAAACAAACGAAATCTTGGCAAAAGAGCATTTAGAGATTATTTTACCACAAATAAACCTACATTTATTTTAGTTGAATGGCAATTAGACGGAAAAGCAGGATATGTTCTTACTGGGATGATGGTTAGAAAGGCTCAGGAGGGAGACGAAGATTTAAAAGATGATTTAGATATAATAAATTTTATATATGAGTATAAATACTCAAATCCATATGATATAAGGAACATACCGATTATAGAGGGTAACTCAGATAGGAAAATGCTAAAGGGTTATCAAAGCTGTGAGAAATTATTTGAAGAAATCAAAAATAAAAATGGAAACACATTTTTTTATTATAATACCAATATTTATGCTCAGCAAAGAAATTATTTTGAAAAGCTTGAGCAGTACCATATTTATTATTCTGAGTGGGAAAGTATAATAAAGGAAATAAATCTAAAGGAATCTGGCTTATCCGAGCTGTTTAATAATGCAAAGGACGAAGTTGGACTATTAGAAAAATGGTTTTTAAAGGTAGTTGGAGATAAGTTAAATAGAAATGGTGACCAAATAAAGAAATTTGAAGAACTTATGTCAAAGTGCATAAAGCAGTACAAAGATAATAGATATAAGCTTTTAAAAAAACAAAGTATGCTTAATTTCAAAAAAGAAACCGAAAATATTTATCAAAAAGCAATTTCATATCAGAATGCAGTTATAGAAAAACAAAAGGTTCAGTCTAATATTGCATATCTTTTGCGTACATTAAAAAATCTAAAGAATGATTATCAGCGTAAAAATAGCGAGCAAGAGGCTCTTGACAAAACTTTAAAGAAAGAATTATCAGATTTAAAATATCAATCACTTTGCTTAGATATCATATTAAAATTAGATGAAATAAATAAATTAAATGTTGAAATTGCCAAACTTAATAGCGACAGGGATATGAATAACCTGGAATTAAATGATATAGAGCAGGCTAAGAATCTATTATCATGTGCGGCTAAGTATAAAGAGTTAAGAATTGCACTTGGGGAAGTAAATAAATATGAAATAAAACTTCAAATAATAAATAGTGAAAATATGAATTTAGCACCAAGACGTAATAAACTAGGCTATGCACTAAAACAGCATTATGAATTAGAGCATCAAAAATCAGAGAATGAGCTATACGAATTAAAAAAGATATCTGAAAATATAAACTCTGAGCTAAAAAGTCTTGTAGATGAGAATGAAGAACTTCAAAAAAATTCAACAGGCTTAAATCGTAAAATAGCTAAGCTAGAAACAGAAGTTTTATATTATAACAAGATTGAGGATAGAGTTAATCAAGTTTATAGTTTAAATCTTGTAAGGAATATCTTAGGCTTGTATGAAGATAACTATTTGGATGGTCTTAAAATAAAATTAGAAACTGAGCTTGAGAGCTTAGATAAATCTCATATAGAAAATCAAAGAAAAAGATATGAACTTGAAAAAGTCTTAACAGAAAATAAAAAAAATATAGAAAATCTAATAAAAAAACATAGTAAGCTTTTATCTGATAATGAACTTCATATTGGGAAAGATAAGCAAAATGAAGAATATTTGAATATTAGAAAAAATTCGATAAAATATATAAATTTGCCGGCAGAGAATATATTTGATATTGAAATCATAAAAGAAAAGTTCACCAAGAAGATTATTGAGCTGGAGGAAACAAAAAGGCTTAATGAAAAGGAGCTAGATGCAGAAAATATCATATATAAAAATTTGGAGTCTGGCAAGGTGATAGAGCTAAGCTATGAGCTAGAGGCTGCATTTGCTAATGAGGATATAAGATATATATATGGTATGGATTGGCTTAAAAATAATGGATACAAAAAGTCTCATAATGACAAAATACTAAAGAATAATCCGATGATTCCATACTCAATAATTATGAGCTCTAAGGAGATTTCAAGACTTAGCAAATCTAATATATCTGTATTTACCACAGAGCCTATTCCTATAATTGTAAAAGAAAGCCTTGATTTAGAAGATAAAACAGATAATAAAACAGGTACAGTTTTAAATGCAAGTCAAGAGCTATCATTTTATGTTTTGTTTAATAGTGATATTTTGGATAAAAATAAGCTAGAAGAAATTTTAGAGGAAAAGAGACAAAGAACCAATCAAATATACGAAAACATTAAAATACGTGAAAATGAGATAAATAGTTATAGAGAGTTATTAAACGTAGCTATTTATCCGCCTTTAACAAAGGAGCAGTACCATGATTGTAAAATGAAAATTGAAGTTCTAAGTAAAGAGCTTGATGATAATGATATACTTATAATGTCAGCCAGAAGTAAGATGGATAATATTGAAGAAGAACTTAGAACAACTGATAAATTAATTGTAGATATAAAATCAAAAATAGATAATAGAAAGAATCTTTTAAAGGATTTTTCGGAGCTTATGAATAACTACCAAGATTATTTATCAAATTTAGATGAAAAAAGTTATTTGTCAAGAGAACTAGGGAAATTAGATGTAAACATATCAAAAAATAAAACGCTCATATTAGATAAACAGAAAGAATTAACCGCTAATAATGAAAATGCACTAATTAAAAGAGCCGAACGTGATGATACTATAAGAAATAAAAATTCATATATTTCTTATTTAGAGACAGATATATCTGATTTAGAAAAAATAGATGTATTTATGCTAAAATCGGAATATGATGCTATTTCCAAAAATATTTCAACAAATCAAATAGAGATAGAAAAAGAGCTAGAATTGGCAAATGATAAAGTAAGAATTGCTGATGATAATCTTAAAAGAGCTTTGAAAAATTTTAATATCATAGGTGAGGAATATAAAGATATTGACTATGATGCTTTGTACGAAAAAGAGTTTGAATTAAATGAAAGAGAAAAGAAAATAAGGATTACAATAGAAGAAATATTAGGTTTAGAAAAACCGCTCATAAAAAAGTTAGGGAGTTTAGATACTGATAGAGATGGGTTATATAAAAGATTAAATTCTGACTTTAAAACTGATGAGATTTTAGAAAAAGATGAAATAAGAGTTTGTGATTTCAAAAAGGAAATATTTACATTACAGTCAAAGATATATAAAGAAGAAAATACTTATAAGCAGCTTTACAATAGACTTAACACTTATCAAAGCGGTTTAAATCTTTTGATGCAGTATGAAAAATTTGAGGACTTGCTTTCAAATAACTCAAATGATGAACAGTCTCTATATAAATATGATGAACTTGAGTTCTTTGATACTGAGAAATTAAATAAATTAATAAGAAATTTAACGCAGGAATTAAATGCAAAGGAAGAGAAGCAGGCAAAAGAACATAGAAATATGACAGATGAAATAGGAAGAATTAGCAGTATGCAGGAATTTAATGATGATTTTTATAAAAATCCACTAAAAAACCTGTATGAATGCAGAAATATACCATCTCAGGTCATAGAGCAGTTAGACACAATTTGGAAGTCATATTCAAGCCTTTTAGAGAAGCTTCAAGTTGATATTGATATAATAGAGAAGGAAAAGGCAGAGATAGTAAATTTATTTGCTGAATATGTTAAGTCTGTTCATACTAATTTGGATTCTATTGACAAAAACTCTAGCATAAATATAAGAGGACGTTCAATTAAAATGCTAAAGATAGTTCTTCCTAGTTGGGAGGACGAAGAGAGCACATATAAGCTTAGAGTAAATGAATTTGTTGAGAGCCTTATAAACTCAGGAATATCACTGTTAGAAAGAAATGAAAACATAGAGGATATGCTCGGAAAAAATATCACAATTAACAATATCTATAATAGAGTAGTAGGATGTAGCAAAGTTAGCATAAAATTATATAAAATTGAGGCAAATAGAGAAATTGCAATAACTTGGGCGCAGGCAGCCAAAAACTCTGGAGGAGAAGGCTTTCTGTCAGCCTTCGTTATATTGTCAAGCCTTATGATGTATCTAAGAAGAGATGAAACAGATATTTTTCTTGAGAAAGAAGAAGGGAAAGTGTTAATTATGGATAATCCATTTGCTCAAACAAGTTCGGAGCATTTGCTAAAACCTCTTATAGATATAGCAAAAAAATCTAATACTCAGCTCATTTGCCTGACAGCTCTTGGAGGAGATTCAATTTACAACAGATTTGATAATATCTACATATTAAATCAAACAAGCTCAAAGCTTCAAAATGGTATAACATACTTAAAAGGAGAGCATGCTAAGGGTGAAGAAAGTACTATGCTTTCATCAAGAATATTAACAGAAGATATTGAGCAGATGACATTATTTTAACTTATTATGTAAGTAGATAACCATTAGGAGGATACCCATTAATTGAGTAGTCGACCTATCTCGCCAGATAATATTTCTTACTTTAGGTTAATAAAAAGCACCCTATATTTTTTAAAGGTATTGATCTGACCCCAAAAAGTTAGACATATAAAATCAAGCTATTAAGGATTGAGTTCTATATTGAATAGGACTCAGTCCTTTTAATTTGATTTTAATCCTATATTTATTATACCATTGTATGTAATCTATCAATTCTTTCTTAAAATGCTTAATATTTTCAAATTCTTGAAGATATAGCAGTTCAGATTTCAATAAACCAAAGAAGTTTTCTATTACTGCATTATCCAAGCAGTTTCCTTTTCTAGACATACTTTGATGTATTCCTTGTTCTTTTAGACGATATTGATAAGTTTTATGTTGATATTGCCATCCCTGATCAGAATGTAATATTAATCCATTTAAATCCTTGTGCTTCTTGAATGCCAAATCAAGCATTTCCATTACTTGCATTAGGTTAGGACTAGTGGTAATAGAATAACTTATTATTTCTCCATTGAATAAATCTAATATTGGAGATAGGTACAGTTTTTCTCCAAATAAAGCAAACTCTGTAATATCTGTAACCCATTTCTCATTAGGTTTATTTGCTGAAAAATCTCTATTTAAAAGATTTTCTGCTATTTTACCAACTTCTCCTTTATATGATCTATATTTTTTCATTCTTACATGGCACATCATGCCCAACTCTTTCATAAGCTTTTGTACAGTCTTATGATTTATTACAAAACCAAGAATTTTTAATGCCATGGTTATCCTTCTATAGCCATATCTACCCTTACTATTGTTATATAGCACTTTTATCTTCTCTTTAACTTTCTCATATTTATACGGGATGTCCATTTTTCCTATATGGTAGTAAAAAGTTGATCTTCTTAAACCTGCTATTTCAAGCAAAATATTAAGACTATGTTCATGCCTTAAAGAGTTTACTACCGCTGCTTTTTCTTTGTTTTCAAGCTCCTCTTTTCTTCCTTTAAGGCTATCGATTTTTTTAAGTATGCAACTTCAGCTCTTAGCCTTTTGACTTCTAGCATTAAATCATCTTTAGTTTGGCTATTATTAGCGTTACACTCTAATTCGGGTTTCTCTTTCTCCATATCACTTTTTCGTGGTCTTCCTCGCTTTTCCAACAAAAGACTACTTTGTCCCTCCATAGTATATATATGTTCCCACTTAAGAAGTGTTGCATTGCTTGGTATACCAAACATAGCAGATGCTTCACTCGCTGATAAGTGATTTTCATACATATATTTTATCACGTGTACTTTAAATTCGCCAGAATATTTTCCAGATTTCATGGAAAGTCCTTTGTGTCCATGAATTTGATACATTTTCCACCATCTTTTACCCACTGGTATGGATATACCTAATTCGTTTGAAGCTGCTCCAATAGAATACTTTTTAGACTCCATTAACTTTACAAATTTTTTCTTTAATTCTAAATTATATTTAGTCATTTAAAAATGCACCTCCAAAAGTTAAACTTTATTGTCTAACTTTTGGGGTGCACTTCATATAATGTGCTTTTTTATATTATTTATTGAGTTGTTATTAGTTGCAAACTTGTTGCAAAAACATGTGTTAAAGGCTAAAAACCGCTTAGAAAAGGGTTTTGGAGGATGTAAGTATATTCCCACTCGATTTTTAAAAGTGTAAAATAAACGTATTTGTTTGTAAAACAGGGTGATTTTTGTGTGTTTTTTCTATATATTCTCTGTATTATTTTGACTATTATGTTTTTTGTTATCAAAATGTTATCAATATACTAATGTCAAATAGATTTATAGGTTTTGAAAAATATGCAGTATTTTCATAGAATAAAAACCTAATGACTTAGCAATTATGATTAATATTAAATATCTAAAAGGTTTTTAATATTTTTAGCAATTTACATTAAATAAGAGATGATGTCATTTGGCATATACAATAATTGAATAAAATTAAATTGTTATTTGTAAAATTTTGGATTATAATATTTATTAATAATATTAAGATAATTATTCAGTAAATTAACTTAATATAAATTGAGGGGGTGTATTGTATGTTTATATTAGCTTTTGCAACAATTGAAAATGAAGCAGAAAGAAAAAAATTACAGAATCTTTATGAAGAAAATGAAAAGTATATATTTAATTTTGCGTTGGGTTATGCAAAAAATCAAGATATAGCTGAAGAGGCAATACAAAATGCTTTTGTATATATTATAAAGAACAAAGAAAAATATTTAGAATTAAGTTGTAGGGATTTTCGTAACTCAGTTGTAATAATAGTAAGAGATAGATGTAAGAATATATTTAAAAGTAGAAAAATATATTTAGAAAGGTTTGCAGAAAAAGATATTTATGAAGTTGAAAATATTACTAATATACATGAACGTCCTGTCGATGAAGAAATAATTTTATCATATGATTATGAGTTAACGAGAAGACATATGAAGTCGATTGATGAAATAAGTAGAAGGGTATTAGAAATGAAGTATATAGAGGGAAAATCATATAAAGAGATAGGAGGAGAGCTTGGTATGACTGAGAAACATGTTGACACAAAATTAATGAGGGCAAAAGAAAAAGTACGCAAGCTTGTTGAGAAGGAGTTGAATTATAATGAATAAGAAACGAATAAATGATGTAGTTTTTGAAGCCCTATTTCGTCAAGCATTTATAGATGAATTTGAGGAAGAAATAAGCTCTATACAATCTGAGGGATTAGCTTATATGTGTGAACCTTCACCTGAATTTCAGATGAGAATGAAAAAATTATTTGAAAATGATAATAGAAAAACATTAATTAAAAACTTTATAATTCATACTAAAAAGGTTGCAGTAATTTTATTTATTATATTAGGATGCACATTTGCTACATTGCTTTTAAATAAAGAAGTTCAAGCAACAGTAAATAAAGTAATTATAGAAATATATGAAAAATTCAATTCAATCATTTTCCAAGGAAAACAGTTAAGCTTTGAAGAAAAAGATTGGATACTGAATTATCTTCCTAAAGAATATACTTTAAAAAAATATGAAAAACTTGGGAATGTTATAAATGTTGAGTATGGAGATGTGCAAGGAAACAAAATTAGATTTTCTTATAGGCCAGAAAGAAATAGTACAAATATATCAGTGGACAATGAAAACCATGAAACAAAAGAAATTAAAATACTAAATGAAAAAGCATATTTACTGATTGCCAAAAACAATAAATTCGATAATGGAATTATATGGAACACAGAAGGATATAGATTTGAATTATGGGGTAAAGGAACAATAGATGAATTAAAAAGAATAGCAGAATCGATAACAAAAAAATAATTTAAAAAATTTTTTAAAATGTTGTAGGGAAAAGTTCATTTCGATTGTATTATAGGTAAGGGCAAAAAAGCTCAAATAAAATCGAAAGAAGGCGAAGAAAATGAAAATCAAGAAAATGGTGGTTTTTCTAGCAATATTGATGTTAATCTTCAACCAAAGTATTTTCGCATTTGCAGATATGCCACCAATTGTTAATCAACTAGAAACAAGAAATGTCATTGGACCAATGTGGACCAATACAAACGATGTGTCATTAGATTTGTATTTCACAGATGACAATGCAGAGTGTGTGGGAAAAGTTGAAGGAATTACTGGCACATCAAGCATATCTGCAACATTTAAGTTAGAAAGAAAAGGTTTGTTAGGGTGGACAGTTGAGAACTCATGGACAAAAAGTGTAAAAGGAAAATCTCTTTCGTTTTACGGCTCAACACCTGTTACAAAAGGTACATATCGCCTTAGTGTTATAGCAAAAGTAACAGTAGGTGAAGTAACAGAAACAGTAAACACTTCGGTGCAATCGACGAAGTAAAAATTTGTTTAGGTATTATTGTATCAATATGTTTATTGCTCTTACAAGTAATACTTTCCAAGTCGCAAGCTCATTAGTGTAAAAGAGATGATGATAAGTGTAGAAGATTAAAAATAGCATTAATTATGGGAATTAAAGGGGAAATTAATATTATTTGGGTGATTATATTTACATAGGGGTTTTAATTAAAACCAAAAGTGTATATTATACACAACTTAAAAGGAAGAGAGGAAGAAAAAATGTTTAATAAAATTAAAAAGTTAGTAGCAACTTTATTAGTCACAATTATATTTTTAACTGTAATACCTTTTATGGCTAACGCAGAGGTAAGTAGCAACGAAGTTAATACAGAGGTAAATAGCAATGAAGTTAATATTGCAAAATATGCAATAAGTTTTATTAATACCATTTGCGGAGAAGCTAATGTTGAAGCGGGAGAGGTTATTGCAATTTTAAACGAAGATGATGCCTTGTCTGGGTATTGCGTAAACATTATGGATAATGGTAAGCCAAATGGATATGTTGTTGTTAAATTTTCTGAAAACGAACCTGTTGTTTCAGAGTATTGTATTGAACCAGGCGTAGAAAATCCTTACATGGAGATAATGAAACGATCTGATATTACAAAAAGAGAAGATACGGTTTTTTATAGTATTGGACCAAACGAGTATCATATTTATGTTCCGAAAGAGGAAGTGTTTGTTGGATTTTCTGAAGTAATACCTGCAATGAAATTTGAAGAATATAAAATGCAAGTAAAATATTATAAGGATGAGATCTCTAAACAATCGACTTCGTTAAGTTCGTCATCATCTGAATTGGGTCAGCTTGATAGAAATATCACTTATTCATCACTGGACGCTTATACGGTTGTATCGGATACATATGAGGGTAGTATAAAATCGGGTGACATAATTACTGGGGCGACAGGTATAACGTACTATGGAACTTCTGCTGTAAGTTCAGCAAATAAAACATATGGTTGTTCTGTTGTAGCTTTGAGTAATATGATGAAATATTATAGATCGAGAGAAAAAACGAATATTGATTCAGATTTTTCAACATTATATTCAGCATTATGGGTACTTGCAGATACTAATTCGAAAGGTTCAACCCCAATTAGAAGTATAGCACCTGCGGCTGTTTCATATATGAAAATCAAAAATTATAGCATTTCATCCGATGGTTATTTGCTTAATTTGTATAGTGACTTCACACGTGATATAAGAAATGACAAGCCTATCATATTCTCATATGGGGCTGACTACGAAGGTGAACCAGTAGGACACACAGTTTTTTGTGTAGGATATGTTGATACAACATCGTACCAATATTTGCGAATTGCTGATGGATGGAATACTTATTTGAGGTATATTAATTTTAACGGGTATAATTATAATCGAAAAAACGGTTGGAGTTTTACTGCTCCATAATAAGGTCACACTGTATTCGGATTGAATATATTCAATCCGAATACATCTGTTTACCATGACATTTATTATAAAGCTAATGAATGTATTTTAATCGGAGGAGTTTACCATGAAATTTAAAGTTAAAATGATTGCAATTATATGTTTTATATTTCTTATCATATTTTTAGTTTATATGATACTAAAAAATTCAACATCTCATGCTTGGGTGGATTTTTATGAACATAAAAAATATAAAGGTTTCTTTGATGATAAAATTAAAGAAATAGTGCTTAAAAAGTCTATTATTACAAAAGTTACATTTTCCGATGAAGACCTCATCTTAAAATGGGAAAAATTCTTTAAAACATTGCAAATACGTGAAGAACGTAGGAAATCAATATTTGATGAAAAAATGGATGGTGGAGGTATATATGTTGAAGTAGTAACAGAAAAATCAAATTACTTATTTTCATTCATCATTCCACCTAGAGAAAAGGATTTGAAATTAGAAATTAATAATTATTATTATGGTTTTATAAGTAATGAAGAAAATCCATTTTATAATACATATAATATTGCAAAAGAGCGTCATGGCGAAATTAATCTTTGGGAATGAAGACTGTTCTTTTGTAATCAGTAGTTCTAGATGTTTGTTGATTATTTATTAATCAGTACAAAAATTTGGACTAAGTCAAATGGATTTAGAATATTTATCTAATATGGTTGAATCTGATGAAGAATACAATACTTATTGTAATAAATTAAAATCTTTATCTTTAAAAAACGTATTTAGATAGTAATAATATATTATTGTGTTATAGACTTGGCTTGTAATTCTATTTACAATGCCAAGTCTATTGTGCATAAATTAAGAAATGGAGTTTGTATATGAATACAAAAAGTATATGTAAAATCTTAATCATACTAATGTTAATTAATTTCCTAAATGGGTGTAGTTTTATTAAAGATTTAGCAAAAGATAATAAAGCAAAAGAAGATGAAATGAATATAGGTAATTCAAAAAATATAATGATAAAAAATGAAAATATTTATTTCATTGATACTAGCAATGAAAATAAATTATATGTAATAGATGGTCAATTCAAAAATAAAAAATTAATATCTGATAAATATTTTTTAAGAATAGTAGCTATAACAGACAAAGAAATTTATTTTATTCAAAAAACAATGTTGGATGAAAGGACTCCTTTATATGAGTTATGCTCAATTGATTTAAAAGGGGATTCTTATAAAGTAATTGTAGATGATGAAAATGTTGGAGAATTTTTAAAAAATAAAATGTATTATTATAAAGTAACCGATGAAAAGCTTGAAGATCCTGGCATGGTCACTAATTATAGTAATTTCTATGCTTTTGATATTAATTCAAATCAAGAGAGCATTATTGATAAAAGGGCAGTAATATATAGGGATAGATCTGAAGTATATAAAGATAAAATATACTATGATGGTCCTGAATATAAATTCTTAGAGTATGATCCAGACACAGGAGAAAAAAACAAATAAATGTAAATGCTACATTTTTTTATAGATATGCTGATAATAATATATATGCTTATAAAAGCTGTGTTATAGAAAAAACTGATTTATCAAATAATGAAAAAATAGTAATTTTACCGGAATCAGAAGAAATATATAATATTTGGGATATGAATGTTACAAAAAATTATATATTCTTTTTAGAACAAGATACAAAAGAAGTAAAGAATGAAATTTTTAGACTTAATTTATATAGAATAAAAAAGGATGGAAGCGAATTAAAAAAAATATATATTTCTGATTATAACGATGATGTAATTTATAATGACCATAATATATATAATTTTGGTGATAAATTGTTATTATATGAAATGGATGATAAAACCTCTTTGTTAAATAGAAATAAGTTTCAGCTGATAGACTATAATGGTAAAGAAATAGATTCGTCTGTTATAAACGGTCAATAATATTATTGAATGAAAATATAATTTTAATTTGCTGGCAAGGGTAATCTTGCCAGATATAAAGAATTATATTCTGCATTTAAAGTGAATAGTGCTTATATTTAAGTATTTTAAAGTAATGTGAGTTAATTTCTAGTCTAATTGTGTGTAACCTTTTGAGGGGAGTTGCCGTTATGATAATGGGTGAAAGAATAAGGTTTACCCGCAATATCCGTGGTATGACATAAAGATGGCTCGGTATGTCTGTTGGCTTTGATAAAAGACCGCTGATTAATATGATGTGTTACGGGAGAAAAATTCAATAATAATGTGAGAATACAGAAGTTGCATTTATTTGGATTTGAAATAGTAAGAGATGAAATTAAAATTAATTTTAAAGAAATATATTTAGAATTAAAAAGATATTTGATAAAGAAGATATAAATTGTATGTTTATTTTGATATTTAAAATATATAAATATTGCTGTTGGGAATTTATTTTGTCATATATGTTAATTATAATCGTACAAATGCTTTTTACGAGCTTATTAAAGCCATGTGGTATTTTATGTGTATTCTAGGGGAGAGATTTAGAAGATTCTAAGTCTTAATTTTAAAATTATATATACAACATTTTACGAGGTGAAAAGCTAACCCATATTAGAAACAGCACCTACCACAGCACCTAAATTAATCAATGTAAGTGTTGAAATTAAGTAAGTTAGTGTTTTTTACAGCACATATGACAGCCAAAAATCCTATTTACAGCACCTAAAAAGAATAAAAATCGTTAATTATCAATATCAATAAAGTCTTGATTTTCTCCATATGATGTGATCGGCACTGCCGATCACTGTGACTGAGGCTGTCGCAAATTTTTTGTTTTGCGATATAATTAAACTAAAAACTTTAAATAAAAAATGTATAAATTTATATAATAAATCAATAAGTTGAAATAGTGAATTTATAAATTTAACACATCATTATAACACTTTACATTGCAATTTGCTTTAAAATAAGCCAATTATTAAGAATATCATTTCAAATGTGGTGTCCTGCAAGGATAAATATTGACATCAAGAGTCTTATGCAATATAATATGAATGTACAAAACAACCGCCAAGATTGAAGTATTTTGAGGTTGTTTTTTTGTTTTTGATAAGCTTCAGAACTTAGTAAAACTTAGTTTCAAGTGTGCGCATATAAATACTAGGTTTTACTAGGTTTCCATGTATAAGAGAAATTATATCCAGAGAGGAATATATCAAATGAGCAATGAAGAGTTAGTAAAGTTAATTCAGAATGGCGAGAATGTGGCTAATAATATGGAACTTCTATTCAAGCAAAATAGAAGTCTTATATTCAAGTTTGTTCATAACAGGGTGAATATTATAAATGATTTAGATGACCTTATGCAGCAAAGCTATATTGGTTTATATAATGCTGCTCTAGTTTATGATCTAGAAAAAATGCAATGCTTGTTGCTTCAATGATGAAGTTTCATATACTCAATTCGTTACGTGATAATAGCGAGTTGCCGAGATATTTGAAAGAGCAAATATATAATTATAAAAGATACAAAGCGCAGTATTATTATAGCTTTGGATGTTATCCATCAGACTGGGAGATATGCGAAAAGCTAAATATTAATGAAAAAAGGCTTGATATAATAAAATCATGTTCTAGGTCTATAAGCTCCCTGGATAGTCCTATATCTGATGATGAAGATGTATCGCTAATTGATACTATAGCAGACGTAAACAATGAAAGTTTTGACACCGGTATAGAGAATGAGCATTTAAAAAATATATTAGGCCAGGCACTTTCTAAATTGCCACCAATGGAGGAACATGCCATTAAAGAACTATATTATAAAAATAGAACTCTTGAAAGTATAGGCAATGATACAGGGATAGGCAGGGAAAGAGTTCGACAATTAAAAGAAAAGGGATTCCGAAAGTTAAGGAAGGATTGGCAACTAAGAAAAGATGTAGAGGGTTATTTGTTACCAATTCGCCACGTGGGGCTGAATGAATTTAAAAGTACCATTACGAGCTCTGTTGAATGGAGTGTACTACACATGGAGGAAGATGAAGAATATTATAGAAATAGGCTATTAGATTTATTTGCTTAGCCTATTAAGTTTTTTATTGTCTTAACAGTGAATTATTTTCACACTCCAAGAGAGAAAATATTTTTTAAGGGATGTATCTCAAATCGAACCCTTGGATGGTATAAAAATAATTTGGTAGTCCAAAATAAGACAGTGAAAATATAAAAACTTTTATTCTGAAAAAGTTGCTTCATGGATAATTGCCTCGGTAATTTTTTATTTATTTTGACATTAAACTAGTTTTATTGTAAAATAATTACAATAAATTAATGCAATAGAGGTGCATATATGTGTAGTGGAATAAAATCTATGGGGTTAAAAGAATATATATTTGGATATGTTGATGCAGAAAAGGAGTTTACATATAAGCCAGCAATTATAGAAAATGCCTTTTATGACCCTCATAATTATATTGAAAAATTAATAAATGATATTGAATTTATGTTAATTGGTAGAAAAGGAGTCGGCAAGACAGCATACAGCGCTAAAATTAGGAAAAATGCAACAATGCCTAATGCTTCTTTGCACGCTCAACAAATAAATTTATCAAAGTTTAATTTTGACGAATTTTATAAAATTAAGAATGAAGATTATGAAGGGTCAAGAAAATTTAAAGGGGCGTGGGATTTATGTTTTTTGGTAGAAATAATAATCTTTTTAAACAAAAAAGTTGATTATAAAGAAAATGAAGCATTTAATAATTGCATTTTGAATTTAAAAAATAACGGATTATTATATACTGGAGAATCATTAAATGCTATAGTGACTGAAATAGCAAGTAAAGAGTTGAATTTCTCATTTAAATCAATAGGAGCTAGGCAAACATATGTAAATAAGACCGTTACTACAAATAAATCTCAAATAATTGAATATTTTAAAGATGTTTTAAGAGAAATATATTATTCTGATGATAGATTTATTATTATACTAGATGGGCTAGATGATATTTTAAGGTTTAATAATTACAAGGTTGAAATACTATCGGGATTAATAAGGTCATTGGATGACATAAATAACACATTTGCTGAAGAAAAAATACCGATAAAAATAATATTGTTAATAAGAGAAGATATTTTATCTTTAATCCATGATCCTGATTTTACGAAAATAAAAAGTGATGGAGGATTGGTTATTAATTGGGATAAACCAAATGATTTAAAAGAGTTTGTTAGTTTAAGATTTAAATTATCAGGCTTTTTAGAGGAAGAAAAAGATTTTAAGAATTCTCATTGGTATAATCTGTTTCCAGAAAAAATTGATGGTATTGATTCGTGGAAATACATTATTGGTAGAACTTTGAAAAAACCACGAGATATTATAAAGTTTATGCTAATATGTCAACAAAACTTCCCGGATAGTAATAAATTAACTGAAAATAATATAAAATACATAGTAGACATATACTCTAAAGATTATTTTTTAAGTGAAATGGAGAGCACAATTTCTGGATTCTTTGAAGACGATATTGTAAAACAAGTATATAATATATTAAAGAGTATTGGAGACATTGATTTTTCAGTTACAACTTTTTTCAACAAATTAAAATCTAAGTGCCCAGAAATAAAAAGATCTGCTGCTGAAGAAATTATATTTATTTTATTTAATGAAGGTTATTTAGGGCAGATAGTAAGAAGAGAAATGTATGCAAAAAAGAAAAGGCCTTACATGGAGTTCAAATACAAAAATCACACTTTAACATTTGACGCAAACGCAAAATATCATGTTCATTATGGTTTGTACTCAGCATTTGGATTTAATAAAAAATAACATAAAAATAGGCTTCTCGTATCGATACGATTAAAGCCTATTTTTATACTACTAAAATCTAGTAAAGGAACTATTCCTAATTCCTTCTAATATTATTATTTAATTATATTAAAATTATGCGTGTTTTCTTAATGCTTATTATAAATATACCACAAAAATATAAATCTAAACTTATATTTGTGTCAAAATATAAAAAATAATATATTTATTTGCATTATACAATATAATTTTATACGTGTCAACATTATGATGAAAAATTTAGAAAATATTAGTATCAATTATTTTTCTTTTTTATTAGCAGTTCTTACATGAATAATATTACGGAGACATACCATCTCAAGAGGGTAGCGAGCATATTAATAGATATTATTGAGCATTATTTTTAAAAACAAAAAAGTATTTAATATATATATGTGTTCGGATAGTGTGTTAGTAGCTCATGATATACAAAAAAATAAATAGTATCAATTTGGTATCAATTCAAAAAATAAAACCTTGCATATATTGCAAAAACAATTATACAAGGTTTGTTGTTCCTATTCCCACTCAATAGTTGACGGTGGCTTAGAAGTAATATCATAAACTATTCTATTTACATTATCAACTTCATTTACTATTCTATTTGATACCTTTTCAAGTACATCATATGGAATTCTTGCCCAGTCTGATGTCATTCCATCTGAAGAATTTACTGCTCTTAGTGCTACTGTATGCGAGTAGGTTCTGTAATCTCCCATAACTCCTACACTTCTCACATTAGGCAAGCAGGCAAAATATTGCCATATACTTTTTTGCAGTCCTGCTTTTTTGATTTCATCTCTAAATATGAAATCTGCTTCTCTTATTATGTGAAGCTTATCTTCTGTGATTTCACCTAAACATCTGATTGCAAGTCCCGGTCCTGGGAATGGCTGTCTTTCAACTAAATCTTCTGGAATTCCAAGCTCTCTACCTACTTGACGAACCTCATCTTTAAATAACTGTCTTAATGGCTCTAAAAGTTCGAAGTCAACGTCCTCTGGAAGTCCTCCTACATTGTGGTGCGATTTGATAGTTGCAGCTGTTGCAGTTCCGCTCTCTACTACATCAGGATAGATTGTTCCTTGAACTAGATAATCAATATTTCCAAATTCTTCCTTTAGTTTTTGCTTTTCTTCTTCAAAAACTCTTATAAACTCTTCGCCTATAATTTTTCTCTTTTTTTCAGGATCAGTTACTCCTGCTAATTTTCCAAGGAATCTCTCGCCAGCATTTACTCTTATTAAATTCATATCGAACTGTTCTTTGAATATTTTTTCGACTTGGTCGCCCTCATCTTTTCTTAATAAACCGTGGTCAACAAATACACAGACAAGGTTTTTGCCTATAGCCCTGTGAACTAATACTGCAGCAACAGATGAATCAACTCCGCCTGATAAAGCACATAAGGCTTTTTTATCTCCAACTTCTTGCTTAATTCTTTCTATTGTTTCAATTGCAAAGTTCCCCATATTCCAATCTGGTTTTAAATTACATACATTAAATAGGAAATTTTGTAAAATTTCTCTGCCCTTTTCTGAGTGTTCAACCTCTGGGTGGAATTGAACAGCATAAATTTTCTTCTCATCGTTTTGCATTGCACATATCGGACAAGTATCAGATGAGGCTGTTATTTTAAAGCCTTGAGGCTTTTCTTCTATATAGTCCGTGTGGCTCATCCATATTAAAGAATCCTGAGGGATATCCTTAAATAAACCAGCATTTTCAGCTGTTTGAAGTTTAATGCGTCCATATTCTCTGTTGTTTGCTCTTGTTACCTTGCCACCGAATGTCTGAGCTATTAGCTGACCTCCGTAGCAAATCCCAAGTACTGGAATATTTAATTCAAATATTTCCTTATTTACAGATGGTGAATTGTCCTCATAGACACTTGCTGGACCACCAGAAAGGATTATTCCTGTCGGATTTTTTTCCTTTATTTGATTTATTGTGTATGTATAAGGCACAATTTCACAATAAATATTTGCTTCTCGGACTCTTCTAGCTATCAATTGGCTGTATTGTGCACCGAAGTCGATTATTAATACCATGCTTTTCTCCTTTTGTTTTGTATAGTTTAATGGGATTGAAGCCTTAGCAACATTCCCTGCATTCTTACTGTAGTTAATGATAAATATTAAAGTAAATTTTAATATATATTCTCATCAAAGTCAATTGAAAATCTTATTAAATTTTTTATTTGATTTTTTATATTTAAAACAATATAATAATAGTATATTATTGCCACATTGTAAACTAATTTATGAAACTAAATTTTTCGGTAAAATATTAAATTAGTTCAAACTATACAAGTAAAAGGAATGTGAATTATTTTGAAAATAAAATTTGAAAACAACAAAAAAAACAGATCAAGCTTAGCTCTTTTATATTTGGCAGTTTTCTTTATAATAATATCTTATTTTTATAGAATAAACTATGTAGATTTTACTACTATTAGAAGTTTATATATACCAATAATCGGAATTTCAATGCTCGCAATAATGTTTAACTATCTTGTTTTTGGACATGTGTTTCTTGTAAGTTCTTTGCTTGGACTGATACTAGGTTATACAAGAAATGTTAATTCTAGCGTTAAGGGTATGGCTACGAACAATAATATAATAATGTTTGGACTTATAATTGGTATCTTACTGCAAATGTATATAAAAATGAAAAAAAGAAAATGAAGAATGCTATCTTATATAACGATTACAGTTATCGTTATATAAGATAGCATTCTTAAATATAGAATTTTTTATCTTATCATCAGTCTATTTGCTGAAAAACTAATTGGTAGTATTTGTTAAATAGTCGCTTATTAAATTTATAGCTTCTGACGCTATAGGAGATAAATTTGAGTTAGCGCTTTTTATCCATCCCAATTCGGATTTTATATCACAATCCTGTAGAATTAGAGTTCTCTTGTTCATCATAGTTCCAGATATATCTTTAATCTCATCTGCAAAATTATAGTTTGAATTTAGATAGCAGGCATCAGATACCGAGAGAGTTTCATATATGGTTGCTCTCGATGAGGTTATGAACTTACTGTTTGAATGTTTAAGCTTTAATCTATCAAAAATATCAGAATATGGTCCAAAGTCCATATAATTGTACATTATCATGGGATAAGGTTTTATCATATCAGTAGTTATATAATTGCTTTTATTGTAAAATAGTGGGTTTGCAGGACCTACAGTGATACCTATATCTAAGGTTAGCAAAGGATAAAACTGCAGCTTTAGTGCGTTATATTGCTTTAAATATTGATTTTTATAGCAGTTCCAATGTCTAACGAGACCTATTTCCGCAACATTATTGGCTACAAGATTCATGGCCTCAGGCCCAAAAGCTTCATGCTCTTCTATTCGAATTCCAATAGAAGCATATTTTTTATATAGATTAGCGCAGATTTTACTTATAAAACCAAATCCATTGCTAGCAATGCTTAAACGCATTAAATTGTCAGCGCTTTTGGTGCTGACCATATCATCGAGTTGCTTTAATTGCATTTGTATTGGACTTATGAATGATACAAATGTTTTTCCGAATGGCGTAAGCACAACACCTCTTGTAGACCTTGAAAATATTTCTTTCCCAAGTTCCGCTTCTAAATTTTTAATTGATGCCGATAAAACAGATTGAGATAAAAAAAGATTGCTTGCAGCTTTATTTATAGAGCCAGTTTTTGATATTTCAAGAACATATTTAAGTTGATTTAACGTCATCTGTTTCCTCCTAAGCTATACAAAGACTTTGTCATAGATTAGACAATTTTGATATAAAGCTTATCTGAATTATATATTATGCGTTATCCATTGTCAACTGGTATAATAAGTAATCATAGAGACAGAGTGTTGTCGAAAACGATACCCTAAGGCTCAAGTAAATAACAAAAAACGAAAGGATGTTTAGTAATGAAAAAAGGAACAAAATTAATTAGTTTATTGTTAGTATTAATTTTAACATTCGGTATGTTGTCTGGATGTTCAACAACAAAACCTGATGACGGTAA
Source organism: Bacillota bacterium (assembly GCA_023386345.1). Classification (GTDB taxonomy): domain Bacteria; phylum Bacillota; class Clostridia; order Tissierellales; family Sedimentibacteraceae; genus UBA1535. The sequence goes on from JAEWJT010000020.1 coordinate 351,922, forward strand.
GAAAAGTGATAACCAAACGCCTGATAATACGGCTAAAAAGGACTCTCTTACTGTAGCATTGACAGGTGAACCTCCGTCATTGACAACTTGTGATCATGACTCGTTAATTTCAGTTTATATGAACATATTAACGTATAATGGATTGATGAGAGTAGATCATGCAACATTGGAAATATTGCCGGATTTAGCGGAATCATACAAAACTGAAGGTGATACAGATTGGGTTTTTAAACTAAAGGAAGGCGTAAAATTCCATAACGGAGAAGAGATGACAGCAGATGATGTTGTTGCTTCCATTAATTGGGCTAAATCCTTTCCTGCAAGTGCAAGCTACACAGCTAACATAAAAAGTGTTGAAACAGTTGACAAATATCAAGTAAAAATAGTTACTGAGGGTGCATATGCAGGACTGTTGGCAGATCTCGCTTATCATTTTAATTTTATAGTTCCGAAATCATTGATTGAATCTAAAAATGATTTCAATGCTAATCCTATAGGAACAGGCCCATATGTGTTCAAAGAGTGGAAATATGGTGACTCGTTGAAATTTGCTGCTAATGCAGATTACTTTGATGCTGACAGAAAAGCTTCTATACCTAATTTAATATTTAAAGTAATACCTGAAGGAACATCAAGAACTATTGCATTAGAGGCTGGAGAGATTGATTTTATATATGAGCTTTCAACGGCTGATGTACCAAGGATAAAGGACAACAAAAAATTTGAAGTTAAAGAAGTATCTTCGGTTGAGAATTTCTTTTTGGCATTAAATACAGATGTAGCTCCGTTTAATGATGCAAATGTTAGACAAGCTATAAACTACGGTATAAACAGAGATGATATTATAGCGGCAGCACTTAATGGATATGCAAAACCAAACTACACTCAAATAGCTTCAGGATATTGGGGCTCAACTGAAGAAGGTGCAGCTGAGTTTAACTTGGAAAAAGCTAAGGAATATCTTGATAAATGGGGTGGAAATCCGTCAGATATAGTAGTTCCTATCATCTGCTCAAATGAAACAAAGGTAGCGGCGGCAACAGTTATGCAAAGCAGTCTTGCAAAGATTGGTATTAAAGTTGAAATAGTTACGATGGATACAGCTACATATTTTTCAAGCTGGACTTCAGGAAATTGGACAGCACTTATATCTTCATGGTCGCCATCAAACTCTTTGACTTATGTTCAACGTTATCATTCAAGCAGAGCAAAATCATATCCGGGATCTATTAAAAATGATGAAATAGACGCTTTGGTTAAAAAGGCTGAAAGCACTATAGATGAGAATGCCAGACTTAAATTAATTGAAGAAATAGTTGTTAAAATAAATGAATTATCTCCACAGCCATCATTGTATCAGCCATCTATGTTTAGAGCATATGATGCAAATCTTGGTGGTGTAGAGCCAAGTGCAACAGGATATGTTGGATTTAACGATATGTATTGGAAATAAAATTCAATTTTAAGGATTTAAGACATCAATAAAACAAAAGCTTTACTTTGATAGCCTTAAGTTTTACAAATAGAGGGGAAGATATTCAATACAATATACAAATACCCTCCCTCGTAGATATATCTAGTATCTCCCCTCTTAATAAAATTGTCGGAAGTATCAATACTAATTAAAAAACTTAATAAGAAAGTAGGCACCAAGTTTATATACAATTGGTGCATGGGCATAAATGTGTTAAAATATATATTAAAAAGACTTTTAGCTTTAATTCCGGTAATTATCGGAGTAACATTTTTAGTATTTATGATTATGCAGCTGGCTCCGGGAGATCCGGTACAAATGATTTTAGGTGAAAATGCAACGCCGGAGCAAAAAACAGAATTAAGAGAAAAAATGGGCTTAAATGATTCAGTATTAGTTCAATATGTCAGATATCTGGTTAACTTTTGCAAGGGAGATTTAGGGATTTCGTACTCAACAAAACGGCCGGTTATAGATGAGGTTGCTTCAAGATTTCCGTTTACATTGAATTTATCAATAGTTGCCGGAGTAGTTTCTATTATATTGGCTATCCCGTTGGGTATTTTGGCCGCAGTTAAGCAAAATACGATATTTGATAATATAAGCATGATTATTTCATTAATAGGAGTATCAATGCCGATTTTCTGGCTTGCCTCACTTTTGGTGCTTGTATTTTCACTCAAACTTGGCTGGCTTCCTGTTCAGGGAGCAGATACATGGCAGAGTTATATATTGCCGTCTATATCATTGGGCTTTATGAACATGGCATCTATAGCCAGAACAACACGTTCTTCAATGTTGGAGACAGTAAGACAGGACTACATCCGTACCGCAAGAGCAAAGGGTGTTTCAAAATCAAATGTTATTATGAAACATGCCTTTAAAAATGCGCTAATACCAACAATTACAGTCTGTGGTATACAAATGGGACAATTGCTTGGAGGTTCAGTTCTAACAGAAACCGTTTTTGCATGGCCGGGGCTTGGCCGATTAATGGTTCAATCTATTAATTCAAGAGATGTACCCATGGTTTTAGGCTGTATGACAGTTCTGACTATTTGCTTCTCTATTGTAAATCTTTTGGTTGACTTGCTGTATGGATTTATGGATCCTCGTATCAAGGCAATGTATTCTTAAGGAGGCAGAATATGAGCAAAGTAAATAATAAATTAGAGCAAAAAGAGCTTATAAAACAATATAAGAAAAACAATCAGATAAAAGAAGTCTTTTATCTTCTCAGTAAAAATAAAGCTGCAATGTTTGGACTCATATTTCTGATTATATTAGTTTTTGTTTCCTTAGGAGCAGATTTTCTTTACGATTACAACACTAAAGTTGTGGAACAAAATATACCTGAAAGATTGAAATGGCCATCTTTTCAACATATATTCGGCACAGATGAGTATGGTCGTGATTTATTAGCAAGAGTTGTTCATGGCAGCAGAATGTCACTTTTCGTCAGCTTTTTATCCGTTGCGATAAGCTTGATATTAGGCGGAGCTTTAGGAGCTGTTTCAGGATATTACGGGGGGAAAATAGATAATATAATCATGAGAATTACAGATATTTTCCTCGCTGTACCAATGACTCTTTTGGCAATGGTAATTGTTGCCGCATTAGGACCAAACACTATAAACTTGATTATAGCACTTTCGATATCTTCGGTTCCAACCTTTGCAAGAATTGTAAGAGGTTCTGTTTTAACGGTAAGAGAAGTTGAATATATTGAAGCGGCGCGTGCCATAGGTGCGAAAGACAGTGTCATTATATTTGGTCATATACTGCCGAATTGTATGGGGCCTATAATAGTTCAAACTACCTTAAGAGTTGCTGCGACAATAGCAAATACAGCTGCTCTCTCATTTCTAGGGCTTGGAGTACAAGCGCCTGCTCCTGAATGGGGTGCTCTTTTATCTGCCGGAAGAAACTATATAAGAGATAATAGTTATCTTACATTTATTCCGGGACTTGCTATTATGCTTACGATATTAGCTTTAAATCTTCTTGGTGATGGTCTGAGAGATGCCTTAGATCCAAGACTTAAATAAGGAGGAGAGGATTTTGCGTGACAATAAAAACAATAAAGCCATTGAAATAAAAGATTTGACAGTTGAATTCCGTACTAGGTCAGGAGTTGTTCAGGCATTGAATGGTTTGGACTTATCCATAGAAAAGGGTAAAACCTTGGGATTGGTAGGAGAGACAGGTGCAGGAAAGACAACAACAGGACTTTCGGTTCTAAAATTAGTACAAAGTCCGCCGGGAATTGTGGTAAAAGGCTCAATTGAATTAAATGGCGAAGATATATTGAAAAAATCAGAAAAGGAAATAGAACAAATAAGAGGAAAAGCAGTATCCATGATTTTTCAAGATCCTATGACATCTCTAAATCCTGTCATGACGGTAGGGGAGCAGATAGCTGAGGTAATTAATGTTCATGAAAACATAGGACGAGAAGAGTCCATGCAAAAAGCAAAAGAGATGCTTGAACTTGTTGGAATACCGGGGGAGAGAGGACGTGAATACCCTCACCAATTCTCAGGTGGTATGAAGCAGCGTGTTATTATAGCAATAGCACTTGCCTGTAATCCAGAGCTTTTGATAGCAGATGAACCTACGACGGCACTTGATGTCACAATACAAGCGCAGGTTCTTGAAATGATGAAGAAATTAAAAGAAAAATATAATATGTCTATGCTTATGATTACCCATGACTTAGGTATAGTTGCAGAAATTTGCGATGAGGTATCTGTCATATACGGAGGTAGAATTGTTGAGCATGGAAGCCTCGAGGATATATTTGATAACACAAGACATCCATATACAGAGGGCTTGTTTAACTCTTTACCAAAGATAAATGACAGAACATCAAAATTAAAACCGATAAGAGGACTCATGCCGGATCCTACAGATTTACCAAAAGGCTGCACATTTTGTCCAAGATGTGATTACGCAATTGAATTGTGTAAAACACAAAAGCCTAAAAAAGTTTTTAGAAATGATAAGCATTATGTTGAGTGTCACCTTTACGATGAAAAGAACATAAAGGAAGGAAAGGTGAATAAAAATGAGCAATAAGAACGTGCTTTTAGATGTCAGAGGATTAAAAAAATATTTTAAAACTCCAAAAGGAATGCTACACGCTGTAGATGATGTATCATTTACTATTGAAAAGGGTAAAACCCTAGGCGTAGTAGGAGAATCGGGCTGTGGCAAATCTACAACAGGTAGGTCTATACTTAGATTAACAGAGCCGACAGAGGGTGAAGTGCTATTTGAAGGAAAAGATATCAGAAAATTATCAAAAGAAGAGATGAGGAAAAAAAGAACAGAAATGCAGATTATATTTCAAGATCCATTTTCTTCTTTAAATCCTCGAAAAACTATCAGTGAAACTATAGCAGAGCCGTTAAAAATCAACAATATATTGAAGGACAGCTATGATAGAACTCAAAGGGTTATGGAAATAATGGAAACTGTGGGATTGTCTCATAGGCTGTTTAATTCTTATCCACACGAGCTAGATGGTGGAAGAAGACAAAGAATTGGTATAGCTAGAGCACTTGCTTTAAATCCAAAATTTATAGTTTGCGATGAGCCTGTTTCAGCCTTAGATGTTTCAATTCAAGCGCAGATATTAAACCTAATGAGTGAGCTGCAAGAAAAAATGGATTTGACTTATATGTTTATAACGCATGACTTATCCGTAGTCAATCATTTTTCTGATGATATAGCGGTTATGTATCTTGGTAAGCTTATCGAAAAAGCTCCTTCCGAGGAATTGTTTGTAAATCCGTTGCATCCTTACACAAAGGCTCTTTTGTCAGCAATACCGGTGCCAAGCCTGCACAACAGAAAGGAAAGAGTATTATTAAAAGGAGAAATTAGCTCCCCTATTAATCCTAAACCTATTTGCAGGTTTGCAAACAGATGTCCTGAAGCAACCGAGAAATGCTTAAATGAAGAACCAAAATTAAAAGAAATTGTTAATGGACATTTTGTAGCATGCTTTCGTTTAGATTAGTTTATTTAATAAAAAGTATGCAAAAAAATTATAAGATTAGTATAAATGACAGGAGGATAGCTTATCATGTACAATTTAGATGAGATAAAGCTACAAAATCAACAGGATTGTTTAAGCAAAATGTATATGGAGCTTGCTAGCAGTATTTACGAATGTACAGGGAAAAAAGCTGAGGGAATTATACGCGAGGCTGTTCGTAGATATGGAGCAGACAGAGGAAAAGAATTAAAGGAAAAGCACTTAAACAATGGTATCAAAACAAATTTACTGAGTCTATTTACAGAAAGCTGTGAATGCAGCAATGATCCAAGGCTTCGTAAAAATATCATAGAGCAAAATGAACAGGTCAGATTATGGGAAATTTATACTTGTCCTATGGCTGATTTATGGAATAAGAATGGTAAATCAAAGCTTGGAAGTTTTTATTGCGAAGAATGTACACACGCTTTAATTAACGCTTATACAGATGCTAAAGGTCAGACAAATTTATCCAATATTTTGACTTGTGAGAGAGATAATTTTTGCAGATTTTCGGTTTACTTCAGACCTGCTAATCTAAGTGAGGAAAAAAGAAAATTATGCTTTGGTGATACTGACAATACAGGCATTGCTTCTAAAGATGAGGAAAAAAATAATTCTGATACAACTAATAATCAGTACAAAGCTTCTACAAATGAAGAATTTAAAAAGGATATTAATGCAATGTTTATCAAGCTCTATTACTATTTATTAGAGGTTTCTCAGGAGAGATTAGCTGATGAAGGAGTTTGTGCAATTGCTCTGGGATTAAGAAATTTAACTAAAATTATTCTTGGCTCTATAATTATACAAGCTGAAAATACGGGAAATATAGTCAATAAGGAATTTATATATAAAAATTTTCCGTTAAATATTGATAGTGAAAACGAGCTGTTATGGGAAAAATATAATAAAAATGATGCTAAAAAGCTTATTGATAATAATTTTTTAATTCCATTGAAAAAACAATTAAATATTGGTATTTAGAAAGGAATTTATATTAAAATGTATACAATTGAAGAAAATCAAATAATAAATCTTGGCGACAGCTATACTCTTATATATCCGTTCATTGTACACAATATTTTAGAAAAATATGGAGAAAAAGGGGAAGCGGCAGTAAGAGAGGGTACGAGAAGATACGGGCGCGACAGAGCCATAGCCCTAAGAGAAAAGCACATGAAAATGAATGTAAAAATAAACATGAAAAGCTTGTTTTCAGTTGGTGCTGATTTGCCCTCAGACCCAAGATTTAAAAGAGAGTTACAGGAGCTTAATCCTCAGGAGAGGGTATCTCATACCTTGTGCTGTCCTATGGCTGATATTTGGAAAAGATATGGCTTTATGAGCATTGGAAGAATTTATTGCGAGGAGTTTCATTTTGCCTGCTATAACGAATACGCATATGGACATACACAGGTTAATTTGGCAAAAACACAAACACAGGTTGGAGATGAGTACTGTGCTTTCAATATAGTATTACGTCCAGAAAACTTGCCAAATGAGCTTAAACCCGTTTGCTTTGAAGAATATGATCCAAATTACGTTAAAAAAGAAATTAACTTGCCTCAGGCATATGGTAAAACAGGTTTTGGAACACTATGGATAAAGCTGTATTACCATCTGTTATGTACAGCAATTGAATATTTAGGTGAAGAAAGTGTAAATGCAGTTATAAAGGGACTTGAGGAAGCGGCTGCAGATGCTGCAAACAGACTCAAAAAATCTGCTGAGGAACAGGGCTTAGCTGTTGACAAAAACTTTATTAATCTTAATTACCCATTGGAGTTTAATCCTGATGACGAGCCTATGTGGGAAACATATAATAAGTGCAATGCAAAAGAATTATTGGAAAAGTATTTTTATCCTGTTTTTTACAAAGGAGCAGGGATATAGAGAAAAAACAAGCTGGTAACAGTTAGTAAAACCGGTGAAACGGAGGTTAAAATGGCTGGTAATAATTATTCAATCATCATCGAAAACGGAACGATAATAGACGGCAGCGGTAAAGCCGGATATAAGTCTGATGTTGGAATTATCGACGGAACAATTAAAACAATAGGAGATTTAAGCATCGAAAAAGCAGACATAAAAATTGATGCAAAAAATCTTTTGGTTTGCCCTGGGTTTATAGATTCTCATTGTCATACAGATATTGGATATGCAGCTGAATTTCCTGAGGTCAGAGGAAAAATCATGCAGGGAGTTACTACCGATGTATGCGGACTTTGCAGTACAAGCTATGCACCGGTAGGCGAAGGTCATCTTGATGAATTTCTTAAGCGACAAGCCAATGTGCTTGCCGGTATTAAAAAAAGCATGACAGTAGCTGAACTTATTAAAGAAACAGATAAAAAAGGCAACAGCACAAATATGGTGATGTTTGCAGGTAATTCAAATGTTAGGATACACGGTGTAGGCTACGAAAACAGAGCAGCAAGTGACGAAGAAATGGATAGAATGAAAGAACTTTTAAAATCTGCCATGGAGGACGGAGCTTTTGGATTATCAAGTGGACTTACCTATGTACCCTCACAATTTGCCTCTACTGAGGAGTTAATTGAGCTTTGTAAGGTAATTGCTCCTTTTGGAGGTATCTATAATTCTCATATGCGAAATGAGGGTAATGAGCTTGTCAAATCGGTGCAAGAAGTCATCGAGATAACAGAAAAAAGCGGCTGCAAAGGACATTGCTCTCATCTTAAGGCTGCCGGAACAAAAAATCACGGAAAGGTTAAGGAGTGCCTCAAACTTATAGAGGAAGCAAATAATCGAGGAGTAGAAGTAAACTTTGATGTTTATCCATATACAGCCGGCTCAATAGATTTAAGCGCAGTTCTTCCGCAATGGGTGCTTAGTGAAGGCTTTGGAAATGATTTTGAAATTTTAAAAAATCCTGAGACCATAAAGAAAATTGAAAAAGATTTAGAGCGAGAGGATTGGGAAAATATAGTTTTACAATGTGGGTATGATAAAATATTTATAGGCTCTGCAAATAATCTCTCTCGATATGAGGGAAAAAACATAAGTCAAATTGCAAAAGAGTTAAACATCACAGAGCTTGAAGTTATATTTAAAGTTTTAATTGACAGCAAGGCACAGGCTACTATAATATATTATATTATATCAGAAGACGATTTAAGACTTTTAATGCAAAGTCCCTACTGCTGCATAGGAACAGATGCCTATGCAAGAGATTACAGCGGAGCTACAAAAGGAGGAAAGCCACATCCAAGAAATTTTGGAGGCATGCCTAGATTTATTAAAAAATATGTGCTTGATGAGAAGCTTATGTCAATCGAAGAGGGTGTGCGTAAAATCACAGGATTTCCTGCTAAGATATTTAGAATTCCAAACAGAGGACTTATACAAGAAAATAAGGTAGCGGATATAACAATAATAAATCCTATGACAATTGAGGAAACAGGTACTTACTTGAATCCTGCAACTAAGCCCAATGGTATAGAGTATGTTATAATAGGAGGCAAAATTGCAGTTGATAAAGGAGAATTTAATGATATACGCGCTGGAAGAATGCTTAAATTAAATGTTTGAAAAAATAGATAATAGATTAGCATTAAATAAAAATATCTTCATTAGAATTTTTGTCTGATTAAAACAAAAGGAGTGTGTGTTATTATTATGAAAAAACCAATAATAGGAATTTTGGGAAGTGTATTAAAGCATAAACCAAGCAATGTCGAAATATCTATAAATTATGTTAACTCAGCATATTATAAGGCAGTTGAAAAGAACGGAGGAATTCCGCTTATAATTCCATTTTTGGAAAACAAAGAGGATGTGTTAAGACTTATAGAAAATTGTGACGGACTACTGTTTCCAGGAGGAGAGGATGTCGATACTCATTTGTATGGAGAAGAACCTCATGTTAGCATTGGGAGCATGAATATAAAGCTTGATGAATTTTGGATATATATTGAGAAAATAGCAGAGGAAAGAAATCTTCCTATATTAGGTATTTGCAGAGGACTGCAGTTGATTAATGTATCTCGTGGTGGTAGTCTATATCAAGATTTAAGTGAGCTTGAGCCAAATCATTTTCTGCATGTCCAAAAGCAGGAAAGAAGTTATTTGATGCACAAAATAAAAATTGATAAGGAAAGTCTTCTTTACAGCATCTTAGGAGCAGAGGAGATAATGACAAACACTTTACACCACCAATGTGTTAAACAAGTCGGAAAAAATTTAAGAATTACAGCTTATTCAATCGATAAAATTCCTGAGGCTATGGAAAGCAATGATGGAAGAATAGTTCTTGTACAATGGCATCCGGAGGAGCTGACAGAAACAGAGCCAAGAATGAATAATTTATTTAAAGATTTAATTCAAAAATCAAGCAAATAGCACTACATTTTAAAATTTGTAATGATTTATATATAATACTAATATTTAACTAAAAACTTCGAATTTTTAACTAAATATTAGTATTTTTTTATATAAATATAAGAAAATCTTATGAAATATTTTTGTAATATTTAATTTGGATATAAACATTTAATGATGGATATAATATTTTTACAGGTAATAATAGTCTAAATATAAATCAGGATTTAAAGACTGTTATTTTCCTATAAAAATGAGCGCTCATAATTTTTATAAAATAAAGCATAATAATTTTTATCAATTTAAAAATCAAAAACACACACTAATTATCATCCCAATAAGGAACAGTACAATTGTTGTACTGTAAATAAGCAATAGTCTCAAAAATGGGACAATAAAATCATCTTTTTGACAGAAATATCGGTAAAAAGATGTTGTTTAAATGTCTAAAAATGTTGATAAAATCAATAATTTTCCCGAAAATAAGAAATAAATAAAAATATTTATTTGATTAAACATAATAAAATGATATAATTTTATTATGTTTAATATATAAATTTATATTACAAATGAAAGGTTTATGCTCATGTAAAATTAGTGCGTGAGTATAAAAAATATGCCAATGAATTCTGCAGTGATATTCAATATTCAGAGATTTTCTCTACATGATGGTCCAGGCATAAGAACAACGGTGTTTTTTAAAGGTTGTCCTTTAAAATGCAGATGGTGCCACAATCCAGAAAGCTTAAACAATAGAATAGAGGTTTTACATAACAAGGATAAATGCAGTTTGTGCGGTGAATGCGTGAAGAGATGTCCGAAATCCGCAGTTTGTATAATTGACGAAGTTGTCGAGACAGATATGTCAAAATGCAGTTTGTGTGGTGAATGTTCATATTACTGTATAAATGGACTTAGAGAAATTACAGGGAAAGAGTATAGCGTAGATGAGCTAATGCAAATTATTTTAAAGGATAGAATTTTCTTTGAGGAATCAGGTGGAGGTGTGACATTATCAGGTGGAGAGCCTGTCATGCAAATTGATTTTATAGAAGAACTTTTAAAAAGACTTAAATTAGAGAACATTCATACTGCTGTAGATACAAGCGGAATTATGCCATTTGAATACTACAGTAGAATATATAAATATACAGACTTATTTTTATATGATATAAAGCTTGTTGATGAAGATAAGCATAAGCTTTTTACAGGATGCTCGAATGATAATATAATAGATAATTTAAAAAAACTGTCTGATTTATATAGTGCTGCTAATGTAGAACCAAGCTCTGAAAGTACTTTAGCAGACAATAATCACAATCTATACAATAATACAGATGTACATATAGGAATAAATATAAGACTTCCAATAATAGAGGGAGTAAATGCAGATGATGAGCATATTGATAAAGTAATAGAATTAATTAATGGTTTAGGAATAAAAAATATTAATTTATTGCCATATCACAATATTTCTGAGCATAAATATAAAAATCTTAATATGAAATATGAAAGTGCTGGAATGAGCGTGCCATCTGATGAAAAAATGAATAGTTTCAAAAATAAATTGGAAAGTAAAGGATATGTTGTGAAAATTAGCGGTTAAATATAGAGAGCGTCTCTACTTTACAGCTTGAGAAATAACAACATAGAGTTAGCTTGAACATTATAAAAAAGGTATATTAAAATTGCTATTTGTTTTAACATTTTAAATAATAATCTATAAGATATATATATAAAATTTAGTGGTGAGATTTTAATTGCCTGAGCAAAAATATAGAAAGGATAGCAGTTTAAAATGAGAGGTAGTACCGAGAGAACAAAAAGGCTGAGACAGGAGAGTGTAACAACACAGCCAACATTAAGTGTAGAAAGAGCTGTGCTTGAAACGCAGGTTTATAAAGA
>JAEWJT010000015.1 GCA_023386345.1 Bacillota bacterium
TATAGAAACAAATCCACAGTGCTTAATTAATTATAACGGAGTAATAATAATTACCCAACAAAAAGATTGGGAGAAAGGAAAAAATCCAACCACCCTCATAAAGAGGATAATTGGATTATACGTGAAAAATGATAAATATTTTTGTTAGTTTACCAGAATACATAAATTGCACCCTCTTGCGAAACTCTCCTTCACTGAATTGTTCTTTGTATGGAACATTATAGTGTTCCTTAGTGTCATTTATATTTTCTATGCGATCAATCCTAAACACAGTAGGTAAATCCTTAGTATCATCTGCCATAAAAGTTATTAGATAAAAATAAAATTCAGAAAACATGATTGCAACAGGCTTAACGCTATGCCTTCTTTTTACTCCGTCTTTTCTTATATATTCAAATGTAATTATTTCCTTTTGTCTAATAAATCGTTCTAACTTCCCCATAACATTAATTATTTTTTTACCATGTTTAAGTTCAACATAATGAAATCTTTCATTTCTAATAATATCTTCTATCTTTTTTCTATCATTAGGTACTATTTGTCCTAATAACTTATCTAGCAAAATATTAAGCTCATCTTTGCAAAAAGCTCTGCTTTCAAGTAATATTTTACATAAAGCCATTACTTCTTCATTTGTTAACCACTCTCTTTCATAACGTACTAAAAAATATCCATTTTGACTATGGTCATATTTAATTAAAATTTCGCCTTCATCATAATGATTATCAGAAAGATAAGAACGCAACTCCTCTACATCTCTTTGTATGGTTTTTGGTGTTACCCCAAAATACTTAGAAAGCTCTGCTTTAGATAAAACTTCTCCCTTATTAAGCCTTTCATAAATATTTAATAATCTAAATCCCTTATTTCTTTTGTAATCTAAATAATAACTCAAATTTATCACTACCAATTATCTTAATTATATTAATATGGATGGACATATAATGGGTTTTAAGTATAATTTTTCTAACTATTTTTTCATTTTCAATTATTTAAAACTGAAAATTACTTGTATAATCTGAGATTTACTTTTTCATTCTACATTTATTTAATACTTCACCAATGTATTTATAATTATATTACCATTTTTTACATAATTCGTCAATTGAAACGTCCTACTCAATTTTAAAAATAAGTCTATTGTAACGCTTAAGGAAATTTATATACACTATTAAAAGCTATTTAAAATTTTTATTTTATAAAATAATTCAACTCTTTTCATCGACATTAAGTATGCTTTTATTTAATAGTAGAAACTCTAATTTCATCACAATAATCTTTTATAAAATATCAATCATAATTTCTATTTTTAAGCTCGTATAAAATTTTTTCAATTTCAATTTGATTTATACTTATTTCATAAACTTTTTTATCTCCACCATAGTATAAGTATTTCTTTAAGTGATTATCAATTAATATATCAAGTTTTTTTAATTTTAGTTCAATGATTCTTTCTAGTATTATATCTACATTTCTAGTATTTCTTCTTTTTTTAAGATCCATTATTAACTCTGAAACTATAATACCAAAAGTATATGGTAGAAATAACAAATAGAATAAATTCAAAATATTTTCCTTTGAATATCCCTGATAGTATGAAACAAATTTTTGTATTTCATCGACATATACTTCTTCGTTTGCAAAATTATCAATTATTTCTTTTATATCTTGTGGTATATTCAATTCTATAAAATTTGCTAGGAAAAATGTTATAATACCAAGCAAAGCAATTACAATAGTAATAATTTTAAAACTAAGGGCTAACTGTTCCTGCTGGTAAGTGGGTGTTCCAACAATTAATGAAGCATACAATAAAATTGATATAATAACTGTTACTATAGTAATCATAGGATTTTGTTCAAAAACAAAGCTTAATTTTATCAACATCTCACCCACACTATCTGTTCCTGTTCCATCGTATATAATATAAAATCCATCACCTTCCATTAGAGATTTTATTTGTATAAGAAGTATAGCAGATAAGGATAAAAAAATTATTAGTCCTTGAATGGTTGATAGCATTACTGATATGGTTCTCAAAAAGATATTATTCTTTATTATTGCAAGACTTGCAATAACTAAAAATATAATAGAATAAGATAATATAACCCATAATAAACTATTTTCATTTTGATTCATAAAATTAGAATTTTCTGATATACTTAATATTAAAATCATTGTCAATGATACAACATCACCAATCTGATATCCTCTCATTTTTCTATCGTGAACTTGTTTTTCATCTTTTAAAGAATAATATTTAAGATTTTTTATTTTTATAAATTGATATATGATTCTATATATAAGAAAAACTATAAATATATAGTTTGATATTTGAAAGATCATTTTATTTTTAAATATCATTAAAAAAATGATTGAAACCATAAACCCTATAAAAAATGTTGAATAACTGCTCATATATAACCATTTGTGATTAGCCCATTTTAATATGTTTATGAAGTTTAATTTATTCATTATTTAACTATCCTTTCATCTTACTTAATTTTTCTGAATGTATTTTTATAAAACCAACAAAACACTGATTTCTCAATAATCATTCAATTTAAATTAATGGTTTTATTCTTTTTCTCAACTTTACTATGTCTGTTAAATTATTTTTCCTTTAATTACTTGTAAATGCTTCGTATAGTTAGTATTTGTGCAATACAGCTAACTATCTTTAATATAAATAAATATATCTATAAGTAGGAATTTCAAAGTTTCATATATTTATTTAATCGTATATTTAATACATATTTTAACATATTATTTCAATAATTACTATATATTTTATATTTCCAAATTTTATTATTAAATAAACTTTACAATTTATTTACACATTAAATTATTTTACACAACAACAGATCATATGCGATTAATAGCATAAATCATATATATAATAACATTTTTACATTATTTAATAACAAAATACTTGACATTAATAACGCAATAGATTAAAATGTTATAGAAAGGAGCTGAATGATTTGTATACAGAAATTGTTAAAATTATAGAGGGTGGCTTATTAGGTGACAAAGAAAAAGTGCAGAATTATGCAAATGTATTAGCAACTAATTTAGAAATAGAAGGTGAAGTTGCACTTTCCAATAAGATTAGAAATATAATTTTAAAAAGAAAAAGTGGCTTAACTTCTCTAGATAGTTTTACAACAAAACCTGTTGACACTGAAAGTCGAATGGAAATTGTTGAAATAACAACACCACAAGTTAAAAAAGAACAAATTATACTTAGTAAATATGTGGAGGATGAAATACAATCATTTACTGAGCAGTATAAAAGTAGAGACGATTTGATTAGAGCCGGATTAGAGACTACTAATTCTTTACTATTATATGGACCACCAGGATGTGGAAAGACGACTGTAGCGCAATATTTATCTACAATAACTGGTCTACCATTAGTTACAGCACGACTTGATGGTTTAGTTTCATCACTATTAGGAAGCACATCTAAAAACATAAGAAAGATATTTGATTATGCTTCAAGACGTGAATGTATTTTATTTTTAGATGAATTTGATGTTATAGCAAAATTAAGAGATGATAAAAATGAACTTGGAGAGCTAAAAAGGGTTGTAAATAGTCTTATTCAAAATATTGATGGACTTAATGATAATACTATACTAGTAGCAGCTACTAACCATCATGAATTATTAGATCCTGCTATATGGCGTAGGTTTTCTAAGGTGATAACATTAGATAAACCTCAAGCAGAAGAAATAGGTCGATTACTGCAATTATATTTAGGAATATACAACAACAACATTATTAATAATGCTAGAAAAACAGAACAATTAGAATGTGCTTTTCAAGGATTTAGTAACTCTGATATTAAAACCACAGTAAATAATGCTATTAAAAATAGTATTATTAAAAAAAGAGCAATACTTAATTATTGCGATATGTTAAAAGAAATTTATTTCCATAAATTTCATTCTATAGATAATGAAGATTTATTTATAAAATTTTTAATAAATTACGGAGCAACTCATAAGGAAATAAAGGATGAATTAGATATTCCTTTAAGAAAAATTCAAATGATTTCAAAGGAAATGAAGGGGGTTTAGTTTATGAAAACAGATAAGTTACCAATTAAGTTTTTTGCTCAAAGAGAAATAGATGAATTAAGAATAGAGGGAATGAGAAATTCTGATAAACCAGATTGTGTATTAAAAGGAGATGAGTTAAAAAATCATGCTAAAATACTTTCAAATTCATTAAGTGATATTGAAAAAATAATGATAAATAGAAAACAGAAAAATTCATCAATACCATTTACTTTTATTGCAAAGATAAAGGATGATGCTACAGCAAAGTCGAAAAGAAAAGATATCACAAATCTATTTCAAGTAAAAGAGTATAGCAATACAATTGGTATTGCTATGATTAATGAATTAATGATTTGTATAGATTCTATTGATGAGATTCATAAAATTTCAAAACGATTAGAAAATTTTGAAAATTATGATTATGCTATTTCTTGTATTGAAAACTTAGGAGAATTTATATCAAACATAGAAACAACAAAAGAAAACTGTAATTATAAAATTAAATTAATTGATTACCAAAATTATGAACAAAACTTAGCTATAGAAAGATTATTTGAACGCACCTTAAATGCAAGAAAAATAGAATATAAAAAAACTGATTATTCTGAAGGATTTTATATTTATAAGTTAAAAGATATTGATGAAACTGTTTTAGATGAATTACAAGAAGAAGATATCTTTAATGCGTTTTTTTCCATAGAACCAATGCCAAAATATGCTGTTTCCTTGGACTCATTAGAAGATAAAAATGATATTCCTATAAAGGTGTTAGAAAATAATAAAAATTATGTTACAATAGGAATTTTAGATAATGGAATCGCTGATATCCCTCATCTAAAATCATGGATAGATATTGAAAGATGGTCTCCCTATCCAAAAACAAGTATTAATCCAACACATGGTACATTTGTAGCGGGTATTGCACTATACGGCGATGAGCTCGAAGATAAAGAGTGGATTAAGCATAAAGGAATTAAATTATTTGATGCAACAGTATTTCCTGATACTAGTAAAGAAGGATTGGATGAGGATGAATTAATAGAAAACATAAAAGAAGCTATTAAATTACACCATGAAAAAGTAAAAATATGGAATCTATCAATTAGTATAACTCGCCAAGTCATAGATATAAGTTTTTCTGATTTTGCAATAGCATTAGATTCTATCCAAGATAAGTATAATGTTCTAATTTGCAAATCCGCTGGAAATTGCGGTAATTTTGTAAATAGTCTTCCTAAAGGTAGAATTCATGAGGGAGCAGATTCGATACGTTCATTAGTAGTGGGGTCATTTGCACATAAGAAAAATCAATTTGATTATGTTGAAATTAACAATCCTTCTCCATTTTCAAGAATAGGTCCTGGTCCAGAGTTTATTATTAAACCAGAAGTATCACATTATGGCGGAAATGCAGGTGTAAATCCAAGTGGAAAAATGGTTATTACAGGAGTCAAATCATTTTCTAAAGAAGGAACTTTATTGGAAAATATTGGAACAAGCTTTTCGACACCACGAATAACTTCTTTAGCAGCAGGTATACAACAAGAAATAAATGAAGAATTTGATCCTTTATTAATAAAAGCTCTAATTACTCATTCAGCATCATATCCAGGAGAAATGACAGTACCTATTTATGAAAGGACAAAACAGGTAGGTTTTGGGATACCAAAGGATGTCTCAAATATACTATATAATTCCCCATATGAGGTAACTTTAATTTTAAGAGATAGTTTAGTAAAGGGTGATAAGATAGATATAATGGATTTCCCTATGCCACAATGTTTAATTAAGGATGGGTATTATACAGGACAAGTTATAGCTACTTTGGTATATGATCCAATTCTAGATTCATCACAAGGTGTAGAATACTGCCAATCAGATATTAAGGTAAAATTTGGGTCTTATGATACAAAAATAGAGAGAGACATAAATAAAAGACATATTCTTAACCCTATTGGAAGAAAAGGTGGAGAAAATTTATTAAAAAGAAGTGTTTTTAGTAAAAATAAGATAAAAGGCAAAGATGGTGAATTCGCAACTAAAGAAAGATTGTTGATTCAGTATGAAGATAAATATTATCCAGTTAAAAAGTATGCAATTGATTTATCTGAATTAACAGATAAAAATAAAATCAATTACCTCTCAAATGATAAAAAATGGTTTTTATTTTTACAAGGAGTATATAGAGATCATACTGAACGATTGGCACAAGCAAAGTCAATTGAGTTAAGCCAAGAGTTTTGCTTGATATTAACAATAAAAGATCCAACGCAAAAAGAGAATGTTTATGATGAGGTTACTCAGAAATTGGACGAGTACAACTTCTGGCATTCAAATATAAAAATGACATCAGATGTTAATATTCGTAATTAATAGTTTAATATAAGATAATAATTTAATGGAGGATTGTATGCAAATATTTATAGGTGTACTTATTACATTCTTGCCCTTTATATTTTTTATACTTCTATCAAGAAAATTTAAATTAATAGAAGAAATTGAAAAAATAACTAAAATTCCTGATTCTATTTCTTTATCAAAAACAGTTGATGAAAATTATTTAATTTTAAAAGAACACTTTATTCAAAATCATAATTTAATTGAACATGATATAGCAAAATATTGTGATATTTTTAAATCAGTACAACGTTGTGTTCTTATTTATAAGTTTTCAGGAATTATTCAATTTATTGGTTTATTAGCATATATTACATATAACTCCTATAACACTGATATGCATAAAATTATTGAAAATCCAGACATAACTATCATTCTTGTGTTTATACCATTAGCGATATTTATAACATTTTGGATGTTTTATGGCAGACAGATTTTAAATTATATGGGCTTTAATAGAACTAAAAAAGTAATTGATAATGCAATTGTAACTTTATTCGAATTACAGAGAAAATTGGAAAATAAAGTTATAACATTTATATTATCATCTATATATTTTTCAGTCTTAATAATATATTTAAAACATTTTACTCCACTTATAAAATCAATTTGTATGGATGATAAGGGTTTTTTATTAATAATGACATGCATAATAATTTTTGTATTTTATTTTGTTGCTCCTAAAATATTTTGCTTTATATGTTCAATAATGCCTTCAAAACATCTTAAAAAAATTAATAAAGAAACTTTATTTAAAAAGCTTAAAAATACTACCTACTTCCATTTATGTATTATATATTTTATTGGTATTTTAATTAATCAAGAAAATAATGTTCTGCTTAATGCAATAACTATATTGTTTATGTATGATACATATTCACAAAATAAGGAGGTATTAATAAATTGAGAAAATATAAAATTAATTCTGTTTCTTCATATTTAAAAATTATTGAGAAGCTAGGAATAGAAAAATTTATATATAGAGGACAAAATGAACCTTATAACGGAATTATAGCAAATGGATTTAGACCATACCAAGGTAGCTGGTATACTGATAAAATATATAATATAGAATCTATCACTCAAGATTTTTATCAAAGAATTGTTACTAGATTAACGCAAGAGCAAAAGGATAATTTTTTAGCATTTTGCCAACATCATGGGCTGCCAACCAATTTAATTGATTTTACATACTCTCCACTAGTTGCACTATTTTTTGCTTGCCATGGAAAATCATTGCCAATTTTTAGTTTAAATCAGCTAATAGGTAATTCAACTTTAGAAGAATTAAAAGAAGATAAAAGTGCACAAAATACGATTATTCACAATCTAATTAACGCAATAGAAAAGGACATGTTTTCTAATTTTGCTCAAATTTACTTGGTAAATAAAAAAAGATTATTGAATATAAATGACATTATTTTTGATTTAAACGGTGATAATTTATTTTCACAAATTCATACTAATATAAATTTACGTGTAAATCTTTATTATAAACTGTTATCATTGTTTTTTGAATTAGAAGATAAAGAAATTTCACAATTTATATCTAATTTACTTAAAGTATATAAAGATAATGCAATAAATCTTTGGGGAGAGACCTGTAAATCAACATCAGATGAATTATTTAAATTTCAAACGCTACTTAAAAAAGAACCATTAGATCCAATTATATTTGAATTATATTTTTATGTAGTTAATGAAATAGAAGATGAAGAAATTTCTGTTGGAAGTAATCTTATTTATGGATTTGCTGAAACATCAGAATTGGAGGAAGTAGCAGCAGCTACATATATAATGTTACTTTCATATTTAATTAAAATTTATGTTAATTTAAATGAAAAATTGTATTTAGATTTGGATATATATTTTACATATCAACCAGCAAATTTATTTGATAGAATTGAAACGCAAAATGGGATGTTTATTTATCAACCTTATATATATACCAAAGAATCAATATACGACTTTAATACTCTTAGTTTTCAAAATATAAATCCTGATATTTGCATAGAAGTTGAAAATTATAAAGAAATTTTAATAGAATTGGATTATTTAGGTATAAATGCTGGGTGGTTGTATAAAGATTTTGACAATATTGCCAAATCAATAGTTTTATCATATAAAAACAAAAACAATATTGTATAGTCTTTGAGTTTTGAATACAATATTTTTATGTATATTAGGATTTAAATTTTGTGAATTAATTTTTATAGTTAAAGTGTCATAAATAAAATTTAGTTTTATTTATGCGGTATATTTAATAAAATGTCATATATCCAAATTATTGTATGACTTTAAGAGACTATATAAAGCTGCGTGTAAATTATAATATTAACCATAAAAAGCAGATAGAACAGTCTCTATTCTAATTTTTCTTATAAGAAAACCACTGAAATTTAGTGGTTTTTAGTCTATACTACCTAGCATACTCAACCGCGTGTCAACACCGATTAAAAATCTTATACAGTATATTATAAAACTTGTGAAGCCTAACGCAAAGCTCCACAAGTTTTCTTTTGTTACTCCAAATGACAATCTATCCATTTTCAAATATATATTATAGATTTGAAGTCCTAAGGAATATTAACCGAGTTAATATAGCCTTTAAAGGAACATAGGCAACATAGATATTTTTAGAATTTGGAGGAAAATTAAATGTGTGAAAAATTAATTTGTTCTGTGTGTGGTGATGAATTTGACATTAGTGAAATCAATGAATTTAGCGGTCAAATATTTTGTGATGATTGCTATGATGAGCTTACTGATGCTTGTTCAATGTGTGGCAAAACTATTGCTAGAGCCGATGTAGTTGAGCATAATAACAGATCATTTTGCAGTACCTGTTTTAATGAAAATCACAGATACTGCACCGAGTGTGATGAGATAGTCCCATTGTCAGAAGTTTTTTATTCTTACGATGAGCCATATTGTAGGTCTTGTTATAGTAAAATTAAACACTATATACATGATTATAGTTACAAACCATGCCCCATATTTTACGGCAAGGGGAATAAATTTTTAGGTGTAGAGCTTGAGATAGATGATGGTGGAGAATGCGAAGAAAACGCTAAGATTATTTTAAATATTGCAAACAAAGAAAACAATCTAATATATGTCAAGCGTGACGGTTCTCTCGACGAAGGCATTGAAATAGTATCTCATCCAATGACTTTATATTATCACAAAAACAACATGTCTTGGAAACGGATCTTAGAAGAAGCACGTTCTCTTGGATATGCAAGTCATTATACAGATACCGCTGGGCTTCATGTACATGTAAATAAGAGCTTTTTCGGTACTACTATTGAAGAACAGGATAAAAGCATTTCAAGAGTTCTATTCTTTATTGAAAATAACTGGAAGAAGATAGTGTGCTTTAGTAGAAGAACTGAAGACAATATTAATCGTTGGGCTTGTAGATATGATATTAAGAGTAATCCCAAGGATGTTTTAGATAAAGCTAAAATGAATGATTCAAGATATACATGTGTTAATATAAGTAACTATAACACAATTGAATTCAGGGTATTTAGAGGAACTTTAAAACATAATACGCTAATAGCCACATTGCAATTTGTTGATGAAATTTGCAATGTGGCTTTTTCTATGTCTGATGAAGAAATTCATAAATTGACATGGAATAAATTCGTTAAAAGCTTAAATTCAAACACTATGGTTGAACTAATTACATATCTAAAAGAAAGAAATCTATATACTAAGAAAGTTGGTGCTAAAAATGTGTAGTTTATTTGGAATATTAAATTATGCTAAAAACATGAATACTGAACAGATTAATGCTATAATAAAGGTATTAGCAAGTGAATGTGAAATAAGAGGAACGGATGCTACAGGTATATCTTACAACAAAAATGATAGACTTATTGTATTTAAAAGACCTCTTCCATCTCATAAAATAAAATTCAATGTACCTCAAGGCGTAAATATCGTAATGGGACATACAAGGCTAACTACTCAAGGTGTAGAAAAATGCAATTTTAATAATCACCCTTTTATTGGTAATTGTAATAATACAAAATATACTTTAGCTCATAACGGTATTATCTATAATGATGACATTTTAAGGGAGAAGCATAATTTAAAAAATACCCATATACAAACCGATACATATATAGCTGTTCAATTAATAGATAAACAAAAATCTCTTGATTTTAAATCAATAGCTAATGCGGTTGAGGAGCTCGAAGGTTATTTTACATTTACTATACTTGATGATAAGGATAATTTATATATAGCTAAAGGAGAAAGTCCTTTAGCCTTATATCATTTTAAAAAATATGGTTTTTACGTCTATGCTTCTACAGAAGATATTCTCAAGAAAGCTCTTTGCAGACTTGGTTTAAGCAAATTTAAGTATACTGAAATAAAATTACTTCAAGGAGATATTTTAAAGATAAATAATATTGGTGAAATAAAATTAGAAAAATTTATTCCTAATGATTATATAAGTATTCCAAGATATCTATACGGAAGTTACAGTTATAATGATTATGCCAATAACGATAAGTCTATTACAAATAATATTGAATGTAGCTATTATAATATAATAATTGAGTATGCCAAAAGCTTAGGATTTACAAAAGATGATATTGATATTTTGATTGAAGCTGGTTTTGAAATTGATGAAATCGAAGACCTTTTAAATAGTCCGAAAGATTTATCTAGGTATATAAGCTATTATTGTTGAAATCAGGTGATATTTATGCACAGCAGAATATTTGTATATAGTGAAAATAATAGCATCCTAAAATCTACTATAACTACATGCAGCTTTGATGACCACTGGTTTACTAACAGTATTGCTGACTATGTAGTAGATAGCAATTTACATGAAGATATTAAGTGGTTGAAGGTTATATTTGATTGTTTATTTATAGAAGTTGATACTAACAACAAGTTTCTAATAGCTCATGATGATTTTAAAAACAGGTATTTCTATGATAAATATAATAGATTTACCAATCTATTAACACAAATAAAGGATAATATAACATTAGATAAATTTTCAAGTATAGATATCAATTTATTTAATGACATATGGCAGTTAAACAATCTATATAATGAAAAATACAGTTTTTACTTTTGCAATGATGATATGGAGTTGTTGACTATTGATGAGTTTATCAGAAAAATTAAAGTTGGTTGTAAATATTATATAATAAAAACATTTTATTATCACTCTTAATGAGACTGTTTTAAATTTTGTGCAAACACTAATAATAGACTTGATTTTTAAAGTAATCTTTCACAAGGAGAAGAACCTAAAGATAAGTTCTTCCTTTGTTTTTTATTATATAGATACTTTATTTTTTTGTGAATATATAAAATTTAAATATTGTTTTTCTGATATGAGTAATTGTTCATCCACTTTAAAATCAACATTACCACATAATACCTTTGTCATAGAATTTATATCAAGATATATATTAATATGAGATATGGATGTAGTGGATACTACAAAGCATTTATTATTGTTTCTAATTTACTATATGCAACATAGAATTTTCCAAGCAATTGACTTGCCTCTGGTTGAAAATTATTCATGATTAATCACCACGACTGAACTTCGTATAACTGAAACTATAATAAAAAAAACACATAACTCATATTAAAAATCCTATAACCTTAAAGAACTATCTAGCATCCCATACAGCAAATGTAAGAAGTAAAATAACTAAAATTGTAAAAATATATGAAAATGACATAATTAATTTATCTTTCATTTTTGTTTCCTTTCGCTTAAAGTAACTACTTGTAATTGCTACATGACCTAATGTTATTCTTAATTTTATCCCATATCTTCATCTATTAATTTCTTTTCAAAAAAATAACATATTGCTATGTTATTTTTCTAAATATTTTTATTCTATTAAATCTTTGGAGCATCACATTCTTCAAATGTTTTTGTAGTTTCATTATAATAAAACCAATTTAAATTATCATCACGCATGTACCACTCGTATGTAGAAATATTGAAATAGTACCTGCCATATCTAGTCCATCCATTACCATAATCATCAAGATATGGTTTAGTAGCTCCAATTTCATTATATACATACACCCATTCGCTATCAACACTGTATAAGAAAGCAAGTTGACCCCATCTATCTATTGAACTGTACAATGAGTCAGGAGGCATTTCTCCAATAAAAGGATACCATAGTGTATTATCATCTTTATCCTGTATATACCATTGTTTTTCATGCGGTTCAAAATAAAAACATCTTAAACCTGCTGAACGATAATCTCCTGCTAAATAATTGCCATCTTCTGAATAATAATAATTTGAAAGCTCATGGCTTCTAATCGATATACTTTTATCGATGAGTAATGCATATCCGTATGAATCATATTCTGTTACGATTATTGTATTATTTACAGACGTATTTGCCGTAGTTATTGATGATGAATCTTCCGATGTATTACTACCTAATGACGAATCAGATTTTTTATCTGACTCTAAATTATTATTCCATTCTTTTTGACGTTCACGTTCCTCTATATATTTTTCATACCCAGATGAAATATCGTCAATATCAAATGAAGAAAAATAAGACATTATAATTGTATATATTACTATTGGTATTATTAAACTAATAGCAATTAGTAATGCAATACCATTAGGTGATGTTCCACCGTGTTTTCTTGCTAAAGAAATATTATGATCCTGATTCTCTATATTTCTGCCTGTCATTCCATCTTTTTTGATTTTTTTACAAATAAATTCATAGTAAACTTTATTTGAGTTAATCATTAGATTGATTAAAAAGTAAATATTTGCTATTGGAATTAAGGTTAAGAAGAAATATGCATACATCCTTCTATATAATAACCATAATCCACCTATCAGCCATGTCCAATTAACATTCGCCTTTTTGTTTGTCTCAATACTTTTAAATTGGCTTATATAGTAATCATCATTTTCTACAATATAAGCTCTTAAAGTGCTTTCATAGTTCTCGCCAATTTTTACAGAGCTACCTCCCTTAATTTCAGCTTTTGCGTCAATGCTGTCATTGTTTGAATTTTTAATATCATCAGTTTCTATTTTCAAATTATTTGTTTCTTTTATAGTAGCATTTAACTCAATATCATCTAATATTTCATTATCTTCTTCTATAATCTTACTACCACATCTAATACAAAAAACTGCTGAATCTTGATTTTTAATACCACATTTTGGACAATACATTTTTTCCTCCATTCTTGCCTTTTTTCGTATAATTACAAATGGATTATCAAAAAGGACTTTATATTATTTATCCATTCATAATTATAATATATATTTGAATTTATCAAATTTATCTATTATAAACTCTGTTCTCCAACTTTTATAAAATTATTAGTTTATAGGTAAATATTTTCTCTTTTCTAATTTTGTATTACCCCATAAAAAATCATGCTCTGTGATAAAGAAAAATTTATTATCAGCGTTTTTCACAACCTCAAATTCAATTTTCTTACTTTTTTTCCCTTTTGATTTTGTCTGTATAGTATGTACACCTTCTAACATAATAATTTTAACAATTTCAGTTTTATCTACCTTGACTTTAAAGACTTCTTCATCATCAATAATTACTGACATATCATACATTCTACTAATCATATCGCCTGTTCTTTTTATATTAATTTCAACAGGTATCTCTTCTTTTTTTTCTTTAATTTTTTCATTCAGTTCCTCATCACATCCAACTAATAAAGTTGCTACTAATATAATAATGAGTAATAAAATTCTTTTTTTCATAAGTTTCTTATATAGATGTATTATATCAAATACATCCATAGCATCCTTTCTTTTTAGAATTTGAAATAATTAATATAGCACTGTGGACTTTTAATAATTATATATGACTTATACTGTTTAATTGAGTGTATTTCCACAGTTTTAGAACTCTTCAATAGCATATAGATTTTAATAAAATCTTATCATTAGTACAAATAGTCCAATGCAAGAGATAGCAAACATTGGACTACATTTTAATTATTTCCTATGGTTCTGTAGGTTCTTCTATACTTTTATTCACAATATACTTAATTGTAATATTGCAGGAATCCTCTTTTCCATATTTATTGATTGCTATGATTTCAAAACTATTTTCCCCTTCAACTAGATCTACTGTTATATTGAATACTTTGTCTCTATCATATTCTACAACTTGTCCATTAATTGTAACGGTTAAATCTTTTCCAGCATAAGTTATGTAACCATATATAATTGCTGTATTTTTATCAGTTTCACTCGGATATTTAGTTATCGTTATTACTGGTGAAGGTCTGGTAAATGTTATTGTTCTATCTTCTACTGTCTCTTTTCCGTTTTTATTTACTGCTTTTATTTCTATAGGATTTACACCTTCTTTTAATGTTATTTGTTTAGACCATTCTCCCTTATAATAATGACTAACATTAATTTGTTCCCCATTTATGTATACTTTCGGTTCGCTGTCATTTTTATCGCTTACTGTTCCTTTTATTGTTACCTCTTCAATTGCACTTGTTTCAGGACAATCTGTTACCCTTAACTCTGGTGTTCCTACTCCAAAGGTAATTGTTTTATTCATTACTGTTTCTTTTCCGTTTTTATTTACTGCTTTTATTGTTATAGGATTTGAACCTTCTTTTAGCTTAAGGCTCTTAGACCATTCTTTGAAAGAATTTATACCAATTGATTCTCCATTTATGTATATTTTCGGTTCGCTGTCATTCTTATCGCTTACTGTTCCCTTTATTGTTACCTCTTCAACTTCACTTGTCTCCGGACAATATGTTATCTTTAACTCTGGTGCTCCTATTCCAAAAGTTATAGTTTTATTCATTATTGTTTCTTTTCCATTTTTATTTATGGCTTTTACTGTTATAGAGTTTAAACCTTCTTTTAGCTTAAGGCTTTTAGACCATTCCTTATAATAATAACTTACGCTAATTGGTTCTCCATTTATATATACTTTCGGTTCGCTGTCATTTTTATCGCTTACTGTTCCTTTTATTGTTACTATTTCAACTTCACTTGTTTCCGGACAATATGTTACTTTTAACTCTGGTGCTCCCACACCAAAGGTGATTGTTTTATTTATCACTGTTTCTTTTCCACTTTTATTTACTGCCTTTATTGTTATAAGGTTTGAACCCTCTTTTAGTTTAAGGCTCTTAGACCATTCCTTATAATAATAACTTACACTAATTGGTTCCCCATTTATGTATACTTTCGGTTTGCTGTCATTTTTATCGCTTACTGTTCCTTTTATTGTTACCTCTTCAACTTCACTTGTCTCCGGGCAATATGTTATTTTTAATTCAGGTGCTCCTATCTCATATTTAATTTTCAATTCTTTTATAACTTCTTTTGTACCTTTAGTTGCCTTAATTATAAAAATATGTTCTCCTTCTTCTTTAAATTGATAAATCATCGCACCACTATATGTTTTAAGCATGTCACTGTATATTGAATTTACCTTTTTACCATCTATAGTAAATTCAACATTTTCATTTGATTCTACGAATATTGTATAATTCCCTTCTTTATCACCTTTCTCATATTCACATTCAAGTGATAAATCTCCTGTAATAGAGCTAACTGCTTGTTTAGTTGCTCTGCTTAACAATGCTACTGCTTCAGCACGATTTATATTATCACTTGGTCTTAATTTTCCTTTATCTCCCTGCATGATTCCTTTTTCAGCCGCTATAGTCATATATTTTTTCAGCCCAGGAGACACAATATTATAGTCTTCAAAATTTCTATTTAAATAATATTCATCTTGAACATCATTTTCAGAATATCCCATTAGTTTTACTAACGCTACTGCCATATCTTCTCTAGTTGCTGCTTCATTAGGTCTAAATGTTGGTTTTCCTCCAAATGGATTAGTATATCCTGTTAAAAAGTCTTTACAAGTTTCTATATAATCATAAGACCAATTTGTTCTTTTAACGTCTAAGAATGTATTTTCATCAGGCGATTTTAGTGTTGCCTTAAATCCTAATACCATCATCTTTGCAAATTGTTCTCTTGTAACCTTTTCCCCCGGAGCAAACTTATTGTCTCCAACACCTTGAATTACACCTTGCTCTACAAAATAATAAATATCATTTTCTGCCCATTGATAATTATTTGTTATATCAACAAATATAATATCATTTGCACTCACACTACCTATGCAAATAACTTGTAATAATATTATTACAATAAAAAAGTTTTTAATTTTCTTCATATTCCATCCTCCTATTAAAGTCACTATAGTAACTTATTTTATTTTCTATAGTATATATTATCAAATTTTACATATTTCGTCAATTAAAATATAAACTATAGTAACTGATTATTATTACTTATAGTGCGTTGAAGCTTATTCAAAAAATATATAAAATAGTATCTAAAATGCGAGGTAATCAAATGGATATGAAATATCAAGTTGGTGAACAAATAAAGCGTATAAGAAATCAGAAAGGCTTTAGTAGAGAAGCTCTAGCACTCGAGTCCGAAATAAGTCCTTCATTTCTCGGTCATATTGAACGCGGACTAAAAAGCCCTACGGTAACAACATTAGAAAAAATATCAAAAGCTTTAAATGTTCCTATATACGAATTTTTTATTTTTGCTAAAACTGATTGCGTTGATGAGACTGCTAAATTAATTGAAAGAATCTCTTATACATTAAGAGATAGCTCTCCTGAAAATATATTACATATTGCAAATATTATTGATGAAATACTTAAAATTAAATCAAACTAAAAAGCAATCTAATAAAAGTACCCATTGATATCTTCAATGAATATATTTTATTAGATTGCTTTTTTAATTAATATAGTATAACCAATTGTTATTTACTATTATTATAGTGCTATCTCTCAGCTATTGTATAAAAATTACTAATCTAAAGTTATCATATAATTGGACAAATCTTCTCTTTTTAAACTTAATATCCATTTATTTTTGATACCATTTAAAAGATCCAAAAATCTTTCCTTTTCTGATTTTTTATTTTCTAAAAAAAGAGTTTCATTAATGCTACTTGCTAACTTAGCAAACAATTTTACATCATGACTCTTTGCAGACTCTTCAGTAAATAAATCCGACAGAAATTCCTCACTACTTGAAGCTTTAAAAATAGAATATTCCTCAGATAATCCTAATAAAAATAATTCTTCCGAAATATTATATAAATACTTGTTAATTATCTCATCTTTGTATGAACCAAATACAAATTTTAGTGCTATATCAAACAAACTATTGTAATATGGAATAATAACATATTTAAAGAATTCTAAATTTTCAATAATATCATTGATATTAATTTTAGCATTTTTAATATCATCATCATTACTAATTTCTTCACCTTTTGAAATTGCAATTATGATTTTCATTAGCTTTTTCAATGTATAGATATTCATTAAGCAATTTGGTAAAGTTAAAATGATATTAAATAGTTTTAAAGACTGATTAAGCAATATTTTATTATCTTTAAACACCTCATTCATAAATAATTTATATCCATACAATAAGTAAAAAAATCTAAATCCCTTTTCAAATTTATATATTGATAGAACTCTGTTTTCAAATTTATCATAATTAACTAATTTATTGCATACTTCAATTGCTTTCTGAATATTTATATAACTTATTCCTACTTTTTCAAATATTTCAATATTAAATTTTTCATATAATCTAAAGTTTCTAATATCATAATGCTTTTTTCCAAAATTAGTCAATAAAAACGAATAAATATCCTTTTCTTGAGAATAAATTTTTGATTCTTTACTAAACTTATTAAGTTTATTAAAATCAATATTTTCAATAAAAGCATTTATTTTTCTTGTACTTACTATTATAAATTTCACAAGATGTTCATAACCTATACAGCTTCTGACTTCATTTTTTAAAATATCATTTACAATATTAACTTTTTTATTAAAAGAGTCTATGTATTCGTCAATAATATATAATTTTCTTTCTTTTTTAAATTTGTTTAGTTTTAATTCGTATTTTTTTAATACTTGTCTTATATTCTCTTCATTTGTTTCTATTTTATAATCAATAAAATAGCAATTCCTTAGCCAAACAACTTCATCATTATCTTTATCTTTAAATAAATTATTTTCTTCAATAAAGAGAAACAAATCATAAATATATTTATCTAATATCTCTTTTTCTTCATTATTGTCACTATTAGGTCTGCTTTTCAAAAAGAATAAAAATTTATCAAATATTATATTTATAGTATTAAAAATATTTTTCAATCCGTATTTTCGAAAAACAGTGTATTCAGAATGGTAATCAAGTTGATTTGTAAAAATTCGATCTTTCTCTTCAAAGTCATTGTACTGTGTATCATTTAAATTTGAAATAGGTATAACTTCTTGTT
The DNA here is from genome assembly GCA_023386345.1 of Bacillota bacterium. Taxonomy (GTDB): domain Bacteria; phylum Bacillota; class Clostridia; order Tissierellales; family Sedimentibacteraceae; genus UBA1535. The sequence goes on from JAEWJT010000015.1 coordinate 18,848, forward strand.
CTTTATCATTTAACTTTTTAATGCCAAAATTAAAAATCAAATTTCCTAGAAAATAATTATTTGTATATTCAAGGCCTAATTTATCATTAGCAAAGAAGTCTCTTTTTATTTTACATTTACAAATTGCATCTATAGAAAAAAGTATTTCTACTATTTTTTCTTTTGTTATTTTTTTTATATCTATAGAATTTTTATATTCAATTAACGTTTCATCATTTTTTATATTATTAATATTAACTAGTGTGTTTAAGAAATTTTGTTTAACTATCATTTCATCTATGTCTATCAAATTATTATTTATACCATCAATCATTTCCATATATTAGCTAAAAAATTCAAAAATCTAGCTTCTCCAATCTTAAATATTTATATAAATTTTACCTTAATTTAAATAAAATTTCAACAAAATTTCGATATACCCCCTCTTTTTTTGTAATAATTTTAATAATTTTGAGGAGTTAAGAAATATAAAATATTAGTCTATACTTCATATAAGCACATTATCAAAAAACTTAACAAACAAAATAAGATAAATAAATCCTAAAACAGTTGGGAGGTAAGATTTAATGCATTATCATCATAAGACAAAAAAGGAGGAATGTAATTTAATATAAAATTTAATAGATACAAAGATACTATCAAAAAAATAAATAATATAAGCAATATGGAGGATAAAATGCACATTAATGATGTGGATCAATCAAATAATCAAACTATAATTAATGAAGAAAATAACCTTATTTTTAGAGTAATAAAACCTCTTTTTAGTAGGTCAGAAGAAAAGATAGCAATCAGAAGGCAGCAAAACAAAAATATTTCTCCAACTGTGGAGAATAACCTTACCAATAGCTCTGAGCAGAGTAATAACATGCCTTCTGATTTAAATGACATGATAAAGCTGCCCCAAAATAATGGTATAGGCTTTCAAGAAGCACCACCTACTTACAATACATACTTTAACCAGTTAAGCAAAAATAATGTAACTGAAATTAGTGAAGCTATAAAAAATGCTGATGATTCACTAAAGCTAAACTTTAAAATAGAAATAAAGTCTATTAATAGATATTTATCTAATAAAAAATCAATTGAAAGTTATGATATGGTATGTATTAATGACGATGGCGAGTATAAGTCCATTCGTTTATCATCAATTGAATTAAACAAAGAGGCTTGGATAACTAGTAATTTAGGATGTAAATTCTTCTTCACTGGAAACTACAAGAGAGATTTCAAGCCTATGTTTAAAAAATTATTACAAAATGCAAATATTAAATTATTATCAAACTGTACTGGATGGCATGAGCTTGAAGGTGGAATATATCGATATTTCCATGCTTCTGGAACAATACCTGAAATGAATAATACAGGACTTGCCGCATATGGACCTGAAGAATATGATTTTAACAAAAACAGTTATATGGCAAGTCCAAAAAATGTAACTGAGAGCTTTTTTGAGACGTTAAATATAGCAAAACAAGAGCATTATGAAATAACCTTACCATTATTACTATATCAACCACTTGCTATTTTAAAAGAATTTTTCAAATTAGCAGGGTATGAGCCTAAATTTTGTTTGTTTTTAATAGGTAAATCCGGAAGTGGAAAAACAACTATAGCTGAACTTTTCGCCTGCATGTTTAATAGAATTAATAGTAAAGTTGATTGCAACTTTAATGATACTATAGCATCAATAGAAGTTATAGCAAACACTTTAAAAGATTCAATCATGATAGTTGATGATTTTTATCCAAATATAGGCAAAGAAAAATCTGAGCAAAATTATAAACTAGAAAGAATTAACAGAATGTATGGGGACGGAAAAGGAAAGAGTAGAACAAATAAATATTTAAAAACAACAAATGAGTTAAGCGGAAAAGGTATGTGTTTAATAACAGGCGAATTAGAATCAGAAAATTTATCAACACAAGTGCGCTATTTAGGTATAAATATAGACAATGACTCCATAGATTTTAGTGTAGTAAGCAAGTATCAAAAAAACAAGCTTGAATATAATGACTTTTTCTACTTCTTTATACGTTGGTTATCAGAAAATAGCAATCGTATTATAAGCTATATACAATCAGAATTTGATAGAATAAGAAACTCATGCAACAATGAGCTTTACTCATCTCACAAGAGGATGTCTACAATTACTACATTTTTTATAATGACTAGAATTATATTAACAGATTATGTAGTAAATGTTCTGCCTCCAGAACATGACATTATTAAATTTCTTAAAGAAAAGGCTGATAATTATATTTTAAGTGCAGTTAGATTACATTCACTTAACACTTTAAGAACTACACCAGAATTATTGTTTATTGAAGGACTAAACGAGTTATTAGCTACTCAAGTATTAAAAATCTTTAAAACAAACTCGTCAATCTCCAATACAACAACAGTGCATGGTTATAAAGATGATAATTGTTATTATTTGTTACCTGAAACTGTAAGAAATGCTGTATATGAATTTTGGGAAAAAAGAGGAAAAAGTATTAGTTATACTAAAAATACCCTGTACAAAAAACTGGCTGATTTAAATGTTATTAAAACCTCTGATGTAAATGGATCAAAAAGGAATACAATAAATTATAGGTTTAATGGAAAAACCGCAAGATACTTAGTTATAAATAAAGCTGTATTTGAGCAACTTTTAAATAGTATAGAAATTAGGTAACTCGGTAACACATTCAAAATATTAGCATAAAATCAACCACTACACTTATTACCGCTTTTTTAATAGTAAGTATTTATAAGGTATACATAGGTAATAATTTCTTAGTATATGGTAAAACAATAAAGCTTCATTAAAGGAAACTTAAAAATATGAGTACAATAAAAATAGTACGTTGAAAAATTAAAAATTATAAATATATATTATAAATATGAGGAGGTAACAAAAATGCATATCAATGATTTACCAGACATCTTAACAGCAAAAGCAATAGCAAACTTTTTACAGATAAGCTTAAGAAAAGCGTACGATCTTATGGATATAAATCCAAATGCTGGAGGTTTGCCATGCAAAAGAATTGGAAAATGTAAAAGAGTCTTAAAAACAGATTTAATTAAATGGCTAGAGGCGGCTTAAAAATACATATGGCGAGCTCCAAGTTAAGAGAGCTCGCTAAAAAATTATAAAGAAAGGAAACGGACTTATGACCGGCCATATATACAAAAGAGGGACAACCTATACATATGTAATCGACTTAGGCAGAAACCCTATCACTAATAAAAGAGTTCAGAAGTCCAAAGGTGGATTTCGAACTAAAAAGGCTGCTAATGAAGCTTTAGCAGAAATATTATCAAGCTATAACAAAGGAAGTTATGTAAATGAAAGTGACATAACACTTATTGAATTTTCTGATAAATGGTTAGATCTATATTCTAAAACAGACGATGTAAAAATAAGCACTGTTAGGGTTAGAAACCATGAAGTTAATAATATCAAGGCTTATTTCAAGGAGGTTAAAGTAAAGGACATCACCAGTTTAATGTATCAAGATTTTCTGCTATACCTATCATTAAATTTCGCATATAACACTTTAATTGGTATACATAGGACTGCTAAAATGATATTTAATAAGGCAATAGAAATGAGGTTAATTTCAAATAACCCTACTCAATATGCTAAAGTTCCAAAGAAAATAAAAACAGTGGAGGAACTTGAAAATGAAACTGAAATACCAAAATATTTTGAAAAAGAAGAGCTTAATGAATTTTTAGAACTAACAAAACAAGATCCAAGTAAACAAAATCATGTTATTTTCCTTACACTTGCATATACTGGAATGCGGATTGGAGAGTTATGTGCTTTAAAGTGGAAGGATATTGATTTTACAAATAATGAAATTAGTATTTATAAAACTTATTATAATCCTACAAACAATACTCCTAATTATACGCTGCTAACACCCAAAACGAAAAACTCTAAGCGTAAAATACAGGTAGATGACCTTTTAATAGAAGTATTGAAAAATCACAAATCACGTCAAGATGAATTTAAATCTGATATACCATCTTGGCATGATGAAGGTTTTGTGTTTACTAAATATATAAATTATTCAGGTTACCCTGAAACTCCAAAGCAGGTAGAGATTGTAATGGCTAGAATTGTAGAAAAAAACAATCTAAAAAAATTAACACCTCATGGATTGAGGCACACACACGTCTCTCTTTTAGCAGAAGCTGGTGTCGGACTACAAGAAATAATGGAGCGTTTAGGTCATAAGGATGACGAAACTACTACTTCAATATATATGCACGTCACCAAAGCCATGAAGATTGAAGCAAGCGCTAAATTTAGTAAGTTAATGAACTCGCTATAGCTAGTGTTACAAAATTTTATTTAAAATTCAAGTAGAAATATCAAACATAGGATTTTCTACTTGAATTCTTAAAAACTTTTATGCTTATATTAACTATAATCTTTTAATCTTTTACAACTACCTTTCAATTTACAAGTAAGCTTGCACAAATATTTTTTTGTAAGTTTTATATAGATTTTCAACCTTTTTAGCCTAAAGTGTTAGCAAGTTGTTATCAAAAAATACATAAAATATCTCCATCAACAAAAGCATTGATTTTAACGTATTTTTTATTTTTTTAAAATCAATTAATTAAAAATTTTAAACCCATGTATATATTATAACAACTAATATACAGGGGTTTTTGTTAGCAAATTTTTATGCAAAATTTTCTTATAAAATATATAAAAACAAATTATATAATTATAAGCCATCAAAGCCCTAACATTTCAACGCATACAAGGTAATACAGATAATAACAAAACACACATAAGCACCCTATGCACAAAACACTAATTTTTACGAAATGTTAGCAAATTGTTAGCATCCTGATTTTTCCCACAAAAAAACCACTGAATTTCAGTGGTTTTTAGTCTATATTACATCATTCCTGGCATTCCGCCTCCACCCATTGGTGGCATTGCTGGTTCTTCTTTTGGCTCATCTACTACTGCCGCTTCTGTTGTCAATAACATTGATGCAACGCTTGCTGCATTTTGTAGTGCTGAACGTGTAACCTTTGTTGGGTCTACTATTCCAGCTTCAAACATATTTACATATTTTTCATTTAAAGCGTCAAAGCCCATTCCTGACTTGTTATTTTTGATTTTTTCTACTATTACCGATCCTTCAAGACCTGCATTTATAGCTATTTGTCTTAGAGGCTCTTCTAATGCTCTCTTTATGATTTCAGCACCTGTCTTAGTATCTCCTGACAATTCCTTGATTACCTTTGTCACTGCTGGTATTGTTGCCAATAATGCTACTCCGCCTCCTGGCACTAAGCCTTCTTCTACTGCTGCACGAGTTGCATTTAGAGCATCTTCTATTCTTAGTTTTTTCTCTTTCATTTCAGTTTCTGTTGCTGCTCCAACGTTTATAACTGCAACTCCACCTGTTAATTTAGCAAGTCTTTCTTGTAATTTTTCTTTGTCAAATTCTGAAGTTGACTCTTCGTATTGTGATTTAATTTGTCTAACTCTATCTTCGATAGCAGCCTTGTCTCCAGCTCCATCAACGATAGTAGTGTTTTCTTTGTCAATTCTAACTGTTGAAGCTGTACCAAGCATATTAACTGTAGCTTCTTTTAACTCATATCCTAATTCTTCTGATATAACCTCTGCACCTGTTAATATAGCTATATCTTTAAGCATTTCTTTTCTTCTGTCACCAAAGCCTGGAGCTTTAACTGCTACACAGTTGAAAGTTCCTCTTAATTTATTAACTATCAATGTCGCTAAAGCTTCGCCTTCTATGTCTTCTGCTATTAACAACAATGATTTCCCGCTTTGAACTATTTGCTCAAGAACTGGCAATATTTCTTGGATACTGCTTATTTTCTTGTCTGTTATTAATATATATGGATTTTCTAATACTGCTTCCATTTTTTCAGTATCAGTTACCATATATGATGATAAGTACCCTCTATCAAATTGCATACCTTCAACTACAGTTAAATCAGTTCCCATAGTTTTTGATTCTTCAACAGTTATAACTCCATCCTTGCCAACTTTATCCATAGCTTGAGCTATAAGTTCGCCTATAGTTTCGTCTCCTGCTGATACTGATGCAACCTGTGCTATGTCTGCGGAAGTCTCTACCTGCTTAGACATTCCTTTCAATTCTTCAACTGCAGCCTCTACAGCCTTACTGATACCTTTTTTGATTATCATCGGATTAGCTCCGGCTGCAACGTTTTTAAGTCCTTCTCTTATGATTGCTTGTGCTAATAATGTAGCTGTTGTTGTTCCGTCTCCAGCTATATCGTTTGTTTTTGTAGCAACTTCTCTAACTAATTGCGCTCCCATGTTTTCAAATGGGTCTGATAATTCTATTTCTCTTGCTATTGTAACTCCGTCATTTGTAATCATTGGAGAACCAAATGATTTGCCAAGAACTACGTTTCTTCCCTTAGGTCCTAATGTAACCTTTACAGTGTCAGCCAATGCGTTGACACCTTTTTCCATAGCACGACGTGCTGATTCATCAAATTTTATTATTTTTGCCATTTATATACACCTCTCTCCAACTTTTTATTCTACTACTGCTAAAATATCAGCCAATTTAATAACTATTAATTCTTCTCCGTCAATTTTTACTTCCGTTCCAGAGAATTTAGAGAATATAACCTTATCCCCAACTTTTATTTCATCTTTTTTCTTCTCATCAGAAGTAATTCCAGCGCCTACTGCCAAAACCTCTGCAATTTGAGGCTGCTCTTTAGCAGTTCCTGTCAATAATATACCGCTTTTAGTTTTTTCTTCAGCTTCAACCATTTTAATAACAACTCTTTCACCTAATGGCTTAACGTTCATTTTGTAACCTCCTAAAAATATTATAATGTTTTTAATTTTATATTATTTAATTTATTATGTTAGCACTCTCGTGTGTTGAGTGCTAACATAGTATATAATAACCTTTTTTTTATATATTGTCAATATTTATTCTAAACAATTTTAAAATAATTTATGATAATTTAAGGATTATTTAAGCTTATTTTTGATTATTTTTTACTCATTATAAATTATATGTTTTTATATTGGTTTTAGTTGCTTTTTACAAAAACTCCTCACACCAAACAGCAATATCCTCCATCATATTTGTTGTTACTAGATGATTTAGCTTTGGATATTCTATATATTTTATTTTGTTTGAATTTTTGTACTTAGGTGATACTTTGGCATAGAAATCCCTTTGAACATTGACATCTATAAGAGAATCACAATCTCCATGAAGCATTAAAATTGGTCTATCCACTATTTTGTCTACATTATTCATAGGGTCGTACTTATCTATTTCTTGCATAAGCTCTTTTAGATGTATATCAGTAGAAATCTCAAATTTCTCTGCGAAAGATTTGTTGGAGTGTCCATAATCGCATGAGCCATTTAAAATTACTGCTGTTTTTATGCTTTTATTATAAGCAAATATTCCTGATGATGTAAAGCCACCCATTGAGTGTCCCATAACTGCGATTCTTTCCTTGTCAGCATTTAAGTTTTTTATTGAATAATCAATTATCGCATCAGATTCTTCAATATTCTTTAGTATTACTCTCCAAAAATATTTCCCAGTATTTTCTGAAATTGTATAATCAATTGGACTCCTCTCACCATGATAAATGCTTGTAGGTATAAGCACTTGATATCCTAGTGTCGCCAATATATAAGCTCTGAATTTTTGTTTATCTGCAGTAGAACTCCAGCCATGATAAAATATTATAGTTGGATAAGAAGCAGCCTCTCCTTTCGGCGTCAAAACCGTTACAGGTATATCTCCTATTTTAATTTCTCTTTCAATTATATTTTTAAATTTCATAAAGCCTCCATTTTTTTGCGTATATAATACAAACAAGCATTAAAATATTATTTTTATTTTTGAAATTTAAGCTAATTTTTTTCTCTAATTCCAATTATACATGATTTAGGCCAATATATGCAATCTATAATTTTTAACATTTTATTTCGACATTAACTTCTAAAATATACTAAATATTTTAAAAATATTGTCAAAAAAATGTTTTCAAGTGCAAATAAGTGGTATATAATTGAACATAAATACTTTTTATACAGAAAGGACGTAAAATTATGGAGAAAAAGAAATCAATAGGATTTTTTAAAAGTATTAAAGGAAAAATAATTTATATTATTGGAACGCTCGTTGTGTTAACGTTTCTAATTATAGGTTTAATTATCTCAAGCTTTTCTAAAAATGAATTCACAAAGAATGAATTAAGTATTTTAGAAAATACAGATAATTACATTAAAAGCCAAGTTGAAAAATATTTTACCAGATATATTTCAATAGTAGAGCAATTAGCAACAGATCAAACTGCAGTAAATTTTGCAGAATCGTTGAGAAAAGGTGATAATCCAATATCTAATCCTTATCATTTGGATCTTGAAAAGACCTTGACTAGAGGTGTTGGTCTTGATAAAGATGTTATATTAAATATGTACATTGCATCCATAAGCGGAAACACGCTTGTGACTTATAATCGTTGGGTACCAGATAGTAATTTTGACATGACAACTAGAGACTGGTATCAAGCTGTCAATCTAAATAGAACATTGGTCTCTGAGCCATATATTGATGCACAAACCAAAGCACAAGTTGTTACTATATCAACTCCTATATATAATTCCAGCAATAAAATTGTTGGTCTTGCGGCAATAGATATAGAAATAACCAAGCTTAATCAGATGATTTCTAATCAAAAGCTAGGCAATAATGGATATTACATATTATCATCTAAAAAGAATGTAGTTGTTGCTCATAAGGATGAAAGCATGCTTCTTAAGAACCTAAGTGAAATAGGACTTAGCAACAATATTAATAACACAGTAACTAACAAAAATTATGAGAAATTAGAATATGTAAACAATGGAATAAAAGCATATGGAGGCTACAGTTTAATTGAAAACGCTGAATGGAATTTAATATCCTTCATGCCAGCATCAGAATTTAATGCAAATGTAAATTCTATTTACAGAATTCTATTAGCTATCTTTATTACAGCAGTAGTCATGATTTGTATAGGAATTTTATTTATAAGCAATATAATTACATCTCCACTTAAGAAATTATCTGCTGTAACTGAAAAATTAGCTGAAGGAAATTTAGATGTTGAAATAAATATTAAATCAAATGATGAGGTCGGAATGCTTGCAAACTCTCTCACTAATTTAACTGCAAGATTGAAAGAATACATAAAATATATTGCTGAAGTTACTGAAACACTCAACAAGATGTCACACGGAATATTAAGATTTGAATTAGTACAATCCTATGACGGTGAATTCAGCAAGATTAAAGAGGCTTTGCAAAATCTATCTGCTACGTTTAGCAGAATAATCGGTGATATTTATACAAGCGCAAATGAAGTAAGCTCAGCGTCATCACAGGTTGCTGAGGGAGCTCAATCCTTGGCTGTTGGCACTGCAAGTCAAGCATCAGCAATTGAACAGATTTCAACGTCCATAACAAATGTTTCTGCTAAAATAGAGAGAAATGCTAAGGATAGCACTGAGGCAATGAACTTCTTTGAAAATGTTGCTAGTGAAATCAAAGGCTTTGGCAGTAATATGGACAACATGCTAGCTGCAATGGATGAGATAAATACTTCTTCAAGTAATATCGCGAAAATAATAAAGGCAATCGAAGACATTTCATTCCAAACCAATATACTTGCATTAAATGCAGCTGTTGAGGCAGCAAGAGCAGGACAAGCTGGCAAGGGCTTTGCAGTAGTTGCTGATGAAGTGAGAAACCTTGCTTCAAAAAGCTCTGAGGCAGCAAAGGATACTACTAGATTAATAGAAAGCTCTGTGAAGAGCGTTGAAGCCGGAGTTGCTATCAGCAATCAAATAGCACAAGCTCTTAACAATATTGTTAATCAAACAGTAGAAGTAAATGACTTAATAAAAAATATTTCTACAGCTTCAAATGAGCAGGCATCAGTTATAAATGGGGCTGCAACACAGATTGAAAGAATAGCAGATACTATTCAAAGTAGCTCAGCAACAACAGAAGAAATAGCTGCTTCAAGCGAAGAGCTATCATCACACGCAACTTCAATGAATGAGATGGTTAGGGTATTTAAGATATAAATTATATAATTAAAATAAAGAGTCGTTCAATAACGAATAAATGTTATTGAACGACATTTTGTTTTTTAAGTAATTATCTCCCTATCCCATTCTCCCTAGCATAGTAGAATAAATATTGCTGAGCATAACCTGACATATTTCCAAATTTTCCCTCTGCAAATTCTCTTATTTGCTTATCGTTAGTTGTTTTTGGCACATATAGCTCCTGCATAACTCGCCTTACCCAAACATCAACAGGGAATGTTGAAAATTGCTTCATTGAAAATAATAGTATACAATTAGCAACCTTGTTGCCTATTCCTTTATAGCCTAGCAAGTATTCTAAAGCTTCGTCATATGACTTGCCTTTAAGATTGTAAACAATATCTTTTTCATCTACTATTCGCATAGCTGCTTCTTTTATTCTCTCAGAACGAAATCCAGCTTTACAAGATTTGATAATATCAATATCTGCATTAGCTAATTGCTCATGTGTAGGAAACGAATAATAAAGCTTTCCGTTATACTCACCTATTTTATCACCAAAATTGTAACTTAGATTTTCTATGACCTTTTTTATCATTGGAATTCTATTATTTGCAGAGATAATAAAGGAAATTATAGTTTCAAACTCATCTTGATTTAAAATCCTTATACCTTGTCCAAAATTTATTGCTTTTTTCATGATGTCGTCATTATCCAGCCATAATTTAATATTAGTATAATCAGTATTTAAGTCAAAGTAATCTTGCCAAATATTGTTAAAATCTTCTGCATTGGTGTTGTTTATGATAATATCCTCTTTTTGCTTTGCTACATTTATAACTTTTCCGTTTGCAACTACAGTATAGCTATTATCCTTTTCTTTTTCCCATCTAAAGGCTTGTCCACATTCAAAAATGTGACAAGGCTCAAAGTCAGGCTGTTCTTTAACAATTATTTTATTTTTTTCCTCTTTAATCCTCATCATTTCACCTTATTTCTTTTGAATAAATTTTCTCTTATAATAACTATACCATACAAAGCTCATAGTTTCAAATCAATTTGTGTTAAGTTACTTTGTATTATCCTTGTTTTGTTTTATATATTCATATTCTGGAGTGCCATCTTTTCCGTTATATGAATAATAATATTCTTCACTGATATTATTGCCTTCTATTGTAATTATAAGAGGCATACCTTCTGGTCTCTCATGGCGCAATAAAAAACCATAGTTTTCTTTATTCTTTGTTTCATACATAAGCTCGTTTTTTACTAGCTTATCATCCTTGTAATCTGCTCTATATACTGATATTTTCATATTATTATATTTAGGAATTATTAAAGCTGATTCGTAAGGACTGTCTCCATATTCTTCAATGCTTATATTCTTCTTATATATATCCACTTTTTCCTTGTTTAAATCATTTAATATAAAAGCAACAACATTATCATCTTTAAAATAATCTTCACCGACATGGCTAATAGCCTTATTTTCATTTGACACAATGTTCTTATTGCATGAAATTAAGCTAAGACTTAATATCAGCATTAACACAACTAATACATATTTTCTTTTCATTTTGTAATATCTCCTTTTGCTTGTTTATAATATTCTTCTTACTAAAATATTTAAGCTATAATATTATTATTACATAATATTGTTTTTTAATGTGCTTTGTCAATCAAAAACTTTTAATTTATTGTATCAAATATGTACATTGTTTCAATTTGAGATTTTTCTCGTCTCATTTTGTAACAACTTTGTCTTTTTTTAAAGTCTAACATTATTTTTGTTCATCAAAGATAAGACAAACAAGGACATACTCTAGCTTGCTCTCGTTTGTTATTATTGGCACAGATATTGCAATTTACATAATAAATAAATTTATTAAAAGAAAATAACAGAGGTAAATTATGTCTATTAAAGAAAATATTTTATACATTATTAATAATGAGGTAAAGCCTGCTATAGGTTGCACAGAACCAGTTGCAATAGCTCTTTGTGCCGCTGCTGCTACTTCTTGCATAGCTGATAGCAACATAGATCTTGTAGAAGTGTATTTAAGCTCTAATATATACAAAAATGGTATGAATGTTGGCATACCTAATTCAAATGAAATTGGACTCGATGTAGCAGCAGCTTTAGGTGTCGCAAAGCAAAATTATGAAAAAGGCTTAGAAATCTTAGGTGAAATTGATGATACTTGCAGAAGTATTGCAAAAAATTTATTGGCAAATAACAAGGTTTTAGTAAAAATTGCTGACACAGATAAAAAGGTCTATATTGAGGTAATAGTGAAATCTGGTGATAATGTTGCAAAAGCAATAATCGTGGACAAGCATGACAATATAGTAAGTATCTCTTTAAACGATAAAATAATTCTCTTAAAGGAAAATAGCTCAAACGATAATTCAAGCTGTGGAGTTGATGAAAGTTTTTTTGATTCTTCAATACTTGATATTATTAAAACAATAGAAAGTTTAGATTTTGAAGATACAAAGTTTATGTTAAAGGGAATAGAAATGAATATGTCCGCTGCAAAGCTTGGTATGAGCCAAAGACTTGGAATAGGTACTGGTTATGCAATTAAGCAAAATATGGACAAGGGAATTATAGGGACTGACTTAGCAAATAAAGCTATGATGCTGACATCGGCAGCCTCTGACGCAAGAATGTCAGGGCTTAGTGTTCCAGTTATGAGCTCTAACGGAAGTGGAAACAATGGCTTAACAGCAATTCTTCCAATAGCTGCTTATAATGAAATAAATCCATCAAATGATGTAGAATTATCAAAGGCACTTGCTATAAGCCATGTCATAACTGCTTATGTTAAGCACTATATAGGAAGATTATCTCCACTTTGCGGTTGCTCCATAGCGGCGTCTACAGGCTCTGCATGTGCTATTACATGGCTAATGGGCGGAAACTATGCGCAAATACAAGGTACCGTAAAAAACATATTAGCAAATCAGTCTGGAGTCATATGTGACGGAGCAAAGCCCGGATGTGCTTTAAAGTTAGGCACAGCGGCGGCGGCAGGAGTCCAATCCTCGATTTTAGCAATGGAGGGTTATTATGCTTGTAAAAACAATGGAATTGTAACAGGAACAGCAGAGCAAAGTATAAAAAACCTTAAAACTTTAAGTGATAAAGGTATGACTAATGTAGATAGGACAATTATTGATATTATGATTAATGCTAAATAAATTATAATTTGCTTTTTATTTTTAACAATCTAAATTAAACGGATTATGTATATAACTTTATAAAATTATAATCTCCATCATTTTAGCACTAAATGGTGGAGATTATAGTTTATTGGATAGTTTTCATTGCTTTATACTACAATTTTATTGTGTAGATTCATATGTAGATTAAGTTTTATAACTGTCGTATGAACTTCACCCATCTTAATTAACTCAACTTTTCAACAGCAGTAAATACATTAGAAATCCTATACCATGTTGCGAAGTCTACATTTCCTGTTATAGGCATTTTAAAAATTTCTTGAAACTTTCTAACAGCAGCGGCAGTATTTTCACCATAGACGCCGTCCTCTATAAGCTTTGGTATTAGCGGAAAATTCCTTGATATAGCGTTTAATTGATGTTGAATTGTTCTAACAGGCTCACCACTTGAGCCTATCTCTAAAGTATATCCTGGGAATGACATCGGAATTCCTTCAACTTTTTGAGCCTGTCGCAAAATAATGTCGCTTCCATAATAATTTCTAAGTATTTGCAAGGCTGTGTATCCGTCGTCGGCAAGATACTTAGAGCCCCATTGACTTAGCCATCCCTCGCGAACAACCTTTTTCCCATCGGAATACTGAGTAAACAATGGCTGTGCCAGCCCAGGTCTTGAAATATAAGTAGTAAAAAGCTCATCAACAACATCTGATACTTCTTTATATATATTTCTGCCATAGTTGAATGCTTGGTCATATGCTGTAGAATTCGTTATAGTAAAGCCAAATCCTTTACTTCTGTACCATTCAGTATAGACTCTGTTTAGTGTAAATGATATCATAGCAAGAATATTTGCTTTTAGGCTCTCTATTGGCCATGTAGCGTATATCTCACTACTTGCAACATTCTTTATATAATCCTTAAACCCAATTGTGTAATTTGCTGCCCCTGTATTTTCTGGAACTCCATCATGTACAACTACAAACTCTGGAACTACAGGCTCTGGAAGAACTACTAATCCACCTGGAAAAGGTAGTTTCTTTACCTCTGACTCCGGTATTTTAGGTGGGAAATCTCCCCACAAGGTAGGATATGGTATGTCTATTGATTCGTAGGTAGGATTTAATATTACCTGCTGCAAGGCCACGGTATCAGGGTATATTTGAACATTATAAACATTAGCTTCTATAAAGCCAGGTAAAAAAACAGAAACATTGAATAAATTAAATGGTCTGCCTCCTTCAGGATCCATTGAATAATCAAGAGGTGGTGCAGGTAAGATTATCGGCGGTATCTGTCCAGAAGCATCTGTTCTTGTCTCTTCAATAATAATAGTACTTGTGGGATCATAAACTCTAACTAACGCTTCAGCGGCTGGTCTTCCTATACTATTTAAAAACACACTCGTTGCAAGACTTCCGAAGTCCCCTCTTGTATTTATATTTTGTTGAGTAAAGGGCCTATATCTTTTCACAATTATTAACTCCCTTCTTTTTAATATTATTTTACTATTCTATATCATAATTTTCGCATTGTATATTATTGATTATTAGAATGTTAATTTTAAAAATTATTTTATTAAAAGGTAAAATTATTAATTACTTAAATTTCTATGAGTTTATTTTCTTGATTAGATTCTGTTGTTGATAAGCCCTCTATAATATAATTTAAACTGGACTCTTGAATTGTTCTGAATGTTTCATATAAGTTTATCTTGCCATAGCCCCATTTATTATTTGGATATATTCCTCCTTCTTCTCTTGTGCTTCCGCTAATCAAAAGAGCTTTAATCAGAGGACCATCCATGGATGCCATAAATCCCTGTAAAATACCCCATTCAAACAATAGTGCTGCAGCTCCTGATACTACTGCCGCAGAGACAGAGGTTCCTGTCATAGTTCCTCGACCCGTAGGATAAATTCCTGCTACTCCCACTCCAGGAGCTACAAAATCTGGTGAATAGGCTGGGTGACGCGTAGGTCCCCATGAAGATGAAACAAATAAACTTCCATCATTGCTGTTATATGCGCCGCAGGTTATACCTCTCATCGAGGTAGATGGATATACTATAGTATATTCAGGTACTGGTCTTAAAAACTCTAAACCTTCATCAGCTTGACCTGTTAAAGGCAGCCATGCGTGATATTCCCCACTTACTATAATATCTCCAAAAAGAGTTATATCCCAAATCCCCTGAGTAGCGGCCATAAATCTAATAAATATAATTGTATTTGAACCTCTATAGTATTCTACTGTAACTATAGTATTTTCAAACAGTAGTCTCTGACTATATCTCGTACCTATGCTAAAAGGAACTCTTGCTACAACATCTCCAGTAGGCGAAATAATTCCGACAGACATTTTGTCAAAATTAGATGCATAAATAAACAAAGAGAATGAAGAGCCATCTCTACCAGTTTTAACGCTTATTGTATCTGTATTGCCTGTTCTTACAATTCTTCCTTGAGTATGATGTCTTGCATTGCTTTCATTTCCAGCTGCAGTAACAACGGCATATCCTGTATTTTGAGTAACAAAATCAATATAATCCTCGAAAGAAGAATTTCCATCATGGCCAGTCATGTTTGAACCTATGCCCAAACAAATTACTACTGGCAAATTTAATTCCTCAGATCTATCAAATATATATTTTAATCCAGCCAGACAGTCAGTTGATTCAAAAATATTTGGATTATTTTCATTAATTAAGTACATTTCCGTATAGAATGGATGTGCTCGCCTTAGTTTTACTGAAATTATATATGCCTTAGGAGCTGCACCGATATAATCACCCGTCTCATTGCTTGCTGCTACAGAGGCTAAAAATGTTCCATGACCATCTTGATCTGTTAATGGCACAATATCAAAAGGATTACCTGAATTTAACGCCTCATTAATTTGCTCCCTTGTATAAACTGATCCGTAGTGCAGATAATCAGGTCTGTTACCATCAGTACTTTGATCCCATATAGATAATATCTTTGTAGTCCCGTCTTCAAATTTAAAGGCTTCTTTAGTATAATCTATCCCTGTATCTATAAACCCTATTATTACACCTCTGCCCGAAAGGTTTAAAACAGGCTGATTAAGAACCTGTGCTATACCAGCTGCCTCATTGCTTTTCGCATCAAGTGGTGATAAAATTTTAGGAAAAAAATCTAAAAAATCATATCCAAGTTCCTCAAAAATTCTAAATATATTTTTTTTATTGGTATATGCAATTGCAAGTAAATTCGCCAATTGTGTTCCTATCCTTATATAAGGTTTATCTCTTGCGTACGCTTGAAACCTATCTATATTTACTATACTAAAACTAACAGTTGTTGGTAGCTTAATAAATTCATCCAGTGGCAATAAATCCTCCTCATTTATTTCTATCATATATCTCCTCCATGTATTGTTTTTTCTTCAATATAAATACAGTTTATCTCCATATTATGTTACCCCCAAACTTATAATCTTCCAAATAATTCATTGTATTACTAAGGCATAATTTCCCATATCCAAACAATGGATTTGGATGCTTAACATTTTTAGAACGTACTGCTCCTAAACGCAGAAAAGCTTTTACTCTTTCTCCGTAAAGAAAAGGATCATTATTATTTACAATACCCCATTGCATCATCAAAGCTGCCGAGCCTGTAACAAATGGAGCTGCCATACTTGTACCTGTAAATGAATCATACCCTCCCCCTGCTTTTGTACTAATTATACCAACTGCTGGAGCGCTAATATCTGGATTAGGCAACTCCATATTTAAACTTCCTCTTCCAGAAAATTCTGCTATATTTCCAATCCTATCATTATATCCTGATACAGTAATAACCTTTAAAGCCGTAGATGGTATAGTCATTGTATTGTTAATTGAAGGAGTGGAAAAAAAAGTTCCTTCTGTGACCTCTTCTGTTGTAGGAAGCCACAATTCTATAAACCCATCCACTATTTCTCCGGACCTTATAATTAACTTCCATACTCCTGCACTAATTGTTCTTTCAACTGCTGTGAAATTAAAAAATATTTCCTGCCTAATAGAATAGTGCGTCGGCTGACCATATATAACCGTTAATGAAACATTATCGTGTCTTACAGTTTTAACCTGGCTTTCTATACCTATAATTCCTGATGAACCTCCTCCTGGAAAAACTATTTCTACAGTAAAGCTATCAGCAAAATTTTTCCAAAGAGTTATATAGAATTCTGTCAGACCTGCGGAGGTAAAAAATTCTATAGTGCTTTCTTGGTTTGATAGCAATTGCGCTTGATAATGATGTCCTGCAGAGCCTTCATTGCCTGTAGGTATTGATACCACGGTTTTCCAAATGGCAGAAATATCAGAAATAAATGTTTCAAGCGTAGATGTTCCCCTATGAGACCCATTATTTGTACCAAAGCTTATATTTATTGATATAGGTTTATTTACTTCTATTGCTTTATCTATAACATATTTTATAGCCCTCATGAGCTCTGTTGTCCTAGCGAACGATCTGTAACCTCTTGTTCCAACCTTTACAGCAATTATATCAGCCTCTGGAGCAACTCCTAAATTTTCTCCATTGCTTGATCTGCCATTTCCTGCCGCTATACCTGCGACTGCTGTTCCATGCCCATTTGTATCAACCATAGGAATAACTTGAAATGGAAATGCGTTTTCTAAAGCCAGATTAATCGCTGCATTATTATATTCTGCACCACTTGAAAATCCAGCGGGTGGAGTACCTTCAACACTTTGATCCCATATGTACAGTATTCTGCTTGTTCCGTCTTCATTTATAAAGTCCCTATGAGTAAAATCAATTCCAGAGTCAATTATTGCAACTATGACGCCATTTCCTCTTAAATCAAATGATTCTTGACTTTGTACTGTTCTAATGCAACTAGTTAAAAGATTAAAGGTTGCCTCATAATAAAAAACCTTAGGCAGTTCAAGACTCTGTATCTGCGGATGCGAATAAAGCTTTAGTAAATCATTTTTATTTATTGTTATAATTGCATATCCACGATATAGAACCTCCGCTTCAGCATCAAGGTTTTTTATAATTTCATTTATATCTCCAGTAAATTGTGCTATAACTTCTATAATATCTACATTCTCATTGAATAAGTTAGAGTATTCGTTTGGTACAGGGCGTTCTAAGGCATTAACATAAGTTTTTAAATAATTATTATATATATTTTGACTATTCAAAAAATCCACCCCTCAAATTTTTTCATCTTTATATTTATATGTGAGTCTAAAAGAAATTATAACAATGAGATGTTTTTGAAGATTTGTTATATAATTACTTGCAATTTAACTAAATAAAAAAGTTCGCAGGGTAACTTCCCAGCGAACTTTTTTATTATATATATTTTTTTATTTGCATTATTTATTACTCTGCTGCTTGAGATGCTTTGTAATCTGCTATTACTTTTTCTGCTAGATTTATCGGCATTTCGTCATATCTTAGGAATTCCATTTCGAAGCTTCCTCTTGCTTGTGTCATACTTCTTAAATCTATTGCATACGTGTACATCTCTGCTTGAGGTGCTTCTGCATGAACTATTTGAGTTCCATAGTCAGTTGGATCCATACCTAGAATTCTGCCACGTCTCTTGTTCATGTCACCCATTACATCTCCCATGTAGTCATCAGGTATTTCAATTTCAACCTTAACTACGGGTTCAAGTAAAATTGGTTTTGCTTCCTGCATACCTTTTTTGAAAGCTAACGAAGCGGCCAGTTTAAATGCCATTTCGTTTGAGTCAACATCATGGTATGAACCATCGTATAATGTCGCTTTGACATTAACAACCTTACAGCCTGCTAATACTCCTTTGTGTAAGCAGTCTATAAGTCCCTTTTCAACTGCTGGGATATAGTTACGAGGTACTGAACCTCCAAATATTTCTTCTGTAAATTCAAATTCTTGTTGTGATGGCTCAAATCTAATATGAACATCACCATATTGTCCCGCTCCGCCAGATTGCTTCTTGTGCTTGCCTTGAACATCTGACTTACCTTTGATTGTTTCTCTATATGCAACTTTAGGATTTGATAGGTCAATATCAACCTTAAACAAGTTTTTAAGCTTAGATTTGATTATCTCTAAGTGCATATTTCCTTGTCCTCCGAGAACTAATTCTCTAGTTTCAACGTTTCTTATAAAATTAAACGTTGTGTCTTCTTCTGCTAATCTATTTAAGCCTAAGCCAACTTTTTCTTCCATTTCCTTGGATTTAACATTAACTGCCATAAATAAAGACGGTTTTGGCACGTTAATCTGAGGATATTCTATTGCATCATTCTTGGTACATATAGTATCTCCAGTTTTGAAATACTGAAGCTTAGCAGCTGCTCCTATGTCGCCAGCTGATACCTCTCCAGTTTCTATTTGCTCTCTGCCTCTTAGATAGAATATATTTCCAAGCTTTTCAGTTTGTCTTGACCTGGAGTTGTATATTTCCATATCCTTTTTAAGAGTTCCGGATAACACCTTGAATACGTTTATTTTACCAACAAATGGGTCAACAATTGTTTTAAATACAAATGCTGATGCCGGTGCTTTAGGATCCATTTTTCTTGCTACTTCTTTGCCGCTTTCATCCTTTCCAACAGACTCTACTATGTCAGCAGAGCTTGGAAGGTACTCTATAATCATTTGAATTACTTCTCTAACTCCAATTGTCTTTTGTGCTGATGTTACTATGATTGGCACTATATCTCCATTCATAACAGCCGATCTTAGTCCATTATGTATTTCTTCATCTGTAAAGCTCTCACCTGCAAAGAACTTCTCCATCATTGCCTCATCTGTTTCAGCAACTGATTCCATGAGCATATCTTTCAATTCAGCAGCTTTTTCAGTAGCATATTTAGGAACTTCCCCGATAACGCATTCCTTACCGTTAAAAATGTATCCTTCATTTGATACTACATCTACATATCCACAGAAGCTTGTTTGCTCTCCTATTGGAACTGCAAATGGAACTACCTTTTTACCAAATTTTTCTCTTAATTCTTCAAGTAATTTGTCATAGCTAACATCTTCCATGTCGAGCTTGTCTAACAAAATAACTCTAGGTATTTTTCTATCTTCACAGTATTTCCAAGCCTTCTCTGTTCCGACTTGAACTCCTGAACCTGCATCAACAATTATAACAGCACCATTACAAACCTCAAGCGCGCTAAATACCTCTCCAACAAAATCAAAGAAGCCTGGAGTGTCCAAGAAATTAATTTTTGTGTCATAATACTCTATAGGTATAACTGATGTTCCAATTGAAAATTGTCTGTCCTTTTCTTCCTTATCATAATCTGAAACTGTATTGCCGTCTTCTACTTTGCCCATTCTGTTTGTTGCTTTTGTCATATACAGAAGTGATTCTATCAAAGTTGTCTTTCCACAACCCCCATGTCCGAGCAAAGCTACATTTCTAATTTTGTCAGTACTATAAGTTTTCATCAAAATTTCCTCCCATAAGTATTGAATATATTACTATTTTACAATAACGTTTGCAAAAATACAAGTATTTTTATTAAAAATTATTGCTTTTTAAACAAAATATTATTTAGCTTTTTTTGTTGCTTTTAATGTCAGATTTATTTTTTTTATCGTCCTCTGCTAAACTATCTGTTTTTATATGCTCAGACCTTTTCCTTGAGCATTTTCCTGTAAATAAAGAGCCTTCATCCATAGATAATATATTTACCTCGATATCTCCGTCAATAATGCCGGTTTCCTTTATGTGCATTCTACCTTTACAAAATACATTGCCGGTAATTTTTCCTGCTATTATTATATTTTCACAGTTGATAGTACCTCTGATATCAGAGTTTTGCCCAATATAAAGGCTTTCAGATTCTACATCTCCGATTATTGTGCAATCTAGTCTTATATTGCCTGTAGATCTGAATTTCCCCTCTATTGTGATATTAGAGGATACTATGGTATCTAATTTTTCTTCATTAAATTTAATAGTAGCTACATTTTTATTGCTTCCAAACATATTTTCCATGCCAATTCGCCATTTATATAAAAGCCTATGCTTCTCCTGAAAGCCTTTCTTTGGAAAGGGAGAGATTAATATTCTGTGCATAGGCTAGGCGTTTATCCTTTCTTTATTTATAATTTCTTTTAATCTTCTTCTAAAAATTATTCATTATATTTTAAATAATCAGCTATTTTAAGCGGATCAATTACTTTTCCATATAGGTATATTTCATAATGAAGATGTGAGCCATAGCTTGTACCAGTATTTCCCATTAGACCTATGAGGTCTCCCTGATTAATTTCAGCTCCTTGTTTAACTAACCTCTTTGACATATGTGCATATCTAGTCACGAAACCATTTTTATGCTGAATTAAAACATAATGTCCATAGCTATAGCTATATTTTGACTCAACCACTACGCCATTACCAGCTGCGTATATTTTCGTTCCAATATTATTTGATATATCCAAACCCTTGTGAAGACGTCCCCATCTTTGTCCAAAAGGTGATGTGAATTTTCCATTAGTCGGAAAATGTATTGGTACATCCTTCAAATATTGTTTTCTATCCTCAGCACTACTCAAAAGCTCCTCAAGCTCTCCCTTTGTCCCAGCTATGAGCTTATCTATTTCATTAAATCTATCCTCATCTTTAATATCAGAAATTCCTTTACCATTGTTAGTAAAATCTCGAAGCATTGTGTTGCCTCTACTTCCTATAGCTAAATTCACCGATTGAGCAAGATTTGTACTTGTACTGCTTGAATCTTTTTCTGCACTCTCAGGGTTTTCAGGCTTTTTTTCTGAACTCCCATCATCTTTTTCATCATCAACAGGCAAGCTAACAATCTCTTTTATCTTTCTGATTGAATCCTGCAAATTCTCAATTTCATCTAAAGCACTTTCAACCTTTTGAGTTTTTTCATCCAAAGAACTCTTTAAGCTTTTATTTTCAACATCAAGCTGAACTTTGTCAATCTGTAGCTTTTGTATTTCCTTTTCTAAGCCAGATAAACTATCATCTAATTTCATCTTCAAATTATATGTTTTATATGAAAATATTGAACCCACTACAATAGCCAAGATTAGCACTACTAATCCAGTATATACAGTCCATTTTGATATAGATAGATTTACAGGCTTTTCCGATGTTAAAAACATGATAAAATGCAGTTTAGAATTTTTATATTTCTTTTTTATTTTTTTCTCTTTATTAAAACCGAACATAAAACCTCTTCCAAATTTTTATAAAATTTAAACTTTAGAAATGTTTTCACAGATTGTAAAAATTTTTATAACATTGTCAACATTATATATTAGTTTACATATAATTACAATATTTTTTTGCTTTTACAGTAGAGTTGTTTCTAAATAAAAATCGTTTCCATCAAAAAAGAGCTGTAACGTTACCATTTACAACTCTTTTTAAAATTTTACATTTTCTTAATAAATTGATGCTTAAATTTTGGCATCTCAGCCTTATATGTTCTATTTATTAATATAGAGATTTTTATTTTTGATTAATCATCTAACTCCTGTACTTCTCTCATGATTTCTTCATTATCTATCTCCACTTCACCATGCTTTGCCATTGATATACAAACAAGGGCAATAGCAAAGGCTATTACTGCATATACGAAAACATGAGCATAGTTTTTTGTTATATCGTGTACAAGTCCAAATAATGGGGGACTTATAATATTTGATGAGGCAGAAAAGAAATAATAATATCCTGTATAAGTACCAATTCTTGAGCTTTTTGCTATCTCTAAAACCATTGGGAGTGAATTTATATTAACCAATGCCCAGCAAAGACCAGCCAAAACTAACAATATTCTTACCATGTTGATATTATTAGTAAATAGTTGCAAAGCGAAAAGGATTATTATCCCAACGAGACCTGTCATAATAGTTTTCTTTCTTCCAAATTTAGTACCAATCATACCAGCAGGTATTGCTCCGACTACTAAAGCAAGTGAGAAAAATGCCAAGGTCATGCTTGCAGTTCCTTGATTTACTCCTAAAACATTTGTAGCATACAGAGTAAAGTATGTTTCTACTGCATTATAACCTATAAACCAGAAAAATATTGCAAGAAGAATGAATAACAAGCTTTTATTTATGCTCTTTTTATCTGTGCTTTCTTCCGCCTTTTCTTTTTCTTCAAGTTTTTCTCTCTCTTCCTTTGTCATTATGGCAGGCTCTCTTACAAATAGATATAATAGTGCCCAAGCCATTATCATTACTATACCTGAGAACATAAATGGAGCTTTCATTCCGAATGAATTAATTAACATGCCACCTAATAAGAATGCAATAACCCCTCCTACCCCTCCCATAAGGTTTATAACACCATTTGCTTTTGAACGAAGCGGAGAAGGTGTAACATCAGGCATAAGTGCGATAACTGGCGAACGCCATGTGCTCATAATAAAATTAAATAGTATTACTACTGCCATAAGAGCTATTATGCCGGTAGTCCATGGTATAAAAGTAAATAGTATTGCGCAAATAGGTATTCCAACTAATATATAAGGAAGTCTTCTCCCAAATCTAGTATTAGTTTTGTCACTCATAGCTCCAAACAAAGGCTGAAATATAACTGCAAACACATTATCAATAGCCATTATCATTCCAAGTACAAAGGTTGATAATCCATACCCTTCCAAAATCAGCGGTACATTAGCATTATACACAGACCAAGCTAAAGATGAAGCAAAAAACCCAAATCCAATTAAAAAGGTTTTTTTGTAGTCTAATTTTAATTCTTTACTTCTTGTAGACATTGTTGCCCTCCATATATTAAATTTTGTTTAACCTTTATTTTATTATACAATAATTTATAATCAAAGACAAGAGGACGTTTCAATTGTAAAATTGCCAAACAATCAAAACGTCCCTATTCACACCTACAACTTAGGCAATAATCTTATTTTTAATTATATTTTGAAAATCTATTATACTTTCATTTCTTCCATTTTTATAAAAATCATAATCATACAGCATACTTGCAAGCTTTATAATAGTATCAATTGCTTTATTTTCTACGCCAAGCTCTCTTGCTAATATTGATAGTGGCACAAGCCCCGTCTCTATATCTTCGTAAATATATCTGGTGTGAATTGTGTATGGGGCTAAAACCTGTGTATATGCAGCATTATTTTGCAATGATTCGTATAAAGTTCTCCCTTCAGTTTTATAAACATGATGCAGCCATTCAACTGCTGATTTTACGTTAATACCCAAGGCCTTTGCTATAGCTACTCTTTCACCGTCGATTTTCTCTAAAAATGAAGCAACTGCTGGAGATATACCCTGCTGGTAATGTAAAAAGGTTGATTGTTCTTCAATTCGTGCGATATTAAGTATTACAGGAACTGGATGAAATATTACTCCAAGATTTGACAGTCCTGTCTCAAGTGTCGAGCTTGTTGGAACTATGACATCGTAAAACTTACTTAATAAATCGCATACTATTTGTGTTTGCTCCGGATTGTGAGCAGCAACATGAAGCTCTTTTTTAAGCGAGAATACTCTGCAAAGCCCGTTTTTAACAAGCCTACAAGTATATATCAATGTATCGGCTTCTGCTATTATTATGTCTGCCTTAAGCCCGTTTCTTTTTAATGTTTCTTTAAAATAATAAGTTCCTAGCGTTCTTCCAGGGTTTAATAATATAATCTGACCGTCTTTCAAAAATGGAGCTATTTGCTCAGCAATATCGCCGTGAGCATTTGCAGGAGTTGCAACCATTATAAGACTTGCCCCTCTTACCGCCTGTGCGATATTGCTTGTTAATTCATTTATTTTTTCTTTAAAGCTGTAATATCCAATTAACTCGATGCCTCCATTTTGCTCGATTTCATGTAAAACTCTTGGATTTCTATTATATAATGAAACCTTACAGTCCCTGTGAGTAAAATAGGACGCAAAGGCTTGACCGCCGTTACCAGCACCAATTACAGTAACCTTCATAATACACCTCCGTTATCATTTGATTAGATTTCCATTTTTTCTCAATTCTTCAATTCGTTCTTTTTCGCTTAATTCCTTCATTTCTTCCTCAGAAAAAGCGACACATTTTCCGTCTACGACTCTTGTTGTCAAAATACCTCTAAATTTCTCGTTTTTTACAATATGCGGAGCGTCTATGATACCTCTTTTAATACAGTCTGCCAAAACAAAGGCATCTGATAGAGGGTCTTTATAATCCTTATAAAAATCACGAATAAATTCTTTTAAACAACGAACCTCAGAAATTAAGTTTTCTTTTCTATTGATAATTTCTTCATTTTTAGATAAATCTATATTATCATTGACTAAATTTCTGATTACTCCTCTGACTATTTTACAGCTTTCAACAATATTGTCAGGGCTTGCTGCATGTTCTGCCTCATTAAAGCCTACTACATGAACAATGTGGGGTTTAATATTCATAGCTAAAAATGTAGTGGCAGCTAATTGCCCCTTTGCAATATCAAGGTCTGGAGATAAATAATTCAATCCGGCTCTTACCTGTCTATATATCTTAAAATTATCATCAGCTAATTCTTCAACTAATTCAACCATAGCCATTACTCTTGCTAAATCCATTGAGAAAGCAAGTGTGTTAGGAGTATTAAACATATATTGTGCTATATAATTCTTAACTCCATATTTTTTAGCGTTATATGCAGATACGTAAGCCATAAATACAGACATAACGTCATGTGCATCTCTTAAAGACCAATGATGTGGCTCATTAATTTCTACCGCTATATTTCTATCTGCATGATATTTAATGAGTTTCTGTGCTTCATCTATTGAAAGTTCAATACTCCTATCTCCACGACCATCAAGTTCATTGTACCAGCAAAGTGGTATAGCTGTCCAAGCATTGTCAATAGTTTCAATAAGCATATCAGCCATTTTAAAGACATCAGCAGTTCCACTGTAACATCTTATCAATGGATGATTACCTCTTTTAGTAGCTTCCTTAAGCTTAACAAAGTCTTCTCTTGTTCTAAGAGGAACTCCTCCAGCTCCATCATTTTTACTATCCATATTTTGCTGATTAAAGAAAAATTGCTGTGTATTTTGGTCTGGACCAATTGAAATTACATCTAATATCTTAGAATCGGCAATTTTCTTTATACCTTCAAGTGTATCATCATAAGATGGCAAACCAAAATGATGTCTTAGCACAGGATATGGATACTTTTCATTAATTCTGTCAATGATATTTCCTTGGAAATAATTATCCTTATTATCTTTTTCGACTCCATTTAGGAAGCAAACACAGTCGTCAATATCATCAAAACCATCCGAAATATATTCAAAAAAATCGAAAGTTTTTGCTACATCTGCAACTGGTTTAGTTCCACCAAAACACCATTTTATACCACTTAAATCATTTTCTTTCCTAAATTCATCAATATCTGATAAAATTTTATAAACGTTTTCTGGTGTAAGTCTATAACTAATTGCAACCAAATCCGGCTTTATTTTTAGTATTTTATCTTTTAAAACATCAACGCTTGTCGCAGGTCCTAAAAACATAGTTTCATAGCCATGAGTTTTGGCTATATCTAAAAACCTGATTATTCCTGCTACATGCACACAATTTCCAATAGAAGCTCCAAGTATAGTTTTATTTTTCATAATATACCTCCATTACGATATGATTTTTTATATTAAATTGATAGTTGTTAAAAATTTTTATGAAATTATTAAGCATAATTTAATTTTCTTATGCTTTACAAATTTTTCCCTTATAAATTAGTATTATTCTCATTTTTTGTGTAAAAAAACAGACTATATGGATAATAGTTTTTATTTTAAAGATTAATCTCAGCCTATAACAATAATTGAATTTCATTTTAGACTAATAAATTGAATATAAAATTTGATTTGTTGTCAATTTTTTAAGTATTTTGCAATGTTTTAGTGTTGATTATTTATAATGTAATTATGATTTGAGTTAAGAAAGTGAACTGCGTTCACTCTAGGAAAGAGAACTTTCCTATGTAATAAAAAATTATTTAGGTTATTTTATTACTTTTGCTAAAGCTTGTCAAGATTTTTTTGCTAACAAAATTTTACAAATTTTGTCATAAATATTTAAAATAATTAAAGATAATTAATTTAAGCCTTGTATTTTAAGCAAATTCTTCTATCTGATTTATATATTTACATAAAACTATTTTATTGGTATAATATTATGGATAACAATGTACAAAACATTATAAATTATAAAACAATACAGAAAAGAGGTATACTATGTCAGAAATTTATCTTGCAGGTGGTTGCTTTTGGGGAAGCGAAAAATATTTTTCATTGATACACGGTGTTTTGTCAACGCAGGTTGGATACGCAAATGGAAATACGCAAAATCCTACTTATGAAGAAGTATGCCATCATAATACAGGACATGCTGAAGCTGTACATATTGTATATGATTCAGAGATAATTCCTTTAGAATTTTTATTAGACTTGTATTATAAATCAATTAATCCTGTTTCTGTCAATAAACAGGGCGGTGATCACGGTACACAGTACAGGACAGGTATTTACTATGTCAATGACGAGGATATACAAGTAATTAAAGCTTCAATTGCAAAGTTACAAGAAAAATACAATGAGCCTATTGCAATTGAGGTAGAACCGCTACGTAATTTTAGTCCTGCAGAGGAGTATCATCAAAAGTATCTTGATAAAAATCCTGGTGGATATTGTCATATTCCGGATTTCATGTTTGAAATGGCAGAAAATTCAATTGTAAATCCTGAAATTTATAAAGCACCAGACGCAGATACACTAAGAAAAACTCTAACTGTACAGCAATATGAAGTTACACAGAACAACGCTACAGAAGCTCCTTTTAGCAATGAATTCTGGGACATTTTTAAGTCTGGAATTTATGTTGATATCACAACTGGCGAGCCACTTTTTGCTTCGAGCGATAAGTTTGAATCGGGCTGTGGTTGGCCTAGTTTTTCAAAGCCTGTTGATCCGAATGTAATTAATGAAAAACATGATAGTTCTCATGGAATGAGCAGAACAGAGGTCAGAAGCCGCGCAGGAAATGCTCATTTAGGTCATGTATTTAATGATGGCCCTCAAGAAACAGGAGGTCTGAGATACTGCATTAACAGTGCATCTCTGAGATTTATACCAAAAGAAGATATGGACAAAGAAGGATATGGATATCTTTTAGGTCTAATTAAGTGATAATAAAATATTATTATCTATGCAGAAGCTATTGCTAAATGTTTGTAATTTCAACCTTGACGCATTTGCCTTATTATGCTAAACTTTCATATATACTGCCAAGTAAAACATTTTTGAAGTGGTGGTTAATGAAAATTATGCTGATAAGGCAAATTTATATTATGGATGGTGTTATATTATATGGAACAATTTTCAATACCGGGTGCTGGCGGGATAATTGTTAAGGATATAGATGGCGAAAAAAATATTCTTATGCAAACACGAGTTAAGCCGCATATGCCTCTGGAAGATGGACTCTTAGAGATTCCTGCCGGAAAAATTCGGGCTTTTGAAAGTATATTTGATACATTGAAAAGAGAAATCAAAGAAGAAACAGGTCTTGATGTTGTTGAAATATTAGGAGAATGTCTATCCACTATTTATGAAGAAAACTCGTATAAAGTTATAAACTTTATGCCCTTTTCTTGCTCTCAAAACCTAATTGGAGATTATCCAATCATGGTTTTCGTATTTATATGCAAGGTTAAAGGAGAATTACTGCCATTCTCTGATGAATCAAGAAATTTCAAATGGACCCCTATTTCAGAGATAAAAAGGATCTTAATCGATTCGCCACAATCTTTATATCCTATGCACGTGGATACTCTGAAGAAATATGTTCATGCTTGCGAGCATTATGAACATCCACTGTTGTAAAGAAATTATAACAAGATTATAGGAAATCTGTACTTTGTGAGGTAAAATTTATATATGGCAATTAGAAATGTAGCTAAGGCAATTGTGATACGAGATGGTAAGGTTCTTTTAAATAGATGTGTTAATGAAGATAATGAAATTTACTATGATTTGCCCGGCGGAGGGCAACATCAGTTTGAAACTATGGAAGAAGCTGTTATAAGAGAGGTTTTGGAGGAAACAGGATATTATATTAAAATCAATAGATTTGCAGCTCTTGCTGAGGAAATATATAATGATTTGAAAGTAAGAGAAAAGTATTTCGATTATTCGCACAGAATACTGCATATATTCCTTGCAGAACTGACTAGCGAGCAAGTGACAGACCCCATAGAAACTGATTTTCACCAAGAAGAAAGTGTTTGGTTAAGTTATGAAGAAGCTGATAAGATAACATTTTGTCCAAGACAGCTATCAGGTCGTATCTCCCAATTGATTTTCAGCGATACGCCGCAATATTTGGGAAATGTCCACATTTCTTAATAAGCAACTTTAGAACATTCTCTTGAGATAAGTTGATTTTAAAGCACTAAAGCTAAGCTTAATTACATTAAAACAAGGCAGCTCCATATTAGAGATGCCTTTTATTTATCCATACTTATTTTCCATAAGAGGTCATTTTTATTTAGTCTTTATCTTAGGCTGTATTTTGTTTATATAATAATTAATAAGAATACTAAAAGCATAATCGTAGGCTATAAATGCAAGTTCTGCAATTATTATTAGCCACCAGTATAACTGTATATTTACAAAGCCTTTCAATATAAAGTATATGCTTAAAGCTATTAAGTTAAAAAACAACAGCTTTGTTGCCATTTCAAATAATTTAGCACTCTTCATTTGAAATGCTGTTTTTTCAACTGCATATTTTACTATGCTATATAAGCCGAAAAATAATATATATGTAACTATTTCCACCTGACTTGTTGTCAAAAAAAATCCCAAAATAGACGAAGCTATATAGAATAAGACTCCGTTTTTAACTCCAAACTCAACTATTACTATACCAACCATCAGTGCTGCAAGTGAAAATAATGCAAGTGTATTTGTTTTTACTATTGAAGATAGAAAAATAAATATTTGATTTAAGGCAAGCAGCACTCCTAAATAAGCAACTTTTTTGCTTTTTAACAGCATGGAATCAAGTCTCCTCCCATCATTTCACAGCAGCAATCAGCACAGATGAGCTGTGTACAACAGCTAAGATCAGAATTTCCTCCTCTGCTGTAATTATATGTTCTTGTTTGATATGCTCTTTGCATGCCTAGTATTTGATTCAAATAATTTTTGTATTCAATGTTGTTCGGCTCCATTCGCATAGCAGTTTTAACAAATTCCATACCCTTAGCTGCTGAGCCAAGATTAACATAGCACACTCCCATAAGGAAGTTCCATTCTGCATTTCTGGTATTTATATCGTCAAGAGCATACATAGCTTGCTGATAATTTCCAAAATTTATATATTGTCTAACAGTTTGGAAATTACTGCCTGAACTATTATTGCTATAGGTATTTGATCCAGAATTATATGAACTGCTGTTATATGAGCTGCTGCTAGCATTTGTCAGTTGGTCATAAGCCTCTTGAACCTCTATAAATTTTTCTTGTGCCAAGTCTTTAAGTGGATTGTCAACGTGCATATCTGGATGATATTGCTTTGCAAGCTTTCTATATGCTGCTTTTATCTCGTCTTTTGATGCACCTCTTTGAATTCCTAATACTTCATATGGATCTCTCATTTTTTTATCTCGTCCTTTATATTT
Organism: Bacillota bacterium; assembly: GCA_023386345.1. Lineage (GTDB taxonomy): Bacteria > Bacillota > Clostridia > Tissierellales > Sedimentibacteraceae > UBA1535. Next base: position 49,813 of record JAEWJT010000015.1, read on the forward strand.
TTCTATGAAAGCTAATTACAAAATTTCTAAAGATTTTTCATTAAGCTTCGTTTTGTTAAGTTTACTTGTTATACCTGAGTAAATAATATTATCAATAATTCCTTTATCTTTTATTAAGGGAAGCTTATCTATTTCTTCGCTTAGAAATGATAAATTAAGCATTATTATTTCTTTAGCATAATCATCTATGTTTGTATTAGTTTTAAGATTTTGCTCTAAATTATGCTCCTCGCCTTTATTTAGTTCATTATCTAACTTATCTTCTTTTTCATTTTTATCTAAATTCATCAACAAAAATGGATTATAGGAATTATTTTTTTTATCTTCTTCCATGTCTAAATACGCATCTACTGTATAAATATACTTACCTAGAAAAAATCCTACTTTTCTCAATATTTTCTCCCAATGATCCTTTCTATATACCATTATCTCAGCCATTATATTGCCAAATTCATTGGAAATGATATCTATATCGCTTGTTTTAGCCTTTTCAAGCTTCACAATATTATCAAGCGAGGATTTTATAAATTTTTCTTTTTCTTCATATAGCTCAGTCGCTTTTTTATAGTTACTATGAATAATCTTTGAAAACATAAGAGATTTTAAATCCTTATCATCCATCCAATTATCCTTGCTTTTATAGTATGATAAAATAACACTCATAGCAGAAGCATAATCAGTGATTTCGTTTTGAATGATAATCTGCTTTTTAAATGGATGAACTATGCAGTTTTTTTTGACTGCTTTATCCTCAGTTTCATACAGAGAACTTAAAAGCAATATTAAAAATGTCATATCATAATTTAGGGTTAATCTGCTAAATTCTGAATAACTTTTTTTAAGATTCATACAAAGACCACAGTAATATCCTTTGTATTTATAATATTCTCTAAATTTAAGCTCTGCTTTATCTATATTTACATATCCAAACATAATAAGTATTTTAATTCCTCTTGTCTAATAATTGATATAAGTATATATTAGATTATCTATATTTGCAATAATTTTTGTTTTTTTTAATGTATTTTTAATGTGTAATTAATGATTTTATCATTTGCTGTTACGAAATTTTATAAAAGAAATGAATAATATATCTAAAATTATTATTGTAACTAGCTTAATTTTTTTCTTATAGGATGTATCAATAGGATTTTAGTCTGTCTCAATCTAAAATCTCAAAAAAAGAAAGGGACAAATTAAATACTTTTTTGTCCCTCAATAATTATTTCAGCAATTCTATCAATTTATTCACTGCAAAATCTATATCTTCTTTTGTAACATCATTGTTTGTTACAAATCTATATTCTCCGTCTTCAATTCCGTTTATTTTTATTCCAGCGTCTAAAAAGCTGTCTACTAACGCTTTATCTTCAATCAAGCCACTGTTAATGGTGAAAAATACCATATTAATATCTCTTCTTGAAAAATCAATATTGATACCATTAATCTCCGAAAGCTTTTCTGCCATATAATCAGCATTTTTATGGTCTTCGTTTAATCTAACAGTCATTTTTTCAAGAGCTATAATCCCAGCAGCAGCTATAATACCTGCTTGCCTTAATCCTCCGCCCATGAGCTTTCTATTTTTTCTTGCTATATCAATAAATTCCTTAGGCCCAGCTAAAATTGAGCCTACTGGAGCGCAAAGTCCCTTTGATAAACAAAACATTACAGTATCGCAGTTTTCAGTAATTTCCTTAACATCTATCTTCAATGCAGTAGCTGCGTTAAAAACTCTAGCACCATCCATATGCACCGGAATATTATGTCTATTTGCTATTTCCTTTATGGCTTTTAAATTCTCTACAGGAACAACCGCTCCACAGCCATGTGCTTCCTCAACACAGATTAATCCAGTTTTTGGCATATGTATGTCATCTGGTCTTATAGATTTTTCTACAAGGATAGGATCCATAGTTCCATTTTTCCCATGTATTGTTCTAAGCTGTACACCTGCAATTACTGCTGCCGCACCTACCTCATGAATAACAATATGTGCATTATGCTCAAGTATAACTTCATCTCCACGTCTTGTATGTGTCAGTAACGCAAGTTGATTTCCAAAGGTTCCGCTTGGAACAAATAAGGCAGCTTCCTTTCCTACCATTTGGGCAGCTATTTTTTCTAATTCACTAACTGTAGGGTCATCTCCATAAACATCATCCCCAACAGGTGCATTTGCCATAGCTATCCTCATTTCTTCGGTTGGCATTGTAACAGTATCACTTCTTAAATCTATATATCTCATAAATAACCTCCAAGCTTTATAGCTATAAATCATATAATGTTTACTATATCACGGAGTATTGTCTACTTTCATCAATGCCCCATATAAAGTTGTCAACGCTAATAATTATAACACTAAACAACATATATTTGCAATAATTTTTGCAGAAATACAGAAAACGATGAGTACAGTTGCTCTGCTACTCAATACGATAATTATGCTTATTAGAAGGCTATTTATTTAAATAATCTCAAATATAAACTCACAAGGTTTTTCACCTTTGCTGTTAATCGGCGACGAAACAATTTCCTTTGTTTTAAGCTGTATATCAAGTAGCTTTTCTAAGTGACGTCGACCATGACCGGCACAGCAAAAGCAATAAGTAAGTGGCATTTTGCGGTCCTCATGCAAGAGGTCACTGACTTTTAGTTTTTTATTAACAGCAGCTGAACATACACAAGCAAAGTTATCTTTCTCCTTAATAACCCATCCTGCTGTTAATGTATTGTCTTTATTTAGACTAACATTCCAACCTGAATGGAAATCTCCCAAATCGGCAATTTTTTCAATCTTTTTTTGTAATGTTTCAGCTTCAATTTTCTTAATTCCATTGAGTTCCTTTTGTGATGTACCGCAAGCGCTTGTATCTAAAATCTGATATACTATTTCAGGATGAAGCAGTTTTTCCATCCTTTCAATGATATCTACAAGGTCACCATTACCAATTATTTCTTTTGCTAAGCCTTCATCTGTGTTTTGCTCAGCCAACCTTTTCTTAATTCCATTAACCTTTGCCATGTATTATTCCTCCCTTAACTTAATCGGCACGAAAATATCCAGTTGATGATATCCAAGACTCTAAACCCTCTTTACCACTGGTTATAGTTATTAGTATAATCTCTTACCTAAGGTAAGAGTCAAGATAGCAGTATAAAAAAAATATAAATATTTACATCTACTTTCATTTTGATTCAAAAATTATATCTTGCGTTCTAATTTTTCTTTTACCAGCTTTTCATGATAGAAATAGTTAATATATTTTACATTGTGTTCTTTGCAATAGTTTTCAATTTCTGTAGATAAATCAGCCCAATATTCCTTTTCATTATTTACAAATATTTTTTCATATAAATCACTCAAATGGTAGTACTTTTCTTTAATATAATGTAGTATGGTCTGTTTGTAGCTTCCTCGTAAATTCAGATTTTCAAACCAGTATTCATCTATAAAGTCATAAGATTGTTCAATAATTGCTTTATAATCCGTTATTTCCGGAAACATTGGAGACATAAACAATACTGTATATATCCCGTGTGAGTGCAGTTCCTTTAATGTTTCTAATCTATCTTTGATGCTACTTCCATTGTCCATATCATTCTTAAAACTTTCATCAAGCGTATTGATTGACATGGATACCTTCAGATGCTTACATTGCTTTAACAATTCAACATCTCTTAATATAAGTTTTGATTTTGTGGAAATTGCAAGTTCACAATCAATTTTAACAAGCTGTTCTAATATTTTTCTTGTGATACAGTATTTCTCTTCATAACTGTTATAACAATCTGTTACAGAAGAAAGAAACACTGATTTACCGGTTAATCTTCTTGAACTTATAGGCTTATCGCAATACTTAACATCAATAAAAGTTCCCCACGGTTCAATATGACCCGTAAAACGTTTCATAAAACAAGCATAGCAATATTTACAGGCATGAGGGCAGCCTACATATGGATTTATTACAAAATCACTTGTTGGTAAATTGGATTTGGTTACATAATCATTTACATGAATGACTTTTTCCTTAATATTCATTATATTAACATTCCTCCATGATAAAAGCTTTCATATACCTTAATGGGTTATAATCGCTTGCCTTGATATGTATTTCTTCGCAGAAGTTCAAAATCTATATCATTCAAAACCTGTTTTTTATTAAGACTCCAAAGAGGACTTACAAGCTCTGAGCGTTTTCCGTCCCCTGTTATTCTGTGTATAACAATATCTTCAGGTAAAAGTTCAATACAATCGCAAATTAAATCTACGTATTCTTCCTGAGATAATATTTTAAAGTTAGTTTCTTGGTAAAGCCTTTCTAAATCCGTATTTTTTAAAACGTGCATAAGATGAAGCTTTACTCCCCATATTTTTTTATCAGCTATATACTTGATGCTTTCAAGCACATGCTCTTTGCTTTCTTTAGGCAGTCCCAATATTAAATGAACAACAGTTTTAATATTATATTTGTTTAACAGCTCTACAGCCTCATCAAAAACATTTAGACTATAACCTCTCCTTATATCTTTTGCTGTACTCTCATGTATTGTCTGCAAGCCAAGCTCAATCCACAGATATGTTTTTTTGCTTAGCTCTGATAAAAGTCTTGCAACATCATCATTAATACAGTCTGGTCTTGTTGCTATAGCCAAGCCTTTAATATTTTTACAGCCTAGAGCCTCTAAATATTTTTTCTCAAGATTTTGAACAGTATCATATGTATTGGTATAGCTCTGAAAATAGGCTATATAACTTGAGGACTTCCATTTTTTAGATAAATAATCTATTTGTTCATCTATTTGCTTGCTTATTGAGCTATCTACATTTCCTGCAAAATCACCAGAGCCTTTTTCACTGCAAAAAATACAGCCTCTTTCTCCTACAGTTCCATCTCTATTTGGACAGGTAAAGCCACCGTTAATTGATAATTTTATGGTTTTCTCTCCAAAAACCTTTTTTAGTTCATAATCTAAATTATGGTATCTTTTGTTATTCCAATTCATAATTTCCTCAATTTAATATATCTTTTCTGTTTAAACTTATATACAAAAGAATTTTTAATATTTCACCTGAACTTTTTGAAAATTACTCATTAAAGCAAAGATATTTCAAGTGAATTCAAGTAGTTTTCTCTTTCTATTATTCCATCTATCAAATAATCTATCAAAACAGTCAAATCAATAGAGAGTTCATCTGCACCCTTTTGCAGTTCATCTCTATCAACCGCACGTGCAAATGCCTTATCCTTTATCTTTTTCTTTACTGATTTTGAAGTTAATCCAGCAAGCTTCTCAGGTCTTACCAATGCGCATGCAATTATAAAGCTTGCCAATTGGTCAACAGCAGATAATGATTTTGACATATTTGTAATTCTGTTTTCACTTGTCAAATCACAATGAGCTTTAACAGCGTTGCAAAATTCAATATCATAGCCTTTTTTCAACAGTATATCATATCCTATTTCACCATGATTTTCAGGATATTTCTGAAAAGCTATATCGTGCAAAAGTCCACAGCAGCCCCATATATTTTCATCTTCATTAAATACCTTAGCCATTTTTATCATTGCAGCTTCTACTGCAAGGCTATGCTTCATAAGTGATTCCGAATCAACATATTCAGTTAAATCAGTTAATGCCTTTTCCCTTGTAATTTCCATAATTTATCGCTCCTAATATAATAATATATTGTAAAACAATAAGCTTTCAGCTTATTATTCAACAATAAGTTTCCAACTTATTGTTTAGTATATATCATATTTTTTCATTTTACAATATTATTTTAATTTAAGTTTATTGTAAATTTATTCTATTTCTTGCACTTTGGATGAGTTTAATTTATAATTATAGTAACTAATTTAAGCAAAGGATGTGTGTATATGAATTTTACATTTAATCATTTTAATTTTAATGTTAGAGATTTAGAAAAGTCAATGGAGTTTTATGATAAGGCCCTTGGCTTAAAAGAAGTAAGAAGAAAAGAGGCTAATGACGGAAGCTTCATCATAGTTTATTTAGGTGATGGAACAGGAAACTTTAGCTTAGAGTTAACTTGGCTTAGAGATAGAACAGAGGCATATGATTTAGGAGAATGTGAGTATCATTTAGCATTAGTGACTGATGATTATGAGGCGTCATATCAAAAGCACAAGGAAATGGGCTGTATCTGCTATGAAAATCCGAATATGGGTATTTATTTCATAGAGGATTTAGACGGATACTGGCTTGAAATTGTACCAAAACGAAACTAATCTGAGAATGTGAAACAATGTCTACATAAATAGCTTTCTACAGTAAATTTTTATAGACATATATACTAAAAATGTGTATATGCTATCTTTATTTTACTGTAGAAAGCTATTTTAAATACTGATGCTTTTGTCTTCTAGCAGCATTTATCCATTCTATAATCATATTAATTGCAATTCCAAGTGCTATAACAATACCACCAAAAAATGATTTGTCCGAATAATTTTTTCCTACCATTGCATCCAGAATTATTTCGGTAAACACTTCGAATCATAATCTTTTCAATGATATCCTTGCAGATGTCTCATGTTCTGTAGGTTTAAGCTATCGCCATCTGTTCTGGCTTCTTGCACGGCTTTGTGAGGATGGTATATTGGATAAAAGGAAAAGTAGCTATTATATTTTAAATCATGAAGAACTGGAGCGACGTTCTCACACTTTTGATGATTCGCTTAATGTACCTAAATTAGATGAGAAATAAGTGCTGCGCTATATTTAAAAAACGGCTCCTTATTTTAATCAGCTTATGAGAAACTACAAGCAGACCGTTTCACGGTCTGCTGACAACAAAAGAACTGTATGCTCCAACAGAGGGAGTATCCAGCCTGTATTGTTATTTGTGGTTCTCTAAAGGTGCTTTCCGATTGCAGCGTTCAATGTCTCTGTTTCAAATATTCTTTTGCGTCTGCAAGAACAAAGAGTCTATCCCTTTCTGCTTACGCAGCATCTTTGCAACGAACTGTGCGATTTCGAGATCGACCATGCTGTGTATAACTGTACCTAAGCCTACCAACAAAAGCACGGAGTTCAGAAATCCAGACTGATAGTAAGACTGCGCCATATTCCCACCGAAATAGAATGTGGCAACTACAAAAACTTCGCATACGGCATGAAGAAGTCCAATCAAGAGAGAAAATACGCGAAACGGCAAGGCGGTATTAAGGATGGAGGGATTCTTTTTCAAGTAAAGAGATCCCAACAGTGCGAACACAAGATGTGAACCGGCTCGCAGCACGATGACGATTGGAAAGCTACCCATAAAGAAACCCAGAGTAGTACCGATTGCAACAACTATCGCCGCCGTAGGGCAAATCATCATGGCGAGGAAGATAGGAACATGACTCGCCAGTGTAAAGGAGGCTGGCGGAATCACTACCTTAATCGGCATGATCATCGGAATTATAATACCAATAGCGCTCAGCAACGCGGAGACACAGAGCATTTGTACTGATTGTTTACGTTTCATAAAATACACCTCATACATATACTATAAACCTATTATGACTATATACAGTATAGATGTGTGAAGATGGATTGTCAAGTGCTTTCCTCCATATACAGAAGCCGATTCTCACCGCCAGACCCTTACCCTCTCCAGTAACTTGTAAACTGTGTTTTACTATAGCGATTTTCTAGCTATGGTCTGCAAGCCCTCCCTTAAACTTGCTCTCTGCACCTTGCCTTGATTTCTTCTGATGCTCTTCAAACCTTTTAGTATATCCTTCAACATCGACTGGCAAGCCTTTCTCCTTTGCAAGCTCTACAGTAAATTCTATAGGAAAACCAAAGGTATCATATAATTTGAACGCAATCTCCCCGCTAAGTTTATCATTTTCATCCAAATTTGAAAAATATTTTTCTGCCTTTTTCAAGCCTATACCCAGTGTTTTTGAAAACAAGATATATTCCTTTTTTATTTGCTCCGATATAAATTGCTTATTCCTCATAAGCTCTTCGTAAATACTTCTGTATTGTTCAATTATTACTTCAGATAATTCAAGTAAGATATTTTCATTGATATTGTTTTTCTTCAGCAATCTTATAATTCTTCTTATTAAACGTCGTAAGATATATCCTTGCTCATTATTGGATGGTACAATATGCTTATCGTCACCTAAAATAAAGCAAATTGCCCTTATATGCTCACATACAATACGTTTTTCCCTTAGCGGCATTTTTCTATCCTTAATTATCTCATTAAGCTTTGTCATAACTGGAACAAATAATTCTGTTTCATAGACATTTGTATATCCGTTTAATATGGTTAAAATACGCTCTAATCCCATTCCTGTGTCTACGTTTTTTTGTTTTAGCTCTGTATAGCTTCCATCTATCTGTTTATTGTACTGCATAAATACATTGTTCCATATTTCAACATACTTTCCACAATTACAAGATGGTCCACAGTTTGGGCTGCATTTTTCTTTTCCCATATCGTAAAAAATTTCTGTATCAGGTCCACAAGGTCCAGTTTTCCCTGACGGTCCCCACCAATTATCTTCACGTCCATAATAATATATTTGACTTTCTGACAAGCCATTGTCCATCCATATCTTAGCGGACTCCTCATCCCTCGGCACAATATCATCTCCTTCAAAAACTGTAACTGCCAGTTTTTCTTTAGGTATGTTTAGCTTTGTCACAAGGAACTCATAGCTCATACTTATGGATTCACGCTTAAAATAATCACCTAAAGACCAATTTCCTAACATCTCAAAAAATGTTAAGTGAGTATCATCTCCAACCTCATCTATATCTCCTGTTCGTATACATTTTTGAACGTCTACCAGTCTATTTCCCTGTGGGTGCTTCTCTCCCAGCAAATATGGAACAAATGGGTGCATACCTGCGGTAGTAAACAAAACTGTTGGATCATTTTTGGGAAGCAATGATGCAGACGCAACTTCTCTATGCCCCCTTTCACAAAAAAATTCAACATACATCTTTCTTAATTCATCTGCTTTCATTTTAATTCTCCTTTCAAATTATTTGTCTAAAACAAAAAACCCTAAGCTAATATATTATTAGCTTAGGGCGAACTGTTCTGTCCGTGTTACCGCCTAAATTCAGATTTTAATCTGCACTCAATAAGTACGGGATTACTCCGATACTCTTTCCCTATAACGGTGGACATCCGTTTAAACCTACTTAGATTTACTCTGTTCGATTTACAGCTCCGAGACTGCTTCGATAGCACTTCTGTAAAGATTTTCACCAACCATCTTCTCTCTGCAACTAATTTTGCTACTTACTATTTCTCTTCATTGCTTTTTTGTTTTATTTGACATATTATATACTACATTTATTATAAATGTCAATAGCAAACTAACTTCCTGTAGATTTGTAATGCTTAACTCCTATTTTCCAAAAAATTATGCACGGAATTAGAAAAATAAAAGATACCAACGGGGTCAGTGCATATAGTGGATTTTTTGTTCTTCCGATCAAATACATGAATGGATAATATTGAACGCAGGCTAATGGTATTACATATGTGAAAAATTTTAGTACAGCATCTCCGTATATAGACATTGGATATTTTCCGTACTCCCTGCCTCCGTCTGTAAATATGTTCATGAATTCAAGTCCTTCTATTGTGAAAAAGCATATTGAAGCGTAGATTATAAACAGTCCTGAGAAAAGAATTGTTCCCCCGCTTATCATAACTATGAGTGTCAATATTTTGTCTATCGTCCATATTACTCCGCAGTTTAATATAGCATATATTAAAACCACAATGGCTTGCAAAAGTCTGCCCATTCTCGTTATTTCAACCTTAGATGCCAAGACTTGAAACATCACATTTCTTGGTCTTAACATAATTCTGTCAAATTCTCCGTTTGATATTATTCCCGAAAATGTATCAAAGCCTCTGAAGAATAATTCTGCTAATGAAAAGGCTATTAGCACAACAGAAAAACATATAAGTACCTCACTGTATGTAAAGCCTTCAACAGAATTAAATCTGTGAAACATGAAATAAATTCCCAAGAATACAGAAAAGGATGTTAAAAATTGACCTAAAGTTGTGAAGAAAAACGAGGTTTTATATTGCATAATACTCTTTATATAAATACTTAGATATTTTATATATAATTTCATACTATCAACCTCCTTGTACAACAACTTTTTTCAAGCCTTTGTTTAGCAAAAATTTCCCAAATATAGTTAAAACCACAAACCAAAATATTTGTAAAAGTATTGCAAATATTGCATCATTTCCGTTAATATTTCCGCTGTAAATTCTAAATGGAACATTCTGCATTGATGCCCAAGGTAATAGGCTCATCGCTTTAAAAAGTTTTTCCGGAAAAAATGGCAATGGTATTACAGCACCTGCAAAAAATTCTGCTGTCAATGCCATTACAAGCCTTATCCCTGTTGATGATAATGTAAAAAATGTAACTGCATATATTATCATGCTAAATGACACGGTAACTAAAAATGCTAAAAACATTGAAATTATAAATAATATGAAAAGATTAAAATCACTAGGCATTATAAGCCCATAGGGTTTTGGCAAAAGTGCCGCCACAAACAATATTGGAACACACCTTAAAAGAGTTCTCGAAACTCTAATTGCCATGTTTTTAGTGTACCACATATTGTATATATCCAAAGGTCTGCAAAGCTCATATGCTACTCCTCCGCTTTCTATCATAGTAAAAAGCTCATTATCCAAAAACCAAATAAAAAAAAGTGCTATGCTTGACTGCTGTAGCCATATATATGAACTTAGCTCTTGGAATTTCATAGGAAATGAGTCTGCATTTGATTTGTAAAAGGCTGCAAATATTAATATCTCCATAAAGCCCCAAAAGAATTGTGTTGCTACCCCAGCATATGCAGCAGCTCTGTATTGCAGATTGTTAATAAATCTAATTTTAAAGAACGACATATATTTCTTCATATCTTATATGCCTCATACAGCTTGACCACCATTTCGTCAAGTGAGCTGGTATCCTTGTACTGTTCTTTCAAATCATCAAGTGTTCCGTCAAGGAGTATCTTACCTTTTCCAATCAAAATAATTCTCTTTGTTAAGGCGTCAATATCCTGCATATCGTGTGTTGTAAGTATAACAGTGGTATTTTTTTCTTCGTTTATCGTTTTAATGAAATCTCTGACTGCCAATTTTGAAACTGCATCAAGTCCTATAGTCGGTTCGTCTAAAAACAAAATACGTGGGTTATGTAAAACTGATGCAACTATTTCACAACGCATTCTTTGTCCGAGTGATAATTGTCTGGCAGGGGTTTTAATTATGTTTTCAATGTTTAGTAATGTAGAAAGGTTGTTAAGATTATCTCTGTAAATCTTGTCTGGAATTTTGTAGATATCCTTTAGAAGTTCGTAGGAATCAATAACTGGGACATCCCACCAAAGCTGTGAGCGCTGTCCGAAAACAACTCCTATTTCTCTAACATGGTTGACTCTGTCATTCCATGGAGTCCTATTATTAATATTGCAAGTGCCACTATCAGGTGTAAGTATCCCACCCATAATTTTTATAGTGCTACTTTTACCAGCGCCGTTAGGTCCAATATAGCCTACCATCTCGCCCTCTTCGATGCTAAAGCTAATATCATCAAGAGCATGTACTATTTCGTATTCACGCTTAAATAGTGCTTTAGCAGCCTCTTTAAATCCGGCATTTCGCCGATGTACTTTAAAAGTTTTTGAAATGTTCCTAAGTTCGATCATTATTTATCTCCTTATTTTATTTCAGCCGCTTTGCTATTATAGCACAAGAAATGATAATGTCAAGAAGGAAATTTATTATTTTATGAAGTATTATGTACACATAGATAGATGTTATAAGATATATTCAAATAACAAAGTTAAATTGTTTTTCCATCGTTTTGTATAGTTTTAATTCCAAATATAAAGTATAGTATATGGCAAACCCATACTATAGCCAAAATAATCCTGCCTATAGGCACTCTGCTCATCATTATAAATCCTATAGACATTGTAAGGGTTATAGAACAAATTATTGTTACCTTTGTTTTTACTGTCATAGCTCTATTTTTAACATAGCTTTCTAAATTCTTTTTATATAAATTCGTAGATAAAAACCAATCATTAAGTTTTTTTGAGCTTCTAGCAAAAAAGAATGCCGCAGCTAATAAAAATACAGCACTTGGCAATAAAGGAAGAACTGCACCTACAGCTCCTATACCTAAAAATATAAAGCCTAAAATTAAATATAAAATTCTCATTATGTACTCCTCTTTTCTTTTTTTCTTCTCGTTTACAGGCTTGATATCAATGAATTCTATTTTAGTTTCCATAAAAGGACATAAATCTAATCTGTAAATAGCATAATCAAGCAACTCTGCACATTCGGTACAAAACAAAATCTTATCATCAGCATTAAGATTTACTGTTTCTATATTGTTCTCTAAAATTATTATTGAACTAAAATAAATTTGTTTATAATTTTTATGAAATATTATATTTTGGTTAGCTGTAGCTAACCGTTTCGAGTGTCATTATATATTCAATTTAAAATTTTGTCAATACTAAATTTTATCGTTATAATTAAAAAAATAATAAGAATTTATTAGTCGAGTAAAAATTCTGTCTAATAAATTCTTATTATATTAAAAAATTCTAAATTATGTCATATTTAATAAAAATCCAAGCTATGTTTGTCAGTATCAAGTTTTGCATTATCACCAAATTTAACCTTAAATCCAAGTCGTTCAATTACTTCAACTATATGCTCATAACGAGACCGCTCCATTATATGACTTGGACAAATAATCCCAATTGTACCGCCCTGCGATAATCGTGCCGCAAACATTGTTACAATCATCATTTCTTAGATATTTCTTCTATTTATATGTATTTAAGTTGTTTTATCTTTTATCTATTTTTCTTTGAACTAGCTGCAATTACCACAATAGCACCTACAATAACAGCTAAAATAGCTACTGGCACTGCAATCAAAAAGACTATACGCGTCATATTATTTTCTCCTTTCACACCTGTACATCATATCTAATTAAATACAGATATTTTGTGGGTAAGTATATCTTAGTTGTTCTATATTATTTTTTAAACATCAATATACTGTAATTTGTCACTTATTCGATATCTTATATATTGTATAAAAACTTCCAAATAGAAGTGCCATGCTTATTATCAGCTCATTTCCTGTTGGTATTCCCGGAAATACATCTCTTAATGATGCTATTACAAAGCCAACTATTACTAAGTATGTTTGTTTCGGATATTCTCTTAATATAATTCTTATTATTTTTGCAGTTAAGAATATGCCTAGCACAATTCCTGATGCCATTGAAAGTAGAAATATTATATTAAAGTTTTCTATAGCACTGAGAGTTTGTTCGTATAGACCTAAAATGAGTAGCATATATGTAAAGCTTATGCCTGGCAAAATTAGTGCTGTAGCTAAGACTATACCAATAAAAAATAATATAAAATATTCTAAAATTCCGTCTGCATCTATAACAAACAAATCTTTTGGTATGAGTTCAAGCAATAAAACAATTATTATACCTAATAACGGATATAAAAATGTTTTTAGATTAATTTTTTTCACTCCTGAAGATTTAATAAGTAAAGGAATACTTCCAAGAACTGCACCCATGAACAGATACAGCATTGGCGTCTTGTATGTGTTATATGTAATCAATATTAACTTTGAAAATGCTAATATTCCAATAATTCCACCAGCAACAACCGATAGAAGGAATTTAAAATTTTCCTTTGGTTTTTCAAAAAAGCAATCAATTGCTGCTATTAACTTATAATAAATACCGCACATAAGTGCTGTCGTTCCTCCGCTAACACCCGGTATAAGCATTGAAACACCAATAATTAATCCGCTTATTGCATTAGATAACATAATAATTCCCCATTCTATACCTTCTTATAAAAAAGTGAACTGTATTCACTCTTTAGATAGGAAGATAATTTTCCTATCTAATAAAATATTATGTATAACCTAATTAGTATATCACAAGGCATATTAAATTAACAAGAATAAATTCTTTTCTTAATACTCAACTATCTTATTGCCCTTTCCTCTTTCAAGTATCCCGCTTTGTATTTCAGATATTTTATTTAATGTTTCTCTTTCATTTAACATTAATTTTCCGTCATATTTTAAGAACTCTCCCTCAACCATAGTATATAGTACATTGTTTGAATTTGAGCTATATATTATTGAAGCTATTGGATTATATATCGGATAAGTATTAGATTTTTTTAAATTCCAAATAATTAAATCTGCATCATATCCTGTTTCAATTTTTCCAGTGTTAAATTTTAAAGCATTATGACCATTCATTAAGTTTTTCCAAATCTCTTTAATTCTAAATTCCTCAGAATTATTTTGCAGAAGCTTTCCATTTAAAGCAAATAATCTCGCCTGCTCAAGAGGACTAAGAGTGTTTGAGCTGGCTGCTCCATCAGTACCAAAGCTATAATTAATTCTGTTCCTTAGCTTATATATATTTCCCTCACCCATAGCAAGCTTCATATATGTTTTAGGACAAAATGCAAAAAAGGTTTTGTCATTCAGGTATTTTAAATCATCCTCTTGCACCCATAGACCATGAGCAACTATGGTATCAATCTCAAATCCACCGCTTTCATATAGTACTTCAAATGGTGATTTAGACGTTTCTTTATAGCTGTTTTCCACCTGCTCCTTTGTTTCAGATACGTGTATGTGTATACCAGCATTTATCTCCTTTGCAGTATTTACAATCTCAGTAAGTATAGGGTTTGGGCATGTATATGGTGCGTGAGGACCTAATCTTAAATTTACTCTATTGGATATGTTTCTATTTTTAATTATAAATTCCTTTGCAGCCTTTAATTGCTCTTTATAATTAGGTGCTAAGCCAAATATAGTAGGGGCTATATCCGCTCTGATTTTACTATCTAGCACAGCCTGCAGCACAGAATTCTGACTAAAGTAATGGTCAGCAAATGCGGTTACTCCGTTATCGAGCATTTCAAGTATAGCAAGCTTCACTCCATAATAAACATCACTTTCAGTCAGCTTACTTTCATAAGGAAATATCTCCTTGTTAAACCAATCATCAATTGTTACATCCTCAGCAATACCCTTAAATATACTCATAGCCGCATGAGAATGTAAGTTTACAAAGCTTGGACTTACATAATACTCACTACAATCAACTATGTCATAATCGTCACTAATTAAAGCATTATCACGTGAATTTACAATCCTGCTTATTTTACCGTCTTCTATATAAATATCCCTGTTTCTGTCTAAACTGCAATCATTATTAATGATTGTTGCATTTCTAAGTAAAGTAATTTGCATGATTACCTCCATTTTTTTATTTTTACTAAGGTTAATGAATTAATAATATAAAAACAATCTAATGTTTATCATTTTTCTAAAATTGCCATTAGATGGCTTGCTACCCCATATAGGGAACTATCTTGTTCTATCATTCTCATTATGTACATATAAAAATCAAAGTAGTTTTTATCTTTTATTTTTTCATCAAAATTGTCTATTATCCTGTTTACACCTTCTATATTATAAATATTTTCACATTTTAGTCCAGAAGTAAACACTTCGTTTTTAAATTCCTCAACCAAATGAAAATATCCGTTTGTAAAGTGTCCTGCATCTCTATTATTAAAATACCCATTTTCTAAGGATTCAATTGCTGATTCTTTAAATTTATCATCATTTATATCTTTTAATTTTGCAAAATCTAGTAATGCGGAATTTCTATGTATGAACACAACGAATATTTTTCCATCATCTTTTAATGTTCTTTTGGCTTCATTTAGAACTTTTATTCTATCCTCGTAACCTTGTATGTGATACATTGGTCCAAATAATAAAATGTAATCAAAGAAATTATCTTCAAATTCAAAGCAAGCTGCATCGCCAACCGCTATAGAAGCTAATTTTATATTTAATTCTATTTCCTCTTGTTTTGCTTGCTCTATGTGAAGTGGAACTATATCTCTTAGGTGTACATTGTACCCCTTATCAGCTAGCCAAAATGAATAAAAACCAGCACCGCCGCCCATATCAAGAACATTTTTCTTATTTGTATCCATATTCCTGTCTAGTATATCTTTTGTACGAGTAAATTCAATAAAACATCTATTATGTCTGTCTTTCTCTCTGCCTCTGTTATAATAGTTAAAAAATTCTGTTTTCAAAACATCACGTCCTTAATAAATATATTAGCTTTAAATAATTAAAATTTGCCTACAGAGTTCTTAAAAGTGCTATAGTATAACACTAACCACAAAAGCGTTAAAATTCATCAAATTTTATATTAAATCGCTATTTGTGGTTAGTGTTTTTTATACCTATCTTTGAAACAATTAATATTTCAAAGAAGCATTAATTGTTATTAATTCACTTTCTCAAGCTTTATTCCTGTATCAAAACCGTTTAGATTTTGCACTTCATATGAGGTTTCCTCTGTCTTTTCTATTGAAACAGCTAGAGTTTCACTCTTGATATATTCGTCAAATGATTTAACAGCATTTTGAATTTCTTCTGCACCATTATAGAATATTTTGATGTTATCCATCATTTCGTAACCGTTATTCTTTCTCATTTGCTGAATTTTTGATATAAATTCTCTTGCAAAGCCTTCGTCAATCAGCTCTTTTGTTAGGTTAGTGTCTAGTATAACAAATAAGTTGTTATCCATCTCAACATCATAACCTTCCTTAGCAGCTATTCTTATATCAAGCATTTCTTCATCTACTTCTACTTCTGCACCATTTACAGTCATCTTGTAAGTTCCACCATTTTTAACAGATGAAATCACTTCTAATGCGTTGACATTTGATAGTTCAGTTGCAAATGCTTTAACATTTGCACCTAGCTTTGGTCCGCAAGTTTTGAAGTTTGGCTTCATAGTGAAATCCATGAATGAATTTAAGTTGTTTTCAAATACAACTTCCTTAACATTTAGCTCCTCCATTATAAGTGGGGTTAAATCAGAAATTAATTCTTCATATTTTCCATCTATAAGGATTTTAGAAATTGGCTGTCTAACCTTTATCTTTGTTGTCTCTCTTGAAGCTCTTCCAAGTTTAACGAGGTCTTTTATCAAGTCCATTCTATGCTCTACATTTTCATCTATCAGGCTTTCATTTACCTGTGGATAGTAGCTTAGATGTACTGATTTTTCTCCTGTTAAGTTAGTGTACATTTCCTCTGAGATATACGGAGCAAATGGAGCTGTAAGCTGTGATAATCCAACTAATATTTCATATGTTGTCACATAAACTGCTTTTTTGTCCTCTGTAAGCTCTGTCGCCCAGAATCTTCTTCTTGAACGTCTTATATACCAGTTTGATAAATCTTCATTCACGAAGTCTTGTATAGCTCTAACAACCTTAGTTAAGTCAAATTCAGCCATGCTGCTTCTTACATACTTAACTAAATTATTGTATTTTGATATAATCCATCTGTCAAGCTCTGGTCTATCCTTGTATTCAACAAAGAACTCTCTTGGATTTACGTTGTCTGTATTTGCATACAATGTAAAGAATGTATAAACATTTTTTATTGTTCCAAAATACTTACTTAATACTTCCTTTAATCCGTCTTCATCAAATTTTGTTGGTGACCATGCTGGCGACACATATAACAAATACCATCTTAGGGCATCTGCACCATATTTGTCAAATAACTCAAACGGATCAACTCCGTTACCTCTTGATTTAGACATTTTCTTTCCAAATTTATCTAAAATTAAATCATTAACTAAAACACGTTTGTATGGTGATACTCCTTTAACATATGTTGATATAGCAAGCAATGAATAGAACCATCCTCTTGTTTGGTCTATACCCTCACATATAAAGTCTGCTGGGAACAATTCATCAAAATTCTCTTTATTTTCAAATGGATAATGATGTTGTGCAAAAGGCATTGAACCGCTGTCAAACCAACAATCTATAACATCCTTAACTCTTGTCATAGGCTTACCGCAATGAGGACATTTTAAATGTACATCATCTACAAACGGTCTGTGAAGCTCTATGCTTTCATCTATTTTTTCTACAGCTTTCTCAACCAATTCTTTTCTTGAGCCTACGCTATCTACATGACCACATTCGCATTTCCAAATTGGAAGTGGAGTTCCCCAGTATCTGCTTCTTGATATTGCCCAATCATTTAAATTCTCTAGCCAGTTACCAAATCTTTTTTCTCCAACATAGTCTGGATACCACTCTACTGTATTGTTGTTTTCAACTAATTTATCCTTTAACTTAGTCATTTGAATGTACCAGCTTGGTTTTGCATAGTATAATAATGGAGTTTTACATCTCCAGCAGTGTGGATAGTTGTGAAGCATAGCTTCTTTTCTATACAATTTACCCTCTTGCTTTAACCAAACTAATATCTCTGGGTCTGCTTCCATAACAAATTTTCCAACCCAAGGTGTTTCAACATATTTACCTGTTTCATCAACTGGCTGTAACACTGGCAAATTGTATCTTGCTCCAGTATTATAGTCATCCTCACCAAATGCAGGTGCTGTATGAACTATTCCTGTACCATCTCCGTCTGTTACATAGTCAGCACATGTTACAAAGAAAGCTTTTTTATCTGCCTTAACAAATGGCATAAGCTGTTCATATTCCATATGCTCCATGTCTTTACCTTTAAGCTGTGCTAAAATCTCGTATTCTTCTTTTATTACTTTGCCTACTAAAGATTTCGCAAGATATAAAACATCACCTTTTTTATCTTCAGTATCTGCTAATTTTATTTTTACATAATCCATTTCTGGATGTACTGTCAATGCTACGTTTGCAGCTAAAGTCCAAGGAGTAGTAGTCCATGCTAAGAAGTATGAATCCTCATCCTTTTTCTTAAACTTAACAAATGCAGTTGATGTTTTTATTTCTTCATAGCCTTGAGCAACCTCATGTGAAGCAAGACCTGTTCCACATCTTGAGCAGTAAGGAAGTATCTTGTGTCCCTCGTACATCAAGCCATCCTTGAAGAATTTATCAAGTATCCACCAAACAGATTCAATATAGTTATTGTCAAGTGTTACATATGGATTATCTAAATCTATAAGATACGCCATACGCTCTGTCATTTGTCTCCATAAATCACTATAGGTAAATACTGATTCTCTGCATTTTTGATTAAATGCAGCTATACCATAGTTTTCTATATCTTGCTTATCCTTTAAGCCTAATTGCTTTTCAACCTCAATTTCAACAGGAAGTCCATGAGTGTCCCATCCTGCTTTTCTTTTAACTTGGTAGCCCTCCATCGTCTTAAATCTACATACAGAGTCCTTTAATGTTCTAGCTATAACGTGATGAATACCAGGTCTGCCATTTGCAGTAGGAGGTCCTTCAAAAAATACAAATTGCGGCTTATCCTTTCTCGTTTCTACACTCTGATGAAGCAAATCTATATCATTCCAATAATCAGACATTTGCTTTTCATATTCATTGTAAGATAATTTTGATATGTCTTTAAAAAATTTCATTTTTCATCTTTCCTTTCTTTAATAGTTTTATATTTTAATTTAAAATTATAAGCTTAAATTCAAATTACGCTGCAAGTAAAAATTCGCAAAATATAAAAGTCCCATGTCAAAAGACATGGGACGAAGTTTCTCCGTGTTACCACCCAAATTATACAAAATATTATAAAACTACTTAATACTTTGTATCACTCAATCTATAACGAATTGCACGTAGCTTTTTACTGCTGTTTCAAAAGCTAAGCTCATGGATGATTTTCACTATACTAAAAATTATAATCTCGCACCAAAGTGATTATTTCTCTTGAATTTTTGCGTTAAATGTTTTAACATTCAACTATATAGCTACTGTTCCAATCATTGCCTGAATATTTACTTATTTTGTAATGATATATCAATTGAGTTTAATTGTCAAGAAAATTTTTTGACAATTTTATTAGTAACATGTTTTGACAAATAAAATGCTCCCATTGCATTATCGTCAAACGAATTGTACAATTTATCATTCCCATTTAAAAAACTTTAAGGAAACACTTATACATATTACTGCAATTACAACCATAACAATAACCGGAATTAGAACATTCCCTATTGGCAATCCAAGAGAAGCAGCTTTAAGAAGCTTTATCCCCTGTGTCAATGGAAGTATATCCGCTATTTTTTGAAGCGTAACAGGCATAACTTCATAAGGAAGAGTAGATCCCGAGAAAATAAGCATCGGGAAATATAATAGACTGGCTATAACTCCGGCTGTTTTTGCATTTGACGCAATTCCTCCTGCCAATAGTCCGATGCTGAACATAGAAATCATAACCAGCAAATATGCACCTAAAAAATGAAGCCATGAGCCATGCAGCTGATAGTCAAAAAATACCGCCCCTACCGCATAGACAAGTATAAGTGAAGCTATAGAATAAAGAGCATAGATTACAACCTGTACAGACAAGATAATGACAGGACTTGTAGGCGTTACCTGAAATCTCCTTAATATTTTTTTACTTCGGTAATCAGATACAACTAGAGGAAGTCCCATTAAACCTCCGGCGCAAATTGCAATTGCCGATACTGCACCAAAAGATTGTTCTAAAAAGCTGTATCTAGCTCCATCAAAAGCAGGCTTATTTCCAAATACTATACCCAAGATAAACACGATAACAACAGGCATACAAATTGCAAAAATGAACATATCAATACCTCGAAGCGATAGCCTGCTTTCTGTTTTTAAAAGTGTTTTAAATGCTCTCATTTCCTTTTTCCTCCTCATCTGTATACCAAAGATACGCATCTTCAAATTTTTCATACGGACTGGCAGCAATTGCTTCTTGTACTGTTCCGTAAAAAATAGATTTTCCACTTTTCAAAATCATAATTTTGTCACATAGTTCCTCTACTTCATCCATAAAATGAGATGTCAATAAAATAGTCAAGCCTTTTTCTTTTAATCCTGAGATGCTTTTCCAAACATCTCGCCTTGCTTTTGCGTCAAGTCCAGTAGTAAGCTCGTCCAAAAATATAACTTCTGGATTTGGAATTAACGCAAGAACGATGAACAATCGTTGCTTCTGTCCTCCTGAAAGCTCACTAACAAAACTCTTTAGCTTGTCAGAAAGTCCGAATTGTTTTAAAAGAGTGGCATAATTCAGAGATGTCTTGTAAAGTGAAGCTGTAACTTCACAAAGCTCAGACACCTTAATTTTGTCCTGATAATTAGCTTCCTGAAATTGAACTCCAACTTTTTCAAAAAGTTTTTTTCTGTCTTTTTGCGGATTCATTCCTAAAATGGATACAATACCGCTGTCTTGTTTTTTTGTTCCTAAGATACATTCAATTGTGGTGCTTTTACCGGCACCATTCGCACCCAACAAGCCAAATACTTCTCCTCGGCAAACCGAGATATCAACATCCTCTATGGCATTGACTTTGTTGTATGACTTGCATAGCTTTTTTACTTCAATCGTTGTTTCCATGTGATAAAATACCTCCTACTTTTAGATATATAAAGCGAAACAAGTTTCGCTCTATAAAAGAATAACACCAAAACGAAGTCTGGTGTTATAATGTAGGGTTTTTTCCAAATTGTTTTTTCATATTCTCAAGCTGCGTAAGCATAATTTCTGCATTTTGTTCAGCACAATGCAAGGATGTTAGCAATTTATCACATACAGAAATAATATAATCACTTTCCTTTGGTGTGTCAATGGCCTGTCGAATATCTGCTTCAGGGTTTTTGGATAAAGTATTTAACATTCGTAAAATTGCTGAAAGAGAATAATTCGCACAACGTAAAGAACGTATTATCTTTAATATCCGAATATCTTCATCTGTATAAACACGATAACCATTTTGTTTTCGTTTTATATTCAGCAAACCGTTCATTTCCCAAGTTCTTAAAGAATCCATTGAAATTTGCAAATAATCGGCTGTTTCCTTTCTAGTTAAAATCATATTATTTATGTCTTTGTTATTGCCCGATAAAAGCATTTTTGTAATTGCTATGGCTTCTTCAGCATTTTTTTGCTCACTTTTTATCTGTTGAAGATAATTCTCAGTTAAAAGAATTGCTCTATCAAAATTTCCAGTGGCTGATGTTTTGATAATATTAATTGCTTGTTTTCTTAAACCATTTTGCAGCACCTCAACCTTTAGTGCCATTCTTGCAAATTTAATCTGTTCTATATGAAAATCTCCAAAAACACGATAACCATTTTCTTTTCGTTCTGGTTTAGGAATCAGCTCAAGTTCTTCATAAAGTCGTACTGTATTAGGATGAATTCCAATATACCGTGCAATTTCAGATGTCTTATAGTTATTCATTTTGCTTTATCACCACCATTCTATCCACAATAATATCACGGTATGAAAGTCTGGTGTTATAGTGGAGTGTTTTAAGTTTTATCTAAAATAAATCCATTCTATACAACATTATTCAGTGATTTCATAATAATATTGACAGTTCCATCCTCATTTGTGTTGAAGGATATTTTATCTGTATCGTCTAAATATTCTACTGGTATAAGTATTTCTATACCTTCTTCTGTTTTTATTCTTTGCTTTTTATTTATCTTTTTGTCAAGCTTATAATCTAGCTTTACTGTATTTTCCTTAATTCCTGAATTTTTCAGCTCCTCAGTATATCTTTCCTTAACTACTGAATCAGCCTCAAAAACTGTATCTGTTATTTTATTTATGTCAACTGTTCCTTTTGAATTAAAGGATTCAACAATTTCCTTTTTAACATCCATTTTTTTCTCAATGTCATTGTCAAAGTATTCTTTTACCATTTTTTTAGATGCTTTTTCTATTATCTCATAGGTGTCCTTTGGCGATAGTGTAAATGGTAAATTAAAAACAAAGTGTGAAAATATAGTTGTTTTTTCTTCTTCAATTTCATGCTTTTTCTCATTTATAAATAAAACATTATTGTCTATTTCATATATAAAGCTTTCATCTGATTTTTGCGAAGTATTTGGCAAAGTTGACTTATATTTTATAAGTCTAACCATCCTTTTGTCATCTAATTCATCGATTTTATGTATAAAGCTATCCTTGTAGTCTAATTTTAGCATACACAGCTTTTGCACTCCCTCAGTCTCATATAGGCAATACATAAGGTCAGAAGACTCAACATCTGTACATCTTTTCAATATTTCAAATATGTTTTTACTTAAATTTTGAGTTATTTGTTCAAAATTATTTTTATCAAAGGTCATCAAAAGCTCACAACTTTCACTGCTGTTAGACAATGTATATTTTTTGTTTGTTGGTAAAAATGCAGACTTTGTTATTTGCTTTGCTATGTATTCAAAAGTATCATCATCAATCTCTAATGACATTTCAGACAAAATAGGTGAAGTTATAGACATATCCAATATATGGATAATTGCTTTGTGAATTATAATATTAGTTTCCATATTTATCTCCAATAGTTTTAAATAATAATTTAAAACTTAATATTTTTGTACAAAATTAATTTTCTAATACCTATTTTATCTCTATATGGTTAAATTGTAAATTATTTTTTGTTTAAATTTTTTTATAAAGGATAAAATATTACTGTTTCTTAAATATTAAATATAAAAGGAATGGTGAAAGATGGGTCAAAATAAAAAATTTTACTTACAAGAATCAGATGATTCCAATATGAATAGGTCTCCAATTGATGGTGTCATGCCATATGGTGGATTTTTAAAAAATATGATTTATCCTGAATTTTATGCAGGGTCTTTGTTCATTGTAGATAGACCTCAAATAACAAATAGTCAGGCCTCTCAACTTAGCCCACAGGTCAATAGTGATATTAATAATTTAAAGAAATAAGTCGTAGCACAGAGTATCTGCACTCTATTTGTTACATTTATTTAATAATTGTAGATGTTTAGCGAAATAGTTCTGAGGTATATATGTATCAAGACATAATGATGTAGCATAAATACCAAGTTGTTACAATCCCCTTGGATAATTTGGTATAATTAGCTGAATTATTTTCTCCCCCCTGAAAATAGTTCAGTGAACCTTCCGACCCCTTGGAACTAAACTATGTGACATAATATAAGATAATTACATCAAAGAGAAAGCCGATTATGCTTTGCCCCCCATAAGCATAATCGGTTTTTCCGTATCGTATATTATAAAATTAAGCACTTTGTGATGCACTTTGTACAACGTGTTTTGCCAGTACAGAAGTAGTAACAGCACCAACTCCAGCAGGTACTGGTGTTATAAGACTTACAAGTTCTAAGCACTCGTCAGTATTTACATCACCGCAAAGATTTCCTGTCTCGTCTACATTTATACCTACGTCTATTATAACTGCTCCTTCTTTGACAAATTCCTTGCCAACCATTCTTGCCTTTCCTATGGCAGCTATAACTATATCAGCTGAAGCTGCTATTTTAGCGATTTCTCTTGTTTTGGAGTGACATATTGTAACAGTTGCATTTTCGCCAAGCAAAAGTAAAGCCTGTGGTTTTCCTACAACCATTGATCTTCCTAATACTACTACATTTTTTCCTGTTAATTCAACATTATAGAATTTTAGCATTTCCATAACTGCTGACGGAGTACAAGGTGCATATCCTGTTTTGTCGCCCTCTGTTAATTTTGCTACATTTACAGGGCTAAAGCAGTCTATATCCTTTTTAGGGTCTATTACGTACTTAATTACATTTTCATCTAGCTGTTTTGGCAATGGTCTGAAAATCAATATACCATGTACTGATTTATCGTCATTTGAGTTTTTTATTTCCTTAATAAAATCATCTTGATTAATATCAAGCGGAAGTTCTTTAACCTCAGTTAAAATACCACAGCTTGCCATTCTTTTAAGAGCACCTCTTTCATAAGACAAATCGTCTTCTCTCGCACCTACTCTTATTACTTGAAGCTTTGGATGTATTCCTTTATTATTTAATTTTTCAACCTCAAGTTTGAGGTCTTCAGTTATCTTATCAGCAACAGGTTTGCCTTTTATCAATTGTCCCATTTTTATAACCTCCTTATAATTCTAAATTATATTCAAAATATTAAAATATAGTCTTGCTACGCTTATAATGCACAGCAAGACATTTATATTTGAAATTAGTTAAAGCTTGCAACTGCCTCTATTTCAACTAAGACATTTTTAGGTAAAGCACTTACTTGAACACAAGCTCTAGCAGGGAAATAATCTGTGAAGAATGTAGAATATACTTCATTCACATCAGAGAATTTAGCCATATCAGTTATAAATAAATTCATTTTTACAACATTTTTAAAGTCAAGTCCAACTTCATTAAGTATAGCTAATAAATTTTTCATACATTGCTCAGTTTGTTTCTTAAAACAGTCTTCTACAACTTCTCCTGTAGCTGGATTAACAGGTATTTGGCCAGATATGTATAGTAAATCTCCTGTTCTTACTGCTTGTGAATATGGTCCTATAGCCTTAGGAGCATTGATAGTATTTATCATTTGATTTTTCATATGAACACCTCATTTTTATTTTTTCATTATATGGTATATAGTATATAATAATTTTTACTTACTTTCAAGATTATTTACAATAATTTTTATTATAGTATAACCAATATCTAGATGAAAAATAAGAATTGCATGGCTAATTTGGGTTAGCTCATGCAATCCTTTCATTAAGTGAGATTATATCATTAATTAGTCAAGCATTTCTGCATTTTTAAATATCCATTGACCCATTTGAGTTTTCTCAATACCTGTAACTTTAGAGCTATCTATCATATAGATAAAGCTGTAGTAGTAAATTGGCATTAATATTAGCTCATCCATCAAAACTTGCTCAGCTTTTTTATAAGCTTCGTCTTGTTTCTTACCACTTGTCATCATAGCTTCTTTTATAGCATCATCAAAGTCTTTGTTTGCTGGGTTCAAAGTTTTGTCGTGTGGAGCAACTGCAGGTTGTTCATTCCATCTCCATTGAGGATCATTATTACCAGAATATGATGTGTATAAGTCAAGCATAGTCATAGGTGCTGCATAGTCTCCTAACCAGCCACCTCTAGCCACTGTGTAATTACCAAGTCTTCTTGTGTCTTGGAATATAGCCCACTCTTCATTTTTAAGCTCTACTTCAATACCTAAGTTGTTTTTCCACATTTCTTGTAATGCTTCTGCAACTCTTTGGTGTCCTTCTTGTGTATTGTAGATATAAGTTAATTTAGGGAATCCTTTACCATCTGGGTAACCAGCTGCTGCTAAAAACTTTTTCGCTTCTTCTACACTCGCTTTATTAGGATCTATTCCAAATTCTGGAGCCGGATTTCCATTCTTGTCAAGTACTCTACAAGATTTACCATCAGAATATGTTAAGTTAGGAGGTATAAAACCTGTTGCTGGTATTTGTCCACCTTTAGTAACATTCTCAACTATTTGCTTTCTATCAATAGCTAAAGTCAATGCTTTTCTAACATTAATATCTTTCATAACTGGATTATCCATATTAAACATAGCATAATATGTACCAACTTGAGCTTTTGCTGTAAAATTAGGATCTTCTGCTCTTAATTTTGGAATCTCATCTTGAGGAATTTTCTCATTAACATTGATCTCTCCACTTAAATAAGCATTGTGTGCAGTAGTTTCTTCAACTATCATAAGACCTTTAACACCTGCAAGTCTTACATTTTTAGCGTCATAATAAGTTTCACTCTTTTTCATCTTTAAATGAGAACCAATTACATACTCTTCTAAAGTGAAAGGTCCATTACTAATACATGTAGCAGGATTTTTCTCCCAGCCTTCACCTTTTTCAACAGCATCTTTTCTAACTGGCATATAAGTATAGAAAGTTGCCAAGCTTAAGAAGTATGAACAAGGGAAATTAAGAGTTACTTCAAGAGTTTTATCATCCTTTGCTTTAACTCCCATAGCATCCTTAAATGCTTGACGTATAGTTTTTAAATCTTCAACTCCAATTTCAACTGGATTTTTATGTGTGTCATCTTCAACACAATTTTTTAGCATATTAAATTGCTCATTCGATAAGTTAACGCCTGCTTTCTTAAATAAAGCTATATCTTCATCTGTAACATTCTTAACGCCAGCAGATAATAAAGCATCTCCACCAACAATATATGGAGCCATTAAGAAAGAATACTCTGATGCAGTTGCTGGATCGCAAATTCTTTGCCATGAATAAACAAAATCCTGGGCTGTTACAGGTTTGCCATCTGACCACTTGATATCATCTCTTAGAGTAAATGTGTAAACTAAACCATCATCAGATAATTTGTAGCTTTTTGCTTGTGCAGGTTTTAAACCTTTTTCTGTCTCTTGCATTAAACCTTCAAATAAGTTTTGAATAATGTGACCACCATCATTTGCATTGTTTAGACCAGGATCAAAGGTTTTTGATTCTACACCTATGTTCCAAATCAAATACGTAGAACTCATCTTTTTCCCACCACAGCCTGTTGGTAATGCTATAAGCATGGCAAGAACCATAACAATCGCTAAAAATTTTTTCATATTAATCCTCCCTTTTTTGTACTGTTATCTAAAATATTAATTTTTAAGATATCAGTTTTTATATAATAGGCAAATGCCATTATATTAATTTAAATGACACGCTACAAAGTGTTCCTTTACAATTTCTTTGAATACTGGAGCTTCCTCTGAGCATTTTTTCATAGCATACTTACACCTTGTTCTAAACTTGCATCCTGAAGGCGGATTAAGTGGACTTGGCACATCTCCTTCAATAGTTATCCTCTGTATTTGTTCTGATTTATCAGGATCAGGTATAGGTATAGATGATAGCAGCGCTTTAGTATATGGATGAATTGGATTTTTGTATAATTCTACATTTCCAGCTAACTCCACTAAACTTCCAAGATACATTACTCCTACCCTCTTAGATATATGCTTAACCATTGACAAGTCGTGAGCGATAAACAGATATGTCAAGCCAAACTCTCCCTGCAAATCATCAAGCATATTGACAACCTGTGCTTGTATTGACACATCTAGTGCAGAAATAGGCTCATCACATATTATAAATTCTGGTTTAACTGCAAGTGCTCTCGCAATTCCAATACGCTGTCTTTGTCCACCACTAAACTCATGAGGATATCTACTCGCATGATCCTTACCTAAGCCTACTCTAATTAATAAATCATAAATTATTTCTTGTCTTTCTTTTCCAGTAGCAATCTTGTGTATATCTAAAGCTTCACCAATGATATCTGCAACAGTCATCCTTGAGTTAAGTGATGCATATGGATCTTGGAATATAATTTGCATTTTCTTTCTATATGGCATCAGTTCACTTCTGCTAAACTTTGAGATATCAACACCATTATACAAGATTTCTCCAGCTGTTGGATTGTATAGTCTTATTATTGTCCTACCTGTAGTTGATTTACCACAGCCAGATTCTCCAACTAGACCTAAGGTTTCCCCTTTTTTAATAAAGAAAGAGACATCATCTACAGCCTTTATGTACTCTGTTTTATTAGCAATTAAACCAGAGCTTTTTGTAAAATATTTCTTTAAATTTTTTACTTCTATAAGCTTGCTATTTGACATTCCCTCTTACGCCCCCTTTCTGATTTTCATACTCTTCATTTTTAGGAGCGTCTTTATGTAGTAACCAGCACATCGTTTTATGCTTTTCATCTTCATCTGAAAAATATGGTGGCTGTTCCTGAGCACATATACGCATTGCGTAATTACATCGTGCATAAAACGGACATCCTGTAGGTGGCTTTAACAAGTCTGGTGGTGTTCCATGTATTGGTACTAATCTTACCTTTTCTTCTGAATCTATTTTTGGTATAGATTTTAATAATCCCATAGTATAAGGATGTCTAGGAGAATAGAATATATCTCTCTTAGTACCCTGCTCCATTATTAGACCACCATACATAACTATAATTCTTGAACATACATCAGATACAACCCCTAAATCATGGGTAATAAGAATTGTAGAAGTATTTAATTTATTATTTAATTCCTTCATAAGATTTAATATCTGCGCTTGTATAGTTACATCAAGTGCAGTTGTAGGTTCATCAGCAATCAACAAATCTGGTTCACAGGACAATGCCATAGCAATCATGGCTCTTTGCCTCATACCTCCACTATACTCATGTGGATAGCTTTTAATTCTTTTTTCCGGATCAGGAATACCTACAAGTTTAAGCATCTCAATTGATTTATTAAATGCGTCTTTTCTTGATAATTTCTGATGTTTAAGTATAGACTCTGAAATCTGATCTCCTACTGTGTAAACCGGATTTAATGCTGTCATAGGATCTTGAAAAATCATCGCTATTTCATTTCCTCTAATACTCATCATTTCTTTATTAGATTTATTTGACAAGTCCCTTTTTTTAAATAAAATTTCTCCCCCAATAATTTTTCCGGGATGTTGCAATAATTTCATTATTGAAAGAGAAGTAACACTTTTTCCACTTCCACTTTCACCAACTATTCCTATTGCCTCTGATTTATCAACGTGAAAGCTAATACCTCTTATAGCTTTTACCTCTCCTAAATGTGTAAAAAAAGATGTTCTTAAATTTTTAACTTCTAATAATTTATCTGCCATTTTCTCCACCTCTTTCTACTTTCTAAGTTTAGGATCTAAAGCATCTCTAAGACCATCACCAAGCAAATTAAATGCGAGTATAGTTATTGAAATTGCCAAAGCTGGATAAAACAGCTGATAAGGGAATGTTAAAAATGATGACAAGGCATCATTACATAATTTACCCCACGAAGCCATCGGAGCTGAAACCCCTAATCCAATAAAGCTTAAAAAAGCCTCTGTAAATATCGCACCTGGTATTTGCATTGTTATAGAAACCATAACCGGTCCCATAATATTTGGTACTAAATGTCTAGCAATAATTCTATTGCTAGATGCACCTAATGTCTGTGCTGCTAAAATAAATTCTTGTTCCTTCAAGCTAAGAACCTGACCACGTACAAGCCTTGCCATCCCCAGCCAATACACAGCACTTATTACAATTATAATGGTAAGCAATCCTCCATTACTATCCATTGCTACTGAAAGCAAAATAACATATAGCATAAGTGGTATAGCACTGATTGTATCAACTATTCTCATCATTATATCGTCAACTCTACCACCAATATATCCAGATATAGCTCCATATGAAACACCTATCAAAAAGTTCATTATTGCTGCTACAATGCCTACTATCAACGATATCCTTGCACCGTATATAACACGAATAAACAAGTCTCTACCTAATGAGTCTGTTCCTAATATGTAGTCTTTATTTCTCACTTTAAAGCTCTCAGTTAACTCGTTGCCATTTTGATACGCTTTAAATTTTGGAGCATTCTGCAACTCTTTTTCAAGCTTTTTAATATCTATAGAAGCATCCTTCCGAGCTCTTATTCTTAATTCTATTAGCTCTTTATTGGCATTATAACCTGGGTTATAATCAACAAGAATATGATTTCCTCCTATATTATATTCACGAGTTCGATTTATATCATCTTCATCAGTCAACTCGCCTATTTTTAAAAGCTTACCATCTTTTGTAACTTCTATTACTTTGTATTCACTTTTTATATGTATATAATTTCCATCGCCTAAGTCATAAATTTTAAAGCTAGGAGGAATATTGGAAAAATCAAGAATTTGATCTGAATACTTAAATTTCCAAAAAAACGGAACAAAGATTGAAGCTAATATTATTAAAATAATTATTATTAGAGAAACTATGGCTACCTTATTCCCTTTTAATCTTCGCCACGCATCTTGCCAATATGTAAGGCTGGGTCTTTCAACTTTTTCTGCATCTTTTAATGAAACATCTAACTTTTCCCACATAAGCTTAGCT
The DNA here is from genome assembly GCA_023386345.1 of Bacillota bacterium. GTDB lineage: Bacteria > Bacillota > Clostridia > Tissierellales > Sedimentibacteraceae > UBA1535. The sequence continues at coordinate 80,678 of JAEWJT010000015.1, forward strand.
CCTATTCAAATTTTATACGTGGATCTATAATTACATATACTATATCAACAATCAGTACAGCTACAACTAGAAGTATTGCAAAAAATACAGTAATACCCATAATCATAGTATAATCCCTGCTAGTGATACTAGTTGTAAATAATTGTCCAATTCCAGGAACACCGAAAACCTTTTCAGCTACAAATCCACCTGTTAAAATAGCTGCTATCATTGGTCCTAAATATGTTACAATTGGAATTAGGGCATTTCTTAGACCATGTTTTACAATTACAACTCGCTCAGATAAACCTTTTGCTCTTGCTGTTCTAATATAATCCTGCTGTAAAACCTCAAGCAATGAAGACCTTGTAAGCCTAGTAACATATGACAAGGAAAACACTCCTATTGCTATAGCAGGTCCAATATATCCTAATGGTGAATCAAGACCAAAAGCTGGAACTAAGGATAACTTTTTACTAAAAATATACAAGTAACCCGTGGCTATAACGAAGCTTGGAAGTGTAGCTCCTAAAGTGGATAGTACCATAGCTATCCTATCAAATGCTTTATTTTGCTTTAATGCAGCCATAATTCCTGCCGAAATTCCTACTACAACTATGAACACTGATGCTACTAAACCTATATTCATAGATTTTGGAAACCCTGCACCAATTATCTGAGAAACATTTATACCTTTTTTGCTATATGAAACTCCAAAGTCACCTTTTAAAAAATTCCCCATATAGATGAAATACTGCTTATAAAGTGGTTTGTCAAATCCATACTTTGCAAATATAGCCTTTTTTACTGTCTCATCCATTGCTCTTTCACTGCTAAATGGATTGCCCGGTATACTATGCATCATTACAAAAGTAAGTGTCATAATAAACCAAATCGTTATAACTGCTGATATAAATCTCTTGAAAATGTAACGAGCCATTTTTTCTCCTTTCTCTAATAATTTATTTTATACAAATTTTCTTTTGCTATTTTAATTAAAATATAGTTTGAAGTAGCGTCAATTATACCTGAAATTTTATAAACATTATTTAATGCTAATCTATAATCAGTTTACATCAATATATTGAACAACTTTAAAATTTAATGCTTAATATTTTGAATATAAAAAACCTCACTGTCACAAGTGAGGTTTTAAAATTTTTATTTTTTTATTTATACATAGTTTAATGCCTTCAAGGTTTCAGCTACTAATAGCGAGCCACCTGCTGCACCTCTTAGTGTATTGTGGGATAAGCATACGAACTTGTAATCAAAAATCGTATCTTCTCTTAACCTGCCAATAACTACCGACATACCTTTGTTCAAATCTGCGTCCAACTTTGGTTGCGGTCTGTTTTCCTCATCCATATAAATTAAAAATTTGTCAGGTGACATAGGCAAGTTTAGCTTTTTAATTGGAGAAATATAATTATTCCATTTTTCTAAAATCTGTTCTTTAGTAGGTTTATTTTTAAATTTTACTGCAACAGTTGCCATGTGACCGTCTTCTACACCAACTCTTAAGCATTGAGCGCTAATTATTGGATTTATAGCTTTTTCTATGTGCCCATCAACTATATTTCCCCAAATTTTAAGAGGCTCTTGTTCACTTTTTTCTTCCTCTCCATTAATAAATGGTATGACATTTTCCCTAATTTCCTCACATTCATCAAGCTTTTTCCCACTGCCTGATATTGCTTGATAGGTACTTACCATAACAAGCTCAGGTTCAAACTCCTTTAACGCTTCAAGGGCAGGAATATAGCTTTGTATAGAGCAATTTGGTTTAGTAACAATAAAGCCCTTCTTGGTATTTAGTCTTTTTCTTTGACTATCAATAATTTTAAGATGTTCTAGATTTATTTCAGGTATAATCATAGGAACATCCTGTGTCCATCTGTTAGCAGAATTATTAGAAACTACAATAACTTCATGCTTTGCATAACTCTCCTCAATCTCTATAATTGATTTTTTGTCAAGGTCAATAGCACAAAGCACCATATCAACCTCAGGAGCAATATGTTCAACATCACTTACATCATAAACAATCATATCTCTAGCATAGTCAGGTATTTCACTTTCCATTTTCCATCTGTTATTTACAGCATCAGAGTATTTTTTCCCTTTAGATGACGGACTAGCTGCTAAAATTTTAACATCAAAAAAAGGGTGATTATCTAAAAGCGTAATAAATCTTTGGCCAACCATTCCTGTCGCACCAAGAATAGCAATATTAGTTTTCTCCAAGCTAAAACCTTCTTTCTATAATATTTAGAATATCACCTATAACAGCACTTGCAGTAGGTTCTGAGCCTGCTCCTTGCCCCTCCAATAAAATTCTGCCAGCCTTATCGCAATATAGATAAACTGCATTAGTAGCATTGTCTACAAAGGCTAAAGGATCAGACAATGGTATTTCTTTAGGACCAACGCTTAAGCTTAATTTTCCGTTAGCAAACTCACTTTCAGCAATATATTTTATAACGTGGTTTTTGATTTTCGCATTTTTGATATCATCAGCAGTAATATTTTTTAATGTATTTCTTTCAATATTATCAAGATTAACATTTACATTATATGCTAAGTTAGATAATATTGCTATTTTGTACATTGCATCAAAACCGTCAATATCTGATGTAGGGTCTGCCTCAGCAAAGCCTAAATTTTGTGCTTGAAGAAGAGCTTCGTCGAAGCTTAACCCTTCCTTTGTCATTTTAGTTAAAATATAGTTTGTAGTACCGTTAATTATACCTGATACTTTGTAAATGTTATTTGCAGTTAAGCTATCTTCAATAACTCTAATGACAGGTATAGTTCCAGCAACACTTGCTTCATACAAAAATGATACATTGTTTTCTTTAGCGCATAAGCCAATTTTTTCACCATTATATGCTATTGCCATTTTATTAGCAGAAACTACGTGCTTTTTTCTTTTTAATGACTCTAAAATATAGTTTGTTGCAATGTCTTTACCACCAATCAATTCAACAACTATATTAATACTATCATCATTAATTATATCATTAAAATCATCTGTTATAATATTCTGGTCTATATCCTTGTGTTTGGATAAATTTTTTACAAGAATTTTTCTTATATTAATTTTTACGTTCTTTCTCGTTTTGTTAAAAAGTCTCTTTTCGATAAGCTCTCCATTGTCATGCAGTATATTTCTTACTCCGCTTCCAACAGTTCCAAGCCCTAAGAGCGCTATGTTTATTGAATTCATAATTATTCTTTTGCACCTATTGAACTAAACATCATATGAGCTTAGTGCATATCCTCTCTTAACTCATTGTTTTTTAATCTTAGCTATTAAATTTTCCTTAGTTTTTTTATTTATACAAATACTCAATAAATTTTTTACGATTTTTTAATAAAAGTTCCTCTTAATTCAGGACTATTTGTATTTTTAACATTTATAGGAATATTACCCTCCTCAACAAGCTTTATTGCATCAGGGTGATATACCTGCGCTCCATTGTTAGTCATTTTGTGCAATTCTTCATAAGTCATTGTGTCAATAGTTATAGCATCTTTATTTTTTCGTGGGTCATCAGTCATTATACCATTTACATCAGTCCAGTTTTCGTATAAATCAGCCCCAATTGCATGGGCAAGTATTGAACCGGTTATATCTGAGCCACCACGTTTAAACGTTCTAATATTCCCATGAGAGTCGATGCCATAAAATCCAGGAACAACAACTTTTTCGTCCTTAGAAATTTTATTTTTTATAGCTAAAAATGTTTTTTCTTCATCTAATTCATCATTATCTTTAAAGTATATCAGCTCTTTTGCATCAATGAACTCATAATCAAGATACTCAGACATGATAATAGCATTTAGATATTCACCTCTTGATAATATAAAGTCCTTATCAGTAGAATTTTTTATTTCATTTTTAACTTTTTTAAGTTCTTCTTTTATTTTATCGCTTATATTTAACTCATAGCACAGTTCAGTAAATCTATTTTCTATCAAGTTTAGGATAGTTTCTATTTGTTTTTCAACACTGTCTCTCTGATGAATTAATTCAAGCTCTTTTTTTATTAATTCTTGTTTTTTTGTTTGCAATTCATAACAATTAACTAAGATGTCCGTTATTTTTGTATCATCGTCATTTCTTTTGCCGGGTGCTGAAACTACTATATGCTTTCTGTCTGATTCAGACAGTATAATATTTTTAACCTTATTGAATTGACCTGCGTCTGATAAAGAGCTTCCGCCAAATTTTGAAACTATTTTTTTTGATATACTATTTATATCGTATGGGGTACTTTGATAAACGCAATAGTTTAGCCAATTGGAAAACATTAAGTTCCCACACGATTTCCACCTTTGAATAATTCTTTCGCTAGGATTATCATTTGTATAATAATTTAACGGAATATTTGTATTTAAACCCTCATTTATATCCCTCTTGTATTCCTTATCAAGAGTATCTATGTCATATTCAACGTGTCCCGTAACAAATATAAATCTGTTATCCTTACTAGCTGATAGATGTACACCCACATCATCAGACTCGGCAAGGATGATTAAATCATCAACCTTGCCCATATCTTCTTTTTTGTTATATGTGTAGCGTGATTGTGGTGCGTAGAAAAAATCATCAAATCCTCTTGTTAATACGCTTTCTCCCACTACCTCAAACTTAAATATACCAAATAGCTTTTTATCCATTGTAAACTTTGGTATTCCATAAAAATGGTATAGTGCAGCCTGACTTGCCCAGCAGATAAACATCGTTGAATAAACATTTTCTTTAGCATAGTCCATAATTTGGACAAGCTCATCCCAATATTTAACATTGCCAAAGTCCATCTTTTCAACAGGTGCGCCTGTTATTATCATACCATCATATTTTGTGTTTTTTATATCATCAAAAGTCTTATAAAATTTACTCAAATATTCTTCGCTTGTGTTTTTTGATGTATATGATTTTGTCCTTATTAAATCAATCTCTACTTGTAAAGCTGTGTTGGACAACATCCTAAAAAGTTGAGTTTCTGTCACTTCTTTAGTGGGCATAAGATTTACTATGGCTATCCTTAATGGTCTAATATCCTGAGATTTCGCCCTTGACTCGTTTATAATAAATACATTTTCTTTAGATAATATATTATATGCTGGTAAATCCTTTGGTATAATTAAAGGCATTTATATCACTCACTTTCTAGTTTAACTTATCAAGAGATTGTGCAATATCAGCCTTTATATCTTCTATTGCTTCTATCCCAACTGAAAATCTTATCATTTCAGGTCTTACGCCTGCTTGTATCTGCTGTTCTTCACTTAACTGTCTATGTGTCATGCTTGCAGGATGTAAAACGTGTGTTCTTATATCTCCAACATGAACAACTAAGGTAGCCAATTCAAGATTGTCAATAAATTTTTTACCTGCCTCTACGCCACCCTTAACACCAAAGGATATAATTCCACTTCCACCTTTAGGCAAATATTTTTTTGCTAGGCTGTAGCTTTTACTGCTTTCTAAATGAGGGTAGTTAATCCAAGCAACATTCGGATGATTTTCAAGAAATTTTGCCACCTCAAGTGCGTTTTCACTGTGTCGCTGCATTCTTAATGCTAGTGTTTCAACACCTAAATTAGTTAGGAAAGCATTAAATGGACTCATTGTATTTCCAATATCTCTTAAAAATGCAACTCTTAATTTAGCTATATAAGCAGCTTGCCCGAATTTCTCTGTATAACTTAATCCATGATAGCTTGGGTCTGGATTTGTTAATTCAGGGAAATTTCCATTATTCCAATTGAATTTACCACTGTCAATTACAATTCCTCCAACACTTGTGGCATGACCATCTATATATTTTGTAGTTGAATGTGTGACTATATCTGCTCCAAATTCGATAGGTCTGCATAGAAATGGGGTTGCAAATGTATTGTCAATAATTAATGGAATGTTATGCTCATGTGCAACTTGTGCAATTTTTTCTATGTCAAGAACATCCACACCCGGATTACCTATAGTTTCTCCAAATATAAGTCTTGTATTAGGTCTAATAGCATTTTTAATTTCAGATGATGTCGAATTTATATCTACAAATGATACCTCAATACCAAGCTTCTTGAATGTTGAGGTAAACAATGTGTATGTACCTCCGTACAGGTTGCTCATAGCAAGAACATGCTGTCCGCACTGGCATATTGTTAAGATTGCAAGCAAAGTTGCAGATTGACCCGATGATGTACAAACAGCGCCTATACCACCCTCCATAACTGATAGCTTTTTTTCAAGTGCGTCAACAGTAGGGTTGCTTATTCTAGAATACATATGTCCCTCTGCCTCAAGGTCAAACAATTTACCGACTTCATCAGCACTATCATATTTATACGTAGTGGATTGATATAAAGGTAAAATTCTTGGTTCTCCATTTTTAGGCTTGTAGCCTTCCTGTATACACAGTGTTTCTTGTTGATAATTTTTAGTCATGATACGTCTCCTTTAATTTTAATAAATTTTGAATTAAAGTGAGGCTAATATTTTAAGTATTAAAAAAACCTCACTATATAAGTGAGGCTGTAACATGCATTTTACTTAACCACCACTTATCTTTCAGATATATAATCTGCTGGAATTAGCACTCGGCTTAAAAAAGCTTTTGCTGGGTTTCATAGGGCCAGTCCCTCAACCACTCTTGATAAACAGTTTAATATATTAAATTCTATTTCTTCGTATGATAACACATGAAAATATAAATTGCAAGAAAAATTTTAAAAAATTTTATAATAAAATTTAAGTGGGTATTTTTCAGTGAAATTAGAACTTTCACTTTATATTTTTTTATTTTAACATTTATTTGTTATAAGCTATGCTCAACTATAAAGCTAAGTAATGTTTTTTCGTCCATTGCACCATCTGCAATACCAAGTCCAATTTTTACAATTTCCTCGTCTGTACAATTAAGTTTAATTCCATTAATTTCTAAAAAAGAAATCATAGCAAGTATCCCAATTCTTTTATTTCCATCAATAAATGGATGATTTTTTATTAACCCATAAGCCAGTCTTGTTGCTTTACTTTGAATTGTAGGATAATTTGAAACCCCATCAAAAGTAATAAACGGGGTTTCAAGTGCAGAATCAAGCAAGCCAATATCTCGAACTCCATTAGCTCCACCGCTATACTTAATCAATATTTCATGCAAAATAATTATTTGCTGTTTTGTTAACTTTTTCATTTTGCAAGTTCCTTAAAAGCTGATAAATGTCGCTTTACAATGCTCTCTCCAATTTCCTGTACCGTTGCGTCATCTGCAAACTCATCACTTTGAAATTGACTATACTCTAATATAATATAACGTGGTGTATTATTTTTTAAAATAACAGCTACACCATTTGCATCAACAAGTCTTGCTACACGTGAAAAATTCTGATTTGCTTCTGTAATAGAAACTAAATTATCTATGTTTACCTGCATAAAAAATTCCTCCTAAAATTCATTTGATATTATTATATCCCATTTATAGGAGAAATACAACCTATTTTAAAAATAATTTTATAGCTAAAAATTTAAATAAATTTCTCTGGAAATACAATATAATTTGTTAGAATATCAACAAGCTTTTCAAGTCCTTGTTTATCTTCTTCATCAAATCTGTTATATATTGGACTATCAATATCTAAAACACCTATAAGCCTATTATCCTTTACTATCGGTATGACTATTTCAGACTTAGAATCACTATCACAGGCTATATGTCCCTCAAACTCATGAACATTCTTTACTAATTGAGTTTCTAGTTTGATTGCAGCACTACCACATACGCCTTTCCCTAAAGAAATATTTGTACATGCCGGTTTTCCTTGAAATGGTCCTAATATTAATTCCTCATTTTTATATAAATAAAAACCTGCCCAATTAATATCCTTTAATAACATCCATATAGTTGCAGAAACATTTGACAAGCTAGCTAGCCAATCATTTTTCTCACAAACAAGACCAGTAACCTTTAAATTCAAATAATTATATAATTTTGACTTGCTTTCAAAATTTAAACTTTCAATTTTTATCATAATGCTTTGATATCCTCCTTTGTGTAAAAGATGTGAAACCTCATTTAATTTACCACTAAATCTTATATACTATAACATTATTATTAATTTTTTGCAAATATAAAATTAAGATATCACAGTTGGTTTATGTTGGATTTATTTCAATAGTATATATGGATTGCAAGTACTGTTACTCAAGAAAAATAAAATTTATCTTTGATTTATGTCACAGAATATAGTTTGTAATTAAAAAAAATATAGGAGAATAAAACTATACTCTCCTATAATATAACTACCAATTTTATCATTTATAACTATTGCTTATTTAGCAATTCAATAATTTTTTCTTTCGAAACTACACGGCCGCTAACTACCAATTTGCCCTCTATAATCAATGACGGCGAAGACATAACACCAAGTTTTACCATTTCAATTAAATCTTCTACCTTTTCAATATTTGCGATAAGACCCAGTTCTTCAACAGCAGATTTGGTATTTTCATATAATTGCTCGCATTTATCACAGCCAGTTCCTATTACTTTTATATTCATTCCAAACCTCCTAGTTTTTTAACTGCATTTCTAATCCAACATACTTATTCCAAGCCTCATGAATTTTTTTAATTAAATTAGGTCCAATCTTTGATATAAAGACAATTTGTGATTTTTCTTGTGGATTACAAGGCTTATAATCAATTTGCTTTCCTACTAAATCGATTTGATTCCACCCTATCTCATATAAGTTAAAAAATCCTTTTATTCTATAAACATCTGATTCAATTTCCCTTAAAAACAGCTCTAATTTTCCTTTCTCAGCAACTCCACTAAAATTCATGGACAAGGTTTTAGGTTTAGTTTCTTCGCTGTTGGTGCTTTCTTCGCTTTCAGCCCATTTGTATTTCATAAGATTTTCATGCAGAAACCCTAAATCTAAATTTCCATTGGAACTTACATCTATTCTGCACACTGGATTAATTTCTCTGATTTTTTCTTTTATTTTTATTATCGTATTTGCGTTTACTAAATCTACTTTAGTAAGCACAGCAAGATGACAATGCTTTAATTGTCTGTGAACAGTTTCAAGGTCATCTAACTGATTAAAGAAGTTCACAGAATCTACTAGACATATAGCAGCTTTGAACTCGTACTGGTCATCAGACATCACTCTGGCTGCCTCTAAAATTTCTTCAACATTTGATGGGTCTCCTAAGCCTGAGCTTTCAACGAATAGATATTCAAATTTATGCTTAGACATTTCGGCAAGAGCTTGAACAAAAGATAGCTTTAAGCAAGAGCAAAAAATAGAGCCCCTGTTAATTTCCACCATTTGAATATCATCATTGCGAAGAATTGTACCATCAATCCCGAGCTTACCAAATTCATTTTGTATAATACCAACTTTTTTACCTTTTAAAGAATCTAATAGCTTTAATAAAATAGTTGTTTTTCCAGAGCCTAAAAATCCGGTTAAAACATATAGCTTTGTTTTTTTATCTATTGTATCATCCTCACAACATATATTTTCAGATGTATTAGAAACTTTTTCCTCTAAAATCATATCTATTTTTCTCCTAGCAGCTTCTACGCCGTCTTTATTTATTGAATAATACATCCATTTACCATTTTTTCTACCAATAACAAGCTCTGAATCACATAGAATTTTCATATGGTGAGAAAGTGTGGATTGTTGTATATTTAACTCATTTAATAAAACACAAGCACATTTTTCTCCGCTTTGAAGAATTTCTAAAATTCTCCAACGGTTATCATCACAAAGCGCTTTAAAAATACGTATGTTTTCAGTATAATCTTTATTCATGCAATCACCTCATATTTATATTCTTCGATATAATTATATTTCACATACTAAAGCAAGTCAATAAATTGAATTAAAACTTATATTAAAAATATAATTTAGTTATATAATCAAAAACAACAGAATTTTACTGCAATTTATACATTAAATCTCGAATATTATTTTCAATTTTATTTATTACCAGTAAAAACTCCTCATCGCTTTTACCCGTTGGGTCTTGTAATCCCCAGTCCTCTGAATACTGACTAGAAATATACGGGCAAACAACATTACATCCCATTGTTATTAAGATATCTGGTTCAGGTATATCTTTTATTAACTTATTATATTGTGTTTCTTCCATATTTACATCATATTTCTGCTTAATTAGTCTAACAGCATCTGGATTTATATTAGATTTAATTTCTGTGCCTGCACTATAGCTTTCAAATACATCACCGGCTATTAATTTAGAAATAGCTTCTGCTATTTGACTTCTGCATGAGTTATGAACACATATAAATGCAGCTTTTGGCTTATTAGATGTTTTTATTTTAATTTTATCTACATTGTTTTCAACAATTTGTGCTGTCATATATCTTCTCCCCTGTATTAAGTTATAGAAGCAAACTTCTTCGCTTCATTTACCCATTTTTCAAACTCTCTAATTTGTACTTTTACCACTAAACCATCCCTTTGTATTATTAGCGATTTTAACTAAAATAAGCATTACAGGCACTTCAACTAAAACACCAACTATTGTGGCTAATGCAACTGGACTACTTGCTCCAAATAATGCTATTGCCACCGCAACTGACAGTTCGAAAAAATTTGAAGCTCCTATCATACCTGCTGGTGCAGCTATATCGTAGGGTAACTTTAATAACTTTGAAGCTATATATGCAATAAAGAAAATCAAGAATGTTTGTATTATTAATGGTACTGCAATTAAAATAATGTGCAATGGATTATTTATTATCACATCTCCTTGAAACGAGAAAATTATTATTAATGTCAATAGTAATCCTATTATTGTTATATTATTGAATTTTGGTATAAATGTATTTAAGAAATACTCCTCACCTTTGTACTTTGTAATATACAGTCTTGTTAAAACTCCTCCTAAAAGTGGAATTACAACAAATAATATGATCGATAAAAACAAGGTATCCCAAGGTACTGAAACATTACTAACACCTAATAAAAACTTTACAATAGGAACGAATGCTATCAATATAATTAAATCATTAGTAGCAACTTGAACTATAGTATATGTAGGATTTCCTTTAGTCAAATGACTCCATACAAATACCATTGCTGTACATGGAGCTGCTCCTAATAATACCGCTCCTGCTAAATAGTCTTTCGCCAAAGCATCTGGTATAAGTGATTTGAAAATTATATAAAAGAATAAATATGCAATCCCAAACATAGTGAAAGGTTTAATAAGCCAGTTTGTAACCCATGTAACAAATAATCCTTTAGGATTATTGCTAATATCCTTTATGCTTTTAAAATCAACTTTCATCATCATTGGATAAATCATTAACCAGATTAGAATAGCTACTGGTATTGATACATTGGCATATTCAAATTTACCTAAAAAATTTGGTACTGATGGCATAAACTTACCTATAAGAATACCTATAATCATACATAATATAACCCATATTGTAAGATATTTTTCAAAAAAACCTATGCCTTGTATTTTTTTACTACTCATTGTAGTCCTCCTTAATAGTAATTATAAAGATATTTTTATTTTGTTGTGTTAATAATTTTATTCACATATTAAACGAATAAAAATTGAAACGCATTAAATATATAACCAATGATAATAATTCCTATAGCAACAATCCCTACAAATACAGCTAATAGCTTTGGTTTCACAGCTTTACGAAGCATTATAATTGATGGAAGTGAAAGTGCTGTTACACCCATCATAAATGAGAGAACTGTACCTAAACCAACTCCTTTTGCAAAAAGTGCTTCTGCTATAGGCAGCGTGCCGAATATATCTGCATACATCGGAATACCAACAACAGTAGCTATTATAACCGAGAAAGGATTGTTTTCACCTAGTATAAATTGTATAATTTCGGCAGGTATCCAATTATGAATAATAGCACCTATTCCAACGCCAGCTATAACGTACCAAAATACCTTTTTAACAGTCTCTTGAACCTGCTCCCATGCGTACAGCAATCTATCTTTTTTAGATAAATCTGGAACTTCAATGTCAACACTTCCGGCTGTTTTTATAAATTTCTCAACATACTTTTCCATTCCTAGTTTTTGAATAACAGTACCTCCGATAACAGCTAAAATCAATCCAACAATTACGTATGCAATAGCAATCTTAGCCCCAAATATACTCATTAACAATATTAAAGACCCTAAATCTACTAAAGGAGATGAAATGAGAAATGAAAATGTAACCCCAACTGGTAAACCTGCGCTAGTAAATCCTATAAACAATGGTATAGATGAGCAGGAGCAAAATGGAGTAACTGTTCCTAATAGTGCAGATAAAATATTGGCTGTAATGCCTTTAAATCTTCCTAATATCTTTTTAGTTCTTTCAGGCGGAAAATAGCTTTGAATATAGGATATAATAAAAATTAAAAATGATAGCAATATAAATATTTTTATAGTATCATATATAAAAAATTGAACACTAGCCCCTATTCGTTCAGCTGCATCAATACCAAATACTGATAATATACTACCAATCAAGCTATTCAGCCACTTCATTCCTAATATCTGATTTTGAAAGAAAAACCAAATATTTTCTATACTTTGCATTTTCTTATCACACCTTTCATATAGATAATCATCGATATGTTTATTATACAAAACACATCGATAACTGTCAATGTTTTTTTATAATTTAAAATAGATATGATAAGCAGCTATTAACATAAAATATAAAATTAATTTTAATACATTTTAAATATATAAATACTAAAAAGAGGTAAGATATATTTACTCACCTCTTTTTTATAGTTGTTATACAACACTATTTATTTTATGATTTATTACTCAACCGTTACTGATTTTGCTAAATTTCTTGGTTTATCAATGTCACAGTCATTTTGAAGTGCTGCGTAATATGATAAATATTGAGCTGGAATTATTGAAACTAATGGCGACAAAATTTCATGTATATCATCTATTATTATTTGGTCGCTGTCGTTGCTCAATTTTCTCGTTGATATAACAAGAGTATTTGCTCCTCTTGCCTTTACTTCCTTTATATTGCTTCTTGTATTAAGGTTTATTGATTCTTGTGTTATAATCGCAATTACAGGAGTTTCATCTTCTATTAGAGCAATCGTTCCATGCTTTAGTTCACCTGCTGCAAAGCCCTCTGTTTGAATATATGAAACCTCTTTTAGCTTTAACGCAGCCTCTAAGCAAACAAAATAATCTATATGTCTGCCTATATAGAAACAGCTTCTTTGTTCAAATAAATATTCATCTGCTAATTTTTTGTAAATTTCATTATTATCGCATAGGCTTTCCATAACATTAGCTATTCTGCTAAGCTCCTTGAAAACATCTATTGCAATAATATTATTAATTGCTGAAGCTAATATCGAAAGCACTGCAATTTGCGCTGTATAAGCCTTTGTTGAGCAAACTGCTATCTCAGGTCCTGCGTGTAAAAGCAAGGTGTGATCTGACTCTCTTGATAAGGTTGAGCCCTTAACATTAGTGATAGTCAAAGATTTGTAACCCATACTCTTAATTTTAACAAGAACTGCACGACAATCTGCTGTTTCACCACTTTGTGATATAAACAGGAATAAAGGTTTTTGGCTAAGCATTGGCATATTATACACAAACTCACTTGCAATTATAACCTCTGTTGGCTTTCCGGATATTTTTTCTAAAAGCTGCTTGCCGACTAAACCTGCATGATAACTCGTTCCACATGCTATTATATAAACCTTATCTGCCTCTTTAAAATCATCTATAATTTCTTTTTGTATAAAAGGCTGAGCATTTTTATCACTGTATTGATTTATTATTTTTCTTATAACAAAAGGCTGTTCTTCTATTTCTTTCAACATATAATGTGAATAAATTCCTTTTTCTATATCAGAAAGGTCTAAATCAGCCTTGAAAGGCTTTCTATCTACCTTAGCTCCATATATAGTATAAATATCAATAGACTCTCTTGTTATTTTTATAAATTCCTTATCCTCTAGCTCATAAAACATATTAGTACGACTAATCATAGCCATAGCATCGCTGCCAATCATGTTAAAGCCCTGACCTATCCCTGCCAATAGCGGTGATTTGTTTTTTGCTGCATAGATAGCATTAGAATCTTCTTTATCTAAGATTGCAAGTGCATATGAGCCTTGAATTTCACTCATTGTATGTCTTATTGCAAGCTCAACTGACTCTCCGTCATCTACAAATTTTTGAATTAAAGCAACTACAATCTCTGTATCTGTATCACTTTCAAACTTTACGCTATTTAGATATCTAGTTTTAAGATAAGCCTCATTTTCTATTATACCATTATGAACTAGAGTAAATCTCCTAGAGCTGCTTTGGTGAGGGTGTGCATTAACCCTATTAGGTACACCATGTGTCGCCCACCTTGTATGACCAATACCAAGATTACTCTTTACATTTTTAGGTACAATATTCCTTAAATCATCTATTCTTCCCTTGTCCTTAAAGATATGAACTCCATCCTCGTTGATAAGAGCTAAGCCTGCTGAGTCATAACCTCTGTATTCAAGCTTTGCGAGTCCTGAAAGAAGAATTTCCTTAACATCTTCTGTCCCAACATATCCGACTATTCCACACATTTTTATTCTCCTTTAAATAAAATTTGATTGATTTTAATTTTATTTAATTCAATTAGATATGTATTTATTGCTTTCAAATTTCACTTTGTCTTTTCAGTTGCCCAAAATATTTGTTGAAATTTTATCGACCAAGCCTGCCGCAGAGTTCCCGCCGAATTTTCGAATTACTCTGTCCTCGTCAACTTAATATAAGTTCTGGCGCTATGTTAAATAATACCTCCATATTATTTTACTACAATAAAAATATTTTTTCAGTAGTTACTACATTCTAATATTCAAAATAAAATCATTATATTATATCATGAATTACAAGTATTGTATATTAATAAATTAAATATTTTTATTTTTTGTTGTAGTATTATACAAGAAAGCGAAATAAAAAACAGCTTAAACACTATAACAAATTGATTTTCGCTGTTTTTACAATTTCTATGTTATTTTAATAATTTTAAAAATCATAATCAATTACTCCAAAAAAATCTTTATCTACTGTTACCTTTTTTTCTTTAGCATTTTTAAGAGATTCTCCATACTCTATAGGTATAATAATTACTGGTACATCCTCGGTTATACCCTCTAAAATTTTTCCAGAAAAAGCAAATCCATTTTCGCTATACATTATGACTCCTATAGCACCTTCCTTAACAGCATTATTTACCTGCTTAGAAAAATTCTCAAATTCTACTCCTTCTTTCTTTATTTGCTTTATTAGTGCAATTTTGCCATTAAGATTTAATCCTTCAAAATCATTTGCATCTGGGTTTGTATCATCATCCTTGTTGCGTCCTAATCCACAATCTACATATTCGTAGGTATTTCCTCCTAGAATTTCTACAAACGAACGTTTTGATGGTATATGTGCTTCGCTAACATCTAGGAACTCTATTTTTAATCCATCCGACCCAATAATATACTCAAAAGATAGTGAATTATTTAGCTTTTTCTTCCATTCACCCTTTAGCGTTTCAAAACTCTTACCATATATTTCATTTAATTTTGAATAATCTTCAAATAATTTAAAATATTTTTCTATTCCATATGTCTCAATAAGATAATTAGTTAATGAACCAACTTCTGGATAAGTTAGCTCAAGTCCTTCTTGTTCTTTTTCATCAATATTTTTTAACTTAGCAAACGAAAAATCTTTACTTTTCTCTCTAATTGCAAGCCATGCACTAAGTTCTCCATAAAATTTAATAAAACTTTCATCTTTATCAGGAAAATTTTTATCATACAAACGATTTTCAATATAATTATCAGATTGGGCATAGATTTCTTTAATTATACGATATACACCTTTGCTTTCTAAATAACTATCACAATACACTGCTATTCCTTCAACCAACCAAATAGGTGTATTTACTGCATTCATATTTGTCATAGTTAGATAATGTGCATACTCATGCACTCCCGCATAAAACGGTGATAAATATACTATTTTTTTATTAAAAGATGAATAATAATTTCTATTATTTTCTTTGCTTGCCTCCACAAAATAGCAATCTATAATATCTTTATTAGTGTCAAAATATGAAGATAAATATTTTTTAAGAGCTGAAACATCCTGTTCATGCCTAATTAAGTATTCTTTAAAATTATTATAGTCCATAATTACTACATTCCGCAAAAATCTCTGATTAACCAAATTAGGAACAATATGTGCCTTTATTGACGGTGTATATATCATATAAGGGTAAACTTTGCTTAAAAGCTCGCCTAATGTTAATTCATACCTAATAGGTGCCGCTGGAGTATCGCAGTTTCCTGTAGCACCAATACTTTTTAACCAAATATTTTTTTCATTAGTATACTTAACATCAAAATCTAAGTTTAATTCTGCTGAAATTCTAAGCAAATCTACAGAGTATTCAATTCCTTTTCTTTCAATCAAATCCTTGACAAAATGATACGCAGCTGCATAAACATATTTATTTTGCTCTTTAGAGAAGTATATATCTTGAAATACTGGAATTGTTAAATCCATTAAAATCATATTATCGTTTGTAGAGTAATATTGTCCGAGTTCCTTAGTTGATATATCCTGAGTAATTTCATCATTATATATATTTTCATTTATATAACAAGCTATACCATAACACAATCCATAATTAGAAGTATTTCCATATAAAGATTGTAAGATAGCAACCGTCATATCTTTAAATTCCATATTTATATTATTTATAAATACCTTTTTATCTCTGCCATCAAATGTATTCTTATCACTTACATATATAGATAGATGCTCATCAAATGATACTTTACATTTATTTTGCAAAAAATCACGGATAATCTCAAACTTATTTACGAAAACACTTATTTGTTCACTTGTATATTTTTCAGTTTCAAAATTATAATTAATATGCTCTGTTGAAAAATTTTTGAATTCTATATAGCGTCCGCCCTTCTGTACAAAACCCTTGTAGTCAGAGCCTTTTGTTATATCGTATTTCACTTGCCTTGATACTTGTTCTTCAACAGTTGTACAACTGGTTAATAGAAATAAAATTATAAAAGAAATAAGTATTATTACTTTTTTATAGTTAATCATAATTTTTACTCTCCCCTTAGTATTATAAAATTTTTTAAATCATAAATTTTAATAACTAAATTATACACTATTTTTCTTGCTTTGTGTTAAAAAAATACAAAAATACCAAAATATTAATAAAAATATATTATTCTTCAATATAAGAATACAGTATAGCCTGTTGAAATTCCCAGAACGTATCTATTTTATAATTCTTAAGCTTTGATGAGAAAAATACATGATATTCATCTGAATATAACGGAAAATCCGGAAGCAACTCATTCCATTTTCTTTGAAATTCTAACCATTTTTTTGAGTATAACTCTTTATCAGAACTTGATACTTTTCTCATTTCATCAGCTAAGTTCATTAAGCTGTCATCTTTTATAAAATTGGTATTGTTATTACCCATATATTGTTCATCAGTGTGATAAGAATAATATGGGTCAAATACTGCACTAAAATTTGTAGCTAAATTCATCATGTTGTATTGTCTTTCTAAGGCATAAGTTCTCATGTATTTTTGCAATACTGGTAATTCTACCATCGTCTGCTCATATTTCATGCCTATTGCTTTTAAACTATCCGATAGCTTAGCTGATAATAATTCTGATATTGGACTTCCCGAAGGAGCTAAATGCTTAATTTCTAATGGCATGAGTTTATCATCATACATTTTATAACGTATATCATCAATACCCTCGGCAAATTTAGCACCTTTAGCATTTAATATCCAACCATCCTCAATTAAAAGTTCTTTGGCTTTTTCTAAGTTAAAATTATATTTATTGAATTCTTTCTCAATTATCTCTTTATTTTCTTTGTACATCCATTGTGCTAAACCATACATTCCATAAATTGGTTTTGCATATTCGCCAGAGTAATTTCCAATCAGCTCCGAAGTATCTATGCAATAAGCTATTGCTTGACGCACTTTTATAAATTGTGTCGCTCCTATATCGCATACAAAGGATAATTTTCCATATCCTGCTCTTGGAAATTTTAACACAGAAACATTTCCCGAACCATTGACAGCACTCAATCCCTGCTCTATAAGGCTTTTTCCGGACACAGCAGATATAATATCGATATTTCCTGCAACTAAATTATCTATTTGATTAGATTGTGAAACTCCTCCAATTACAATTTGTGCTATCTGTGCTTTTTGTCCATTATAATCTCCCTTGAAATTAGGATTGTATTTTAATACAGCAATTTTGCCATTAAAGCAAGATAAAGTTTCTTTTGAAAGCTGGTACGTATTATTGTTTAAAATAGAAAGCTTATCACCTTTGTCAAAAATATCTAAAATATATGCACCGCTTGTAACTTTTGGATTAAATCTATATCCTGTTTCAGTGTCATTAATAGTTTTTTCTAATATTTCAGAGTTAAATTCTCCTATTATCTTTGCACCATTGCCTTCATCAATTAGGGCTGCATTTGGAGCTATAACAGCCATAGGATAAGGCAAAACTTTAGCATATATTATGTCATAAAAATATGGTAATTCGCTTTTTTTAACCTTTAGAGAAAATTTGTAATCATTAAGTAATCTAACACCAGCAAAGAAATCAGAAATTTGTCCTTCTTCACTTCCTTCTGGTCTATTGCTATACTCGTCAAATCCAAGTAAATATGAAAACTCATCGATATTAGCCCCAATTTCAGCCATCTCTGGATTAGAAGATAGCAAAATAGAAAATACATAATCTTTTGCAGTTATAGATGAACCATCGCTATAAACTAAATTATCATACAATTCAATTTCAAAAGTTTTAGTGCCATCATTATTTTCTATTGTTTTAAAATCTTTCACTACTGTTTTATTGATATCATAAGAAGAAGTTTCTTTTTTGTAAACAACAGTTTCATAGCCATGTATTAAATCTCTGACAATTTTATCTGCTATATTATCTCCCCACATAGTTGTGAAGAAATTACCTCCAGTTAATTGGACAGTGCTGCCATAAGTTATGCTTCCTTTCACTTCTGATGGCTTATTTATAATTTCATCAGGATTTTTTTCACCTATATTATTTTTATCTTTTAAACTACAAGCTGTAAAATTAAAAATTAAAGTTAAAGCAAGTAAAAATGCTATGATTTTTTTCATTATTGTATATATTCCTTTCACTATTTCTAAAATTTCTCAAAAATATTATATACTACTTATATTTTACACTATTTTTTCAAAAAAACAATAATTAACAGACATATTTAAAAAATTTTTGGCTATTATAATCTTATATTATTTGAGTAATTTTTTAAATGAAAATGTCAATAAATCAATCTATATACGAAAATTAATTTCTAGACATATTAAATAAAATTTAGAATTAATTTCTAGGGCAACATTTATTTACATGACTAAAAAAATTAATCTTACAAATAATATTACTACTAATCTTAATATAAAATCTCTAAAGAGCTTTTAATTAAAGATAAGTACATCTTACTTACGAAAGGAGTGAAATAAATGAATAATACAGGATCAAACAACATCGTTGTTCCAGAAGCTAAGCAAGCTCTTAACCAAATGAAAACTGAAATAGCTAACGAATTAGGTTTATCAAATTATGAGGCTATGGATAAAGGAAACTTGACAGCTAGACAAAATGGTTATGTTGGCGGATACATGACTAAAAAGTTAGTTGAAATGGCTCAAAGACAAATGAGTGGTAAATAATTGAATAAATTTTAAAAAGCCGAGGATGCAAAATATTTCCAACGAAGTGGAAAAAGCATACATACTCGGCTTTTTCTTTTATTATTTTTTAGCTCTTGCTTTTTTTAATTCTTCTATGAATTGAGGAACTATTTTGTTTATATCCCCAACTATTGAAACGTCAGCTACCTCAAATATAGGTGCATATTCATCTTTATTGATTGCAATTATAAGGTCTGATTCTTCCATACCTGCTATGTGCTGTATAGCTCCTGAGATACCACAAGCGATATAAAGGTTTGGTCTAACAGTTTTTCCTGTTTGTCCAACCTGTCTGTCCTTAGCAATCCAGCCAGCGTCAACTGCTGCTCTTGAAGCTGCTACAGTTCCGCCTAGAGCTTCTGCAAGTTGTTCAAGCATAGCAAAGTTTTCTGCTCCACCTACTCCTCTACCACCTGATACTATTACCTTAGCATCTTCAATTTTCATCTTTTCTTGAACATGCTTAATAATGTCAACTATCTCTACATTAAATTTTTCTTTTGGAATTTCAAGTGATAATTTTTCAACATTTACTGTTTTATCTTTATTTGATGGAAGTTGTTTCATAACTCCCGGTCTTACAGTCGCCATTTGTGGTCTATGGTCAGGGCATACAATTGTCGCCATGATATTTCCACCAAATGCAGGTCTTGTCATCATCAAGTTATTATTTTCTTCAACATTTACTTCAAGTCCTGTACAATCTGCTGTAAGTCCTGTCTTAACTCTTGCTGAAACTCTTGGTGCTAAATCTCTGCCTATAGCAGTAGCTCCAAACAACATAATTTCAGGTTTATCTCTATTAATAATCTCAACTAAAGAATGTGTATATGGCTCTGTCATATAAATGTCTAAATTTTTATCATCAACATATATAACCTTGTCAGCTCCGTAATAATTAAGCTCAGCAGCTTGCTCATCCATTTGATGTCCAAGTAAAACAGCGGTAACAGTAGTTTTTATAACATCTGCTAATTCCTTTGCTTTTCCGATAAGCTCTAAGGAAACTTTTTCTATTTTTTTATCTCTTTGCTCTGCAAAAACAAAGATACCTTTGTAATCTGATATATTCATAATATTCTCGTTCCTTTCCTTAAATTATAAACTTCTCTTGCAAAGTACTTACAATTATTTCTGCTGCTTCTGAAGCGTCTAAATTATTATAAACTTTTCCGGCTTGTTTAGCTTGTTTTGTAAATGACTTCTTAACCTTAGTAGGTGAACCTTTTAAGCCTATATTGCTTTGGTCTACATCTATATCATTAAGAGTGTATAATTTAACTTCTTTTTCTCTGTAAGCATCAAATATTCCGCCTGGAGTCATGTATCTTGGGTCATTTAATTCAGTAAGTGCAGTAATTAGTACAGGCATTTTTGCTTTTATTATATGATGTCTGTCTTCAAATTGTCTTTTTACTATTATACTATCGCCATCAACCTTAATTTCTTCTGCATAGCTTATATTTGCAAGTCCTAAATGCTCAGCTATTTGTGGTCCAACTTGTGCTGTATCTCCGTCTATCGCTTGTCTTCCTGTTATAATTAAATCATAGTTTAACTTCTTAATAGCTGCTGCTATTGTTGATGAAGTAGCCCAAGTATCTGCTCCTCCAAAAGCTCTGTCAGAGATGAGTATTGCATCATCTGCTCCCATAGCAAGTGCTTCTCTTAATGCAAGGTCAGCCTGTGCAGGTCCCATTGAAACTACTGTTATATGAGCTCCTATTTCATCTTTTATTCTAAGTGCGGCTTCTAAGCCAGCTTTATCATCAGGGTTTATTATGCTTGGAACTCCATCTCTTATAAGAGTATTAGTTTTTGGGTCAAGTTTAACCTCTGTAGTATCTGGTACTTGTTTTACGCAAACTACTATATTCATATTAAATACATTCCTTTCTCAATCTACTATCAATCTATTTCAACATATTTGCACTGATAACCATTCTTTGTACTTCTGAAGTACCTTCGTAAATTTCAGTTATCTTAGCATCACGCATCATTCTCTCAACAGGATACTCTCTTGTATATCCATATCCACCAAATAATTGTACAGCCTTTGTAGTTACAGCCATTGCAGTTTCTGAAGCAAATAATTTTGCAGTTGCAGCTTCTACAGAATATGGTTTCTTAGCATCCTTAAAGCAAGCAGCTTTATAAACCAACAATCTTGCAGCATCAACTCTCGCCTGCATATCAGCTAATTGGAATTGAGTGTTTTGGAATGCTGATATAGATCTTCCAAATTGTTTTCTTTCCTTAGTATACTTAACAGCTTCATCAATAGCACCTTGAGCTAAACCAAGAGCCTGAGCGGCTATACCAATTCTACCACCATCCAAAGTTTTCATAGCTATTTTGAATCCATCGCCTTCTTTTCCAATAAGGTTTGCTTTTGGAACTATACAGTTTTCCATGATTAACTCACAAGTTGATGAACCTCTGATACCCATTTTATGCTCTTCTTTACCTACTGAGAAGCCAGGGAAGTTTCTCTCAACTATAAATGCAGATATTCCTCTTGTTCCTTTTGATTTGTCAGTCATAGCCATTATTATGAAAATATCAGCATGACCTGCATTTGTGATAAATATTTTAGTACCATTTAAGATATAATTATCTCCATCTAAAACAGCCTTTGTTTGCTGCATAGCAGCATCTGTTCCAGCTCCTGCCTCTGTTAGACCAAAAGCTCCTAAATATGTTCCATTTGCTAATGGAACTAAATATTTTTGTTTTTGTTCTTCTGTACCATTCTCGTATATTGGAGCTGCGCACAATGAAGTATGTGCTGATACTATTACTGATGATGTTCCACAAACCTTTGCTAACTCCTCTACAGCCATTATATAGCTTAAATTGTCAGCACCCTGTCCACCATATTGCTTTGGAAACGGAATTCCTAAAAATCCATATTTTTTGAATTTTTCAACTGTTTCTACTGGAAATCTTTCTTGCTCATCAATATCATGAGCCAATGGCTTAACTTCATTTACTGAAAATGATCTAAACAGCTCTTGAGCCATTTGCTGTTCTTTACTTAATTCAAAATTCATAATAAATTATCCTTTCTTTGAGTTTGTGAAAAAAATGTTAAACTATTTCACACCATCACTCTTTGCTATTTTACTTTTTATAATACTTATTTTTAAATATATTACTAATTTTCTGAGGATGTATATGCTTTAAACTTAGATATCCCTTATATTCAGTATTAGTATAACTAATTTGTTTATAAATATTTAAAAATCAAGTAATTTTTCATTTGCTAAATTTTTAACAATTTATATAACTATATTATAACTTATTTAAATTTTTTTTCAACACTTAAATAAAACTTTTTATAATAAAATTTAAAATACGCTTTCAAATTTATTTAATTCGCTAAATTCAATAAATAATTAAATATGAAAACCGATTCATGTTTCACGAGAATAATTTACAAGAAAAGATTATCAAAATTTTAACAAACAATGCTATATCTAATAATATAAAATTTTAAACAATATTATAAGATGATGCTATGAAATGACATTATAAAATAATAGATATAAGACAGAATAACGAAGTAATGTTATTTGAAAATTCCTTTTTCCAGCATCTCAATCACTTCATCCGCAATTTTTTTTAAATCTATATCACTATTCTTTTTGTTTTCATCAAACATAACATATTTTAACCCAACAAAATTACTTATGCCCATCAATACATAGCTTATGAGCATTGAATCAAAATCCTTAATCTCACCATTTGCCTTTGATGCTTCTATATTTCTTACATATCTTTTCGCAAAGCTTTCATAATAATCTACAAACAAATTTTTATCAATATACAATGATTCCCATATAATATTGTACATATATGGTCTTTCTTTTATAATTTCTAAAAAAGCTAGAAGTCCTACACGTTCTTGTTCTTTACGTGTTGTGCAGTCCTTGACTCTACTCGATATATATTCTCTTATATTATGGTTGTACTGAGTCAGCAAATAGCAATACAGGGTATATTTATCAGGAAAATAAATATACAGGGTACCTGGCGCTACCTTAGCCTTGTATGCAATATCATTTATCATTGAGTTATAATAACCCTTAGTCCCAAAAACCTTTTCAGCTGATTTAATTATTTTGTTAAATGTTATCAATCCCCTTTTAGTTTTTGGCATCTTTATATCTTTTAATCGTTCTTCCATCGATCCTCCGTTTTGCCACTTTTCATTTAAAATTCAGTATTCCATTAACCGTTAAGCATATAATAATCAGTCGAAAATACGCCTATATAGTTTATCATAAAAATACAGCAACCTCAAATTAAAATTGCTGTATTCTTGACGTTCTTGTTTTATTAATTTAATTTGAAGTTTCATTTTATTTTTTAAGCAAATTTTTATTTTGTTTCAATAACTGTTAAAGACTCTAATGGTCTTGCTATAATAAATGATGATGCTTCACCATCTTTTCCAGGCTTATATTTCAACAAAGACATAGTGTCAATTCCTGAGCGTTTTCCGTATGAGAAGTCAACCGTTCCACCCATTGGAATGCTGATAGGTCCTTGCTCCATAGCTTTGATATAGTTATCCCAGTTCAGCTCCTCACCAGCTGCTTCTACTCTCTTTAAGCCTTCAATAAATACTGTTGCTGCTATATATCCAGCAGCTGCAAATGAATTTGTATAGTAATTTTGTTTTTCCTCATCTTTTAAGTCTGCATTAGCTATAGCTTCTACAAAGCCTTGTGCGTCTGCTTTACCTTTATCTGACAATACATCAACCCAAGCATTTATATATACTGGTCTTTTTTCAGAATATTTTGAAGGGTCTATAGCTGTAGTGTCCGCATTTACATATGATGTAAATACAGGAGCTTCTAATCCAGAATCAATTAAAGCATCCATAGTCTCTTTAAACTGAGTTTGATTCATTGAAACTATAATTACTGCTACGCCCGCATCCTTAAGCTTTTGTACTGCTGTTAAATAAGTTCCTTCAGCAACTGCTTCGATTATAAGGTTTGCAGCTCTTCCATCTTTTTCAGCTTGAGCCTTAATACCTTCTAATATACTGTTTCCAGCATCATCATTTGTATATAATACACCTATTTTAGCATCTGCCGCTAATTTTTGATCTTGATTTTCACCAAACAACGCTTCGTGGAAAGCACGTGCTGCCATTATACGACCGTCTGTTTTATAGATTGGTTGAACTGCCATAACTGGATTTCCAAGAGCTTTTTCAAAATATAAAGCGTTTATACCAGTAGCTGCATAAACCATAGGAATTCCATACTCTTGTATATAATCTACTGTGGCACCTACTGTAGGTGTTCCAAAGTGACCAACTAACGCAAATATCTTATCTTCTTCAACTAATTTTTTTGTTAAAGCTATACCTTTAGAAGCTATAAATTCGTCATCATATGTTTTGAATACAATTTTTCTTCCACCGATTCCGCCAGATTCATTAACTTGTTTAATAACTGCATTGATTGCTGCATTGAAAGGAACTCCAATGAATGCAAAGTCGTCTGATACTGCTGCTGTGTTTCCTATTATTATCTCTGTGTCTGTTACACCTTGAACCTTAGGTGCTTTAGGAGGCTCTACCGGTGTTTGACCATCTTTATTACCATCATCCGTTTTAGGTGGTTCTACTTGTCCTTGACTGGGATCTCCTTTTTTCTTACATCCAGCAAACATTGTGAATGCCATCATTACTACTAATAATAAAGCAATAACTCTAACTCTTTTTTTCATGATTTTTCTCCTAAATTTATGATACCAATCTACCTCTAATTTTCTAAAGTTATACCTATTCTAAATTACAAATCCTATCAATAAACTACTAAATATAATAATTGTAAAAATGCTTACATTATTGACAATCTCCCCATTTAATGATGTTTGCTGCCCATACATATCCTATACCAGCTGCAAGCATACACAAAACACTTCCATCTTTTACCTTTCCTTGCTCAAGCGCTAAGTGCAATGATAATATTTGATCTATCTGTCCCATATGACCATAATCTTCAAGGTAAATTGTCTGTTCCTCAGTCAAGCCTAAATCATATAAAATCTCAAGATGACCTAATTTTTTAATATGAAGTATAGCAAGATAGTCTAAGTTCTCTTTTTTTAATCCAGATTTTTCCAATGATTTTGCTATACATGAATTCCAATTTGCTGCTGAAACCTCATCAAGTCTTTTCTTCATTCTTTCAGCTTCTAACAAACGCAATGATTTTAAGCCTTTCGCTAAATTCTCATTATTAAACGGATTTACTGTTCCACCTATTTCTACTCCTGCTGTTCTCGCTAAAGAACCATCAGATATAATGTGTGAGCCAAGCAAGAGGTTTTTATTATAATTTTTCTTTAATATAATCGCTCCGCCGCCAGCACTTAGGTTAAACATCATCGACATATCCTTATCAGTATAATCAACAAAATCTCCATTTCTATATCCGCCAGCTATCATTACAGTATTTATGTCATCATCTGCCATCATCATATCTTTTGCCATTTTCATAGCACTAACACATGTACAGCATCTATTTTGAACATCTATACCCCAAGCATTTACTGCCCCTATTCTATCTTGAATGTACAATGCCGAGGTAGTTAATGGATATTCTTTCCATTCTTCTCCTATGCAAAGTATTAAATCTATATCTTTTGGATTCACACCAGTGTTTTTTATACAATCAAGCGCAGCTAATGCACCCATTTCCTGTGTCCCATCAGATGGGTTATCGCTAGGCACATATTTTTTGTTTATTCCAAGCTTATTTCTAACCGCATCTTCTGACCATACCCCATTAGTTGCATCAGCTATATCTTTCGCAGTCATGTAATTATTCGGAATATAAATGCCTGTCCCAACTATACCAACATTTATTCCTTTCATTTTGTATTCCTCCGTGTATATCCTTCATCAAAGACCCTCTTAGACTTTGATGAAGGCTTAATATTACTCTTATCTTTACAATCTCATTCCGCCGTCAACTTGTAATGTCTGTCCTGTTATATAGCTTGATTCATCGCTTGCTAAGAACAATGCTGCATTTGCAATTTCTATAGGCTGACCAAGTCTTCCAAGCATAGTCATAGTTGCAAACTTATCAAGTAAATCCTGTGGTACAGTTTTTAGTATATCTGTCATTGTGTAGCCTGGTGCTATACAGTTAACGCGAACATTTCCGCCTTTCATAGCAAATTCTTTTGCCCATGTTTTTGTTAAGCCTATAATACCCGCCTTTGTAGCAGCATAGTTTGCTTGACCTATGTTTCCAAATACTCCAACAACGCTTGATGTACTTATTATGCTTCCACCACCATTAGCTTGCATATGAGGTCCTACTAATCTTGTTAAGTTGAAAACGCCCTTTAGATTTACGTCTAAAACTACATCCCATTGCTCATCAGTCATCTTTTTAGTCAAAGTATCTCTTGTGATACCCGCATTATTTACAAGTATATCTATTTTGCCATATTTCTCTACAGCGTAGTTAAACAACTCTTCACAATTTTTAGTATCTGTAACATTCAACTTAAAATACTCAACATTTGGAACATCATAAGTTAAATCCATCATATCTCCAGCTATAACCTTTGCTCCTTCTTTAGCAAATAGCTGAGCCATTTCTCCGCCTAAACCTCTCGCAGCTCCTGTAATAATTGCAACTTTTCCATTTAATCTCATTTTAATTATAATCCTTTCTATTTTTATTAATTTAATATTTTAGTTAATGGTTTAACGATTTCTTAAAAATTTTTATTTCATATATCTATATACGTTAAGCCTACTTAATATTATATAGCACTTAAGCCACATAAAGTCAAATAAAAATCTTTAATTTAATGATTTTTATTTGACTTTATAAAACTTTTTGTTATTAATTAAAGTATAACAGTTTGCTTTAAATGTGGCTACATGCTTTACAATATCTTATATCTATAATTTGAAAGTAGTATTAATCACACATTTTTACGATAACAGCTGTGCCCATTCCTCCGCCTATGCAGAGTGATGCAAGTCCGTATTTTTGTTTTCTTCTCTTCATTTCGTGAAGAAGTGTTACTATGATACGGTTTCCGCTTGCTCCAACTGGGTGTCCGAGTGCTATTGCACCACCATTTACGTTTGTTTTACTCATAAATTCTTCTTTATCTATTTTATGTTCTTCTACAAGCTCTTTTATTACTCCAAGGCTTTGAGCTGCGAATGCTTCGTTTAATTCAACCAACTCTATGTCTGAAAGTTTAAGATTAGCTTGTTTTAATGCTTTTCTTATAGCCGGTGTAGGTCCTAGTCCCATAACCGTTGGATCAACTCCACCTTGACCTGTTCCAATAATCTCAGCTATTGGTTTTAAATTGTATTTCGTTACAGCCTCTTCACTTGCTAATAGTACAAATGAAGCTCCGTCATTTATTCCGGAAGCATTACCTGCTGTAACAGTACCCTCTTTTACAAAGGCTGGTCTTAGTTTAGCAAGTTTTTCTAAATTCGTAGTACGATTAGGATGTTCATCTTGTTCAAACATAATGTTATCTTTTCCTAATTTTACACCAATTGGCACTATCTCTTCCTTAAATGTGCCATTATCTATTGCTTTGATAGCTTTTTGCTGTGAATTGTAAGCAAAGCTATCTTGCTCTTCTCTTGTTATTCCATACTTTGTTGCTATATTTTCAGCTGTTACTCCCATATGTATACCATCAAAAGCATCTGTCAAAGCATCGTATATCATATGGTCAACAACATTGAAATTGCCCATTTTAATTCCATTTCTTACTTCCTTTGGCAATAACATAGGTGCAGCACTCATATTTTCAACTCCACCAGCTACTATAATATCAGCATCTCCGTTTTGAATGCTTGTCACTCCATTCATGACAGCTTTCATGCCACTTCCGCAAAGCATATTTATGCTGTACGCACATTTTTCAACAGGTATAGAGCTTTTCACAGCTATTTGTCTTCCCACTCCCTGTCCCAAGCCTGCACTCAATATGTTTCCACAGATTAATTCATCAACCTGCTCAGGCTTTACATTTGTTTCATCCAATAAAGCTTTTACAACTACAGAACCCATATCAGAAGCTTGTGTATTTTTCAACGCTCCTAAAAAAGCACCTACCGCTGTTCTTTTTGCTCCTACTACATATACTTTTTTCATATAACTCACATCCCTTTCTAATGTTTATGATAAACTAAAGATTTTTTCACTCTATAGATATACATAAATAAGTGTAATATGAATAGTGATTCATCTTTTATATCCAAGATACATCAAAATATTTTTTTTGTCAATAGCTATTTAAAAATTTTTAATTTTTTTCTTGTGCATTATTTGTAATTTCAATATTTTATTTATTTTTAAAAATTTTTAACTTCGATAAATTTCTTGACTTTTTTGTGTTAAAATATTAACAAAACATGAATACTGATTCGTGTTTTATATTTATAAATTTTTTGCATAAAAATGCAATTACTAAATTCATTAAACGCACTAATAATATTCAATTTAAGTCTTGTTAAAAAATAATTTTTAGAATATAATATTAATATAAATAATTTGCGTAGATTTCTAAAAATTTTGTGTGAGATATTAATAATGTTTCAATAAATTTTAAACATTATATGAAATATAAAAAATATTATAACCAAAATAATGATATTTATTAAAAGAAAGGTAAAGGTGTAAAGATGAAAGGTAAAACAGTACATGAAATGAAGATAGGAGATTCAGCTTCATTTTCAAAGACAATAACGGATTTTGATGTAAAAATGTTTGCAGGTATTACTGGAGATTTCAATCCTGTTCACATTGATAAGGAGTTTGCAAAAAATACTCTGTTCAAGGATAGGATAGCACATGGTATGCTTGTTGCTTCTTTGTTTTCTACAGTTTTAGGAACTCAGCTTCCTGGAGAGGGTGCAATATATGCAGGACAAGAATTAAAGTTTACAAAGCCTGTTTATCTTGAAGATACTATCACAGCTACAGTTACTGTTACTGAGCTTGATGTTGAGAAAAATCGTGTTGTTCTTGAAACTATTGCTACTAACCAAAACGGGGATGTTGTTATAAAAGGGTTTGCTAAGTTGATGCCTACTAAATAAAAAAACGGTTCCTGCTTATTAGCCATCTCTACCTTGATTTTTATGATGAAGGTAAAGATGGCTATAGTCATGATAACCGTTTTTTATTTTAATTTAATTTTCTCTTACTAATAAATATTTACACAATTCAATTAACATATTTGCTTTTTCACCAAATGTACTTAATGCTTGAATTGCTTCGTTCGTCAATTTTTCTTGTAATTTTTTTGATTCATTTAAACCCAGCATTGAAACATAAGTTTTTTTGTTGTTATCTTTATCGCTTCCTATAGGTTTGCCAAGCTTTTGCTCATTTCCTTCTACGTCTAGTATATCATCTTGTATTTGAAAGGCTAATCCTATATTATCTGCGAATTTTTCTATGCTCTTTAGTTCCACTTCTGAAGCTCCTCCTAAAAGTCCTCCAACTATTGCACTTGACTTTATTATAGCTCCTGTTTTGTGTCTGTGAAGATATTCTAAGTCAGATATATCCTTAATACTTTCTTCGCAGAACATATCAACAACCTGTCCACCAATCATGCCTTTTGTTCCTGATGACTCAGCTACTATGTCTATTGCTTTAAGCAATAAACCATTATCTACATCCAGTTTTAAGCTTTCTCTTAGCATTACCTCAAAAGCCATGTTTAGTAGTCCATCACCAGCAAGTATGGCAATTGCTTCACCGAATTTTTTATGATTAGACAGTTTTCCTCTTCTAAAATCATCATCATCCATCGCCGGTAAATCATCATGTATCAAGGAGTATGTATGAATCATTTCTATTGCACAGGCAAAAGGAAGTACAGTTTGATAAGCATTACTAAAAATTTCATTTACACCAAGCATTATAACTGGTCGCAGTCTTTTTCCACCTGCGAATAGGCTATATTCCATGGCATCATATATTTGCTCTTCTCTGCCCTGCTTTCTTATAAAGTTATCACTTAGTGCTTTCTCTACAATTTTTACTTTGTTATCTAACCATAATTCAAAATTCATTTTATTTCCTCCATGTATGATTATTTATGCAGTAATGGTGATAATCTTTTGTAAACCAACATTGTGATTACAGAAACTAATACGCCTTTTACTATATTAAACGGCACTACTGCATATAAAACTAATGTTTCTAAATTAACTATACTTTTATTAATTGCATTTCCCATGTCTATAAATGCCTGTACTGGTGCTCCATATGCAACTGAATATGCAGGTATTAGAAGAAAATAGTTAAGTAAAGCACCAGCTATTGCTAATGAAAATACTCCTACTGCAAGCCCAATTATAGCATTTTTAAATGTTTTATTTTTCTTATAAACTATTGCTGTTGGTACAACTAAAGCACAGCCTATTAAAAAATTTCCCAGTTCACCAATTCCTGCTGTTACTGTTCCGTTTATCACAAAATTTAGTAAAATCTTTATAAACTCAATAACGACCCCTGCTATCGGTCCTAATGCAAATGCACCTATCATAACAGGTATCTCGCTAAAGTCAAGCTTGTAAAAGTTCGGTGCAAAAGGCAATGGAAATTCAAATATCATAATAACCGTAGCTACAGCACCCAGAACTCCAATCTTTGCAATAGTTTTTGTACTAAATTTTGCTCTTTCTTTTGTGTTTAAATCTTTTTGTGTTAATTCTTGTTTCATTTTTTCTATTCCTCCAAATTTTTAAGAATTTCAGAGGCACATAATATTATTTTCTAATGAAAAATCTTTTAAAAATTTTACATTTGATATAATATAAAAACCTCCGAGATCCTCAGAGGCTTCATTTCGATAGAATTGGCACAACTCATGTATAAGGGGGTTATACACGAGCACGTGCGAACTAGTAATCTTCTACCATCCAGACTATACTGTCGGTATTGGAATCTCACCAATTCAACCTTTCGGCTCGCAGACTATAACTGCCGGTAGGGAATTTCACCCTGCCCTGAAGACATTACTCTACTATTATACCACAAAAAGTTTTTTTGTAAAGAAAGAATTTTTTTATTCTGGGTTCTATTAATATTAATGCAGATTATTTGTGTATAAATAAAGAGATTAAATGCTTATTAGGTTTTATTATGATTACAGTTTTAGCCACAAAGCAGGACGAACACCGCCTGTGCATTTTCCATCGCTGATGTTGCCTTTCAATATATTGTTGCCTTGGATACCTATATTACCGTCAGTCCCGAAGATGTATACAGCTTTTACATTAACGCGGCCAGGCGACCTAAGCCACCACCACCAACACCATTCTTTACCCTGAAGTTTTGCTAATCTTTTGCTGTTGTTTTCATCTTTTCTTTCAAACCAATATCTTTGATTTTTCCCTCGATTTTGCAGTTTTGAACTGCTATCACCGAAATATTTGCACACTTCCTCAGTGCTTAATAAAAATATACTGTCCTTTGTATCTTCTCCGCCTTTTGCTCCATACCACTCATTGTCAGGATTTTTATTTATTACCGGAATTATTCTTAATTTATCAGCTTTGGTAAGTTTATTATAAAATTCACCATTAAGATATTTTCTTAACGCGCAGTCAGCCCATGTTATATCTTTATAAGCATCATGGTAAGAACGTTGTTCTATAATATCCTCAGTTATAATCAAAGCTGCGTTGCTTTGCGTGTCAAGTACGCGCCAGTTGTAACCAGCAAATGATATTATTGAGTCAATTTTAAAATCTTCCATTTATAAACCTCTTTTTTATTTTCACATATTATTTATTTTTCCTCAATCGGAAACAATAAATCCAACTGCATATCTTCCATTCTAAATCCTTGCTTAAAATTACTCCAGCAATTCAATTGTTATTCTATTTTAGCAATTTATCTATTTTCAAGTCACTTAAGTTTATGTTTGGAACTCCTAGCTTTCTTGCTGGTATAAACTCTCCGTGGCAGTCCGAGCCACCTGAAATCATTAGATTGTTTTTGTTGCAGAACTCTTTGTAGTATTCTGATTGTTTCTCATCATTATATGGTGTTATGCACTCTATCCCATCAATTCCATGTTCTAACCACATTTTTAGTTCTTCCGTCGGCATAACAGTTTGTCTGTAATGGTATGACGGATGTGCTAAAAATATATATCCTCCACTTTTCTTGCAAGTTTTTATTACTTCCTCTGGTGTTTTAAATGTTATTGTCAATCCTGATTTTTTTATATCTTCAAAATGTTCTGCCATATCCTTGTGAATTTTTTTATCTATCAAATAATTCGAAGATTTCCAACCACCTCTCTTGCGGTCTTCCTTGTATTCTAAGAAATCTTTAAATGTAATACTTTCATGTAATTTTGACATATAATGTATAAATTTATCGTTATAATCAAGACGCAAATATTTAGTCCAATCTAAAAATTCAATTAACTCTTTATTTTTACTGTCATAATTGTACATTGTAAGATGATATTCTTTATCATTATAAGTCGTTGTAAGCTCTACACCTTTTATAAATACAAAATCATCTGATGGTTTTAATATACTTGACATTGCTTCAGAATTTTCAATATCATCATGATCTGTTACAGAAAATATCTTTATTTTATTTTCTTTAAGTTTATCTTTAAGCTCATAAACATCCCATGTTCCGTCTGAAACATTAGTGTGCATATGCAAATCTGTTTTTAACATAGTATTTTAGCTACCTCCTTTGTGCTGTTTTATTTGAGAAATAATGTCATAGCTCCAAATAAAAATTGAAACTATGACATTATCTATGTACTATTATATAACTAAGGACTTAGCATTAAGATATAAGAATATCATTATTAATTTTTGTATAAAACATCTCTTTTACTTCATCAAAGTTCTTTGTTTGTGCTAAAATCCACATAAGCTTTGTGACTGCTGCTTCAACAGTCATGTCATAGGCTTGAAGTACAGAATAGTTTTTCAGTGCCTTCATTCCAACCTCATATATTCCCATATCGCTGCCTTCTAAAGCAACCTGTGTTGTAATAATAACTATCTTACCTTTACTTGTGAGATTTCCTAACTTACTCAAAAAATCTCTTTTATCATTAAATGGAATTCCTCCAACACCATAGCTTTCTATAACTATACCTTCGTATTTTTCACCTATATAATCAAGAACATCCGGCTCCATACCAGGCACAAGCTTTAGTAAAAATATACTTGGATAAACTTCCTCGTAGTATTTAATCTCTTCTTTAGTATTTTCAGGCTTAGTAAATCTTGTAATTTTATAATTATCTATATATGCCGCATACGGAAAATTGACACTTTCAAATGCGCTATAGCTTTTAGTACGATATTTTCTTGCTCTTGTTCCTATTATAGCTTTTCCATCAAATACAATAAATATTCCCTTTACATTATTCTCAACTGCATATCTAAAGCTATCAACTAAATTCTTTTTAGCATCTGTTACCACATCTTGCATAGGCTGTTGTGAGCCTGTTATAATAATAGGTTTATCTATATTCTGCATAAGATATGACAATGCGGCTGATGTATATGCCATTGTATCCGTTCCGTGAGTCATTACAAATCCGTCATATTTGTGATAATTCTCCTTTATCGTGTTTACCATCAAGCTCCAATGCTCTGGCTGAATATTAGTGCTATCAATATTTAAAATCTGAATTGTATCTACATCACACAGCTCATTTATCTCCGGAACATATGACAATAGCTCCTCAGATGTCATCGCTGGCGTTAAACCATCCGGGCTATTTTTTGAAGCAATTGTTCCACCTGTTGTAATCAGTAATATTTTTTTCATTTTCTCCTCCAAAATCAAATCATAAAATCCGATTTACAATGAAGCTAAACTATAAGCTCATTATAATCTATAATCACAATTAAATGTTAATTCATTATTAATTTATCGTTAATTTTTAATTATTTTCTTAAAATCCTCAGGCAACTCAGCCTTTATATTTATACGTTTTTTCGTTATAGGGTGAGTAAAGCTCATTTCACTACAATGCAGTGCTTGTCTATTAATTAAATTGCTTTCTCTATTATATAAGCTATCTCCTATTATCGGATGTCTAATATGCTTTAAGTGAACTCTGATTTGGTGAGTTCTTCCTGTTTCAAGCTTTAATCTTAAAAGAGTCATATCATCAAATCTGTCTATAACTTCATAATGTGTTATGCTCTCTTTTCCAGACGGATCAACCGTTCGCATAATATCCTCATCATTAAGTCTTGTTATAGGGGCATCAATAGTTCCTTTATCCTGAATTATCGTGCCTTCTGATATCGCATAGTAATACTTTTCAACAGTATTTTCCTTCATCTGCTTGGATAATTCGTTGTGAATAAAGGAATTTTTTGCAATTATCACTATTCCGGAGGTATTCATATCAAGCCTGTTCACAAGACGGATTTTACTCCTTATATTGTGAGAATCAAAATAAAATCTCACTCCATTTGCAAGCGTATCATAAAAATGAGATTTAGTAGGGTGCACAACCATAAATGGTGGTTTATCCACTATAAGCATACTCTCATCTTCATATAATATTTTTAACGGCATTTCTATAGGATCGTACTCGTCTTCTTTTTCATCTTCAAAATAAACAGTCAAAATATCGTCTATGTACACTCTCTTTTTAAGCTTCACAGGCTTTTCATTCAGAAGTATTTTTCCACTTTCTTCTAGCTTGACGCAAAGCCTTCTAGAAAAATTTAGCTCGCCAAGTAAAATTTCCTTTACACTTTTATCATTTTCTTGTATTGTATAGTTAAAGCAATTATTATTGCTTTGACAATTTTCATGCGGCTCACGAAGTGAGACCTTATCTATATCATTATTACTCATTAAATTGCTCCTAAAATATAAAACTTAAAGAGTGTCACGAAGTGTGATACTTTTGTATTAACGTAGTGATACTATGATATAATATAATATAAAAACAGCTTAATGTAAAGTAATATTTAGTAAAAAGGAGTCTTCTATGGAAAGAATAATAAATTGTTTACCTAATTTAGAAAGCTATTCGAGAACTATTACCGATAATTTAATAAAAATATTAAAAAATGAAGGTTTTACTCCTTATGAGGGCTTTAATGAAAATGCAGAGCTTAACATTAGTATTGGTGGAGACGGAGCATTTTTGCATGCAGTTAGAACGAGCAAATTTTCGCATATACCTTTTATAGGAATAAACACAGGAACTCTTGGCTTTTTTCCTGAGATTACTCCTGATAATATGGAAAATTTTATCGAACAGTACAAGAGTGCAAATTATAGAATTAATGAAATAAATATAATCGAATGTGTAGTGCATGGTAAAAATTCTGTCTTTAAAACTTATGCTGTGAACGATATAGCAATAAAAAGGCATGATATGAAAACTGCACATCTCAGAATGTATTTTAATGATAACTATTTGCAGACGATAAGCGGTGACGGTATTATAATCTCATCTCCTCTTGGAAGCTCTGCATACAACTATTCAGCAGGGGGATCATTGGTATATCCCTCGCTTAAAACGCTTCAGATAATGCCGCTAGCACCCCTTATTTCCAATGCTTATAGGTGCCTAAGCAGCAGCTTAATAGTGCCGCCAGAATTTGAAGTGAAAATAATTCCAGAGAGTACAGATGATTATGCTCTGACATTGGTCGTTGATGGTATTTGTTATGAATTTGAGCATATAGATTCAGTAATTTTTTTCACATCCGCAAAAACAATAAACCAGCTCACAATAGGCGAGTTTAATTATTGGAATGTTATTAAGGATAAGCTTTTATAAAAAATGAAATGAGTTTAGCTCTATAGATAATAAAAAAGACAGCAAAAATATAAATATTTCGCTGTCTTTTTTTAAAAATTATTAGAAGGATTAGTCCTCGATGAAAGCAATTGCTAGTGCATTTGGTCCTACGTGCGTTCCTATAACAGGCCCAATTTCACCAATAAATACGTCCTTTGCATTATATTTTTCTATAAGCAATTTTTTTAATTCTATAGCTGTTTCTTCATTTACTGAATAATATACTGCCACTGTCTTGTTTTGAGGTTTTACATTATTAGCTATAAAATCATCCAACCATTTAAAAACCTTAACTTTTCCTCTTACCTTATCTATTGATTCTATCTTGCCAGTTTTTACTTTTATAATAGGCTTTATATTTAATATAGTTCCTACTACTGCTGCTCCTTTTGAAAGTCTTCCGCCCTTTTCAAGGTATTTGAGGGTATCTACTCCAGCATATATCGATATTTTCGATTTTATCTCTTCAAGCTTTTTAAATATTTCGCCTGCACTCAAGCCTTCTTTGGCTAGCTTAGCAGCTTCTAAAACCAGTATACAATGTCCTAAGCAAGCAGATCCTGAGTCAACTAAATAAATTTTATCACTGCCTATCATTTCCTTAGCTATTATAGATGAGCCATATGTTCCGCTAAATTTTGAGCTTATGAATATTGCAATTACTTCATTTTCTTTTGCTAGTTCCTTTTCAAATGCTTCTACTAAAATTCCCGGTGAAGCCTGTGAGGTTGTCGGTAGTTTATCAACCTTTGCAAGCTTATCAAAAAATTCGACAGATGAAATTTCAATCTTATCCAAATAAGATTTGTCTTCGAAATTTACGGTTAGAGGAACTATTTCTATTCCGTATTTTTCTACTAAATCTACTGGAATATCAGCTGTAGAGTCTGTGATTATTTTTATTGCCATATAAATACACCTGCACCGATTACACAATAAGCCATAAAAAATTTGTCCATAGACTCGGCGCTTATCCTTTCATTATTTACCATTTACTTACATGTCTCCTAAATTTCGATTTTCAAAATATTTGATTGTTAAAGTATTATTGCGAAAAATATTATATTATTTATAGAATTAATGTGATAAGCTTATTTTTTTCTACTCTTAAAATACTCGTCTATATCTGCTAAAACATCGATTAATAGCAATTGCTTCTCCTCGTTTAAATGTTCTATAGCACTAAAAACAAAATCATCATGAAAATTTTCATGGAATTTGTATGCGTAAATACCTCTAGGACTTAATTTAATATACACAATTCTTCTGTCATCCTCTGAACGAGTCCTATATACATATCCTTTTTTTACAAGATTATTAATTGCAGTAGTTAATGTTCCAGAGGTAATGTGTAAGTCCTTGGCAGTATCAGACATTGTTCTTTCTCTGTTTAAGCCTATATTTTCAATAACGTGCATTTCGTTGATTGACAAGTCTGCATACTCACCACTACATACACAATCCTCCTCGATTTTCAAGACATTATTAAATAAGCTTTTTAAAATTTTATTAATTGATTTATGATTGCTCATTTGTTCCCCTTTTACTATCAAATATTTTGATAATCAAATTATATCATTGTCAAAGTTATTTGTCAATAAATAATTTTTATTTACCATTTTTCTCTAATATGTTTTACACAAATTTATTAGGTAAAACATCAAGAAATACCTTTGCAAAACAAAACGAATACACTGTATATAGCTGCATTTATTAAGATATCAAACTATATACAGTGTATAAAATTCATTTTAAAACAGTCTTTTTATAATCATTGGTGATATTGCTTTATAGCTTAATTATTAACTTTATTATTAATCCAAGTCAATATATCATTTATAACAATATCTTTTTCAGCCTCGTTTAAAATCTCATGATATAAATCATCATATATTTTTATTTGCTTATCCTTAGAAGAAATATTATTATAAAAGTTTTCTGAGGAATTATATCTTACTAGCTTATCCTCTTTACCGTGCAATATCAAGCAAGAATAATTGTATTCTTTCGCATTATTTTTTAAGTATGTCATTCCCTCTATGACAAATTGCTTAAAAAATCTCGCTGTTGCTTTATCATGCACTAAAGGGTCATTTCTGTATTTGTTTACGACATCTATATCCCTTGATATAAGTGCAGAAAGGTCATTTTTAATTCTCATTTTTGGAAACAAAGCATTGCATATGTTTATCACAGTTTTAAGGGCTGTATTTGCTTGAGGAGGTTCGTCTGTAGCTGCTCCTGAGAATATCTGTCCATATAATCTGTCTTTAAATTTTTCGCCATATATGGCAGTTATAAAGCCACCCATACTGTGTCCGAACATAAACAGCGGAAGATTTGGAAATTCATCCTTTGCTTTTTGAACTATCAAGTCTGCGTCATTGATATAATCATTGTAGCTTTCAACATGAAGCATTAGACCTCCGCTTTTTCCATGACCTCGATTGTCAAATCTGTAACATGCAATTTGATTTTCATTTAACTTTTGGACAAAATATTCATATCTTGCTAAATGCTCTGCAAAGCCATGAACTATAACTATCACAGCTACCGGATTATCCGGAATATCTTTTTTACAAAATATGTCAATACCATCTGACGTCTTAATAATACTTTCTTCTCTCATCATTTTAACACGCACCCTTCCTTCAAAAACTAATTTTTTTCTTTTAATTATTATGCAGATATATATAAATAATATTAGTTACAATGGTATTTTCCTATCCATTTGCTTATCTCCTCAGCAGTTTTTTTTGCTGATATTTCTGCTTTGAATTTTGCTGCATATTCATACTCATTTGCTTTGTTCATATACATTGGGTCGTAGTAATTTAGCATTAACTCTTTTGCGACTTCTTCAAAATTAGACTGTTCTAGCATAGCCAAAAGATAATCTACCTTTTCATTTGATAGATATTTTCTCAATGATTCAAAGCTTTTTGCCGATTCTTTAATCCAGTTTTCATTTAAAATATAATCCTTTTTAAGACTTTTTGCTCTATAATCCAAATCTGCGTCTATAAATATGTGTAAGCCAGATTTCATACCTGAAAAAATATAATCTGGTATTACAACTTTGCCTATTTTCTTACTTTCTGCTTCTATAAATACATATCTCGAATTTGTTATATCTTTTAATTGTTCAAATATATTAGATTCAAAAGCTTTTTGAGAATTGCACTCACCTATTCCTATACTCCCTAGCAAAGACCCTCTATGGTTTGCAGCACCCTCTAAATCTAAGACATTGTGTCCCAAGCTTTTAAGTTCCATCAATATATCTGTTTTGCCAACGCCAGTATTTCCATGCACTACAATGTACTTTATATTTTCATTTAGCTCTAGTAAGGCTTCAGAAATATATTTTCTATATCCTTTATAACCATCTATAAGTCTAAACAAATTAACTCCTATAGAGCTAAATATCGAAGCAAAGGCTGTACTTCTATATCCACCTCTTGCACAGTATACAACTAAATAAGGTTCTATTTTCTTTAGCTCCAATATTTCATCAAACATATTTAAAAGCTTAGGTGAAACAAATTCAATTCCAAATCGTCTTGCTTCATTTTTGCTAAGCTGCTTATACGCAGTTCCAACAATCTTTCTTTCCTCATCATTCAATATCGGAATATTTACCGCACCTGGTATTGCTCCCTCTTTAAATTCCTCCGGACTTCTAACATCTATAAAAATACATTTATTTTTTATTTCACTGTAATTTATTTCATTAAGCATTATTTGCCCTTAATTCTCCTGCATTTCAATCATTTATATAAGTATTTAGTACAAGAGCCCTTCTCAAAAGTATTTCAACATTGAAATTATACACCAATTTAATAATCAAGTAAATAAAAAATTAATAAGAAAACACAAAGATAAGCTTGAAAAAACATTAATGGTAACTTGCATTATTGGTGATAACAAGAAGAATGATTTTATAGTTTATAACAATTTATATTATATTATTAAAAAATATAGCAAACTAACAAAATATTCTGTTTTGCTAGTTTGCTATATAGATAGTAGTTAATTTTTACTGAGCTCTATGGTACAGTTCATTTATTCAAACAAATAGCTTGTCATGGATAAGGAGCCTAAAATACACTCATCATTAAACACGCTTACTTTTTCATCGCCTTCTAATGCTCCCAAAACATACAGCATAGGAGCATAGTGGTCAGATATAGGCACAGCATAATCTGCTGATTTTCCTGCTTTTTTATAATTAATTACATTATCATAGTTTTTATTTTTGATGTTTTCTATAACATAATTATCAAAATCTTCTGCCCAATCATATCCCCCAGCCATCTGCCAATTTACCCTGCTTAGATTGTGGGTAATATTTCCGCTTCCGAAAATCAAGATGCCATCTTTACGGAGCTTGCTTAATTCACGCCCTATGTTGTAATGTTCCTGCATGGAAGCATTTTTGTCAACGCTGAGCTGAATTACAGGAATATCTGCGTTTGGGTACATTCTGTGAAGCACAGACCATGTGCCATGGTCATACCCCCACGAATTATCCGTTTCGACAGTACGACTTATAAGTTTAAGGGCTTTGTCTGCCAAATTCGGAGAGCCTTTGGCATTGTATATGACTTTATATAGTTCATCCGGAAACCCGTACATATCATATATAGTTTTAGGTGATTTCTCATCCATTATTTTTGTTCCTTTTGTGTACCAGTGAGCAGAAACAGACAATATAGCTTCCGGTCGAGGTATTCTTTCTGCAACAGCCTTCCATTGATCTACAAAGCTATTATCTTCAATAGCATTCATCGGAGAACCGTGACCTATAAATAATGTCGGCATGTATTTCATATCTATAACCTACCTTTCAATATAAATATAGTATTTTAATTTTAATGTTAATACTATACCCTCAAAACTTATTTTAAATCATGCAATTAAGCTCTGTCAATTTTTTTGTCATTGAAATATATAAAATTTTATAACAACTGAACCTTTTAATTATATTCACAATCTTTATGTTTGAAGTTGATTTCAAAACGAACTAAACGAGACATATGTACATTGGTATGACTGCATAACTGATTATATATTGTAGATATGCAATATGCTCCCCTCAAAATAAACAGTTAAAATAAAAAACTGATTATTGCAAAGGGGAGCATATTTTTATAACTTTCCATGCTTCTAATAATTTATCAAGTGTATATATTGCATTTGCAGGGCTTGTTGATGGCAATTCAATAATTTCTTTACCTGTATTTTTCTCACAATATTTTTTATATAACTTGCTTGCTTTTTTCCCATTGGCATATATACTTTGAATATTGGTATTACTGAATATTTTGTCTAAATCAGCAGGTATGACATTTTTTATACTGCTATCACTAGAACCTATGATATCACAGCTTTCAATAACATCCCACAATGCAATATTGCTATTTATTAAAATTTTAATTTTCTCATCAATTGTTCTAGGCACTTCAAGATTATAGATAGACGACAAAACTAACCAAAATCTATTTTGAGGATTACCATAGTAAAAGCCTTCTTCTCTTGATTTAACAGAAGGCAAGCTTCCAAGTATCAATATCTTAGAGTTCATATCAAATATCGGCTCAAAACTTTGCGTTATTCTTTTATATTCGCTCATAGTATCCCTAAAGCTTCTTTCGCTAATTGGTCTGCTAAATCGTTGTATTTATCTCCTGAGTGTCCTTTTACTTTTACAAATTGTATTTGCACTTTTTCTGATGCTAAATCATAGAAAGCTTTATATGCCTTTGTCCCTGTTTTCCTCGCCTGCCATTCTCCAATGCACCATTTTGCAACACCCTCATAATCATGGTATATAGTTAAGCTTTTTACATCTTCTTCTAAGCAAAACTGCATTGCTTTTTCTGCACCCTTTATTTCTCCTGCGACATTACGCATTTCTGCAAGCTCAGCATCGTCAAAACTTTCTGAAAAATGCTGTTCATTTCCTGCATGAAACATCACTACTCCAAAAGAAAAGCGCTTTGTTTTTAAATCGTAGCTTCCATCTACATATGCAACAGCTTCGGTTACGGCATTATTTCCTTTTGATGCTTCATTGTTTATATACGCCTCTGCTTCATTTAAGGATGGAAAGCTTTTGTATACAGCACCAGAAAATCCACTTACCTGTGCCTTACATTCAGCCCAAGTTTCATAAATGCCAGTATTGTAACCATTTTTAACTGCATAAAACTTTTTTGCCATTACTCCATTCTTCCCCATTTCATTTCTTGCTTGTTAATATCATATTTCTTTCTTTTCCCTTTAATATCTTCTATATCTATTCTAATAACACAAGTGATTTTTAACGAAGATTTTACAACCTCATCAAAAAATCCCATATTTTTAGGGCAGTATTTTTCACATAATAATCTTAGAGCTAGTGTTTTTTCTTCTGCATCTTCAACAAATGTAGCTGTTCCCTTTATAACTGCTGACTCAAATTCTGTTGTAAATACTTCATTTGCTTTCATTCCAACAGAAGATTCAGGATCAGGAAAAGGAATGTTTGTATCTCCAACAAATGACATTGTAACACTGTGGTTTGCTTTTATGTTGTTGATTTTAGTTCCTTGAAAAGCGGAATGTATGTAAATTTTGTTTTCATCTCTTGCAAATGAAATCGGGATACAATATGGAGTGTTATCCTCACTAACAGTAGCAAGCGTTCCAAATGCCACTTTGTCAATAACTCCATATGCAAATTTTTCGTCCATTTCTCTATCTTTTCTTCTCATTTCAATCATTTTTTATCACTCCTATAATATTTTTGTGTTCATATTTTAATATTCAACTTAATATCCAGCATTTTACTACTTGAGGCATTGATATTTCTGCTTTTCTTAGATAGCTACTATTTCTTTTCTACAACAGTAACTCTCCACTCTGTGATTTCTTTAATTAAATCATATGGAATTGTTTTGTTTAATGGAAGTTGGATTGCTCCCTTTGAAACCTTATAATCAGTTAAACTCTCAGCGAAAACTGTTGTCGCTTCACCTCCGGGATAAATACCTATATGCTTCTTAAACGCTGCAAAGTGGATAAGATTTTCTCCTTGCCAAAAAGTAGGCATTTGCCAAGATATTTTTTCCTGTGCCTTTGGTGCAGCCAAACGAATTGTTTCACGAATTTTCTGCAATATAGGCTGTAATTCCTCTGCCTGCTCAGAAATATATTCATCAATAGTTTCTATCTTACCGCAAAAATGGTTTTGATCTGTATTTTTGAACTTTCGCCCACATTTTGGACATTGCCACATAATTTTTACCTCGCTTATCGTAGTGTTTTAAGAACATTATACTTATTAAATATTATACGGTCAATATATTTATTTTAATTTGATTTAAGAGTTAGTATACTAAGTAAATAACAACATCGTATTTTTTCAAAATTTTAATTTTTTAATATCTTTTTATGACTTTTTATGCTAAAATTTTATTATTATAATTTTTTGGAGGTTTATTATGAAATATAAGGCAATATTTTTCGACAGAGATAATACTCTAATTAAGGGAAATCCTGAAAAAATTAAATGGCGTAGTGAAACAATTAAAAATTGGTCCGGCAGAGATTATAATGTAGATTATGACAAAATGATGGAATTATTTGACA
This sequence comes from Bacillota bacterium, assembly GCA_023386345.1. Taxonomy (GTDB): domain Bacteria; phylum Bacillota; class Clostridia; order Tissierellales; family Sedimentibacteraceae; genus UBA1535. Next base: position 125,037 of record JAEWJT010000015.1, read on the forward strand.
GAGCAGGATATCCAAAAAATGGCTTAAAGAGTGTAGATGAAGAAATAATATTTTTCAAAAAGTATTATGAGGAACTTCTAAAGGAACATGGAGTTAGTGAAAATTTACAAGAAAGAGCGCTTATATTACATAATGAGCTTTGGTCAAACAGCAGCGTACTGTATGATGAAACAATAGAGGTTTTAGAATATTTCAAATCAAGAGGCTATAAAATGGGGGTTATTAGTGACACTTCTCCATCTTTACAGATGTCTTTAGAAAAATTAGGCTTAGGTAAATATTTTGACAGTTATACATGCAGTGATTTGGTAGGAGTGATGAAGCCTGAGCCACTAATATATAATACAGCACTAAAAACTTTAGATGTACAGGCCAATGAAAGCATCTATGTAGATGATTATGATGTAGAGTCTGATGGTGCAAGAGATTTAGGGTTTTTATCCTTTCATATTGTTAGAAATGGCGAAAAACAGTGCGAATGGGATATAACTTCTTTGAAAGAGATTATAAATTATATAGAAAATAATTCTATGGCGTAATAAAATGAGGGTTCATGAAATGACCTCTGTAAATTAACTTTATATGGTAAATTTTCAAGAACATATTTGAAATAAAATAAAAAATAGAGTATGAAATAATCTCTGTAAAATAACTTTCTATGATAATTTTTAAGAACATATATAAATTAACTATGTATGTGATTAGATATGTTCTTAAAAACAGTATAATATATGATTTATTGTATGTCAACTACCACCCTTGTGCAAGGGCGGTAGTTTTTGAATAAAATTACCTATAGTCTACCTTCAAACATTATCGACAATTCTCCATAGACTTTACCCAAGTTTCTCAACGTATTTATCCATTTTTTAGCAGCTTCAAACGTTGATAAATAAATGCTTTAAGTAAGGCTGTATCGTTTGGAAATACGCTCCTCTGACTGTTTAAGCTACGATATGAGCGGTTTAAGCTCTCTATTGCATTTGTTGTGTATATTTTTTCTTACTTCACTTGAATACTTAAAAATTGGACTTATTACATCCCAATTTGTTTCCCAACTCCTCATTGCATTTGGATAGTGCCCTTTCCATGTTTCACTAACTTCTATCGTTATTTCATATCCAATTTTCTTACTTGGTGCATGATATATTGTTTTTAAATCTGCTGCAAATTTTTCTTGTCTTTATCCGATACATATCTAAGTGTATTTCTTACCTGATGAACTATATAACGTTGATATTCTGTATTAGGAAAAACAGCGTTTACAGCTTCTTTCATTCCGCTCAATCCATCAGCACATAGAACAAATATATCTTTTACTCCTCTATTTTTTAACTCATTAAGTATACTTAGCCAAAATTTACTACTTTCATTTTCTCCTATTTGAATGCTTAATACTTCTTTTCTTCCTTCTTCATTAATTCCCAATACTATATATGCTGCTAGCTTTTGTATTACATTATTGCTCTTATACTTAAATGAACAGCATCAATAAATATTATTGGGTATATGCTTGATAATGATATATTTTGCCAATCTTCAATTTGTGGCAACAGTTTATCTGTATATCTTACATTAATCCTTCGCTTACTTCAAATCCATGTATATCTTCTATTTGCTCAGATATTTGCCTAGTTGATAGTCCTTTTGCATACATTGATATTATCTTTTCTTCAATTTGTGAAATATCCTTCTGTCTTTTCTTTACTATCTGTGGCTCAAATGATGAATCTCTGTCTTGTGGTACTTCTATATCTACATCTCCATACTTTCTCTTAATTGCTTTTGTTTTTCGTCCATTTCGTGAATTGCTACTATCGGTTCGTTCGCATGAGGCATAGCCTAAATGTTCGTCCATTTCTGATTTCTGCTTGTGGTATGCTTTCAATTGTTCTTCCCAAAATATCCTTTAATGCTTCTTATATATCTTCTGCTGACTTAATATCATATTCATTTACTAATGCTACTATGGTATTTGCTTTCCCTTCTGTCATTCTCGTTCTTCTATTTGCCATAAAAGTAGCCTCCTATGATTATTTTTTAATTTATCATAGAAAGCTATTTCTTCTTATTCTTTTTTACAGACTTTTCTTCACACGCTCATTAAAACCATAACGGTATATTCCATACTTTTTTATCTATGTTTTCTATTAATACATCATATTGAAGATCTTTTATATCAGTATAAGTATTATTTCGTATAAGCCATGCAATTACTAGTTTCCCTTCATCATCTCCCTTTTCCATTAATTCATGCCACCATTCAAAACAATCATCGTAGTATTTAATTCTTTTAACTAATTCATCAGCCTCTCTCCACTTACGATCATCACTAGTTCCTTCTATTAAATATAATGCTTGATTCATTAATGCAATTGGATATTGAGCATCGCATAGTGGCTTCAACAAGTCTGGTATGTTATACTCTGTTAAATTACCTGTGTATTGCTTCTTACGGATCATATATGCAAGCGAATTCCTGCAATCAAACTTTCCACTACGTATTGCAATATTAAACATATTTGATGCAACATCGTAAGCCTTTAATCTATATGCCATAGCACCATACATAGAGGCATTAAATGTGCTAATATCTTTATATATATTTTTAAGTATTTCATTTCCCTGCTTTTCATTTTTAGCTACTCCGTTACCCGTAATTTGTCTAATAGCTAATTCAAATTTAGCTCTTTTACTGCCTGAATTTGCCAATGTTTCAAGTTCTTTAGCAGCTTTTTTTATTGAATTATTTTTCCATCTTCTCAAATACATTCTTTGTATTTTTTCGTACTTTGCATTATACGCCTCTGGCTTATTTAAAGCTATTTTCAATATATCTTGCGATTTTTTCAAATTTGTTTTTATATACTGTCCACTTAATAGGATATTAGAATAGTCAATACATGCAGTCTCATTTTTTTCTTTTACTAACTCTTCAAAAATATTAATACCATATTCAGTATTTACTTTTTTATAGCTTCCTTTAATGTATGCACTTGCCATATATAGTTTTGCATCAATATAACTATCTTCTACAAGTTTATTCATCATATCCCATCCACTTATTATATCTGTGATTTCAAGAAAACAACCTTCAATATTATATTTTGCATACATAAACCTTGCCTCTAAATCTCCCCTTTGACATGCATCATATAGTAAATTAGTACCTTTTTTAATATTTCTATCTACTAATTCACCTCTAAGCAACATATTTCCTAAATCTCTTAAACACCCAATTTCTTCTTTACTAGCTCCTAATTCAAATAATTCAATTCCTTTCATTACATTTTGTGTTATCTTATCTCCCTCTAAGTAATAAACACCTAAAGTGTGCATTGATAACTTATCATCTTCTAAAACATTTTTTTGCAATAGATTGATTGCTTTTTCTTCACGCTCATCCCTTGTTAAATCATATTCCAACTTTCTTTCCAATAAGTTTATGGCATATAATCTTCTAGCGTGTTTGTCATTATCCAATAATTCTGTTAATATATTTCTTGCTTCACTTTCCTTTTCTCCAAATTTTTGTGATAATAGTTTTTGTGCATATACTACTTTTGCATTATTTGATTTTAAATTTATTAATTTTCTTAATATACTTAACCCTCTTATATCGTCTGCTTCTATTTGATCTCCATCAATTAATCTTTCAGCATACTCTATCTCTGCTTCTTCAAATTCATTATCTACTGCATTTTTCAATAAATTTAGGCCTTCAATTTTGTCTTTCTTTAGATATTTTCCATCTAATTTCATTTTAGATAGAATTAATTTTGCTTCGTCATATACTTCCGAAGCTTCATATAAAAATTTTTCTCCTAAAATTTTATTTTGTTCAAAACTATTACCAGCACATAACAAATATCCATAATACATTTTTGCTAAGTAATCATTTAATTCACATGCTTTTAATAACAATTCTTTTCCTTTGTCTTTATTTAAATCAAATACTATACCTTCAATGATTGCCTTTGATAATATTGTCATACAAAAAGCATCATTTTTATTTACTCCAATCATTAAAAGTTCAACAGCCTTTTTAATGTTTACGTTAAGACCAATTCCATAAAGATATTTTTGCGAAAGCACTCCTATAGATCTTATATCACCTTTATGTGCAGCTATTGTTAAATAGTATTCTCCTTTATATTCATTATATAAATCTAATTTTTTATCCAAATATATTTTCGATAGTATTTTAATTGCTATAATATTACCATTTTCAGCTAATTTTGACAATTTATTTTCAGCTTCTAATTTCTCATTTTCTTTAAAACAATCATTTTTTAATATATATTTGTTATATTCTAAAATCGCTTCGATAGACCCTCTATTAATTATTTTATAATATAAATTCATTCCTTTATCATAATTAAAATAAGAATAATCTGAATTTAAATATACCTTAGCTAATTTTAATTGAGCAGATGAAGAATTTAAAATTGCAGCTTTCTCCAATAATAAAACTCCATTATTTATATTATCAATCTCATAATCAACTAAATAACTACCTAACAAATACATAGCACTTTTATTTTCTTTCTCTACTAAATATTCTAGCCATTTTTTTCCTTCTTTTATATTTTGATATTTTTTATTTCCATACAACAATACTATCGAATAAGAAATTATAAATTGTTCATTTTTATTTTTTAGATTATCTTCAATGTATGAAAAAATATACAAATAATCATCATGAGTAAATTTATCATTGTAAAATGCATCTAAAATAATAGCATCAACTCTATTCAAACTATCATCATCAACTGTTTTTATTATTTCTATAGCCTTTCTATATTCAAATAATTTGTTTATATATAACTTTATTAATTCTATTTTTGCTGGTATTAGTCCATTATTTGATAAATGTTGTAAAATTATTTCAGCTTCTTTTATATTAATATCTTCATCGCTATTTATTAAATTTCTTGCATGATATACTTTAGAAATAGAATCTTCCTCTGCTAATAGCTTTATATTTTCTATTGCTTTATTATAAGTTATTTTACTGTCTAGTCCTTCTATTGTATTAATACTATAAAGCAACATTGTTCTTTTTTTGATAATTGGATTTTTAGCAGATAAGGATAAATCGTATAATAGTTCCATTGCTTTATCAAAGGTATCATCTTCATCTACAAACTTCTCTTCTAAGATTCCGAATGTATAATAATGTTTTGCAATTTCACTATTGAAATTTAAAGCTTGCAATATTAATTTTTTTGCTTTACTATAGTAGTTTTGCTTCATAAAATATTTAATTAGAAATTCTGTAGCTCTAATATAATTATCATCAGATGCTTTCTCTATATATATAACTGCCTTTTCTTTGTGTTCTACAAATTCAGTGTATATAGTTTTTCCTATCGAATAAAGAAGTTCACCATTTCCTTTGTCAAGTAAAATTTTATTTAAATTTTGCTGTAACTCATTTAATAAATCTATATTCTTCCCATATACATTCTCAGCATTAATTAGAACATATGCAATTAAAGATGAATTTTGTTTATCTAATTTACTAATCCATTCATATATTCTTTTTAAAACAATTTCAACATCATATTGACTAAAATAATCTGTACAAAGAAATTTTATAAATTCTTCATCTTTTAATTTTATTTTCGAAAAATCATTATGGGTAATTTGTTCTTCATTATTAAATAAAATTTGTTTTATGTATGGCTTTTTTATATATATATCTGACTGTAATAAATAGCTCTGAATATGTTCTATATTAATAGGACACAATTTTGAAAAAACAGATAATAAGATTAATACTTCTTCTTTATAATTTTGAGATAAGTGTAACCACTGATTTGCTTTTAAAAAATAATTAGAATTTATATTATATCTTCTTTCGTTAATAAATCTGTTTACATCAATATATTTATTATTTATATCATTAATAATTTTAAAATCAATATCAAAATGAGATAAACTATTTGCTATTTCATCATCTAAATTCATAAATTTTTTAATGTCATTTGCAGTAAAATTTGGATATTGAATATAATTTGCATTTTGGTTGCCAAAATTTAAATTCAATATTTTCTCGTTTATTATAATTAAAAAGTGACATTTACTTTTTATATTTATAATAAAATTTAAAAAGCCCATATTGTTATTGTCAATATCATCAATAACAATATAAACATCTTTATATTCAATAATTAAGTTCTCACATATTTTGTTAAGTATATTTGTATAAACTTCATCAATATTCGCATCATTTGCATTTAAATATTCATCATTTATATTAATAATTAATCTATTATTGCATAACTCAATAAATGCCTTTATATTTTCTTGTAGTGATTGATACAATAACGAAAAGTACAAACATATGTTTAGCTTATTACTTTCATTTAACTTATTAATAATCTTTTTAACAGATGAAGTCTTTCCAATTTCTATTTTCCCATATACTATAGTTTTAGTATGTTCAATGAAATAATTATAGATATTTTCATCTATTTCTCTATCTATATAATATTTATTTATGTCTTCCCGCTCAGGTTCACTTCTATAATATTTTATATTATTTCTACATATATATGTTATAGGTAATATGAAACTTGAAGCTATTATTTCTTTCTTTCTTTTCTCAGGACAGTCATCTACAAATTTTTGAATACTCTTTTTATCTTTTATTAATTGAATAATTATATCCATTCCAAGTTTATTTTCACCGTTATAACATTTTTCCAATATTTTTACAATATCATTAATTTTTGTATTTATACATATCTTATTCAACCATTCCTCTAAGAAATTTATTATTTCTTCAATAATTTCTTTTTTAATTATTTTGTCTGTATTTATAATACTGTTAATAAAAATGTTTTCAAATTTTGAATAAATTATTTTATCATTATTAATAATCTTATCAGCATATAACAAGTTAAATTCTAAGTCGTTTGAAAATAAATTATATCCATCAATTTTTTCTAGTATTTTTTTTATTTCATTTATTTTTGTATATAAAATTCCGCTTGAGTTTGTTGATATTATTTTATCTTGATAATTTCTAATTTCATTTATATTGCTACTTACAGTGTCATTTTTAAATATATTATTATCTCTTTCATAGCTTTTTTCTATAATAGTACCACCAGAAGAAAATAATTTATTTTTTTCTAAAAATGATTTAAGTTTCAATGGGACATTAATTTTATTCTGTTTATCTTCATAAAATCTAACGTTTTTTTGATCCCATTTATAATACACTACATCTACAATACCATTTTTTTCTATATTTATAATAGAAAAGCCAACATTATATTTATCATTTTCTGTAAACATGTTTTCTGTACAAAATCCAGGCGAAGTTAAGCTTATCACTTCTATATCATTTGAATGATACTTAGAATTTATTCCAGTATGCACATGACCAAAGCATAACATATCATAATGCTTTTTAAGTCTTTGTCCTACTATATTATAATCTGATTCTTGTAAAAATGATAATTCATGATGCATTAGCCCTATTTTTATCTCGCAATTCTTTACTTCTTCACTTGCCAATAAACATTGTTCTAAGCCAAGAATAATCTTTCCATGATCTTCTTTACTAGAAGAACATCTCCATGCAGTATTAAAAGAAGTAACCCCTACTCGAATATTTTCTATGTTAAATAAATGAGTATCATGAAATAATGTAATTTTCGATTCATCAGAATTTTCATAAAATTTTTTTACATAATCTTTATATGACTCTATTCTACTATACTCTTGATAAAAATTATTTTTTATTCCTTCATTTATTATTTTGGTTACTTCATTATCATCAATCAATAACTTTTGTAATCCTAGTTCACTAATTTGAATTATTTTATCTCTATCAATATCATGATTTCCAGGTGATAAAATAATTCTATTTCGTCTTATCTTAAAATGCTCTAATAATGGATATATGAATTCTTCATCAAACGTTTTAAATCCTTTATCACTAGAATCAGTGCCTGCATTTCCACGATTAATTAAGTCTCCAGTAATAAATATTAGATCTATTTCTTCGTTTATGCATTCTTTTAATTCACTCAATAATTCGTTAAATTTTGTCTTCCTATTAATATCATAATGTATATCTGATAAATGTAATATTTTCACAAAAACCCTTCTTTCATATATTATTGGTAGATAATTTTATTTATTATATTATAACAAAATATTTCTTTAAATTCTACACAATTTTACAATATTTCCTATATTATTAGAAGATAAAATATAAAATTAAAAATATAATTTCTTTATAAATTTTTAATTTTTATGACTTTTTATGCTAAAATTTTATTATTATAATTTTTTGGAGGTTTATTATGAAATATAAGGCAATATTTTTCGACAGAGATAATACTCTAATTAAAGGAAATCCTGAAAAAATTAAATGGCGTAGTGAAACTATTAAAAATTGGTCTGGCAGAGATTATAATGTAGATTATGACAAAATGATGGAATTGTTTGACAGAGCAGGATATCCAAAAAATGGCTTAAAAAGTGTAGATGAAGAAATAATATTTTTCAAAAAGTATTATGAGGAACTTCTAAAGGAACATGGAGTTAGTGAAAATTTACAAGAAAGAGCACTTATATTACATAATGAGCTTTGGTCAAACAGCAGCGTACTGTATGATGAAACAATAGAGGTTTTGGAATATTTCAAATCAAGAGGCTATAAAATGGGTGTTATTAGTGACACTTCTCCATCTTTACAGATGTCTTTAGAAAAATTAGGATTAGGTAAATATTTTGACAGTTATACATGTAGTGATTTAGTTGGAGTGATGAAGCCAGACCCTCTAATATATAATACAGCACTAAAAACTTTAGATGTACAGGCTAATGAAAGCATCTATGTAGATGATTATGATGTAGAGTCCGATGGTGCAAGAGATTTAGGGTTTTTATCCTTTCATATTGTTAGAAATGGCGAAAAACAGTGCGAATGGGATATCACTTCTTTGAAAGAGATTATAGATTATATAGAAAATAATTCTATGGCATAATAAATTTAAAATTCTCAGTTTTTGCAAAATAAAGAGGCTGCCTCAAAATAAAACAAATACAATATATAGCTGCATTTATTAAGATATCAAACTATATATAGTGTATAAAATTCATTTTTCAACAGCCCCTTTATTTTTCTTATTTCTTAACAGTAATACATCCCAATTTTCTATACTAATAAGAATTTTGATATTTTTCTAAGCAGGATTTACATACACATGCTTTTCCTTTTTTGTCTTCTGGAATCATATCTATTACATGTTGTGGAAATTTAACTGTTTCACACCAACATCCTTTTTGTCCATGCTGGCAATTATTATCTTTTCCGCAAAGTGGACAAATTCTTTTCTCTTCGCTTGCTTCCATTGACATTATCCTTTGTAACAATTTCCCTTTCCCATTTTTATACTCAAACTCTGCTTCTGCTCCATTTATCATTGCCCATTGTGGAGGAACATGCCCTATATCTACATCATAAATAACGGAAACATTCATATCATCAAAAATTTTATGTAATGTATCTAAGTACTCAAAATCCATAACGCTTTCTTTTGAACTTGTTCTGCCAATTAAAAATCCATTTGCATTGTCAAACCATCCAGCCTGCTTCATTTGCCACAATGCTCTATATAATGACGGCGTTGATAACTCGCAATTTTCTAAGTACCATAGCATACCATCAAATTGCTTGCAAAACTCTTTAGTTTTATCATAAGGCATCCCAAGGAGTTGAATTAATACATCAATGCAACCACCAATTAATCTGCCAGAAATCTTATCTGAACTTTTATTGTATAAATGCTTGTATTCTACTTTATCGGTTAAATTGTATGTACTATTAAATTCTCTATCTTCTTTTGCTATACTTACTCCCTCATATAGCTCAAAGCTTTCTTGGACAATTACTTCCTTGCCTTCTAATATACTTAATATGTCTAAAATAGACTTGTGAATAGGCTCCATACCAAATGAAGGCAAATTGTCACAAGTTAATGTAGCTATATTAAAATTAGTAGTTAAAAAATAGTTAAATAGACTTGAATCAGAATAACCAAATACCCATTTTGGACTATGATTATTTATCACATTTGCATCAACATATGGCAATATCTCCATTAAAAATTCACCACCTGCAGCTTGTGCTATACAGCTGATTTTTTCGTCTTTCCATAAGTCCATAAATTCCTTTGCTCTAGTTTTCGCATCAGAGCTAACTAATTTACTCATAGTTCTAACATTTGCAGTTTCTCTCGTGACATATCCTAAGTCTTTTAAATTTTTAATAGCATTATCTAATCTACTAGAATAATATGGGATAGTAACCCCAAAAGATGTTGCTGTTATACCAATAATATCATTTTTACTTATTTTTTTTGGATATTTTATAATCATTTAATTTCTCCTAGTCTTTATATTTTGCTACATTTCCTTTTTAGCCATAATTTTATATATCGGTAGTTATGAGTTTAGCTCTACTAAAATTTTTAAGTACTTTTACTAATTCTATAGTTGTTCCACCTCTGCCTGTACCAACCTCTAAAACTGTTTTATTTGTAAAATCTAATTCAGTAAAATTAATCATTCGCATTATTCTCCTTATATAAACAGATTAAAATTTCTAATATTTTAATCAACTAAGCTTTCGTTAATTATTACTCTTTTATTATCGCAATCCATTGTAACCTCTACTCCATAAGGCAGAATACACTTTGGATGTGCGTGCCCGAAGTTCATATTAAATAATATTGGCTTGTTATATTTTCCTATGATATTCTTATAAATTTCTTTATGCTCATCATAATATGCCTCATCTTGAGGTTTGCCTATAAGCACGCCATTTATAGCTTTAAACAATCCATATTCATCTAATATATTCAATAAATGTGTTAGTTTTTCTGGATTAGGCTGTTCTTCACTTGTTTCTAAAAACAAGATTTTCCCTTGCAACTCCTCTACTGATGGGAATAGACCATACATTTCATTTACTTGAGGTTCATCATCATACCTGTCACCAGAAAGCAGCTCACTTAAACTCTCAACACAGCCTCCAAATAACTTTCCTGTTACACATCCTTTGCCACTTAACACTTCATAGCTATGTTTTTCAGTTTTAGATATTCTTTCCTTTCCATGTTCACTTTCTTCAAAAGTAGTCCTTTCTAAATACCAAATCGGACTTGATTTTATTTCTAAATTTGAGTCATTTTCAAATAATTTTTCAAACCACTCTTTAGAATAAGGTAGCATTTCTTTAGCCAGTTCGCCAAAATCTACTATGGCAGAATGACCGTAGTAAGTTGTTAAGCCAATTTTGCGAAACATTAAATGATTAATTGTTGAATCTGAATATCCAATAAAAATCTTTGGATTATTCTTTACATTATTTATAAATGTCTCATCTTCCAGTAAAAACGGAACTGTTTTATAAGTGTCAACTCCTCCAATAGCACAAATAATACCTTTTATAGTTTCATCTTTAAACGCCCATTTCAAATCATCTGCTCGTGTTTGCGGATTATTTTTTATAAATTCTATTCCTTTCAATGAATTAGGAGTATAAACAACTTCTAATCCAAATTCGTTTAATCTTTTCTCAATCAACTCTTTTTGATAAGCAACAAATGGCTCACCTAACAAGCCACTTGATAAGCTTATTATCGCCACTTTATCACCTTTTGCTAATTTTTTAGGTTTTATCATATTCTATCACTCTCCTGTTTTTTATATTATAATTTTATTTCAAGCTTTAATTATATTTGAATATAAACTGTAATTTTATTATATATATTAAATTAAAACTTATTCTTATATGTTTCATAGAAAAATATCATATAACTCGTCGTTTCACATACTTTATATAATATTTTTAAATTACTCAAATTCTACAGTTCCATTTATTGCATCCATACTTTTTACTATCGCAAGAGACTCTAATTGTATGCCTTCTTTTCTTAGTTGTTTTCCACCATCTTGAAAGCCCTTTTCAATTACTATTCCAACACCCTCTAAGCTTGCTCCTGATTTTTTTATTATTTCTATGAGTCCTCGAACTGCATATCCATTAGCCAAAAAATCATCAATTATTAGTATATTATCATTTTCATTCAGAAATTTTTTAGAAACTATTATATCAAAGGTCTTTTTATGTGTATAGGATTCAACCTTTGATACATACATTTCTCCTTCGAGATTTATGCTTTTGCTTTTCTTTGCAAATACTACCGGTACATTAAAATATTGTGCAACTATACAAGCTATACCAATGCCTGAAGCTTCTATAGTCAAAATCTTGTTAATTGGCTTGTTTGCAAATAACCTTTTAAATTCTTTTCCTATTTCATTTATTAATTCTATATCCATTTGATGATTTAAAAAGCTGTCAACTTTAAGCACATTTCCTTCTTTTACAATACCATCTTTTCTAATACGCTCTTTTAATAAATCCATATTAATACTCCACTTTTCATTTTTTGTTTATTACATTATATAGAGCTAAAAATGCAGTGTCAACATAAAAGAAAATATAATTTTTAGATATTTCTAATCTAAATATTGATAAATTTACTTCATTATGGTAGAGTTAAACAAATGTTATATAATAAAATATTCTTGAAGTATTGGGCATTTTCCAAGAATTTAGTAAGCAAATGAATATACAAATATGTTTGTGATTTTTCAATATCTATAAAAACACAAATTAAAATTATAAGCATTAGACCTTATTTATGAATTAAGATATGTTACAAAAAATATATATTTTGCGAGGTGCATCATGCCTATAAATGGTATTAAACAACCAGATGTTATCGAAATTGACTCTGGGCTTAGATTGAGAAAATATGATGATATATATGATTTTGCTCTCTCGTGGTATCAGGACTTAGATACAGTATACCTTGTAGACGGAGCCAAAGAAGCGTATGATATAGAAAAATTACATTGTATGTATGAGTATTTAAATACTCATGGAGAATTGTATTTTATTGAAGTGTTTGAAAATAACTGCTTTACTCCAATTGGAGATGTTACCTTTTGGCAGTCTGATATGCCTATTGTAATTGGAGATACAAGATACAGAGGCATGGGAGTTGGTAAAAAAGTTGTCGCAAAACTTATTGAACGCGGAAAGTCGCTTGCATATCCCTGTCTGTACATAAATGAAATATACAAATATAATATTGCTTCTCAAAAACTCTTTACAAGTCTTGGCTTTGTAGAATACGAACAGACTTTAGATGGCTTTCGCTATAAATTAGAGCTTGATAAGAGCATTAATATATGGGATAAAGTAGCCCCTAAGTTTGGAAAAATAGGACCGAAATATTGGAATGATTTTGGTAATAGATTAGTTGAACTTTCAAGCATTAATAGAGGTGCGAGAGTATTGGATATAGGAATGGGTAGAGGCGCTTCATTATTTCCTGCATTAGACAAGGTAGGTAAAGATGGGTATGTTATTGGCATTGACAATTCAGAAGTGATGGTAAATGAAACAAACAAAGATATTTTACATAGAAACATATGCAATGCAAAAGCAATAATTATGAATGCACAATATTTAGACTTCAAGGAAAATTCTTTTGATAATATAATTTGTGGTTTTGGCTTTGGATATCTTTTGTTAAGTGAAAATAAATTGAGTAAAATCATGAAGATATTAAAAAATGGCGGAGAGGCAGGATTTAGTATTTGGGGAATACAAGAAGATCAAAAATGGCTAACTGATATAGTTGATAAGTATATCACACCAGTTAAGAAAAATATTGATAAACTTAATATACCAAAATTTGATACAGTAGATGGTGTAACAAAAATATTGAATAGCTTAGGATATATGAACATAAAAGTCCACCAAGAAAATTCAAATGTTATATATAGAGATAAAAATGAATGGTGGCAGGAAATGTGGGTAAATGCTGTTAGAGGTATATTTGAGCAAATAGAAAGCTTGGGCAGTAATATTTTTGAAGAATTTAAAAAAGATGTATTTGAAGAGCTTGAGAAATTTAATAGAGATAATGTACTGTGCTTTAATATGCCGGTCATATATGCTTTTATACAGAAATAAATTAAAACAATAACTTTATAGCGGAGGTTAAAATGAAACTACAAGGAAAAGATATATATTTAGCAACATTAGAACGTAAGGATTGCAAAACATTATGGAATGATTTTGAATATGATTTTGAAAATCCGTCAGAACAATTAAATCTTGGATATTCGGAGGAAAAAGCTGATGAGTGGTTTAATGAGATACAAAAATTACAGGGTAATACACATATTAGATTGGGAATATTTTTAAATGATGGTAATGTAATTGGTGACGTTGCCTTACAGGATATTGATGTAAAAAACCGCAAATGCTCATTGGGTATGGGCATTTCTAAAATTAACAATCGTTCTAAAGGCTATGGACAGCAAGCTGTAAAATTGATGCTGGATTACGGATTTAATTATGTAGGAATTGAAAGAATATCGGCAAATACTCTTGAGATAAATACTGCAGCTCAAAAATCACTGGAAAAATGTGGCTTTATTTTAGAAGGCAGAGAGCGAAAATCAAGCTATCTTAATGGAAAAAAATATGATGACTTGTGCTATTCTATTTTAAAAGACGAATTTAAAGAAAAGTATATAAATATTTCTTCTTTAAAATAGTATTTTCAAATATATCACTTTTTTCTATTCTTTTTATAGTTTTTGGAACTCTTTTCTGTCCTATTTCAATGTTGTTATATTTGCTTTATTATGATAAAATTAAACAAATATTATTATTAAAATATTTTAAAAGTGTTAATATAGAAAATCTATATAATTAGTATAATCAAGAGGTGGTAAGATTGATTCAGCTAAAAATATTTTCCAAAATTCAAGAACAACTTAAAAAAGAAAAGTTTGTATCGGGAATCATGTTAATGGGTTCTGTTGCTCAGAATAATGCTTCTGCTGAATCAGATTTGGATATAATGGTATTAAGCAATGAAAACTCTTTTAAAACGGAAATATGTGATGGAGTTTTAGTAGAATACATTTTTACTACTTTTGATACTAGATTGCAGAAACTCATTAATAATGAAATGGAAGTATATCATTTTATCAATAATAAAATTATATATGATAAAGATAATCAATTGCATTATTTAATGGAAATTGCAATTGAAAAATATAATAATTTTACTACAGAAAAAGAAATAAAGGCTCAAATTTACCACTGGTTGTTTAGCACAAAAATTAAACTTCTATCTGCAATAAAATCATCAAATATTTTAAAGCAAAATTATATAGTGTCTACAAATTCATGGAAAATAATTGAAGCAATCTATGCTATAAATGATAAGCCAGTTCCTCCTTCAAGTGCTGTTATAAGACTTTGTGATAAGTTAGAAAACATACCGTATAAGAACTGGTTTGAAACTCTTTTTATAGGAAACGATAATTCTAAAGTAAACGCCATGATAAATATTATTGAATGGATTTTACCACAGCTTAATTTCTCATTATGAAAATTGCTATATTCCAATCTACGCATATAAAATTTGTAAAATATTTCTTTTATGTTCTTTAATAGGTGGTACTTTCAAACCTAACAACGAAACAACTAAAAGCAAATATTTCAGTATGGATGAATTACCACTATTGTCAAAAGCAAAAAATAATGAAGAACAAATTTTGATGTATTTTAAGCATATAAAACCCAAAACTGGAAAACATTATTTGATTAATTCTAATTTATTGCTATAAATTATTAGGATTAGATAATGTAAAAAATTAATTAAAAATAGGATTAATATCTGTTAATAATTAAGATAAAGATTAAGCATTACAATAACAAGGATGGAGATTTTAAAATCCATCCTTATTTTATTTATTTTTCTATTTGTTTGCCACGCTCAAGTATATCACTCTTTTATATCCGTTTCTTTATACCGACATTAATTCTTTTGCTTGCTTAAAACTTCTACATTGTTATATTTACTTTATTATGGTAAAATCAAACAGATACTATCAGTTAAAATATTTTTGAGATGATAGTTGAGAAAATTTAACTTACAATACGCAATATATAGGAGAATGAAATATTATGATAAAAGGAAAGTTAATTAATTTAAGAACTGTTAAATTCGAAGATTTAGATGAGATATTTTCTTTAAGTAGTGATTTATCCCAAAGAGGCGAGTATTGGAATGTAATCCTGACAAGTGAGACAATGTTCAAAAAACGATACCAAGAAACAGGGCTTTGGAATGAGGATTTCGGTACTATGCTTATTACTGACAAGAGTAATAGATTAATAGGAGAGATTACATATTTTAAAGGAGTATGGTATTTACCTGGATATGAGGTAGGATATCGAATATATAGAGATGAAGATAAGGGTAAAGGCTATACGACGGAAGCACTCAAAATATTTGTAGCATATTTATTTGAATTAAAACCTATAAAAAGACTTGAAATCCAAGTATCAAAGGATAATATAGCAAGTCGTAAAGTTGCTGAAAATTGTGGATTTAAGTATGAAGGATTAAAGAGACAAGCTGTTTTCTCAAAAGGAAAGTATCATGATATTGAACTGTTTTCTATGCTTAAAGAAGAATGTTCAAATTTAGAGCAAGTATTACAAAAATAGTGATAATATTAATTAAATTTTAACATTGCACTAAAACATAACCAAGGAGCTAGATATGATTGGATATAATTGCGATTTAGAAACACAAAAGCAAATATTGTTTTCTATTCTTTCAGAAAATTCCGTATTGTTTGAGCTTATTAAAGGGGCTCAAAGCATTGGACTCCAAAATTATTATATAGGAGCAGGATGTATTTGCCAAACTGTTTGGAATTTTCAAAATAATTTAGATTTGATGTATGGTATTTCTGATGTAGATTTTGTATATTTTGATGAGGATTTATCATATGAAAAAGAAGATTTAATCATTAAGCAAATAGAACAAAAATTTTCTCACTTACCTATAAAAATTGATATAAAAAATCAAGCAAGAGTACATTTGTGGTATAAAAAATATTATGGATATGAATTACAGCCATATGTTTCAGTGGAAAATGCAATCAACACATGGCCTACAACTGCAACTTCTATAGGAGTTAAAATGCTTGATGATAAATTTATGGTATATGCTCCCTTTGGTTTAAATGATATGTTTGGACAAATAATAAGAGCAAATAAAACGCAGATAACAAAAGAAACTTATCTGCAAAAATGCGAAAAATGGTATAAAAAATGGAATACTCTAAAAATAATTGAGTGGTAGAGGCTATTAATAATCGCTTCTGCAAGTAAATAAAAAAACTATAAGAAATTTATATAACAAGAAGGTGTAATAATGTATATAGTAGAACCTATGACCTTAGAATATGCCCATTTAATTTCAGAATGGGTTTATTCTGATGAATACTCAATATATAGTTTTGATAATGATAATGAAACCATTGACGAATTAATGAATGGTCAGTATTTTTCTTGTGTTGATTCTGAAAATAATTTGATAGGATATTTTTGTTTTGGAACTTTAGCACAAATTCCAACCATAGAGATCAACGCCTATGATGCGAATATGCTGGATATCGGGCTTGGATTAAAGCCAGAATTATGCGGACATGGATTAGGAAGTTTATTTATGCAAACAGGCATAAACTATTCCAAACAAAATCTACAGGCAAAGAAACTTCGACTTTCTGTAGCTTGCTTCAATCATCGTGCAATAAAATTGTATGAAAAACTAGGATTTAGGCAAATTGCTCAAGTATCTCACCAAAAGACCAATAAAAAATTTCTTCTTATGGTATGTACGTTATAAATATCATGCTCTGTGAGAAGATTAAAACAAAATTATAAAAAATTTATTAAACTAATTTTCAAATAAATCTAAAAAATGCTTGACTATCACCTTGGGTATTGGCTTAAAATTTTATTGAGGTGATAAATATGTTAGTAAATCAAATTAGCAAAACAACAGGATTAACTAAAAAAGCAATAGAATATTACACTATTCAAGGATTGGTTTCGCCATCTATTTTAGATAATGGTTATAGGAATTATAGCGAAAATGATATCGAAACTTTGAACAAAATTTCTGTATTGAGAAAACTTGACATGAGTATTGAGGAAATAAGAAGCATTCTTTCTGATAGCACAAATACTGCTTTACAAGTTATTTCTGTTAGAAAAGAATTGGATTTTCAAAGGAAAACAGCAAGAAAAGCACTAATCAATAAATTAAGCAGTGGTAATTTTTATTCTGAAGTTTCCCTTGAACTAAAAATGATTGAAAATAGCAGAACAATTATTGATAAAATTTCAGAAGCTTTTCCGGGAAATTATGGTAGATTTATTTGTCTGCATTTCGCTCAATTTTTAAACGAGCCTATCAGAACAGAAACTCAGCAGACTGCTTATGAAAAGATAATATCTTTTTTAGATAGTACTCCATCTTTCGACTTGCCAGAAGAATTAAATGAGTATTTGATTGAGGGTACAAAGCACATTGGCACAGAACAAATTAAAGACATGATTGAAAGTATAAAGAAGTACATAGAAAACCCAAGTGACTTTCTATTCACACACAAAGAAACCTTAGAACAATATCTTACATATAAGCAATCAGATGAATACAAAAATTCTATTGACTGTAAAATCATGGAGATAATAAAAGAGTTCCATAATTTAAATGGGTATTATGATGTTTTTATTCCTGCATTAAAGAAATTGAGTAGTTCATATTCAGAATATTATAGACATTTGGAAATAGCAAATAAAAAACTACTAACTCAATACCCCGATATTTCAAAAATAAGCAACTAAGATTAATTAACACTTTATTATAGTACAAGTAAAACTAAAGAAAATTTATTATAACAAATCTCATTTAAACTCAAAGAAGATGTTTTAAGAGTCAATATAATTTTTATTTAATTTAAGTATAGCTTCAAATGTTTTTCTCATATATTAATCTAGATTATACTAACTTTTAATATTTTTGTCCATATAAAGTATAAAAAGCCTATTTTTTCATAATGATAAATAGGCTTTTTTGATTTAATTCATTTTACTTAGCTTTCCTTACTCCATTTTCATCCACTTCGTAGCCTTTAATCTTGACGCTTTTAGCAAGTACTCCGTCTTCATAGAAGTAATACCATTTGCCGTCAATTTCAAGCCACTGTCCGAATACCATATTGCCGTCGGAGTTGAAATAGTATGTTGCATCCTCAACTGTACGCCATCCAACTACCGTCTGACCTTTTTCGTTAATATATTGCCATTGTCCAGTGCCATTCTGACTCCAACCTCGTGCAATTCCTTTTTCTACTATAAATTCCATAAAACAGTGAAGTATGCTTGACGCTTCTGCCCTACTTGCATTTGCTATCGGATCAAATTGATTATTTCCCTTACCCTTCATAATACCTGCTTTTTGAATTTCCATTACAGAAGCCTTAGCATAATCAGCTATTTTTTCACTATCCGAGAAAATTATTTCCTCAAAAGATACAGGAAGTCTATATCCCATAGACTTTGAATAATTCTGCATCATAACAGCCATGTCCTGACGGCTTATATTACTTTCAGCGCCGAATTTACCTTCTCCTATACCTTGAACTATGTGATTTTCAACTGCCCATTCAATGTACGGCATAGCTGAATCACTGCTCTTGACATCTATAAAGCTGCTTGTTTTATATCCACTCATATCCCCCTCCGAAATCCTGCCAAGTGCCATAAGGAAGTCTGCACGTGTGATTGGCGTATCTGGATTGAAAATCTTTTCGCTTATACCAGAAATCAATCCACTGCTGACAACAAAATCAATATTGTCCTTTGCCCAATGCTTTTCTGTATCAATAAATGCTAAAGCAGGAGCTTTATAGCCAATACCGTAGCTTGAAAGACTATTTCTGTTAAAAATTACCTTGCCATCCGCATAGCTGGAATTAATCAAAAGCTCTGGATTTCCGTTTTTATCAATATAAACGCCGAATAGATTTTTGGTATTTTCCTTGTCTGCTACTTTGTAGGCAATGTCCAGCGTAACCGAACCCTTGCCGAAACTGCTGACATACTCGGTCTTGCCGTTTTTCTGATAGCCTACAGTGATATTAAGCACTGGGCGATTACCAATAAGCTTCTTTGCCGCATTGGACAATTTGGTCAGTGATTTTGCTAAAACTGCGACTGTGCCTGTAGATTGTTCATCAATTTCAGTGATAGCTCCTGTGTCAAATATAATATCAAGTACACTAGAGCTAAGTTTTATGAACTTTATTTTAGCTTCTTTCAACTTGTCTATCGCTCCTGCATCAATTGTAAAGTTCAAATTGGCATAGTTGTTACTGTTAATGACATTAAAATCCAAAGCGATACCATCTTCTTCCACTCCAGAATTCTTAGCCGCATCCTGCGCCATCTTGATTGCGTCCTTTACCATCTGCTCAGTAATGGTTGCTGTGAGTACGCCATCCTTTACCGTACTGAGGGTGCTCATTTTTGCCGTAGTTGGCATACCGATTTGCTTTTCGGTGACAACATTTGATGCTGAAGGAATAGATGGTGTATTTCCAATACCAGTACCACTTTCGCTGTTGCCGTCTTTACTCCAAGTGGCTGTTACTATCAGATCTGAGCTGACATTAGTAAATGACTTATCCCAACCAGTGAAAGTATAACCGCTACGTACTATAGTTGGTGCTATGGCAGAGCAACCTTGTGCTATGTTTTGTACCAGCTCGCCACCACCCGTACGTATACCACCGTCTAAGTTGAATGTCACGGTATAGATTACAGGTGCAGGACCTTGTGCCGCAAGAATCAAAGCTGCTATTAGAGCATGACCATATGCGTTGGGATGTGGATCAAAATTGAAAGTCTGAATATTTGTGTTGATAGGATATTTTCCCTTGTGCAGCTCATCCGAAAAAGCAGAATACGCATCAATTAGCGTATAATTCGTCGAATCTGAATTGAACGCCTGATTCAATATATGAATGTAACTATCCGCAATTTCTCCTAAATTCAATGTACCTACTCCATAAGGAATGCTGATTCCCTCGTAGGGGTTATATACATTAGTCACATAAATTTTCGCATCTGGTACATAAGCCTTAAGCTTGCTGATAATAGACTGAAAGTTCGTCTCAAAGTTGGAAGCTGCTCCCTTCAAAGCCGGATTGTCCTTCAAACCACTTCCATCGTCTGCATTCAGGGAAGCAAGAACAGCTGCCAATTGCGGTTGACTCAGCCCAGCCAAGGTTGACTGAATATCAGAAACATTACAACCAAGTTTGCTGGCGATGATTCCCAAGAACCCAGCCAACACATCATTTGAGCCAATGCTGAGGGTAATCATCTTTACATCAGACAAGTTTTCGATTTGTTGAGGTAGCATTCCATTCAATATTGTCAAAAGTTGCGTGCTGCTCAATCCATTCATTGCTATATTTGCCGCTGGCAAGCCTAAAGTACCTTTGATAATTGACACATAAGAATCTTCTGGATTCGTAAGCCCATATCCAGCGGCAATACTGTCACCAAATGCCACATATTGTAAAGAGTGCACTGTAATAGTCATATTCTGTGTGGAAGAGCCTGTGCCGTTAGTAGCCTTAACAGTTAAAGCGAAAGTGCCTGACTCCATTGGTACGCCTATAATCTTTCCGTCGGATGCAAGGTTCAGCATCATCGGCAGACTGCCACTTTCTAGACTCCATGTGATTGGTGCATCTCCGTCCGCCGTCATGAAATCATTGTATAGTTCGCCAACAACCCCGTCTTTTATAGATTTCGTGATGATAGACGGGGCTATGCCAGTTTGTGCAACATCCTGCCTTGTAATGATAAGGGTATATACCTTAGTGCTGCTGTCCTCAGCTATCACCTGAACATAGGCTGTGTTTGCACCAACAGAAAGTATCATAGTTTTATCTGCAATCTCGCTTGTGCAATTAGCGTCGCTGTAAAGCTTCCAGCTTGCTTTCGTGCTAACTAAAAGGTCGATAATCTGACTGGTAATGTTATTTTCGACTGTTGCTGAGATGTTTGTGTCATTTATAACTGCGTCTGCGGGTGTGATTACACTTGTCACAGCTGCCGAATTCACAGTTATTGTCTGCTCAACCGATTTTCCAGAAACTGTATGTATGATAGTCACTTTATCATAGCTGGTTGTCAGTGAAGTTCCATTGACTGGGCTTACTGTGATTCCATTTGTACCAAAATCAGCAAAAGCTATATCCTCGGTTGAACCGTCACTCTTATGCAATGTCACCTCAAATCCATCGAGCTCAAGGGATTCACCCACTGTGTAAGTGGTCTTGGAGGGTATTTTTTTAACTGTTATAGATGTTACAGTGATAAGAGGTGCTACAATATTTACTGTGACGTCTGTCGGTTGTGCAATGAGGTTATAATTACCTGCGTCCACTCCACTCAGAGCAATTCCTGTAATTGTAACAGGCTTGTTATCTCCGATTGCATCATCATCCATTGTACCAGAACCTCCAGACGGTACGACAGCATCGGAGCCTATTCTACCATTAACCAAAGCTTCTGAAAAGTCTAGTGCAACGCTTGTATCGCCTGCTGCAAATTCCTTGTCAACTGCGGTTACACCTGAAATTGTGACGTCTTTTTTACTGATCGTGTAGCTACCGAGTAAAAGTCCTGTGACAGCTTTGTATTTAGCGCTTTCTGTCACATCCGCCGTAATGGTATAAGTGCTTGCATTTTTGGGTGAAGCTGTTACGCCTTCGTATTTCACAGTAATCTCGCCTACGTCTGTGTTGCCAGTCACAGTAAGTGGCTGTGTACCGCCGTTATAGGTTACTGGAGAAAGATTATAGCTTAAATCGCTTGCCGTTAGGGTATCCTTTGCGGTTGTGAACGTGAAGGAGCTAGGCAGTACAGGAATACCATATATATCGTTAAAGTTTGAATAGGAAACAGTATATTGCGTGCCTGGCTTTAAATCCAAGTCTGGAGAGAAGGTGAGTATTTGATTACTGTTGGACCACGCCTTAGTTCCAGTCACATTATTGGAAGGATTGGCTGTTTCCACAATTGTGATGATAGAAACCTCCTCCCAACCAATAACTTGTATCCCCCTGCCGAAGTCAAGAATGATATCAGTGTTCTTCGCAATCTCGGCTGCTCCATTTGTTGGGTTGGTACTTGCAATGGCGATCGGAACTTTTATCGTAACTTTCACGCGCTGGCTTTCAGCCTTACCAGATTCGGTGGCACTGATATAATAATCGGTATTTACACTAGGTCTGACAGAGGGGCTTGTGAAGTAAAGCATCAAATCGGTAATCTCGCTTCCAGAAGTAATCACGTTCACAAGGGCTATCCCAGCATCGACGGGACTTACCGCATCATCAGAAACATACACCTTGTATGTTGTGCCGGATGGGGCGTGAGGATTCAAAGGAAATATTGCCGTTGTATCCGTCGAGTTTGAGAATGTAAAAGTATTATGTGGATTTGGGATTGAAGGTGTTGGTGTTTTTTCCTGTTCCTTGGTGGTAAAGGTAAAGCTAGACGCACTTAAATCGTTGTTCGATTCATCTTTAAAGCTGTTTAAGGTAACAGTGTACACCGTTCCGTAAGCCAAAGCTGTTGTTGGAGTATAAGTCGCGGTTTTGCTTCCGTTACTCCATACCACCGCTCCAATGCTGACTGGATTAGATAACGCATCCATGACTGTGATACCGCCTGCATACGTGTTCATCTTCTCGTTGAAGTTAAGCACGATACTGGTATTAATGGCTACATTGCTTGCACCAGCGACTGGAGTATGTGAAGAAAGCTGAGGTGGCGTGGTTTCCGTATAGGTGGTAAAGCTAAAGGTGTATGCAGGTAACACGTTTCCTGGTCCATCCTGAAACCCTATCAGTTTAATGGTATAGTTCTTATTGGGTTCAAAAGCGGTTGGATGAGAAAATGTGAGAGTCGTATTACCGTTTGACCACGCAGTGCTTCCGCCTACTGTGCTTGTTGGAGCATCAGTTGGAGCGACAGTCATCATGCCGACAGTTGTCTTCATCCCCTCGCTGAAGGACACGCTAATAGGACTAGAAACCGTGGCATTAACAGCATTATTCGCTGGACTTGTGCCAGTGACTGTCGGTGGATATGTATCATCCTCAGTGGTGAAATTGATTGTGAGTGTGTTAGAACATTGATTTTGGTCTGAATTCCAAAATTGTCCAATTGATACTCTGTAAGATGTGCTGAATTGCAAACCTTGCATAGGTATTGTACAGGTTTTGTTTCCATTGCTCCAGCTCTGTGACCCAAATGTAAAACTTGCACCAAAGAAACCTGAAGAATACCCCCCTGAAGTATACATTGGCTGGTCAAAATTGATAATCATTGAAGCATTGACACTAACACCCGTCGCTTCATCACTTGGTGTAACACTGACAATAGCTGGCGCACTTGCAGCGTAGGTCGTGTTGAAATCTGCCATATTCATTATCATAGCTGCAATAAGCATCATGGAAAAAAATTGTTTGAATAGTTTCTTCATAAACTAAGTCTCCTTTTATAATTTATTTAATTTGTTACCGAAGTGTGAACAAAATGCTGTCCACAGTAATCCGTATTGGGAAAATTTCTAATTTTTCATCTGGAGGATCCCAATAAACAGCTTTATCCTCAAACAGAACTGATTTAAATGCTTCCAAGTTCTTTAATCTTAGATATGGTAGAGTTTCTACCATGTACTGCATATTAAAAATCACTTGATTACCTTTTTCAAAGTCTATTAGAAGTCTGTAATCATCTGTCGGCTGTACATTTGTAATTTTCATGTCTTTGTTCCTCCTTTCTGCACAATATAAAATAAATATTATGCCAGCATTAGTTTACAAAAATTTAACAACTAAAAGTATCCCCCAAAAGGGGGATTTTTTTATTACTATCTAGATTCTCGATAAATACTGTGCTATAATATGTATCATTTATGCAAATTGAAGTGATTGCCAATTAAAATGGCATAAAATATTTTCTTACGTCAGGGAGTGAAAAAACATGAAAAACAAAAGATTTCTAAGCAGAGCAAGGATTGATAAGGCATTATTTGCTGTTTTTGAATATCCCTTGACTATTCTTGAAGCTCCTATGGGATACGGAAAAACAACAGCTGTAAAAATGTTTATTCGAAATCAGGATATTAAATCCTTCTGGTTTACATTTTCTGATTTAAGCTATTCAGAAACAGCCTTTTGGGACAGCTTTACAGATGATATAATGAAAATGGACAATCAGACAGGTTTAATTCTCAAATCTCTCGGTCTGCCGACAGATGCACCACAAATGGAAAGAGCGCTTAATACACTTGACAATGTGAAATTTGACGAGAATTATCTGATAGTGCTAGATGACTATCATCTTGCAAGAAACTCAAATCTAAATAATCTGCTTTTACGCCTTGCTCAGGAGGAGTTAGAGTATCTGTCTATTCTATTAATTACTAGGGATACTACTGGTCTTGATTTTGTTGAACTGCTTTCTCGTGGTCAATGCTATCTTATGCCAAGGCAGCTTCTGAAGTTTACGGAAAATGAGATGGGAGATTACTGCCAAATGATGTCTGAACATATTTCAGAAACAAATTTGAGTAAGGTATGGAAGTATACTGACGGCTGGATTTCTTTTGCATATATACTTTTGTTAGGACTTGAGAATGGAATTCCTGTCGGAATCAGTACTACTATAGAAAATATGATTGAACGTGCACTGTTTGACCGTTATGACAGCTCTATGCAGGACTTTTTGCTTAGGCTTTCTGTTATGAATGAATTTACACCAGAACAGGCAATATATGTCACACAGTATGAAGATTCACGTCAACGTTTAAAATTACTTAACAGAGAAAATGCCTTTGTCTTTTATGAAGAAAAAACGGAGAATTACATGATTCATCAAGTTTTGATGAGCTATCTCCAGCATAAAAGGTCATTTTCTTCTAAAGAGCTTCAAGCCTTATATGGTCGTCTAGGCAACTGGCTTTTAAGTAGACATGAGTTTATGCAGGCCTACCGCTATTTGAATAAGGCAGGGCGTGTTGAGGATATCCTTTCTCACTTGAATAATCCTAAAAACATACGCAACGAATGGCTAGACTTTGAAGGGGCTGATGAAATGTTTAACAGCGTTCCTAGTCAGATTTTATTCCGATATCCTTTTGCATATTTACTCTATATGTTTTATTCTATCTTACTCGGAAAGGATAGTGAGATTTTAAGCTGGGAAGAAAGACTAAATGAGCTGGAACAGTACTATACAGCATTAACAGACTTGGACAAGTCTCTCCAAAATCGAGTTCTTGGAGAAATTATGATTGTTCGTAAATTTATTTTATTTAATGATGTAGTCGCTATGAGCTCCTCAGATGAGGAAATTATAAGACTTCTGAATGGTCATAATTCATATATTACCATTTCAGACAATGAATTCACCTTTGCATCTCCCCACTACCTGTATCTGTATTACAGAGATAAGGGCAGCTTCCGTGAATTGACTGAACTGCTTTCTAGAGATGTAGGCTATGCCAAGTTTTCCAATGGATGTGGTGCAGGAAGCGATGCACTTGCCTTGGCGGAATATGCACTTGAAACAGGAGATTTTAAAAATGTTGCACCTCAGTGTCGCAAGGCGATTGCAAAAGCTACAACAATGTCACAGACTTGTATTATAATTTGTGCAAATTTCAGCTTGATGCGACTTAATCTGGCTGAAGGTAAGATTTCAGAGGTGCTGCGCTTGTTAGAGCAGATGGAGTACGAAACTGAAAAACTCAACAATTCTGTATATAACACAACTATAGATTTGTGCAAGGGGTATATCTTTGCCTGTTTAGGTCAGTCTGATCGTATTCCTTCATGGCTTCAGGTTGGAGAAATCAAGGCTTCTGATTTTTTCTCACAGGGGATTGCCTTCAATTATATTGTTTACGGAAAAACACTTCTGTCCTTGAGAAAATATGAAGAGCTTGAAAGCTATATTGAGCAATTTGAGGAAACTTTTTCTGTATTTAGCAACAGACTTGGATTTATCCACAATCGTATATTTGAAGCAATTGCTCGCTGTCATATATATGGTCCTGAGGATGGCACAGCAGTTTTAGAAACAGCTTTGGCAGAAGCAATGGAGGACTATATAGTTCTGCCTTTTATTGAAAATTCATCTTATATTATGGGAATGCTTAAAATAATAGCCAATAAAAATTCAGACGATGAATTTTTAAAACATATTTTAAACCTCTGCCGAAAACACAAAAGTGTAACTTTAGGTCTAAACTATTCGGCAGAAAGTCTTTCAAAGAGAGAAATAGAACTGCTTTCACTTGCAGCGCAAGGTCTTAGCAGAAAGGAATTAGCGGCACACCTGTATATATCTGATGAAACAGCTAAATCGCATTTTAAAAATATATATCAAAAGCTAGGTGTAAACAGTAAGATGTCAGCCATAAAGTTGGCAAAAGACCGTAGATATCTGTTATAAAAATAAAAACAACTCAATATAAAATGCACCCAAAAGCTAAACTTTATTGTCTAACTTTTGGGTGCACTTCAATATAAGTTGTTTTTATTTTTATAGTAATTTACATTTTCACTACAACAGGCATATACTGTGCAATCTCAGTTTCATTATTTATCTCTGGATTGTCAATTAGATATTCTTCCATAAATTGATGTCTTGCAAAACTATATTTTCGGCTTTTTTCAACTGAGCTTATGAAATCAAACCAAGAGAATGCGTTGTTTTTATATTTTACATTTCTCTTTAGATATAGACCTCCATCAAATATGGATTTCTTTAAATTCTCATCATTTACAACTACACTTTCATCAATTGACAAATAAATTGTGTAAAAGAAATCTGGCTTTCCTATTTTCTCAAAATTGTAAAATGCAAATATTCGCGTTTTATCATCTGAAAAATCAATATTATTTTTCAACGCCCAATTGAATATGTATTTACAAGCTTTATGCTGTGCATTTTTGCCTTTTTGCGTGCAAGAAACAGTCATCATTTTATCAACAAATTCTTCTGTTTCCTCAGTGTTTAATTCACTCTTTAGCATTATAGGCATATATAAGTCAATCCCACCTATATGCTCAGCCTGCTCTGAAAAGCCTAGATGCTCCTCTAGCCATTGTCTGCCACCATAAACATACTTGCTTCCTTCAAGCCATTTCTGAAGTCTATTCCAGCCTTTAGCTATGTTATCTCCAATACACTCATCGCGTTCAACTGCTATCACTGCATACAAACCGCCTTCAAGATTTTTTACTTTTATTAATTCATCATCTACAACTATATCATCAGGAATTGTAATACAAAGCTCATATCCATATTCCTCTTTTGAATTCTCACTATCTGGTGCATTATACCCAAAAATTCTGTAATTACCATTATTTAAGTCTATGTTATTCTTCAATACCCAATTGTTCATAACTCTAAATGCACCATCTTCAGGGTTTTCTCCATAATAGCAATAATATGCCACTCTCATCGGTTGAATTTCTTTTAGAATTTTGATGTCAGGGTACTTTTCTAGCAGTTCTTTGTCTTGTACTTCAAAATATTTGTCCATAATATCTATCCTTTCAAAAATGTAATTTCTCGTACTCTCAGAGTACTTGCTTGGCAAAAATCCAGTTACACTTTTGAAAGCTCTTGAAAATGAATCTGCACTATCGTAAGCATATTTCACAGCAATATCTATTATTCTGCTGTTCTCAGCTTTTATTTCATCCGCTGCAAGGCTTATTCTTCTAAGTCTAATATATTCCTTTGGTAAATAACCTGCTATTGCAAAAAATAAACGATGGAAAGCAGATACTGACATAAATGCGGCCTTTGCAGCATCTTCAACCTTTATGTCGGTATCCAATGAACTTTCAATGTAATCTATGGATTTTTGAATTCTTTGATAGTAATTCATGGAGCTCCTCCTACCTATTATCTTAAGATAATAACATTGTATCATATTTTAAAAATAACACCCGACTTTTTCTACTAAAATTAAAATATTTATAAATTTTATTATTATACGGTTGAAACTTTTCATAAATTATATTATTATAATAATGTTTAAATTTACTTGAAAAATTAGTAAAAATAATTAAAGCGGCGGTAAGTATATATGGAAAAATTATTATATCCTATAAATGAAGAAGTTTTTAAAAAAAGTGTTAAAATACGATTTGACAATATCAACGAGGGCTTTGAAAGCTTTAATCATGAGATACTTGAGATTAAAAATGAGGATGAGCTGATACAATATATAGAAAATTTATACGATGAAAATGGATTTGACAATTTCTACGTAGATTTATATTTGAACAGAATAGATAAAAATAATGAAAATCAATTTATCAATATGCTTTGTGAAGAAGATAAAAACACATATGAGAGTGTTAAGAAAGAATACGATAACAGTACAGTATATTATAAAATAGACAAAAGCTTAATTCCGTTCATAACAAGATTAAGCACAAGAGAAGTATTATTTACAACGATATATCTAACGAAAAATAATAAAACAATTTGGGGAAATTACGATATGAAATTCCCGATATTTTATGAATAAACATTAAAACAGCTCTTTGTATTTATAGAATGACGATTTGCAAAATCATCGCCCTAGTTATTTACAAAGAGCTTTAATTTAAAATTAATACATATTTCTTAATATTTCAATTCTTTTCTCTATAGGAGGATGAGTTGAAAATAAGGGCATAACCCAGTTTGATGGATTGAATATATACAAGCATAGCATTTCTTCTCCACCAAGGCTTGCAGTTTGCTCTTTAGAATATTTAGGACTATATCCGGAAATTTTAGTCAAAGCATTTGCTAAACCGTCTGAAAATCCACAAATTCTAACAGCAGTTGCATCTGCCATATATTCTCTTTTTCTTGAAATTGCAAGATTTATCAGTTTTGCAACTAATTTAATGACAACGGACAATACAATCCCTATTATGACTATAATTGCAAGTGAAGATCCCTCATTTTTGGAATCCTTGCTTTTTCTTCTGTATGAACCTCCCCAAAAATTCATTCTATATAGTATTGAGCCTAATATTATAGCTGCACTCATTAGATAAATAGATACTGTAGAAACCAAGATATCTCTATTTACTATATGAGACATCTCATGAGCTATTACGCCCTCCATTTCGGGTCTATTAAGCAAGTCTATAAGTCCTCTTGTTACTCCTATATAAGAGTCTTTAAGGGACAATCCTCCAGCAAATGCGTTCGGAACATCAGAGGGAACTATATAAACCTTTGGGGTATCATTAAGACCAGCAGCGATTGCAAGTCCCTCAACAAGATGTAAAACATCTCGTTCCTTTGGATCATTCGTATTTATTTCGCGCCATTTGGTGTTTGAGCCTATCGCACTTCTGCCTGTCAGAATTTGAATAGGTAAAAGTATAAGTATTATAAACCCTGCTATCAAAGCTCCTAGCTCAATACTATTATTATAATAACCAATGCTTAATGCTAATATAATAATTATCGCAATATATAGTATGATTAAAGCTACAGTTTTAATTTGATTTTTTCTCACCTGTTCATGAGTAATAATAGTATCTCTTGCCATAAATTCCTCCGTAGTCAGTTAAATTTCAATTATTCTTAGTTTTAAAGGTCTTTAATTCTTAAATTATCAGCATTTTCTCTTTCAATTTCGCTGATTTCGTATGTTTCTTCTTTTGTAAATCCAAACATACCTGCTAATATAACTGTAGGGAAAGTTTCTATAGCTGTATTGTACTCTGTAACCACTTTGTTGTATCTTGTTCTTGCATATGCAATTTTTTCTTCAATATTCTTAATATCTTCCATAAGTTTTAAGAAAGATTGATTAGATTTAAGCTCAGGATAGCTTTCTGACACTGCATACAAAGATGGAATCATTTTTGAAATAGCATCATTGGCTTTTATCGCCTCACCTTTATCAGAAGAAAGCATCTTCGAACGCAAACCAACTATTTTTTCCAAAGTTTCGCTCTCGTATTTAGTCTGCATTTTAATAGTATCAACTAAATTTGTTAATACATTTGTTTTAAGCTTCAATTGAACATCAATTGAAGACCAAGCCTCTTTAATGTAGTTTCTTTTTCTTACAAGTCCGTTATACATCGATACAACGAATAAAACAAGAACCGCTACAATTCCTAAAAATATCCACATGTTATATAAATCTCCTTTTCACAATAAATTTAATTCCATTGAAAATGCTCCTTTTTACAAATAGTTTTTTAAATTATTTGTAGTTTTAAAAAGATTGTCTTAAAGCCTTTCAAGGTTATTTTATTCATTAATTGTATAATAATTATAATCAAAATGCAATAAAAAATGTCAAATTATTTTAAATAATAAATTGTCTTATCAAAGATATTGTGGTAATATTATAAACAATATTTTTAATTTCAACAAACATTCTTAGAAAATACTTTTATAATTGGAGGACATTTTGAATAAACGATATGAATTACATCAAATTACACGTGATTTGTCCAAGACTGCAATGGGAAAAACTAAAGCGGATATGGTAATAAAGAACGTGAGACTTGTAAATGTAAATACAGCTGAAATAATAGAAAATATAGATATAGCTATAAAAAAAGGCAGAATTGCACTTGTAGGTGATGCCAGCCATACTATAGGTAAAAATACCGCTATAGTTGACGGAAACGGATATTTTGCAACGCCTGGCTTTATAGATACGCACATACATGTTGAAAGCAGTATGCTTACTGTCAGAGAATATGCAAAGTCCGTTTGCATTCACGGTACAACGACTATTTACATGGACCCTCACGAAATAAGCAATGTGCTTGGTTTTGATGGTATGAGGCTTATGATTGAGGATGGCGAGGATTTACCTCTAAGAGTTTACTGCGCTGTTCCTTCCTGCGTACCTGCATGCAAGGGATTTGAAGATAGCGGTGCAACAATAGGTCCGGATGAAATTAAAAAAGCCATGAAATTAAAAAGCGTCAAAGGACTTGGAGAGATGATGAACTATCCCGGCATTATATATGCGGATAGTGATATGCACAAGGAAGTAGCAATAACATTAAAGGAAAATAAAGTTGCTACAGGTCACTATCCAGCATTTGACAACAAGGGGTTAAATGCTTACATAGCAACAGGAATTAACTGCTGCCACGAAACCGTCACTAAAGAAATGGCACTTGAAAAAATGCGTCGCGGAATGTATGTGCAGATGAGAGAAGGCTCTGCATGGCGTGATGTAGCTGAAACAGTAAAGAGCTTGTTTGAAAATAAGATAGACACAAGATTTGCTGTATTAGTAAGCGACGACACTCACCCAGACACTTTGATAAATGACGGACATATGGATTACATAATAAAAAGAGCAATACAAGAGGGCATACATCCAATAACAGCAATACAAATGGCTACAATAAACGCCGCTTTCTGCCTTGAAATGCAAAGAGATTTAGGAAGCATCTCGCCTGGAAAATGGGCAGATATAAATTTATTAAGTAATTTGGAAACCGTAAATGTTGAAAAGGTAATATTTAATGGTGAGCTTGTTTCAGAAAGTAAAAAGCTTTTAGTCGATATAGAAGCAAAGGAATACCCTGAGTTTTCTAAAAACACTGTGAAATTAAAAAATAAGCTTGTACCTAGTGATTTTATCATAGAAGCTGATGATAATACTAAAAATGTGCGAGTAATGGAAATTGTTGAAGCCAAGGCGTATAATTACCACAAAATAATTGAAATGCCAGTGATAAACAATGAAATAAAATCAGACACAAAAAATGACATAATAAAAATAGCAGTCATAGAAAGGCACAATGCAAGTGGTTCAATTGGGAAGGGCTTTGTAAAAGGCTTTGGCTTTAAATCAGGTGCTGTTGCATCTACTGTTTCACACGATGCACACAACTTGACTATAATAGGAACAAATGACAATGATATGGCAATTGCAGGGAATGCTCTTAACGAATGCGGCGGTGGAATGGTAGTCGTTCAAAATGGTGAAATAATAGCAATAAATCCTCTTCCAATAGCTGGACTTATGAGCGAGGATAAGGCAGAAATTGTAGCGAAGAGAGTTCATGAAATAGAGCTTGGCTGGAAAAAATTAGGCTGTAATCTAATCTCCCCTTTCATGACAAGTGCTTTACTGTCATTAGCTGTAATTCCTGAGCTAAGACTTACCAATAGGGGTTATGTTGATTGCAATGATTTTAAAAAGGTAGATATTTTTTGTTAAATTTAAGCTTATTGTCCATTACGTATTTTTAAACACTCCTTATTACACTTAAAGGATATTTATTTTATCCATTTAAATGTTAAAATTATAAAGAGGTGCTTATTTATGACATTTGGAAATATTTTAAAGAAGCTTAGGAAAGAAAAAAATTTTACAAGATATGAATTAGCTGAAAAGCTAAATGTTAGTTATTCTACAATTGCACATTATGAAAACAATCATAGGCTTCCAGATTCTAATATTTTAAAGGACTTATCAATGATTTTTAATGTTTCTACAGATTATCTCCTTGGAAGTGACAGTGGATACATAAAAAATGAACAAATACTCATTGATTATAACAATTTATCAGAAGATGGCAAAAAGGATTTCAAAAGTTATTTAGAATTGTTGAAAATTAGAGAAGAACATTTCAAAGAGTATAAATAATGATCTAATTTGATACTAAAAATGTCCAAAATGGATAATTTTTTTGTATTAAATTAGATATGTGTATATTGCATAGCCTAAATTTTTATGTTATAGTTATTATACGGTTATTCTGTTAAAGATTGTTAAATATCTACATAGAATATCCAACAAGGGGAGCAAACAAGGCACTTTTAAAGTGCTTTGTTTTTTTGTATACATAAAATTAAAAAATAACAGCTGACAAATGCTTAAATAAATTTTTAGCCGATTGTAATGACAATGTTTTTCTGTAACGTTTATTACCATTCTTATAAGTATATTTTGCCATAAAAAAGTACACCTCCAAATGTTATTTTGCGTCCTAAAATTTGGAGGTGCACTTCATTGAGACTCGTTTTTATATTTATATAATGTTTATATTCCTAATTCTTCTTTACATTCTTTAAATGCTTTAATTGCTAAGTCTAAGTCTTCTTTGCTATGTCCTGCAGAAATTTGAGTTCTTATTCTTGCTTTTCCTTTTGGAACTACTGGGAAGTAGAACCCTACCACATATACGCCTTTTTCTAGCATTTTCTCAGCCATTTTTTGTGATAATACTGCATCACCTAACATAACTGGAACTATTGGGTGAACTGAATCTATTGTTTCAAGTCCTATTTCCTTTATTTTCTCTCTGAAATATTTTGTGTTTTCTTCTACCTTATCTCTGTACTTTGTGCTTGACATTAACATATCCAATACTTTTATAGAAGCAGCAGCTATAGCTGGTGCCAATGTGTTTGAGAATAAATATGGACGTGAGCGTTGTCTTAATAAGTCAATTATTTCTTTTCTTCCGCTTGTATATCCGCCGCTTGCTCCGCCTAATGCTTTTCCTAATGTTCCTGTAATTATGTCAACTCTTCCCATAACATCATTGTACTCATGAGTTCCTCTACCCGTTTTTCCAACAAATCCAACAGCGTGTGAATCATCTACCATAACTAAGGCATTGTATTTTTCAGCTAAATCACAAACTCCTTTTAGGTTACAAATAATTCCGTCCATTGAGAATACACCGTCAGTAGCTATAAGCTTTAATTTTGCTCCATCTTTTTCTGCTTGAATTAATTGAGCTTCTAAATCTTCCATGTTGTTATTTTTATATCTGTATTTTTTAGCCTTTGCAAGTCTAACTCCGTCGATAATACTTGCGTGGTTTAGCTCGTCACTAATTATTGCATCATCAGCTGTTGTTATAGTTTCAAATAGTCCTCCATTTGCATCAAAGCATGAAGAATATAAGATTGTGTCTTCCATTCCTAAGAATTCGCTTATTTTTTTCTCTAATTGTTTGTGTATATCTTGAGTTCCACAGATAAATCTAACTGAAGACAATCCATATCCCCAGTTGTCATAGCTTGCTTTCGCAGCTTCGATAAGTTCTTTGTTATCTGATAAACCTAAGTAGTTATTAGCACACATATTCAAAACGTTGTTTACCTTTGTTGTGCTGATTTTGCTGCTTTGAGGAGTTGTTATAACTCTTTCGTCTTTCCATAGTCCAGAGTCTTTTATTTCAGTCAATATTCCTTGAAAATGATTTTTATAATTATTATACATTATGTTTTTCAATCCTTTCTTGAATTAAATTTATAGTTTTACTATTTATCCCAGTTCAATATAATTTTTCCAGATTGTCCGCTCTTCATTATTTCAAATCCTTCTTTGAAGTCTTTGTAATCAAATCTGTGTGTTATAATTGGTGTTATATCTAAGCCTGATTGAACCATAGCATTCATTTTGTACCATGTTTCATACATTTCACGACCATAAATTCCTTTTAAGAATAATCCGCCGAATATTATTCTATCCCAGTTCACCTGAGTGTCTGCAGATTGAATACCTAGAAGAGCTATCTTTCCTCCGTTTACCATACTGTCTATCATTTGGTTGAAAGCCATTCCGTTACCTGACATTTCAAGTCCTACATCGAAGCCCTCTACCATATTTAACTCATTCATGACAGCTTTTAAATCAGTGTTTTTAGTATTTACAGCTCTTGTAGCTCCCATTTTTCTTGCTAAATCAAGTCTATACTCATTTATATCTGTTATAACTACATTTCTTGCTCCAACGTGCTTTGAAATTGCAACTGCCATAATTCCAATTGGTCCAGCTCCTGTAATCAATACATCTTCTCCAACCATGTTAAATGATAAGGCAGTATGTGTCGCATTTCCAAATGGATCAAAGATACTGTAAAGTTCTTCCGGAACATCCTTTGAACATTTGAATAAGTTAGATGCAGGTATTGCAGCGTATTCAGCGAATATGCCGTCTCTGTTTACGCCTATGCCTATAGTGTGCTTGCAAAGGTGTTGGTGACCTCCACGGCAGTTTCTACATTTGCCACAAACTATATGTCCTTCTCCAGTTACTAAATCTCCTACCTTGTAGCCTTCTACCAGTTTTCCTAATTCAACTATCTCACCAACATACTCATGTCCAATAGTCATTGGAGTTTTGATTGTGTTTTGAGACCACTTGTCCCATGTGTAAATGTGTATGTCTGTTCCACAAATAGCTGTTTTGCGAATTTTTACTAATACTTCATTGTCCTTGATTTTTGGTATCTCCACCTGTTCAAGCCATAATCCAGGTTCTGCATATTTTTTTACTAAAGCGTTCATTTTTGACATATAAATACCTCCATTGCACCGTTTTTGGTGATATAAATTTATGAGTGGATATTCCTACATTTCACTTGTTTAAATTCCAATTAAATTTATAATACTATTTTTTCATAATACTGTCAAGCATATTAAAACAATTTTTTTGATATGTGTTTGTTCTGCGGACATATAAGCCGTTTTTGTAGACAAATTAAAATTTTATCTTACCAGATATTATTCTTGCCCCTTTAAATCCAAAGTGATATAATTCATCTGCAACACAATTTAATAAGTCAGCAATATTTGAAGATTTTTCAAATTAAATACAAAGGCAATATATTCTTAGTAATAGTCTTTGTTTCTTCTTAACTAATCAATTAAAAAATTAATTGGAGGAATTTATTATGTGGATTATGTTTGCATTTGCTTCGGCAATATTCGCAGGATTAACTGCAATACTTGCAAAAGTTGGTATAAAAGATACAGACTCTAATGTGGCAACAGCTCTAAGAACAATTATAGTATTAATTTTTTCGTGGATCATGGTATTCGTTGTAGGAAGTCAATATCAAATATCGAATATTGGCAATACAACATTTATTTTTCTTATATTGTCCGGTGTTTCCACAGGGGCTTCTTGGTTATGCTATTTTAAAGCGTTGAAAATTGGAGATGTGAACAAAGTTACACCGATTGACAAGTCTAGTACAATACTCTCCATGATTATGGCATTCTTTTTCTTAGGAGAAAAAATTACATTAATTAAAGTCATTGCAATGTTTTTTATAGGTATAGGAACTTATATGATGATTCAAAAGAAAGAAAATACAAGTTCAGAACATAAGAATAAATCATGGTTTTTTTATGCCTTAGGCTCTGCTGTTTTTTCAAGTCTTACATCTATACTTGGAAAAGTAGGTATAGAAGGAATTGACTCAACTCTGGGTACAGCAATACGAACAATAGTTGTACTAATTATGGCATGGATAGTTGTTTTTGTAACAGGCAAGCAAAATTCAATAACAAAAATAGATAGGCGCAGCTTGTTTTTTTTAGTTTTATCAGGCTTTGCTACAGGAGTTTCGTGGCTTTGCTATTATAGGGCATTGCAGACAGGCCCAGCAAGTATAGTAGTTCCGATTGATAAATTGAGCATACTTATTACTGTAGCCTTTTCTTATGTATTTTTTAAGGAAAAGCTTAATAAAAAGTCTGCTATTGGATTAGGGCTGTTACTTTTAGGAACTTTTTCTCTACTACTTTGATATCTCTATGAAACTATGATTATCATAGAAAAAAGCTATTATAAAATAAATTTATTTTATAATAGCTTTTTAAAATAATATTAATAATTTTTAGCTAATATTTGGAAAAATGCTTGTGGATGGTCGCAAATTGGACATTTTCCTGGAGCTTTTTCTCCCTCATGTATAAAGCCGCAATTAGCACATTGCCATACAACTTTTTCATCTTTTTGGAATACTTTGTTGCCTTCAATATTGCTAAGAAGTGCTAGATATCTTTCTTCATGCTCTTTTTCAATTTTAGCAACACCCTCAAAAAGACGAGCTATGTCATTAAAGCCTTCTTCTTTTGCTTCTTTTGCAAACTTTGCATACATATCAGTCCATTCATAATTCTCGCCTGCAGCTGCATCCTTTAAATTTGTCATAGTATCAGCGATACCATCATGTAAAAGCTTGAACCATATTTTAGCATGCTCTTTTTCGTTATGTGCTGTTTCTTCAAATAGTGCGGCTATTTGCTCATACCCTTCTTTTTTAGCCTTTGAAGCATAAAAAGTGTACTTGTTTCTAGCCATTGATTCTCCAGCAAAAGCTGACATTAAATTTGCCTCTGTTCTTGATCCTTTTAAATCTTTCATAATAATTACCTCCATTGATTTTATTTATTTTTTAGTTATTTAAACTTGCTGTAAAAAACATTGTTTTATCAAGCAGGTGCTTGATTTATGAGTTTATGGATTATTATATTAATGTTAGTATTACTTGTAAAAAATATATAATAATATAAGCTAAAAGTCAAGATGAAAAATTTTGAAATTCCAAAAAATTTTATCTTTTACATTAATAACAGCTACTAGCTATTTTAAAAATAGATTGTAGTTGTGCTATAAAAGTGTATACTGAATTGTATAATTTATTCAAAATATATACCAATTTTTACTACAAATACTCATAAACCCAAGTTTAAAGCTTGGGTTTATTTATTTTCATTATAGTCTTAACTTATCGAAAGACTATATATCTAAATTATTTATAAAACTATTTATGTCATTCCTTATATCATCAGGCATAGCTTGAGTTTGTTTTTCACAGATTTTTGACATGGCTTCCTTAGACAGTTTAGAGCCTACAAAGCCAGAACTAAAATCTTCAAACAATCCCGTATCCATAGCATCAGTATATACCTGCATATCAGTAATTATACCATTTTTTAATGATAATGCTATTTCTATCTCACCCCATGCAAATCTGTCTGAGAATGATATGTCAAATTTAGGACTCTTGCCGTATATCCAATCCCAAGAGGAATATTTATCTTGCAGGTTCAATATATCTAAATTGTTGCCATCATATACCATGTATTTTGATATGCTGCCATAGAGGGTTTCAAAGCTTCTTTTTAGTGCATTTGCCAGTCTGTAGATACTTATATCCTTATCTACATCTGCAATATTTGTTACTCTTGATCTTACAGAGTCAATCCCCTTTGATTCGATTTTTTTCTTTGAGGGATTTAGATATACAGATAGCTTCTCCAAATCAGAATTTACCAGCAAGGTTCCATGATGGTAAGCCTTATTATCTTTAAAATAATATGCGTGACCAGAAAACTTTTTGCCACCTATAAGCATATCATTTCTTCCCGAGAATTCAGCATTTATGTTAAAATACTTCAGTGAATTTTTCAGAACTGACAATTGCTTTTCCATATTATAATTATTCTTGTACATAATAAAGGTAAAATTTAAATTTCCCAAATCATGATAAACAGCACCGCCTCCGGATAAACGCCTTGCAAGCTTTCCTCCGTTATTTTCAAGCTTTTCATAATCACACTCTTTCCAAGCATTTTGATTTCTGCCGATAACTACAGTATTGTTATTCTGCCAAAGATAAAGTATAAGCTCATCGGGTTTTATCGTGTTAAACAAGTATTCTTCTAACGCTAAATTATACCAAGGATTGTCATAACTAGATTCTATTAATATCGGTTTAATCATAATTTTCTCCTTGGCAGAGCATGTATAGCCTGTTCTGATACTGCAAGTGAAGCCTCTTGAAAAGCCTCAGACAGAGTAGGATGTGCATGAATTGTTTCTTTTATATCATCTACTGTCAGACCATTTTGTATAGCTAAGGCCGCCTCATGTATTAAATCACTTGCACTTGGTCCAAGAATATGGACACCTATAAGTTTCTTAGTTCTATTATCAGCTAAAACTTTTATTAGTCCGTCTCCCTCACTGATAGTTTGAGCCTTACAGTTTGCTGCAAAATTAAATTTTCCTACAGAGTAATCTATTTCTCTATTTTTAGCTTCTTCTTCCGTAAGTCCTACTGAGGATAGCTCAGGGAATGTGAAAACACAAGCT
Source organism: Bacillota bacterium (assembly GCA_023386345.1). GTDB lineage: Bacteria > Bacillota > Clostridia > Tissierellales > Sedimentibacteraceae > UBA1535. Next base: position 165,029 of record JAEWJT010000015.1, read on the forward strand.
GGTACGCAGTCATAATTTACACTTGAATTTATTCCGTGCATATTTTCTACAGCAACCTTTCCCTCATCCGAAGCAAGGTGTGCAAGCATTTGACCGCCTATAACATCACCGATAGCGTATATGTTTGGAACGGAGCTTTCAAAGATATTATTAACCTTAATTCCTTTGGAATCATATTCAATACCTGTTTTTTCAATATCCAATCCATCGATGTTTATACTTCTGCCTGTCGCCATTAAAACTAAATCTGCAGTATATTCTATTAATTTACCGTTGTTATCAGCAATCAATTTTAATTTATCATTATCTGTCTGCTCGATTTTTTTGACAGCTGTGCTAGCGTTTATTTTTATGTTCTTTTTCTTCAAATATATAGCTAATCTTTTTACCATTTCTTCATCAAGCATAGGAAGTATTCTAGGAGCATACTCAATGACTGTTACATTAGCTCCAAACGAAGCGAATATTCCGGCAAACTCTATCCCGATAACTCCACCGCCTATAATTACTATATCATTAGGAATATAATCAAGATTTAATGCTTCATTGCTTGTTATGACATTCGGAAAATCAATACCCTCGATAGGTAGTTTGGACGCCTTTGAGCCAGTAGCTATAATAATCTTTTTTGCTGATATCGTAGCTTTTGTACCCTCTCCAGTTACATATTCGACTGTGTTTTTGTCAATGAAGCTTGCTTTTCCGTATATAACTTCAATGTTAAAGCCTTTAAGTAGCTGTTCTACACCAGTTCTTAGTCCATCTGATATACTATTTTTTCTTTGCTGAACTTTTTCCATATTTACAGAGTATTCAGATATACTTATTCCAAAATCATCTGATTTTTTTATGGTATTTAAAACCTCTGCATTTTTATACAAAGCCTTGGTTGCTATACAGCCTCTGTTAAGGCATGTACCCCCAACCTTATCTTCTTCTATCAGCGTAACATTATCACCTAATTGAGAGGCACGGATGGCTGCAACATAGCCACCCGGTCCTCCGCCTATAATCAATAAATCTTTATCCATATCTATACCTGCTCTTTTTCGTATTTTAAGACAGGCTTTCTCGCTGCAAGAGCTTCATCCAGCCTCGAAATAACAGTATTGTGAGGAGCAGTTTTTACTATTTCCGGATTATCGATAACATCTTTAGCTATTTGTCTTAATACAGCTATAAATTCATCCAAAGTTTCCTTGCTTTCACATTCTGTCGGCTCTATCATTAATGCCTCCGGAACTATCAATGGGAAATATATAGTAGGAGGATGATATCCAAAATCTAAAAGGCGCTTAGCAATATCTAATGTCGATACACCTTTTTCTTTTTGCCATTTTCCAGAAAATACGCACTCGTGCATGCAGACTCTATCAAAAGGTAAGTAATATACGTCTTTTAATTTCTCAGCTATATAATTTGCATTTATAACTGCTGTTTCTGATGCTTCTCTAAGTCCTGCAGCTCCCATACTAAGTATATAGGTATATGCTCTAACTATAACACCGAAATTACTGTAGAAAGACCTTACCTTGCCGATAGACTGTGGTCTATCATAGTCCAAAAAGAATTCAGTATCATTTTTGCACACTACAGGAGCAGGTAAAAATGGTATCAAATCTTTTTTTACTCCAACAGGTCCTGCACCCGGTCCGCCGCCTCCGTGAGGAGTACTGAAAGTTTTATGAAGGTTAAGATGCACAACGTCAAAACCCATGTCTCCAGGTCTGGCAATTCCCATTATAGCATTTGCATTTGCACCATCATAATACAACAGTCCTCCTGCTTTATGAACAACATCTGCAATTTCCAATATATTTACATCAAATAACCCAAGCGTGTTAGGATTTGTCAGCATAAGTCCGGCTATTTCATCACTCATAACACTTTTCAGGTGTTCTAAGTCAACGCCACCTTGCTCATTTGATTTTATCTCTATTATATCAAATCCTGCAACAGCACATGATGCAGGGTTTGTTCCGTGTGCTGAATCAGGTATTATAATTTTATTCCTTTTTGTCTCACCTCTGCTCATATGATAAGATTTTATTATCATAAGTCCTGTCATTTCTCCGTGAGATCCTGCGGCAGGCTGTAAAGTAAATTTATCCATACCAGTTATTTCAGATAAGTAAGTGTCAAGATTGTACATCAGCTCTAATGCTCCCTGTACACTGACTTCGGACTGATAAGGGTGAATTTTTGCAAATCCGTCAAATCTAGCAACTTGCTCGTTTATCTTTGGATTGTACTTCATTGTACAGCTTCCTAGAGGATAAAAACCTGAGTCTACGCCATGGTTTCGTCTGGAAAGCTGAGTGAAATGACGTACAGCATCTAATTCGCTTACTTCCGGTAATTCAGCAGGGTTTTTTCTGATATATCTGTCATCTAAAAGCTCATCTAAGGATATTTCAGGCACATCACATTCAGGAAGTGAATATGCTTTACGTCCGGGTTTGCTTATCTCAAATATCAATGCTTTTTCTTTTATCATACTAATCAACCGCCTTTCTTACCAATAAATCAATTTCTTCTTTTGAACGTTTTTCGGTAACAGCTACAAGCCAGCCATTATTTATTTCATCATAATCTTTCTCTATGGAATATCCGCCGATTATCTTATCATTAAACAATTTATCATTTAATGAATTTACAGCTTCCTCGCTTTTTACAACAAATTCCTTAAAAAATGGTGCAGTGAATACCTCTGTAAATTTTCCTGTATTAAGAAGCTCTTTATATGCGTAGTGTGATTTTTGAATACAAAGATTAGCGAGCTTTCTTAAACCTTCTTTACCCAAAACAGTTAAGTATATTGTAGCCATCAAAGCGTTAAGAGCATGATTAGAGCAAATATTTGAAGTAGCTTTTTCTCTCCTGATATGCTGCTCTCTTGTTTGCAATGTCAAAACAAAGCCTCTTTTTCCGTTTGAATCTACAGTTTGACCAGCTATTCTTCCAGGCATTTTTCTCATCAATTTCTCAGTTGTTGCGAAAAATCCCAAATAAGGTCCTCCATAGCTTATCGGAGTACCAAGAGCCTGAGCCTCACCAACAACTATATCCGCACCGAGCTTGCCGGGGCTTTCTAATATCGCAAGTGAAATTGGGTCTGCACTTACTACTAACAGACTTTTATTATTATGAACTAATGCTTCTACAGATGCGATATCTTCAATAATTCCGAAGAAGTTAGGCGATTGTAAAAGCAGAGCAGCGGTATTATCATTTATTTTTGATTTTAAATCATCAATATCTATTTGACCGTTTTTATATCCAATCTCTACTATGCTGATATTTCTATATTTGCTGTATGTGTTTAAAATCTTTCTGCTTTCTGGGTGAACACTTTTAGCAATCAATATTTCAGTTCGCTTTGTTGCTTCACAAGCCATTATGGCAGCTTCAGTCAATGCAGTTGCACCGTCATACATTGAAGCATTTGAAACCTGCATTCCTGTCAGCTCGCAAATCATTGTTTGATACTCAAATATTGACTGCAATGTACCTTGGCTGATTTCTGGCTGATAAGGAGTATATGCGGTATAAAATTCCTGTCTTGATATAAGACTATCTATAACAGTCGGAATATAGTGGTCATATGCTCCTGCACCTAAAAAGCAGGTATAATTGTCAAGATTTTTATTTTTTTCTGATAAAGCCTTTAGGCTTTTAAGTAAATCAACTTCTGATATGTTATCAGGGATATTCAGGGCTTTCGTAAGATATACAGAATCAGGAATCGCCTTGAATAAATCACGTATATTATTTATGCCTATTTCCTTTAGCATTTCTGTTTTTTCGTGTTCTGTGTTAGCTATATATCTTGTCATTAAATCACCTCTTATTCACATATTTTTTCGTAGTCTGCAGCACTTAATAAAGCGTCTAGTTCAGATTGATCTGACATTTCTACTGCTATAAACCAACTTTTGTAAGGATCAGTATTTATTTCAGCAGGATTATCTAAAAGTTCCTCATTTACCTCAACAACTGTTCCTGATATTGGTGAAAAGATATCTGCAACTGCTTTTACCGATTCAACAACAGCAACAGCTTCTTCTATTTTTATTTCTCTGCCTTGTTCTGGAAGATCAGCGAAAACAACCTCTCCTAGGTGGTCCTGAGCGTAATCTGTAATTCCGAAATAAGCTTTGTTTCCTTCTACTCTTACCCATTCATGTGATTTACTGTACTTTAATTCATTTAATATTTTCATTTCTACCTCCAAATTTTTTATTTTTTATAATTTTTATTATAAAAAGGCTTTTTAATTATTTTTGCCTTTAAATTTTTATTTCTTATTGATATTTCAATTTCATTTCCTTCAACTGCAAATTCTGCATCTATCAAAGCTAATCCTATGTTTTTCTTTAAAGTAGGTGAATATGATCCTGTAGTAACAAAGCCTATGTTTTTTCCGCCTGTAAAAACTTCATAGTGAGACCTTGCAATCCCTCTGTCAATCATTTCAAAGCCTACAAGCTTGCGTTTTATGCCGTTCTCCTTTTGACTTAATAAAGATTCTTTGCCTATGAATGAATCCTTTTTCAGCTTGACAAAAAACCCTAAGCCCGCTTCAAGAGGAGTTATGCTCTCAGATATTTCTTGACCGTATAAAGGAAGGCAAACTTCAAATCTTAGAGTATCTCTTGCTCCTAATCCAGCAGGTACAAGTCCATTAGATTTTCCCGCTTCCAAAACCATATCCCAAAGCTTTGAAGCATCATCAGGAAGAACGTATATCTCAAATCCGTCCTCACCGGTATATCCATTTCGTGAAACTATAGCATTTACTCCACTTATATTTATACCGTCCTCAAAATAGAAGAACTTTATTTCATTTAAATCCTTTGAAGTCAATTTTTGAAGAATATCCTGTGCCTCAGGACCTTGTAAAGCAATTTCGGCGTAATTTTGAGACACATTTTCTACTTTAACATCGCCTTTTTGATGCTTTAATATCCATTCATAATCTTTTTCTGTATTTGAAGCATTAACTACCAGAAAATACTTTTCGTTATTATACTTGTAGATTAACAAATCATCTACTACGCCCCCATCTGGGTAGCACATAAGTGAATAAAATATCTGATTGTTTTCCATAGTCGAAATATCATTAGTTACTATATTTTGTATATATGCTTCAGAATCTTTTCCGGTAACTAATATTTCACCCATATGTGATACATCAAACAAACCGGCTTTAGTTCTTACTGCTTCATGCTCAGCTAATATACCTGAGTATTCAACAGGAAGTTCCCAGCCACCAAAATCAATAATCTTACCTTTTTGCTCCAAATGTTTGTCATATAACGGTGTTTTTTTCATAAATTTTACCTCCATAATCTCAAATCACATTGAGATATTTCAATTATTTTTAAAAGATTTTTAGACCTTTTCTAAAAAAAGGTTTGCCTTTTTGAAAAAAGTATTACTTTTTCTTTCAAAATTTTTTACATTTGTGCAGTCGCGACTTATTCTTTTTTGTTTAAAAAATTTCACCTTTACTAATAAATATACCCATTTAAAATAAAAAATAACAGAGATAGTGCGTAAATCGTCACTATCTCTGTTATTTTACCTGAGAGATTCCAGCAAAAAGCTGTTGCTCCTACGGTGTCATTAAGACTCTTCAGAGTTATGTCAAAGGACGGTAATTTTGCCTGAAAGTTTCACTGTAAAATGACGTTTTACAATTTTCTTCTTCGGCTACCATGCTATGGTATCTCCCGAACTTATCATCCATGTATATATTTATTTATATAAATATTAAAATAAAATTCAAATAAAGTCAAGTGTTAAATTTTTAACTAAATGTTTTTTTACTAGAAGCGTATATTGCTTACAATTCAATCATTTAAATTAAAAATAGATTTCGTAAATTCTTAGACTAAATTCCACTTACTTGTCTTCTATGGAATTCACTTCAATATAATTATTCAATTGTATTTTATTACAAATATTGACATAATTTTTTTACTATATTATAATAAATATATACTGTTTAGCTATAAAATTATTTTAGAAAATGAATTACAACGTTTTTCAAATATTTATGTACTATTATTATCGGGGGTAATGATGGAAAATATAAAGAATGATTATATTGACGATTTAGAAGAAATTGGAATTGGAAAACTAATACAGACGATTAGAGAAAGTAAAAATATTGTAGCAAATTCACTATGCTACGGTATATGTTCACCCTCTACCTTATCGAAAATCGAGAACGGAGATAGATTAGCAGATTATCTTACTTTAAGTGTGATGTTTGAAAGATTAGGAGTTAAAGTAGATAGCTTTGAACTACTACTTGACAATAAAGATTATATGTATTTTAATCAACGTAACGAAATAAACAAAAAGTTTGAATATGGTGAATATGATAAAGCAATAAAATTATTAAATAAGTATGAAAAAACACTTGGAAAAGATATGAATAATTTACATGAGCAATTTATATTATTAAAAACTGCTCAAATATATAAAAAAACAAATGCAAAAGATGATAATGTAATTTTTGATTTATTACAAAAAGCTATTAATTGTACTGTTAAAGATTATCAAAAAAAGTTAAGTGATAAGAGTCTACTTTCTGAAAATGAATTAGAGTGTATATTTGAATTAATAGAAAATTACTACAATATAATAGACCGTGAAATAAAATATGATTTATTAATTACATATTGTCAATTTATCATGGGAAAATATGGTAAAATATATAACACATATTTTATGATAGCTGAGAAATATGCATACCTTCTATATGATTTAAAAAAATATAAGAAAGCAATAAGAATTTGCGAAGATTGCATAGAAGAGGCATCACAGAGAACTGAGTTGTTTAATAAACCAGAGTTATATTACTTGTTAGGACTATGCAACGAAGCTTTAATTACTGAAGGTATAGATAAAAGCGTTTGCATTAAACATTATTTAATTGCATATAACATATATTTATTTTTTGAAAATGAAGATAAATCAGAATTTATTAAAGAACGTATTAGGAGTATCAATAATGGCTAGATACATAATTGGAGAATTTATAAAAACAAAACGAATAGCATTAGGTGTTTCACAAGAGGAGCTTTGTTTTGGAATATGTGAGCAACATACATTGTCTAATATTGAGAATGGAAAATGCAAAGTTAAGCAACAAACTTATAGTAAACTCATGAATAAGTTAAATCAATATAGATCTAAAAATTACGGTCTTATAAGAACAGATAATTATGAAATGTTACAAATTATAGATAAAATACTAGAACATTTATTTAATAGAGAGTATGAGATTGCACAAAATTTGCTAGACATATTGAAGAGTAATATTAATCAAGATTATAATATAAATAAGCAATATATATTATCAATGGAAAGTAATATTAAATACAATCGTGGAGAAATAGATATGAAATGCTATTATAATAATCTTGTAGAATCTATTAAGTTAACTATCCCTCGTTATGATGAAATTGATTTAGCCAAGTGGGTTTTTACAGAGCAAGAATTTCAAATAATGATGTATATTGCTACACTGTATAGCTCAAATAATGATTATACAAATTGCAAAAATCTATTATTAAAACTAAAATCATCTTTAAAAAAAGGGGGCTTAGATAAGGTTGAATACGCTAAACGCTTCACTTTGGTAGTCTATAATTTAGCTAACATTTTAGGTAATGAAGGTAAGCATCAAGAAGCTATTAATTATTCAAACAAAGCACTAGACGTTTGTAAAACAAATAAGGTAACAAGTCTTATTTGTTATTTAGTAGGTGCCATAGCGTGGAACATGGAACAACAAATAAAAAAAGGCATAATAGATATCAGTAATGAAAAAATTTGCCTTGACTATTATGAAAAAGCATACTATTTATCCTTCTGTAGACGAGATGATACAATGACAAATTTTTTCTTTGACCGATGCAAAGAAAAATACCCTGACAAAATAAGACTATTATAATAGTTTTATTTTGTCAAACTTGTTATTTTTTGTTCCAGTAGTAGCTGGTTGATTAGTATTTATTTCAATAACTAAATTATCATTTAAAACCAAACTATTAGGAACATTTGCATTAAATAATACTAATTTTAAGCAAATTATTAAAACGAATAAAGATTATATAGAACCACTAATTAATTATTTCATTTTTCTTCCAAAGTATTTTATATTTTTTTTAATTATACCATTTTAAATTAATATAATCTATACTTTCTATATAAATAATACTTTCTCCAATAATGGTATTTAAGATTTTAATTTTTCCAAATATGACCAACCAGTTATCATATTTGAACAATCTCATCACAGCAACCTTTAACATATTCGTCATGTGTTACAATGATGATAATTTTATCTCTCTTTATTTTCTGCAAGTAATTAATGAACTTTCTAGTTGTATTAATATCTAAAGCTGAACTTGGTTCATCAAAAATCATCACTGTAGGGTTTTTATATAGAACTTTTAAGATGGATATCTTTTGTTTTTCTCCTCCAGATATATTGGTATTCTTTTCGTCAATGATGAACGAAAATCTGTTTTGCTTAATGAAACTTCCCATATTCAAAATTTCTATACATTCATCCAGTGAAACAGTTTTGCTTTTCTCACACATATTATTAGTATTATTCAATAAGTCAATTCCATTTATATTATCGTCATCATTATAATCAAGGTTATATCTAATACTGTCATTGATTAGTAATGGCTCTTGTTCTGCGAATCCAATTAACCTTTTTCTAGTTGTAACCATATCTATTTCACGAATACATGTATCATCATATTTAATTTTCCCATCATACTCATGAATGTAAAGCCCCATTATCAAACTAATAATTGTAGACTTACCTGCTCCATTAGCTCCAGTTACTGCATACATATTCCCTTTTGAGAATTTTGCATTAAATGAGTCAATTATATTTTCCACTTTGACTTGTGTTTTATCAAACGTCTCATCCACTATAATCGTTTCCTGTTCTTTATTAAAGCTACTCGAATCACATGCATAATTGTTGTTTGGTAAAGTATTATAACTAAACTTTATATCTAGTAATTCAATCCTATCTATGCTATCAATAATCTTATCTCCATTGTTCTCGCTTATACAATTTAAGATATCTTTAATTCTATTATAAGAACCCATAGCATTTTGATATGTAGCACCTAAACCAAAGAAATATCTAATTGAACCGAACATCATACTGAAGTAACTGCTAAATATAGTAAACATACCAACAGTAAAATTTCCATTAAGTATTTGTAAACCACCAATCACAAATAAAGTTATCCTAGCAATTGAAGCTATAATACCATCCATGCTTGAATACACGAAATTTGCTTTCTGACTGTGTATAGCTGTTGTTTTATAATCTTTAAAGCTATCTTCTACTCTTTTATTCAACTCAGATTGAATAGAATTAATCTTTATAAGTTTGATGTATTTTATCTGTTCGTATAACTTTGACAAGAATTTTGCTTGACTCTCCCTAAAGTTAAATCCTGCTTTATAAAGTGATTTCTTAAAAGTTAGGTAAAGAATTATATACACTAAAATAAATCCAATCATCAGTGTTGTAATAAACCAGTTAATAACTAATAATATCACAAAGGGAACAATGAATAGTATAATGTTTGTTATTATACTCTGTAGTGTTGTTAAGCAAAAAGTAATAAGATTATAAGAATCACCGTTTAAACGTTGATTCAAATACATTCCGTTATTTTTATTAATGAATGACATAGACATACTTTGGATATGTTTAATTACAGTAATATTTAAATCATAACCCATCTGAGTTTGCATCTTTGTATACATAATGGAAGTTATATAGTCCTTAAGTATTTTAAGCATACTTAAACCTCCAAAAATTAAACAAAAATAAATAATAATGCTTTTATCGGCACCAATAACTAGATTATCTAAAAAATTTCCTATAATATAAGGAGATATAATACCTATGGCAGAGGACAATAGTGTTAGTGTTATAAAAGCTACAATAGTATATTTATGTGATAATAAGTACTTCTTACAGAAAAAAAATATTTTCATTAATGTCACCTAATAGAATTATTCAATATCATGTGTTTAAATTATTTGTATAGCTAATATCCCCATTAATTTATCTATTAACTTACAATCTAAAAACAAGATATTTTTTTAAGTAGCGATCCAACATTAGATTTTTCCATATCCTTTTTTTCAGTGAGACAGCTAACTCTCTTACTTACTTTATAAAAACTGAGTTTAATGATATATTTACAATTTACATAACTTTAATCCTTATTTAAGTTGTATTCCTTTTGTGCTGCAATAAACATTGGTAATATATTGTGTATATGATTTTTAATAGTGAAACATTCTGGCTTAAATAAGTCACTATTCATCGCCGTCTAAAGTAATCATAATATATGAAGTTTATTTTTGATTAGGTTTTTTATAAGTTTCATTTCAAATCTCTCCATTTCTATGTTTCTTTAGATTTTTATTACCGTATCCAGTGATAATCATATTCTAGATTATCGAGGATATCCTCATCTCCATAGATTCCACATACCATTTCTGTATTTTTTGTCCTAGCAGATATTGGACAACCACCTAAACATACAAATTTATATGCACATTTTTTACATCTTTCATTTTTCATAACACTACGATTTAGAAGATTAGATACAGCAGTCTCGTCTATACTGATATTAGGGTAATATGTGCCAACTACACCGTCACTTTCGTGAACGCAATCGCAAAAATACACTTTCCCATTACAGGAAAAGTAATAATTTTTAAGAAACTGACTGTTACACCTTTGATGTTTTGGTATATAAGGCTCATTTTTAGGTCTATTAAGAATCTTAAACAATGACGAATAGCTAGGTAATGTAGGGGGAGCCGAGTTAAGTCCTTCCATATATACTTGTATTTTTCGAATATCATATTTGTTGTTCGATTCTTCGGATATATCTAATGAATTTTGATAATCAAGGGTTATCCCTGAAAGATGCTCGTAATAGGGTGAGTTTGAGATATCATTTTCTTCTAAGAAATTTTTAAATTCCCCAAATCTTCGATAATTTGTTTTGTCTAAAACCGTTTTGATTTTTACATTTACCCCATCAGTTAATAACTTTTGCACACCGGAGATTATTTCGTCGTATATTCTATTATCTGATTTAACACTTGAATAACGGCGATCCATATGCACATCCCTTACCCCATCTATTGAAACATGAATCTCCTCAAATCTTGAAAGAGGAAGATCATTGTAATATTTCAATAGATTCACACCGTTAGTAAATAACAAGAATTTTGACTTTTCCCATTTTAAAGCTATGTAATTTATTAAGTCGACTGTATCTTTGTTTATCAATGGTTCACCACCAGTTATCCTAATATATGGGATTTCAGCAATTTTATTTTGATCATCAGCATAAGTACGATAGAATTCAAAAATAGCATCCACATGGTCTTTTGTCATATTTGACCCACTATTTAAACGTGGATGTATATAACAATAAGAACAACTCATGTTGCATGCTCTTGTCAATTCTATAGAAAATCTATAATCTTCAGCATGATTATTTTTTAGGTTAAAACATCCCGACTCAATTAATTTATCCTCAAAAATTCTACGTCTATCATCTGTTAGAAACTGATTCTCACTAATTAGCTTATTGTATAACCCAGCTTCAGCTTCATCGAAAGATATTATCCCATCCTTATTAGCCATACTTCTTATTAATGCGATTTCTTGATTATTAAGTAACCTTCTCCTACCCGAAAGCAAGTTAAGCAGAAAAGGTTGAAATTTATCCGAGTTTTTGTTTATTAATAAATTGTTAAAAATTAACACCGTGATACCCTCGCGTTTTTATTTTTGTTAAACAGCCATTTTCAACTATTGCTCTTTTCTCTTGCCTTTTTTAAGATTCTCATTCCATCACTAATATAACCATTGTAAGGTCCAAATGAATATTTCATCGGAATCGCGGTGAAAATAAATTGACATACATGCGCCCAAAAAGTAAACCCTAAAAACCAACCAAAATTTTGTTGCTCAAATGTTAGTTCGTTATTTTTAATGATTTGTAATAAAAAGATCAGTAAAATAATAGAAAACACATTTGCCAAAGGCCCACCAGCGAGCATCATAATGTACTGAAACTTAGAGCCTTTATATTTGGGCGTACAGTTGAAAAATCCAGTTGTCGGAAGAACCCTAACAGTAAGTTTTTTAAGTTTGATAATAGGCCTACCTTTTCCAATCGTAATATGCCAGTTTTTGTCACGAAAGAATATGAGATACATAATAGCATGACCCATTTCATGAACAAGTACAGTCAAAGACATGAAAATCCATATAAATATAGAAAGCAATAAAATATTCAATAAATATTCTGCAATATATATAATAAAACACCATCCTTTGCATTATTTTAGAATAGTATAACGATAACTATTACTATTTATGAACTTAACCACTTCTAGATTCTATATCAAAATATACAAGATACTCAATCCATTGACACTACCAACGAATTGATGTCAATTTTTAATCTATAAATGGTATTACAAACAATTTTTGAATACAAATGGAGAAGAATCTAATAGACAAATTATAACTTATCTATGTAGACTCCCTCCCATTTGTTGATCCATTACAAATCTTATGACACTTTCGTTATGTACTAATAAACTTCAGCTCTGTTTTTTGACTGATAAACATATCTAACAAGTTTAATTACACAACCACTTAGTAATAATAGAAGGTACAGAACAACAACAAGCTATAGTACTACCACCACTACCACCTGTACCACCAGAGCCTCCGCCGTCTTCTATATCATCAGAAGGAGTAGATAACGGAGTGATTTTATCTTCTTCGACAGACCATATAAGGTCAATAATAGGTCCCATTTTTTTCACCTCCTTCCCTACTAAAAATTGTTATCAAATAGCCTAACTGTTTCTTGCATAACAATAAACAATCAGCTTATGATACTTAAAAATTAATGTGGCATCATAATGTTCCGTCAATATAAAGCTTACTGGTCCAATTACCACTTTCAATAAAGAGGTTTAATCTTTGACAAAATGAGACTTTCCTACTGCGAAGCCATAAAAAACATTTTCAACTTTATGAACAAGGCCTATTAGATTGTCGATTTCATCATCACTATTCATTCCCGCTCCAAGAGCTACTACACCTAAGTCCAGATATTCCGCTGTTAGATATAAATTTTGGCTCATATGACCAGCATCAAGTAAAATAAATCTGTAACCTCTTTCTCCATACTTTTCCATGCTTCTTTCAAAAACCATAGAAAAGAAAATTATACAGGGGGCATTTGATACAAATGGTTGATTTTTGTAAAATTCATGCATTTGATTATTATAATCCCCCGTCTTAATAAGCTCCAATGAGTTTTCAATAACATTGTAATGGTAGATTCCAAGCTCTATGTCATCCGAGCGTAAGATAACCGGATATACCTCTATAGGGTAACGTCCACCTGCACTAGCATATGTACGTAAACTCATGCCTAAAAAGTCAATACCACGCAACCCAAAGCTTAGTGTCAATAATTTGGAAAGTTCCTGAAGTCCAATACCGTCCTGAGCAAAGGTCCTTGTACTTTTACGCGATAATAGTATTCGTATAAAGTCATTTTTATTCTGTTCTTCATCAGAACAATCAATCTTATCAAGCTTAATAGTTTTTGAGCTAGGGTATATCTTGCACTGAGTTCGGAAATCAAAGGCTCGAAGTTCTGACAAAGCTTTTGTATTTTCGTGATACTCCATAGCAAAGCTACGCTTAGGAATTTTACTCATATTATTGTTATATCCTTTCTAATATGTTCATGGAAATGGATGAGGAGCACTATTTATTTGAGCATTGTATTTTTTTTGATACTCTTGTAGCCTTCTATTTTTTAGTTGCCTAAACTTATGTGAATACTCCAAATCATTATATCCACTTATAATTGCTCTCACAACACGAAAACCACATTCGCGTATTTCATGTCGAGTAATATCTGCAGTAAATATCGGTTGATTTTTCTGTCTAAATAGCTCTACTAAGTATTCCATAATTTCCTCATCCGAACCCTTAAAAAAATCTTTCATGTCGCTAAGATTAATATGACAATTTGATGCTGAAATAAAATCAATCTCATGACTGCGTCGTCCAGTACTATAATATAATGTATGCTTGTGTAAATCTGTAACTTCATGCTCTTTTAGAGTCTGACATGTTCTTTTTTCGTACCCTATTAATTTTCCGTAGGCAAATGCCTGCGTTTGGCATAATTCTTCAAGAGACTTGAGTAGAGCTATCTCTGCGTTTACATGCGAGGCTGCTGAAACAATAAGACCAAATGAATCTGGATTATCATTCCTAATAAAAGTTAACACAGTATAAATACCTTCTGTTCTACTTATATCATAAATAAACAAATGATCTTCTCCTACTAAATGCTTACATATATGATTATAGAGATTAGTAAGTGCAAGACTACGAATACTATCTATCACAATGCGAATGCCCGCAAGTTTCAACAGCCATGTTAGCATAAAAGAGTCACGCTCTACCACTTCGCATAAAGCACTAATAGCGGCTTGATAATAGTCTGCACCACAAGCAAGTCCAGTAGACATCCATGAGATATGAGGTTGTTCTCCTCGAAGAAGTTCTATGCCTAAAAATACTTTTTGTGCTGGCAACCAAATATCCCTTCCATTAAGTAAGTCTTTTCCCTTAACCCATGAAATATGGCTATGTGTGAAATAGCGTTCATACGGAAACTCTATTTCATCATATAAACAATCTTCAAAATGTATTAGTTCGCTGAAATCAAGACATTCTTGATTTGTTTTCAGGTGGTTATAAGAATCATAAATAATATCTACATCATGATCATTACTAATATTATTTCCACAATATCTTTCAATAAATTCACCGTAGGCTTTTACTTTGCTTTTTTCTCGAGTTAATGCCACTCCTCCTCCATCCCAAGTACTGAAATGCACATTTTCAACATGTGCGTGAAACATTGGAATTACATTACTAATCGTATATCTATTTGAAACAAGCGCTATGCTTGTGTGATTCAAATCATACACGATACTTTTATTGGCTAACCCATATTTATTGGAATAAATTCGTTCCATTTTTTTTAAAGTTTTGCTAATTTCAATATCAGCATTAAGCATACTTTTACTTTTCATGTAAACTCACAACCTTTCCGAGCAGACAGGACACAAATGGTACCTAAAAATTGTGTCCGTTTGAACTTCAAAGTCAATGCAATTTACACGCACGACTTGGTTTAACAAATTGCATTTTAGACCTGTCAGTAACTTCATAATTTCAGAACATGCAATGGCAGACGATAAAGAATTTATATAATATATGGAATATAATCCTACTGATTTTTCCCGTAAATCTTCATGCAACTTACTATCTTCATGTAAATTATCAAATATATATTTATCTTCGCTCATGTTAGAAATTTCTCTAGTGCGCAAACAAGAATAGCAACACGTTTTATTAGGAATAAATAATGGCCCGATTTCTGAATAATCACCATCTATCATTATTCGAATCCACCTTTTATTCTTTTCGATACACAATTCATTTACTTGTTCGAATAGATAATGGTCACTATAATTACTCGATGCAATAATAAAATCACTTTTATCAATAAACGAATTCATATATAGTGGGTCTGATAGATTTGTATAATTTGTAATATTGACAGTACTGTTTTCGGTAATTTTGCTAAGATTTGATGTTCTGTCTGTAATTACAATATTAAAATTAAATAGCAAACCTCCATTTGTCAAATCGTTAAGTAAGCAGTTAACTAATTGATTCGTCCCAATAATTCCAACATGCATAGGAGCTAATTCATCTATTATTTCCCGCAAATGTTTTCCGCCCAAGGTATAGTATAGTGTCTTATCTACAAAGTCCTTGTCGTACTTTTGTAAAGTTTCGGAAGAACACTCATCAATCAAAATGCTTTTATCCACAAGAAAACCTAGCATTTTCTGGAGAGAAGCCACACTATATTTTTTAATTAGTGTTGAAATAACTTCATCAAAATTTGTTGGTTCTTTAAAACAATTGATTATATCCCTAACGGCTACAGAAATATTGTCTCCTTTTAACTTAAAGCGTCCTTTAAGTGTTTTTATCACTATAGTATTTGAATCAACAAATCTTATATCATTAGTTATGTTCACTGCATACCTTTTCATATCATTCATAACTAAATCCTCCGTCAATCATTATAATTCGTATAATACGTTGTAAAGATAATCTTTACTTATTAATATATATATTTCAGTTCAATATAAATCGTATATCCTAAATATATTGTAATAAATTATCATATATTGTAGTATACTATTTATGGAAATGTTAAATTTACTATTTAAATATTTATTTTTTTATATATAATTAGAAAAATTTTACATTGTTGTAATTGTTACTCAAGTGTAAATCCATAAAGCAAATTCCACAGTATAAAAATAGTAGAATTTAGACTGAAAAATCAATGAATTTTAATAGAAAAAATTTATACAAAATGATATTTATAAAATAAAAAAAGATAAAAAACACAGAATAAAGATAAAGAATCACATAGCAAACAAGCTTAAAACATAGATGTTTCAGACTAAGTTACACTATTTAAGAATTTAGTGTGTGGAATTTTTTAGTTATTTTTTAACAAGAGCTTTAGTAAGTTGTTTCAAATATTCGAGGATTAAACCACCAAATTAACTAGGTAGATTCAATATCTAAAATATTGGTTACACTAGTGCCATAAGTAAAAGAAAAAACTTCATAAGGCTCTTTGCCATTTAAGTTTTTTCTTTTAACACTGCTAATGTGTGAAAACATCATGTTTAGTGTAGACTGCGTAAAATCATCAAAAGATTCTCCATTAGGAGCAATATCACGTATTATTTTTGATAAGATTATACGGATTGTAGAACAAAATTAAGATTTAGCTTCTCCATCTAAATCTTCTTGAAATACCGATACATTGGAAAATTCTCCGCTATTATCAGTATGCAATAATGGGAAAATATAACTAACCCGCAATTGTTTTTTTATAAAAGATAATTTTTAAATTTTGATTTTTTCTGAAACTTCAGATAATTTATTTTCTAAAAGAAAACTTGCAATAGAATAACAGAATGTGAAGTCAATGGTCATTATGGTCTTATCTCATTCTAAATATTTCTAAAATTAAATCCTACTCTAATTCATTTAAATCTATTCCCAGACCAATTTCCATTTACTTATCTCCTGTTGAATTTACTTTAGTAATTTAATTAAAAAAGATTGTAATTATATTATAAAAAGTGTATACTAAATTGTATAATTTATTTAGGACATACCCTAATCAATCTTTATTGTAAAGACTCTATAAAAATCAAGTTGAAAGCTTAGATTTATTAATTTTTGCTTTTTTTAGTGTTGTTTATACTTTGTAAAGATTTAAAATTAAGATTGACATTACATTAGAGAGGACATTTTCATGAAAAGTACTTTGAAATCATATTTTTTTATATTATCCGTAAGCCTTTTTTGGGGGTTTTCATTCATAAGCACTAAGATTTGCTTGCAGTGGTTTACACCTTTTTCACTGGCGTTTTTTAGATTTTTAATAGCTTCTGTTGTCTTATTTTTAACACTGAAATTGACGAAACAGGATATTAAAATTGATAAAAAAGACATAGGAAGACTTGTACTATGCGGTTTATTTGGAGTGTTTATATATTTTGCAACTGAAAATCTTGCGATTAAGATGCTGTCAGCATCCTTGACATCAATTTTCTTAGCACTTTTACCTGCATTCACTATAATAGCTGATTATATTGTATTAAAATCACCTTTTACAAAGCAGAAGGTTTTTAGCGTCTTATTATCTGTTATAGGAGCTGTTTTAGTTGCAGGCTTTAATATTAACGGCTCAGAAAATATGTTGCTTGGAGTTATATTAATAGTATTATCAATGATTGCATGGGTTATATTCAGCTATTTATCACTTCCTATGCAAAACAAGTATCATCCTTTAAAGGTGACCTTTTATCAAAACCTGTTCGGAATGTTTTTCTTTATGCTAACTATGCCATTTAATATACCAAGCTTTGAGGGTTTTAATATGACTGGATTATTGCATATGCTGTTCTTAGGTGTAATATGCTCTGCCATTTGCTATCTGTTTTACAATATCGCAATTAAACATATTAGTCTTGTAATTTGCAGTATCTTTTTAAATCTAATGCCAATAATAACTATTGCAGCAAGTATGTTTATATTAAATGAAAAGATAAATTTTATACAAGGAATTGGCGCAGCACTTATAATAGGCTCTGTGTTTGTTGCGACGAGTAAAAGTAATAAAGAATCTGATGCGGAATAGATTTTATAGAATATATTAAAAATTTAAACAAGAGAAAAAGCAAGTGCATTATTTAATTTTGCACTTGCTTTGTTTTATATTACTGATTTATTTTTATGTATATATTTATGTCTCAACTTATTTAAGATTAAAATATGAATTATTACAACATTATTTTTTTATATCAAATCAACAAACTCTGCATTTATACATTCTTCTAGAGCTTTTGGGCTTAGCTTTACTTGAAGCCCTACTTGACCAGCACTTACAATTATTTTTTCATTAAGTGTTGCTGTTTCGTCTATAAATGTTTTATATAATTTTTTCATTCCTATTGGAGAACATCCACCGTGAACATATCCAGTGTTTTTTGTCAATTCTTTGAGTGGAAGCATTTGTATGTTTTTCTGCAATGAAGCTTTAGCAGCCTTTTTCAAATCCAGCTCAAATTCTACAGGTATAACAAATACATACAGTTCTTTATCAGAGCCTACGGTTACAAGGGTTTTAAAAACTATCTCTCTTTTTTCTCCTACTTTATCTGCAACTGATATCCCATCTATCTTACCATCATCAATGCTGTATTCAAAATATTCATATTCTATATTTAAGGAGTCTAAAATCCTCATAACATTTGTTTTATTTGGTTTTTTCATACTTCCTCCATAGTGCCATCTTGTTGCTTATTTTAATACTCTCTATATTATATTCAAATCTTATCTAAGATTTATATTGTCAATACTATTTGCATTTCACATTTATAGTTAATATTAATTAAAAATATGTTATTATTTTATATGCTATAAAAATGTTAATAATTAAAGCAATCGCAGTAATTATACAAAATTTAGGCTTCTTGACCTTATGTCTAAACAATAGCATAGCCACAATACTTCCATAAACACCGCCTATTAGAGAAAGCAAATGTAAGGTATTTTCTTTAATTCTCCACTTATTTTTTATAGATTTCCTTTTATCTACAAAAAATATTATAAAGGATATTAAGTTGATTATTAATAGGTATAATTTTAAATACAACATATTTAATTCTCACAATCTCCCAATTTAGAAATTTTCATTATCCCACATATCTAATTTTCTATTTCTTTCTCGCTATCAATTTATTTATTTTTTTGCCAAATTCTGAGAATTTTTCTTCATATTCCGTCATGATATTTCCATTTACATATTCGCTATTATGTAAATCACGAGTAACTAAAACAAGCTCCCAGTTATCTTGTGCAAGCTGTTCTACAGAGTATTCAAATAAATCGTTATTATCTGTTTTCATATGGATTTCTCCACTATCTACTAAAACTTTTCTGTAAATATCTAAAAACCCTTTATGAGTCAGTCTTCTCTTATAATGCGATGGCTTTGGCCAAGGATCAGAGAAGTTCAGATATATCCTCTCTATTGATTTTTCCGGAAAAACTTCTGAGAGAATATCTCCATTTGAATAAACTATATAGTAATTTTTTACTTCTTCATCTATAGCAGACGAGGAACATTTAAGACATCTGTATGCCACTTTTATGCTCTTTTCAAAGCCTAGAAAGTTAATGTTTGGATTGTGTGCCGCCATGCCTCTTATAAATCTTCCCTTGCCACAGCCAAGTTCAACGTGCAAAGGCTTATCATTTCCAAATTTTTCTTTTATATCGCCATAATTTTGTGGCTCTACTATTCCTTTTGAATGATTTTTTACATAATCATACTGTCCTTCAATATATCTTAATCTCATCTTATACCTCTAAAATAATTAAACACTAGCTCTGCAGCTAATTTATTCATTGCAGGTGCCACCGCTAATTCCTCTGCTGTTTTTGATTTTATCGCTTCTACTGAGCCAAAATGCCTTAATAGACTTACTTTTCTCTTTTCACCTATACCCTTTATATTGTCAAGCTCAGATTTAAATATAGTTTTATCTCTTAAATTTCTGTGATAGCTGATAGCAAACCTATGTGCTTCTTCTTGGATTTTCCAAATAAGCTTATAAACCTCACTCGTTCTTTTAAGAGGAATTTCTTGCCCTTTGTACAGTAATCCGTTTGTTGTATGCTTATCATCCTTAACCATACCGCATACAGGTATACTAAGTCCGTAGTTTTCTACTACTGCTTCAGCTATACCCGTTTGACCTTTTCCTCCATCTATAAGCATAAGATCTGGCATTTTGTTGAAGCCATTTTCATCCTCGCTGCCTAATCCTCTATTTAATCGTCTTTCTATGACTTCCTCCATGCTCTTGTAATCATTTGGTCCTATTACAGTCTTAATCTTAAATCTCCTGTAATTGCTCTTGCTCGCTAAGCCTTTCTCAAAAACAACCATTGAGCCAACTGATTCCACGCCTTGTATATTCGATATATCAAAGGCTTCTATTCTAAAAGGCAATTCTTTCAATTCAAGTAAATCCTTTAAAGCATTTAAGGCAATTTCACTTTCTTCCATTTCTTTTTTTATTCTTACGCTACCTTTTTCAAGCACTTCAAGTGCATTTTTCTTTACCATTTTCACGAGCATATTTTTTTCACCCTTGATTGGTGCTTTAATTGTAACTTTGTTTCCTCTTTTTTCTGAAAGTAAGGATTCAAAAAGCTCTTTTTCTTCTATTTCGCACTCTATCAATACTTCCTTTGGTATATAAACTGTTCCTGTGTAGAACTGCGTTATAAATGATGAAACGATCTCTTCTCTTGTTTCATTTTCAATATTTGTAAGTAGGAAATGCTCTCTTCCTATAATCTTTCCGCCTCTGATAAAGAATACTTGAACACAAGCTTCCTCAATTCCCATAGCTGTTCCTATCACATCTTGATCTGTAGTAGTAAGTGCTGCATCTATCTTTTGTTTTTCATGAATTATTTCTATAGATTTTACTTGGTCTCTAAATTTTGCCGCTAATTCAAAATCAAGGTTTTTAGAAGCTTCAATCATATTTGCCCTTAATAATTCAATTATGTCTTCCCCACTTCCATTGAGAAAGTTTATTACCTTATCAACTTCTTTTTTATATTCCTCCTTATCAACTCCTCCCATGCAAGGCGCGCTGCATTTATGGATATGATAATTCAGACAAGGTCTTTGTGCCTTTTTTGTTCCGTCAAGCTTTAGACTGCATTTTCTAAGAGAAAACAGATTATTTATTATATGAATTATTTCATTTACAGCATAAACACTGGCATATGGTCCAAAGTATTTGGCAGAATCCTTCTTTACTTCTCTTACTTTGATTAACCTTGGATATTTTTCATTTGTGCTTATTTTTATATATGGATACTGCTTATCATCTCGAAGTAATGTGTTGTACCTCGGCATATGTTTTTTTATAAGAGTGGCTTCCAAAATTAAGGCTTCAAGCTCATTGTCAGTCATTATGTATTCAAATTCGCTAATATTTTTTATCATATTTTCAATTTTTACAGAATGGTTTTTAGACTGAAAATATTGCCTTACTCTTTTTTTTAAGTTCTTAGCCTTTCCTACATATATAATTTCATTAAAAGCATTTTTCATCATATAAACACCAGGGTTGTCTGGTATTTTCTTTAGTTCTTCTTGTATATTAAAATTACTCAATTTTATCACCTCATCAGTATGATAGTAATTTTACAGTATTCATATAATAATAGTCAAGTAAAAGATAGTTGCTATATTTAACTATCTTTTGCTTGACTAAAAATCACAGTAATTTATTTGCAAAAATATTTTTTAACAGAAATTATTCTATATCATTTAGCAAATCTAGGTTTATTGGGTATTTACCATATTTTCTGCCTGCTTCCATAAACATTTCTACCTTCTCTATAGGAGTATTCATTGGAATTTGACAGCCTGTGCTTAGCACGAAACCTTTTGGTGAATTATGGGCTTTTCTTATACATTCCTTTACCGATTTATTTATATCATCTCTAGTTCCTGAATAAACTACATCTACAGGCGGCACATTACCTGTAATTACAACTCTATTACCCATTATTTCCTTTGCTTCTTCTAAGTCCTCTACATTATCAATACTAAAATTAGAAATTCCCGCATCGACAACATCCGTCCATAATTTTTTGCTTTTCCCGCAGATATGTATACCGGGTGCTTTTCCTGTTGTTTCCTTTATCTTGTCAATATTAATTTTAAGATAAGGCAAAGAAAATTCTTTAAATAATTTTGGATTTATCAGGTTGCTTGATGACATTGGGTCTGCAAAATCAATTGATAAGTCTAATTTAGCTACTTCTTCAATGTATTTATTATTGGACTGTGCAACTATATTCATTAAAATATGAACTTTTTCTGGATATTTTATCATCCATTTTAATAAGTTTTCTGTTCCGACTACAGATGCTGCAACACTAAATGGGCCAGACATAGCAGCTCCAACATCAACCTCCTTTATTAAGGCATCCTTTATCAATCTTAAGGCTTTGAGTAAAATAGGTAATTTCCCGTCTTTCAGAGGATTTACTACCTTTAATTTTTCTATTTCGTCTATAGATTTAACAGCAGGCTCCAGAAGATACGAAATATTATTATCCGGAAATGCCACTTTAGCACCCATCGCTTCTGCCATGCCTCTAAGACTTGTTGATATGCTTACACTATCATGTCTTAGCCTTTTGAATAACTCAATTTCTAATTTCGCCATAAGCTCCGGACTATGGTAATAATCACTTGCCTTTATGCCAAGAAAGGGAGTCATTGTTACGCCCATATCCGGAACACAAATCACCCTGTCAATTTCTTCTCCACGACTGAATGCATCCATTCTCTCTCTGGGAGTCATTTCTTCTTTAATCATTTAAACTACCTTCTTTCGAATTTCAATTTATTAGTTCATTTATACAATTACATTAATTATAAGTTTTTATTATTTTTGCGATTATCACTTAATCCGATATCAA
Source organism: Bacillota bacterium (assembly GCA_023386345.1). Taxonomy (GTDB): domain Bacteria; phylum Bacillota; class Clostridia; order Tissierellales; family Sedimentibacteraceae; genus UBA1535. The sequence goes on from JAEWJT010000015.1 coordinate 188,355, forward strand.
AATTTAGACATTCAACAAAAAGCTTTTGATATGAATCTATTTTTGATAAATCAACATATTCTATATTTAAAGCCATTGAACTCATTCTGTTTTTAGTATCCCTTGATAACATCGACATACACGCTCCGGACTTTGAAGTGTTTCCAACATATGTTACCTTATTTGAAAGTTCAATCGGCAAAATACCACATCCAATTAAACTGTCAACAGACAAGTGTAAACCAAATTGACCTGCAATTAACACTTTATCGATATGATTAAATTCTATATCAGCAGACTGCAGCAGAGTATAAATTCCAGCTAGTATAGCAGCCTTTGTCAATTGAACCTGCCTGATGTCCTTTTGAGATATTGTTATCGGATTTTGAGTAAAATTAAGCCTCAAATATTTTTTTCTTTCATTTTCAATGATTATACTTTTTTTAAAAAGCTGATTATCTTCATCAAAATATTGTGGAGATTGAATAGAACCATCTCTCTTTATCAGTCCATTTTTAAGCATTTGAGATATTGCTGAAATTATCCCGCTTCCACATATACCTATCGGCTCTGTTTGACCTATAACACCTATCTCTAATTGATTATCTCCGATTTCTACTTGCTCTATTGCACCCTTTCCTGCTTTCATACCAAAGCTTATATTCATTCCTTCAAGAGCCGGACCTGCAGCACAAGAGCAAGAATACATTTTATCATTTGCCTTGAGAACTATCTCTCCATTTGTACCAATATCCATGTATAGTATATTTTTATCAGAATCACAGACACCGGAAGCATACAGACCAGATACAATGTCTGCTCCTATAAATGATGATATGGATGGCAAGCAGTATACTTTTCCGTTTTCATTGATATTTATACCAATCTCAGAAGCCTCAATAAGCTGTGATGATGTAAACGCAGGCTTATATGGTGCTTTTGCTATACTAGATGCACTTACACCTAAGAGCATATGGAGCATAACTGTATTAGCTGAAACATCAAGCTCATATATATTTCGTCTATCTATATTTGTTTTGATACACAATTTTTGAATCATCTCATTAAGTAGATTGACTATTGATTTTTTAAGCTTAGCTACACCTTCATTCTCATTTTCATCGGCGTATGAAATTCTGCTTATAATGTCTTGTCCATAATCTATTTGAGTATTTATGGAAACCTCCGCAGCAAGCTCCTTTGATGTATTTATATCAATTAAGGATATAACAACAGTTGTAGTACCAATATCTACTGCAATTCCGTATATTTTATCCAAAGTATTTCCATTTTCTTCAGTCAATAATTCATCCTCATAATAAACATATGTATTTGCTGACTCATTCAAAAGTTTATAAATCGAAGGGTTTTCTTTAAATTTAGGAATAAATCCGTATGAAGAAATTGAATAATCTTCATTCATAGGTAAGACATCTATCTCGATATTTTCTTGTGGAAAGGTATAACAAGCTAATCTAAGATTATTTTCCATATCATTATTACTAAGAAATTTTCTTTCTTCTTCGTTTATAGAATTAAGCTTTCCAGATATATGTTTAATTTTGCATTTTCCACAAGTTCCTCGTCCCATACAGTTGATATTGATAGAAATATTATTATTTATCAAGGCTTGTGCTACATTTTGGGATTTTTCACATAATACAATTTTATTTAAAGATTTAATTGTAATTCTATACATTATCCTGCAATTTCCTTTTATATTTATCCACTTTTACGCTAATAACAATTCGTCAACAAGTTTTACTGCCTCTACTGCATTTGACGAATATCCATCTGCTCCTATTTGCTTTGAAAATGAAAGCGACACGGGAGCTCCACCTATTATAACCTTGATATTATTTCTGATATTATTTTCTTCTAATAATTGAATAACTCTTTGCATATTGCTCATTGTACTTGACATCAGAGTAGACATAGCAAGTAAATCCGCTTTTGTTTCTATTACCTTATCAATAAAATCTTGGCATGATACATTTCTTCCCATATCAATGACCTCATAACCGGCTGATTCAAGCATTATTTTAACTAAATTTTTCCCTAAATCATGAGTATCTCCTTCAACTACACCAAGGACTATTTTCTTATCCTTTCCGAAATTGCCTTTATCCAAATGCGGTTTAAAAATATTTAAACCATTGTACATTGTTTCAGAACAAATTAAAATCTCCGGGATAAAATATTCTTCCTCTTCATAAAGCTTTGCCGCCTTTTGCATTCCATCAACCAATCCATTTAATATGCCATCAACAGGAGAAAATCCAGTTTCAATGTACTCATTTGCCACATCTATTATTAATTCGTCCTCCATTTCCAATACACAATTGGATAATTTTGATAGTAATATTTCTTTATTTCCTTGCATAAATACCTCCAAAATTCTTACTAACTTCACTCAAGATTTTATTTTAAATTTATAACTTCTATATTTTCAACTTGAATATCTCTATACTCAATACATTTACTGCCAACTATAGTCTCAATCCCATTAATATAGAGGCATGCTTCCTCGTAATTCATTTTTTTAGCTAATTTAATAATTTTAGTTTTAGCTAAATCAAAATAATTTAATGCACCACTTATTTTAGGGCATAAATGTATAAGTGCCCTTTTATTTATAACAGTTTCGATATTTTTCAGAAAAGGATAGCTAAATTTAATTGTTATATCACGCAAATGCTTTGGACCTAAAATATTTCGAGAACAAATTGCGTCACCATATGAAATAATGGCAGCTCCGCTACTGACGCACTCGTTAACATATAAAATCAAATTATCAGATATATTTTTTAAAACATCATAAAACCTATTAGGTGATTTTATCCAAAGTAAAAACAGATTATTAAGGCCTATCAGTTCACTTATTATAGTCAGAGGACCATTGAGCTTAACCATCACTTCAAATTCTTTGCTTAATTCCTTGCATTGTTTAACAATGGAACAAATGGGCTCTACACTAAGGTTAAAGTTTGGGAGATTATCTATGCTGCTTAAATCCAGCTTTTTTATATCATCATTTATTTTAAAAGCCTCTACCTCAATAATTCCTGACTCTGGTAATACATATATTCTGGATTCCGGCTTGTCTCTTAGCAAGATTGGTTGTTCAACGCCGCAAAGATAATCATTGTAATCTATAAATTTATCATCCATAATTCCTTTTAAATTTCCTTAATAATTAGAATTGTTTGTTTATAAAATGTTGGGAAAGACATGTACCCAGGATTATTATATAAATTTATTGAGATTTGTCAATTTGTTACATATCCTTATTTATACAGATTTAATATAAATCATGTTGATTTATCAACATATTAATTGAAACAAAACAAAAGGTATGAAATTTTTTAGTTGTTAAATAAATAACAGCTAAAAAATTTCATACCTTTTAATTCTTTATCTAATAACTTTTAAAAATCTATTTATATGCCTTAGGATTTTCCTCTGCATAATGTAGACAGCCTTCAAGTATAAAAGCTTTTTCAGCCTCAGTTACTTCTCTGATAATTTTACATGGGTTGCCCACTACTACTACATTTTCTGGTATTTTTTTATTTGGCGGTATTACACAGCCTGCTGCTACTGTGGTGCCTTTTCCAATTTCTGCTCCATCCAGAACAATAGCACCTATTCCTATTAGAGCATTATCATGAACAGTACAGCCATGAAGCTTTGCACCATGACCTATAGTTACATAGTCGCCGATTATGGTAGGAAAATCCTTAGCCACGTGTATTATCGCATTGTCCTGTATATTTGTATATTTTCCTATAACTACCTTATTGATATCTGCACGAATTGCGGCATAGTACCAAACATTGCATTTTTCTCCTAAAGTCACATCTCCGGCAATTGCACATTCATCAACCATAAAGCATGTTTCATGTATTTTGGGTATTAAATTATTTAAACTTCTTATCATTTTGACTCCTATCTATATTTAAAGTATATTATTTTTACATATGTGAAAGTTTATCATAGTTAAGTAAATTCATCAAGCTTGAATTTGTAAAAATCAATATAGAAATATTCTTTATCTTGTGAAATTGCGATTATATAAATATAATTTTAATATACAGTTATTCTTTTTCAACGTTAAATGTCTTGTCAGCAAAACAATATAAAATATACACAATCAAGACATTAGAATAATGGAGGTTATTATGAGTTTATTAAAAATATCTAATTTATCACACAGCTTTGTTGATAAGCCGCTTTACAAGGACTCGTCCTTTGAATTGTATAAGGGTGAGCATATTGGAGTTGTTGGACAAAATGGTGCTGGGAAAAGCACTTTGATAAATATATTGTTAGGCATAGTAGTGCCTGATAAAGCAATTATAAAATGGCAATCAAATATTAAAATCGGTCATCTTGATCAGTATGCAGAGATTAAAGAAAATTCGAGCATATTAGACTATTTGCATAGTTCTTATAAAAAACTATATGACATCGAGCTTGAAATGAACAATCTTTATCAAGAAAGCTCAATTACGCATGACGAAGAATTATTAAAAAAAGCTTCTAGCTATCAAGAATATTTGAGCGAGAATGATTTCTATTCTATAGATTATGAAATAAATAAGGTAGTGGTAGGACTTGGGCTAGATGTAATTGGAACAGATAAGTTTATCGGTGAGCTTAGTGGTGGACAAAAAACTAAAGTAATATTGGCAAAGCTTTTATTAACATTACCCGATGTTTTGCTTCTTGATGAGCCTACTAATTTTCTTGATAAAGAGCATGTCGATTGGCTTGCTAATTATTTGTCTGCATTTAAGGGTGCTTTTATTGTTGTATCGCATGATTTTGATTTTTTAGAAAGAATAACTACTGGAATTTGCGACATAGAATTTGGCACAATAAAAAAATATAATGGCAAATACTCTGAATTTTTAAGGCAAAAAACATTTTTAAGAGAAGATTATATTAGACAGTATAACTCTCAGCAAAGAGAAATTCAAAAGACAGAAGAATTTATACGCAAATATAAAGCGGGAATAAAAACGAAAATGGCTAGAGGAAGACAAAAGCAATTAGATAGGCTAGAAAGGCTGGAAGCTCCAAACTTTGTTGATAAACCAAGGTTTGTATTTCCTAAAACTACTTTGCCTTCATTCAAGGCTCTTAGTGTGAAAAATTTAGAAGTTGGTTATTATTACCCTATTCTCCCAAAATTAAATTTCTCAATTGAGGGTGGACAAAAATTAGTTATAACCGGATTTAATGGCATAGGTAAATCTACTTTACTAAAAACATTAGTTGGCCAAATACCTTGTATGTCTGGGAGTTTTAAGTTTACTGACAACGTTAAAATCGGATACTACGAGCAGGACTTGAACTGGGTTGATAACAATAAAACACCTTATGAAATTATATCAAATGCGTATCCATCTATGATTAAAAAAGAAGTTATAAAGAACTTATCAATCTGTGGAGTTAAGCAAGAGCATATTGATAGGAGTATCTCCAGTCTAAGTGGTGGTGAACAATCAAAAGTTAAGCTTTGTAGGTTAATTCTGACTCCGTTTAACTTTTTAATTATGGATGAGCCTACTAACCATTTTGATAAGGAAACAAAAGAAGTGTTAGAAAATGCAATCAAGGAGTTTCAAGGTAGTGTTATTTTAGTCTCTCACGAGGAGAAATTTTACAAAGATTGGGTTGATAAGATAATTAATGTTGAGGATTTATTTGATTAATTTTTAGAATATTGGGTTCTTCTTAAAGTTAGTTGAAATTTATTTTACTACATTCTAACAATGCTGAAACTTCAAATCTTAAAAAATGATTTTTAAAATACAATTTGACATCTCAACAATCTTTTGAAAGAACCCACTTATTTCATTAAGTCAAAATACGCAAATCTATGCGTACAAAATTTAGCAAAATGAAATGAGCCAAATAATAATAGCAAGATATATTGGTAAAGGATTGATAATACAATGACTAATAGCAAATATAAAAAAATGGGCATACTAAAAACTCCATTTCAGTATGCTAAAAAATATGCAATACTAATAGCAATTCAGAAGATTTTAGTAGGAGTTGTTCCAACTCTTCAGGTATTAGCAACAGCAAAATTTTTAGATACAGCAATAGACATAGTGGATAAAAATAGGAGTTTTGATGAGATATTTATACCTTTAGGATTAATTACATTGCTTTTAGTATATTCATTAATGTCTGAAAAACTTGTTAAGTTTATAGATGTAAAGCTGGAGATTAAGCTAAGGGAAAAATTAAGAGTCTGCATTACAGAAAAAAGAGCAAAATTAAAATATGCTCATATAGAAAATAGCTACACATGGGACTTGATTTCAAGGATTTCAAAAGATTCAGAAATCAGGTATAAAGAAGCATACAATGATTTTTTAGCTATGTTAGCTATGTTTATTCGAATTGGAGGGTTGTTATTAGTTATTTTTACACACGTTTGGTGGGCAGCAATAATAATTCTTTTTATATCTGTTCCACTATTTAAAATAGCATTAAGAAATGGTAAAGATAATTATGAAGCAGATAGAGAAGTATCAAAATATCGAAGAAGATTTGAATATTTAGGAGAGGTTTTGACAGGAAGAGAAAGTGCAGAGGAAAGAACTCTTTTTGGTTACAGTAAGGGAATTAATAGTAAATGGAAAGAGCAGTATGAAATTGCAAGAAAAATCGAGTATAAAACAGACTTGAAAAATTTTATAAGGACATGGGGTAGTGGCGTAATTACAACAATAATTGCCATAACTGCAGTAATAATCTTATTAAAGCCAGTACAAATGAAATTATTAAGTATAGGACTTTTTATTTCTATTGCAAATGGTGTTTTTGAAATTACTCAAATGATGTCTTGGCAGTTTACATATTATGTTGAAGAGTTAGCAAAAAATAAAGAATATATTGCAGATTTTATTGAATTTTTTAACTTAGATGAAACAGAAGGTGCAATAGACAAGCCCTCAACTAATTATATAGATTTTGAATGCTTAGAATTTAGGAATGTATCCTTTAAATATCCAAACACAAAAAACTATATACTAAAAAATTTATCATTTGCTATAAAAAAAGGTGGACATTATTCTTTTGTAGGAGTTAATGGGGCAGGAAAAACTACCATAACCAAGCTTATAACCGGTTTATATGACGACTTTGAAGGACAAATTTTTATAAATGATATAGAGATTAGGAAATATAAACAAAGTGAATTAAAGTCGTTTTGTGCAGTAGTTTATCAAGATTTCGCCAAGTACTTTATTTCGTTTAAGGATAATATTGCATTAGGTGATATTAATAATATGGGAAATCACAATATGGAAAGTAAAATCAAATCATGTATTAGTTCCATGGACTTAAGCAATGTGGCAAAAAACTTAAGTGATGGAATAGAAACGCCACTTGGTAAAATAAAGGAAAATGGAGTTGATTTATCGGGAGGACAGTGGCAAAAAATAGGCGTGGCAAGAGCTATCAATAATAACGCATCAATCAGAATATTAGATGAACCCACAGCAGCCCTTGATCCTATAAGTGAAAATAATATATATGAACGTTTTGAAGAAATAAGTAAGGGCGGGACTACAATTTTTATAAGCCACAGATTAGGATCAACTAAGCTTGCTAGTGAAATTTTTGTAATTGATAATGGAACTATCATAGAAAAAGGATCTCACGAGGAACTTATGGATTTTGGAGGAGTTTATGCAACCCTATATGAAAGTCAAAGGAGCTGGTATTTATGATAAACAATAATAAACATGATATCTCATTTGTTAAAGTCGTATTTAGAATAATTCCTATGGTTTTTGCCTCATGTCCTATCTATTTTATTGTGGGTAATGTGATAGGTACTTTACACGGAATATCTCATGGTTTTAAAATTTTGGCAACTCAATATTTTTTTGACTCTTTATCGTTTTTGTCATTAAGTGGAAATAATTTTGGAAAAATTATATTAATGGCATTTTCTATGGGACTTTCATATATTATGTGTCAAATATTAAGCGGAGTTCATAATTTTATGATTAATAATACGGAAAATATATCAGTTGGATATATAGAACATAAAATAAATGAAAAAGCTGGTAAATTAGATATTATAGCATTTGAAAATGTAGAGTATATAGATGATATAAAAAGAGCAAAAGAAGGAATTAGAAGCAGTGCGAAAATAACATATATATTGGCAAATCTAATAAGTCTTTATTTACCATACTTTGTATTTATAGGAGTTTATCTTTATAATTTAAAGCCGATTCTTATTGTATCACTTATTCTCATATTTATTCCCATATATATAAACCAATTTATCAGAATGAAAATTTTCACAGACTTAGCTGATAAATCAGGTCCTATAAAAAGAGAGTATGAATACTATGAAAATTGCATAGCAGATAGAGAATATTTCAAGGAAACAAGAATTTTAGGAGCATTCCATTATTTTAAAGAGTTGTATATTTGTTCATTAAATTTACTTAATAAAGAGGTGTGGAAAGCAGAAAAAAAATCAGGTCTTATAGAATTATTTATGAGATTACTGACTGTTTTTGGGTATATGGGAGTTTTATACTTACTTTTTATGTCACTTTTAAATGGTGACATATCTTCAGGGGCTTTTGCGGCAGTATTTTCATCACTAAGTTTTATGCTTAGTGTAATGGAAGAAATAGTACACCTTCGTATAGGAGAAATTTCAAATAGCCTTGGAACTATAAAAAATCTTATAAGATTTTTAGATATACCTGAAAGAAGTGGAAACGATGATAATATTGAGGAAGTTCCTGACATAGTATTGGATAACATTTGCTTTTTTTATCCAGGAACGAGTAACCCTTCTTTAACTAACATCAATTTAAACATTAAATCAGGAGAAACTATTGCTATAGTAGGGGAAAATGGATCAGGAAAAACAACCTTAGTTAAACTTATGATGGGATTATACACTCCTACAGAAGGAAAGGTATTGATTGGGGGAAAAGATACATCAAAACTTTCGCATAAATCAATATACAAGAATATTTCAGCCGTATTCCAAAAATATCAGAGATATAAGATGACTTTAGGAGAGAATATTGAAATAGCATCATTAGATAAGACTATCAACGAAGATAGTGCAGATAGAAATAAATTTTTAGAAGAGGCTATTTTAAAAGTTAATTTAGAGCTTAGTGAAGAAAAAATTGAAAATGGATATGATACAATGCTTTCACGTGAATTTGACGGAGTGGATCTATCAGGAGGACAGTGGCAAAAAATAGCTATTGCCAGAGGTTTTTATAAAAATCATACTATGATAGTTCTTGATGAACCAACAGCGGCTATAGATCCAGCCATGGAAACAAATTTATATAATAAGTTTGCGGAATTAGCTGTGGGAAAAACAGCTATAATAGTTACACATAGGTTAGGTTCAGCTAAGATTGGAGATAGAATAGTAGTTATGGATAATGGGCAGATTTCTGAAATAGGATGTCATGATGAGCTAATGAAAATAAACGGAAAGTACGCAGCAATGTATAAAGCTCAAAGCAAGTGGTATTCAGTCCAATATAATCAGGCTAAGATATTGACTTAATATTTATAAGTTTCTAAGCTATAACATAAAATCGCTATAATTATTTAGTTATTTAAACTTAAAAACTGTTGCAAAACAAGCACATTTTATATGATTGTATTTATTAGAATGACCAAACATATAAAATATCACTTAATTTTACAACAGCTTTTTTTTATTTTTTCCCATATATTATTTTTTTAATTGAATGAATAGAAAGAAAATATATCTCCGCTAATTCATCAATATTTATTCCTTGCTTATATTTGCAATAAATTTCTTCATTTCTTTTATACAAGCTTTCACGTGCACCTGAATTTTCTCCCCAAGCCTTGCGTGACTCGCAGAGCGCAGGTATATACAGATATTTACCTTGAACATATTCTTGAATTTGCAATAGCAAATGTTCAGGCAAAACAGCATTTGCTTTTTGATATTTCATATGACTCCATCTCCTAATTCTTATATTAATTAATAAACAATCCATGATTGTTTGCAATTGTTAATTGCCTCTGAATAAGGATACAAAGCCGATATGTCTATCATTTACAGCGATTATCTACTCCATACAAAATATCGCCCAAAATCAAAACATCGACTTTGCATGGAGTAAAGACGCAATTTTATAAAACATAATAATTCACACCTTTCTTTAAATTTTTAATTTATCATAGTTATAGTTACATATAATTTTACGTAGCATAACACCTAAATTTTTTATATCTACAAGCTCGAATACAGCTTGGAGATACACACATTTTATCATATTTATTATTTTAGAGCAAGGTTTAAATTTATATTTAATAATCAATCACGCTCATCTTCTTCATTTAGTTTTTTTTCAATTCTTTGCTGCCCTTTTTTATTGAGTAAATATAATATAGCAAATATAGTAGAGATAAATACAAGCGCAGAAACAAATGTAACCACTAATACTGCAATAAAATGTCCGTCAAATATTCCAGTGTACTTATCATTATATAGAGAATAGTTTCTTATTCCATTTATAATGCTTATAACGAGGCTTAAAGCTAAAACACCTGATACAGTTAATATATTTGCACCTTTAGAGGTGTTCATAAAATTGTATCCAACTATCACACTCCTTACAGTAATATAGACTGTTGATAAAATAATAATGCCAAGTTCAACTGCATACTGTGATAATGACATATCCATTACATAGAATTTAATAAAAATAGACACAAACAAAAGAAATAGTACTACAAAATAGGCTTCACTTTGAATTTTATTGTTTAATTGTAAGATGCGTTCATCTTTAATTTTCTTGATTTTCATTATATTTCCTCCCAAAATAAGTCGTTTAAATTTTTATTAAGAGCTTTACATATTGCAATGCAAAGCTTCAATGTTGGGTTATAATTACCAGACTCTATCAAACCAATAGTTTGTCGTGTGACCCCAACAATATTAGCCAAATCCTCCTGACTCATATCACATTCAATTCTGGCAATTTTGATTTTTTTATTTTTCACGGAAGTCCTCCTTTCTTTTCACAATTGTATTATACACTATATATTTCTTAATGTCAACTATATATTGCATTTAAAAATTATATATTGCATTTTGCCAAAATAAGAATATGAAATATGAGTAGTAATATGTGATTGGGTAAAATAATTATAAGACAAGAAATCTAATAAAAATATTTATCTTGGGCTAAAATCATCACTTCTATTCATTGTTTTATGCTATAATGAGGCAGATAGTAATTTTGTGATAAAGATTATGACTATGAAAATTATTGATTTTGATAAAATAGCTAGTATGCAGGATAAAACTTTCGTCTAACAGAATTAAGTCTTTAATAATTCATGCTCAAAAAATCAAGAAATGCAATTTTATATTTGCTATAATTGCCATAATGATATTGATCAATATTTTAAACACTGTTTTAACCCTTATTAAATGGAGGTAGTTTCTTTGAAAAATTTGTATATATTGACCGAAGCATTGGAATATATCGAAGACAATCTATGTGATGAAATATCACAGGAGGACATAGCAAGCGCATGCTATTGTTCACTCTCTAGCCTTCAAAAGCTTTTTAGATATGTATTTCGTGTGAGTATAAAAGAATATATTTCGAAAAGACGACTTACTCATGCTGCAAAAGAGCTTATAAATACCGACAATTCTATTATTGATATTGCATTAAAATATCAATATAATTCCCACGAAGTATTTACAAGAGCTTTTTCAAAAGCATGGGGTAAGACTCCTCAGATGTTTAGAAGTAAAAACAGGTTTACTGGGTTATTTCCCAAAATTGAAGTTGAATTTGAATATAATGGAGGAAAAATTATTATGGCAAAAAGAAAATTTGATATTTCAGAATTATATGATGAGCTTAAAAGAAGGAAGGATACATATATTTTATGCTTCGATATAGCTAATTTGCATCCAATAAATACAATTAGCCACGAAGCAGGAGACAAAGCTATATTGGAATGTCTTAGAAGAATAGATGAAAACTCTTCTGAAGAAATGCTTTTATTTAGAATAGGCGGAGATGAGTTTGTTTTAGTTACAGGGCTTAATGATATCGAAGAAGTAGAGAAAGTAGCTAAAAAAATCACTGACTTAAATGGAACTCCAATAATACATAACGATATGAACATTCCTTTGTCGTTGCATTGTGGCGGAGTAAAATTAGACTATAAAAATTTAAGATACAGCGAGCTTTTTCCAATGCTTTCTGATACAATAGACAAAACAAAGGGTAAAAAAGAAATTTCTATATTATAACATAGATTTTCTATATAATTAAGAGGCTGCTTAGTAATAAGCAGTCTCTTACTAAAGTTCAGACATCACAGATTGATAATCATTCAATAAATGTTGATTTTTTTGTAATGTTTTTCTGTTATCCTTACTTTTTTATATAATTTAGACTAGGCATAAAATAGGAATTAGAATAACAGTTCCGTCATCTTTACAGCATTCAATTTCAGCATCTCCGGTTAGCTTGTATTTAGTAGAAGGCAGCCACTCGTTATAGATACGTTCAATAAAACAACCTATATTAGATTCATCCTGCTTAGGAACATTAAAAACAGCATAGGTTTGTGGTTTGACAGTAAGCAATTCTAAGTTGTCATTAATAGGTGAACCGTTGTATTTAACACATGCCATATAGTTAAAGAAATCTTGCTTAGCACAATGTGTTGAAACAGCATATACAAGTTCTTCGTCAGAGTATTTCTTTAATATATCGTACATCCTAGTTTCTTCAAACTCTCGCCAAAATAGCCAAATACTATGAAAATGCTCTTTGTTTTTAGTACTCATTTTTTTATTTATGCCAATAAAGGTGATTGAGTCTTTTTCTTCGATTTTATAATCTATCTCTTTTGTTCCTTGTACCATAAAATTAAATGAAATTCTAGGGTATGTTCTGAGTGTAACCCCTTCTCTACGTGCCAAAGAGGGTGTTGTATTGTGTAATTTTCGAAAAGCTCTTGTAAATGATGCGTGAGAATCATATCCATATTTAAATGCTATATCAATAATTTTTTCATTGCTGTTTTGCAAATCACATGCTGCTACCGTTAATCTTCTGTGTCTAATATACTCAGATAAAGAAACTCCGGTTAATATTGAAAAAATTCTTTGAAATTCACCGACAGAACAACATATAAATCTTGCAGTAACTTCATAATCTATACTCTTATCAAGATTATCCTCAATGTATTTTATTGCCTCATTCATTCCACTTTGCCAATCCATATAATAATCACCATTTATAATAAATTTCGTTTTAATTAATTATATCCTATAAATTTAGAGTATTCAATCATATCTTTATCTCTTTTTATTTCTTGATAACCAAATTTAGTGTATAAATGTTGATTTCCAACGCTAAATACAGGTGTAGTTAATTTCCATTCTTTTATATTAGGGTACAATTTTTCAACTAATTCCATAGCTTGATAGCCATATCCTTTCCCTTGATATTCAGGCTTAATTACAAAATCTTCAAACCACATTATATTTTCTTTAGTTGGTACAAGAAAGAATGATCCTATAATTATGTTATCTAACATAATTTTGTAAGCTAAAAATTTATTAATTATATCTATTTGTGAATCAACATTATCATAACCCGGTGGACCGCCATTTCTTTTAAGATATCTAAAGATTTCTTTGTTGTAGGCTTCTGTTTTTATTTCTGTTATTATTTGAGCATCCTTTATACTAGAACGTAAAATTTTAATCACAATTACCTCCATGTAATTACTTAGAACTATGGCTTAATCTACATTTTTTTCATACTGGAAGCCACGCTTATCCTGTCCAATTTTTACATAACCCATTTTCTCGTATAGATGCTGGTTTTTTAAGCTGAATTTAAAAGTAGATAAAGTCCATACTTTTATGTCCTTATGCTTTTCTTCCATTAGCTTTATAACCTTAGCACCATATCCTTTATTTTGATATATAGGATCAATACAAAAATCTTGCAGTTCAAAATGATTAGGTCTTTCATCAGTTTCATGGTCTAGCCAAAATGTACCGATCACTGTATCATCAAGCATTATTTTATATAATATATAACGATTGATACACCATGATATAAAATTAACACCTCCGATATACGGTGTACATTCACCCTTGCCCTTGCCGAAACTAATGTCTTCATCTTCATATGCGTTTTTTTTGATTTTAACTATTGCTTCAGCATCCTCAATTGTTGCTCTTTCAATATGAATCATTTAATACCTCCATATGCTATAAATTTAAAAGCAATAAAAGAATCATATCATATATCCTTTAGCATAGCTTTGCATTTTAAGTATTATAATGTATAATTTTACATACCTTTCTTTTATAGATAAACTAATTTATATAGTTTTAAAAATGTGAAAATAAAATAGGGATGAATTTTAAAAAAATTCTTCCCTATTAAAAGGCTGTTTATAACTTACTCGTAAGGTTCTATATTCTATTTGCAATATTTATCTTAACCCATTACTAAAAACCCATGAATAAAAATATCTCTTATCCGGCTTTTCATATTCATAGTCTAATATAGAAGAAGAATTATCAATTATTTCAATAGCTTTCTTAAGAACTGTTTCAACAGTCATTCCTGCAACATCAATAACATGCTCATTGGGCAAACAAGGTCTATTTAGATTCTTTTTATTACACTTTTCTTGAAGCACGTAATCAATAAGTCCATTCTTTGGTCGGTTTTTCATCTGTGTTTGAATTTGCAGCAAATCGCTACAAACAAGCTTTATTGTAATATATTCATATCCTTTAAAGTCATGGGGAATATCACGAGTTCTTAAATCATCAATATCTGACGCAACAATATTTTTATAACCCAACTTATTAAAACACATAAGCATTGCCTTCATGTTTTCCCAACAGGTCAATTCTTCAAGCTCCCCTGTTATTTCTTCTTTTCCGTCACGAGAAATAAATTCTGGAATCATATATTCTTCAATATAAGTGCTTTTATAGTGATTAAATAAGCCTTGTGCTAATGTTGACTTCCCTATTCCGCTTGCACCTATTATAAAAATAAAATCTTTCATATTTATACCTATTCACACATTGTACAAGAACATCAGTCTTTCTTTATAAGATAAACTTAATGCTTGTACATGAGTCAAATACATCCTTTCTGATTATTTATCATTTCCTTTACTACTCTTTAATCTGATTAATATTTTCTAAAACTTTTATTGTTTCAATAACAAATTCGTCCATTAGTGATTTTGATAAGTAAGGGAACTCCCTATCAAGATTTTCATCATTTGACAAATAGAAACCTGTAATATATTTTATTTGTCTAATAAATGCATCAGATGGATAAAAGTCAAAAAATAAATTATCAAATTCAACTATTTTTGAAAACATAGTATAAAATATTGATTTAGGATTGTTTCTTAAAAATAAATGGTCTTGTCCATACCAATCTTTCTTTATAGTCCATATAAAGTTTTTATCCTTTTCTAGATATTGAGAATATGTCGGCTCAAATTTTTTCTTCCACTCAATATCTGTAATTAAATGAAAATAATAACCTAAGTAAAAAGGAAATCTTTCATCAATGTCCACCAAATATTTTTGCTTAAAATCATCAGCATCAATAGTTTTACCATCCTTAAATGTCCAATGAGTTACATCCTTATCTGGTGTAAACTTACTCCAGTCTTCGTTCGGAACTCCACAATCCGGACCGATATTACCTACAAGGAAATAAGGGTTATTTAAACGATTGTATTTATTCATAAAATGCTCTGCTATTCTCATGTGTGCAATCCAAGTTGCCATTTGATATCCTCCGTTGTATAAATTCATCTTATTAATGTATATTTTATTGTTATAAGACAAATTTCTAAAGAAATGAATGCCCAAAATCTAGGCAATAAGCTCTCTAATCAATCTTATAATAAACTCTATTTCATTCTTTGCGGTCAATTGAACTGCAATTATTCTTGAATCTTCTGTAACAAAGTTGCTGTAATTTAATTTGCACAATCTAATTCCATCAATAATTTCAATATTACTTTCATTCGCACATTTTCCACAGCGAACACAGCCAAATTTCTCAATACATTCACGAATATTTTGAGGAAGTGTATTTCTTGTTATAATCAACTCTTTAGACAATTCGTATGATAAAGGTAATCTCACAAATAGCCTGTCAGTACCAATATTGAAGGTGCAAATAGTTTTCTTTTTATTTAAAAATTTGAAATTCCAAGCAGGAAAAACATAGGGATTTAAAGAAATATCATAATTCATTTTCAGCTCGTCATGAAGTGTATTTATTATAAGCGTCCAAAGCTCATTTTGCTTTCCTAAGGTTTTAGAAATGCCAAGCCTATTAGGGCATATTTCTTTTCTTTTTGTAGTTTTGTTGAGCAAAACACTGTCATAATCAGCTATGTAAAAAAGTATATCCGTTTGTGCATAATCTTCCTTGACATTTTTTACAGTTATTCTATCTACAAAGTATTTCAAGCCACTCATCATAAAATTGTTATTATCATAATAAATATTGAATGTGTCACACAGCTTGTAAGAAGAAACCTCTTTCTCTTTTTTATAGTATTTAAAATAAAAAGAGTGATTTTCAAGTATTTCAAATGGAAGTGAGACTGATTTCTTGAATTCTTTTTTAAAGACATCTTTTGGAACAACAAGATAGGAATCCATTCCATCTACTTGCAAAATACCCACTTTAGCAATACCATACAAGCAATCTATTGTTTCAGTAAGATTATGATAATTTTCCAAATCATCTGCCATGATACCAATTTTAGTTAGTACTCTTTCAGCAGTTGAAATCTCAAAAGAACGGTAATCTGCGTATATATTCCTTAACAAATTGCTAAACTCTCTTAGTCCCTCAATAATACTATCATCAAGATTATTCTCTTGCAAAATAGCATTAAAATCGCTTTCACAAACATTTCTCATCCAAAATATTGCTTGATATTCAATTGACATACTTTAATCCTCCATTTTCAACTAATATAAATTTTCTATGGCTTTGTTACATTTATTATATAGAGCTAATTCTTGTTATTCAAATTTATTGTTTTACAACGATACCATCTTTCATTACAAAATTAACGTTTGACAATAAATATGGGAATTCGTACGGATTTCCTTTTACTGCAATTAAGTCTGCTGTGTAGCCTTCTTTTATTTCTCCGTAATTGTTCTTTCCTATTATTTTTGCCCCTCCAGTTGTTGCAGCAGATACTATTTGCTGCATTGTTAATCCTGCCTTTTGCAATAACTCTATTTCCATAATAGGCATACCCACTGGCGACCAAATTTCTTTTTCATTGATATAATCATTACCAAGACCGATAATACCACCCATTTCAACAAATCGTTTTGTATTATCCATTGCTCCATAAAGCAAAGGGGCACCCCAATTTGTTAAAATTTCACCATATACACTTAATGTTGGAGTCATAAATACATTATTTCTAACCATAAACTTCAAATTATCCTCAGAGATATGGTCATAGCAGGCATGTGCTGCTTCATCAATTCCCGCTTTTAGCAATATATCCAGCTTGTCACTTTTATTTACATGTGCTGATACCTTTTTTCCTAGCTTATGGGTTTCATCACAAATAGCAGATAAAACTTCAAATGGCAATGTATCTAAGCTTTGAGTATAAGCATCATATCCATTATCTAAAGCAATCTTTATGTGGTCAACTCCACAATCAATCTGTATTTTTACAGCTTCTCTAGCTTCATATTCAGTTGATACCCCAAGTGGTTCAACTCCACCATATCCATTGATAGACGAAATAAATTTGCCACAAACAGATATGCTCGGATACAAGGAAGAATTTACTATTTTATTCCTCCACTTTACTGCTTCTTCTGTAGTGTTTCGTGAAAAAATGCCTTGGTCTCTAAGATATGTAATTCCTGACATAAGCCATCTCTTTAATTTATCTTCATTGAATGCGTCAAAACAATCTATCAAATGAACGTGTGTATTAATGAAACCGGACATTAATGTATAGCCACTTAAATCATATTCTATTGCTGGAATATCAATGTCGCCTTTTGATACCTTTACTATTGATGTACCCTCAATCAATATATTTACCGTACAACTATTACCATCTTCATCAATTATTGTTGCATTTTTTATTAAATTTCTCATAAGTAACTCCTTATAAATTTGCTGAATGTTTAAGCTTGTACAAACTCAATTTACAAGTATAAATTTCTTCAAGTATCATTTAAAAATATTTTAATTAATAAATTTCATCTAATTTTACCATTTATTGTATACATTAGTCAAGCTATGAATAAAAAACCTTGTGATTGCCTATGTTATAAGTTTCACCATATGATTAAATTTAGGCAGCTAAATAATTGTAATTTAGCTGCCCTCGTTATGATTTAATCAATATTAGTTTTATAATAACAAAATATGCGTAGCTTTTCTCATCTAAAGCTCAAGCATAACGGCTTGATAATTGTTCAGATAGTAGCGAATATTTGTCCTGCCACGTTGAACGATAGTGTGTCCCTCAGACTCTAACTTTTCTTTTTGAGCTAAAACTCCACCAGGATATTTTTCGTTTAGCTCTCCATTTGCTTTTAGTGTCCTCCAGTACGGTGTTTTATCGTCATTACGCTGCTCGCTCGCCCACGCTGCGATAGACACAAATATTCCAGCAGTAATCGGACAAGTAAAATCTGCATTATTAGTTTTGGCAAAAAAATCTCGTATCACTCCTACAGTAATTACTTTACCACTTGGAACTTGTTTCATGATTTTATCATAATCAATCGGTGGGGCAAAAAACATTCGACTTCCACCATACTTTTTAATACTTGCTTCGTCAGTAATTATTTTGATTTTTGGCATATCCTTGCTATCTTGCAACATAGCATTAAAATCCTTGCTTTGTTCATTTGCCATGTAAAGCACCTCACTTTCTTTCATTATGATAAACTATCTTTTGTTTATATGCAATGAGACAGTTTATTTCTTTGAAAAAATTTATATGAATTTTATATATTTTTAATTTTCAAAATTGCAAATTCATATAAGCTTACGCTAAGATAAAATCTTCACAAGCTCTATGCCGCCAAAATTTTTAGGAAATAAATTTCCATTACATTGTACATCTACTATTTTATCAAATCCATTCTTAACCCAAAAACGTATAGCTGTTGCATTTCTCAATGAAACATGCAATCGAATTTTTCTAATCTGAGCAGTTATAAGCTTTTGTGTTAATGCTTCAACAATTTCAGCACCGATACCATTTTCCCGATATTCTTCTTTGATATAAAGAACAGAAAGATAGGCTGTATCTTTTTGATGATACTCAAGGTAATACGCCATAAATCCTATAATTATGTCGTCTTGCCGAATACAATAAAAATAGTAATTTTCTTTTTTTCCACCAAGAGGAATATCACCTACCGTTAGACATTCCTTTATTGTGCAAGAATGATTATCTTCACATGGAGGATCAAATAAAAAATACCCATCACATTCTTTTTCAATACTCTCCAATTCAGCTAAGTCATTCATATCAGCTAAAGTCATTGTTAGTCTTTTTGTATTAATCTGTTCCATATGTTTCCCTCACGTTATGTAGATTTAAAATAGTATACCTCTAATTCTCGCAAATGTAAATGCAAATAATCCTATTTCTTACAAACAGTCCTTCCCAAAATAATCATGACAGCTACTGTTCCTAATATTCCACAGGGGTTTAACCATGATAATCTTGAAGGCAATTCAGCATTATAAAGCATAATTAAAGCAGTAATAATTGTGATAATTCCAAAACCACCGCCAACTACTTTTCCTAAATTCTTTATATTATATTTATCTTTTTCCTCTTTATCTAAGGTGTTGTATCCAGCAATCAGGAAACTTCCTTTCCCAGAAAAAATTAAAATGGAAATAGTGGCTAAAGCCGCTACAATAATTATCTTTAACCATATTGATATATTCATATACATTCACTGATTACACAATTTTCATTGTGCGAACAGTCCTCACTTTCTTATTAATATATTTTAGATTTTTTTACATTCTTTTCATATATATTAGTTTTATCATTCCACTTATTAAAACCTGACACATAGCAGCGATAATTAGTGTATAGAACACAGTTACATTAAAGTACCCTGCAATAATTCCTGATACTATCATTAAAACTGATAAAACAGGCAAAATTGGTATGCCAGCCTTGCTTTTAATGGCTTTAGTTCTCTCATCATTTTCTTTGTTACATTCAAGTTTAAGTTTGCTATCATCCTTTAAAATCTTAGAGTATCTAAAAACATTTAATAATGATAAAATACATATAGCAATTGTCGCTCCCATTTGAAACTCAAATACGTTCATATTTTTTAATGTTTCTGGGGCAAAAAATACATCATATACTCCTAATAAAGCAGTAACTAATGAAAGTACTAAAAGTAAGTATATTCTTTTTTTTAATTTCTTTCTAAATTGTTCCATTCTAAATCCTCCATTTAATCATCTATTTCTGAAAAATCAAAAACCTCTTCTATAGACAAATCGAAATAGCTGGCAATCTTATATGCCAATGGCAAAGACGCAACATATTTTTCAACTTCAATAGAAGTAATTGTTTGTCGGGTAACTCCGACAGCTAATGCAAGCTCTTCTTGCGATATTTTTTTTGCTTTTCTTAATTCAGCAATACGTGTTTTCAATATATCCTCCTTATTTAATATTTACTTCGCAATTTTAGTATAGTATACTTTGCATTATTTGTCAAGTATACTTTGCATAAATATTTATTGATATTTCTCTACCGCAGAGATACAATATGTATCATGCAAATTATGAGTTATAACTATGTTTAATATCTGTCAACCTCAAGTTGCGAAAAAGAAACCTGTACCTTGTAGACTTTAATAATAAAAAATTGTATCATTAGTATAAAGGAGGTTGAAGAAATGAAATTATCAGATAAAATTCAATTTTTAAGAAAAAGTTACGCTTACTCTCAGGAGCAATTAGCAGAATTGTGCAATGTGAGTAGACAATCAATATCAAAATGGGAAATGGACATTTCACTGCCTGAGCTCGATAAAATACTTTTACTAAGTAAATTATTTAACACTTCTACAGATGTGTTGCTTAAAGATAGCTTAGAAATTAGTGATGTAAAGGAAAATCAGTCATGCAATATATTAGCAGGAGCAAATGATGAGCAGAGCTTATATACAGGTGTAATAATAAAGGAAAGCCTTGAAAGCGAGTTAGTTCTTGACTATGTATATGTAAACAAAGTTGAGCTGTGGAAAACTAAGAGCACACCAAAATATTGGACGGTGTTATATTTCACGTCAAATAATGAAAATCTACCAGATTTATTATCAAAATATCTTATAGCTGACAGTACAAGGGGCGGAAACTGGTTTATTGATTTAAAGGTAAACAATATTAAAATCATAGTATTTAAGAACAAAATACTAAAATATGAAATTGGAAATAAGGAACAGAAAGAATATGTTTGTAGTGAATGTAGAAAGCTAGGTATTTCAGATGATGGAATGAATTGGGAAGAATAATATTACTAGCAGATAATGCAATTATAAAAACATATATTCAAACCATATTAAGTAGTGGAAGCAGTAAAGCACCTCTCCTGCTTCCCTATGATAAACCCTCTTTTACTTTTATAATCCTAAATTTTGCTTTTAGATAAGTGATTTGATTTTTTTATATAAATCACCAAACATAGAATTGCAAAAATACATGTACAAATCGTAATACCTATAGTAGAAGCAACTGTATCATCCTTAATTATACTTAAAGAGTAGTTAAAAAACTGATGTATCAAAATTGGAACAATTAGATTTCTATTATCATTATAAAGTATTGCCATAATTAATGTTAATCCTATTAATGCAAATGTATTACAAACAAACTGAATAATCATTATATTAAGTGCATCTCCAGAAACAAGTATAAGAGGGAAATGCCAAAAACTCCATAGTAATCCAGTAATAACTGCAGCTTTTAATAATCCATACTTTTTTTCAAGCTCTGTAAGAAAAAAGGCACGCCATCCAATTTCTTCACCCAAAGAACCTCTTATAAGACACATAAAAAAAGAAGATATTAATGCACTAAAAGATTTAATAAGTAATGTAGACATCATTTTATCTTCTGTATACGATATAAAAATGATATTTCCAAATAAAATGACTACAAAAAAAGATATGATTGAAATTATTACTGACAGACTAATTTTTCCCTTAAATTGTCTAAGTATATAGTTCCATAGATTATCTTCAGGATATATTTTTTTAAACATAGCAAAGAAAACAAATGTAGATGTCCATGCCCCTAGTACTTGCAATATTTTTCCTATTACGGGCATATCAAAAACGAACATAAACGCTCCAATTACACCAATTAAAACAACAAACAATAAAAATGTATATATAATAAATCTTTTTAAATATTTTTCCATAAGCTAAGTTTCCTTTCACTAATAAATTAACTGAATATCTCTTTTAGAACTGAGAACGTACCACGTGGTGTACCTAATAAAACTTCTATACTAAAAATAAAAGCATTTATATTTTCTATTATTTCATCATTATTCATTTTACTTAATCTATTATTATCAAAAACTAAGTTTCCGTAAACTAACAACATTTCTATACTTTGATGAAGATAAGGACAATTAATAATTCCTTCCTTTTCACCCTCTTTTGATAATTTTGTTAGTATAGGAACAAAAGTTTCTACCATAGCCTCTTGCATTTTTTGGTGCATAAAATTATTTTCATTTTTATGAAGATAGTTTAAATTCTGCTCATTATTAATATCTGAAAATTTTGCCATTTTAAACACCATAACAATTCTATCTAAAAAGTAAATGCTTTTATTTTCTGCTATTCTATTTAGTTCCTCAACAACTTGAGCTACACGCCTTTCAATTATAGCATTCATAATTTCATTTTTTGTTTTAAAATGATAGTATAGAGTACCCTTGGCAATATTAATTGCTGTAACAATATCTACAGTGCTTGTATTTTCATATCCTTTCTCTAAAAACATTTTTTCTGCCACATCCAAAATTTCGTTACGACGTTCTTCAGCGTCTTTAGTAATTCTCATGTTTCTCTCCTTTCCACCGACCGTTTACCGGTCATTTAATAAATAATATCACAGCTTAAACGATATGTCAATATGTTTTAACACCTTGACAATAATTTGTTAAAATTAGTAATATTTATTATTTTTAATATAATAAGTAAAATATAGTAATGTTAAACATTTGCTATAAATAATGTTATAAGTTTATTTGTTTAAATGCTCAAAAACATTTATTTTTTAACTGTTTAAAATTACACAGGAAAATCATATTTTATCTATCAAAAATTACATAAATAATACTATTTAATTTGTAAATAATATAAGTATATAATCGCGTATTATTTAAGATTATATTATAGAACACGATAATTTTGAACAGGAGGAAAATCTAATGAACAATAATATTCCTAACCAATTTTCAAATGCTTCACAGTCTAATGCAGGAGATATCAAGCAAAGAGCGCAACAATTAAAGCAGAATGAACAGCAATTAGCATTCCAAAACGTACAACAATATGTTAAGAGTGCTCCTGTAAATAACTACACTAATTCAGTTACGCAAAATGCAAAACAATTAAAAATAAATGACGCTAAAAACTATATTCAACAAATGAATAGCAAAATTGGTTTGCAGTAATTAGCATAATAATACTAATCTTTAATTAAAGCGATGTAAATCTGGATAAGTATTAGCTAAAAAGTAGAAAGATATTCTTTTATATATAAAAGAATATCTTTCTTATTTCCTCAATATTTTTACATCTGAATTCCCTAAACGATATCCTTTGCAACAAATCTATCCATAAATGATAACATTTCAATCAATTGCTCTGCAAGAGCGTCATCAATGCTTGTCCAACTGAAGCCAACCCCAGGAAAATATGGACATAAATTATATTTATCCTTTTTATAATCAATTGGCATACAAGCAAGAGGGCGTGAGCCTGTTTTGTCAGTTTGAACACAATATCTGCAACCGTCACATCTCTTTGTATGATTTATTATAAAATTTTGATTTTTTTCGCTCATTGAATTAAAAGCATCTAAGTAAGGTTTCAAGCCATTAGGTATACACAGACCAAAAACTGGAGGCTTTTTTATGAATGTATCATATCGTGCAGATATACCTGTATGTCTGATTTTGTATTCAAATCCACCGCTTGGACGTTCTTTACTCCACGCAGGATTTATATAAGTCAATGATAAATTACTATTACTCGAATTAGTATCATAAATATCGTATCTTTTATACCCATTTGAAATCATCCAATTTTCTAGCTTACGAAATGCCTCATTACCTAATAAACGAGCATAAATGTCTGAGGTATAAGGATAATCTTTTTTAAAGAAACAATTTGAAAAAACCATTAGATTAGTCTCTTGTCGAGTTGACATCCATATCCATGCCAATGGAAGACTTGTAAAGCTATTAATTCCAAGCCTCGATAAAATGACTTGCTGTCTCTTGTTCAATTTAACTGAACTACCTTGACCAATCAAGAACATATTTTGCAGCAGAGTGTCCATCGCTTTTAAGAATTTTTGCATATTTACTTGTAAATCAGGTTTGCCATAAGAAGATTTATTAAAACGGTTAGGATAAGCATCGTCATCATGTAATGATGGAACAAACAGCAGAGGTTCATCAAAAGCTAATTTATACAAATCTCTTATTAAATTATAAAACACCTCTTGTTCTGCAACGCTAATATTTGCTTTCTCATCAGGCACAAAGCTCGGAAACATATCAATATAAGCTTGTGCTATTCTTTGTTCTAAACTCGTATATGTCATTTTTATCTCCTTTATAAAATATTAAAAATCCAAATTTAGGACTAAAATAAAATTCTCATAAATTCTATATCACAAAAATTTTTAATAAATATTTCTATTAAATTCCAAATTATAATGAAATTAACTTCAAACTATTTTAATCTATATTATTTAAATAATTTTACTATATTAAAGCAAATATAGCAAGATATACATTTCTATTACTTCATTAAACAATACTTATAAGAAATATTCTAAAAATTATTTTTTTTTATTTAGATTAAGAAGAAAAATCATATTTTTTTATCAAAAAATTACACAAATAATACCACTTAATTTGTAAATAATATAATTGTATAATGGATTATTTCTTTTATACTTTATATAAAATATTAATAATATTAAAAACAGGAGGAAAATTAATGAATAATAATTTTAAAGATTCAAAATCAGTTGAGCAACAATTTTCTCAATTAATTCAAAACAAGCAGCAATTTGTTAAAAATGCTCAGTTTAGCAACAGTAATAACAATAACGAGAATAAAAACAACGACAATAAAAGCAAAAATAAAAACAAAAACAAAGATAATAAAAATAACAACAAAGATAATAAAAACAACAACAACAATAACAATATTAAGTAGAGCAAAATGCAAAGCAATTAAGCTTACAAAACGCCAATAAAACAAAAAAAATAAAGACCGCAAATCCTTATAAACACAGAATTTGCGGTCTTTAATTCACTATTTCCACTCATACACTTTTATTTCACAATTATTTTGTCTATAATTTTTAAATTCTTCATTATTGCAATCCGTAAAATATTTATAGATCACTTTTGTTACGTAGCCATGAGTAACAATTAAAATATTTTTATCCATTAATCAATTGAAATCTTAACTCCTAACATCTTAGCTAGCTCTGATGCTTGAACTGGATTTACAATTGCACCCTTTAATTCTGAAAAATTATTTGAAATTGATATTCCGTCTATTTGACTTTTAGTAAAATCTATGTCTTTTAATGCTGTTTTAAAAAAATTCGCATTTATGAATTCAACTTCATCAAAATCTACATCTTTTAGAATACTTTCGGATATGTTGGCATTATTTAAAGTAGTCTTTGAAAGTCTGATATATCTCATATTAGCTTTATCTAAAATAGCAAAATTAAAATTACTCTCCTCTACAGCGAATTGCTTTATACTGCTATTGACAAAATTAGCACCAAGCCACTTAGATGAAATAATTTCGCAACAGTTAAAATATGAGCTATCAAAGTTACAGTTCGAAAAATCGCATTTTTCAAAAACAACATTTGAAAAGCTTGACTTTTCGAATATACAATCAATAAATTCACAATTTTTAAACTGTACCTGACCAAAGCTTACAGATGATATATCTTCATTTGATAAACAAATACCATCTACACACATATTTTCTATATCGCTATCTTCTAATTTTGCATTTTCTATTAATTCAATAAAATTCTCTGTTATAACTCTAATATTATCTAAAATTATAGGTTTCTTTATTTTTAACATTGTAATTGCACCTGCACTTATTCCAATAATTATACCATTGTGATGCTGTAAAGCCTCAACTAATTAATATTTCCTAAAATATTTAATTCATTTGATTTTATCACAATAAGCAATATACAGCAACATAAAAGTTTTATCAAATGGTATAATATATAAGCTGTCTTAATTTTCTAATTTATTCCTTTTAAATGCAATTATGAACATAAATATAAATATTATAAGATTGGCTAATATTACCATCCAGTCTGCAAATGCTATATTTAAGCTATTGTTTGATATTAGCTTACTAATTTGATACCCATAAGTAAACCTCGAAAAATCAGCAATTTTTTTATTAAATGTTGCAAGCATTGGTAAGAAAGCAAAAACCATACCGACTGGAACTGAAATTGCATTTGCCGCCGCCATATTTTTAGAAAAAGCACCAATGCTTAATCCAAGTATTATTGAACATATAGTACCTATTGACATTGAAAGCAATAATTTTAATATATCTTCTGATCTAAAACTACCGGCAAATAGAAATATCAAACCACTAAGCATTGTAGCAATAAATATAAACCCTCCTATACTTATCAAATAATCTAGTGGCTTTACATTTGACATTATTAATGCTCTAAGAGTATTTTTTTCCTTTTCCTCTGATATAATCGAAACTGTAGCAACAATTGGAGAAAATACGCTATGCATAGTTGCAAATATTGATATAAAAAATGTTCCTGAGTTTAAATCAAGCTGTCCAGACATCGCTGATGTCATAATCAAAGCAACTACGGGATAAACAAAAAACAATATTAAGACCTGCAAATTTTTCAGTAAATCCTTTATTTCCTTTTCAAAAATTCCTGAAATTATACGAATTCTGTTCATTATACAAGACTCCTTCCTGTTAGATTTATAAACACTGTTTCAAGATTTGGCTCTGATGAGTGAATTGAAACAACCCTGTTGTTTTCAAAGTATCCTTTTATAATTTCAGAATTTTCTCTAATATTTTTCAAAGTAACTTCAACTCCATCATTTAACAATATGTTTATACTATTATCATAATTATGCTTTCTGCAAATGCTTAGAGGCTCGCCATATTCAATTATCCTGCCTTCATTTAAAAGGGCTACGTTATCGCAAAGCTTGGTTGCTTCATACATATCATGTGTAGTTAATAGTATAGTAGTTCCATTTTCCTTTAGTTCAAAAATAAGCTTATGTATTCTTTCGGTTGTAGCAGGGTCAAGTCCATCGGTTGGCTCATCTAAAAAAAGCAATTTAGGCTTATGCAGAATTGCTCTAGCAAGTATCAATCTGCCTCTCATACCCTTTGATAATTTATCTGCTGATGTTTTTTTAGCATCAGTAAGCTCAACCCTTTCCAAAACTTCATCTATATATGATTTATCAACATTGAATATTTTTGCAAAAAGCTTTAAATTATCGTAACAATTCAGCCTTCCATACAGCCCGCTGTTATCCATCACTACCCCTATGTCAGAATAAAACTCATCAGTTAATTTATTGCAATTTCTATCAAATACCCTTGCTTTGCCACCATCAGACTTTATCTGTCCGGTCAATATCTTTATAAGCGTTGTTTTTCCAGCACCGGAAGGTCCTAACAGACCTAAAATTTCACTATTTTCAACACTCAAACATACATTATCCAAAACCCTCTTATTTCCAAAGATTTTTGCAAGACAATCAGTTTCAATTACTTTCATTTATATTATCCTCCTCTTTACTATGTTTCTTTTTATAATTTTCAAGAAGCTCCTCATACTTTTTAGCCTCTCTCTTTGTCTTTGTAATCATTATAGCTGTACTAACCAAGAAAAATCCTCCAAATGATACAAAAAATCCTATCCACGCTTCTGCAAGATTTATAGGAAACCATTTAAAATATATGGTGAAAATTACTATTGCTGCAATTATAAATATTATCATCAAAATTATTTTCCAAAGCATCATCATATTTTTAAATAATTTTTCTGAAAAAAACACTTGATTTATTAGCGAAACAACAACTGATGACAGTAAAATTTGCAATATAGTATCAAAACTTACCCCTTTGTTACCCAAGCTAAACATTGTAGAGTATTCTTTTGCAGATTCTCCTGCAATAATTCCATTAAATGTGATAAATAACATCGTAACAGAAAATATAATTAAAATTTGTGCTATAAATTTGTATAAAGCTAGAACCTTATCTTTCATTTACATTCCCTCCAGTTTATTCTTTATAATAGAAGCATATTGACGTGAAACAAACAATTTTTCATCATTGCTCATGGTTACCAAAATTCTTCCGTCAATATCGGGTTTAAGTGCTTTAATTTGATTAAAATTGATGATAATTGATTTGCCTGCTCTAAAAAAATCACTAAGCTCTAACTGCTCCTCTAATTCATAAAGCTTAAGAGGTGTTTCGTACACATCATCCTTAGTATAAAAGAATGTTTTTTTATCAACTGTATCTATGTACAAAATTTTTGACACATCAAGAATATAGGTAAGATTATTCTTAAAGCCTGTTATCTTCTTGTCCAGCATACTTAACATAGCTACTATTTTTAGTACCTTCTCATCGGTTTTCTTGCAATTTATTATTAACTCTATATCCTCTATGCTATTGTCCTCATTTATATGTATTTTCAAAAATTGCACCCCCATATTTGTTCAACATATGTCTTATCTTAAATATATTAAATTTTAAAAATATAATCAACATATTTTTCCTAAGTTGTATAAAATACTTGCTAAGTTGCGGATATTTATAAAGAATTATAGATAATATTCTATCAAATTATTTATATGGACAGATTTAATTAAAGTAGCTATAATTTAATTTAAATTATATAAAAATTATATTGACTCTTCCCTAAGGTCATTTTGTAAGATAGATTTATAGAACAATATCAAATAATATTAATATCGTTTTAGTATTAATAAAATCGGGAGGAAAAGTTAAAAATGAACGAATTAATGAAGATTAGAGAAGTATCCTTGCAGTACGGAGTATCGGTCAGGACATTGAGGTATTATGAGGATATGGGGATATTAGAAAGTATACGTCCCAACGATTACGCCTACAGGGTATATGACGAAAATGCACTAAAAAGATTAGAGCAGATTTTAATTCTCAGAAAGCTTGATATTTCAATTAAAGATATTCAGGCTATATTTAAAAGCAGTGAAACTAAAGCAATGCTTGATGTTTTACAAAAAAAGGTAAATGATATAGACGATGAAGCCGCACAGTTGCACATATTAAAGAAAATCATCACAGAATTTATTAATCAAATTAAAAATTATAGTTTCTCAGAAGAAGCAGACATAAAAATGCTATACGCACGTGTAAATGAGCTGGAAGAAAAAATGAATACTATAGAAAATGATAATGGCGAAGAAGGCTCTGATTCAGGTGAAAATACGAGTTCAGAGAAAATATCTTTAAACAACTTAAATCATGTTTCTATACCTGATGTTAGAATACTCTTATTACCAGAATGTAAGATGGTATCATCAGGCTACGGATTTTTTGGGGAAGAAAAATTCGATAGATTTAGCGACTGGTTTAGCAATCTTTATAATGGCGGTAATTATACTTGGGAAATACCAAAGGATTTTGCATGGTATGATCCAGAAAAGGGCGCAACTGTATGGTGGTTTGTAAAACCTGATTATGATGTTGATACTCAAGACTTTGATATTGTAGATTTCGAGGGTGGAATGTATGTCACAGCAGTATCTCGTGATGGTGATGATGAAGACGGCAACAGAGTATATGCAGGCATAAAAAAATGGATAGAAAAAAGCGATATACTGGAGCTTGACGAACGACCTGGACATTATACCATGTTTCACATTACAACACACAAATACATTAAGGAAGCTTTTGGATTTCACCAGCTTGAGATACTTGTACCAGTTAAAAAAATAGAAAAATAAATAAAAAAGGAATGAATTGAGAAATTCATTCTTTTTTTATTTAGAATAATTTTAATTTATCGAAACTAGATAGTATTCTGTAAAAAATAACAATAAAAATTTCAGTTAAAATTCAGATAGACGACAAACCAAGTTCAATTTAAAAATGTAGAATATGTTTAAAGTAAATATGAGAGGAGTGAAAACATGAATGGCAGACATGAATTAAAATACTATATCAATTCGTCAGACTACGCGCAATTGTGTGCAAGATTACGTACTGTAGCAAAACTTGATAAAAATGCTGATGTTGATGGAAAATACACAATTCGAAGCCTTTATTTTGATAATTATATGGACAAGGCTGTTATAGAAAAATTATCGGGACTTAGCAGGCGAGAAAAATTCAGGCTTCGATATTACAACTCAGATACATCATTTATAAGATTAGAAAAAAAGAGTAAGGTAAATCGATTGTGCTATAAGGAAAGTGCGACGATTACTAAGGAGCAATGTATTGCACTGTTAGAGGGAAACTATGATGTTTTAAAAGTTCCTGAAGTGCCTTTGCTTATGGAACTATACACAAAAATACATTATCAGAACTTGCGTCCAAGAAATATCGTCGACTATAAAAGAGAGGCGTATGTATATAGTGCCGGCAATGTACGTGTCACCTTTGACAGCCAAATTAAAACATCTAATAATGCAATGGGCTTTCTAAACCCAGAGCTTGCAGCAATTCCTGCGGCAAATTCTATTATATTAGAAGTAAAGTATGATGGATTTTTGCCTGATATTATCAGAGATATTGTTCAAATTGGATGGCGTAATCAAACCGAGTTTTCCAAATATGTTGTGTCAAGGCTCGTATAAATCAATTATAACATAAAATTTTTAATACAAAAATTAGGAGGATTAAATCATGTTAGAAAAAATTTTAAGCTTTAGCTTTTTAGACAAAGCAGCATCATTTTCAATACCAGATATACTTGTAGCATTACTCATTTCATTTGCTATAGGATTATTCATTTTCTTTGTTTATACAAAAACCTTTAAAGGTGTTATGCACTCATCGGCTTTCGGTATTTCGCTGATTGCTATGGACTTAATTACAACACTCGTTATTTTAGCTGTATCATCAAATCTGATAACCTCGCTGGGAATGGTAGGAGCTTTATCAATTGTCCGTTTCAGAACAGTTGTCAAAGAACCGCTTGACCTTGTATATATGTTTTGGTCAATCACAGTTGGCATAGTAGTCGGCGTAGGACTAATTCCTCTTGCTGTCATAGGCTCTGTTGTTATAGGACTTATCCTGTATCTATTTGTCAACCGCAAGACAAATGATACTCCATATGTAGTCGTAATAAGCTGTACAAATGAACAAGCAGAAACACAATCTCTTTCTTTGATTAATGGACATACTAAAAAGCATATCGTTAAAGCAAAAAGTGTATCTAAAGAAAGTATAGAGCTGACAGTTGAAGTACGTTTGAAAGAATCATCTTCACAATTTGTCAATGCACTATTGGGCATTCAAGGTGTTTCTAATGCGACACTCGTTTCCTACAATGGCGATTATTATATGTAACTATGATGTTTTTAAAAAGGATTATAGGTTGCCTTTATTAACCTAAATATATTATAAAAGGATGAGCGAAAATGATAGCAAATAAATATATTGCAGTCATTACTGCCGTGTTTCTTTGCCTTTCCTTAATTATGTGTGGGTTTATAGTATATGCCGCTAATACTTGGGAAACGACAAAAATCCCAGAATATCAAAATAAGCTTTTTGGAGATGAAATTATAACAATTGACATTAAGGTGGATAACAATGATTGGCAAAGTCTTCTTGATAATGCACAAGCTAAAGAGTGGATTTCGGGTGATTTAATTATCAATGGAAATCAGCTTAGCACTGTTGGTATACGAACAAAAGGCAATTCCAGTCTTTCACAGAGTAAAGACGGCAAATACAGCCTGCAATTCAAATTTAATAAATATGTTAAGGGACAAACCTACTACGGTCTGGATACTTTATCTATCAATAATATGCTTGGTGATGCCACATACATGAAAGATTATATTTCTTACGACATTATGAAATATGTAGGAGTAGACACACCACTAACAAACTATGCAAAAGTTACTGTAAATGGAGAGGATTATGGATTCTGTCTTGCCTTGGAACGTTATGATGAAGCATTTTTAGACAGAGTTTACAATACATCTGCAGGAGAATTATATAATGTTAAAATTTCAATGGGTAATCGTGGAAACTTTGAAGGCATAGAACAAGATATGGATAACACATTCTTCAACAGACCACAGAACAGCGAAAATTCAACAGATCAACAAACTCCAAGCGATGATACACGACCTGATTTTCCCGAAGATGGATTTCCTGAACTGCCGCAAAATGGCGATACACCTGATTTTACAAGGGGTGCTGGTATGGGCTTTGGCGGAAATTCTGGAGGTGGCTCACTTGTATATACAGACGATAATCCGAGCAGTTATGGTTCGATTTTTGATAATGCCATCTCTAGTAAAATTTCAGACAATGACAAAAATCGTGTAATCACAGCTATTAAAAACTTAAACGCTGGAAATAATCTGGAGAAATATTTTGATGTAGATGGAATTTTACGTTACTTTGCTGCACATACCGTGCTTGTAAATCTTGACAGTTATACCTCTAATATGCAGCAAAATTATTATATATATGAGAGAAATGGCAAAATAAGCATTTTACCTTGGGATTACAGCGCCGCTTTTGGTGGTTTTCAGTCAGGTAATGCGTCTAATGTTATAAATTTTCCTATCGACACACCAGTCAGCGGTGTAAGCATGGAGGATAGACCACTTCTAAATAAACTGTTGGAGATAGATGAATATAAAGAAAAATATCATGAATATTTGAAAGAAATTGTTGAGGGATATTTTCAAAGTGGCTTGTTTGAAAAAACTGTCAATAGTTTAGATGAAAAAATAAATGAATATGTAAAAAATAATAATTCACCGTATTATACCTATGAACAGTACGAAAATTCAATTCCTGAATTAATTAAGATTGGAAATCTGCGTGCTGAAAGTATCAAAGGTCAGCTTGATAAAACAATACCATCAACTACCGAGGGACAAAGTGCTGATAATTCTTCACTAATAAATTCTTCAAGTGTTAATATATCTGCGCTTGGCTCTATGATGGGAGGCGGTATGGGACGAGGTGAAAGACAGGATTTGCAAGGAAACAATTCTCAAGGTGGTACGACTAATACACCAAAAACGCCTAATAGTAACACCGGACAAGACAATGAGCAAGGAAATCTTGGCGTACCTAATGGCAATACAGGACAAGAAAAAGAACAGGGAAATTCCTCTATGCCTAATGACAATACAGGTCAAGGAGATTTTCCTAACAGAGCCGGGCAAAATGTTTTTCCTAATGGTAACGAAAATCAAAAGAGACAGAATTTCCCGCAAAATGGAAATCCGCCACAAGGTATGAATATACCAAATAGAAATGGTACGGGAAGTATATCAAATGCCATTAGTCCAGAAAATATCATTATAATAGCAGTATCGATATTGCTGCTTATAGCTGCAATTATTTTCGTTGCCAAGCCTAAAAAAAATGTGATATAATATTATTAGGATATTGAAATTAGAGGTGATGAAATGACCAAAATATTGATTTGTGATGATGAACCCGGTC
Source organism: Bacillota bacterium (assembly GCA_023386345.1). GTDB lineage: Bacteria > Bacillota > Clostridia > Tissierellales > Sedimentibacteraceae > UBA1535. The sequence goes on from JAEWJT010000015.1 coordinate 222,493, forward strand.
TTCGTACTGTTATCAAGAGATATGCACAATTTGAGGGTCATGAGGTTTTCGAGGCAGGCAATGGCATTGAAGCTATAGATGCCTGCAAAAAGGAATCCTTTGACGTCATTATCATGGATATAATGATGCCTGAATTAGATGGATTTTCAGCTGTTAAGGAAATACGTAAAATCTCAGATGTTCCAGTCATCATGCTCTCTGCCAGAGGCGAGGAATACGACAAGGTGCTTGGTTTTGAGTTAGGTGTTGATGATTATGTTGTAAAACCCTTTTCTTCTAAAGAAATCATGTTAAGAATAAGTGCTATTTTAAGAAGAACAGGAAAAAATTCATCTGATGATGAGGGACACATAATTTTCACCAAGGACGGTTTTATGGCTGACATGACAGCATATAAAATGTTTATCGACGGTGAACAAGTAGAGCTAGCTTCTAAGCTATATGACCTATTGTTTTTTCTGATAAGAAATAAAAACATAGCAATCCACCGCGAAAAAATTCTAACCGAAGTATGGGGATTTGATTACTATGGTGATGACAGAACTCTTGATACACATATAAAGTTGCTAAGAAAGGCTATGGGACCTTACTCTGATTTTATAAAAACCCTGCGTGGTATCGGTTATAGATTTGAGGGGTGAAAATATAGTGAACATGAACAGATTAAAATTGAAATGGAAGATTTTCGCGTTTTTATTGGGCTTCTGTGCGTTGCTGCTGGCAATATTATGGCTTTTTCAGACCGTATTTTTAGACTCGTTCTATAAGCAAATAAGAATAATGGAGATAAAAAATAACGCAGACATAATAGCGAATAGCATACAAAATGATATAGAAATTCAAAACATTGCAGAAACTTCTAAAAATAATGAAATCTCCATTGATATTACAAATTTAAACGGATATAGTATATTAATGCCGTCCGAGCTTCAGGACAGGCACAACGCTGAAGAAAGCATGAGAATAATTTTGCAGGCAAGTAAAAAAGGCAATGAATATTATGAATACATCAAACCTCCGTCAGGTCCTCCCGTCAGACGACCATTGATGCAGTCTTTAATATATGTTAAATTACTGAATAGTCAGTCTTATGGGCAAGTTGCAATTATTATACGTGCTGTGATATCACCAGTGGATGCAACAGTGACAACCTTACGTTATCAATTATATGTTGTTTCAGGTATTATGCTGATACTATCGATAATACTTGCGATTATCATTGCAAAGAGGGTTTCTAAACCGATTGAAGAAATAAGTCAGAGTGCCTTATCACTTGCCAATGGAAATTATAATACGCATTTCAATGGTAAAGGATTTTATGAAATTGTCGCCCTGTCCGAAACCTTGAACACTGCATCAGTTGAATTAGCTAAGGTTGACCGATTAAGACGAGAATTGTTAGCTAATGTCTCACATGATTTACGCACTCCCCTAGCCTTAATTTATAGTTATGCTGAGATGATGAATGATTTTCCAAAGGAAATAACAGCTGAGCAGACGCAGATAATTATATATGAGGCAAAGCGACTGACATCAATTGTCAATGATATATTGGATATATCTAAATTAGAATCAGATATGGAAGAGCTTAATATTTCTAATTTTAGCATTACGCAAAATATATTAGATACAACAGAACGCATGGAAGCCTTGCTTAAAAATGATGGATTTAAAATTGTCTTTTCCTATGACGAGGAAATCTATGTTAATGCAGACAAGATGAAAATTGACAGAGTGTTCTACAACCTTTTAATAAATGCTATAAACTACTCCGGTGACAGCAGAATAATTACTGTTTCTCAAAAAGTTTCAGATAATCATGTGCGTATAAGCATAACAGACAACGGCAGTGGAATTGCAGAGGATGAGCTTCCATTTATCTGGGATAGATACTATAAAAGCAGTAAAAACCATAAACGTGCTGTAACAGGAACTGGACTTGGTCTATCAATCGTAAAAAAAATTATAGACCTTCATGAAGGAAGCTATGGCGTTACATCAGAACTAGACAAAGGAAGCACATTTTGGTTTGAAATTAATATATAAAAGTAAAAAAGTGTAGATTTTAAGTAAAAACTTATAAAATCTACACTTTTTCTTTATATTAATCTCATAACTTTATCATAGTTTTTAAATTCTCTTAAAAATCAAATATTAAGAAAACTTAAATTAAAAGATTATCCCTATTTATTAGTCCTTCAAACTTGAGCTTATATATCGATTGTATGATGCACTATCACCTACAATCCAACATAAAACAACTATACCAATCAAAACAATAGTCGGCATTCTCCAGCTATTTACAGCATCATGCAGATAGCCTAGCACCATTGGTCCAAAGGCAGCTAAAAGAAAACCAATAGACTGAGCCATACCTGATAAGCTTGCTGCTTCATCCGCATTTTGTGTACGCAAACTAAAAAACATCATTCCTAAGATAAAGGTAATTCCACCACCGATACCTAATATAATAATCCATAAAGAAACAAGTCCTAAACCACTAGGAAAAAGCAATCCCAAAAGCCCTATTATAGTGCATATTGAACCAAATGCCATTAATAAACGTTGATTAGCCATGCGTCCAGCAAGAACTGAGCTGACAAAGCTCGCAGGAATAACTGCAAATTGCATAAGAGAAAGCATCCATCCGGCTTTGCCAGAGTCCATCCCCTGTCCTATTAATATATCAGGTAACCATGCAACTAAGCAAAAGAATACCATTGATTGCAATCCCATATATAATGTAACTAGCCATGCTAAAGATGATTTCCACATATTTACATTATTGTTTTTATTGCCAGTACTAATTGATTTTTTAACAATAGGTGCTACTTGATTTTTTCTTTTTAACTGAGGAATCCATAATATTACTGCTATAAAGCTAAGTATTGCCCAAATCTGCAGAGCCTTAGTCCAACCTAATCCAGCTCCTATTGCTAGTGGAATACTCACACCAGATGCCAATGCTGCAAATATATTCATAGATACTGAATAAACACCGGTCATTACTCCAACATGATTAGGAAATTCCTTTTTTATTATACTTGGCAACAGCACATTACCAACCGAAATTGAAAGTCCAAGAACTGCTGTTCCTAAGAATAATCCAAAGCTACCTGCCCATGAACGCAATAAAATTCCAATTGTAAGCGTAATAAGTGATAAAAATAAAACTCGCTGCGCTCCAAATTTTCTAGCCAAATTAGGCACAATCGGCGAAAACAATGCAAAGGCAAACAACGGAAGGGTTGTAATCATGCCAGCCAAAGTATTTGAAATGTGCAGATTGTCACGAATTAAACTGATTAAAGGACTAACCGATGTCATAGATGCTCGCAAATTTGCCGAAATAAATACTATTCCAATTATCAGCATTACAAATGCCGTATTATTTGAATGTGATTGTAAATTTTTTGTTTGATTTTTGTTTAAATGATTCATTAATACTTTTACTCCTTTTTCTGTCATTTACTATATTTGAGCAGTTATACAATCTATTGCTATTAATAAATTGAAGATATTACATATATAAAATTTTCACATTGAAATTTTTTATTTAGCCTTATTATTACCCCTACTCAAACGTATTATAATGTTTTTATGACTAAAGCATAATACCACGATAATAATGACTTGTCAAATCTAAGGTTTGTATATTTATAGAATATTTTTAAAAAAACTCTTGACAAATAAAATTAACAGAGTAAAATACTAATAGTGTTAGTATTATTTTTGAGAGAGGGTGAAATAATGGATTATATAGACCTAGCAAAGCAATTTCTTGAGAGCTTGTTCACGTTTAAAAAGCATGGACATCATAAGAAAATCAATGATTGTATGCAGGGTGAAGCTATGGCGATACTATATATTTTAAGTCAAAAAAATATTGTTCTACCAAGCGAAATCAGCAATGAACTAAAAATAAGCTCTGCGCGAGTTGCCGCCATGCTAAACAGTCTTGAGAGCAAAGGATATATCACTAGACAAATGGATAAGTCTGATCGACGAAAGATTTTAGTAGACCTTACGCAAGAAGGAAAAGAATTAGCCCAAAAGCACAGTGAAGCAATTGCAGTTCATGCAGCGCACATGCTGGAGACATTAGGCGAGCATGATGCTTTGGAATTAGTAAGGATAGTAAAAAAACTAGCTGAGCTAAGCTCAAAAGCTAGAACTAACGATTAACTAATTATCTTTAAATATTGATACTTATCTTTAATAAAATTTTATTATAAGTTTTTTTTATGTAAATAAGTATAATACCGAAAAATTTATATTGCTAACATTATTATTAATTCTTTGAATTTATTAACAATTAATATAAATTTCTTTGTTAATAAATTTAATGAAAGCGAAATCAGTTTCGCTATACAAAATTATGAAAGGGCAAAAAAATAATATGTTTAAAATTGTTAAATACTTAAAACCAAAAGAATGGCTTCAAATTGCTGTCAGCCTTGTGTTTATTGTTGCACAGGTTTGGCTGGATTTAAAGTTGCCTGATTATATGTCTGCGATTACCAAACTTGTACAAATGCCTGGCAGTGCCATGAGTGATATTTGGAAGCAAGGCGGATATATGCTGCTATGTACATTAGGAAGTGTTGCATCAGCAATAATTGTAAGCTTTTTTGCTACACGAATAGCTGCATCTTTTTCACAAAGACTTCGCAGCATGCTGTTTTCTAAAGTAGAATCTTTCTCAATGGAAGAAATAAACAAATTTTCAACTGCAAGTCTTATCACTCGTTCCACCAATGACATTACACAAGTTCAAATGGTTGTTGTAATGGGACTTCAACTAGTTGCAAAAGCACCTATAATGGCAGCTTGGGCTATTAGCAAAATAGCCGGTAAGGGCTTTGAATGGTCAGTTGTAACTGGAGGAGCAGTCTTAGTGTTGATAATAACTATTTCCTTCATTATGATTTTTGTAATGCCAAAATTCCGTAAAATGCAAATTTTGACAGATAATTTAAACAAAGTGACAAGAGAAAACTTAACTGGACTCCGTGTTGTACGTGCTTACAATGCTGAAGTTTATCAAACAGAAAAATTTGAAAAAGCAAACGATGAATTAACTGAAACGCATTTATATACCAGTCGAGGTATGGCAGTCATGATGCCTGTAATGAGCATGATTATGGGCGGACTTTCACTTGCTATATATTGGATTGGCGCATATTTGATTAACAAAGCAGATTTGATGGAAAGATTAACTATATTCCCAAATATGGTTGTGTTTTCATCATATGCAATTCAAGTTATCATGTCATTTATGATGCTTGTTATGATATTTATTATGCTCCCTCGTGCAACGGTGTCTGCAAAACGTATCAATGAGGTGCTTGACACAAAACCTACTATACTTGATGGAACAAAGCGTGAAGGAAAACAAGGAATATCAGGTGAGGTTGAATTCAGAAATGTAAGCTTTAAATACCCTGATGCTGCTGAATATGTTTTACAAGACATTAGCTTTACTGCAAAGCAAGGTGAAACCATTGCATTTATCGGTTCTACCGGAAGCGGTAAAAGTACACTTATTAATCTTGTACCTCGTTTCTTTGATGCTACTGAGGGAGAAGTTTTGATTGATGGTATCAATGTTAAAGACTATGTAAAAGAAGATTTATACAATAAAATAGGTTATGTTCCTCAAAAAGCAGTTTTATTTAGAGGTAGTATAAATTCTAACGTAGCTTATGGCAATAACGGTAAAGAAGCATCAAGTCATGATGCAATAAAAAAAGCTGTTTCTATTGCTCAGGTTGTAGATTTTATCGAAGCTATGGATGGACAATATGAAGCAGATGTATCTCAAAGCGGTACAAATTTATCAGGTGGACAAAAGCAAAGACTTGCTATAGCTCGTGCTATCTGTCGAAATCCAGAAATTTATATATTTGACGACAGTTTTTCAGCACTTGATTATAAGACAGATCGTATACTTCGCAAGGCTCTCAAAGAAGAAACTGCCAATGTTACAAACATGATTGTCGCACAACGTATTGGAACAATTATGGATGCTGACCAAATTGTTGTACTTGATGAGGGCAAAATAGTTGGAAAAGGAACACATAAAGAACTGTTAAAATCATGTGATGTATATAGAGAAATTGCGTTATCACAGCTTAGCGAGGAGGAACTTGTATCATGAGTGATAATAGAGAAAAAAGACCAGCACCAATGGGCGGAGGCCCTGGCATGAGAGGCCCCGGCATGCGTGGAATGGTAGAAAAGCCAAAAGACTTTAAGAAAACTTTAGGTAAATTACTTAAATATAGCAAATCTTATCTACCAGTGATTATTGTAGCCTTAATAACAGCAGCTATAGGTGCTACTTTACAAATTATTGGACCTGATAAGCTAAAGGAAATGACAAATGAAATAATGAAAGGTCTTCCAGCCTTAGTTGAGGGAAAACCAGTCATTGGAAGTATTGATTTAGATGCAGTAGCAAAAATTGCATGGGTATTAGTATTTTTCTATGCAAGTTCAGCTATTTTGAACTTTGCACAAGGCATTATAATGGCAAATGTAACACAAAAAATATCAAAAAGTATGCGTACTGATATATCGCAAAAAATTAATCGTCTGCCGCTAAAATACTTTGACAAATCAAGCCATGGTGATGTACTAAGCCGTGTTACTAACGACGTTGACGCTATAGGACAGACTTTAAATCAAAGTGTAGGAACACTTGTTACAGCTGTTACAATGTTTATTGGTTCTTTAATAATGATGTTTTATAACAGCTGGATTTTAGCCTTGACTTCTGTAGCTTCTAGTATGATTGGGTTTTTATTTATGACTTTTATATTGAAAAAATCTCAAAAATACTTTGGATTGCAACAAAAAAGCCTTGGAAGCATCAACGGTCATATTGAAGAAATTTATTCTGGACACAATATCGTTAAAGCTTACAATGGTGGAAAAGAAGCTAAAAGGGTTTTTGAAGAAATCAATGGAAGTCTATACAACAGTGCGTGGAAATCACAATTTTTATCAGGCTTAATGATGCCTATGATGAATTTTATAGGAAATTTTGGATATGTGGCTGTTTGCGTAGTTGGAGCAACTCTAGCAATGAATGATAAAATTTCCTTTGGTGTAATAGTGGCATTCATGATATATATACGTTTATTTATGCAGCCACTTTCACAGATGGCACAAGCTGCAAACAACTTACAAAGAGCAATAGCCGCAGGAGAGCGTGTATTTGAATTTTTAGGTGAAGATGAACTTTCAGACGAGAGTCAAAAGGTTAAGGCTTTGCAAGATATAAAAGGTCATGTTGAGTTTAGGCATGTAAAATTCGGATACAATCCAGAAAAAACAATTATAAATGATTTCTCCGTAGAGATAAAGCAAGGACAAAAAGTTGCTATCGTTGGCCCAACAGGTGCTGGAAAAACAACTATTGTAAATCTTTTGATGAGATTTTATGAATTAGACGGAGGAGAGATTTTACTTGATGGAGTTCCTATCAGCCAAGTTCCAAGAGAAAATGTTCATGAGCAATTCTGTATGGTTTTACAAGACACATGGATTTTTGAAGGCACTATCAAGGAAAATATCATTTTCAGCAAGCAAGGTGTCAGTGACGAGGAAGTTATCAATGCTTGTAAAACTGTAGGCTTACATCACTTTATCAAAACTCTGCCAGATGCTTACAACACAGTTTTAAATGACAAGGCAAGTTTATCCGAAGGACAAAAACAGCTTATAACTATTGCACGTGCTATGATTCAAAATGCACCACTGCTTATACTTGATGAAGCAACAAGCTCAGTGGATACTCGTACTGAACGTATAGTACAGGCAGCTATGGATAAATTAACAGTTGGAAGAACTTCATTTGTTATAGCACATAGACTCTCAACGATAAAAAATGCTGATGTGATTTTAGTAATGAAAAACGGTGATATTGTTGAAAGCGGAAACCACGATGTTCTTCTTAAAAAAGGTGGATTTTATGCAGAACTTTATAATAGCCAGTTTGAGACAGCAGATTAGAAAATTATAGAAATTATTAACAAGTAATATTTTCCAGTTTGTCATATATAATATTAAAAAGTAAAATGTATTAGATTTGAAAACCAAGATAAACAATGAAAGGATAAACGCCTAGCCTACTCATAAATTTTTAGTCTCTCCTTAAATCTTTCAAGTATTTCTAAGTAAATGCCATAAAGGTTTATGGAGAAACTGAATTTATTGTGATATTGGTGTTTGAATATAATAATGTGTAAACATGAGATATTAATTAATAAAGAAAAATGTATTGGATGCAGTATGTGTGTGAATGACTGTGTAGCACATAATATTAAATTAGAAAATAAAAAAGCAACCACAATTACCAATGATTGCATTATGTGTGGTCATTGTGTTGCAGTCTGTCCAAAGGAAGCAGTATCTATTAGCGGTTATGAAAAAGTAGAAGCCACTAAAAATCCGAATACAACTCTAAATCCCGAGGACGTAATGAATGTTATTAAATTCCGTAGAACTATAAGACAATTTGAAGAAAAAGAAATTTCAAAAGAGATTATTGAACAGATTTTAGAAGCTGGAAGATTTACACACACTGCAAAGAATATGCAGGATGTGTCGTACATTGTATTGGATAAGAAAAAGAGTGAAATAGAAAGTTTAGCTGTTCACTTTTTCCGTAAAATTAAAAAGTTTGCTGGATTATTTAGTTCAATGGTAAGAAGAAACGAGGTTGGTGATAACTTCTTCTTTTTCAAAGCACCTATTGTCATAGTTATAGTAGCACAAAGTGGTATAAACGGTGCATTAGCAGCACAAAACATGGAGTTTGTAGCAGAAGCAAATGGACTAGGCGTGCTTTTCAGTGGTTTCTTCACAATGGCGGCCAATATGTCCTCTAAAATAAAAAAAGCTTTAGATATTCCAAAAGGAAAAAAGGCAATTACAACTTTAATCCTAGGTTACCCAAAGGTGAAATATCATCGCTTCGCACAACGTGAAAAATTAGATGTTAAGTATATGTAGAAGTGAATTTATATAAAAAATATCATGGTGATTAAATTTGGTGAACTATCATGCAGGAAAATAAAAAAATATATAATGCTATTGATTTGGCAAAAATGTTCGGTATTCATTCAAATACCATAAGGCTTTATGAGAAATTGAGTTTTATATCCAAAGCAGAAAGAAATACAAATAACTACCGTATGTTCGAAGAACTGCATATATTGCAAATAAAGGTATGTCGATGTATCTTTGGATATCCTTTTACAAATAAACGCATAAGAAATGCCGGAAATGAAATTATGTGGGCAATAGCAAAAAAACAGTTGGATACTGCAGTACAATGTACAGATTACTACATTAAAATAATTAATCAGGAAATTACAACGGCAAAAAATGCAGCTGAAATGTTACGTAATTGGACAAACCCAAGCAGTAACAAAGAGAGTTCATTAAAAAAAGGAAAGTTATCTCGTAAAGATGTTGCCAATTACTTAGGAGTTACTGTTGAGTCAATACGAAATTGGGAAAGAAACGATTTGATTGCTTCAGACGGAGTAGGCGAAAAAGGTGAAACACTTTATTCAGATGGTGATTTAGGAAAAATGTGCATCATATCTATGCTTCTACAGGCTGGATATAGCATTGCTTCAATTCATCGCAGTATATCAACGTATAATAAAGGCCATAATGAGTTAGCCATATCAATACTTAATAACCCTAATCATGAAGATCTCGTTTCAGTTGGAGATCGTTGGCTCTATGAATTAAATAAACTTATGAAAGCAGCACAAAAAATACCACTAATTATTGACGAAATAAAAAACATATAAGCAACCTTACACTTGTACACCATCCATAATTGTTATGTTATTATAACTATAGGGATGGTTTTTTACATACTATCCTAAAATTAATATTAATAAGGAGTCCTATTATGAAAATAACTACTGAAGAATTTGACAATAAGATTAGATTTTCTATTTCAAATTTTGATGAAAAGTATCAAAAAATTTTTAAATCGTGTTTTTATAATGAATTAAATGGAATTTATTATAAGGATTTTTCAGCAAAGTACAAGTATATAAATAATGTTCGAAAAAACTTTGAGCTATCTGCTAAAGATATGTTTGATCAATTAGGTTATTATTCTGATATTCCATGGGAAGATGCCTTAGAATCATTTTGCCAAAAAGTAGATGGTCATAATATCGATTGGTGGCTAACTGGTAGTTGTGCATCTTGCCTTCGTGGAATTGAATTAAAGCCACACGATATAGATATAATGGTTAATTCAAAGGATATACATTTAATCGAAAGTATCTTTGCTGAATACTTGATTGAACCTATTGTCAACACGGATGGATGGTTAACGAAAGATTTTGGAGTCATTTTTCTAAAAGCACGAATAGATATAGCTTCTGACCCAGTTGAAAATCTTGATATCCCCACCCCAGTTGATTGCGGTCCAACAGCGAAAAGAAATTTAGAAAAAATACATTGGAAAGGATTTGATATAAAAATTCCCCCGATAGAATTGCAATTGAACGCAAATAAAAGAAGGAATCGTATGGATAGAGTTAAGTTGATTGAAAACTATATCGCATCAAGAAAGTAAAATAATAAGCACTATTAGTAGCTATTATATTATTAACTTGTTTAAAAAAGATTATAGAACACTTTTGTTTAATCGTTCTTCAATATATCTGACATATTATGCAGAGCTTTGTGCTAGCTTTTTTATTTCTCTTACAGTATATTAATAATAAGTAATTATTATATATAGCTAACTAAGAGCAACAAAAATCAAAAGAAACTTAAATTTCACTTACTATTATTTGCAATTGTTTTTTAAATATGATAAACTACAAATAAAGATTAAGATAAACGGGAGAAAATTAATGAATAAACTACAAATATGCCCCTACTCCAAACTTTGTGGAGGATGCAATTATCAGGGTATAGAATATGAGGAACAATTAAATAAAAAACAATCCTATGTAAATGAACTTTTGAGTGAATTTGCAAAAGTTAATGATATAATTCCGGCAGAAAATCCGTATCACTACAGAAATAAAGTACATGCAAGCTATAGACATCAAAAAGGAAATGTCCTAGCAGGAATGTACCAAGAAAATTCTCATAAACTCGTAGCAATTGATAGCTGTCAAATTGAAAACCAAAAGGCCAGAGAAATTGTGCAAGATATTAAAACTCTAATAAAATCATTTAAATTAACGATATATGATGAGGTTGAAAAAAGAGGATTTCTAAGACATGTACTCGTTCGCACAGGACATAACACAGGACAAGTTCTGGTGACTCTTGTTGTTGGAGAGGCAATATTCCCTTCAAAAAATAATTTCATAAAGGCTCTTTTAAAACTACACCCTGAAATCACAACTATTATCATGAATATTAATAATAAAAAAACAAGTATGATTTTGGGCGATAGAGAAATTGTTATTTATGGAAAAGGATATATCGAAGATATTCTATGTGGTAAAAAATTCAGAATTTCTCCAAAATCATTTTATCAAGTAAATCCTGTTCAGACAGAAATTCTATACAGCAAAGCGATAGAATACGCAGAGTTGACAGGGAAAGAAAGAGTATTAGACGCTTATTGCGGAATTGGAACAATAGGAATAATAGCTAGCGACCATGCTAAAGAATTAATTGGAGTAGAGCTAAACAAGGACGCTATAAAGGATGCAATAGTAAATGCTAAAAATAATAAGGCAAACAATATAAAATTCTTTAATGATGACGCAGGACAATTCATGTTAAACCTAGCATCAAATAAAGAAAAGATAGATGTAGTGCTAATGGATCCCCCAAGAGCAGGAAGCGACGAAGTATTTTTGAAATCAGTAGTAAGTCTTGCTCCGAAAAAAGTAGTATATGTAAGTTGCAATCCAGAGACATTGGCAAGAGATTTAAAGTATTTAACTAATAATGGATATAATACAAAAATAATTCAACCGGTAGATATGTTTCCATTTACTGAACATATTGAAAATTGTGTGCTTTTATCGAAAAATTAAGAAAAGTAGATATGGAAAAATAAAAGCCCATCATACAATTTTAAAATCAGAAAGAATTGTTTTATGTAATAGATTTATATTTTTATACTATTGGAGGAAGAAAAATGATAGAGGAAATAATTAAGATAGACGATATAGGGATTAATGTGCGATATTCATTAACTGATAAACCAGTTGTTTTATTTATCCACTTTAGTGGCGGAAATTTGAATATGTGGGAAGGTATTTTACCTCAATTTGAAGATAAATACAGTATCGTTGCTCCTGATTTTAGAGGACATGGCAAATCAGATAAGCCCTTAACAGGATATCATATAGACGATATGGCAAACGATATTTATTTATTGTTAAGGAAACTAAATGTAGAGCGCTGCCATATTGTAGGCAGCTCAATGGGGGCTGAGATTGGACTTAGTTTAACTGCATCGCACCCAGAACTCGTTCTATCTCTCATATGTGAAGGTGCTTTATATAATGAGTTTGGAGAATACGGCTTATTTAATGGAACAGAGGATGAAATTCAGCATAAAAAAGAAGTTACGCTAACCGAACTAGCAGAAAGAGAGGAACGTGTATTCAAAACGAAAGAAGAGTATATCAAGGAAAAACGAGCGGAATTAACACAACAAGGATTATGGAATGAATATTTCTTAGCTTTCTTTGAGAACAATCTACAACAGATGCAAAACGGTAATTTTACATATTGTTATTTAAACCATGTTAGAACAGAATATGTTCAAAAATATTGGGATGTGAAGTTTGAGCAATATTATAAGAAGGTAGAATGCCCTATTCTATTCCTTCCAAGTGAAGAAGAATGGAAAGATAAGAAAATTAGAAGTATCCTATCTGAGTTCACCAGTCTGCTGGATACATATGAAATTGAGCATATAGAAAATTCTATCCATGCTTATGTGTGGATGCAGTTTCCGCTTAGAGCGGGAGAAGTAGCAAAGAAATTTATAAGCAAACATGATAAATAAATGAAGCTGCCATAGTCTGGTGATGTTAATGTCTTTCTTTAAAGAAAAAAAGCGAGAGCATCCGCCCCCGCTTTTGAAATTTTACAAAACTTGTTAATTATAGCGTGCAACAGCTTCGGCAACCATATCCCAAAATTTTGGCAGATCAACGCCGGTACCAACAGTACAATTAGCAGGCTGTTGCAAACAGTTTATGGTGTCACAAACTGTTCTTCCATAGCATGGGCCTCGGTTGATGTCTACAACCACATTCATGTTCTGCGTTGTAAATAACTCCGGTGCGATGAGATAAGCAACACAGGTGACATCATGCACAGGCCCTGCCTCAAGTCCGTAGGCAATTTTTTGAGAGTTTAGTGTAAAGCGCATGATGTCGGCAAACAAACTTCCAGCCTTGTTGCCAATTGATTCCATGCGTTTAATGATGTCAGGCGTACAAACGGTTTGGTTTGTCACATCCAATCCCATCATAGTCAGTTTTACACCGCTGCTAAATACAATGTTGGCAGCTTCAGGGTCGGCGAAAATATTAAATTCTGCCGATGGTGTGAAATTCCCAGTACCGTAAGCGCCGCCCATGAGAACAATTTGCTGAATTTTCGGCAGAATTCTCGGCTCCATTCGCATGGCTGTCGCAATGTTTGTCAGCGGGCCGACGGGAACAAGTGTAATATCTCCATCACTTGCCAGTAGTGTATCAATAAGATAATTTACTGCGTGCTGTGGCTGTATTTTTGTATGAAGTGGTCCAAAGACAGGTCCGTCAAGTCCCGATTCCCCATGAATATTTGCAGCGACAATTTGTTCACGCACTAGAGGAAGCGACATACCGGCATATATAGGGGTATCCAGTTCCAAATGCTCACAAACGTGCAGAGCATTAACTGTTGTTTTGTCAAGTGTCTGGTTTCCGGCAACGGTAGTTAAAGCCAGTAAATCAATAGCTGGGTGATTGCCTGCTAGCATAATAGCAATAGCGTCATCGTGACCTGGGTCACAGTCAATGATAATTTTTATTTTTTTCATATTTTACTCCTTTCAATACAAGTGGTCTTCTGCTTTTTATTATAACCCAAAAGCACTGCAGTATGTTAGGAGAAATCTCCTAGTTTTGAGGTGATCATGTTGAAACAAATTTTTTCTAAAGATGAAATCCAATGTTGTCTTGCAGAATCAAATTTTGAAAATTTCTTTTCATTTTCTATAAAAGAAGATGTTCGTTTGTATCTTGCAGATAAGGGGGACTATATTCTAAAAGAGGGAGAGAAATCCGATAGCTTTCTTTACTATATGGTTTCGGGGAGAGCAAAGTTGTTTTGCAGTCTGTCAAATGGAAAAACCTCTCTTTTGGATTTTTTGCAGGGAGGCTGTTTTATCGGTGAGATGGAACTTCTCAGTGTGCGCAAAAGCACCTTGGGGGTAAAAGCACTTTCCCCCTGCTTTCTGCTGGCACTGCCAATCGAAAAATATCGAAGTCGCCTGTTATCCGATGCTTGCTTTCTGCGTATATTGTGTATAGCTCTGGCAAAAAAAGAGGAGCAGAAAGTGCATGCTCTTTCAAGCACACAGGGGTTTCCGTTAGCAAACCGTCTTGCACATTTTGTGCTTTTTGCTGCATTTGATGGGATTTACACCGAGCGCAACACTGATGCCAGCGCCTATCTGGGAGTATCCTATCGTCACTTGACTCAAATGCTTGGCGAATTTACGCAATGCGGTTATTTAAAAAGAACACAAACTGGATATTGCATCACAAATAAACAGGCTCTTAAACTACTAGCCGATGAATTGAATGTGGAATAAACAAATTCATCATCGCCAAAATCAAAAAGTCGGCGAATTAAGTTATGCAGTGATAATGCTTCTCGTCGATGTAGAAGCCGTGTGAAGATTCTTTCAATAATACTTGCAATATAGTTGTACTATATTAGTAAAGATAATTCTAAAAAAAGAAGAGGTGAATTAAATGATAAGATATCAAAAGTGTACAGAGGTAAATGAAGATGCTATATTTCAAGCTTTTCAAATTGGATTCTCAGATTATATAATAAAAATCGAGATGACAAAGGATTTTTTTATGAAGCGTTTTTTTGGTCCGGAAGGTAATCAGTTGGAGTATTCTGTTATTGCTCTTGATGATGATAAGCCGGTAGGACTTAATTTGGGCGGTATTAAAGTCTATGAAGGAATAAAAACACTTCGTTGCGGAACGCTATGTATTCATCCGGATTATAGGGGTACAGAAGTCGGCAAGAAACTCTTTAAGCTTCATAAGGAAATTGCTATAGAAAATAGCTGTAAGCAATTGTTTTTAGAGGTTATCGTAGGTAATGACAGGGCAATTAATTTTTATAAGAAAAAGGGTTATGAGAAAGTATATGATATTGATTATTACTCTCACAACAATCCATCAGAACTAAACACGACTTTATCAGACGATTTAAGAATTAAAAAAATAGATATGGATGTCCTAAGAACACTAAGTCACGAAATACAAGACATACATATAAATTGGCAGAATGATTTTGATTATATTAGTCAAATTGATGGACAAGTGCATTATGGAATATTTAAAAACGATAAGCTAATCGGAGGACTAAGCATCCATCCAAAAGGAAAGATTAGTTTTCTGTGGATTAATTCCGAGTTTCGCCATCAGGGGATAGGTAGAGGTATTATATATCATGCTGTAAAAGAACTTAACATAGAGAAGCTAGCAATAAATTTCTCTAACAATGCAAATTTGTTAGGTTTTATAAAACGTTTAAACTTTACGAAAGACTCAATTTCGCAGTATGAAATGTATAATTCGACCTTCTGTCGATTAGATGACGATAAAATGAATTGCAATTAATCAAATTGCATGTGAATTAAGAATAAGTATTAACAATGCGGTCAGCGTGAAAACCAAGCAACAGAAATTGGTTTTCACGCTGACCGCATCGCTATATACTCTAAACTATTTTGTGGATATAAAAAAGACCGATACATCAAAGTTAAGTTAACTCTTTTACAAAAAAATATTGTTATTATAAAAGGTATTCCTTTATTTTACCCCTGCATTATACATCTATCCTTTTACTACTGCTTCTCATATCGCTGTATCCAATCCATACAGTCCAAACATAGGCACAGGTTTTTGGAATCATAAGCATTCCGACTAGTGGGTACACATCTGCCCACAACACAACAGGAATGTAAAAAGCAAAGCTCAATACAATAGTAAGCCACATAAATCGGAAAGATTTGTCGCTGTTCGCCTTTGCACTATTATAAAACAGAATAATAATAAGCAGTCCCATTAGCGCAAAAGGGATATTTCTGTAAATTCCCCATGATAAAGATGGATTAGCACTTGTCCAAGCATTCTGTGGGAATAAACATAAAATAATTCGCATAGCAGCAAGTAGATAAACAGTTATGGTAGCACCTTGTTTTCCACTGATGTTATAGCGTTTTCTCCAAATGTAGTAAAGCAATATATAAAAAACTGTCATGGTAATCGATGTGATTAACTTACCTATTCCAAGTGCAACAGTGTAGTTTCTAAGTCCTGTTGTGCATAGTGCAATGGCACGAGGTACAAGGTGAAATGAGTCTCCTAATCCCAATACCACTGCCATAATACCAAATAAAGTGTACTGCTTGTTACCATTGGCGTTTTTTATCATCAAAACACCCAATGTTACTACTGTAGTAAGATATACTACATCAAATAAAGTTTCCATAATCGCTTGCATAATAAACCTCCAAAATATTGATAATGAACATTGTTCAGTTTAACTTAAAATAATAACACCCTGTTTGGATGGTATTATTTTTCCTGTTATAATAATTATTTATATATAATGCGCCGAATCACTTCTAATAGAAAATTGCAGGAATTAGCTTGTTCCACAAGTAATGTCATTAAATTGCTAAAAACAAAATCAATAAAATCCTCTTTCGTAAAATCTGGAGAAAAAGCATCATCATTGACCATGCTGTCGGCATTTAGGGTTGCTAAAAGCCCATTTTTCATGTTTAAAAAGTATTTGTCCATACTTTCACGTCCCTTCTCTTTATCAATAGGTGCTACACTAATAGAATGTGCACTAAAGAAAGAAGGGTAATTTACAGGACCTTTTTGAATATTAAGAAATAAAGATTGAATGTTATCAACAAAGCTATGTTGGTCTTCACAGACTTTATAACCATTCATAATATCTTTCCAAACAGACTCAATAGTAGCAATGATTAAGTCACTTTTCGTTGGAAAATAATTATATATGGATCCAACTGACACTCCGCATCTTCTCGCAACATCCCGTATATTTAATCCTTCTAAGCCAAATTCAAGAACAATTTCTTTTCCAACACAAAGTATTGCTTCTTGAGAAGTTATTGCTTTATTCATGCTAAACCTCCAAACTGAACATTGTTCATTATATCAATTTTGACTTCTGCTGTCAAGCAAATCTATATTTGAATTATTAATTTTAAAATACTTCTTTTAAATCAATAATTCATATTAACTATTCATTTGTTCCTATCTATTCTCTGGGAACTTTAAATCATCCCTAAACTCCTTAATTGTCTGCTCAATCAAATCATAATCAACTATATAACCGTATTTCTGCTTAGACTTATCAACTTTAATTACCCTTGAAGTCAAAAAATTACTTATGTGATATGAAACAGTTGCAGATGAAACATTCAAAGCTTCAGCTATAAGCTTCGTACTTGTTTCACCAGCCGCTATATATTTTAATACTTCATAACGTGTTCTATCCCCTAAATTTTTAAAAATTTGCACCCTTTTATTAAGTTTGTCCTCTGATACTTCTTTCATTTGCTTAAAAGCATCTCCCATTCGTAATCCCCAAGTTACAATAGACTTATCCTTCAGAATATTTAAGAGAAGTGAATATGATAATACTAAAGATACAATAATGCAAATCTCATCTGTGTCAACAACGTTTTTATCCAATAAATTATAAGTTAGCTCTTTTATACCATCTGAACCTTTCTCAATGATTGTATTTTCGAGGAGTTCCCCATATACTCTTATCTCAGATTCATAAGGTTCATACACCTCGCTAAATATAGGATAAAGTAGTCTCATTAATTCTACATACCCTTTCATATGTTTAACAGGGTCTGATATAGCTAAATACAAGCTCCATTTAACACTTGGATCCAAGGATAAACTCTTTATATAATCTAATATACTTTCCTTCTCTCTGCAAATTTCTCGCATTCTAGCCAGATCTCTTTCCTCGTCTAAATCCATATCTTTATACTCTTTGAGTAGAGAGAGTACAATCCTTTCGTTTATCTCCTTTTCATCAAGTGTAAGTAGAAAGTCTAAGAAATGCTCAGCATTTTCATAAAATAATATTTCATCTTTTTTCGTTGATAGACTTATAAAGCTATAACTCTCTATAAACGGACCTGCATAATAGTTTTCTATCTCTTTTTTATAAGGCTCTAATTTTTCAGTTATCTCCTCTACAAATTTTATATAATCATTAATCTCAACTTCCTTAAACATATCATTATTTTTGTGTTCTTCATGCCACTCCATGTAATTTATAAGATTTGGAAATTTTAAAAAATCACTTATTCTACTCGACTTCGGGTAAAACTTGATTTTCATCTATTACATCCCCTTTCTCTGCATTTTTAGGTATCTCAAGTCCATATTTTAGAAGAGCTTTTCTATGGATAAATATATCAACCAATAAAATCGCACCAGATATAACAAACACATAGTTTGCTTCTATTCTATCATAAAGGTAGCCAAAAAGCATCTGTCCTATAGGAATTAAAATAGTCATCGCCATACTCATTATAGTTGATGCTCTTCCCATTAGTTCCAATGGAACTATTTGACTAAATAGTGTGCCAAGTGATATATTGGCAAATGTAGCAGACATACCTATAATAAATGAGCCAATAAGCAGCAAAATATATGGAATCATAACATTCATAGAAGATTTTAACGGAATAAGTGACATTAAAAGAACTGTAAATCCTATCGCAAGAAAACTTGTGAAAAGAAGTTTTCCTATTCTCATCTTCTTTACATATTTACCTCCAATTAAAGGTGCTAAAATCATTGATGTTGACATAATCGTCTGAAATAGTCCAAATTGAACATCTGTGACCTTTAGGATTTCCTTTGATATGAAAGTGATACCTATTTGAGCTACAGGAGCTATTGAAAAATTCAATACCCCACCAACGATAACAATCGTTGTAAATAACTTATTGTCTTTAACCAGTCTAATTCCACCCAAGAAATCATCTTTAAATGCACTTAAACTTATCTTTTCTGGCATTTTGTTACTCTTTGGTATACTGATAAACATCTTTGTAACTGCCGATAGCATGAAGCTAATGGACGTAATAGCAAGAATTGTCCCCATACCGAATGTACCATATAGAGCTGCGGCAAGAATCGGTGCAAGAAGATTTCCTATGTTTAATACTATACTATTTGTTGCGTTTGCTTCAAGCAAATCGTCCTTTGATACGATGCTTGGTAACACAGCCGAGATAGAAGAATGAAAAAATATCTCAACTATTTCTAAAAATATTACTAATGTATATATTAAACTAAGCTTCAAATTGCCTTGCAATGCAAAGATGATTGCGAGACTCCCGATGAATACAAAATTTAGCGTATCCCAAAATATTATGCTCTTCTTTCTATCAAACCAATCTCCCATTACCCCTCCAAATGGAGAAAAAATAAGTCTAGGTATGATGATAATCGATAGAATAGATGCAAAGACTGTAGCAGATCCAGTGATCTTTAAAACATATAGTGATAATGCAAACTGTAGCATATTGCTACCTAGCAACGAAATAAGCTTCCCAAGTAGTAGGAGCAAAAAGTTTTTTTGTTTAAGCAATCTGATGCTCATAATATAATCCTCCAAGTTTTTTATAATCATATTATACTTAGATACTCATTTAATGTCAATATAAATATTTGATGAATATCTAATTTTTTTATCAAAACTCTCCTACCCTGCTCATAAACAGCTAATATTCTTATTTTTTTCATATTCTTTGCAAATGTCTTTCAAATATGATAAACTTATATCTGATATTGAACAGTTTTATTAAATAATTTATGATATGGAGGGATTTAAATGAGTTTATTATCGGATTTCCGACTTTCTGTGATTGAAAAAAATCTTGGCGTATATGGAATTCATGTTTATCAAAACGGAAAGGTGCTAGCAGAACATAGATTTCGCAGCAATGATAGAGAAAATCTTTATTCTGCTTCAAAAACATTCGCATCTGTTGGAATTGGCATCGCAGAAAGCGAAGGTCATTTCCAGTTGTCAGATTATGTTCTGGATTTTTTCCCAGAATACAAGGATATCGCCTATCTAGGTTCTGAAAAAATAACTATTAAGAATTTATTGCAAATGAGCTCCGGACATATGTTTGAAGATTATAGTCAGTATAATTCTATAGACAGAGCAGAAATTTTCTTTGTTTCAGAAATGAGAAAGGAAGCTGGTTCTGCTTTCTATTACGAGAATTTATGTACTTATATGCTTGGTAGAATTATAGAAAAAGTAAGTGGTAAAACAATGCTTGATTATTTAAAGCCTCGTTTATTTGATAAGCTAGAAATTGTAAATCCACAATGGAATACTTGCCAGCTTGGACATACATCCTGTTCAGGTGGTTTGTACTTAAACACAGAAGAATTTTCTCGCATTGGGATAATGTTACTACAAAATGGCATATATAAAGATAAGCAAATTGTTTCTGATGATTATGTAAAGCGACTACATTCTGATTTGGTTGATACTACATCTAAGGATGATGCTGAAACTAAAGGCGGTTATGGCTATCAAGTTTGGAAATGCACTCCACCGAATACTTATCGAGCTGACGGAATGTATGGTCAGTTATGTGTAATTTTGTCTGATTATAATGCTGTAATTACAGTCACTGCTCATAACGAAATTGAACACAAGGATATCCTACGTGCAATGTGGAGCGATATTCTTCCGAGCTTATAAGTTGTCAATGATTATATAAAGGAGATAAGATTATGAATGATAAAACAGTAGTATTGAATGCTGGTCTTGTGAATTATGATGGAAACGTAAATTACTCACAAATTGCATCT
Source organism: Bacillota bacterium (assembly GCA_023386345.1). Lineage (GTDB taxonomy): Bacteria > Bacillota > Clostridia > Tissierellales > Sedimentibacteraceae > UBA1535. The sequence goes on from JAEWJT010000015.1 coordinate 243,666, forward strand.
GAAGTGCTAATCTACGATGAAACGCCTGAAGATAAAATTCTAGAAAGAGTTGATGGCTTTACAATTGTTGTAACGAAAGAAATGAAAGTTACAGGTGACATTATTAGAAAATTTCCTGATAGTGTAAAGATGATTTGTGAAGCTGGAACAGGATATAATAATATAGATTTAGATGCGGTACGTGAAAAAGGAATTATATTATGTAACATACCTACTTATAGCAGTGAAAGAGTAGCGCATACAGCAATCCTTTTGATTTTAAATCTAGCAAGTTCAATGCAAAAACAAATTCGTATGCTTGCAAAAGGAAATCATGATAATTTCCATAAGCACTTAATGGTAGACCATGTTGAGTTAAACGGTAAAACATTGGGAGTTATCGGTTATGGAAATATTGCAAAAGAAATAATCAAAGTAGCACAAGCACTTGGAATGAATATTTTAGTATCTACAAGAACTCCCAGAGCAGATTTGGATAAAATTCATTTTGCAAGCAATGAAGAAGTTTTAATGCAAAGTGATTTTATTTCTCTTAATTGTCCGCTGAATGAATCAACAAGACACATTATTAATAAAGAAACATTAACTATGATGAAGCCTACGGCATATTTAATTAATACTGCACGAGGAGCACTAATTGATGAAAAAGCATTGATTGAAGCATTGCAAAACAATATAATTGCAGGTGCTGGATTAGATGTGCAGGAAGTGGAACCACTAGATGATTCTAGCCCTTTATATACTATGGACAATGTTATCATTACTCCGCACATGGGATGGAGAGGATTGGAAACAAGACAGCGTTTAGTTTCATTGATTAAAGATAATATCAGCGCTTTTTCCGAAGGACAGCCAATCAACAGAGTAGACTAAAAATAAGCTTACACTTTTTTAGAGAAAGTTTAAGCATGGCATAATTAGAATAGGAGAAATTTTGCATGGAATACTTTAATGTATATAACAAGTATGGGGAAAAAACAGATGAAGTAATTGAACGAAATGAAGCTCATAAGAATGGCACGTGTCATAGGGTAATACATTTATGGATATTAAATTCCAAAAATGAGCTATTAGTTCAGCAACGCAGTTCCAACAAAGAGTCAGGTGCCAATTTATGGTATGTATCAGTTGGCGGTCACATTGAGTGTAATGAAAGCATCGAAAATACGATTATACGCGAGACAAACGAGGAATTAGGACTTGACATTTCACCTTTAATAAATTCTGTTGAATATCTTTATACATTTAAAGATACTCTAATAGAAAATAATGGAACTTTTTTTGATAGCGAATTTTATGATGTTTTCGTATTGAAAGCAAATTTTGATATTAATCAAATTACTATGCAGAAAGAAGAAGTACAGGCTGTAAAATATATAAGTTATGATGAATTTAAAAATATAATAGTTAATCAAGATAAATCATTTTGGCAGCATAAAATTGGTTTTAAAATGCTGCTTATTGCATTAGATGAATTTTGCAATAACAAGACATCTAAGCTATTTAGCTAAAATTTAGAAAGAATATTAAACTACAAGCAAGCAGATCATTAAAGAGAGCATAGAACTTAATAATTTCGACTGCTCTCTTTGCTGATATTTTACTATTCACAATTAGTGAGATTAGTTTTAGTAGAGTTTGCTCATTTTCTGTATGCTAAACTGTCAGTAAGACTAATATTCCACAAACATTAGCTAAAAAATGAGAAGTCCAACAAAGATAAACATTTTTAGTTTTTTGAAAAATAAAACCATAAATAACACTATCAATAAAAATCCATGTCAAATCATACAAAACTACCATTGGAGAGCCTGTTGAAAAATGTCCTAAAGCAAATATTAAAGATGTAATTGCAATTGCCCATTTATAATCCATACAGATAGCTAATTTTCTTTGCAAAAATGCACGGAAACAAATTTCTTCCGCAAGTGCTAATATAAGCAGTTGAGGGATTAATATCGCTAATTTATCAAAAACGAGCATTGGCTGAGTTCGCTCAATTACGTGGTTAAAGAAATCTGGCACTATTAATTTTGATAGAAAAAGAGAAATATATCCCGTTGCAATAGGTAATATTATCAACCACCAATATTTGAGTATATCTTTCTTTATTCCCTTTATTTTAAATCCTATTTCCGAAAATGTCTGCTTTCTCAAAAATTTTTCAATAAAAAGGTAAGGGATTGCAAGTATATATAGGCCTATTGGTATTAAAGACAGTAAACCCATAATAATTGCAGGTAATAAATTTTTTAATGTGTTTTCTCTGTTTATCACTTATATCTCTCCTTAAGGTGTAAGATTATGTAAATTTTCTCACCGAGCATAAAAATTATCTACTTACAATATCAGAAATATTTTACTCGGTGTTATCAATAAAAAAATATACCATATTAAAGCAAAATATACAACTATAAAATTATTGAATAAGCTTAGTTAATAACATGTACTTTAGTATTTTTTATAGCTGCTTATAAGGAAACAGGGAATTTAATTTAAGATTGTAGTAGCTTTAAAATGATGATATAAATTAGGGTTTGAAGTATTCAGTATATAAGAATAAAAATGATTATTTTTATTGAAATATAAATTTTTATATAGTAAAATATAATAAAACATCATATCGAGCTGTTTTTTGTGTAATTACGGATTTTTACAATCTGCTACCATTTTTCCAGCTCTCTTTACTTTTTTACAAATTCGATACTATAAACATATAAAGGAGATGACATATCAATGTATAAAATACTTGCTAAGAGTATACGAGAATTTAAAAAAGAGTCAATTATGACACCGATTTTAATTGCATTTGAAGTTTTAATAGAAGTTACAATTCCTTTTATTATCGCAATGCTAGTCAATGAAATTAAGGCAGGATGTGAATTGAGTGTAATTTTATGGTACGGGTTAACCCTTGTAATATTGGCAGTTCTTTCCCTTACCTTTGGTGTTCTGGCAGGAAACGCCTGTGCAGTGGCATCCTCTGGATTTGGTAGGAATTTAAGAAAGGATATTTTTTATAAAATACAAACCTATTCTTTTAAAAATATAGATAACTTTTCTACTTCATCTTTAGTAACAAGGCTGACAACGGATGTATCCAATGTTCAAAATGCCTATATGATGATTATTCGTACTGCGGTAAGATTTCCATTAATGCTTACTTTTTCATTTACCATGGCTTTTGTAATGGGTGGAAAGATGGCATTTATATTTTTGTTTGTTATTCCAGTTCTAGGCATTGGTTTAGCTCTTGTTATTAAGACAGCAATGCCCTTATTTAAACAGGTATTTAAAAAATACGACACTTTAAACAACTCTATTCAAGAAAATGTCAAAGGCATGAGAGTTGTAAAATCCTATGTAAGAGAAGAATATGAAAAGAAAAAATTTGAAGATGCCGCATCAGATGTTGCCAATGATTTTACAAAAGCAGAAAAGATTTTAGCTTTTAACAATCCTTTAATGCAATTTTGCATCTATACCGTAACAATCTTTGTTATGTCTTTTGGCTCTTACACAATTATTACATCAAGAGGACTTGACCTTGATGTAGGACAGTATTCTAGTTTATTGGCATATAGTTTTCAAATCTTAAGCAGCTTAATGATGTTATCTATGGTATTTGTTATGATAACAATTGCTAGTGAGTCTGCAAACCGTATTGTTGAAGTTTTGACAGAGAAAAGCTCTTTAACAGACGGTTCTTTAGAGAAGGTAAAAGATGGCTCTATAGAGTTTGAAAATGTAAGCTTTAAATACTCTTCACAGGCAAAAAGAATGGCATTACAAAATATTAATATTCATATCAAATCAGGAGAAACTATTGGAATTATAGGTGGTACGGGTTCTTCTAAATCATCTCTCATCCAACTGATTCCCCGACTTTACGATACAACAGAAGGTGTAGTTAAAGTAGGCGGCGTGGATGTTAAGGAGTATAATTTAGAAAGTCTTCGCGACCAAGTATCTGTAGTGTTACAGAAGAACGTACTATTCTCCGGAACAATTAAAGAAAATCTTCGTTGGGGTAACAAAGATGCTACAGATGAAGATTTAATAGAAGCTTGTAAACTGGCTCAGGCTCATGATTTTATCATGAATTTTCCAAAACAATATGATACATATATTGAACAGGGGGGTTCAAACGTTTCAGGAGGACAAAGACAGCGTCTTTGTATCGCAAGAGCTCTGCTTAAAAAGCCGAATATACTTATTTTAGATGACTCTACAAGTGCAGTTGATACAAAAACAGATTCTCTTATAAGAAAAGCATTTAAAGAGTTCATCCCTCAAACAACCAAGATTATTATTGCACAAAGAACAGCTTCTGTAGAAGATGCGGATCGCATTATTGTTATGGAGGGTGGCACTGTGAATGCAATAGGAACTCACAAAGAACTTCTTGCTAACAATGAGATTTACAAAGAGGTTTACGTGTCACAAAATAAGGCAGGTGAAGATGATGAACAATAAAAATCACAGTCAGGTCAATAAAAAAGGAGTATTAAAACGCCTTCTAAAAACATTATTAGAATTTTATCCTGTTTTGTTTCCTTTTATAGTGGGAGCTATTATATTTAATGCAGTTGTAGCTACTCTTCCGGCGATTTTTACACAAAACATTATTGCAGAAGTAGAAAAGAGTTATCAGACTGGTAATTGGAATGCAGTATCCGGACGTATATTAGGACTTGCAGGCTTACTGGCAACTTGTTATGTTGTATCTCTTTGTGTATCATTTATATATAACCGTGCAATGGCAATTCTGACTCAAGGAGCATTGAAAAAGCTTCGTATTAAAATGTTTGATGGAATGCAAAATCTGCCTGTTAAATATTTTGATACCAATAATCATGGAGATATTATGAGTTATTATACCAATGATATTGATACTTTGCGTCAATTGATTTCTCAAAGTATTCCTCAGATTTTATCATCCTCTATCATGGTAGTATCTGTCTTTTGCATAATGATGTACTTTAGCATATGGATGACATTAGTTGTTCTTGTCGGCATCTTTGTTATGTTTAACATCACAAAAAAAGTAGGAGGCGGTTCTGCTAAATATTTTATACGTCAGCAAAAAATGATTGGTAAGCTAGAAGGCTATGTAGAAGAAATAATGAATGGTCAAAAAGTTGTCCAAGTATTTAACCACGAAGCAGAGAGTAAAGCTGATTTTGATAAGATTAATGATGCTCTGTTTGAAGACGCAAAGACAGCAAACCGATATGCCAATACATTAGGCCCTATTTTAAATAATGTAGGTAATATTTTATACGTAATTGTATCTATTGTAGGTGGTATTTTGTTGTTATCAGGAGTTAAAAACTTCAGTATCTCCGGAATGGCATTTGGTATCAGTATCCTAGTTCCTTTCTTGAATATGACTAGACAATTTGCAGGCAATATCAATCAGGTATCACATCAGATAAACTCTGTTATTATGGGACTTGCAGGAGCTTCTCGTATTTTTACTTTAATTGATGAAAAGCCTGAAGTAGACGAAGGATATGTCACTTTAGTAAATGTAGAGGAGGTAAGCGGTGAATTAGTAGAACATAATGAGCGTACCAATATATGGGCATGGAAAAATCCTCGCAAAGATGGAACTGTAACTTATACGAAGTTAGCAGGAGATGTGAGAATGGCTGATGTGGACTTTGGATATACAGATGAGAAAATCATACTTCATAACATTAACCTCTTTGCAGAGCCAGGTCAAAAAATTGCCTTCGTAGGTGCAACTGGTGCTGGTAAAACTACGATTACAAACTTAATTAACCGCTTTTACGACATTGCAGATGGTAAAATACGTTATGACGGCATTAATATTAATAAAATCAAAAAAGCAGATCTTCGTCGTTCTTTAGGGATTGTTCTACAGGATACAAATCTTTTTACAGGAACAGTTATGGATAACATTAGATATGGTAATCTTACAGCAAGTGATGAAAAGTGTATAGAAGCAGCGAAACTAGCAGGAGCTCATGATTTTATTACCCGTTTGCCAATGGGATATGATACTCATCTTACTGGAAATGGCTCTAGCATTTCTCAGGGACAAAGACAATTACTAGCTATTGCTCGTGCGGCGGTTGCAGATCCTCCGGTTATGATACTGGATGAAGCTACTTCTTCTATTGATACTCGTACTGAAGCAATTGTGCAACGCGGAATGGATGCGTTAATGAAAGGTCGTACTGTATTTGTAATAGCACATAGGCTTTCTACAGTTAAAAACTCTGATGTGATTATGGTCTTAGAAAATGGTCATATTGTAGAACGAGGTAATCACAAAGAATTGATAGCACAAAAAGGCAAGTATTATCAATTATATACTGGAGCATTTGAATTAGAATAAAGTAGGAATAAGTAAATAGAAGGGATAGTTATGGATGCTAAATTAGTACTGAACAATTTGTATTCACAGAGCAACAAAACATCAAAAGATTTGAAAGATAATGTTGTTAATAGAAAACCATACATTGGAATTAGTTATCCAAGGTTGAAAGAAATTGCGAAAGAAATCAGTAAAATTAATGCGATTGAGTTTTTAAGAACAAATGATTTTTCGGTATATGAACTCGAAATACTTCAGACATACATCATAGGAGATTTAAAGGATATTAGCATTTCTTTACAATACTTTGATGAATTTGTTCCCTTAGCCAAGGAATGGAGTGTCGTTGATTCATTATGTCAAAAATTTACAATCGCAAGAAAGCATCCTGAGATTGTATTGGAATATTTAAGACTTTACAAAAAAATCGATGATGAATATATGCAGCGAATTGTGGCTGTAATGATATTAAGCCATTTTATTAATGATAACTATATACATCAATCAATTCAAATATTATTAGAACTAAAAAATGAAGGATATTTTTGCAAAATGGCAGTAGCTTGGGCATTCGCAACGATTATGACTAAATATCCGGAACTCTGCTTTGATGTTTTAAGAAAAAATCTCCTCGATCGCTGGACACATAATAAAGCGATTCAAAAAATGCTTGAATCGCTCCGTGTTTCAGAGGAAAATAAAATAGCTTTGAAAGAAATGAAACTTTAGAAAAATTATTTGAGAATTATCACAATTGATTCCTACAGCAAAAGAATATTTGATTATAGATACAAACAAGAAAAACTGACTATTATTTATATAAATTAGAAAGGAATAAGAATATGAAAAGAAAAGGGGTTTTGAAAAATATGTTATTAATACTAGCTGCTATTATAGTTATTGTAATTATTTACTTTATCCAACCATATTCCCCAATTAAATCTGAGTTTAACAATACAGTATTAAAAACTACTGATGTTATGATGTTGAATGAAGATGTATTTACAGAAAAGGATATCGAAAACTTACCATTACCTGTACAGAAATATTTTAGAATCTGTGGATACATTGGTACACCTAAAATGTCATATATGGTAGCTACACACAAGAATGTGGATTTCAGCACAGGGATAAATAAGCCGACATTGAAAATAGAATACAAACAAGTTAATTTTGTTAAAGAGCCTATAAGATATGCTTTTATAGACAGCTCAATGTTTGGTATTCCATTTCAAGGATTTGACAGCTATACAAATGGTGTAGGCAGTATGAAAGGGGTTGTGGCAAAGGCGATTACCTTGTTTGATCAACGTGGTAAAGAAATGGATAAGGCCTGTCTTGTTACCGTATTATCAGAATGTCTGATTGCACCTAACATTGCCTTGCAGGACTATATAAAATGGGAAGAAATTGATGATACACATGCAAAAGCAATAATTAGTTACTATGGAATTACTGCAAGTGGTATTTTTAGTTTTGCTGAAAATGGGGAAATGAGAAGCTTTACTACAAACGATAGGACGGCTGTTGATTTTAATGGAAATTCAGTACAAGTGCCTTGGTCTGCCGTATGCGATAATTATAAGGAAGTAAATGGATTGAGAGTTCCGACATCATTGAAAGCAATCTGGCATTATTCAGAGGGAGAACAAGTTTATTTTGATGGAAACAGTGTTGATATTAAGTATATCAAGTAGACTAATATAATAAAATGATAAATATTGAAATTCAAATTTTGGTACTTATGCTACAGCAAAAAAATATATATTTAAGGAGAATGACACAATGAAAAAAGATAGAAACTGGACAATTTTATTTATTGGCGGTGCTTCCGGTGTAGGTAAATCAAGCATTGCCTATGAACTGGCTCGCTTTTATAATGTTAATGTTATTGAAGTCGATGATATAGGTCAATCGATAAAGGCTATGACGACAAAGGAAAATCTTCCAGCAATTCATTATTTTAGTACAGGAGTAAATTGGAAAGATATTGGTGTTAGCGGTAATGTAAAATGGCTGATTGATGTAAGCAAAGAAATGATTCCTGGCTTAAAAGCAATAGTGGAAAATCATATTGAATCTGATATACCAGTTATCATTGAAGGAGATTTTCTCTACCCTGAATTTACAGTATCTTTTGAAAATCCAAAGATAAAATCTCTTTATGTACATGAATCAGATAAAAATCAAATTTTACAGAATTATCTTGCCAGAGAAAGCGGAGAGTTACAACGTTTTAGAGCGGATATTAGTGCTGAATATGGAAATTGGCTGGCAAATTCTTGTAGAGAGCTGGGTATTGAGGTAGTTGAATCTAGACCATGGAATACTGCGATAGAGAGAATTATAGAAAAAATACTATAGTCTATAAGTTTGGTACAACACAAGGATATCTTTCATGAAATGCTGAGCGATATTCTACCGAATTTAATAAATGTACCCTAACGTCCATTGATTAGATAACAAAATAAGGGTACATTATTAATATTACAAGAGCTGTTCTTGATGAGTATTCTAATAATGGTGGTAATGTTAAGGAATATGTATTTGCAAATGCTGGACATTGCCCTCAAGTAGAGTGTCCGGAAGAATTCAATAAGCTTGTAACAGAATTTATTAAAAATAAATAATTAAAAACAGCACAGGATGCTTTGATATCCTGTGCTGTTTTAATATGTATCGCAAATCTATATATTAGGTATCTTAGGGCTAATTTTAATTTAAAATAAAAGAATCATTTTGTTTAAAATCGCTATAACCTCTGTGGAAGCTGCATCCATCTTAATCAAAGCTTGCTCTGCAGCAGGTATATCTCCTCTGTTGTAAGCTGCAACGCCATCAGATGCTATACGATGCAATTGTGAATGTGGCTTTTCTAGGTCTTTAATATACTTCAAAAGCTTAGGGTCATTACTATTCTTGCTTAACCACTTACCCAATCGACAAGTGGTGTGATTGCCAACATCCTCAACTTTAATTTTTTCATAACCTAATAATAGATTATAAATTCTCCATTTCCAGTGCATATGATCCACAATGCAGAATTGAATCTGATCTTTTGGACTACTCTTATCTAACATATCAATGTTACGAATACGCTGATTATTAACCTTTTTAGAAATATCATAAAATCCTCTGCCTGTACGAACACAATCCTCATGAAGGTCAATGGTTTTTTCGTTAATAACTAAAAGACTAGATGAAATTTCTTCTGTTGCAGACTGTTGTTCCTCTACATTAGACATAATCTCCTGCATATTGTTATTAATTTCTTCAACCGAGCAGTAAATTTTGTCCACACTTTCCGCTAGATTATCAACGTGAGAACGGCAATTATAGAAATTTTCAGCAATTGTTGCCACAGAATTTGATGAGTCATTAATGCCCTTCTTCATAATATTTAACTTATCTTCAATATATTTTACCGAATTTGATGAGCTTTGTGCCAATGTTTTAATTTCTCCTGCAACTACATCAAAGCCCTTGCCAGCAAGCCCTGCTCTCGCAGCCTCGATTGAAGCATTCAGTGCGAGCAAATTAGTTTGACTTGCGATTGAACTGATTATCGATATCATTGAGTCTATTTCAGCAGTCTGTCTATTCAAATCTTCTATCTTATTATGAGTCTCTTTAATATCATCGTATGCTTCGTGAATTTTGTTAAGTGTCAATGAGGACAAATTTTTTCCATCATGTGATAGTTGGACAGCATCATATGCAGATTTTGCAGATTCTTGAACTAGAACTGAAACCTGTTCAATGGCAGAAGCGTTTTCTTCTCCGGCAGCAGTAATGGATTCCACCATTTGTTTTTGCTGCTCCACATCTAAAATCATCTTTTTAACAAAATCCATTTCCATAATAGTTTTCATCAAATCATTAACTTGATTGGTAATATCGTTATGCTCGCCACAGTTCATGGATTTTGCACGTAATATAGCCTTTTGTATAAATGACAACTTTTGATCGTCATCTGAAATATCTTGTTCCAAGCTATTTGCACAATTTATAACTAACTTATCCAAATATTGCTCTAATTTTTTTATAGATACTCTTCCAAATCTAATTTTTGCTGACATAAATTTTCTCCTTTTAATATCGTTTTTTTATAATTTAATAGGAAAGATGAGCTCTTATTCATTTTTTATAAGTTTGTGAATATTATGACAAGCTTGTTTTACTATATTAGTATATACATTTTTAATAATTATTGTATGTATAATACCAAAATTCTACAAATAAGTCAATATTAAGTTGTTATATTTATACAGATAAACGTTTACAATTACTGTTTGAATTTCAAACTAAATTTTAATATAAATCTAATATAATTTTAAGTTGACATAAATTACTTGCATTTGTATAATAAAACTAACAAAATAATATTTTACAATTATGTATTTGCTAATAGAACTAATATAAATTTGAAAATTATAGAATTGGAGTTGATTGATTATGGAATTTTTTAAAGATTTAGGTAAGAAAATATCAAGCGCTAGTCAAGAGGTTGTTAAGAAAACCCAAGATATGGCAGACACAATGAAGCTTAATGGTGAAATTTCAAATGAAGAGAAAAAAATAAACAGTGCATACTTAATGATTGGACATAAATACTTTGACTTGCATTCAACCTCTCCAGATGAAGAATTTGTAGAATATATCAATTCTATAAAAAATTCAATGGATAGAATTGCTGAATTAAAGGAAGATGTACTTAAAATAAGCGGTAAAAAAACATGTCATCAGTGCAGTACTGAGCTAGATGGCAAAGCACCATTCTGTCCAAATTGCGGAGCGAAACAACCTATTGAGGTTGAGGAAATTAAGGTTGAAGCTGAAGTTGAGATTGTAGAAACGAAAAATGCGTGTAACAATTGTGGTGAAGCATTAGAAAATGGTGCAATTTTCTGCCCAAATTGCGGAACTAAGGCTGAATAAAAACATACTAATAAATGATTAAAGAAAAATTAAAATGCAGATGTCAAAGTTGCTTTGACATCTGCATTTTTTTATTTTATCCTAATATTATACGATGGAATATTTTCTTTCCTTTTTTAATCATAAGCTTTCCATCTTTAAAATCATTTTCTGTTATTAACTTTGATATGTCGGAAAACACCTCATCATTAACTCTTACTCCATTTTGCTCAAGAAGTCTTCTTCCCTCACTTTTTGTTTTAATGAGGTCAGCTTTTATCATTAAATCTATGATGTTTATTCCCTCTCCAAGATCTTCTTTAGATATTTCAGTTGATGGAACATGATCCATATTTGCACCGTCTGAAAACAATGCTTTTGCTGCTTCCTGTGCTTTTGTAGCTTCTTCTTCTCCATGAACGATTTTTGTTATCTCAAAAGCTAATACTTCTTTTGCATGGTTTATCTGCGCACCCTCTAATGCCCCAAGTCTTCTAACCTCATCCATAGGCAAGAATGTCAGCAAGCCTAGAAGCTCTTCAACCTTAACATCTTCAACATTTCTCCAGTATTGATAGAATTCATATGGCGATGTCTTTTCTGGGTCTAGCCAGATAGCACCTTTCATTGTTTTTCCCATCTTTACCCCGTCACTTGTTGTCAACAGCTTGAATGTTAAACCAAATGCAGATTTTTGTTCTTTTCTTCTGATTAACTCTACTCCTCCAATGATGTTTGACCACTGGTCATTGCCGCCAAGCTGCATTGTACAGTTGTACAGCTTATTTAATTTCCAGAAATCATAAGACTGCATAATCATGTAATTAAACTCAAAGAATGTAAGCCCTGTTTCCATTCTTTGTTTATAGCAATCAGCTGCAAGCATTCTATTTACTGAAAAATGTATGCCAATCTCTCTTAATAGCTCAACATAATTAAGGTCTAACAACCAATCTGCATTATTAGCGACAATTGCACTATCATTATCAAAACTAATAAATTTTGTTAGTTGCTGATGAAATCTGCTAGCATTATAGTCTATAGTTTCCTTTGTCATAACAGTACGCATGTCTGATTTACCAGATGGGTCTCCTATCATTGTAGTCCCTCCACCAAGTAAAGCTATAGGTCTATGCCCTGCTCTTTGCATGTGCATCATAGCCATAATAGTCAAGAAATGCCCTGCTGTTAAGCTGTCTGCTGTAGCATCAAAGCCTATATAAAAGGTAACTCTTTCCTTTCCAAGTGCTTCTCTAATCTCATCTTCATGAGTACATTGCTCAATAAATCCTCTTTCTTTAAGGATATCAAAAACATTTTGTTTCTCCATTTTATTCCTCCTGTTTATATTAATATATATTATTATTTAAAAATAACTTTTACAAATCGATTTTTACCAAATTGAAGCACAAAATTATCTCCGAAATTTATAATAAGGTCAACATCTTGCACAATATCACCACCAATTTTTATACCTTTACCTAAAATATGTCTTCTTGCTTCACCAATAGAATTCGAAAACCCAACCATCTTTATCAACTCAACAATTCTTATCTCATTACCATTAACATCGTCTTTATTAATTTCATATATATCAATATCATCCGGTATGCTTTTAGCTGCAATTTCATAATAACGCTTCTTCGCCAATTCTGCGCTCGAAGCTGAGTGATAAATAGTGACTATTTCTTCTGCATAAATAAAATGAGCTTCTCTAACATCTTTATCAATTAATTTTTTATAGATATTCTCAGGAATATCAGTAGTTAATCTAAAATAATCTTCAATTATAGAGTCAGGAACTTTCATACATTTTTCAAACATGATTTCCGGACTCTCATCAATACCGATATAATTGTCCAGAGATTTACTCATCTTTTCAATACCATCCAATCCTACTAGCAACGGAAAAGTTATAACTTCTTGTGGTAACTGATTATAATCTCTTTGCAATTCTCTCCCAACTAAAAGATTAAATGTTTGGTCTGTGCCACCGACTTCAATATCCGCATTCAATGCTACCGAGTCGTAACCCTGCATTAACGGATAAAACATTTCATGTAATCCAATAGCTTGATTTTCATTATATCGCTTTGAAAAATCGGCTCTCTCTAAAATACGTGTGACAGTATACTTACCAGCCAGTTTAAGAACTTCTTCAAAATTCATTTTTGATAACCACTCAGAATTATATACAATCTTTGTTTTTTCTTTATCCAATATTTTTGTCACTTGGTTAAAATATGTCTGACCATTCATCCTTGTTTGCTCAAAGGTCAGAGGAACTCTCGTTTTACTTTTGCCAGATGGGTCTCCAATCATCCCAGTAAAATCACCTATTACAAATATTATTTCATGTCCTATATCCTGCAGGAGTCTTAGTTTCCTTAAAACCACTGAATGTCCTAAATGTAAATCAGGTCTACTAGGGTCAGCACCTAGCTTAATCTTTAATTTTTTATTGCTTTTTAATTTCTCCATTAAGCCTTCTTCAGAATAAATGGAAACAGCATCTCTTTTTATTATTTCAAAAACATTTTGAGCATTCATATAACTATCTCCTAACAAAAAGTTTTTTATTAAACCAATCACTAACAGCAAAAGCTTAATTTTAATTATTTAAAATTTATTATTCCAAAAAATAATAAAAACTATCTCGCAAAGGACGAAATAGCCGTGGTACCACCTTAATTTACACTCTAACAAGTGCCTCTCTCCAAATAACGCTGGTTAAACGCCGTAGCTTCCTACAGATACTCGGAAAATCGTATTTCACAATATACAAACTTTAAGTCTTTCACCAGCCGACTTACTCTCTACATAGTCTTTATATTACTACTTATATTATTTTAGATATAAAAAGCTTTAATTAATTACTTAAAATAATATTTATTTTCTTCATTGTACTAATAATAATCTTAATTTATAACATGATAACCCACATATTTATCAATGTCAAGCAAATAATATAAAAATTTATGAAATTAAATAATGTTATTTATGTTATATTATGGTAATTAGTATATCGTTTTCTATACATAATGTTATATATATAGAAATATATACTAATAAAATTAACATATTATGTATTTTAATACTTTTAATTGTTACATTATACGTTAATTTTACATTAAAAGCAATAATTGTGCCTTTTTTTTATTGGACAAGAGCTGTATAATCTATTCAGACGAGGTAACCACTAAAAAGTTCCCTCGTTTCAAAAAAAATTTAAATAAGGAGCGTGATTATATGAAGAATAAGGTTATAGCTTTATCTTTACTAATTACAGCATTGTCCGTAGTACCTGCATTTGGAGCTACAAAGGACAATTGCAACAACAGTATTGATATCAATAAGATACTGTCAAATAGCAAAATTATCCAAAAAGGAGTAAGTGCTTCTGAAATCTGCAACTTGTTACCGAGCGATTTATTGAAAGCCAATGGATTGTCAGATAAGGTTTTATCAGGCACATCATTGTCAGACATTTTGTCTTCAAAAAATACTAACTTAAATATAACTGACATATTAAAAAAACAATTGAACAATGCAAATTGCGAAAATACTAGCAAGCCTAACAGTGGAAATCAAGGTACTAAGAAACCAGAAATTAAGCTTCCTGAAATAAAGAACCCAGGAACTAAGAATCCAGGAACTAAGAACCCTGGAACTACTACTCCGGGAACTAAGAACCCTGAAACTACTACTCCGGGAACTAAGAACCCTGGAACTACTAACCCAGGAACTAAAAACCCTGAGACTACTACTCCAGGAACTACTAACCCAGGTAAGGATAATACTACAACCGGCTCAGTTTCAAGCTACGAAAAACAAGTTGTTGAACTTGTAAACGCTGAAAGAGCTAAAGCTGGTGTAGCACCATTAAGTCTTGACAGCTCTGTATCGAATGCAGCAAGAACTAAATCACAGGATATGGCTACTAACAATTATTTTAGTCATACATCTCCGACTTATGGTAGTGCCGGAAATATGTTAAGTAAATTTGGCATTAAGTACACAGCATGGGGTGAAAATATTGCATCTGGACAAAAGACTCCACAAGAGGTAGTTACTGCGTGGATGAATTCACAAGGTCATAGAGAAAATATTTTGTCATCTACATTTACAAAAATAGGTGTAGGATATGCAACAAACTCAAAAGGTTATGCTTATTGGACACAAATATTCGTTAGATAAGATAACGTATTTCATCACATGGTAATTTAATTATTATTTAGCAATATGATATTTTATCTGATGAAACAAAAAATCGTGCAAAATGACTTTCGGTCATTGCACGATTTTTTTGTTTAAAATATCTATTAGAATTCTACTATGTTTTTTCTATATCTTTTAGGCACTTTTTGATTTTGCAACTTTATATTTTTTCTTCCCTCAATAGCAAGTGTAGTAAAATACTCTTTCCAAAGCTTGTGAAACATACGCTCATCATCTGTCAATGAAATCGAACTTATCGAACTGGCATCAACAATTTGCCAGCACTCATTTGCATATATTGAAGCAATATTTCTTTTCTCATCGTGTATAATAAACTTTTCATACTTATATCTATCTGCAAAATGCTCTGTTATAAGAACTGTTATGTTATTATCAGGACTGTATTTTGCATACAATATACCCCCAATATCTGAAAATCTTAAAAATCCTAAAAAGCTATGTGCCTCACCCGAAACCTTTGCATAGATTTCTCTCATTGGAAAAACACAGTCATTAGTGAACATATCAATAGCAATTTTACCCTTTTTAAACCCAAATTCTATAAATTTAAAAATCCGATTATCCTTATCCTTTTCACAGGATAAAAAGGCATGAAAAATCATATTCATAGCCTCCTTGGATATTTTCGTTTCAATTGCATTGTACACAATGTCTGCAAAATTAGAATTCGTATCTATAATCATATAATCATTCATAATTGAATATTGATATAAATTTTTTTCATAAATTCCAGATGTATTTTTTGATTTATAATTATGGTATATGCAGCTTAGAAATCCATCAAAACTGCCATCATACAGATAGTCCATATTAGCATCCAAGCACCAAATACTAAATAAATTTTTTATATAATTTTGATGCTATTTCCTTATTAAAATTTTCAATATTTTCTGTCATAACAGCTGAAACAAGCTCAGTTGCTCTCTAATTTCTTTTTGCCTTATCTCTTCCTTAATATATTCCGGCTCAATTTCTACTCCTCCATAATATCTGCCATTTACAGTTATGAAATATTTAGCTCTATTAAGTGCAGTTCTCATCTTTTTCAATGAATCATATGACAAGAGTGCAGCTTTTCTTTCTTTTATAATCCTTTGAACGGTAAGCACCCCAAAGCCCGGTATTCTTAGCAAATCCTCATAGGATGCCTTATTTATTTCTATTGGAAATTTATTAATATTCCTAAATGCCCAAGTCAATTTAGGATCAAATTCAAGGTCTAAGTTTTTTTGCGTTTCTGTAAATAGTTCCTCGCTTTTAAACTGATAAAATCTCATAAGCCAATCAGCCTGATAAAGCCTATGCTCTCTTTTAAGCGGAGGAACAGTACTTATTGCAGGCAAGTTCGGAGAGCTTATAACAGGCATATATGCAGAGAAAAACACTCTTTTCATACTCATCTTGTCATACAAGGATTGGGATAAAGTAAGTATAGTGCTATCCGAATCATTTGTTGCTCCTATGATAAGCTGTGTTGATTGTCCTCCCGGAACAAAACTGTTTACATTTTTAACACTTTTAAATTTTTTTCTTTCCTCTTGATTTATCTGTGTTTCTGTTCTTATTTGATTCATGGGCAACAATAATTTTTCTGCTTTTTTCTGAGGAGCTAAAAGCTTTAGACTTTCTCTGCTTGGCAGTTCAATGTTTACACTCATTCTATCCGCAAGAAATCCAGCTTTTTTGATTATCTCCGGGTCTGCTCCAGGTATGACCTTTACATGAACATATCCTCCAAAATTATACTGATTTCTCAAAATCAAAAGAGTTCTATATATATTTTCCATAGTGTAATTAGGACTGACATTTACAGCAGAGCTTAAAAATAATCCTTCTATATAATTTCTTCTATAAAATTCAATAGTTAGCTCTGCCACTTCTTCCGGAGTAAATGTAGCTCTGTCTACATTGTTTGTAACTCTATTTACGCAGTATGTGCAATCGTAAATGCAGTCATTTGTAAGCAGTATCTTTAAAAGTGAAATACATCTTCCATCAGAAGACCATGTATGGCAGATACCAGCAGCAGAAGCATTTCCTATGCTTCCAACCTTATTGTTTTTTCTATCTACCCCACTTGAAACGCAAGAAACATCATACTTTGCTGCATCAGCTAAGATTTTAAGTTTTCCAAATATATTATCATTCATAATCATAACCATGAACCAATTGCAAAGTGTAAAACTCATGCAATTGACCTTTACTTTTTTAATATTATAATCTTATCTACGAACATTTGTTTGTTTTATTATATCAAATCTATAATAAATGTCAAGATAAAATTTAAAAATTATTGCTTGTAAATTAAGCATGTTCCATGTTATTATTATATTGGTATAAATAAAATATTCATTATTTGGAGGTTTAAATGGATTTCTTACAAAATTTAAGTGGAGCACCGCTTTATCTGATAATATTTTTTGCAAAAATTATTGAGGTTACACTCATGACCTTACGTGTTGTTTACATAAATAAGGGAGAAAAGGCTTTAGGTGCAGTTCTTGCCTTTATTGAGGTTTTTATATGGTTGATTGTTGTCAGCACAGTTTTAACAAATATAACAGAAGATCCAATGAAAATATTGATATATTGTACAGCATTTGCACTTGGTAATTATCTTGGTGTTATAATTGAGGGTAAATTAGCGGTTGGCTTATCATCATTACAAGCAATAGTTCCAGACGAGGACGGAGAAAAAATTGCAGAATTATTGAGAGACAGCGATTTTGGTGTTACAGTTATTGAAGGTAAAGGAATACAAGGCTACAAAAAAGATGTTCTTATAGTAATGCTAAAAAGAAAGCGTATAAAAGAAGCAATAAAATTAATCAACTCACAAATACCTGATGCCTTAATAACTATAAATGATGTTAAAAATCTACGTGGTGGATATATAAAAAAATAATTTTGCGAAAAACGCAAAATTATTTTTTTATATAAATTCATTATAAATAGCTTTGATAGTGCTTTCAAAATCTCTGTTGTCTACTCCTATAATTAGGTTTATTTCACTCAATCCTTGAGCTATTATTTTTATATCTATATTTTCCTTTTCTAAAGCAGCGAACAGTCGTCTAAATATAGATGACTTGTTTTTGATATTTCTTCCGACTGAACCGATTAAGGCTATATCATTAAAAACTTTTATGCTGTCTGCTTTACAATTTAATTTCAACTCTTTTAAAATTTCATCTACATCACTTTCGACTGCACTGCTTGCAACTATTATTGAAAAGGCATCAACTCCGGTCGGGATATGTTCTATTGCTATTTTTCTTTTATAGAATACGCTAAGTGCAGACCATATACCCCCTACCTGAGTCGCCATGCTTTCCTTATTTATGCAAAATATAGTGTAATTTTTCTTTCCGGAAATTCCTGTTATTATATTATTTTCATCTTCCTCTGATATACTTTCTAAAATTAGCGTTCCACATGCTTCTGGAACATTAGTATTCCTTATATTTATAGGGATTTTTGCTTCTCTGACAGGAAATACTGCCTCATCATGAAGAACTGTTGCTCCCATATATGCTAATTCTCTAAGCTCTCTATATGTCATTATATCTATTTTTTTAGTATTTTCTATTATCCTTGGATCTGTTATCATAAATCCAGATACATCAGTCCAGTTTTCATAGATATCAACATTTATAGCTCTTGAAATTAGTGAACCGGTTATATCTGAACCTCCTCTTGAAAAGGTCTTAATTTTTCCTGTGCTATAAGTTCCGTAAAATCCTGGAATAACTACTTTTTCTCGCCCATTTAGTTCTTTTTTTATTCTCCTATAGGTTTTTTCTGTATTTAAGCTGCCTTCCTTGTTGAAAAAAATTATATCCTTAGCATCTACAAAATCAAAACCAATAAATTCAGCTAATATCTTACTGTTCAGATATTCTCCTCTACTTACAAAATAGTCCTCCTCGCAGTCATTTTCTAAATCATTAATAATTTTTTTAAGCTCAAGCTCTATATCTATATTTAGGCTTAATTTTTCAACTATATTTTTAAATCTTTCGCTTATTTCATTAAATATTTCTTTATAGGTATTATTATTTTTATTTAAATTAAAAACATTGTTTCTAGTTTTATAACATAAATATAGTAAATCAGTAACTTTTCTGCTTGCGAAGTTACTTAATACAGAAACCCCCGGAGCAGATGCTACAACATATTTTATGGTATCATCATTTTTTATGATATTTCGTACCTTTATAAATTGCTTGTCATCTGATAAAGAAGTTCCACCAAATTTAGCAAGCTTAATCAAGATATAACCTCCTCCATTTTCTTAATGCTTTTTTAAGAAATTTGTAGTATAATAAAAAACATTACTTTATAAGTATTAAAAAAAAAACATTCTGTTACAAAATTTAATAATTTTAAATACAGAATTAATTTGCAAACGAAAATTTTTAGTTGAAAAATAATCAAAATAATGATATATTACAATAGCTTGCAATAGAAAGTGTATAAAAAGGAAGTGTATAAAATGTTATGTTCAGCTTGTAAAAAAAATATTGCTGTAATATTTATAAATAAAATAGTAAGTGGTAAGATGGACTCAGTTGGTCTATGTATACCATGTGCAAAAAAACAAGGCTTTGCTCCTATGGATCAAATAATGCAGCAAAGCGGACTAAATCCTGAAGATTTTGATAATATAAACGATCAATTAAATGAAATGATTGATGAATTTGATTTAGATACCATTGCAGGAGGACTTAAAAGTCTTAGTTCAGAGGAAGCACCGTCATCAGAAGAAGATGATAGTGAAGCATCTGATGTAAAGGGATTAAATGATAAAGAATTTGGAAGCTTAATGGACTTTATGAACAAGGCGTTCTCTGGAAAGCTCACACCATTTGGCTCTAATACTCCTAATTCTTCTGATGACAATAATGATACCGAGCTTATTAATGAACTCCAAAAAGGAGGAACAAAATTAAAGGAAGCTCCGAAAAAGAAAAAAAGAAAATATCTTGATACTTATGGTACTAACTTAACTGACAGAGCCCTAAGTGGCAAAATAGACAGAATTATCGGGAGAGAAAAAGAAATAGACAGAGTTATTCAAATATTGAATAGACGTGCTAAAAACAACCCTGTTTTGATTGGTGAGCCTGGTGTTGGAAAAACTGCTATTGCAGAAGGATTAGCTCTGCGTATAGCCTTAAAGCAGGTCCCAGTTAAGCTATATAATACTGAAATTTATTTGTTAGATTTAACTGCACTCGTGGCAGGTACACAGTTTAGAGGACAGTTTGAATCACGTATGAAATCAGTTATAGATGAAGCTAAAAAATCAGGTAATATAATATTGATAATAGATGAAATTCACAATATCGTAGGTGCTGGAGACTCAGAAAGCGGAGCTATGAATGCAGCTAATATTTTAAAACCTGCTCTTGCTAAAGGTGAAATTCAGGTAATCGGTGCAACCACTTTAAATGAATACAGAAAGCACATAGAAAAGGATACTGCTCTTGAGAGAAGATTCCAGTCTGTAATAGTTGATGAACCTTCTATATCTGATTCAATTGAAATTTTAATGGGAGTAAAGGATTATTACGAAAGCTACCATAAGGTAAAGATAAATAAAGAAGTAATTGAAGCTGCTGTTAAAATGTCTGAAAGATATATAACCAATAGATTTTTACCTGACAAAGCAATAGATGTTATTGATGAGGCAGGCTCAAGAGTAAATTTACGAAACAGTGGACTTGTTGAATTAGAAACCTTAAAGAGTGAATTAGTAAAGCTTAGACAAGAAAAAGAAATAGCTGCGGCAGATGGTGATTATGAAAAAGCAGCCGAATATAAAGTCAATGAGCTTAGACTTGAAAATAATATTGAAAGACTTACTAATGAATGTGAAAATGTCAGCCTAACAGAGGAAGATATAGCTCATGTCATAGAGTCTTGGACTAAAATACCAGTTCAAAAGATAACAGAGATTGAGGCCGAAAAGCTTATAAACCTAGAGCAAAGACTACACAAGAGAGTTATAGGTCAGCATAAGGCTGTAGAGGGCTTGTCAAAAGCTATAAGAAGAAATCGCTCAGGCTTTAGAAAGAAAAAGAAGCCAGCATCGTTTATATTTGTTGGTCCTACTGGAGTAGGTAAAACAGAGCTTGCTCGTACTCTTGCTTTTGAAATGTTTGAAAATGAAGAGGCAATGATTAGGATAGATATGTCTGAGTACATGGAAAAGCATACTGTATCTAAGCTGATTGGAGCTCCTCCAGGATATGTTGGCTACGACCAAGCAGGATTTTTAACTGAAAAAATCAGACGCAAGCCATATTCGGTTATACTTCTTGATGAAATAGAAAAAGCTCATTCAGATATATTTAATATATTGCTGCAAATACTTGAGGATGGCAGACTTACTGATAGTCAAGGCAGAACAGTAAATTTTGAGAATACAATTGTCATAATGACTTCAAACGTTGGAAACAGCGGTCAAATTAACAAAATTGGCTTTGGTGATTCAAATAACAAGGAATATAATCTATTAGAAGCAAAAATACAGTCTGCTTTGAAAGAAACCTTTAAGCCTGAATTTTTAAATCGTGTTGATGAGGTTGTAATATTTAGCGAACTTTCCAAAGAAGAACTTCGCCAAATTATTGATTTGATGATAAATGAAGTAATTGACGAAGGAAAAAATAAAAAGATTTCTATAAATGTTTCCGACAAGATGAGGGATTTTATACTTGAAAAAGGCTATGATCCTAAGTACGGAGCAAGACCTCTAAGAAGAACTATACAAAAGTATGTAGAGGACGAAGTTGCCGAAAGCTACTTAAAGGGTTTGTTAAAAGAAGGAAATGTTGTTAATATTGATATAGAAAATGAAAAAACAGTGTTGAATGTAGTTAAAAATTAATTACAAGATATAGAATGTAAAAACCACTATATTTAAGAGCTATCTTAATGTAGTGGTTTTTTATGTATTTTTCAGATATTTAAGAAATTTTAAACATGCTAACATAACTAAGCTATGAAAATAACTATATTTAAAATGATTATCTACTATTAAGAAAGCAGAGAAAATATATATATTGTAATTTTGGAAAAAATAGCATATAATACAAGTCATAAAGCATTTTTGGAGGAATAAATGAAGCAAAATATTAGATTGCAATATGTCGACTTAATGAGAACTATAGGAATGTTCAGTATAATTCTTATTCATGTGACAAGCATATTTTTACCGAGCAATAGCAACGCATATATATTGAATCAGTTTAGCAGATTTGGTGTTCCAATCTTTTTTATATTGTCTGGGATATCATTGTATTATAATTATCCTGTTATAAGCAAAAATAATCTTTTCAAATATTATAAAAAAAGATTTTTTTCTATAGTCATACCCTATTTGCTGTGGATATTAATATACTTTGTTTATGAATACAGACATAATATATTAGATTTATTCACTGTTGAAAGTTTAATCAAAATATTCAACTCCATTTTTATAGGTAAAAGACATCTATACTTCCTAGTTATAATGATACAATTTTATATCATTTATCCACTTTTATGTAAAATTATTTCAATGGATAAATATGATAATTTAATCATCATAATTTCTTTTATAATAACATTATATTTAAACTTAGCAGCTTACTTAATGAGATGGTATATAAATATCACTCCATTTTCTAATTTAAATTATTTGTATTTAATGATGCCCTCATGGTTATTTTATTTTATAATGGGTGTTTATTTTACTAAAAATATAGAAAAAATTACTGTGTTTATTAATAAAATTGAAACTAAAAACTCAATATTATGTGCATGGGTCATTTCATTCTTGATTTTGCTTGCAGAGAGCAAATTGAGCAATACTTACGGTTCTTCAATAAAACCAACTGTGTTTTTATATAGCATGATAAGTTTTTTTGTATTATATTATTTGAGCGACATTCTCGCAAAACACATACCGCTTAAACTTCAAACATGGCTAAGTTCCCAATCATTTTTTGTATTTCTAATACATATTTTAGTTATGGAATTATTAAAATCGTATCTGTATATAATAAATGTTCATATAGACTCTTTTATTTTTAAAGGCATAATAATCACTATATTATCAATTATTGCTGCTTACATACTTCAATACCTTCCATTTACCCAATATTTAGGTTTAAAAAAGAAATACTAACTTAAGGTGTTAAAAACTCAAATGTAAACAATGGTGTTTTAAATGATATAGATAAAGGTCAATATTTTATTTGTAAATATTGACCTTTCTTAGTTATAATATTATTTTTTTATATGTTATGCTTAAGAATTACCTTTAAGCCCAAAATCTTTTAAAGAAAGCTTCTGCATTTTTATAGCATACTGCTTCTATCTCATTTGTTTTAAATCCATTTCTTTCCATAGCTTCTGATAGCATATGGATATTTCCCGCACTTCCAATTTCCAGTTCTCCACCTATTCCGTCTAGGTCTGTTCCAAGACCAACTACTTCCAAGCCACCAATATTGATTAAATGCTTTATATGAGCTACCATACTATCTACTGTGCTTTTTCCATCTTTTTGCAAGAATGCACCGGCAAAATTTATTCCTGTCATACCGCCCTTATTTGCTAGCATTTTCACCATCTCGTCGGTTAAATTTCTACTATGCTCACATATTGCTCTTGAATTTGAGTGCGTTGCTAAAAATGGTCTCTTGGAATACTTATGCACATCATAAAATCCTGCATCTGATAGATGGGATACATCAACAATTATGCCTAAATCATTCATTTTTTCTACAACTTCAATTCCAAAAGGTTTTAGTCCACTATCCTTATGCTTATATTCAACATTTGGATAGCCTATGCAGTTCTCATAATTCCATGTTAGAGTTATTGCTCTGACTCCTTTATTATATAGCACATCTACCCTTTCAATTTTACCGTCAATTATTCCGCCTTCTTCTATTGTTAATAATGCAGAAAGCTTGTTATTGCTCATGTTGTTTAAATAATCCTGATATGAACGAACAAGTGCAATTTTTTCTGGTTTTTTAGCTATCTGCTCATGGAAAATATCTATAGCCCTTAAAGCGTCATCATAATGGCTTATCTTGAATATAGGATCTTCCCCTAAGTATATAAAGCATGCAAAAAATTGTGCTGCATAATTGCTTTTTATCAGCCTTTCTATATCAACATGATAATCATTTGTCCATAAGTCAACATTTGATGGTAACTCTGAAGTAGCTTTAGCACTTAGCCATCTCATCAATGTATCTATGTGAAAATCTATATATCTCATAATTATCTCCTAATATTATTATTTTAAAGAAGCGTGAAAAATGCTTCACGCTTCTATTATTGATTTATTCAGCTAACAAGCTATCCAATTCATCTATTAACTTGCCAAATATCGACAATGCTTGATTTATAGGCTCTGGACTTGCCATATCTACTCCGGCTATTTTCAATAAGTCTATTGGAGATGCTGAACTACCACCGCTTAAGAATTTCAAGTAATTTTTAACTGCTGGTTCTCCTTCTTCCAACACTTTCTTAGATAATGCCATAGCTGCAGAAAATCCTGTAGAATATTGATATACGTAGAAATTATAGAAGAAATGAGGTATTCTAGCCCATTCCATTGCTATTTCTTTATCAACAACTATATCATCTCCAAAATACTTAACATTTAAGTCATAGTATAATTTACTTAATGATTCTGCTGTTAAACTCTTTCCTTGCTCTGCCATTTCATTTGTCAGCATTTCAAATTCAGCAAACATTGTCTGTCTAAATACAGTACCTCTAAACTGCTCTAAGAAATGGTTTATCAAACTTGCTCTTTCAAGCTTATTCTCTGTCTTTCCAAGTAAGTATTGCATTAGCAACGCTTCATTAAATGTAGAAGCAACCTCTGCTACGAAAATTTTATAGTGTGCGTATACATCAGGCTGTGTTCTGTTTGATAAATATGAGTGAATTGCGTGTCCCATCTCATGTGCTAATGTAAATGCACTATCAAGAGTTTCCTTATGGTTTAATAAAACATATGGATGAACCTTTGCACCTGCTGAATAAGCACCACTTCTCTTGCCCTCATTCTCATAAACATCTATCCATCTGTTTTCAAAGCCTTCTTTTAGTATAGCTTGATACTCTTTACCAAGAGGAGCTACAGCCTCCATTACAATAGTTTTAGCCTCTTCGTATGTAAGCTTTTGATCTGAGCCTTCAACTACAGAAGTATATAAATCATACATATGAAGTTCATCAAGCTTCAAAAGCTTTTTACGCAATTGTACATACTTGTGCATATAGTGTATATTATCATGCACAGCTTTAATAAGATTTTTATATACAGCAACTGGAACATCTGTACTGTCTAAAGCTGCTTCTAGTGTCGAGTTGTATTTTCTTGCATTAGCATAGAACATTTGCTGCTTAATATGTGAAGAATATGCTGTACCAGCAGTATTTTTAAATTTTTCAAGAGTATGATATAAAGTCATGAACGCATCTTCTCTAACTCTTCTATCTTTGCTCTCAAGGAAAGTTATGTATGTTCCAGCAGTAAGTTTAGCAGGGTTTCCATCCTCTCCGGTTATATCTGGAAATTCTAAATCTGCATTTCTAAACATTGCCATAATTGATGATGGTGCTGATGCTAAATCTCCGGCAGCAGCTAGTAGTTTTTCTTCACTTTGTGACAATGTATGTTCTCTTTTTCTTCTTATTTCATTAAAATATCTTTTATAAATTCTTAATTCTTCTTTTTCATCTAAAAATTTGTTTAAGGTTTCATCTGACATAGCTGTAATTTCTGGAACTTCAAATGCTGTTGCCTTTCCAACGCTAACATACAGGCTTCTAAGTTGATTTTCTAAATCTTGATATACTGTATTTTTTGTATCTTCATCAAACTTACGTTGAGCATAGTTTCCAATTCTGTCAAATTTTATAGATATTTCCTCGTCTGCCTTTAAAAATGCTAGCAATGTATCAGATGATTCCGACAATCTTCCTTGATAGCTTGCAATATTATCTATCATTTTTTTAGCAATCTCAACATCAGCTTTCCAAGCATCGTCATTTACATACAAATCCTCTGTTGCCCATGTGTTTTTTAATTCCACTTCACTTCTTTTTTTAATAGTTGCTTTTGACATTTCTTCCTCCAAATAAATTAAAATAAATTTCTCACAACAAAATTATAATACTTTTAAGTTATTTAGTCCATACAAAGATTACAAAATTTAGTTATAAATGAATAAATTAAGTTTTTTCAACGCTAAACGTTTTCATAATTAGTTAAAATTAAATTAAACTTTACAAAAAAAGTCTTGATTAGATTTTTCAATAATGTTATCATATATAAGTATAAAGGGCGAAGCAAGCTTCGCCCTATGCAATTTTACTTTTTAGAAAGGAAAGTTATTTAATGACTATTTCGTTATCAGAATTTTTAAGTCAAATGATTAGCAACCCGGCATTATTAATTACTGTTATATTAACTCTTGGTGTAATACTTGTCAATGGTTGGACAGATGCTCCAAACGCTATAGCAACCTGTGTTTCTACACGTTCTATAAGTCCTAAGGCAGCAGTATTTATGGCAGCACTATTTAATTTCCTCGGCGTTCTTGTTATGACTTTAGTAAACAAAACTGTTGCTGAAACTATATACAACATGGTTGACTTTGGAGGCAATCCTACCGAGGCTTTGATAGCACTATGTGCTGCATTATTCGCAATAGTTGTATGGGCAACCGGTGCATCACTCTTTGGAATACCAACAAGCGAAAGTCATGCCTTGATAGCTGGTGTATCAGGAGCAGCAATAGCTTTACATAGTGGCCTTAGTGGCATAAATGGAGCTGCATGGATTAAAGTTATCTACGGTCTTATATTATCAACAGGTTTAGGTTTCGGCGCAGGTTGGGTTTCTGTAAAGACCATAGAGTTTATATGTAAAAGCATAGACAGAAGAAGGACGACCTCTTTCTTTAAAAATGCTCAGGTAGCCGGTGGTGCTGCCATGGCGTTTATGCACGGAGCACAAGATGGACAAAAATTTATGGGAGTTTTTATGCTTGGAGTTTTCTTGGCAAAAGGACAAGCTAATGTTACAAGCTTCGACATTCCAATGTGGTTAATGGTACTTTGCTCTGCTGTTATGGGACTTGGAACTTCAATTGGAGGCTATCGAATTATAAAAGCTGTTGGTATGGACATGGTTAAGCTTGAAACATACCAAGGATTTGCAGCAGACTTAGCTGCCGCTGGATGTCTTTTATTATCGTCGCTCACAGGAATTCCAGTAAGTACAACACATACTAAGACAACTTCTATCATGGGTGTAGGTGCAGCAAAAAGACTTTCATCTGTAAATTGGGGCGTCGTAAGAGAAATGATTTACGCTTGGGTATTGACCTTCCCAGGATGTGGCTTGATATCCTATTTTATGGCCAAGCTATTCATGATGATATTTTAATATATCAATTATAAATTAAAATATTAAAAACAATTTTAGTAAAATTAAAGATTATAGTGTATCAATTAAAGGATTGCAATGACAATCAAAGATTGATGCACACAATATAGAAAGGAATATGATTAATATGGCTAATAATTTTAATTTTTTTGCTAGCTTTGAAAAGATGGCAAATTATTCACATCAAGCTGCACAGATGCTTCATAAAACTCTTGAAAACTTTAATAGCAAATCATTAGATGAAAGAGTAAAGGAAATACATGTAATTGAAAATGCTGCTGATAAAGCAAAATATGAAATAGTAGAGAGACTGGCTAAAGAGTTTATAACACCTATAGAACGTGAAGATATACTTGAAATAACAGAAAAACTTGATGATTTAACTGACTATATAGAAGATGTTATAATTACAATGTATATGTACAATATAACTTCACTTAGAAAAGAGATTTTCTTATTTACAGAAGTTATAGAAAAATGCTGTATAGCTATTAAGGACATATTTGCAGAATTTGCTCATTTCCGCAGATCAAATAAAATAACTGACTTAATAATAGCTGTCAACCGTTTAGAAGAGGAAGCAGACAAAATTTATATGAGCTCTGTTAAAACTCTATTTGCAACATCAAACGATGCAATAGAAATAATGAAATGGCGTGAGATATTTAACCGTGCTGAAAAATGCTGCGATACAAGCGAGCATATTGCAAATTCTATTGAAGGAATAGTAATGAAAAACTCATAATGTTGTAGATTTAGGTTATATAATTAATTGTAAAATTAATTGTATAGCCTATTTTTTTTTATTATAATTCTTATAAATTTTACTACACTTTTAATTATAATAAAGAAGTACCTTTATAACTATTGAAAAAATCATAAATAATAACTATCAAAAAATATTTTAAATATTTTTTTAAAAAACTATTGACAAACATAATATTATGGTGTACTATTGTGCTATGACATAGATATACGTAAATCTAATTTTAGTGTTAATAATGTATTGATACAAAACACAGAAAGGAAGGAATTGATATGGATTTTGATAACAACATCCCTATATACATCCAAGTTGTAAACAGGATTAAGCAAGACTTAGTTACAAAAAAACTTAATCAAGGCGATAAAATGCCATCGACAAGAGATTTTGCAAATGAAATAGGTCTTAATCTAAATACAGTTGCAAGAGTGTATAAAGAGCTAGAAAATGAAGATATAGTCTTTACAAAAAGAGGACTGGGCACCTTTGTTACAGAATCACAAGAAAGAATAGATAGTATTCGCTCTGATATGGCAAAGGAATTACTACTAAACTTTATAAATGGGATGAGAAATATAGGTTATGAAGATGAAGAAATTATAAGTATGCTAAGTAAAAGCATTGAAGGAGGAAATCATGAATAATTCATTAGAAATTAAGAATTTATCAAAAAAATATTTAAATAAAACTGCTTTAATAAATGTAAATTTGAATTTTGAAGGTGGTAAAATCTACGGGCTTATGGGTCCAAACGGAAGTGGTAAGACTACATTGATGAAAGTTGTTGCAGGCTTACACAAAGCAAGTGCTGGAGATGTTTTAATAAATGGTGAGCCAGTATCATATTTGACAAAAGGAATTGTAGCATATATGCCTACAGAAAATTTCCTAGTTGATACATTCAAGGTAATTGAAATAATTGACTACTACAAGGATATGTATGCAGACTTTGACAAGGATAAATGTATTAGCCTAATTAAAAAGCTTGATATTGATATTAATCAAAAAGTATCAGCGCTGTCATCAGGTCTTGCAGCGAAGTTAAAAATTGCTGTGACATTATCAAGACAGGCTGCTATATATATGCTTGATGAGCCATTAAATGGTATTGATATAATCGCAAGAGAGGCAATAATTGACACTATAGTTAATTCATATGATGAGAACAAAATTATTATAATTTCAAGCCATATAGTTGACGAGATAGAAAAATTATTTGACTGCGTAGTATTTATAAAGGATGCAACCGTGGTGCTATCAGGAGATGCTGAAGAACTAAGAACACAAAGACAAATGTCTATTGAGAATATATACAAGGAGGTATATAGATAATGTTAAAACTTATAAAATATGAATTCATAAAAAAATCTAAATTATTATTAATACTTTTGATAACTGCAATTTTAGCAAACATTGGAATAGCCTTAGCGTTTAAGGAGACAGGTGTGGGCTTATTCTTAGGATTTACTCCATTTGCTCTAATAATTCTATATTTATACGAATTAATCAGAACATATAGCGATGATTTAAATAAAAAGACAGGATATATGCTGTTTATGACGCCAAATAGCGGATACAAGATAATAGGCTCAAAGCTTATATTCATAATTACAGAAGGAATAATACTCTTTGTAACTTACTTCATATTCTTATTGTTTAATATAATGTGCATGGCATTAAAAGCTACAGGTGATTTCTCACTAATAATTAAAGGTATAAATGAGATGATACAAGGATTAAATTCAGTTGTAATTATGCAATTTGGAATGAATCTAGGTGATATACTCTTAATAATTATAATGATATTAGTAAGTGCAGTGGTTTTCGCCCTTATAGTTTATTCAGCAATGACAATAAGAAAAAGTATATTTGCCAATACTAAATTTGGCGGCTTGTTAAGTTTTATAATATTTGTAGCTTTAAACTTTATTTATGGCAAGTTAACGAATTTTATCGGAGAAGCTTTCCAATTTGATGTTATAACTAAACAAATAAATGATATGACAGTAACTTATCCATCATCTTCAATGTTTAGAATTTTCGGAGTAATGATAGTATTTAACATCATAGTTTCAGCAGTTCTAATGCTGACTTCAGGATATTTAATTGAGAAGAAAATAAACTTATAAGAATAAAATTTGCTGGAATGATCATTGTTTCCCTGCTAACTATTTATATAATGACTCGAAATAAAGCTGCATAAATTTTTGTAGGAGGATTATTCAA
Organism: Bacillota bacterium; assembly: GCA_023386345.1. Classification (GTDB taxonomy): domain Bacteria; phylum Bacillota; class Clostridia; order Tissierellales; family Sedimentibacteraceae; genus UBA1535. The sequence goes on from JAEWJT010000015.1 coordinate 274,632, forward strand.
TAAAATGAGTAAAAAAAGAAAAATCATAATTTATATATTAGTTGTATTCTTAGCCATCACTCTTATTGGAAGCATAGTTTTAAATATAAAACTTATTAACAATAAAAGCAGAAATAGAAGAAGTTACCTTGAGAATCCTGAACAGATATACATCATGGAGTCTGGTATACTTAAAAACAATTTAATGTTTAAGGATGGAAAAGATATAACTTTTAAATATGACTTTGACAACGAAGATTATTCTGAACTGATTGAAAAATATAATATAAGTCAGATAGCTGGAGAAGGCACGGAATTTGAACGAGCACTCAGACTAATGGATGAATTTGCACCAAGGCTTACACACAGTAGCAATTATAATAACAGAATTCGTATTAGAGCAATACCATTACTTCGATATAGCCTTGACAATAAAAACAATGGAATAAACTGTAGAAATAAAGCGCAAATTTTAAATGAAATGTATCTAGCTCTTTCAATATATTCAAGAAAAGTATGGATTATGCCGAATTCACCTTATGATATAGAATGCCACGTTGTAAATGAAATATGGGATAGCACCTTGAATAAGTGGATAATGATAGATATAACCAACAATCAATATTGGGTTGATGAAAATAAAACTCCGCTATCAATTATCGAAATAAGGACTAATGGTGCATTACAAAATTTTTGTACCCCTGTTTATCCAGATGATGACTTATCAGACTTAAAAAAGTTAAAAGAAAAAAATATGCCTAGTTTCGTATACATAATGAAAAACATGATGTATATGGAATACTGTACTGAATATGGTGCTGGTGAGGGAAGTGTAGAATATTTACTCTTACCGAAAAATTCGGATATTAGCAAAGGAACAATTATATCGGAAAAATCTGTAACAAAATCTCCATATTAAAATAAAGGTTTAGCACTCTTGAATGAGTATTAATTCTAGTACTTTACGTTTAACATAATCATTATATATAAAGCTAAAAGCCAACTATCTGAGTATCAAGATTGTTGGCTTTTCGTCTATTAAATAATATTTTAAAGGTTTAAATTCTACCTTTAATTATATGCTGATTAGCTTTAATATATCTTAATATTTTAAAAAATATATTATGCTTTTGATTTTTGTTTTATTTTTTTACTATTTTTCTTAATACGTTCCTCATCATCTTTTGCTTTTCTTTCTAATTTTTCCTGTACCCATTTTTGATTAGGACTACCCTCCCATATCTTTTTAGCCTCCAAAGCCCAGCAAGCAGAATAGCTATCACATTTAGAACATAAGTGCTCTACTGATTCTGGTGACTGTAGGTCTGTCGATTTTGCACCAGTCCGCTCAATCATTCCACGCAATTTTTGCGGATTTTCTAGCATTGGGCATGGCATTAGCATATTATCATTAAAAGGCTGACCGTCGTGGTATGCCATGAAAAGTGGTGAAGTCAATGCTTCAAGTATTGTTTTGTTTCTGATGTTTGAATCGCTATAATGTATAAAAACACACGGATCAATATCTCCATTAGCATTGATATGCAAATATCTTCTCCCCCCTGCGATACAGCCCTCCATAAACTCTGCATCATTTTGAAAATCAATCGCAAACATAGGCTTTCTATTACGGTAGTCTCTCAAACGTTTAATCATTTCTACACGTTGTTCAGGCGTAGGCAATAAGTTGACGGAGGCATCATTTCCTACTGGCATATAATGAAAATACCAAACAAAAAGTGAGCCCATTTCAATCATCTTGTCATAGAACTCTTGTGATGTTATTGATTCAAAATTATCCTTTGTGTAGCAACAGGAGATACCAAACATTAGACGTTTTTTCTTTAATATTTCCATTGCTTCCACTACTTTTTTATATGTGCCTTTTCCTCTTCTGCTATCAGTAGCTTCTTCAAAGCCCTCAACTGAAATAGCAGGAATAAAGTTTTTAACACGCAGCATGTCATCAGCAAATTTTTCATCAATCAATGTTCCATTTGTAAAGCTTAAAAATTCGCAGTCTGGATGCTTTTCACAAATTTTAATCAAATCATCTTTACGAACAAGTGGCTCTCCGCCAGTATATATGTAAAAATAAACACCTAGCTCTTTTCCCTGTGTAACTATGTTATCAATCTCATCAAATGACAGATTTAACTTATTTCCATACTCTGCCGCCCAACAACCTGTACAATGTAAATTACAAGCAGATGTAGGATCGAGAAGTATAGTCCATGGCACATTGCATTTATATTTATCACGATACTCTTGTTGTTTGTTCCAACCAACGAGACCTGCATTTACTATAAAGTTGACAAAAAAAGTTTTTAAGCTCTCCGAGTCGATATCGTGTACTAATTTTAAAATATAATTATGATATGGATGTTCTGTATTTTCTACAGCTTCTCGTATCACACGACGTTGTGCTGCAAACTGATTTCCATTTAGACCGTCTAGACTATCAGCCCACGCCATAAGCTTATTAAGATTTCTTTCCGGATCTTTGCATATAGAATCCAAGGCATGACTAATGCCGAATTCAGCCATTTTTTCACGAATTTTCATAACGATAAACCTTCCTTTTGCTTTATATGTTTTTCAATACCATATATCATTGTTGTTTTAATTATATTACCTCGTTATCGATATGTCAATATAGTTTTTAAATATTTTTAATAGATTAAATAATATCATATTGATAAAGTTCTAAGTCTATGATACAATACTTATAGTCTAAAACTAGATTTAAAATTAAATACATGCTTAAATAGCATGTACAAATAAGCTGTGAAATATAAACTGATAATTAAATTTACTTTAGAAGAAAGAGGTTATAATATTGGATAATATAGAACAATTGAAAGAAAAACTACTACAACATAGACCAGTAAAATGGGAATTTATTCCCGATATACCGCTTTACATGGATCAATTAAAGCTATATATGATGCGTCAGTTAATTGATTTGTCAGAGGAGGATAATCTTACTTCTTCTATGATTAATAATTACTCTAAAATGGGTATTCTTCCTCGTTCACAAGGCAAGAAATATACTAAGGAGCATATTGCTTATCTGACAGGTATTTGTTTATTAAAGCAGGTACTACCGATTAAAGAGGTTGATACTCTAATAAAGACAGGAATAGATGATCAAGTTATTAATGATTTGTATGATGTTACACTCAAGATTTTAGATGAGGAGTTAAATGCAGTAGCCAAGGAACTACCTGAAAGTAAACAAAAAAAGGATATAATGATGTCAGCACTACAACTTGCGATATCTAGCTACACACGTCAATTAGCTTGTAAAGAACTGATAAAGCTATTAAATGAGCCTGATATTATTGATGATACGAAGATTGGCGAAGAAGTTTAGACTAATATATAATACAATTTATTTAAAACAAGAAAATTAAAAGCTTTCTTATTAAATAAAAAATTCTTTAGAATTTTAATATTTCTAAAGAATTTTTCTTTTTTATTATATCGCTTTTTTAAATACGTTCTCAACTTTTTCTAAAGTTGGAACACCTTCATGTATTTTTTGTCCATCAACATAGTATGTTGGAACATAATAATAGTCATAAGTACTAGCTATTTTAACGTTTTTACTTTCTTCTACCTTTTCAATTTTTATATTTTTGTATTCAGGATTTTTGCTTATAAGCTCATCCATCATCCTTTGTGCATTTTTACAGTGAGGACAATTTTCTAAGTAAAACATTAGCACTTTTTTCATTTTAAATTCAGCCTCCTTTTTAGCTCTATATTTATATAATAGGCTTATATATTTTATTTATACCAAAATAATTAGTTTTTAAACTATTTGCCTATGACTAAATTCTAAAATGACTTGATATATTTTTTAACACATCTGCTTGACCGGATAATTCCTCACTCGTCGCTGAACTTTCTTCAGCAGTAGCAGAATTTGTTTGGACAACCACATTAACCTGCTCTAGCGCTTCTAGTGTTTGAGATAGCGAATCTGCCTGTTGATTGGATGCTTCAGAAATTTCATTAACTAACATTACAGATTTTCCTACACTTGAAACTACCTCTTTTAAAACAACATTTGTTTCATTGGCTATGCTTGTACCATTTTTAACTGCATTAATTGTGTCCTCTATCAAATTCGCTGTATTCTTAGCCGCCTCTGATGATTTTGTTGCCAGATTTCTAACCTCATCTGCTACAACAGCAAAGCCTTTACCGGCAGCACCTGCCCTTGCAGCTTCAACAGCTGCATTTAATGCCAGTATATTTGTTTGGAATGCTATATCTTCTATTGCCTTGATTATCTTACTAATTTCAGAGGATTTAGTGTTAATTTCCTCAATTGCAACTATCATACTTTGCATTTGATTGCTGCTCTTATCGGCTGCCGTACCTAGCGTTTGTATATGATTAGCTGCAACCTTAGCATTTTCAGCATTTTTATTAACATTATTTGAAATTTCTTGAATAGTAGCAGATAATTCTTCTATGGAACTAGCCTGTTCAGTTGCACCCTGTGCAAGTAATTGCGAGCCACCTGCAACTTGAATTGAGCTATCCGACACAAGGTTTGATATCTCAATCATTTTTCCAATCGTATCTTTAAACATATCTGATGTGTGAAGCAATGATTTCTTTATTTTGGCAAACTCCCCATCGTAATCATATTGAAGATTTAAACTTAAATTACCATTGCCTAATTCATCAAGTGAATATGAAATTTCATTTATATAATCTATATATTTTGATAATCTTTGTGTTAATCCTTGTATGGCAGCAGCTAGTTGCCCAACTTCATCCTTTGAATTTATGTTTATGACACTACTTAAATCTCCTTCTGCAAGTTTTCTAGAAATATCAGTTAATTCTCTGATAGGTTTAGTTATTTTATTACCAATAAAATAAGAAACTATTGCTGTAATAACAAGAATTATTGCTATAGAAACAAGTAATGTACCAATTGTAGAATAAAGCTGACTATATAATTCTCTGCTGGTTGGTACAATAGCTATTTTCCACCCATTACTCATTGTTGCATATCCTACAATTAGTTGCTCATTATTAATTTTATCGCTAAAATATCCATTACCTTGGTTTTCCATTAAGCTTGCTAATGCTGAATATGCTCCATTTTTAACTGTTGATAAATTTTCACCATTAACATAATTAGGATGTGCTATATAATTATCCTGCTCATCTAACATAAATATGTAGCCTGTTTTATATACATTGTTATTATTTATTATCTGAAGTATATATTCAAAGTCAAAATCTATACCAACAACACCAAAGCCTTTACCATCAACATAAAATGGTAAAACAAATGATATAATAGTTTTATCCAAATTTGCATTATAGTACGGACTCATCCATGTAGCTGTACCATTCTTTAATGGCTCATAAAACCAACCCACATGCTCCTTGTCATCAGCATCATAAGCTAGCAAATCAGTAGGAGTTACAGCTTCCATTTTTCCGTCTCCATCCGCATCAGTATAGAACAAACCTGATGTACCGTAAGTAAGTTTTGGATCATACCTAACATAAGCAGCTAATAGTCCTTCTATCTTACCCAATTGATTTATAGCTATAGTGTTAATTAATCTTTCATAATCCTTAAAATAAGACATATCTTTGCTATACAGCTTTGATTTATCAATGCTGTTTGTAATTGCGAATTCAACATTATCAATTTTTCCCTCAACACTTCTTAAAATTCTATCTACCTCACTTACATTTTGAGTAGACATAGATTTAAGCTGTGTAGCTGAACTTGTCTTAATTTCCTCGTTAAATTTAAAAATTGATACACATGACAACGATATAAAAGTTATCAAAACCATTGAAATTGTCAAACTGAAAACCTTGTTACTAATTTTTTTCATTATGGGCCTTCTCCATTCTAATAAGATAATTTGTATAAACCCTTTTGTGCACAAAAATATTTAATATATAATTATAGCAATTATTTACAAATAAATCAATAATATTACATAATATCACATTGAAATATTTTTACAAAATATGATATATTTATCTTATATGTCTGCTGTATTGGCACAAATCCATTATATAAGCCTAACTATTAATATCGTTACTTCATTTTAATCTTTATTATAGAAATTTGTATAAAAAAACACCCACAATCCTTCTATTTTAGAAAGCTGTGAGTGCTTATTAATACTTCTTACCGTATATTTTTATATTTAATTATAATTTGATATTTTTTTCAATAATAGTTTTACTCAACAACTATTATTGATTTTTCAATATTACATCGTGCGCTCCACCCTCTGTTATTGAGGTTGAGGATACTAAACATAATCTTGCTTCGTCGTGTAACTGTCTGATTGTAAGGCATCCGCAGTTACACATTGTTGATTTCACCTTATGGAGAGTAATTCTTAGTCCATCATCAAGCGATCCAGCATATGGAACATATGAATCAACGCCCTCTTCAAATTGAAGTTCTTTTTTACTGCTTCCTAAATCATATCTTGCCCAGTTTCTTGCTCTATTTGCACCTTCACCCCAATATTCTTTAACATATCCGTTACCAAGCTTGATTTTAGCTGTTGGGCTTTCGTCAAATCTTGCAAAATATCTTCCTAGCATAACGAAGTCTGCTCCCATTGCAAGTGCTAGAGTTACATGGTAGTCATGTACAATTCCTCCATCAGAGCAAATAGGAATGTATATACCTGTTTCTTCAAAGTATTCGTCTCTTGCAGCCGCAACTTCAAGAACTGATGAAGCCTGTCCTCTGCCTATACCCTTTTGCTCACGAGTTATACAGATAGAGCCTCCGCCTATACCAATTTTAATAAAGTCAGCACCAGCGTCTGCCAAGTATCTAAAGCCCTCTCTATCTACTACATTGCCTGCTCCAACCTTTATATTGCTATCATAATTTTTTATCCATGTAATAGTGTCTTTTTGCCATTCGCTAAAGCCCTCTGATGAGTCTATACAAAGTATATCAACCCCAGCTTCTACAAGTGCTGGAACTCTTTCATCAAAGTCTCTTGAATTTATACCTGCACCTACTATATAGCTTTTATTTTTATCTAATAATGACAATGGATGCTCCTTATCATCAGAGTAATCCTTTCTAAATACCATATTTACTAAGTTAAAATCCTTATCTATAATAGGAAGTGAATTTAGCTTATGCTCCCAAATTATATCATTAGCTTCCTTTAAACTAATTCCCTCTGTTCCTACTACAAGATTTTCAGCCTTTGTCATAAAATCTTTGACTTTTTTATCAAGAGAGTCTCTTGTTACCCTATAATCTCTGCTTGTTACAACACCTGCTAATTTCCCTTTTGGAGTTCCATCGAAAGTAATTGCCATAGTAGAATGTCCAGTTTTCTCTTTTAATTCTAAAACATCCTTCAATGTATGCTCAGGTGTAAGGTTTGAGTCACTAATTACAAAACCTGCCTTGTATCTTTTAACTCTTCTAACCATTTCAGCCTGTTCTTCTATACTTTGCGAGCCATAAATAAAAGAAATTCCTCCGTTTTTAGCCAATGCGACTGCCATATTATTGTCAGATACAGATTGCATAACAGCTGATACCATAGGAATTTTTAGACTTAAATCAGGCTTCTCGCCCTTCTTATATCTTACGACTGGTGTTTCTAAATTAACATTTTCAGGAATACAATCCTTTGTAGTCAGATTAGGAATTAATAGATACTCCCCAAATGTTCTTGATGGTTCTTGAATAATCTTTGCCATTTTTGTAAATACTCCTTATTTTTTATTCGTTCTATAAAACTTCATATTATTTTAATATAATAAAAAGTTTTTTCAGCTATTATTCCAAATAGCATTAGTTTATTTAATAATAAATTTCCAAATAGAATATCATAAATTAAAAGCAAAGTCAAAGCACAATTTATTAATTATTTGTAACAAATTACATCTTAAGATAAATTTAGACATTAATATTATTATAAGCTTTTACCTAATTCATACGCCTTTTGTGGGAAATCAGTCATTTTAATATCTTCTAAACTGTGACAAGCTAATGCAGTGATTATGCTAACATTTTTCCAACCAAGATATCCTATCATTCCTTTGTAACTAGCTATAGCACCCTCAGCTGATTCTAAGGTATCCTCTGCAAAAGTAAGAATTAGAGCAGATTTTATCGATTTATGCAAGGCATCATTATTTGCATAAAATCTATCTATAACAGTTTTTAGCAGATGTACCATTTTTATGTGGACTTCCTGTAATTAATAAAATTTTCATATTATCCTCCATTATGTTGTAATTTTAAATTATGGTAATCATGTTTTTTTATAATTATAAAGTTTCAAAACAAAAATTGCAATGATATTTTGTTAAATACAACATTTCTTACAACAAATAATTTATATTTACTGACACTAAAATATTTTATTTGTAAATTCACTAATAAAGTGTTAAACTAAATTAACTTTTATTATTGTGAGGAACAAAATGCGAAATATAAAAATGCTTATTGAATATGACGGAAGTAAATATAAAGGATGGCAAAAGCTTGGCAATGACTCTGACGAAGAACAGGCGAAAGATATTTTAACTATTCAGGGAAAGCTTGAAAGTGTGCTGTCTATTATGGCTAATGAGGATATATCGGTAATAGGCTGTGGAAGAACAGATGCCGGAGTTCATGCTTTGAATTATACTGCTAATTTTCATACTAACAGCAATCTATCTACTGAAAAAATGTCTGAATATCTGTACAAGTATTTGCCTGAGGATATACAGGTTAAATCTATTAAGGATTGTAGCGAAAGATTTCATTCGAGATATAACGCTTTATCAAAAACTTATGTGTATAGAATAAATAACAAAGATAAACGAAATATATTCAATAGAAAATATGAATATACTATATACGAGCCACTAAATGTTGAAAAAATGCTAAAGGCAGTAAATTTTTTAACTGGCACACATGATTTTCAAAGCTTTACTACCTTAAAAAGCAAAAAGAAATCAACAATAAAAACAATCTATTCGATTAATGTAGTTAAAAATGGTGATTTGATTGAAATAGAGATAAAAGGCAACTCATTTTTGTGGAATATGGTAAGAATAATCTGCGGTACTCTTATAGAGGTCGGAAAAGGTAATTTAAAACCAGAAGATGTTGAAAGAATATTAAATCAGAAAAAAAGACAAGAGGCAGGTCCAAACGCACCAGCCCATGCCTTATTTTTAAAAGATGTAGAGTATTAGAAGCATATCATAAGAAATTCATTTTTTTATTGACTGAATAGCTAAAAAACAGGAGGTTACAAATGAAGTTTTATATTGCTTCAAAGCTTGAAAATTATGAGCAAGTACGCAGTCTTGCACAGTTGCTTAAAAATTCCGGTTGGACACATACTTACGACTGGACATCTCATGATTTGGTGAAAGAAACAGACACAGAAACGCTCAGGCACATTGGCGAAAAAGAGTATAATGGAGTAATGCAAGCTGATATTGTTATTGTATTAACTCCTCAAGGAAGAGGAACTCATACAGAATTTGGAATGGCTATTGCTCTAAATAAAATAATTTACTTGTGTCATGAGGACGATACATATTTCAAGTGTGATGATAATACATCATCGTTTTATTGGCTTTCAGAAGTAAATCATCTTATTGGAAATACAGAGTACATTGCCTCTGAATTGATTAAGATACAGTAAGATTATGAGCATATATCTTAACGGAAAATACGAGCACCATTTGGACACCAAAGTGTCAAAGAAAGGAATGTATTAAAATGAAAGTTTTATTAATTAACGGAAGTCCACACAAGAGTGGATCTACTTATACTGCTTTAGCAGAAATCGAAAAGGAGCTAAACAAGGCAAATATTGAAACAGAAATATTTCACATTGGGAACAAGCCTATAAGAGGATGTATTGCCTGCGAAAGATGTGAAAACAACAGATGTGTGTTTAATGATGATATAACAAATGTGGTACTTGAAAAATGCGAAAGCGTTGATGGCTTGATTGTTGGCTCGCCAGTATATTACTCATCTCCAAACGGATCACTTATTGCTATGCTGGATAGAATGTTCTATGCCGGAAATAAGGTTTTACAATATAAGCCTGCAGCAGCAATAGTTTCAGCAAGAAGAGCTGGGACAACAGCATCATTTGATGTTCTAAATAAATATTTCACCATATCAAATATGCCAGTTGTATCATCACAATACTGGAGCATGATACATGGAAACGACGCAGAAGAAGCCAAAGAGGACTTAGAAGGTATGCAAATTATGAGAACTTTAGGTAAAAACATGGCTTGGCTTTTAAAATGTATAGAGGCTGGAAAAGAAAAAGGAATTAACATCCCTCAAAGGGATGAAAAAAGAGAATTTACTAATTTTATTAGGTAAAATTCAAATCAAAGATATTTATATGAATTTAAGAATAATTAAATTATAAGAAAGACAGATGTATGTTTTAGTTGTCAAGTTATTTAACAAGACAACTAAAACATCTATCTGTCTTTTTCAGTACAATGATATTACAATAAATTACTATTTAGCAGTTTTAGGCTTTTTATTTGCCAAGCTTAGCAATATCCCAAGTGCTATTGACAAAAGTGCAGCTACTACAAGTCTGTATTCTCCTGGAAGTAAAAATACTATTGTATGTGCTGGAATCCAGAAAAACGGAACTGTTTTAAATACTACAAAGCCTATAAATCCACTCCAATCAACTCCGTTTACAGCATCCTTAACAGATACTTTAGAGCTTGAAGCTCTTTTTTTAGCCTCATATTTTAAGTCTATAAACTTATCTGTAATTTTATGAGTTGCCATCATAATAGGTCCAAAGCTTAAATTCATAAATGCACTTATACATAAAGCAGTTATGATTTTATTTCCATGTCCGAAAACAAAGCCTTTCTCTAAAACAGCTACAGTTCCGTATTCAAACAGTTTGAATGCAAGAGCTATCGCCATTCCAAGCAATCCCCATATAATAACTCTAAAAATAAACCCTGACGGAAGCTTCCAATCTCCTTTAGAAATTCTTGTTACTAACAATTCTCCCATTGGCGCAAGAAGTCCAAACTTTATAAACCCAGACCAATAAAGATGATTACCCGCAAATTCTACAAAGGCTTGTCTTGTTATGCCAAAAACTATTGCAACAACAGCCAATGGCCATAATAAATCAAATTTTTTCAAATTATTCCTCCCATGTCTTAAATATGTTTAAGACATTATTAAATTATTGAGTGAATTAGTTCACTTTTTTTATTTAGTACCAAATAATATTACCATAATTATATTCCTAACTCAATATAAAAATTTTTCATACTTTTCTTAATACTAAATTGTAATAATATGGAATTATTTTTAATCAAATTTTCTTGATAAATACCACCAAAAATGATATATTATCTAATAGAAATCAAAATACATAATTAAGTAAAAGCTAAAACAACACTTTTAAAATAATGAAAGATGAGGTATTTGAAAATGAAAATGTCTAAAGTAGATAAGTTAAATGTTAGCCTTTCAAAACTTGGCTTTGGTCTTATGAGATTGCCACATAAAAATGAAAATGAGATAGACCAGGAGCAAGTTAATGAAATGGTAAAATTTGCCTATAATAATGGTGTAAATTATTATGATACTGCATATGTTTATAACAATGGAGGAAGTGAGATAGCTCTTGGAACTGCTTTAAAGCAAATAAAGAGAGAAGATATATTTGTTGCAGATAAACTTCCTATGAGAAAAATTACTTCTAAGGAAAGCTTAGATGAGTTATTTAACACAAGTCTTGAAAGACTTCAAACAGATTATATTGATTTTTACTTACTACACGCTCTTGATAAAGGTTTGCTAAAAACTATCAATGAATTTGATGTAGTAGCTTGGGCATTGCAAAAGAAAAAAGAAGGCAAAATAAAATACCTTGGTTTTTCAATTCATGATACATACGAAACCCTATTAGAAATACTAAAATTAAATGATTGGGACTTTGCTCAAATACAATTTAATTATATGGATGCTGAAGACCATCCTGGAGAAAAAGGATACTTAGAGCTTACAAAACGCAATATTCCAATAGTTATTATGGAGCCGTTAAAGGGAGGGATGTTATCAGATATACCTGATAATATTGCAAAACCTTTCAGAGACCTAAATGGCTCAAATGTAAAATTTGCATTTAGCTGGCTTGCAGAAAAGCAAGGAATTGTAACTATACTTTCTGGTATGAGTAATATAGCTCAAATAAAAGAAAATGTTGAATTATTTAAAGACATACAAGATTTAAGCACTGAAGAACACAATGCCATCTTAGAGGTTGAGAAAAATATAAGATCTTTACAAAAGGTAAATTGTACCGGATGTAGATACTGTATGCCCTGTCCATTTGGAGTAAAAATACCAAGTATATTTAAAGGTTGGAACACAAACTCTATGAACAATGGATCAAACTGGATTTCAGGTTCATACATAGATTATGAATCAGCTGAAAAATGTACAGAATGTGGAGCATGTATGGTTCACTGTCCACAGCATATACAAATACCTGACATGCTTAAAAATGTAATTGCTGAGAAAGAATAAATAATAAGTAAGGAAAAATGATACCCTTGAACAATTCAATAAAAAATATTGACCACAAAAATTATACTATAAGAACTGCCGATGAAAAAGATATACCATTAATACTTGAATTCATTAAAAAAACTGCATTATATGAAAAAATGCAAAACGATGTTACCGCCACAGAAGAAAGGCTTAGGTATTCTTTATTTGAAAGAAAAATTGCAACGGTAATTATAGGCAAATATTGTAATTTACCAATGAGCTATGCAATATTTTTTTATAATTTTTCTTCATTTGATGGTAAGCTAGGTATTTATTTAGAGGATATATTTGTTGACCAAGAATTCAGAGGAATGGGCTTTGCAAAAAAGTTAATTTCATATATAGCAAAAATAGCAGTAAATAACGACTATAGTCGTATTGAATGGGTTTGTCTTAATTGGAATGAGCAAGCAATTATATCTTATAAGAAAATAGGTGCAATCCCTCAAGAACAATGGTTAAGATTTAAGCTAAGTGATAAAAATTTAATTGATATGGCTAATAAAGATTAGCTCAAACATATAAATTCTTGAAGATAGTTTAAGAGTTTATATGTTTTTCTTTTTATGTGTTTCTATATTGTAAGGTAAAATAAAAATTGAGAACTTCTGACTTTCTGTGTTATATTACTTTTGAAATTAATCATGTATCTAACAGAAAAGAAGAAGTTCTCATATAAACTATTACTATTGTCTCTCACTAAGCTCTAGCAAAACTCCCATTGATGATTTTGGGTGACAGAAAGCTATTTTTGCCCCGCCTGCTCCGTATCTTGGAGTTTCGTCTATCATTTTCATTCCTTTTGCTTTCATTTCAGCAATGGCTTCTTCTATGTTGTCCACTCTTAATGCTATATGCTGAATTCCACCATTTCCATTGTTTTTTTCAATAAATTTTGCTATTGGTCCGTCCGGAGAAGTTGACTCTAAAAGCTCTATTTCGCTATCTCCGCATGGTAAAAAAGCAACTTTTACTTTTTGCTCCTCTACTACTTCTGTTCCCGCAGCTTTTAAACCTAATACTCCCTCATAAAAGCTAAGTGCTTCTTCTAAATTTTTTACAGCTATTCCTATATGGTCTACTCTTGATAAATTCATGATAATTAATCTTCCTTTCTATTTTTATTGTCTTTTTTTATTGATATATACATTGTAAAAACTACAAAAACACCGATTACAATGCTTATAATTCTCCTAATAGCGAAAACATAAAATGGTGCTGAATGAGCAGTAGCTAGATATTTTAAATAATCTCCTCTAAGTTCAAAAATATAAGCAATTAATAAAAGTACAACAAGCACAAGAGTGAAAATTCTAGCATTTCTTTTTATTTTCCAATCATTCAAACTAAATCATCTCCCTACAATCTATTATTTATTGCAGATAAAAACTCGTCCATTACATCATATATATTTTTTTCTTTGTCTAATATTTGCTCTACTCTTCCGTCTAATTTATTTTCTTTATCAGTATGCTTTATTACTATTTTTCTAAGCTCGGATTCTATCATTTCTACAACTTCTAGTTTCGTGTTGTTATGCCTTCTTTGTCTTAATTTTCCGGTTTCTTCAAGATAATCAGTATGTTTTTTAATTTCGTCTATAAGCTCAGCAATTCCTTCGTTCTTGCTTGCTGTTACCATTAATACGGGTGGACGTCTCTCCATATTTTGATTTAAGTCTAACATCATATTGATTTCAGTTGCTGTACGCTGTGAGCCGAATAAATCGCTTTTATTCACTGCAAAAATATCACCTATTTCCATTACTCCAGCCTTTATTGACTGTATGTCATCACCAAGTCCCGGAACCATTACCATCAGAATTGTATCTGCATTTTTTACTATATCAACCTCTGACTGACCTACACCAACAGTTTCTATAAATATGTAATCAACTCCATAAGCATCTAAAACCTTTACAGCATCCTTTGTTGATTTTGAAAGTCCTCCCAAGTATCCTCTAGTACCCATGCTTCTTATAAATACATTAGGGTCAAGGGCTAAATCCTGCATACGAATTCTATCTCCAAGAATAGAGCCTCCCGAATATGGACTTGTAGGGTCAATCGCTATTATACCAATCTTATTACCTTCATTTAAAAGCTGTTTAGCCAGCTTATCGGTAAGCGTGCTTTTTCCTGCTCCCGGAGGTCCGGTTATTCCGATAATATGTGCCTTACCAGTATATTTGTTTATTGCTTTTATAACCTCTCTAGCTTTTTCTTCATCATTTTCAACATAAGAAATAAGTCTAGCGCATGAACGTTTATCACCAGCAAGCATTTTTTCAATTAATTCATTCATTCTATCACCGCCTTACAACTTTACTAGAAATTAAGGGGGAATTTTGAATTCCCCCTTAATTTATTGTTTGTTAGTTTTGCATTATGCTCATTTTCTACACAATGTTTTCACCTAAAATGATTTTAGGCATTGTTGTCAAGCATCTGTTCCATCTCTTATAAAAATGCTCC
The DNA here is from genome assembly GCA_023386345.1 of Bacillota bacterium. Classification (GTDB taxonomy): domain Bacteria; phylum Bacillota; class Clostridia; order Tissierellales; family Sedimentibacteraceae; genus UBA1535. The sequence goes on from JAEWJT010000015.1 coordinate 289,698, forward strand.
AACCCTAACTTTGATACTCTTGCATGGGTTTCTTCATCTCGAATAGTCCAATGTAAAACGTATGTCACTTTGCCCATAAACCTTGTTAAAGCAATTGGGAGTTCTCCTTGCTTCACGGCATTAAAATCAGTTTGGCGATGTGTACGTTTAATATATTTCACATCTATTACACCATCTTGTTGCATATAAAATTCTGCAACTTCTTTCATGAGTGTTTCTATTTCATCTTGTTTTTCAATTTTTGCCTCGTAAATACATATTTCATTAAACATAAAATCATCTCCTTGCCGAGATTATATACATATCTTTAGCTAAAAACATCTTGTTAAATTTCTATTTTCTTCTTACATTATTTCTAATAAAATCAATTGTAGTTGTTGTTGCTGTTCCCGGGGTAAATACCTCGTCAATTCCAGCAGCCTTTAATGTTGGTATGTCCTCGTCTGGTATAACTCCACCACCTACAACCAATACATCATCAGCACCCTGAGCTCTTAATAACTCAACTACCTTTGGCAATAAGTGATTATGTGCTCCTGATAATATACTCATCCCAACAACATCTACGTCTTCTTGTATTGCTGCTGCGACTATTTGCTCTGGTGTCTGTCTTAATCCTGTATATATTACTTCCATTCCGGCATCTCTTAAGGCTCTTGCTATCAATTTAGCTCCTCTATCGTGTCCGTCAAGTCCTGGCTTTGCTACTAAAACTCTAATTGGTCTACTCATTATATCTCACACATTCCTTTCTTCTACATTAGTACCGCTTGCTCATATTCGCCAAATACTTCTCTCATAATGCCGCAAATTTCTCCAAGTGTTGCATACTCTTTAACTGCAGCTAATATGAATGGCATTACATTTTCAGTTCCTTGGCATGCTTTTCTTAAAGCCTCTAATGTAGCCTTAGTAGCTTCATTATTTCTTGAAGCCTTAACATCAGCGATTTTTTTCTTTTGCATCTCTCCAACTATTGGGTCAACTCTTAATAAGCCTTTTGGTGGCGCTTCTTCAACTTGGAATTTATTAACTCCAACTACAATTCTATCCAATGATTCGATTTCCATTTGATACTTATAAGCTGAATCTGTTATTTCTTTTTGAATATATCCTAAATCTATAGCTCTTGGAGCTCCGCCTAGCTCATCAATCTTTTTGATGTACTCCATAGCTTCATCTTCAATTTGCTTTGTCTTAGCTTCGATATAATAAGAACCTGCTAATGGGTCAACTGTATTTGTAACACCTGATTCATAAGCAACTATTTGCTGTGTTCTAAGTGCTATTTGAACTGACTCAGTTGTTGGTAAAGCAAGCGCCTCATCTCTTGAATTTGTATGTAGAGACTGAGTTCCTCCGAGTACTGCCGCCAATGTTTGGATAGCAACTCTAACTATGTTGTTATCTGGCTGTTGAGCTGTCAATGTACATCCAGCAGTTTGAGTGTGGAATTTGAGCATCATTGATTGTGCTTTCTTAGCTCCAAATCTTTCTTTCATGATTTTAGCCCATAATCTTCTAGCTGCTCTGTATTTAGAAACTTCTTCCAATAAATCATTATGAGCATTGAAGAAGAATGACAATCTAGGTGCAAATGTATCAACATCAAGACCAGCCTTAATAGCTGCATCTACATACGCGATACCATCAGCTAATGTAAAGCCAACCTCTTGAGCTGCTGTTGAGCCAGCTTCTCTAATGTGATATCCAGATATACTGATTGTGTTCCATTGTGGAACTTCTTTTGAACAGTATTCAAATATGTTTGTAATGAGTCTCATTGATGGCTCTGTTGGGAATATGTATGTTCCTCTTGCTATATATTCCTTTAATATGTCATTTTGTATCGTTCCTCTTAATTTATCAGCTGAAACACCTTGCTTTTCAGCAACTGCTATGTACATAGCCAACAATACTGATGCAGGAGCATTTATAGTCATTGATGTACTAACCTTGTCAAGCGGAATACCGTCAAATAGTATTTCCATATCCTTTAATGAGTCAATGGCAACCCCTACTTTTCCTACTTCTCCCTCAGACAATGAGTGGTCTGAATCATAGCCAATCTGTGTTGGTAAATCAAATGCAACTGATAATCCTGTTGAACCTTGCTCAACCAAGAATTTATATCTTCGGTTTGATTCTTCAGCAGTTGCAAAGCCTGCGTACATTCTCATAGTCCAAGGCTTTCCTCTGTACATTGTAGTCTGATATCCTCTTGTGAATGGATATTGACCAGGATAGCCTATTTCTGAATCATAATCAATATTTTCAATGTCCTCTGGAGTATATAATCTGTTTATTACATCTCCTGAACCTGTTCTGAAAGTTTCTTTGCTTTCAGGTGCTCTTTCTAGTGATTTGCTAAGGACATTATTCTCCCAAGCAGCCTTCTTTTCTTTGTCAAACATCAAATTTGTTCCTCCCTATTTTATAATCTTGCGGTTGACGTTTTAGGTAAAATACTTTATTTTTGTTATTTAGCTTTACTTAGCATGATAGCCTACAAGCATTTAATTTATAAAAATAATTTCATAAATTATTTTATTAACTTAAAACCAATATTTATTTATTAAAATAATTTAACGTTTCACGTATAATATACTCTATTTTAATTAATTTTGCAAGATTTTTTGCAAAAATGACTAATAAATTTTTATTTCTTGCATAAAAACATGTGATTTATAGTTGTTTACATCGTTAATTAAATAACTATCGCATATTTTCAAGTTGTATAATTATTTATTAAAAATGCAGCTATTAGATATTCGCATTTTAAATATTATTTTTTTCATAATTTAGGCTATACCCCTACTGCAAAATATACTATAATAATATTATTATATATTTCCAAATTAATTAAGACTCTATTAATTAAAGTTATATATAATTGTAATAAATGTGGTTATCATAATATAGATAAATATAATGAGGTATTTTGTGATGAGAGAATTTGTAAGTTTTCAAAACGTATGTAAGTATTATAAAATGGGTGAACAAAAGATATCTGCTACCGATCATATAAGCTTTGATATTAAAAAGGGGGAATTTTGTGTAATTGTCGGACCAAGCGGTGCGGGCAAAACCACAGTATTAAATATGTTGGGCGGCATGGATAGCTGTGATGAGGGGAGTATTGTGTTGGATGGAAAAGAAATCAGCAATTACAACAACAAACAGCTCACAGAATACAGAAGACATGATGTAGGATTTGTATTTCAATTTTATAATTTAGTCCAAAATCTAACTGCACTTGAAAATGTGGAGCTTGCAAGCGAAATATGCAAAAATCCTTTAAATCCTATGGAGACTTTAGAACATGTAGGCTTGAAGGATAGAATGTCTAATTTTCCTGCTCAGCTTTCAGGCGGAGAACAGCAAAGAGTGTCTATTGCAAGAGCACTTGCTAAAAATCCAAAAATACTTTTATGTGACGAACCTACAGGAGCGCTTGATTACAATACTGGAAAGGCTGTCTTAAAACTTTTGCAGGATACTTGCAAGAATACAGGTAAAACAGTCATAGTTATAACGCATAATCAAGCTATCACAGCTATGGCAGACAGAATAATTAAAATAAAAAATGGAAAAATTGAATCCTGTGAAATTAATACAAATCCAGTTCCTGTAGAAAGGATAGAGTGGTAGAGCAATATGATTTTAGAATGGAGCTTATCATGAAAAAAACATTTATAAAAAATATAAAAAGAGAGATAACCAAAAGTATTAGTAGATTTATGGCGATACTAGCTATTGTAGCACTTGGCGTCGGCTTTTTGGCTGGATTATTAGCTACAACTCCTGATATGAGATTTTCAGTAGATAAATACTATGATGATACAAATACTATGGATATCAGAATTATAAGTACAATGGGCTTAACTAACAAGGATTTAGAGGCTGTTAAAAGCATTAACGGCGTTTTAAGCATCATGCCTGCATATAGTGCAGATGTACTTTTAACAGGTACTAACCATGACTCTATTGTCACTAAAATACATAGCATACCTTTAGATAATCCTAATTACCAAAATCAAATAATTCTAGTTGAGGGCAGAATGCCAGAAAACCCTAGAGAATGTGTTATAGAACATAAAAATTTACTTGGCTCACCTATAACAATTGGTGACAAACTCTTTGTATCAGATGAAAATGTTGACATTGAGGATAAATTAGCTGTAAATCAGTTAGAGGTTGTGGGTGTTGTGCGAAGTGCCCAATATTTTTCAATTGAACGAGAGAGAAGTACAGTCGGCAACGGTGTAGTAGGACTTATAATGTATGCTCCTGAGGATAGCTTCTCTTATGAGGTATATACAGATGTATACGCTACTGTAAATAGAGCTGTAGAATTAAATACATTTTCTAGCGAGTATGAAAATTTAATCAATGACACTATAGATGAAATAGAAACTATATCTGAAACTCAAATAAAGCTTAGATATAACGAAATTATAGATGAAGCAAATTCAAAACTTGCAGATTCAAAAAAAGAATATACGGATAAAAAAACTGAAACGGAAAAAGAACTTCAAGATGCACTAGATGAAATAGAAAATGGTAAAAAAGAAATTGCTGATGCGGAAAAAGAAATATCTGATGGATATAAAAAGCTATCAGATGGACAGCAAGAGTTAAAAAATCAAAAAGTCGACTTTGAAACTCAAATTAGTGAAAAGCAAAAGGAAATAGCTGATGGTAAAAAGCAAATTATTGATGGCAAATCAAAGCTTGAGGCATTTAAAATATCACTTGATGAGGCATCACCTAAAATCGAAGAAATAAGACCTTTAGCACAGTTTAATCCACAAATTGCTGAAGAAGTTGCAAAATATGATGCTAGTGTTAAGCAATACAATTTATCACTTGAAGAAATTAACAAAAAAGAACAAGAGCTGTTAGCAGGTGAAAAGGTATTAAATGATAGCATAAATGAAGCTAACGAAAAATTTAATTTAGCAGAACAGAAATTAAATAATTCTAAAATAGAGCTAGATAATGCTCAAAAAGAACTAGATACTGCAAAGCTTGATTTAGAGGATGGAATCAAAAAATACAATGATGGAAAAAAAGAAGCTGATGAGAAACTTGCTGATGCTGAAAAGAAGCTTAATGATGCTGAATATGAAATTAGAAAATTAGAACAGCCTAAATGGTATATTCTAGACAGACATTCAAATCTGGCATATGAAAGCTTTACATCAAACGCTCAAAAGATAGAGGCAATAGCAGCAGTATTTCCAATTCTATTCTTCCTTGTAGCTGCTTTGGTAGCATTAACAACTATGACTAGAATGGTTGAGGAGGAACGAACGCAAATAGGAACATTAAAGGCACTTGGCTACAGCAAATCTACAATTGCAGCCAAATATATGATATATGCTGGATTAGCAAGTATTTTAGGCTCTGTTATAGGTCTATTAGTTGGATTTAAGCTATTTCCTACGGTTATCTGGAACGCATATGAAATGATGTATACATTGCCTCCTCTAATAACACAGTTTAACGTGAAGTATGCTTTAATATCATCACTTGCAGCTATATTCTGTACTTTAGGAGCAACATTTTGGGCATGTTATAGCACTCTTATGGAATGTCCTGCAAAACTTATGCTGCCTCGTGCACCTAAAGCCGGTAAGCGTGTATTTTTAGAGTATATAACTCCCATTTGGAAAAGACTTAAATTTACTCACAAGGTTACAGCTCGTAATCTTATAAGATACAAAAAAAGATTTTTCATGACTATTATAGGGATTGCTGGATGTACTGCACTTCTAGTAACAGGCTTTGGATTAAGAGACAGTATCGGTGATATAATTTATAAGCAGTTTAACGAGATTTTTAAATATAACTTAATAGTTAGTATAAAAAATGAAAATTCATTAGAAAAATCAGAAGATTTATATGATATAGTTTCAAATAAGGATTTTATATCATCTTTTACTACTATACATCAAGAGCGTGCTAAGGCTACTAGCCATAACAGTAAAAATAAAATAGATACAACTATCACTTCTATTGAAGATGAAAGTCAGTTGAAGGATTTCATTACATTACAAGATAGAAAAACTAAAAAATCAGTTGATTTTAATAAAGAAACAGTTATTATAACTGAAAAATTAGCTGAAAGATTAGAATTAGGTGTGGGTGATAAAATTACCCTAGAAATTAGCGATAATCGAATAGCTGATTTCACTATAGCAGGAATAACAGAAAATTATGTATCTGGATACGTGTATATACCAAATAAAATCTACGAAGCTGCCTACGGTAAAAAACCAGTCTTTAATATTTTAATTGGCAATGTACCAAATTCTGATGAAAGTCATAGAGATGAGCTTGCTATTAAACTATTAAAGGATAAAGAGATAAATGCAGTTAATTTTACTGATGTAATAAAAAATCAATTTAGTGATTTATTAGGTAAAATAGATTATATAGTAATTGTTTTAATTGTAAGTGCTGGGCTTCTAGCTTTTATAGTTCTATATAATCTTACCAATATAAATATCACAGAAAGGCAAAAGGAAATAGCTACTATCAAGGTTCTAGGCTTCTATGACAAGGAAGTTTCAGCTTATGTGTATAGAGAAACCATCATTTTAAGCTTAGTTGGAACATTGCTTGGTCTAGTCTTTGGAATTTTCCTGCACGCCTTTGTTGTAAAAGTAGCAGAAGTAGATGCTACTATGTTTGGAAGAGACATCTACCCTCTAAGTTATGTGTTTTCAGCATTTCTAACAATGCTTTTCAGTATATTAGTAAATATAGTTATGAATAAAAAACTAAGAAAAATTGATATGGTAGAAAGCATGAAAGCAAATGAATAAAAACAGATGAATTTTTAGATATATAAAGGGCTGTTTTGCGACAGCCCCTTATTTTTTGCTTATTAGTATTTTAAATAATCAAAAATAGTCAAATGGAATGCACTGATTTCTCAGCGAACTCCATTCTCTAATTTATTCATTAATTAACTTCGACATCACTAGCAGATTCTTAATTGCCTGTGCTGCTTCAGCATAAGTTAGATTTGATTTAGGCGAAATAGTTGTTGTGCTAGTGCCATTGAAAACGCGGACTGAAAGCACTTCTCTTACATGAGGTGCTGCCCAGCTTCCCACTAGATTGTAATCTGTATAGTTTTTATATCTATTTTCGTCTGTTCCTACAAGCTTAGTAATATTCATTGCTCTTTGATACATCACCATGGCTTCTTCTCTGGTAATTAGCACTTCCGGTCTGAAAGTTCCGTCTGGATATCCTGTAACTATACCATATTCATTTGCAATTAGAATAGCCAATTTTCTATCACTTGTTTCATCGACATCATTAAATTTATTTTGCTTGGCTAAACCTTCTCTGTACAATCCTAAAGCTCTTACGATATATTCTGCAAAATCTGCTCTCGTAATTGCTTTGTCCGGCGAAAAAGATTCTGCGTTAAAAATGATTAATCTTGATGCCATGTCATTGACAGTATCTTTAGACCAGTGTTTTTCAACAGATTTCACAGTAATTGAATTCCAAATTATAGAGTAGTTGGAGTTTGTCAAAGAATTCAGCTTTGCGTACCACTTACCATCCTTTTGATATACATCAGTCGGTACATGGCTATAGGTACCATCCGAGTTGAATACAATACCTGTTGTTATCTTACTTGGATCAACTCCTGTTGGTATTTCCATAACTCTTTCTACATAATTGCCAAACTTGCTAATCACTACTTCTTCTGCTGTGCCGTCCACTTTTGTAGTTTTCGCCACTATTTCAAAAGATGTCGGTGGAAATACTAGCTCAGCACCATTGGACTTAGCTACTTCATTGTATCTCTCAATCTCTTTCCCAGATAACTTAACAATCTTGACTTCAACACTAATATCTTCAAGATCATTTTCAAAAATTCCAAGAGTCTCTGCTATCTTGCTGATAGTAAATTCTTTAGCAGGAATAACATATTCGATGTTGTCACGTTTTACAGAGACATCAAAGGTGTTCTCTTCAAGTTTCTTAATGATATCTCCTGTCAACTCAACTTTTGCAGCTTCAGATTTCGTGTCCATTATTGGTATTTGAATGACATTATTTATTCCAGCGGTATTGTTTTTGATTGCTTCGTCGATTTTGCTTTCAATGACTTTATTATCAACCTTTACAATTACCGTTGATTTTCCATTTTCAGTAGTTTTTGTTTCTTTTCCTGCATTTTGCGCTTTTCCATTAACAATGACAATGACTGTATTCTGCCCTGTTGATATTGGCACACTATTTTCATCAGAATTTTCGGATGGTTTATATGGAGTTACCGCATTTGATGCAACTGATTGTACGCCTGCTCCTGCTGTATTGACTGCTTTTACTGTAAAAGTATATGTAGTCCCATTAGTAAGACCTATCACAATTATTGTTGTACTTGAACCAGTCACAGTAATGTTTCCCGGACTTGAAGTTACAATATATTCAATAATTGGACTTCCTCCATTACTTTCAGGTGCAGTAAAACTAACTACTGCCTGTCCATCACCTGCTATTGCACTTACAGAAGTTGGTGCACTCGGCACATTAGATGAAACACTTACCATACTGGTGGCACTGCTGACCACGCCATTAATGGATTGAATAACATAGTATCCTGCTCCTGGTGTCACATTTGTAAACTGATAACTACCAGTTGTTACATTTGTAGCTGTAACTATTTGATTTCCTTCTCCGTCATGCAGAGTTACAGTTGCTCCGTTGAATATATTAGTTACATTTATTAAATATACTCCACCACTTATTGTTGGTGTTCTTAGGCTTACTCCTACAAAGCTTGAGTTCTCACTTTCTTCTCCTATAACTGTTTGTGTTACATAGAATCCCAAGTTATTTGGTATTACATTCTCGAAAGCAAATGTTTCTGTAGTTACATTATTCTGAGTTGCAACAAGCGTTCCATTCGCCAAATACAGCTTTAACGTTGCTCCTAAGGTATAATTACTAACTTCTATGCGCTCTTCTTCGCTATCACTAGCATTCGGTGCAGATGGAATTATTGGTTGTATAGTCACAAAGTCACTATTAACGCTGTTCACTCCATTTATGCTTTGAATAACATAATATGTGTTTCTTACTGACAACCCGCCAAACCTCCATGTTCCACTTCCTAAGTCTGTAGGACTGTCCGACATCAATGTATTTTCAGAATTATACAACTTAATAGTTGCTCCTGTTAAAATATTACTAACATCTACATAATCAGTTCCCGCCGTTGCATTTGGTGTTCTTAGGCTTACACCTACAAAACCTGAGTTTTCACTCTCTTCTCCTCCAACGGTTTGTGTTACATAGAATCCCAAACTATTCGGTATTACATTCTCAAAAGTAAAAGTTCCTGTAATTACATTATTCTGAGTTGCAACCAGTGTTCCATCTGTCAAATATAGCTTTAACGTTGCCCCTAAGGTATAATTACTAACTTCTATGCGCTCTTCTTCGCTATCACTAGCAGTTGGTGCTGCTGGAATTATTGGTTGTATAGTCACTAAATCACTATTAACGCTGTCCACTCCATTTATGCTTTGCATTGCATAATATGTGTTTCTTGCTGACAATCCCCCAAATCTCCATGTTCCATCTCCCAGATTTATAGGACTGCTTGATATCAATGTACCTGAAGAATTATACAACTCAATCGTTGCTCCCGTTAAAATATTACTAACATCTACATAATTAACTCCTGCCGTTGCATTTGGTTTTCTCAGACTTACACCTACAAAACCTGAGTTTTCACTCTCTTCTCCTCCAACGGTTTGTGTTACATAGAATCCCAAACTATTCGGTATTACATTCTCGAAAGTAAAAGTTTCTGTAATTACATTATTTTGAGTTGCAACCAGTGTTCCATCTGTCAAGTACAGTTTTAATGTTGCTCCCAAGGTATAATTACTAACTTCTATGCGCTCTTCTTCACCATTACTAGCAGTCGGTGCAGCTGGAATTATTGGTTGTATAGTCACTAAATCACTATTAACGCTGTCCACTCCATTTATGCTTTGCATTGCATAATATGTGCTTCTTGCTGACAATCCCCCAAATCTCCATGTTCCATCTCCCAGATTTATAGGACTGCTTGATATCAATGTACCTGAAGAATTATACAACTTAACCGTTGCTCCCGCTAAAATATTACTAATATCTACATAATTAACTCCTGCTGTTGCATTTGGTTTTCTCAGACTTACTCCTACAAAATTTGAGTTCTCACCCTCTTCTTCTCCAACGGTTTGCGTTACATAGAATCCTAAACTATTCGGTATTACATTCTCGAAAGTAAAAGTCAATGTAGTTACATCATTCTGAGTTGCAACAAGCGTTCCATTTGTCAAATACAGCTTTAATGTTGCTCCAGAGGTAAAGTTACTAACTTCTATGCGCTCTTCTTCACCATTACTAGCAGTCGGTGCAGCTGGAATTATTGGTTGTATAGTCACTAAATCACTATTAACGCTGTCCACTCCATTTATGCTTTGAATCGCATAATATGTGCTTCTTGCTGCTAATCCCTCAAATCTCCATGTTCCATCTCCTAGATTTGTAGGACTGCTTGATATCAATGTACCTGAAGAATTATACAACTTAACCGTTGCTCCCGCTAAAATATTACTAACATCTACATAATTAACTCCTAACGTTGCATTTGGTTTTCTAAGACTTACACCTACAAAACCTGAGTTTTCACTCTCTTCTCCTCCAACGGTTTGTGTTACATAGAATCCCAAACTATTCGGTATTATATTCTCGAAAGTAAAAGTTGATGTAGTTACATCATTCTGAGTTGTAACCAGCGTTCCATTCGTCAAATACAGCTTTAATGTTGCTCCTAAGGTATAGTTACTAACTTCTATACGCTCCACTTCACCATCACTAGCATTCGGTGCAGCTGGAATTATTGGTTGTATAGTCACAAAGTCACTGTTAGCACTAATTACTCCATTTACGCTTTGAATTGCATAATACGTGTTTCTTGCTGCTAATCCCTCAAATCTCCATGTTCCATCTCCTAGGTTTGTAGGACTGCTTGATATCAACGTACTCTCAGAATTATACAACTTAATCGTTGCTCCCGCTAAAACATTACTAACATCTACATAATTAACTCCTGCCATTGCATTTGGTTTTCTCAGACTTACTCCTACAAAATTTGAATTCTCACTTTCTTCTCCTTCAACGGTTTGCGTTACATAGAATCCTAAACTATTCGGTATTACATTCTCGAAAGTAAAAGTTGATGTAGTTACATCATTTTGAGTTGCAACAAGCGTTCCATTTGTTAAATACAGCTTTAATGTCGCTCCTAAGGTATAGTTACTAACTTCTATACGCTCCACTTCACCATCACTAGCATTCGGTGCAGCTGGAATCGTTGATGGGAAAGCATACATACGCATAATTCCAAAATCGATTTTTGAGTTTATACCAGTGGTCGCTAGCAGGATAACCATCACAAGTACTAATACTTTGTAAAAAAAACTTCTTTTCATAAAAATAATCATCCCTTCTTTAGTAAAATTATATAATGGTGATCAAATTTATTCTTGTAGCTGATTACATCAATGGATATGACATGGCTTTTTACTGCTAATTCAACGATTATCTTACCTTTTGTCCACCATGATTTTCTATTATTCATTCGCTGCCAGCGTCAAACTGTTACCGTTTTTTCCTAAGGCTGCAAGTATGATTACAGTTTTTTCATGGGTTTTACTCCTAACGTAATGTATTTTAGATAATTTTAAGTGTGGCACAAGGAAAGCTATGAAAAAAGTCTCATAGCCTGCAAATGCTTTCCTTAATAATGTGCATCTTCTAAACATTCGTATTTAGTAAAATTAATATCCATATTTCTGTATCAGAGCAATAAATATATTTTGTTCACGTTTTCCTAATTATACCAAATACTTTCAAATTATTCAATAAAATTATTTTTGAATAACATTAAATTTTATTAAATAAATAATTTTTAGAAACCGCTGAAGTAACTAAACTAATTACACATATAAAGCATAATAAAAAAGTTGACATATAGACTAATTTATTAACTATATGTCAATTATAAAAGATATTAAATATTAATATTATGTTATGTTTTTAAAATAGGTATTTTTAACTTTGCAACAGCCTCTTGTTTCTTACGAGCCTAACTTTTCAATTGCTTCATCTTCATTAGAAACAAAATACAAGTGCTTTCCTTTATTGCTTTCGTAAATAAAATCATGAAGTGGCTTGCTTGTATATCCTGAGAAATCACCGATAATAGCGAGTCTAAAGCTGTAATTTACAAGCTTTTGAGCAACCTCACCTGCCACGCCGCTCGATAGTTTGAAAAAATCTTCTGCAATTGCTTCCTTATTCACTATAATATTACGACAATCATGCTCATATGCGATACTGCCAGTGAAATCTAAAGCAGACTGACCGTTACTTATTATTGGTGTGTCGCTACTAACAATAGCCACTTTGTCATTTTTTATTTCATTTATTTTTATATTCATCTTTTATCTCCTTGCAAATATCAGACATGACGCAAGTCTATACTTGATTCAATTATTTAGACTTTTAATTAGTCCCATGATAATTTAAATTTTCCCACTTACGGAATTCATCATTAATCATTTGATTTTCAGAATCATCTGATTTTGTCCTTTTATTGAATACCTCTACTAATTTGCCATCAATATTCTCATTATTATCTATAGGTGCTGTCCCCATAAAAATATCGAAAATATGTTTATCATCACCACTATCTAGCTTAAAACTAATAATAAGAATAATTTAAGCAATTATATATTATACAATAATTTCTTTAGATAGGCAAGATTTGTTATTTAAAAATTAAAAACAGTAAATTTCAAATAATTCTCTTTTATTATGCTATAAAACTAATAATAAAATACTCACTCTTATATCATTTATTATCTTTACAATAGCATTATAAAATAAAAATCACAATTTTTATTATAACAAATTGCGATTTTTATTTTTCTTTATTCAAACTTTACTTTATTAACATACCTGCCTATATTGCCATCATCTAGATTCTTCTTGTCGCAAATAACTCTCCTTGCATTTTCCATGTAACTCCATCTTGTGTTTTTATGTTTTGCCAGTGAAAGGAATTTTGAGTAATCTCTGAAAATATCCATTTCATTTTCTGTGCTGCTATTTCAGTTAAAACTATCGTCTCTCCATCTTTTTTTGCTTCAAGGCAAGTTGATCCACCTGCATATCCATAAAAAATATCCCACGCATGGCTCTTTGGATTATAGATTCTAATCGTCGTACCGTACTCTGCATCCAGTTGATTATTATTCACCCGTTCCTCTCTAGAAGGACAAATGAAAACATCCTGAATTGCCATTCCTTCCAATATCCAAGAAAAAATCCATTCACCTTTTACATGCCTTTCTTTCTCTGTTCCATGGTTGTCTACCCATTTAAAATCCCATTCACCTATCAATGGTCCGAAGAAGTTATAAGCATCCGGTATAATATTACTTTTTGATTCACATATTAAAGCCTCGACAAATTCTCTCATTAATCAAACCTCCTGTTTTTCTTTATCATACAACACTATTTATGACATCTGTATGTCGTAGTTTGATAAAAATTTTAATGCAGTCTCAATTAATTTATTTCTATAATATTCTGGCTTAATAATTTTAACTCTATCCCCCATGCTAAGCAGCAAGGCTTGCCACAGTTGTTCATTGGGCGGTACACGTAAATTCATAATATAATTACCATCCTCAGAAGCTATTCTTTCTTCTTCCGGAAAATATTCTTCAATAACACTGATACTGTCTTTATGACACCAAACTTTAATATTTTCGCAGGTTTCCATATATGCTTTATCATTTATCCTCAAAAGCTCTTCTATATCAGCATCATTGCAAAATTTTATATCTGTTGCTTCCAAATTCTGTATTCTCGCTATTTTGAAAGTACGATAGTCATTTTTATTTAAATCAAAGCCAAATAAATACCAAGCATACCATTGAAATCTGAGTGCCAGAGGTTGTACATTCCTATGTGATAATATAGCATTTACATTCTTATAGTCAAAATTTATCTGAGTCATATCATTTATTGAATATTCTATTAGTTTATTATTTTTCTGAACTCTATTATCTTCTCTAGATACACTATAATCTAAAAATACATTTTGTGAATATTCACTGTTAATAGCAAGATATTTATCAATAATATGCTCCAATTCTCTGTTTTCATAACCCGTATTAAGGCTTTTCAATGCCATTATAATTATCTTGTAATCGTCTCTTTTTAAAAACTGATTTTCCAATTTATAATCGTGTAAAATTGAATATCCTCCATTACTTCCAGTATTAGAAAAAATCGGAACTCCTGACATTGAAATGCTTTCTATATCCCTCTGAATAGTTCTGACTGATACTTCAAACTTTTCAGCTAGTTGTTTTGCCGACACTTTTTCTTTATTTAATAAGCTTATAATTATTCCTAATAATCTATCAATTTTCATATCTTATTTACCTTTTCACAAATATTCTACAAGAGTATCAACTGCTTATCCATCATGCCAAATATTCAACTATATCTCGTCTGTACATCAATCAAAAACCATCATCTTTTATCTTACGTCTTTTGAAATTATTTTATCATAATATGTATTATATGTAAATATTTACATCTTATATTTATTTTGTATCTATCGCTTGAAAGCATTATTATATAAAAATCACTCAATATATTTTCTTAAATATCTTCCGGTATGTGATTTATTAAATAATATAATTTCCTCCGGAGTACCCTCTATCACAACTTCTCCTCCATCTTCTCCTGCGTCAGGTCCAATGTCAATTATATAATCTGCTGTTTTTATAAAATCCAGATTATGCTCTATCACCAGTACAGAATTACCAAGTTCAACAAGTTCATTTAAGGAAATTAATAATTTCTCAATATCTTGTGTATGTAGTCCTGTAGTTGGCTCATCTAAAATATACATATTACCAGTTTCTTTTTTTGTTTTTCCTAGCTCTCTTCCAAGCTTTAATCTCTGGGCTTCACCCCCTGATAATGTCAATGATGATTGTCCCAGTTTCAGATATCCAAGTCCTAGCTTATTTAATACTTCAAGCTTATTATGAATAATTTTTACATCTTCGAAGAACTCTATCCCATCTTCTATTGTAAGCTCCAGTACCTCAGCGATACTCTTTTCTTTGAATTCAACCTCAAGTATCTCATTTTTATATCTCTTGCCATTACATACCGGACAAATAGTTGTGATATCCTGCATAAATTGTAACTCCATTACAATACTTCCCTCTCCTGTGCAGGTCTCACACCTTCCGCCTTTATTATTAAAACTAAAGCTTGAGATATCATATCCTCTAGATTGGGCCTCCTCTGTGCTGGCATATATTTCTCTTATCTTATCATAGATGTTTAAGTAAGTTGCCGGATTAGAGCGTGAACTTCTTCCAATTGGGGATTGGTCAATATACCTTACATCTTTAATAAAATCAATCCCTTCAATTTTATCATGCAATCCGGGTTTTATTCTTATATCATATAGCTTTGAAGCTATTCCCTTATACAATATCTCATTTATTAAACTACTTTTCCCTGACCCTGATACACCAGTTATACACACAAAAATATCTAATGGTATACTAACATTAATATTCTTAAGATTATTTTCTCTTGCACCTTTAATCTTAATATATTTCCCATGTCCTTTACGCCTTGTTTTTGGTACGACTATTTCTTTCTTATTCGTCAGATACTGTCCAGTCAAAGATTTATCTGTATTTATAACTTTTTGAATATCACCGCTTACTATTACTTCACCGCCATAAGCGCCAGCTCCTGGGCCTAATTCAATAATATGGTCTGCACTTTTAATAGTTTCCATATCATGTTCAACCACTACTACAGTATTTCCAATATCTCTAAGCTTTTTTAATGCTTTGATTATTTTAAATGTGTCTTTTTCATGAAGCCCTATGCTTGGTTCATCTAATATATATAACATCCCCATAAGATTTGAGCCTATTTGTGATGATAAGCGTATTCTTTGAGTTTCTCCTCCCGAAAGCGAGTCTGCACTTCTGCCTATATTTAGATATTCTAGTCCTATTTTCGAAAGTGATACCAACTTATTAAGTATTTCATTAATAATTTGCTGTGCGCTCTCTTTTTTGTCATCTGGTACTTTTAGGTTTGTTAAAAATTTTATCAATTCTTTTATCTGTAAATTACATAAATCATATATGTCTAAACCATCTATCTTAACTAACAATCTTTCTTTTTTTAATTTTTTACCGTTACAATCAGGGCAAATATGAGAAGTAAATAATTTTTCATTTTCTTTGCTCTTAGACCCATCGGCTAAGCTTTTTTTATAGAGGCGTGTTACATAATTCACTAATCCTTCATAGCTTACGTACCTTCGTTTTTCTTCTTGTTCTCTTTCTCCATCAGCCTTAAGTATCTCATATCGTTCTCCATTAGTTCCAAAAAATATCACATTTTTTATTTTGTCAGGAAGCTCTTTAAATGGCGTATCAATGTTAAAATTATAATGCTTAGCAAGACTATATAGTCTTGCTGCACCATTTTTATCACTTATACTAAATTGAGATACATATAGAGGCTCATTCCTCATACTCTTATTCTCATCTTTAGTTAACAAATATGGCTCTGTCATTTTGTATGTTCCCAAACCTTGACATGTTAAGCATGCTCCGCTAACATCATTTGCAGAGAAATTTTTAGGTAAAAATTTATTTGCTACCATATTATGTTCACAATTAATAAATCCCTTATTAAATTTATTTATTTCCTCTATTGAAATGTCCCCGCTTATTATCTTAAATCGTATTAAATTCTGACCTAATTCAGATGCCTTTTCTATCGCACTCGCTAATTGTTCATAATTTCTTTTATTTACTGAAACTTCATCAACTATTACTTCTATAAAATATGCTTCATTTTCCAATAATTCTATTTTGTTTTTCATATTATATACTTCATCATTAATGATAACTTTTCTAAAGCCCTTATTTCTTAGCTCTGTTAATAAATAATCATAGCTCTCGTCATATATTTTGCTCACAGGAGCAATAATTTCTATTCTAGTGCCATCCGGAAGATTCAAAATATGCTCTGCTATCTGATTAGTTGGCTGACTTTCAATTTTCTTGTTGCAAATAGGACAATGTGGAATTCCCAGCACCACATATAATAGCCTTATATAGTTAGATATATCAGCCATACTTGCCACCGATGAACGCGGATTAACAATTCCCCTTTTCTGCGGAATTGAAATAACAGGAGATAATCCCATAACAATATCAACATCGGGCTTTTCCATATTCATTATATTGGCTCTTGAAGAAGATGATATCGATTGTAAAAATCTTCTTTGTCCTTCTCCATATAATATATTATAAGCAAGAGAAGATTTCCCAGACCCACTCACTCCTGTAATAACAGTAAGTGCTTCTCTCGGTATTTCCACGCTAATATTTTTTAAATTATTCTCTCTTGCTCCTTTTATGCTTATGTTTTTTCTTATCAAATTATATTCTCCCTTACTTTTTCTGTGAAAGTGATTTGTTAAGTCATAATAATCAGTTACATATTATTAAAATCGTAAGAATAAGCCGCCTCATCAAAGTAAATTTTGCTTTTATCTAAAAGCTTTATTGACTCGCTGGTTCTTATTAGTATTTTCTTTTCTACAAGCCAGTTATATACATCTGTAAGCTCATTCCCATCATTACTAATATTATACTTTCTTTTTATATATTCGTTGATTTCTGATGCCCCTCTAATTTCCCCTTCAGTTCTTAACCACTTGACAATTGGCTCAAAAACAAGGTCATTCTTATCATCTAAGTATTTTTTACACTTTGATAGCTTGATTTCTATATTCAATACATCAACTTTACTGTTTACTAAATCAACATATATATCATTAAAGAAATCATAGTTTAGATTTAAAGCCTGACTTTCAACCTCTCTGCATGGATATTGATCATTATAAGCTACTTCAATATTAGCTAAATTCTTGACTAATCTTAACATTACACTAAATGCTGATAGTGTATCTTCATTTAGCTTCAAAATTTTTTCTATTTTCTTTACACATACAACTCCATAAATAGCAGCTTTTAGTAAATTTTCTTCTTTATCTCTATTTCCTAAATCATGCTTTTCATTAAATAAATTTTCTATAGCTTTATCTTTTGAATACATTAACTTACTTTGCAATAGAACTGTTCTAAAGAAGCTCTGAGCATGCGTACTATCCACTAATTCAAAAAAATAATTTCTGCTATAGAGTTCAACTTGAAAGTCAATATCATCTAAAATAAGTGAATATTGATTATATATCTTCTTGCTATTTTCCTTTGATATTAACCAAATATCAACATCTGATTTTTCCCATAGTTCCCCACTGACGATGCTTCCATACGCAAATGCTGCTATTATGCTAATGTCTTCTTTTATTTTTTCGATAAAAGCCTCTAAAGCTGACTCATATTTATTTTTAATATCTGATTTCTTAACTTTCATAAAAATTACATCTCCTTTATATTTTAAATTATAAAGTACGACACAGTGTCAATGTCAATAGCAACATTTATTTTAATTTTAAAAGCAATGATTTTCTAAAAATCTAAATTATTCAATTTTGCTTTGTTTTTTTACAATAAAAATATGCTCCCTCTTAGTAGTAATCAGTTTCATTTTTTTACTGTCTACCTTAATGGGAGCATATCATAAATTTTGATTTTTACTTATTTTCTAATATTTTAATACCTTTCCTCAAATGTTCCAAATACAATTGGGGTTTTATCCTTAACCATCACTTTTCCTTTTGCAAGAACTGTATCTATGTCTAAATTTTTGTCTAGTAAACATAAGTCTGCGTCAAAGCCTTTTTCTATTTTTCCTTTATTTTTCAGCTTAAAGGCTTTAGCTGGATTAGATGTTAAAGCTCTTATTGCAATTTCAAGAGGAATATTTTGTTTTTTCACAGAATCCTTTATTGCCTTTATTAAACATCTTGATGTTCCTACTCCTAAGCCTACTAATTCACCTTTTTCATTGAATACAGGCAAGCTTCCTTGTCCATCCGATGTAAGCGTGAAGTTATCCATACTCACATTTTCTTCCATAAGCCTTTTTAGTCCTTTGCTAAATGGAACTTCACCATCTAGTTTTTCGTTGTAATCAGGGTCTTCACTTCCTGTAAAATCAATATATCCACCTTTTTTAGCATATTGCACGCATTTTTCAAAAAGCTCTGGATTTCTGTTCACATGTGTTGGTACAAATTGAGTTATAGGAATTTCTGTCTCAGAAACAATTCTTTCAAGAAGCTCAATCTGTCTTTTTCCATCTCCTAAATGAACATTTACTACTCCTGCCTTGCCCGACAACATTCCAGCAACTCTTGCATCAGCAACTGCTTTTGCAAACTCATCAAATGAAGGTTGGGATGATCTATGGTCAGATATTGCAACTTCTCCGATTCCGATTATTTTGTCAATAGCAATTATATCCTTCATTATTTCGCCGGTTATAGTTTTTAATGGTAATCTATATGAACCTGCATAAATAAAGGTTGTTATACCTTCTTCTTCCAAGGCTTTTGCTTTTGCTAGTAATGACATCAAATCTCTTGTTACTCCATCTGTTCCCAAGCATCCTATTACAGTTGTAACTCCAGATTTTGTAAGTGAGCTAAGCGTAGCTTCTGGAGTTCTTGTGATAAAACCACCCTCTCCACCGCCACCCAAGAGATGAACATGAGAATCAATAAATCCTGGAACTGCAATTTTACCACTTCCATCAATTTCATTGAATTCTACATTACAATTTAGCTCAATCGAAATATTATCTTCAACAGTTGCAATTTTATTTCCAATTATCAAGATGTCTTTTTTACCAATATACTCTGGTTTATAGACATCCACATTTCTTATTATTGTTATCATCCTTTTCAACCTTCCCTTTGTCTATTTATATATTCTCATTTTGCAAGCCATTTGTAAAATATTATTGTAATCCCATCATTACTGCTATTACAATTATTATAGTACCAATTAGGAATAAGAAGCCTTGCATTTTAATCTGCTCTTTAGCCCATTTAGCCCAATCAATTCTTGCAACACCTAGAACTCCTATTAAGCTTGCTGATACTGGAGTAAATGCGTCAACAAAGCCAGAGCCAAGCTGATAAGCAAGAACCGAAATCTGTCTTGATACTCCTATCAAATCTGATAATGGTGCCATTATCGGCATAGTCAGAGCCGCTTGACCTGAATTTGATGTTACAACTAGGTTAAATAAGCTTTGGAATATATACATAAACCATGCTCCAATAACCGATGGAACTCCTGATAGAAGTTGACCTATTCCATGTAAAACTGTATTTAGTGTAGAAGCTACATTGGCATTTGAACCACCAAGTACTAACAAGATACCCTTAGCCATACCAACAACTATAGCTGTACCAGCCAAATCTGCTGCTCCTCTTTGGAACGATGATGCCATTTCATTTATAGTCATATCATTTAATTTGAATATAATTGCTGTTATACCAGTTACAAATCCCATTACGAAGAACTGTGAAGCGATTTCTGGTATATAGTAAGCCTTTTTAGTAACTCCATAAATTATCCAAATTAAAACTGCAAGCATTTCTAAAAGTATAATTTTATGTCCTAATGTAAATTTAACTTGCTCTCCTGCTGTTTTTTCTAATCTTTCTCTAAAGTGTCCATCACTTTCATAAACTACTGAACTATTTGGATTTTTTCTAATCTTTTCAGCATAAAACATTGTATATCCTGCTGCTAATGCTGTTACAACAACCCACATTACCAATCTGAATGTCGCTGCTGAAAGAACAGGAATTCCAGCTATTCCTTGAGCTATAGCTACGCTGAACGGGCTCATCCATGATGCTGCATTTCCTACCTGCGAAGCAACATATGTAACCATAACTGCTACAATTGAGTCGTAACCGAGCGCTATTACAAAAGGTACCATTATCATTGAAAACGGAATTACTTCCTCTGCCATACCAAATGTTGCACCACCAAGAGAGAATAAGAAGAATATTACTGGAAGTGCTAATCTTTCAAGCCCTTTTGATTTGTTGATAAACGCATATATACCAGCGTCTATAGCTCCTGTTCTCATTATTATAGCGAAAGAGCCTCCAACAACTAATATAAGTGCTACTATACCAACTGCTGAGCCACCCTTATCTCCGGTAACAAGTCCCTCAAATACATAGTTTAAAAATCCAAAACCACCAAAATCATCAGTTCCCCAAACCTTCGCTGTTTTGTGCAATTTCTTTGATGTGTCATATATAGACATACCATACAAATCGTAAAGAACGTCATCATTAAGTCCTAATTCGTCAAGCTGTGCTTGAGTCCATGTTGATGAATCTGTTGCTATAAACTCTTTTAATGCAGCTTGATCAACTCCTAGCTCTTCAAGCTTAGCAGTATCTTCAGAAAGAGTTTTTAAATGTTCAGATAAATTTTTAGTGTCTAAATTATAGCTGTATCTAAATGAATCATCCTTCAAAACTGTTCTTGATTTTTCTGCTCCATTTGCATCAATGTAAGTAACCTTATGAGTGCTGAATTTTCCCGCTGGTACAATAAATGTTAATAACCAGCTAATTAATACTACCGCAAAAATAATAGCATAGGTATGCGGCGTTCTAAATTTTGTCAAATCTTTAGAGATTTTTACTTGTTTGTCTTTCTTTTCTTTCATGACAATCCTCCATAATAATTTATAATTGCTTAGTCATAATATTAATAAATATTACAATTAAGTTATCTTGCATTTATTATGCCAAGAAAAAAAAACGTATATACAAGTGTTTTTGTAAATACGTTTTTTGTTTGGTTAATTATTATGCAAAACGTGTAACCAAATAGAACCAAATTCTATCCAATTATTTTGCTATACTCGACAGCAAGCAAGGCTGCAACCTTTGCATTGTTTAAAACTAATTCTATATTTGAAGCTAAGCTTACACCTTTTGTTATTTCTTTTAATTTTGATAATAAAAACGGAGTAGCTGCCTTTCCTTTTATACCTTGTTTTTCTGCTTCCTTAACAGCTTCATCTATAGCACCATTTATAAAGGCACTGTCTAAAGCAAATTCCTTTGGTATAGGGTTTGCTA
Organism: Bacillota bacterium; assembly: GCA_023386345.1. Lineage (GTDB taxonomy): Bacteria > Bacillota > Clostridia > Tissierellales > Sedimentibacteraceae > UBA1535. Next base: position 311,956 of record JAEWJT010000015.1, read on the forward strand.
CGACCATTCCACCTGCTAGACCTAATTCCTGCTTTGTTTTAAATGCTCTAGCTATTTCTTCAATTGTGTCTAATCTATAATCAACCTTAAATCCACTTTCTCTTGTATAAAATCCTGGCAAATCCTCTGTTTGGTATCCTACAACAGGAACGCCCTTTGTCTCAAGATATTCCATCGTCAATCCTAAGTCAAGAATAGATTTTGCTCCGGCACATACAACTGCAACATCAGTCATTGCAAGTTCTTCTAAGTCTGCTGATATGTCCATAGTAGTCTGCGCGCCTCTATGAACTCCACCTATTCCGCCTGTTGCAAAAACCTTTATTCCAGCCATTTTTGCTAAAATCATTGTTGTTGCAACAGTAGTAGCTCCATCTAACTTTTGAGAAACGAGTATTGCTAAGTCTCTCCTGCTCGCTTTTCTTACCTCATATCCTTTTTTACCAAGGTAATGAATTTCCTCGTCACTTAATCCAACTTTTAATTTTCCTCCAATTACTGCAACTGTAGCTGGTATTGCACCATTCTCTCTTATTTTATCTTGAGTTCTAATTGCTGATTCAGAGTTTTCTGGATATGGCATACCGTGAGAAATTATAGTAGATTCTAATGCAACTACTGGTAATTTATTTTCTAAAGCATTCTTAATTTCATCTGATATAACTAAATATTTTTCTAAATTCATTTTTATTTTTTCCTTTCTTACAATTGAAATTCTAATTTGTTTATTTATACTAAATTATCATTCATTATTTTTTCTACTTTTTCTAATGATAAAGTTTTGCTTATTGTTTCTATACTTGACACACATATTGAAGCTGCTGCGCTTGCTATCTTAGCAGAATCTACAATATTATAGTCGTTTAAAAATCCATAGACTATCCCAGCCATAAATGAGTCGCCAGCACCGGTTGTATTGACTACCTCACTCTTATAAGGCGGCAAGAGACCTTTTTCCACACCATTGTTATAATATACTCCATCTGCTCCCAAGGAAATAAATACCTGCTTTACTCCATTTTCAATAAAATAATCAGATGCAGTCATTAAATCTTTTTCATTGTTTATTTTTATATCTGAGAGCATTTCTGCCTCGTATCTATTTGGCTTTATAGTGTGAAATTTTCCTATAATATTTTTCACCTTCATACCTCTTGAAATAGATACTAAATCTATAAATATAGGAACTTTAATATTTGATAGTAAATATTCTATCGTTTCTAATTCAAGACAGGTATCAATTACTATAGCCTTTGATTGCTCCAATGACTCTTTTCGGGATTCTAATAATGAGGGTGTGATATTTTTATAAATTTCCATGTCAGATATGGCTAGTTTCATATCCTTATCACTATCTGCTATATAAACATAAGTTGCAGTAGTAGCATTAGGAATACTAAGACTATTTCCAATTTTTATACCTAAATCCAGGCAGTTTTTCTTCAACAATTCTCCATACACATCATCTGCAAATATAGTTAATAGATCTACATTAACATTCAATCTTCTAAGATTTTCAGCAATATTTCTGCTCACTCCGCCCATCGAAAAGGACACCCTGCCCGGATTAGAATCCTTGTCAATAAGCTTTGCAAATGGTATACCTGCAACGTCTATATTGCAAGCTCCAATCATGCTGACATATTGATTGTCTGCTATTATATATCCTTTGCCCTTTATAAGACCCTTTTTCATTAAGTTTGCAATATGCACAGCTACAGAAGACCTTGCTATATTCATTTTAGCTGCTAATTCATTTTGTGATATAAGCGGATTCTCTTGAATACACTTCAATATCTCATGCTCTCTATTGGTCACCAACAATCACCTCTTGTCATAAAAATCTAATAAAGCATTATAAAGCTCTATGGATATTTTATTAATCGCTTTTAGTTTAACAATTATTTATAAGAACATACATCCTTGTGTCCTTTAATTATACATTCAAGCTCCAAGCAAGACACAAAAAGGGGGAAGAATCGCATAGAACTCGAGTGTATAATTAAAGGACACAGAGCTTATAAAGGTAAGAATTTCTTAGCTTTTATATAAGCTTTTGCTTATGCCTAATAAACTTATGTTTATATGATACTACATTTAAAACAAAAAAACAAGATAAATTTTTATAATTTTCTTGTTTTTTTATAATAAATTTTTTGTATTAAAATATTTAAAGTGTTTTGAAGTATCTTAACGTTATAATTACAGCTCAGTGCCAATCTTTGAGCTTATAATTGCCAATGCACCTATAAGCCCTGCGTCTGTTCCTAAGCTTGCAGGTACGATTTTTACAGTATTCGACATTACTTCAAAACTTCTCTCTAATGCAACCTTTTTTAGTCTATCAAACAATATATCACCTACTTTAGAAACTCCGCCTCCGATTATAATCATTTCAGGATCAAATATATTAATTAGGCTTGCTATACCTATACCTAAATAATTTGTAGTATAATCAACAACTTCAAGTGCTAGCTTGTCTCCTTTTAATGCACATTCAAAAACTTCCTTTGGAGTTATATTTTCAAAAGCGGATAATAGACTTTTCTCATTCTTTAAATTTTCGGCATGATTTAATCTTTCTCTTGCTATTCTTGCTATCGCAGTTCCTGATGACATGGCCTCCAAGCATCCATAATTACCACAGTTGCACCTTGGTCCATTAGGCTCCACAGTCATATGTCCGATTTCACCTGCATTTCCTGATTTCCCACGGTAAAGCTTCTTATTAATTATAATTCCTCCGCCTACTCCTGTGCTGACAGTTATGTATATTAAATTTTCTACTTCCTTACCTGCGCCAAATAAAAATTCACCTAGCGCAGCGGCATTTGCGTCATTGTCAATAAATGTTTTTATACCTACAGCACTTTCTACAGCTTTCTTTAAAGGAAAGTTCTTAAAGGGCAAATTTGGCGTTTCAATAATCATTCCCTCATCTGAATTCAAAGGACCAGGACTTGCAATTCCAACACCGAATACATCCTCATTACTGATGTTAAGTTCACTAAGTACATGATTTATAAGCCAAGTTATTCTTCCGATTACATTATCCGAACCCTCTGAGGCTAAGGTATCAATAGTTTTCATATATAAAACCTTTCCATCTTTATCGCTGACAGCACCGGATATTTTAGTACCACCTAAATCTATTCCTACAATATACTTCTTTTCCATAATAATATACATTCCTTTCTTTAGAGCAATAGCTATATAGCATAGACAGAAAGCATTTTCAGACTTCCCTCTATTTCAAATTTTCCAAGGCAAGCAGGAAGCAACAATGTATCTCCTTTATTTATTATCTCAGAGCCATTTTCCCAATGTATTTTCCCAAAACCAGAGATATTCATAATTATCATAAAAGCATTTTCTGATACAGTTGAGACATATTTATCATTTATATTAATTTCATCAACATTAAAATACTCTGACTCAATTAATTTTATTTTTTCTTTTGATGTGACATTATCATCAAGCTTAATATTATCAGCCAAATTACAGCTTTCTTTAAGTCTTATATTTTTTCCCAGTTTATTGGTATCAAAACTTATAATATCTAATGCCTTTTCAATATGAAGCTCTCTTTTATTGCCATTCTTATCAGTTCTGTCCCAGTCAAATATTCTAAAAGTCGTATTGCTGTTTTGCTGAATTTCAGCGATAAGTATATCTTCAAGTATTGCATGAACAGTTCCAGAAGGTATATATAAGCAATCGCCGGCTTTTACATGAACCTCGTTTAATGTATCGCTGACAGTACCATTTTTTATTGCATTTACGAAATCCTCACGACTTATATTTTTCTTTAAACCATATATTAGCTTAGCATCGTCTTTGGCGTCCAAAATGTACCACATTTCATTTTTACCGTTGTTTTCTCCTATAAGCTTCGCATATTCATCATCCGGATGAACTTGCACTGAAAGCTTATCGTTTGCATCTATTATTTTTACTAATAAGGGGAAGTACACACCGTATTTTTCATATATTTTAGTTCCAAGAATTTGTTCCTTATATTTGCATATCAGCTTTGACAGTTCAGTACCTCTATACTCTCCATTGCTTATAATACTCATTCCATCATCTCGGCATGATAACTCCCAGCTTTCGGCTATATTTTCACCCTGTATCTCTCTATCAAAGTATTCACCAATTCTTTTTCCACCCCACAATATTTCCTTGTATATCGGGTCAAATTTAAAAGGATAAAGCATTTTTACCTCCATTATCTAACAAAGTAATATCGTAAATAAAAAATTTTCGATTTCCATAATGTGAAATTCATTTCATACTTACACATCTTTCCTATAAAATGATATCATCTTATATAAATAAATACAATATTATTATTTATTTTTGTTTTTTTATTGTATTTTTTTGATAGTCTTGTATAATAAAAGAGTGAACTTCGTTCACTCTATGAACTTAACAAAGATTGGAGAATGAATTCTATGGTTTTTGAATTACAAAGAATTGAAAGGATAATAAAAGATTTAAAAGCTTATATTTATCCCGATTCTGAACCAGTAACGCAGTACAGAAAATGTGACGAAAATATTTCTGGTGGAGAAAATTGTCCAACTAATAATGATAGTTGGAATGATTTCAAAACTGGCGAATTATGGGGTGGATATGATAAGCACTCATGGTTTAGAACTACAGTAAAAATACCCGAAAGATTTGAGGGTAAGGATGTAATCTTTAGAATTACTACAGGTCGCGAAGGACAATGGGATGCTTTAAATCCACAGTTCTTATTGTATATCGATGGTAAATTAATTCAAGGTCTTGATGTAAACCACAGAGAGGTGTTAATATCTCGAAACGCCAAGGCAAATAGCGAGTACTCTATTGCGCTTTTAGGCTACAGTGGACTTCACAAGGATAAAATACTCTTAATCACTGAGTTATGTGTTCTTGATAGCGAAATAGAGGATCTTTATTATAATATAAACGTACCTCATTCAGTAGCTAAGCTATTAGGTAAGGAAGATGACAATACTACCAAAATACTGTTAACTCTTGGCAATGCAATAGATATGCTTGATTTAAGAAAAATATATTCAGAGGATTTTTATAAATCAGTTAGCCAGTCCAATGAATATCTTAAAAAGATTTTTTATACTGATATCAACTATAATTGCCCTACGGTAACTGCTGTAGGTCATACCCATATCGATATAGCATGGTTATGGAGAATATGCCAGACAAAAGAAAAAACTGTAAGAAGCTTTTCTACTGTTTTAAATCTTATGAAAGAATATCCTGAATACAAATTTATGTCTAGCCAGCCTCAATTATATGAATATATAAAAGAGCTTGAGCCAACGATGTATGAGGAAATAAAGCAAAGGATAAAAGAAGAAAGATGGGAAGCAGACGGAGCAATGTGGCTTGAGGCAGACTGCAACTTGCCATCTGGAGAATCATTAGTAAGACAGATTTTATTCGGAACTAGGTTTTTCAAAGAAGAACTTGGTGTTGATTGCAAAAGCTTATGGCTACCTGACGTATTTGGATACAGTGCTGCACTTCCACAGATACTTAAAAAGAGTGGTATAAAATATTTTGTTACAACAAAAATAAGCTGGAGTCAATTTAACACTGTACCAAACGATACATTTATGTGGCGTGGAATTGACGGAAGCGAGATATTTACATACTTTGTAACAACCTCTGACTACGATAAATACACAGGTGATAAAATAACATTTTCAGGAAAAATGAATACAACTACATATACAGGCACTATAAATGCAAACCAAGTGTTAGGTACATGGAAAAGATATCAAAACAAGGATATCAATGATGAAACTATGATGCTGTACGGCTATGGCGATGGCGGCGGCGGTCCAACAAAAGAAATGCTTGAAAATGCTAAGAGACTTAAATATGGTATACCAGGCTGTCCAAGGCTTCAAACAGGACTTGATGGTGATTTCTTAGATAGATTGCATGATAGACTTATAGAAAGTGGAGCAGAGATACCAAAATGGGTTGGCGAGCTTTACCTCGAATACCATAGAGGTACTTATACTTCAATGGCTGAAAATAAAAGATATAACAGAAAAAGTGAATTCTTGCATTTAGATGCTGAGCTACTATCAACTATGGCAATGCTGCTTGGTGAAAATTATCCTGCTTCAGAGTTAAACAAGGGATGGAAAGGAATACTATTAAATCAATTCCATGATATTATACCTGGCTCATCAATCAAAGAGGTTTATGAGGACTCTCGAGAGCATTATGAAGAAATTATAAGTTCTGTAAATGGAATTTTAAATGAGGCATTGACTAAAATAGCTTCAAAAATTGATTTAAAAAATAAATCGATTGTAGTTTTCAATACACTTTCATTCGACAGAGATGATATTGTAGAATTTAGTATTCCAGATGGAGTTCATATAAATGGACTTAAAGACTGCAATGGCAATAATATCGACTTCCAAGTATCAGATAAGGGTAAAAAGCTTGTTTTCTTTGCAGAGGGAGTTCCTTCAAAAGGATATAAAGTATTCTATATAGCAGATGAAAAGAACGAAATCACAGCAAGTTCAAAATCAAGCACAATTGGAGATAAGAAATTTGAAAATGAGTTCTTCAAAATAGATTTTGATGATGATTATAACATTATATCAATGTACGACAAATGCAGCGACAGACAGCTTATCGATACAGGTAAAAAGGCGAATGTAATTCAGGCCTTTGAAGATAGACCAATGCAGTGGGAAAACTGGGATATTGATATATATTACAACAAAAAAATGTGGGAAGTAAATGACTTGCAAAGTGTTGAAATAGTTGAGCAAGGACCTATTAGATATTGTATCAAAGTAGAAAGAGAGTTCTGCAGCTCAAAAATAACACAGTATATCTACTTCTACAGCATGATTTCTCGTGTAGACTTTAAAACTGTTATCGACTGGAATGAAAAAAATATACTTCTTAAAGCAGCTTTCCCTGTAAATATAAATGCAAGTAGAGCTACCTATGAGATACAATATGGAAATATTGAGAGAGAAACTCACAATAATACAAGCTGGGATTTAGCTAAATTTGAAGTATGCGGACATAAATGGGCAGACATCTCAGAGGGAGCATATGGAATAAGCCTTATGAATGACTGCAAATATGGATATGATATTAAGGATAACTTAATGAGACTGACACTGCTCAAATCCGGAACTTATCCAAATCCTGATGCAGATTTAGGAATTCACGAATTTACATATTCTCTGTATCCTCACAGCGGAACATGGAAGGAAGCAGGTACACAGAAAATGGCATACAACATAAATGTACCTATGCACGCAGTAGTTGAAAATTCTCACAAAGGTGCACTTCCTGAAGCATTAGCTCTGTTTAATGTAGATAAGGAAAATTGTATAATTGAAGTTGTTAAAAAAGCAGAAGACGGAAACGGCGTAATTGTAAGACTATATGAATATATGAATAAAAGAGATAAGATTACAATTACCGCAGGAATGGATATAAATAATGTTTGGGAATGTGACCTGATGGAAAATAAAGTTGAAAATGTAAAGGCTAACGACAGAAACTTTACATTTGACATAAAGCCATATGAGATAAAGACATTCTTGATTGATTTAAATAATAAAAATTAAGAGTATTTTCTAAACTGATATGCTCCACCTATAGTTGACAGTAAAAATAATAAAAACTGTATACTACTAGGAGGAGCATATCAAAATTTTATTTAAGAGTTTATTCCATAGTGAGTAGTTTTAAATTAATAATTTCAATAGCCTTTTTCCTTTGCCTGCTAACAGCTTGTCTAGAAATTCCGCATATTTCAGACAGTTTTATATTACTATAATTATATAAATATTTCCCAATTATTATTTTTTTCTGTACATCAGAAAGATTGCTTAACAACCATGAAATATACTCTAATTCAATTTCTTTATAATAATCAAAATGATTAATATCCATTTCCAAAGCTATTATTTGGATATTTTTGTTGTTTAAGGCTTTTAATATGTTTATATACCTGCATTTTATAGCATTATATACATATAAAACAATCTCTCCATCACTTATATTTTTGATTTTTTTCAAACTAACATTGTTTATAAATTCAAGTAAAAATATAACAAGATCAGTTTCAGCTTCTTCATAAGACAATTTCTTTGCAAATCCCTTAATACAAGGCAGAAATTTATTATAAATCTCTATCTTAGCTACTTCACTGCTATCTTTAGCTTGTACAAATAAATCGTATAATAATGACTTTTCCATTTGTATTTACTCCTTCTTTTTGGCAAACAGTTTATATCTCAATAAATTCTACAGAAAACTCCATCGCCTTATTTTAAGTCAAAATTAATTTAATTTATTGTTAATTTTAACCTTAATACAATATAATTCATAATCTAATTATTGCATTACAAATTATATATCTATATTATTAATAACTATCTATTTTGTGAATAAAAGTTGAAAACAAACAATAAAAAAATAAGCAGTGTTTAATATTCAATCTTACCAAACACTACTTATAATATTATTTATATTTTAATTGAAAAAATAATCTTAAAAACTGTCTATATAAGCTTTTTTATAAGAATATTATCTCTGCTATATATCAATGCTGCAATTTGCTTCAAGCATAATTACTTCTGAACAATTCACTTTATTTTTAAATTCAAAAGGATTGGCTCTTATTATGTCAAATGTATCATAGTGCATTGGGATTACCATTTTAGGTTTTATAAATTCTACAGCCTTTGCTGCGTCATTTATATCCATAGTATAGTTTCCTCCAATAGGGATAAAAGCTAAGTCTATATTTTCATCCTCTAAAAGCTTCATATCCATAGTCAAGCCTGTATCTCCTGCATGATATATTTTTCTGCCATCTATCTCTATAACAAAGCCACAAGGATTTCCACCATATATCATATTGTCTCCATCAGATATTCCAGAGCCATGAAGTGCATTTGTCATTTTTACTATTCCAAAATCAAATGTAGTTCTGCCACCTATGTGCATTGAATGTGTTTTTATAGTAAATTTGCTTAAATATGCAGATATTTCGTGATTTGCTATAACAATCGATCCATTTTTACGTGCAATTTCTATAGTATCTCCCATATGGTCTCCATGACCATGTGTAACAAAAACATGTGTGATTTTCCCTAAATCCTCAAGCTTTATTTTGCATGATGGATTGCCTGATATAAAAGGGTCAATAATTCCTCTGAACTCACCTTTTTCAATTAATACTGCTGAATGTCCTAAAAATGTTATTTTCATGTCTTTCCTCCTTATAATTTAAATATGTTACATTTATTTTTTTATTTATTATTTTCATAAATATTAATTATTTCATAAGCCTTTTTTCTTATCATATCTCTTAAACAAGCTGGCTCCATAACCTCAACATAACTTCCAAAACCCAAAATCAGCTCAAACAGCCAATCATCCTCTGGAAATTTAAAGTTTACAATTGTTGTGCCATCATCGTTAAAATGTATCTGCTCCTCATTAAATGAATCAACAACTCTTGTTTTCGCACTTGGTGCAAATTTTAAAGTAATATTATGAACAGGCTTATCTTTATACCAGTCTTCATGATAATCCAAGGTCTCCAAAGGAGGAATACTTCGTACATATTGCTCATCGCTTACATTTAGTTTATGTATCCTCTTTACCTTAAATATTCTATAATCCTTCTTGATGCGACAATAGGCGTGCAAATACCATGAAAAGTCTTTGAGCAGCAAAGAAAATGGCTCTGCTGTTCTATGGATATATTCTCCTTTAGTATTTATATAGTCAAATTCAATTATCCTTTTTTCATCAATTGCTTTATTGAGAATTTTAAGCTTTTGCTTATCAGTATTATTGCTGTTCCAATTACTATAATCTATGTTAATTACTGATTTACTAATATAATTATTATCATTATTTTGATGTTTAAAACACTCTAATTTCTCTAAAGTACTTGAAATCTTTTTGCTGCTGACAGTACTGTTTAAATTTCGCAAGGCTGTAGTGATAGTACCTATTTCAACTTCATTTAAAAAGTTTTTATCTATTTTATAATTTTCCATAATACCAAATCCGCCATCCGCACCCATATATGAAACTATAGGAATGCCCGCTTGATTAATAGTATCAATGTCTCTATAAATTGTTCTTTGCGATACCTCAAAATATTCTGCAAGCTCTTTTGCATTAATATGCTTTCTATTAATTAAAAGCATTACTATTGCAAGCAATCTATCAATCTTCACAAGTCACCTCTGCATAAAATGGTAAATGTTATAAAATAAAAAGCGTACTCACTTTCGCATTAATTTCATACTAACTTTTCATTTTTACTTTACATTACCTTTTAGATTTTTACATTATGCCTTACACTACCATGTCTATTATAATTATTATAATAAGATTTACATACAATTGCAATACCTTAAATTGCTCCAAGCTTATACATTATATATTCTTTCTTATTAAGAGGATTTATAACATTTCTCTTGCAAATCTTACTTTCGTCAAATGCTGTATCTCTGTAGCCTCCAAACTTTGTTATAAATATTCCCTTTCCCTCTGTGTAAGATGCGACCTTTATTTGATAATCTTTGGAGCTTTCAACTGGTATAATCCCATTTAATATATAATCTCCTCCAGCTAAATTTGGATTATCAAATTCAGCACCCATCATTTTTAAATCAAACATTGCCTTGCTTATTGAGTATTCGGGTATTCTTAGCTCAAATTCGTTTATTGGCTCTAAAAGTTTAGTTTTAGCATTATCAATAGCTTCCATCAATACCATTGGAGTTAGATTTCTAAAATCAGAAGGTGTGCTATCTACACTATTGTATTCTGTATACATAAGCGTTACTTTTGTATCAGTTAGCTCCCACCCATATAAGCCATACTTGCAAGTATCGTACACAGCTTCTTCAATGGCTCTTAAAAATGTTTTTGGCAGAAAGCCTGCTGTAACCTTAGATTCATATACAATTCCACTTCCTCTTTCTAATGGTTCTACCTTAATTTCAATAGTAGCATAGAATATATTTAAGCTTTGACCTTCATACATCATGGCATTTCCTGTTCCGCATACTGTTTCCTTGTATATAGTTTGATTGTTTGAGAACTCTACCTTTAATTTATATTGACTTTCTAATACTGAGCTAATTATTTCTTTTTGCACTTCACCAAATAAATTAATATAAATATCTTTATTAGAATCGTCAGTTTCTAAATCCAAAAGCGGGTCTTCATCACTTAAGTTTAGAAGTGCCATATATAGCTTATGGTTATCTTCCCCATCTGCTAAGGATATCTTAGTTTTTAGAGTAGGTCTTGCAAGTGATGCTTCTTTTAATTTGTCGCTCCTTTTGCCAATAATAGAGCCTATTTTCATACATGAGATTCCATGTATAACGCCTATATCCCCACATGATATTTTTTTAGTATCTAATATTTTTCCATTCTCTAAAGAGCTTATTTTTTTTACTTTTTCAATCCTTGGTTCATCAGAAGAATGCGGAGAAGTTATGTCAATAATATCTCTGACGTTTATTTCTCCACCAAACATTCTTACATATGCCTTTTTCTCATTAGAAGCTGTTCTTTCAATTTTAAACACCAATCCAGACAATTCACTGTTAGTTTTATCTTCATTTTCATTGTTTATCGGAAAATGTTTTAGAATTTTATCCAGCAATAAATTCGTGCCTATATTTAAACCAGCCGAACCCATAAATACAGGATAAATCATAGCATTACTTGAATACAGAGATACTTTTTTGTCTATTATATCTTTGTCTACATATCCATTTTCTAAATATTCATTTAAAATCTCCTCATCAAGTTCTGACAATACATCTAAAATTCTGTTGTGTAATTTCTCATTATCATAGCTATCAATGATTTTTACTTCCTTAGTTTCTTCATTTTCACAGCTTTGCAGCATAACAGCTTTGTCACTAAGCAGCTTTAGGATTTCACCATATACCCTGATTGCATCAGCTCCTATTCTATCAAGCTTGTTTATAAATATTATTGTTGGTATATTAAGCTTTTTCAAGGTATTAAATAAAACCTTTGTTTGAGACTGAATACCCTCAACCGCAGAAATTACAAGTACTGCACCGTCAAGTATGCTCAACGAGCGTTCTACCTCTGATATGAAATCTATATGACCAGGAGTATCTAATATATTTATTTTTATATTATCGTAATTAAAAGATATTGCAGAGGCCTTTATTGTTATACCCCTCGTTTTCTCAAGCTCCATTGTATCTGTTTGTGTATCACCATTATCAACTCTTCCTATTTTGTTTATTACGTGACCATGATATAAAAGGTTTTCTGTCACTGTTGTTTTGCCCGCATCTACGTGGGCAACTATTCCTAAATTAATTGTTTTTATTATATCCATCAATTCTCCTATTTACAGTTTAACAACTTTCGTTGCAATATTTTCATTGAACATATAATCATGTTCTACAAATATCATTGTAGGCTTGTATTCTAGTATCAATCTTTCAATTTGCATTCTTGAAATTATATCAATATAGTTTAATGGCTCATCCCATATATATAAATTTGCTTTTTGTGATAAGCTTTTTGCAATCAATACTTTTTTCTTCTGTCCTGCGCTAAGCTCTGACAAGTCCTTTTCAATGGAATTCGGATTGAAGTCCAGTTTTGATAATATAGCTCTAAACAAGCTTTCATCTATCGACTCACTTTCAACATATTCCTTAAAGCTTCCTCTCAAATGAGATGTGTCCTGTGATATATAGGACATTGTAAGCTGATTACCTATATTGACATTTCCCTCACAGCTTATGCTTTCACCGAGTATTAACTTTATAATACTTGACTTGCCACAACCATTTTTACCTCTTAAAGCTACTCTATCACCCTCATTTACTGTAAAGCTTAGCTCATCAAAGATTTTTTTATCTCCATAATTTATGGATAAATTATCAATATTGATATAATTAGTTTTCAAATAAGCCTGAGGATGAATTTTTAAATCATCAGCTCTTTCAATATTTTTTAGAAGTTTTTTCTTATCTTCAATTGCTTTTTCTTTTCTATGTTCAATATTTTTAGCTTTTTTCATCATTCTAGCAGCTTGAGCACCGACAGCTCCTCTGTCGTATACATGCTCTCCTATTTTGCTTTTCTCAACTAAATCGCTCCACCCTTTAGAGCGTCTAAATGACTCCTCTAAAGATTTAATTTCTTTCTTTAGCTTATCATTTTGTGCTATTTCATAATTATCTTGAAGTTCTCTATTGTAATTCCAACTTGTAAAGTTACCCTTTTGTATCTCGATATCATTTTTGTTTATTGAAATAATATGGTCAACAATTTTATCTACAAAGTGCCTGTCGTGGGATACCAATATAAATCCTTTTTTAGAATTTAAGTATCTTGCTACACTATCTCTACCCTCTATATCCAAATGGTTTGTAGGCTCATCTATGAGTAAAAAATTATTCTTTTTCAGAAATAATGCTGCTAACATAAGCTTAGTTCTTTCGCCATTGCTAAGGGTGTTAAAGCCTCTTTCAAGAACATCAACCTCTACATCAAGCTTTCTTATTTCTTTTTCTATAAGCTCATCTATTATATATCCGTCATGGCTCATGTACAAATCCAATATTTTTCCGTATTCAATCATTGACTTTTCAGTATTTTCCTTTATATATAAATTCATTTCTTCTTCCCATTTTGAGAATGATGCGATAATGTTTTTAATAATATATAGAGTATTTTCTTCTGCATCAATTGCTTGTTTTAATTCTGTACTCTCACTTCCATTAGAAATATTAACTTCAAATGGAAAATAATCAAAGCTGACAGGACTTGTTATCGTTCCGCCATATTTGTATTTATTCTGCAATAAATTCAAAAATGTTGTCTTACCCCTCCCGTTTCTGCCTATAAAACCAAGCTTCCAATCGGTATCTATTTCAAAAGACACATTTTCAAATATATTTTCATAGTTTGTATCATAGCTAAATGTTAAATTACTTACTTTTATTTGCGACATTTAAATTCCTCCTAAATGCTAATTTTTAATTGACTTTCACAGTTTTTCTAATGTTTGCATAGCAAGCCTGCTTAAAAATCTTAAAAATCCTGTTCTGTTAATCATACAGACTTAACATAAATTTTTCATCATTATACAAAAATCCCCAAGACAAGAATAATCTAAATAATCTCATCTTAGGGATTTTTATATTAAATAATACAAATTGTTTTAACACATAAAATGAAAGCAAAGCTTTCATCAAAAAAAGATTGTAGCAATACAATCTCATAATTTCATGAATTAAATTTTTATAGTGCTGAGATTATTCTTTCATAAGTATGATTGCATAGTCTAAGCTATCTAAAATATCTTTCAGATATTTTTTTGTAACAAAAATAATACAATTTAATTGCATTACATGCTCCTTATAAAATAACTTCTTATTCTTATAAGGCTTATCATACTTCTAACTATTTAATTTTGTTAGTTTTTAAAAGAATGTTTTTCTCATCTCTATTAATCTCCTTTATTTTTAAAGGGTACTTTATAATTACAGTATAATACCAATACATAATTATGTCAATAAAAAATTTTTATATATAAAAAGAACCCCTACAAATCTATTACAATTGAATAGTATAGGGGTTTTTTCTTAACAAATATTATTCATGCTATTAATCATTGCCGCCAAACAGATTGCCTATACCAATCTTTCCGATGATACTGCCTTCTTCTTTGCTACCTTTCATGCCAGCAGACAAAATTCTATCAGCCATACGTGAGAATGGCAGAGATTGTAACCATACTGTTCCTGGTCCTGTGATTGTTGCAAGAACTAAGCCTTCTCCACCAAACAAAGCTGTTTTTACATTGCCGGCAAACTGAACATCATAATTTACTGTACTTGTCAGAGCAACTAAACAACCAGTATCAAGCCTTAATGTTTCACCAGGAGCAAGATCTTTTTTAATGATAGCACCGCCAGCGTGCATAAATGCAAGACCATCACCCTCTAATTTTTGCATGATAAAACCTTCTCCGCCAAATAGACCTACGCCTACCTTCTTTTGAAATGCAATGCCCACTGATATGCCTTTTGCAGCACATAGAAAAGCATCCTTTTGGCAAACAAGAGTACCGCCAACGTCACTTAAATCAAATGATATAATTCGACCAGGATAAGGAGCTGCAAATGCAACACATTTTTTAACCTGTGCATTGTTAGTAAATGAAGTCATGAACAGACTTTCACCAGTCAACACACGCTTTCCAGCAGAGAACATCTTACCCATAAATCCCTTATCATTGTCACGACCTGAACCATCTCCGAAAATAGCCTCCATGTGTATAGCATTATCCATATACATCATAGCTCCTGCTTCAGCTATGATTGCCTCTCCTGGATCTAGCATAATTTCCACGAACTGCATATCATCTCCGTGAATTTTGAATTCTACTTCATCAGCACGCTTCATTCGAATTGTCTGATTATATTGTCCTGCACCAGATTGATTTCCCCCAGATTGAATTGAAGCACCGCAAGATGTACAAAATTTCATACCGTCTTTAATTTGATTCCCACATTGATTACAAAACATAAGTTCCTCCTTAGAGTTTATTAAAATATATTATATCAAATTTTTCCATTTATGCAATAATCTTTGTAGTGAATGTTCAATTAAAATAGGATGATCTTAAAATAAATAGAAAATGATAGAAGATAATTGAGTAAAACTTTGCACTATGTTATAATACTATCTTAGCTTAAAGTATAAGTAATTTTTATAAAGCTAGCTCCATTAACTAAAAAATATTAATAAATGTTTATATTCATCTATCGAAAAAGGAGTAAATTATCATGAGACAAAAAATTGAACACAGCATAAGCTTATCTTTAATTGAAAGTTTTACTATGTATCTTAGAGAACAAGAAAAAAGCAGTTCCACTATCGAAAGATACAAACACAATCTTATTACATTATATAAATTTTTAAAAAATGAACCTGTTACAAAAAATAAGATAATCGAATGGAAAGAATATTTAGTTAAAAAGTATGCAGCGACAAGTGTTAATGCTATGCTCGCAGCAATCAACACTTTTCTTAGCTTTGTTGGTTGGCTAGAATGTAAAGTAAAGCCATTAAAAATACAAAAAAACTTGTTTTGCAAAGAAGAAAAGGAGCTTACAAAGGAAGAATATCTGCGCTTGATAAAAGCAGCAGAAAACACAAAAAATAGACGACTTTCTTTAGTCATTCAATCTATATGCGCTACTGGAATAAGAGTATCAGAACTTGCGTTTATAACTGTAGAGGCAGTAAAAAAGGGGCGTGCTGTAGTGAACTGCAAGGCTAAGACACGAACTATTTTTTTATCTGAAAAACTTCGTCGTTCTCTAATGCAATATATAGCAGAGCAAAAAAGGACTTCCGGACCTGTTTTCGTCACAAAAACAGGTAGAACTCTTAATCGTTCTAATATTTGGCGTGATATGAAGAATCTTTGCGAAAGTGCAAATGTAAATCCTGAAAAAGTTTTTCCACACAACTTAAGACATCTTTTTGCTCGTACTTATTATACTTTAGAAAAAGATTTATTTAGACTTGCAGATATACTCGGACATTCTAATGTTAATACTACAAGAATTTATACTATGGAAAGCGGAGCAATACATGCTAAGCAAATTGAACACATGAAGTTAGTTATTACATAATTTCGATTATGTTGTAGAAATATATGTAAGATTTTATAAATACATTATTTTTTTGAAATATTTATTAAAATTATAAAATTTTTACATGTTGGAAAAAATTTATTGTAAATAAAAGGCATAATAACAAAGCTGGCATAAAATGGAATCTTGCTAGCTATATTTACTTGAGCATAATTTAGAATATTTTATAATTGTGCTAATTAATTTGCAAAAATATCTTGCCATATTTTAGATATAGGTATATAATAATGTAAGATATGTGTTAAATAAACGAAAATTTACAAAATATTACAATTATATTATGTATTAGTTTATTGACAAAACCACATAATCGAAATTATGTTGTAATACTAAAAAAATTAAAACTGTTGTACACTCAATATGCCTTAGAATATTTTATTAAATATTCGTCTTTTGTTACAACGATTTATATATACTTATATCCAATAAAATTCATAATTAAAGCCTTAAATTGGAGATTAGTATTATTTAGTATGATGACATTTAATAGGGAGTAAAAATTAGCACAAGCAATAGCAAACGCTTGCGATTTTGTTTGCATCACAGAGTATTATACTACGGAGGAAAATTTTATGAAAAAATGGTACAGCAATTTAAAAATTGGTACAAAGTTTACAGTTGGTTTTCTAGTTATAGCAATACTTGCCGCAGCAATAGGTATAACTGGAATTATTAACCTTAATCGTGTTGGTACTTCCTACAGCATTGCATTTTCAGATGTTGTTGCAGAATTAGAAGCTATGGAAGGAGTTAGTTCAGGTTTGCAGCAAGCAAGAGCTGATCTTTTTGAAATAGCTTTAGCTGATAATCAATCTGATAAGCAAAGAGCTAGCGAAGCCTTAAAAGAGCACAGAGGCAAAATAGATGAAAATTTGATTAATTATAGAAAAACATTAGAAAAATATAAGGCTTCAGAGATAGCAGAAGAAGTAAGAATGCTTGATGATATTGATAAAGCTATAGAAGAATTTGCTGCAGGACGTCAGAAATTTGTAGATATCGCCATGAACACATCTCGTCAATCAGAAGCTTATCGTATGCTAGATGATGGCGGTGAAATGGATGTACTTACACATAAAATGAAAGATGCCATTAATAAAGTAATTATTTATTTGAGCGATTACGCTGATAATCAAATAAAAAACAACAATGATTTAGTATCATTGTCTATGACTATAATGATTATCATAGCTGTAATTGGTATTTTTATAGCATTAGTATTGGGATACATTATCTCAAGAAACATATCAAAACGAATTAACACAGTAGTTGAAGCAGCTGACAAGCTCTCTGTCGGAGATTTAAACGTTAGCATCAAGGAAGATTCAAAAGATGAAATCGGTTTATTATCACAATCTTTCCGAAAAATGTCTGATACATTGACTTTCATAATAACTGATATTTCACATATTCTTAATGAAATATCCAATGCTAATTTTACTGTGAAGTCTGAAGATGCTGATGTATACGTTGGAAGTTATTCTTTATTAGTTGATGCTATAAGAAAGATGATATCTATGTTAAGCGAAACTATGAAGCAGATTAACATGGCAGCTGACCAAGTATCTACAGGATCTTCACAAGTATCAAGTGGAGCGCAGGCTCTTGCAGCGGGTTCAACGGAGCAGGCGGCTTCAATAGAAGAACTAAGTGCTTCTATTGAAAAAATTGCAGAGCAAATTGCAGAAAATTCTTCAATCATAAGCACTTCGGCATTAAATGTTCAACAAGCCGGATTTGATGCAGAAGAAGGAAATAAACATATGGCTCAGCTTACTAGAGCTATGGAAGATATTGGACAATCTTCAAATCAAATTGCAAACATAACAAAGGCTATTGAAGATATTGCATTCCAAACAAATATCCTTGCATTAAATGCAGCAATTGAGGCAGCTCGCGCTGGAAATGCCGGAAAGGGATTTGCTGTAGTTGCAGATGAGGTTAGAGCTCTTGCTGAAAAATCTGGAGATGCAGCTAAGAAAACAGTTGAACTTATTGATGCTTCAATTCAGGCAGTAGCAAAAGGTACAGAAATAACAGCACAAACAGCGCAAATTCTTAATAGAGTAGGTGTTAGTGCTTCAAGTGTAGTTGATAGCTTTGAACAAATTGAAAAATCTTCTTCTGAACAATCAATAGCAATAGAAAATATCAAAGAAGGAATTTCTCAGATTTCTGCTGTTGTACAAACAAATGCTGCAAATGCAGAAGAAAACTCGGCAACAAGTGAAGAGATGTCAGCACAGGCAGTTACTCTGCGCCAAGAGGTTGAAAAGTTTAAGCTAGAAAAAAGCACTGCAAAATAAAAATTGTAGATATAATGATTTATTAATTATATTAAAGACAGAGAGGCATTTCCACAGATATACAGCCAAGGGTATGCCTATTTTGTCTTTTTTTATATTACATATATCGTCAATTTTGTTAAAAATTTTACAAAAAATTCTTGCCATATTTGTTGTGTATATATATAATGTATATGTGTTGGTATATATGTTGGTGTATTGGTATATATGTTATGCGTACCTAGTAAATAAAATTTTTACAATATGATCTGAATTATGTTGTTAATACTAAAAGAAATTAAAATTGTTGTACATTCAATGTATCTTAGAAAATTTTATAAAATATTTCTCTTATGAAACAACGATTTTTATTTCTGTACCTATGTACAATAAAAACTTATAATATAAAGTTTACATTTATTGCTATTCAAAATATGGAATACTCGAATTTTATTGACTTACTTATACTCTGTTAAGAATTCAGCAATATTTTTTTGTAAAATAATTTTATTATGCCTTTAATTGTAAATTAGATCATTTAGTATAATGACGTAAATTTGGACTGTAAAAATTTTTACCAAAAATAGCAAACAACAAATATTATATCGGAGGAATAATTTATGAAAAAATGGTTAAAAAACTTGAAAATCAGTTTTAAAATTACCCTTGGTTTTCTTGTTGTAGCGGTGATTGCTAGTATAGTTGGCATCATGGGATTCAATGGTATTAATACTGTTGGTAATAGTTATACTGTAGTATATAGAGATACAGTCGCAGCACTCGAATGTGTAAACGAAATGTCGTCTAATTTTGAAGCAATGAGAAAAAATCTTTATAGAGTGGCACTTGTTGATACAAGAGCAGATAAAGAAGCCGCTCTTGCTGGTATAAAAAGCCAGCATGATGTTATACAAGAAAACATAAGAAAATATAATGCTATGCTAGACGCATATAGAGGAATGGAAGTAGCTTCAATAAAGATGATTGACCAGTTAACAATTGAATATAATTCATTTTATGAAAAAGTTCAGAGTTACATAAGTAGTCCCGCTGCTCTTGACAATAACCGTCAAAAAGAAGCAATCACTATATTATCAGCCGGTGGAAAAATGTATGAAAATGCGACAGAAGTGAGTAAATGGATTACGGAACTATTCAATTTTAACAAAAATTATGCTGTTCAACAGCTAAGCATCAATAGAAATTTAATTAACAATACTGGCTTCTTATTGATTTGCATATTAGTAGTTGGTATAGTTTTAGCAATATCAATTGGGCTGTGGATATCTCGCAGTATCTCAAAACCAATTAATCAAATAATGGGTGTAGCGACTCAATTAACTAATGGAGACTTTAACATCAATATTGAGTCAAATTCAAAAGATGAGACTGGAATTCTAGCGCAAGCATTCAAAAATATGGCAAACAACTTTACGTCAATTGTTGAAGATCTTACCTATGGCTTAAATGGTATGTCCAATGGAGATTTTACGGTTAATAGTAAAGCTCCAGAACTCTATGTTGGTGGTTTTGCTCCATTATCGCAATCTATGTACAAAATGTCATCAAGTATTAGCGAAACTATACAACAAATTAATATGGCAGCTGACCAAGTATCTACTGGTTCTTCTCAAGTATCAAGTGGAGCACAGGCTCTTGCAGCTGGTTCAACGGAGCAGGCAGCTTCAATAGAAGAATTAAGTGCTTCTATTGAAAAAATTGCAGAACAAATTGCAGAAAATTCTTCAATCGTAAACGCTTCAGCTTTACATGTTCAACAAACTGGAGTTGATGTAGAAGAAGGAAACAATCATATGAATCAACTTACTAATGCTATGGAAGACATTAAACAATCTTCAAATCAAATTGCTAATATAACAAAGGCGATTGAAGATATTGCATTCCAAACAAATATACTTGCATTAAATGCAGCAATTGAAGCTGCTCGTGCCGGAAATGCCGGAAAGGGATTTGCTGTAGTTGCAGATGAGGTTAGAGCTCTTGCTGAAAAATCTGGAGATGCTGCTAAGAAAACAGTTGAACTTATAGATGCTTCAATACAAGCAGTGACAAGAGGTACAGAAATCACAGAGCAAACAGCACAAATCCTGCAAAGAGTTGGCATTAGTACTTCAAGTGTAGTTGATAGCTTTGAACAAATTGAAAGAGCTTCTTCTAATCAATCAATATCAATTGAACAAATCAAAGAAGGACTTTCTCAAATATCTGCTATTGTACAAACCAATGCTGCAAATGCGGAGGAAAATTCAGCGACAAGCGAAGAAATGTCAGCACAGGCAATTACTCTACGCCATGAAGTTGAAAAGTTTAGATTACAAAAAAGTACTGCAAGATAGATAATAAATAAAAATAAAAAAATAGCACATAAATGACTATTGTTATCTATGTGCTATCTTTTTACTTATTTAGATATGAAACTTTCGTTATCATAGCCTTTTTATTGTAACAATGCTTAAAACATTCCCTAGATATTTCTCACACATTTATTACAATAATTCATAACTTATATTTCAATATCTAATAAGTAAGAGCTTAGACTTTTACCATGTTTATCAATTGCAAGCGATCTTGTTACTCCACCGCCAAGCGCATCGTACATAACAAAGTTAAGTGCTCCTAAATTAGGAAGCTCATATCTTTTAACTTCACCTTTTACAATATCCTTAAACCAGCTTTTAACTAGTTCCGAAGTTACTTTTTCCTTTATAAGTTCATAATCTTTAATGTCATAAGCTATAAGCGATACATTGGATATATTTCCTTTATCTCCTGTTCTTGAATGAGCTATTTCCCACAATTTCATTTACTGTACCTCCTTATAAAGAACTTTTGCTTCTACATCATTTCTGTTGATTAATATTGAAGCTACCGATAAAACCTCGCTAACAGCCTTTGTAGCTCCGCCTCCGCCTGCTGGCCCATTTGTATAAAGTGTTTCTACTTCATTTCCTATTTGATCTGCATCATATTTTGTCTTAGTTCTTGCCGAAACTCTTAATCTCACTTCTTCAGGTGTGTTATATTTTCTGTCATTATTTTTATATATGGCATTAATTCCTATATAATCTATTCTCAATTCATCATACTTTACGCCTGTCAAAGCAAGTCTTTTCTCAACTATTTCAGCAGCTAGTTTAGCACGCTCTAAGCATCCTGGTCCAGCATAGCTCATTTCGCCCTCGCCTATAAAGCAGTCCTTATATCCTATACTTACTTTTAAAGTGTCAGTTTTCTCTCTTCCTGTTGCTCCGCTTGCCTCAACTATATCTTTGCCGACTTCCTTAAAGCTTACATTTGAAAAATCAGCTACACAATCAGGTGTAAAATATGTTGATGGATCGTGAATTTCATATATCATTTGCTCTGACAAGGTATGTCTGGTAATTATTCCGCCAGAATTTTCAACCTTAGTTATTTTAATTTCTCCATTCTCACTAACCTCTGCAATTGGAAATCCAAGCTCTGCCAATTCGTCTACATCTTTTTTGCCCGGCTCGGCATAGTATCCGCCTGTTGCCTGTCCTCCACATTCAAGCAAGTGTCCTACTAATGTTCCTTTACCCATCAAATCAAAGTTGTTTATATCCCATCCAAATTCATATACAAGTGGTGCTAAGAACAAAGCAGGGTCGGAAACTCTTCCTGTTACTATAATGTCCGCTCCGTTTTTTAGGGCTTCAACTATTCCATCAATTCCCATATAAACGTTAGCTGACATAATTTCACCATCAAGCTCTGCAAGTGGTTTTCCTGTTTCCCAAACTGTTGTATTTTTATAATTATCTAATTTGTCAAGAACATCATCACCATATACTGCTGCTACCTTTAAACCTTTTATACCTTGTTTTTCGGCTATATTGCAAATCACTTCAACAGCACTTTGAGGATTAGCAGCACCCATATTTGTGATTACTTTTACTTTGTGTTTATTAGCTAAAGGAATAACTTTGTTCATTCTATGCTCTAATAAAGCATTATATCCTTTAGTTGGATCGGCTAATTTCGCTTTTTGCGCAATTGCTATAGTTCTTTCAGCCAAACATTCAAAGCTTATATAATCTATATTTCCTTTCTCAATAAGCTCTAATGCAGGCTCTAATCTATCTCCTGCATATCCTGCACCGCTTCCTATTCTTATTGTTTTCAATTTTAATACCTCCTGATAAAAATATTTATCTCCCAAAATTGTTATAGGGAAAAGTTAGATGCAAGAATTCTTTTACAAGCAATACTTGCATCTGACTAATACTTAACTAAATTATTTAAAATGCAATTACTCCAATTATTAAAGCTACTACAAGCATCACAATTGTTGTCAAGAATGCGTATGGAATAGTCTTTTTCTGATGTTCTCCCAAATCTACTCCTGTTAATCCTATCAACAAGAATGTAGAGGCTGTCAATGGGCTGACTGGGAATCCTGTCGTCATTTGTCCAAGTATTGCCGCTCTTCCTACCATTACAGGGTCAACGCCAAACTGTCCTGCTGTATTTGTAAGTACTGGCAATACTCCAAAGTAGAATGAATCTGGGTCAAATAGCAAGCTTAAAGGCATTGAAAGAACTCCGGTTATGATTGGGAAGAATTTACCAAGTGATGTCGGAATAACATTTACCATTACCTTTGACATTTCCTCAATCATACCAGTGCCTTTCATTATACCCGTGAACGCACCTGCTGCAAACAGAACACTCGCCATCATTAAAGCTTCCTTAGCATGAGCATCTACTCTTTCTCTTTGTTCTTTAACGCTTGGATAGTTTATAACTGAAGCTACTATAAATGCAAACATAAATACAACCTGTGGCTGTAATTTATTCGATATCATCACTGCTATTGCCGCAATTATCAATATAATGTTTACTATAAATAATTTTGGTCTTGCCAATCTTGCTTTCTCAGCGTCTACTTGTGCATCAACATTTGCTACATTAGCAAGTGCAATTGCACCTATTCTTTCCTTTTCTTTTTTACCTATAAATCCTGCTATTGCAATAACAAATACTAAGCCTACTACAACAGGAATTAAAACAGGGTTAAAAAGGTCTGTTACAGGTACATTCAAAGATGTTGCTGCTCTTAATGTAGGTCCTCCCCACGGAACTATGTTCATAGTTCCAGCAGCCAACGCTACAACTGTTGCCAATGACGTTCTGCTCATTTTAACTGCATCATATAAAGGTAATACAGCCGGAATTGTTACTAGGAATGTCACCGCTCCTGATCCATCTAAGTGAACTATCATTGCAAGTATTGCAGTTCCTATTGAAATCTTAATAGGATCACTTCCGACTGCTCTTATAATAGTTTTGATTATTGGGTCGAAAGTACCTGCATCACTCAAAATACCAAAGAACAGTATTGCAAATATAAACATAACCCCAGTAGGTGCTATAGTTTTTATACCATCTGTGATAAAATTACCTACCTCAAATCCAAATCCTCCAAATAGTGCCATAACAGTCGGAACTGCTATAAGTGCTATTATTGGCGTTACTTTCTTACTCATTACTGCTATTAGTAAGAGTACAACTGATAAAAATCCTAAAATTGCTAACATTTCTCCTCCAAAATATTAAATTTTATAATAGATGCTAATCTATTATGCAAATCATGTGCCATATTTTAAAATATTACTTAAAATTTAATTTAGCTGATTATAATTTATTATAAAAGCAGTGATTAACTTGTTTTAAAAGAATTAAAACTTTAAATTACAAAAACCATATGCAAAAATTAAATTAGGAGTAAATTTCTAAATTTTTAGAAATTTACTCCTTAATATATTGATATTATTAATTTTTTTTGATAATTTTATTATTAAATTTCAAAGGAATAAAAAAATTTTTAAAAACTTAATAATACAAAATGCAATTTCTAAAATTTTAGAAATTATTATCTTCTCTAAACCCTATCTATTTTAATTTATTATATAAGCTTGCCAAGGATATACCGAGAGCTTTAGCAGCTTTTTTCTTTCCATCTACATCATCGCCAAATACTTGCAAAGCTTTGATTATTTCTTGCTTCTCAAATTCTTTTATTCTATAGTTTAGTTTTTGAACTACCACATTTCTTCCCACGGAATTTTGTATTCTCACAGGGAGATGGTTACAGTCTATCTGATTGCCATCCATCATATTTATAGCAAATTCAATAGAGTTTTTTAGCTCACGAACATTTCCCGGCCATTTGTAATTAAAAAGCAGAGCCTCTGCTTCTTCACTAAGAACAATGTCGCTTTTTAAGCTGTTTTTATATGATTCAATATAAGTGTATGCTAAAGGTAAAATATCGTCTCGCCTTTCTCTCAACGGTGTGATTGTTAAAGGGAATACTGAAATTCTATAGAACAAATCATTTCTAAAGCTACCTTCCTCAAGCATATCTTCTAAATTTTTATTAGTAGCAGCTATAACTCTCACATCAATCTTTGTTTCTTTTACACTTCCAACTCTCCTTATAGTTCCTTCTTGCAGTGTTCTTAACAATTTTGCTTGTACTTCTAAGTCCATCTCAGAAATTTCATCTAAAAAAATAGTTCCCTTATTTGCCGCTTCAAACAAACCCATTTTGCCTTCTCTTTTAGCTCCTGTAAACGAACCCTCCTCATATCCGAACAATTCACTGTCAAGTAAATTTCCTTTAAAAGATGCACAGTTCACAGCTATGAACTGTCCGTTCGCCCTACTTGATTCATTGTGAATTGCATTTGCATACAGCTCTTTTCCAGTTCCGCTTTCTCCGAATATTAAAATAGTAGTATCCTTTGGTGCTATTCTTTTAATTGTATTCTTCAAATCAATGGATTTTAAATCAACGCTGATAATATCCTCTAAATTATATTTAGCTCTTTGGATAGCATTCATTCTGCTCTCTAGAGATTTAAGCTTTGATTTATATTTATCTATATCTTGATATAATTTATATATATCATCAATATTGCTCACTACGGAAATTGCACCTACAAGCTCAGAATTTTCAAATATTGGGGACATATTAACCGAATATTCCACTCCGAATTCCTCTCTTATAGCTCCTACGATTGCCTTTTTTATTGTTAAAACACTTGGAAGTCTTGCTCCTGGTCTAATTTCTCTTAATTTTTTTCCTACTATATCATCATAACTTACCTTTGTAATTCTCGTGTATGCCGGATTAATGTACTTAACTATCTCATCAGTATCAATAATTAAAATGCCATCATATAAATTGTCAAATAGTGTTTCAACCCAACTATCAATCCTCATCTTTGCAATATTCCTTTCTTTAAATTATCAGTATTACTCTTTTATTTTATCATTCAATAAAATACAATGCAATTAAATTTCTAAAAATTTAGAATTGTGAAAATGTTTTCATTGAAATTTTAGTCGCTTTTTATTTTTTTCAACTTTTATTTAATTCAAAATATATTATATACTATTTATAAATATGGCACATAAATAATTTAACTTATTTATGTGCCATATAATTATTATCCAAAATGCTTATGTCCTACTAATCTATCTATCACTGAAACTAAATTTGCAATTTCTGGTTTTGATATCTGTTCATCTGCACCGAGCTGTCTACCCTTTATTTTCATCTCATCATTAATCAAAGATGAGAAGATTACTATAGGTATTGTTCTAAGCTTTTGATCATCTCTTATAAGCTTTACTAATCTATGTCCATCCATTTGAGGCATCTCAATATCCGTTATAAGACAGGATACATTTGCTTCTACCTCATTATGAGATTTTAATTCATTTAAATAATCCCATGCCTCTTTACCGTTACTTGTCTTTGTTATATTAGTATAACCAGCTTTTTTAAGTGATTCTGTGATAAGTCTTGATAAAAGCATTGAATCCTCAGCTATTAATATAGGATATTCAGAGCGATTATTTCTTTCTCCTAAGTAATCTAAGTCGCTAAGCTTAATTCCGCTTTCAGGGCTAATATCTGAAATTATCTTTTCAAAGTCAAGAATTGTAACAAGTCTTTTGTCGTATTCAGCTATTCCTGTAGCAACTCCTTCTGTTCCACCATATATAGTTTTATCAGGCTTTGAAATTGATTCCCAAGAAATTTTTATTATACCAATAACTGTGTTAACGTGAAACGCTACTCTCATCATATTAAAATCAGCGATAATAATTATATCTTTCTCAATATTTTCAGATTCTGGTAAACCTAAATATTTTGGAAGATTTATAACAGTCATCAGCTCATCTCTTGGTTTAAAAACGCCCTCTATCGCAGGATGAGACATTTGCATTGGAGTAACAGGACAATAAGTTATTATTTCCTTAACTTTTGCAACGTTTATTCCAAAATTATGTCCTGCAATAGTAAATTCCATAATTCCCATTTCATTAGTACCAGATTCTAATAATATATCGGTTCTTAATTCTTCCATAGTAATACACGTTCCTTTCTATTTTGTTTAAATTTCTTACAATTTCTTATATAAAGTTTTAAAAATTTACTCAATATGCCTTTAAATGACATTTTACCATTATCTTTAATAAATTACAAGAATTTTTAATAAAAAGGCAAGGTAAAAATTTCATCATTAGTTGTTTTAAATCTACACATATTGTAATATTCCCAAAATTAAATATATGTGGTATAATGATTATAATAATACTTATGAGGTGATATACATGGCTATTCTTTGCAGCCTTTCAACCTTGATGAGGAAACACCTATTTTTATTAAATATGTTCACAAAAAAACGAGCTTTTTAAAGAATACTATTTCAAATTTGTATAACAATAAAGCTACAAGGATTGATTATATAACAATAGGCAAGTTATGCGATTTATTTGACTATATTGTGGGAGAATTATTGAACAGGGAGGAAAATAGCTAATGAGAAAATTTAATTTACGGCATATTTTTTTAGATACAGATGAGGAAAAAATAACATACCGTACTGTTTTGTTCAGTTTAGGTGTGGTGGTGGCGATTTGCACGGTTGCCACAACCATTTCTCTTATATTAGATAATACCGGCATAGGTAAAGAAAATCTACTTATGATTTTTTTAATCGGTGTTTTGCTTTCCACAATCATAACCCCTGGATATGTTTATGGTTTTTTAACCTCTATTATAAGCGTGTTTTTATGCAACTATTTTTTTACTGAACCTAAATTTACGTTTAGAATTTACAGCAGAGAGGATATTCTTTTGCTGGTTTTCTTTTTGCTCACAGCATTGGTCGGCGGTTATTTATCAGCCCGATCACGCCGTCAAGCTGCGCTTGCACGTCAAAGTGAGAAAAATGCACAAATTATGTATGAGGAACGCAACAAAATTGCACTTGCCATAGAAAGCGAGCGTCTTAAAAGCACATTGCTTCGCAGCGTTTCGCACGATATACGTACACCTCTTACCGGAATTATGGGTGCAAGCAGTATAATCATTGAAAATTTTTCATCGCTCGATGAAAATGCTGTCAAAGGGCTTGCTCGTGACATCAACGAAGAATCGGCAAGACTTATTAGCACTGTACAGAATATTCTTGACATGACACGTATTACTGAAGGCAAGTTGTCGCTTAAAAAGGATTTTGAAGCAGTCGACGATTTAATAACACAGGTCATTTCACGTGTTTCTTTCCTAACAAATCAAAATCGGCTTAAAGTTAAAATCCCCGATGAAATCATTCTGGTCGAAGTGGATGGTAAGCTGTTCGTTCAGGTTCTTTTCAATTTACTTGACAACGCATATAAACATTCAGACGAAAATACTGACGTTGTACTTTACGTTCGGACTGACAAAGATCAAATTATTTTTGAGGTGTCAGACAATGGCAAGGGTATTGACGAAAGCATACGCGATACTCTATTTGATAGCTTTGTTACATTGCCGGGACATTCAGCAGATAAAGGGCGTGGAGTCGGACTTGGACTTTCCATATGTAAAGCAATTGTTTCAGCCCATGGCGGCGAAATCACCGCAGAAAATAATAAGTGTGGAGGGGCAAGGTTCACAGTCAAGCTGCCGTACAAGGAGGAATAAATATGTCAAATAATCACATTCTTATCATTGAAGATGATTCAAAAATCATAAATTTTGTGTCGCTGGCATTAAAAGCAAAAGGATACCGTATATCCGCTGCCTCGACCGGGCAGGATGGTATCCTTCTTTTCTGTACAGAAAATCCTGATATTATCATGCTTGACCTCGGACTTCCTGATATGGATGGCGTAACTGTCATTGAGGAAATCCGCAAGGTTTCAAAAATTCCTATTCTTGTAGTGTCGGCAAGAGAGCAAGAAGAAGATAAAATCTCTGCTCTTGACATGGGAGCGAATGACTACGTAACAAAACCGTTCAACATGGGAGAACTTCTTGCCCGTGTTCGTGTCATGGAACGATTTATTGTTCATGAAAATGCCACTGAACCTGTTGACATTTACCGTTTTGATGATCTAACGATTGATTTGCAAAGACATCGCGTGTTCCTCGGAGATGATGAAGTTCATTTGACACCCTTGGAATACAAACTTCTTACGTTTTTAGCGGTAAATTACGGCAAGGTCATTACACACCATCAAATAACTAAAGAAGTATGGGGGTATTCCGAAACCGGAGATACCAAAAGTATCCGTGTGTGTATGACATCTTTACGCAGAAAAATTGAAGCAGACACATCTCATCCTAAATTTATATTCACAGAAATTGGAATTGGTTACAGGTTTACGGATAGTCGTATTACTTAAAAATTCGACTATCCTTGTGACGTCAATCGTTTTATATCTGCCGGTTTACCGCTGATAACAATTTGTTCTCCATCGTGAAATTCATAATCAGCATATGGCATTGGCTGTACCGATGCTTCATTTTTAACTGCAATTACATTAATGCGGTATCTTCTCCTAACATTGATTTCTCCTATAGTTTTTCCAACCCAATCCTCAGGAACATATATTTCGTAAATTGCGTGTTCTGGCGACAGTTCTATATAGTCAAGTATACTGCTCGCATTATATTTGACAGCCAACTTTTCGGCTAGTTCACGTTCAGGATATACTACCTCATCTGCCCCAATTTTTTTGAGAATATCAGTCTGAATATCTCTGCCTGCTTTTGTAACGATATACTTAGCTCCAAACTTTTTCAACAACGATGTAACAACCAATGATGATTCAAAATTTTTGCCTATTGTAACAAAGCACATATCAAAATTCCCAATGCCGAGTGCTCGGACTACATTTTCATCGGTGCAGTCACCGACAATGACATCCTCAATGATAGACGAAACACTCTGAATGATTTTATCATCCTTATCAACGACCATTACATCATTGCCGAGTTCAAAAAGTTTCACGGCAAGATGCTTTCCGAAACGCCCCATTCCAATTACCAAAATTGATTTTGCCTTTTGTTTTTGTTTCATAGATTAATTCCTCCAACTCTATCCGATTAATATTTTTTCAGGTACTCTTTCTACTGGCGGGTCAAAGTGTTTTCCGGCAAGTGCGAATACCAGCGTAAGCCAGCCAACTCTTCCTACAAACATCAATAGTATAATAACAACCTTTGACACAGTCCCGATATATGGTGTAATACCTATTGTAAGTCCTACCGTTCCTATTGCCGAAACCACTTCAAACAGAATTTCTTTTAGTGAAAATGGCTCTATAGCACACAACAACATGGTCGCAGCTGTCACTGTAGCAAGATAAACGGTAAAGAATGCTCCGGCTTCTCGTACAAGATTGTCCTCAATCCTTCGTTTATAAACCTTGACATGGCGTATCTTGCGAGAAGATGCAAAGACATTTAAAAATAAGACCGCTAATGTCGTCGTTTTGATACCTCCTGCAGTTGAGCCAGAGCTGCCACCGATAAACATCAAGATAATAGTCAAGAAACTGCCTGATTCAGACAAATTCGCCATGTCAACTATATTAAAGCCTGCTGTTCTTGGTGTAATTGATTGAAACAGTGCGGCAATCATCTTATCTGTACCGCTCAGCTCCGATAAAACTCCTCTAGCTTCAAAGATGTAAAATAGCAGCCATCCCGCTCCAATCAATATCACTGTGACTGTCAGAACGATTTTGGAATGCAATGTGTATTCGCGAAATCTCCATTTAAGTTTGGCGATGTCATCCCATACAACAAATCCAATACCGCCAATGACAATCAGCATAGATATTGTCAGGCTGACAACAGGGTCTCCTGCATAACTTGTCAAGGATGAAAACTGCCCGTATTTTCCCATAATATCAAAGCCGGCATTACAAAATGCTGATACTGAATGAAAGATTGCGTTATAGATGCCCCTCCAAAGCCCCATTTGCGGACAAAATCGAGTGGCAAGCAAAGCCGCTCCTGAAAGTTCAAAAAAAACAGATCCTATTACGATACGCTTGATTAGGCGAACGACTCCCGACAGTCGCAACGTTCCCGCCGATTGTACTAGAAGCTGACGTTCGTGCAGTCCAATCCTACGTTTCATAAATATTGAGAACATGGTAATCACAGTCATAAAACCTATTCCGCCCAGCTGTATCAAAAATAATATGACAAGCTGTCCAACTATTGACCATTGCATATAAGTATCATACAAGACAAGCCCAGTCACGCAAGTAGCACTGGTAGCGGTAAATAGTGTGTCCAATAACGAAGTCCATTCGCCGCTGCGCGATGAGATTGGAAGACATAAAATCAACGCACCTACAAGAATAATCAAAGCAAATCCAAAAGCGATGGTCTGCGTATACGAAAATTTTAAGTTTATCTTTTTAATCATATATTCACTCCTCTATTAAAGGGAACATTTGCCTTAAGATTTCATTGGCAGAGCGTTCCTTTTTATGAAAATAAGGCATACCGTTATTCTTAAATATCCCGTCGTTTCTAAATTCGTTACACATGATAAATTGAAAATGAATATTTATCATGCGTTCTCCGATACGACTTATTGTTAAGTTATCTAAATCAGAATCAGATACTGCCACCAGATGGGTAAAAATGTCATCTATGCCAAGCTGAGTTTCGTTTTCTATTTGAAGATAATCTATATTGTAATTTTCAAACAGTCTTGCAAGCTCAAAGGCCAGTTCCGTAAATCCAAACAGAAGTACACGAGCTGATTTATCACCAATTTTCTGTGCGTCTAATGTATCGAAAAAATCCTTAAACAGCCATAAACTAAACTTACCTATCCCTAAAAGGAACGCTATGAACACTACTAAAATTAACCATTCCAAAATATCACCCGATCTTTCATCTTTCTTCATACAAATTCAAGTATGCACTTTACTTTATTCATTGTAGCGTAAAGCGCATAAATTTGGGGTTAGAATTTTAAATTCGGGTGCTATTTTTTTGTTAGAATTGAGTATTTGAATATTAGCAGTTTTTTAACACTGTCTGATTAACGTAAAAAAAGACAAGGTTTTAACCTTGCCTTTTAAATCTATATATGCCTAAGCTTCGTTGCCTTGCATAATTTCTTCAAACTCTTTGCCTGTTATAGTTTCCTTTTCTAGCAATGATTGTGCTACAGCGTGCAATTTTTCTAGGTTTTCGCTTAATATAGATTTTGCCTTCTTATATGACTTATCAATTATATCTTTAACTTCTTTGTCAATTTTTGCAGCAATCTCTTCACTGTAGTTTTTAACCTTATTAAAATCTCTGCCTATAAACACTTCATCTTCACCAGAAGCATAGTTTACTGTTCCAAGCTCATCGCTCATACCGTATACTGTTACCATATCTCTTGCGATAGTGGTAGCTCTTTGAATATCATTTGATGCTCCTGTCGAGATATCATCTAAAATCAAGCTTTCTGCAACTCTTCCGCCTAAAAGCCTAACTATACTTTCAAGCATTTCACCCTTAGAAGCATAACTTCTATCTTCTTCCGGCAAATACCAAGTAAATCCGCCTGCTCTGCCTCTCGGTATAATAGTCACAAGATGAACAGGATCTAAATTTGATGATAGTCTTGCGACTACCGCATGACCAGCCTCATGATAAGCAGTAAGCTTTTTCTCCTTATCGCTTATTACCCTACTCTTCTTCTCAGGTCCTGCTATAACCTTGGTTATAGACTCCTCGATAGCAATCATCGGTATTGTTTTTGAATCCTTTTTAGCAGATAAAAGTGCTGCTTCATTCATTAAATTTTCTATATCAGCAGGAGTAAATCCCGGAATTCTCCTTGCGATAATCTCTAAATCTACATCTTCCTCTAATGGTTTCTTTCTTGAGTGAACTTTCAGTATTTCTACTCTCGCTTTTAAATCAGGAACTCCAACTCTAACCTGTCTGTCAAATCTTCCTGGTCTAAGAAGTGCTGGGTCAAGAACATCTGGTCTGTTTGTAGCGGCAATTATTATAATTCCCTCATTTACTCCAAATCCATCCATTTCAACCAGCAATTGGTTTAATGTTTGTTCTCTCTCATCATTTCCTCCGCCAAGTCCTGCTCCTCTTCTTCTTCCTACAGCATCTATTTCATCAATAAACACTATACAAGGCGAATTTCTTTTAGCTTGGTCGAATAAGTCTCTTACTCTTGATGCTCCAACTCCTACAAACATTTCAACGAAGTCAGATCCACTTATGCTAAAGAATGGAACTCCTGCCTCTCCAGCAACAGCCTTTGATAAATATGTTTTACCTGTACCCGGAGGTCCAACCATCAAAACTCCCTTTGGAATTCTTGCTCCGAGCTTTGTATATTTAGATGGATTTCTTAAAAATTCAACTATCTCTACCAATTCTTCTTTTTCTTCATCTAAACCTGCAACATCTGTAAATTTTACAATTTTTTCTGGGTCATCTTCTCTATTTAGCTTAGCACGGCTTTTTCCAAAGGACATCGCCTTTCCAGAACCGCCATTTTGCATTTGATTCATAAATATGAACCAAAATACTCCCATTATTACTAATAATCCAATAGTAGGTATCAATTGAACAAATATAGAGGTTTCCGGAACCGGTTCTCCCTCTACTGATTTTATTGTACCATTTTCAACCTTCTCTGAAATATATTTATTATAAAAATCTGATGTTAAAAATATTACTGTAGGTATATATGCCTTAAATTTTGTGTCGTCCTTTAATGTTCCAGTAACATTATTTTCAACAAATTTTATTGTTTTTACATTATTCTTATCAAGCTGTGTAACAAGCTCCGAATATGTCAATGTCTGCATCTTAGCGCTTGGCTTCATTAACATATTGACAATTAATATTATAAATGCAAACAACAGTGCATATATAGCTATACTTTTTGCAAAACCTTTCAATGTAATCTTTTCCTCCCGTAAATTATTTAGTATAAACTTCTTCTTTTAAAACTGCAATAAAAGGTAAATTTCTATACTTTTCTGCATAATCAAGTCCATATCCAACTACGAACTCATCTGGCACAACAAATCCAGTGTAGACTATATCAATATCAGTCTTTCTATTGTCAGGCTTATCTAATAAGGTACAGATAGCAACTGACGCTGGCTCTCTTGATTTTAGATTATCAATCAAGTATGATAATGTCAATCCTGAATCAATAATATCTTCAACTATCAAAATATGCTTTCCTTTTATTTCTTCATTTAAATCCTTTATAATTCTAACTATACCCGAAGATTTTGTAGAATTTCCATAGCTTGAAATTGCCATAAAATCAATTTCTAAAGGCAAGTCAATTCTTTTTATCAAATCGCTGACAAACATTACAGCACCCTTTAGGATACATATAACCAAAAGCTCTTTTCCTTGATAATCCTTAGTTATCTGTTCTCCTAATTCTTTTATCTTTAATTGTAATGCTTCCTCATCAATAAGTATACTCTTAATACAATCTTTCATCCTAATCCTCCACACGCATTGTCAATATTTTTTTTGTATTATAATCAGTTCTACATTCATTGCTTATTCTATAATTTTCTAACCAAATTATTTTTTCATCATCTGCTAAAATAATTTGTTTATCTCTATCCTCCAATGGAATTTTGCTGTCAATAAATATATCTTTTAGCTTTTTCTTGCCACTCATTCCAAGAGGAATCATAAAATCTGATTTTTTCCTGTTTCTTATTTTAATTATACCCTTTATTTTATCATAATCAACATAAAATTTATTTGATTTAAGATTATGAGAATTTTCTATATCAAATATGTTTAAAACAATACTTTTCCCAATTTCTTTTATAAATATTTTAACTCCTGTTTCAGAAATATTTGTAAAATTCTCAATATCTATATTATATTCAAAATCATAATTTTTTTCAACATATTTTGTCAAAATTATATTATTATAACTGATACTAATTTTTATATCATCTGTTAAATCTATGCTTTTGCCTGTTTTATTATTTTTTATAAAAATATTAGCATAGTCAATATGTTTGTTTTCAAGGTTTTTTGTGCTTCCTTTTATTTCCTTAACAGCTTTTCTTATAATTCTTCCTATTTCGTTAGAATCTAAGGTGCTAAGTAAGCTCGCATCAAAAATTATCTTATCCTCGGATTTTTCTTTTAGAACCTTATCATATAGACTATTGATATACTTTTCGATTATAAGACTATCCTTTTGCATAATTTGAGACATTCTAAATAGAATGTCCTGTATGTTTGGATTGTAATTTTCCTCAAGATATGGTATTAAATTTAAACGAATTTTATTTCGTCCATAAATAGGAAGCTCATTTGTGTAATCCTTACAATAATTATAGTCGTTTTGCTCTAAATAATTTAAAATATCTTTTTTTTCGATATTTAATATAGGTCTTATTATATTTCGGTTTTGATAAGTCATTGCCGCTAAGCCATCTATGCCAGTCCCTCTTATAATTCTTTGCAAAACTGTTTCGCTTTGGTCGTTTAAATTATGAGCAAGTGCTATTTTCCCATGACCAATTTCTTTTAAATTGTCGTTAAAAAAATCATATCTAAGCTTTCTCCCTGCTTCTTCTTCTGTCAATTTCAATTCACGAGCATATTCTGATGCGTTTTTTCTTTTTATAAACAGCTTAATTCCATATTGATTGCATAGGTCTACAACGAATTTTTCATCATTATCAGCATCTATACCTCTATACATATGATTTATATGACTAGCATATAGTGTAAAACTTAAACTATCCTTTAATATTCTCAAAACATGAAATAAAAATACAGAATCAGGTCCGCCCGATAGTGCAATTATAATATTATCATTTTCTTTTATTAAATTTTCTTTAGTAATAACTTCTTTAATTTTTGATATCATAATATAACTACCTTAATTTTCCATATGCTATAATAAAATTTTTTAGCTATACTATTTTTATAACTAAGACAGTCATATCATCTATAGCCTTGTCACAGCCTCTCAGAGCATAATTCAAAATAGCATCTGCAATGCTTTGAGGGTCTTTATTTTTAATTATTTCAAGATATTTGTCGAGTGATTTTTGCGCATCTTCAGCAATAGAGTCTGCTATCCCATCTGTAATCATTATAATTAAATCATCTTCCTTAATATCCACTCTGTTGTGATAACAGTCAAATGATTCAAGTATTCCGACAGGAAGACTGCTTGCCTGAAGTCTTTTAATTTCATCATCGCTTACTAAATAAGATTGAGCAGCTCCTGCTTTATAAAATCTAAGCTCATGTGTGTCAAAATCTATGACACTAAAGTCCAAGGCTACATATCTATCGTCCTTTAAATTCAATAAAAGTAGTGAATTTAATGTATTAACTATTTGTTCTTCATTAAAATTTGCATCAAGAAGCTTAATTATAAGGTCTATTGCATTCTTGCTTTCATTAAATGCTCTTTGTCCAGTTCCCATACCGTCGCATAGGATTGCAAAAAACTTATTATCAGAAGCTCTGTAGTAATAATTATCCCCTGAAATTTCACTGTTTTCCTTTGCAAGTCTTGAACAGTATGCCCTCGCTGAAATTTTTTGACTAACTGCTTGACTTGATTTAGTATCAGGATTAGCAACGCTTGCAACTGTATCATTATTTGCATCTTCAGAACATTCTTTCAGCTCTATTGTATAAGTGTTGCCGGATTTAGATTTTCTTTTAGCTGCAAGATTTCGTTTAGTCATAATATAAACTTCTTTTACAACACCTATTGATAATATAAGTATCATTAAGAAAAACACAATATACAGCAGTACATTAAAGCCCATAGCTTGTACTTCTTTAAACCCAAGCACAGCAATAAAAATTACTGCAAAAAGACAAGCGATTGATTCAGCGTTAAATCTTTTCTTCCTTATTGCAACTATAAGCTCTTTTATTAAAAAAGTTGAGCTTATTATAAATAATACTTCAAAAATATTGATTAATAAAAAGCTCAAAACAAAGCCTTCACTCGTCATTGTGATAATGTTTATAGTAAATAAAATCATTGCAAAAGCAAAAATGTCATACAATAATACAGTTCTTTTCTTTTTTCTTACACTCGTATAATAAATATGTATAAATATACAAATCAACATATATTTTATCTCAAATTTGACAGTTGCTATTGAAAATATAGTCAAAATTAAAATTAAAAGGGATGGTTTCTTTGTGCGGGAAAATTGATTTGTACGATAATATAGGCTTGTATGATAATATGCGCATAAAAACGCTATGGAGCAAGGAAATAGCTCCCCAATTATGCTGCTGCGAGAAACAAATATGCCCATAAAGCAAATGATAAGCTCCTTGATGTCTGTATTCATCAATTCTTTTATAAGCCTTTTTAAATTTACGCTTGTCCTATATTGCTTTCTTGAGGTTTTAGTAGTTTTCATATCTTTAGTATTTTCTAACATATATACGCCTCCATATTATTGACTATGTCAATATATTAATTTTATATATAAGTTAGATAATACTGTTTACAAATGTAAAATACTGTCAAAATTTTATTTTTATTAAAAAATATTTTTTTTGAGTGTCGAAATTTGCAAATATTAACGTTTTTGGTTAATATTTTATATTAATCCTCATTTTTATCTTCATCTTTATCACTGAAGTTTATTTTATCATCATTAAACCCTATTCCCATTATGAATTTGTTTTGTGTCTTATTTTTATCTATATAAATAGTCTCATTAGGTTTAACCATCTTGTATTCATTACGAGCTATTCTTTCTACTACTTTGAGCAATACATCCTTATCATCTATGCTTTCTACTTCCTTTGCTAAGCTGTCAGATTTCTTTTTAGTAATATCTCTTTCCGTTTCTTTTTGCATTATCTGCTCGTTTAAATCACCCATCATCTTCTTTTGCGAAGCAGTGGTCGTAAAGAAATACAACAAAAATACAACAAAAACCAAACTTAATATGCTCAACTTTTTTTTCTTTTTACGCTTTGGCTCTTTAGTCTCTATAGAGTAGTTGTTTTCATTTTTTATTGGCATTATGATTCTTTTTGAATTTTTGCTCATTTTTTCGCTGCTCCCTCATAAATTTTTTGAGCTTTTTCCTCTTTAATTTTTGTTTCTTTTTAAGCTCTGCTTCATGCTTTCGCTTATTTATGTAAAATTTTATTTTCCTTTTACTATTTTGAATTTTAGAGTCTACTTTTATTTTATACGGAATCAATAAATTTTTCAAGCTTTTTATTAAAAATTTTATAGGAAAAATTATTATATTATATGCTTTTTTTATTGCTTGTATAACAAAATCTATTAAGCTTATACATAATCTCAGAATAATCCCGCTAAAAATATAAAAATAAAGCAAAGCTCCGAGTAAAAAAGCAATTAAAATAAATAGTCTAATATTTCCCCAACTAATTTTAATTATGATGTTAAGTCCTAAAATTAAACTAATTATCCAATATACTATATCTCCTAGGGCAGTACCTAGCTTGCTTAATGGTATATAATGTCTTAATAATCTATAGAAGTCCCACAATATTCCAAGGAAAAATCCTCCAATTAATGCTGCTAAAAATACAATTTCTTGTGAATAAGGCGCAGAATTCATCCCCATCATCCTTTCATCATCTGAAAATTTTCTTTATAAATCCTACTTTTTCTTTTTCTGAACTATTTTCAGAGTATAATAAAGAATCTATTTTACCATTGACAAAAATTTTGCCCTCTTCAACATTTAATTTGCTTATTGATATATTTTTCCCTTTTATGTTTAGTTTACCTTTATTAGTTGCTAACACAACATTTTCATCATTGAAATTCTCAACTTTTTCAACACCGGTTATTCCTAGTCTTTCTCGATTTTCAAGAGTTAAGGTTTGAATAACTTTTTCTTCCATATTTACACCCCCACATACTATAAGCTAGTCTTGCTATGCAAGACTTTGACAGCACAGACTATAGCATAATAAATTATATGAAAGCTTTGTGTATAATATGTAAATAATAATTTAGTTTGAACTTAGCTTTATTCTTTTATAAA
This sequence comes from Bacillota bacterium, assembly GCA_023386345.1. Classification (GTDB taxonomy): domain Bacteria; phylum Bacillota; class Clostridia; order Tissierellales; family Sedimentibacteraceae; genus UBA1535. The sequence goes on from JAEWJT010000015.1 coordinate 351,410, forward strand.
TATCCATTAAATTTTCCTGCTTTAATTCCTTAGGATTTCTTTTAAATATTTTAAATACTGTCTGCAATACAGGACCTGCTAATAGGCTTGATATTATAGTCGCAACGCCAAATTTCCCTCCCATTATAATACCGATAATGAGAACTGTTATTTCCATTATATTTCTTATAAATCCAACCTTAAACCTTGTTCTTTGTGTGAGTGCGAGCATAAGTCCATCTCGCGGACCTGCCCCTAGTTCCTGTGACATATATAAGAACATACCCATAGATAATACCACAACTCCACTGATACACATTATGAGCTTTCCAATAAGAGTCCCCGGAGTTGACATAACATTTAAGTTTATTAATACATCTGTAAAAAAGCCTACAAAGTACATATTTAAGATTGTTGCCACTCCGGGAAATATCTTAAAAAACATACAAAATAAAATAATTATCAGCCCAACTATCTGTGAAGCCTGTCCTAAAGTCATTGGTAAATGCAAGGATAATCCTTGATGAAAAACATTCCAAGGATTCATACCAAGGTCACAGTATAAAAATAAGTTCTGTCCGACTGAACAAATAAATAGTCCTATCATTAATTTTATGTAACGAATAATCTTGCTGTCATTTTTTAAATTTAGCATTTTGCCGTTGTCCTTTCTAGACCGTAGATTTTTGTAATTCTGAAATAATTGTAACATTTTAATTGTTAATGTCAATAAAATGTTTAAAAAAATAACGAAATTGTGATATAATATCTATAATTCAAGATTTTTTGAGTTTGGATATCTACCGATGGCTTGTGAAACAATACTATTTATAATTATAGCAAAAGTTTAATTTATTATAAAAAAAGGAAAGTAACTATGAATAATAAAATACATTTTTCAATATCTATGGATAAGAATAATAATAAGCCTTTATATATACAGCTTTATGATTATATTAAGGGTGAAATAATAAGCAATAAATTTAAAGCATCTTATAAATTGCCTTCAATCAGAGAGGCTACTTCCCTATTGAATATAAGCAAAACTACTGTTGAAAACACATATAATCAATTAATTGTCGAGGGATATATAGAAAACATTCCAAAACGCGGCTTTTTTGTCAATGAAATCGGAAACTACAAATACAGCAAGGAATTTAAGCCTAGTCATAATTTTGAAAAATCAATATCTGACGAATATATTTATAAAAATAACGGAGCAGATCCTTCTAGCTTTAACGTCAATTTGTGGAAAAAATTATACAACAAAACTCTTAGTGAGGAGATAACTAATATTTATACAGGTGGTTTTGTTCAAGGGGAATACGAGCTAAGATACGAAATATCTGAATTTGTCAACAATCTTAGAGGGGGGAAAACTTCTCCTGACCAAGTTATTATTGGTGCTGGTATACAATATTTATTGGGAATACTCACAGGTATTCTGAAAAATGATGAATTTATTAAATCAAATAGTGATTATAGATGTGTTTCTATCGAAAGTCCCGGATACCGAAAGGCTGAATTCATATTTGAGGATTATATGTTTAAAATAAATCATATACCGGTAAATGAGCTGTCCTTGTCGATTGATACACTGTATAATTTTAAGTCTAAGCTATTGTACGTCAGCCCATCTCACCAATACCCTCTTGGCAATGTGATGCCTATAAACAAAAGACTTGAGCTGCTGAACTGGGCTTATAGTGTAAATGGACTTATAATAGAGGATGATTATGATGGAATTATAAGATATGACGGAATGCCTATTCCATGCTTGCAGGGTTTGGATAATAATGACTGTGTAATTTATCTGGGGGCTTTTTCAAAGACCTTGCTTCCATCACTGAGAATTAGCTATATGATAATACCGAAGAAGCTGATTGCAAGCTATCAGAAAATTAAGGATAAATATACTCAGTCTACATCTAAAATTGACCAGATTGTTCTTTCACTATTCATGAAAGAGGGGCATATGAATAGACATCTGCGTAGAATTAGAAGAATATATAAAAAGAAAAACACTTCTATAACAAGCTATATAAACAAGAATTACAGCGATAAAATTAAAATTATTAATTCAGATTCTGGATTTCATTTGGTTTTAGAGGTGCTTACCAGCAAATCTACTCAAAACGCGTATAATGATTGCAAAAAAAATAATATCTTAATTGAAATAATTAACCATAGTCCAAATAAGATATTACTGTCCTTTAATTATAGCGGTATCAGTGATAGTGATTTATATAATTTTATTGATAAATTGTTTTTGTCAATAGTATAAAGAGACATCGGAGAAATTCTCCTTTGTCTCTTTTGTTATAGCAATGATACACTTGAAATGTCAATTGCCCTTATAATCATTATTTATTTGTAGCGATTATAATTCTAACTCTTTTACCTGCTTTATATCCACTGTCTACATATGCTTTCAAGTTATATTTTTCAAGGTTTGAAACAGATGACAATTCTGTCAGATGATAATTTCCATCTGCTTGCAAATATACTTGCACATCCTCAGCCAGCATATATTTTTGATTTCCGCTAAGCACAAAGGTTTGAGCAATTGAGTTTATATTATCGCCTGATAGGTTTCTAATACCTGCTATTTGACCATTTTCATAGCTAAACATTGCAGGACCTGCATTAATATTGAAAATACTGTTTTGTGTATTTAGTGACATAGATTTTCCATTGATAATATACTGATAAAAACCTTGAAGAATCATATTGTTATTTTCAACTTTATCTATCTCGTCAGAAGCTGTCACGATACCATATTTCCCTAAATCTCCTGTAACATTGTTTAATATTAGCTTGTCAATATAACCTGATGTATTAAGACTATAATATTTTATGTCACTTCCACTAAGAGCTATATTGCTTAATCTTGATGGGTATATAATGCTATATTCTCCGTATTGGTTCACATCTAAAATTTTAATATTCTCAGCTAATTTATAATCAGATAAATTAATATTCTTATCAGCTACTCTGCTTATCTTAATATTTCCATCTCTATATTCTACAGATACCACAGTTCCTACACTTATAGAGCCTAAATATTCATGTTTTCCAGTTGTTCCGTCAGTATATGCAACTAAAATTTCATTTTTCAAAGCGCCTTTATCTGTTACAATTTTATTTACAGATATAACAACTCCGGCACTGCTGTTTTCAATTTTAGTAGCAGGTACAACATCCACAACATCTCCATTCATTCCAAGCAATAGTACAACCGTGTCTCCTATTGAAAACTCACCTGTTGAAGACATCTTATGTGTTGAAATAGAAGAAGATAAATTGTAATTATTGCCTGCAACTGTCACTGTAGATGGTGCTGAATTATTTGGCATAGCACTTGTATATGTTCCTACTATTTTTTTAGAGTATGACCATATTGTTTTTAAATTTTGATTGTAATATATTACATCATAGTTGCTTATATCAGCTGCTTTAGAATCAATACCGTCTCTATACACAACTGCATCCGATAAGGAAAAAGGTAAGATGCTGTTTAAATTACCATTTAATACTACATACGCTTGTGAAAGTTCTTTGTTTAACAAAGCACTATAGTCTATCTCTCCATTTGAGCTTAAAGCGTATCCTAAGCTAGCTGCATAAACAAGTCCATTTTTTGTTTTGGTATTCATCAGATTGTAGAATAAATTCACACAATCCTTTCTTGAAAGATATTGTCCCTTAACCTTATCAATATTTTTATCTAGGCCTAATGATTTATACTTTGCTAATTGTGATGTTGGATATGTACCATTAAAATCAGAATTTTCATATCCCAAAAGTCTAAGCGCTACAGTAGCTGCTTCCTCTAAGCTAATTTTATTTTCCGGCTTAAAAGTTCCGTCAATATATCCAGTAAATAACTTCATGTCTACTGCAAGCTTTACAAAAGGAGCTGACCATCTATCACGCTTTACATCTTTAAAAACAGAGTAATTAGAGTCTTTATCAACACTATTTTTATAACTTGACGACATGATTATCATTTTAGTAAATTGCTCTCTGCTTACATTCTGCTCTAAATTCATATTGCCCTTTTCGTCACCAGTCATTATACCTAATATTTTGATTGTATTTTCTACTAACTGTTGATTATTCGTATCTGCAAATGCTATTACCTGCAATGTCATAGTCAATATTAAACAAAATATTGTAATTCTCTTTATTATTTTCATTTTTATTTGTATTCCTCCTCTTTTTCTTAAACTCTATTCTCTGTGAAGAGCGTCAATCGGATTTAATTTTGCAGCTTTTTTAGCTGGCAGATATCCGAATAAAATTCCTATAGCAACTGATATGGTAAATGCTCCTATTACAGCAGAAACAGATGGTGTAACTGACATATCAGTTTTAAGAGCCATAACTACAATCTGTGTAGCTATAAAGGATAAAAAGTATCCAAACATAATTCCTACAACTCCTCCAATGGCACTTGTAGTTGCTGCCTCTATTACAAACTGTTGCATTATATGTCTTTGCTTAGCTCCCAAAGCCTTTCTAATACCTATCTCCCTCGTTCTCTCCGACACTGAAACAAGCATTATATTCATTATGCCTATTCCTCCTACAACTAAGGATATCGCCGCTATAGAGGCTAAGATTGTTACCATAACATTTAGCATAGTACTCATCGTATCCAAAATTTCAGACATACTTATAATTGAATACAGATTTTCGTTCTTAAATATATCAAAAAACATATCATTAAGAAGCTTTTTAGATGTTGGTATATCTTCCTCAGAAAATACCGAGAAGGAATATGATGTAATTGTCCCCATAAATGACATTTTAGCTGCATTTGTATATGCTATATGCACTGTATCGCCGCTGCTGCCTTCTTCATTTTCCTCGTCCTTATCCTTTGCTAAAACTCCTACAATTTTATAGGTATCTCCATTAATTTTTATTGTCTTTCCAAGTGCATCACCCATAAAATAGGTGTTGCTTATATGAGGTCCAACAACGCAAACTTTGTTTCTTTTAAGAACATCAATATATTGGATATATCTTCCAGATTCTAATTTTAATTTCTTCATGTTCATATAATCTTCGCCAATTCCCATTAGTGATGTTCTTGACAAAGACTCATTGCCTATCTTAATCTTTGCATTTGCTGTTATAGTTGGTGAAACAGCCTCAAAGTAATCCTTGTTTTCCTCAACAAAGGCATACATATCTTCAACATCCACGCTTCTTGAGCTTCCTCGTCCAAATACATTTACATTCAAGATATTTGTACCCATGCTGGCAAAGCTTTGTTTCATATATATTTCCATACCATTTCCTAGACCAACAATTAATATAACTGCTCCAACGCCTATGATTATACCCAGCATGGTTAGCAAGGAACGCATCTTACTTGCCATAATGCTTTTTACAGCAAGTCTAAATGATTGTATAAAGCCCATATATTATGCCTCCTCTGCGTTTTTGTTAGTACTATTTTCATCAGCATTTATATCTGGAGTAGTTTGGATATCATCTTCTAAATCTTCGGTAGTTATTAATGCGTCCTTTCCATTTGAAGGTCCATCATACATAATTTTTCCGTCAGCCAGCCTTATTATCCTCTGTGCCTGCTTTGCTATAGAATTATCATGAGTTATCAAAACTATAGTATTGCCATCTTGATTTAGGGTTTTTAAAAGTTTAAGTACTTCTCTTCCGGTCTTTGAGTCCAAAGCTCCTGTCGGCTCATCTGCAAGTATAACTGCTGGCTCTCCAGCTAAGGCTCTAGCCACAGAAACACGCTGCTGCTGTCCTCCGGATAACTGATGAGGAAAATTTTTAAGCTTATCTGTAAGCCCAACCTTATCCAAGGCTTTTTTTGCTCTTTCCTCTCTCTCTTTCCTGCCCACTCCTGCATACATCAATGATAATTCAACATTTTCTAAGACATTTATCTTAGACAAGAGATTGTACTGCTGAAATATAAAGCCAAGCTTTCTATTTCGAATTTCAGCCAATTTATTATCATTCATTTGACCTACATCCTGCCCTTCAAGAAAATATTCACCGGATGTAGGCACATCCAAGCAGCCTATAATATTCATGCAGGTTGATTTTCCCGAGCCAGACTGCCCTACGATTGCAACAAATTCACCTTTATTAATTTTCATTGAGATACCATCGACAGCTCTTACTACCTCGTCACCTGATTGAAATATTTTATATAGATTTTTAAATTCTATAAGTGCTGTCATCGTACTATTTCCCCATCTCTATATTCTGTATAAGTCACTTGCGGCTGATTACCACGAGGTCCCATAAAAATAGCATCCATTGGGTTAGAAGACCTTGCAACAGGAATTGCTATCTCGTCACCCTCGTTTAATCCCGAAATAATTTCTATATACTCATCGTTACTAATTCCAACCTCTACCTGCACATATTCATATCCTTCAACTGGACTAAGGTTTGAATTATTTAAAGCTCTTGAGTCCTTTGTATTTTCTGTGATTTTTACAGAATTATCTTTATTCATTGGATTAGTTTGGTTATTTCCATTGTTATTTGAGCCGTTTTTAGTAGCTGGATTGTCTTGATTAGTTGAACCTTGTTTTTTAACAAGAACTCTATTGCCCCTTGCAACTGCTGCTATAGGAACTGAAAGAACATCCTTTTTATCCACTACTTGAATACTTGCATCAACGTTCATACCTGGCAGAAGTCCATCGGTTTTATCAAGTCTTATAGTTACAGGATAAACTGTTACACCATTTGCAGTAATCCCATTTATACTAATTTTTGTAACCTTTCCCTCATAAGTCTTGTTTGGTAAAGCCTCAGCGCTTATCTTAACATTTTGACCGACGGAAATTTGCGATATGTCGAGTTCGTCAATGTTTAAGGTCATAGTCAAATAAGACAGGTCAAAAATTGTACATAGGTTTTTCCCTGGTTCAAGCTTATCCCCTAGCTTATAATTTTTTTCAATTATAGTTCCTGATATTGGAGATTTTACTATGTATTGGTCTAAATTCTTATACTGATTTTCAAGAGAAAGCTCCATATCCCTTAAATTTATTTGGCTATTTTCTATATTATCTTGAACTTGTGTACTTTCAATTACAGCTATAAGTTGATTTTCAGAAATAAAATCCCCCTCCTTGACTGCAACTGACTTTATCTCTCCTGCAGCATTAGCCTTAATATTTGTTTCAGATTTATATGCAAAATTCGCACTCTCAACACAAGCTATATCATCTATAATCGCTGTTGCCTTGTCACTCGGAGAAAGAGCACCAGGATTTTTTACCTCTATACTTACCTTTTTTACTATCTTATAGCCATTTAATTGTTCTTCAACATTCTTTATTTCTGAAACTTTTCCCTGTATAGTTTCATAGCTTCCCTCAATTGTCAAATTTGCTTTTTGACCAATATAAAAATTATCAGCATCATCTGAGTTAAAATACAAATCTATTTTCATTGTACTACTGTCTATTATGGAAGCTAAGCTTTGTCCTGCTTGAACCTTATCCCCTTTTTTTACCATCATGCTTACAAGAGTTCCGCTTTTATCAGCTTTAATGTTTAAATCATTCACGCTATCAAGCAATCTATTGTAGTCTTTCTGCGCCTGTGAAAGTTTTAATTCTGCCCTTTCAAGACTTGTTTTGGCGTCTGAGCTATTAACCTCATACAAAACTGTGTCTTTATCTATTATATCTCCCTCTTCAAACGCGGCACTCGTTATTTCGCCTGATATAAGGGCTGTCACCACATATGAGTTAGCAGGCTTTAAGGTACCACTACCTGTCAAATTAACATTAATATCATGCTTAGAGACTTTTTCAAATAAATAATCAGCGCCACCCATTGTATTATTAGCCCTGCTTGCTCTGTTCATAACAAAATTAACAATGAGTGCAAGTACTATTAAAATTACACCTATAACTACAAATTTTTTAATTTTCTTTTTTGGTTTTTTCTTCGTTGGAATTAACTTTTCTTGTTCCACTTATTTTCCTCCTATTTAAATTTTAAATTATGCCATGTGCATTCTCTATACATGCACTAGAAACACATTTCATTATCATTTATTTCTAAGAATAAATACATTATCTTAATCTATACTTAAATTATAAGATTAAATTTATTACGATTTTATGAAGATGTTTTAATGTATTAGGTCTATAGTCGAATAGTACACTAAATTCGTATGAATGTCAATAGAAATTTTATTAGAAATTTTTGTTGCCAAAAATAAAATATGTTGATATCATTAATGTAATTTACACTCAAAAGAAAGGCTTATTATAAAAATGCCCAAAATAACATTAATTGAACAGCAGAAAAATAACGAAAATAGATTTAATATTTTTTTAAATAACAGATTTGCTTTTGGCTTAGATGCTTCTATATGCTATAAACATAATCTAAAAACAGACATGGAATTGGATGAGTCTTTTATTGAAACCATACTCAAAGCTGAGGAAAAAGATAAGGCTTCAAATTATGCTATGTATTTATTAGCTAAAAAAGACAGGACCAAAAATGAAATAATCATTAAGCTAAAAGATAAGGGTTTTGATGAGGAAATTATAAATAGTGTTATGGATAAGCTTGAAGAATATAACTATATAAATGATGAGGCTTACTGTGAAAGATACATAAATGACAAAACAAAATTTTCTAAATATGGCGTAAATAAAATTAAGTCGAAATTATATGCCAAGGGTGTCGATAAAGAAATTATTTCCAAGGAAATAGTCAAAATTGATAATGATTTGGAGTTTGAAAATGCTCTTGTATTAGCACAGAAAAAATTATCATCCATAAAAGAAAGTGATAAGTATAAAATCAAGGCAAAATTGTCAAACCATCTAATAACAAAGGGCTTTGCTTATGATACTATCAGAAAAGTATTCTCACAACTTGAATTATAATCTAATTTATTGATAGCATCAAACAATTTTATTAATAAATATATCAGAGCTGTAATTATAACAGCTCTGATATATAGTAGTTTATATTTCAAGTTTCTTTTTTAAATCTTCATGAGAAATATAAGGCTGATATTCTTCCTCACCAACTTTATATAATTTCATTATGTTTTTTTCTTCGTCTGTTGGTTCTTCTTCCTTGATATTATCCCAAGTATTTTTTTGTATTAATTTGAAATTGCTTTGGATATATTTTAAAATTAGACTAGCTTGTTCTTCTGACATTATATCTAACAATCCTATAATTTTATCTTTTACCATGATTAATCCTCCTATTTATACACTTGACCCCTATTATCTATATCTATTATATCAATAATGACACCTTGTCTGTCAAAAATAATCCTGAATGTCCCAACCCTTAATCTATATCCTACCTCACCTTGGAGCTTTATAACATCCCCTATTGGTAATTTTTCTATTGCCATAATTATTCTTTTACTTGTTTCTCTAGTCTGTTTTTCTAAAAATTTAATTGCTTTTTTAGAATATGTTATATACATCTTACCCCCTTTTATACAACTTCATATCAATGCGTATTTATATGTATTATATATGTTTTAATAGAATTTATCAATAGAATTTTGTTTTTATGTTAATGGTGTTTAGAATACAAATTAAAATAAAAAATATGTGTAAAGTCTATAAATTAAATTCTACACATATTTTTTGGGAGTTTAAAATTTATAATATCACTATTTCACAATTCTATAATAAGTTCTTGCTGTTATTGCATACACAATAATGTAAAACACTGTAAATATTAAAATTGATACTAAAGTACATATTGCAAACAAATCAGTATTTATCAAATTAATCAACCTAAGCATTTTTGTTATTATAGGGAAAGCAAAGGCAATGTGAATAGCTGTTGTAACTATTGGCAAGAAGAACACTATCAAAACCTGAGAACGAATTGAACTCCTAATTTCTAAATGACTCATACCTACCTTTTGCATTATCTCAAAGCGTTCCTTGTCGTCGTAGCCCTCTGATATTTGCTTATAGTACATTATTAGCACAGTAGCCATAATAAATACTAAGCCTAGGAATATTCCCAAGAAGAATAAGCCTCCATATATATTATAGAACTCCTTAGTTACCTCTGCTGATGAGCTAATATAAAATGAAAAAACTTTTTCTTCTTCTGGTCTTGATTTGTCAACAACATTAACAAATAAATCGTTATAAAACGCTTGTTGCTCGTCTATTGACCCTTCTATATCAAATGCAATATAATAAAATGGTTTAAAGTCTTCTTCAACACTCTTAGGAGAGTTCTTAGCTTCCTCTGTAAGCAAATTATTTAAGTTCTCCATATTATTAGTAACTATATAGAAAGTGCTTAGAACGTCTGAACCTGCTCTATCATTAACTACAAAATTTTTAAGATGTTCTTTAATTTTGTATTCATTTTTAAACATTATTATGCTGTTATGATTAAAAACGTCTTTGCTTGAATACATAAGAATTTCATCATCTTTTAATACTATATTGCTGTTTGATATTTTATTATAATCTTCAAGAGAGGTAAAATATACCTTTCTTAATTCATCTAAATTTTTGAAATTATTAAAATTATGATCAGTTGATAATTTTATTTCATTTCCATTTAGAGTTGCATCAAAATTTACATATTTATATCTTAACTCATTAGAAGATTTCATATTGTGTTTGTTTAAAGTTTCACTTATAACTTTATCTACCTCATTGTTAAGCTCTGGGTTATATTCTTGTAAATTTATATTTATATTCCTAGGATATCTTTCTCTTATTGCATCCTCCATGCCTATATACAGAGAAATTGTAGAAGAAAGCATGACTAAAACCATAGTTGATAAAATACATATATTTGCAAGTCCTACTGCATTTTGTTTCATACGATAAATCATACCCGATACACTTATAAAATGCTTTGTTTTATAGTAATAATTTTTATTCTTTCTAAGAATTTTTAAAATCATTATGCTTCCAGTTGTAAATAATAAGTAAGTTCCTATAATAACCAATATTACAGCAATAAAAAATATAAATAATGTTGCCGTAGCCATTTTCGCTGTTATAGCTAAATAGTAGCCAATACCTAAACAAATGAATCCAATGATTGACAGAAGCCATTTTGTTTTAGGTTCTTTTTCACCTACCTGTCCACCTTTTAATAGCTCTACAGGCTTAGAAAGATGAATTTGTCTTAAATTATTTAACAGTATAAGTGCAAATATCGCTCCAAACAAGCTTAATGTTGCAATTATAGTTTCATAGGATATATTAAACCCAAAGTATACATTAAAATCCATCAGTTTAATTAATAGCAAAAGACTAAGCTTTGAAAGAAGAATACCAAATGAAATCCCTAAAGCTAAACTTAAAAATGCTATAAATAGTGTTTCATAAAAAATTATTTTAGAAATATGCTTTTTTTCCATACCAAGAATATTGAATAAACCAAATTCTTTTTTCCTTCGTTTCATTAAAAAGCTATTTGTATAAATCAAAAATATGACTGCAAATATTGCTATTACCCATGTTCCAAGCATAAGTAGAGTTTGAGTCATAGCACCTCCGTACATATTTGCAAGACCCTTATCAACAGAAAGAGCGTACATTATAAAGTACATCATGATTGTTCCAATGCAAGTCAAGATATATGGTACATAGGTTCTATAATTATTTTTAATATTTATAACCGCTAGACGCTGATATAAAAATTTACTCATTTCTTCCACCACCTGTCGCTATCATGGTGAGTGTGTCAGAAATTTTTTGGTACATATCTTCATTGCTCATAGAGCCTTTGTACAGTTGATGGAATACCTCCCCATCTTTAATAAACAATACTCTTTTAGCATGACTTGCAGCCTTTGTGCTGTGAGTTACCATAAGGATTGTCTGTTCATTTGCATTAATTTTACTAAATATCTTTAATAATTCATCTGTAGCTTTCGAATCTAATGCACCTGTTGGCTCATCTGCTAAAATTATCTTTGGATTTGTTATAAGAGCTCTTGCAACAGCAGTTCTTTGCTTTTGTCCTCCGGATACCTCATATGGATATTTTGCCAAGATATCAGTTATACCTAAACTCTTAGCTACAGGCTGTAATCTTTCTTTCATCTCTTCGTATGATTTACCCGCTAGAACTAATGGTAAAAAGATATTATCCTGAATAGAGAATGTATCAAGCAAATTGAAATCTTGAAAAACAAAGCCCAAATTATCACGGCGAAAAGCAGAGATTTCTTTCTCTTTTATTGATATTATGCTATTCCCATTTAGCATAACCTCTCCGCTAGTAGGCTTATCAAGTGCAGCTAAAATATTAAGTAAAGTTGTTTTTCCCGATCCTGATTCCCCCATTATAGCCACATACTCGCCTCTTTCAACAGAAAAGGAAACATTTGACAAAGCCAAAACTTGATTTCCTCCAAAACGTGTAGTGTATATTTTCTTTAAATTATTAACCTCTAATAGTGACATATTATTAATTTTCCTTTCATAGTAGACTATTTTTTGCGTTTATAGAACGCTTTATACTAATTTTAGTTTAATAAACTATAACATTATTATAAAAAATAAGGAAATGCCCTGCCATAACTTTAGCTTACATTTCCTTTATCTAAACTTACAATATTGAAAGGTTCTATTTCATAAATAATAAAAAACAATTTTTCTATTATATTACTTGATATATTCACATTAATTATATTATTTTTTTGAATATTATGCAACATGAGTTTTTCAATTAATTTTCAATATTTTATCCGAAAATACTATACTCCCATCTCCCAAGGATGTAATCTCTCCAAGAAAATTATCTACTTCCTCAATATTAGTCCTGTTAATTAACTTAGCAGGTTCTGCACATAAAACCATTTTACCTTTAAATAAAAATGCTATTTTATCACTCATAAAAAACGCATCTTCTTTGTCATGTGTTATCATTACAGTAGTAATTTTAAATTGTCTGTGCAATCTTAATATGTAATCTCTTATGTAGATTTTAAGATTATTGTCAAGTCCTGTAAATGGCTCATCTAAAAGCAAAACTTTCGGCTCAGATGCTAAAGCCCTCATAAGAGCAACAAGCTGCTGCTGCCCTCCTGAAAGCTGATAAGGATATTTGAGAATATGCTCTTTCATATTAAAAAACTCAACTATTTCCTCTGTTTTTTCAACAATTTTATCTTTGCTAAACTTTTTCATTTTCATTCCGAACTGTATATTTTCAATAACGCTTAAATGTGGGAAAAGATGCTTGGATTGATGAACCATAGCTATTTGTCTTTTCTCCATAGGAAGGCTATTGATTACTTCATTTTCAAGAATTACTTGACCTTTATCAGCAAAAATTGCCCCTGTAATAACTCTTAAAATTGTTGTTTTGCCCGCTCCGCTTGGACCTAAAATTGAAAAAAAACAACTTTTATCTATATTCAAATTTATGTCGTTTAAAATATCATTGTTAGCTATACTGTAGCTAAGATTTTTCAGTTCTAAAAAACTCATATTCATTCATTTCTCTTTCTATTATTATACATTTTTTCTATTCCTGAGCAAAGTACCATCACTATTATACCATAAAGCATGTATAAGAAAATATATACTGATGCAATATTTCTATCCGAGCCTGTTATATATGGTGTCATTATCATTGAAAAGTTTACTGAATTATAATCTCCAACAAAAAAATTTATAAAATATTGCGAATATGAAATTATAAATGCCATTAAAAAGCTTGAAATATAACCATTCATATAAACAGGCACATTTATTAAATAAAACGCCTGCCACCTGTTTGACCCAAGTCCTCTGGCAACCTGTTCCTGTTCTATGCCCCATACACGGTAAAATGAATATACCATCCTAAACGCATATGGAAGCGAAAAATAAACATGGAGAATTAACACCATTACACTTCCTCTTAGTCCCAATATATTTAACAGCATTTTGTGACTTCCGATACACACGCTTACAACGGGTAAAAGCATAGGCAAATAAAATATACTTTCCATCTGCTGCTTGTATTTGAAACTGCTTTTTATAAAAAATCTCGAAAGCATTACACTCAGTATAAGTGAAATAAGTGCCGCAGTTATAGAAAATAAAACGGATCTTACTCCGATTAGCCAGTCACCGGAATTGACAAAGTATATAAACCATTTTAATGTTAAATTGCTTGGTAAATTATCATTAACTGCCCAGCTTGAAAAAAACGTCCATACAAGCATAGACAATAGCGGAAGAAGCAAAAATATCATTAGTAAAGCAAATATAAGCTTATTAAAAATTTTCATAAAGAAATTCCTTTTTTAGTTTGTTTAAGTGATTTGTAAAATATAATACATAATATAATCGATACTGCCATCATCACAAAGTTTATTGCCATAGATGATGCTCTATATAGCAAATCTGGGTTTATATATGAATTATATGCCAACACACCTATCGAAATAGGTGTTGATGGACCTAGAAAATAATATCCCTCATAGGAAAACAAATTATAATTAAAAATAACCAGAGAAGATGTAAGTATTGAATGTCTGCATAAAGGCAGTAGAATTTTGTACACATACATTATATCTGTACAGCCTAAATTTTTAGCTGTTTCTCTATATTCCAAGCCTGTTTTAAGAAATATGGGATATAGTGAAAATGCTACGAACGGAATTCCCTTAAAAGCATTTAAAATTATTACTGCGATCCCCTTGGAATTGTAGATAATATTAAGAGGTGCTATATCTGCCCCTAAAATCAAAGCTATATGATAAATCAGACCTCTATCACTGTATGTACTATATATCAGTACTGCTGCTGCAATGTAGGAAAGAAGTATAGGGTATCTGTACATAAAAGCTGTTAAGCCTCTCTTTTTTCGAGAAAAAACATAACTCAGATATGTACCTGCAACAATAGATATCGTCGTTGAAATCAATGCAACAATTATGCTGAACAAAAAGCCTTCTAAAAAAATTCTATCTCCCATCAGTTTCATATAATGTTTAAGGGTAATTTCATTTAAAAAAAGCTCGGGTATCACACCCAAGCTTTCTCTAAACGTATTTACAAGAACATAAGCAGTAATTGAAAACACTATCAAAAAAGATGGCATGAGCAGAAGTGAATTCTCTATGATGCTTTTCTTATTGCTTTTCAAAAAGAACCACATCCTCCCAGATCTTTTCTATGATTGCCACCAAATCCGCTTTAATTTCAGCCTGTTTATGCTTTGAAAGTTCATCGTAAGACAAAATTGTATCTTTTAACTCTTCTGATGGAGTTAATGCTTTATCAAGATTTTCCTTGTCTGCGTCACTAAGCTTTCCATACTCTAATACAGGCAAATCTCCCCATTTTTTGAGGTCAGCCTTAGATATTTGCATAGCTGGTGAAAGTGCAGCATTAATCAGCTTTAACGCATTTTCCTTATTAGGTGCGTTAGATGCTATTGCAAGATAATGAGTATTGAATGGTGTTCCTTTTTCCCACACAAATGTCCTTGTGCTGTTGTCCCAGCTTCCGTCATTAACCTTGCTAAGTGCCTTATTTGCATTATAATCCATGGCTATATACACTTCACCGTCTTGATAAAGTCCGTCTAGCTGTGCAGAATCCTTTGGATATGTTTTTCCTTCTTTCCAAAGATAAGGTTTTATTTCGTTAAGATACTCCATTGCTGGCATTATAGCTTTTTTTATTGTCTCGTAATCAGCAGGCAAATCCTTTATATTTTCATATCCTACTATATCATATATAAGAGTTCTTATAAAAGCTGAGCCGACAAAGTCTTTAGCTTCAGGATAAGTGAAAACTCCGGGATTTTTCATAACAAATTCTTTAAGTTCTGTAGAATTAAGAGGCGGATCAGAAAGTAATTTTCCGTTGTTAACAAAGACAAATTGAGCTTTTCCCCAAGGTGCCTCATAACCCTGCGTTGGATAACCAAAATCCACAGTTGCGGCAGGTCCTGCAAGGTCTATGTATTTCCCTGCATTTTCAATTTTATTTAAAAACGGTCCGTGCAGAAGCTCATTTTGTTTAGCATAATAGAAATTCTCTCCGTTAATCCATATTACATCTATTGAGCCTGCTTTTTTGCTTCCCTTTTCATTTGTAAGCTTTGTCAAAATCTCATCTATATTCATAGGTACTCGTTCAAGCTTTATACCATATTGCTCTTTTACATATGGTGCCAGCTCATTGTCAATCCATTCATTAACCCTAGGGTCACCGCCCCATCCATAAAGTGTTACTACATCACTTTTTTGAGTATTATTGTTGAAGTAGAATACTGCACCTACAATTATTACTACTGCTATCAAAGCAATAATTATTTTCTTATTCATTTTTTTCCTCCAATATTTTTATCGATTCTCTAAGTCTTTGAAAGACTGTAAACGCGATTAGAGCTGCATATAAAAATGTAATTTGCAACATATATTTGTTGAACAAAATCATTAGTGTAAACATAATAAAGCCCTCTGTCCTTTCCATGAGACCTGCTTGGTAATGAAAGCTTTTTTTACCCTTATTTTCTATAAGCATTCCACTTGTAAGAAATACCGACATCGACATCACTATTGTACATGTAAGACACAGCAATGCAAATACAGCCTCACCATGCTTTAATGCAAATATTACAATAAATGCTAGTTCAACCACTCTATCAAAGAAAATGTCTAAAAGAGTTCCTGTCTTTGTTATTGACTTGCTTTTTCTTGCCATCGACCCATCTACAGCATCCAAGTATCCTGAAATCCAAAGAATAGCTATAGATAAAAATTTATAGCCAAAATAGTATGCTGCACTTGCACACAAACCTAAAATAAGTGCCATGAAAGTAACTTGAATAGGCGTTAATTTCAGCTTTAGTAAAAAGTCAGATGTGCTGTTTATATATTTATCAACATATTTTCTACCATAAGTATCAAGCATTTTCATTTCTCCTTTTCATACTTTTTACAGCTCTATATCTGTTCGTCCATGAGGAATTTGCTTCTATTTGAAACAAAAGCTCAAGCACATGGTATGAAGTAAATGAATTTTGTTTAAAGGTATCTCTGCAAGAAGCACAATATGTTACAATATTTTTGGAAGGAGCTTGAGACGCTCTCAAATCAAAAAGCTTCTTTCCCCCTTTAGGATTTAGAGCCATAAGCATATCTTTTTTTCCACAGCACACTGTTTTTTCTTTGTTATTTGTAAACTCCAAAACCTCAGCACCCATTTTATGCAAAATACTTCTTACATGCTCTGCTGCTTCTATATCGTTAACAACAGGGCATGGGTCATGTAAAGAAAATTTTCTTCCATTTAATATACCTAGGCAATCTTTAGGAAAATATTCATCTATGATATGCCATGCTGACTGCACATTTACTTCACTAAATTCGCCTAATGTAACAAAGCAGTTAGGACAAAGAGTATAAATATTTTTAATTCTATTTTCTTTAAAACTACTCTTTAGAAATTCTTTTATTTTTTTAAAATCTTCTCCGTGATTAATATGCTTTGATGGTTTTCCACAGCAGGATGTACTGTATGAAAGCTCTGGGATTGCAGTTTTCAAAAGTCTATATGTTTTATTTGTTATCTCACTTCCCATTGATAGAACAGCACAGCCCGGCCAGAAAACATCTGCACCACTACTTGTCGCTGAAAACATTCTATTAAAACTTAATACTTGATGGCTTTTTACTATAAGTTCTCTATAATTCATAATATCTCTTTCTATTTATTTTTTCTTTCATTATAAATTCGTTTTAACAACACTATCAAAATACTAAGAGCAAACAACACCAAAAGTGCTGTAACAATCATGCGCACGCCACCTGTAAGCATTCCTCCGACATATGAATAAACTATAGTTGCAGGAAGCTGACCAATGCCAGTAGCTATGAAAAAGCTCATAAAACCCATTGATGTCAGTCCTGCTGCATAGCTTACAATATCAAATGAAACAAAAGGGAGTAATCTACAAATCAATATGGTATGCTTTCCGTACCTTTGAAAAAAACCATCTACACTTTCAAGTGCAAATTTGCTTGTGAGTTTTTCAACCACATCACGTCCTAATGTTTTTGCAATATAAAAGCACAGTGCCGCACCTGCCATTGAGCTAGTCCATGAAAGTATAGCACCCTGCCACCAACCAAAAATTGCAGCATTAGCAAATGTAATGAGAAATGCTGGCAATGGAGCAACTAAAGACTGAAATACCATAAGGAAGAAAGATACAATTACAGCATAAATGCCAAAAGATCTTATGTATTCAGCTATTGTTTCGATATTCATTGAAGCAAAAATAGAAAATATTTTGTTAAAAAAGGATTTAACTTCTGGAACTATGAAGTAGAGTATAACTGCTAGTACTAACAATGCAATTATTATGATTTGCGCTATGCGCTTCTTTTTATGTATTAATTCATTTTTCATATATAAAGTCCATTATTTTAAAATTTCAAACAACATAATTGTCTTAAAATTTTCTTTTGGATATCCTCCTTAGATTTCTTATTTAAATTATTATACCCCTTTTATGCTCTATAACTCAAGCCTTAATATTGTTTATAAAATTTCTTTGATAAATCTTGTTAAAATTTCGGCTGCTTCTCCACGGGTTATCCCATCACTTGGTGCTAACATTTTATTGTCTTTTCCATGCAATAATCCAGTAGAGACTGCCCATTCCATAGCTTGTTTACTCCAATCGGCAATTTTATCACTATCGTTATATGAACTCAAATCAGCTTTGGCTGTAACATCTATACCCTTGTGCTGAGCGTAACGATAAAGCATAGTAATCAATTGTTCCCTTGTCAGTTTCTCATTTGGAGCAAAAGAATTACTAGTGATGCCCTTAACAACATTGGCTTTAGCTGCCCATACAATTCCATCACTGTACCATGAATTTCCTTGTACATCCTTGAAAGATGAATGACTACCATCTATTTCGGGATTTTTTTCATAACGATAAAGTACAGTTGCCAGCATAGATCTAGTCATGGAAGAATTAGGAGCAAATTCAGTATCTGATGCACCAGTAAAAATACCTTGCGCAATTACGAAATTAATACTATCTTTAGCCCAATGATTGTTAATATCCGTGAATTTCACAACATCTTTAACCTTAAACACAACTTCTATGGTATGTTCTTTATCATCATAAAATTTGTAAGAGCTTAATGCTCCAACGGATTTTCCGTCAATAATCAAATCAGCGATTTCATATCCGTCATCAGCTACTATTTCTATCGTTCTCTTGTCATCAGATATTATGACCTTTCCACCACTTGTTTCTTTCGGCAAAGTAATAATCGGTGTTTTTACAGTTGAGGAACCACTATTGTCACTATTATTATCTCCGCCACTACTTGGTTCGTGATAAATGATAATATAGGATTCTGATTTTGGAAAATCTAAGTGATTTTTATTATTAGTGTGTAGATTAACCTTGCCACTATCCTCGAAACCTGTGTTATGGTCAAAAGAGCTTGCATCTAACTTATCTATGCTATTTGGTAGATTAACTTCTTTTAAAAGGCTTACAGCAAAAGCATATGCACCTATTTCCTCTAGTCCTTCATTAAGTATTAGCTTCTCCAAGCGAATAGCTTTAGTAGTACCAGAAAATGCTCTATAACCTAAAACCTTGACACTGCTAGGGATTTCTAATTCCTTAATTTGATGGTAGTAGAACGCACCTCGTCTGATTTCTGTAACAGAATTAGGAATTCTTAGAGTCTTCAGCTGAGCACCATTGAAGGCATACTCATCTATAATCTCTACTCCTTGAGGAATTTCAATATACTGCAATGTAATGTTTCGGGCAAATAAACCTTTTGGAATTACCTTAATATTACTTGGCAAAGTAACATCTGTCAATTTATTGGTTGAAAATGCACCTTCCTCTATATTAACAATGGTCTCTGGAATGATAAGCTTTTGTAGCTTGTTACCATTAAAACATTGTTGCTTTAATGTAGTTAAAGAGCTAGGAAATTCAATAGTTGTCAGGTTATTGTATTGAAATGCTCTTTCTTCAATTACCTCCAAAAATTTCGGTAACACAACTTTGTTTAAGCCATTAGGAGAGATAACTTCTTCTTTAATAAACTCATAACCATCGGGGATAAATGCTTCCTTAGCTATTCTTGTAATATTTTCGCCTTCCAAATTCTTATCAGGCAAAATGGTGTATCTATATAATACAGCTTTTGCTTTGCCTTCTTCAGTAAAGCCTGTTAAGCTCGTTCCTTCATAAGTGAAATCACTGGCTGTCCACATCTCTTGTGGATTAAAGTACACTATCTTATGACTTTTTGCATCTGCTATAAAATCTTTATGAGCTGCTTTGGTAGTATAAACATCTACAGCACCACTTGTTACGCCTATATTATCAACAAAACTACTTTTATCTAAAGCAGTAACACTGCTTGGAATATCCACTCTTGTCAGCAAATTTTTATTAAATGCACCCTTTGATATGGTTTCTAATCCTTCATTCAAAGTTAAGGATTTAAGAGTTTTTAAGTTTAAATTTCCTTCAAAGGCTTGTTTTCCAATATACTTAACATTACCCGGAATAGTCAGTGCCTCTAATTTGTGCAATATAAAAGCGGAATCGCCAATTTTTTCCACTGTAGAAGAAATAACTAATGTCTTTAATTGAGCACCTCTAAAGGCGTTTGCCCCAATTTCTTCTACTCCTTCAGGTATCTCTAAGTTTGTTAAAGTAGTATTGGCAGTAAATGCACCTGCTGGAATCAATTTTAATTTATGATTTATTTCCAGTGTCGTCAGCTTATTTATACCAAAAGCCCCATTCCCCATTGTTGTTAAGTTTGTCGGTAATGTCAGTGTTGTAAGCTTGTTACCGTTAAATGCCATCATTCCTATATGCTCAAGAGAATCTGGGAACGATAAATCCTTAAAATTATTATACTGGAAGGCATTATCTCCAATTATCTGTAATCCTTTTGGAAAAGCTACGCTTGTAAATCCGTCCGGAGAAATTACTTCATTTTCATTGAACTGCGCTTCCATCTTAAATGAATTAGAAGCAATTTCTGTGATTGTTTCGCCTTGTGGGTTTACATCGGGCAATACAAGATTTTTATTATCAATTGCCTTTATCTTTCCATCTTCAGACAAACCAGTAATTTTTCTGCCTTCGTATGTAAAGTCCTTTTCTTCCCACTCAGCAGAGCCTTCTGCATCCTTCAAAATAAGTTTTTGATAAGACGAAATGTTTTTTCCTCCAATACGGAAAATACGGTCGGCATTAAAATGGTTGGCATTTGAAGTATACATATAAACAATTCCTGAACCGTCTACAGGAGATGATTCCATGCCTGTGTTGTTCAAGAATGCAGTACCTGCTAGCTTTTCTACTCTATAAGGAAGAATAAAGCTTTTTATTTGATTATTACAAAAAGCGGTACCGTCTATCTGGATTTTCTCTTTTGTATCTGCAATAGTTAAAGAATTTATTTTATTATCCTCAAATGCACCGTTTCCTATCTTTAAAGTACTTTGTGGAAAATTCACTGCTGTAATTTTATTATAGCGAAAGCACTGAGCTTCAAAATTACGAACACCTTCTGGAATTGTCAATTCACTAATGCTGTTGTTCATAAAAGCGCCGGCATTAATTGTAAACTCATTTAATCCTTCTTGAAAGATTACTTTTGTCAAGCCCTTGTTGGCAAAAGCATTGGTAGCAATAGCGGTAATTGTATTGCCGTCTTTATTTTTTAGAGGAATTTCCAAAACCGTGTTGTCTGCTAGTTTATTAATACCTGTATCACTAAAACCAGTCATAATTGTAGCATTAGTAGTATCGTATGTGAAGTCTTCTGCTGTCCAAGGTTTTTCTTCTAGGATTAGTTTCGCAGAAGTTGATTTCTGTTTTGAATCCTCAGCATCGAAATGAAAAATTGTTTTAGTAGCCAGATGTAAAGGGTTTTCTGTATACAAATAGACTAATTTAGCAGTAACAGGGTCATTGCCAAGATTATTTGCAAAAGCATCGCTAGCAATCCCTTTTACTTTATAGGGCAGGCGTACTGTTTTAAGATTATTCTTAGCAAATGAACTCTTTTGAATATCAATTCCATCCAATAAATTAGAATTGTATCGATTTTCTTCAAAGACAAGAGTTTCTATCTGATTTGTGCCAAAAGCTGTCATTCCAATAGTCCTGATATTATTATGTATCGTAACTTCTGTTAAACTATTATCAAGGAATGTACCATCATTAATTACTGTAACACCTCGTGGAATTTCAACATGGGTAATATTTTTATTGCTCATAAAAGCCTGTTTGCCTAATAAGCTTAAATTATCAGGAAGCTTTAATTCGCCACTAATGCTATTTGAACTGAAAGCAGCATCTCCAATTGTTACAATAGTATCTGGAAAAGTAACAGATGTTAATTTGTTTTTCGTAAAAGCCTTTACTCCAATCGCCGTAATTGCAGTACCAGTAACATTTTGAGCAGGTATTACTAAATCTTTATTTGTTGCAAGTTTATTAAGACCCTCTGTACTAAATCCTATAATAATTGTTTCATCATTTGGGTCATATTTAAAATCTGTTGCAAGCCAACTGTCTTCAAGAGCATCTGCCCCAATATCAGTGACTTCTGTAGTTCCAACATTAATTGTTTCATTGGCACTATACTTAAAATCCGATACAATCTCGCTGTTTCCTGTATCTGCAAAGGCGATTGCGGATACAGGAGAAAAAATTGCTACTATTATATAAACAGGTAATAATATTTTCGTTATTTTTTTAATTAATTTGTTCATCATTTTGTCCATCATTATGCACCTCAATATTATTTTTACTCTTTAAATTCTTTGATTTTAGAATATATCCCCTTTAGAATGCAATATAATGAAAAAGGGATAGCCTACACATTGTAAACTATTCCCTTTTTTTATGCAGATTTTTATTTTTCAAGTAAATCAGCGTAAGTCCAGCCTTTATATCCGCCTTCTAATGTGTAGATATTAGAAGCTTCTACGCCTGCTGCTTTTAAAAGTTCAGTTGCAGCTGCAGCGTATCTTTTACCAGAATAGCATAATAATACGATTTTTTTACCCTTAACATCTGTTTCTGATAATACTTTTTCTATGTTTGCTTTAGCTGGTCCATTGTCATTATTAGTAACTATGGAATCCATATCAGCAGATATAGCACCTTTAACATGCTCAGTATCATAATCTGCTTTTTTTCTAACGTCGAAAACTATATAATCACCTTTGTTTTCTGATATAATAGTTTTGAGTTCATCTGCCTTCATGTACTGTGTTGTATCTACATCACCTTGTTTTTGATCTGATTTAGTACTACATCCTGCAAATACGCTTACTAATAAGACAAGTACTAAAAATAAAGATAAATACTTTTTATTCATTTTGTCCTCCAATTTTGTTTTTTTATTTTTTATGTTAACCTTCTTAAAGGTTATCAACTTTATAATCTGTCTAATTTTTCTCGTCTAAATACTTAGCACTAGACAACCTTAATTAATATACTATATACCATAATAAAAGTAAAATGAAAAACATCTATGTTCATTCTTTAAACTATAAATATTTTTTATAGTGAATACTTTAAAATTATAAATTATTTATAATCTTTAGTCCTTGATGTAGGTATCTTAAAAATTTTTCTTGGCAATATTATAAGAAGGCACAATGCTATCAGAAGCATACCCGAATAAAGCACAAGCTTTTTTATAGGAATAGAGCTGTATGCTAATGCACCAAAGCTTGTATATATAAATGTTCCAGGTATCATAAAAATCAAAGAATACCAAAAATATGTGCTAAATTTTATATCTGTAATTCCATAAGCGTAGTTTTGCAGATTGAAAGGAAAAATTGGGACTAATCTACTAATAATCAAAATCGTATCCCCTTGTTTTTTTATATAGCTATCTAATTTAGCAAGTTTCTCATTTTTTTGCGTTATCTTTTTTACAAAATCTCTTCCGAAATATCTACCAATTAAAAATGCGACTGACACTCCTATTGTTGAGCCTATAACAACGTATATCGCTCCCCAAAAGGCTCCAAATAATATGCCTGAAAGAACTGTTATAGGCAATCCAGGTATAAAAAGCACAGTAGCAACAACAAATAGTGCAATAAATACTGCAGGAGCAAGTATACCGAATGAAGCTATATATGATTTCAGCTCATTTATTTTTTCAAAGCTAAAATGATTGAATATATTGTATTTATTCAATATTAAAATAATAGCTGCAATAGCCACAAGCAAAATATATTTTTTCTTCAATACATCCACCTTCTAACGTTTTAATGAAAAAATGCACTCTAAATTTTGAGTTTTCTAGGGTGCATCTTTTCACATTATTTTGTATAATTTATTTTTCTCATATTGTAAAGACAATGATAGATTATATTTTGAAGCATAGTAGCCAGCACAAAGCACATGCTTAAAATATAGTAGCTGCGATTAATTCTGGTATTACTAAAAACTAAGAAGCATACTGTCCATGTACTTAGCAAAACTAGCAATACTGCCATTACATTTAGCATAGCATTTGACTTAATCTTTCTAAATCTACTAAATGCAATTATCACAAGAACAACAACAATGAATAATACAGCTACCTTTATAACAGGCATAGGAACAAGCTTCTCCCATTTACCATTCAAATACACAATATGGCGAAGCATCCCCATACGTGTTCTCGTGAAGTAATTAGCCACATAGGCACCTACTATTGATAAAAATTCTAATATGGCGCATAAAATTATAAATGCGCCATATAGTTTATTTTGTAGTTTTGTCATTTGTTTTATCTTGCTGCTTTGTCGTTTGGCAACTCTTTAACAGTTGTATAAACAACTTCTCCTGTTTTTGGATCTCCAACTTGTACCGAAAGATCATCATTCATTTGCCATTGGTACCATCCGCCATCATATAAGCTCATATTAGTATATCCATTTTCATACATAATCAAGAATGGAATTGTTGCACGCCATCCTGTTCCGCAGTAAAATGAAAGGTGGTTATCCAAAGTAAAATCAAGACCTTCCCACAGCTTTTTCATTTCATCCATAGTTATATAAGTACCATCTTCATGTGTGTAATCTTCCATATGGTATGGATCACTGCCTGCTTTACCCCAAACAGCGCCTTTTGGCTCTCCGGCTTTATCAATATATGTGTATCCGCTAGTTTCTCCTTTGAATTCTGCATATGAACGAATACTTACTAAACGGAAGTTTGCATCTTCATTTAATCTTCTAGCTGCATCTTCAATAGATGTCCAATATTCTGGATGAGCAGGCACCGTTGTACCAAACTCTGTAGCTGCCTTTGGGGCATTGTCAGTTGTTTCTAGCTCGTATCCTGCATTTGCCCATGCGTTAAGGCTTCCATCCAATACTTTTACATTTTCTACGCCCGCCCACAAGTATGCGTATGCAACTCTAGCAGTTCCTGAAACATCTGAACCATATAGTATAACAGTTGTGTCCTTTGTAATTCCAAGGTCAAGCATTGCCTTTTCAACTTCCTCAGGAGTTTTTATATTCCAGTACGGCTCACCTTCAATACTTGCGATATCTACGTGAACAGCACCAGCTATATGTCCCGTTTTATAATCAGGACTCTCATCTGCTGTACCCCAGCTCGCTTCTAAAATTATATAATTGCTTGATTCTTTTTGCTGTCCGTCAATAACACTTTTAACCCATTCAGGAGTAACAAATACTTTTTTTACATCAACAGCATCAACCTTTGCCACATTATTATCTGGTGCAGAAGCGTTGCCAGTTTCTAATAAATCAGTAAAAGTCCATCCTTTATATCCACCCTCTAAAGTGTAGATATTAGATGCTTCTATGCCCGCTCCTTTTAAAAGCTCCGTTGCAGCTGCAGCGTATCTTTTGCCAGAATAGCATAACAATACAATTTTTTTGCCCTTTACATCTGTATCAGCTAATGCTTTTTCTATGTTTGCTTTAGCAGGTCCATTATCATTATTAGATACTATAGAATCTACATCAGCAGATATAGCTCCTTTAATATGTTCTGTATCATAATCTGCTTTTTTTCTAACGTCGAAAACTATATAATCACCTTTGTTTTCTGATATAGCAGTTTTAAGTTCATCTGCTTTCATGTATTGTGTTGTATCTACATCACCTTGTTTTTGATCTGATTTAGTACTGCATCCTGCAAATACGCTTAATACCAATGCAAGCACTAAAAATAAAGATAAAGATCTTTTATTCATTTCATCCTCCAAATTTGTTTTTGTTATTTATGTTAAGCTTCCGAAGGCTATCAACTTTATGATTTCTTCCAATTTCTCTAGCATAAATACTTGTTGTTTTTTTAACCTCGGCTAGTATACTATATACAATAATAAAAGTAAAATAAAAAACATTTATAGCAGACTTCTTAACTATAAATGTTTTTTATAGCGAAAATAATTTAAAATTTTACTATTCTATCTCTATATCCAACATATCTAACCCTATTTTTACTTTTGTTCCTCTAGCTAGAGTTGATTCTATCGATATGGTGTGGGATAATTTCTTTACGATTTTTTTGCATAAGAATAGTCCTATACCAGTTGATTTTTTGTCAGCGCGCCCATTGTATCCTGTGAAGCCTTTTTCAAAAACCCTTGGCAGGTCTTCCTCTTGTATCCCTATACCTGTGTCTTGTATAACTAAGGTTTCAGGTAATATTTCATCCATATATATTGATATCGAACCTGAATACGTGTATTTCAGAGCATTTGACAGCAATTGCTCTATTACGAAAACTAGCCATTTTTCATCAGTTATTACACCTACGTCTAAATCCTCATAGTTAAGCTTGATCTTTTTACGAATAAAGGATTTTGCATATTTTTTTACAGCTTGCTTAACTATATTGTCAAGCGAATATCTTCTAATAAGCAAATCAGATGAATCACTTTCCATTCTTAAATACTGCAAAACCATCTCAACATATTGTTCTGTTCTAAAAAGCTGTTCTAACAGCTCCTCATTAATCTCTTTTTCTCTTTGTATATTTTCATTTATAGACTTATCACTTGTCACTAACATATCTTCGTTAAGTTCAAATTCTTCGGATTGAAATTTAGAACTATCTTGTAAACTAGATTGAAGAATTAGTCTCATTGCTGCGATAGGCGTCTTAATCTGATGAACCCAAAGTGTATAATAATCCATCATATTGCTAAAGGAATTATCTTTTTCGTAAATCACACTTAATTTGCTCTCATGAAGTATATTTATAAGCTCTTGATAGTCCTTTTCTATTTTATTATTAGATTCTGGGAATTTTGGCAAACTCACAGTTATAACATTTTTTAAATATTCAAGCTCTTTATGTTTTTTATAAAACGAGAAGAATCTAAAAAAAGCTATTATTATAAGCGCAAAAACACTTAACTTTACTGCATAAGAAACTGCTTCCATCGGCAAATTGTACAATGAAAAAACAACAGCAAAAATTATCGAGCATATTGCAAATACTAGCATAATAAAAATATGCTTTTTAATATATGAAAATAGAATACTTATAAAATCTTTCATATTAATCCGCTAAATAACCCATTCCTTTTTTCGTTTTTATAAAATCATTTAAGCCTATATCCTCTAGCTTTTTACGAAGTCTTGTCATATTAACTGTCAAAGTATTATCATCTATAAAGCTTTCGCTTTCCCAAAGCTTTTCTATTATTTTATCTCTCGATACTACTCTGCCTATATTTTCCATTATTAACTGTAAAATCTTATATTCATTTTTAGTAAGCTCAATCTTTTTGTCCTCATAGCTAAGTGTAGTATCGCTTAAATTAAGTATCAATCCCCTATGCTCAATTATATTCATCTGTCCTTGGATAGAATATGTTCTTCTAATGACAGCCTGTATTTTAGCAGTCAGTACATCAAGGTCAAAAGGCTTTGCTATGAAATCATCTCCGCCCATATTCATAGCCATTACAATATTCATGCTATCGGAAGCAGAGGAAATAAATATGATAGGAGCATTAGATATCTTTCTTATCTCGTTGCACCAATAAAAACCATTGAAAAATGGAAGCATTATGTCAAGCAAAATCAAATTTGGATTAATTTGAATAACCAGCTCCTTAATGTTTTTAAAATCATCTGCACAAGTAACTTCATACTCCCATTTGAGCAAATGCTCCATTAAAATATTCGCAATTGTTTTATCATCTTCTATTATTAGGATTTTGTACATAATTTCTCTCTAAGTATTTTTACAATATTTTTAGCAGCATTTCCATCCCCATAAGGATTTACTGCATTTGCCATTTTAGCATATTCTTCCTTATTATTTACCAACAAGCTAATATGCTCGTATACTTCTTTTCTATCTACGCCTATTAGCTTTGCTGTTCCTGCTTCTATTCCTTCTGGTCTTTCTGTTTCTTTTCTAACTACTAAAACAGGCTTGCCAAGTGCCGGTGCAGACTCTTGTATTCCTCCTGAATCTGTAACTACCATATAGCTTTTTGCTATAAGATTCATGAAAGGAAAATAATCTATAGGCTCTGTCAAATGAACTCTGTTGTTGTTTCCCAGTATTTTAACAGCTATCTCTCTTACCTTTGGATTTTTGTGCATAGCATATATTATTTCTACATCTTCATTGTCATTTGCTATATCATTAATTGCAGAGAAGATATTTTCCATATTTTTTCCTATATTTTCACTTCTATGCGCAGTCATAACAATTACTTTTCTGTTTTCAAAATTGATGTTGTTTATCAATTCATCTTCAAATTTGTAATTTTTGTCTAAAACCATATGGAGTGCATCAATTTCAGTATTGCCTGTTATGTATATCTTTGACTCATCATAGCCCTCTCTAAGCAAATTTTCTTTTGAGTGCTGTGTCGGCGCAAAATGATAATTTGTTAAAACTCCTGTAAGCATTCTATTAGCTTCTTCCGGATATGGAGAATATAAATCCCCACTTCTTAACCCTGCCTCTACGTGTCCAATTTTCACTCTATTATAAAAAGCCGCTAAAGCGCCTGCAAGCACTGCTGTAGTATCACCTTGCACTAACAATAAATCAGGTCTAAATTCCTTTATAACTCCCTCAACTCCAACTAATGATTTATGGGTTACTTCTGTTAGAGTTTGTCCATGCTTAAATATATCTAAATCGTAATCCGGCTTTATATCAAATATCTTTAGCATTGGGTCAATCATATCTCTATGCTGGCCTGTCACACATACCTTTGTTATAAAGCTGTCCTCTTTTTTTAATTCCTTTACTAATGGAGCCATTTTTATAGCTTCAGGTCTTGTCCCAAAAACTATTAGTATTTTTTTCTTGTCCATATTCTTTCCATACCTTTCCGATAATTATATTTTATCTTACTTAATATTTAATCAAAAAATAAATTACATATACCCAACTTAAAAGACCATGAAAAATTGCCCAACCAACTGATTTCCAAGTTACATAGCTAATAGTCATAGCCAATGCACTGCCAAATGTTATTCCAGTTTTAATTGTTTTATTTACAAAAGTAACTTTATTTTCATCTCTCATATAATATATCTCCTTAAAAATTTATTTTTTACTCGCTTTTTTGATTAAGTTCAGCCTGTTAGCTAATATAAGTATAAGTAAAGCGACTATTACACCAACCCAAATCCCTGTTTTTGTATCACTATTAGATATAAATACTGCTGTTAATCCAAGAAATATGCTTATCCCATATAAAACAAGAACAGTCTGCTTATGATTAAGTCCCTTTTTCATCAATTGATGATGCAAATGCTCCTTATCTGCTTCCATTATAGATTTTTTATTAATAATTCTCCTAACAATAGCAAAGAAAGTGTCTAATATCGGAAGTCCTATTGCAAATATTGGAACTATCAAGGTTATCGCAGCTACACTCTTTACAGCTCCAAGTATCGCTACTATTGACAGCATATATCCCAAAAGCATTGAGCCAGTATCTCCCATAAAAATCTTTGCCGGATTGAAGTTATGAGGTAAAAATCCAAAAGCTGCTCCTGCCACGATAGCACATTCAACTATTATAAAGCTATAGCCCTTAGTAATTATAGTCAAAAGCAAGGTAAGTGCTGCTATCCCTGACACACCTGCGGCCAATCCATCCAAGCCATCTATTAAATTAATTGTATTTGTAATACCCACTATCCAAATTATAGTCATCGGTATTGACAATGAGTTTAAAAGACTAAGTCCTGCTGTTTGAAAAGGGTTAGTTATAAAGTATATTCTTACTCCTCCATAAACTGCGATAACGGCTGCAATAATTTGAAATCCTAATTTAATTTTTGCAGGCATTTCATACATATCATCTACTATTCCAACTAAAACGAGCAAGGTCGCCCCTATCATTACAGATATGTTTGTTTTGTTGTGAGGTAAAAAAACATACATACATGCCATAATAGCTATATACATAGCAATTCCTCCAAAGTATGGCATTGCGTCCTTGTGTATTTTTCTTTCTGTCTTTGGAACATCTAAGGCTCCTACTTTTATAGCTAATTTTCTTGCAAGTGGTGTTACTAAAAAGGATATTACAAATGCGAAGAAAAATGCCATAACATATAACTTATCCATGATGCTTTCCTTTCTGCGCCTCTACTTCCCAATATTCATAATTTTTTCAACACGCTTAATATGTCTTCCACCCTCAAATTCTGTGTCAAGCCATGTATCAACTATGTCTAAAGCTAAATTTTTCCCAACTATGCCTGCTCCTAATGCTAACATATTAGCATCATTGTGAAGTCTTGTCATTTTAGCCATAAAGCTATCAGTACATAAAGCACATCTAATTCCATCAACTTTATTGGCAGCTATTGAAATTCCTATACCTGTTGTACATACTACTATTCCCTTATCAGCTTCTTTATTTGCCACTAATAAGGCTGCCTTTACTCCATAATCAGGATAATCAACAGAATCTAAGCTGTATGTACCCACATCAAGCACTTCAACCCCTTTGTTTTCCAAATATTTCTTTATAATCTCTTTTAATTCATAACCACCATGGTCACATCCTAATGATATTTTCATTGTATTTTTGTCTCCTTAAATTACTATATTTTTATAAAATTCTATTATTCTCATATTTTTCATTATTGATTTAAATCATCAAGCTATCACTTATTTTTAAGATTTCACCTCTAATCTCCTCGCTGCATGACTGATAAACATTGTGGCTTCTGCCATAAGGGTCTTGTATATTGAATGAAATTATTTTATCTTCTAAATTATTATATCTTCTCAATAAAATTTCCTTGTGCTGATTGGTCATTGTTATAATTAAATCAGCCTCCTCAAGTATCTTCTCGTTTATTAGCCTTGATTTGTGCGTGCTTATATCTATACCCATTTTCTTAAGTACAAGAACAGCATTTTGGCTTGGATTATCTCCATCAATAGCACTTATACCGGCAGATGAAATTTCTATATCCCATCCTTTTTGATGTGCTATATCTTTCATTATACCCTCTGCCATTGGACTTCTGCAAGTATTTCCTGTGCAAACAAACAACATTTTAAGCTTTCCAAGCTCAATTTTTTTACTTGCAGCCTTTCCAAGCCTGTTCATTATAGCACCGCCAATCCCTTTATCATCAAAGGATTCTGACAATATTACATTCACTTTTGACGAATCAAAACTACGCAGAACATCGAATAAATTATTTGCTATTGTCAGAGGATTTTTTCTATCTCCTACTACTTTAACTACAATTTCATCATTTAGATTATCATAAAAGTTTCTGGTTTGTTCACTCGCGATAATACCGACTTTCTTTGCTTCTCTTATATACTTTTTGCAATCTTTTTTTATTGAATTTACCATTTTTTGCAAATTGCCTTTATACAATATAAGCTCCGCCTTCGGTGAATAATGCCTGTACTTCTGTCCGGGAGATTTTGGAACTATATTTTCATCGCTTTTTATTATAGCAGGGTCTGTTTCACATTTTCCAAAAAGTCTTTCTATATCCTCCTTTGTTACCTTTCCAGGTCTTAATATTGTCGGTATATCACCTGTAATATCTACAACTGATGATTCAAGACCTATGTCACAGCTTCCTCCATCAATTATCATATCAACTCTACCAAGCATATCCTCTATTACATGCTGTGCAGAAGTTGGACTTGGCTTACCGGAAGTATTGGCACTTGGAGCTGCTATTGGACAAGCACTAAGCCTTATAAGCTCTCTTGCAATTTTATTTTCTGGCATCCTAACTGCAACTGTTTCTAATCCTGCTGTTATCTTATAGCTTATTATATTCTTTTTATCAAAAATCATAGTTAATGGCCCTGGCCAGAATTTATCTGCCATAATTTCAGCATTTTTAGGAATTTCTCTAACTAATTTATTTAGCTCATCCATAGATGTTATATGTACAATCAAAGGATTATCGCTTGGTCTGCCCTTAGCTTTATATATCTTATCGCAAGCATCTTCATCAAGTGCATTAGCACCTAAGCCATAGACTGTCTCTGTTGGAAATATTACTGTTCCACCATTTTTTATTATCGATGCTGCCTCTGATAAAATTTCATAATCTATATTATTTGGATTTATTTTCACAAGTTTTGTATCTATTATATCCAAAATCTATCAATCCTTTCGTCGAATTATAATAAAATTAACCTTACTAAGATTAAATTATAATATTTTAGCACAAATTTATCAAGCTTTAAATATAAGGATTGTAATAAAGATAATAAATTAGTTTAAGTTAAAAATAATTTAAATTATTTTTATGTGAAATTTAAAGTTTTTCTTGTTAAATATCATACAAAATGATAGGATATTCTACATAAAAGTTTTGCAAAAAAGAAGGACAATATTAAATGAACAAGACAAAAGGTTTTCTATGTGTAATAATATCCGCATTTATATTTGGGTTTACACCCATACTCTGCAAATTGACATATTCTGGTGGAAGCAATGCTATAATGCTTGTCTTTCTAAGAAATTCTATGTCTTTGCCTATAATGTACGCTATATTAAAATATAAAAAAATATCATTAAAAATTAATTGGAAGGAATTCAAAGGATTATTTATTTTAAGTATATTCAGCACTATACTGACAGCACTTCTTCTGTATATTTCATATAATTTTATATCAGTTGGAATGGCGACAACAGTGCATTATGTTTATCCAATATTGGTTGCACTTGTTTTATTTATATTTTTCAAGGAAAGTATAACTAAAATTCAAATTTTTTCTCTTATCATTTCTTTTGTTGGAGTGCTGTTGTTTTTTGACGGAGGAAGCTCATTGAATTTTATGGGACTTTTTATAGCATTTGTCTCAGGTATCTCATATGGAATAGCACTTATATACATGGATAAAAGCGGACTAAAGGATTATCACCCACTTTTGGTTACATTTTATACCTGTGTTTTTGCATCAGTAATTTTATTTTTAGTTACTATTATAAGCGGTAAATTCACTTTGTCTTTAACTCCTACTGCATGGATGTACTCATTTATAGTGAGTATTTTGACTTCGGTTATTGGTATAAGCTTTATGCAGATAGGTGTAAGAAATATAGGACCTACAACAACTTCAATATTATGTATGTTTGAGCCGATTACAAGTGTGCTTATGGGCATAGTTTTACTTAATGAAGCAATTTCCTTTAAAAGCATTTTAGCTTGTATATTAATATTGACAGCTGTTTTAATATTATCGATTTTTAAAGAAAAAAATAACAATTTACAATAATCGAATAAAAAGTATAATATTTGATAAAAATTTATACTTTTTTTTAAATTTTTCTTGTTAATATTTTATCAATCGGAAAACGAAACCACAAATTAAAGTAAAATTTTAAATTGTATATATTTTTTTAATTAAGATATAATAGAGCATTTGTTTATTAAAAATGTAATTTCTAAACATATTGAATTATATTTAGCTAAATGTTATAATTGAATTAATAAAAGTCAGAATTGGATAAAAAAGCGAAATAAGTTTCGTTCTAAATTCTTGGAGATATATAAATATGGAAAATAAAATCAATGAAATTTTATCAAAAAAAATTAACCCTTTGCTGAATGAACATCTAGGAAGTGCTGAATTAGTTGAGATAAAAGATGATATAGTATATATCAAAATGCTTGGAGCTTGTGGTGGATGCCCTGCCTCAAGAGATACGATAGAAAATATTGTCGAAGCAAAAATTATAGAAGAATTGCCAAATATCAAGGCGGTTAGGCTGTATCAAGGGGTCAGTGATGAGCTGATAAATTTCGCAAAGGATATTTTGAATGGCAAAAGATGATAAAACTTTAACATAGTGTGCTAAAGCCCATTTTTTCGCAAAGTATTTGTGGTTGAATGTTATAAATTTAACAAAGTATCTACTAAGCTTATACAATATATAAGCTTGAATAAATATAAAAATTAAAAATATTAAGGAGTGTAATTATTATGGCATTAATGACTGGTAAACAGTATATTGAAAGCTTGAGAAAGCTCAAAACAAAGGTTTATGTGTTTGGTGAAAGGGTTGAAAACTTTGTAGATCACCCTCTTATAAGACCATCTATTAATTCTGTGGCTATGACTTATGATTTAGCTCACGAAAAAGAATATGAAGATTTAATGACTGCTACATCAAATTTAACAGGAAAAAAAGTAAATAGATTTTGTCACTTACATCAAAGCACCGGTGATTTAGTTAAAAAAGTTAAGATGCAAAGACTTTTAGGACAAAAAACTGCATCATGCTTCCAAAGATGTGTTGGTATGGACGCTTTCAACGCAATATGGTCAACAACATATGAAATAGACAAAAAACATGGTACAAAATACCATGAAAACTTTAGAAAATATTTAGAATACGTTCAAGAAAATGACTTAACTGTAGACGGAGCCATGACTGACCCAAAAGGTGACAGAGGATTATCTCCATCTGATCAAAAAGACCCTGATATGTATGTACGTGTAATTGAAAAAAGAGCAGATGGTATAGTTGTTAGAGGAGCAAAAGCTCATCAAACAGGTTCTATAAACTCACATGATCACTTAATCATGCCTACAGTATCTATGAAAGAAAAAGACAAAGCTTATGCTGTATCATTTGCTGTACCTTCTGACGCAGAAGGAGTATTCATGATATACGGCAGACAGTCATGCGATACAAGAAAGCTTGAAAAAGATGCTGATATAGATTTAGGAAATAAAAACTTCGGCGGACAAGAAGCATTGGTAGTATTTGACAATGTATTTGTTCCATGGAACATGGTGTTCTTATGTGAAGAATATGAGTTTGCAAACATGATGGTTGAGAGATTTGCTGGATACCACAGACAAAGCTACGGCGGATGTAAAGTTGGAGTTGGAGATGTTCTAATCGGAGCTGCTGCAGTTGCTGCTGATTACAACGGTGTAACTAAAGCATCTCACATAAAAGATAAACTTATAGAAATGACTCATTTAAATGAAACTCTTTACTGTTGTGGTATAGCATGTTCTGCTGAGGGAACTAAGACAGAGGCTGGAAATTATCAAATAGATATGCTTTTAGCAAATGTATGTAAGCAAAACGTAACAAGATTCCCTTATGAAATTACAAGACTTGCAGAAGATATAGCCGGCGGACTTATGGTTACTATGCCATCAGCAGCAGATTTTAGTTCTCCTGAAATCGGAGCTATATGCGATAAGTACTTCAGAGGAGTAGACAGTGTTCCTACAGAGCACAGAATGAGAATATTAAGATTGATAGAAAATATGTGTCTAGGTTCAGCTGCGGTAGGATATAGAACAGAATCAATGCACGGTGCAGGATCTCCACAAGCACAAAGAATAATGATATCAAGACAAAGCGACCTTGAAGCTAAAAAAGAAATGGCAAAGAAAATCGCTGGAATTAAATAGTATTAATAGTATTACAGCTCCAATTCCATGTCATTTGAGCCATGGAATTGGATGCAATATTAACGCGGAGGGACTTATATATTGGATTACAAAAAATTATATAAAGAAAAATTAACAACAGCACAAGAAGCAGTAAAGCATATCCCATCCAACTCACGAGTTGTAACTGCTCACGCTACTGGAGAGCCTACTGTCATAGTAGATGCTATGGTAGATAACTATTTACAATATGAGAATGTTGAGATTGTTCATCTTGTAGCTATGGGAAATTGCGGTTATGTACGACCTGAAATGAAAGGACATCTAAGACATAATGCAATATTTGTAGGTGCTGGAACAAGAGAGGCTATAAATGACGGTCGAGCAGATTTTACTCCATCATTTTTCTATCAAGTTCCAAAGCTGTTTAAAACTGCATTGCCTGTTGATGTAGCTATGATACAGGTAACACCTCCTGACGAAAATGGTAATTGCAGCTTTGGTGTATCATGTGATTTTACTAAACCTGCAGCAGATGCAGCAAAAATAGTTATAGCTCAAGTTAATGACCAAATGCCATATATATACGGAGATAACTTCATAAATATTAAGGATATAGACTATATAGTGGAAGTTTCTAAGCCTCTTTTAGAATTAAAGCCTCCTACAATAGGCGATGTAGAAAAGGCAATAGGCGAAAACTGTGCATCTTTAGTTGAAGATGGTTCTACTCTACAGCTTGGAATTGGAGCTATACCTGATGCAGTTTTACTGTTTTTAAAGGACAAGAAAGACTTAGGTATTCATACCGAAATGTTCTCTGATGGAATTGTTGATTTATACAATTCAGGAGCTATAAACAACAGTAAAAAAAGCTTGCATGCTGGAAAGATGATAGCTACATTTTTAATGGGAAGTCAAAAGCTTTATGATTTTGTTAATAAAAATGAAATAGTTGAGCTATACACTGTTGATTATGTCAACGACCCTATTACAATAATGAAAAATAGCAAAATGATTTCTATAAATTCAGCATTACAGGTTGATTTGATGGGTCAGGTTTGTGCAGAGGCTATAGGACTTAAACAATTTAGCGGTGTTGGCGGTCAGGTTGATTATGTAAGAGGAACAAGTATGTCAGCAGATGGACAAGGAAAATCTATCATAGCTATGCCTTCTACAGCTTCTAAGGGCAAATTATCAAGAATAGTACCATTTTTAGACCATGGCTCATGTGTTACGACATCAAGAACTGATGTTCAATATATAGTTACAGAATATGGAATAGCAAACTTAAGAGGAAAAAACTTAAAACAAAGAGCTAAGGAATTAATAAATATCGCTCATCCAGATTTTAGAGACGAATTGAAAAAAGAATATGTTCTAAGATTTAAAGAAGAGTTTTAAAAAAAGATACTAGGAAAGGACATAAATAACATGAAACAATTTTTAGTAGTGCCAGAAATTCACAAGCTTAATACCTTTGATGAATTCTACAATGAATTTAATGTTAATGAAAAAGATTTAATACTAACAATAGAACCAATTTTCGATACTTACTTCAAAAATAAAAATAAGAAATTCAATGTTATTTTCCCAGAAAAATATGCTTTGGGAGAACCAACAGACGAAATGATAGACAGAATATTTGATGACTTAGAAAAAATTGATTACAACAGAGTTATCGCAATAGGCGGCGGAAGCATAGTTGACATTGCTAAGCTCTTTGTATTGAAAAAAGCAGAGCGTTCGGAACAGTTATTCCTAAGAGAAGCTCCTATAGTTAAGGAAAAAGAATTGATTATCATCCCTACTACCTGTGGTACAGGAAGTGAGGTTACTAATATATCTATAGCTCTATTGACTAAGAAAAATACAAAGATGGGATTGGCTGACAATGCACTATGTGCTGACCAAACAGTTTTAATTCCAGAATTATTAGTTAAACTTCCATATAAAGTATTCGTTACAAGCTCTGTAGATGCTTTAATACATGCAGCTGAATCATATCTTTCTCCAAAAGCGAGCGGATATTCAGAGCTTTTCAGTATAAAAGCTATGGAAATGATAATAAAGGGTTATATGGACGTTGTGAAAAATGGTCAAGAATACTTTAGACAAATAATTGAAGACTTCTTAGTTGCAAGCAATTACGCAGGCATAGCATTTGGAAATGCTGGCTGTGCAGCAGTACATGCGATGTCTTATCCTCTTGGAGGAGTTTACCATGTACCTCACGGTGAAGCAAACTATCAATTTTTTATAGAAGTATTCAAATACTATAAGAAAAAACAACCAATAGGCAAAATTCAAGAGATACAAAAATTATTTGCCAGCATAATTGGCTGCAGCGAAGATAATTCATTTGACGAATTAGAAAAAATATTGAACAACTTATTAAGCTTAAAACCTCTTAGAGAATATGGCATGAAAGAAGAAGAAATTGTTGGATTTTCTGAAAATGTCATCGCAACTCAGCAAAGACTTCTTGGCAATAACTATGTTAAATTCGAAAAAGAGGATTTAATAAATATATATTCAAAGTTATATTAATTAATCAACTCGTAGTTAAAATTATAACAATCGAGTAAAAAAATAATGCAAAATGTGCGGGCGTGTTTCTACTCTTTCCGTTTGGAGCTAAGTAGCACCATGGCGGACGGTGCAGAGCCTCGCCAACACATTAAAATAATAAAAACTAACATGGAGGATTTACAAAATGTCAGAAATAAGCTCTATTCCAGAGTTAATAAAAAAGGTAGCTGATTTAAGTTATATATCAGATTTAATGCAAAATGCAAGAGAAGCACAAAAAGAATTAGCTACATACACACAAGATGAAGTAGACGCAATAGTAAAAGTAATTGCGAAAACAGTATATGATAACGCAGAAGAATTAGCACGCATGGCTGTTGAAGAAACAAGAATGGGTGTATATGAAGATAAAGTAATAAAAAACAAAGGTAAGTCTAAAACAATATACAACCACATCGCTGATAAAAAAACAGTTGGAGTTATTAATAAAGATGAATTAACAGGACTTACTTATGTAGCAAAACCTATAGGAATAGTAGGAGCTGTTACACCTACTACTAACCCTATAGTTACACCAATGTGTAATTCAATGTTTGCTATAAAGGGAGGAAATTCAATTATTATCGCTCCGCATCCAAGATCTCAGAAATGCAGTGCATACACAGTTGATTTAATCAACAAAAATCTAAAAGAACAAGGCGTAAAATGCCCTGAGCATGCTATACAAATTATAAGAGATTCAAGTATTGATAAAACAAGCGAATTGATGGGAATTGTTGACGTAGTTATAGCTACAGGCGGAATGGGACTCGTTAGAGAAGCTTATTCATCAGGTAAACCATCATTTGGTGTAGGAGCAGGAAACGTTCAAGTTATCGTAGATACTGATGTAGATTTTGATGATGCTACAGCTAAAATCATAGCAGGAAGAAAATTTGACAATGGTATAATTTGTTCTGGCGAGCAAACAATTATAGCTCCTCGTGACAAATATGACGAAGTAATTAAGGCAGCAGTTAAAAACGGTGCTTTCTACGCTGAAGATGAAGAAACAGTTAATAAATTCAGAAAAATTCTATTCATTGGAAGTACACTTAACAAGGATGTTGTAGGTCAATCAGTACAAAAAATTGCTAATTTAGCTGGTGTTACAGTTCCAAGTGATACAAAAGTAATATTGCTAAAAGCAAGTGGCATAGGAAAAGAAGATATATTGTGCAAGGAAAAAATGTGCCCTGTAATGGCTGCATTTGCTTACGACTCATTTGATGAGGCTATAAAAATAGCTCAAACAAACTTGAATTTAGAGGGTAAAGGTCATACTGCTGCTATACATTCAAACAACAATAAACATATTGAATTAGCAGGTACAAAATTAACAATAAGCAGATTGATAGTAAACGCATCTTCATCAACAACAGCTGGCGGTTCTTTGACTAACGGACTTGCTCCAACTACAACACTTGGCTGTGGAACATGGGGAAATAATATAATCTCTGAAAACTTAGACTACAAACACCTTATAAATGTATCTAGAATAGCTTCTGTTATTAAGAATGTAGAAGTTCCATCAGATGATTTAATTTGGCAAAAATAAGATTGACAATTTAAGCAATAAAAAAATAAAGCATAGGTGCTAGAAAATTCTAGATATCTATGCTTTATAATTTTTCATAACTAGTTAACAGCTTCCTTTAAAGACTTACCAGCTTTGAATACTGGAGCTTTTGATGCAGGAATCTTAATCTCTTGCTTAGGGTTTCTTGGATTTCTTCCAGTTCTTTCTTTTCTGCCTCTTACTTCAAAAGTTCCGAATCCAACCAACTGAACTTTTCCGCCTTTTACCAATTCTTCTTTTACGCTGTCCATCATAGCATTGATGGCTCTTTCTGCATCCTTTTTAGTAAATCCAGTTTTTTCTGCTACATTAGCGATTAAATCTGCCTTATTCACAAAAAAATCCTCCTTTAAAATATTAGTTTTTTATTGCAATCCCTATAAAAGGAATTTTAAACATTAGTTATTTAGTTTTTCTTCAATAGATTGAAGGTTTTTTTCTTTCTCTTTAGCCCTTTTCCAAGCTTCTAAGGCTTGCTCGGGACTATGAGCGGTTTCCTCACCAAACACATGCGGATGTCTTCTAATCAATTTCTCACAAAGCTCTGTTATAACATTGCTTATGTTAAAGTAACCTTCCT
This sequence comes from Bacillota bacterium, assembly GCA_023386345.1. GTDB lineage: Bacteria > Bacillota > Clostridia > Tissierellales > Sedimentibacteraceae > UBA1535. Next base: position 392,023 of record JAEWJT010000015.1, read on the forward strand.
CCGAAGCCATCTCACTATGAAATATTACCTGTAAAAGTACATCTCCTAGCTCCTCACACATATTATCTATGTCCTCATTGTCAATGGCCTGTATTAGCTCCTGTGCCTCTTCCAAAATATTGTCCTTGCATGACTCGTGTGTTTGCTTTATATCCCACGGACAACCCTCTGGACCTCTCAGATGCTTCACTATCCTACATAAGTTATCTATATTATACACCTTTATTTTATACTTTTCAATAGGAAAAATACAAAAATATGTTGAAAATCCATAATTATTTTTTTGGTCTATCGAATATAGCGGCATTTTTACAGCAAAATTGCCAAGAGCGTCTATTTGCAATACTTCGCAGTCCTCGGAATACGATTCCATAAGCTTGATTTTTACTTCTGAAGCAAGTGCCTTACTATCAACCTGAGTTATAAAATTCGCAGAATTGGTATCTATGGAAAATTCATCCATGTCATTAGGATCGATTACCTTAATGTTTTTATAATCAGAATAGCCAGAAAGCTTAATACATTTGCTTAGAAAACTCTCGCCATCTATCAAGATAATTTTTATTGTATCCTTGTAGTCCTCTAAAAGTTTTTTTGTCACCATATCGCCTACATGTGAACTGCCAGGAATACAATAATTTATTTTACCATATTTTTTTAATTCTGCAACTATTTTTTTGACAATTTTTTCAAAAACTTTATCAAATTCGTCAATTTTCTCGAAATAGCTATCAAAAGAGCTGTATTCTATGCCATTATCTTCCAATTCTTTGACAATTGGATGTCTTTCTGTACGCAAGTATGTAGGAAGTTTCTCCATAAGCGCTTTATAAGCTTTAAGGCTTAAATCTTCAATTCCACCTACACCTAGCCCTATTATTTGTATTGTATTCATATTCTATATTACCTTCTCACAAATCTCTTTAGCTTACTTCCCATAGGTATTAGCTCTAAATCCTCTCTTGTTATGGCTCCGGTAGCAAACAAAGCAACAAAATAAATAATACCACCCGCTCCTATTGATAATAGTGTAAGCACGGAATTTGATTTAGTAAGCAGTCTAGCTGAGTTATATGTAACCCAAACAGTAACCGCCATTAAAGCTGTTGACAATAAAGGAAGTGCTGCTATTTTAACTATACTCTTCATTTTTATTCTTGTATATTTTCTTATATCTCTAAGATTAAATGTAGTTGTTACCAAGTACGCTACAAGGCTGCTAATCGCCGCACCCTTAATATTTATCCCTTTTATACCTATAAGTATGTATGAAAGAATAACCTTTACTATTAGCCCGAAAAAGAGGTTTTTAACAGGTATCATCTGTTTATTCACTGATTGCAACATGGCAGTATATGCTTGATTTAATATGAAGAATATTACACCTATTGACTGTATTTGCAGTAAAACGCCAGAGCTTGCAAACTTTTCTGCTCCCATGCTTGGATATAGCAATGCCATTATTGGCTCAGCGAGCATGAACATGCCTATTCCACTTGGTAAAGCTATAATCAATGAAAGCTTTGCTCCCATATCCGAAGTCTGAGCTAGACGATGCTTATCTCTCTTAACAAAAGCCTCTGTCAAGACAGGAACTAAGCTAACTGCTATTGCTGTTGAAAATGCTTGCGGGAAATTAATCAAGGATTGAGCCATTCCGCCTAGTTGCCCCATCAAATCTTCAATTTGAGCTTGTGTATATCCTAAGGCTGCCAATCTGTTTCCAGCAAAATACGAATCCAGTATCGACATAAGCGGAGCCATTGCCGCCCCTATTGTGATTGGTACTGCTATTTTTAATAAATCTTTAACTATCTTCTTAGGCTCTTCAAGGAAGTTGTTATCAGATGAGTTTATCTCACTTTGTGTCAAATTCTTTCTTTTTACAAAAAACAATATTATTATTAAAAGCGCTCCTATGCTGCCAACACTAGCTCCAAAGGTAGCACCTGCTGCCGCTTTATCAACACCTGTTTTTACAAGCGAATAAGCTAGACCATAGCCTACAACAACTCTAAGAAGCTGCTCTAAAAATTGAGATATAGCCATTGGTGCCATGTTTTGCGCACCTTGAAAAAATCCTCTATATGAAGACATCACCGGTATAATCAGCAGAGCTGGTACTAATGCAAGCATTGAATAATAAGCATTTGGAAAATGCAATAAATTAACTAAAGGTCTTGCAAACAATAAAACTAATAAAGATGACACCATACCTATTATAAACAATGTTATTAAAGAAATACTATATACTTGATATGCTCCCTTATAATTATTCAAAGCCCTTTTTTCTGAAATCAGCCTTGCTATAGCTGTAGGAAGTCCTGCAAGAGATATAGCAAGCAATAAATTGTATACACCATAAGCGATATTGTAATTTGCCATGCCCTCTGTACCTATTAGGCTGGTTAAAGGAATTCTATATACGGCTCCTAATATTTTTACTATTAAGCCAGATAAGCTTAAAATGGCTGCGCCCTTAGCAAAATTCTCTTTCGACATTTAAAAATTCTCCCGTTCCATGTATTTTGGATATATTTTAGCACAAAATCAAGCACTTGAAAAGACAAATTATTAAAATTTCAAAATTTTATTTGATATTAGTACAATAGCGTTATATAATTGATATACAAAACTAATCCTTATTGAACTTTTGAGGAACTTGAAATATTTTACTAAAGATTAGTATGGCAGGAGAGGATTTTATGCAAGAGCTAAGGGGAATAATATTTGATATAATTTACAGAAATGAAGACAATGGCTACACTGTAGCCTTATTAGAGACGGATACAAATGTAGTAACGATAACTGGAAGCTTTCCATCAGACTTAACAAATGAAAATCTTCTGATGTATGGTAAATACATAAAGCATCAAAAATATGGAGAGCAATTTCAGGTTGAAGCTTACAACGTCTTGCTCCCAACAGAATTAATTGCCATTGAAAATTACTTATCATCAGGTATGATAAAAGGAATAGGTCCTTCTACTGCTAAAAAAATCGTAGAGGCTTTTGGTGATGAAACATTTTCTGTTATACAAAATTTCCCAGATCGTTTGATGGAAATTGAGGGTATCGGAGAAGTTAAAGCAAAGACCATAACAGAAAGCTTTGTTAGTCAGCTTGATATTAAAGAAATAATGATGTTTTTACAAGGACATAATATAAGTCCTAATTATGCTGTAAAAATATATAAGCAATATGGAAAAAATACAATCAATATAGTACGAGAAAATCCTTATAGACTTGCCGAGGATATACATGGCATTGGCTTTAAGCTTGCTGATAAAATAGCTTACTCTATAGGAGTGGAAAGTGGGTCTTCATTTAGAATAGCAGCGGGAATTAAATACGTTCTTATGGAAGGGGCTACAAGAGGTCACTCTTATCTCCCTCAAAATGTCCTTATTAAAGCGTCTAATGAGCTACTTGGGACAAGCGAGGAAGTTTTAAAACTTGAACTAAGAGATATGGCGTTTCAATCGAAAGTACACATTGAAAATATAGATGGAAAAGAGTGTATATATTCTATACCTTATCATACAGCCGAATTAAATGTTTGCAATAAGCTTATAGCACTGCTTTCACCTAACGCTGCCGCTTCTGTTGATTATGGCTTTACAGATGAAGATATTGACAGATACTTAGCTTATTCACAGCGAGATAATAATATAGAATTAACACATACTCAAATACTCGCTGTTAAAGATACAGTAAAAAACGGTGTAACTGTCATAACAGGCGGTCCGGGAACTGGTAAAACTACTATAATTAAAACTATATTATATATATTTGAAAGCTTAAGTAAAAAAGTGCTTCTCTGTGCTCCTACTGGACGTGCGGCTAAAAAAATTACCGAGTCCTCAGGCAAAGAGGCAAAAACAATACACAGAATGCTTGAATATGCTTATGGCGAAATAGACAGCAATCTAAGCTTTAATAAAAATGATGAATCCCCTCTTGACGCAGACGTAATTATAGTCGATGAATCGTCAATGATTGATATAATTTTGATGAATCATCTATTAAAAGCAATTAAAGTAGGTGCAAGACTTGTGCTGGTTGGTGATATGGACCAGCTGCCATCCGTAGGCGCAGGCAATGTATTAAAGGATATAATTTTCAGTGAAGCAGTCCCTACTATAAGGCTTGACAAGATATTCAGACAGGCAGATGGAAGCAGTATTATTGAAAATGCACATAAAATCAATAGTGGAGATATGCCTGTTTGCAATGAAAAAGATTCTGACTTTTTCTTTATGAAGAAAACAACTAATAAAGAAATCTCTGATTTAATTGTTGAATTGTACACAAAAAGACTTCCAGCAAAATACTCTATCGACCCTATTAAGGATATTCAGGTTTTATCGCCTATGAAAAAAGGTGATGTGGGAGTTATTGAACTAAATAACAAATTGCAGGAAATAATCAATCCCCCCTCAGGGCTTAAAGCTGAAAAAACTATAGGAAAAATATGCTTTAGAGTTGGCGACAAGGTAATGCAAACTAAAAATAATTATCAACTGCAATGGCGAATTAATAATGAAGATGGCAAAAATATTGAGGGCGAAGGAATTTATAACGGAGATATCGGCTATATTATATTTATTGATGATAAAAACCAAGAGCTAATAGTTGAATATGATGATAAAAAGGAAGCTACATATGTATTTGCACAACTAGACGAGTTAATTTTAGCCTATGCTTCGACTGTGCATAAGAGCCAAGGAAGTGAATTCCCTGTAATTATAATGCCCGTGACTTGGGCTCCGGAAATGCTTTTGACAAGAAATCTTTTATATACAGCAGTAACACGTGCTAAAAGCCTTGTAGTGCTTGTAGGACAGGAAAAATATATAGAATTGATGGTTAAAAATAATAAAATTGATGATAGATATTCTGCTCTTGACATGAGATTAAAGCAAGTTAAAGATTTTTATAATTGGGAATAAAGAACTAGAACAAGGATATATTTTGTTTGTCAACAGGGAATATTGAAAAACAAATTAGGGGGCTAAGATGTTAAAATATATTAAATCTTTTTTAGAGCTAATATATCCAGAAAAAAATATATGCCAAATTTGTGATACTTATGACGAGAACATAAATAATAAGTATATCTGCAATACCTGCCTTTCTAAGCTTGAAAGGATTGAAGAACCTGTATGCAGGATATGTAATAAAAGCCTAAGGCATAATCCAGACCTAACAATCTGCAATGAGTGTGCAAAAGATTCAAGAAGCTTCGAAAAGTCTAAAAGCTTATTTTCTTACAAAGGAACTGTAAAAAGGATTATACATGACTATAAATACTGCAACAAAACATATTATTACAAGTTGTTCAGCTATCTTCTAATAGAATATATGAAAGAAAATAGATATATAAATTTTGATTACATAACAGCAGTTCCTCTGCATAAAATTAAACAAAGAAACAGAGGTTTTAATCAATCTGGACTTTTAGCTAAGCAAATTGGAAAATATTTTAATATTCCGTACATAGATACTTTAAAAAGAAATAATAATACAGAAAAACAAAGTAATTTATCTAAATATGCAAGACAAAAAAATCTTCAAAATGTCTTTGATATAGCTAACAATAAAATACCCAATTTAGTAAATAATGCTGATATATTAATGATTGATGATATATTTACAACTGGTACAACAGTCGATGAATGCAGCAAGATATTGAAGTTGCACGGTGCTAATAGGGTTTTTGTTCTTACATTAGCGAGATAAAAAAGTGAACTATATTCACTCTATAAAAGAATCAGAGCGATTCTTTATAATTATTTTTTTATTACTGTTTAATTCCGCCTCCGGTGGGTATAATTAAAATACAATATCTAACAAGATTTTAAAGAAATCTTGTTCAATAAAAACTTGGAAGGAGCTGATTGCATGAACATTACTGTTTATGGAAAAAACATCCCATTAACTGAAGCATTGAAGGAAGTAGCAACAAAAAAAATAAGTAGACTTGAAAAATTTTTCTACAAGGATGTTGAAGCTAAGGTTGTTTTAAGCGTCGAAAGAAAGAAACAAAAGGTTGAGGTAACAATACCATTTAACGGAAGGATATTGAGAGTTGAAGAAGCCTCAGACGATATGTATTCATCAATTGATGATTCTGTTGAATCTTTGGAAAAGCAAATTAGAAAATATAAAACTAAGCTTGAAGATAGAAAGCACAGCAATGAATCAATAAAATTTGAAAATGTTGAACCATTAGATGATTCAGCGGAAGAATTTAAAGTAGTAAAAACTAAAAGATTTGCAATTAAGCCAATGAGTATTGAAGAGGCAGTATTGCAGATGGACTTATTAAAGCATGATTTCTTTGTTTTCCTCAATGCAGATACAGAGGAAATAAATGTAGTATATAAAAGAAAGGACGCCAACTACGGCTTAATTGAGCCAGAGTTTTAATATAAAAGAGGTGCATGGATAAATACCATGCACCTTTTTTTATGTTTATTTTATTTATTTTTCATAAAAAATGGTATAATATATTATTAATAATTATTTTAAAATATTTATGCTTGATAATATTTCTTATTTATTATATTATATATAGGAAATATTTACTAAAAGATAAGAAAGGAATGAAAAATTATTATGATTATAGAAGCTATTATCATAGGTTTAATTATTGGAGTTATTAGAAAAGGAAAGCTGTCAAGGCTTGGGTATTTAAAAATTAATTTCTCTGCGCTGGTTATACTTGCTCTGGTTTCATTTATATCGATTATTGTCATGAATATTGGCTTGTTAGACTTTAATTCCAAGCTATACAACATTTTTTTAGTGATTACATATTCACTCATAATAATAGTCTTGGCGTTTAACTTAGATAAAAGGTATATGTTTATGCCATTAATAGGTGTAATGATGAATTTTATTTGCCTTTGCTTAAATAATTTCAGAACACCGGTTAAAAGCGATATAATTACGCATTTATATGGAACAGAGATGACCAACCTCTTATCATCAAACAAAGTAAAATTTTTCATCCCTGCTGAAGGTGCGAAATTAAATGCTTTAGGGAAAATATTCTATATAGGAGATTATTACTTTTATGACATAATCCTAAGCATAGGTGACATAATAATTTTCTTTGGAATAATTCTTTTAATACAGCATCTAATGACCGATAAATACTTAAAAACCAGAGATTCAATAACACTTTCTAGGTCTTTATTTAAGAAGAATAAATATTAATATTATAATTTGATGTTAAAAACAAGGCAAAAAGGTGATTGCAATGCAGCATGATGTTGAAAGATTTAACTTATTAAATTTACGAAACATAATTAAGCCAAACTATGATTTAAGCAATAAAGAAGTTTATATAGAATTGTATATTAGCAAAGAAAAAAAGTTATATATCATTGGCAAAATAGATAATAACTACATATGCTGGTGCTCTCTTACTAATATCGCTGACAAAGAAGATAATGCAAAAATATTTGACCACATTGCCAATAACAATTTTACACTATTCTCTACGGAGCAATTGGTTCTCGGAAAGCAGATGTATGAAGAAATACGAAAATGGTATAACTGCACTATTTCTAGAGCTTCTTATGAAGATATGCTATGGTACACTCCATTTGGATGTTATTATGGTAAAGAAAACAGAGAGACTCATGGCAAAAGCTTTTCTCATGACATTGAAAGCCTCTTTAATGAATTGTTAGAATTAAGTGAATTTAGATCTGCAAATCGTGGGTATGTTAGTTTTTTGGAGTATTATCTTGATTTACTAAGAAAAGATAATGATTATAGATATTATTATAAAATGAAACCTGTAATTTCAATATTGGAAAAAGAATCTTATTTGAAAATTTGTCCTGACGATATTATAAGAGAATTGTATTTAAAATGTATGAATGAGTGCAGTTCGTTATACGGAAGATGTATGAGTGTAGAAAGATAATTAAGGACTTATAATTATAATACTTAAAAGCATTTTTAAAAAACTTAGAAAATATCACAAAAGTTTTTTTAAAAAACACTTGTACATTTTTACAAATAATGCTATACTATTAAGGCTATCCTTGCCATTAACTAGATTAATGGCCAGAGACCACGAGGAGGTGAAAATTATGAGAAAATATGAAGGTGCATTTATACTACACTCTAATTTAGAAGAAAATGTTAGAAATGCAGAAATTGAGAAAATCAAAAACATAGTTACAAGCTTCAATGGAACTGTTGACAAGGTAAATGAATGGGGACAAAGAAGACTTGCTTATGAAATCAGCAAAAAAAGAGACGGATACTATGTTATAATCAATTTTACTTCAAATTCAGACGCTGTTAATGAGATTGATAGAATTTGTAAAATCAGTGACAACGTGTTGAGACATATGATTACAGTAGAAGACGAAAAATAAATAACTAGGGGGATAAAGATGAATAATGTTGTTTTAATTGGGAGATTATCCAAAGATCCCGACCTAAAATTTCTGCCATCAGGTATGGCAGTTGCAAGAATTACATTAGCTGTAGACAAAGAGTTATTTGGGGATAAAAAACAAGAAGCTATTAATCAGGGTAAACCAACTGCTGACTTTATTAATGTTTCGGTGTTTGGTAAATCGGCAGAAAACTGTGCGAATTACCTTGCTAAGGGCAGTATGTGTGCTGTGAATGGAAGAATAAGTACAGGAAGCTACACTGCACAGTCAGGTGAGAAAAGATATACTACTGAGGTAATAGCAAATAGAGTTGAGTTTATTGGTTCTAAACAATCATCATCGTCATCAACATTGCCAGGAAAGCCTACAAATTCGGATAGCAATTTCTTTGACAATTTCCCAGATGATGATAATGACATTTTCCAACCAGTAGATGAAGACGATATTCCATTTTAAAGGAGGAAAATTTCAGTGAGTTCAAGAGAAGGCGGCTACAGAAGAAATAATGATGGTAATAACGCTGGCGGACAAATGAAAAGAAAGCCACGCAAAAAAGTTTGCCAATTTTGCCAAGAAAAGGCAACTAGCATAGATTATAAAGAAACTGGAAAGCTTAAAAAGTACATTTCTGAAAGAGGTAAGATATTACCAAGAAGAATTACAGGAACTTGTGCTAAGCACCAAAGAATGGTAACAAATGCTATAAAAAGATCAAGAGCAATCGCACTTTTACCATATACTACAGAATAGTATATTATAATTGAGTAGAATGTATCTAAATCACATTTCATTTATATGAGATGTGATTTTTTTATTGTAAATTTTGACTTATATTGATATAATAGAGTTAATAATATAAGATAACGGAGGATTAAAAATGTACAAAGAAATTTCAAAAGAATTGCTTTCTTTCATTGAAAAAAGTCGCAGCAGCTTCCATGCTATTGAAACAATAAAGGAAGAATTAAACAAGAATGGCTTTAATGAGCTTTTAGAAAGTAAAGCTTGGAAGATAGAAGAAGGAAAAAAATACTATGTAACGAGAAACTCATCATCAATTATTGCTTTCAATATAGGCAAAGATTTGGATAATTACAGTTTTAATATGACTGCTTCACACAGTGATTCACCTGTGTTCAAAATAAAGGAAAATTATGAAATTGAAGCAGGTAAAAACTACATTCAGCTAAACACTGAAAAATATGGTGGAATGTTGCATGCTACATGGCTTGACAGACCTTTATCAGTAGCGGGCAGACTTGTTGTAAAGGATGGAAACAAGCTCGTAACTAAGCTTGTAGATGTAGACAGAGACCTCGTTCTTATACCAAATATGGCTATTCATATGAACAGAGATGCAAACTCAGGCATGAAGTACAATGAGCAGGTTGATATGCTTCCACTATTCGGAATGACAGAAGACAGCAAGGGTACATTTATGAGTGTAATTGCAAAGTCTGCTAATGTAGATGAAAAAGATATAGTAAGTCATGATTTATTCTTATACAACCGTATGAATCCTTCTATTTGGGGAAGCAATGAGGAATTTATCTCTTCTGCTAAATTAGACGATTTACAATGTGCATTTTCATCGTTAAAAGCCTTTGTTTCATCTTATAGCAATAAGTCAATCAATGTATACTGCTGCTTTGACAACGAAGAAGTAGGAAGTCAAACTAAGCAGGGAGCTCAATCTACGTTTTTAGTTGATACATTGAATAGGATAAATGAAGGTCTTGGTAAAAATAAAGAGGATTATCACAGAGCTATTGCATCTTCTTTCATGCTATCAGCAGACAATGCACATGCAGTACATCCAAATCATCCTGAAAAAAGCGACCCTACAAACAAAGTGTATATAAACCAAGGAATTGTAATAAAATACAATGCAAATCAAAAATACACAACTGACGGAGTCAGTGCTGCTGTATTTAAAACAATCTGCGAAAAAGCAGGTGTTCCTTGTCAAGCATATACAAACCGTTCAGATGTAGCTGGCGGAGGAACTCTAGGAAATGTAGCGACAACTCATATAAGCATAAAGATGGTAGATATAGGACTTGCACAGCTTGCTATGCACTCATCATATGAAACAGCCGGAATCAAAGATACAGAATACATGGTTAAAGCTATCTGTGAATTTTACAATTCTCATTTAGAAGAAACAAGTGCCGGAGACATTGAAATAAGTAAATAAAGCGAAACAAGTTTCGCTATAAAAAATTAAAATCACCCATACATATAATTTTAAAATTTGCAAACAATACTAAAAATTATATGTGTGGGTGATTTTTATGCGTAATATTTTAAAACATATTTTTCTATTTTTAGTCGGCGGAACTATATATTTTTTTCTTGAAGTTTTGTCTAGAGGCTTTTCACATCCTTCTATGTTTATTTGCGGAGGAATATGCTTTGTTTTAATAGGACTGCTAAGTGAAACAAAGAATTTTCAGATACCTTTACTTTTACAAATGTTCATGTCTAGCATTATAATAACAATTCTTGAACTTATAACCGGGTTGATTGTAAATATTTGGCTTAAATTGGACGTTTGGGATTACTCAAGTTTACCTTTTAACTTCTTAGGGCAAATTTGTATATTATATACAATTTTATGGTTCTTTCTATCCTTCCCTGCAATTTTATTAAACGATTATCTGAGATATAAGTTTTTCGATAAGAGGAGCATGAAATATAAAATAATATAATCGTCTAATAACCTAATTATAATTATTAAAAATAAAAAATAATTTATTTTATTTTGTTTTTTGAGGAATAATGAAATTACAACGTTTTCTGCATATTTTAATAAAAAAGTTGAAAAATATTAGTTGTAACGTTTGCAATTCTTCTTGACTTAATAGAAATTTTGTAATATTATTTAACCTATCAAGAGCTATGGTATAGCTTTTAATATTTATAATGAATTTGGGGAGGACTAAAATGAAAGTAAAACGATTGTTTACATTAATTCTTGCAGTAATTATGGTTGTTACAGCTTTTACCGGCTGTACTACTGGCGGAGGCAGCAACGTTGCTGCTAGCGATGAAATTTTAAGATTTGGTACATCAGGATATGATGGAATTTTAAACCCTATCATGACTGACAATACTTATGACTCTTATGCTTGTTCTTTGATATTTGAATCAATGATTAGACTTGATAAGAGCGGTGCTTACCAACCGGATATAGCTAGTTGGAAGATTTCAGATGACCACTTAACTTATACTTTTACGTTAAAAGATGGTATAAAATTCTCTGATGGAACTCCTTTAACAGCTGATGATGTATACTTCACATTCACTACTATAGCTCATCCAGACTATGATGGTCCAAGAGCATATGCTGTAACTGATATGGTAGGATATGAAGCATTCCACAAAGGAGAAACTACTACTTTTGAAGGAATCAAAGTTATAGATCCTAAAACAATTTCCTTTACATTTGCAGAAGGCAAAGCATCTCCTGCAAACATTGAATGTTTCACATATGGTATTTTATCAAAAGATTATTACAAATTTGAAAAATGGGAAGATTTCCTTGCTCTAAATGCAAATCCAATGGGTTCTGGCGTTATGAAATTTGAAGCTTTCGCTCCAAAAGAATATATAAAAATGCTTAGAAATGAAAACTATTGGGATACTAAAAATGCTGCTAAAATCGGTGGAGTTTACTTCTTAGAAGTTCCAGATGAGACTTTAATATCAGCTCTTCAAACTGAACAAATAGACTTCGCTCAAGTTTCAGCAAGCCAAGACAATTTGAAAGCATTAAACGAATTGCCAAATGTTCATTCTCTTAGCTACACAGGAAATGGTTACACATTCATGTGCTTTAACGTTAAGAAACCTACACTTTCTGATAAGAGAGTACGTCAAGCTCTTATGTATGCACTTAACAGAAAAGACTTTATAAAAATACAATATGGTGAAGGTGTAGCTGAGCTTGGTATGGCTCCTATATCTCCAGTTTCATGGGCTTTCCCTAAAGAAGGTTTGAACGCATATGATTTCGATTTAGATAAAGCTGGAAAATTGATGGATGAAGCTGGCTGGAAGATGGGATCTGACGGATTCCGTTATAAAGATGGTCAAAAATTTAGTATAGGTTGGTTGGTTTATACTGACTCTCCATGGCCAGGAAAATTATCATCTATGGCAGCTGATACTTGGAAACAACTTGGAGTTGATTTGAAAATAGAAATAATGGACTTCAGCACAGTTTCTGATAAGACTATGGATTCTGCTCCAGAAGATAGAACATTTGATATCTATACAATGGGCTTTAGCTTATCTGTAGATCCAGATCCAACTGGAGCTTTGTTTGATGACAATGCAAGTGCAAAAGGTGGATTTAACGCTTCTGGATATAAAAACGATGCAGCTATGGAACTTGTTAGAAAAGGTAGAACTGAATTCGATACTAAGAAAAGAGCAGAAATATATAAAGAATGGGCTAAGATTATGAATGATGAAATACCTCATGCAATCGTAGCTTATAGATCAGAGATTTGGGGAATCAACAACAAAATAAAAGGTATGGACTTAGACACATATCAAGATTTCACAACTTTAATCAAACAAATCGGAGTAGAAGCTCCTAAAAAATAGCAATAAATTTAAACAGCCCGGTCTCTAGTGGCCGGGCTTTCTTAATTAAAACTGAAAGGGAGGTAAATAATGAAAAATTATATCATAAGACGTATTTTGCAAATGATTCCCGTTTTCGTTGGTATCATATTTATTCTCTTCGTCTTGCTTGAAATGTCACCCGGAACACCTGTAAGTCATATGATGAACCCCAAGATGACAGTAGAGCAAAAACAAGAGCTTTTAACCAAGATGGGCCTTGATAAACCATGGTATGAAAGATTTATCACATGGTTTAAGGAAGCTGCACAGGGAAATCTTGGTCAATCAGTTAAGCATAAAAAACCTGTAACAGAGGTAATCAAGGATTTTATAGGACCTACACTTCTATTATCTTTAACATCGCTCATATTTGCGATATTGATAGGAATACCGATAGGGATTTTAAGTGCAACAAAGCAGTATTCCTTTGCTGATAATGCACTAACAGTTTTTTCGCTTGTCGGAATAAGTTTGCCTGCTTTCTTCTTCGCACTTTTACTTCTAAAATACTTTGCAGTTGATATACAAATATTTCCTTTATTTGGATTGCAAAATGCAACTCTTAGAACTAACAGTGCCTTTGTAAAATTCATGGATATAGCATGGCACTTAATCTTACCTACACTTGTTTTAGGACTTAGCCAAGCGGCTACATTCATGAGATATACTCGTTCAAGTATGCTTGAGGTTATTAGACAGGATTATATCAGAACAGCAAGGTCAAAAGGACTTAAAGAAAAAGTAGTTATATACAAACATGCTCTTCGTAACGCTATGATTCCAATTGTTACTTTGTTGGCATTTTCTATCCCTGGACTATTATCAGGAGCTGTAATGACAGAAACTATATTTGCTCTTCCAGGACTTGGAAAAATATCTGTTGATGCAAGTATGACTAAAAATATTCCTCTTATACTGGGTATCAATGCGATGTCATCAATGCTTGTATTATTATCAACCTTAATTGGTGATATAATGTATGCTGTTGTTGATCCTCGTGTAAGATATGATTAAGGAGGGAGCTTAATATGAAAAAAGATAGATCACAATCATTTTGGGGAAATGCCCTACAAAGATTTAGAAAAGATAAAAAAGCATTGATTAGTTTTTATATACTTCTAGTAATTGTTTTAGGTTGCATATTTATACCTTTAGTATCACCATATTCTATGGAGCAAACTGAAACCTCTAACGAAGCAATTAGAGATAGAGCTCCTAGTTCTGCACATATCCTAGGTACAGATGATTTAGGCAGAGATATATTTACAAGACTATTTTATGCAGGTAGAATTTCATTAGGACTTGCTCTCGTTGTAGTATTTATAGAATGTGTAATAGGCATAATACTCGGCTCTATAGCAGGCTTTTATGGTGGTATTGCAGATACTATAATAATGCGTTTATCGGAAATATTTATGTCATTTCCATTCATGATATTCGCCATAACAGCGACAGCAGTATTAGGAACAGGTGTTAAAACATTAATTATAGTTTTATCCATTCTTAGTTGGCCAAGTATAGCGAGAATTGTAAGAGGACAGATTCTTACTCTTCGTGAGATGGAATACATGGAAGCTTGCGAAGCTCTTGGTATAAGTGATTTCAAAAGAATGTTCAAGCATTTGCTGCCAAATGTTTTAGCATATATCATAGTTTATGCAACTCTTGGTATGGCAGGTGTTATATTAACAGAAACCTCTATGAGCTTTTTAGGTCTTGGTGTATCTCCGCCTACTCCTACATGGGGTAATATGATGCAAGAGGCTCGTAATTTCCGTGTATTAAAAGAAAAATGGTGGTACTGGATTCCACCTGGAGTCAGCATATTTATCTCGGTTATGTGCTTTAACTTACTAGGTGACGGACTTAGAGATGCTATAGACCCTAAATTGAAAAGGTAGGTGAGTATAATGGATAAAACAGTAAAAAAAGATGATATTTTATTAGAAGTTAAAAATCTTAGAACGTATTTTCATACAAGCAGTGGTACTGTAAAGGCTTCAGATGATGTAAGCTTTTATGTAAAAAAAGGTGAAACTCTTGGAATAGTTGGAGAGTCTGGCTGCGGAAAAAGTATTACCTCTATGTCCATCGTTCGTTTGATAGAAACACCTCCTGGAAAATACGAGAGTGGAGAAATTTGGTTTGAAGGCGAAGACATGCTCAAAATATCTGATGATCGAATGAGAGAAATTAGAGGAAATGATATTTCTATAATTTTCCAAGAGCCAATGACTTCTCTAAACCCTGTATTTAAAATAGGAGCTCAGCTATCTGAAGCTTTGATTCTTCACAGAGGAATGAATAAAAACGAAGCAAGAGAGGAAAGCATAAAGATGCTTAGACTCGTTAAAATTCCTAACCCTGAAAGAATTGTTGATAATTTCCCATTCGAACTATCTGGTGGTATGAGACAAAGAGTTATGATAGCAATGGCACTTGCCTGCGCTCCTAAGCTCCTTATTGCAGATGAACCTACTACTGCTCTTGATGTAACTATACAAGCTCAGGTTTTGGATCTTATGAATGATTTGAAGAAAAACATTGACGCATCTATAATTTTTATAACTCACGACTTGGGTGTTATAGCTGAGATGAGTGATAGAGTTATGGTTATGTACGCAGGAAAAGTTGTAGAGCTTTCAACTACAGAGGAGATATTTAAAAATCCTAAGCATCCTTATACACAGGGACTTATTGCATCTAAACCTGATTTGACTACAGAAAGCGATAGACTTCACGTTATACCAGGTGGCGTACCTGATTTGAATAATAAACCTAGTGGCTGTCCATTCCATCCAAGATGTCCACATGCTATGGATGTTTGTAAAGAGAAATTCCCTGACGAAACATATATTGAACAAGGTCATTTAGTAAATTGTTGGCTATATCCAAATAACTCTAACAATTCTAAGAAAGGAGAGTAATTAATATGAGCAAAACTTTAATTGAAGTAAAAAATCTAAAAAAATACTTTCCTATAAAAAAGGGAGTTTTTAAAAGTACAGTTGGGCATGTTAAAGCTGTTGATAATGTTTCATTTAAAATCAACGAAGGAAAGGTTTTGGGTGTAGTTGGCGAATCTGGTTGTGGAAAATCAACACTTGGCAGAACTATGCTTAAGCTTTTAGCCCCTACAGAGGGTGAAATGCTCTATGAAGGTAAAAATGTTTATGATTTAAGCAAAAGAGATCTTAATCATATGAGAACAAAAATGCAGATTATATTCCAAGACCCATATAGCTCATTAAATCCAAGACTTCCCGTTTCAGAGATAGTTGGCGAAGCTATGATGCAGCACAATGTTGTTAGTAATAAGCATGAAATGCACGATAAGGTTATAGAAATAATCGGTAAATGCGGACTATTTCCAGAACAGGCAAATAGATATCCTCACCAATTTTCAGGTGGACAACGTCAACGTATATGTATAGCTCGTGCACTTGCACTTAATCCTAAATTTATAGTTTGTGATGAAGCAGTTTCTGCCCTTGATGTTTCAATTCAATCACAGATTATAAATCTTTTAAAGGATGCACAAGAGGACTTTGGATTAACTTATATGTTTATATCTCATGACTTGTCAGTTGTTAAGTTTATAAGTGATGACATAGCAGTTATGTATCTTGGACAAATTGTTGAAACTGGAAGCAAGAAACAGATATTTGATAATCCTTTGCATCCTTATACAGAGGCTTTGTTATCGGCTGTTCCTTCATTTGATCCTTCTGCAAGAAACAATAAAAAGCGTATTATACTTCAAGGAGACATCCCATCACCTGCCAATCCGCCAAGCGGTTGCAGATTCCATACAAGATGTATATATGCACAGGATGTATGTAAATCTGATGTTCCAGAATACAAAGAAATAGAACCTGGACATTTCACTATGTGCCATAAGGTTAATGGAGTATTTTAGTTGTTATTATGTAGAGTTTTAAATCAACTATAAATGATAAATGAGGAGTTGATGATTTAAAATGTTTTTCGGTAATAAAAAAAGAGTTGATGAAGATTTGGAAAGAATTAGATTTTCAAATCTTCCTAAAGATAAACAAGAACAAGAATTAAATAAAATAGAAGCTCAAAAAAAGGAAATTGAATCCATACGGTTTGAAAAAAATGATCGTTTGGCGTTAATTTTAGCTACGTTCTCAATTGTACTGCCTCTTGTTTTAATATTTTTAGCAGTTGTCGCAGTTGTAGTTGGATTATTTTATTGGATTTTTTAATATGTATATTGACGAGATATATTGCGAGTATAAGATATTCGTATAAAGGCAGAAGAAAAATGTTAGAATTTTTCTTCTGCCTTTTTTATTTAATCCTTTTTGTAACATCAATAAAAAATAAACATATTTTAATATATAATAACTAGAAAGGAACGTGAACGGATGTCTAAAAAAGGCAATATTGCTGTAATTGGAGCAGATTTAAGACAAATATACATGATAAAGAGTCTCTATGAAAAAGGCTATACAATCTATACATACGGTATAAATAATGATTTAATAACTGATAAAATAAAAAAAACATCCTCATTGCATGAGGCTATGCAAGAAAGTAATATACTTATCTGCCCTATTCCATTTTCTAAGGATAATAAAGATATTGCTTTTTTAAATTTATATGAGGATAAAAATGTTAAGCATTTCATGGAAGAATTAAATAAGAAACACATTTTATTTGCAGGTATGATTCCAGATTATTTATCAAGTCATTGTAATAGAAATAATATCATAACTTACGATTTTATGAAAATGAATGATGTAGCTATATTAAATGCTATTGCAACAGCTGAGGGTACTATCGCTGAAGCTATAAAACGAAGTTCTATTAATCTACATGGCAGTAAAAGCTTGGTGCTTGGTTTTGGTAGATGTGCTAAAGTACTGGCATCTAAATTAAAGGCTTTTGATGTTGATATCTATGTTGGCGCAAGATGTAAGGATGATATAGCATTAGCAATCGCTTATGGCTATCATGGTATATTGATTGATAATTTAGAAAAAGACTTAAGTAGCTTTGACTTTGTATTTAATACAATTCCTGCATTGATTTTGACAGAGGACAAATTAAAAAAATTATCACCGTATGTGACAATCATCGATATAGCTTCTGCTCCCGGTGGTCTTGATTATAGTGCAGCAGAAAGCTTAAATCTAAATGCTTCATTGTGTTTAGGACTACCCGGAATATATTCACCTAAGAGTTCCGGTGAAATTTTAGCAGGTGTGGTCGAAACAATTCTAATCGAAAGAAGTGGTGAATTTGAAACTAAATAATTTGAATATAGGTGTTGCCTTTACAGGTTCATTTTGTACATTTGATAAAATATTTGTGGAATTGGAAAATTTAGTAAAAGAAGGCTGCAAGGTATACACTATATTTTCATACGCTTCACAAAATATTGACTGCAGATTTGGAAAATCTAGTGAATTTATCCTAAAAGCTGAGGGCATTACACTTACTAAGCCTATACTAACCTTGGAAGAAGCGGAGCCTCTAGGTCCGAAAAATATGCTTGATATACTAATAATAGCACCTTGTACAGGAAACAGTCTAGCTAAGCTAGTAAATGGAATTACTGATACTCCGGCACTAATGGCTGCGAAAGGTCATCTTAGAAACAATAAACCTCTCGTTATAGCTTTGTCTACCAACGATGCCTTAGGCTTTAATTTTAAAAATATAGGAATTATGCTAAATACTAAAAATGTGTACTTCGTTCCTTTTGGTCAGGATAATTATAAAGGAAAGCCAAATTCGATGGTAGCACATACAGAATTAATAATTCCAAGCTTAGAGCATGCGCTTGATGGAAAACAAATACAGCCTGTGATTAAAAGCCCTCATGTTTAAGTATAAAAAAGATGCGTTGAGATTAGCAATATGCTAAAGCTTAACGCATCTTTTTCTTTAACCTAATCTCCTCTGCATTAAAGCAAAGTTAATTAGCTTCATTTAAGCATAAATGATTGACAATCTGTACATTCTACTACTGTTGGGTTTGTTTCATGAGTTCCAACATTGATTGATGAAAGTGTACAATAATTTTCTGAATGATTGTGGTACTTGCATTGATGAACACTACATTTAATACTTTCATTCTTTTGCATATTCATTTAAAAGCCTCCTTAAGCTAATAATATTATTAACAACCAAATTTAGTTGCAAAAATATTATTTGTATTTATATTTTTAATATTCAGGTGTTTAAAGAATATTTTTTATTTAAATTTATCATATTTATAGACAAACTCATATATAATTGTATAGAGGTGATTTTTTTGATAATTTCAATTAATAAAAAAATATTTATTGTAGGCTTAGCTAGTTTATTATTAGTAGTATTTGGATTAACGATATTATTTAATTTTGGAGTTAATGTTGCGCAGACATTTTCCTTATCAAGCAATTGGGGTTTAAGTTTTCAAGACGAAGGCAAGGTTCCAAGGGGTAATGCCAGTGCTGAATTTTTAAAAAAATATGACGCATATTATGCAGTAAATGGTGAAGAAAAGGTAATTTATCTAACATTTGATGCAGGCTTTGAAAATGGATATACTCCCAAGATATTAGATGTGTTAAAAAAGCACAATATTAAATCTACCTTTTTTTTAGTGGGAAATTATTTAGAAACAGAACCTGAATTAGTTAGGCGAATGGTTGATGAAGGGCATATTATAGGCAATCATACATACACACATCCTGATATGTCTAAAATTTCTGATGTAGAGGCATTTAAAAAAGAACTATTAATGCTTGAAGAAAAATATAAAAGTGTAACAAATCAAGAATTAGTAAAATTCTACAGACCACCTCAAGGAAAATTTAGCGAAGAAAATTTAAAACAGGCTCAGCAGCTAGGATACAAAACATTCTTCTGGAGCTTAGCGTATGTAGACTGGTATGTAAACGACCAGCCAGCAAAGGAGCAAGCATTTAAAAAGTTAATACCAAGAATTCACCCAGGAGCAATAGTTCTACTGCACAGCACATCAAAAACAAACGCAGACATATTAGATGAATTAATTATAAAATGGCAAGAATTAGGATATAGTTTTAAGAATTTAGACGAAATCAAATGAGGCTTAAACAGCCTCATTTGATTTATTTATAATTATCATATTTCTTCCACTTTGCTTTGCTTGATACATTGCTTCATCTGCTTTGTTAATTAGATCATCCAAACTTTCTTCACTTTCCGGAGTCTTGGATGATATTCCTATACTTACAAACAATCTAAAATCTGGATACTGTTCAAATCGTGCTTATTTTATTTCTTTCATCATACGGTTTGCAACATCTTCTGCAATTTTATCATCAGCAATAGATAGTAAAACAACAAATTCATCTCCTCCGTACCTACAGCTTAAATCGGTAGTACGCAAACATTTTGCAATTATTCTCGATATACGAGCTAAAACAACATCACCAAATTCATGGCTATAAACATCATTTATTTGTTTAAAGTAGTCTACATCAATAAAAAGAGCAGATATAGGTCTTTTTAGACGAACACTATTATCAAATAGTGTTTTTGCTGTATCTAAAAAGGAATGACGATTAGCAGCCCCTGTCAAATTATCTGTCGTAGCAGCAAGTATTAATGACTCATTTAACCTCAACAGTTCAATCATATTCCTTTTATCTCGATTTTTTAACTTTCCAATTAAAATTATCACAGTAGCAACATTTAAAACAATCGTCAGCATCTTTGCAACACCTACAGGATCGTTAGTTTCAACTAAAAAGAAATATGCCGAATAAGCAATTGCTGTGATACCACTCAATAACCCATTGATATACCCATCGGAATACGTAAAGTAAATAACCGGTATAACCAAAATCATCATAGGATTTGGTATACGCAGCTTATTCACAACAAAAATAAACACCATCATCAGTAATACGCACAGAAAATGTGAAATTAATTTTTTATTTCTAAACTTCATATTAGTAGCATCCCTTTCTGCTTATATATTTTAAAAGTTTGTAAAACTCTTATATATATTATTAATATAATGCTTTATAACAAATATGAATTATAGAACATAACATTGAACAAATACTGAACAATTTATTATCTTTATCTAATAGTAAAAGCAAAACGTTAAAATATTTATAAATAATATCTTAATGTTTTGCTTTTACTCACTACTATTATAATTTTTTGTTAATGGAAAATAATTATTGTGACAAAATAAAAATAAATAATGTGACAAAACTATTATTTAATAAATAATTTATTTTTCAATAATTAAAATCTAATGCATGGACGGCAGACTGTATTTTTGCGCAGTCTGCCGCCCCTTTTATTTTTATCGTTCAAATTTTTTAAGTAAAAACATTTTTATTTTTTCGTACTTTCCTAAATGCGGATGCTCTCGTAATGAAAGATTAAAAATAGATAGATATGTCAGTTAATTATTTTAAATAGTCTACATTTATATATTATTTTTTACAATTTCTTAAATAAGTTCAATTATTTTTCTTAAATCTTCTAACACAATTTTAGCAGACACAAAATCATTATTTACAAGAGCAATTGATATTCTTGCTTCTAATTGTTTTTTCTTTTGTTCTAATTCTAAGTAATCTCTATCAAAATGAATATTATAAACCATTCTCTTAAACTTTTTCATATTCATTTTTCTAATTGATTTATCTTCAATAATTAAAACATAATCCATGCAATTAATGATTGAATATATATTATGTGAAATCATTATAATTGCACCATTATAGTTATTAATAGCCTTTTCCAAGGAAAGTTGTGAATAAGTGTCTAAGTGACTTGTTGGTTCATCTAAAAGCAACATATTAGCATTGCTAGCAGAAATCTTTGCTAATTGCAGTATGTTTTTTTCACCACCAGATAAAGCATCAATCTTATGATTAAGAATTTTACCCTCAAATCCATAACCAGCTAAATATTCAGTAACCTCTGCATAAGTGTTAAATCCAGAATCTAAAAATTCATCCATAATTGTATTTGAATAATTTAGCATTTCACTTTGATGTTGTGATAAATATGCCATTTTTATATTTTCATTTATTTCTATAGTATTATTAGTGTTTTTAAATATATCTCTTAATAAAGTAGTTTTACCAGTACCATTTGGTCCGATTATAGCAACCTTTTCATTTGATTTAATTTCAAAACTAACATTTTCTAACAAACTATCATCAAATAAAACATTGTAATTATCAACTTTTAAAGCTATAGTTTCTTCTAATTCATTATTTGTTGTTAGATTTATATTTGGTTGATTAATATATACAAATGGTGTTTTAATTCTTCGAGCTTCTAATCTTTCTTGAATCTTTATTCTAGCTCTTACGGTATTTCCCCTAGTTGCTTCTGCAACATTTGATGCTATATCTCTAAATTGTTCAATTAATTTCTCATTTCTTTCTATCTCTTCAGTATCCTTTGTAGCCAGCTCTTGTAACTCAATTTTTCTTTCAAGCAAAGCAAAATTATATTCTGTATAGCTACCGTCAAATTCTTGAAGTTCCGTGTTTTCAAGATGTAAAATTTTATTAAAACAGTGATCTAATAAATATCTATTATGCGTAATTACAAGCAATGTACCATTATGAGTATTAATTAAGTTTCTAAGTGAATTTAAGTTTTCAAAATCTAAAAATACATCAGGCTCATCCATAATTAACAAATCTGGCTTATTTAGCATTTCTTTAATTACTTGGACTAGTTTAAACTCTCCACCACTTATTTCAGATATCTTTAAATCTTTATACTTTAAAAGATCAGCTAAGTTTAATTTTTTGTTAATATTACTCTCAAAATCATTGCCACCTAATGATTCAAATTCATCTAATTTTTCTTGATACTTTTCCAGCAGAGACTCAATATCATTAGATGTTTCCATTTCAGCACAAATTAATGCTATTTCTTCTTGTAATTTTAAACATTCGTATCCAATATATTCAAATACAGTCATGTCTAATACTTCATCTGATTTAGCAAACTGACTTACATATCCAATTTTATATCCAGGTGTTATTTCAAGTTTACCACTGAAATTATATTTTTCAGGGTCCATAATCATATTCATTAATGTACTTTTTCCAATACCACTCATTCCAATAAAAGCACAATGTTGATTATCTTCTAATGTAAATGATATTTCATTATATAAATTTTTTTGTGGAAATGAGTAGGATAATTTATCAACTTTTATCATATAGTTTCCTTTCCTTATCAATCATAAAGTGAACTACGTTCACTTTATGGAAAAATCTTTTCTATTCTTCATTAGAAACTATATAAATAGCCTCATTATTGAATTATTATATCATTTATTACAATTAATATCAACTACTAACTTGATAGACCCATATTTTCACTATAACTTGGATTTATCTACATTATCTCTTTATTAAAGTGACCTCTTGTGTCTGTATCTTGATTAAAGGCAACTTTATCTACTCTGCCATCTAATTTGCTTAAAGCATTATTAATGGTTTTCACAACCTGCTCACTTGATTCAACTGTAAAGTTTAATCTGAATGCCTCAATTCCTTTTATGTTTTGTATCTCATCTAAAAGGTTAAGTGTCTTACCATTAAGAATAGTCGTTGTACAATCATCATGAGAAATGATAGGAAACGTTCCTTGCTCATCTTTTAATTCATAGCTCTTAGTTTTGCAAATACCGCATTGATTCATTTTTTTCATCGGACAGTATTTTGTAAACATCAAAGGAGCCTTGCCATATACAATCATTTCTAGTGCAGGATAGCCGTCATTTTCTTCATAATAGGCATTAATTAAATCTTCAATTTGTCTTTTATTCAATTCATAAGATAAAGTTACTCGCGCAGCACCTAATCTATATAATTCATAGCAACTAGCAGAATTAACAACATTTAGAGAATAATCCGTAACAAAAGGATTAGTTTTTCTGTAGTGATAAATTCCGCCATATCCTCCGACTAATAGCTGCCCTTCTTTTTCCTTATAATCATTTTGATTTCTCCTAATAATGTTATCGAAATAGATTTCCGTAATTCCACAGCTTACGCAAGCATCATACTGTTCCTTAGTAGTTACAGAAGCCGTAAGGTATGGTTTTTTAGGGGCAAAGCTTATTTTTTCTTTTGCTATCAAAGCCTTGGTTCTTTTCTTATGGCTGTTAAGCTTTAAATCATATAAGCCCTGTATAATATCTCTTCTTGCTGAATTTAACATTTTAGCTGGAACAAATGCATTGCTTTCTTCGTAGTCTACATTGTTAAGTTCAAATATAGTATCATTTAATCTTGAAAATTGCTTTATTATCTGATCTTTTGTTGTTGGATTATTGATTGCTTCACCTAGTATTTCTTCGCTCTCATATAAATAACTAAAGCCTAAGCCCTCAGCATCTATAATAAGCTTTGAATCTGGATATGCATACACTTTAATATCTAGATTAAAGCGTTTAAATTCTTTTTCTAGTGATGATTCTAATTCTTTGTAATATGAATAATTCTTAGTTATATATACTAAATCACCCTTAGACATTTCTTCTTTGATTTTTATATAGCAGACATCATCTGCTTTGTTTATTAAATTGCCATCCTTATCGTACAATTTTACAACAGTTAAATTAACATCTTCATTGTTATGACTTATTCTAATTGTATCGTTTTGATTTAAAGTACGTGTAAGTGTTATTTCATACATGTCTTTAACATTCTTAGAAATTTTTCCAACTTCATAACCAAAGTTATTAGGTCTTAAGACGTTTGTAATATCTTTCTTGTCTTCGTGAAACAAATATCCTTTAGTAAATGTTCTATTGAATGTTTTTTTCAGATTGTGCTTATCTTCTTCAGTTATTTTATTATCTAGGGCCTTGCGATATTTAGATACAACATTAGCAACATATGCAGGCTCTTTCATTCGGCCTTCAATTTTTAAAGAATCTATTTCTTTTAAATCATTGATATAATCAATTGTGTTTAAATCCTTAGTAGATAGATTATAGTTTTTACTTAAAGATATGCCTGTTGTCTTATCCATTAGTTCATATTCCTTACGGCATGAACCAACACATCTTCCACGATTTCCACTTCTATAGCCAATTAATCCAGACATTAGACAGTTTCCAGAATAAGATACACATAAAGCACCGTGAACAAATATTTCTAAAGGGATATTTGCTATTCTTCTTATCTCTTTTACTTTTTCAATCTCAACTTCACGAGACAGCACAACTCTTTTAGCACCAAGTTCTTTAAATAATAAAGTACCGTCTAAATCGTCTATTCCCATTTGAGTTGAGCAGTGTGCTTCCATATCAACAAAGTTTTTAACTAAATAATCAAAAGCAGCTAAGTCCTGGACGATAATTCCATCAACACCGATTTCATTTAACTCCTTCATCTGCACTTTCATCTCTTCAACTTCGTTTTCAAAAACTATGGTATTCATTGTTACATAGATTTTAACATTTCTGAGGTGCGCATACGTTACAGCCTCTTTTAATGTTTCTAAATCAAAATTAGTTGAGTATGCTCGTGCACCAAATTTTTGCATCCCTAAGTATATTGCATCACAACCATTAGAAATTGCAGCTTTTAAAGCTTCCATATTTCCTGCTGGAGCTAATAATTCAGTCATTTTTCCCTCCATACTACCGCTATTGCGCGCTATGCGCTTTTAAACGGTTATAAATTTTTTTATTATTAATAGCTTTTTTCGTAGTCAAAAGTATAACTACTTTGCTTTCATCATATAATTTTATCATGAAATTATAACAATATTTTATTTATTTCTCTCCATATTTTCTGGCTTTTTTACCAAATTGATTTTTTTATATCTTCAAAATTAATTTTCAATTTTAGTACCTCTCGATTTTTAGATTGTATCAATTTTGTTGACCATTGCGTTTATTTAAAAGTAATTTTTTAATTAATTCTAATCTAAGTTAAATATAAAATCAACATTAAATTTGCTATTCAACATGCTTTACAAATAGGTTATGAAGTAAAGTCCTTATTTCGTGATAATTAAAATTATAATAAACCAACAGGTATATCTTTAATTCCAGCCAAGTAAAAAACAAGTGCAGTGTTTGGCCAAAATTTAAATTAAAGTTAATATCAATTTATTTACATAAATCGCTTAGTACTATATTTTTTTATAATGAGTAAGTATTGAACGTTTTAATTCACTTGAAATAATATAAAATTCTTTCGAAATAATAAATTCATCTAATGGTAATGTAATTTTATTTACTATTCTTTTAATGTTTTTGCTTTTTCTCTTGAATAACTATTTTCAGTAATAATTTTAAACTTTACATTTCTTCTATTCCAACATGCTTCTTCAATAGATATCTTCTGCATTGTTCTAATATTCAATAAATCATTTTCCATATTAATGCAATATGCTATGAAATACTCTACACCATTTTCTAATTTAGTAACTAAAATCAGTAGTCATAACATGTACTTTATCTTCTTCATCTATCTTCAACTTTAAAGGTTTTGGATATTTAACTCCTAAAATATTAGCTATTTCCTTAGTTTTGCTTATTGGAAGCAATGAGTATTGCTCACGGATATCTACAATTGAATCATCCCATAGTAATGTATATAAAAAATCTGTTTCAAGATCTGAAAATGTGTGATGTACTCTATTACATTTATACTCTTAACTCTGCTACTTCGTCCTTTCGATAAAAAATCTCCAGTTTTCAACCAAGATTGATACTCTCTACCATTGCCTTTACCTCGACCACTCAATAACATCTTCTCAATTTTTGTTTCAGTTAAATTTAGTTTTTTTATACCCACAAAAAATACCTCACTTTAATTACATATTATATCCAAGCGAGGTATGTGTCAATCCAATACAATTTGTCACATTATTTATTTTCCATCAACATTTTTATAGACTCAATTTCAAAACTGTTTCTACATTTGGTGTCATCGGAAACATATCTATACATTTCACTTTTTCTAGTCTATATCCCTCTTTTAAAAACTCTGGCAGGTCTTTTGTTAGAGATGTTGGCTTGCAAGATATATAAATGAAAGTTTTTGGCTTGTAGTTTATTATTTTCTTTAATGCCTTTGGATGTATGCCTTCTCTTGGTGGATCTAGGATTATTATATCTGGACTATTAGCTCCATCTATTGTCGTTAACTCATCCACTTTTTCTAGCACATCTCCTGCTATGAAGCTGCAATTTTGTATCTTGTTTATTTTTACATTTTCATTTGCTTTTACTACTGCTTCTTCTACTATTTCAATACCTATTACTTTTTTGGCATTTACTGAGACTATTTGTCCTATTGTACCCGTACCTGAGTATAGGTCATATATTACCTTATCCTTTGTTTCGCCTATAAAATCCCTTACTACACCATATAGACTTTCTGCTCCTAATGAGTTTGTTTGAAAGAAGGAAAATGCTGATACGTTAAATTTTAAGCCTAATATTTCTTCTTCTATTTTGTCCTCACCATATAGGATTTTAAATTGCTCTGCTTTTGCTACATCAGCTATCGAATCAGTTATCGAATGAGCTATGCACTTTATTGTTCCACTTAGCTTTAATGAGTTTAATATATTAACAAATTCTGCTTCATTAAGGGCTTCTTGCGAGGATGTAAACAGATTTATCAATATATCCTCTGATTTTGCACACTTTCTCACTACTAAATATCTTAGGAAACCCTGTTTTGACATTTTGTGATAAAAGCTTGTATTATTGCCTAGGAAATATTGCAAAACCTGTGTTAATATTATCCTAAAATCTTCATCAACTATTTGACAATCGTCTACAGTAAGTATTTCATAAAATCTGTTTTTTTGATGAAGTCCTAATGTTAGTGGTCCACCTTTTATAGCATCGCCAAATGAAAATTCCATTTTGTTGCGATATTCTAACTTTTTAGGGCTTTCTACTATAGATAGCATTTCGTAATCATTGCATATTTCATCTATTATATTCTTTACTTGTCTTTGCTTTAATTCTAGTTGCTTTTCATATGGAATTGTTTGATAAATACAGCCTCCGCAAATGCCAAAATGCTTGCAATACGGAGCTTGCTCATAGTCTGCTTTTTTTACTACCTCTATCAATTTTGCTTCTATTTCATTCTTTTTTATTTTTGATATTCTTGCTTGTACTGTCTGAGCTAAAAGTGCATTTTTAACTGTAACTGTCTTCCCCTCATAGCTTGTTATGGCCTTGTTTGGAAACAATACATCTTCTATTTTTATTTCAATTATATCGCCTTTTTTCATAATATACCCATGCTCTTATTATACAATAAAGCACAAAAGATTTGTGCTTTGCTCAGCATCTGCTTTCTCTTTATTTTTTATTTCTTTATAACTTTTTCTCTTGGTATTTTACAAATTAATTAATATATCACAAACCTTATCAATTGCGTTTTTTATTCTTGTACTTGGTCTTTTATCTGCATTATCGCCTACATAGTGAACTAAGCCATAAGCCGGAAAGCTTTCTCCTAATACCAAATTGCTTGGTACTGGTATGTTTGACATTCCCATATGCTGTCCAAAAATATTTATCGCATTTAAACACATATCTCCTCCACCCTCTGTTGTTCCTGCACAGGCGAAAGAAAATAATTTTTTTCCATAAAAATTTGCGTCAACCCAATAATCTACGAATTCATCCATAAATACCTTCATCTGTGCTGAAACATTTCCAAAATATGTTGGAGAACCTAGGATTATTATATCACTGTCCAATAATTCTTTAAAATTATATACTTCAACTGACATAATTTCATCTTTATATTCCTTTGCTATTTCAAGAATATTTGATAATCTTTCAAAATTGTCATCCTTTACTCTAAATAAATTTACTTTCATATTTTTGTTTTTCAAATTTTCATAGAATTCTTTTGCTATTAAATAATTATTTCCACAAACGCTGTGAAATACTATTGATATTTTTTTCATATTTTCTCCTCAAAGATAGAAGGAAGCTTCAATAAACGAAACATCCCCCTATACCCATTATCTATTATTTTAATTTAGAAATCAAATAATTTTCTACTTCTTCTTCATCACTAAGCTTTAAGACCTCAGACAAAAGCTCCTCACACTCTTTCTTAGAATATGCTCTTATTACCTGTCTTGCCTTTAATATCGAGGATGGACTCATGCTAAATTCATCTAGTCCCATACCTATGAGCAATGGTATCAGGTATTTCTCCCCTGCCATCTCTCCGCACATAGTAGCATTAATATTTGCAGCATGAGCATTGTCTATAATATTTTTTATTAGTCTTATAATTGCTGGATGATAATGATTATATAAGTGGTTTATTTTAGAGTTTGTTCTATCTACTGCAAGTGTATATTGAATTAAATCATTTGTTCCAATGCTAAAGAAGTCTATCTCCTTAGCTAATACATCAGATATTATCGCAGCTGATGGAGTTTCAATCATAATTCCCAATTCTATACGAGAGTCAATTTCTACACCCTCATCTAGTAATTCCTGCCTTGTTTCAAAATACAGTTTTTTTGCAGCCTTTATCTCACTTAAGCATGAAATCATAGGAAACATTATTTTTATTTTCCCAAATGCACTCGCTCTTAATATAGCTCTTAGCTGTACCTTAAATATATCAGTATTATCCAAGCAAATTCGTATAGCTCTATACCCTAAACACGGATTCATTTCTGCTGGTATTTTTAAATATGGTATTTCCTTGTCTCCACCAACATCAAGTGTTCTTATTACAACAGTCTTTCCATTCATTTTTATAGCAATTTCTTTATATGCTTCAAACTGCTCATCTTCTGTTGGCAATTTCGTTCTGCTCATATAGAGAAACTCACTTCTAAATAATCCTATAGACTCAGCATCATTTTTTATAGCATAATGTATATCACTTGGCACACCTATATTAGCACCAATTATTGCTTTATAGCCGTCTAGGGTGATTGTTTCTAAGCCTATCTGCTCTATTAATTTTTTTCTTACATCATCTTCTTTTTGTTTCTTTAAATCATAATACGCTTTAGCTTTAGCTGATGGGTTAATACATATTTCTCCTGTCGAACCATCGCATATTATTTCATCACCGGACTCAACCATTTCAAAAATTCCTTCTGCTCCAACGACAGTAGGCATTTCCATTGTTCTTGCTATTATAGCCACATGGGATGTCCGTCCACCTGTTTCAATTATTATAGCCGAAATTTTGTCCTTATTAATCTGTGCAGCATCAGAGGGAGAGATATCATAGGCTACTAAAACCGTCCCATCTTCTACATCTGATAATTTTATAGCTCCGTCACCTAAAATTATTTTCGTCAATCTGCACAATACATCCTTTAAGTCATAAACTCTCTCTTTTAAAGACTCATTTTCTACGTAGTCGAATAACTTGATATATTTATTAAATACTTCATTAAGTGCAAATTCGCAATTTAATTTTTCTGTTTTTATCTTATTTATAACCTCAGCAAACACATCATCATCTTCAAGCATCATTTCTTGTGCTTTAAAAATTTCAGCTTCTTTCTCACCTACATTTTCTAAGGTTAAGCGATATATACTTTTTATTTGCTCTTTACACTCTATGATAGCATCGTTTAATTTGTTTATTTCTATCACAGTATCGCTTATTTCTTTTTTTACTACTTCAATTTTGCTGCAGTCTAATTTATAGACCTTTCCTATCCCTATACCCTGAGATACTCCTAAGCCTTTCATCTTAACTCCGTTCTAAGCTATATTTATTTAAACCTTAGTACTAATTATATTTTTTTTATTGTTATTTGTCAATACAGTACTTGAATTTATGGGATTAGGATATCTTTTTCCCGCAAAATTTTTTTATATAAATAAAATAAAAGGATATCCTATCGTTATTTTAGGATACCCATAATATTAATTAATTATATTGCTGTCGGTACGTTGCCGGCAATTAAAAAATTTATTATTCCGAAGGTAAATTTAATTGGTATACAAAAGGCATTTTTCATTCTTACAATCTTCTTATCTCTGCCAAAAACCTGTGGTGTCAAGTCAAGTTCCATTCTATCTGCATTTGACATATTTACGCAGAATATACCATTAGTTAAATTCATGAACTCACTGAATGATGCCTTTACATATTCATCAAGCTCAGGATACTCCTCATCGCTAAATCTGGATGCAAATTTAATCAATGTGTTATTATCTGCTTCTAAAGCTGTATATGCACTGAATTCGCCCTCAATTCTTTGACAAGTAAAGTTCTTGCACTCAAAATCTCTTATTGTGATTGATTTCATTGGAATAAAATCATCTCCAACAAATCTGACTAAGTTTTTAAATAACAATGAAATATATTCAGTGTAAAGCGCTGCGTCCTCAAACGCTTCAAATTCGTAGAAATTTTCTATAACTTCAAGCATTTTTTCACTTTGTGTCAGTGTGAAGTCTGTATCCTTAATTTTACATTCTTTTTTGTATTCCTCTATAGCATTTTCAAAACGGCTGTTTGTCATATAACCCTTATCTACTAGTGCTTGTCCTAGTAAAATGTATCCGATATTTTGGGACTTTAAGAGTTCTGAAACCTGATCATCTGTCAAATATCCCATCTCTACAGCAATGCTTCCAAACATTTTATCAATTCTTGCTTGCAGTCTGTGAACCTTATTAACTTGATCTGCTGTCATATATCCAGCATTGATAGCAAGGACGCCCAGCTTAAGTCTAACATTTTTTTGAAATTCTAAAACCTCTATTAATTGGTTTATTGTTATATATTCTTTGTTTAATAAATAACTGCCAAAAAATTGAGTATACATCATTATTCACCATCCTTTAGCAGTTTACTTACGACTTTTTTAACATCTTCTGCAAAAACGGGCTTATGTATAAAGTCAAACGCACCAGCTTCTATTGCTAATTTTAAATATTTTTGTGTAATTACTGAGGAAGCTATAACAACTTTTGCCCCTGGATCAGAATTAGTTATCTCTTTTAAAGCCTCAACTCCTGTTATTTCAGGCATGATAATATCCATGAAAACTATATCAGGTATTAGTTCCTTATATTTACTTATCGCCTCTCTTCCATTTGAAGCATAAGATATATCTGTACATCCCATTGAATTTAGAATATCGCTAATTTGTTTTCTAACCAATATAGAGTCATCGCTAATAAGCACTTTTAAATCGTTTATAAGCATCTTTTTCACCAACCATCCTTTTATTTTATAAAAAAATATATAGTATATATTTTATACTGTTTAGGTATTATTTGCAAGTATTTTTGTAATATTATGGCGAAAAATGTAAATATTTTTTGCTTGTTAATGTTTTCCAATGAAAATTTTATTATTTTAATTAAAAACATTATTATAAAAGTATATTTGCATATTAATTTGTTTTATATATGAAACAGTTATTGATTGATTGGATAATTGTGTTCTTTAAAGATATTAAGTATATGACTTTGAACTTCTTCAGTAGTCAAAGATTCTGAATAAGATTCCAAGCTTTCATACCACTCCTCTTTAACAATCTTAAAAGATTTTTTGCAAACGTCAGAATAATCATTAATTAGGTCATCTGATTCATAAAGTTTCATAAAATTTTCAATTCCAAAATTATCTATCAAATATTTTGTAAATGAATGGCTAAGAATGTAAAAAATTTCTCTCAAATTTCCTTCAGCATATACTCTTTGCAATTTATCTGTCGAGCCGATAACAGGGAACACCTTATCAAATTTTTCCTTTGTATACACGAGGTATAAATTTGCATAAGTATGGACATCGAGTCCCCAATTAAAAACACTTGGATTTTTCCCGAATTTATCTTGGCAATAACACGCGAGTCCTTCTCTTAAGGATAAAGAACTAGAAAAAGGCACAATAATATGCGTGGTTTCATGAGCTATTGGAGCCAAATCGTGTTCAAAAAAATCTTTTTTTAAATATACATTTGGTATTAATGTATCATATGCTAGATACCCATTTTCCACATGAGAAGCTCCATAGGTCAGTTTATAATTAATATTACATATATAATCATCGCCGTGTTTTTTCTTATATACATCGAACCAGTTTTCTCTGGAAAGAAATTTACTGATTTCCTCTATATAATACTTCACCTCAGAATTGAAATTATCTCGACTTTGGAATGCGCTATTTTCCATATTCGCACTATCCCATGTATCAATGGACATTTCTGCTGTATAGTATATGTCTTTTGTTTCATCAATAGAGGTTTTTTCATGTTCTGTTTTATTCTGACAGCTGATAAGTAAAAGGCAAACCATAAAAATCATTAAACTTACAGATATTAATCGTTTCATTTTATTACCCTCCAAATTATTATTTTTGTATTGTTATCGACCATCTTGTTGCGATTTTGGTAATAGTATAGCATAAAATACTAATATTTCCAAATAAATAATTTTAAAATATGGTATTTAAATTTAGAAGTAACAACATTAAAAATATGACTCAAAGAGTTGTTCTAAGTGACATAACTGAAAATCTGTCATGGATGCTTGATAATATCAAACGAAAAATTAAAAACACCAATAGTTTTGAATTCTATTCAAAAACTATTGGCGTTAAAATCATATATTATAAATTATAAATCTTAGAATATTTGTCTTTTAGATAATTTACATAATACATAGGGTTAAAATCTTCCCCAGTTGCAAGCTTTAATATCTCCTTAGGATACTTTGTGCTTCCATACTTATGTATTTTCTCCTTAAGCCACTCATTTATTTCCTTAGTTGTACCACTCTCTAGTATTTTTTCAATATCAATTTCCTGCTTCATCTTGTTGTATATTTGAGCTGCATATGCAGAACCTAGAGCATATGTTGGGAAGTATCCAAACATTCCACCTGCCCAATGTACATCCTGAAGAACTCCTTGACTTACACTAGGTACATCAATACCTAAATACTCTTTTACCATTTTATTCCAAACTGTAGGTAATTCTGAAACTTCAACCTCATTATTTAAAATCATTCTTTCAATATCATATCTTATCATGATATGCAAAGGATAAGTAAGCTCATCAGCTTCAACTCTTATAAGTGAATTTTCAACCTTATTTATAGACTTATAAAAATCTTCAAGACTTATACCCTTTAATTGCTCTTTAAATATCTCTTGAAGCTTGCCATAGTGTATTTCCCAGAACTTATGGCTTCTTCCTATAATATTTTCAAAAAATCTGGATTGAGATTCGTGCATTGCCATAGAAGCTCCATCCCCTACATTAGTATCATCAAGCTCAGGGGCTATCTGCTGATTATATGTAGCATGACCAAGTTCATGGATTGCTGAAAATATGCTTGAAGTAAACATATTCTCATAGTAATGAACTGTAAATCTTACATCCTTTGTAGAAACACCTGAAGTAAACGGATGCTCGCTTTCTTTCATCAATCCGTGATTTGTATCATAGCACATAACCTTTTGTATATATTTTGCAAATTCAATCTGATCTAATCTAGGATAAGTTTTGCTTTCAAAACTATTGTTATACTCTAATTTTTTGCTAGTAATATCTTTCACAAACGGAACTAATTCTTTCTTCAAAATTCCAAAAAATTCATCATATTCAACAGTAGTGAATTCAGGCTCGAAATCATCAAGCAAAAGGTCATAGCCTTTAAGCTTTTCAGTTTCTAAATATTTAGCAAATTTTTTTCCGTATGAAATTATTTCCTCCAAGCTAGGTTTAAACATTTCAAAATCATTTTTTGTCTTTGCCTCAGCCCATGTATTTTCGCTTGTTGCTAAAAGCATTCTGTATTGTACATATTCTTCCATAGGTATCTTGAGAATTTTGTCTACACTCTTTTTTGCCTCTACAATTTCGTGAGCTAAAATACTATCCAGCTTATCTTTACCTGCATATAGCTTATTTATTATATCTATACGCTCTGCTGAGGTTTGTAGCTTATATGATTCTTCTGATAATACGCCAGTATATTTTGCTCTTTCTCCAAAGCATCCCTTTGGAGCTTCAGTAGCTGAATCCCAGCTTATCATCCACATAGCGTAATGATATGCTTTAAGCTTTTTCCTATACTCTTCATACTTACTAATTAATTCCTTCATTTTAAAGCCTCCTAGATTTTATTATTTAATACTTCAAATATTCTTACTATGATTTTAAAAATATGTGAAAAATTAATACGCTCTTGCAATATAAACCATATGCTTTGCTTCTTTACCGCAGAAATGACATTTGTCTGATAGCTGCTCCTGTTCAAACGGCATACATCTTATTGTTGCGCCTGTTTCTTCTTTTAGCTTTGCTTCACATTCTGGACAGCCACACCACATAGCTTTTGCAAATCCCGGTTTGTCTGTTATGCTTTTTTTATAATCTTCGTAGCTTTCCATAGTATATGTATGCGCTTCTCTGTGCTGTCTTGCCTTTTCTAGCATATCCTTTTGCATTGTTTCTAGCATTGTTTTTACAGTTTCACCAATATTGTCTAAAGAAAGAATTTCTTTTTCTAACTTATCTCTTCTTACCGCTACTGCTTGGTTGTTTTCTATATCCTTTGGTCCTATTTCTATTCTCATTGGATAACCTTTCATTTCGTATTGGTTAAACTTCCAGCCTGGTGAGTTAGCAGTATCATCGTCTAATTCAACTCTTATACCCTTTGATTTTAGTTCGTCAAATAAAGCATTAGCCTTTTCTAATACTCCCTCTTTTTTCTGAGCAATTGGTATTATAACAACCTGTGTTGGTGCAACTCTTGGCGGCAGTACCAGACCTCTGTTGTCACCGTGAACCATTATAAGTCCACCTATTAATCGTGTAGATATACCCCACGATGTATGATAAGGATATTCTTGCTTTCCTGTTCTTCCTAAGTAATTTATATCAAATGCTTTTGTAAAATGCTGACCTAAGTTATGAGAAGTACCTGCTTGAAGCGCTTGACCGTCGTGCATAAGTGCTTCCATTGTATATGTAGCAAAAGCTCCGGCAAATTTTTCTTTCTCACTTTTTTGTCCTACCACAACAGGCATAGCAAGCAAATCTTCTGCTACTTCTTTATATATACCGAGAATTTTCAATGTTTCTTCTTGAGCCTCATCATAGGTTTCATGAAGAGTATGACCTTCCTGCCATAAAAATTCTGATGTCCTTAGGAATGGACGTGTTGCTTTCTCCCAACGCACTACACTGCACCACTGATTGTAAAGATATGGTAAATCCCTGTATGAATTTAACCATTTACTGTACATATTGCAAATTATAGTTTCTGATGTAGGTCTAACGCACAATCTCTCTCCAAGCTCTGTGCTTCCTCCATGTGTAACCCATGCAACCTCCGGAGCAAAACCCTCTACGTGTTCTTTCTCTTTATTTAATAAACTTTCTGGTATCAACAATGGAAAATAGCAGTTCTTGTGACCAGTTTCCTTAAATCTTCTGTCAGCAAACTCTTGAATTTTTTCCCATAAAGCATATCCATATGGTCTTATAACCATAAAGCCTTTTACTGGAGAATAGTCAACAAGCTCATTTTTCATTATTACATCTGTATACCATCTGCTAAAGTCCTCCTCCATAGGAGTTATTTCTTTTACAAATTCTTTTTCCTTACCCATTATATATAAGCCACGCACCGATTTTATTAAGACTCATTAGGCATTTATACATGAGTCTGGTGCTTATCCTTTCTTTATTTTCTATATTTTATTCCTTTTAAATCACTGCTTCGTATCTATTAAATATGTTGATATTGTACATTAAAATGGCATTTTTGTCAATAAAAAAGAGTGAAACAAATTTCACTCTTTTAATAAATCTGTAATTTTTTTAAATAAAAAAACGATTCTAATAGCTTGTACTAGAACCGCTAAATCAAGATCGATGCCTACTTAGGCCAGGGGGGCCCAACCCAAGTATAAAACATCTTTCCTAATCTCAAGTTGATTATAACATAACAAATATGTAATGTAAAGAGAAAAATAAATTTTTATTGAAATTTTTTAAACTTTGTTATATTATATAGGTAAAATTAAATTTTTTATCCTAGATAGAACAAATAAATTGGCGATTTTTATTTTTGTCAAATTATTTGTTTTCTTGTTTTAAGAATACTAGAAATTTATCAAAAAGTCAAGAACTTTTTTGAGATATTTCTAAAATATTTTTAAATACAATAAAAGGACTGAAAAGGAGCGATATTTTGACACTTTATGACAAAATTAAAAGCATGGCAGATGACCAAAATTTATCAATTTCATACATAGAAGAAAATGCCCAGTTAAGCAATGGCTCCATTTCAAAATGGAAAATAAACAGTCCACGAGCCGATAGCTTGTATAAGGTTGCAAAATTTTTAGGCTGTAGTGTTGAATTTCTAATGTCCGAACAAAATGATGGACAAATGTTCTCAGATAATTATAGCGGTAGCTTGATTGGAGAAAATTCTCTTAATTATAGGTGCTCTTTGAATGAAAATGAAATTGAAATTTTAAATATTTTGAAAAGATTTAAAACTTATAGAAATCAGATTAAATTCATCGCGCGAGTTGAGCTGTTGGCTAATGAAATGTTATCTAATATTGAAGATAATGAGCAAGGTGAGGAGTAAGTCAATGTGTGACTTTATATAAACGTTTGTTCGCAAATTTCTTGACTTTCATGTGCTTTTTATGGTAAAATAGAATGAGAATAAGTAGTGCAGGGTATGGCATACTCACCTTAATGAAGGGAGGTAAAAATCCATTCAGAAAGGAGTGTTGCCTATGCTATCATTGTATGAAGCGTTAACGCTAATGTTTTTATTTGCTACATTAGTCGTTATGATAATTAGTGATAGAGGAAAAAAATAATTACCCTGCCACCAACAGAGTAATTACATAGTTTTATTGCTTATTTGGTATCAGCCATATCGCTGACTACTTATTCTTTATTATATTTTGATTATAACACTTTTATTATAAAATTACAATAGTAATTTTTAAAAATCACTTTTAGTCTTCCATATATCTTTCAAACAAATCTTCAAAAAAATCTTCTATGTCAAATTTGTCTAAATACTTCCAGTTGTGATCATGATTTTTTATACAATTCATCCATTCCTTTTTGTCTGTTTCAAAATATAGCTTGATAAATAGATTAAAAATCTCACAATTTTCGTCATCTATTGGAACCTGATAATTATCACTCACAACACTTATTTTATGTGCATAGGATTTCGGTGGTGAGCTTAGTACAGGTAGATACTCATGCTTAATATCAATTACCATTCCGAGCTTTAAATCCTTTAATGCAATAGCTTTTCCTTTTTTATCTAAAATTATTGTCTTGTCATCTACGGTAAGTATAATTGTGTTCTCGTAATATCTAGTGCCAACCTTTACTTCATAGCTTGCAGTAACTGTTTTACCCTTAAGGTCTATCTCCTCAATCACTGCATCTTCTATAAATTCTGTCTTTAATTCGTCAAGAACTTCTACAGAATAAGCGGTGCTCTGAGGCGGCAAGCTAAATGTCATTGCCATTGAATGATTTACTTTTATTTTTTGACCTATAGCTAAATCATCAAATGATATTGCTTGGTTAAATTTATTCTTTATAGTAGCATTATCAGCTAGAATAAATAAAATTTGTTTAGTAATATCATTTGCATCTCCAACAAGAATGTATGATTTTTTATTATTTGTATATACATTCAATATCTTAGATTCTGTAATTTGAGTATTATCTTCACTTTTAACTACACTAATTTTATAAGCATAGGCTTGTGGAACAGCAGATTTTGTCATTTTCAATGAATGCTCAACATTGACAATCATACCTTTCTTTAAAGCTGATATTTTTATAATCTCTCCAAACTGGTTATAGACTTTAGTGTCCTTATCAGTAAGCAATACCATAAAATTATCTACAACTCTATTTCTGTTATCAAGTGTTTCATACATAATTGTAACTGATGTTTCATTTTTAGAATTTACAGTTATTTCATCAATAATAGCATTTTTTATTTGCGCTACTGAATCTGAATTTTTGATAACTTTAACGCTTATAGCGTTATTAACTTTATCTTTTTTATCTTTTGACACCTTATTATATACTATTTCTACACTCATACCTTTTTTTAAATCTGAGAACTTAATCTTAGCATCATTAGCATCTAATATGGTAGTTTTATCAGATAATTTAAACATAGATTTATATGATTTTTCTCCTAGAGTTATTGTTTTTGAGTTTATCTCTGTAATTTCTCCTGTTTTAACATATTCCTTAATCAGTGTCGAACTATACGCTTTATACTTGGTTGAATCCTTGCTATCAGCAAAAACAGCCATATTTGAAAATAGCATAATCGCTGCCAACAAAAGCGACATTGTTTTTAATAAATGTTTACTCATTTTAGCCTCCAAAAATATTTTTTCTTTCTTGCATTTTCTTAGACGTTATCAGGAGCAAAAAGTTCCATTTGAGTAAAAAAACAATAATATTTATTTCGACAAAATAATTAATTCTTGCTGCTTATCTAAATTTATCAATTAATATTTTCCAGTAAATACCATGTGACAAATTATGTTATTTATGTTATCATAAAAATTGAATTAAACAGAGTGGATAAGATGCGTAAAGTGTTAAGAGATGGGAGGTTGCTCTTAAACGAAGGACTTTGTGTCTGCGGTATCTTGTCGCTTCCGCTGTTAATGCTATATTAAAAATATTAGCTTAATATGATACATATTGTGTTAGTATGGAAAAAATAATATTAATAATTTGCGGAAGTATTACTTTGTTAAACCATCAAATTGAATTGTTATAATTCAATTTATAGAAAGGAATGGCTTAAAATGAAGAGTAATACTTTTTTTACACCCCAAAAATCTGTAGATTCACAATATACTACAGAACAAAACACCGCTAAGCAGAATAAAAGACAGTCTTTGGCGGGAGGACAATTTTCTATAATCAATATTGCAAGAGCAGGCATATTTACTTCAATTGCTTTGGTTTTAAACCTTATGTTTCTTGCATATATCCCAATTGCAGGTATAAATGCTGTTAAAATCACATTTGCACCGCCATTTACAATGATTGTAGGTATAATCTGCGGACCTGTTATGGGACTTTTTTCAGGTGCTTTGGTGGATCTTATCCCAGCTTTAATAAAGCCTGTCGGTGCATATTTCCCAGGTTTTACAATTTCAGCAGCTTTGACTGCCTTAATGGTTTCACTTATGCACAAGCATTTCAAAAGCGATAAAATTAACTATAATATTTTGAACGCAGTACTTATAGTTATACTATCTGCTGGTTTTGTAGGAGCTTTTGTATTAAATAAGATGCTTAGCTTTGAAAGCGGAAGCTTATATTATAATGGTGCTCCATTAAATTTATGGATTATTGTGGGATTTATAGCACTTGTTATAGCCTACATAATAGTGCCGATAATAATTACTTCAAAGTTCAATTTCAAGGTGAAGATGGACAAAATTTTGTTTATTGTTAGTGTTACACAGTTTATTTTTTCAATAATAATAAATACTTATTTTCTATCTGTTATTTATGGAAAAGGATATTTGGCATTCTTGCCTGGAAGAATTATAACCAGCTTTTTTACGATACCTATATACACATTTATTATTGCAACAATTTTAGAAATTGTAGATAAAAGATTTAAGATTAAGTTATAATAATGTATGTAATACGTAAGTAAGTAATTTAAATAGGCTATCGCAATTTAGTTTTGCGACAGCCTATTTTAATATTCTTAATTTTTATAAATATTCAATTTAATTAAAAAATTTTGTTTCTTAAATTAAAATAAAGACAGAAGAAACATTCCTCTGTCTTGCACTTTTTCATTTCTATATATTGCAATATCCAATAACTTCATAATTATCAGGGATATTATAGTTCTTTTCAGGAGCATTTAATGTCCATGTTATGTCTGTAAGTGTTGAATCCACTATTGCCTCAAAGTATAGCATAACTATACCGGCATCTACTTCTTCCTCATATGAGCCAGTATGCGCATCTTCTCTAACTGTTAAAACTACAACACCATCGTCAAGGATAAATCTCCAAGGCTGTCTGTTTAAAGTTGATGGAGCTAATCTTGAATAATGGAAAGCATTTAGCAAAGCTCTATTTTCTAATTCTTCTGCTGTCACAGCATTGCCCCAAGCGTTTAAATAAACTATATCCTCTACTCCAAGTCTTTCAGATGTATTGTCTGAAACTATATCAAGCTTAGTTTTTGACATATTTTCACCTGTTTTATGTAAATTTATAACCTTTGTCTTATTATCATCATAGCCAAGTGCTATAATTGCAACAACATCTTTATCACTGTTTATACCAAGGCTAGATTTTACTAAGATACTATCATTAAAAGTTACCCAGCACGAGCCTATTTCCATGTCTAAAGCTTTTAGAACTATTTCTTCGCCTATATATCCTGCATTCTTTAGATAATCATCTTTTTTCTCAGACAACAGCAATATATAGTTAGGTGCATCAAGCATAAATCCTTTATACCCAACTTTTCCGTTAAGCTTTGAGAACACCTCATTGCCCATAACAATTGCTTCTACCTCAATATCAGAAATTAATCTTTTAGCATTATTAACATAAGCTTCTAATTCTTTAATATCTTCATTTTTCAATGCAATTTTTTTATAATCTCTTACTGATTTTCTGTTTGATATAAGTTTTTTATAATCCATAGTTCCTCCATTTATTGATATTTTATATACGTATACTAATTTTACAAAATTCAAAAATACTTGTATATTATCTATATCCTATTTAATACTTTTTCAAACTCATCTTCTAAAAAGCTTTAATCTTTAATTATCAGATAGCTAAAACGCTACAACAATCCCACCATTATCTGCATAGACTGTACTAAGTCCTCCTGCTGCAAATATCAATACATCTTTAAACTTAAATCTTTTTAAAATTTCATTCTTTAAATTTTCAGCTTTTTCCTTAGCATTTGAATGAGTTATGCCAAGTACAGTGTTTTCAAAATCCACACCAGACTCGCCAATCATATCAACTAATCTATTAAATGCTTTTTTATTACCTCGTACCTGTTCAAGAAGTACAATCTCTCCCTTGCCATTCTCGCCCATTATAGGAACTATATGCAGAAATGATGCTAACATAGCTTTTAAATTGCTTATTCTACCATTTTTAACAAGGTTGTCTAGTGAATCTAAAATAAATAAGGTTTTCATTTTGGAAATATATTTATTAACAGAAGTAATTATGTCATCAAATTTTAAATTTTGCATAATCAACTCTTTTATCTTTAGAATTACAAGGTTTACACCAGCACAGGCAGATTGTGTGTCAAAAATATGCACCAAGGCTTCAGGGAGCTTCTCTAAAAACATATTTTTTGCTAGGACTGCACTATTGTAAGAACCACTTAAAGCAGCCGAAATCGTTACAACAAAGGAGGCTCCTTCCTTTGAAAATGAATCATAAAATTCGCTTGGTGAAGGGCAGGCAGTCTTTATTTGATTAAAACTTGCTTTCATCTTTTTCATCAGTTCTTCTGTATTTAGATCGGTATCTACTATTTCCTCATTGTCAATTTGTATCTTAAAAGGTACTATCTCAAGCCCATCTGTAATAAATTCCTTATTCTCCTTGAAATCAACACTACTATCAGCAATTATTTTATTTTCCATAATGCAAGTTCCCTTCATTTATATTATATATTTTTACTGCAATATCATATCTGTTCCCAACAATTTTGATTTTTTAATCTTTTCTTCAAGCTCAATGATAATTTCTTCTTTTTTCTGACCAGAATAATCAATCCCAGCCCCATTAAAATGTATCTCTGAACCATCATATAATATTATAACTTTTTTTAAACTTTTTTTCAACCTATCAAATAATATTTTTGCAATATCTATATCGACATCATTATAAACTATCAAGAATTTATCCCCTAAATATCTACAAGCGAAGTCGATTTTTCTTGTATTTGCAATAATACAATCTCCTATTTCCATGAGCATCTTATCAGCAGCCTTTGAACCATAATTCAAATTTAATGCCTTAAAGTTTCTAAAATCTATCAACAGTACAGAAAACTTTATATTTTCTTCGTGATAATTTTTTATACTTGTATCCAGACTATCCATTGTAAATTGATAGTTATATAGCTTTGTTACATTATCCTTGTCATTCTTTATCCTCAAATCCTCTAGCAGATATTCAATTTGTCTGTTTTTTTCTTGTAGTATTCTGTTAATTTGCTTTTTTTCTGTTACATCTTGTATAATTACATTAAAAACGCCTTCTTCATATCCAAATATAAATAATCTCGCATATTTATCTACGGCATCGATGTACTGCTCAATTATCTTATACCGATTAGTCATAGCGGCATTCATGATGATTGAAGGCCAATCGAAAATAGACGCTTTTGAACTAGGACAAACATCAGAAAATTTCCTGTTTTCAACATTGATGTCAGCTACCTCTGCAAATTTAAGAAAATGTTCATTTGCATAAATAATATATAATTCATTCGCATTTGTAATATTATCTAGCCTAATTTCACAAGTTATGAAAGGCTCAAAATAACTTGACATAACATTGTATTTGTTTAAATTCAACTTATTCATGATAATCCCTCATTTCTTATTTACTGTTAATATAAAATATTATTTAATTTGATGATAGTACTATATATTACATGATACTACAAATTATACAATTATACAAATATCTTTTTATATAATATACATAATTTGTCCTTTTAACGGAAAATTCAATATTTGCGACCTTTGAATAAATATAATTAACTTTATCCACAGTTGTTGATAACTTGTGGATAACTTAAGTTAAAAATTACTATGATTTTCTAAAAATAAAATTTTCTTAAAATTTTCAAAATAATTCTTGACATAAAAATGGCTTAAAATTTAGGTTTTTTTATAGTTGTGCACAACTTTATCCACAGCTGTTGATAACTTGTTAATTAATAGAATTTATTAAATATTAATTTCGTTTTTGTAATATTTGAAATAAATTATTAAATAAAAGTAAAAAATAAATTAAAAATTTTTATTAAAAAATATCTTGAAAAATTTATTATTTATAATTATACATTACCACTCAACTATTTCGTCATAAATAATTCCATCTTCAATAGTAATCTTGCCATAGCTGTATTTTCCAAAGGTTGGCATGCAAGCAGTTCCAGGATTAAAGTATAGAATTCCATTTTCGAATTTGCTGTGTGATTTGTGAGTATGACCAAAAAGAACTATATTTGCATCATGATTTTCTGCATATCTTTTAAGTTCCTCTAAGTCTCTTTTAACGCCAAAAAGGTGTCCATGCGTTATGATAAACTTCTTATTTTCTATAACAACATCTTCAATATCGTTCGCTTCCATACCTGGATCGCAGTTTCCATTGACTTTTATAAATTTGCTAATGTTCAGCATTTGTGATATATAAGCTACATCCTTACAGCAGTCTCCGCAATGTATAAACATATCAAATTCACCGTCATTTTTAATTTTATTCAAATATGTGTCAATCGTGTTGCCATGAGTATCACTTAAAACTAAAATTCTCAATTTAATATCTCTCCTATTACATTTTTTAGATTTCTAAGGGCATTTGCTCTGTGACTCAGTGAATTTTTTTCCTCATCTGTCATCTCCCCAAAGGTTTTTTCTAAACCATCGACAATGAACAAAGGGTCATATCCAAATCCATTTTCTCCATGAGCCTCAAAACCAATTTTACCCCTGCATTCACCCTCTGCCTTTAGCTTTGAACCATCCTCTAATACAAGTGCTATGACGGTTTTAAAGCATGCAGTTCTTTTTTCTATCGGAACACCGTTAAGATTTTTCAAAAGCAGCTCATTATTGTCCTTGTAGCTCGCATGTTCTCCT
Organism: Bacillota bacterium; assembly: GCA_023386345.1. Taxonomy (GTDB): domain Bacteria; phylum Bacillota; class Clostridia; order Tissierellales; family Sedimentibacteraceae; genus UBA1535. Next base: position 437,009 of record JAEWJT010000015.1, read on the forward strand.
GCATATCTTGCTGAGTATACCCCTGGAGCTCCATCTAAGGCATCTACAAACAATCCAGTGTCATCAGCTATTACAATTCCTTTTACAAGCTTTGACAGCTCCTCTGCCTTTTTAAAAGCATTGCCTTCTAGGCTGTCCTTATCCTCCACTACATCAAAATCCTTAAAGCCTAAATCATCTTTTGAAACTACTTCTATATCTAAATCCTTTAATATTTCTTTTATTTCCTTAACCTTATGAGTATTGCCGCTTGACAATATAATTCTTCTGCTTGTTTTCATTTTTATTCCTTTCTGTGGACATATGGACATTTTTATTGTCCGATTGTTATATTCTAAGCAAGTTTTGCACTTTTCATTAATATGCTTTGTCCGCTCTTCTTTTATTAAACCAAATTCTATCTATCCAATTATAGCAATTATTTAATTGCTCACTACTAATTAAATACGATCTATGCTCAAATAATATCTTCAAATCAGGATTTTCGTGCTTTATAATTCTAAGGTATTTAGGAATAGGTGCCCATCCATCCTCTTCCTTTAAATCCTCTAAGGCAGGGTAATGGCTAATTCCTACATCATCATTGACACAGCACACATTAGACAGATGAATTGTATACGAATATTTAGCAAATCTTTTCATTATATCTATTTCATCAAAATCCTTCTGAACCTTATGCTGATAATGCAATCTCGATAAATCCAAGCACATTTTTATATCTTGATATTCATCAAGAAGTTTTTCTAAAAAATTACTTTCTGTTATATATTTATTTAAACCATCAAACTCTAAAACAGGTATAAAACCATACTCCTTGCCTTTTCCGGAAATCCACTTGAAGAATTCTTCAGTATTTTTGATAAACAATCCTTCTGGATATTGAGATTCAAATACATATTCTGACTTGTCCTCAAATCTCCAATTGGTTAAATTAAAATCATCTCTAAGTATAACTGGCTTAGGATAATGAAAAAGTACATGCTCAGGCTTTAGGTCTTTTTCCTTAATATATTTTAACTCATTTTCAATTAATTCATACGCATTTCTTTTTACATCATAATCAAGAGATAAGAATAGTGCATCTCGCACAGGACTTAGTCCTCGCCTTAGTGGATAATGAATTCCATATTTAAAATTTTTTTTGATAGCCTCATCACGCAGATTATCAACATCTTCTTCACTTGATAGCGAGCAAGCCTCAAGTCCAAAGAAATTTTCTCTAAATTCCTTTTGAAATCTATCAAAATCATATGAAAATACCATGCCTATCATAAAAATATTACCCATAATGCACCTACCCTCTAATGAAAATTTGTTATTCATATATTATAACACAGTTCTAAATAAAACTGAAAGAAATATTTAAAGAAGTTTATAACATAATTTTCTATTTCTTAGGTGAAATATTGCAAAAACCATTTTAAAATAATTGTAATATTTTGATGAATATTGTATAATATAGTACAAATATGAACAACACTAATTTCCAAATATGAACCAATATATTGGAATTAAGTGTAGGGTTCAAACAGTTGAGATCGTAAAAAATAATTTCATCTGACAAATTAAAAATTAAATTATGACATGGAGGACACAAGATGAAAAAAACAGTAAAGCAATCAACAATGGTACTTATTATGAGCATTATCATTATAGCTATGCTTCTTGTAGTTTTGGCAAGCTCCTTAGGAGTGTACACTATGGGTCAAAACTTATCAAAAGCTTATAATGACAAAATCGATTTAACAGAAAATGCAAATCGTTTCATGAATGGTTCTGCGTACTTAACAAATGAGGTTCGTGCATACGCAGCAAGTGCAGATCAAAAGCATTATGACAACTATTGGAATGAGGTCAACAACTTAAAAAACAGGGATATCGGTGTTGAAAATATGCAAAAAATCGGTATCACAGCACAAGAGCAAAAAATAATTGATGAAATGTTTGAAATTTCAAACAAACTAATTCCTCTAGAGGAATCGGCAATGAAAAACGCAGAAACAGGCAATACTCGTGCTGCTATTAACTACGTTTATGGTGATGAATACAACGAAGGGATAGATAAAATATCTGATCTAAAGGCTGAATTTTTGTCTATGCTTGAAAATAGAACTAAAACTCAGATAGATAACGTTAAGTTTTGGAATTTACTGCTTCAAATCTTTCTACTTATTGGAATAATAATTGCTATTGGAATACAAATAGTCATAAATACTTATACAAAGAAAGAAGTCATAAATCCAATAATTTCTATTAAAGATGAAATGAATGAAATAGCTAGAGGTAATTTATCCTCTACGTTTAACTTAGAGCCAAATACATCGGAAATCGGAATGCTTACATATAGCTTAATAACTACTAAAGACACTCTTAAAAAATATATTTCAGACATTTCAGAAAAGTTATCAGAAATGGCAAATGGAAATATGGATTTAGATGTTAATATTGATTATATAGGAGATTTCGGTCCTATAAAAGCTTCATTGCAAAAAATTATATCTGCTTTAAATTATACATTAATACAAATTATCAATGCTTCTGAACAAGTTTCTAGTGGCTCTGATCAAGTGTCAGCAGGAGCTCAGGCACTCTCACAAGGAGCTACAGAGCAGGCAAGCAGTATAGAGGAATTATCAGCTACAATTTCAGATATAACTGAAAAAATCAAAGCAAATGCAGAAAACAGTGAAAAAGCAAGTGTTGCAACTAGACATACAACTCATGAGATTGAAAATGGAAACGAGCAAATGAGAAATATGATGATTGCAATGAACAGTATTTCAGAATCTTCAGAAGAAATTAGAAAAATTGTAAAATCTATTGAGGATATTGCCTTCCAAACTAATATTTTAGCTCTTAATGCGGCTGTTGAGGCAGCAAGAGCAGGGGCAGCGGGCAAGGGCTTTGCAGTAGTTGCAGATGAGGTACGTAACCTTGCAGCGAAATCATCAGATGCAGTTAAAAACACAACAGCATTGATAGAGAACAGTCTAAGAGCTGTTCAAGAAGGTGTAGAAATGGCAAATAGTACTGCTACATCAATAAACAATATAGTTCAACAAGCAGAAGATATAGCAAATGGAATTGATGCAATTTCAGAAAAATCAAACGAGCAGGCTGAAGCTTCAGAGCAAATAACAATGGCAATTGAACAGATTTCAGCAGTAGTTCAAACAAACTCAGCAACAGCAGAAGAGTCTGCAGCGGCAAGCGAAGAACTGTTTGGACAGGCAGAAACTTTGAAAAATTTAGTCAGACAGTTTAGACTTAAGAATTCTATATAATGAATTTTTAGTTTTCGTATAATATATGAAAATCAATTAGTATTATAGTTTAAGTTATTAAAAAAGGTCGTCTTTTAGCAATCTCGCTAACTGACGACCTTTTTGTTACTAATCATTTATATCAAATTTTAAATACTCTATTTCCTTGTGTCCAAAAAAACCTGCAACGATATTATGAGGAAATGACTGTATAAATCTGTTGTGCAGCATAACTGTATCATTATAAAATTGCCTATAAACAGCTATTTTATCTTCAATATCAGTTATCTTATTCTGCAAATTTAAAAATGTTTCATTTGCTTTCAAGTCCGGATATGACTCTGCTACTGCATATAATTTATTTATATCACGATTTAAATCTGAATTATTTTTAATATTTTCATTAGCAGACTCCGAATTAATGAGCTTTGTTCTTTGCTCAGTTATTGATGTAAATAAATCCTTCTCGTACTCCGCGTATTGTTTAGTTACTTCAAGCAAATTAGGTATTAAGTTTATTTTTGCCTTCAATTGAACACTTATCTGTGACCAGCTATTGCTAACCTTTTGCTCCCAGCTAAGCGCTCTGTTATAAACATAGATTATGTAAAAACCTAGGATTATGACTAATATTGCTAATATTTTCATATAAAAACACCTTTCTTTTTGTAGTAGTTATATTGGAATGTCGTGGCTGCTAATTACAGCCTCCGCCACCACCTCCGCCACCGCCGCCACCGCCAGAGGAGAAACCACCGCCTGCACCGCTACCAGAGCTACTTGCAGTGAAAGCATTTTGTATACTTTTGCCCAAGCTATTTACTGAATCAAACATATTGCTGTCAAAACTTGCCTTTCCATTGTTTATACTGTACATCATATATAAAGTATACATATTGTGGTTGTGGTAATAATTTGCATCATTAAGCTGAGGATACATTTTAGGAAGATCCTTAAGAATCTTCTTGCCCATTCCAATAGCCACTGCATAAACAATATATTTTTCCCATAATATTAAGTCCGGAAGCTCCTTTTCATTAAAGGAAGTAAAATCCTTTAGAAAATTCTTGTATCCTTGCCATAATGCCAATTCATCCTCACCGCTTTGCGATAATCTTCTACAAACTGCTATGGAAAATATAGTTATAAAGGTCAAAACAAGCATTGCTCCTCCCAAAACGAACTGCTGAAAGATAAAAGAAATCACAGCAATGGCTATAAAAGCAATCAAGGCTAAAACATATTTACCTATATATTTTTTCAAAGACTCATCAACATATCCTCTTTCTTTAATTTGAGCATATGATTGTTTTGTAAAATTATTGAACACTTCTAAAACTTTATCAGAATGCTTTTCAGTATATTTTTTAATACTTTTTGAAGTAAGTATATAGTTATCATCTGACATTTCATATAAAAATTTAAGCATAGTCACTTCATGCGGTTTTAAATTATCATTACTATTAATTCTGTTGCTCGCAGCATTATTTTTTGCATAATCAACGTCAAATCCATTATTTTTTATTACTTCAATTGCTTTTTCATTTAGCGTTATAATCAAATTATTTTTACGCAAATCCTCATCCTTGCTCAATGTCACGAAGCCCTTGAGACTAAGGTCCATCAATGTAGAAGTAAATCTCTCATCATAAGCTGAGACTTGACCATAATATCCCATCAAATCAATAACTTCAGACGGACTCAAGCCAGACCCAGATATTTCTCTATAATAATCAGGTTTAAATACAGGGGTAAATCTCTTTCTAATTTTAACAGTAATCACAATTACATATGTAGCTAATATTATGAACAACAATATTGGCAAAATTATAAATGTAAGTACATCTTTTTTAGCCGAAGCACGCTCAGAATTAGCCTTGTCAGCAAAGCCTTGTTCTTCAGCCAATATCTTGTCAAGTGCATTTCCACTCTTGAAATTAGTGCTTTCCATAAACAAGTTCTTAGGAGTAACTATACGAGCCTCAACAAATATCTTAGCAGGAACTTTATCCACTGTCAGTTTCACAAGATTAGCACTATCAATGCTCACTAAGCCAGTCAAAGGCCCATGAGCCCAAGCCCTAATATCCTCTTTTTTAGCTCCATTCGGCAAATAGATATTTACAGAAACATTATTAAGAGGTATTTGCCACTCATCGCCAATTACCTTCCAATAAAACTCCGCTATATCATCATGGATAATTACTGCATTTTCTAGGATATAAGACATTTTAAAAGTCTTTGTTTCATCTGTAGCGGAATAATATGCTTCTAGTTTAAGCTCTTTTTTGGATTCTTCAATAGCATAGCTATTAAGAGGTCTATTCTTATCAAATTTATCAAGCTTAACATACTCCACATCTCCCTCAGAAACCTTAAAATTTTTTATAGAATAGTTTCCACTAAGAGGAATATTGCGTTCAAAGCGAGTAAACTTCCCTCCAACATACTTCATAGTCCAAAACTCCTCAAATAAAGCAGTTCCGTCATTTCGTAATGTAATGTTTATATCCAGTTTTTGACAACCATAAGATTTATCATCCGCATAGACACTAGCATTATTCGTTGTGTTAATTGTTAGTGTAAAAGTCAAAATTGCAATAAGTATTAATGAAAAAATTTTTTTGTTCAAGTTAACACCTCCGTGTTTGGTGAAAGTTATGTATATACAGCCAAGTTAAACTTGTACTTATGGATATTATATCATAAATTTTATGGTATAGAATTATTATTTTTGAAAGTTTATATATTTTCATAAGACTACTTGTAATAATATGTTCTTTCTTAGTATGGTATAATCAAAATAGTGCTTATAAAGTAGATTATTCTACCTCCTAAGCACTATAAATTTTATAATAATTTTAAATGTTTTCATCTAAAGTTCCATCAATAACCGCTTGTATATCACTCCCACAACATTTGCCTTTAGGATTGTTTACTTCACAATTAGGGTTTTTCATTGCTCCTGTTAGTTTAATAATATCTTTCATGTTTTTTGCTCCACCTTTGATTATGGCATCTATAATTTGTTGCTCTGTCACTTTGTTGCAATAGCATATATATTCCCCTTGAAATTCTTTACGCTCTACTTCACGAGCAGGGCTTTGTTCACTTGTTCAGCAGGATTCTTTTATTATTTCTTCTTTCATTGTATTCCTCCATATTTATTCAATATTTTTATTCTACTCTACGAGTATAAACTACATCAAGGATGCCATTTATTTCTTTCGTTTGTTTCATTTTTAGTAGCGATGTTGGATTAGTGTCTGAAAATAGTCTTATACCTTTTCCTAAGACTATTGGCATAATTGTTAAGTGGTACTCGTCTATTAATTCTGCTTTTATTAGTTGATTTACTATATTAGCTCCACCACATATCCAAATGCTCTTTCCATCTTCATTTTTTAATTTGTTTATAAATTCAGCAATATCGCTTGAAACAAACTCGGCATTTTTATTATCTTCTATAGTTTTATGCGTAAAAACATAGCTATTCATACCCTGATATGGCCAATTATTTGGTGATAATTCATTTACCACTTGCTCGTATGTTGTCATTCCCATGACAATAGTGTCTATATCCTTAATAAAATCGTTATAACCATTATCACTATTTGGATTATCGCTATGACCTTCAAGCCATGCAACACTCCTATTATTATCAGCAATATATCCATCTAGGCTCATTGCAATGTATAAAATTACTTTTCTATTCATTAGTGACCCTCCTGCTAATTATTCATATTTTATATTTGTAGTGTATATTATAGCATTAAATTAATCAATATTATTTTGCTTTTTTAGAGTAACTTATTTTACAGCTTTGGAGTATTTTATTTTAATTTTTCGGGACAAATTGTTCTAATATTTCAAAGCAAATGAAATTTTGAAAAAATATTTGTATCGCTATAGAGCTAAATACGTTGCTATATTATGAAAATTTAATTAAATTTTACTATCATCTGATTTATTATGTTTATTCATTAGTATTAAAATTAAATTATAATAAATTTATTTTGTACTTCTTGTTCTAATAAAATTTCATTCGCATTTTACTCTTGAATAAGATTTAACATAGTGGTAAAATTACAAAATACGATTGAATAAAAACAATATTTCTGAGCGTGTATGGAGGATTTAGCATGAAGGTTGAGTTAAAAAATTTAATGAAAAAATTTTCAAATAAAATAGTATTGTCCGATGTGTCATTTACTGTGGAAAGTGGAGATATGATATGTTTACTCGGACCGTCAGGAGCTGGAAAAACTACGCTAATTCGTCTTATTACAGGTGCGTTAAAAGCGGACAAAGGTGATATATTAATTGATTCTATCCAAGTACCAAATTGGGATTTAATCAAGAGTATTGGATTTATGCCACAGGAAAATGCCTTATATACGGATATTTCTGGGTTTGATAACCTAAAGTTTTTCGGAAGGCTTTACGGGCTAAGTGGAAAAGCACTTAATCACAGGGCTAACAAAGTATTGGAATTGGTGCAGCTTGAGGAGGATAAGGACAAATTAGTATCTCAATATTCTGGCGGAATGAAAAAAAGGCTATCTTTAGCAATTGCGCTTTTACATAATCCTAAGCTATTGCTATTAGATGAACCAACGGTTGGTATTGATCCTGTATTGAGAAAAAGTATATGGGATAATTTCCAGCAAATCAATAGAGATGGTGTTACAATTATCGTATCCACTCATGTTATGGACGAAGCATCACGCTGTAAAAAAGCAGCTCTTATTTATCATGGACGCTTGATTGAATATGATTTCGTAGAAAAATTAATAAGCAAAACTCCAAATGGTAATTTAGAAGAGTTGTTTTTTATGGCAGAGGAGAAATAAATATGATAAGCTTAATCATTAGAATTATAAAACAAATGTTTCACGATAAACGCTCTTTGGCATTAATACTATTTGCACCTCTATTTATGCTTACCTTGATGTACTTTCTGCTTGGAAAAAGTGATTATATACCATCTGTTACACTTGTAGATGTTCCAGAAATTATTTCTTCTAAGCTTAAGGAACAGGATGTTTTGATCCTGTCAGAGTCAGCGTTATCTGATATACCCAAATATTTAAAAGATAAGAACGCCGATGCTGTAATTACAATGAAAGACAATCAACTTGAAATCACTATGTTTGAGATGGATTCTGTAAAGACTGGAAAAATTATTGCTGCATTAAAAGGTCTTAATGGACAAGATTCCATCCGACAACCACAAATCACCTATTTATATGGTAATTCAGATGCGTCGCCGTTTGACAATTTAAGCTTCGCATTGATTGGGCTTCTTTCGTTTCTATTTGTGTTTATAATCTCTGGTATTTCTTGTGTCAGAGAGCGAACTAATGGAACTTTAGAACGCTTAATGCTTACACCTATCAGTAAAAACTCTGTGATATTAGGATACACCTTGGGATTTGGTTTCTTTGCAAGTATACAAAGTATCCTTATTGTATTATTTACTAAATTTGTGCTTAAAATGGAATTTACAGGCTCTTTATATTTAGCAATGCTCATTATGCTCTTGCTTGCCTTTGTTGCTGTATCATTAGGAACTTTTATTTCTATTTTTGCAAACAATGAATTTCAGGTTATGCAATTTATCCCTATTGTTATCATTCCGCAAATCTTCTTTTCAGGGATTATTCCAGTCGAAACACTACCATTTGGACTTTCAAAGATTGCATACCTTATGCCTATGTATCACAGCTGTGTAGCACTAAAAGAAGTTTTGGTTTTCGGAAGTGGAATTGAAGCCTTGCTTCCTTATGTTTTTAGTTTGCTTATCTTTTTTATAATTTTTTATGTTGCTAATATCTTTGCTTTAAAAAAATATCGAATATTATAATTTTTTAAAATGTTTAATCTCTTGAAAAAAGCTTTATGACATGATAAAATTACATAAAATTATATATTTAAACAAAGGAGGATTTTAAGATGCAGAACACAAAAATTTTTAAAATGTCTTTCTCTAGTATTTATCCGCTTTATATACAAAAGGCAGAGAAAAAGGGAAGAACAAAGCATGAAGTAGATGAAATCATTTTTTGGCTTACTGGTTATGACGATCATTCTTTAGAACAGCAAATAGATAATGAAGTGGATATGGAGACATTCTTTAAACAAGCACCTCAAATTAATCCAAACGTCTCACTCATTAAAGGAGTTATCTGTGGATATCGAGTAGAAGAAATAGAGGACGAATTAATGCAAAAAATTCGATATTTGGATAAATTGGTTGATGAATTAGCTAAAGGCAAGGCTATGGAGAAGATACTAAGAAAATAGATTGATATTTTTTAGTATAAAGTGGCTGTCACAAAACTAATTTGCGATAGCAAATTACACAATAAAAATATTCTAAAAAATAAAAAATGCACCTCGGGATGGCTTTTGAAAGCCAAATAAAGGTGCATTTTTATTTACTATTTTCATACAAGGTCGTTTTGCGATATCCTTTTTTCTTTAAGTTTCACTGTCTAATCATATTACAATATTTATATCACTTTGTTTTTTCTATTTTTTTTAAAAATCAATACTCTATTTATCTTCATAAGACATATCTTTTTGCAGGAAAGTTCCTTGTTCTAAATCTAAAAAAGCCTGCTGTATCTCAGCTTTTGTGTTCATTACAATAGGTCCTCCCCAAGCTATAGGTTCTCCTAAAGCCTTAGAGCTTATAAATAATACTTGAGCCTTTTCTCCAAGACATTTTATCTCAACTTTGTCTCCAGTAGTCAATTTTACTGCTGTTTTTTCTTTTACATTTTCTCCGCCAATAGAAATATCTCCTATCAAAGTAAAAATCATAACGGAGCAGTCTAGCTCTGTATCTACAACAATGGAAGTACGTGGTTCAAGGTGGATATCATAATAATCCAAAGGCAGATATTTGCTTTTATATCCATTTTTATCTTTATATTGTCCTGCAAGTAGTCTCAGTTTTCCACCCTCAAAGCTAATCTCCTCTATATCAGCATTTTTAATGCTATGGTAGGCAGGAGGACACATTTTGTCACGTGCGGGCAGGTTAAGCCACAGTTGCACTCCAAGCATTCGTTCTGATTTAGGTAGCTTTTCTTCGTGTAAAATACCAGAGCCAGCTGTCATCCATTGCACTTCTCCATCAGAAATAGCATCCTCATTTCCCAAGCTGTCTTTGTGAATCATCTTACCTTTGTATACATAACTAATTGTTTCTATACCGCGGTGTGGGTGCATTGGAAATCCAGCTGTGTATTCATCAGGATTTATACTGTCAAAAGAATCAAGCATTAGTATAGGATCATAATCTTCCATCGTTCTATTTCCTAACACTCTAACTAAATTCACACCAGCTCCATCCTTGGTTCTAAACCCCGTAACTTGTCTCTTAATTTTTCTATCCATAAGTTTTATCTCCTAATTTTAATATTTTTAATTCGATATAACTCTATACTTTATCTTAAGCAATCATTATTTTTCGGTTAAATTTTCTAATCTATTAATTTTTCTTAAATCATGAATTTATTATATATTTAAATAAATTAAATCATGCTATTTTAACACTGTAAACATCCAATTTATATTGTACTTATCCTGTAAAGAGCCATGAAGAACCGCGAAAAATGAAGATTGAAGTTCCATATATATTTTGCCATCCTGCTTTAGAACATCCCAAGCTCTTTCAATGAGTCCTGAATCCTTAGTTGTAATTGAAATATACATATTGTTACTGCCCTCAATTGTTGACGAGCCATCTGCACACATAATTTCCATTCCATCAATAACTAGCTTAGCATGCAAAACAAGCTCCTTATCCTCCTCTGAAATTGGAAAATTAGGATTTGGTGGCATATCACCATACTTTTGCATTTCAATTATCTTAGCTCCAAACGCTTTTTCATATGTTTCAATAGCTTTCTTACAGTTCCTGTTAAACATTAAATAATGACCTAACATGTCTTCCTCCTAGCCTAAATTGTTTAGATTTTACTTTATCGAATTATATTATTCTTAACTTTGTTTTTTTAATTATACCACAAAATAAAAAACTAAAACATTCTGTATAGTTTTTTAACATTATTTTGTTAATTTTTTCTCTATTTGAGATAATAATATTTACAAAGTAATAATTTTGGGATATACTTTGAGAAATATAAAATTATATATATTGACAGTCCGTCAAATGAGCTTTTATATAATTTTGTATTAATACAAAATTTAACGTACAAAATTCTATTCGCGGAGGAAATTATGAGATTAAAAGGAAAAACAGCTGTTGTTACCGGCGCTAGTGCTGGAATGGGAAGAGATATCGCATATTATTTTGCAATGGAAGGCGCAAATGTGCTTGCAGTTGCAAGACGTGCTGAAAAGCTTAACCAGCTAGTTGAAGAAACTAAAGATTTTGAAGGAAAAGTTATTGCATATTCTGCTGATGTTTCTGATAAAGAAAAATCTGAGGGAATGATTGATGAAGCTATAAAATTATTTGGAAAAGTTGATATTTTAGTTAACAATGCAGGTATTATGGATGATATGAGTGGTGTTGATGAAACAAGCGATGAAATGTTTGATAAGGTTTACAATGTAAATGTTAAATCTATATTTTATTCAATGCGTAAAGCAGTAAACCATTTTAAACAAGTTGGTGGCGGAATAATAATAAATGTTGCTTCTATAGGAGGCTTATACGGTTGCAGAGCCGGATTGGCTTATACATCAAGCAAGCATGCTGTGATAGGTATGACGAAAAATACAGCTTTCATGTATGCTTTGCAAAATATAAGATGTAATGCTATATGCCCAGGCGGTATCGAGACTGAAATAAGCACAGGTGAGTTTATGAAAAACATCAACCAAGCAGGTATGGCTCGTGCTACAGCAGGAATAGCTGCAAATCCCCGTATTGGAAAAGGAAGTGAAATTGCAAAGGTGGCTTTATTTTTGGCCAGTGATGACTCTTCTTATATAAATGGTCAATGTATTGCAGTAGATGGTGGCTTTACTGCTTACTAAAAAAGCAATAATTTACAGAGAGGACAGCCAAACTATAATTTTATGGCTGCCCTCTTAATCTTTTTTTGATCTCCAATAGCGAGAACCATCCGGCTCTCGACATAGCAATCCATTATCCATAAGTTCCCGTCTTAACACGAAATAATCTTTGAAAGTATGCCATTCATTACAAATTTCATTTACTTCTTTTTCTGTATAATTGCGATTTTCTTCAAATTTTTCTGCTAAATAGCTAAGAATTGCAACCTTAAATTTACCTTTACTGGATAACTGCATAATTTTACCATCCGAGTCAAGAAAGCGACTGATATCAATTTTTTGTTCCAATTTAATTCCTCCTTTTTAGATATTTCTATTTTACTATTGATTTTTTTCTTTCCAAAGTTCTAAAAGTATATTTACATCCTCTAAAAATTCACTATCTGTTTGAGTTTCTTTCTTTTCTATTTCTTCAAGTATCTCAAAAGAAAACGAAGCTGCTCCATATTGTTTCCATGATTCAATTAAATGGGCATCTGGACATGAATTTGCAGAGACTGAAAATACAAAGCGATTTTTCATTCCTTTCATATCTGTAGTTGCTCTAAGCCATGTTTGATTTGTGATATTGCATTTAAAGCAATATACACCACCTATAACAACTCTGTTCTTATACTTTTCTTTTAATTCTTTTTTTGATTGTTTGCACATTGATTTCTCTCCTTTCTTTTTAAAATTTATTCTCCGTTTCTCATAACCTGACAATAACTCCTGAGGGTCAATTTGAAGAATGTTTGATAGCTTTAAAACAAGCGAAACATCGGGATTTCCTTGCCCACATTCCCATTTTGAAATTGCTTTATCACTTATATTCATTTGTTCTGCCAGTTGTTTTTGTGTCATTTTTTTTGCTAAACGCATTTCACGAACAATATCACCAATTTTATTATTATACATTATTTTTCCTCCGCAATACCAATATAAACGAATTTCAAGTAGATTTCAATCAACGCTCCGTAGAGTTTGCTCTCTTTTTCGCAATGTATTAAATTAATTTATGGATTAGATTACTAAAAATTTTAGAGTATTTAACAAAAAACTGCACCTCCAAATGTTAAACTTTTTTGTCTAACATTAGTGGTGCAGTTCATTCACTGAGTGCTTTTTTTATTAAGATGTTATAATTTACTTACTGAGCTCTGTTTCATATCCCTGTTGGTCAATAAAATTTGCTGAGCCTGTTATATAAGCTCTAAAATATACTATTTTATCTTTAAATTCTGCATACTCATCTTCAGAAATAGTATCGCTAAATTCAACAGTTTCCCCTGCCTTTATTTCAATTGTGCCTAATGCTTGCATGAACATTTTGTTGGCAGACCATGTCCATAATATATTTTTTTCAGCATCTAAAAACTGAAAATCAAACCTTTGACTTGAAGTACATTCTATAGAAATATCATTTTTTGAATCATTTTTTACAGTAATTTTCATTTCTATTGATTTGTCTTTTACAGTAGCTTCAGGTTTAATAGCAACTTGAATATTTTGTGAAGTCAGAAGATCCGAAAGCCTAACTACAACTGTTGCAGCTTCTGCTCTGCTTGCATTTCTTTGAGGATCAAATATATTTTTTTCATTACCTAAAATAAGCTTATAATGCTGAGCCTGTGAGACTTTACCGCTATATTCAGGAGTTATTTTATCTGCATCGTCAAAACTTGGTTCTCCGAGCTTAACCATTTTATAATCTTCTCCCATTTTATATTTATATGCGTTCATCAAATAGCTAATCATTTCTTCTCTGCTCAAATTATCATCTGGCTTAAAGCTTCCTCCACCTTCAAAAACGTTTGCGGTAACTAGATCAATCACATATGAAGCATAAGGTGCAGTAGGATCTATATCGTCAAAATAATCTTTAATATCTGGCTGTACTAGGTAATTAATCTTTATATCTAAAGCAACGCAGATAATCTTTGCAAACTCACTTTTTTTAATTGCAATATCATAACCAAGTTCTTCATCATCAAAGAGGAACGCATTTTTTTCAGTCAGCTTATGTATTGCTTCTTTTGCCCAATGCTCTGAAAAACTACTGATTACTCTAACTACTTTATTTTCGTCCATAGCATTAGCATACACTGCTTGAACAGGTACGGACAGTATCAAGGCTCCTGCCAGAACAACTCCTAAAATTTTTGTTTTCATTTTAATACCTCCAATATAACTTGTTTTATTTACGTTAAATTAGACGCACAGTCCTTTTAATTTGTTCCAAAGAAAAATATGACAAATTCAAAAATAAATTAGGTTAGCATTACATTGGTGAAATTAATTCATTTGAACTATCAGTACTTACATATCATTTTGGCACATTTTATATAACGCTATACTTATTAATATCTCAATATTTTACATGAAATATTTTTTATAATAATTTATATGATTTTATACATATTTATTGACCTTGTTTTACTGCTATATGATTTTATACATATTTATTGACCTTGTTTTACTGCTGTATTATTTTATACTATCTATATTTAATGTAGAATTTATTTAAAAAGCATCTTATTTTCATAATCAATTGATATTATTTATCTTCAAGTAAAGCATTAAGATTAAGACTTAATAACCTACATCAAGATGTTAGATTTAGGATGGGCTTCCTTTATATTTTTCAAGTTTCTTAACAGTTGATTTATTATATTAAAATCAACTATTAGTCGCTTGCGAGTTGACAAAGTTTCTGGTAATATAAAAGCAGTTGGAGGTGATCAACTTGAAAGAAATAAACTTAGCAGAAGTTTTGGCTGCTAAACGCCGTGATAAAGGCGTAACACAAGACGAACTAGCAGCTTATATCGGTGTATCCAAAGCGTCTGTATCCAAGTGGGAGACAGGTATAAGCTTACCTGACATTTCCCTTTTACCCGTACTGGCTTCATACTTTGATATTAGCATTGATACGCTTATAGGATATGCTCCTCAACTAGACAATGATGAAATCAAGCGTATATATAGCAGAATGTCAGAGAAATTTGCAGAATCTCCTTTCGAGGATGTAATTGACGAGTGTCAATCACTTGTCAAAAAATATTATTCTTGTTATCCATTTTTGCTGGAAGTTGCAAAACTTTACGTCAACCATGCTCCTCTTGCCGGAAGTGCAGAGAGTAAAAACGAACTACTTCAGTCGGCGATTAAATTGTGTGATCGCATCAAAACTTTATGCAAAGACGCATCACTCGCAAGCAAAGCTGTAATATTTCAAGCTATGTGCTATTTGTCACTCGGTGAAGCACAACGTGTGCTTGAAACTCTTGGCGATACAGTTCAACCGCATATAAACGGTAGCATGTTCATATCACAGGCGCATCAAATTCTTGGCAACTACGAAAAGGCAAAAGAGGTTATACAAACCGAGCTATACCAAAATCTTATGGAAGTGTTCGGAGGTTTACTATCATACGTTCAAACTAATATTGGAGATTATGATACCGCGCTAAAGGCGTTCAAACGAGCAGAGGCTATGTCCGAATTATTTCAAATGCGACAGCTTAATCCTAACAATGTAGCTATGCTATACGTTTCGGGAGCGCATATGTATCAAGTGTCGGGCAAGTATGAGGAAGCTGTAGAAACACTCGCTAAATATGTTGATGTGTGCATACACGATTTTTTCCCTATTAAACTGAAAGGCGATACATTCTTTGATAGAATTGACGGATGGTTAAAATTAAACAGCGATACCATACCTCGCAGTGATACAGTCATCAAGGAAAGTATGCTTAATGATGTAATGTTCAACCCTATATTCAGCAACCTTAGCGATTATCCAGAATACAACAAACTTATCCGCAAATTACACGATTTCATAGGAGGAAAATAAAATGTTTGAACAGCTCAATCAATATTTACCATTTTTAATACCTCTTATTATGCTTCAAATAGGTCTTATGATAGCAACCGTAGTGCATATCTTGCGTCACAATACCTACCGAATCGGCAATCGCGCTGTCTGGCTCATTGTCGGTGTTTTTATCAGCATTATAGGACCAGTGCTGTACTTCTCAATTGGCAAAGGAGATGAGTAGCATGAATATTTTAGAAATTCGTAATATATCAAAATCTTTTGGAGATAAACGAGTTTTGGAAAACATCAGCTTTTCTGTGCCAAAGAATTGCGTGTTCGGATTTATTGGCTCGAATGGCGCTGGTAAAACCACCACAATGAAAATGATTTTGGGCTTACTCAAGGCTGACAGCGGCGAAATTGACGTGTGCGGTGAGCGCGTGACATTTGGAGCAACTAAAACAAACCGTCTTATTGGATATTTACCCGACGTTCCAGAGTTTTACGGATATATGAGTCCGAAAGAATACCTCAAATTGTGCGCAAGAATAGTTGGTCTGGATGATAAGACTGCAAAGACTCGTATATCAGAGTTACTAGACCTAGTGGGATTGGCGAATATCAACAGAAAAATATCTGGTTTTTCCAGAGGAATGAAGCAGCGGCTAGGAGTAGCACAAGCATTGATTGGCGAACCAAAACTTCTCATATGCGACGAGCCGACCTCTGCACTTGACCCTTTGGGACGCAAGGAAATCCTTGATATTTTACATCAAATCAAGGGTAAAACGACAGTCGTATTTTCCACACATATATTGTCTGATGTTGAGCGTATCTGCGACAGAGTCGCAGTTCTAAACAAAGGGGAAATAGCATTCGAAAGTGCAATCAGCGATTTAAAACTACAACAAAAGTCGAAGTCATTCACGCTGGAGTTTGAACGTGAAATCGAAACAGATGAGATATTGCGTGTATTGCATGAAAACAACCTTGCACCAGTAAAATATGAGACTGCTGAAAGTTCGATTGAAAGCCTATTTTTGGAGGTGACAAAATGAAGCAGTTTATAGCATTTAGCAAAAAAGAGTTTTACGAAAGCACAGCGACATTCCGTTTGTATATCTTACTTGTAGTATTCTTAATTTTCGGAATTATGTCTCCATTGCTTGCAAAACTTACTCCGGAAATAATCAAGTCTTTGGGAGACACAGGAGTTGTTATCCAAATTCCAGAGCCAACTGCGTTTGACGCATGGGCGCAGTTTTTTAAGAACATCGGGCAAATAGGTATATTAGTGTTGGTTATACTGTTCTGTGGAATTATGTCAAACGAATTTTCTAAAGGCACGCTAATCAATCTGCTTACAAAAGGACTGAAACGCCATACAGTGATATTATCTAAATTCCTTTCCTCCTCAGTTTTGTGGACGCTTGCGTACCTGATATCTCTAGGTGTATGTTTCGCTTATACAGCGTACTTTTGGGAAATCAGTAAGTTGAATAACGCATTGCTCGCGTTTGCTGCTCCTTGGCTGTTCGGAGAATTAATACTTGCACTGTTGATTTTTGGTGGTACACTGTTCGGCAATATTTATGGTAGTTTGCTGTCATGCTTGGGCGTGGTTGTCGTACTGAACATCGTGTCAATTCTTCCGAAAACAGCGAAATTCAATCCTGTTACTCTGTCTGGCGGAACTTTGCCACTGTTGTCGGGAGCTGGTGACCCAGCAGACTTTATCCCTGCAGTTATTGTCTGCACAGTACTGATAGTCATTTTAATTGTTGGAGCAGTTGCTATATTTGACAAAAAGAAGGTGTAACACTTAATAAAAGAACCACGAAATCTGAATTTATCAGACTTTTGCGTGGCTCTTTTTATTATTATTCTCAACATAAGTTTTGTCTATCTACAAAAACACATTACAACTACTTAATATGTTGTTATTTTATACTATGCAATTTTAATCTAGTTAACAAAGTCACTTAAGTTATATTATTCTTAAAATCAATATTATTTCTACACATTATTTTTCTTCTTTTATTGTTTACTTTATAATAATTTAGTCTTAAAATAGTTTATAGATAATCTGTTAAATTAGATATTCTTAATTTTTATATCATAAATCCCAATCAAAAATGTTTCCTTCGAAATGCGTCAATTCTGTTGAAAAGTCAAGTTAAAGAATTATAAAAACATTTCTTTAACTTGACTTTTAATATATAATTTGAACTAAATCTATTAGAACTTATTATTAAAACATTTATATAATTATTAAATTCATCATTTTTAATCCCAGATTTTTGAATGCTTTCAATAATTATATTCAATATTTTTTCATCAATTCCATATTTCCTAATTCTTTTAAGGACATTTGAATTAATGATTCTAGATCTAAAATAAATTTATTATTTATTACCAAATTTACTGTATCAATCGTATCATTAGTATTCTCAGATATATACATAGCCACCTCGTTATTATTTTCAACTTGTAATGCTTCGAATTTTTTTAAGTTGACTTTTTATCTTGGTGTACAATATTTATCAAAAAACAAAAAATGCAAAAAACATTGTAATTACAAAATTTTAGCATAAAAAATGATGGTAAAAATCTAAATATTCCAATGAAAATGTTCGGAAGTCTTCCCGTCGTTCAAAATGCACCTGCTAAATCTATTTCGAATTGTGCTATATCTATGTTTTGTAATGATATTGGTCTTAAATAACTAAGTATTAAATCTTTATTACATTCTGGTTTATCGTATCTCATGACATACTTCCATAACCATATTTTTAATCCTTAACTCAATTTTAATACCTGATAAAATAAGTATAAAGAACTATTTATTATGTAAAGTAATTACCTATATTTTATTTATTTTTTAATTAGCTTCAAAGCTCATCATATAGTCACAGTGTAATAGTGTTATTTACAGTGTTATTTCATAAAAAACACGTTTATTTACATAATTTTTAGTGTATAAATGTATTTTTATCAATGCTTTGTCACGCGTAGCGATGATTCGCGAAACAGTAAAAGACACGGTTACATCACGCTTATGTCAGTAAAATTGCTATAATCTAAATCTTGCACCTACTTCTGCGTCTTCTATGTCCTCTCTCTTTGAATTCCAAGCTTCAAATGTTACTCCGTCCCATATATCTCCTGTTTCCACGAAACCAACTGATTCATACAGTTTTCGGGCGGCTACGTTTGTCATCCAATAAGATACAGAAATTGTATCCGTTTTGCCCTGTGGAAAAGACTGTAAAAATTCAATAATTTTTACAATGGCTTGTTTGCCTAGCCCTTTGCCTTGGTGTTTCTTGTCAATCATAAAGCTGTCAATTCCATAGGTAGCCTTATCGCCAAACTCTTTGCACATACCATCGTAAAAGAAGTCTTTTGTCAATTCATAAAACCCAATCTTTACAAAGCCTATAACCTCATCATTGTTGTATATAGCAAAGAGCATAGGGGGTTTCATGTCGTTAGTTATATTCACATAGGCTTTGATCAAGCTATAGATGACGGAATCCACATAGTCTTTCTGAGCATCTTCCAACTTCAATTCTAATACTGCTTCCAGATTATCGTAGGTAATTTTGTGTAGTTCAATCATTACGCTTACTCCTTTTTTCATTTTGTGGTTTGTCAACATTTTTTTAGACGAATTTTTTCCATGTTTTCTCGTTTAGTCATATCTATTTGGATTGATTTATCAAATATGTAGCTAAGGTATTTAAAAGCATTTATTTTATTAAGGTTTGGTGTAAATAATTGTCATAATATTTTAATAACATCATTTTTTGACATATTTATTCACACTTTTCATTTAAATTATAGTATTAGCATATATGATTCTCAAGAAATTTATCTAAAGAATTATTAGTGCTGTATAGATTTTATAATAAAATTTAGGAAATAAGACTAATAAATTACTTTGTAAATAAAAAATGGCGCGCCATGAGGGGGTCGAACCCCCAGCCTACAGATTCGAAGTCTGCCACTCTATCCAATTGAGCTAATGGCGCATGAAAATTATTTACACACTATTATAATACACTAAATAATATTTTTCAATATTTTTATTTTTTTAATGCTTCTATTTTGTGCTTTTCTTTTAAGAAAATAATCCAAAGAATTTTTAAACTAATAACAACGTAAAAGCAGATTTGACCTTGTCAAAACGGGCAATATACTAAGAGTAATAAAAGATTAATAGCAAATTAATCTTTTATTACTCTCATATTTTTATTATACTACATCTTTGCAATACATTAAAATCCATATGATTGATTTATAAGAATAACTTTTATTCTATCCTTGATAAATTGTCCGGTAATCAAAACAAAATCATTGCAAATTCTCTGTTCATGCTTACAATCAACACATTTGCCTATTTTTGTACATGGTGTATTTTTATTAAGCCTTTTTGCATCCAAAGGTGCTGAAATTTGTCTGGCACGACTAACCGCTTCTTCTACGTTATTGACTATTTTATTGATACCTGATATTACAAGTACCTGTTTTGGACCATACAGTATCGGTGCAACACGGCTTCCGTTTCCATCAATATTAAACAGCTTTCCATCTATTGTTATCGCATTAACTCCTGTTACAAAGGTATCTGCAGTAAAGTTTTTCAAATATATTTCTCGTTTTGCTTCTGATGTTAATCCACTTTGATGCTTGTCATAAAACTCATAGTCACCATTTCGCAGAAAATCAAATGTTCCCGTTTCTTCTAAAGTGACAGAATCACCACATCCAATTTTCTCGCCTTTTTCAAGTAAAGTATTCAAAAGTTGAAACAGTTCACGCTGATTTTCAACAAAATATCCAGCCATATTGTTCCTGTGTAAATTTGTAATTAATCGATTAATCTTATCATCCATTTTGAACTCGCTCATCTATATTCATTTCTGTACTTTTTTCTATATTAAACTTATTAAATACTTAATTTAAACAGCTTATTCCATTATAATTCTATAAAATTTCTTAAATTTAAAAACTTCATCCTTTAAAACATATACTTAACTATAAGCCCTAGAATTAACAAATGTACTGGATAAAACGCATAGAAGAAATATTTAAGTGATAGTCCTTTTTTACCGTTGTAAAATAAGATTGGTATGAAAGCTATTCCTGCTAATGATTGTATACTAAAGTTACTCATTAAAGCAAATATTAAGCATACAGTCAAAGTCTTTAAAATTTTATTGTTTCTAAATATGTACATCATCAGTATAACAATAATTCCAAGTGAACCATAATCGCATTTTACAAGATCCGCCAATAATGAAGCCACTACTGCTACTGCGGCACTTAATACCACGAATGCTCTTTTATTGTCTTTAAAACGATTTTTGAGATATTCTATAGTCCACATCATTAATACACCTATTAAAAGTGTAAAGAATACATTTTGATGACTAAATTCTAAAAAGCTTTGTTCAAATGCAAAATCAAAAGCAAATTCAGAGATTAAAGCAAATATAAATAATCTTAATGTGTATTTTTTTACATCCTTTGTATGAAAAAAGCCCTCAACCAGCAAAAAGCAAAATATTGGGAATGCTAGTCTCCCTATAATTCTCATACTGAGCATAACATAATATGCTGTCATAACTGCTTGTTGATTTCCTGCTAATGAATACATAATATTCTCAACAATTGTTGCTCCTACATGATCTATGAGCATTGTTACTATTGCAATAATTTTTAACGTGCTTCCACTTAAACCTTTACCTTGTCTCTCTACGTTTTCCACATTACCCTCCATTTGTTAAAATATAATTTTATAAAAAATTGTATTAATTAATACAAAAAAATATTTGTAAATAAATATAATTATTTATAAATATTAATTAACTCTTTCATTTTATCGCTGTCACGCTCTGCTAAGCGATGGACAGCCATTACATAAATTGCTTTTCTTAAATCCGTCTCGTCTAACTTGCATTGATTTTTAATAGCATCTAAGTATATCTTTGAAAACTCATTTGCAAATTCATATAAAATAACATAGCTTCTTGCATAATCATAAACTGGATTTCCGAGCTTAGCATCCATCCAATCTATTACATAATATTTATCACATGAATACATTATATTGAAAAAATGATAGTCCATATGGCACAGAATTTTTTCATCCTTTATATCATAAATATATTTTATAGCAAGCTGTTTTATTGAATCATCAATATTTATACTATTTATTGCCTTAACTAATGATATATTTAAGTATGGAATATTAAACTTACTTTCCTCATGAAAAAGCTTTTCAGCAGAATTCTGAATATCACATTCTTTTATAGAATGAATCTGCGAAAATATTGATAGCATTATATTAAGTCCTTTTTCATAATTTTGTTTAAGATTTTGAGTATCATTCGTACTTAAATCCAAGTTATTAGTTACCCCATCTTTATATGATCGATTAAGAAATTTCTCACCAAGATGAACTCCATCTATAAAATCCATCTTTATACTATGGGGCATCTCCGATTCATAATATTTTACTGTCGGAAGCCCTACTCCATATATTGTGCTTTGAATTTTAAATTCATAGTTAATGAGGTCTTTAGGGTAATCAAAATTAAAGCATTTGTAAGCAAAACCATTCCACAAATACACTTTAGCTTCTCTACCTTGTCCTATTAATATTTTTTCAGAATTGAATTTTTGTTCTGTCATTTTTATCTGTTCCTATCAATCTTTTAATTTATCAAAAATTTAGAGCAGCAAACTCCAAATCTATAAGCTGGAGTTCAATTCTCCCACATATACTACTTTATCTGCTGCTTCTATCAAATTTTGCAAAATATGCTCCAGTTATAATTCCACCTAATAGGTTAGTTATCAAATCTCCCATAGTATCGCTCACACCTGTAAAAAGTACTTTTTGAGTATCCATTCCTATAATAGAATCTACTGTAAATTCGTATATCTCCCAAAGAATGCCACCAATACAGGCTATGCCAATTATAAAAAGAAATCTTGTTAATAGCTCTACCTTTTTACCATTCTGGATTTTATTAAGCATTGCATTTCCAACAATACCAAGCAATACACCTGATATGAAGTGCATCAGCAAGTCCCACCATGATATTTTATCGTAGAAATTTAACATAACACCCATCACGAGTGAAAACATACAGAATATGTAAAATAGTGCAATTAGCTTATCACGAATTATTTTTTTGTCTCTGTTTATGTAGTCAATTAAATATGTTAATAAGAAAATTGCTAAACCACCTGCTATGCCCACCCATCTTAAAATAAACAAATCGTAAACCGCTACAACGATAATGCTTATTCTTAATATCCATTTAGAGTAAAAAGCTATCTTTTCCATAATATCCTCCCTACATCCTCTTTGTTTGATTGTACCTTCTATATCTTATTTTAAATCTTTTAATCAAAATGTCAACATTTAATATTTTAACTTTGTCAATACATTAAAATATCAATTAAAATTCTTGCTCTGTTCTTGAAATAATCTCATCCTGCAAAGCTTGTTCAAGATTGTTGAAATGGTCACTATATCCCGCCACTCTTACTATCAAATCCTTGTATTCTTCAGGATTTTTCTGTGCC
>JAEWJT010000017.1 GCA_023386345.1 Bacillota bacterium
TATGTACACTCTAAAGAAATAATAAATACAATATAAAAAAAGATTTTGTATGTACAATGTAAAGAATTAATAAATACAATATAAAAAAAGATTTTGTATGTACAATGTAAAGAATTAATAAATACAATATAAAAAAAGATTTTGTATGTACAATGTAAAGAATTAATAAATGCAATATAAAAAAAGATTTTGTATACACAATGTAGATATTTAATAAATACAATATAAAAATTTTGTATATACAATGTAAAGATTTTATATATAAAATTTAAGTTTGAAAAAAATAGAAATAAGGTTGTTGTTAATATGATACACGATACAATTGCAGCTATTGCTACAGCTCTTGGCAATTCAGGGATAAATATTATAAGAATAAGTGGAGATGAAGCGTTAAAGATAGCATCAAAAATTTTTGTTGATAAAAATAATAAAAAAGTAAATGGTTTTAAAAATAGATATCTAAATTATGGAATGATAGTTGATAATGAAGGAAAGATATTAGATGAAGTTTTGCTTTCATTTATGCAAAAGCCCAATACCTTTACAAAAGAGGACGTTATAGAAATAAATTGTCATGGTGGTATATTGTCAGCTAAAAAAATTCTTGATTTGATTTTGACATATGATTGCAGAACAGCAGAAAGAGGAGAGTTCACTAAAAGAGCCTTTCTTAATGGAAGAATTGATTTAACTCAGGCAGAAGCTGTAATTGATATTATAAATGCCAAAACTAACAGCAGTCATGAAATATCTGTTACACATCTTGAGGGAAGGCTGTCAAAGCAAGTAAACGAGCTGATAGATAATATAATATTTCTTTTGGCGAATATAGAGGTAAATATTGATTTTCCAGAGTATGATGAAGATGAAGTAACCATAAACAAGGTAAGAGAAGAAGCGCAAAAGATGCTTGATGATATTGAAGCACTTATAAGGACAGCAGATACAGGAAAGATTTATAAAGAGGGTATTAAAACTTTGATACTTGGTAAGCCAAACGTTGGAAAATCTTCTTTAATGAATTTTCTATTGAATGAAAACAGAGCTATAGTTACTGAAATTCCTGGAACTACAAGAGATACAATAGAAGAATATGTAAATATAAACGGAATTCCACTTAATATAATAGATACAGCCGGAATTAGAAAAACTGATGATACAGTAGAAAGAATAGGTGTGGAAAAAGCTCTATCTAAAATTGATGAAGCAGACCTTATCATGATGGTATTAGATGCGTCAAATGATTTAGAAGTAGAGGATTTAGAGATATTAAAGCTTGTTGAAGATAAAAAAGTAATATATTTAAAAAATAAAACAGATTTAGAAGATAAGCTTAATTTGTCTAAGTATAAAAATATTACAGACAGGATTATTAATATATCAGTATTAAAAAACGAGGGGCTTGAAAAAATAACAAATGCTATACAAACCATGTTTTTTGAAGGAAAAATCGATATAGGAAATGATTTGATAATTAATAATGCGAGACAAAAGAACTTGCTTATAAATGCAGCAAATAATTTAAGAGAGGTTTTAAAATCTATAGAAAACGGAATGAGCATAGATTTTATAGAAATTGATTTAAAAACCTGCATGGAAAACTTAGGATTAATAGTTGGAAAGGCAGTTAGTGATGATTTGATAGATAAAATATTTAGTGATTTTTGCATTGGAAAATAATGATTTATTAAAGTTATATCGTTGGAAATTAGAGATTATTACGTTGACAAAATTAAGGATTACATTATAATTATTGAAGATAATTTACCTTAGGAGGTATTAGTGTTATGGAAAACGAACTGAAAATTAAAATGTACTCATTTACGCTGGATTGTAAAGACATACAAGAGTTAGCAAAATTCTATGCGGCATTGCTCAAGTGGGAAATAGGACTTAGTGAAGAATATGCGTGGGTATACCCTCCGGGAACGCATCATGGAATGTATCCTGGTATAGTGTTTCAACAAAATCCAGATTATATACCGCCTGTGTGGCCGGAAGAACCTGAAGCTCAACAGCAAATGGCGCATTTAGACTTCGCCGTTAATGATTTGGAAAAAGCAGTTCAACATGCAATCCATTGTGGAGCAATAATCGCAGATGAACAATTTTCTGATAGTTGGAGAGTTATGTTTGACCCCGCAGGACACCCTTTTTGCTTATGTCTAATGAAAACAATTTTTGAGAGTTCTCATTTTGCATTGTTATAGAAATTCACGAAGCTGAGACGAAATTAACAATATTTCTATAAATACGGGTTTGATGGATATCTTACCTATATTGTTATTACAACATAATCAAAACTATTAGGCACTCCTCAATTTTCACTATAAACAATATATAAGTATTATCTTAATTACGTGGTCTTGGCCATATATCAAGTATATAGCCAAGCAATATATTAACAATTTATAAGAATTAGAAAGTAGACTTAAAATGATACAATTAGATGAATTAATTAAACATAAAAATGACATGAGTACAGTCAGGGAATTTTTGGCAGGTACTTATGATGTTATAGTAATAGGTGCAGGTCACGCTGGATGCGAGGCAGCTTTAGCCTGCGCAAGACTTAATATGAGTACTATGATGATGACTATGAGTCTTGATTCAATAGCAATGCTTGCTTGCAATCCATCTATAGGTGGAACAGGAAAGGGACATCTGGTTAAAGAAGTAGATGCTCTTGGTGGAGAAATGGGCATAAATATAGATAAAACTATGATACAGTGCAAGATGCTTAATTTGTCCAAAGGACCGGCAGTACATTCTCTACGAGCACAGGCTGATAAAAATAATTACCATGCAGAAATGAAAAAGGTCATAGAAAATCAAGAAAGGCTTTACTTATTGCAAGCTGAAGCGATAGATATAAGATTAAATGAGGACAAGAGCTTTAATGTCTATACTCAATATGGAGCGTATTATCATACTAAAGCAGTTATAGTGACAACAGGAACATACCTAAAGGGACGAATATTTATAGGAGAATTAAACTATGAATCTGGTCCAAGTGGATTGTTTCCTGCAAATAAATTGTCAAGTGCATTGACAAGGTTTGGATTACACTTACGAAGATTTAAAACAGGAACTCCTGCAAGAATAAGCTCAGATACAATGAACTTTGATATTATGGAAAAGCAAGGCGGAGACGAAAAAATAATACCATTTTCATTCATGACCGACAGTATAAACATAGAGCAAATACCATGCTATTTGACATATACAACTGAAAAAACAAAGGAAATAATACAAAACAATCTTGGTAGGTCTCCACTGTATACTGGAGTTATAGAAAGTGTTGGACCGAGATACTGTCCGTCAATTGAGGATAAAATAGTAAAATTTTCTGACAAAGAAAAACATCAGCTTTTTATAGAGCCAGAGGGTATAAATACAAAAGAGATGTATATACAAGGTATGTCATCAAGCCTGCCATTTGAAGTGCAGACAGACATGTATAAAACGATGATAGGTCTTGAAAATGCTGAAATTATGCGACCTGCTTACGCTATAGAGTATGACTGTATAGACCCTACTCAGCTAAAACCAAGCTTAGAATTTAAGGAAGTAAAAAATCTCTTTTTTGCGGGACAAATAAATGGAAGCTCTGGATATGAAGAAGCGGCGGCACAGGGTTTGATAGCAGGAATAAATGCTGTACTTTCATTAAGAAACGAAGAACCTCTTATTTTGGACAGATCAGAAGCCTATATAGGAGTACTGATAGATGATTTAGTTACAAAAGGAACTAATGAGCCATACAGAATGATGACATCAAGAGCTGAATACAGACTTGTTTTAAGACAGGATAATGCAGATGAAAGATTGACGGAAGCATCATACAAGATAGGACTTGCAAGCGAGGAAAGATATAAAAGATATATAAATAAAAAAGTTTCAGTAGAAAATGAGATAAAAAGGCTTGAAGCAACAAAGATTACACCTACAAAGGAAACAGGTGAATTTCTGGAGAAAATGGGGACAGCTCCTCTATCAAAGCCAATAAACTTATTAGAGCTTATTAAAAGACCTGAGATAAATTATAGAAATATAGCTCATTTGGATATTGAGAGAAAAGAATTAAGTGAAGAAATAATAAACTATGTTGAAACAGCTATAAAGTATGAGGGATATATTCAAAAGCAGCTAAAACAGATAGAACAGTTTAAAAAGCTAGAGGATAAAAAAATACCAGAAGACATAGAATATGATAAAATAAATGGTTTAAGAATAGAAGCAAAGCAAAAGCTTTCAAAAATACTGCCTACATCAATAGGTCAGGCTTCGAGGATATCAGGAGTATCTCCTGCCGATATAAATGTATTGCTAATTTATCTTGAACAAGTAAAAAGAAAAAAATAGATCTAGCGGAGGGGCTTTGCTCCTCTCATAAAGATGAGAAAAAGTAGAGGATATAATGCAAAATCAAATATTAAAATCTGGATTTGAAGAGCTAGGTCTTGATTACACAGATGAGATAGAGAAAAAATTTAATATATATAAAGATTTATTGCTTGACTGGAATAAAAAAATCAATATCACAAGAATAGAAAATGATGAAGAAATTTATATAAAGCATTATTTAGACAGTGTAATATTCTTGAATAATAATAACAAGAGCATAGATAAAAAAATTATTGATGTAGGTACAGGCGGCGGCTTCCCTGGTTTACCGCTTAAAATAGTCAATGATAATTTTAAATTAACACTCTTGGATAGTCTTAGAAAAAGAATTGATTTTTTACAGTTAGTTGTAGATGAGCTTAAATTAAAGAATGTAGATCTTATACATGGAAGGGCTGAGGATTTTGGACAGGATGCTAAATACAGAGAGAAATACGATATTTGTGTTTCGAGAGCTGTTGCTCCACTAAACGTATTGTCTGAATTGTGCTTGCCATTTGTAAAGCTTGGAGGACATTTTGTCGCATATAAGAGCGAGAATATTTCCGAGGAAATAAGTGAAGCAAAAAATGCTATAGAAAAATTAGGCGGAAAGATAATAGATACAAAATTAATTAAAATTCCAAACTCAGATATTACAAGAAAAATTGTAATAATTGAGAAAATTAATCAAATGGAAAAAATTTATCCAAGAAAAGCTGGGACACCAGAAAAAAAACCTTTATTATAAGAGCAAAATGTTATAAAATTAAAATAAAATAATTCCGCAAAAAGGGGGATAATTAAAATGTCTAACAAGGTAGTAAATATCAACATTAATGAAATTATATCTAATAAGAACCAACCAAGAAAAAGCTTTGACGATAAAGCTTTGGAAGAATTAAGTCTGTCTATAAAAAGCTATGGCTTAATTCAGCCAATAGTTGTAAGAAAATTGGCTGATGAGCTATATGAGCTGGTAGCAGGTGAGAGAAGATTAAAAGCTACTAAGCTATTGGAGCATGAAACTATAGCTGCTATTGTCATATCAGCAGGAGAAGAAGAATCTGCAGCAATGGCACTTATAGAAAATTTACAGAGAGAAAATCTTAATTTCATTGAAGAAGCCTTAGCCTTTGAGAAAATAATTTATGATTTTAACATAACTCAACAGCTTCTGGCAGAAAAAATAGGAAAAACACAGTCTACTGTAGCAAATAAATTAAGAATTTTAAAATTACCTCAAAAAGTGAAACAAGCCCTAATTGATAGCAATTTGAGTGAAAGACATGCAAGAGCTCTCTTGAAATTGACAGATGAAGATTTAATGTTAGACATTGTAGATAAGATTGTAAAAAAAGAGCTAAATGTTACCGCAACCGAAAAGCTTGTTGAATCTATAGCTGATAATATAAATAAGGAAAAATTAAAAAACAAGCTGTACATAAAGAACTTTATAAACTATAAAATATATGTAAATACAATTAGAAATGCCTATAATGAAATTTTGAAAACTGGAATAGATGCAAAATTTGAAGAACAGGAATCCGATGAATTTATAGAGCTAAAGGTGAGAATACCAAAGAAGAGCTTGAAGTAATGATATGCTGTTTTAACAAAAGAAAGGAATGTGTGTAAACATGGCTAAGATAATAAGTGTGTTTAATCAAAAAGGCGGTGTTGGCAAAACAACAACAAATGTAAACCTATGTGCAGCCTTGGCTTTAGAAGGTAAAAAAGTATTGAGCATAGATATAGACCCACAAGCAAACTCAACAAGTGGATTTGGAGTTGATAAAAACAATGTAGAATTCACTATTTATGATGTTTTAATCAATGGCTACGATATAAATAAAACAATTGTTAAAACAGAAATTGAGAATTTATATGTAGTTCCGGCTAATATTCAGCTTTGGGGAGCAGAGATAGAGTTAGCTACATCAGTTGAAAGAGAAAGAACTTTGAGAGAACATCTTAAAAAAATAAAGGATGGATTTGATTTTATTATAATAGATTGTCCTCCATCACTAGGTCTTTTGTCTTTAAATGCTTTGACTTCATCACAAACAGTCATAATTCCAATCCAATGTGAATATTATTCGCTGGAGGGAGTTGGACAGTTGATAGAAACCATTAGATTAGTCAAGAGAACCTTAAATTCTGAGCTTGATGTTGAAGGTGTTTTGTTAAATATGTACGATGGACGAACAAACTTATCTATTCAAGTAGTAGAGGAAGTTAAAAAATATTTTAAAAACAAGGTATATCGAACAGTAATTCCAAGAAATATAAGACTTGCAGAGGCTCCAAGCTTTGGACAACCTATAATCATATATGATGATAAATCAAAGGGCAGTGAAGCTTATAAAAAATTAGCTAAGGAATTTATAGACAATCAGGATATAAAATAATAAAAGTTTAAAAGTCCCTTTGTATAGGGGCTTGAATTTTTCTTCTATGTGATATATAATAAATTATCATTTATGCAAAAGATAATGAAAGGAATGAGTTATAATATGGCAAACCCGAGAAAGGCATTAGGAAAAGGTCTATCTGCCTTGATACCAGACAATATAGAGCAGGATGAGCTTGACAAAATAAAAGAAATAGATATAAATTTGATATCTCCAAACCCAAATCAGCCGAGGAAAAATTTTGAGAAGGACAAGCTTGAAGAACTATCAGACTCTATAAAACGTTATGGACTTATTCAACCAATAATAGTTAAAAAGGAAGATAAAATCTATACGATTATTGCTGGAGAGAGAAGATGGAGAGCGTCTAAAATTGCTGGATTAACAAGCATTCCATGTATAGTAAGAGATATAGAAAACAAAAATGCTTCAGAGCTTGCGCTTATAGAAAATATTCAAAGGGAAGACCTAAATCCGATAGATGAAGCGAATGCTTATGACTATGTCATGGAAAGATACGCTATAACTCAGGAAGAACTTTCAGATGTTATTGGAAAAAGCAGAGTTTATGTTACTAACATTTTGAGATTATTAAGCTTGGACGAATATGTAAAGGAAAAAATTATTTTGGGTGAAATAAGCCAAGGACACGCAAGAGCAATGATTTCTTTAGATAAAAAGGCTCAAAAAGATTTGACTGACAGAATAATTAGAGATGGCTTAAATGTTAGAGATATTGAGAAAATTGTAAAAATGGTCAAAAATCCTAAAGTAAAAAAGACAAAAGAAAAGGATAAGTTTGTTTTAAATATTGAAGATGCTTTGACAAGTAGATTTTCTTCTAAGGTTAAGATAACAAGCAAAAAGAATAAAGGTAAAATAGAAATAGAATATAAAAACAATGAGGACTTGAATAGACTTCTGGCTTTATTTGGAATTAATGAGGACTAGAGAGCGAAACTTATTTCGCTTATTATACATTAAAATAATATTTTAAATATTATATAATTTGAAATGTTTTATTTGTCATTTAATATTTAAAGAATTGAAAATTATTAAACAAATTTATCATACCTATGTGGAAATGTGCATAATATTTTTATGAAATGGGTACATGGGTATGCTTATTATTGCATAAAAATTTATATCTCAATTATAGGATTAGAATAAATTTTAAATAGCAAATTTAATTAGCTAATTGTGTAAAAAAATTAATTTTATTAATAATTATAAATTTTTTAAATAATGAATTGACAAACAATTAACATATTAATATAATTTCTATAGTATGACTTTTAATTAAATAGAGGAGGTTTTAAAAGTGCAAACAGGATTTGATATTAAGGAAAATGAAAAGGGTTTCATAGAGCTAAAAAAGTATATGGACTCATTAAAGGACTCTCAGGGTATTTTGATGCAAACCTTACACAAGGCTCAAAGTATCTTTGGTTACTTGCCAATTGAAGTGCAGAAATTTGTATCAGAAGAATTGAATATTCCTTTGGCAGAAATATATGGAGTAGCTACATTTTATACACAATTTTCCATTGATCCAAAAGGAAAGCATAAGATTGGAGTATGTCTAGGTACTGCATGTTATGTTAGAAATTCACAGGCTGTTTTGGACAAGCTAGCTGAAACTTTAAGAGTTAAAGTTGGTGCGACTACAGATGATGGATTGTTTACTTTGGAAGCAACAAGATGCTTAGGTTGTTGCGGTCTAGCTCCAGTAATGATGATTGATGATGAAGTTTTTGGAAAAGTTGATCCTAACAACATTCCATCGATAATAGCTTCATACAAGAAGTAATGAATTTACTTTAAAGAAAGGAAATAGTTCAAAATGAAATCATTAGAAGAATTGAAGAAAATTA
Source organism: Bacillota bacterium (assembly GCA_023386345.1). Lineage (GTDB taxonomy): Bacteria > Bacillota > Clostridia > Tissierellales > Sedimentibacteraceae > UBA1535. The sequence continues at coordinate 8,675 of JAEWJT010000017.1, forward strand.
GAGAAGCTTCTTTAGCTAATATGGAAATGCGTAATACTGATAAAGATGTAAGAATAGTTGTAGGAATGGCTACTTGCGGAATTTCAGCAGGAGCAAGACCTGTATTAAATGCTCTTATTGAAGAGATAGCAAAAAGAAATTTACTAAATGTTCAAGTAGTTCAGACAGGCTGCATAGGAATGTGTACATTTGAGCCTATAGTTGAAGTGTTAAAGGGCGACAGTGAAAAGGTTACCTATGTAAATATGGATGCTGAAAAAGCTAAAAAGATAATAGCTGAACATATTGTAAACAACAAAATTATCAAAGAATACACTATCGGTTAATGCAGATAATGGTAGATAGACTTATTGGAGGTAAAAAATGACTATTTTTAGATCACACGTATTAGTGTGTGGCGGTACAGGTTGTACATCATCAAAGTCCTTGTTAATTAAAAATAGATTTGAAGAAAAAATAGCTGAAAAAGGACTCGATAAAGAGGTTCAAGTTATAGCAACTGGTTGTTTCGGACTTTGTGAGGAAGGACCAATTGTAATTGTATACCCTGAAGGCTCATTCTACGCAAAAATGACAATAGACAGAGTGGACGAAATAGTAGAAGAGCATTTATTAAAGGGAAGAATTGTACAAAAATATTTATACGAAGAAGCTTCATCTCATGAGGCGGTAAAATCATTAAATGAATTAGACTTTTATAAAAAGCAAAAAAGAATTGCACTTAAGAATTGTGGAGCTATAAATCCAGAAAATATTAACGAGTATATAGCAAAAGATGGATACATGGCATTAGGAAAAGCTTTAACTGAAATGAAACCGGAAGATGTAATAAAAGTAGTTAAAGATTCAGGACTAAGAGGAAGAGGGGGCGGCGGATTCCCAACAGGAATGAAATGGTCATTTGCTGCACCTAATCAAGCAGATCAAAAATACGTTATCTGTAATGCTGACGAAGGAGACCCAGGTGCATTTATGGATAGATCTGTACTTGAAGGAGACCCTCATTCAGTATTAGAGGCTATGGCGATAGCTGGTTATGCAATAGGCTCTACAAAAGGCTTTATATACGTTAGAGCTGAATACCCTATAGCTGTTAGCAGATTAGAAATAGCAATAAGACAAGCAAAAGAGCTTGGACTTTTAGGCAAAAATATATTTGATTCAGGATTTGATTTTGATGTTGAAATCAGACTTGGAGCTGGAGCTTTCGTTTGTGGAGAAGAAACTGCACTTATGGCTTCTATTGAAGGCAAGAGAGGTATGTCAAGAAATAAGCCTCCATTCCCTGCAAATAAAGGATTATGGGGCAAACCAACAATAATCAATAATGTTGAGACATTAGCGAATATTCCTCAAATCATACTTAAAGGCTCTGACTGGTTCAAGAGTATGGGAACTGAAAAATCACCGGGAACAAAAGTATTTGCTTTGGGTGGAAAGATAAATAACACAGGTCTTGTTGAAGTACCTATGGGAACGTCACTTAGAGAGGTTATATATGATATAGGAGGAGGATGTCCAAATGGCAAGAAATTCAAAGCCGTTCAAACAGGAGGACCTTCTGGTGGATGTATAACATCTGATTATATAGATACAAAAATAGATTTCGATACATTGACTGCTCTTGGCTCAATGATGGGCTCAGGCGGAATGATAGTAATGGACGAAGACAACTGTATGGTTGACATAGCAAGATTTTTCCTTGAATTCACAGTTGATGAATCATGTGGAAAATGTACTCCATGTCGTGAAGGTACAAAGAGAATGCTAGAAATTCTTGAGAGAATTACTGAAGGCAAAGGAACTATGGAAGACCTTGACAGATTAGAAGAGTTAGGAAATACAATTAAAAGTACTTCATTGTGCGGTCTTGGTCAAACAGCTCCAAACCCTGTTTTATCAACATTGAAATATTTCAGAGATGAGTACGAAGCACATGTTAATGAAAAAAGATGTCCAGCAGGAGTTTGTTCAGCACTTGCAAGCTATTCAATTACAGCAAATTGTAAGGGATGTACTAAATGTGCTAGACAATGTCCAGTAGGTGCAATAGAGGGTAAGGTTAAAGAAATTCATATAATTAACCAAGAAAAATGTATCAAATGCGGTGCCTGCGTAAATGCGTGTGTATTTAAGGCTATAATAAAAAAATAGGAAGGTAGGTGTAAATATATGGATAAAGTTAAAATAACAATTAATGGTATAGAGCTTGAAGTGCCAAAGGATTATACAGTATTAATGGCTGCTAAGGAAGCTGGTATAGATATACCTACACTTTGCTTTTTAAAAGATATAAACGAGGTAGCTGCTTGTAGAGTTTGTATAGTTGAAGTAGATATTAAGGGAGTTCCGATGAGAAACTTGCCTGCTTCATGTGTTCTACAAGTTCAAGACGGTATGAATGTAAGAACAAACACACCTCAAGTTAGAAAAGCAGTAAAAACAAACGTAGAATTAATATTAGCAAATCACAATAGAGAATGTTTAATTTGTAAGAGAAATGGAAGCTGTGAATTGCAAAAGCTTTGTGATGAGCTTGGTATAAGAGATATACCTTACCAAGGCGAAAAATGTGAAAGCAGAGTAGATGATTTATCAGATTCTATAGTAAGAGATCCAAGCAAATGTATACTTTGCGGAAGATGCGTAAGCGTATGTAGAGATGTACAAGGAATTGGAGCACTTGATTTCACAAACAGAGGATTTAAAACAGAGGTAGCTCCTGCATTTAACTACAGTATGAAAGATGTAAACTGTGTATACTGCGGACAATGTATAAATGCCTGTCCTGTTGCAGCTTTAAGAGAAAAATCAAACATAGATGATGTTTGGGCTGCTATAGACGATAAAGATAAATTTGTTGTAGTTCAAACAGCTCCAGCTGTTAGAGCGTCACTTGGAGAGGAGTTCGGACTTCCAGTAGGCTCAAGAGTAACAGGCAAAATGGTAGCTGCTCTTAAGAGACTTGGCTTTGATAAAGTATTCGACACTGATTTCTCAGCTGACTTAACTATAATTGAAGAGGGAAATGAGTTATTAAATAGAGTTAAAAATGGCAAGACATTGCCAATGATAACATCATGTTCACCAGGATGGGTAAGATACTGTGAAATAAACTATCCAGAATTTATTGACAATCTTTCAACATGTAAATCTCCGCAACAAATGCTTGGTGCTATAGCTAAGTCTTATTACGCAGAGAAAATGGGAATAGACCCTAAGAAAATGGTTGTAGTATCTATAATGCCTTGTACATCTAAGAAAACTGAGTTAAAGCGTCCTGAGCTAGAAGTTGATGGTTTAAGAGATGTTGATATTTCATTAACTACAAGAGAGTTAGGAGATATGATTAAGCAATCAAGAATTCTATTTAATGACTTAAAAGATGAAGAATTTGACAAGATGCTTGGTGAATACTCAGGAGCTGGCGTTATATTCGGTGCGACAGGTGGAGTTATGGAAGCGGCTCTTAGAACAGTAGCTGACATACTAACTGGAGAAGATTTGAAGGAAATAGAATATAAAGCAGTAAGAGGACTTCAAGGAGTTAAAGAAGCTTCTGTAACATTGCCTATAAATGGGAAAGATACAGAAATCAAGGTAGCTATAGCTCATGGTACTGCTAATGCTGCACAGGTTTTAGAGTCAATCAAAAATGGCGAAAAGGAATACCACTTTATAGAGGTTATGGCTTGTCCAGGTGGCTGTGTTCACGGCGGCGGACAATCACATGTTTCAGCAAAAGCAAGAATGAGTGTAAATCCAAAGCTAAAAAGAGCAAATGCTCTATATGATGAAGATAAAGCAAGACCAGTAAGAAAATCTCATAAAAATCCAGAAATCGTAAAATTATACGAGGATTTCTTAAAGGATGCAAATGGTCATTTAGCACACAAATTACTTCATACTCATTATCATAAGAGAGAAGTATATAAAACAGAGAAATAAGAATTAAAATAAAAGCTGGAATGGCAATTTGCTGTTCCAGCTTTTAAACAAAATATTTCCAAAGTATTAGAGTTTGACTTTTACGTTCGGTAAACGAATATATATTTATTGAGGTGAAAAAATTGAAAAATGAAGGAAAGTCTCATGTAAGACGGATTATTAAAAAATTACTGATTTCATTGGCGATAGTTTTATTTATTCTTGTTTTAGGCACGGGTATTTTATTTTATGAAGAGCTGAAGATTATTAATTCAATTAAAAAAATATCAAGTGAAAAATCTATATATTATATGGAAGTAGATGGAGACTATTATTTTGAAGAATTTCTAAAATCAGGAGGGGCATCTTCAGATAAAGCTGTAGGCGCATTTCTTACAAAGCACATCTCAAAAGGCTTTTATTCAGTAGATGTCAAAGAAACTGGACCTGCTTGCAGCACAATTTCCGCTGCCAGCCCTGATGGATATCATGTTTGGGGGAGAAATTTTGATTGGACAAATTCTGTTCCAATCATTGTAAAGTGTGTTCCTAAGAATGGATATTCATCCATTTCGACCTGTGACTTTAAAAATATCACATCCAGCTCAGATGTTGTGCCGGAAGGTATTGAAAATAAAATAATTTCCATTGCTGCACTGTATGTTCCTATGGATGGTATCAATGAAGCAGGGCTTTGTGTTGCCGATCTTGAAGTAAACGAGGGCGGTATGACTACTATTGACACAGATAAACCAAATCTCACTATAACAACAGCAATTCGTCTTTTACTGAATAAAGCAGCTAATGTAGATGAGGCGGTCGCATTATTAAAAATGTATGATATTTACGCATCAGGCGGTATCAGCCATCATCTTGCGATTTCAGATGCCACTGGTGCGTCAGTTGCGGTGGAATTTGTGGATGGAGAATTAGTCGTTGTAAATACAAACGCTGTAACAAATTTTAATTTTGCAAATGGAAATACATCTGCCGGCGGTGAAAATGCAAAGCAACGTTTTGATTACTTAAGTGCTCTTTATAAAGAAAAGGAAGGTTTATTGACCAGCGAGGAAGTAAAAAATGCTCTTTCCCAGGTTTCTCAATCAGATGGTAATTGGAAGACACAATGGTCAGTTGTGTATGAGCATGGTTCTTCGACTGTCAACTATTACTTTGACTGCGATTTTGAAAAAGCTTATAGTTTTTCAGTCCGCAAGTGATAATTTTATAAAAAATTTTATTTAATATATATAAATTAAAACAAATATAGTACTTATCATAGCATTACAGCTATTAGGAGAATATCAAATGATAAAAGTTTTACAAGCAAATAAAGAATATGAAAGCAACATAAGGCAGTATGGAAAAAGAGATGGAATATCAGCTATTATATTATTTTTAGTATTTATATTAATGTATTCTATTCTTGCAGTATTAAATAATAAAAGTGATTTTGTAAAAAGTAATATTTTACTTATTGGATGTATTTTTAATGTTTTAATAACAGTTATTACAATATTATTTGTTAAGATAAGGAAAGAGAAATTAGACAGCATAGGGCTTTACAATGGTAAATGGAAAATAAGTTGTATTGTTGGATTTATATTAGCTTGTATATTTTTATTCAATAATTGTATATCGCACTTAATAGGCGGTGCTAGATTAATTGATATTAAACAAATTGTAATATTGTCTATTTATTATTTGTCTGTATCTTTTTGTGAAGAAATAGTATTTAGAGGATATATTGGTACTAGGATATATGGATTTGTAAAAAATAAGTATTTATCAATAATTATAGTGGGTTTTTTATTTATTGTAATGCACTTTCCGTATAGGATGATAGCATTTGGGATGACATTAAGCGAACTAACAATAAAAAATTTTGGGTGGATTTTAAATCTTTTTATTACGCATATTATTTTTAATTTTATATATTTAAAAACAAACTCTTTATATGGCTGCATAATTCCACATTGGATTTCAAACCTTGCATATAATATTGTTTCTAAAAGTTAATAGTAATTAATGAGATGGTCTAACATTGCTTTAATATGATAAAACTTATATTTACTAAAAGAATTTATTTAATTAGGAGTAAATTACAATGGAAAAAAGCAATACTAAAATAATTTTGTTGCCAATTATTATAATTGCCATAGGATTTGTTGTAGCTGTCATTGCAAATCATATTATAGGAGAGTGGGCCTTTATCCCTCTATCTATAGTGTATTGGTCTTTAATTTTTATTGTTGTTAAGCCGACAAAGAATAAATTAACGGAAATATTTAAGTACTCTCATATAAATTTGAAATATATTCTTATTGCTTTTATTCCGGTGTTACTTTGCATAGTTTCATTTGTGTGGGGTATTCAATATATTAACAATGTTTTTTTGATTGTGTTATGGATTTTATTTGCTATTGTAAATCCAATTGCTGAAGAAATGTTTTGGAGAGCTTATCTTCTTGATAATCTGATCTGGAAGCCTAAAATAAAAATTATTTTTTCCTCTTTATTATTTCTTTTAAGCCATATGATGTGGGGAGTATTTTCTGTAACAATTAGGAGTTATATAATGATTATGCCCTTGCTAATAATGGGAATAGCATGGGGATATGTTTATCATAAGACAAAAAGCCTAAAGTGGTGTATAATCGCACATTTTTTTGTAGATATCATGAATTTATCTGTTTGGGTTTTCTTAAATATTTATATACCACCTGTGATTAAATAAATTTTAATATAAGTTTTTGTTTGTATAGGATTTAGGAACAAAAGCTATAGTGAAAGTAAAAGGAGAGCGTATGGCAAGTATTTTAATGATTAATTTACCTTTTTCAGGACATGTTAACCCAACATTACATTTAACGCAGGAGTTAGTAAAGTGTGGACATCAAGTTGTTTATATCAACGCTAAAGAATTCAGAGAAAAAATAGAGGAGACGGGTGCAGAATTTGTTCCATATATAAATTATCCGGAGTATCCAACAGAGCAGCAGAAAAAGACGAAATGCTTTAGGGCTGCATATGACACTGCATTAAGCTTATCGCAAAAGTTTGATTTGCTTATTTATGAGTTCTTTTTCTATCCGGGTATTCGAATTGCAGAAAAGCTTGAAATTCCTTGTGTTCGCCAATTTTCTCAATCTGCATGGAATACAGCTATTATAAGTGAAGCAACAACATTTTTTAAATTAAGTTGTAAGCTTATTGATATTCAAGTTATGGGAAAGAAAAATGTAAAATATATGGGATTGAAAAATAAAAGTATAATAGATTCTACTTTATATGATAAACCGGATTTAAACATTGTTTATATACCGAAAATTTTCCAATCACATGAAGAGTCATTCGGAGAAGATTATGTATTTGTTCTTCCGCCATTTCCTTTGCAAATAAAGAAACAGGAAATTCCTTATAAAACAATGAAGTCACCAATTATTTATATTTCACTTGGAAGTATTATTAGTAACAGAGGATTTTGCAAAATGTGCATAAGAGCTTTTCGTGATAGTGAATTTACAGTTATATTAAATACAGGAAGAATAGATCCAAACTCTCTTGGAAAAATACCGAGCAATATATTTGCGTATTCATTTGTTCCGCAAATTGAGGTGTTGGGCAAGGCTGACGTTTTTCTTACACATTGCGGTATGAATAGTGTCAATGAGGCTATGAGTTTAGGTGTTCCTATGATTGCAATGCCATTTGTGAATGATCAGATTTCAAATGCAAAGAGAGTTGTTGAACTTGGGATAGGTAAGAGAGTGCGTTCTTTTCCAAGTAGAGGAAAAGAAATATATAACACAGCAAAAAGTATTTTAAATGATAATAAAATAAAAAAACAACTGTCTCGAATTACAAAAAAATTTGCAAAAGGATAATAATTTTAAAAATGTAATTGATAAGATTGAATTCCTGTTGAATTCTTAAATTTATATAATATTAAATTAGGAGGTATTTTAAATGTCGGATATATTGCACACTCGGATAAATGATATGACAGGAGAAAGTAAAAAAGTACATGAGAAATATGAATATAATAAAAAGGAATTTGTACCAAGAGGAGTTGCAAATCAATGTGTTGTTTCAGTATACGAAATTCCTCCTCAAAAATCAGCATATCCATACCATTATCATGTTCAAAATGAAGAGGTTTTCTATATTATAAGCGGAAGCGGTATTTTAAAAACGCCAGATGGAGAAAGAATTGTATCAGAGGGAGATTTATTGTTTTTTCCGGCAAATGAAAAGGGAGCACATATGTTGACAAATAATTCACTTACAGAGATGCTTGTTTATTTGAATTTTGATACCTGTAATGCGATAGATGTTACCTTCTATCCTAATTCCGGAAAGATTGGAATTTGGGGAAAAGACATTAACAAGTTGTATAAAGCAGATGAAAATGTCGATTATTATAATGGTGAATAATATTTAATTAGTAATTGTTTTTTTATGCTCAGTGAGCAAATTTACATTTAATATATGGGAGATTAGTAAATGAATGAAAAAATATTTGTAGAAATTAATGGTATGAAGCAAGGTATGTTTTTACAGAGCGAGAACATTGAAAACCCAGTATTATTGTTCCTACATGGTGGAGCTGGATCACCGGAGATTGCATTTACTGAGCAATATCCTACGGGGTTTGAGAAAATATTTACTGTTTGCTGGTGGGAGCAACGTGGTAGTGGAATGTCGTACAGCCGCAGCATTACTAAAGAAGAAATGACAATAGAGCAGATGATTTCCGATACAATTGCGGTAGTCAATTATCTTAGAGAGCGATTTAACAAAGAAAAAGTGTATGTTATGGGACATTCTTGGGGTTCTTTGCTAGGCGTGCTTACAGTACAGCAAGTACCGCAGCTTTTTCACGCCTATATTGGTATTGGGCAGGTAGCAAGACAATTAGAGTCTGAGCGTCTGGCATATAATTTTATGTTAGAGGAGTTTCGAAAGACAAATAATAAAAATATGGTACGAAAGCTTGAAAAATTTCCAATTGACAAGGGCGGAGAAGTAAGCTTACAATACCTTGGTGTGCGAAGTGAAGGCATGATGAAGCTTGGTATAGGCGTTATGCACAATTGTACCTCGATGATGGAATGTGTTATGATTGTACTGCGTTATAAGGGATATACTTTAAAAGAAAAATTTAATTTTCCTATGGGGAACAGCTTTTCCATCAAACATTTTTGGGATTTTGTTATTCAAACTGATTTAATCAAGCAAGTTCCTGAGATCGAAGTACCTGTATATGTGTTTCAAGGTAAATATGACTATCAGGTGTCTTATGTTGTCGCAAAGGAATTTGCAAGAACAGTAAAAGCACCTGTGAAAGGCTTTTATACATTTGAAAATTCGGCACATAGTCCTTGCTTTGAAGAACCTGAGAAAATGTGTCTCATTTTACGTGAAGATGTATTACAAGGAAAAGTTGATTTATCTGATAGCATAGAAAATATATAATAACTACTGTGTTTTTCATATAGAATGAATATCCTATAAGAGAATTATTACATAAAATATAACAATAAAAATAAGTTATACAGATAATGTAGATTATAAAAAAAAGTAATGATGAAGTTTATTGTACCTAGACTTAAATTGTATTATACTTATAGTGTTAATCATACATTAACACACGGACTAATTTTTTAATTAAGCATATAATGAATAATAAAAGTAGATTTTAAAATTTTTAAAATTAAGATATAATTTAAATTGAGGTGAAAATCGGTATAAGGCTTACTCTAATGTTTTATAGCACCTCAAAATTTTGTAATGGAGGTTTAGCTATGATATATTTAGACAATGCTGCAACGACCTTTCCTAAGCCAAAATCAGTAATAACTAAAATGGTAGATTGCATGACACGTTACTGTGCAAATCCGGGCAGGAGCAGTCATACTATGGCTATAGAGGGTGCTAAATTAATATATGAGACAAGAGAGCTGGTAGCACAATTGTTTAATTTTGATGACCCTTTGAGGGTGATATTTACTTATAATGCTACAGATAGCTTGAATATGGCTATAAAGGGATTTCTTCAATCAGGAGACCATGTTATCACAACATCTATGGAGCATAATTCGGTTTTAAGACCGATACATCAGCTTAAAACAATTGGAGTTGAAAACACGATAATACAATGCAATGAGGAAGGCTTAATAAATATTAATGATATAGAAATGGCTATTAAAGGCAATACTAAATTAATAGTAACAACTCATGTATCAAATTTAACAGGCTCTATTTTCCCAATAAAAGAAATAGGAAAATTATGTAAAAAATATAACGTCTTTTATTTGGTGGATGCTGCACAAAGTGCTGGTGTTCTTGATATAGATATGAAAGAATGCAATATTGATATGCTGGCAGCTCCCGGACATAAAGGTTTGCTAGGCCCACAGGGAACAGGAGTGCTTCTTGTAGGTAAAGATGTAGACCTTCATCAATTAAAAGAGGGTGGAACAGGAAGTGAATCGAGCAATCTTAATCAGCCAAATTTCTATCCAGATAAATTAGAGAGTGGAACACCAAATTTACCGGGTATAGCCGGACTGAATGCAGGGATAAAGTACATTTTATCCGAGGGCATAAAATCGATTTATAGCCACGAAAAAAAACTTTTAGACTTATTAATCGATGAGTTGTCAAAGAATGCTAAAATTGAAATATACGGCCCTAAAGATAAAAGCATGAGATGCTGTGTTTTACCTCTAAACATAAAAGGAATTGACTCATCAGAATTAGCTTTTATATTAGACAGTAAATATAATATAGCGGTACGACCGGGATTACATTGTGCCCCCCTAGCACATAAAAGTATAAAAACACAATCCATCGGAGCAATAAGGCTAAGTGTAGGACCATTTACAAAACGACAGGAAGTTATTTATACAATAAATGCTTTAAATGAAATTTCAAGAGGGATATAAATTATATTTTAAAACGTGCATTCAGAAAATATTTGTGATGCACGTTTTGTCTTTTTATTTTATTTGCATTTTATTTCTAATTATTATATAATTTACACATAAAGTAAAAATACAAATTTTTTAGTATTGCTAATGTTTTAAATAAGGTATTAATAAAAGATTTGCAACAATAAAAAATAATTGTTTCACGTGAAACAGTATAAATTGAGAGGGGAAAATATGAATTACGTAGATGTTATTGTTATTATTTTTATTGGATTAATTGTTTTTGAGGGTTATAGAAAAGGTTTGATAAAAATGCTCTTTGAGCTTGCCGGGATGATAGTAGCTTTCTTTTTAAGTAAAAGTCTAAGTTTTATAATTGTACAGTTTCTTACTGAAAAAACTAAGTTTTATAATATGGTGCATGATTTTTTTCAGACAAAAGCACAGTGGCTTACTGAATTTATTCAAAAAGGAACTACAGACGCAATTATGAAAATGCAAGAGGGTATAAAGCTTCCACAGGAAATGAAATCACTTTTATTTCAATCTTCAAATAGTGGAGTAAATATAGGTAACTTTGATGCGTTCGTAAATCAGCTAACAGATTTCACTATAAAATCATTAGGTTTTGTAATAACATTTTTAATAATTTATTCCTTACTATTAGTAGCAGTAAATTTAATAGATGCTTTCTTCAAGTTGCCTTTATTAAATCTGTCAAACAAAGTAGGAGGAGCAGTTATAGGATTTGGAAAATCGTTGATACTGTTATACATAATTTTTGCATTAGCTTCACCACTTATAGCCTTTGTTGCAGATAGTAAGATTGTAAAAGAGGTAAATAAATCAGCATCTTCAGAAATATTTTATAAAAATAATATAATTTTAAATTATTTATCCTATAAAGGGTTTTACGAAAAATAAGCCAAAATAACTATAATTAAAAGAGTAACTTAGGCAGAAAAAGGTCAAAGAACAAGGTTTAATAGATTTTATTAAAAAAGTTTTGAATTGGGAGATTCTTATGAAAAAAAGTATTATATTATTATCTATAATTACAATTATGCTTTTCTTTGTTGCTTGCAATGACAAAACACCTGGGTTAAAAATAAATCAAAAGTATATATATGAGAAATATGAATTAGAAGGTGCAAAGGGACAAACACTAGATAGTATGAAACCATTTATAAGATTAACTGACGATAATAGATTTATATTTGCGTATTATATGCTTAGCAGTTATTTACCATATGGTAGATATGAGATTAAAAATGGTTATCTAATTCTTAAAACAGATGATAAAAGAAATGAGTATGTATTTAAAATACAAGGAGAAACCTTGAAATTCGATGCTAAAAAATCAAAAATGTCAACTACAATATTAAGAGATGGTGCAGTTTTTAAATAGTTTAAAACTGCACATAATATTAACTAATAAATTTAAAATTAAAAGGAAGAATCGTGTAATGAAAAATAGTATAATTGAAGTAATAAGTGAATTTGCTCCCTTAAAAAAGGTTGTTTTAGCTCAGTCGGAGTTTATTTTTCCAGAGAAAGAAGATGGCAATAATGACGGAACTTTTCTTTCTGAAGAAAGTTTAGATTTATATGATGGAGCTGATACTGCTGGAAAAGATTATAAAGACGTCTTTCCAGAGCGTCAGAATGAGTGGGAGAAAGAGCGTGAAAATTTAAAGAAAATACTTGAAAAACATGGAGTAGAGGTTCTTCTTCCAAGATTATTAACAGAACATGAAAGAGAAGTAGGCAAAGAATATGGGTGCTGTAATTTCTTTGTTCGTGATCCTTTTTTTACAATTGGTTTATCAATAATTGAAGGCTCACTTCGCTTCTTTCATAGAAGAAATGAAATTTTACCGATAAGAGATATTCTCACATCGGAAGCCTACAATACAGAAGCTTTTTATGTATCTATACCAAAACCTGATATTTCAGAAAGTCTACATTCAGAAGCAGGACCATTTTTAGAGGGAGGAGATATTTTAGTTTTAAACAAGACTATTTTCGTTGGAAATTCTGGGCAGGCATCAAACCATAATGGATATCTTTGGCTTAAATCATACCTATCTCATTGGGGATATGATGTGATAGAAGTTCAATTAAGAAAGGAAGTACTGCACTTAGATTGTGCATTGAGCCTTGTGAGAGATGGCTTGATGATTGTTTGTGAAGAAGCTTTTATAGATGGTGTTCCTCCGCAGTTAAAGAACTGGGATAAAATCAAAGTACCATTTGATGATGTTGCATATTTGGCAATAAACGGACTCCCGATAAATGACTCTGTCTACATTTTAGACCCTCAATTTGAATACATAGCAAAACAGCTAGAAGAAAGAGGAGTAACAGTTGAACGTATTGATTTTAAAATTTCTCGAAGCTTTGGAGGCTCATTCAGATGTAGCACACAACCGCTTATTAGAGCGTAATACTAATTCTACTAATAATGTTGTACAATCTTATTAACAATATTTTTCAGTATCATTAAGATAAATCATAAAACTTTGATATGATTTAAATATAAATTTGAATATTTTATAATGAAGATAATTAATATCTTAGAAGGGGTGGAGTAAAATGGACATATTAACCGTGCTTAATGACAAATCTATGAAGTCAACTGAAAAAAGAGAAATTCTTATTAAAGCCTTAGAGGATAAAAGTATTACAATAAAAGAATTAAAGGCTGTACTTAATGAAACAAAAGAGAAAAAATCATCAGTTATTTTTGAAGCCATGGAAGCTATGACAAATTCTGATGCACAGATAGCAGATACTGAGTGGCTAAATTTAGCTGTTGAAAATATTTTATCTGAAAGCAACAGCATTAAAAGAGAGGCATCAAGAATAGTAGGAAATATTTCTCACAAATTTCCCAATGATTTAGGCGAGGCAATAGAGAAACTATTATTAAATACTAAAGATGAAGGAACCGTCGTTCGTTGGAGCAGTGCTTATGCTCTTTCTAAAATTATAGTTATTCCTAAATACGCCAATAGTGAATTGTTTGAAAAATTAACGGAGATTTGTAACTGTGAAGAAGAAAATGGTGTGAAAAGTCAATATATAAAGGCATTAAAAAAAGCTTCTAAGCTGAGGGTATAAATATATAAAATTTTAATGTTTCACGTGAAACAATGCACACGAAGAAGTGTAATTTTGTTTGTCTTGGGAAGCTTGAAGTAAGAAAATTCAGAAATATATATTTTGTGAGGGATTGACATGCTAACCAGAATTGCTGGACAAGATGATGTAAAATTTATTTTAAAATACGATAAACATATAGCTGAAAGTGAGCTTTATTCAAATATTTCATTAGGCAGGGTAATTGTTGCTGAATATGATAATAAATTTATCGGATGGCTGCGATGGAATTTATTTTGGGACAACACTCCGTTTATGAATATGCTCTATCTAATTGATGATTATAGAAATATGGGATATGGCAAAAAACTTGTGATGTTTTGGGAAAAATTGATGAAAGAAAATAATTATAAGCTTGTAATGACATCTACTCTTTCTAATGAAAATGCGCAGCATTTTTATCGCAAATTAAACTATGTAGATTCAGGTTCATTGCTGCTTAAAGGTGAAGCTTTGGAAATAATTTTTACTAAGGAATTATGATGAGTATATTAATTATTTACTAAAAGTGAAGTTAAAATGTCTGCTATTATGGAATGATAAAAGATGATTTTTTGCTAAATTAGCTTTTGAGCATAAAGAGTAAATAAATAGAGATGTTTATTAAGGTTTATAATCAAAGTTCGTCACAAGATTTAATCAAAATGCTTTAAATCAAGAAAAAACCAAATCAAAAATCTGAAAATTTATCAAAATCTGCTTTAAATGAATAAAGAGAATTAGTAATAAAGGCATATTATTTAAAATAAGAATGTTAAGTTAATGCTACTTATATTAGCTAGAGGAGTGAAAATATTGTTTCCGACAAAAAGTAAGGCAATAGAGATTATTGCTGATTCTGAAAAATTAAATCCTGGTCCATGGGTAAGACATTCGTTTTTAGCTGCAGAATGTGCTGAAAAAATAGCCAAGGCATGTGGATTAGATTATGATAAAGCATATGTTTTAGGGTTATTACACGATATAGGTCGTAGATTTGGTACATCTCATTTTGGACATATTGTTGATGGATATAGATATATGTTAAGTTTAGAATATGGTGAGGTTGCTCGTGTATGTTTAACACATTCATTTAGCACGCAATGTATTGACGAATATATAGGTAATATTGATGTTAGTAAGTTAGATTTTAATGAATTTAAGGAAAAGTTAGAAACAATAAAATTTGATGATTACGATAAACTTATTCAGCTATGTGATTGTTTATGCGGAGTAGAGATAATGAATATGAATGACAGAATGGATGATGTCAAAAAAAGGTATGGCAATTATCCTGAAAATAAACGAATTGCAAACTTAGAACTTAAATCATATTTTGAAGAACTTTCAAAAGAAAATATTTATAGTATTATTTCAGATAATAAAGAACTGTGGGGATTGTAAAAATAATTTGATTATAATAGAAAAAATAAATTAAATTTTATACTTTAATATAAGGAGATAGTTATATGAGTAATTGGAATATATTATATAAAGAATTAGCAAGTAAGCATGATTACATCAAGCTAAATAACCCAGCCACTGAAAAACAAATTCTTGATGTTGAGAAAGCACTTGATAATAAACTACCTGCTGATTTAAAAGAATTACTCCTTAGGTTTAACGGTGATAATTTTCTCGTTTTTTCTACGGAGCAAATTATAGAAATAAATTTATCTATGAGAAAGCTTGATTGCTTTATGTCTCTTGACTGTTTGCTATTTTTTGCCGGTAATGGTTGTGGGGATTACTATGGATATCCTATTACAAGAGAGCGTGGAGTAAGAGATGATAATGTATTTATGTGGGAACACGAATACGATAATCGCATATGGAAAGCAAGTAGTTTGGAGGACACGATAAAAAGGTACTATAATGATGAAATATAGTATAATAGATAAAATATCTTTACGAATAAACTAATAATATTATTTCAATATTAAGCAGAAAATTAACGGATAACAATAATATAAAGTAAAATGTTTCACGTGAAACAATTAATAAAAATAATAGCTGAGGTTATTGAAAATGAAATATTGTTGTACAAATAGTCAAAGAAAAGGTACGTGCTATTTTGAATTTCAAAAGGGTAGATTTAATGATAAACATTGGCTTTCAGACTCATTATGCTTAGATGCTGATATTTTTGATGATTTAAGTTTATATGAGCTTTTTTCTAAAGTACTACCTGAATTCGATTATTATGGAATTACAGAGATAGACAAAGAAAAATGGAAACAAATTAAGCTTGAAAGTGAAGTAATTGGTGGCACAGTCAAAGATGTTATTGATGAAATAGATTTGTGGATAAACTTAGCCTTTAGCACTATAGATACGATAACAATTTTAGGGATATAAATTGATATAACAACGATTTGTTATGAGTTGTTATTATACTTAATTTTAAAAAATAGATATTGTACAAGTTTGATATATATAGTAAAATAAATTGAATTTTATATTTGATATTAGGAGTAAATAGATTAATAGAATTGAAAAAGTCAGAGAGTATGTTGATAATGTACTGCTGCATATGTCAGATGTGATTGAACGCAGATGTGCTTATTTACATTTATATGGCGTTTCGCAAGCCTGTGCAATGATTGCTTTAAAAAGAAAAGAAAATGTTGAATTAGCAACGATAGCTGGTATGCTCCATGATATTTATTCATATTCAACTATGGACACAAAAGATCATGCTCATAAAGGAGCTGTTATGTCTAACGAGGTTTTGTCCTCACTACAAATTTTTTCTGATGATGAAATCAAAATAATTTGTAATGCAATACGTAATCATAGCAGCAAGGGTAATAAACATTCTAGTTTTGACGAATTATTAATTGATGCTGATGTTTTACAGCATTGTTTATATAATCCTCTATTTGATGTTGCAGAGCATGAAAAGCAAAGATATGAAGCCCTTAAATTAGAGTTTGGATTGATATAGGTATGTAAATTAAATTCTATTAGTGAATTGAAATATGAAATACATCATAACACATATAATTTTTATTTTCTTAAGTCAAAAGTATTATAAGAATTAAAACTATCAATAGTTAAATGGAGGAAATAAATTTGCAATGTATAAATGCCACAATAGAAAATAGCGAAGATGTATATCATCTGTTATGTGAACTTGAGCATATCGAATTAGATAAGGCATCGTTTGAAGAAATTTTTAGGAAGAATGTTATTAATCCTGACATACACTATCTTTTAGCTATGGATAATCAAAACATCATAGGCTTTGCAAGTCTGCACATACAGAGCTTATTGCATCATGTGAGTAAGGTTGCTGAGATACAAGAGATTGTTGTCAGTAAACATTATCAGGGACAAGGTGTTGGTCAAATACTTTTTAATAGACTTAAAGAAATAGCAATTGAAAATGAATGTGCTTTGCTAGAAGTATGCTGTAATCAAATTCGTGAAAAGAGTCACGAATTTTACTTAAAACAGAACATGAAAAATAGTCATTATAAATTTACTTTAAGCCTAAGATAATAGCTTTAGCTATGGAGGATTAAATTTGGGGTGCTGATTATGAATGAACAAGTAAAATCGTATCACGAGTGTTTGGATAAGCCTTGGAGCAAAATATTTTACAAAATTGTTGAAAATCAATTAAGCAATGTAAAAGGTTTGAAAGTATTAGATTTTGGAAATGGATTTGGAATACTATCCAATAGCTTAGCCAAGGATAATGAGGTTGTTGGCATAGAGCCAAATGTTGAAATGGTAGAGAATAGGCTGCAAGATAATAAATACCTCCAAATAACAGGTGGAATTGATAAATTAAGAGAATTGGACAGTAAGAGTTTTGATGTAATTATCTGTCACAATGTTTTAGAATATGCTTTAGAACGTATTGATATAATTAATGAATTTCACCGAATATTAAAAGCTGATGGTTTTATATCCATTATAAAACATAACTATAATGGCAAGATAATGCAAAAGGTAGTTTTTGAAAACAATGTAGATGATGCTCTTTCAATACTTAATGGTGGTGATAGTATCGCACAAAGTTTTGGCAAAGTCAATTATTATGATAATTTGGATATTTTAAAATGGAAAGATGGATTTATTATTGATAAAACTTATGGGATACGTACATTTTGGGCTTTGCAGCAAAATAATGATATTAAGTATGACTTATTTTGGCAAAATAAAATGCTAAAAGTCGAGCTTGCAGTATCTGAGATAGATGATTTTATAAAAATTTCATTTTACAATCATCTTATAATTAGAAAATCATAACACTATAGGAGAAAAACATATGGAATTAGTTATACCAAGTGAAGAATATTATCAATCATATATTGAAGCAATGGAAGAATATAAACAGAATAATATTGATACATATGACTTTTGGGAAATATCAAAAGATGAGTTATTAAAAAAAATGGAAAACTATAGGACAGGAAATAATTTACCTGAAGGCTATGTAAAAGCAACATACTTTTGGTTGGTAGACAATGATAAGTTTATAGGTGAAATATCTATTAGACATAGCTTGACCGATTCATTGTTAAGATTTGGGGGAAATATAGGATATGGTATTAGATACTCACACTGGAATAAGGGCATTGGTACAATAATGCTATCAAAAGCTTTAGTTTATGCTAAAGAAGTTTTAGGACTTAATAAAGTTTTAATCACCTGCAATGATAACAATTTTGGTTCGGCACGAGTCATAGAAAAAAATGGAGGAATACTGCAAGATAAAATTATAAACACAATAGATGGTGTCGATAGATTATCAAGAAGATATTGGATAGAATTATAATTTGTTGTGGTTTTTTACTTCATATAAAATTATTGTTTCACGTGAAACAATTAATAAAAAAATATTTAAAACTATTGAAAATTAAGTGTTTAGAATGATTGACTAATTGATAAATTTGGGAAATTAATGATTTGTGTTAAAGACCTTAAAGTGGTTGAAGATTTTTTGGTAGACAAAATAGGTTTCGCAAAGCTTAAAGCCGATACGTATGAAGTAGTTATTCTTTAAGTTGGGGTTACTCCAAATAGTATATCTGATGCAAGTATTGTATTTGCTTGATAGGAGTGTTGTTGAAAAAATATCACCAAAGCTTTTTAAATGTACCATCTGTTTTACTTTTTAGTTATGATATAAAAAATATGAGAGACAGACTTGTTAATAATGGAATAAATTTAGCTGAAGTTGTGAAAATCTGTTGTATATTTACGTTTAATTTTTAAGATGTTGAAGATAATTATTTTGCAGTTCAAGAAATAATATGAATATTTTAAAGAAAACAAGTTCTAACAAACAACAAAAAAATATTATAAAGAGGGCGTTTGATATGAATTTAATTGATAATGGTTTAGATTCATTTAAAAAAGCATTTGATAAACTATGCTCATTGAATAAGGAGTATTCTGAGAAAGAAAAATATATTCTTAAGGATATTATATTAGAATTTCATCACTCATTTGAGGTTCTTTTTAAAGATCTACTAAGTAGAAAAGATAACGCTTTGCTTTATTCAGATTTAGAAAAATATTATAATAATAAGTTTGATATTTTAATAAATCCTAATAAACAATCACAGGGTATACATACAATAACATTTATGCAAGCTTTCAAAAGAGTGATTATTTCTAATAACATAAAAGTAGATAATTTTTGTTATCAAAATGTGTTGAAATTCAATGACTTAAGGAATTCATTAACCCATAGTGAAACGAAAATTGAACCTCGGCAAATTCGTGTGTTAATAGCAAATATACTATTTAATATATTGCCAATACTAGAGTACATTAGCGAATTCAAAAGTTATATAGAAGAAAAATCAGTTTTAGATAATTTGAAAAAAATATACTTTATCCGTGACGAATGGATGTTACATAATATAATTTATTTGATAAGTTATATTAACCAAAAAGAAATGAAAGACACTGAGGTATTAAAATACAAGAGATCGTTACAAGATATTGGTTATATTGAAATTGAAAAATCAGATTATAATTATATATCAGAGAATGAATATATATTAAGTAAATTTGAAGAAGAATTTTATGGAAGGGGAATTTCAGAATATTCTTATAGAAAAATTGATAAAGACAATCCATATATAATGGAGTTGATAGCAGAAGAAGAGGTTATTGAACTAACCACAATTAACATATTAAATAGAAAAATAACATACAATTTATCTATTTTATTATCTGTATTTGATGGAGATGATTGTGATTTTACTAAAGATAGTTTTAAGGAAATAGAGAGTATGTACAATAAGCTAAGTTCGAGAAATAAACTTAATATTGGATTAAATATGAAGAAAATTGAAAATATTATTGAACAGTACGAAAGCTTTTTTAATAAAGAAAGAAGAAATAAAAAAATTGTAAACATACCGCTTATATATTCATTTAATAAAACTCTTAACTTTGATCATTATTTTTATGAGTACTCAGAAAATGGCAAATATAAATTTACATTAACAACGAAGTACTATTTAGAAACAATGAAATCATTATTTAATGATGATAACATAATATTCTCGCAGGATTCTAAATTTAAACAATATGTGTCCACTAAAGTTGAAAATGAGGTAGAGAATTTCATTTGCTCTAATACGTGGGACTTCTTTTGGGAGAATTTAATGGGTAGTTGGGGTGATTGGGGGACAGTCGATAATATTAGTGAAATTCAATTTTATGGTATAGACGCTATTTGCGATATTGTGAGTTTAAATGAGTTTACAATTTGGAGTGGTATTGAGATTGGCACAGAATACTATACTGATCATGAATTCTATTGGAATGGAAGTCGTTATTTATATATTAGTCTAAAAGTTTATTTAGATGAAGATGAAGAGATACGGTTAAGTGAGTTAAAGATTTTGGATTAGCAATTATTTTTTGTTGTACTCCTAAAACTAATGTTTTGCATGAAATATTAATAATAGAGATTGATAATAATATTTATATGGTAGTATTTAAACAGCTAGTACAATGATATTATAATAAAATAAAAAAGGAAAAACAAAATGGAAGATTTAAGAAATAAGCTAAGTGTACTTTCGAAGATTGCAAAAAAATTAAATAATAAAGATGCTACATGGGCTGTAGGAGCTTCTATGTTATTGTATTTTAAAGGAATTGTGCCTGAATTTAATGATATAGATATAATGGTTGCTGAAGAAGATGCAGAGAATTTAAAAGATATTTTATTGTCTCTAGGAAATATGCAGACATCCAGTCCAAATTTTAAATGCAGGTCAAAATGTTTTTGGAAGTTCAATGTCGATGGTGTTGATATTGATGTAATGGCTGGATTTAGTATTATCGACAATGATAAGGAATATTATTTTCCATTAAAGGCGGAAGATATTAAAGATTATACAGAAGTTGATGGAGTAAAAATTCCTTTACAATCTATTGAAGAATGGCGAAGATATTATAAATTGATGGGTAGAGACACAAAAGTAAATATGATTGATGTATGGCTGAAAACACAGAGTTTTTTATAAGAAAACAGATAAAAATTTATGTTTTGAAAATATAACAAAGTGACATTTTTAAGACTTTATTATATTGTTTTTACAAAATCTTATTAAGAGGTTATTCTATGAATGATATTATTAAAAAAGATTTAAAAGATAGCTATGGCATAGTATGTGAAGAAATTATACCTGTGACAGGTGGGTGGCTGAATAAGAAATGGAAGGTTTCTTCTGATAAAGGAGATTTGCTTATTAAGCAGTATAGCAATGAACGATTTAGCATAGATCAATTAAAACTAATTGAATCTGCACTGCAGCGACAGATTATTCTTGAAAAAGAGGGCATTTCTTGTCCTCGTATATGGCAATATAAGAGTAGAGCCATTCGTTTTTTAGATAATGAAATATCGTATATGGTTATGGAGTTTTGTCAGGGTAAGGTAGAGAAGCCAAATACAATATCGATAGAACAAATGCAAAGTCTTGGCAGTACCTGTGCATTAATTCATAAAGCTTTTTCAAAAATACCATTGCAGTCGGTTAAGGGCTTTCCAATTGATAATGAAAAGTTAATCAATTCATTGTGGACTAATTACTATAGCTGTATGGAAGAATGTTCATCAGACCTCTCAGAAGAATATAAAAAAGCTATTTTTGCACAAGAAGCTATATTGAACAAGCTTACAAATGAATTTTTTGATAGATTACCAAGGGGAATTGCCCACGAAGATTTTACTCCTGATAATATGCTGTTTCACGCAGATTGTGTATCGGCAATAATTGATTTTGACCGCAACCATTACAGTTATATTTGGCATGATATAGGAAGAGCAATATTGTCCTTTGCATTAGAAGATGGTAAAATAAATATAGAAAAAATAAATGCTTTTATTAAGGGTTATTCACAGCATTTGAAACTTACCTTGTTTGATGTTGCAGATTCCTTGAGATTATCATGGTGTATTGAAATACCGTGGTGGATACAGCCAAGCTATATCAAAGTTGCTTCAGAAAAAGTAAGTCGTTTCAAAAACGAAATGTTATGGCTAACTGAAAACTGGTTTAAAATAAATTCGCTGCTGTTATTGAATGATTAAAAAGTATAAGAGCTATATAAAATGTTTTATGTTAATGCGGACAATCAATAGAAATTTTTATATTTGATATGTAAAAATTAATAATTTGAGGAGGAAAATAATATGTCATTGAGTGTATTTTCAGAAAAAGAAGAAATACCATGTGATGAAAGGCTAGGAGAAGTTTTAAAGGATAATAAACTGGTTTGGTATAAAATTTTAGAGCATATGGAAAATAACTATAGAGATATTGTATATGAGTGGAAATTTTATAGTAAACAGTCTGGCTGGACATTTGTAATAAAAAGTAAAAAACGCACTATTTTATATCTAATACCTCAAGACGGATTTTTAAAAGCAAATTTTGTATTTGGAGAAAAAGCTGTTGCAGAAGCTGAAAAAGTAGATATTCCTCAAAATATAATTGACACTATTAGAGAAGCTAAATGTTATGCAGAGGGATGTTCTTTTATGCTAGATGTTAGAACAGATAAAGATTTAAAGCATATTGAAAGTTTGGTTAAAATTAAATTTGATAACTAAATAAACAGTATAGTGTAATGACAGAACAATGATGTCAAATAACTTATTGATTTGCCGGTAAGTTAAATGATATAGATAATTGAGAAGCTAATAAACTGATTGTTTAAATTAAGACGTTTTAAAGGTTAAATGTGTAAAATAATATTAATTGACGAAGATGTATATAAATATCAACTTAAAGTGACTAGCATTTTATATATGAGGTGAGCAATGCAAGAATTTAAGAAATTAGTTAGGGATAAAATTCCTGACATTATAAGGCAACAGGGAGAAATTCCATCTGTAGAAATCTTGTCTGATGATGAATACTTGATTGAACTAGATAAAAAGCTTTTTGAGGAAGTAAAGGAATATCAAGAAAGTAAAGAAATAGAAGAATTAGCTGATATTTTAGAAGTTATACACGCTATATGTGAAGCAAGAAACTGTACTTTGTCTGAATTAGAAAAAATAAGACAAGAAAAATTCAGTAAACGTGGAGGTTTCTCAAAGAAATATTTTTTAATATCAAAGAGGTAAGCATATGCAAAAAATAGGTATAATTTGTGCTGGTGACGAAGAACTTAAACCGTTCTTGTCGCATATAGAGAGCCCTGTTGTGACAGAAAAAGCTATGTTAAAATTTTATGAGGGTACTATAAACGGAGTATCAATTGTTGCACTCTATAGCGGAGTTTGTAAAGTAAATGCGGCTATTGCCACTCAAATATTGATAGATACATATTGTGTTGATTCAATTATAAATGCGGGTACAGCAGGGGGCATGGATGAAAGCATAAATCTTTTGGATACTGTAATTTCAACTCAAGCTGCATATCATGATGTTGATGATGGAGTATTAACTGAATTTCATCCTTGGATGTCTAGTGTATATTTCAATGCTGATGAAAACCTTCTAAATATAGCAAAGGTCATTTCTGAAAAAAATAAAAAAATATATTTAGGACGGATGGTAACGGGAGAAAAATTTATTGAAGATAATATGCGTGATGTTATAAACGAAAAATATTTACCACTATCAGTTGATATGGAAACCGCAAGTATCGCTCATGTATGTTATGCAAATAAAATTCCTTTTATTTCAATACGCTCCATCACGGATACTGCAACGAATTCAGGTATAGAAAATTTTGAAAAGAATTGCAAACAGGCTTCTATTGTCACAAAAGATATCGTTTTGGATTTTTTGAAAGAATTATGTTATAGTTGTGTTAAATGAGCATAATAAGAATTCAGAGGATAAAAATAGTACAAATTATTTTATTTGAGAAAGAGAGGTTAAGCACGTGATATGCCCATATTGCAGCAAGGAAATGGAACAGGGTGTAATAGAAAATCAAAACGAGATAGCTTGGAAAGCTAAACGTCACTTATTTGGAAATGCTGAATTTCATAAAGGTTCAGTAGTGTTGTCAAAACACTCTTTTTTAAAAGGCTCTGCTGTAGTTTCACACCTTTGCAGAGAATGTGAGAAAGTCATTATAGATTATAAGGACGATAAATGCGATTTTAACAGAGAAAAATCAGAGTAGTATAAATTAAAAAAATAATAAAAATTATATAAAATAACTTTATTTAAGAAAGGGATAAATGATAAAATGAATACAATAGACGCAAGAAAATTAAACTGTCCTCAACCACTAATATTAACTAAAAATGCTTTAGAGGAAGGACAAAATGAAATTTTAGTATTAATAGATACTGATACAGCAAAGCAAAATATAACTAAATATTGCAGTAAAATGGGATATAATACAGAACTTACAGAACAAGATGGTCATACTGTAATAAAAATAAATAAAGCACTGTCTAGTAGCTCTCAAACAACTGCGACTTCTAAAGAATTGAGTGATATTAGCGAAACTAAAATTATATTACAAGAATCTGATAAGAAAAAAGTATATTTCATAGGAACTAATATTCTTGGCTCAGGTTCAGAAGATTTAGGCAAGCTCTTAATGAAAGGCTTTATTTACACTATAACACAGGTTAAACCATATCCAGAGGCTATTATATTTTTAAATAGCGGAGTTAAATTGGCATGTGAAAATTCTGATTCAATAGATGACCTAAGCAAGTTGCTACAAGCTGGTACGAGAATTGTTTCATGTGGAACATGCTTAGATTTTTATCAAATAAAAGATAAATTAAAAGTTGGCGAAATTACTAATATGTATGATATAGTAGAGACAATATCAGCTTCAAACAATGTTATAAGTATTGGTTAAATAGGAGATGATGTTATGCCAATGCCTTTAAATGTTGGAGATATAGTAAAATTAAAAAAACCACACCCATGTGGAGGATATAATTGGGAAATATTAAGAGTTGGTGCTGACTTTAGGATAAAATGCACTACCTGCGACAGACAGGTTTGGTTACCTAGAAGCGAGGTAGAAAGACGCATAAAAGAAGTTATCTCCTCTGCGAAAGATGATGATTAGAAAAATTTATTAAAAAAAATATAATAAATACAAATAGAAAAACATAATTCAGAGCCAGTTAAAAAACTAAGTATATCTGAATACTTAAATCAGTAATTAAAATGGAGGACTTGCATGGAAATTAAAAAGATTGAAGGTATTGATTTTAAAAAATTAATATGTGGTGATATTTTAAGGGGGCTTCCAGATTGGTTTGGTATACCAGAGGCAATAGATGAATATATAGAAGAAAGTTCAAAAATGCCATTCTTTGTTTGCTATGACGAGAATATAATAGTTGGATTTATAGCTATAAAACAGCATAATATGTATTCTGCTGAAGTTTATGTAATGGGAATTAGTCAAGCATATCATAGAAAAGGCATAGGGAAAAAACTTATAGAAAAATGTATAGGCTGGTGTGAGGAAAACAGAATAGAGTTTTTGCAAGTAAAAACTTTAGATGAATCACACCCGGATTTAAATTATGCTAAAACGAGAAAATTCTATGAAGCAATAGGATTTAGAGCTTTAGAGTGTTTTCCTACATTATGGGGTGAGCATAATCCTTGCCTTTTAATGATAATGAAAATATAGTAGAATACCTAACTATAGTTGAAAAAAGGCTAAAGGTTTTATTAAAATTGCTAGACGATTTCTTTTATTTTACAAAGCTTATTGATTTTAAAATAAATTTTTATTGCAAAAAGTATATAAATGTGTTAAATTTTAAAGAAAATAAATAATTAAGTGAGGTGTTTTATGGCGGAAATAACATATGATATTATAGAAGAATTAGGTATTTTATCTACAAATCCGAAAGATTGGACTAAAGAAATAAATCTTGTTAGTTGGAATGGTTCAAAAGCAAAATTTGATATAAGAGATTGGGCACCAGACCATGAAAAGATGGGCAAGGGTATAACTTTAAGCAAGGAAGAATTAGTAAAATTACGAGATATTATTAATAATTTAGAGCTGTAAGATTTATGCAGACTGCATATACTATCTTGTAAGAATAGTATTTAAATTTAATTGGAATAATTTACCAATAAAATTTGTATTGACAAAAATATCTGAAAGATATATATTATATAGAAATACAACTGTGAAAGAGCTAAGTAAATAATTTTTTTCTTCAAGAGAGCCTTTGTTTGGTGAGAAAAGGCAGAGAAATTATTGAAATCTACTCTGGAGTTTCTGGTAATGCCAGACGTGTAAAAAGCGTTAATTTTTCAAGAGACTGTATATATTATACTAATACTAAGTATAAAGCTCTATAAGTAAGAATATTTAAAATATTGAGTTTGAATTCTTTGATTTGTATTATACAGTAATTAGGGTGGTACCGCGAGTGTTTGCTCGTCTCTAAAGATTATCTTTAGAGACGAGTTTTTTAATTTTTGATAATGTAGATTTTTGCTTATCAGTTTGTATAAATATTTAGATAGTGATGTAAAAAATAAAATTTTGATATAAAAGAAAGGAAAGTGAGAAAAAATGTTAGATATTAAAAGGATTAGAAAAAATCCGCAGGAAGTAGAAGAACTATTAAAAAGAAGAAATCCTGAATTGTCTTTAGATAAAGTCCTTGAGCTTGATAAGAAAAGACGTGAAATTTTAGTTAAAGTTGAGGAAATGAAGGCAAGACAGAATGTCGAATCAAAGCAAATCCCAACTTTAAAAAAAGAAGGAAAAGATGTAACAGAGCTTATGGAGGACCTAAGAAAGCTTTCAGAAGATATCAAAGTGTTAGATGCTGATGTAAAGCTTGTTGATGACGAGATAGAAGAAGAACTTATGTCTATACCTAATACTCCAAACCCTGATATCACAGTAGGAAAGTCAGATGAGGACAACAAGGAAGTAAGAAGATGGGGAGAGCCAAGAAAATTTGATTTTGAAATCAAAGCCCACTGGGACTTAGGAGTAAATCTAGACATCTTAGATTTTGAAAGAGCAACAAAAGTAACAGGAACAAGATTTTCTATGTATAAAGGATTAGGAGCTAGACTTGAGAGAGCAATAGCACAGTATATGCTTGATATGCACGTTTTTGAGCATGGCTTTACAGAGGTGCTGCCGCCATATATGGTTAATGCTGACAGCATGAGAGGAACGGGACAGCTTCCTAAATTTGAAGAAGATATGTTTAAAATCAATGAAAGAGATTATTATTTGATACCTACAGCAGAAGTGCCAGTAACTAATATGTACAGGGATGAAGTAATTGATGAAAAAAATCTTCCTATATTTTTAACAGCCTATACTCCTTGTTTTAGAGCAGAAGCTGGCTCAGCCGGACGTGACACAAGAGGACTTATTAGAAATCATCAATTTAGCAAGGTTGAGATGGTTATGTACACTACAGCAGAAGAATCTTACAAAAGACTTGAAGAGCTGACTGAATTTGCTGAAAATGTACTCAAAGGCCTAGGGCTTCCATATAGAAAGGTTGAGTTATGCACAGGTGATATAGGATTTTCATCAGCAAAAACTTACGACTTAGAGGTGTGGATGCCAAGCTATGGAAGATATGTTGAGATTTCTTCTTGCTCAAATTTTGAGGATTTCCAAGCAAGACGTGCTAATATAAAATACAGAAATGACAATAAAAAACTAGAGTTCGTCCACACATTAAATGGTTCAGGCTTAGCAGTAGGGAGAACTTTCGCAGCTATACTTGAAAATTATCAGTTAGCAGATGGAACAATAGAAATACCAGTAGCTTTAAGACCGTATATGAGAAATATGGAAAAAATAGAATTTTAAAATATAAAAAACTAATCTTATTCTTTAGATTAGTTTTTTACTTTTTCAATCATACTCTATATTATAAGCTTTATTAATTGTGCGATTTAGTATTAAAATATTTCAATTATTTTTTATTTTTCTAAGTAAGTTGTCAGTTTTTTAAAATGCTCAGGATAATTTGAAAAATACTTTTCAGTTTTGCTATTACCCGGGCAATAATTAAAAAAATTTTGTCTTTATACTCGAACTGCATTTTTGAGAATAACTTTTAATTCATATATTTTACAAATAATTTATTATTTTGTTAATGATTTTTTACAAAATATAGTATATAATATAGTGGATTAAAATTTTGATAATAAATAAAACAATTCTGGGAGGGACAAATGACAAAAAAATTTAATAGAGTTATTTCTTTAATTATCATTTTTATAACGATAATGTCGTCATTGACATCTTTCTATGCAGCAGATTTAGAAGGTGTAAGTGACAGAATACATGGAGCTTTGCTAGGTGATTTAGAAACAGGTGAGATTTTATATGAGTACAATGTGGATGAGGCATTGCCATTAGCAAGTATTAGTAAGCTAATTACATATTCAATCCTTATGGACAAAATAACAGAGGGCAAAATAAAGTATGATGATGAAATGACAATTTCAGAGAATGCTGTTAAAACGCAAGGAAGCAAATTTGGAATGAAAGCAGGAGAAAAAATTAAAGTTTCTACAATGATAGATGCCTTGCTTGTCATATCAGGAAATGATGTTACTACTGCAATAGCAGAAAACATAGCAGGAACAGAAGAAGAATTTGTAAAAATGATGTATGAGAAATCAAAGTCTTTAGGCTTAAACTCTGTACATTTTATAAATTCACATGGCTATCCGCTAGATGATGCTGAAACTGACCAGAATTACATGAGTATAAAGGATTTATATGCGTTTGTAAGGTATTTATTAAGCACATATCCGCAAGTATTAGAAATCAGCAAGAAAACAGAGCTTGTAATACCTGAAAGAAACTTCAATAAAAAATCTACAAATCCTCTATTTGGAAATGAAATACAGGGAGTTGACGGATTAAAAACCGGATACACAGATAAAGCAGGTATATGCTTAGTTTCAACCATGCCGATAAAAGCAAAAGATCAGAACAGTAAGGACTTTAGAATAATTGCAATCATAATGGGAGCACAAACTCATCCAGAAAGAATTGAAAAGTCAAAAAAACTGCTAGAGTATGGAAGAGATAATTATGTAGATCAAAAATTATCAAATAAAGAGGAAGTATACGATAAAATCCATATAGATAATGCAAAAGTACAAGATATAAATGTATATGCAAAGGAAGATTATAATAAGTTAATAGAAATTGGACAAACTGTTAGAGTAGAAAAAACATACAATGAGAAAATAAAAGCTCCTCTAGCAAATGGAGCAAAAATAGGTGAAATAAATTACTACATTGGAGAAGAAAAAATAAAAACAATAGATATAGAAATAAGAGAAGATGTGAAAAAAGCAAACTTCTTCGTAATGATAGGAAGATTTTTTCAAAATCTATTTAAAAGCTGGTTTAAATAATATAAATTTTTAAATTGACATTTATTATAGAATAAAAATAAAAAATAGGAGTAACAATTTTTAAATTGTCACTCCTATTTTTATTGAACAAAGATTTTTATATTTTCTATATATCTTTGTAATATTACAGATACTTGAGCTCTAGCTGAGCTAACTAATGTATTTAGGTTAATATATTTAATATGTTGGTTTTAACTAATTAAAACCAGAACATTGAAGAGTTTAAAATATTGTTCACAAGTCCAGCATCTGTAATTTTTATTTTATATTCATCCAAATGTGATTTAAGAATATCAGCTATATTATCTAAAGCTAATTTCATACCTAATTCTTTCATCATCCTCATCCTTTCTTTTTAAAATATTTATTTCTATTTTATTTATACCCGAATCTTATAGTATTAATCAATTTTTTAAAATATTTATTATTATATATTTTTTATATTAGTATCATATTTTTTTATTCTTTAATCTACTGTATGATTAAAAATTTTTAAGCATTATACTATTTTTTCTTTCTTGATATGATAAATCCAGTTAACAGCAGAATAAATCCTATTACACATCCTGAAATAAGTATCAGCAGATACGAATTTGCATTTATTACTACATCTGTATTCCAAGCTTGAAGATTAGCATCACTAAAGCTGATATGCCATATTCCGTTTATTATTAAATAAATAATATCATGAATTAGGGAAATAAAAGCTCCACTAATGACAACACATATTCCTGACTTAATAAAACCATTAGACTTTGAATAGCGGATAATCCCAAACAGAAACCATGCAAAGGCAACTGTAACAGTAGTAATCAAAAATGCAGGTTTCCAATAGTTAGAGGACGCTCCGTAAAATCCGCAAGTAATAATTAGAAGATACAGTAGCATAGTGTCAATAGTCATTACAAGAAACCCTTTATTTTTTAAAGCAAATCCTTTTAACGGAAATTCACCAATAACAGCCGGTAAAAAAACAACAGATAGTCCAAATATTACAGCAACTGAGGTTACAAAAAACCAGTTACCACCGCTATTCATAAGGCAAGCTAAAAATAGTAAGATTAAACTCGTTGTGAAAGTTACAAATGTCCACAGGCGTTTCTTTTCTCTTACAATCAATGGTGTTGCAATGGGTGAAACAAATACCATTGTGGCAGTCAAAACAATAAAAAACCAATCTAATGTGTGAGACGTAACAAGATTGACAATTAAGCAAATAAGGAGCGGAACAGCAATTATACATAATCCTGCCTGCAATGCTTTTTTCTTTACATTTTTTGTATGGCGTAAGATGACCTCATTTTGTTCTTTCTGTAAACGGTTATCATATGTGTCATCCTGCATTTCTTTCAATAGAGCTTTGCAAGAATTACACTCATTTAAATGTTCTTCAACAATTTTTTTACTTTCATCACTACAAGCATCATCATAATAAAGCGGTAGCAAATCTTTTATCAAATTACAATCATATTTCATAATCTTTCCATCCTTTCTTTAATCATAAGGCGAGCGCGATGATATGTAACACGAGCCCAATTCTCTGTTTTGCCGAACAAGTTCCCTATCTTTTGAAAAGGAAGCTCTCCAAATACCCTTAATTGGAATACTTCTTTATATGGTTCACTCATGCTATGTAAAACTTGATGTATCTGAAAAGCAGAGTCCTCATCTGCAACATTAGTTTCTATGCACACATCACAAACCACATTTTCAGTTTCAGTAAGTTCAAAACTTTTCTTCTGTACTCTAAGTTCATCAATGAACAAGTTTTTGGCTATAGCACATAGCCATGTGAGTTCAGATGAATCCCCACGATATTTTTTGTCGGTAGTCATTACCTTAAAAAAGACTTTCTGTGTAATTTCCTCTGAAACATCTCTGCATTTTGACAAGGCCATAACGAAAGAATACACCTGCATATAATAGGTCCTATATAGTTGCTCAAAATTAATTTCCACATCATCGCCTCCTTTCTTTCTGATTTTGTAGG
Source organism: Bacillota bacterium (assembly GCA_023386345.1). GTDB lineage: Bacteria > Bacillota > Clostridia > Tissierellales > Sedimentibacteraceae > UBA1535. The sequence goes on from JAEWJT010000017.1 coordinate 40,528, forward strand.
TTTGACGGAGAAGGTTATATTTCGTTACAAACTTTTTAAAAAATATTATTAAAATTTTAATTGTTAACATTTTAGAAAATATTAACAATTATTATATCATAAAAAGGTTAATATTTCCATTATAAACACATTTATTTAGCGATATAGGGAAAACAATAGAAGCATATAAAAAAACCCGTATAAATCTAAATTTTACGGGTTACGTGATAAGTTTTGAGGTGTTAAAAATATTTTAACATTTTTTATAGAAATAAAGACATCCAAGGTAAGCTTGTTATTATAATCTCTCATAGCCTTTTACGTTTTAAAAATTGACTAAGTAAAAAAGCTTATATAACTATTATAAATTCCACCCTGATAGAAAAGATTTATCAGAAAGTAGTGGTCTACCAATACCTATTAAGTCACATACTTTCTCTTTCAGAAGCTTTTCAGCGGTTTCTAAGCTTCGAATTCCTCCGGTACAATCCACAGGAATGTCATATTTATACATGGCATTACGCATTGCTTTTGAATATGGAGCAAAGTAAGCAGTATCATTATCGTCCAAAGAATTAGTAACAATTGGTGCTGCAATAACCCTGTTTTTTAGTACAATATTTTTAATTGTATTTTCTTTAATCATATTTATCCTCTCTGTATAATATATTAGGACTATTTTATTTAATATTTTCTTGTTCTAAATTGAGTAATTGCTTTTTAATTTTTAGAGAAGCAGCATAACCTACTAATGAGCCGTCTGCTCCTACAACACGATGGCAAGGCACTACAATTAATAAAGGATTTTTATTATTCGCCATTCCGACCGCACGACTTGCATTGGGATTTCCAATCATTTTTGCAACTTGCTTATAACTTTTTATGCTACCATAAGGAATATCTTTCAATGCAGACCAAACTGATTTTTGAAATGGAGTGCCAATTGGATTAAGCGGAAGCTCAAATGTCTTACGCTTTCCGCAAAAATATTCATCTAACTGGCGTGCTGCTAAATCAGTTATTATATTTCTTCGGATTTCTCCATATCCTTCCAAGCAATCAGCAAACTGTATCGCCGTGATATTAATGCCATCAGATGCTATCGCAATTTTTCCCATAGCGAGATCATAAACAAAATAGCCACCGAGATAGCTAGTAGTATCTTTTTTATAAAGTTGACGATAATTACCTGGAGACATTTTTGTATATTTCTTAAAAAAAGTATAAAATGATGATAGACTTTCAAATCCAAGAGATAAAACAATCTCTAAAATTGAGTCATTTTCGTCTAAAAGCTTTGCTTTTGCTTCTTCAATACGACGCTTATTTGCATATTCACTAGGCGTATAACCATATTGGTTTACAAAAATTTCTGTCATGTGACGCCTTGATACTCCTAATTTATCTAATTTTTCTAACAGAGCGGTCTTATCAGCAAACAGATTATCTATGGCATGTTTAACCTTATCTGCTAGTTCCGATACAGGCCGATAGTCTATCAAATCAGGACGACATCTCTTGCAAGGGCGATAACCTGCTTCCATTGCGGCTTTGGCTGTGTCAAAATAATCTACGTTTCTTTTAGAGGTGGTTTAGATGCACAGGAGGGACGGCAAAAAATCTTGGTAGATTTTACTGCGTAATAAAATACTCCGTCATATTCTTTATTATTGTTTATCACTGCGTTCCATTTTTCATTGCTATTCATGAGTTCACCTCAACACTATTTCTTTGCTTGATACTGGTATTATTATAGCAAAAGATAAGCTTTTTATCTTCCTGTTTTGATACTTCTAATTTTTTTGTTTAATACGAAGAAAAACTTATATATAGGTATACTTTTATTTTTTATAAATTTTTAAATCTAACAATACCTATTATAGTAAAAATACTAATAATATCAAAAATAAGGGCTTAAACATTTATATGAAATCTTATAATTTTATTTATGATATCAAATTATTTGAAAAATGTTTTTTTCTATTTGAGCAACCTTTTACATTAAAAAACAGCAAAATAGACAGAGGGCGAAAGCGTTCGCCGCTTTCGCCCTCTTGATTGCTACATAAGCAGGGACATACAGATTTGTCAACGACAGGCGAAGCCTACTCATTTCATAGTTGACAAGGGTGGCTGGCTCTGCTACTCAATACTAAGATTATGCTCATTTTGCTGAGCTTATTGTTTTACTGTACTCAAGCAAAACGGATGTCCTTCTGGGTCAAACATTACGGTTGAAGTGTCAAAATACTGTATTTCAGATTTTCTTGCACCGCATTGCAAGGCATGTTCAACTGATTCATCCAAGTTTTTCACTAAAAAATCAATATGTGCCATTTGCTGTTGTTCTCCAACTTTCCATGGCCATACCGGAGGAATATACTCATCTACTTCTTGAAACGCCAATATCCAACCTTGCGGGGAACGCAATCCCGCCCATCCTCCGCCAGATAATTCTTTTTCCCAGCCAAGAAGTTTTACATAAAAATCTGCCAATGTATCTGCGTTTTTACAGTCATACGCAAATCCTGCTATTGATTCAATCATGATATAGTCACCTTTCTGTTATATAAATTATACTTATATCAACTTTCCTTTTGATGAGAAAATTATATCAGACTTTCAACTACCTTTCAATATTATTTTCCAACCATAAGGGCTACATATATGAAAAATAGTCAGAATAAAAAGTATAATTTCTATAAAATATCCCCATGATACAGTGAAATTAACGATATCATAGGGATGTCTTTGGTGAAGATGAATGGAATCGAACCATCGACCCCTTGCATGTCAAGCAAGTACTCTAACCAGCTGAGCTACACCTTCAAATTCTTAAATAAATTCTACCACATTATTAATAAAATTTCTATACATTTTTTACAATGAAAATAAATTTTATTGACAAATGGTTATTTTTATTGTAAAATCAATCTTGTTAAAAGCGCATCCGTAGCTCAGTAGGATAGAGCAGCGCCCTCCTAAGGCGTGTTTTGCGGAGGTTCGATTCCTCTCGGGTGCACCAGAAAAAACAGACAAATTTCGACAAGAGTTTGTCTGTATCTTTTTGTACTATGACAAACTATAATAAAGATAAATTATTTTTATGACATACAGATAAACATGAGTTTATCACGCGGCTTGCACTTCGGATTACTTATATTTTGAACTGGCAGATTGTTTTCATGTTTGATATGATAGAATGAAAAATCTATTTTAAGGAGAAAAAATTATGAAATTTGATGGAGTATGTATCGAGACTGATAACGCATCTCGTCTCGCAGAATTTTACAAAATTGTTCTGCAAAAGGAACCGTTTGTAGAGGGTAACCATTATGGATTTGGTGAAATTGCTGTTTATAATCCAGGAGGCGTAACCGTAGCAAAGGATAAAAATATTTGGTTAATATTTGGCGTTACTGATTTGGATGCGGAATACCAGCGGTTGTTGCAGGAAATCCCAGACATTGAGGTAATATCACCACCTGAAAGGAAGCCGTGGGGTGCGTATTCATTTTGGTTTGTTGACCCCGACGGCAACAAGATAAGTATTTTTCAGGAAAAAGAAGATAAGTAGTTATGCTGGTTACAAACTTTCATTTCGGCAGGCGTTATGTAAGTCAGCTCTGTGTTTTCAATGATTACTATTACTTCAAATGAAGATAATCCGAACCCATCGTCTATCGGAATGATAGTCGATGGGTTCGGATTTATTCTTTATTTTTACTATCTCAATTTTAATAGCAATTAATTTCAAGGTGTGCGAATATTAGCTCTTTGGCGAAATGTTGTTAGAAAAATTTGAGTACTTGCTTAAATCCGAATATTGGTATAAAATATTTTAAAATACTCCTTGACTCACACACCGTGTAACGGTTTATACTAATATCAAGGAAACAGAAAGGAAGAAATCATGGAATTAAAAACTATAAGACAAATTTCATTGGATTACAGTGTTTCAAGAAGAATGTTGTGTTATTATGAAGAAATCGGGTTGATAAAAAGCAGTCGAAAAGATGATTATGCGTATAGGGTTTATGACGAAAACGCGATAAAACGTCTCCAACAAATCATCATACTGCGTAAACTGCAAATCCCGATGAAACAAATAAAGGACATTCTCAACAATCAAAATGCTGTAGTGGTTATCGAAATCTTCAAGCAGAACATTATCGAGATTGACGAACAAATAACGGCTTTATCTGCCGTTAGGTCAATATTAACACGTTTTGTGGACGATTTACAAGAAAAAGCGGACGTGCATTTGAAACTTGATATATTAAACGATAAAACCATGCTTGCCGTTGTAAGCGCCCTTTCATTTTCCGAAAATAAAATTAAGGAGAATGTATCGATGGAAGAATTAAACAAAGCAAATGAAAATTTAAGCAAGCTGGAAGACAAAGACGTTAGGATTGTATATTTGCCGCCAATGACTGTGGCTGCCGCATACGCTTCGGGAGAAGATTGCGAAGGTAAATCGGCTTACATGATTGCACAGTTTGTAATAAAAAGTGAATTACTAAAAATCAAACCTGATGCTCGAAGTTTCGGTTTTGACTGTAATGTAAAATCATCAGGAATCGAAGAAACTCCGCGTGGATATGAGATGTGGGTATCGGTTCCCGAGGACATGGAGATACCTGAGCCGCTTGTAAAGCGAACTTTTGATGGAGGATTATATGCTGCTCATGTGTTGAGGACATGGGATTTTGCTGACAGAGGTCATTTGGAAAAATGGGTAACTGACAGTGAAAAATATGATAGTGACTGGAATTCCCCTCGCTGGATATTGCCGGAATCACTTGTGACTCAAAATTTTGAAGAAACATTAAATTTTTATAATTTTGTTCAAAACGGTAAAATGGAGAATTTGCAACTTGATATACTAATTCCGATTAGGGAGAAGTAAAATGGAAGATTATAAAATTGGCTCGATAATCTCATTCGGTGATTACAACTGGCGTGTGCTTGACACGCAAGAAAATTCAGTTCTAATTATAACTGAAGAAATAATAGAACAACGCGCTTACCATGACGCTCGTAATGATATAACATGGGCTGACTGCTCGTTAAGAAAATATCTTAATGGTGAATTTTATGATAGATTCACCGCAACTGATCAATCAAGAATCATTCCGGTATTAAACAAAAACCACGACAATCAGTGGTATGGTTCAAGAGGCGGGGAAGATACATGGGATTACATATTTCTTCTAAACATTAAAGAAACAGTATGTAAATACTTCGGTGACAGCAGTAAAAACCTTGAAAACCGCAGTGCCAAACAACGATATTGGTTTCAAAAGAAAGATGAAAACAACAAAAAGCGAAGATCGACATTTGACAGGTATGTATGGTGGTGGTGGCTTCGGTCGCCCGGACGTGACAATAGGAGAGCAGTATATATCCACGGCGATGGCAATATAGGCATTCAAGGAAATGGCACATTCCGCTACAGCAGCAACACTATTCACCCTTTAACAGGTGATAACAGCGGCGGCGTTCGTCCCGCTTTGTGGCTAAAGTTGAAAGTGTAAACCCTAAACTACGTTTAAAATGATTTGGCTATAGTTACAACATAAAATAAAAATTTAAAAGGAGAAATTTTAAAATGAGCAAATACGAAAATGCAATGAAACTTATGGAGGAACGTTGTGGAAATGGTAAAGAAGAAGTTATTGCAATTGCGACAATATCACTATCTTCGAACGCTGCCGGCAATCCACGCCCTGCTGTCCGCATGGTTTGCGCTTATTATGAAGACGGCGTATTTTATGTTTCTACAGACGCAAGAAAAAATAAAATGCTGCAAATTGAGAAGAACAACGAGGTTTCTGTCTGTGGCTTAGATTGGTACGCTTTACAGGGCAGGGCTGAAAATCTCGGTTGGGTCAAGGACGAGAAGAATACAGAAATCAGAGCGAAATTTAAAAAAATCTTCGATTGGTTTGATGAAGTTGGCGATGAGGACAATCCGAACTCAATCGTTCTGCGTATCACTCTCACAGAGGGTACGATTACTGATAACACAAAAAAATACGGCGAATGGAAATATGAAGTTGATTTTATCAATAAAACAGCGAATTAATTAAATCCGTAGTAAATAAGGGATAAAAATATCCCACATATAAGCATACCTTTTGTCTCTGTAATGAGAGGTATGCTTTTTTATTTGAGTAATTTGCTTTCATCAGATTAAAACCAAGCAGAGGATAAACGAGCGATTCCCCCAACAATTTCATCTTCTGATAAACTGCTGTATCCGATTAAAACCATATTGTTGGAGTAATTTTGTGCATTTATCCAATAATTTGATACTGGATAAACTTTGACATCGACTTTACTAGCAGTTTCTATGAGTTCATGTTCGGACATACCATTATCTACTTCTAGTAGAATATGCAGGCCGGCGTTTTTGCCGTATATTGTTGTATGCTTGCTCATCTGACTATTTATAGTGCTGATTAATGTATCATGTTTTCGTTTATTAGATACCGATATTTTATTCAGAAACCTAATCCAATGCCCTTGTTCCATAAAGTGATACATTACTTTCTGTTCAAGCCAAGGGATAGAGCAGTTATAATTTGAAAAATTGGATTGGTATTTTTCTAGCAATGCTTGCGGTAAAACAACAAAACCCATTCGGAGACCAGGAGCAAGTGCTTTGGAAAAGCTGTTGATATAAATCACTCGACCATTTTGGTCAAGTGAGTGAATAGATGGAATAGGCCTGCTGTTATAACGCAGTTCGCTGTCATAATCATCCTCGATAATATATGCAGCATTTTGGTTTGCCCAATCTAAAAGGTGCAGACGTTTATTAATAGGCATGACAATACCAGTGGGAAACTGATGAGATGGAGTCGTATATAAAAGTTTTGTCCCTAATACTTTTAATTGTTCCAAATCAATACCATCGCTTGCAAGGGTGACAGGGTTAAGCAGATAGCCATGATTGACAAAGATTTCTCTTGCACTATCAAAACCAGGTTCTTCTATTGCAACAGTTTTCGTATCGAACAATTTGCAAATAAGGCTAACTGCAGACATTGCTCCGGAACAAAGAATAATCTGTTCTGGTCTGCAAACAACACCTCTGGATTCACGAAGATACTTCATAATCTGAATTCGAAGTGCCAAATCACCTTTTTTCTCATTGTAATCGGTGATTCCCCTGATTTCATCGGACAACAATACATGATTGAGTAACTTGCGCCAGATATGAAGTGGAAAGTTTGCAATATCTAGTTTACCATACTGGAAATCATACTTTACAGCATCAGATGATTGCACTTCCTCTACAACATTTGTAAAATCAAGCGGTTTGGCGTTTGAATTAACCATGTTTGGTATGTCTATCTTTTGCACTTTATAGCCACTTCCGACCTTGCCAAGAATATAACCTTCAGAACAAAGCTGCTGATACGCACTGTCAACAGTATTTCTTGCGACAATGAGTGTTGCTGCCAATGTTCTGATTGATGGGAGCACACTTCCCTCACATAAGTCACCAGATATAATTTTATCTTTTAATTGTTGATAAATTTGTATATATAACGGTTCATATGAATGCTTGTCTATAATTAACATCTATCTACCTCCAAATTGTACCTATTTATATTTTAATAATTGTAACTTTTAATAGTAACGATTATACTGTATAATACAAGAGAAAGTCAAATTTTTATCAAGGAGGAACAAAACAATGCAACACAGAATGAAAACCCATATGATGACAAAGGAAAAAATTGAGGATTTGCTTAATCGGACTGCAACATGTAGCATTGCTACGCTGAATACGGATGGCACGCCTTATGTCACACCAATGCACCATATCTATCACAATGGCTTTATTTATATGCACGGTCTGCCAAAAGGCACAAAGGTTGACAATATCAAGGCAAACCCTCATGTAAGCATAACTGCGTATGAAATGGATAGCTTGCTGCTTGATCCAAGTGGAAAAGCTTGTGATACAAACACAAAATATGAAAGTGTAATTCTTTCAGGTATGGCTACATTGGTTACAGATGTCGATTACAAACGAGAAGTTCTAATGGAGATTGTAAAAAAATATACACCGCACCTTTCTGATACTATTTTGCTGGAAAATATGGTGAGAGGAACTGCAGTTATTCAGGTACAGATACTGGATATGACAGGAAAATACTACGGTTAAAGATGTAAAGCAAATAAGATATCCTTTTTGACCTAATTTTATACCAAAAGACATAGCATTTCCGTCAAATGGATAGCATGTCTTTTTCTGTTCGGGGAAATATGACAATTCATTATTGTTCTAAACTTTACATATAATACAGAAAAATCCTGAGACAAAATCTCAGGATTATTATTTTTATAAAAAAATATTATAAATCACAAAAATAATTCTTGATTTTATTTTATTTTTGGAATAAAGTATCTATGCAATACATATATATTTAAGGTCAAAAGAGATGATAAATAACGGTGAAATATGTGCCGAGCCTATGCACAAGTTCCAGTCTCTCTCAAAAAGAGAGACTGATGTTCTTGTGCAATAAAAGCATTGGCACAATCATGGTATGAAAGCTGAATTAGTAGAAACCATATGGAGGGTTGAAGAAAAAATGATGAGCAGTGAGAAAATAAGCATGGAATATGCAGATGAGAATTCAGATTTTTTAGGGGACGTTTGTATCGCTTCTGAGGATGAGTTTATTGGAATGACAATAAATAATACTAATATAGACGTGAAAAATAGAGCGGCTTGGGTTGAAATAGATACAAAAAAGGCAATTTATAATTTTGAACAAATAAAAAAAAGAGCTAGACAAATAAATGAAAACGTTAAAATATGTGCTGTTGTGAAGGCAAATAGTTATGGTATGGGGGCTGTAGAGCTATCAAAACTATATGTTGAAAGCGGAGTTGATATGCTTGGTGTAGCTACATTTGCAGAGGCTCTGGAACTCAGAAATGCTTTAAAAACTCAGGATATTTTAATTCTTGGCTATACTCCAGATGCTGCTTTTAAGGAAGCAGTGACAAACAACATAATTTTAACAATATATACACATGACCAAGCTTCTTATCTGAATAAAATAGGTGAACAACTTGGCAAAACAGCAAGAATACATATAAAGGTTGAAACCGGAATGAATAGACTTGGTTTCATAACAACACCTGAAAGTGCAGATGTAATAAAAAGTATTAGTGAGCTTAGCAATGTAAATATTGAAGGTATATTTACTCATTTTGCAAATGCTGACGATAAGGATAAATCTGTTGCACACATGCAGATGAAAGCATTTCAATATTTTATTGATTTGCTAAAACAAAGAAATGTGGATATACTAATAAAACATGCTGCTAATAGCGCAGCCATAATCGATTTGCCTGAATATCATTTTGATATGATTAGACCAGGTATTGCACTCCTTGGTTTCTATCCCTCAGATGAGGTAAATAAGGATAATTTGAGAATTGAGCCTTGTATTACGCTAAAGGCAAAACTTGCAAATGTTAAAAATGTTCCAGCTAATACCGGAATAAGCTATAAACATACTTTCAAAACTAAAAAACCATCAGTAATTGGGACAGTTCCTATAGGATATGCAGATGGTTTTTCAAGAAGCCTTTCTAATAATTATTATGTTATGGTAAATGGAAGAAAATGCTTGCTTGTAGGAAGAATTTGTATGGACCAGTTTATGATAGACCTGTCAAATGTTGATAAACCAAAAATTGGTGATGAGGTTATAATATATGGAAACAGTTACGACGGAGCATTGTCAATAGAAGATGTTGCTAATATGAGAAGTACAATTTCATATGAAATTGCTTCCACTTTATCTTTTAGATTGCCAAGAAAGTATATTTAGTGTATAATATATAGGGTGAATTAAAAATTCACTCTGGAAATAATGTCAAAAAATTTTATTGTATAATTAGTAGGAAATCTTATTCCTGTTGATTATACCAAACTTATAAATAGGAATTTAAACCTAAAAAATAAAAACAGAGGAGAAGACAAATGAATTTAGATTTAATTAAAGAATTTGATAGCGAACTTTATAATGCTATGATGGAAGAAAAAGAAAGACAAGAAACTAATATTGAGCTTATTGCATCTGAGAATTTTGTTTCAGAGAGAGTATTACAAGCAGCAGGAAGTCATTTAACTAATAAATATGCTGAAGGATATCCTGGAAAAAGATATTACGGTGGTTGTGAATTCGTTGACAAGGTTGAAAATTTAGCAATTGATAGATTAAAAAGATTGTTTAATGCAGACCACGCAAATGTTCAGCCTCACTCAGGATCAAATGCTAACTTTGGAGTATATTTCTCAATTTTAATGCCTGGAGATAAAATCCTTGGTATGGACTTATCACACGGTGGACACTTAACACATGGATCACCTGTTAATATGTCAGGAAAATATTTTGATGTTAAATTCTACGGAGTTAATAAAGAAACTGAAAAAATTGACTATGATGAAGTAAGAGCTATAGCTAAAAAAGAACAGCCAAAGCTGATAGTTGCCGGAGCAAGTGCTTACCCAAGAGCGATAGATTTTAAAGCTTTCAGAAGTATAGCTGATGAAGTCGGAGCATATTTCATGGTTGATATGGCTCATATCGCTGGACTTGTAGCAGCAGGCTTGCATGCAAATCCAATGGAGTATGCTGATTTTGTAACAACAACTACTCATAAAACACTAAGAGGACCAAGAGGTGGAGCTATACTTTGCAAGGCAGATTTCGCTAAGCAAGTTGACAAAGCTATATTCCCTGGAATACAAGGTGGACCGCTTGAGCATATTATAGCTGCTAAGGCAGTATGCTTTGAGGAAGCATTAAAGCCAGAATTTAAAGAATACCAAAAATCAGTTGTAGAAAATGCTCAAATATTAGCACAAGCATTAACTGAAAAAGGATTTAGATTAGTTTCTGGTGGCACTGATAATCACTTGATGCTATTAGATTTAAGAAATAAGGATATAACAGGAAAAGATGCTGAAAAGCTTCTTGATGAGATACATATAACTACAAACAAGAATACTATTCCTTTTGATCCTCAATCTCCATTTATAACAAGTGGACTAAGAATTGGAACTCCTGCAATAACAACAAGAGGAATGAAGAAAGCAGAGATATTAGAGCTAGCTGACATCATGGACTTAGCAATAAGCAAAAAGGCTGACTTATCTACATTAAAGGGTAGAGTTCTCGAATTGACAAAGAAATTTAATAAATAAACTTTATAAATATAAAACCCCTGAAATATCAATAAAATATTTCAGGGGTTTTTGTATTTTTAATCAATTAAGCTTCTTCTTCACTATATTCCATATATTCCGTATCTTCATCTTCTACATGATCTATGTATCCCATTGTAGAGCGACTTAATTCAAACTGGTTAATCAATGATTTCATAGTTGCTGCTTGTCCACTTAATTCTTCACTTGCTGCTGCACTTTCTTGTGATGTTGCAGAGTTTGTCTGAACTACTGAGGAAATTTGATCAACGCTTTGTGAAATTTGTGAAATATATGTTGCCTGATCATTTGAAGTTGCTGCTATCTTTCCTACCATTTCTAATATTTGATCAGAAACCTTAGCAACCTCACTAAATGCCTTATTTGTATTTTCTGCTAATTTTTCTCCGTGTGATACATAACGTATAGAATTTTCAATTAATTCAGCAGTATCTTTAGCTGCATCAGCAGATTTCTGTGCCAAGTTACGAACTTCATCGGCAACAACAGCAAAGCCTTTTCCAGCAGTACCGGCACGAGCTGCTTCAACTGCTGCATTTAATGCTAAAATATTTGTTTGGAAAGCAATGTCGTCGATTGCTTTAATAATTTTTTGAATATTTTCAGATGCTACAGCTATATCTTTAATAGCTTGTACCATTTGCTTCATCTCAGATTGACTCTTTAAAACAACCTTACCTGCTTGTTTTCCTAGTTCATTAGCAGTTTGAGAGTATTTAGCTGTCTGAGAAATTTGGTTAGTTATTTCAGTAATATTTGCAGATAATTCTTGTATACTGCTTGCTTGCTCTTCTGCGCCTTGAGCTAATGTTTGAGAGCCTAGGGCTACTTGATCTGCACCTGATCCAACTTGATTAGATGCTAAATCTAATTCAAGCAAGGTATTGTTCATGTCATTTTGAAACTTTTCGAAAGATTTCTTTATATTTGCGAAATCTCCAAGGAAATTAATACTATATTCAGAATTGAAATTACCTTTAGAGAATTCTGACATTCCGAAATCAATAGCATTGATATACTTTAATATTTCACTAAAGCTAAAATTAATATTTTCAGCAAGTTCACCGAATTCATTTTTAGCATCATAATCGACGCTTGTGTTTAAATTACCTTTAGACAATTCAGATACAGCATCTTTTATTTTATTTGTAGCTCCTGTTATGTTAAATGTTGTTTTAAGTGCGAAATAAATGCTTACAGAAAGTACCATGACAAATACGACAACTAAAATTATAATAAATGCGATAATCATTGTATCTGTATCTTTTTTAGCTAATTCACTTTGTTTTGCTGTCGATTCTTCGATAGCTAATTCAATTTGTGTAAGCTCTTTCAAAGCTAAAGCAGAATCTTCTAGTACTAGTGTCTTTGCTGCTTGTCTATTGTTATTTTCAACTTGATCTGTTGCATCATTAGCTATAGCAAACCATTTATTGAGAGCACTTTCATAACTAGCATACTGACCATCAGCTTCACCATATGATTCTTTTAAAATTTCTAGCTGTTTTTTTATATTATTTATAGCTACACTAATTTTATTTGTAAACAATATTGCATCCTCTCTCTTGTTTGAAAGAATCATGTCACTTAAATTACGAGCAGCTATATTAGATTCTGTTCTACAGACCTTAACAGCATTTTCAGATACTAAAATTTTATTAGTAAAAATATCTACAGAATTTTTTGTTTGAATAAGACCTATAATGCCAACAGAAATTATTACTGTAGTTAGAACAATAATTAAAGAAAATATCATGAGCAAATAGGGTTTTAGCTTCATTTTTTTAAACATTTTTTATCCCTCCCTGGATTTTAAATCTACTTATTAATTCATTCAGCATTGAAGCCTGGCTTGACAATTCTTGGCTTGCAGCTGCGCTTTCCTCAGATGTAGCTGAGTTCGTTTGAGTTACGGCTGATATTTGTTCAACCCCCATTGTAACCTGCGAAATTGATTCAGCTTGTACTGAAGAAGATTTGCTTATATTATCAATTTTTTCAATTGCTACAGCAGTCATTTTAACTATGGATGTTAGAGCCACAGCAGTTTCATCAGCTATAGTTTTACCATTTTCAACAGCGTTAATTGAAGCCTCAATCAATTCTGTTGTGTTTTTAACTGCATCAGAGCTTCTTTGAGCTAGGTTACGAACCTCCTCTGCAACTACTGCAAAGCCCTTTCCAGCAGTACCAGCACGAGCTGCCTCAACCGCCGCATTAAGAGCAAGTATATTTGTTTGAAAAGCTATATCTTCAATTGTTTTCACAATTTTCTTTATTTCACTTGATTTTATGTTTATTTCATCCATTGCAATAAGCATTTCCTGCATAAGTCTATTTCCATTCTCAACCTCATGGCCTGTTTTAATTGTTATTTCATTTGCTGTCTTTGCATCCTCTGCATTAGCCATGATTTTTTCTGAAATTTCAGATATAGTTGCTGAAAGTTCTTCAATGCTGCTTGCTTGCTCTGTAGCACCCTGTGATAGTGCCTGTGCACCTGATGAAACCTGTTCTGAACCACTTGACACCTGCTCTGCTGAAATCTTAACTGCACCTAGAGCTTCACTTAATGATGACATAATAGTTATTATTGCATTTCCTATTCGCTTAAATACTCCAACATACTCAACATTTGATTCTAAGTCAAAATTACCTCCTGCCATTTCCTCTAGTGCGCTTGCGGCATCCTTTGTAATTGCATTTGTAATTTCTATCATAGAGTTTAGACCTTTGGCCATTTTACCAATTTCATCATTTGATTTAACAGAAATGTTTATATCATAATTTCCTTTTGATATCTCCTCAACAGCGCTTTCTATTTCTACTATAGGCTTAGTTAAGACTCTAGCAAACCTAATCATAAAAAATACAGTAAAAGTTAAAGCTAGCAATGATACAATTGAAGAAATTAAAATTACTGTATAAGTAGGTGCTAAAAACTCGGATTTTTCAACCATAATACCTAAAGCCCAATTATTACTGCCTTTGATAGGTGTAGTATATACTAAGTAATTCTTGCCGATATATTGTATTGTTCCATAGGAGGCTGTTCCATTAATAGCTTTGCTGTCATGTTCTGCAAATTTTTCTAATGTTTTGTCGGCTTTTGCTTCTTCTATTGAATTTTCTTGTGATAAAACCAGACTATAGTCATTATCTGCAATTGTAGTACCATCTTTGTTGACAATATAGCTTGTACCTGTTTCTCCCACTTTTATTGATGATATAATAGATGATAGACGAATACTGTCCATAGAAGCATATACAATTCCAACTACCTTTGAATTATAAACTCCATCACTCCAAAGAGGTGCTGCAATAAAAAATTCTGAGCTTTTTCCATCAGAACTTATAACAGGAGAGCTTATAGATATTTTGCCATTTAGCGCATTTTCTTTGAGCTCATTATCCGGTATACGATTACCATCAAGAAGTAATCCATTTTTATCTGATATTCCTAATGATGCAAAACCGTGCTGATCTGCTTTATCTTTGAGAAGGCTTAGTTTATCTTTGATTAATTCTGTGTTGCTTGCTAATCTTTTTGTTGTTCCAATATCAGCTACGATATTAGTTAAATTTTTGAGTTCGCTTTCAATAACAAGTGCAGCTGTTTTTGATGTTTCTCCAAGAATGGTTTCCACAGTTTGCTCTGTAGCACGTAAATTTCCTATGGAATTTATTAGGATGATAATACCTAAGGAGAAAAATATTAAAGGTAAAACAGTAAATAAAATTTTAGATCTTATCGAATTCGTTTTCATTGTAATTCCTTTCCTTTCTAAAATTCTAAAATGATAAAATAAGAAATATTGCAATATACGGATGTCAAAAGGCTTAAAAACATTGTTTTATACAGTATATAATGATTTCCTACCTAATCTTACAATGTTAAATATTGAGATATTTAAATAAAATGTCGAAACTTTGTATATTAGTTACATTATAATAAAATCGTAACAAAAAATCAATATATTTATAACTGCATTATTAAAAAAACTAATACTGTTCTTATTTTCATTTTTCAAGTGAAATTTAAAAAATAGCAAAATTTAATAAAAAATTTCTTATAATTACCAGCGATTATAATAATATTTTTCTTTACAAATGTCTGAAAATTTACTAATATAGCTATAATAGAGATGGAAAGGATTATAAATAAAATGAAAAAAGTAAATAGTATTTTTGATGTTTTAGGACCTATTATGATAGGGCCTTCAAGCTCGCATACAGCAGGGGCAGCGCGTCTTGCTAAGATAGCGAGAGATATATGTGAAGAAAGAATAAAAAGAGCAAAATTTTACCTTCATGGTTCATTTGCCAGAACGTATAAGGGACATGGAACCGATAGGGCTCTTGTAGCAGGTATATTAGGATATGAACCTGATGATGAAAGATTAAGAGATTCACTGCAAATAGCTGACAAGGAGAATTTAAAATACGAATTCGTTCCAGCTGATTTAGGTTTAGTTCATCCAAATACAGTCAAGTTTGAGTTAGAAGATATAAATGGAAAAATAACATATGTTATGGGATCTTCTGTCGGGGGAGGGGCTGTTGTCATCACTAAAATAAATGATTTTGACGTTGATTTCACTGGTGAGTATGATACAATAATAACTAGACATATTGATAAGAGAGGTATAATAAGCGAGGTTTCGGGTATTCTTGCTCATAACAGAATTAATATTGCTAATATGAAGGTTTTGAGAAACTCTGGTTCAAAGGATGCTTCAATGGTTATAGAAATTGACAGTGCCTCTAATAAGAATGTAATTGATATGATAAAAGAGATAGATTCGATGAAATCTGTAATAGAAATAAAAAAACCGGGAACAAAATAAAGAAAGGAAAACAATTAAAATGTATAATAATGCAAAAGAACTACTAAAAGAATGTATGGAAAAAAATCTTCCAATATCTGAAGTAGTTATAAATGATGAAATAGATTCAACAGCTGTAACAAGAGAAGAAATAGTATCAAGAATGAAGAACGTTCTTGATGTTATGAAGAAGTCAATAAGTGACATGGAAGCAAAGGAAACAATGGGAGGAATAATAGGGGGAGAAGCTCAGAAATTAGATAATTACGTTAAAAACAAAAAAACTATATGCGGAGGCTCAATAAACAAAGCGATGATTCGTGCCTTGGCTGCTGCACAGCACAATGCTTCAATGGGTAGAATTTGTGCAGCACCGACAGCAGGTTCAAGCGGAATAATCCCTGCTTCAATTGTAACTGGTGCTGAGGAGCTTGGATGTGATGAAGATGTAATTATAAAAGGACTTTTGACAGCTTCTGGCATAGGTAAAATAATCATTCAAAATGCAACTGTTTCAGGTGCAGAAGGGGGATGTCAGGCAGAATGTGGTTCAGCAGCAGCGATGGCGGCTGCGGGACTTGTTGAAATGGCAGGAGGAACTCCGAAAATGGCTTTAACAGCAGCAGCAATAGCACTTAAAAATGTCATGGGATTAATTTGTGATCCGATAGCGGGACTTGTTGAATCTCCTTGTTCAAAGAGAAATTCATCTGGAGCAGTCAATGCTATGACCTCGGCAGAGCTTGCTTTATCGGGAATTACGAGTGTAGTAGATTTTGATGAGACTGTAGAGGCTATGTATAGTGTTGGCAGAATGATGCACCCTAATTTAAAAGAAACAGCTTTAGGTGGGATTGCGGTAACTGAAACAGGAATTGAATTATCTAAAAAAGTTCACGGTGAAAATTAAAATTTTAAAAACTTAAAATTGATATTAGAAAGGGACGTAAATATGAGCAGTTTGAATTTAGCACAGGAAACAATGTATAATGAAAATCAAAAAATAGTTATAGTTAATAACAATAAGGTGATATATAAAAACGATGGTTTTGGAATAAAACCTTTATATTTAGCATATATGAAGATTAAGGACCAAATGCAAGGAGCTTCATGTTCTGATAGAGTTATAGGGAAGGCGGCAGCATGGATATATAGGGAGGCAGATATCAAGGAATTGTACTGTGAGGTCATAACTACAAGAGCAAAAAATCTGCTTATTGATAATGGTATAAAGTTGATATATGTAGAAGAAGTTGAGTTTATAGAGAATAGAGATAAAACCGGAATGTGTCCAGTAGAAACTCTTGCTAAAGACGAAGAAGATTTTGAAAATTTGTTAGTTAATATTGAAAAATTTTTAGTTGAAAAAGGCTTATTATAAAAAAGCGAAATGAATTTCGCTCTATAAATACACACTATGATAGTAGAGTCTAGTTTCACTCCATCCGTTTCATAATTATAAACAGTAACAAATTATTAGTACAAAGGGAGAATAGTTTAATATGAATCGAATTAAGCTTAATTCGTATGCAAAAATAAATTTATTTTTGGATGTAATAAATAAGAGAGAAGATGGTTATCATAATATAAAATCTGTCATGCAAAGAGTAGATTTATATGATAAATTACAAATATTTGAAAATAAATCAGGCGTAGAATTATCTTGTGACAATCATAAAATACCAACTGATGAAAGGAACACTTGTCACAAGGCTGCAACACTAATAAAAGAAAAATTTAATATAAACACAGGTATAAAAATAGCAATAAAAAAGACAATACCATCTGGAGCAGGTCTTGCAGGAGGCAGCTCAAATGCGGCTACTGTGATAGTAGGTCTTAATGAGCTTTGGAACTTAGGCATGACTAACCAAGAGATGCAAGAGCTAGGTGTAAAGGTAGGAGCAGATGTGGCATTTTGTCTTAGAGGCGGAACTTGCCTGTGTGAAGGACTTGGTGATATAATCACAGAACTAAATCCATTTATGTGGGAAAATATACTTATAATTAAGCCGAGCTATAGCATTTCTACACCACTTGCATATAACACACTCAAAGAAAATGAACATAATCGTTATATTGACAATAAAATTTTGAATTACATAAATAGCAGTGATTATTATAATACTTGCTTGTCGGTAGCTAATACTCTTGAACTTGCAGCTTTTAGACTACAGCCTAAGATAACTTTAATTAAAGATGATTTAAAAAGTACAGGTGCAATTTCGTCACTTATGACAGGTAGCGGTTCTGCTGTTTTTGGCTTCTATAATGATAAATTCTCTATCATGAAAGCATATGAAATTTTATCTAAAAAATATAAGAGAATATTTATGTGCAAAACTGTAAATAAATAAAGAGTATATAATTCATGTAGAAAAACTATACATTAAATACTACATAACTTTTAAGGAGGATTTTAGAATATGGGTGGAGTAACATTTCCAGTAGCTTTTTTCGGGGGCATAACTTCATTTTTTTCACCTTGCATACTTCCGCTGATACCAGCATATATTGCGTATATCGCAGGTGTATCAATTGATGATAACACAAAAAAAGGAAAGTTTTTAATATTTACGAGGACAATAGGTTTTATAATTGGATTTACAATTATATTTATGATTTTGGGTGGAGCTGTTTCTGCTTTAGGAGGTTTCATCTCGAAAAATATGAAGACTTTCAGATTTATAAGCGGAGCTATAATAATAATTTTAGGATTTAATATGCTTGGTCTTATAAAATTAAAATTTTTTAATTTTACGTCTAATATGAGGACTCCTAAAACTAAAGGCTTTTTAGGTTCAATTTTGATGGGGATGTCTTTATCTATAGGCTGGACGCCTTGTATAGGTACAGTTTTGGCTTCAATACTTTTTATGGCTGCAGGTCAAACAGGTTTTGGGCAGGGAGTAATGCTTCTGCTTGTATATTCATTAGGCTTTGCAATACCGTTTATCATAGTGTCATTTATACTTAATTTATTTGACAAGAATATGGCAAAATTTGAGAAAGTAAGTGTTTATATAAACAAGATAGGTGGAGTAATTATAATTATTGTTGGTATATTGATAATGTTTGATAAATTAACAATTATAAATAGATTTTTATAAAAATTTTATAGAGGGAGAGTAAAATTACAATGAAAAAAATATTTATTATATTATTGCTTATGGCAATGATGCTTGTTAGTGCTTGTGCAAAGGATAAGGCTGAAATTCCGAAAGATGTTGAAGGTGCAACAAATGAGGTATCAAATACAGAGAAAAAACCAGTTATGGCTCCAGATTTTGAGCTGAAGGATATGGAAGGCAATACAGTAAAACTTAGTGATTTCCTTGGTAAAAAGGTTATGCTTAATTTCTGGGCAACATGGTGTAAATTCTGTGTTCAGGAAATGCCTGATTTGATGAAGCTACAAGAAGCACATAAAGACGACTTAGTAATATTGTATGTAAATGTTGGAGAATCAAAGGATAAAGTACAGAAATTTATTGATGAGCAAAAATTAACAGGTACTGTACTTTTAGATGAAAAAATGGAAGTAGCATCTATGTATGGAGTAGACGCATATCCAACAACATTTGCTATAAATGAAAAAGGTGAAATGATAACATCTTGGAAAGGCATGATGGATTCCAATTTGATGGAACAAATGTATAATATAATAAAATAAGGTAAAAATCAAAGAAAATATTTTATTTTCTTTGATTTTTTTATTGTATTAAGCTTTTCTTTTAACTTATTTTGTATCCTTAATTTTTCGATAACGAAAGTTTTTTTCTTCATAACTTAAACGATTTTAATAATATAAAATGAAGATGAATTTTTAAAATTTGACAAGAAATAATATTTGAATAGTATTGATAAGTAATTAATATTAATAGCTAAAAAGACGGCAATTGCCGTCTTTTTATTTTTACCTAATACAATATGTTATAACTATAAGAAATACAACATATTATAAATTTATTTGCTTTATTGTAAATTAGTATAAAAGTAAAGTATTATCTTTAAAAATATTACAGATTACTAATGTATTACAAGGAATATTACGGTTATAATTTAGTTAGTGTTAATTTAAAAAATCAACCCACTCATATGGTAATCATGAAGGTACAAAAGATAAATTTCTTTTTTTTCTTTTAGTTTAGTTACATAGTCTATATGTGCATACACATCATTATATTATAGGCAAAATGATTATACAATATAAGTATATAGTTGGATTAAGGATGGTGAATTAAAATGATTTTAGATTATAAATCTATAGGTACACGTATTAAAAATCTACGTACAAATCAGAATATGACACAGGAGAGACTAGCAGAGTTTGCTGGGTTATCCATAACTCATACAAGTCATGTTGAAACTGGCAACACTAAGGTGAGTCTTCCTTCGCTTGTAAAAATCGCAAATGCTCTTGGAGTAACCTTGGACGAACTTGTGTGCGATAGTATTATCAAGGGAAAAGCAGTATTTGAAAATGAACTTGCCACAACGATAAGCGATTGCAGCGAATTGGAAATTAGGATAATCTCTGACATGGCTAAGGCACTCAAAAAAAGCATGCGCGAAAGAATGAAATCTTGAATGATATAAAAAACTAGACGAATATATATTTGATTTTTTAAAAATATGATAAAGTAATGAGAACAAATTGTGAAGAAATAAAAGGTAATATATATTTCTACATCTAGCATATTACTATATATTGAAATATATAATTTTTTGTGATAGAATAAAAGAAATGGAGATGTTATAATGGAATACTTAACAGTAAAAGAAGCTGGAGAAAAATGGGGTATCGGCAGTAGAATGGTAACACTGTACTGTGCAAATGACCGAATTAAGGGCGTTGTGAAAAAAGGGAATCTTTGGTTGATTCCTGAAGATACTCCAAAACCGAATGATATGAGAAGAAAGTCTTCTAAGAAGTAAGTGCTTGTATCAATACCTAAAATTGAAAGTCATGTTCTCCATTAGCAGATTGGAGGAAAATAAATGCAAAAAAAAACAAGTAAACAAAATAATTATTATTTTTCGGACAAGCTCAAAAGGCGGCTTGACCAAATATCCCAGCACCCATTAACTGTTGTAGAAGCACCGTCGGGCTTTGGGAAAACAACGGCTGTCAGAGAATATTTTAAAAAGAACCTGCCCCATCGTGCTCGTGAATATTGGTATACATGTCTTGGTGAACCTGCTTCTATAGCATGGATGGGGATTTGTAATTTGTTTTCAAATGTAAACGACAAGGTAGCTAATGATTTGAGAAACCTTAAGATACCTACTATGGACACATTATTCTATATGGCTACATATCTAAGAGATATTCATTGCGAGACAGAAACATACTTAGTAGTAGATAATTATCAACTTATTAACTGTGATATTCTCTGTGAGTTAATAAGTGTTTTTTCTATGCACGGAAACCCTAAACTGCATATGATATTTATTACTCATCAATTAGAAGTTAAACAGCAAATTTCAATTCATAATAGTAATATTTATAATATTGATGCCACATCTTTTTTCTTTAACAGAGAGGGTACTTTTAGCTTGTTTCAAATGGAAGGCATTCGTCTGACTGATGATGAACTTGAAAAAATATTTATGAGCACTGAGGGATGGATATCTGCTATTCGTCTTCAAATGATAAATTTTATAGAAACGGGTTCACTTGAACTTGCCACTGATATTGAAAAACTGGTAGAAAAAGCTATTTGGAACAATCTTACACTGGAAGAAAAAGATTTTTTACTTTCGGTTTCGGTATTGAAGAGTTTTACAGTGCGTCAGGCGGCTATCATGCTAAATCAAGATACCATTCCTGAGAGAATAGAGGAATTTCTTAAAAATAATGATTTCATAAAATATCTTCCGGATAAACATCTTTACAGTATTCACAGTATTTTGCAAAACTATCTGCAAAACCGCCTTTACGACCAAATGCCAGAGGCTTACCACAGACAGATATTTTATAAAGCTGGAGTAGCTTGTGCTTCTATATCACAGTATTTTCCTGCTGCTGAATTTTTTTATAAGCTTAGAGATTTTGATTCTATTTTTTCTTTACCGTTTAGTCGTGAGTATTTGGATGAACAAAAAGAAAAAATGTCAATTGTTTTTTTTACAACGCTAATTAATGAATGTCCAGATGAAATTTTATGTAAGTATCCATTTACCATGATAGTATTCGGTTATCTAACTCTAATGAGAGGACACTTTAATGAATATCAAAAATTGTGCAGACTGATTTGTTATGTGATTCAAAATGAAATTGGTTTTAATCCGGAACAATTACAAAAAATAAATGGCGAATATGCAGTTTTGGCTTCTTTGGGAGAATTTAATGATATTGATAAAATGAGAACGCTGCAGCAGAAAGCGTGGGAACTTTTGGAGAAACCTACCGATATGATTAAAGCAAATACTCCATGGTTATTTGGTTCAACCTCAGTATTAAGCATGCTTTGGCGTGAATCAGGCAATCTGGAAAATGTGCTAAAGCAAATGGATGAAAGTAAATCCTTATATCATAAGTTAGCTTGTGGGCATGGTGCAGGGTCAGGAAACCTTATAAAAGCGGAAGCAATGCTTATGCAGGGCGAAGATAATAAGGCTGAAATTCTATGTCATAAAGCACTGTATAGTGCACGCAGCTACCAGCAGATTGACATCTGTATCTGTGCTGAATTGGTTCTTGCACGCATTGCTATCTTGCGAGGAGATGTTGAAAATTATTTTGCAGTAATAAAGAATATACAAGATTATGCAAGGGAAAATTCCAGTATATATATATTGCGTATAGTGGAGTATTGCATGTCAATTATAAGTCTTATTCTTCAAGTCAAAGATTATGTTGCTCCATGGTTTTATGACATAGAAAGTATAAAAAAAGTATTAAATGCTCCTGTTGTTCCACATGCACAACTACTTTACCTAAGGATTTTACTTATGGATAAACATTATAATGAGTTTTATGGTGTTTGTCAGCTTGCTTTAGATGAGTCGAGAAATCAGTCAGGTAATATAAAATATGTGATGCCACAGCTTTATCAGCTCATCTTTCTTACTGTAGCAAAATTTAATAATGGAGATTACCTTGAGGCACAAGAATATCTCAAACAAGCTCTTGCAATTGCACTACCAGACAAAATTTATCTTCCATTTGCTCTAATAGTAAAAACATCAAATTCTATTTTGGAATCTTTAAAGAACTCAGCAGCAGACAAAAATAGTATAAATGCTTTAATTGAGCTTGGAAGACGTCAAGAAAGAGGTATGAAAACTATCAGAAAAGCTATCATTTCTCATAAATCACCGCTGACACCAAGAGAAAGAGAGATTGCCCTGCTTGCAAGGCGTAGGTTAAGTGCAAGGGAGATTGCTGTTGAGCTGTATATTTCTGAAAAAACTGTGAGAACAATCCTTAGAAGTGTATACAGTAAACTTGATATTCATTCAAAAACTGAACTTGCTAATAAAGAATTCTGACAAAATCCAAATATACCACATAATTGAGTATGAAAAAATAATCTATTGTACTATCTCGTGCAGTAGATTATTTTTTTATTTAAATAAGCCATATCCTTAGTTTTAATAACAAAATATAGAATTTATCGTTTCTAATCTTCATTATTAGTTGCCATAAAATAGAAAATAATAGATTTATTATCGCCATAAAATTAGAAAGTGATATGGTCTATATTGAAAAATATGTAGAATTTTGTAAAAAATACTACATAACAGAGTATGAAAAAAAACATCCTATACTATAGAATAACTAATTAAATAAATTCGGAAAATCCGATAATAAGGAGGAAAATTAGGTTTATGAAAAATTTATCTGTAAGTAAAAAGTTAATCGTTGGTTTTGGAATTGTGCTTATTTTGATGCTGTTATCTATTGTTTTTTCCATAAAAAGTATCGATAATATCAGTCAACAGGTAGAATTGTATGGACAGTATACATTGCCAAATAACACCAGCATTTGGACAATTAGAAGGGATATCGTATCAGCCCAGCGTTATATGGCTAGGGCCTTTGCAGAAAAAGATTTAAAATCAATAGAGAGCTTATTGGCACAGGCTGCTGAAGATGGAAAAGCGGCTCTTGCGGAACTTAATAAGTATGCCTCTAATCAAAGAAATACAGACCGTGATGAGAAAATTAGAGAAGTAAAATCATTAATGGAACAGGCTGGTTCCATAAGGCTGCAAATTGCAGAATTGCTAAAAAGTCCATCTGAGGCAAACTTGCAAAAAGGATATACGATGTTTTTAAATCAATATATGCCTCCTTTCGATCAAACAGCTGAAATTCTGAGAGAATTCACTGATACTGCGAATGAACGTGCGGCACAGCAAAAAATCAATTCGCAAAACTCCGTGAGATGGGCTTGGATACTGCTTATTTCATGCTCAGTAATTTCCATTGTACTTACAATATTGGTAACAATCGCAATAAGAAAATCTATCTTGAATCCAGTCAAGGAAATTGCGTACGTATTTGGAGAAATATCTAAAGGAAATATGAATAGTGAGATTAAATACGAAAGTCGTGATGAAATGGGACAAATGGCAAAACTAATTCAAAAATCTAATCAATTGCAAGGCAATATATTGTCAGATGTAATTGGAAAATTTATAAGAATATCTAAAGGGGATTTGCAAATTAGTGTGGATTTAGATTATCCCGGTGATTTTGCGGTACTAAAGGATACTATTGAGAATACTGTTTCTACTCTGAGTCATACTCTGAAAACTATCAATAATGTTGCTGAGCAGGTCAGTGACATTGCCGAGCAGGCTGCAAATGGAGCGCAGGAACTTGCTGCAGGTTCAACAGAGCAAGCTTCTTCTGTTGAGGAGCTGAGCAGTTCAATTACAATAATAGCAGAACAGGCTGAAGAAAATTCATCTAATGTTAAAATTGCAACTCAGTATGTTGAGGAAGCTTGTATAGGCATAAATAATGGAAATAAACACATGGAACAGCTTACAGAAGCTATGACAAATATTGAATCTGCTTCTACTCAAATTGCAAATATAACGAAAGCTATTGAAGATATCGCATTCCAGACCAATATTTTGGCGTTGAATGCAGCGATTGAGGCAGCTCGTGCAGGAAATGCCGGTAAAGGATTTGCTGTTGTGGCTGACGAGGTACGTAATCTTGCCGCAAAATCAGCTGAAGCGGCTAAGCAGACTGCAGAATTGATTCAGCGCTCGACGGTAACCGTAGTTGAGGGATCACAAATAACAATGAAAACTGCACAAATTTTGAGTGATGTAGGAGATAAAGCTATGAAAGCAAATGACAGCATTGTCAAAATTGAGAAAGCATCCTCTGAACAAGCTGTTGCAATTGAACAGATTATGCAAGGTCTCACTCAAGTATCCACTGTAGTACAGACCAATGCAGCTACAGCAGAGGAAAATTCCGCTACAAGTGAGGAAATGTCAGCTCAGGCGGTTGTATTGCGTGAAGAGGTTAGAAAGTTTAAATTGAATTCTTAATATGAAATAGATAGCAGATTTTCTCAAATACTCTGCTAAAGTGGTATATATAGGAAAGAGGGGCAATCAATATGAGCGATAATTATATTCAATATACCAATGATATTCTGCCTTTTGGCATTGGATATCTAAAATTACTTATGAACAGCTGCAACAAAGTTGAAGATTGTATATTTTTAGATATAAATCAAAGATTTGAAGAGATAACAGGTTTGAATAGAGAAGATGTTATCGGGAAAAAGGCTTCGGAAATATTTACAGGCATGAAGAACAGAAGTTTTGATTGGGTTTCATTCTATAGTGATATTGTCTGTTCTGGAAAGACGCAGGAAATCACACAATGGATAGATGAGATTGCAAGATATTTAAAGATTACAGTTATTCCTTCAGATCAAATATCGTTTGTGATTGTTATTCGCGAGGAAAATGAAGAATTTATCAATAATCAGGACGAAGAAATTCCTCGAGAACTGGAAGGTTTAAATACTGTATTCAATAGTACTAATGATGCTGTCAGTCTTTTGGAATACAGTAATGGAAAATATTACTATGTACGGAATAATGCAATCCATCAAAATTATACAGGTTTTAGGAATATAAAAGGAGTAGATCTTATTGAAGTAGTTGGTGAGGAAATTGGACAGACATTACAGAAATACTATTAGCAAAGCATAAATACTGGACAGCCGACTAGCTATGAACAGGAATTTAAATTTGTATCCGGAAAACATATTTGGAAAACAAAAGTTACTCCGATATATAGTAAAAACGGGAAATGCTATCTATTGTGCTCTAGCGAGGATGCTTCAAAGCTTAAAAAAATGGAAGAAGAAAATGATGCACTTATCCAGCGCTTGCAGGCTATGTTTAATCAGCACAGTGCAGTCCAGCTTATTTTTAACCCTGCATCTGGGTGTATCGTCGATGCTAATCCAGCTGCCTGCAAATTTTATGGTTATTCTCGAGATGAGCTTTTTAAGCTTAAAATTCAGGATATTAATATGCTTCCACACGATAAGCTTGAAGAGAAATTTCAAAGTGAATTAAGAGGTCAGAATTACTTTTCATCAATTCCATATCGATTGAAAAGTGGAGAGATTAGGTTGTTGGATGTTTACTCATGTCCAATTGATGATGGTGAGGACAAGCTGCTCTATTCTATTATATTTGACGCAACGCAACGAGAAGTCTATCGTAACGAATTATTTCAGGAAAAGGAATTGCTTAAGACAACACTGCAATCTATAGGAGATGGTGTAGTCACAACAGATAATAACGGTATAATCACCAATCTTAACAATGTTGCACAGGAGTTAACATGCTGGGATAATAATTTGGCTATTGGCAGATCTTTTACAGATGTATTTATCCTAAAAAATGAGGAAACAGGGCAACAGGTAGATAGCCCTATTCAAAAAGTGCTTGAGACTGGTCGAATTGTTGGACTTGCTAATCATACGGAGTTGGTAAATCTTAAAGGTCAGTATATACCTATTGCCGATAGTGCAGCGCCTATAAAAACAAAAGATGGAAAGACTCATGGAGTTGTTATGGTGTTTCGTGATGTCAGCGATGAAAAAGAGCATAGTAAACAAATTAGATTTTTAAGCTATCATGATGCTTTGACTGGTCTCTATAACAGGCGATATGTTGAGAAAGTTTTAAATCAGCTGGATTGTGCTAAAAATCTGCCGTTAGCTATCATTATGGGAGATGTTAATGGATTAAAAATCACTAATGATGTATTTGGACACAAAGCTGGAGATTCGCTATTGCAACATGTAGCTGTACTGCTTGAGAAACACTGCAATAAAGATGCCTTAATTGCACGTTGGGGCGGTGATGAATTTGTTGTTTTTATGCCTAAAACTAATTTAAAATTGGCAGAAGAAATCATAAAAAAAATTAAAAGCGATCACGTAAATGTGGATGGAAGTGATCTGCACCTTAGTCTTTCGCTTGGATGTGCGATAAAAGCCACAATGGAAAAGAGTGTTGAAACTGCTTTAAGAGAAGCAGAAGAATATATGTATCATCAGAAACTTTTAGATGGTAAAAGCTATCGAAATGCAATTATAAATACGCTTCTTGTGACACTTTATGAAAAAAGCATGGAGACAGAGGAACATTCGAAAAGGATGGAGACATATTGTCATTCCATAGGTCGAAAGCTTTGGCTTTCATCTAAAGAGCTGGACGAACTTTCATTGCTTGCTCTTTTGCATGATTTAGGGAAAGTTGGAATTAACCCAAATATATTAAAAAAGCCTGGAAAACTCACTGCTGATGAGTGGGAGGAAATGAAACGCCATCCGGAAATTGGTTATAGAATTGCCCAAGCGACGCCGGAGCTTGCGATTGTTTCGGACTATATTC
The DNA here is from genome assembly GCA_023386345.1 of Bacillota bacterium. Taxonomy (GTDB): domain Bacteria; phylum Bacillota; class Clostridia; order Tissierellales; family Sedimentibacteraceae; genus UBA1535. The sequence continues at coordinate 68,500 of JAEWJT010000017.1, forward strand.
TTTCACACCATGAACGATGGGATGGGAATGGGTATCCACGTAGACTGAAAGGAGAAGAAATTCCTCTGCTTTGTCGTATCCTTGCAGTAACAGATGCCTTTGACGCTATGACAAATGACCGTGCTTATCGAAAGGCTATGAGCAGAAAAGAAGCACTCCTTGAGATTGAGAGGAATTCTGGTTCTCAATTTGACCCAACTATTACAAGTCTCTTTATTAACACTATTATGGATGAAGATACCTGCGTTTAAAAGGATTGATATATATTAATTCATATTAAAAAAGAGGGTGAGCTATGAATCAGGTTATTTTAAAAACTAATAAGAGATACTTTGCCTTTGTTTCAGTTTTAGTAATACTGCTATTTTTTATTGTTTTTATTCCAATGAGAAACGAGCTTAAAAAACAATCAATAGAAAATTACGCTTTACTTGCAAAATCAAAACAACAGACTATCGTCGCATTAGTCAATAGCTGCATATCAAATGCAAATGGTCTATCCAGCAGAACTGCTATAAGAGATTTTATAGTAGATTTTAACAATAAAAATTTGAGCTGGTCGGAGCTTGTAAGTCTAACTAAATCAAAATATAATGATGGGGTAAAAGTAATTCAAAATATTAATCTTGCTGTAAGATATGTATCTGATAAGCCATTGGTCGTATGGAAGCAAGGAGAAACAGATATTGATACATATAAAAATTTATTTAATAATTCAATGAAAATTGAATATAGATTTGAAGAAAAAGTAGATAGCTTAAAAATAATAGTTTACTCTCCGATTATATTTCAAAACGAGTTAATTGCTTATGACATCATTGTAGTTAATATATTAGAAAAGTTTAATGAATTGTCTAAGGACGGGTTTAATGTTAAAATTATAAAATCCAATAATCAATTGTTAAAAAATATTAAACCAGAGAAAATATACGAGAGATACTCAATCAATCAGCACAATTACATGTGTATAGCAAAACCGATTGATAATAATTATTTGATTTTTATAAGTAAATTGACAGATGATGTTTTTGTGAATATCAATAAAGTGTCATTATTTAGTATCACTGGATTTACATTGGGTTTAATATTGATTTTTTTTATGATTCATATGAATTTAGTTAAAGTGGCGAATAGATTAATTCAGAAAATTGAGAGCAGCAGAGATACTTGTATGAACTATGCCAATCATGATTTTTTAACTGGAGCATATACAAGGTTTTACTTTGACAACTGGATTAAAAATAAAGATACAGTAGGTCGATTTGTTGTTGTGATGATAGATATTGATTGTTTTAAGAGCATCAATGATACTTATGGACATGAAATAGGTGATGATGTACTAAAATTTATAACTAACAATTTAATTGGGGCTTTGCGTGAGAATGATTTTGTAGTAAGATTTGGCGGAGACGAATTTATTGCAGTATATGAAGGAATAAGTGCAGATAATGTCCATAAAATATTTAGCAAAATAAATCATAATATTAGTGATTTAAACCAATTTGAATTTGAAATTTCAATATCCTATGGGATAGAAGAAGTTGTATCCTTAGATACAATATATAATTCAATAAAAAAAGCTGATAAAAAAATGTATGAAAATAAAAGAGAAAACAAACTTAAATAGTTAGAATGTGTTGGTAAATCCTTGTACTGTAAAGCAAGAACAGATAAGGCAAATTGAATTCTATATATAAAATACTTTTGTAAAATCCTAGTTATCAAATTATGCACATATGCAATTTATCGGAATATTATGTCTGTATGATGTAAATTTTTCAGAAAGGACCTAATATTATGAATGATTGTAGTGTTAAAATATATTTCCCCAAAAAAATATTAAAAGGAGCTGGTTTGAGAGATAGTTCCTTTATTCCGGCTTGGGTTTATAGAATAAAGATTATAATTAATAATTATAGCGAATATTTTAAAATATGCTCTTTAAATTCCACCTTTGCAAATGGATTAAGATATTTAGGCAATATAAAGGTAGAGGGACCAGATAGCGAGATTTCAGAATTTATAAAGGTTGTTGAGCCAAACGAAAAGGTTGGAAATAATAATTTAATATTATTTGCCAATAATTTTAAACTTTCTCCGATGTCGGAAAATATTCTAAGTTTTGATTTAGCCTTATATGACAAATATACAGACAATTCTTTGGAAAATTCAGGAAGCAAAATACCTCATAAAGCTATTCTTAACGTTAATACATATTTATTATCAGATGGAGAAATTTCATATGATAACATAACAAGTGAAGTCATGGACTACGAAATCAAGCTTAGATGCGATGAGGAAAAAATGAGTATTGGAGATGAAGCAAAGCTATATGTAGAGTGCAAAGCAGGTCAGTACGACTTAATAAGGAGAGCTTATCTAAAAAGCGTCATTGATAGTGGATTTAAGTACATAAGTCAAAGCTCAAACTATGAGCCATCAAAGCTATATTCATATGACAATCGTACGATATTAAAATGGAGCTTTGATGTGGTAAATCCATCGGAGTGCAAGAGAATAGCATTTAAAATAAAATTAAAAAATAAATACAATGATGATACAGAAATAAAAGTAGGAGATACTCTTATTAACAGCATAAATTCAAATGGAGTAAATAACTCCTCCTATAATCAATGTCCAGATACAAGCAAATGCAATGTCCTAGTAGTTAAATAACTGTAAAAAATCAAAGAGAAAATTTTCTGTTTTTCTTTGATTTTTTATTTTAGTTTTAAAAAACTATATTAATGTTTCAAGGGGATGCACTATGTTGCGCTGTCCCATCAAATTGTAATTTTAATGTAATAAATAAGCTCCCTCTATGTAATATAATGAGAACATAATAAAGTATGAGTATCAAGAAAGGAGTGAGTTATAATGAAAATAAAATTACAAAAAATGATTGCAATGTTTCTTTTAATATTGCTAATTTTACCTATGCTCACATCTACTGCTAACGCTTTTGAATACTCAGATGTTTTAAGTGAAAGTACAAGAGAAATCTTGAAAATTTTATCAGTATATGGCTTGATGGATGGTCACGATTCTGAAAGCTTTAAACCAGGAAATTGCGTTACAAAAGCTGAGATGGCTAAGATAGCTACAGTTTTATTAGGCTATGAGGAATTTACTAGAGGAATGGAATCGAGCTATTCAGATATGAAAGGTCACTGGGCTGAAAGATATGTTGATATAATCAATGAACTAGGTATTTTAAAAGGTAATGATGATAATACCTACGAACCTAATAAGTATATCACTTATACAGAATCTATAATTGCTATATTAAAAGTATTAGGATATAAAGACTCAGCTGTTTCTAATAACAGTGTTGAAGGCTATATGAGTTTAGCGAAGGATTTAGGATTACTTAAAAATTTAAATAATCCAAGTATATATATGACAAGAGAAAGCTTGGCAAATCTTGTATATAATGCTTTATTTACTAATACTGTCGAGATAAAAAACGATAAGCTTAATTCAACAGGTAAAGTTCTTATTAACAACATAGGAAAAAAGGTAACTGAGAAAATAGACGATGTTTTTGCACTTAATCATTCATATATTGATTTAAGTGATTATATGTTAAATGTTTGTGATGTTTATTATAATATTAGTGGCAAAATACTTCTTATAGAAAAACCATTATATAAGTCTATAGAGGGATATGTTACATCTGCAGTATCTACAAATATAATTTTTTTAAGTGATAGCTTCAAAAATAAGAGTCAATATAATTTGAGTGGTGTACCAGTTATTTTTAACGGTTTAAAAACTAGAATAACAAACGAGGATTTAAAAAACTCTCATGTAAAACTCTTGATTGATAATAATTCGGATATTATAGGTGCAGTTGTTTATAAAATAACTGATAAAGCAGTCATTGATGCGAGGTCCTTGTACAAGAATGGAGATGCAAGCTTTGCAGGTAAAACTCTTCCTAAGATTGATGGCAAGGTTTCACTTGAACGTGTGAAAGTAACAGGTGATGCAACAGACCTTTATGATATACAAGAAGATGATTTAGTATATTTCTATGAGACAAAGGAAGATAAAAACAATAAGAGCATTTTAACTGTTAATGTAATTAGAAAATATGTTGTAGGTAATTATGATGGAAGAGGAATGATTTCATATGAGGATTTCTTCACTATAAGCACACGAAATTACAGATTAAATCCTGAATTTAGGATGAAAGAGGATTTATCGTTTGGAGATAGCATAAAGGCAATATTAGATGTAGATAGTAAAATAATCGAAGCTAAGATATTGAAATACAATAAAGAGCCAGAAAAATACGGAATGGTAATTGATGTTAAAAATGCTGCATCCAATCAATTACCAACAATCACTATTATAAATCAACAAGGAAACACAGTAAGTCTTGAACTAAGAGAGAATAGCGGTGAAGTTTCAAAAGAAATAATTGACAGAAGTCCAAAGTACTGGACAGCTTTAAATAAAGGTAATTTTGTGAAATATGATTTATATGATAATGATAGTATTAAAATAATTAAAAAAATAGATAGTATTAATGTAGCAGGCGATTATAACAATAAAACTGGTACTTTGAGCAACCAAAACGGAAATATTGGCTTAAATACTGCTATTGTTCAGCTTATTAATAATAAATATGAAAAGATTAATAGATCGAACTTAGGAAACTATATAGAGGGAAAGGCAGTTTTTAGTTCAGCTGGTATAGCTGAGATACTTGTTTTGGATAAGAACTATACAAAAACAACAGAGACTCAAACACAAGTAACTCCGACACCAGAAAATCCAAATCCTGTTGTAACACCACCTGTTAACAATAAATTTTCAGGTACAATTTATGGTGCGATACAGACAATAAGTGGTAATACTGGTTCTGAAAAAGTAAAGCTTTTTAATTCCTCAAGCACCTATAGCGTAGATAAAAACTTAAATAAAAGTGTAAAGAACTTTAAAAATCAGTTTGTTAAGCTTGTAATTACTAATAATGTCGTAACGGATATCGTAGCTTATTCAGCTGAAATTTCAAAGAGCAAGGTAACTGCTATATATAGCGGACAGCTGCAAATTGATGGTATATCCTATGTTGAGTATTCTAAAGGAGTTTTAGTATTCACATGTAATTATGATGATTCTGGAAATATTACATCATTTAGCGCAGCTTCAGTAAACGATATAAAGATTAATTCAACACTTAAATTTTATAATATAAATAAAAATTATAATGGTGTTATGGATATAATAATAATATATAATTAAATATTTAAAGACTATAAGGACAGTGAGTATATTTTAACTGTCCTTTTTTTGTTTGTTAAAGGACATTTGATATGTGTCTATTTTATGTCAAATAATGTTAGTTTATAAAGACTTTTTGCATATGGTAAAAAATACCAGTGACAAAGTTACATATAAAAAAAATAATCATGGTAAAATAATAAAAAATATGTTAATATTTTTATAAGGGTTAAATTTATTGGCAGTATAAATTTCTTAGCATCGCTAAGACTATACTACAATAATAAAAAATATAATTATTTAATGGAGGTACTGATGAAAAATATTACAGTTTATACAAGTAACACTTGCCCATACTGCTTTCAGGTAAAGGATTATCTTAAGGAAAAAAATGTTTCATTTACAGAGAAAAACATATCAACAGATACGGAAGCAAGAAAAGATTTAATATCAAAAGGATTTATGGGAGTCCCAGTAATTTACATTGACGACGAGGCTGTTGTAGGATTTGACAAAGATAAATTAGAACAGTTATTGTAATAAAAATATACAGGTAAATTTTTACCTGTATATTTTTTATGTTCACCAAAAATTGGTGTTTCTTATTTATTTAATGCCTCAACTAAGTTATCTACATTTATTCCGTGAACTGCTGCTGCTTCTTCAAGTGTTTCCATTTGTGCACTTGGGCAACCTATACATCCAAGTCCAAATGACATTAAAATTGCTGCTGCATCAGCATTTTCTTTCAAAATGTCACGAATTATCATATCTCTAGTAACTGCCATTATAATTTCCTCCTATATATAAATTTGATATTGTTAATATATCTAACAAGATAAATTATATACCTTTTAACAAAATAAATCAATATTAAATATTTTGTGATATATGGACTAATATAGTTACATTATTTTACTTTCGTTTATATAGAGCTAATCAAGGTTGTTTGATTCTTTCTATGTTCTATCCTTTAGCCTCTAAAATATTCGCTTTATTACATGTAAATATTTGATAATTGTATTCTTTCAAGGAAAAATCGCTTATATAATTTATATATTAAAATTATTGAAAAAAATTTTATATAATGTTAAAATTATGTACAAGATACTATTGAAAAAATCTTTAGGAAGGTAACAAGTTATGAGTGAATTATCAAAACTTATAAACATCGGAAAACAAGTAGAACAACAGCTTTTGCAAGTAGGTATTGACACACCAGAAAAACTAAAAGAAACAGGTAGTAAACAGGCTTGGCTTAAAATCAAGGCTATAGATCCATCCGCTTGTTATAATCGTCTATGTGCTTTGGAGGGAGCAATTCAAGGTATAAGGTGGCATCATCTAAAAGAAGATGTTAAACAAGAACTTAAGGAGTTTTATAACAGTTTTAAATTATAACTACATTAATATTTGATTTAAAATAGAGTAGGTATATAAAACTATATTAGATTTATATAGTTAGCAATAGTTTTTTTGGAAAAGAGTGTGCTATATTATTGGAAACCATCATTCTAAAGATAAAATCGATGGAACGGATTTTCAAATAGTTTGGGATGCCGATCAAATGGAGCAAATATAGATAAGGCTAGCTGAGCGTATATTATTAGCATTATTTTATATATAAATTTAAAATATGATTAAAGGGAATTTATGAAACGAATTTGAGGTGATTTTGTGGAAAAACATTTATTATTTCTATTATCAATGATTGTTGTTGCTTTAATAGTTACATTTTTAAAAATAAAATTTCAAATTTCAAACAAAGTATGGTCTTTATTTAAAATTGAGAAAGATTATGTTAAGGTCATACTATCTTTGGTGTTTACTGTAATTCTATCAATAACTGCCTCGTTTATTTGTGAAAAATTATATGCTTCGGATTTTATAAGAAGAATTATAAGTGGAGCTATGGCTGGAGTAGTTTTTCTATTGCTACCATCTACAGTTGAAAATAGAAAGTAAATATTTTTGTCTATTTAGATAAATTAGAATTGAATTATCATTTAAAAAGGAGGACTATTAATATGAATTATATAATTAAAAATGTTTCATCCAAACAAGACCTTGAAAAGACATTTGATTTCTATAAAATGATTTTTAAAGGTATGTCTCATGTAGATGTTGAAAATCCAGAATACTCCCTTGAAAAATGGGAAGAACGGATGAAAAATCACAGTGATTTAATGCTGTATGCAAGTTTAGACAGTGAAGTAATAGGTATTGTTTTTGGTAGAATTAACGATAATAACAGTGTTACAGTTGGACCAGTCGCCGTACACGAAAATTATAGAGGTAGTGGAGCAGCAAAAGAGATGATGCTTCTACTTGAGGAACGGGCGTCATATTATGGAATTAATTATATCAATCTTGGTGCGATTGAATCTGCCGAAAGATTTTACAGCAAACTTGGATACAAAGGGTCATTGTTAATACAATCCCAAATACATAGCATAGAGCAACTGCTTTCATTAAAAAACAAATATAAGGTTGAATTTACAAATATCTATGATGGCAAAGTTAGTCAAGTATGCTTGGAATTGACAGAACCAGACAGAGATTTACAGAAAGAATATGAAACAGCTTTTCCGGGTTGCTACACTCAAATGATGTATCGAAAAAATATTGGAGCTACAAGTTAAACCCCCATATACTAAGAGTATCTAGGGGTGAAAAAAGTCTAAGTTTTTTTGTTTGTAGCTTTTTGAAAGTACTCTCTTTCTTATCGGGACGGGCGTTATTGTAAAATAGGTGTATAAATATAATTACAAAAAAGCAAGTAATGCTTGCTTGAAATTATATTTATATGCCATTATAATTATGTTGTAAAATGAGGAGGTATTGGTTGAATGAAAATAGAAGATACTTTAATAAATTTAAAAAAGAAGAATAGTTTATCACAAGATGGGACGACTATGGAAATTATTTCTGTTACAAAGGAAAATTTAGAGAAAGAGCATATTTGCTGTGCAATTTCAAGCAATATTGATTGTCAAGTTTCTGCTAAAAAAGGATGGCTTGCAGAAAGATTTGACGATGGACTTGTTTTTAAAAAATTGAATGTCCGAGGTAAATGCTTTATTGAGTATATACCTGCTGAAAAGGCATGGGCTCCAATTAAAGCTGACGGATATATGTATATAAATTGCTTATGGGTGTCAGGTCAATTTAAAGGACAGGGGTATTCTAGTTTACTTTTAGAGGAATGTATAAAAGATTCTAAAGCAAAAGAAAAGAAAGGTCTTGTAATTTTATCCTCAAAAAAGAAAACCGGATTTCTTTCAGATCCTAAGTATTTAAAATATAAAGGTTTCAAGACAATAGACACAGCTGATCCATATTTTGAGCTTATGTATCTTCCATTTAATGAAACTGATGAAAAACCACATTTCAAAACTCATATCAAGCAAGATAACAAAACAGATAAGAGAAATGGTTTTACCTTATATTACACAAACCAATGTCCATTTACGGCAAAATATGTACCACTTCTTGAAAACATAGCAAAAAGTAAAAATATAGATTTTCAAGTAGTACATCTTGTTACAGCAGAACAGGCTCAAAACGCACCATCTCCATATTCTACATTCAGTTTATTTTATAATGGAGAGTTTATAACACATGAAATTCTATCAGAGAAAAAGTTTGAAAAAATCTTAACTTATTTCTTGCAGAACTAGTGAGAAAAGTAGATTTCAAAATGCTTTTACTGTTTGAAATTTAGCTCTTGAAGTTGCCGTTTCTGACATATTGGCAAATCTGCCTCTTCTATTACTCACTGCTTGCTTTCATCTGATACGTTTGACCTGGAAATCTGTACTTCTTTTCTTCGAAAACACTAAAGAAAAAAGCTAATGAAGTTGTTTATAGTCTTATTTTAGTGTACCTAGTATTTTCACACTGCTACATCACATTTACATTTTGTATGCTAATCCAAAAATCAAGTCTGCAATTTGCTTTTTTGTACCCTCAATCAAATTAACACCGACAAACCGACCTTTGACACCACTGTTCAAATTGGTGTGAAACTCATGAATCAACCCATCAATCAAACGCATTTTTTCGGCATATCCATTCGCACGAGTCCAGTTCTTTATAAACGCATTGAAGATAGCAGTCGCTGCACCTGATGGCATATTTTCTGTGCGAAATGAGCGCATATAATCACGGAATATATATTGATATCCGCATGAACATTCGAGTAGTTTGCTAATACTTTCAATTTGTAAAATCTCACCGCAATGATGACATTTGAGCTTACCACTTTCAATCAATAAACGTTCATCTCTTCCCTGCAAACATCGTACATACAATGTATAACCAACTTCATCGACTAGATTTTCATCAGAAAAACCTTTCGCATCATTTTCATATAGCCTTATCAACATTTGACGCGAGAGTTTTGGTGACCAGCGATATTTATTGAATTTCTCTTTATCGATTTTGTCGGATATAGTAGTAAGTTCATTCTGCTCACGTTCGATACGTCTTTTATTGTTCTGTTTCTGCTTTTCTTTTTTAACAGCAACAATTCGTTCAAAACGCTCTTTGTAATCATCATAAAGTGAATCAACTAGCTTTAGTGCTTTTTTCAAGCTGACATCATCATTCACCAAAATATTTTGCACACAAAATGCACCATCATCCATCGACACATGGCTCAATAGATTTACCGAATAACGACCGAAAGCATATACCCAACCATCAGTTTCGGTGTAAGTCGGCGGTTTGCACCCTACATCATATTCGTGAGCAAGATGTTGTGAAAATTCTCCGAATAATGCTCCGACACCATCAGGTAGAAATGATATTATTTCGTTTATACCTGGACGATTTTGTTTTCCTTTTTTATGCAATGTTTTCCATGTTTCCGAACTCATAATTCCTCCATTAAATTTTCTTTGACAAAATGATTGTCATTTAGTTTCATTTCGCGAATTTCTCTATTGCTTTGTGGTATAATTCCAGAGCAGTCAAGGTACTGCTTTCTTGATACATTTCAGTAGCAATAAAATCTGTGTTCAATTTTTTATTTGTTATACTTTCCAAATTTTTCGAAAGCTTGTTTTTGTTAAATATATCTTCTATATTTTTTTATAAATTAATAATTATTTTCTGCTCTTTTCCTATATCTCAGTTGTATAAATCCGATAATTGCGTATCGTAACTTTAAAAATAGGAACAATAGCATTGAAATTAATATAATGGTTATAAAAGTAGCGAACCATCTCTTAATTTATTATATCAAATATTATTTCATTAAACAATTAAATTTTCCAATAATTAACTAATAGTTTAAAAATATACTTTTCACAACTTGTACCCCCGAACCATTGCATTTATAGCCAATCATGCTTTCAATTCCTCGTAAATCTCGAAAGTTTAAATTCTTTCCAAAAATTACATCCATAAAAATGAATGCAAAAAAACACCGATTTTTCGGTGTTTTTGTCTTCTGTACATATTGGAAATCCTATGCTTTTCACAAACAATATCCATTTTGTACACATCATATGGCGGACAGGAAAGGATTTGAACCTTCGCGACACGTTAGCGTCCTACAAGCTTTCCAAGCATGCCTCTTCAACCACTTGAGTACCTGTCCATATTAGAATTATTTTTAAAATTGTTTTAACCTTTATAATTATAGCATAATATTTTGTTTTTGCAATCTTTTTTTGCAGGTATTCATATAAATTCAGATAAATAAAAAATTAGCGAAGAGCTTCATTGATACAACTCTTCGCTATATTTTTATTGCATTTTCTTAATAGCATACATGCTCTTTAAAACTAGCCAATTCTGTGGGAATTTGGGCATTATTGTCCAGTAGGCTGCTCCTTGTATATCGTATTCTTTTATTAGTTTTAGCTTTGCCTCTATGCTTCTTGCATCCTCAAACCACACTATATGCTCATTGCCATCTACATCATAGTACCTGAAAAATGGCGTCTGTGCTTCTTCGTCATATTCTATTACTGCTCCTACATCTCTTGCTAAATCAACAGCTGCAACATTATTTAGCGATTTTGCGGCAGAGCCTTCAACAAATGGCAGAGTCCAGTCATAGCCATAGTTTGGTATTCCTATCAATAGTTTTTCATGTGGAATTTGAGTTATAGCGTAATCTAGAACTCCTCTTACTCTGTTTATTGGTGCTACTGGCATAGGCGGACCGTAGGTATAGCCCCATTCGTAGGTCATTAACAGCAAATTGTCTGCATACTGTCCTAATGCTTTGTAGTCATGTCCCTCGAACAGTAGACCTTCTTCGCCCTCTGATTCTTTTGCAGCAAGTGCTACAGTTACCTCGTATCCTAATGGATGTAGTGCTTCTGTAAGTTTTTTAATAAAATTAGTAAAGTTGTCTCTATCATCCTTTGACAAATATTCAATATCAACATCTATACCAGCATAATTTTTTTCTTGTAAGGTTTTAATTATATTTTGTATTAAAACATTTTGTGCGTTTTCATCCTTTAGCATCATGCTTGCCTTTACGCTATTGAAAGTTCCATCAGCATTTATAGTTGTTAAAAGCATAAGTGGAGCAACATTATTTTCTATTGCTGTTTCAATCAGTTCATCGTCATTTAGCTCTATTAAACTGCCATCTAAATTAAAACCATAGCTAAAAGGGGTTATATTGGTAAGATAAGGCATGGCTTCATATAAAGAATCCTCCTTTATATGAGGATAGGCATATCCGTTTATTACAACCTCTCTTTCTTCCTCGTTTTCTCCATTAGTTATAACTATAGTTTGCCCTACGACAAGTCTATTTGGATCGGATAATCTGTTATCATAAATAATTTTTTGGGGAGTAGTATTATATAGCTTTGATATGGAATATAGGTTTTCACCAGGCTTAACAACGTGTATTATCATAGGTATATCCTTTCGATATGTATTTTAATTTATCTGTATAAATAATTATAAATTAAATATTGTAATGGTATAGTAGAAAACTCATATGTATCACACAGATAAATTATTATAATTATATGAAATACAAATCATTTTAATGCAAAAAAACTGCCACATTTTATGTGACAGTTTATAATAAATTGTATAATTCCTATGATGTTTTTCTAAGCTTTTCTTCGTAGTCTGTTGGACTTGTACCATTGTTAGCATTGTATGGGAAGTTAGGATTTTCATATCCCATTCCAATTATCGTTACATTTGTATATTTAATATTTTGTGATAAATCAATGTTTTTACTTGTAGTTCCATCAGGATAAATTATGCGGATTACCGGTCTTAGCGGATTTATTTGAAGATTTTTTACTACAATTGCTAAATTGCCATCGCTAAGGTTGACAAAAGTTCCAATAGGATAAGCAGCAATGTTTTTCAAAAATGCTTTTAGTATTTCATAATCAAAATGAGTATCGACACAGCCCATCACGTACTCTATCGCTTCGTTAGGAAAACAAGCTCTTCTATAAGAACGAGTAGAGGTCAAAGCGTCATATACGTCTGCTACTGCTAAAATTTTCGAATATAGAGGTATTTCATTACCCTTTAAGCCATGAGGATATCCTGTTCCATCAAATTTTTCGTGATGACATTCTATACCTCTTATAACAGCATCAGATACAATATGCAATTTTTTTAACTGATTTGCAGCAATTACAGGATGTAATTTCATTACATCATACTCCTCTGGAGTAAGAAGATCTGGTTTGTTTGTAATTTCAGTAGGAATCATCATTTTTCCTAAATCGTGCAGCAAGGCACACATTGCTAATTCTGTTAGCATATGCTCATTTAGATTTAGGGTGATGCCCATAGTTATGCTTAAAATAGTAACACAAAGACAATGTCTATATGTATAGTCATCATAGCTTTTTAAATCAATGAGGTTTATGATTATATCCTCTTTTGATAAAATTTCTATAACTAACTTTTTAGCCATTTTCGCAATGTTTTCTACAATATGTATATTCAATTCTCCGCGTTTGTCTTTAAAATGATTGAAATTTTTCTTTATATCAACTAAAATTTTTGCTTTAAGCTTCTCATTGATGACTTCTTCTGGGACAATGTCATTTGTAATTTCATTTTCAACATAAACGCCGATTATCTCATGATATTTTATTTTTCTGATAAACAAGTTGTTTAAGGTTTGTCCCTTAGTTAGTAATGGTAAACTAAAGGAATCCGTTATTGTTAAGTTAACATCCTTGGCTAAAACCATGTTAGGTTTTAATAGCTCCGTAGGAATAAATAGCATCTTGCCACCCCTGTAAAAATATTTAAAGTCGGATAATATATTTTACAATATATTTGAAAATTATGCAATAAAAAAATAAAAATAAACATATAAATATAGTATATTAATTTTGGGGGGTATGCAAATTAAAACCTAAAAGTAAAAAGTGATAAATAGAAGCTTTAAGAGGTATAAAGGTTCAATATATTTGTGCGATTATAATTATAAATTGGTAAAAAGAAAGAGGTATGAGATATGAGTATATTTAAAGGCGCAGCTACAGCGTTAATTACGCCATTTAAAAATGGCTTAATCGATTTTGATAAATTTGGAGACTTTATAGAATGGCAAATATCAGAGAATATAGATGCCTTGGTGGTTGCAGGTACAACAGGAGAATCTGCTACCATTAGTAATATTGAGCATAAGGCTCTCATGACTTATGCAGTAGATAAGGTTAATAAAAGAGTACCTGTTATAATAGGAACAGGAAGCAATAATACCTTACATAGCCTTGAGCTTACTAAGGATGCAAAGGAAGCAGGAGCAGACGCAGTATTAATAGTTACTCCATACTATAATAAAACAACTCAGTCCGGAATAATAAAGCATTTTACTTATATTGCAGATAGAGTTGATATACCAATAATCATGTATAATATTCCGTCCAGAACAGGGCTTCATATGAGTGTTGACTCAGTAGTTGAATTATCAAAACATTCAAATATTGTGGCTATAAAAGAATCAAGTGGAGATATATCCTATGTTGCAGATATTGCAAGTAAAGTTTCAGAGGATTTTTATATTTATTCAGGAAATGATGATATGATAGTTCCAATTTTATCACTTGGCGGAAAGGGAGTAATTTCAGTTTTATCAAATGTCATGCCAAAACAAACACACACTATGGTTATGGACTATTTGAGCGGAGATGTTTATTCTGCCACGAATTTACAGTTAAAGCTATATAACTTTATATCTTCATTATTTATTGAAACAAGTCCAATACCGGTAAAAACATGCTTAAATCTTTTAGGTTTTGATGTAGGTGATTTAAGAATGCCATTGTTTGAAATGGAGGAAAAAAATAAAAATATATTAATTACTAGATTAAAAGAATTAGGATTTGAGTTATGATTACTAAGATTATTCTATCCGGCTGTACAGGAGCGATGGGCAAGGCGATAATTGATGCTTTGAAAAATGAAAGCGATCTAAAAATTGTAGCAGGAATTTGCAATTCAGTAGATGTAAAGCTTGATTTTCCTGTTTACAACAGATTTTCTAATATAGTAGAAGAAGCGGATATGATAATTGATTTTTCAAATAAATATTTGTTAGAGGATATACTTGAATATGCAGATAGAAAGAACTTAAAGCTTATACTTGCAAGCACAGGTTATAGTAGCTATGATGAGGAAAAGATATTTGCTATGTCTAAAAAAATAGCAATATTTAGAAGTTCAAACATGTCCTATGGTGTGCATTTGATGATAAAGCTGACAGAGTATGCAGTTAAGTTGCTTGGGAAAGATTATGAGATTGAAATTATTGAGGAACATGGGGGCAAAAAAATAGATGCACCAAGTGGAACTGTCAAGATGATTTTAGGCTCAATAAAAAACAATGTAGACTATAATCCTGAGATGATATATAACAGAGAGGGGTTACTCAATGGCAGAAAAAAGACAGACATTGGAATTCACAGCATAAGAGGAGGGGGACTTATAGGAAACCATACTGTAATGTTTGTAGGTGACGGAGATATTATAAAAATTGAGCATAATACCTTATCTAAAGAGATATACGCTAAAGGGGCCATAAATGCAGCAAAGTTTATTGTCGATAAAAAGAAAGGGTATTTTAAATTTGATGATTTGGTTTAATGCTGCATATTATTTCTACTTTATTTGAAATTATAAATAATAAGTTACTTGCCTATTGTTTAGGCAATAAAATTAAGGGGGAATTATTTGTTGGATTTTAATTTTGAAGATTCATATGCTCTTGCTAATTATATAAAAAATGCAAAAAAACAAACTCCTGTTAAGATAATATTGCAGGGGAAAATTAAAAAGGTAGATTTTATGACTTTAAAATCTATACAATCAAAGGAAATAGCAATAGTATTTGGTGAATACGATGAAGTGAAAAAACTTATATCTGAAAATAAAAAATATATTAGATCCTACCATATAGAAGCAGATAGAAGAAATTCTGCTATACCGCTTTTAGATATTAAAAATGTGGATGCAAGAATAGAGCCGGGGGCAATAATAAGAAAACATGTGACTATTGGCAAGGGTGCTATAGTAATGATGGGTGCAGTTATTAATGTAGGTGCTGTAATTGGCGAGGGTACAATGGTTGATATGAATGCTGTTATAGGAGCAAGAGGAATTATAGGCAAAAATGTTCATATTGGAGCTGGTGCAGTTATAGCAGGGATATTGGAACCACCTAGCAAAGCACCTGTTATTATTGAAGATGATGTTCTAATTGGAGCTAATGCAGTTGTGCTAGAGGGTGTGAAGATTGGAAAAGGTGCTGTTGTGGGAGCATTATCTGTGGTCACAGAGGATGTTGAGGAAAACAGCGTAGTGGTCGGCTGCCCGGCTAGGAAAATAAAAAACCGAGATGAGCTTGATAGCAAAAAGGTAGAGATACTTGAAGATTTGAGGGAGCTATGAGTGAGTTATATTTAAAAGATGAAGAATATATTGCTAATACATATACTAGAGTACATCTTGAACCTAAATATGGTGAGGGTAGTTATTTAATTGATATAAACAATGAGCGATACTTGGATATGTACAGTGGAATAAGTGTAAGCTTAGCAGGTCATTCTGAAAAATCAATTATTGAAGCTATAATAGAGCAATCTAATAAGTATATTCATTTATCAAATAATTTTATATGCAGACCAGCAGTGGAGCTTGCTGAAATTCTAGTAAAAAATACTTTTGCACAAAAAGTATTTTTTACAAATTCTGGGACAGAGGCAAACGAGACTGCTATAAAGATTGCTCGAAAATATGGCAAAAACAGAGGGAAAACTAAAATTCTATCTGCCTATAATTCGTTTCATGGTAGAACTATGGGTAGCTTATCCCTGACAGCCCAAGAAAAATATCAAGAGAGTTTTAAGCCTCTTCTTGAAAATGTGGAATATTTTGAACTTAATAATGCTGATGATTTAGAGGAGAAGTTATCTGATGAAGTATCAGCTGTTTTTATTGAGCTAGTTCAAGGAGAGGGAGGCGTAGTTTTAGCAGATAAGTCTTTTTTGCAAAAACTTTCTAATCTTTCAGAAAAATATGATTTTTTAATTGTTATTGATGAAATACAAACAGGACTAGGAAGAACAGGTAAGTTTTTAGCCTGTGAGCATTTTGATATTAAGCCTGATATAGTTACAGTGGCAAAAGGCTTAGGCGGGGGACTTCCAATTGGAGCAGCTCTATTAGGAAGCAAGTGCAAGGACATTTTGTCTAAAGGAGAGCATGGTTCAACTTTTGCTCCAAATCCTGTTGCGAGTGCTGCTGGACTTGCTGTATTAAAAATTATACTTGAAGATAGATTTTTAAATGATATTAACAGAAAAAGTGAGTATATCATCAGTAATTTAAGAAAAATAAAAAATTCACACCCCGATATAATTAATGATATTCGTGGCATAGGATTAATGATAGGAATAGATGTAGGAGAATTTGCACAATTAATTAAAGAAAAAGCGTTTAAAAATAAATTATTGTTAAACACTACAGCAAATAAAATTATTCGACTATTGCCAGCATTAAACATAAGTTATGAAGAGATAGATAGGTTTATTAAAATATTTTCTCACATAATTTTCGGAACTAATGTTGATTTACTTAAATTATAATAAATTCCAAGTATCAGAGTATTTGTATTAATGTTTTTTAAAGAACAATTTTAAAACTATCTTTATTAGATGATTTTATACTATCTTGTACTTTTTTATTGTAAACTTAAACCAGCCTTGTTATAATATAAGCATCAAAGTATAAAAAAGCGAAACAAGTTTCGCTCTATTTTCAGAGCTATGAGGAGGCTTAGATTATGACTAAGGTTTGGGCACATAGGGGTGCAAGTGGATATTATCCAGAAAATACAATGTCATCTTTTGAAGAAGCTGTAAGGCAAAAAGCTGATGGTATAGAGTTAGATGTTCATTTGAGCAAGGACGGATATTTAGTAGTATGTCACGATGAAACTTTGAATAGGACAACTAATGGAAAGGGTTTTATTAAACAGTATGATTTATATGAGCTAAAGCAATTGGATGCAGGCTCGTGGTTTGACAAAAGATTTAAGGGTGAAAAAATTCCTTTGTTAGAGGAAGCTATAGATTTAGTTAAACGTTCTAATATGGAATTAAACATTGAAATTAAAGCTGGTTCAATATTTTATCCCGGTATAGAGGAAAAAGTATTGAAGATGATAGATAAGTATGGAATAAGGAACAAGGTTATAATATCATCGTTTGACCATTATTCCTTAGTTAAAATTAAAAATATAGACAAGGACATAAAAACTGGAATTTTGTACACAGAGGCACTGTATAAGCCTATTAATTATATGAAAACTACAGGAGCAAATGCCTTGCATCCAAACTATATTACTTTGACAAAGGACATTGTTGAGGAGGCGCATGCTTTAGGGATAGATATTAATACCTACACTGTAAACATTGAAGAACACATAAGGTTTATTAAGGCAATGAATGTTAATGCTATTATAACAAATTATCCAGACCTTGCAAAAACAATACTAATGGAATAGAACTGATTATGATTATAATTTTTAAAAGAGTGAAGCTTGCTTCACTCTTTTATCTTACATATCCTACCATATGCTTATCAGCTAATTTTTTAAAACCGAATGACTGATAAAATTTATTGTCAACCTCATCTTCCAAGTCTGTTATAACTAAAAACATTCGAACATCAGCGTATTTTTGCATTATTGTCTTGAAAAGATACGAGCCAATTCCTTGTTTTTGATATTCTGGATCAACTATCAAATCTTGTACTAATAAAGCATGTTCACCATCTCCAAGGCATCTAACAAAACCAATCAATCTATTATCATCAAATGCTCCTAAAATATATAAGGAATTATCAAATGCTTGTACCAATTTTTCATCATCTTTTAGATAAGCATTCCAAGATTCTTTTCTATATATATCCTTTACCGACTCAATTAATTTTGAATTAAATTCTTTATAGTTAATCATTGAATATTACTCCTTTAATTTATAAGATTATTTATCCATTTTCCACTTTTATATCTTCTTAATACTATAAAAAGCTTGATTATTTCTTCACTAAATACTATAGCTAAAACATACTCTAAAGGTAACTTTAATACCATAACTGAGAAGAATGCTAAAGGTATCCCAACAAGCCAAATAGCTACCATATCTAAGTACATGCAAAACTTTGTATCTCCGCCAGCTCTGAGTATCCCGCAGATGAATAAATACCCGAACATTTTAGGAGTCATATACAATGAAAATACAACCAATACTCTTTCTAGTAATATATTGGTTTGCGTATCAAATTTATACATACCAACAATAGCATGTCTTGCGAAAAATAAAGCAAAGGTCATTATAACATTTAGGGCTAAGCATATTTTCAAAAATATTTTGCTATAATCAGTAGCTTTTTTAATATTATTTTGTCCTATCTCATTTCCAAGCATAACTGCGGTAGCATTTCCAAGTCCGAAGAACATTGCCTGAAACAAATCGTTAATTATATAAGCAACCTGCACAACTGCAATAGCAGAAGGTCCTATCATTCCATATGCTATATAGTAAACAGTGTTTCCTAAGGCCCATGTTGATTCAGAAACTATAACTGGAAAAGATGTTTTTAAAGTATCTTTAAGCATTTTAAAATCCCAAGACATATATTCCTTTATTGAGCCAGCAAGAGGATGATCCTTGGATTTAAATATATATACAAACATTAGTATAAATTCTAAGACTCTTGCTATTACAGTAGCTATAGCAGCTCCTGCAACTCCAAGATTTGGGAACCCTGCTTTTCCGAAAATTAGAAGATAATTAAGCACTGCATTGGTAAGGATAGCTATAAGGCTTACAATTGTGGGTGCATTAACCTTATGAACAGGTCTTGAGCTAAAGCTTGCAGCAAATGAAAGAGCTGTTACTACATATGAGGCTGTTATAATTTTTAAATATGTTATTCCATCTTTTATAACCTCAGCATCTTTAGCAAATAATGATATTATAGGTTCGGCAAATACAAATGCTATGATCGTGGTAGCTAGTGATAATACAAGGCCTAAGAATAAATTCATTCCAAATATTTTTTTAATATTTTTAACATCCTTTACCCCCCAATATTGAGCGATAAATATTGATGATCCACTATAAATTCCAAAGCATACCATTGAAAAAATAAAGAACACTCTATTTGCAATGGCAACACCAGCTAATGGATTTTCTCCAAGTTGTCCTACCATTATTGAATCAAGCATATTTAAAGCGATGCCCATAAGGTTTTGTAAAACTACTGGTATGGCAATCACTAGCATTGATTTATAAAAAGTTTTATCCATTTTAAGTCTTTTTTCCATTATTACACACATTCCTTTCTTTATAGCAAGTCATTTTGCAACTTGCTTGTAATTTTAAATAATATATATTTAATAAAATCATAATAATATTTGATTATTAAACTTAACCTTACGATTATATCAGCTTATTTTCAATAAAGCAATCAAAATTAAAATTAAATAAATGGTAAAATTAACATATAAGTAATAGAATAAGGTAATAGAAAATTTTTTATTTAGGCTAGTAAAATAATTGAAATAATTTCTATTTAATAGTATAATGATTATAAATTAACAAACTAAGTAAAATCATCTTATAATTGTTAAAAAAAGGAGTGTAATTTATTATGAAAAAAATAAAAGTAGCTTTTGTATTAGTAATAATTTTTATTTTAACTATTTTGACAACAGCTTGCAATATTTATAATGACGTTAAAAAAACTGCTGAAAATACAACAAGTATCTCAAATCGTGAATACATACTATCAAATGATAACACTGATGAAAAAAGAAATAGTCTTATAAGAGCGGATATTGAATATTTACAAAAGGAGCTTCCTAAAAAACACAAAAATCCTTTTAGCATAATTACAAAAGAAGAATTTGATAAAAAATTATCCAACCTTTACAATAGTGTTGATAAATTAAATAATGATCAAATCTTTATAGAACTTGGCAAGATAATATCATCTGTTGGGGATGGACATACAACGATAAATTACTGGGATGGAAGAAGATATCCTCTGGAATTTTATATGTTTAATGATGAAATTTATATTATAAATGCAGATAAAACTTTGCAGGAAACAATGTATTCAAAGGTTGTATCTATTGATGGTATAAGCTATAAAGACATAATAGCTGAATTAACGCAGCAGATTTCTTATGAAAATGAAAGCTGGCTTAAGCAAGCACTTCCCGAACGTATAATGCCGGCATTTTTATATGGATTGGGGATAGCTAGGGATAAAAAAACTTCCACCTTTAAAGTAGAAAAGGATGGGGAGATTAAGGATTTTGAAGTAACGATTTTACCATATGGAAAGGCATATTTCGGAACTGATAAAGCTAACGATAAGATTACTGGAAAGTACAATGAATATTATAATTATAAATACATAGAAGATAAAAATGTATTTTATTTTGAATATAATGTATGCGGCGAAAAGGGTAAAGGATTCAAAGCTTTTAATTCTAAGATGTTTAACGATATCGAGTCTAAAAGTATTAAAAAAATAGTAATAGATTTAAGGGCAAATTCCGGAGGAAACTCAGAAGTATTAAATCCTTTCACAGACAAATTGAAAACATATATAAAAGACAATAAAGATGTAAAGGTATATGTTCTTATTGGACGTGAAACTTTTTCATCAGGAATATTTGCAATTTTCAGGATAAAAGAAGCAGTTCCAAATGCTATTTATATTGGTGAACCTAGCGGTGGAGCAATAGACTGCTATGGAGATATAAGAAGCTTTAATCTGCCAAATTCTGAATTGCCTGTCCAATACAGTACCAAGTACTTTGAGCATAGTAAAGTATTTAATTATAAAATAAATGAAATGAACTCATTTATACCAGACGTATTATTAAGTCCTTCTATAGATGATTACATAAACGAAAGAGATATTGTTTTAGAGTATGTCTTAAATGATTGATTGCTTTAATATTAATAAAAATTATAATTTTTTACTATTTAACATTTAAGTTATAATAAAAAAATAAAAACTGGTTACAATATTAAAAATGTTGCAAAAAAGATTATAGGAAAAATATAGAAAAATTTGCAAGAAAAAATAGTTGACATATGATATAAACTATATTATTATATTTAGGATAAGTACCTTTAATTAAGCACAGAGAGGCTCAAAAGGACGATAAAGTCTTATACCTAAGACTTGGTATAATATGCGTATAATATGCGTCTTCCTTGTATGTCTTGGAAGACTTTATTTATGTAATAGGAAAAAATTTTACCTATTAAATGAATAACAAAAGAGTTGTATAGCAGCTTTTTATGCAGACCTAAGTATTTGAGGAGAAAGAAATGCTTTGTGATTATAAAATAATTAAAAAAGAAGATTATCTAATTAATGAGTGGTCAGGCGGAAGAACTACACAGTTTAGCATCTATCCAGAAGACTCTGAATACCAAGATAGAAATTTTATCTGGAGATTAAGCTCTGCAACAGTAGAGACAGAAAGCTCAAACTTTACACAATTGCCTGATTATAATAGAATTTTGATGGTGCTAGAGGGTAAACTAGAACTAAACCACAATGATGTTGAGATGATAAATCTAAATGCCTTTGATCAAAATGTATTTGATGGAGCAGCCAATACTAAATGCCTTGGAAAAGCAGTTGATTTTAACCTAATGATGAGAAAGGATAAATGTACCGGCAAGATTAAAGCATTCAGTATCAATACGAATGAAAAAAGTAAAATCAATGAAATTATAGGATTTTACAATAATAAATTTACTTTAGTAGTGTATGCTTATAAGTCTAATATAGAAATAAGCATAGCTGATGATGTTAAGTTTTCATTAAATCAAGGAGATACACTTCTTGTTAATTTGAAAGAGCAGATTTCTAATTTTGAAATAGACTTAGAAAATCAAAGCGATGATGAAGCTAAGGTAATTATAGCTCAAATATTTTATGCTGATTAACCGAGTACTAATGCTAACATTAGTATTATGTACTCAGGTTGATATATATCTTTAAAATAGTCCAGTGAGGCTAAAAAGGAGGAAACATGTTAAAAGGAAGACATTTGATAGATCCAATGGATCTAAGCTTGGAAGAAATTGACGAAATACTTAACTTGGCAGATGAAATAGTTGCAAATCCTGCTGAGTTCGCAGAGGTTTGCAAAGGAAAGGTATTGGCTACATTATTTTATGAGCCAAGCACTCGTACACGATTGAGCTTTGAGGCTGCTATGCTTAGATTAGGCGGCAGCATAATGGGATTTAGCTCAGCAGATTCAAGCTCTGCTGCAAAAGGTGAGAGCGTTGCAGATACAATAAAAACTATAGCATGCTATGCTGATATAGCTGCTATGAGACATCCAAAAGAAGGAGCACCAAAAGTTGCTTCATTAAATACGGACATGCCTGTTATAAACGGCGGGGATGGCGGACATCAACACCCAACTCAAACATTGACAGACCTATTAACCATAAGATCATTAAAGAAAAGTCTCAATAATTTCACAATAGGGTTCTGCGGAGACCTAAAATTCGGCAGAACTGTTCATTCATTGATTAAAGCATTATCAAGATATGAGAATATCAAATTTGTATTGATATCACCTCAAGAGCTAAGAGTTCCCGATTATATAAAGGAAGAAATATTAATAAAAAATAATATAGAATTTGAAGAAGTTGAGAGATTAGAAGACAATATCCATCACCTTGATGTATTATACATGACAAGAGTGCAAAAAGAAAGATTTTTCAACGAGGCAGATTACGTAAGACTTAAAGACAGCTATATAGTAAATTTAGAAAAGTTAGAAAAAGCAAAATCAGATATGATTATATTGCACCCACTTCCGAGAGTCAATGAAATCTCAGTAGAGGTTGATAATGATGAAAGAGCTGCGTATTTTAAACAAGCGAAGTTTGGAATGTTCGTAAGAATGGCACTTATAATGAAATTGTTGGGGGTGGAAAAATGTTAAATATAGATAGCGTTGAAAGAGGAATAGTAATAGACCATATCCAAGCTGGAAAAGGCATGGAGGTATATAAATATCTTAATTTAGATAAGTTAGAAAGCAGTGTTGCTATAATTAAAAATGCAAAAAGCAATAAAATGGGTAAAAAAGATATAATTAAGGTAGAAAATGAAATTAATATAGATTTGACTGCTCTTGGATTTATAGACCCAAATATAACGATTAATATAATAGAAAATGATAAAATAGCAAGAAAAATAAACTTGCAGTTACCAGAAGAAGTTTCAAATATAGTTAAATGTAAAAACCCAAGGTGCATAAGTTCAATTGAGCAGGAAATACCACATATTTTCAAATTGACTAACAAAGAAGAAAAGACATATAGATGTGTATACTGTGACACTGCTTATGACGGAAAGGCTTAGAAAGGAATTTAAGTTATAATGCTAGCCAATAAATTTACAAGTGACAACATCAAAATAAAAAATGTCAGAATAATAGATAAAAATATAGACAAAACAGGCTGTATAACAATTAAAGACGGTAAAATTGCAAGTATATATATTGATGATTTAGATAATAAAACTTCTTTATTTAATGTTGATAAAGAAACAGGAATTGTTTCTTTTGATAAAGTTATCAGCTTGGATATGAATAATGATGTAGATTCAGAAACAGTGATTGACGGTAGAGATATGGTATTGATGCCTGCCTTTGCTGATTTACACGCTCATTTTAGAGACCCGGGCTTTACCTATAAGGAAGACTTGGAAACAGGAAGCAAAGCAGCAGCAAGAGGCGGATATACCTCGGTTGTTCTGATGGCAAACACAAATCCTGTATGCTCCAGTATGGAAGTCTACAATTATGTAAAAAATAGAGCTGAGGAAATTGGATTAGTTGATGTTGAGCCGGTTATATCGATATCTGAAAATTTAAAGGGAGAAAATTCTAATCACCTTAATGAATTGATAAATAAGGATATTCCAAGCAATCAAACTATACATAACAGTAAACCTGTTTTCAACAGCTCAGTCAAGTTTTTATCAGATGATGGCAAGGGTGTTATGAGCAGCAAGATGATGGAAGATGCTTTGAATCTTTCTAAAAAGCTAAATCTTGTAATAATGTCTCACGCAGAGGATCACAGCTTTTCAGCGACGGATATGAGAAAGGCTGAAAACTATATGACACTAAGAGATATTTACGCTTGTGAGCAAACAGGCGGAAGACTTCATTTGTGCCATGTAAGCACGAAAGAAGCTATAGAAATGATTGTAGCTGCGAAGAAAAAAGGTGTAAATGTAACTTGTGAAATTACTCCGCATCATATTTTCCTTACAGATGAAGTAAGTTACAGAGTAAATCCTCCGCTTAGAAAAACAGAGGATGTGGATAGCATAATAAATGCAATAAAGGCAGGATACGTAGATGCAATAGCTACAGACCATGCACCACATTCGGAGGAAGATAAGAAAAATGGTGCGCCCGGTATATCCGGCATAGAATTATCATTTCAATTATGCCTGACAAAGCTTGTAAAAGAATGTAAAATAGATTTAAAGACCTTATCGGAGCTTATGTCTTACAATCCATGCAAAATGATGGGACTTAACAAGGGCTTAGTAAAAGAAGGCTATGAGGCGGATTTGGTTTTAGTTGACATAAATAAGAAGACAAAAATTGATATAAACAAATTTCAGTCAAAAAGTAAAAATTCTCCATTAAACGGTTATGAAGTTTTCGGAGAAGTATTGATGACTTTTAAAGCTGGAAAAATTGTTTACAGTAGTGTATAATGAATTTAAGCGGTTGAATTAATCTAGCAAGAATAGGTGAATTCAACCGTATTTACAATAAGGATAAAATAAAATTATTAAATTTTGAAAACTTTAAAGGAGTATTTATTATGATAGTTGATAAATTATTTAAAAGCGTCGAAGAAAAAGGACATGTCTGCTTAGGACTTGACACAGATTATGATTATATACCAAATTGGTATAAAGATAAATACAGCACAAAGGCTGAAGCAATCCTTAATTTTAATAAAAGCATAGTAGATGCTACCTTAGATGTAGTTGCCTGCTATAAAGTGCAGATTGCTTATTATGAAGCATTAGGGCTTGAAGGCTTAAAGGCATATTCAGAAACATTAAAATATGTGAGACAGAAAAATGCTATAGCTATAGCAGACATAAAGAGAAATGATATATCAAAAACAGCAGAAATGTACGCTCATGCTCATTTTACTGGAGATTTTGAAGCCGATATCATAACACTTAATCCGTACATGGGTGTAAATGACAGCATAGAGCCATTTTTAAATTATGTGCAAAATAATGAAAAGGGATTGTTCATACTTGTCAGAACTTCAAACAAAGGAGCTAAGGATTTTCAATATATTACTGATAATAATGGAACTCCGTTATATGAAACAGTAGGAGAAAAGCTAAACGAATTAGCACTTAAAAACCTTGGCAATTGTGGATTTAGCTCAGTCGGAGCAGTAGTAGGCTGTACAAATAACGAGGAGGGCATAGCTCTAAGAAAAAAAGTCAGCTCAATGTTTTTACTAATACCAGGATATGGAGCGCAGGGAGGCACAGCACAGGATATCAAGACATATTTAGTAGATGGCAATGGAGCGGTTGTAAATTCTTCAAGAGGAATACTCTTAGCATATAAAAATGTAGAAAATGGCGAATTAAACTTTGCGCAGTGTGCAAGAAACGAAGCTATAAAAATGCGTGATGATATTAGAAATGCGTTGTAAATTAGTACAGAAATCAGGAGGCAGATGTTTTGAAAATTTGCAGTAGTAAAATACTTAAAAATGAACAAGTCATTGACAATATATATAAACTAATAATTGAATTTAACGACGACAAAATATTACCTGGGCAATTTTTTATGCTCAAGACATTAAATAATGAATTTTTACTTCCAAGACCTATAAGCGTAAATGACTGCGATGACAATTCAGTAACGTTTTTATACAGAGTAGAGGGCATGGGAACTAAGGTGATGAGTAATCTAGCAGCTGGCACGGAAATACAAGCCCTAGGACCTATTGGAAATGGCTTTGACCTTGATAAAATAAAAGGGAGAGTAGCAATAATAGGTGGAGGAATTGGTACAGCACCACTTTTATATTTGGTCAAAAAGCTTACATTTAAACCAGATGTTTATTTAGGCTTTAGAGACATAACATATGGATTGGATGAATTTGAAAAATACTCAGACAAGCTGTTGATTGCAACAGAGGATGGAAGCTTAGGACAAAAAGGCTTTGTTACATCTTTGCTTAATTTTGGTGATTATGATTGTGTAGTTACTTGCGGACCTGAAATTATGATGAATGCAGTTATGGATGCTTGCGAAAAAAGTAAGGTTAAAAATAATAGTTCAAGGGATATCACATGTTATGTATCACTTGAAAAAAGAATGGCTTGCGGTGTAGGTGCTTGTCTTGGCTGTGTGGTAGAAACTAAAGACGGAATGAAAAGAGTTTGCAAAGATGGACCGATATTTGAAGCAAGTGAGCTAGTTAGGTAAGTAATAGCATTTTTATATATTATGCGAATAGATTATATATAGAATTTATGTAAAGGAGGCAGGTTTCAGTTTTCTGAGACTATAAACATGAATTTATCAGTAAAAACACTAAATACAGAATTTAAAAATCCAGTATTGATTGCTTCGGGAACTTTCGGATTTGGTGAAGAATATAATGAAATTTTTGATGTTTCAAAGCTTGGAGGAATATGTTCAAAAGGGCTTACTTTAAATCCTAAAAAGGGCAATTCGGGTATAAGAGTTTGGGAAACACCACAAGGCATGATAAACAGTATTGGACTGCAAAATCCTGGAGTGGACAAATTTATCGAAGAAGAACTTCCTAAAATGCGAAAGCTTGGCACTAAAATCATAGCAAATCTTGGTGGGGGTACAATAGAGGAATATCTTCAAGGAATAGAGAAATTAAATAACACAGATGTTGATATAATAGAGCTAAATATCTCATGTCCAAATGTAAAAAGCGGTGGAATGGCGTTTGGAATAAAATGCGATATAGCAGAGGAGGTTGTAAGAGAGGTCAAAGCCATATGTAAGAAGCCTTTGATGGTAAAGCTTTCTCCAAATGCAGAGAATATAGTTGAGATGGCTTTAGCCTGTGAAAAGGCAGGTGCAGATTCAATTTCACTTATAAACACTATAAAAGCGATGGCGATAGATATAAAGAAAAGAAAAGCAGTATTTGATAATATATATGCAGGCTTATCAGGACCCTGTGTTAAGCCAATAGCGCTGCGTATGGTGCATGAGGTGTGCAAGGCTGTATCCATACCGGTATGCGGACTTGGAGGAATAGTAACAGCGCAGGATGCCATAGAATTTATCATGGTAGGGGCTGCACTTGTGCAAGTAGGAACTTCAAACTTTGTAAAACCAGATATAGCCTTAGATATAATAAATGGCATGGAAGAATTCATGCAAAAAGAAGGAATTAAAAGCTTAGAAGAAATTAGAGGAATAATATAAAAATAAATTAAAAGAGTGAAGAAAAGATATCATTCACTCAATGGAGGAAAAAATGAATTATAAAGAGCAATTTATACAACTTATGCTTAAAGCAAATGTTTTGCAATTTGGCGACTTTACAGCTAAAAGCGGAAGAAAAACTCCTTATTTTATAAACACGGGAAATTATAAAATGGGTAGTGAGATTTCAAAGCTTGGAGTATTTTACGCTAATTGTTACAATGAAAATTTAAAAGATGATAAAAATTTACTTTTTGGACCTGCTTATAAAGGAATTCCATTAGTAGTAACTACTGCAACTGCTTTGTCGGTCATGTATAATTTAGACCTTCCATTTTGCTTTAATAGAAAAGAAGCAAAAGACCATGGTGAGGGTGGAATATTTGTAGGTAAAAAACCTGAGCCGTCGGAGAGCGTAGTTATAATTGAAGATGTTATAACAGCAGGAACAGCAGTAAGAGAAAGCATGGAGATATTTAGCAAAATACCAAATATAAATGTAAAAGCACTAATAATAGCTGTTGATAGAAAAGAAAAAGGACAAGGCACTAAGTCTACGATGCAAGAGTTAGAAGAAGAATTCGGAATTAAAGTATATCCAATAGTTACAATAGACGATATAGTGAAATATTTACACAATAGAGAAATAGACGGAAAAGTTTACATTGATGATTCAATGAAAGCTAAAATAGACGAGTATTTAAAAACATACGGAGCATAAAAGCTGAATGGGATTTTAAATATATAAAAATATATGGTATAATTAATAAGGAGGAGCAAATTTTGAAAATTAATAAAAGAATAATCATCCTGATTATTACAATTATGATTACATTTGCTGCATGTACTTCGACAGACACTAACATAGAAGAAAATGCTAAGACACCAGAGAATATTAAGATGCCAGAGAACATTAAAAACGAAAATGTGGAGACAAAATATCATAAAATATCAGTTAATAGTAATATAACGGACGATTTAAACATATTAGATATGGATTTAGAAGACAAGCAAATAATCTTCACCGCTGAATATCACGGCATAAAATCTAATAAAGAATTAGAAATTAAATTCTTAAAATATGTTAAAGAACAAACGAACTTCAAGTACCTTTTATTGGAGATGCCATACTCACAAGCATTAAAAATAAATGAGTTTCTTGACACAGGAGATACAGCTATATTAGATGAGTTATTTAAATATTCTAAAGGAACCTCTGCATATGCAAAAGAAAATTATGATATGTGGTTAAGTATATACAAATATAACAGCAGTCTTGATGAAAATAACAAAATAATGGCTATTGGAGTAGATGTGGAGCATCAGGTGTCAAACGCAGTAAGAATTATGAGAGAACTGATACCTTCAAGTGAAGCTTCAAAGGAAATAGAAGATACCATTAATATTTTAAAAAATTACAGTGATATTGTAAATATAAAATCTTCACATGAGGATTTATTAAACAGAGCGGAGCTTTTTAAAGAATATTTTAAAGAAAAGTATTTTAATATAGAGATGATTGTAAGAAATATAAAAAACCTATATTATGTAAGAGAAGACATGAATTTATTTGACGAAAGAAGAGACAAAATAATGTATGAAAACTTTATGGATATATACGAAACCATAGAAGATGGTATTTTCTATGGGCAGTGGGGACATAATCATACATACCAATCAGAAGAGAATGGACTAAAATGGTTTGCAGCATATTTGAATGAAGAAAAATTCAAAGACAAGATACTAACAATAGCATACGCATACAACAACTGCAAATATATGGGTAAAACAGAAGATGGCGGATATATGACAGAAAACTTTGATTACTTTAGTGCAGATATCCCAGTAGCAGGAGATAGAGAAACAGCGATTTTATTTGATATAAGAGACAAAGCATCCAAATATCACGAATATTCAAAATATTACCAATATATGTTAGTTATCAGTGACTCTGAAGCAACAACACCGCTTAATGAATAATTTTGAGTAATGCACAATTTAAAAAGAAATATTAGAAGAATTCTGTTGGGCTTGTGAACAAAGTTTTACTTGTGAAGTAGAATGAAAAGAAGTTCATGCAGAATACATATAAACTTACAAAGGATAGCTATAGATATTGAATAAATTCCAAAGTATCTATAGCTTATTTTTTTGTATCATTTTTTGGATTTAAAGTATTTTTTAATTTCAAGAAAATTGAATGTCCCAAAAAACTTGCTTTAGGGAACATTCCTTTGTTATTACAGTTTTTATCTCATCTTCTCTTTACACTATCAGGTATAAGTGCAAGGTTTGTAAATTATTATTTAGTTATAATCAATATAAAATACTCATAAACTTATTGTAGCATGATCGCTTATTAAAAATGATTTTATTAGTTAGCTCAAAGAAAGGAATGTGTATGATATGATTATTAAAATGAAGCACATAAAAATATCACTTATTATAGCAATTATAACACTGCTTACTCTTATAGGTATAATTACTACTAATAATTTATATAAGTCTAAGACTGTATCAACAAAGCCCGTTATCAGGCTTCCTATAATTATGTATCATCAGATTTTAAAGGATAAAAAAGCATGGGGTAAATATGTAATTTCTCCGGATGATTTTGAAAAGGACTTAATATATTTTATTGAAAACGGGTATACAACTATTACTGTGCAGGATTTGATAGATTTTGAATATAATGATAAAGAATTACCGGATAAACCCATAATGATAACATTTGACGACGGATATCTCACATCAAAGGTTTATTTATTGCCAATACTTAAAAAGTATAATGCAAAAGCGGTAGTTTCGATTGTTGGAGAATTTACAAATAGATTTACAGAAAATAAGGATACAGGGCTTTCTTATGCTCATATGACTTGGGATGATGTAAAGGAGCTAGTAAACTCTGAATATATTGAAATACAAAACCATTCATACAATATGCACAAGATTTCAGGAAGAAAAGGAATAACAAAGCTGAAAAAAGAAAGTTTAGAGGATTACAGAAAAGCTTTAAATAATGATATTTTACATATGCAGGACCTCATAGAGAAAAATACAGGATATAAGCCAATGGCTTTTAC
Organism: Bacillota bacterium; assembly: GCA_023386345.1. Classification (GTDB taxonomy): domain Bacteria; phylum Bacillota; class Clostridia; order Tissierellales; family Sedimentibacteraceae; genus UBA1535. Next base: position 99,874 of record JAEWJT010000017.1, read on the forward strand.
ATACCCTTTTGGCTCAATAAGCAAGGATGCAGAGCCTATACTAAGGGATATGGGATTTTTGGCATTATTAACCTGCAATGAGGGTGTAAATATGCTGCGTGGAGATAAAGAGGAACTTTTTGACTTAAAAAGATATAATCGCCCATATGGTATAAATAGGGAAAAGTTCTTTTCAAGCAAACTTATAATTGAAAAAAAACCTGAACAATAATTTGTCATGCTATATTAGATTAAATTACAATCTGATATAGCATAAGCTAACATATTGTGAAAAGCACATGGTTTTTCTAATTATTGAATATTCAAGTTATTATAATAAAATACTGCAAGCTGCGTTCTGTCTCTTAAGGATAATTTTTCTAATATTGCACTAATATAATTTCTGACAGTTCCCTCACTTAAAAACAGAGTATTAGCTATTTCCTTATTTGAAAGTCCTTTAGACACAAGTTTTATTATCTCGAATTCTTTTTCTAATATATCAAAATCATGATAATTCTTTTTAGAGGAGTTTTCTTTTAAAATTGCAGGCAGTTTAGCTACAATTTCATTGCCAAAAACATTTTGTCCAATACTTACAGCTTTAAGTGCAGGTACAATGCTTTCATAGTGCTGTTTAAGTATATACCCCTTTGCTCCAATTTTAAGTGCAGAAATTATATATTCATCATCAGCAAAGGTTGTTAAAAATAGTATCTTAGCCTCTGAATTTAATTCTAAGATTTTACTGGCAGCATCAATCCCTGTGAGCTTGCCCATTCTTATATCCATAAGCATTATATCTGGCTTATAAATATCAAAAAGCTTAATTGCCTCTTCTGCACTGTACCCTGTTGCAACAACTTCAATTTCACTAGAGGCTTCAACTATAGTTTTCAAAGATTTTAATACCAAACTATCATCATCAATTATAATTATTTTCATATTAGCACTTACACCTTTCTTTAGACTTATTCTAATTTCTTTATTTATTATATTACATCATCTTTATTAAAAGAAATAAAAATCCTAAATCCATTGGAGTTATCAATGTTTAAAATACCATTTAAGCTATTGACTCTTTGCCTTATGCTTTCTATACCCATTCCATTGTTGGAAATTTCGTTGCTTAGAGTGCCATTATCTAGTATTATAAGCTGTATAAGCTTAGGATGCTCATATAGACTTACACTTAGTTCAGTAGCATTAGAGTGCTTTATTACATTGCTAAGTGCTTCTTTTACAATCGAAATAACAGCGTATTTAGCCTTTATATTAAGGTTTGAACTAAGCTCGTAATTAAGAACCGCATCGCAGAATGTAAAGCTGTCAACTATTGTTCTAAGCTGTACAAATAAATCTATTGAGTTATCACGTAAATTATGAACACTATCTCTTATCGAATCCATACCGTCGTTTAAGGTATTTTTTACTAACTCTAAGCTATGCTTTGAATTTGCATCCTTAGTAGTTGCTATAATAGCAGCTATTTGCAGAATTGAGCTTGATAGCAAATGACCAACATTATCGTGTATTTCTCTGGCTATTCTATTTCTTTCATTTAATGTAGCTATATTGATTTCATCATTTTGCTTTTCTGATAATTCTATAATTTTATTTTCTAATACTATTGATTTTTCTGTTAAGCTATCACGCTGGTTTATGAATGAGTTTTGAGTAAAATTTAATTGTTCAGCCTTATGCTTTAACAATACCTCCATAAATGACACAACAGCTAGAACTGTTATATTGTTGACTAAAATGTATTTAAAATTGACTATCAAAGGAATAAAGCAAAGCAATATAAATTTTTGATGCTTTGTAAAAAGTAGATCATAAAATACGACAGGTAAAAAATATATAAATTGAGGGTAAATATAACACATTATAATATATACTATAAATGTATAAAAACTCAAATTCTCATCGTCAAAATATTCTAAGAAGCCACAAATGGCAATTACAATAATTATTGGCAATAGAGATGCTTGAATTGTTAAGTTATATATAGTCAATATTATTAAAATTACTAATAAAACTAACTTATTAAGCAGACTTGTCAAAATAATCTCCTCCAATACTAACAGCTCTTTGATATTTTATCATAAAAAATTCTTAAACGCATCATCTTTTTTTAAAGCTTTTAGTACTCCATCTTAATATTGCCAATAAAAAAAGCTGATAAAACACTTTATTTTATCAGCTTTAAAAATTACTATTATTAATTATTTTATAGCTTCAAATAATCTAAAGATTGTAATAAACGCTTGTTGGCGTGTATAGTTTGCTTTAGCTTCAAAGCCGTTATTAGTGCCTTTCATAACGTTGCTTGATGAAACGTAGTTTACAGCAGCTTTAGCCCATGTAGCTATAGAGCTACTATCTTGGAATGATGCTTCCTTGCTATTTATGTCAATTCCTAAAGCTACAGCTGTATTAGCAAGCATAACTGCTGCTTCTTGCCTAGTTATGTATCCGTTTGGATCAAATCCATCGCCTTTTCCTTTTACAATTAATAGCGCATATGCAGCAAGTATGTTTTTGTCAGTTGTATCATTAAATGTTTTTTCTGATATTGACAAGCCTTTTGAACTTAATATTTCATCTATGCTTTTTCCTAACTTTGACTCAACTAAGCTTATTGCTAAATCACAAAAATCTTTTCTTGTAATTTTTTCTTTGTACTTATTTTGTAAAGCGGCAGGAACTAGCTTGTTATTAATAGCCTTTGTAACTTCATCAGCAGCCCATGTATCAGGAGTATCGCTTGGTACGTTTGGTGTACTAGTTGTTGTTAAACCATCTAAATTCAATATACCCCATAGACCATTAACCTTTGCATAAGCATTGTGAGTATCATATGAAAAATCTTCAAATTGTGGTTGTATAACATACTTTCCAGTTTTGTCTATAAGTCCAAAATTTTCATTATATGTTTCTTCGTTAAAAGCTTCGCTTAATGCAGCTACACCTTTAAAGAAATCAGAATATGAAGAAGCTTTAATTGGTTTAATAGCCCAATTTCCTTTTATATCTAAATATCCTATTTTTTCAACATCATTTTCTTTTATTATAGTAGCTATTAAACCATCTTTATAGTCACTTAATACAAGATAATTTTTTGGAATTATAGTTTTTCCATTCATGTCAATATAACTAGCATTAAGAGGTTCCATATCTTCAGTATATTCACCTAAATAAATAAGACCGTTTGAAATCGATGCAGAAGCATTTCCAATGTTAATTTTCTTATTAACAAAATCTAAATTTTCATTGACAACCGCTATAGTACCATCGCCATAATCTAATATTCCATAACCATCTTTAAATTCAGTTACAGTATAAGGAGAAAATACAGTTTTTCCGGTTTTAACATTTAAGTATCCAGCACCTGCACTTGCTTCTTGTCTGACAATTGCGATGTTATTATAAATATCACGTTCTTCAACCCAAAGACCTTTAGGTATTGAAACATACTTTCCAGCTCTGTCAATTATGAAAATTTCATAAGAGTCATTGTTAACTACAATAGCATAATCACCTGAAAAGCTTGTTCCAAGCAATAAGTCGTTCTCAGTGGTATTATTTAAATTTGCAACATAGTTTTTTGCTTTAAGTTCAAATAAGATTTTTCCGCTCTTATCAATATATGCGAAAACTCTATCTTTTTCAACATAAGCCATACCTTTAGAGAAGCCTGTTGCATAATCATAAACGAAGTCAAGTATGGTTTTTCCATTTTTGTCAATGTAGCCATATTTTTCACCCATTTTAGCAAGAATCATATTTCCATCTTCGTCACCGCCATAGATCTCATCATACTGTGGCTTTGCTAACCATTTTACTTCCTCTGCACTAACTGTTAATATAGATGAGAAACAAAACAAGAAAGCTAGTGCAATACATAATATTTTTTTCATTTTTTCCTCCTACCATGTAGTATAATTTTGTCACCTTTAAAATATATCATATAGAAAAAATAGTGTCAATATTTATAAATCGAATTATAAAATATGTTACATTTGGCATATTAAGTGATTACATTATTAGTTGTAAAAAAATCATCAGGCTTTAAAATAGTTATAAACCTTACTATATTTGGGTGATTTTTAGCGTGTATAATGAGTACAGTTAATGCTACTAACAAAAAACTAATAAAAAACCTATGTTTTTTATTAGTTTTAAAAACTTGTTTTATTAATTATTTTATAGCTTCAAATAATCTAAAGATTGTAACATACGCTTGTTGGCGTGTGTAGTTTGCTCTAGCTTCAAAGCCCTTGTTAGTGCCATTCATGATCTTGTTTGATGAAACATAGTTTACAGCAGCTTTAGCCCATGAACCTATGGAATCACTGTCTGGAAATACTGCTTCCTTGCTACTTACATTAACACCCAATGCTTCGGCTGTATTAGTAAGCATAATAGCGGCGTCTTGTCTAGTTATGTATCCGTTTGGATCAAATATACCTTTATCCCTATCTTTGCCTTGTACAATTGATAGAGCATTTGCAGCAAGTACATTTTTATCACTTGTATCAACAAATATATTTTCTGCTATAGATAAACCCTTATAACTTATTATTTCATTTATATTTTTGCCTGTTTTAGATTCAATTAAGCTTATTGCTAAATCACAAAAATCTTTTCTTGTAATATTTTCTGCGTACTTATTTTGTAAAGCAGAAGGAACTAATTTGTTATTGATTGCCTTTGTCACTTCATCAATATACCATTTACCAGGAATATCATTTGGTACATTAGTTGTTGTTAAGACATCCAAATCCAATATACCCCATAGACCATCAACCATTGCATAAGCATTGTAATTGTCATATAAAAAATCTTCAAATTGTGGTTGTAAAACATATTTTCCAGTTTTATCTATGATTACATAATTTTTATTATATGTATCTTTAGTTTCACTAAATGCAGCTAATCCCCTAAAAAATTCTGTATATGAATATGCCTTAATTGGTTTAATAACCCATTTTCCATTTATATCTATGTATCCTACTTTTGTAACGCCATTTTCTTCTATTGTAGCAGATATTAAACCATCTTTATATTCACCTAATGAAATATAGTTTTTCGGAATTATAGTTTTTCCGTTCATATCAATGTAACTACCATTAAGAGGCTCACCATCTTTGGTATATTCTTCTAAATAAATAATACCATTTGAAATTGAGGCAGAAGCAGCACCAATGTTAATTTTTTTATTAACAAAATCTAGATTTTCATTTACAACCGCTATAGTGCCATCGCCATAGTTTAATATTCCGTAACCATCTTTAAAATCATTTACACGATAATTCGAAAATACAGTTTTTCCAGTTTTAATATTTAGATATCCAACACACTTAGTTTCTCCATCTATAATATCTAGATATCCAACACCCTCAGTCTTTTTACTTACAATCGCAATATTATTATAAATATCCGCAATATTTCTAGAAGCATCACGTCCATGAAATGAAAGACCATCGGGCATAGATACGTATTTCCCGGCTTTGTCAATTATAAAAGGTTCTCTAGAGCTCTCAATGGCTACAATTGCATAATCACCGGAAAATCTTGTTCCGCGCAATACGTAGTCGTCCTTATCAACCATATTAGGAGATTCTAAATTTTTTAAATAATCCATTAAATTAAGTATAAACAAAGTTTTTCCGCTCTTATCAATATATGAATAAACTTCGTCTTTTTTAACATAAGCCATACCTTCAGAGAAGCATGTTGCATAATCATAAATAAAGTCAATTATAATCTTTCCATTTTTGTCGATGTAGCCATATTTTTCATTCATTTTTGCAAGAATTATGTTGCCGTCATCATCACAACCGTAAATATTCTCAAACTGTGGCTTTGCTAACCATTTTACTTCCTCTGCACTAACTGTTAATATAGATGACAAACAAAATAACAAAGTTAGTACTATACATAATATTTTTTTCATTTTTCCCCCTACCATGCAGTATGTAAGTTATCATCTCATAAATATATCACATAAGGAAAATAATGTCAATAAATATAACGGCATAGTTGCTTACATTTATGCAATATTATGGATGGCAAATAAATTGTTATTTATGATGTAAAAAAATAGAAAAAATATTACATTTGTCATATTAAATTAATTACATTATTCACTTACAAAAAAGTGTTTTTAGAAATATAATTAGTAAAAAGTATTTATAAAAACTGGAGGGAAATATGTCTATAGTAAAGGTAGAAAATTTAGTAAAAAGATATAAAGAGCTTACTGCTCTTGATCATCTTAGCTTAGAGATACAAGAGGGTGAAATATTTGGACTTTTAGGACCTAATGGCTCTGGAAAAACCACATTAATAAATTGTATTTTGTCATTGTTAAAGTACGATAAGGGAGATATACGAGTGTTTGGAAAAGAGATGACGCCCTCATCTTATGATATAAAAAAGGATATCGGTATAGTAATGCAGAATGTGGCTGTATACAATGAATTAACTGTTTATGAAAATATAGATTATTTTTGCAGTCTGTATATAAGCGATAAGAATTTAAGAAGAAAACATGTTGATGAGGTTATAGAATTTGTTGGATTAAAAGAATTTGTAAAATTTGTTCCTAAAAAGCTTAGCGGAGGACTTCTCAGAAGATTAAACATAGCTTGCGGGATAGCACATAAACCAAAGCTTATAATTCTTGATGAGCCTACAGTTGCGGTAGACCCTCAAAGCAGAAACAATATACTTGAGGGTATAAAAAAGCTAAATCAAAATGGTGCAACCGTAATATACACCTCGCATTATATGGAGGAAGTTGAGCAAATATGTACTAGAATTGCAATTCTTGATGCGGGCAGAGTTATAGCTCTTGGCACTAAAGAGGAACTTAAGTCTATGATTTCTTTGGGTGAAAAGATAGTAATTGAAGCATATAACCTTGACAAAAAGAATTTCGATGAGATAAAAAACATTCCAAATGTTGAAGGTGTTGAGTATCATGAAAATATGCTGACTGTTCGCTCAAATGGAGGAAAAAGTAATTTATCAAATATCGTGGAATATATAAACAGCAATCAAATATCTTATGGAAAAATATATTCGGAACAGCCTACTTTAAATGATGTTTTCCTTGAGATTACTGGAAAGAAATTGAGAGATTAGGAGGTAATAACATGTTTTTAAATTTATATAAATATAATATTAAAATTCTGCTGAGGGAAAAAATGACTGTGTTTTGGCTGGTTTTTTATCCGATAATTTTAGCTACAATATATTATTTTAGCTTTAGCAACCTACTTGTGGGGGAAAGCTTCGAAAAAATAGATATAGCCTTCGTGGAAAACGAAAATATGCCTGCTGACTTAGTTAGTATAATTAATGAAAGCAATATGTTTAATGTGAAAACTACTGATATAAAATCAGCTAAAGATATGCTTTCAAATGTTGAAGTGTCCGGATATATTAATTACAACAATGGCATTGAGCTTGTCGTAAAAAAGGAAGGTATGAACGAGTCTATAACTAAGATTTTTTTAGATAATTATTCCCAGATTACGCAGACAATAAAAAATATAATAGTAAGCAATCCAGCAGTTTTGCAGACAGAACTTTTAAATAATATTGATTTGCAAAACTCACGCATAGTGGATATACCTGCTGGAAAGTCAACAAATTTTTTGGTAATTTTTTATTATGCAATGATAGCCATGACCTGTCTTAATGGTGCAACTCTCGGAAGTGATGCAGTTATTGCAATACAGGCAAATCAATCATATGTAGCATCAAGGATTAATATGGCACCTACGCATAAGCTAAAATCATTTTTGATACTTATAGCTTCACGTATAACGTTCCAAATAATATCGGTGGCACTTGCATTATTTTATATAAGCAAAATTTTAGGTATTGAATTTGGAACGAATATGGGTTATGTTTTACTTATATGTATTGTAGGAAGCCTAATGGGAATAACACTCGGTTCATTCATAAGTGCTGTTGTAAAAAAATCAGAAGGTTTTAAGATAGGTGTAATTCTTACTATAAACTTATTTGGATGCTTTTTAGCCGGTATGATGAATACAGATATAAAATATTTAGTTCAAACTAAGGTTCCTCTTTTATCATATATAAACCATGCTAATCTTATAACAGACGGACTGTACAGTTTATATTATTATGATACACTTGACAGATACTTTATGAATTTGTGGTTATTAGGAGCATATGGACTTATATTCTGTATCTTGACATATCTAATTATAAGGAGGCAAAAATATGCAAGCATTTAAGTTGTATTATAAAATATTTTTAAAATCAAGTATTGCTCCGACTATCATGTATGTAGTAATTTTCATAGCAATGTCAATAATATTTAGTCAAACCTCGGCTAGTTCACAAGAACAGATTTTTAATGTAGAAAAGTGTAGAGTTTCAATAATAGATAATGATAAATCATTGCTTTCAGAGGAGCTTAGCAATTATATAAAAGAAAAATCTCAGTATATAGAGCTAAAAGATACATCAGATGAAGGAATAAAAGATGCCTTGTTTTTTAGAAATGCGGAATATATAATTATTATTCCTAAAAATTTTGGTGAAAAGTTTTTTACGGATAATAAAATCATGCTTCAAACTATGAAAATTCCAAATTCAACAAGCGGAATATTTTTAGACACAATGATTAACAAATACTTAAATACAGCAGAATTGTATATCAAAGCAGATATGGATTTAGGAGAGTCACTAAAAAAATTAGCTGAGGATTTAAGTATAGAAACAAGTGTAAGATTTGCAGATGGTGAGAAAGTTAGTTCGATGCCTTCATTTTCGTACTATTTTAATTATTTGGTATACCCTCTTATCAGCATATTTGTTTTGACTATATCCGGAACTACATTGAAAATTAATGAAACAGATATCAAGAGAAGAAATGCAGGCTCACCGGTTTCTACGAACAAATTTAGTCTTGGATTATTTTTGGCTAATTCAAGTATGGCAATAGCTATATATGCTTTATTTTTAGGGCTTGCTATGATAATGTATAAGGATAGTTTGTTTTCGCAGGCTGGTATGCTAACAATAATAAATGGATTGACATTTACAATTCTTAGCCTAAGCTTATGCTTCCTAGTTTCAAATTTGGTAAACAATAGAACAGTATCTGCTATAAGCACAGTTTTATCATTGATTATGTGTTTTACAGGAGGAGTATTTGTTCCACAGCAGTTTTTAGGCGAATCTGTAAAAAATGTGGCAGTCGTAAATCCAGCATTTTGGTATGTAAAAGCGAATAATATCCTTGGGAATTTAAGCATATTTAATCTTGAGACCTTAAAACCAGTCATATTCGCATTTATAGTGCAATTATGCTTTGCATTAGCATTCTTAGCAATATCATTAGTAATAATAAAGCAAAGAAGAACTTCAGAATCTTAGAATTAAATTACATTTAAAATATAAAAGTAGGCTGAATATATTTCATTCCTACTTTTTTAATGCAAATAAAAGTATATCTTAATCAAATTTTAATCTTATATTGTTAAATTTTTATGTAAATTGTTTTTGGTATATGTTATAATGTTGCCATAAGATTATTAACAATATTTTCAATATTATTAGACATTATTAAAAGCATACATAAATATTAAATGGGGAGTGATAATTTTGCACAAAAAAATAACAGCTGTCCTTTTACTGATAGCTTTACTGCTGTCTTTAAGCTCATGTACGTATGAGAAAAGAGCTGAGGAGGGTGGTTCATTCACTATCTTATCAAGTAGTGAAAATAAAGATTTAGAGCAAATGCTTACAAAATTTGCAAAGAAAAATAAAATAGATTTAAACTTTGAATACACAGGATCTCTAAATATCCCTGCCATGATAAAATCATCGCAGAAGGATTATGATGCTGTATGGTCATCTAATAGCATTTGGAACGTATCTATTTCAAGCGCTACTATAAAAAACTCTAAATCTATATTCATTAATCCGGTTATATTTGCAGTAAAAGAAAGTAAATATAAAGATTTGGGATTTAATAAGGACACAGTTGTAAATGATATAGTAAAAGCAGTTGAGACAGGAAAATTAAACTTTTTAATGCCATCTGTTACTCAAACAAATAGTGGAGCCTCTGCTTATCTAGGATTTTTAAATAGCTTAGCGGGCAATCCTCCTGTTTTAACAGAGCAGGACTTAAAGTCACCGGCTCTTCAAAACAGCTTAAAGTCACTGTTTAAAGGAGTAGCGAGAAACTCAGGCAGCGACGAGTACCTAATAGATATATATAATGATGGAAATTATGATGCTTTAGTAAACTATGAGTCTTCACTCATAGAACTTAACGAACAGCTTATAAAAAATAAAAAAGAGCCTCTTAAATTTATATATCCATCTGATGGAGTTTCAATTTCGGACAGTCCATTTGCATACATAGACAATAACAATGAGAGTAAATTAGAAATATTTAAAAAGTTGCAAAGCTTTTTATTGTCGGAGGATACACAAAAAGAGCTTGAAGAAATGGGAAGAAGAACAAGCTACGGCGGACTGATATCAAACGACAAGGTTTTTAAGGAATCTTATGGAATTGATAAAAATGCCTATTTATCACCGATTAAATATCCAGCAATGTCTGTAATAAACAGTGCATTAAACCTTTATCAAGAATTGTTTAGAAAGCCTTCTGTAGTAGCTTTTTGCCTTGATTTTTCAGGTAGCATGGAGGGAGAGGGAAATGAGCAGCTTGTTGCAGCGATGGAGAAGATACTAACCTATAAGTTAGCATCAGAAGATATGATACAGTTTTCTGAAAAAGATATAATATATGTAATTCCATTCTCAAGTGAAGTTAAATGGATTGAATCAAACTCATCTGGGTTAGATACCGCACTTCTTTTACAAAAAATAAGGGAAACAAGCGCAAGAGGTGGAACAGATATATATAAGCCTGTAGAGAAAGCGATTGAAATATTAAAAGATTATGATTCTAACATATACACAAAATCAATCGTACTTATGACAGATGGAGAATCAGGTGGATGGCTTGAAACTAAGAGTTTTTATGATATACCTGTATTTTCAATTATGTTTGGAGATGCAAATTCAGACCAGCTAGATGTAATAAGTGAGCTTACAAAGGGTAAAACATTTGACGGAAGAATAGATTTGATTAACGCATTTAAACAGATTAGAGCATATAACTAAACAATAAAAATTCTTTAAGAAAGGAATTTAACATATTATGAAAGAAATATTTATTGGCATCATAACCGCGGCAGTTTTTCTTGGAGTTTGGGTAATAGGACAAAATTTTGTGATGTCAGCTATAAGCAGCGTAGCTTGTTTAGCAATAATTGTTGTCACAATGAAATCATTGGAAAGAGAGAAAAAAGTTAAGATTGCGATAGTAGAAGATGATAGCGAGTTTGGTAAAATTCGTAGAACTATTATTAAGTATACAGCAAGCATTTTACAATATATAGATAGATTTAAAGCCTTAAACGTCGATAAAGAAGTCATAGCAATGCTGACCTCCATTTACAAAACCTGCTTGAAAATAACTAAGGCACTTGATGATGATGCTTCTCTTCACACGAAGCTTAATGATTTTTCATCAAATTATTTGCCAGGTCTTATCAGTATTTTGGATACTTACGATAATTTGGCAGAGGTTTCGTTTAAAACAAAAGAAGCTCAAAAATTTGCTTCTCAATTTTATCTTTTCATGAAGCAGATAACAGATGCTTTCGATAAAAAATATTATAGCCTTTTCTCTAATGATGTATTGGATAGTAAGGCCGAAATGGCTGCTATGTCAGCGATATTTAAGTCAGAGGGGCTTGTTGATAATAAAGATTTTGGCAATACAGACTAAATTACTAAAAAGCTTTTAAACTAGAAAATTTTAAAGAAGAACTATGGTTATTTAATATAAAGGAGGATGGATAAATAAATGAAAAAGATATTTAGAGGTGTGATTGCTTTTATTGCAGTTATTGCAATTGGTATAGTTGTATCAATGCTAATGAAGCCAAAGGATAAAGCAATTACAGTTGTAGGCGCTGTTGGAGGAGGAAAAGAAAACTTTCTTGCAGATCCAGAGATTTTGAAGATTTTACATGATAAATACAATATAAATCTAAAGGTAGATAATTGGAGCAATAATAAGCTCATTAAAGATACTATTGAAACTAAGGACAAAAAAGCTTACGACTTTGTATTCTTTAGCGATGAAAGATTTTACGAGTACTATAAAAAACCAGCCGCACAGGATGAAGTGCCAAGACAAAAGGTATTAAAATCTCAGATTGTTTTATCGACTCCTATAGTGGTTTACAGCTGGGATAGCATATGCGATACTCTTATAGATAAGGGTATAGTAAAAAAAGTCGGAGACACTTACTATATTGAAGACATGCCAAAGGTATTGTCATACATTGAAAGCAATACAAAATGGTCTGACGTCGGTATAAAAGATATCTATGGAAAAATCAATATTGCTAGTACAGACCCTGTGACATCCTCCCCTGGAGCAACATATTATGGGCTTTTAGCATCAATTATGAATGAGGGATATGTTGACGAAAGCAATATTAATAACATTCTTCCGAAGCTAAAGGATTTTTACAAGCTTTCTGGCTTTATGAACAATACTCCTGCTGATTTGTTCGACCTATATCTAAGAATGGGTAAGGGAGCTTATCCTATGATTGTTGACTATGAAAAATCAATAATCGACTTTGCAAACAGCAATCCTGACGGTTTTAACAGGGTAAAGGATAAGATAAGAATACTCTATCCAAATCCTACGATATGGAACTCTCATTGTATAATGAGCTTTTCAGAAGAAGGAACGACTTATGTAGATGCCTTAGCTGATCCAGAAATTCAAAAAATTGCTTGGGAGAGATATGGATTTAGAACCGGAGTAGTTGGAGGACAGTACGACGTTAAATCAGTACCTGTAGGTGGAATTCCACAGGAAATAACATCAGTAACAAGAGGATTGCAAAAGGAAATTTACGACAAAATAATTGAAACTTTAAAAAATTAATAGATAAATAAAATAAATTATAAGAAATTACAGGAGGAAACAATGGAAGAAGTAAAATTAAACTTCGGAAACGAAGGAGAAGCACAAGCATCGGGCGAAGCTTTAGCTTCGTTAGAAAAAATGAAAAATGAAGATGCAGTAGGTGTTAGCCTTAAATCCTTAACACCATCGGAGCAAAAGCAGGTTTTAGAGTTTGTGAGTAAAATTGACGTGACAGACAGCAATTCAATTATATCATATGGTTCTGGCGCTCAAACAAAAATTGCAAAATTCGCAGATGATACCTTGCAAAATGTAAAGACAAAGGATACTGGGGAAGCAGGAAAGCTACTCTCTGATTTAGTTGTGACAATAAAGAATTTTGACTCAGTAAGCGAAAACAAGGGATTCCTTGGAAATTTATTTGCAAAAGCTAAAAATGAAGTAGATAAATTTGTAGCACGTTACAATGATGTAGAGGTAAATATAGATAAAATAACGAATTTGCTCCAAAATCACCGTCATATTATGATAAAAGACATAGCAATGTACGATGAAATGTATAAAATGAACTTGGCATACTTAAAAGAGCTAAGCATGTATATCGTAGCAGGAAAAGAAAAAATTAAGGAAATGAACGAGACCGTAGTACCTGCAATGAAAGAAAAAGCTATCCAATCCGGAGACGAGGCAGATGCTCAAAAATTAAATGACTTATTAAATGCAGTAAACCGTTTCGAAAAGAAAGTTTACGATTTGCAGCTAAGCCGTCAGATATCATTGCAGATGGCTCCGCAGATACGCCTAATTCAAAATAATGATGCACAGTTAGCAGATAAAATACAGTCATCAATTGTAAACTCTATACCTTTGTGGAAAAACCAAATGGTTATATCATTAGGCTTAGCAAATGCAAAGGCAGCACTAGAGGCTCAAAAGAAGGTAACAGATATGACAAATGAGCTATTAAAGAAAAACTCTGAAATGCTTAAAACAGGTACGCTAGAAATAGCAAGGGAAAGCGAAAGAGGAATAGTTTCGATAGAGACAATAAAGAAGACAAATCAAGACCTAATAGAAGCAATAACTGGAGTTATAGAAATCCAAAGAAAAGGCAAAGAAGAAAGAATGGTAGCAGAATCGGAAATAGCACAAATAGAAAACGAATTAAAGCAAACATTGTTAGGATTGAAAAAGTAAAAAGTTTACAAGAAAGAAGGAATTAAGCCCGTACATAAAGCTTAGTAGTTCTAATGGGTGTACGGGTATAATTATGAAGAAATCGAATTTTTTTGCATTTATTTTTAGAATGAAATATATAAATCGTTGGGCTTTGATGAGAAATACTCGTAACGAGAATGTTTCTGAGCATAGCCTTGAGGTGTCTGTTATAGCTCACGCCCTTGCACTTATACAGAAAAACAGACTTGGCAATCCGGCTATAAATCCAGAAAAAGTAGCACTTTACGCACTTTACCATGACGCTTCAGAGATAGTGACAGGAGATATGCCAACACCTGTAAAATATTTTAATCAGAGTATAAATTCTGCATATAAGGAGCTAGAGCATAAAGCAAGTAAAAGTATATTGAATATGCTCCCAGACTATCTTATAGATGACTATAAAGATATATTTATAGCAAGACCTGAGGATAAGGAAATCTGGGATACCATCAAGGCAGCGGATAAAATAAGCGCATACTTAAAATGTATTGATGAAGAAAATTCCGGAAATAAAGAATTTAACAATGCGAAAAATGCAACATTAAAATCACTAAAATCCATGAACCGTAAAGATGTAGAGATATTTTTAGAAGAATTTGTTGACGGATTTAGTCTGACTCTTGATGAAGTTGGTAGTAGTTTGGATATTAAATAATTAAAAATGGGATGTTGCAGAATTATTGAAAAAATTATTTAAGCAGCAGGAATATTAAAGTACATCAAAAAACAGTGTAGAAATCCACAGACTAGGATTTTTACACTGTTTTTGTACACGCAGAATGAATTATTGCTTTTTTACTTTTTTAGTTATCTTGCTGCAATACGTTTATTTGAACTGTTTTATTTAATGTGTTTGAATATTGCCTATATCAAGATTTATAATCCTTAGACAACTTACTGTATAAATCTTTAAAATATGGATGTTTATCTAAAAAAGTCATTGTGTTATTATCAAAACCGAAATATTCTTGCACTTTTTCTCTATCAGTTTTGGTATTAATTATAATTTTGTTTATTTCTGCTAAAACATCATTTCTAAAAACATCCATTGACTTGCCAAATTTAGTAAACCAGTGCATTACATCTGCGTGATTAGAAGCTATACCTTTTGTGTATCCCTCACTGTGACAAATTATGTCGCTTATAGGATTAAGTTTATATTCTTTGCACAAATATGCACATAGTTCTACAGCCTCTCTATAAACATTATTAAAATAGTTTTTATCAGTTAGGTTATCTTCACAAATTTCAAATCCGATATAGCCAGTATTGTTAGCATTTCTAGAAGATCCCAAATTACCAGAGCCAGAATGCCATCCGACCATATCCCATGGTAAGGTTTGATAGGTTGCGATATGTCCATCTTTTAATTTTCCAATAAAAGCATGGACACAGACTTGTTTGTCATTTGGTCTAAATTGATTCCAGTGATTATTATTAGTATTCATGCCTAATAGTCCATCATCAGGTCCGACATATCTGCTTAGATTTGGATTGTTCACTCCAGTAGAGTGCATCATTATGCCTTTTACAATATGTTTTTGTCCTATTTTATAACATTCATTGTGTATCAATATCTGTTTTTTTAGATTCACATTCAATCACTCTTTCATTATCTATTCTTTTAGCATCTATAATACTCTCACCTACAATATATGTAATTAATGTAGAAATTGCGCTGATTAAGGCTATAATTTGTTCAATTTTTAAGCTATCGACTTCAAATACTACTAACAAAGCTACTACAAAACCAATTATGGCAAGCCAAAATTTTCTTGACGTGAGTTTTTGTTTCCAATTAATTTCCATGCTTAAATTCCTCCTATATATTTATAAATATTTTTAATTTTAAATTTTCAGTAATTATTAAATTCTATTGTTACTCTCCATTTTATCAATTCGATTATGGAGACTTTTATATGAACTTTCAAGAGATGCAATTTTTGTATCTAATTGATTAAGTCTATCGTTTATTTTATCAACATCCCTACTTGTACTGTCTCCTATCCCAATAATAGTTTTTAATTGTGCATTTACTTCGCCCCTCCACTCTGAATCAGTTGCGATTTTACCGTCTCGACTTTTTAAATAACCTGCTAAACCAACAAAACATCCAGTAATTGCAATTAAAATACTAATTTCCACTGTCAAGCTATCACCACCTTTGTGTTATAAAAAAATTAGAGGGCTGTTAAGCCCTCTTTGATAAATATTTGTGTAGGAATGTGTACACGTTTTAACTACTATATATTTAATATTTTTTGTACTTCTTGTCTCCATTTTTCAGGAACTTGTTCAATTGTCCATTTTTCTTCTTTTATTAAAGCTGCATATATTTTAGCCATTATACAGTACCTCCTAAAATTGTACCTAATTCAGCAATAGCTAATTGAGTTTCTCCTAATTGCTGTTCTAGCGTAGATTTTTGATGTAATTGCACCGTAAATGTGCCTTTTTGAACATTAGCAGAAATTCTGTTTAATATTGTGAAATTATTTTGTAAGCCCTCTGGTAAATATTGTTGTTCTACTATTGGCTCATTTGTAGTTCCATCTGTTCCAACAACTATATCTGTTAAGTTTTCTGGATCAGAAAAAGCATTACGTGTAGCTGTATAATCTGTGTTTGCCACAGCTATGTTTAACATTTTTCTAAAATTTTGATTTAATATGTCTCTATCTTCATAGCCATTAATTTCTTGTACATTTTCTACAAATGCACCATTTGTTAATTTTAATTTTTGCATCCAAAATCACTTCTTTCATTATAAAAAATTATTCTATTTGTATATTTGTACAAACTACATCAAGCATTGTCCCAGACCATCTATCTATTGCAATTTCTGCTAAATTAAATGGCTTATCATTGATCATAACAGATGAAATATCATAATTGACCCCATCTATAATAAATTTCCCATTATTGGCATCAAAAATAAAATTTTGACTTGGAGATGATGAGACAGGTTTTGATAAAACAAGTAATGAATAGCCGCCATATAAATAACTGAACTGATTATATACGTTTTCTAAAAATCCATCTTCATCTCTCAGAATATTAATTTCATTTTTAATAATTAATTCTTTGCCATTATTAAAACGAAATATAATATATCCCGATTTTACTCCAGGTGTTCTAATATGATAAAGCTTTAATTGTAGAGAAAATTTATTAATATTTTGGAATACTGGTGCTGGATAATAAAATGTTCTATCAGCACCAGGATTACCTGTAGTCGTACTAAAATTTGGAATTAAAATTTTTTGTTGTGAAGTGTACACTTTTTTATTAACTCCGCCAGCAACTCCGTATATTTCAGTAATCTTTTTATTAGTTCCACTAGAAAGACTATAATGTTCTTTAAACTCCTTATTAACTCCACTAACTAAACTATAAATGCTCATACTACGTCACCTTTAAGACACATGCAACGTAACAAATTAGTAGCTAATGCTGACATTGCTATAACTGCTTTAGAATTAGTCAAATCATAGGCTGTTTTTACAGCATATGGAACTGTATAGCCATTTACAGTTGTGTGACTATGATTGATGTGTGTGTAGTCTATTTCTGGCAGTTGATTAGACTTTAATCTACCATCTACCAAGTTCACTTTTTTGTCTAATTCTTCTTTTAATTTGTTAGTATTAAAATTTGTAACTTTAATATCATAAGCTTTATTTTCTAGAGGCTTTTTAAATCCTCTTTTTTTTAAGTCTGTCATTATAAGACCTCCTCTTTAAGCTCTTTATATTTACTTTGACTAAGTTTCTGATGAGTAAATCTTAATAAATCTATATGTCTGTTGTATTGTAATTCTACACTTACTGACAAATTGTATGGAGCGATATTCCTCATCATTATCAATTCAATTATTTTCTTTAATTAGGTATTTGCTTCATCGCTATACTCTGAATCAGTTGAAATTTTACTATCTCTACCTTTAAATAATTTTTGTGCTAATAAAATGTCCAATAATTGCAATTAAAATATTAATTTCCAATGTCAGTCTATATTATTAAAAAAAGAGGGTTGTCAAGCCCTCTTTGATTTTTTTATGTAGAAATATACATGTTTTAACAACTATGTATTTAATATTTTTTGTACTTCTTCTTTCCATGCTTTAGGAACTTGCTCAATAGTCCATTTTTCTTCTTTTATTAAAGTTGCATATACTTTAGCCATTTATATAGCACCTCCTAAAATTACACCTAATTCTGCAATAGCTAATTGTGTTTCTTCTAATTTCTGCTCTAGCGTAGATTTTTGATGTAATTGCACCGTAAATGTGCCTTTTTGAACATTAGCAGAAATTCTGTTTAATATTGTGAAATTGTTTTGTAAGCCCTCTTGTAAATATTGTTGTTCTACTATTGGCTCATTTGTAGTTTCATTTATACCAACAACTACATCTTTTAATGTGTAAATTTCTATAGATATTAAGTTTTCTAAATTAGAGAAAGTATTATGTATAGTTTCAAAATCTGTGTCTGAAACAGTTATGTTTAATACTCTTCTAAAATCTTGATTTAAAATATCTCTGTCTTGATAATCATTTATTTCTTGTACATTTTCTAAAAATGTACCATTTGCTAATTTTAATTTTTGCATTTAATAAGTTCTCCTTTTATTTTATTGTTAAATTAGTAATACTTGTTGGTACTATAGCACCGGATACTGCTTGAATACAAGCATACCATGGTGGGAAAACACTAAGTCCGTTATTAATAGAGCCTGCTAGTGAATTATTAAGGTAATATCTTACTACTCCATCGGACAGAACTAACTCAATGTTGCCAATGAACGAAGATACTGGAGTTCTAACTAAAAGTGTGCCATATTCAAATTCAATCTGTTTTACAGTCCATGTCTCACGAGGAGGGTCAGGGTCTCGATAAAGCTCAGATTTAAATTTCACTTTAAATCCATAACCATCAATTACTGGTACAACCGTAAAATCATATTGTGCATTATTGGAATTAAAAACAATATTAAAATCGAATTTAATTGATTTAGAGTTATATACGCCTCTCGCATCTTCATAAAAAAATTCATCACTTCCGTCATATAAATCAAATCTATCTAATATAAATAGTGCTTTTTGATATACTTTTCTATAACTCCGCTATCATCCCCGAAAATACTTTGTATTTCTTTATTCACACCATTTGCAAAACCATAGTGTTTTCCACATTCTTTATTTGTTCCACTAACTAATTTATATATGCTCATACTTTTTCACCTCTATTGATATACACAATGCAGTACATTAGCAGGTAACATTGCAGGCTGTGTGTATATACTGTATCCGTAAAAACAGCATTAGCTTGCGCACTACTTTCTACAGTATAACCATTTACAGTTGTGTGGCTATGGTTTGTATGCTCATAGCCCATCTCTGTAAGTTGTTCAATTTTTACTTTGCCATTAACTAAATCAGCCTTTTCATTTAACGCATAAATAAACTAAATTCTTTATTAACCAATCCAAATAGAATAGATAGCTTGCTAGTTGATTTAAGTTCTGCATTTTGTTGAGCTTCTGTAAATGTTATCTTTATGTTTTTTCGTTATCTTCTTTTGGTACTAATTTACCAAGCTCATCTTCTAAATTGTTAGTATTAAAATTTATAACTCCAATGTCATAGTGTTCGTTTTCTAAAGGTTCTTTAAATCCCCGTTTTTTTAAATCTGACATTATAAAGCTCCTTTCTAAACTCGTCTTTTGGCTAAGTTGTTGATGAGTAAATTTTAATAAATCTATATACCTGTTACATTGTAATTTTACACTTACTGCCAAATTATATGAAGCTATATTATTTATGACGTTTTTTGCTTTTTGCAACATTATTTTTTGTCATAAATTAATTTTTAAAGCCAATATATCATCGTTAAAGTTATTGATTTTAAATCCTCTAAAACATACCTGTTTTGAGACTATATATTCGATATTTCTTGTACTTCTACTATAATTTTGAAGTAATATGAAATATTTAACACTTTAATATCCCCATATATTCAAATTCACGATTTTACCTTCTTCTCCAATTGTTGAAGCAGAATATCCTGTTAGTAATATCCTGTTTGGTTCGGGGAACAAAGTAATTGGAATTTTGCGAGGATAAGAACTGGGTCCGTGTCCCATCGTCCAAGTTACATCTACATTACATTCAATATTTTCTTCAAATTGTTGTACATAAATCATATTATATTGATTTAAACTAAAAGAACCTCCACCTAAATAAGTAGAATTATTTTTTTCTTTTAATTCAAAAGATACATATCCAGCGTCATTATCTTCAGGATCATGACGGTTCCTATAACCACTATATTTTCGTATATATAACGTATAATCTTTATTACCACTACGCAGATACAAATCTAACAAAACAGTTGTTCCACCATTAATTGCACCTGCTGTATTTATGGCAGCAGATAAATAATAGAAAATAAACGGAGATGGAAATGTTATTATTGTACCGTTCAAAGGAACATCTGATATATTAATTTTATTAACAGGCTCAGAGCTATATATTCTTCTATTAATACCACCGTCAATACTATATATGTTTAATATTTTTCTATTGACGCTACTAGCAAAACTATAATGTTCCTTACACGCTCTATTAACACCACCTGCTAACACATAGATACTCATAATATTACCACCTTTAAGAGTATACACAATGTAAAACATTAGCAGCTAATGTTCCGGTAGGAGCTGATGTTGACATTACTATAACCGCCTTGCTATCTAATGTTGCTTGTAATGATGTTATATTTGCAATAGCATGCGTATGTGAACTTGGAGCTGCGCCTACCTCTGCTGCTGTGTATGTAGGTTTAGATGCGGCCTTGGCCCAAGAATACACATCTGATGCTGGTAAACTTGTAGGTAATCCTGTTATCATGCTTGCAGGGTGAGTTTCAGGATGAGTATAGACCGTATCTGTAAATTTTGCATTAGATGGTACGTTGCTTTCTACTGTATGTCCATTTACAGTTGTGTGGCTATGGCTTGTAGGTGCATAGTCCATATCTGGAAGTTGATTAGACTTTACCTTACCATCTACTAAATCAGCCTTTTTATTTAATGTATCAAGAAGTAAATTAAACTTTTTCTTAATTAATCCAAATAAAACTGATAATTTACTTTTTGATTTAAGCTCTGTATCTTCCGTAGCCTCTGTAAATGTTACTGTCATGTCTTTTCCGTCATCTTCTTTTAATACTAACTTATCAAGCTCTATTTCAATTAATTCAGTATTAAAATTTGTAACTTTAATATCATAAGCCTCATTTTCTAAAGGTTTCTTAAACCCTCTTTTTGTTAAATCTGGCATTATAAGACCTCCTCTCTAAGCTCTAAATGCGTCTTTTGACTAAGTTGATGATGAGTAAATTTTGATAAATCAATATGTCTGTTGTATTGTAATTCTACACTTACTGCTAAATTACATGGGGCTATATTCTTTATCATATTTTTTGCTTCTTGCAACATTCTTTTTTGTCCTAAGTTAATTTTTAAAACTAATGTATATTCCAAATGCTTGATTGACAATGTATAACCATTTTCACCTACTAAATTATTTAAACGAGATACAAGCTGGTTATATGTATATGGCAATCTGCTATTCCATTTCGCATTAAGTCTAAACCTCCTGCTTTCCAAGGTGTCATCTGCAAAGGGTTGAATTTTAAAATAACTTTCTCTTTTCGCTATGCCTTTTTCAGTTGCAGTTTCAATGAACTCATCATCTAGTAGATTAATTATATTTTCATTTAATAGTAAAATTTCATTATCTTCAACATTCGCTATTAACTCAAAATCTTTAATTTCAAGTATTTCATCTATTAAATAATCTTTAACACTTCTCATTGATTAACCACCATCCCAAGTTTTGGTATTTGATTGGCAGTTAATATTACATTTGTGTTCTGAGTATTTAATTTTGTTTCTGTTATATCTAATACACCAGTTACCTTTAAAATTGTACTTTCTATTTGGCTTATTCTAACAATTAAATTGTTCTCATAACTCCAGCTTTCTTTTAATTTTGTAAAATACTCATTTATAGCCTGTATTATATATGGAGATATGTCTTCCCATGTGTATCCTGAAGCTAATGTTATAGTACTCATTATATCAATTACAACTTCATCTACAGGAACAACTGTAACTTTATGTCCTATTGGCGCAATTCCTATGCCTTGTCCAGTGCTAGTTATTGGATCAATTTCTTTCTGCACTAAATTTACCAATAATTCTGATGGTCTATTATGTGAACTGTCTATAATAACCAATTTAATAGTTCCGCCACCATCCCATGCTGGATATACTTTTGTTCCTCCAACGCCTGCTATTGAGTTAGTTTTAATCTTGTAATCAGATATATTCCCACCAAATGCCTCGCTGTCCAGACTAGCAAAGTATCTTTTTCTTAGGGCTTCATCATCTTCTACCTCCTCTCCTGGTATTAACACATCTACTAGCTCTGCTTTTGTTAATCCATCTATATAGCTAAGAGGTAATAGTGTTCCATATACTGTGTTGCCTATCTCTCCGTACTGCTCACATTTTAGTTTTGCTATATTATTATCTAATATCTCTATACACTTAAAAGCCACTCCATCAATACCAAATCTATCATCTATAGATACGTCCTTGTTAAATTCAGCTTTTCTTATTGCCTGTGTAGCAGGTCTTCTATTAATACCACGTTCAGCACAACGCATTGTTAAATATTCGTTAGTTGAAGTATCAGCAAAGCTTTGTTTTTGCACATTTTCTAACTCTTTATACGTATTAGATAACTCTAGTGCAGCTGGAGCTAAAGCATTATAAATTATACTTCCTTTTCTTTTATCTATTGTTTCAGGAATGCTACCAAGCATTCTTTCTAATATTTCATCAAATATCATAGCTTATATACCTCTTTCATATGAGCTTCACCATAAATTGTATTAACATCAAATTCGACTGATAAAACACCATCAATCTCATCAAACTTGAAGTTATCAAGATTTGTTATCCTGTCGTCTTCCGTCAAAGCCTCAGTTATTCTTCGTTTTAATTCAGATACAACAATGTAGACATCTTTTCCAATTAAATCAAATGTTTTAATGCCATAATCTTTGTATATTTCACTATAGTTTCTTTCAGTTTTTAGCAATAAAAAAACAGCCTGTTTGACTGCATCTAATTTGTCTGTTTTACCTATAATCTTATTTTTGTTAAAATCTATTTTATAGCTTAGGCTTGTTTGTTCAGATTTGTTCACAGTATCATTAATATTGATTGCCTTTGGTATCATCAATCCACCTCCTGTTTTACAAAATATAATAAAAATCTAATCATAAACTGCATATTTAACTCCAATTCCAGACATTATTGCTGTTTACAATAAGCTTATTTTTATCTCTTAATTTACTTATTACTATCCATTTTTGCCCATTAGCAACTCTAAGCATCAGTAACTTGTCATCTAGCTTTAGTCCTTCATTTATTGTATAGGTAATGAGGTTATCTGATGTACTATAGCTTTCATTTAAGCTAATTGAAGTATCCCCATGAGCATGAGATAGATTAGGTAATAAATGGTTATGTTTTAGCTCTATTTTCTTTTCAAGAACTTGCTCTGTAAATAATATATTTGTACCTACATCAGTTATTGCTTTTCCATCCCCAAAATCTATTTTCAGCGGATTAATCTGCTTTACTACTCCTACGCAATATTCTGTAAGTTTCATGTTTAATATTATATTTTGCACCCATTCTTGTATTTCTCTAAACACGCTATCACCTCACTATTAACTCTAAATTCATCGTATGGTCATTATTTTTATACTTATGTGATACCTTATCAATTAATAACAGCTTAGTAATGTTTATGTCTCCAATATTAGGTATATCTATACATATTGTGCTTCCTCCGCGAAGCCCGGCTATACCAATCGCATCAATTGTAAGACTACGAAATACTTTATTATGATAATTAAAGAACATTTTTAAGTATTCCTTGAGCTGCTCTATATTAACATTTTCATCAAACACCTGATAGTATTGTAGTGTACCCCATTTATTCATATTATCTATATCCTGTGCCAAATATAAATCTGCTTTTTTAGTTGCGCTATTAGGGCGTATAAATTTTATAATATTGTAGGACTCACTATCTATATCTGTTTTATATTCATAACTTGTAGCGAGACTCTCAACACCTATAATATATTTAGTAGCTAAGTCTTCAGCATATTTTAAACTAAGCTTTCCAAATTCATCATAAAAAACTATTTGTCTTCCGGTAGAAAGCATTGCTTGTTTAACATGATAATCAATTATGTCAAATATACTTTCATCCTCATGATATCGATATGAGGTTTTATATGGAACATTTTCAATATATCCAATATCCAATTTAAGGTAATTAGCTATTGTTTCAATGATTTCTTTTAAGCCTGTTCCTTTGAATTCAAAAGATTGCTTAGCTTTTAAATATCTTAACTGATCATAGCAGCTTGTTTTAATCTCTTTTTTCTCATTTATGCTTTTTGTAAAAACATAGCCGTAAAAAATAGGAATCCCATTATCGTAAAAGCTTACAGCATCACCTTCGTGATATACTATGACATTATCCTTAATCAGAGTAAATTCAAGCTTTGTTGCAGTTCCGGACATATAAGACGTATATGATACATCTGTTACTAATTCTGACACATCATATTTTTTTTGAGTGTTTTTACTTTCTATATATATACTATACATTATTACATCTCCCATGCCTTAAACTCTCTGAATTCAGTAAATTTTAGTGTAAAAGAGATATCGCCTTCTCCGCCTTCTTCTTTGTATGAAAACTCATCTATCAACACAGGTATGCTTGTATTCTCATAAATAGGTTTATCATTCCTGCTTAATATAAATGTCATAGGTTTTTTATTATTTATCATTGTTTCTATTTTTTTAATGTAAATTTCAGCGCTTTCAGCAGGGAAAAATGACTTAATAGTAAAGTCTCTTAAGCCTTTTTCACCTATAGTTATAACATCGCCTAATGCCAATACATTATATTTTTTATTATCGTTTGAAAATTTAATTTCAATTTCCTCGGGAAGTTCAGGAAACTCTAAATCAAGAGTTTCCTTTTCCAATTCCTGTCTCAAGTTCATCTTATACATTAGTTTTCCTCCTAGTGTTTTATGTCTGTACTTGACATTGCAAATTCAACTATTTCTACACCTAATTTTTGCTTTGTTTTTTCTGCAATTGCATCTAAATCTAAATCTGAGCCATTCTCTACATCAATTTGTACACTTACATTAGGAGCTGGAGCTTGTAAATTAATGTTGTTTATATATTTTTGTGTAACTTCATCCAAAAGATATTTAAGGCTTTCATCTGCTAGGTTTACTTCGTCTTTTACATTAACGTCGTATTCTTGGTCGCTTGCTGCACTTAATAAATCATCAGGATTAATAGCATCTTGTTTATAATCTTTGTCATCTTTATCTTTTAATAAAGAAAAGCTATTCATCCAACCCTTTATATCTTTTCCAACTTCGGCACCCTTATTGTAAGAATCACTAGACCAACCATTTTGGAAATCTTCAAATGTGTTAAATCCATCAGATACTTTCGACCAGTCTAACTTATTTGTATTATAAGCTTTTGATACACTTTCATATTTATATGTATTAAAGCCTTTATTCCAAGCTTCTCCTATATCTTTATAAATTAATTTATCATTTTGTAATTCTTTTTTCTTTTCAGCAATATTGTCTAGTTCTTTTGAGATTCCTGAAATATCTATTTCAACTCCAAATATACCAAGTAAGGAATTGATTTTGTTAGATATATCTTTAACTCCTGTTAATACAGTTTCAACAAAGCTCAGAAACTTGATTTGTATTTCTTTCCAAGTATTAATAAATGCTGCCCCTACATTATGTGCAACAGCACCTAAGGCTTCCCATATTCCTAGACCAAGATTTGCAAACCATAATCCAATATTTTTAATTACTGCTTCTATTGAAAGTCCCAAATTAACAAACCATAATCCGATATTTTTAATTACCTCCCATGCAGCTATTCCACAATTAGCAATCCATAATCCAACATTTTTAAACAAACCTCCAAGCCAAAATATTGCACCCATAATTTGCTCTGTAAATATAGCAAAAACAACAATTAGAGCAACAATTAAAAGTATTATCCAAGTTAATGGACATGCTAAAAGAGCAGCATTGAGTCCATTTTGAGCTAATGTCTGAGCAAATATAGCCTTTGTTTCTTTTTTTCTAAATGCGGTAAGAAATGCAGTTCCAATTGCAGTTATACCTTGCCAAATATTTACTAAAGTTAAAATTGTTAAATAAGCACCTAAAACAGCAGCTACCCCTAAGACTATTGGCCTTAATGTATCCCAATTATTAGCCAAAGAATTTATTAACTCAAGTATAGGCTGTGTATAAATTAAAATATTATTTACTATACCATTCCATACTTGTCCCCAAGTTGTAGGCATTTTTTTAAATTTTTCATCAACTTCATTTGATACATTAAACATTGCCGATTTAATAATACTAGATGTTATTTTACCTTGGGAAGCTAAATTTTCAAGCTCATTAATTCCTATACCCATGTAGTCAGCTATTGCTTGCCCGAGAATTGGCATATTTCCTATAATACTCTCATAATCACCACCTTGAAGCCCTCCTGAGGACATCACTTGGTTTATTTGCTCAGCTGTACTAGATAAATCAGATTCAGAAAGTCCCGAAATTGTTCCCATTTTTTGAACCATCTCAGTAAATTTAATTATTTCATCTGTATTGTTAAATGAATCTCTTGCCGTTAACCCTAATTCTGTAACGGATGATACCATGTCCGTATACAAAGCTCTAGAGCTTTGTGCTGAAGAAAATATTTTATTTCTCAGTTCTTCTACACTTCCACCGTCATCAACTATCAATTCAAGTCTCGCACTACTTTGAACCCATTCATCTGAAATTTTAACAACCTTTTTTATTGTCTCGAATCCACCGAGCTTATCAAAAACATCTTTTAGAATTTTTGCTTCTTTACTTCCTTCTTTTACCTTTTCGTTTAAATCTTCTTGTTTATCTGCACTTTTAGCAATTTCAGAACTCATAAAATCAAGTCCTATGTTGACAAGTCCTATTTTTTGACTAGCAATCTCGAAGCTTTGGCCTAAACTAAGTTTATTGGAAGTAACATTAACTCTTTCCATTGTTAAAGCAGTCAAATTCATAGATGAGACTACACTTTTTAATGCTACACTTGATTGCAAAGCATCACTTACTGTCGCCATTGTTCCACCTCCTTTTTAGCAATATAAAAGACTGCTAAATGCAGTCTTTTATTATTTAATCTTAGAAATTTAAGTTTTCTTATTTATAATTCTATAGCTTTTTACTATTTAATTATTATATTTTTTCTTTCTAACAGCTTTTATACATATCATTTTTTATATTTTATTCTAATTTTTCAAGTTCAGTCATATCAGCTTCTACTTTTTCTTTTATTTCAACCTCAGTTAAACCTGCTTTGACTAATAAAATTCCCCTATTACCTGCAATTGTGACAAAACCTGATTTTGCATTTTCTATATTAGCCTTTACATCTGATAAGTCAGATGTTTTTTTAGAATCTAAATATTTCATCATTGCTTTTGCTATCATTTGATCTGATAAAGCTACTGATTTAAATGCTTGTAAATATGTTTTTTGTTCACTTGTTTTACCATAATCAAATGATAATGAAGCCTTTCTAAAATACTCTTCTGCTTCTTTACATTTGTTATACATATCTACAGCAGAAATCTTAGAATTTGAAAATGCGTCAATTGTTTTAAGAAAATTATTATGTGAACGGTATAATATTTTAAAATCTTCCCAAGATTTAGAATCAAATTCTAACCATTCTTCTTTTGAAAGTTTATTTGTTGAAGCTCCATATCTCTCAGGGTCTCTTGCTATTTGACTAACAGTAATAGCAATAAATACAAAAACAATAATAAG
Source organism: Bacillota bacterium (assembly GCA_023386345.1). Taxonomy (GTDB): domain Bacteria; phylum Bacillota; class Clostridia; order Tissierellales; family Sedimentibacteraceae; genus UBA1535. Next base: position 128,140 of record JAEWJT010000017.1, read on the forward strand.
TATAACCAAGCATCCTTTTCCTTTTTTCTTAATCGGTGGTTGTGCTGGTGTGAGCTTTGGTTCGGACGATGGTTCCTCAGTTGTTAATAGTTTCTGCTTCTGTGAATCAAATTCATCTTGTGTGATTACTCCATCATCTAAAAGACCTTTTAATTTCTTTAATTCGTCAATATTACTCATTTTAATTTTTCCTTTCGTACAATTATTATTCTTCATTATCTTTAGTCTAACATATAAAACGTATCATAGTGTATAAGTTTTAATTATTTAGGGTAACATGTTCTGTTTTATTTTTCATAACATTTTTTAATCTAAATTATGCTAGTATATACTTAATATACAGTATATAACAAAAAATTACAATATCTATTTTTTTATGATAGATTTATATTATTTTAAAAATGTAATACTGAGTACATTGCCTGCTCGATATGTCCATTGCTTTCTTCTATAATTTCTTCTCTAAGCTTTTTAATTTCATTATTAAATTGATGTGTAATACCAAAATCTGCACATCTTAAAGCAAAAAACATATCTGAAATTTTATCCTTATCATAAGAAAGATATGTTTTGCAATTTTCTATTGTATTTTTAAGCATTAAAATATAATTGTTAATTTTATCAATTTGTTTACTAAGCTTGCTTATGTTGTTTTCATACTGCATTGCAATTTCTTCTTTTTGCTTTTCAATATTTTCTATTTTAACTTTTATTCTATATGCTTCTTCATCTTTCGCTTTCTTTGCCTTTCTATAAGAAAACCATGTTACTATACTACTAAAAAGTGTTATGATTATTCCCGAACCTAATAAAGAAGGATTTTGAGAAAGAATCAATATAATTCCAACAGGAAGAAGTGAAGCAGAATAAGATAAAAAGCACTTACTACCAATATAAGTAAAAATTAATGCAACAGCTATTGGGAAATCTTGGGTTTCCTTTTGTAAAAAAAATCCTGTACATCCTATCACAATAAACGCAATTCCAAATGTTTTTATTATAAAATTAAATATTTTATTTATTATTTTCTTCTTGGGCCTTACCATATAACCATCAAAAGGATTGATAGCACTAATTTCCCTGTTTTTATCTAATATCTCGTTATAGCAATTTTTATTTTGTAGCTCTTTATTCTGTTCAATTTGTTTTACTTCTGAGGAAAGAGCTTTAATTTTTCCATTTAAACCATCAATAATTCCATTAATTTTAACGACTTCATTTTCCGAATCAATATTAGCAAGCATTCTTATATATACTTCAAATTCAGACCTATAATTAGATAATTCATCCTCAGGAGCCAATTGTTTTACATTCTTAAACCATTTATTTATATTAGTTTGGTCTTTTTTTATTATTTCAAATCCCTTAGTTTCACAAACAATTAAACCCCACCAACCTCTATAATCTTCAGGGTATTCTTTAGTTATACGGCTAAAAACCTCCTGTGCAGAAGAGTAATCACTAAGCTTTAAATATGTATTGCTATTTTGAATTAAACGCTCAAGAGATGTTGATGCAACATTATCAGCAATATCTTTTAGGCTTACCTTTTGTTCATGCCCAGTTTCTGATAATTTCACATTGTTTCCACAGTAGCTACATATACCATAGGTTTTATCAGGCGATAATTCAACATCACCACCACACATTTTGCATTTCAAGACTATCATATTTCATTCTCCTTTGCAGTCGATTTCTTTATTGAATAGATATATTACTTTAATATTTTGCACTTTTGATTTCTTTCGGAAAATAAGCCTTGAAGTTCATTGCATGAAATTCTTATGGAATTTGTATCAGCTGTTGAAACTGTTCCTATAAGAACAGTAACCTTAGTATTAATTTCGCTTTCAATTGCTTCAAGCTGTGGACTGCTCATTGGGTCACTATATTGTATTGTTTCAACTAGTTCTTTAAGAAGCTTTTTCGCAGATTCATCTGAAGTTTTATCAATTAAAACTTCGATATCAGATTGTAAAGATTTAATATAAAAAACTTTTTTCTTGATTTTCTCATCAATACGTTCAATTTCTTCTTTACTGATGTTTACAGCTATTAAACCAATCAAGCAAGCACCAAGTAAAATTACGTTTATAGCAATCCCATATTGAAATGGAATAATTTGTAACATCATTTCTAAGAATCCAAACACTAATTGAATAATTAAATAATGCCATACCACAAATATAAGAGGAATTCCATAGAATTTGCTCTTTAAGCCTTTACGACTAAGCGAATAAAAGCCAACTCCTGTCGTCAACAGTATTGATAACATAGAAAAAATGTAGCCAACCCAAAAACCTGGTTGCCTGTCAAATGGCAAGACAAACGCTATTACATTATAAATAACAAGTATAACTAATACTGCTATAAAAGACATAGTTTTATTTCTTGTAAATTTCATGCTTATACCCTCCTATATGCTGTTAAGTATTTCTTGCATCTTAGCTTCATACTTTTCGTCTGGAATTTTACCTTTTAATAACTCTAATTTTTTCAATCGCTGTTCAAAATCTTCAATATTATCAACTTCATTAGATTCAGTGGAAGTTGAAGTAGGGTTTATGGCATCAGCAGTAATTCCAGCTACCACTGCTCCCATACCTCCTGCAACACCGCCCATCATGCCAAGACCAATTCCGGCACTTGAAAAATTACCTATTCCTTCATTTTGAGCAACTTTTTCGGCGACATCATAAGAGCGTTCGTGTTGGTATGTATATCCTTCTTGAGCTCGTTTTTGAGCTATTGCAGCAGATTCTATAACCATTTTCTGTGCATCCGTCTGTTGGTCAATAATTTCAACTTTTTGTCTAAGCTGTGCATCCGCAACATCGGTATATTGACGGATATGTATGTCCTTAAAGGATTCATAAGCTTTATCACCGTCAGGTTTTACAACAGTTGTTACAAAAAATCGCTCAAGTGAAATTCCATAATCCTCAAAATCAGGAATAAGCTGTTTATGTAAGGCATCTGAAAGCTCACTCATATGTGAATCAACTTCAAATATACCAAATTGACCATTTTGCATAGTTTTAGCAAGATATGGCTTTACTCTTGCCATAAGAAAAGCGCGAAACATTTGTACAAGCTCTATTTGTCCCAAAGTCTTCTCTGTACCTACAAGCTTAACAAGAAGCTTTCTCGAATTTTCTACTCTAAGAGACATTTCACCTGAAGCTCCTATTTTTAAAGGAAATTTATATGTTGGCTCTATATACTGAACTTGACTATCTGTTCCCCATTTTATTGACATTTGTTCGGTTTTATTAATAAAGTAAACCTCACAATGAAATGGCGTCTTATCATTTGTAGGTTTATTTAAGAATTTTCTAATTAAGGGAATGTTTTGTGTTTCAAGAGTATGTCGTCCAGGACCAAATAAATCTAATGCTTGTCCATTCATAAAAAATACAGCTTCTTGTGATTCATGAACAATTAGCTGAGTTCCAGTGTTGAAATCTGTTTCTTTTGCTTTCCATACAAAAGTGCTGTTATCACCTTCATACTGAATAATTTGAACTAAATCTGCCATTTTTCCTCCTTAAAAATATATGGTGTTTTTAAAAACTTTATTACTTAGATAATACTATATTACCATATATTTGTAAAGTTATTTATGCTTGGGTCTATTGTTAATTTCATACTCTGCCATACATGCTATAAGAATTCTTTCTTTTAAACTTAAATTCATGAAATATGAAGGCGACCAGCCATGATTGTAAAAGCAATACATGGCTGTTCTTACATCTTGGTCGCCTTCCTTAATTAGTTTTTTGCTTCTTCTACAACGTCATCAGTATCTTGATCAAATCCTGAAATTTCTGTTATAGCATTTGATAATTCTACTATCTCACCAGCTTTAAGAACCTTGTTTATAAATTCGCCAGGTGTTTTTACTCCTGCTTTCTCTATAGCCTGAATATCGTTGAAATTTGGTTCGATACAGCACTTAATAATTACAAGCTCATTAAACTTAGCATCATCAAATGTAACTTTTTTCTTTTTTATTGTTCTGCATTCTTCCTTAAATTTATTGAAATCTTTTCCGTTTATAGGTTTGATTTTGAAGTTGAAATCTTTAAGCCTTCCACCTAATCTTACTTCTTCAATCTCTTCTGTAACATTTACATTTTCCAGTAAATAATTCATTAAATCGCTCATTGCAAATTCTCCTACTTATTATAATCTTCTAATATTTTTTTATTTCTAAATGTAAAAGCTACGTCCGATGTAACTGCGTCATCTGAACTTTCTTCAAGTTCGTTTAAACTTACATCTCCTTTTAGCAAGCAGCCATAATATCTAACTACTCGTCTTCCTACATCAGCACCATTATCTTCATTTATTATCTGCAAATCAAATTCAGGCATTTTTCCTGTTGTCTCGTATTCATCAAGCATTTGGTTAAATCTTGCTGTTTCATAATGATCTACAGTCAAGGTTCCATCGTTTTCTACTCCAGTAACCTTAGTTTGTGTTATTCTTTCACCTAAAGGCTTTCTTGTTCTTGTTTTAATAGTTCTTTTAGTTGTTACTTTAGTTATTCCTATAAGCTCACTTATTTGACCATTTACTATTATGTATCCGCGTCCTGCGCTTTTATCTACGCTATCTCTAATATCTCCCATGTTATATATCCTCCATTATTTTAATTTTACTGTCATATAAAGTTTCTTAAACGCCTTAACAACCTGTACAGCTATTTCAGCAATTGCAGTATCTGCATTTAATTTCACATTTATATCTGTTTTGTCATCAAAATTTCTTATTGCTTTCATTTGCTGCAAATTTGTAAAATAATTTATTAAATCACCTTTAAAGGCATTCAATCCATCATCATCTGCATCAATTTTTCCTATATATCTTTCTTCCCAGAGCTGTGGTATAGTTGTCCCTATATCAAACATTGTTCTTACGCTGCGATTCCAATGAAATTCTCTTTCCTTTCCATTTGTATAGCCAACAAAGGTATTTATATCTTCCTGTACAACTACTCTTGTAACTCCATTAAACATCTTAGGAACGAAGAAAAATTTACCTTCATTTATCATCTTTTCAATCTGAGTATTTGTGTATCTAGTGTCTACATCTACAGCATCCTCATAAGCACTGTATGTTATATCCTCGTTCACTAAAGCCGCAGCTGTAGCTCCTGAAACCCATGCAACTGCATTAAGCTTATTTACTATCGTTCCATCAATTAATTTAACGCCATTTTCAACGCTTATTACACCTTCATGATTAGCTGATGAATAATCAGCAACTACTAATTGAATCTTCTTACCTTCTTGTTCAATCATACGCTTAACGAAATTTGTTGCTATTCCTTTTACAACTGTATCATTTACTGGAAGTCCTATTACATTGAAGTCTTGTACTTCTAGTGCATTTAAGTATGTTGTATAGTCTTCGCTAAGAGCTTCAATATCTGTACCGCCTGAAAGACCTATGCCAACACTTGCAGGCAAGCTAGTTGCTCCGTCTCCGGAAAAATCTACAAAATTATTTCCTTTTAATTCGCCTATTGTGGAAGCGTGCTGTAAATCAACTTCTTTTCCAGACAAATAAGTTTTTACATTGAATGAACCTTCCAAATCTGCATTAGCTGTTATCGAAACACTTATATCATTTCCTCTTGAGCCTTCATGTTTTGCAGTAATTGTAAGACCATTGATTGTTTTCTCTGCTTTAGTACCTGTATTTATTCTGTATAAAAGCAAATACTTTGCTCTTTTAAGTGCTTCTTTTATAAGCAACAACTCTGGATTGCTTATATCATATCCAAGTATGCTGACAAAATCTGTTTTATTATCAACAAGCATAAAACTTCTAACTGCTCCAAATTTTAAACTTAAAGGAATTGTAACAATACCTCTTTGCGATGATAATATGTTATTTTGAGCATCAGTTGTAAAGTTTATGTATGCTCCTGGTATTACTTTATCTTGTGTTGTAAAATATCCTCCTGCCATTTATCTTACCTTCCTTTCTTTTTCTTTATTAAGTATTTCTTCACATTGTTTTATAGTATATTTTTTATTATTTTCAAGCAATTCTTTTAACATATCCTTTTGCATAGAAGAGAATATGCCGCTATCTAAAAAGTCTACTTTTGAATATTTTATATCTTGATTTTTCCCTTTATCGAGGACCTCACCTTTATTCCTTGGCATTGACACCAACCTCCAATTGTCCAAATTTATTTATATCTTTATCTTTTAGCTGACTAATTTTAATATCAATAGAAAAGTTTAATACATTGTCTATTATTTTACTCTTCAGATTTATTCCTTTTAATATAATTGATCCATATTTCATAAATTCTAAAATGTCAGCAAGTTTTTCAGATATATTGTGCATATCATTCTTTGTATTTGATTCAGAATTGTTAAAGTATCTAATCAATAATGTCACTTGCTTCTCATATTTTCTGCCTATAACATGATTGTATTTACTTTCAATTTCTTCAATAAAAAAGAAAGGATGCTCTGCTTCTTGAATAAGTGTTTCTTTAAATACATTTATATCTGGAAAAGCAGATTTAATTGTATGTTCAATAACATTTATGATATCATTTGTGTTCACACTTACCCTCCTTATAATTTTTTAATGCTTTAGTTTTTTTCAAATTTTCAGGTACCTCCTATCTTATTAAACAACATTTTATACCACCTCCTTTCAATATGCTAAAAACTCAACCATGCTTTATTTGACGAAGTGATCCCTTATGCCTTTTGTAGCTATCGTGCCTCATCATTTTTTCAAAATCTTTAAAGGATAATTTATCATCATCTTCTTTGTCGTCAGTATAATTTGTTAGCATTTCATAAATTTTCGGTTGTTTATTTTCTACAACAGTTTTAATTTTTATATAATCACCTCCATTTACATCAATTTGCGGTATAACAAATAAAATTTTCAACACAAAAGGCACTCGTACTTGAGTGCCTTTTGCATTAACTTATATTTCACTATCCTTAGTGTAACATATAAAAAGTATCATGGCGTATCATCTTCAATATTTTCTTAATAATATTTCTATGAAGCTTTTTTGTGCGATTTACTGTAAGATACACTTCACTATCCTTAGTGTAACACATAAAAAGTATCATAGCGTACCGTCTTTAATTATTTTTTCTAATATCTTTCTGCATCTTCTCTTTGTGTCTGATTCACTGTAACCTATTTCATTAGCTACCATCCACCATTTATACTTTTTAAAGTATTTATATTCTAATACTTTTTTTTCTAATTCATCAAGACTATTTAACATTTCTTCTACTTCTAATTTTTGCTTGATTAAATTCTTTAATTCATTTTCTAATCTTGAATATTCACTACTATACACGTCGATTATTCTTTCAACCGCTGTCGCTACAGTATCTGACTTTCCGTATCCTTTTGGCATACCAGTTAATTGTCTTGCTTTTACATCTCTTTGAGATTCTATAGTGCTTGCTAAGTCACTTATTTCTTCATTAACTGCATTGATTTTAAATATTATGTATGTGTAATTGAGTAATTTTTTCTTTACCTGTGATATTTCTAATGATATCTTGTTTTTATCTTTTTCCATTTTACCCTCCATAAAACTATCAATAAATTCGCTTATATGCGACATAAAAGCTATAAAAAAATATATCTTCAAATAAATATATATTTTCGATATATATTTTCGCATATACTGCAACTAACATTATAATACCACTAAGCAAAAACAATGTCAACATATATTTCGCGTTTAATGCGAAAAATAATAATATTATTTTATTTTTGTTGCATTAATGCGGAATTAATGTTATAATTTATATAAATAATTCAATAAAACTGTAGGAGGAATCTAAAATATCATGGATTTAAATGAAAGAACAAGAACTAGAATTCTAAGTAATAAAGCAGAAGATCAAGCTGTAGGTACTAAAATTGATGATAGAACTATAGGAGCTAGGATAAAGGATAAAAGAAAAGAATTAGATCTATCAGTTGACGAGGTAGCAGAAAAGATAAATAAAAACAGAGCTACTATTTACAGGTATGAAAATGATGAAATTGAAAACTTACCTATTACTGTTTTAGAGCCACTTGCAGAGGTCTTAAATACAACTCCTGCATATTTGATGGGATGGCAAGAAAAGGATGTTGATGAGGAGAAAGAAATAAAAACTATTGCAGCTCATCATGACGATGAGGACTGGACTGAAGATGAATTAAAGGAGATAGATGAATTTAAAAAATTTGTCTTAAGCAAAAGGAAAAATACCTAAAAGGGGTGATATATTGTTATACGAGGATTTATTAGAAATTGCAGATAAAGAAAACATTGAAGTAATAGAGTTTAAATTTAAAAGTGAAAAAATAAAAGGATTATATGCTGATAATGTTATAGCAATAAATCCTATATTAAGTACAAGCGTAGAAAAGGCATGTATTTTAGCTGAAGAATTAGGACATTATTATACAAGTACAGGGGATATATTGGATCAAAATAATATTAGTAATAGAAAACAAGAACATTTAGCGAGAAAATGGAGTTATGAGAAGATGGTTCCATTAAAAAAATTAATTAATGCTTCTTTCGAAGGCTGCAGGAATATTTTTGAGTTAGCAGAGTATTTAGGTGTAACAGAGGAATTTTTAAAAAATGTACTCAAGTATTATGAACAAAAATATGGCTTATTTAAGGAGGTAGACGAATACTGTGTATATTTCAACCCATTAACAGTTTGTAAATATGAATATGAATAGACTATGCTCAAGATTTTAGTTAAATTTAAGATTGAATTTATGTTATAGTTTTATTTCTGAATAAGAAAGTTCTTAACTTTCTTATTTTAGCATATAAATAATATTAATGTTAGGAATTTATAGGACAGCTATAAAAAAATTAACGTTATTCAATCTTAATATTTAGGGGTGATTTTTTGATAAACTATATTTGGTTTGTGCTTATATTTATTGGAATTTTGACTGGTATTATAAATGGCAATGTACAAGCAGTTACAGATGCTGCCATTCAAAGTGCTAAAACAGCAGTTGAATTATCAATTGGAATGATTGGGATGATGTCTATGTGGCTTGGGATTATGAAGATTGCTGAAAAGTCCGGGCTTATTAATAAAATTAGTTTTATTTTAAAGCCAGTACTAAAACACCTATTTCCAGATATTCCTTCAAATCATCCCGCTATGGCTTCAATTGTAATGAACATATCTGCAAATCTTTTAGGGCTTGGAGATGCAGCGACACCACTTGGATTAAAGGCAATGCAAGAATTACAGACTTTAAATAGAACACAGGATACAGCGACAGATTCTATGTGTACATTTTTAGCTCTTAATACATCTTCTATAACCTTAATCCCAGCTACTGTAATAGCGTATAGAGTTGCAGCAGGTTCTCAAAATCCAACACAGATTATAGGACCTACTATGTTATCAACCATAGTAGCTACCACAGTTGCGATAATTGCAGTAAAAACATATTCAAAATTTCCTAAATATAGTAAAACTAAGCCCGATATTGTAAGAAGAAATAAAAGTTAAAAATTTTATATGATTTATAGATTTATATTAATACATTAAATATTCGTTATATGTAGGGGGGAACTAAAAATGAATATAGTACAAGTCATAAACTTTATCTCCACATTATCTGTACCATTAATCTTTTTAATCATAATTTCTTATGGCTTTTTAAAAAAAGTAAAGCTTTATGAAGCCTTTACTGAGGGAGCCAAGGATGGCTTAACAACGGCGATAAGAGTTATTCCGTTTCTAACGGGTATGCTTGTAGCAATTGGTATGTTTAGAGCCTCAAAGGCTATGGACTATTTAACAATGCTTCTTTCTCCGATAACAAATTTAATAGGGATGCCTTCGGAGGTTCTACCAATGGCACTTATGCGACCATTATCTGGGGGTGGTGCTAATGGTATTATGAACAGTCTGTTTAAAAAATATGGTCCAGACTCGCTTATTGGTACTATGGCATCAATTATGTCCGGAGCTACTGACACTACTTTTTATATTTTGGCAGTGTACTTTGGCTCAGTAAATATTAAAAAAACAAGGCACGCATTATCAGCAGGCTTGACAGCAGACGTAGCGGGTATTTTAGCAGCAACAATAATTACGAATTTACTATTTATTACCAAGTAATAAAATTGATAACATTATGCAAAAGACAAAAAAACCTTTTTTTATATAACATAGATTATCATTTGTTCCTAACATTCCATTCAATCAATTAATTAATAAAATGTAAAAAAATATCATAAAAATACTTAAAGTATTTTTGACAAATACGAAAAAAAATTATATAATATGTCTAAGATGTTTTATGGTTTGTGAGGGATTAAAAATATGAGTGTATGTTCACAATATGATGCTCAATTGAATAAGCTTCTAGAAGATGAAAAAAATATAGTTTATTTCTGTGATATTGTTAAAAATAAGACATTAGAAGACATGAATTCAAACAAGCAGATTATTGACTTAGTAGTAGAATTTTGTAAAGAACATGATTTGAATGAGTCAAGAGCTTGGATGTATCATTATTTAGCATGGTATTATGTAGATACATCAAAATATATCGAAGCTCTAAATATATTTAATGAAACAAAGAATATATTTGAAAAGCACGATAATAAATTAGGACTGGCATATGCTTATAATGGCTTATCATCAACATATTGCTCAATTGGTATGTACGAATTATCCAATGAGATGGGACTTCGAGGGATAGCGATTGCAAAGGAATTGAAAGATGAATTAATATTAATATCGCTGCTTATACATGCTAGCATTACCAACATTTCAAGCCAATCATATGAAACAGCAAAAGAGATTTTAGATTATATTGAAATTAATTATGATTATAATAATTTTGATAATTTACATAGAACAAAGTTTTTGAAATCGAAAGCAGAGGTAGAGCTGCACACTAAAAATTTAGCAAAAGCTAATGAATACATTGAAAATGTAATAAAATTTGAAGAAATAAATGGTAAAAGTATATTTTGTCCTGAAATATATAAAATTTCAGGAATGGTTAAGCTTGCACAGGGTAAATTTTCAGAGGCTAGGGAGATATTCAAATATTCGTGCGAGCTAGCAATAAAATGCCAAAGCACGTATAATTATTGCGGAGCTTTATTTGAGCTTGCAAAATTAATGTATAATTTAGGACAATCTACTAAGGCAATTGAATATTTAGAAGAGGTTATAATAAGTGCTTCTGAATTAAAGCTAAATAGCATCATAAAAAATGCAAGCACTATTTTATATGAGCATTATAAGGCAAACAATCAATATGAGCTTGCACTGAGCAAGCTAGAGATTTTCATGAGAGCGGACAATGAGATACATAGCTATAAAAACATGAAGTTGCTTGCTAAGTTAAATATTGACCATGGTGAAAAGGAACTTAGGTTATACAATCTCTTATATGACAAAACCGATATATTGTATTCAATTGGTGAAAAGATAATATCTAATCTTGATATGGAAAGCTTAACTCTTAGTACGTTTTCTGAAATAAGTAAATTAATGAAAGTCGAGTTCTTTGCCTTAGCAAGCTATGATGCTGATAAGAGTGAGCTTAAGATGCGTACAGTCAATAAAGGAAAGCTTTATATGTGTGAAGCCTTTAATATCGAAGACGAACCTGGTTTTTCTTCATATTGCATTAAAAGTAAAAAGATATTAGTAATTGACAATATAGTAAAGGAATATAAAAAATATGTTAATAATATACGCTTAGAGGGACGAGGGACAAAATTACCTATGTCAGGTGTGTATATTCCATTAATTATAAACGATGAGGTAATAGGTAATATGGTCGTTCAGAGCCTCAATGAAAAAGCGTATGATAGCAATGATGTAAGCTATTTGAAAATAATAGGAAGCTATGTTGCAATTGCTCTTAAAAATACTTTAGAATATAATAAAATGGAGCAAATAGCTATATATGATAGCTTAACCGGATTTTTAACAAGAGGCGCAATTATAAAAGAGGGAAACAAAATTAAACAGGAATTTAGTACAAACCGCAAAGAATTTTGCATATTGATGCTTGATTTAGACGATTTTAAATATATAAATGACAAATATGGACATGTTGTCGGTGACAATGTCATGAAAATGCTTGCGAATAATATTAGCAGCCATATCAGAGTTTCAGATTATATCGGTAGATACGGGGGAGATGAATTTTTGCTTATTTGTCCAAATATGAGCATGGAGAACGCATTTAGTTTGGCAGAAAGAATTAGAAAGTCGACAGAAGAAACCAAATTTTACATAGATGGAGACAATTTTATAAATGCAACCTTAAGCATAGGCTTATATGAATTTGCAAAAGATGATTTAAGCTTTATCGAAGCAGTTAATTTTGCAGATATGATGCTGTACAAGGCTAAAAATAAAAGTAAAAACAAGATAATGTGTTTTAACAACGCTTAAAAATTTTATTAGTTGATTGCATATGAAAATTTTACAAACATCAAAATTTACAACAGGAGTTTAAATTATGGATTGTAAACAATATGATGAACAGTTATTAAAGCTTATTAAAAATGAAGAAGAAATAGACTTTTTTCGGGAGATAATCAACGAAGAATTATGGCAGGATTATAAGGCTCGAAAAGAGTTAATTGAGTATGTAATTGATTTTTGCGAGAAAAATGATTTAGATGAAGCATTGGCATGGATGTTCTATTATCTAGGCTTTCATTATGACGAGTTCTCGAACTATAAAAAGGCTATAGAGCTACATAAAAGATCTAAAGATATTTTTATGGATAGTGGCAATAAAAAGGGGCTTGCTTATGCCTATAATGGACTTCTATCTGTTTATTTCAAAAATGGACAGCATGAATTGGCTAACCAAGTTGCAATATCTGCTATAGATATAGCAAGAGAGCTTAATGATACAGATACTGTAGTAAAACTGCTTTTAAATGCAAGTATTAATTATACTTTGGCAGGTTCAAGCAAGGAAGCAAAGGAATTATTAGATTATATTTTAAAAGTATATGGTATTGATCACTTGAGTGACGAAGGAAAGATTGTTTTTTATAAATCTTTAGCAGAGATTGATATTAATCTTGGAAACTTAGATGCTGCCTACAATACTTTAACAGATGCAATTGAAATGAACAATAGGAGTAGATCAAATATACTTGCTTCAGAACTATGCAAGCTATTGGGTATGTACTATTCGAAAATTAAAAATATTGAGCAGGCAGAGATTGAATTTGCCAATTCTTATGAAATAGCTTCTTTAAATAGCCATCCTACTGAAGCATGTGAAACATTAATAGAATGGGCTAAATTTAGACTTGACTACGGTTTTGATGATGAGGCTGCAGAGTGTTTAAAAAAGGCTTTAAAAACAGCTCAGAAAATTAATTTAGAAAGATTAATTAAGGATTCAAGTATACTTCTCTATAATTATTATAATAAAAACAAAAAATATGAAGAAGCACTTTTTAATCTTGAATTATATTTAAAAGCAAATAGAGAAATCCAAGATTTAAATAACACAAGCTATATAGGAAGACTGCATACAAAAAATACAAATAGAGAAATCAACCTTCATAAGATACTTCATGACAAAACAGAAACTCTTTTTTCTATAGGACAAAAAATTCTTTCAACATTTGATGTAAAAGAAATGATAGATAGAGTGTTTACTGAAATTTCAAAGATAATAGAAACTGATTCTTTCGCTATAACTGTGTACAATCAAGAAAAAGACGAGATGCTAGTTACAAGAGTAGAGTTTGGAAGTAAGATTGAAGTTCTTGAACCTATAAAGGTTTCTACAAGCTCTACATTTTCCTCATACTGCATAAAAAACAAAAAAGCTATAATTATTAATGATGTTGTCGCTGAATATGGTAAATATGTAAATAAAATCATTATGGAGGATAGAGGTGTTCGCGAGCCGATTTCCATGATTTTTCTTCCAATTATGTTTAGGGATGAGATTTTAGGAGTTGTAACTGTCCAAAACCTAAAAGCCAATATGTACGATGAAGACGATATTAAGAGGCTGCGTGTAATATCAAATTATATAGCAATTTCGTTAAAAAATTCAACTAAATATCAAAAAATGGAGGAAGCGGCTGTTTACGATAGTTTGACAGGATTTTTAACTAAAAGAGAGCTTATTAAGCTTGGTAATCTTCAAATTGAAAAATTTAAAAAATCCTCAACCCCTTTCTGTATTCTGATGATAGATATTGATGATTTTAAAAGTGTGAATGATACATACGGACACCTTATTGGAGACAGAGTTCTTAAATCGCTGGGAATAAAAATACCTAAGCTGATAAGATCAACTGATTTTATAGGAAGATATGGTGGAGACGAATTTGTTTTGGTATGTCCAGATACAAAAATTGAAACAGCAGATAAAATTGCTGCCAGAATATGTGAAGCTATTGGAAGTGCTGATTTTATTTTTGATGATAATATAGTCGTTCCAATATTTCTGAGCATAGGCGTTCATGAATTTAACAATGAGAACTCAAGCTTTCTCAGTGGGGTAGATGCAGCAGATTCTCAAATGTATTTATGCAAAAATTCCAAAATTATGTAAAAAAGATAAAAAATCGTATTTGATTTTGTCGGATTGTGTAGTATAATGTATATAGTATATTATTCAATGACTCATCAGAGATGAGAATATAAAATAAACAGCGATTGTGACTGTTGTCCAATCGCTAATATTTTGACAAAAATAATAGTAGGGGCGGAAAAAGTATGTTTAAGGTTTTAGAAAAAGTATACTCCGTGTCAAATATGGTAAAACAAAAAGACATTATAGGAGAAATACCAAGCACAAAAGAAGTGTACAAAAATGCCTTTGATACGGCATGGCCTTCGGCTACAGAATCAGTTTTAATCGGATTAGTGTCAGCAATAGATACTATGATGGTTGGAGTTCTTGGTACTGGTGCAATAGCAGCTGTAGGTATAACAAATCAACCTAAATTTATATTATTAGCAATATTTTTCTCACTTAATGTGGGAGTTACAGCAATTGTTGCAAGACGTAGAGGAGAAAAAGACAGAGAAGGAGCTAACAAATGTTTAAGGCAGGCCTTTTTGATAGCTGTACTACTAGGTGCAATCTTGTCTGCTGTAGGAGTTATATTTGCTAAACCAATGCTAGAGTTAGCAGGTGCAAAAGAAGATATTATTAATGATGCAGTTGCTTATTTTCAAATAATATCAATAGGTAACTTTTTTACTGCAATTACAATGACTATAAATGCGGCACAGCGTGGGGCAGGAAATACTAAAATATCGATGACAACAAATGTTGTAGCTAATGTAGTCAATGTAATTTTTAATTATTTATTAATTAATGGACATTTCGGCTTCCCTAAATTAGGAGTTGCAGGTGCTGCAATTGCAACTGCACTTGGAAATCTAATAGCACTTTTTATGTCACTTAAATCAGTAACAAATGCAGATGGATTTTTGCATATTAAATTTAAATCCAATTGGAAGTTTGATAAGGAGACTATGAGTGGCCTTGCAAATATAAGCAGTAGTTCTTTTGTGGAACAGATATGTATGAGAGTTGGATTTTTACTTACAACAATAATCATTGCTTCTTTAGGTACTGTAGCTTTTGCTACACATCAAATATGTATGAATATTGTAAACCTGTCATTTACTTTTGGTGATGGTTTAGGAGTAGGAGCTTCATCTCTAGTAGGGCAAAATCTAGGTGCAAAAAGACCTGACATGGCAACAATATACAGTAAGGCAATTCAGAGAATAGCTCTGACTATAGGATTTATATTACTTTTAGTATTTATATTAGGAAGATATTTCTTGGTCGGCTTATTTGTTGCAGATGATTGGGAAGTTATAAAAATGGGAGCAAGCATTTTGATAATAGTAGCGTTTATGTCACCATTCCAAACTGTTACTGTAGTTGTAGGAGGTACTCTTAGAGGTGCAGGGGATACGAAATTTGTAATGTATTCTTCACTTATAAGTATAGGAATAATCAGACCTTTAGCAACATGGTTATTCTGTTATCCATTAGGTTTTGGAATTTTAGGAGCATGGTACGCATTCATGGCAGATCAAATATTAAGGCTTATTATAAATTCATTTAGATTTAGAACAGGAAAATGGACAAAAATTAGAATATAAAAAAAGTCGGGAGATTTCCCGACTTTTTTATATTTTTATATCATATCATATAAAGCTCTTGAGATGCTATTGCCCCAAAATACACCTTTATCCGTCAATTTATAGCCATCGTTATAATGATATATATATTTCTCATCTAAAAGTCCTTGAACAAATTCTCTGTATTGGACTTCATCACTGTATAAGGATTCATTTACAGGAAGCTTCAAAGTTTGTATATCTCCCTTAAATATAGTTATATCTTTATACTCAGGCATAAATAGCATTCCTTGTCTTGCAGAAAAATTTTCAATGCTTCCAGCGTATTTATCAATAGATATTTCATTCATCATCATAAGACCGTTCATTGAACCTCCTGCGCCTGCACCGAGTGCCAAAGTATCTGCACCCTGATGGCGATTCATTATATATTTATATTTATCGTTCTTAACCATTTTAGTCAATTCCAGAAATTCATATCCTGCTTTTCTCATTTTCTCTGCTATGAAAAAAAACATTTCTTCGTCGTTGGCTAAATTTTGTGCCTCATTAATCTGTGTCTCTTTCATATTAATAAGCGAATACATTGAAAATCCGTCTAAATCTAAATCAGAAATCTTCTTTAAGTCATCTTCTAAATCCACTATGCTTTGTCCTGAATAATTATATATCAAATCCATGCTTACAGTAAATTTTTTACTGTCTTTTAATTGCTGTAATTTTCTGTACGCATATTCACCTGAGCCAATTCTGTTCATCTGCTTTCTACCAAAGTCATTAAACGTTTGAACTCCAACTGAAAATCTTGTAACACCATTTTCGCCAAGCATCTCAATTTTTTTATCTGTAAGCTCGGTCACTGTTGTTTCAATTGTAACTTCAACATCCTTTGTAAAATTCAAATTTTTAAACAAAGCCTGTAAAATATACTTGAGTGCATCTGATGTCAGCGTGGTAGGAGTACCTCCGCCAAAATATACAGCATCAAACACAGAGTTCTTTACGTATGAAAGTTTTGCGTAATTTTCTATTTCATTAATTATAAGTTTGTAATAATTATCTGAAGGCTTTTGCAGACTTCTTCTCATGTTGCAAAAAGAACATATTTTATTGCAAAAGGGAACATGAATATATATGGTTGAATTATCATTAGCCGTTTCTTCTGATAAGCTCAGATAATCTTGCACATTTCTAGCGCCTATAGCATATTTTTTGCCAGATGCCATTGCACTGTGATGAGTTTTTATTCTTGTACCGAACATGTTGCCTGTAACCTTTCGTTAAATAGCTCTCCTGCCATTGCAATATCTGCTTTTGAAGGGTGGTTTTTTGCAATTTCATATCTTCTTAATTTTTCTGGAGTAATAGCATGTGGATTTCCTTCAGGGAATTTTTTAAATTGTTCTATAATTTTTTCAGATAATTTTCCTTGGCAAATAAATTTAGCTAAAATTTTATTGTTTTCTGCCACCAGTTGTTCGCCATTTTTCAAAGAGTTGTAAGCATGGTCTGAATCAGCCCAAAATCCCAATGTAGCAAATATGCCTACAGTTTTATTATTTAAAGTTTTCATAAATTCTGCGGCTTCTGTGTTAGGTCCGCCTTTATCTACCCAATATCCTACTATTACAACATCATATTCGTCTGTGTTTTCAACTTCCTTAACAGACTTTATGTCTTTTTGTACATTTTCTAAACTTTCAAAAATGCCTTCCGCTAATTTCTTTGTATTACCTGTTAAGCTTGAATAAGTAACTAAAATTTTCATACACTATTTTCCTTCCTTATTTGAATTGGTATAATATACTTGCAATGATTTATAGGGCAATATCTTATTACCACATCTATACCGTAAATTTCATTTAATATTTCTTTCGTTATTCCATTTTCTGTGTCACCTGAATACCTAATTTTACCTGATTTCATTATCAAAAGCTTGTCGCTGTACTGCATTGCTTGATTAATATCGTGTAGCACCATAACAATTGTTATTTTGTATTTTCTGTTCAGCTCTTTTACTAAATTCAATACTTCCATCTGATAAGAAATATCCAAATAGGTAGTAGGCTCATCAAGAAAAAGTAAGTTTGTTTTTTGTGCAAGTGCCATAGCTATCCATGTCCTTTGGCGCTCGCCGCCTGAAAGTTCATTCACATATTTATTTTTAAGATGATGTATATTTGTAGATTTCATAGCCCAATCTATATATTCCTGATCTTCCTCATTTTTATTTTTCCAAAAGGACTGATGAGGAACACGTCCATAGCTTACTAAGTCCTCTACAGTCAAATCACCTGGTGCAATGTTGTGTTGGTGAACAACAGATAATCTTTTGGCAATTTCCTTCTGTTTCATTTGTGCAATTGAACTTCCGTCTATAAAAATTTCTCCCTTGCTTGGCGAAAATTGTCTGACAAATAAATTTAATAATGTTGATTTGCCAGAGCCGTTTGGACCTAAAATTGTTGTAATTTTTCCTTCATCAAGACTTATATTCAAGTCTTGAAAAAAATCATACTCTCCATAAGAAAAACTTAAATTTCTAGCTTCCATAGCTTTTTCCTCCCTTTCTAAGAAGATATAAGAAGAACGGTCCTCCCATAACAGACATTACTATACCTACAGGAATTTCATAAGGTGAGGTAATTGTACGTCCTAATGTATCTGCAATCATTAAAACACTTGAGCCTAAAAGTGCTGAAAACGGAATTAAATATTTGTGATTTGAGCCTATCAAAAGTCTTGCTATGTGTGGAACCATAAGACCGACAAAGCTGATAACCCCGACAAACGAGGTTGCTATTCCTGCCAAAAATACTCCTGCGGCAGAAATCAGCAATCTTTGTTTGTTAGGATTAAATCCAAGGCTTTTGGCTGTTTTATCTCCTAAAGCCAGAATGTTGCAGTTTTTATGCAAAAGAAATGCAATTATAACACCTAAAACAGAATATATAATACATAATTTTACTTGAGACCAGCTTTTTCCGCTTAAATTTCCATTCATCCAGCTTAAAACTCCTGCCAGCTTATCGGAGTTTAATATATTCATCATGCCTATAAAAGCACCCAGAATTGAATTAACAGCTATACCTGCTAAAATAATCCTTATGGCATTTATACCATTTTTCCATGCCAGAAAATAAACCATCGCACAAGCAATCAATCCGCCCACAAAACCCACAAGAGGAATTAAATGTGTTGCACCGGGCATATAAAGCATGAGAAAAACAACCATTACACTTGCTCCGGATGATATGCCGGTAACCCCTGGATCTGCCATAGGGTTTTGCATGACAGACTGCAAAAGTATCCCTGATACAGAGAGACTTGCTCCGATAAATACAGACATGACAACCCTTGGCAACCTGATATCTCTTATAATCCCCAAAAATTTATTTTCAATATTTCCTATACTTAAAAATACATTTTTAATGGGAACATTCACACTTCCTACCGCAACTGATATAATAAAAGTTACCGCAAGTACAATTATGATACTTACAAATAAAATATAACGTTTTTTATTTTCACCTTTATTCTTTACCATAAAATAGTTCTTCCAATTTTTCCATAGCATCTGGAGCAAATAAGTTTGCACTCATTCCAAAATATTTTGAATCTAAGGCAATAACCTTATCATTTTTAACTGCGTCGAAATTATCCCAAGCAGGATTTTCTGAAAATTCCTTTTCAAATGCCGCTTTGCTTTCCTCAGGATTTGCATGTGTCATTAACAATATGTAATCAGGATTTTTACTTGCAAGATATTCTATATCTACTGGAATAAATCCGCTTTTTGCGTCTTCAATTATATTTTTAGCTCCTGCTCTTTTTACCAAATCACCGACATATGATTTTTCGGTTACTACTTGAAAATTGCCTGATGCTCCAAAAATAATCAGTACAGTGCTGGAGTTATCATCATTTTTATTTTCAGCAACTTTATTGACTCTTTCTTCAATTCCTTTTATCAATTCATCTGCTTTATCCTGAGAGTTGGTTTTCTCTCCTATGATTTTAATGCTTTCTATCAATCCATCATAACTGCTAAGATTAACAAATTCAGATTGTATACTAACTGCATCAAAACTATCTTTTAAAGTTGCTTCTAGAGCCACAACAGAAAAAACAATTGTCGGATCAAGAGATTTTATAATTTCCATATCAGGTGACATAGGGTTTCCTACTTTTGTTGCGTCTTTTACCGAAGCTGGCAGCTCATAAGTTGAAGTTGGAACTCCTACCATGTTAACTTGTAAAGCATCTAAGATTTCAACAATTGCAACTGATGTAGCTACAACTCTATTTTCAGGGTTTTCATTTTTTGAAGAATCCCCTTCTTTGTTATTTTGGTCTGAATTGTTATCTTGAGAAACTCCTTTATCAGGTGTTTGAGTAGCATCTGATGGTTTTGCTGGATTTTTATCCGAGCATGCCGTAACAGACATTAGTAAAACAAAAGATAATAAGATTAAAAGTAATTTTTTCATAAAACTCTCCTATAATATATTTTGATAGGTTAGCGTAAGCTAACTCTAGTTAGCATATGCTAACCAAAAATTAGTTTATCATTACGCACTATAATTGTCAACATATATTTTTATTAATATTATTCTAGTGGTATTAAATTATTAAAATTGCAGTAACAAAAAAATAAATGTTATTGCTAATAGATGTAATATATTAGAGTAGATAAATTATAAATACTAAAAAATAATTTCATAAAAGCTTTGCTGATTGTAAGGTTTGTTTTTAGAATAGACCAATATTAGTTATCCAAAAATATATAAGATTTTACCAAAAAGGATTTTACTACAAATTAAAGATTATATTAAAATACTTTTTTCAGTTAAAAAATATTTCAACAAATAATTAGATGTGAAAAGAATAATATATAATAAATCATGACCATTAGCTAAGCCAGTGGTCATGATTATTAATTAAAAGATACTATATAGACCAATTTCCATTCTTGAAAATCAGAGTTTCGTTTCCGTTTTCTTCAATGCCTGTTATTGTCAAATCAGAAGTTCCTACCATGAAATCAACGTGATTCATAGAATAGTTTCCGCCTATTTTAAGAAGATCTTCTTTGCTTAAAAGCTCTCCGTCTTTTATAGTGTTTGGATAACATCTTCCAAGTGCGAAGTGGCATGAAGCATTTTCATCAAATAAAGTGTTGTAGAAAAGTATATTCATATTTGATATAGCAGAGTCATAAGGTACTAAAGCAACCTCACCAAGTCTTCTTGAGCCTTCATCAGTGTTTAGAAGTCTTTCCAAAGCCTCATATCCCTCTTTAGCAGTAAAATCAACTACTTTTCCATCTTTAAATGTTAAGCTAAAATCAGTAATTAAGCTTCCTTGATAGCTAAGAGGCATTGAACTTACTATTTTTCCTTCAGCATATCTGCAATCCGGTGCAGTAAACACCTCCTCAGTAGGCATATTTGGGAAGAATAAAACTCCTTTAGTATTTGTTTCTCCACCGCCTGCCCAAACATGATTTTTTGGCATTGCTGTAGTGAAATCTGTGCCGATAGAGTTTTTATAAGTTAATTTAACAAATTGTTTTTTATTTAATATAGATGACTTTTCACTTAAAGTATCACCATGCTTTTTCCATAGTTCTACTGGATCTCCATTGCCAATTCGTACAGTTTTGAATATAGCGTCCCAAAGCTTTTCTATAGCCTCATCCTTAGAAAGAGTAGGGAAAATTTTCTTTGCCCACGCTTCATTTGGAACTGCTATAAGATTCCATTGTAATTCGTTCTTATCAAAACATTCGCGGTATTCTTTGAGGTCTCTTTCAGATGCCTTAACACCTGCCAACAATTTTTCCGATGCAACTCCCTTGAATATCTCAGGATCTTCTGCAAGTACATTTAAAAAAGCAGCTCCTTGTGCAGCATAACCATTAAACAATGCTCTTCTCCACTCAGGTATAGATTCAAACACTTCTAAATCTGCATAGTCATAACGTATACGTCCTGATTTTTCATCCTTCCAAAGAAGAACAACATCCTTTGCACCTGCTTTATAAGCATTTTCCATAATCATACGAGCAAATTCTGCATATTCAACAGGACATTGCATAACTAATATTTGACCTTTTTGAATATTGACGCCTGTTCTAACAGCTAAATCTGCATATTGTACTAATTTTTCATTAAAATTCATAGATATTATATCCTTTCCATAAAGATTTACAATTACAATCTATTATACCATAATATTGCTATTCAAGCCATGATAAATTTAATACAAGCCATGAAATTTTTAAATTTATCACATTCAATTAATTATACAATTTTAGTTGTAAAGTTTTCTAAATTCCAAACATCTGTTACGAAGCTTTCATAAAAATGAGGCTCGTGGCTAACCAATAAAACAGTTCCTTTAAACTCTCTTATAGCTTTTGCAAGCTCTTCCTTAGCTTCTACATCTAAGTGATTAGTAGGCTCGTCAAGAACTAGGAAATTTAATTCAGACATCAATATTTTACAAAGCCTTACCTTTGCATTTTCTCCTCCGGAGAGAACTTTCATCATGCTTTCTATATTTTCTGTAGTTAGTCCACAGCGTGCAAGCTCTAAACGCACCTCACGGTTTTGAAGTGAAGGATACATATCCCAAACCTCTTGGAGTGCAGTTTTTGTGTTGTTTTTAGAGTCCTCTTGCTCAAAATATCCTGTCATAATATTTTCACCATGGAGTACCTCTCCGGATACAGGAGGAATTATACCTAAAAAAGTCTTTAATAAGGTTGATTTACCAAGACCGTTTACTCCACAGATAGCAATTTTTTTTCCTCTTTCTACCCAAAAATCCATAGGCTTTGTAAGAGCAGTATCATATCCGATTACCAATTCTTTGGCTTCTATCAAGAACCTGCTTGGGGCTTTAGTCTCTTTAAATTTAAAAGTTGGTTTTGGTTTTTCTTTTGGCTTTTCAATAATTTCCATTTTTTCAAGTTTTTTAACTCTACTTTGTGCCATACCTCTTGTTGCAACGCGGGCTTTATTTCGTGCAATAAAGTCTTCCAGTTGCTCAATTTCCTTTTGTTGTCTTTCTATATCCTTATCTAATTGCTTTTTCT
Source organism: Bacillota bacterium (assembly GCA_023386345.1). Lineage (GTDB taxonomy): Bacteria > Bacillota > Clostridia > Tissierellales > Sedimentibacteraceae > UBA1535. The sequence goes on from JAEWJT010000017.1 coordinate 151,405, forward strand.
TTAATTCATAAAGACGCATAAACTCATCGTAATTTCCGACATACTTACTTAGCTCACAGTTTTCAACATGATAAATTATATTGCATACATTATTTATAAATGGCACATCATGCGATATCAAAATAAAGGCATTTTCATAATTTTGCAGATATTTTGTAAGCCATTCTATGTGATTTGCATCAAGGTAGTTAGTTGGCTCATCAAGAAGTAAAATAGTTGGATTTTGCAGTAGAAGCTTAGTTAAAAGAACCTTGGTACGCTGACCGCCACTAAGTTCATCTACAAATTTATCAAGACCTATATCTCCAAGACCTAAACCATTTGCTACCTCATCTATTTTAGAGTCAATCACATAAAATCCGCTGCTATCTAATATAGTTTGTATTTCAGCAGTATCTTCCATCATTTTGTTGACTTCATCATCTGTAGCATCTGCCATTTTATCATACAAATCAAGCATTTCCTTTTCAAGATTAAACAAATCATCAAATGCAAGTCTTAAATTATCTCTGATAGTTGTTCCTGCCTTTAATACAGAATGCTGATCTAAGTATCCTACAGTAACTCTATTTGACCATTCAACCTGACCCTCATCAGGCATAAGCTTGCCTGTTATAATATTTAAAAATGTTGATTTTCCTTCTCCGTTAGCACCAATCAAAGCAACATGCTCACCTTTTAGCAATCTAAAAGATACATTTTCTAAAATAGCACGCGCACCAAAGCCGTGGCTAACATTCTTTACATTTAATACACTCAAAATTTAATTCCTTTCAGTTATTTATTAATTTTTATAATTTAAAGCCTCATTTTGCAGAGGCTTATCAAATACCTTATTTCATACTGTGCTTTTCTATTAATTCATTTTTACAATCCCACAAATCTTGTGATAAGTCCACATAATACTGGTGAGGGTTCGTAAATCTTTTAACCTCGTTCCATAGTGTAGCCAATTCTTCAGCACAATATTTCTTTATTTCCTCTAAGCTTGGAAGCTGGTAGACGCATTTTCCTTCTATAAACACAGGCACTTGAAGCTTTCTAGCTCTAAAATCTGTGAGTTTTTTTCTTTTCCATGAATGAACAGGGTCAAATATTGTATATGGCTTTGTATCATCTATCTCCTCATCGTTTAAGGTTAAAACATCAGCTATAGCCATGTTGTTAGACTTATCATACAATCTCCATAGCTGTTTAAAGCAAGGATTTGTCACCTTTTCTGCGTTTTCTGATATCTTAATTCTTGGGACAGGAACTCCATTCTCATTTACCGCCACCAACTTGTAAACACCGCCGAAAACAGGCTCTGATTTAGCAGTTACGAGTCTTTCGCCAACTGCAAACGAGTCGATTTCAGCACCTTGGCTAAGAAGGTCTGTTATGATATATTCGTCTAAGCTATTTGAAACAGTTATTTTACAGTCCTCAAGACCTGCTTCATCTAATATTTGACGGCACTTTATTGAGAGATAAGCCATGTCTCCACTATCAAGCCTTATCCCTTTTAATCTTTTTCCCATTGGCTCTAGGATTTCCTTTGAAACCTTAATTGCATTAAGAATACCGCTTTTTAATACATTATAGGTATCTACCAATAAAATACAATTATCGGGATATGTACGAGCATAGGTCTCAAAAGCCTTATACTCATCACCAAAAAGCTGCACCCATGAGTGTGCCATTGTTCCTACTGCCGGCACTCCAAAAATCTCATCTGCAATAGTTGTTGCAGTTCCGGAAGCTCCTCCGATATACGCAGCTCTTGCCCCGTATATAGCACCGTCATATCCTTGACCTCTTCTAGCTCCAAATTCTAAGACAGATCTGCCCTTTGCAGCCCTTACTATTCTATTTGCCTTAGTAGCAATCAAGCTTTGATGATTTATTGTAACAAGTATCATTGTCTCTAAAAGCTGAGCCTCTATAGCTTTTGCTTTTACAGTAAGTATAGGCTCGTTAGGAAAAACAGGAGTTCCCTCTGGTACAGCATAAATATCTCCTGAAAACCTAAAATTCAGAAGATAATGTAGAAAACCTTCAGAAAAAATATTTTTAGATCTTAAAAAATCAATATTTTCTCTTGTAAATCTCAAATTTGTTATATAATCAACTATTTGTTCTAGTCCTGCTGCTATAGCAAAACCACCGCCATCTGGATTTTTTCTATAAAACATATCAAAGTAAACAATAGTGTCACTTATACCTTCTTTAAAATATCCATTGGACATGGTTAATTCATAGAAATCCATTAGCATAGAAAGATTTCTCAAATCAATAGTGTGCATATATTTCTCCTCACATTTTGTCGTATTTATTCCCTTGCACGAACTTTACAAGGATGTAGGTCTTTCCCCGAAGGAAAAACTAAGAATTTGTGCAATGGGCAAAGTTTGCTAAATGCAAACTCAATTTGTATTATTTTCTTTTTCATAGTTTATTTCAACCTTTACCATTAATAAGGATTATACACCAAAAATTAATTCTTTTCAACAAATAAAATATATTGATTTTTTTGTTACAAACAATTAGAATTAATATGTTAAGAGTTTATTTAAAAGGATGTTGATTAATGTGATAAATAATTGGGATAAGTTTTTACTTCCATACACACAAGCTGTGGAAGAACTAAAGATAAAATTTAAAAGCTTAAGAAAATCCTACAAGGGCTTGGAGGAATATTCACCTATAGAGTTTGTAACTGGTAGAGTTAAAAAGATATCTAGTATCATTGAAAAGCTTGATAGACGAGAGATGCCTATAGATAAAGCAGCAGAGCTTGAAGATATAGCAGGCATAAGGATAATGTGCCAGCTTGTTGATGATATATCAACCGTTGTAGACTTAATAAGAAGTAGAAATGGCAAGGACCTCGAAATAGTTGAAGAACGTGATTATACTAAAAATACAAAGGATAGTGGTTACAGGAGTTATCATATTATAATTAAATATTGGGTTTATAGTTCAGCAGGAGAGAATGAAATACTAGCTGAGATACAAATAAGAACCTTGGCTATGAATTTTTGGGCAACTATTGAACATTCAATAAATTATAAATTTGATAAAAATATTCCTGAAAACATAGTACAAAGATTGAAAAGTGCTGCTGAAGCTGCCTTTCACCTTGATATGGAGATGTCTCAAATAAAAGATGAGATAATAGATTCTCAAAAATTATTTATGGCAGAATCCGCTCTTACCGAGAAGATATTGTATAAAATACATACCTTATACTTAAACAGCAATTATAAAAATGTTGATTTATTGAGAAAAGATTTTTACAATGCTAAGAGAAATGGAAGTATTGAGGATTTGAAAAAACTAAATGACAGGATTGACCTATTGTTAGAGGAATTAAGCTAAAAACCTGATTTTAGTTTTAAGTAGAGCTAGGGAAAGGACATGATTTAAATGCAGAATAAATACAAAGTAGATTATAAGGCAGATATGAAAATGACAAAAAAGAGAAAATTAAGACGAAGAGCTTTATTTATTGCTTTAAGTATAGTTTTCTTGGCGATTATAATATATTTTTTATTAAGGTATATTAATTTCCAAGAATTAGGAAAGGATATAGAAGCAGTTAATAATAAAAATGATGTAACAGAAGAAAATAAAGATACAGATATTAGCAAAAATACTGATAATCCAGATAAAGACGATAAGTCTGGTAAATCTGATATCAACAAACCAGAAATCAATATAGTGATTGATAGTAAATATATATTTAACTTCGCCAACGAGATAGCTGCTGATGTTAAAGCTGCGGGGATGGAGGAACTTGAATTTCCTGAGATGATAAGATATGTTTATGGTGAGAAAGTACCTGAAAGCAAGGCTGTTTCAAATGATTATTTTGATGATGCAGTGTTCATAGGAAATTCCCAAATGGAGGGAGTTGCAATTTACAGTTCAATGAAAAATGCTGCTGTATTAGCAGGTAAGGGAATTATGGTGGATACTATTTTTACAAAAGAAGTTATAAAAACAAAGGATAGCAATAGAATAACTATAATATCTGCTCTTGAACTTAAAAAATTTGGTAAAATTTATATTATGTTAGGGGCTAATGAGCTTGGTTGGGTATCTGATGCCGAGTTTATCAAGCAATATGGCAAGGTAATAGATAAACTAAAGGAATTGCAGCCAGAAGCAAAAATATATGTAAATGCTATAATACCAGTTTCGAAAGCAAAGTCAAATAGCGATAAAATATATAATAATAAAAATATTGAGAGATTTAATAAACTCATAATGAACATGACTAAAGAAAAAGAGGTTTACTATGTGGATTCAAAGGAAGCCTTGGCAGATGAGGAAGGAAATCTACCGGCAAATTCGACAACAGATGGAGTTCACTTTAACTCCATATATTACGAAAAATGGTTTGACTATTTGAAAACACATACTATAAAAAGTTAAAAATCAAAATAAAAAGGATGGATAAAAAATGAAAAAAGCAATTTTAAACATAACATTGGTATTGATGTTAATACTAAGTTTAACAGCTTGCAATCAGAAAAAAGAGGTAGCTATAGATATAGAGTCCTTAGCAACAGAAGCAACAGCTGGAGCAGAGTTTAGAGAAGCAATGCAGGAGCTAAACGATGACACAATTATCAATATATATTCAAGCTTAAATTTAAGTGATGTGGAAAAATATAAAGTATTTGTGAACTCAACAGGTGGTAAAGCAGATGAGCTGGCAATTTTTGAAGCAAAGAGTGTAGAAAAGGCTGAAGAAGTTTATAAAGCAGTTCAGGAAAGAGTAGCGGACCTTAGATTTGCATTTGATGGATATGTTCCGGAAGAGTTAAAGCATATAGATAATGCAGTAATTAAAAAAGAAGGTAAGTATGTAATGCTTGTAATAAGCCCAAAATATGAAAATGTAGATAGTATATTTACTAAGCACATAAAAGGTGAAAAATAATAATGAGTGTTCTCACATTGTGAGGGCACTTAAAATTTTATTATAAAATTAGAGGGTAGTGAATACGTATGTTCATAGAATTGTCATTAGAAGAAAAAGAAAAATTTATAAAGGATAAGTATTATGGAAAGTGGAGACTTTCTGGTAAAACAGCGGCAGTTATAAAAAAGATAGATTCAATTGTAAATAACACAAAATCAAACCCAGAAAAGCTTGTAGCTGTAGAAGGCATCTGGGCAGCAAATCAGTTGCTTAAATATAATATTGAAATAAAGGCTTTAATTCTTGACTTAGATTCAATAAAAAGCCAAGACGCATATAAAATAATGATTGATTTATCTGATATAGCTGAAGAAATACACATGGTATCAAGCTCAACCTATAAAAAAATCGCTGAAATCGGAACATCAGCAGGTATATATGTATTAGCGAAATTTCCTCAGAAAACTTTGCTTGATTTAAGTCCCGATAAGCATCAAGTCATAGCTGTTTTAGATGGTTTAGAAATACCTGGCAACATAGGAACTATAATAAGGTCATGTGATGGTACAAATACTGATGCAGTCATAATTTGCAACAGAAAAACAAGGATTACTCATCCGAAGATACTTAGAAGCAGTCAAGGCTCTTGCTTTAAAATACCTATAGTTGAGGAAAGTTCTGAAGCAACCATAGATTGGTTAAAAAAGAATGGTTATAGAATAATCTTAACAGATACAGATGCTAAAAAGTTTTATTATGAAGAAAATTATGAGGGCAAGCTCGCTATAGTAATGGGCAGTGAAAGATATGGCATATCGAAGGAGTGGTATGAGATAGATACAGAATCAATCAAAATACCAATGTATGGAGATTGCGATTCATTAAATGTAGGCATAGCTGCGACGCTTATACTGTATGAAGCGGCTGTGAGTAGAACAGTAGGAGCGAGAAATTAAATCGTTCTTATACTTTTGAGTAGTACAATTATATTATAGTAAAAATACATAGGGGCATACAGGTTGTGTATGCCCCTTTTAATTTGAACATTATCTAATTTATTTGCAGAGCAAGCAACAGGGCTAAAAATTTTTACTTAGCGAAGGCTTTCTTCCAGTTTTTAATTATTAGTTGTTTAGCATTGCTGCAATATTCAAAAATAGCTATATACTTATCTACAAAGCTCACAATCCATGCCTCCGGAGATTTCGGCATACCAAATGGAAACATGTGTCCAACTATTATGTCCTTTTCCTTGCTATTAAGTTCGAAGTATTTCGAAGCGTTTTTAAAGGCAATTTTGGGATGATTTATCGCATGATTTATAGAGTCCTTTATTATACCAATACTGCTTCTTTTATTAAATTTATATAAATGAAAGTCGTGAAGCAATGCTCCTCTTATACATGATTTCCAATCCAAATTACTTTTATATGCAATCAAATACGAATAGTATGCAACTTTTACACTATGCTCGTATACACTACTCTCACTATGATGTTTAATAAGCTTTGTTTGCTCATATTCATGATGCGAGATTACTTCTTCAGCAATATTTGTAAATCTATAATCAATAATTTTCAATATTTTCTTCCTTTCAATTTTATTTAAAAGCATAAAATAATAACAACATTTATATAATAACATAAATTTTAAATTAATAAAAACGAAATATTATGTATAATTGTAAATTTTCGCAAACTAAAAGCGCATTGTGTATTCAATGCGCATATTGTCTTTTGTTGGTTTTTATTTATATTGTTTACCTAAATAGCTTGCAGGATTTTGGGTAGCTTTATATTTTCTTACTTCAAAGTGTAAATGTGGTCCAGTACTTTGACCAGTGCTTCCAACGGCAGATATTACTTGACCTTGATAAACTTTGTCTCCAGTCTTAACATACAATTTGCTGCAATGAGCATAAACTGTAGTCCATCCGCCACCATGACTTATTTCTACCATGTACCCGTATTGACCATACCATCCTGAATAAGTTACAGTACCACCATCAGCAGCTTTTATATCAGTGCCTGACTTTGTTGCCATATCAAGACCTCTGTGGAAACCTCCGCTTCTCGAACCATAAGCTGAACTAATAGTATAACTAGAAAGAGGCTTTATAAATGTTCCAGATCCTACTTTTGGTGGTGGATCTTGAGTTCCTACTAAAACAACCTCGTTTTGCGGTTGAGATTTAGTGCTTCTCGAAACTTCCTTACGACCTATCTCTATACCATTTTGTTCAGTTATGACATATTCAACATCATCCTTACCATAAACTCCGGCTTTTTTTACCTTTTTTTCATCTGAATACATGTACGAAACCTTTTGTGTTTCTGTTTCATACTTTATTTTTTCTTCTACAATAAGCTTACGTTCTATATTTACATTAATGAAAGGCTTTGGAACTACCAAACTAAGATCATCACCAGGCATTAATTTATCTTCTTTAGCGCTTGGATTTGCAGCCATTAAATCTTCTACAGTCATTTTGTTTTTAATCGCTATATCCCAATAAGTGTCACCTTTTTGAACAGTATAAGATACCTTTTCATCAGTACCAATCAATATATACTCTAATAATTTATCCTTATCATCAATTTTATCATTAGCTACAGTAATAGCTTCAATTGAAATGTTTTCACTAAACTCAGCACTGATAATTTGATCTTGTTCATATTTCGAAGTAAAATAATCCTTAACACTATTTATTAAGTCGTCTGCTTCTTCCTTTGATTTTAAAACCCCTATAACTTCACCATTAACAGATAGAGCGTATCCTTGTGACTTGATATTAAGCTTTGACCTTAAAGAAGAATTTAATTTAACATTTGAAATCAATTCGCTATCATTTGCATTTGATTCAACTAATCTTACAGATGAAGTAACTACTGATTCTGTGTTGTTTTTATTTCTGTACTCACTCTCTAATTTCTTAATTGCAATGTCAACTGTTTCGCGCTCTCTTACAGTTCCGATTTCTTTATCGTCTATAAAAAGTGTGTAGCTCTTAGCACTATAGTAGCTGTTAAGGCTAGGCGTAGACGACAATGAGTCAAACATAGAAAATCCGGATAATAACAATACAGAAACAAGAGCTAAGCAGACAGCGTTAATGCTATGAGCTTTATATTTTAATATAAATTTTGGTAATTTAATGTTTTTAAAAAAATCATTCGATTTTGAAATTAAAGAATCTTTTCTTTCATCTAAAACATTCGTTTTCTTTTTAGATTCAGTTTTCTTTTTAACTTCATTATTTTTAGCTACCAATACATATTTAGCGTTTTTAGTAATAATTGTTTTATCTTTTTCTGTAAGTTTATTTTTCGAATTGTCTTCTTTTTCAGTATTTTTTTGATTATTTGTTTTTTGGTTTTTCATAATTCACTTCCTAATTTTTTATTGTACTTATCTCAAAATTAAGAACCATAAGGTTTTTAAAAAGATCAGTATTATTTACTCTAATCTCAAAATAATAAATTTTTGTAATTTTACTTTTTAGAAATTTCTGATATAATTAGAGTAACTAATTGGGATAACATTTATTCGTCGGTTGAATGTTACAATTATATTACAATTTTTTTTTCTTGTCAATAGTTTTTTGGTGAAATGTTTTCCTAAATTTTCTATCAAGCTTGGACATCACCAAATTCCAACAAAACAAGGAACAAATTATTATAAAACCTTTTCTTAGAAAAGGTTACATATATTATATGCAGTTAGGAGAAATTTATGAATTATTTTTTAGAAGAAATTAAAATAGATTTACAGGATACCCCTGTTGAAAACATATTTATAACTGATTTCATGCCTTTAGCGGATGGAACATATGTAAAGGTGTACTTGCTTGGATATAAGTATGCCAATGATAAAGAGAATTCAAGCAGTTTTAACAACCAAACCATAGCTAAGAATTTAAAAATCCCTTTATCAGATGTTTTGAACGCATGGACCTTTTGGGAATCTCAAGGTATAGTAAAAAAATATAAGGCTGAAGATGAATATAATTATAGTGTAGAATTCATGAATTTAAAACAGCTTTATGTGGACAAGATATATAAGCATTTATCAGCATCTTCGTCAGTGCCTTCATTGTCAAAAGAAAATAAAAATTACGTAAATAATAACGATTTGATTGAATTAAATAAGGATGAAGAATTTGTTCAAATGCACAAGGAGATTGAAAAAATTTTTGGAAAGTTTGTAAATATAAGCGATAAAAGAAAAATTAATCAGTGGCAAAGACAATACGATTTAAGCCCAGAGATGATAATTCAAGCATTTTCCTACTGCGTAAATAACAAGAAAAAAAGAAGCATGAGCTATATTGAAAAAACAATAGCGGCTTGGAATAGAGCAGGAGTAACAGATTTAGACACACTTGCAGAATTTTTAGAAACAAAAGAGGAGAGATACTTCATATATTCGAGAATATCTCAATCCTTAGGATTTATGAATAGAGCATTAACTGAGGGAGAAATGACTACCATCGATAAATGGTTTGATGATTTTGGATTTTCAAAGGAAATGGTGTTAAAGGCTTTAGAAAATTCCACAAAAATATCGAGTCCAAATATAAGCTATTTTGATGCTATACTAGAGAAATGGTATGAAAAAGGCTTTAAAACACCAGAGGATATAGTTGATGATAGAAAATCCGTAGCTAAAAAGGATACACCAACAGAGAAAAAACCATCACAAGGCACAAAAAATAAATTTCACAATTTTGAACAAACAATATCAGAATACAGTGAAAAAGAAATGGAAGAAATAGCTCAGAGAAATTTGAAAAAGAAGCTCGAAAAGTTAGGAATAGCTGTCCCAGCGGAGGAATAATATGAAAGATATATTATTAAGGAAAATAAGAGATGAATACGACCAAAAAAGACACAGAGCATTTAACGAAGCGCAGAAGAGAAAAGAGGACATATACAAGGCTTTGCCAATGCTAGAAGAGCTTGATAAACAAATAGCTTTAACAGGCATAGAGCTGTCGAAAATAGTATTATTAAAGCCGGAAAATTTTGAAGAAGAAATCATAAAAGTACGAAGTAAATTAGATGGCTATAGAGAAGAGAAAAAGGTAGTTTTAAAGCAAAGTAGCTTGACAGAAGATGATTTCAAGCCTGTTTTTGAATGTAAAGAATGTGAAGATACTGGGTATACATCTTCTCAAGAAAAATGCAAATGCTACAAGCAAAAAATTATAGAAAATCTTTACGATATGTCAAATATCAAGTATAGACTACAAAAAGAGAATTTTAATCTATTTGATCTAGGGGTGTTCAGCGCTGAAAAATTTAAGGAAGAAAAGCTAAGTCCAAAGCAGAATATGAAATATATACTAGAAGCTTGTGGCAATTTCTGTCTAAATTTTAGCAGAGAATCACCAAGCCTGCTATTTCATGGAACAACAGGAGTAGGTAAAACTTTTATGTGCAACTGCATAGCCTCAGAGCTTATAGAAAAAGGAAAAACTGTTATTTATCAGACAGCATCAAACCTTATAGAAGTAATAGAGGAACATAAATTCAAAAAGACAGAAGAAGCGGGGATAAATAAGGAGAACTATAACTATTTATTTGAATGTGATTTATTGATAATAGATGATTTAGGAACAGAGCTAAATAATTCCTTCACGAATTCAGAGCTTTTCAACATAATAAATGCTAGAATGATATCAGATAAAAAGACTATAATATCAACAAATCTACCACTAGCTGACCTAGCTTTAGTCTATTCGGACAGAATAATTTCAAGAATTTTCAATGAATTTGCAATCTTCAAGTTCTTTGGGAAGGACCTTAGATTTTAAGAAAATTATTTATAAGAGAACATAAAACTTAAATTTTTATACTACAAGTATTAGAGAGAGGAAAGTGAATAAAATATGAAGATTTTAGTAACAGGGTTTGATCCATTCGGAGGAGAGACTGTAAATCCTGCATATGAGGCAGTGAAGCTTTTGCCTGAAAACATAAAGGGATCAGAGGTAATAAAAGTTGAAGTACCTACAGTTTTTGGCAGAGCAAGCGAAGAAGTAGAAAAGGCAGTTGAAAAACACAGACCTGATGCTGTAGTATGTGTAGGTCAGGCAGGAGGAAGATCTTGCATATCGATTGAGAGAATAGGAATTAATTTAAGAGAAGCTCCTATACCGGATAATGATGGAAATCAGCCTATAGATGAGAAAATTAAAGAGGATGGTCAAAACGCATACTTTGCTACTATACCAATAAAGGCTATGGTAGATAATGTGAGGAAAAACGGTATACCATCTCATTTGTCATACACAGCAGGCTCATATGTTTGCAATGATTTAATGTATTCTCTATTATACATATTAGAAAAGAAATATCCTCATGTAAAGGGAGGCTTTATACATGTGCCATACGCAACAGAGCAGGTGGCAAACAAAGCAAACAACATAGCGAGCATGCCTGTTCAGACGATTGCCAAGGGTTTAGAATATGCAATAGAAGCAATTGTGGGCAATGAATTAGATACTAAAGAAGCAATGGGTACTACAATGTAATAAATTCAAAATAACATGAAAAACACTTCGCATCTGTTCGTTTTGTCGCGAAGTGGCATTGTGTGAGGTTAATATGAAGAGTGAAGAATTTTTTTCGGCAGGAGACTGCTCCGTGCTTATCAAATTTGGAGATGAGATAAGAGAAGAAACGAACAAAAAGCTTAATAAATTTAATAAAATGCTAACAGACTACAATCATGAGGCTATCATTGACACAATACCATCATATTGTGCATTGCTAATAAATTATAAGCCTGAATTAATAAGATATGGGGAACTTGTAAAATTTTTAAGAGACTTATCTGAAAATATTAATTCAGAGCTTGAGCAAGATAAGGAGATAGTGGAAATCCCTGTATTGTATGGAAGTGAAAAGGGTATAGATATAGAAGCTGTGGCAAAGCATAATAATTTAAGCAAAGAAAATGTTATATCCTTGCACTCTGAGCCAGAATATCTCATATATATGCTTGGATTTACACCGGGTTTCCCATATCTTGGCGGAATGAACAAAAAGATAGCTACTCCAAGACTTGAAACTCCTAGAGTAAAAATAGAAGCTGGAAGTGTAGGGATAGCTGGAGAACAAACAGGCATATATCCGATTAACTCTCCGGGAGGATGGCAGATTATAGGACAAACGCCTATAGAGCTTTTTAATATAAATAGAAAAAATCCTATTTTACTAAAATCCGGACAGTATATAAAATTTAAGCCAATAAATCAAGAAGAATTTGATAAAATAAAAGCTCAAAATGAAGAAGATAAATTGCTTTATTCAAGTTATTCAAATACTGATAACTATAACTATCAAAGTAAAAAAGGCTTTATAGTTAGAAATCAAGGCTTTTTAACTACAATTCAAGATAGTGGGAGATATCAATATCAAGCCTTCGGGGTTCCTGTATCGGGAGCAATGGACATGTACTCTCTAAGCTTAGCTAATATACTTGTAGATAATGATATAGATGAGGCTGTGCTTGAAGCTACAATGCTTGGACCGACTATAGAATTTACAGAAGATAATATAATTGCAATAACTGGAGCAAATCTTATGCCTAGCATAAATGGTATTGATATAAGCATGAATACAGCATTTTTATGCCATAAGGGAGATATATTATCCTTTAAAGGAGTAAAATCTGGCAGCAGAGCATATATAGCCTTTTCAGGAGGCTTAGATGTACCAAAGGTCATGGGTAGTAAATCGACCTATATAAAGGCAGGCATAGGTGGATATAAGGGCAGGAAGCTTGAAAAAAATGATGAGATAGGCTTTGAAAATCCTAAGCTTAGCATAGCAAATTTGGCACATAGGAAAATATCTGTAAAAGAGAAGTCTGACAATCAAATGTCTAAAGAATCATTAAAGCTAAGGGTTGTTATGGGTCCTCAAGAAAACTACTTTACTGAAAATGGAATTAAAAGCTTTTTAAGCAGTACCTACACTGTATCCAATGAATTTGACAGAATGGGCTGTAGGCTTGAGGGAGAAAAAATACAGCACGTAAGGGACGGCAATATTATCTCTGACGGAATATCCTTTGGTGCAATACAAGTTCCGTCGCACGGAACACCGATAGTAATGCTTGCAGACAGGCAGACTGTTGGAGGATATGCCAAAATAGCAAATGTAATTTCAGTTGATTTGCCTAAAATAGCCCAAGCAAAGGCTGGGGACAAGATAAGCTTTGAAAAAATAAGCATAGAAGAAGCACAAGATTTATATATAAAACAGTTAGCTGAGCTTGAAAGAATAAAGACAAGTTTTTCTAGTGAATGTAATATTAATTCAAGGCATTATCATATAAAAGTAAATAACAATCATTATGATGTGGAAATATGTGAACTTTACTAAATTTTCCAAGTGTTAATAGACCACACATATATTAAGTAAGAATTTTATTTCAAATAATAGGAAATTAAAATTACATCTTTATATATTAAACATAAAAATCCGCTAAGCTTAATATTCTTAGCGGATTTTTTACATATTTTATAATTAAAACTGTTAAAAGATAAAATATTTTTTATACAGTTTTAGTAAGATTTACAGCCCATTTGCCACTTTTGTATCTTATTAGCCCTAAACTCACTCTTATAAGCTGCTCTAATTGAATAAATAAAAATACCAAATATATTTCTTGAATTTTCAATATATTAACAGCAAAGAATGCCAAAGGAAGACCTACAGACCACATTATTCCACTGTCAAGGAATGTTAGCACTTTGCTGTCGCCACCTGCTCTTAGAGAAGCAAATACGATTACTATGAACAATCTTAAGGATACTCTTATAGAAAATACTCTCACTATAGCAACAGCATTTGAAAATACAACTGGATCTTTAAGTCCAAAGACCGAAACCATCGGAGCTGCAAATACTATTATTGATATAGTGGATATAACAGCTAGAATTGCTGCCATTCCTATAAAATAATTTCCATCTTCCTTTGCCTTTTCGATATCTCCGCTGCCTAAAGTGTTTCCTACCATAACGGCAGTTGCATTTGAAATTCCCATAACTACAAAGAAGAAAATATCGCTTATTTTACTTCCGACATAATACGCTTCCATTGAGTTTGTACCTAAAGAGCCAAAGGCTTTAATAAATAAGGTGCTGCCGAAACCGAACATAAGCTCATTGAAAATAAGGGGAGAAATTCTTTTCATTATAGATTTTACAAACTTTGTATCAAAGCCAAACATCTCTTTGATGCTTCCCATAAATGGCTGATTAGTTTTAATTGCGAATATAATATGTATGACAAGACCTAAGACTTGAGCTATAAGAGTAGAGTATGCGGCACCCTCAACCCCGAGCTTTGGAAAACCAAAAGTTCCAAAAATTAAAAAATATTTTAAAATAATAGCTGTTATCATAGTTACAATACTTATAAATAAAGGAACCTTAGTATTGTGGATAGCACGATATACATAGCTGAAAGCAAAGGATACAGAGGTTGGAATAAATGAAAATTTCAATATATTAAGATACATTCCTCCGTACTTGATTACATTGCTGTCATTTAAATAAAATTTTATTATTTGAGAGCCAAAAAAGGATGAAATCAACATAAAAAACAGCCCTATCATAAACGACAGAACTAATGATAATCCAAAGCTTCTTTTTAAGTTTTTATAATCCTTAGCTCCAAAAAATTGTGCGCAAAATATTCCTGTCCCGCTTACTGCTCCAAAGGAAACTGTTATTGCCAATGTATCTAACTGTGTAGCTGTACCGACTGCACTGACCATGCCTATCCATGATACCATAAGGGAGTCAACTATTCCCATACTAGATGAAAGTATGGATTGAAGTGCTAAAGGAACGGCGATTGATCCTGCTTTTTTGTAAAAACTAAAAGGTGCAAAAAATTTCTTCATAAAAAAATGTTTCCTTTCTGATGTTAAGTCAATATAGTTTGTGTCTAAGTAATAATTTCACTTAAATTTTTAATTTTTATATCTTCTGATTCAAAAGATGCTCTAATTTTTTTAACGAACTCTACAGCTTTAAGATTGTCACCATGGACACAAATGGAGTCAGCTTTTATACTGACAGTTTTTCGGTTTATGCTCTCAACTGTTCCATGCTTAATCATTTTAACTGCTCTCTTTATTACAAAATCAGAATCTGTTATGATGGCTCCAACCATATTTCGAGGTACTAATGTACCATCATCCATATATGCTCTGTCAGCAAACACTTCATTTGCTGTCTTTATGCCTACTGCCTTTCCAGCAGTTATCATTTCAGAGTTTGCAAGGCCGAGTAAAATTATATTTTTATCAACTTCATAAATAGCCTCACTTACTGCTCTTGCATAGTCGTAATTTACTGCTGCTGCATTATACATAGCACCGTGGGGCTTTAGATGTTGAATTTTAACACCATAAACTTCAGATATAGCCATAATAGCACCTAACTGATATTTAACATACATTTTCAGCTCATTAAAGCTTAAACTCATATTTCTTCTGCCAAAACCCATTAAATCGTTGTAACCAGGATGTGCTCCGACAGCAACTTTCATTTCTTTAGCTATTTTGACAGTTGTGTTCATTATAACAGGATCACCTGCATGCCATCCGCAGGCAATGTTAGCAGATGAAACATATTTTAGAATTTCACTATCCATACCTATAGCGTAATCCCCAAATCCCTCACCTAAATCACTGTTTAGGTCTATCATAAACATAAAAAAATCACCTCAATTGTGTTATAAATATATACATATTTTAAATGTCCTAACATAACTCAGACTATGTTTATATTATATCATAGTCTTGCTGTACAAGCCATTAAAAATATTTAAATAAATAAAATTGTATTTCAGAATGTGATTTTAACTATGTAAAATTTCACCACTTCATTTTTCATTTTAAAATTCAATATCTTTGACTCTTTTTCTTTTTATCAAAAAAATAAGTAAAATCATAAAGGCAGCTAATACTAATGTTGTTATTATACTTGACTCAATACCATAACTACCTCCATTGATAATGTTGTTTTCATTTAATGTAAAGCTAAAAACCGCTGGTAGCTTATCCGTACCGCTCAAATTTAGACCAACTATATTAAAAAGAAAAAAATTCCAAAAACTATGTATAGCACAAGAAACCCAAATGTTTTTATTTTTAATCATGAGTAGAGAAAATATAGCTGATACAAGCAACAGATTAATTATTCCAATTATTCCGTAAACTAAGCTGTTTTTAAATAAAGAACTAAAATGCGGAAGAGAAAAGAGTATTGAGCTAATTAAAATAGAAGTAGTTATTGTCACTTTCTTTGATAAGGATACCATTAAAAATCCTCTGCACATCGTTTCTTCCATTGCTCCTTGAATAATAAAAGCACCTAAAAACGCAATAATGATTGTAATATTGATATTATTAGAAATACCATTATAAGTAATATTTCCTGTTAATACTATAAATCCCAAGGATAAACCAAGAAGTGCAGTAGCTAACAAGATACCCTTTAAAAATCCAATAATATTTCTGTTAAAGCCCATAGATTTTATAGTTCTTTTCTCTACAAATTTGCAATAAAGCATTGTTAATATTGAAAAGATAAAAAATCCATAGTATTTCATTAAAAGCATTGACTGTAAAGAAAGCATTTCACCATTTATAGGATTAAGACCAATCGCAAAATGAGCCGCTATTGCAATTGCTTCAGCTAAAAGAGAAGAGATAATATAAATCAAAATAAAAGCTAACACTTTTTTTATTACATATAAGGCTTTAGGCATTTCACTTTCGTTGTTAAACGGACTAATCATTCTTAAATATTTTTTCATTTGAATCCTCCTTTTTATTTACCTCATTCTTATTTACAAAGGTATCAAGTCCTTTTAAAAGAATATCAATAGACAAATCAAAACTTTCTTGTAAAGATAACGGATTTCCGAACCCTCCATTGTTCACGATTGATGCAAATCCCTGTAAAAAACTTCGTAGCATACGGACCGTATGCACCATATGTTTCTCACTAAGCTTATACGATGAAAGGACTTGAAAAATGACCGTAACTAAATCTTCTATTACTTGCATCGCTTCATCTGTGCTATACTGGTTGTACCATTGCATAGAGTTGAAAACACCAGGATGTTTCGTGGTATAATTCATGTAAGCTTTGCACATTTCTCTTACTGCCTCATCTTTGGATTTACCAACAGCGGCTAAAGTTATTTCATTTGCTAATTGTTTCCAACCGTATAGCATCAGGGAATAATGTAAATCATCAAGACCTTTCACGTGATTATATAGAGATGGGGGACGAACTCCAAGCTTATTAGCCAATTCTTTTAATGTAACACTACTCAATCCATCTTTGTCCGCCATTTCTGCGGCTGCTTCTAAAATCACCTGTTTATCTAAACCTGCTCTTGCCATAATATTTAACACTCCTCAAAACTAATCTATTATCATTATAACTAATTAAATTAGTTTTGTCAAGTCTTTAAACAAAATGAAGCTATGACTTCAAGTCAACTTTGTTCGAGGTCACAAAATGGCATCGAATGCTAATTTTCCTATTGCATAAATTATCCATACTTGTTAAAATATCAATAATGATACATATTGATTTTATAATAGGGAACATATAAAAAGTATATTTAAATATTAAAATACATTTAAAGGAAGTTAATTTCTGTATGATAAGCATAGGATATCTAATAAAAAATATTTGTAATGAAAAGGGAATTACAGCAAGAAAGCTATGTGATGGCATATGCTCGACGAGCTATTTTTCAGAATTTACGAAAAACGAAAAGTCAGTAAATAAGCTTATATCAGATTTACTCCTGCAAAGATTGGGATTATTTGAGGGTAATTTTGAAAATTACTTGTCAGAAAAAGAATTTAATAAATTTATGATGAGAAAGAAAATCATTAGCCTTATAGAAAAAAAGGAAATTCAAAAAGCTGAAAAAGAGATTGAGGAGTACGAAAAAATCGTATTAAAAAAAGATAGGCTTGAAAGAAGATTTAAACTGCTGATGGAATTTGGTATAATGCAGATTAATAATGGGGATAAAGAATTCCAGCAACTTTATGAGAAAATATATTCAACCCTTAAAGAAGCTGTAAAAATAACAGTACCTATTTTTGAGGATTTTCCTATAGATAAATGTATTTTAGGATGTAATGAACTGTATTTTATTTTAAAATGTATTATGTTTAGAGAAAAGGTATATAGTGATGATAAATCTCAGATATTGTACAATGAATTAATTAAATATATAGAAAACAACGATTTAGATTATACCATGAAAGCGCATCTATACTCAAATGCAGTTTGTTTAGCTGCTAAAGCTCAGATTTTAAACAAGGAATACGAGCTTGTAATAAAAAATTGCGATTTGGCTATTGAATATCTTAATAAAAGTTCAAAGCTGTATTTTATTGAAGAACTTATGAAAAACAAGAGCTTAGCACTTAAGGCTTTAATAGACTTATATGATGATAATGTATCTATGTCGAAAAGTGATGTCGAAAAATTGAATTCATATAAAAATATATTAATAAAAAATGAGAAGAAAAGAGAGCTTATTGCCAAGATTTTTGAAAAGTATAATCTTAGCTCTGAACCATCTAAATGGTATCCTTATAGTGGTAACGAAGATTTTTGTTCTTTGGGAGAAACAATAAAGAAAAGGAGAGAAATGCTCAACATGTCACAATTTGAGCTCTCAGAAGACGTATATGATACTGTAAGCATATCGAGAATTGAAACAGGATTATCAGCACCATATCCGAAAAAATCAAAGATGCTTTTAAAAAAATTAGGAATATTTGGAGAGTTTCAAATATATGACTTTGAATGTAACAGTTATGAAGCTTATAAATTAGAAAAAGATATGTCTTATTTGCTGACATTAAAAGAATATAAAAAAGCATACGATATATTGCAAAAACTTAAAGAAAAAATAGATATGACCAGTAATTTAAATCAGCAATATTTTGGATATAAAGAAGCGTCAATATTAAACAATTTAAAAATCATATCTGAGGAGGATACAATATGCAGATATATTAAAGCATTGGAAATTACAATATCTACTAAAAAAATATTTTCTGATACTACTAAAAAGTATTTTACTAAAAGAGAAAAAGCTCTTATTTATAGCATAGGACTGAGCTATAGAAAACTTGAGGACTATGAAAATTCTGATAAATGGCTTAATTTGTACCAAGCTTATCATGATAATTTTGATAAAAATTGTCAGCTTATAACATACGAAGAAGTTTCGTCAGTATATGAGAGCTTAGTAGCTGATATGAAAAAGTACGAGAAATCTGATGATACTATAGAAAAAAGCATATATGAATCATTAAAATGCAGAGGAGACGGATTAATTGGAAGATTAGTATATTCACCTGTGTGGGGTATGAAGGAAAGAGCGGAGAACAATGAAACGAAGAATAGTGAATTGCTTTTAGACAGGGACGAAATGGAAAAGGCTTTAGTAATAAATTGCTTATTTGAGGCGGGATTTTTCAAAAATGAATGATTTATCATAAATTAATTTTATCAAAACTTTTTACATCTAATAAAAATTAACTTTAAATAATTAAAAACAAGTCAGCAAATTAAATTTTTAATTCGCTGACTTGTTATGTAAACAATCTAATTATTTTGATAAAATATGACAAAATAATAATTTAAAAAATACAATATCTTAGTTAAATAATATTTTTGATTGTGAGGTTGTGTGAGCTATGAAAATGTTTAAGGTGTATTTAAAAAACAATGTAATTAGCAATGCTTTGGTAATAATTTTATCTATCTTAACAGGCTTCGTAGCCCTTGAGATATCGGGGCAAGTAAAACTAATTTTTAATGAAGCTATTGTTAAAAACAATTTGGCTATATTTGAACAAAATATCTTATTTATAAGTTTACTTTATATAATGCTGTTTTTTCTTAATTTATCAAATAATGTTTTAGGAAACTATATAAATTGGAATGGAAAGAAAAATTTAGCGATGTTTTCTCTTGATAAATTAACTAAAACAGAATATACATACTTTCTAAAAAACAATTCAGCTTCTACTTGGACAGATATAGGCATGTCTGCTGACCGTGTGGCATCATATTATTCTGCTATATTTGATATACTCTCTTACATAATTAAATTTTCAATATATGCTGTAATTATTTTTAATGTAAATCTATATGCTGGAATATTTTCACTACTTGCTATACCAATAATATTTTTGACTACAATTGGAGTTAAGAAAAAACGAACATATTATTATGAAAAGATGATTGAAGAATCAAGAGGCTTATCTGCGATATCTGTTGAAACATTAAATACTATTAGAAATATAAAAGTAAAAAATGAATATGATTTCTTTATAGAAAAAATAGATAAAAGATACACTAATCTTAATAGGGCAGTTGTAGGAACAGCTTTGTTTGATAATTATTGGATTAAAGTAACAGACTTAATAAATTCTATAGTTCCTATATTTGTTTTATATTTAATTATGAAACTTACCTCGTTTATAAAAACAACTCAAGGAGATATTATAGTTCTTTATTCTTTTATACCAATGCTTTTAGCTTCATTTAAAGGCTTCTATTCAATGCTGATGAATATTTATGCCTCAAAGCCTTTTATAAAGAGTACTAAAAAATATTTTGATTTAGCTGAAGAAAATACGGGAACAGTGCTTATAAAAGAATTTAAAAGCTTGGAAACAGAGAATTTGCAGCTTGACAATAGTGGACAAATAGTAAAAATACCTGATATTAAAATCATAAAGGGTGAAAAAACTTTAATAAAGGGTGAGAGTGGTATTGGCAAATCAACGTTATTTAATATAATGCTGGGACTTAGAAAGGATTATACTGGTAGTATAAAAATTAATGGGTATGAACTAAGTGAAATTAATATTGAGTCACTAAGAAAAATAATAGGTATTTCTTTCCAAGGGCATGGTGTGTTTTCATTAAATTTAGAAGAAAATATTAACTTAGGAAATAAAGAATTGTTAGATATAAATAAAATCATTGAGATTGTACAACTTGAAAAGCTTGCTGAAGATAAAAAAGACACAATTTTGAACATAAATAGCCTATCTGGAGGAGAACAGTCAAGAATTAGTATTGCTCAAAACCTAATAAGAAATCCACAAGTTATATTAATAGATGAGTCTCTATCGAGTGTCGATGAGATAATGGAATCACAAATTATAAAAAATATTATGGATAATTTTATAGATAAAACAGTTGTATGTATAAGTCATAGAAAATCGACACAAGAGTATTTTGACAAAGTAATACAGTTTGGAATAAAGGAGGAAGCTAAATGATTAGTGTAAAAGAAACAACTCAAATATTAGGGATTGGTGAGCATACATTAAAAAGGTGGGTTGATGAGGGAAGAATTAAATGTATATATGTAGACGAAGAAATGTATTTTGAAGAAAAAGAAGTAAATATTTTTACAGAAAAAACAGGAATAAAGCTTATAAAGCCAAAAGTTAATATAGAAGTTTTGATGCAAGAACTTGAGTTGGTAGAAATCGAAAATAAAAATATTATTAAGATTAAAGGCTCTGAATCAAATATAGATAAGATTATATCATACTTATCTACGGAAAATAAGGTTTTAAGTAGTGAAAAGATAGCAGAATTAATAAAAAATCGAGAGAATAATTAGAAAAAGCACTTTTTTACTTTTATAGCCGAAAATAAAACTAAAAATTAAAATTTATATTGACATTTAGATTTTCATATGATAAATTATACTTGTATTAAACATGTTTAATACAAGTATAATTTAAGGAGCTACATCATGAAAAATGATAATGTTAAAGAGCAATTAATTTGTGCTACTATGAAACTTTTGACTGAAAGCGAAAATCCAAGTAAAATAACTGCTCGGCAAATTGCTAACGAAGCAGATGCAAATTTAGCTATGATAAATTACCATTTTAACTCAAAAGATGCCTTGCTAAATATCGCAGTCAGCAAACTTATGGATGACAGAGCAAATGAGTTAAAAGAAATAAGAGATAAAAATATACCGGCAAAGCAAAAACTAAGAGAATTTTTAATAACTATGGCTGACATTATGATTGAGTATTCAGAAATATCAAAGCCTACTATACCATATTTGCTTTTAGAGGGTGAAATAGAATTGCCATATTATATTCTTCCAATGATTAAGGAATGTTGTGGCGACAGAATGTCTGAAACAGAATGTAGAATTATAGCCTATCAGCTTATATCTTTTTCACAATTAGTCTTTTATCGTTCCAGTGATTTTTTGAAATACACAGGTATTGAAATTAATGACAAAAAACAAAGAGATACGTTGTTTCAAACTATTTTAGATATTTTCATTAACAACATTTAATAAGGAGGAAAATCAAATGAAAATTTTAAGTATTATTTCTATTATTGCAATTATTTGTACATTGATTTGCGGTCTATGGATGAAATTTGGACCGGGCGTAAAAGATACTAATTTTCACGCAATGCTTTCTATTGGGACAATATTGCTATGCCTTGTAACGATTATCATGTATATGATTAGAACTTGATAAGATTTAGACAAAGATACTTCAGAAGATTTTGTCCTAAGGAGTGAGAGGCATTTGCTTCAAAATATTTACTTTATGTTAAACTAAAAACCGCCATCAATGGCAAGCTAAAGGAATCTTATACAGTTTTATCAAGCGTCAATAAATCTTATTATACATATCAAACAGTTAAAGAAAGAGTAATCGGCAGACAGCAAACACTTATTGTCTGCCGATATGTATTTACAGCACAATTACTATTGCATAAATTACCCATATTTGCTAGAATAGTAGTAATGACATAATAATATACTAATCTTATATATAAACCCATACTTAAGATATACTCAGAAGGGCGTGAACGTCTATTGGATGAGCTAATCAGTTGTTTCAATATATCATATTAAAAATACTAAGGACAAAAAAGTAAAAAAAGATTTTGCAGGAGTAATTGATAATAATTTCTCCAAGAATTAGAAAAGTGAGGTATTATGATGAAGCATAAAAAAAGATTAGTAATTTTTTGTTTATTAATTCTATTGATTTTAAATAGCCGTACGATTTTTAATAAGCAAGTATCTACACAAGTTCAAGATAATGTAACTAATAGTTTAAATTACAAGGAAATTGTTTACCCCGGTAGTGGGTACATAGAATTTGTAAGTACTTCAACTGAGCATATAAATTATTATTTTGAAAAAGAGAAATATACTGAAGAACAGATAGACGAGTTTATAAGTAAGGTTGTAGTTTTACGAAACATCTTAGAAAATAAATATGAAATATCTTTTGAAGAAAAGTTGTCTATATATGTAAGTGAAAAGAATATATTATACGGGAAAGATAGAAAGATATTTATAGACTCTTTAAGCATAGAAACAGTAGATGTTACAGTTGCTTTTTTACAGTCTATATTTGGAGATACTTCTAATTATGGATTATGCTATGGTATTGCTTGCTATATAAATGAAAATTTATACAATGTGTCATTTAGCGCTAATATAGAAAATAAAAATTTTGGACAATATTATTCAGTAAATGAAAATCTGTATCTAATGGATTTAACAATTCCAGTTTTTCAAAATATATATTTTTCTGAAGAACAAAATAGCTACGCATATTCAACGGCATATTATTTTGTTAAAGATTTAATAGAAAGAAAAGGATTGAAATATTCTATTGATTTATTAAAAAAATCATCAGAACCAAATATAGATTTTGATATTGAATATACAAATGAGAAAAATGTTTGGCTAAAAAATATAGGGGCGGCACTAGAATGTGAAGTTTCAGCAATACCAATGAGATATGAGCTAGTCTTAGGTAAGAAAGCAGAAATTTATCCTTATATGATACATACGCCATCTACTGTATCATACTTTGATGTTGAAGAATATTCAAAACCTACAGAATTAGGGATATCTTATGGCAAACGTGGAAAATACACTATAGAAGAAATGACTGATTTTTTAAATAGAATTCAGAATTTTTGTGATGTTCTAAAAAATGAAGGGAAAGTTTCATTTGAAAAGCCTATATCTATATATATAAACATAAAAAATTCATTCAAGCTTTTAGATAGAGATATATATTTAAGTGATTTAAATATAGAACCTATAGATATTATGACTAGTTTTTTGCAAAGTTTATATGGGTCTAATATCAACTATGGCCTATGCTATGGAATTAGTAGCTATGTAAATGAAAAGACAGATGGAATTGAGACTACATTTAACATATCTACTAAAGAGCTAGGGCAATATTATAGTTCAAATATAACAATTATGGACTTGACTATTCCGGTGTTTCAAACAATATATTTTTCGGAGGAACAAAATAACTACGCATATTCAACAGCATATTATTTTGTTAAAGACTTAATCAACAGAAAAGGATTTAAGTATACTATTGATTTACTAAAAAATTCAGCAAACTTAGATGTGAACTTTGATATAGAGTATGCACATGAAAAAAATATTTGGTTAACAAGTATAGGTGCAACAAAGAAATATGAACATATGGAAATCCCTATAAGATATGAACAAAATTTTGGATCAGATAAAACAACCTATCCTTATATAATATATACACCGTCAACAATATCTTATTTTACTTGCAATGGGGAATTTGAAAGTGATAAAGTAGTTATGGATTATGAATATATAAAGCATTATATGACTATGTATGAAAATGATATTTCGTCACTAAGAGAATATTTATCCTCGTATTTTGATACAAAAAAAGATGTTATACATTGTTACTACAATGAAAATTTCGATGGAAGCTTTTATACAAGTGAATCTTATGATACTAAGGCTAAAATTAAATATTTAGAGCCTATTTGGAACGGTGTTCATGAATATGCGCATTATATTACGTGGAAAGATAGCATGCCCTTGTGGATGATTGAAGGAATAGCAGAATATTGTTCGAGGTATTTGGAAAACAAAGACGTTTATAGAATTGGATATGAATATTATAATAAAAATATAGCTAATAATGAAGAAATGGATAAAGATTATTTAAAATTTAACAATGAACTTTCTGCTTATCGTATGACTAAGAAAATTAAAACTGCTAAAGAGACTATTTCATGGTATGATTTAAGTAGAAAAGATCAAGAAGGGGCAGATTTAAGTTATTCAGAAGCTGCTTCTTTAGTCAATTATCTCGTTGATAACTATGGTGAAGAAAAGTTTTTTAAACTATTTGATGATTATTCTAATTCTAAATTAAAAAAAGCATATGGTAAGGGTTTTAAAGAATTAAAAGAAGAATGGTTAGTAAAATTAAATAATTCTGTTATGCTTGAATATGTTTTAGGTCCTGATGAATTTAAAATAACATTTACAGATACTAGTGATCAATACTTGCCATCAAAGCGTTCATTTATAGATATGTTAGATGGAAAAACATATGAGTATGTTGACTGCGGTTTGGGACTCAATAAAGATGATGAGAGAGACCCAAATGCAAATAATTTTGAAGGTCTTGACCTCAAAGGAAAAATTGCTTTAATACAAAGAGGAACGAAGGGTATAAATTTCTTTTATAAGCAGGTGAACAATGCTGCTAAGGCTGGTGCGGTAGGAGTTATAGTATATAATAATGAATCTGGATATGTCAATATGAGTTTAAAAGGTGTTGAGCAAGATATTCCAGCTATAGCAATTTTAATGGAAGACGGAGAATTCCTTAAAAATGCTAAGGATAAAAGAGTAACAATAAGTAAAGATTTCATAGGAATAATTGATAATAATTCTTCTGACAATTAGAGAAGCAAGGGTACTATGATGAATTATAAAAAAATTAATAATTATTTACTTATGATAAGTATAGCAAATTTAAATTTAGTATAAGTTTCAGATACTTAAATAAACAAAATATTTGATTAATAAAAGGTGAGGATATGCTATTATTGGCAATTCTCACCTTTTAATATTTAATCTTCAAAAGAATAATCATTAATTATTCCCACTAAGTCCTTGCTTATAGTAACTTTTTTATCCTTAGCATTTTTTAGAAATTCGCCATTTTTCATGCTTATGGATATAGCGGGTACATCATATTCTACTCCGCTTAACAGCATACTGACTTCTCCGGGCTCATTATTATACACTATGACCCCTATAGCTCCAGCTTTAGCAGCGTTATTTACCTGCTGATAGAATTTTACTATTCCCTTTGTTCCTCTTTGTATTAAAGCGATTTTACCATTGAGGTCAAGACTTTCAAAATCATTTGCATTTGGAGTTCTCTCATCATCTTTATTACGTCCAAGTCCACAATCTACATATTCATATGTTTTCCCATCCAATATATCTATAAATGAACGCCTTGATGGTAAGTATTGATCACTCGTGTCTTTGAATGTAATCTTAAATCCCTCTGGTCCTTCAATACAATCAAACATTATAGTAGCATTTAATTTTTTTAGCCATTCTTCTTTTAATTCTAAAAATGTTTTGCTATATATTTCATTTAATTTAGAATAATCGTTATGTAGTTCAAAAAATTTCTCTTCACCATATGTTTTAATCAAATAATTTACAAGTGAGCTTGCTTCACTGTAACTTAGGCTTCTTTCGTCTTCTTCTCCAATTCTCGCTGTATTGTTGTATACGCGTGCAACAGTTCTTTTTTCATCATCTGTTATCTTGCTGTTATAATAAGCTATAAACTCTTGATAAAACAACAAGAAACTATTATTTATCTCTTTGTTTTTTGCGGCTAAGTTTTTATTGTATAAATCTATGATTTTATTATCATCATATTTACTATTATATTCATTCATCATTCTATATACGCCTTTATCTTCCAAGTAATTAGCACAATAATCTGCTATTCCCTCAATCATCCATGAAGGAAGATCACTCTTGGATGTGAGATAATGTGCATATTCATGAGCTCCTGCATATAACGGTGATGAATATGAAATACCCTCATTCTCATCATGAAAATAGCTCATGCCATCATCTTTTTCTTTAAAAGTACATGTTATAATATTCTTGTTTGTGTCAATATATGGTGACAGATAATTTTTCAATGCTGTTATATCTTGTTCATACATAGTCAAGTAATGTTTTACATAATCATAAGTCATGACAATTTTTTCATACTCGAAATTTTCATTGGGGGTAAAATAAGATATTGTTGATGGTGTATATAAGGCATAAGGGTAGGTTTTTGAGTTTTTCCTTAATAATAGCTTATATCTTATAGGTATTATTGGAACTTCACAATTTTGCACTGAACCTAGTTTTTTTAGCCATATATTTTTTTCATTTGTATACTCCGTATCAAAAGCTATTTCTACTTTTTGTGAATCTTTTAATAAATTCACAGAATACTCAAGTCCTTTTCTTTCAATTAAGTCTTTGACAAAATAGTATGATGAGGCATAAGCGTATTTGTTTTGTTCTTCATTAAAATAAATTTTTTGAAATACTGGAATAGTTAAGTCCATAATTATTAAATTTTCACTCGTAGAGTAATATTGTTTAAGTTCTTCGAGTGATATACTCGGCGCAATAGAAGCATTATACAATTTTTCATTTACATAGCAGGCAAATCCATAGCATAGACCATAGTTGCTTGTATCTCCAAATGAAGCTTGTAAAAAAGCAACTGTAACATCTACTGTTTCTAAATCAAAGTTATTTAAAAATATTTTTCCATTTTCACTTCCAAATGTGTGTTTTTCACTAATAAATACAGACAAAGGTTCTTCAAAAAATATTTTAAATTCATTTTCAAAATTAGTGCGAAGAGTTTCAACTTTATTGATAAAACTATTTATTTGTTCTTCAGTATATTGATTAATTTCAAAATAATAATTAATTTGTTCAGTTGATAAAGTCTCAAACTCTATGTAATCTCTGCTGCCCTGAACAAAGTCTTTATAATTAGAGCCTTTAGTTATATTATATATAACTTTTTTTGAAGTTTGATTATTTGAAATTGTGCAGCTGCTAAGAAGCAATATAGTCAATAAACAAATAATAATTAATCTTTTTTTATAATTAGTCATTGAATTCATCTCCGTTCTGTTTAAAGATACCTATCTAATAATTTATTACTATGTAAAAATTATATTACAGTACAAATAGTATGCCATTGTTACTATCTTAGCAAATATAGACAATTTTGGCAATGGAAATTTTATTTACCAGGAAAGCATTTAAAAAACAAAAAAGCCTTTAAAAAAAGACTTTTTTGTACTATAATAAAAAATAAAGAGAAACTAATTTAATTTATAAAATAATAAAGTTTTAAACTCCAAATCTCTTAATATCTTCAGGTATTATCAACTTTGCTCCTGTTGCGGCTACAACTTCTTCTACCGTTGCCTCAGGTCCTAGCTCTTTTAAAACTAAACCCTCTTTAGTTACCTCTATAACAGCCATTTCTGTTATGATTAGGTTTACTTGCTCTTTTGCTGTTAGCGGAAGTGTGCATTTATCAAGTATTTTATGCTCGCCCTTTTGAGTGTGCTGCATTGCTACTATAACATTTTTCGCACCTACTACTAGGTCCATAGCTCCGCCCATTCCTGGCACCATTTTTCCTGGTATCTTCCAGTTGGCAAGATTTCCTTTTTCATCTACCTGCAAAGCTCCTAGAACTGTTGCGTCAACATGACTACCTCTTATAATTCCAAATGATGTACAGCTATCGAAATAACATCCACCCGGAAGTATTGTAACTGGCTGTCCTCCAGCATTAACTAACTCCATATCTATTTTGTCAGCTGAGGGAGCAGGTCCAAGTCCTAAAAATCCATTTTCAGATTGGAAGGTTACATCAACATCTTCAGGTATGTAATTTGCTACTAATGTAGGAAGACCTATACCCAAATTTACAACATCACCGTCTTTTAGCTCCTCGGCAACTCTTCTTGCTATAACTACCTTTGCATCTAATGCCATTATTTGTCACCTCCAACTATATAATCAACAAATATTCCTGATGTAGTAACATGTTCAGGATCTATTTCTCCGATTTCAACAATTTTTTCTGCTTGAACTATTACAGTATCAGCAGCTGTCGCCATAATTGGATTGAAATTTTTCATTGTCTTATTATAAACTATATTTCCTTTTTTATCTACAACACTTCCGAACAATAAAGCAACATCCGCCTTTAATGGCAATTCAAGAATATACTCTGCTCCATTGATAGTTTTCTTTTCTTTTCCTTCTTCTACCTCTGTTCCAATTCCTGTAGGTGTATAAAATCCTCCAAGTCCTGCTCCGGCACATCTTATTCTTTCTGCAAGTGTTCCTTGTGGAACTAAGTCAATAATAGTTTCACCTGAGTTCATTTGATTTGCAGATTCTGGATTTGTACCTATATGTGATACTATCATTCTGCTAAATTGTTTTGTAACAACCATTTTTCCAACACCTCTGTCTGGAAAACCTGAGTCATTGCAGACTAGCGTTAAATTTTTTACCCCTTTTTCAATTAATGCGTCAATTAATTTTTCAGGAGTACCATTAGCTAAAAATCCACCAATCATTACAGTCATACCGTCTTTAACTTTATCGACTGCTTCTTTAATAGAAATTATTTTGTTCATTACAATTTACATTCCTTTCTTTTGAGTTAATCTCATTGTAAAAATTTTATATTTATAAATTTAATCATCTAGGGAATAGTTTTAAATTATTTTTGAGATTTATGAAAATATTATACATTAAATCAAAAAGCTTTTCAAGCTACTAATAAACAAAATTTTTTTGCTTCTTTTAAAGAAATTTTTATTAAGTGTATAAAAAACCTTTATTTGTAAATATTAGTAATAAAAGAATGTTAATGGTACTTTAAAATAAGAAAGTTAAAAACTTTTATATTCAATAAAAAATCGTTGTGAGGAAAGCTTATGTTTTTATTAAATGAATTAAAAAGCACATTAAATAATGGCGTAGTCGCTGTTTTTATCATAATAAGCTACACTTTGACATTTAAAACAAGTAAGCAGCTAAAACAGTCTGGAAAATATAAAGATTCCAATATAGTGATGGGTATAGGTATATTTTATGGATTATTTTCAGTTGCTGCGGTGGTTTTAATGGCAATTTATTAGGGATGTCAAATTTAGTACAAGTATAATAAAATTATTCTTTACTATTTTCACAGATAACAAGAATTATAAAATGGAGGACAAGATGAATAACAACACAAATAACACAGATATACATATTAAATTAAATCAAACAATTTTATCATTAAAGGAAATCTTTAAGGATACGGATGATATTGTTTATAGAACAATCGAATGTGGTAAAAAAGAAAAAACTAAGATGTGTCTTGTCTATGTAGACGGTTTGACATCAAAGGATAGTGTTAGCGATTTTGCTATAGAAACATTGATGCAACATTTTGATGCAGCAGAATTTGAGAAAAATTCAACGAAGGAATTGGACAAAATAGCAGCACTCAAAAGCATAGCAACATCAGAGATAAGCTCTATTGAAAATTTACCTATGGCTGTGGATAAAATTCTATCAGGCGAAACTGTATTATTCATAGACGGCTGTACAAGAGCAATTATGATTTCGTCAAGGGGCTGGCCAATGAGAGGAATCTCTGAGCCTGTAGCCGAAACCTTGCTTAGAGGACCTCGCGACGGTTTTAATGAAACACTCAAGGTTAATATTACATTGATAAGAAGAAGGATAAAGGATCCTAAGCTAAAGGTTAAATATTTAAAAGTTGGTACTTTATCAAAAACAGATATAGCCTTGCTTTATATGGAGGGAAAGGTAAACAAGCCTGTTTTAGAAGAACTTCAGAAAAGACTATCTAAAATCAATATAGAGGCTGTTCTTGAAAGTTCTTATATAGAAGAATTGATAGAGGATCATAATTTATCCCCATTTCCTCAGGTTGAAAATACACAAAGACCGGATGCGGCGGCTTCTGCTATATTTGAGGGCAGAGTTGTTATAGGTATAGACAATACTCCTCAGGTGCTTATAGTGCCGGCTATAATGGCTGTTTTTATGCAATCTTCAGAGGACTATTATGAGAGGTGGATTCCATCTTGTATTATAAGAATGTTTAGATATCTTGCATTGCCGATAACAGTATTGCTGCCGGCTTTGTATGTTGCGATAACAAGTTTTCATCCTAATATGATTCCTACCGACCTTGTATTGTATATTGGAGCTTCGAGGGCAAGAGTACCTTTTCCAGTCTGGCTTGAAGCTAGTGTAGTCGAAGTTTTAATGGAGCTTATACGGGAGGCAGGAATGAGAATAGTAGGTCCTATTGGCTCAACCATAGGAATAGTCGGAGGACTTGTTATAGGGCAGGCGTCGGTAGAGGCAGGGCTAATTTCACCCTTAGTAATAATTATTGTAGCTTTAACTACGATATCTTCATTTGCGATACCGAGCTATAATTTTTCTACTTCACTAAGAATGTTAAGATTTTTGTTTATTATACTCGCTGCTACACTTGGATTATTTGGAGTGGCACTTGGAATTTGCTTGTTATTGACACATTTATGCTCGTTAAAAAGCATGGGAATACCGTATATGGCTCCATTTACTAGCTTTGTAGAAAATAAACGCGATTTAAAGGATACTATTGTAAGGCCACGAATAAAGAACATGGTTCATAAACCACAGTATTTAAGAAAGGATAATAAATAATTATTTATTAAAATTAAACACATAAGGAGGACAAATATTGAAATTTAAAACTAAAATTACAGCACCGCAAAACACATCCATGTTGATTTTATTATCATTTATATATCAAATAATGCTTTTACCGATATTGATATCTAATATTGACGGACCTACTGCATGGATTAGTATAGCTATAGCAATGCTTATAGCCTTAATATTTATCAAGCCAATAATCAAGCTCCAAGCAAATCATCCAGATAAGACTTTATTGGATATTTGTGCAGACTATATGCCTAAAATTGTAGTAAAAATAATAGGTTTTTTGTATATTGGATTTTTCATGCTTGCGAGCAGTATTCTTCTAAAGGATTTTTCTGAGCAGGTAAAAATGTTCATGCTATTTAGAACTCCAAGCAATATCATAATACTGATAATTCTTTTAACCTCATCATATGCCACACAAAAAGGAATTAATACAGTTGCACAAATAGCACATATAACTGTAATTATTGCAATGGTACCTTTGATTTTAGTAACCGCTCTATCTACGTCGTATTCAAGCATAAGCAATATATTGCCGATATTTCCACTTGATATAAAAGGAGTTTTAACTACAGTTCCCTATGCTCTCATTGGTTTTTTCGGATTTATTATACTTTTATTTTCAAATCCATATGTGGAAGAACATAAAAAAAATCTCAGAGAAAATAAAAAATTTTTATTGACCAGTGCTTCCATTTACATACTGTGCTTTTTCTTAGTTATGTTTAAATTTGGACAAGAGGAGGCAAAAAGACTTGTGTGGCCTTTTTTATCAATACTAAAATTTTTAAACATACCGGGGTCTTTTATTGAAAATACTGAAGCAGTTGGTATATCGCTAAATATTATATGCGCATTTATTTCTTTATCAATAATACTGTATTTCACAAACTTATCTCTGCAAAAAACATTGAGGACTGTGGATAATGGATATTTCATTTACATTCAGACTCCAATTATATACATGGCGGCCTGTCTTTTGCCGGGCATGAACCTTGTAATTAGATACATAAAGATACCAATATATGTTTTTTTGGTAATTAACGCAATAGTTTTATTTATACTTGTTATAATTGATAGAAGGAGGATGAAAACCGTAAATGAAAAGAAGTAAACTGTATTTTAAGCTTATAAGAAAATCTTTATCTTTCATAAGTAGGTCTATTAGCATAAATAATATTAAAATTTACTTATTTGTACTAATTTTTCCACTTTTTCTTACAGCCTGCACAAGCAAAGACGGTGTAGAGATAAACGACAGAGAATATTTTTTTGCTGTTGGTATAGATGTTAGCGAAAAAAATTCAGATAAATACGCTTTTACAGCAGAAGTGCCAGTTGTAAATACAGGCTCTGAGAATAAAAGATATGTCATGACTCATGATTCTGAAAACTTGACCTCTTTTTATTATGATAATATATTTACCACAGAAAAAATAGCATCAGACAGCATGATACAAGTTATTATCATAGGAGAAGATGTTTTAAAAAATCAAGATAGCGTTAAAACCTTGTTTGATGAGATAGAGCGTTCCCCGCAGATTAACAGGAGAGTTAAATTAATAGTGGCGAAAAACAAGGCATCAGACATAATAAACTTCGAAATAAAGGACAATCCATTAATAGGAAGATACATAAGCGAATTTTTAATCAAGCTAAAAACCTTGAGTTTTCAAACAACATTTAGCTTCGATGAGGTAGCCTTGGATATGAAAGGCTACGGAAACACCCTAATTCCTTGCGTAGAAGTAATAGAGGGCAGACTTGCAATAAATGGTGCGGCTGTAATAAAAGATTATCAGCTTGTAGACTATATAAATCACACAGAAAATAGTGTTTTATCTGTTTTAACAAAGGGTGGGATATCAGGCATGACAAGAGTAAATACACAGCTTGACGGTATTCCAATAACAGTAAACATAGAAAATGCTGTTATTTCCCGAAAAATAAGCTTAAAAGCTGACAAGCTAAATGCAAAGTATTATGCAACTGTAATATGCAATATAAGCAGCTATGATATGACAAAGCTTGATAGCTCAGATATTAATTTTATAGATAGACTGTCAAGTCAGATAAATAAAGAGATATCAGATTATACAGATAAATTAATATATAAAATGCAAAGCGATTTTCAGATGGATTTATTGCAAATAAGAGAAAATTTGATTAAGTATAAAAAAGCTGATTATGAAAAAATTAAAGATAAGTATGATGAACTTTTTAAAAATGCAGACATTAATGTTGAATATAAGGTTAAGATAAATAATAGCGGAATGGTAAGATAGAAAGTTAATTGATAGGAAAGGAAGTTAAAAAAAATGAAGTATAGAAATAAAATTATAATAGTAGTCATATTGCTTTTAATTGCTATGACTACTATATATGCGGTTGAATCCTATTATGAGATAATTCAACTTGAAAGCAAGATAATAAGATTGCATATATTAGCAAATTCAGATACATTGCAGGATCAAGAGTTAAAATTAAAGGTTAGAAACAATATAATAGAAACCTTTAATAAAAGATTTAGCAATATTTCAAATAAAAAAGAAAGCGAAGCACTTATATTAAAAAACTTAAATGAAATAAAGAGTATAGCTCAAAAAACAATAAACGATGCAGGATATTACTATGATGTAAGAGTCTATTATGGTAAATACAACTTTCCGGTAAGAGAATATGACAATTTTGCACTCCCAAGTGGAAACTATGATGCTGTAAGAGTAGAAATAGGAGAAGCAAAGGGACAAAATTGGTGGTGCGTAATGTTTCCTCCGCTATGCTTCACAGATTTTGGGAAAAAATTTGATGCAGGCTTTGAAAGCATTGAAGAAAAATTAAAGGAAGTGTTAACAGAACAAGAAATACAACTGATAAAAACAAACAGAGGATACTCACAGATAAAATTTAAGTCAATAATAGCTGAAATAATACAAGGGCTTGTAAAAAATGAGAAGTAAAAAACAGCTGTCCTGCAAAATTTAGAGCAAGACAGCTGTTTTTTTATTTGTTTTTAGGCTTTATTCGCAATTTTATTAAACTTATAACATCATCTAAAACCTTCTCATCAGCGATCTTAAGCATAAGCCATTTACCGCCAGCTGAAAAAACAACGCTTTGAAAAACTGACTTTACATACGTGCTGCAAGATGGAATTAAAAATTCTGCCTCTGCCATCTCATTGTTGCCAATAACAACAAGTGCAATGAAAAAACCAGACATAGGATAAAGCGTACATAAGGATTTTCCGCTTTTTTGATACTTTACATTCCAGCCTGCCTGCATAGAACAGCTGCTATAAGACAGCTTAGGCTGTATTTGGTAAAGGCTTTGCAGTTGTTCATTAAATTTTTGCCATAGAGAATTATTTATAAAATCTGATATTTGTTCTGATGTAGGTTGATTATTTTTATTGTACAGCTCATACCACTCCATATAAACTCCTTTATTATTCCTTGATTTTTAACCATATTTCCATGCTCATAGTTTCCGGACTATGAGTTTTATAACGTTCTGCACAAAAAGGAAAAGTAGATAAGTTATGACTCGGAAGCCAAGTGTTAAACAAATAAGCTTGAGCCTTATAAATTGTATCTGTCACTAAATGCTCAAAATCCTCTGATTCAAACATACAAACAATATAGTTTCCCTCTGGTAATTCCCATAAATCATATCCATCTGCCACATCTTTAGACATAGCCTGCGCTCCTGCAAAATATCGGTAATATCCTTCCTTTGTACCCATATATGCTACACCTAGTTCATCACCGTTTTCTTTAATATTTGGTATATCAAAAAGCTTGGAATGAAAGTCATCCCATAATTTTGCTAATCCGTCAACACCTGTTTCGTCTCCGCCTGGAATTTGATTTATAGGTTCTTCTACAGTCATACCAATAAAATATTGTTGCAAGCTTAAGCTTTCTCGTCTGATTTCAAGTACAATTTCATTCGCAATTAAAGGCATATTTTCATCTATAAGAGTATAGTTTAACAATAATTGCGGTTTGTTAAATTTATTAAGAATGACAGGATTGTTTCTATAATCTTCTGGAGTCATGCCATAAGCGGATTTAAATGCTCTTGTAAATGTTTCGTGTGATTTAAAACCAAAGGACAGAGCAATATCTAAGATACGATTGTTTTTATCATGCAAGGCCTCTGAAGCTCTAGCAGTTCGACGAAGCTTAATGTACTCATTTACGGTCTTTTTTACTAAACGATTAAATAGCCTTTGATAATAAAATGGAGAAAGTGAAGCTAACTTGGCCAATTCATTAATTTTAATTTCCTCGGAAATATGCTCCTCGATATATTCAACTGTAATTTGTATTTGTTCCCATGCGTGCATACAAGCACCTCCTTTTTTATTATCTTAGCATAAAATGAAGTGCCTGTCTTGATGTACAATGCTCTTTTTATAAGAATAATTTTTTAAGTTCTTTCTATAAAATATCCAGCTTTTTAATCTTGTACTGTAATGTCTGCCTTGGTATGTTAAGAAGCTTTGCGGCTTTTGATACATTGTTATCTACCTTTTCAAGGGCAGATGATATAATTTCTTTTTCATAGTTTTGCAGCGACACATCAAGAGGATGTATGATGTTTGAATCAATATCGACATCTCTTTTGCTGTTTTGTATATGCTTAAATTGAAAAGGAAGATGCTCCTCTCTTATCACGTCACCGTCATACAAGCTTATAACACTTTCGATAGTGTGTTCAAGCTCTCTTACATTGCCGGGCCAATGATAGTCTAAAAATATTTTTAAAACCTCATTTGAAATGCTAGAAAAAAATTTATTGCATTTTTCATTATATTTTTTTATAAAAAATTCTACCAATAGAGGAATATCTTGAACTCTTTCTTTAAGTGAAGGTATCTCAAAGCTTATAACGCTTAATCTGTAGAATAGGTCGTTTCGAAGTTGTCCTAATTCTAATACCTTGTCTAAAGGAACATTGATAGCTGATATAATTCTAACATCAATGTCTATCGTCGTACTTGCTCCTACACGTCTTAATCTTCCATCCTGTATAACTCTTAGAAGCTTTGCTTGTAGTTCCAAAGGCATTGAATTTACTTCGTCTAAAAATAATGTGCCACCATCAGCCAACTCAAATAAGCCTGCTCTGTTCTCAGCTCCTGTAAAACTTCCTTTTACAGTGCCAAACAATATACTTTCCAATAAGTTGTTTGGCAAAGCTGCACAGTTTTGAGCTATAAAGGCATGATTTTTTCTTTTGCTGGAATTGTGTATGGATTGAACAAGCAGTTCCTTACCTGTTCCCGTAGCTCCTGATATCAAAACAGGAGAGTCTGACTCAGATGCCCTAAGTCCTAAAGCTTTAATTTTTTGCATTTCTCTACTATGTCCAATTACATCCAAAAAAGTGTAGTGAGCTGAATTCTTATTTTTTATATCTAAATTACTATTTGATGAAAAGTTGCCTTCTGCCAAAGATTGAGAGGAGGACTTGTTTTGATTTACATATAATTCACTTTGCAGTTTAACTATTTTTTCTGATAACTCCTTAACAGCAGTGATGTTTTTAGATATTTCAACAGCAGCTACCACTTTGTTGTTATACATTATAGGAAGAGAAGTATTTACAGTTGAAATTTTATCACCCTTATAATTAGTGAAATTTTGCTCAACATCATACATTGGCTTAAAGGTTCTGATAACTTGCAAAAGTGTGCTTGTCTCAAAGCTAAGAGATGGATAAACCTCAAGAATATGCCTTCCAATAGCCTTATCTACATCAATTTCATCAAGCTTTTTTGCTGCATGATTGTAGTACACAATTTTACCAGAAGCATCAATTATGTGTATACCATCGTCAATATATTCTATTGCTTTAATAAGTGCATCAAAAAATTTTCTTTCCATAATGTACCTCAGTAATATTGCTAATTTTAAGTTTAATTTTTAGGATAATTTAACATTATATTCATATTGTTTATTAGTATATTTAAAAATTTTAAACTGTTTAAATTGTTTAAGTGCCAAAAAATAGGCAGTATATGCCGAAAATTAGGCGTGAATATTCGTGTATAAAACGTTTTTTTCATATCTAAATAATGATAGTATAAAATCAAGGTTAATTTTCCAACAAAACTCTATTCATGTAAATTAATACTCAATTTATTGATGTAAGATTGACTATCTCCAATCGTAATTACATACTTTAAATTTATATACCCTGTATTGTTTTCGTTTATGCTATAATCATAGCTTTTAGTAGATATAACCATTTTAAAATTTCCGTAAGCTGTGCTGTAAATAGTATTATACTTTTTGCCAAGCTCAAACTCTAATGTTGATGAGATAATTCCAAGTTTAGTCATTATTAGCTTTTTATCTGTTAATCTAATTCTTGTAATAATATCTTCATCAGGATTTTCAGCATCCTCTTTATAGTCAATAATTAACATATCATCTTCTTTTTTTACCGTCGCTTCTGTTATAA
Organism: Bacillota bacterium; assembly: GCA_023386345.1. Classification (GTDB taxonomy): domain Bacteria; phylum Bacillota; class Clostridia; order Tissierellales; family Sedimentibacteraceae; genus UBA1535. Next base: position 189,556 of record JAEWJT010000017.1, read on the forward strand.
GAAGTATTTCGTCAAGCTTATTTTCATCATAATCAAGCTGTTCTGTCAATATTTTTATCTTCATCTTATCACATCCTTAAAGAATACTATTTCATTGCATATATCTAACGATATTATATCATACTATATACGGAAGTAACAAGATATATTTTAATAATATGCCGAAAATTAGGCACATGGTTATTCATACTTTGCTTGAAATTACAAATTATTATTAAAATTTATGTATGGCATGAATATTGCATTATCATCTAACGTAATGATAAAAATAAATTTATTAAAATTTGGAGGATAAAATAAGATGAAAAAAGGAAACCCATTTGGAACTCACAGAGTAATTGAACCAACAGGAGTTCTGCCACAACCAGCACTTAAAATTGATAACACTATGGAGATTTACGACAACGAGATACTTATTGATGTACAAACATTAAACGTTGACTCTGCAAGCTTTACACAAATTAATGACCAAGCTAATGGTGATGTAGAAGAAATCAAAAAAATAATGAAGGGCATCGTAGCAGAAAGAGGAAAGCATCAAAACCCTGTAACTGGCTCAGGCGGAATGTTAATTGGAACAGTTAGAGAAATAGGTACTGCATTAAATGGAAAAACAGATTTAAAAGTTGGAGATAAAATAGCTACACTTGTATCATTATCATTAACTCCATTAGTAATTGAAGAAATACTTGATATCAGAAAAGAAATCGACCAAGTTGACATCAAAGGTCAAGCAATATTATTTGAAAGCGGTATTTACGCTAAAATACCTTCAGATTTGCCAGAAAACTTAGCATTGTCTGTGCTTGACGTTGCAGGAGCTCCTGCTCAAACTGCAAAACTTGTAAAACCAGGAGATACAGTATTAGTACTTGGCGGAGCAGGAAAATCAGGAATGCTTTGCTTATACGAAGCAAAGAAGAGAGCTGGAATAACTGGAAAGGTTATATGCCATGCACGTAGTGAAAAATCATTAGAAAATGTAAAAGCTCTTGGTTTAGCAGATGCTTATATTATAGGAGATGCAACAAATGCTGTTGAAGTTTATGAGAATGTTATGAAAGTTACAAACGGACAACTTTGTGACTTAGTAATCAGCTGTGTAAGCAGAGATAACTGTGAGATGGGTTGTATCTTATCATGTAAAGACAATGGAACAGTTTACTTCTTTAGTATGGCTACAAGCTTTACAAAAGCAGCTTTAGGAGCAGAAGGCGTTGGTAAGGATATTAACATGATAGTAGGAAATGGATATACTAAGAATCATGCTGAAATATCATTACAAATTATGAGAGAGTCACAAGCACTTAGAGAATTGTTTACAAAATTGTATGCTGGAAACTAAAAAAATTATAAATAGAAATTAAATTAGCTGAAGCTATAAAAGAAAGGAAGGTATAAAATGGCATATTATAACGATATACCACTTTGGAAAGACATAAAGCCTGAGCAGTGGGATGATTGGCATTGGCAGGTTAGAAATAGAATTGATTCAGTAGAAAAATTAAAGCAAATAATTAACATGACAGAGCAAGAAGAAAAAGATATGGAGGCAGTTCTATCTAAATTCAGACTTGGCATAACACCTTACTATGCAGCACAGATGGATAAAAATGATCATAGATGCCCTGTAAGAATGCAGGCTGTACCAACAATTTCAGAAACTCACATAGGTGAAGCTGATATGGAAGACCCATTGCATGAAGATGGAGACTCTCCGGCGCCTGGACTAACACACAGATATCCGGACAGAGTTTTAATGCTTATAACAGACCAATGTTCTATGTATTGCAGACATTGTACAAGAAGAAGGTTTGCTGGTCAACAAGACCACGAAGTTCCTCTAAAAAATATTGACAAATGTATAGAGTATGTAAGAAATCATCCGGAAGTTAGAGACGTTCTATTATCTGGAGGAGATTGCCTGTTAGTATCAGACAACATTCTCGAATATATTATTAAGAATTTAAGGGAAATACCACATGTTGAAATTATCAGACTTGGTTCGAGAACACCGGTAGTTTGTCCTCAAAGAATTACTGATGATTTAGTAAACATGCTTAAAAAATATCACCCTATATGGTTAAATACGCATTTTAATCATCCAAAAGAGTTTACACCTGAAGCAAAAGAAGCTATAAGAAAACTTGCTGATGCTGGTATTCCTTTAGGAAATCAAAGCGTTTTATTAAGAGGAGTAAATGATTGTCCTCATATAATGATGAATTTAATGCACGAGCTTGTTAAAATAAGAATTCGTCCATATTATATTTATCAATGTGATTTATCTCTTGGTATAGAGCATTTCAGAACACCTGTAAGCAAGGGGATAGAAATAATTGAATCATTAAGAGGTCATACTTCTGGCTACGCTGTACCAACATTTGTTGTTGATGCACCTGGTGGTGGTGGAAAGACTCCTGTTATGCCTAACTATGTGATTTCTCAGTCACCAGACAAGGTTATACTTAGAAACTTTGAAGGTGTTATAACTACCTATACAGAGCCTACAAATCTTCCACCGATAGAATGTACTTGTGATGTATGTCAAGGAAAGAAAAAGGCTCATAAAGTTGGAGTTGCAGGATTGTTGGCAGGAGAGAGATTGTCACTCGAACCAATAGGCTTAGAAAGAAAGCAAAGAACAGAACATTAAAATTAAAGGGCTAAAACTATGAGTATAATTAAGCAAATGCAGAAAAATTATAAAACAATTTCAATTATCGGTCTTGCAAAAAATGCAGGAAAAACCGTTGCGCTTAATTATCTCATAGATAATGCCTATGTTGAAAATATAACCATTGGTATAACTTCAACTGGCAGAGATGGAGAAAATAGTGATTTAGTAACTAATACTGAGAAACCTACTATTTTTGTAACAGAAGGTGTTTTAGTTGCAACAGCAAAGCAGGCACTTTTAATGTCAGATGCAAAGCTAGAAATTCTTGAAACAACAGATTTCAAAACAGCTATGGGTGGGGTTATACTGGCAAGAGTAAAGCATAGCGGCAATATCCAAATTGCAGGACCAGTAAACGCAGCAGATATAAAAATAGTTTCTGATATGCTTCATGACTTTGGTGCTGAAATAGTATTTGTTGATGGTGCTATTGACCGTAAGGCTTCGTCTTCACCACTTATAACAGATGCTTGTGTAATTGCTACAGGGGCAGTACTTAGCAGAGATATGAAAAAGGTTATAGAAAAAACTGCCTACACAGTAGAGTGTTACCAGTTAAGTCAAGTTAAAGATAATATTAGAGAAAAACTTAAAAGAGGCTGTTCTACCTGCATAATTGACAATACAGGAGAGATAGCCTGTTTGTATGAGGAGACAGGTATAAGCGCAGGCAAGATTTTGTCAGAAAATATAGACACAAAAACACAGTATGTATATGTTAAAGGTGCTATAACATCAATGCTTTTAAACGAGCTTAGCAAAAATAACTATGCTAAGGATTTTATACTTGTCATAGATGATGCAACAAAAATTTTTGTGGATTTGCGAGACTGGAATGATGCAAAAAAAAGAGGACTTAAAATAGAAGTGCTAGATTCAATAAAAATACTTGCGATAACTCTAAATCCTGTATCTCCAGAGGGCTATTATTTTGATAGTGCACAGTTTCTTGAAAAAATGCAGTATTATATAAAGGATATTGACATAATAGATGTAATTGCTGGCGTTTAAGGTGAAGACTATTAGTATTGTATGGTGTTAGAATTATCAAGGAAAGGAAAGATGTTTCAAATGTTAAAAGAATTCATAACGCAGAATTGTAAAAAAAATATAAACTTCGATTTTATACTTGATGAAATCAAACCTATAACTAAGTATGGAATAAATTGCAAAAAAAGTGCAAAGCCCTTTATATACGGACAAGAGAAAGAACTCGAAATTGAATTTGATAAGCTTGAAGCCTTTTTAAACTCAGATAAGAGAAGAGAGCTTATAGACACACTCAAGCAAATCAGATATGTTGGAGAAACATTGCAAAGAGCAAAAAGCGGTGTTGTATTGGATGAGGTTGAGCTTTTTGAAGTTAAGAAGCTTTTAATTTATATTGAAAAATTAGAAAAGAGCTTAAAAAGCACTCCTATAACTAAATATAAGGACTTGAATATTCAAGCCTTGTCAAAGCTTTATAAATTACTAGACCCTGCTAATCAAAAGATGATGACCTTTTATTTATATGCTGAATATTCAGATGAGCTAAAAAAAATAAGAGAAGAACTCAAGTCAGTTGAAGTAAAAATTAGTAAAATAAAAAAAGACTTAATTAATAAAATCGAGCAAAAATATGAAATAAAATTAAATACAAGAGAAGAAGTAACTATTAACAAAAATCTTGAAAGCAAGATAAATGAATTAAGCCAAGAAGAACACCTAAGAATATCCGGAGAAAACTATCTAAGCCTTATTTATAAATTAAAAAATAATCATGATTTAGATGAGCTTGAAAGTGAGCTTGAAAGATTAAAATTAAGAGAAAATGAAGAAGAAAATAAAATAAGAAAATTTTTGACAGAGCAAATAGCAAAATCCTATGATGAAATCACAGAAAATACCGATAAAATCGGTAGGATTGATTATCTTATAGCAAAGGCGAATTTTGCTCAAAAGTCAGGCTCTATTAGACCACAAATAACATCAGAATTAATTATTGATATAAAAAATGGCAGAAACTTAAAGCTTGAAGATACCTTAAAGCAAAAAAAGAAAAAATATACTTCTATATCAGTAAATTTAAACAAAAAGATAATTTGTGTCACTGGTGCTAATATGGGAGGAAAAACAGTAAGCCTAAGAATGATAGGGCAAATTGTTGCGACTGCTGCTTATGGTATGTTTGTACCTTGTGAAAGTGCTAAGATATGTTTATTTGAGCATATACACATATCAGTTGGAGATGAACAATCAATTGAAAAGGGTTTAAGCACATTTGGAGCCGAAATTGTGAATTTAAAAGAAGCCTTAGAAAATGCAAACAAAAGAAGTTTAATACTAATTGATGAGCTTGCAGGGGGTACAAATCCGAAAGAAGGCTTTGCTATAACAAAGGCAGTTGTCGAGTATTTAAAAAACAGCAATTCCATGTCGATATTGACAACCCATTATGACAATATAGCACAGGATAAGGATATACAAAATTTTCAAGTCAGAGGGCTTAATCTGCCAGATGAGTTTACGAGTTTTTCATCCATAGAAGAAATCTCAAAGTTTATGGATTATAGCTTGATAGAGGTAAAAGACCAAAATTTTGTGCCAAAAGATGCAATAAGCATTGCAAAAATGGCAGGTATACCAAAGGAAATCATAGAAAAAGCAACAAAGTTAATAATATAAAATTAATAGGGAGGAAACACAGATGCAAAGTAAATTAAATCTTGACCCACAGCTTATAGATAGCGCAAGAAGTGCTGCCGGCAGGATAGCAGAAGATGTACAGACATTTATAGATAAACATACTACTGTAACAGTAGAGAGAACAATTTTAAGATTGCTTGGAATTGACGGAGTTGACGATATTGACGTTCCGCTTCCAAATGTAGTTGTAGACAATATAGTAGAGGGCGGTGGACTACAACGTGGAGCAGCATTTTGGATGGGCAATGCAATAGTTCAAACAGGTCTAACAGCACAAGAAATTGCTGTAAAAATAAGCACAGGCGAAATAGACATAACAAAATTAGCTATAGCTTCAGACGATAAAATATATGAAAAAGTAGAAGAAATTGCGAAAAAAACAGTAGAAAGAATAGCTAATAACAGAAAAGACAGAGAGAATTTCCTAAACACAATAGGAGAAGGAAGAAAGCCTTATCTTTACGTAATAGTTGCAACAGGAAATATTTATGAGGACGTTATACAGGCACAAGCTGCTGCAAGACAAGGAGCAGATATCATAGCTGTTATCAGAACAACAGCACAGAGTTTACTAGACTATGTTCCTTATGGAGCTACAACAGAGGGCTTTGGTGGAACATTCGCAACACAAGAGAATTTCAGAATAATGAGAAGAGCTTTAGATGAAGTTGGCAAAGATGTTGGCAGATACATCAGATTATGTAACTACTGCTCAGGCTTATGTATGCCTGAAATAGCTGCGATGGGAGCTATGGAAAGATTAGATGTTATGTTAAATGACGCTATATACGGAATATTATTTAGAGACATAAATATGCAAAGAACATTTGTAGACCAGTACTTCTCAAGAATTATCAACGGTTTTGCTGGAATTATAATAAACACTGGTGAGGATAATTATTTGACAACTGCTGATGCCTTTGAAGAAGCTCATACTGTTCTTGCTTCACAGTTTTTAAACGAACAATTTGCACTAAAGGCAGGTATACCAGAAGAACAAATGGGCTTAGGTCACGCATTTGAGATGGATCCAAAATTAGAAAATGGCTTTTTATATGAATTATCTCAAGCACAAATGGCAAGAGAAATCTTCCCTAATGCTCCGCTTAAATATATGCCACCTACAAAGTTCATGACAGGCAATATATTCAGAGGACATTTACAAGATGCTTTGTTCAATATGATATCAATTTGGACTAATCAAGGATTACAACTTTTAGGAATGCCAACAGAGGCTATACACACACCTCACTTGCACGATAGATACCTTTCAATAGAAAATGCTAAATACATTTTCAACAACGCTAAAGACATAGGAGAGGAAGTGCAATACAAAGAAGGCGGTATAATCCAAAGAAGAGCTCAAGAGGTTTTATCAAAAGCTGAAGAATTATTAAGAGATATAGAGCAAGAAGGAATGTTCAGCACTATAGAGCAGGGTAAATTTGGAAGCGTAAAAAGAGCATTCACAGGTGGTAAAGGTCTATCCGGAGTAACACAAAAGGATGAAAAATATTTCAATCCATTTATCAAGCTAATGCTTGGAGGTGACAGATAATGAGTGAAATAAAAAACAACGTTGATTTAACTAAAATAAAACCATATGGAGATACACTTAATGATGGAATGGTACAGCTTAGTTTCACACTTCCTGTACAAAGCGGTGATGAGGCAGACGAGGCAGCTAGACAGCTAGCAGCTAAGATGGGATTTGATGAACCGGCTGTTGTGTATTCACACGATCTAGGCATAGGATATACTTACTTTATAGTATATGGCAAATGCACACATACTGTTGACTTCACGAGCATAGAAGTTCCAAAAGTAAGCGTAGAGTTCATGGAAAAAGAAGAAGTTGAAGATTATATAGATCAAAATATCAAGAGAAAAATAGTAATATTAGGTGCTTGTACAGGTACAGACGCCCACACTGTTGGTATAGACGCTATAATGAACATGAAAGGATTCGACGGTCACTATGGACTTGAAAGATACAAGGGAATAGAGGCTATAAACATGGGAAGCCAAGTTCTGAATGAAGAGCTTGTTGCAAAAGCTATAGAAACAAAAGCTGATGCAATCCTAGTATCTCAGGTAGTAACTCAAAAGGATGTTCATATACCAAATCTTACACAGTTAGTAGAAATACTAGAAGCAGAAGGATTAAGAGATAAAATAGTTCTAGTATGCGGAGGACCAAGACTTTCTCACGAACTGGCGCAAGAGCTAGGCTATGATGCAGGCTTTGGCACAGGAAGCTACGCAAATCATGTTGCTTCATTTGTAGTTAAGCAGATAGTGGAGAGAAGTTTAGTATAAATTAGTATAAATGAAAGTTTTATATTGACTTGCATTTTGTTTGATGATAGAATATAATCAATAAAAGGAACTGCCACAATAGGTAGCTCCCAGAGTAGGTCAAAAAATCAACCGTGTCGGGGATGACATTAGCGGTTGATTTTTTTATACTCCCAAGGCTTCCCTTTAAGCACAAAAGCTATTTACGTCTGTCTTTCGACAAGGCGACAATTATATCTACAAATAATTTTATTAAATCAACTATGAAAGCTGAAAATAAAACTATTAAGGTGAAAACCTCATATGTAATCATATAATTTAGCACCTCCCTTTGCAGGGAGCAACCGCATCCATTATGGCAATTCCTATGTTATATATTATTACGACATCATATTTTTTTCAATGTATTCCGTTCAACAAATTTCGACAAAACTGCTAAACTAAATCTTCATTTATATAATACTTTTTCTAACTAATTCAATGGCATTAATTGATGCTCGCTCTCTAACTCCGTCTCTATTGCCGGTATAAATATTTTTTAAAACAGTATATGTACCTTTATAGTAGACACAGGTATATACAAGTCCAACAGGCTTATCATCAGTTGCACCAGAAGGACCTGCTATGCCGGTAGTGGCAACGCTTATATCTGCACCGGTTATTTTACAAGCACCCTCTGCCATTTCCTTGACAACTTCTTCGCTAACTTCTGAAAATTCGTCTATAGTTTCTTTTTTAACACCAAGAGTTCTGATTTTTGCTTCATTGGAATATGTTATAAAGCCTTCTTTAAATACCTTTGATATACCAGAGTAGCTTACAAGCTTTGAAGCTATAAGTCCACCTGTGCAAGATTCAGCAGTTGCTATAGTTAGATTGCTTTCTATTAATTTCTTAAAAGTCATATCTTCAATTTTTTCAGTTTCTAGGACAAAAGCATTAACTCCAAATCTTCTTAAAAGCTCATCAATCACGGGTTTAATAAGCTCATCAGCTTTTTCTTTGCTTTCTGCCTTTGCAGTAACTCTAAACACCATTTTTCCATCACCAGCATATGGAGCAATAGTTGGATTAGTTTGATTATCAATCAAATCCATAATCATGGTTTCTGCCATAGACTCACCAACACTCATAACAGCAACCTTGTATCCCACAACTACCTCATGCGAATATTTAGATAAATAAGGGATAACTTGTTCATCCATAAGGGGCATCATCTCTCTTGGAGGTCCAGGTAAAAGAATACCTATCTTCCCATTGAAATCAAAATTTTCATTACAAGATTTGATATCATTTCCCTCAAAAGAATTTTGATTTGTCAAAGTATCCACTATACAAGCATTTGCTGTACCATTGTTATTAGTTAATATAATACTTCCCTTTGGAAAATACGTCTGTCTTAGATTGTTTTCAGGCATTTCTTTCCTAAATCTGCCATACGTCATTTTCAAATGAGCTAGGCTTTTTTCATCAAACTCCATAGGAAGATTAAAATATTCAGCCAAAATCTCTTTTGTTATATCGTCTTTTGTAGGTCCAAGACCACCTGTGCATATGACAACGTCAGCTCTTGAAAATGCTAAATCAAAAGCATCCTTCATTCGCTTTGGATTGTCACCAACAACAGAATGATAATGCACATCAATGCCTATTTTAGCTAAGCTCTTAGAAATATAAGCAGCATTGCTATTTATAATATCACCGTGCAAAAGCTCAGTACCAATACATAAAATTTCACAATTCATAAATCCTTACCTCCGTCACATAACCTCATATGAAGATTAAATTTAGTTTTTACAATTCAGTATAATATAAGTTAATTATACAACCATTATTCATACTTGCAAGATTTTTTTGTTGTTTATGATTAAAATAAATGATATAATATAAAAACAGTTGAAAAGACTTTAAAACAGAAATAAGACAATAAAGAATAATATTTAAAAAGTTGAAAATTTGGTATAATATAAGTAAATTGGAGGTGTATATATGTTTTTTGCAAATATTAAATTAAGGCCAAATATATTAAAATACTTAGCCATAGCAATAAGCATAACAGGAGCATTATTTATTATTTTAGCAGGATTTATTGGAAATTTTGCTATTAGACTTTTTGCTATTGGAGCAATTATAGCTTTCACATACAATATACAATCAAACTATCGTTATTCTGGAAAGCTTAAAAGGATTGCTGATATAATGTCATTAGTAGGTGCAATAATAGTTTTTATCCGTCCTAAGTTCTTGATGATTATAATGGGAATTACTATTTTGTATTTTAGTGCTGAGGCTTTATTCAAAATGATTAAATCTAAGAGTTACCAAGATAAGGTAAAACTTTTAACATCAATTGCTGGGCTTATATTCTCAATATTTTGTATATTTTTTTCAAATGGAACTATGAACCTGATTATAAGGCTTTTAGGAGCGGTTATGATGGCGATAGGATGCGTATGCTTTTATCAGTATATGCAAAAATCAAGAAAAACAGACGAATCACAGATGATAGAATTTAAGTTTGAAGATAATTCTGACAGCGACGATATAATAGATAAAGTGAACTTTGTTCACTCTGTAGAAGAAACAAAACAAGAAGATATTAAATAGAAACTAACATAAAAAAGTAGAGTTTAGAAAAGAATACAAGTACAATGAGGACATATGAAATTACGAATAGATAAACTATTGGGAAATCTTGGCTATGGAACACGCAGTCAATTAAAAAAAGAGATAAAAACAGGATGTCTAACTGTTAATTCTATAACAGTCAAAGACAGCTCGATAATCGTTGATACTGATGTTGATCAAATAACATATCACGGTGAAACTATAAAATATATTAAATATATATATCTTATGATGAACAAACCTCAGGGCGTTATTTCTGCCACTGAGGATTATCATTGTTCAAAAACAGTTATAGACCTTTTAGATGATTTTAATAAAAACTTCGAGCCATTTCCAGTAGGCAGACTTGATAAGGATACAGAGGGCTTGCTAATACTTACGAATAATGGAAAATTCGCTCACAATATGCTATCGCCAAGAAAACACGTTGACAAGACATATTTTGCTTATGTAGAGGGCAAGCTAACAGATAGTGATGTCAAAGCATTTGCAGATGGAGTGATATTTTTAGACGATGGCTATAAAACTATGCCATCAAAGCTTGAAATTATTAAATCAAATGATATATCAGAATGCAGGATTACTATAAAGGAGGGCAAATTTCATCAAATTAAAAGAATGTTTGAGGCAGTGGATAAAAGGGTAATATATTTAAGGAGATTATCCATGGGCCCTATATCTTTAGATGATGATTTAGAATTGGGAGAATATAGAGAACTAAACGATAAAGAAATGCAATTGATAGAAGAATATTTATAATAGCTAAGAATAGCCGTATTATTTAATTATTTTTTAGGACAATTATTAACTAACACAACAGATCAGAGGTGGATTTTATTTTACAATTTAAGTGCTTAACGTTAGAAGATAAATACTTGTTTGAAACATACATAAACAAACATAATATTTTATCATACGAATATACATTTCCTTCATTATACCTATGGAGGAAGCTGTGCAATATCAAATATGCTATACTTGATGATGCACTTATAATAAACAAGCAAGAAGAATTTAAAGGACCGTTCTTCATGCAGCCATTAGGATACAAGAAAGAAAAACTAAATAGTATAATTAAGAAATTAATAGAAATAAGAAAAGAATATCCGTCAAAATATCTATTTGGCGATGTAAACGAAGAATTTATAAATGACATACGAGAATATACTGATTTTAACATATGCAGCATTAAAGATATAGATGACTCAGAGTATATTTATTCAACAAAAGAGTTAATTGACCTTAGTGGCAAGAAATTTCATGCAAAGAAAAATCATTACAACAAGTTTGTAAAAAATTATAACTATGAAATCAAAGAAATCAACACTCCTAAAATAAAAAGCGACTGCATGGAGCTACTAAAAAGATGGCACAGCGTAAAAGAAGAGGTTGACAAAGAGCTGGTTATGGAAACAGATGCTATAAACGATGTTTTGTGTAAGCTTGATATATTAAAGTTAAAGACAATAGCTGTATATGCAAGCCCTAAAACAGGTGACAATGTTAGCAATAATGCTGCTGTCAATAATGAAGCAGAAGAATGTAAAAATGCAAATAATAAAATAGTTGCATTCTCAATAGGTGAAAAGTACGCGAGTGACACAATGGCAAACATATTAGTAGAAAAAGCAGACATAAACTATGATGGTATATATGCTTTTATAAACAGAGAATTTTTAACAAGACATTTTAATGAAACTCAGTTTGTAAATAGACAAGAGGATACAGGAAGCGAAGGCTTAAGAAAAGCAAAACAGTCCTACAATCCAATAAGAATGGAAGAAAAATATTTGTTGAATTTAAAGTAGGCAGATGGAGAAATAATAATGAAAATTTATTTAGATACTATAAATAAAGAAGACATGCCGTCATTATATAAGTGGTTTTCCGATATAGAATTCTTATCAAGCTATGATTATGTCTTGCCAATTCCCATGACAAAAGAAAAGGTGGACAAAGCAATAGCTGATTACAATGAAGAAAATGACTCTATTATTTTCGCAATAAGAGACATAGAAAATCATATTATAGGCATAGCTGGGTATTACGATATAGTAAAAGATAACCAAGTAGCTACATTATTCATAGGTATAGGTGATAAAAGCCAACAAGGCAAAGGATATGGCAAAAAAGCTCTTGATGAACTATTAGACTATGGCTTTAAAACTCTAGATCTACACAGAATACAGCTAAATGTAATTTCTTTTAACACTCCAGCCATAGCCCTATACGAAAAAGCAGGATTTCAAAAAGAAGGCACAATGAAAGAATTTGTCCTAAGAGATGGGAAGAGATATGATTTATATATGTATGCAAAGCTAAGACAGGGTATTCTTTCCACTTGACAAAAATTTTAAAATATTATAGACTATATTTAGTGATTGAGTTGCATTAACCTGTTAGGTCTGCGACCTAGGGGGTTTCTATGGAGACTCCCTTTTTTAAAAAGGAGAATAAAATTGGCATTGAATTTAATAGAGTATTTAGAAAAAAGTTCAGAAAAATTTCCAAATAAATTAGCTATATCAGATGAAAAAACAGAGCTTACATTTAGCGAATTAAGAAAACAAGCTATGTCAATAGCAAGCTATATCATAGAGCAAACAGGTTCTAAAAACAAAGCAATTGCTGTTGAAGTTGACAGATGTACTCAAACTATAGTAATGTTTTTAGCTGTTTTATATAGTGGTAATTTTTATGTGCCTATAGACAATAAAATGCCTGAGGATAGAGTAAAGCTTATCTTAGAAGATATTAAGCCTGTTCTTAGTTTGAGTATAAAAGAAAAAAATATTTTTAGTAAAATAAACAATTTTAATGATATATATAATATAAATGAAACAGACAATCAAGACAAATTAAGTATGAAAACAGCCTGTTATGAAAATATCAAAAATAATGATATAAATGAAAAGGCTCTAAAAACAACGAAAGAACAAGTTATTGATATAGACTGTTGCTATACAATGTATACCTCTGGCTCAACTGGAACACCTAAGGGTGTTATAATCAGCCATAGAATGGTGATGGATTTCGCTGATTTTCTAAGTAACACATTTGGTATAAATGAAGATGATGTAATTGCAAATCAAGCGCCATTTTACTTTGATTGTTCTGTAAAATGTATATATCAAATGCTTAGAAATGGATGCACCATGTATATTATGAAGCCAATGTATTTTATGTTTCCTATGAAAGCAATAGAATTTTTTAATGAAAAAAAGATTACAACGCTTTTGTGGGCTACCTCTGGTCTTAATATACTCTCGTCATCTGGAGTGTTTGAAAAAATAAAACCAAATACGATAAACAAAGTGTTTTTTTCCGGAGAAGCCTTATATGGAAAAGACTATTTGCTATGGAAAGAAGCATGTAAAGAAAATACCATGTTTGTAAATCTATATGGGCCAACAGAGGTGACAGTTGATTGCACATATTATATAATAGAAAGAGAATTTAAAAAAGAAGATGTAATCCCTATTGGAAAGGCTTGTCCTAATATGAATGTCTATCTTCTGAACGAAGAAAATAAGCTGGTAGAAAAGAATGAGATAGGCGAGATTTGTGCCAGAGGCACAGGAATTTCCTATGGATACTACAACAATCTCCAAAAAACTGAGGAAGCATTTATACAAAACCCATTTAATTCAAATTATAGAGATATTATGTATAGGACGGGTGATTTGGGAAAATATAACGAATATGGTGAGATAGTATATATTTCACGAAAAGATAATCAAGTAAAGCACATGGGAAGCAGAATAGAACTTGGAGAGATAGAAAGCTTAGCAGTTACACTAAGTGGTATGGATGAAGTAATTGTATTTTATGATAATGATAATAAAAAAATTATTTTAGTTTGCAAGACCAATCTGAAAGAGTCCCAAATTCATGACTATTTAAAAGAAAAGCTACCTAAATATATGTTGCCAAATGAGATGTTTATTTTTGACAAGCTCCCTCATAATAGAAATGGAAAGATAGATAGAGCTAAGATTAAGGCGGATTATTATGGAACAAATAATTGAAATAATTGAGATAGTTGAGAATATTGAAGTATTTAGCAGTTTACTTAAAAAATATTTAAGCAAAGATTATTTAAATAATTCAAGTAGACTGATAAGAGATTATAAGGCTTTGATTGAAAAAGAGAAGCTTTATTATATTGAGAAAAATAATTATTTACTGTTTTTTGAGGACTGCGGGGATTTTTATAATCTATATTATTTTATTTCAAAATTAGATTTATCTATTGATTTAGAAGATTTGAATTTAGAAAAACCAATCGTCGCAGACGAAATATACACAGACAATAATCTAAGTGTATCAGTCAATGCTCTTTTAGATGCTGGCTTTACAAAATATTTGACAAGAAGTCACATGAAGCTTAAGCTTAGCAATAAAAATGAAAAATTGAGCGAAAATATAAGATTTTCTAACGAAGATGAGCTTGAACTAATATTTGAGCTGCAAAACAAACACATTGATAAATACACAGGAAACTTTTTATTTAAGGAAGATTTATTTGAAGAAATAAAAAACAGATTAATTCTAAGTATATATGAAGAAAACAACTTTGTTGGATATTTAAGACTTAAAAAAAATAAAAAATCTTTAAGCTTAGAAGGCATAGTAATAGACCCAAGATTTAGAGGCAAGGGCTATTCTAAAGAATTAGTCAAATATTTTATAGACTATTTTTCTAAAGAGAGTTATAATGAAATAAGTTTGTGGGTGAGAGATGATAATTTAAGCGCCATAAAGCTATATAATTTTTTTAACTTTGAAAAAACCAAATATAAATGCGATAACTATATAAAATTTTAGGAGAATAACATGGAAATTAGAGATAAAATCATAGAAATAATACAGGGTTTAAATGAGGATTTTGACCCTAACGACTATGAAGATATAATTGAAGATGGTGTTTTGGATTCATTTGATATTGTAAATTTCATAATAGAAGCGGAAGAGGCCTTTGGTGTGAAAATAGGTGTAGAGGATATATTGCCTGAGAACTTTGCCAATGTCGAAGCTATACAAAAATTAATAGAAGGATTGAAAAATAATTAATCATGATATTGTTTAAAGCAAGCTTTATTATATTTGCAATAGTAATAATATTTTTATATTACACATTTTTAAAGAAGTATCAATGGAAGCTTCTGCTGGCTGCCAGTTTATTTTTTTATATAAAATTTACAGGTTCATATTTTATATTATTTAGTATAATAAATACTTTTTTATTTGGAATTGCAATATATAATACAGACAATAAAGCATTAAAAAAGTTTTTTAATGTTTTATGTTTAAGTATAAATTTTGGACTTTTATTCTTAATAAAATATAATAAATTTTTTATTGATAACTTTGGTTCATTAATTCCTCTTGGAATTTCTTTTTATATGTTCCAATCAATTTCGTATGTAATTGATGTTTATAGAGGAAGCTATAAGCCTGAGAAAAATATTTTTAAGTTTGCCCTTTTCGTTTCATATTTTCCACAGATTATTCAAGGCCCAATCGGTAGATACAACAAATTAGCTCCTCAATTTTTTAAGGAGCATAAATATGATGGCGAAAATTTCAGATATGGCTTTGAAACGATATGCTTTGGTGTTTTTAAAAAATTATTTATAGCTGATAGAATTGCAAACTTTGTAAATACAGTTTTTTCTAATTACAACCAATATAATGGTGCAGTCATTTTCTTAGCTATATTTGCTTACAGTATTCAAATTTATGCTGATTTTTCAGGTGGGATAGACATAATAAGAGGAATATCACAAATTTTAGGAATTAGGCTAGACGTTAATTTCAAAAGACCTTTCTTTGCAAATTCCTTAGCTGATTTTTGGAGACGCTGGCACATAACACTTAGTGCATGGATGAAAGACTATGTTTTTTATTCCTTGAATTTATCAAAACCCCTTGCCTTTATAAATAAGAAGTCAAGAAAGCTTTTAGGCAATAAAACAGGAAAGCTGATAAGTGTCAGCATATCTACATATATTTTATATCTGATGGTAGGTATTTGGCATGGAGCAGGCAGCAATTATGTTTTCTATGGACTTTGGAACGGCACAATAATTTCTCTTAGTTTATACTTTGAGTCATACTTTAAGAAAACAAGAGAAAAACTACATTTAGATAAAAGCAAGTATTTTACGGTTTTTCAAATTATAAGAACGAATATATTAGTAACATTGGGCAGATATTTTAGTAGAGCAGATAGCGCATCTACTGCATTTGCTATGTTAAAAAGAACTTTTACAAACTTTAACTTTTCAGATGTAAAACTATATACACTTTTTGATATGGGATATGATTTAAAAGGAATAACATTGCTAGTATCATGTATTTGTGTTGTTTTTGTAGTGGATTTATGCTTTGAAAAGAAAATAAATTTATATAAAAAATTCGATAGCGCTGGAACTTTAGTACAATTGTCAGTAATTACAATATTTATATTATTGATTGTATTTGGTGTAGTTTATTTTGATGGTTATGTTTCAACAGAATTTATTTATAGACAGTATTAAGAGGTTGTTATGAGTACAAAAAAATTTTTTATAATGTTTTTTTCGGTTTTGTTAATTGTATTTGGCTCTATTCTTTTATTAAATCTATTAGTTGATCCTTTTGGATTATTTCTTGATGTTTACAAGTGGGATAGCTACAATTTTACTCAAAATCCGAGAACAGCGAAAATTAATTACATTGATAAAAACAAAGATAAATTTGATTCATATATAGTAGGTTCTTCTGGATGTGGCTCTATCAAGGTAGACACTATAAATAAATATTCAGGCGATACATATTATAATTCCTTTTATTATGGCTCTGATTTAATGGACACATACAATACAATTAAATATTTAAGTGAAACAGCTAATGTTAAAAATGTTCTTTTAGGAATAAATTACAATACAGCGATGTTTTTTGATGTTGGAGACGATGAAATAAATCAGAGGATGGCTGCAAAGGTATCTGACAAAAACTTATTTAATTTCTATACTTCTTATTTATTTGCCAATCCTCGTTATGCTGTGGAAAAAATAAAGAATAAAAAAGAGGATTCATTTTTTCAAAAGGCCTTTGATGTTTTTATCTCTGAAACAGGAAATTATGATAAAAATCTTAGAGATACAGAAAACATAAGTAATTACAATGATTATTTAGACAAACCAACTTATAATGTTTTTAAAGTCTATCCTAAAGCAAATAAGGATTTGACCGAAATAGAAAACTTTTCAAAATATATAAAAAGGATAAAGGATTTATGCGATGAAAAAGGCATAAATTTGCAGACAGTAGTTTTCCCAATCTATTGGGAGGATTTTGATAATTATAAGCTAGATGAATTAGAAAAATTTTATAGAAGTTTAGGCAGTATAACAGATTTCTGGGACTTCTCAAAATCAACGATAAGTGCAGATGCAAGATATTTTTATGACAGCACTCATTTTAGAAATAGCGTAGGCGACATGATGTTAGCAAAAATCTATAACGATAAAGACGTATATATGCCAGAGGATTTTGGATACCATGTAAATCAAAAAAATATAGATGATTTTGTATCTTGGTTTAAATCATATACATTCAAATTTGGTTACGCTTCTTATGAAAAAGAAATTCCTATATTACTGCTTCATGATATTGATGACGATGGTGTATATTCAATATCAAAGAAGCAATTTGAAAAACAAATGAGATTAATAAGAGATGCTGGATTTAATGCGATTTCATTCAATGAATTATATGAATTTACCCTTAGTGGTAAGGCGTTGCCAGAAAATCCAATTATAATAACTTTTGATGACGGATATCAGTCGAATTATGATATAGCCTATCCAATACTAAAAGAGTTAAATATGAAAGCAACTATATATGTGATAGGTCACAGCATTGGAAAGGACACTTATAAGGATACTGGAGAGAAAATCATCCCACATTTTGGATACGACGAAGCGATAGAGATGTATGAGAGTGGCATAATAGATATCCAAAGCCATACCTTTGATATGCACCAATCTGAGAAGTTAGAAAATACTTCTTATGTAAGAAAAAATGTTAAAAGGTTTGAAAACGAAAGTGAAGAGGACTATATAAAAGCCTTTAATGATGATTTTAAAATTGAAAGTGATAATATAAATAAGATTACAAGTGAAGGAATTCATTCTTTTAGTTACCCAACAGGATACTATGATAAAGAAACAGAGACTTTGTTAGGTTTGTGGGGTGTGAAATCTACACTCACAACAAAAGAAGGCATAAATACTGTAATTAAAGGCCTACCCCAATCATTATTTGGATTGAATAGAATTAATGTTTATAGAGATATGACTGATGAAAAACTGATGGATTTGATAGGGAAATAAACGAGAAATAACTGATTGAAATACTATTTAACAAATTATTTAAAATAGTATAAACTAAGCTTAGTGATAGTTATAGCATCCTGTTAAGTTTGTGATTGGAGGAGTTTTTTCAGGGATTAACTTTTTAAATTATAATATAATCAACATTGATATAAGATTTCAATGTTGATTTTTTATTTTATAGAATAGATAAAAATTAAAATGTGCTAAAATAATGCCTTTTATACCCCCTACCACAAAGTAGAAAATATTTTACTTGTAACATAGCTGTAATATTAGATTGATTCTGATGTGGTATTATAAAGATGTGATAAATAGCACGGCGTTCTAATGTTACAGCTTTGTTACAAACGGTCAAAATATATTGACTTGTACAAATTTAGATGTTATAATTCAGAACGTTAGCTTGCTAACAAAATTAAATTAAAAATTTCTTAGGAGGAAAACGAAATGAAAAAGATTTTATCTTTAGTATTAGCGATAATGATGGTATTATCAATGGCTAATGTTGCTTTTGCAGCTCCAGAAGATGTGACTGACAAAAATCAAATAAAAGCAGTTGACGCACTTATATCATTAGGAATCGTTAAAGGTTATGACGATGGTTCGTACAAACCAGAAAAGACTGTAACAAGAGCTGAATTAGCAAAGATGCTAGTTGAAGCTTTAGGACAAGGAGACTTAGTTGCTGGTTCTGAATCATCATTTAAAGATTCAAAAGGAAAATGGTATGATGGATATGTAGCATTAGCAGCTGGATTAGAGCTTGTTACAGGATATCCTGATGGAACATTCAAAGGTGACAACTCAGTTTCTTATCAAGAAGCAGTAGTTATGATATTAAGAGCATTAGGACACACAAACTCTACAGTTAATGGTGGAGTTGATGCTTACAATGCTACAAAATACAAAACTCTTGCTCAAACATTAGGAATATTAACTAATGTTACTTTCGCAGCTGGTGGAGCTAATAGAGGTGATATAGCTTCTATGATTTATAACTCATTAGAAATTGAAAGAGTAGAAAAGACTGAAAAAGGTTTAGCGCAAAAGATAGTAATAGATAAAGAAATGCGTCCAGTTGCAGGAGATGGAACGGCTGGAAATCCATATCTTTACAAAGAATTCCCAGTATATGAAACTCTTTTAGACAAATTAACTACTAGAACAGAAATTACTGTAAATCCAAGTCATTTGGATTCAACTAATAAAGCTTATAAAGGTAATATGGTTGATTTAGAGCCGTATATGTATCAAACATTGGTAGTGTACCAAAATGCTGATAAACATGTAATGTTCATAAAATCAAACAAAACTGCAACAGTAAAAGGTACAGTTACTACTATAGGAATGACTGATATTCAATGGAATTATGATAACAATAGCGAAAGAGTTTTTGTTAGAAAAGCAGATAAAACTATTGAAAGAGTTCTTCTAAATGTAACACCTGGAAACACAATTAAAGTTTATCACAATGGTGGAGAAAGTAACTACGAAATAAAAGATTTCCAAAAGGCATGGAATTCTACTCATGATAACAATGGAGTTGATGGAGCTTTAGGTACATTTAACGGTGCAGAAGTAACATTAGTATTAAATTCTGATGGTAAAGCAGTTTCTGCTATAGCAAGAATATCTGATGATTCAGTTCAAATAAAACAAGCTTATAAAACTGGTTCAACAAAATTAGGAGATTTAAATTTACCAAAAACTGTTACTGGTAAAGTTGATTTAACAAAAGTAATTGTTAAAGGTGAAGTTACAGCTATAGAAGATATAGTTGCAAAAGATGTAGTTACAGCTTACTATGCAACAGGTGATATGTCTGTAAATGCTACTAAAGTTGAATTAGTTGTTTGTAGAGATATAATTGAAGGTAAAGTAACTAAAAAAGATGCTTCAGGATATTCTGTGATTAATGGAGAAGCTTATGGTTCTTATGTTTCTCTTAAATTAGGAGATGAAGGTAAATTCTACTTAGATGCTGATGGAGATATAGTAGCTTTTGAAGGAAAATCAATGTCTAATTCTAACTATGCATTCATTACTCACTTAAATCCTGGAGTAACAGGTGGATCACCAGTAATTTTATTAAGAGATGCTTCTATAAGATTATTGAATAAAGATAATGTAGCTAAGACATATAATTTCGCTTCAACTGCACAATTTGTATTGACAGATAAAGATGGAGTTGCAGCTGCAGCTAAAAATGTGTTTTCAGATAAAGCTTTTAACACATTTGATGCAGGCTTTGGTGGTTTCAGAAATAATGCATATATAGTAACTGGTTTCAACGTAAATGAAGACGGAAAGATTACTTTGATAGGTGTTCAAGAGTTAGATACAGTAAACTTTAACGCTGGAAGCAAAACTTTTGCCGCTGCTGATGATGTAGTAATATTTAGTGCGTATAACGATCCTACTATCAGCACACCTGCAGCTAATACATTTAAAGTTGCTAAAGTTGAAGATTTAGATAAAGTAAATCCTAAAACATACTATGCAAAATTAAATGACAAAGGTGAGTTTGAATTAATTATAGCTCATGAACAATTAGTTGATAATTCAAGTTATGCTATAATTACATCAGTAGAACAAGAATTTACAGCTAATGGTACAATAAGAAGAGTTACAGCATATGTTAAGGGTGAAAAAGTAGAATATTTAACAGCTGTAAATGTAACTATAGGTGGTACTTCAGGCGGTAAGTTGTTTAGATTGCCTTTATCAAATGGTGTTATATCTGAGAACATAGCAGCTGGAAATGCTGTTGTGACTGGAGGCAAGATAGCTGTAACTACAGTAGTTACAACAAACTCAGCTATTTCAATTAATGATAGAAGACTTTCAAAAGGTGCTACTATCTATGTATTTACAGAGTCTACATCAACAGCTAATTCATTCCCATTCACACGTGTTGGTGATGAAAGTGATTTAACTTTAACTAATGCAGACTTTACATTCTATAACCTAAATACAGATAAAGAAGGTTATGATGTAGTTATTATAAAAATTAAGAGATAGTTAAAATAAACAAAACTATAAAAACAAGTGTTGAATTTTCAACACTTGTTTTTATAGTATGCTCTGTAAAAACAACATTTTAATCAATAGCTATTAACAATAAGTAGTGAGGGTATAATGGATAATAAGAAAAATAAAGAAAAAATAAATAATAATTTTTTTGAAAATAAAAGTGTTAAATGGTATTATTTTTTGCCATTATTAATTATAGTAGCAATAATTCCTCTAATAGTTAGAGGTAAGTACATATCGCTTAAAGGTGTTCAAAAGTTGTTTTGGAGCGGTGAAGACTATCATTTAGATTTATATAGCTATTGGAAAGCATTTTGGACTATAGCTATGGGAATAATATCTTTTATTACCTTTTTAGGATTATTTATAGACAAAAAGATTCTATTAAAATCTAATAAATATTATAAGTATTATATATCTCTTGCAATATATGCTTTATTTGTTATAATATCATCAGCAACATCAAATTATCCAGAGATTGCATATGGCGGATTTGTTGAACAGTATCAAGGTATGTATGTTTTACTCTCATATGTACTATTAACATTTTTAACTATAAACTATATAAATAATGAAAGTAATATAAAATTATTTTCTAAAGCATTTATATTTCTCATAATGCTAGAAGGAACGCTTGGCTTAGGACAATATTTTGGCGCTGATTTTTTACAATCAAAACTAGGAATGGACTTAATGGTACCAAGTGATTTAGTTATAGAAAGTTCAAATAATATATTTGGCAAATATACAATATATGGTACATTATACAACTCAAACTTTGTAGGAAGCTTTGCAGCTATAGTTGTTCCTCTATCAATAGCTTTTTATATAAATTCATCAACTAAAAAAGCAAAAATAATAAGTGCAATTTCAATGTTTTTATCAGCATGCCTGTGGATTGGCTGTAATTCAAGAGCAGGATATGTAGGGCTTATCACAGCAGGAACAATTTCTATAATTCTATTAAGAAAGCAAATTATAAAAAACTATAAGTTTGTTTTAATCCTAATGGGAGGTCTTTTATTTATTATAATAAGTTTTAATATTGTCTCTGACGGACGTGTTTTAGGACAATTTTCTAGGTTGAATTTGGTTAAGGAAATAGATGGAATCGAAGAAATAAACTCATCCGCAGAAAAAGTGGCATTTAAAGATATAATTTTAGAAAAAGATGCATTCACAATAGTTACAAATTTAGAAACTTTAACTGTAAAGCTTGTAGATAATGAATTTATATTTTTAGATGAAAACAAGAGTAAAGTAGATATCTACATAGATGAAGATAATTATATTATTTTAAAAGATGAAAAGTATAAAAATTATAAGCTCGTAACAGATGCTGAGAGAATCCATGTAAAAGCTCATAATAGAGTCATAGAATTTTATTTTACAGAAGATGGAGTTAAAATATCAGGTAATGGACTAAGACTATCAAAACCTATTGTAGCACCTAAATTTAAATTTTTAGACTCTTATGATAAATTTGCTTCAGGGAGAGGATACATTTGGTCGAGAAGTATCATGATGCTACCTAAAGTTATATTTAAAGGACATGGACCAGATACTTTTATAGTAGCTTTCCCACAAGATGACTTTGTAGAAAAATTAAATAATGAATGGAATGCAAGCATTTTAATAGATAAGCCTCATAATATGTACCTACAAATTGCAATAAATACAGGTATAATATCCCTCATAGCTCTTTTAATATTATGGGGAATATATTTAATTTCAAGTATAAAGCTATACAGAAAGACAATCTATGATTCAATAGAAAAAACTATGGGTTTCGCCTGCTTCATAGCTGTAGTCGCCTACCTGGTAGCGGGGATTTTCAATGACCAAATAGTTTCAGTAGCACCGTTATTCTGGATAGTGTTAGGAATAGGAATTAGTATAAATGAAAAATTGATACGGAAAAGTTAAAAACTTATTTAATTTTATAAGCGGTATTGACAAGTCGAAATGTCTAATACCGCTTATTTTTTTATTATATGTTTTTTATTTTTGAAAAGAGTTTACTTATTTCTTCTTACTTCACTATAACAACTACATTATCAACTAATCTGTTGTTTTGTGCGTTTAGATATAGGTTGATTGTTAAGTTTAAGCCTTCTAAGTCTGATGTTGAACCTACTCTTAAGAAGTTTCCATCTTCGTCGTATACATAGATTGTTGCGTCATCGTTCATGAAGTATTTTGTTGTTCCATTTACAAATGTGTCTTCAGTTACATATTTGATTGGGCTTACATCATTTCCAACGTTTATAGCTGATGAAGTTGAAACTGAAGTTACTTTTGTAACTACGCCATTAGCCAATGTGAACTCTACTAATGTTGAATCAGATTTAACATTTGTTTTTCCAAGATCTTCATTTGAAAGGTAAGTTACTTTTTCTCCATTTATATAAGTTACTAATTGGTGAACAACTTTACCATCTGTATTTACAACCTTTTGTTGATCAGCTATAACTCCAACAGTTGATTTAGGAGCTACTACTGCGCTACCATTTACTAATATAACTGTAAATTCGCCATTTTCATTTGCAATGTATGTGAATTCTGCAGCAGCTATTGTTTTTAGAGCAACTAAATCTTCAAGAGCGCTAACTGCGAAAACATCTTTTCCATTAACTTTGTATTGGTTGAATATTACTATATCTGATGCAGGATCAAATGTTTTTGAAGTTACATTTACATTGTTAACTACAGTTGCAAGTGTTTGAAGAACTACTTTAGTTACTTGTTTGTCTTCTACAACAACTGAATGGATTATTGCACCAGCTTTTAATTCATTAGCTAATACTAAAGAGTTTGAGCTTGTAGTATAAGCAGCTTTGTCCTTAGTTGTTACTGTTCCGTTTGCAGCTAATACATCGAGAACTGCATCTTCAGCTATTGTTAAAGTTATTTTCTCGCCTTTAGCGTTTATAACTTTTATAGTAGGGTTTTTGATTATTACATCACCTACGAAAACACCATTATTGCCTTCTGTGATCATTGCAAAATCAGAGTTAGTTTCAGATGAAGTCTTAGAGAATGCAAAGATATTTCCATTTTCATCTAAGAAGAATGTTCCAACATCATTTAATGCTAAAGTACCATTAACAACGTCTCTGTATTCTTCGATTGTATCAACGAATACGCTTGAACCGTCATTGTTTGATTTAATAACTTTACCTTGAACACTTTCTCTTACAACCAATAATTTAACTGCTGTATTGTTAAGTGCTGAGAAAGCTTTAACAACGTCATTTGCTTTTATGTCTTCAATAGCATCTACTTCGCCTGTAACTGTTACTTTTGATAAATCAACTTTACCATCTTTTGTAGGCAATGCTATACCGTTTAATACTGTTGAATTTTTCTTATATACAGAGCTTATTAATTTAGCGTCTGTTTGCTCAGAAGCTATAACACCTATAACTTTAGAATCATTATCTAATACTAATGTAGCACTTGCATTAACTAATGCACTTTGTGCAGCTGAGTAAACAACTTCATCGGCATTATAGAATACTGATTCATTAGCTGATTTTACTGAATAATCAACCTTGCTTGAACCTGTTCCTAAAGAAATTGTGTTGCTTGTAGTTGCTGAAATTTTTCCAGTTTTAACTGTTGAATTTACAGCGTCAACGAAAATTACTTTTTCGTCTTTGATGTATGCGTCAATGCTTTGGTATAGATATTTAGTCAAATCTACTAAATTTTCTTTAGCTAACATTTTCTTGTCAACTGTTATAGTTTGTTTTTTAGCTATAGCATTTAATAATTTTACTGGATTACCATTTTCGTCTTTTTCAACTACTGCTCTACCATCTTCGTTAGAGTATACTGTTGAGTTAGCTAAAGCTCTATTTACCATTAAAGCAATATTTCCTCTAACAGCTCCAGCGTTGATAGATGAGAAAGTGAAATCTTTGAATATTCCAAGTGACAATGCCTTTGTTCTGTAGTTAGCTGCGTTGAAAACTGTAGATTTTCCACCGTTGATTGATTCATCAGTGTATCCTAAAGCTCTTAATACCATAGTTGCAGCTTCTTGATAAGTTACAGTAGCATCTGGATCAAATATACCATTTCCTCTACCATTGATTATTTTTAAGTCAGAAGCTAAAGCGATGTACCCCTTAGCCCAGTGTTTTTGACTGTCAGAGAATGATGGTGTATCATTTGCTATTGTTTCATAGCCCTTTGCTCTGATTAACATAGCAGCCATTTCTGCTCTTGTTACTACCTTGCTAGGTTTGAATGTTCCATCTTCATAACCAGTTACGATTCCTAAACCGTTTAGTAAGCTTGAAACTTCTGTTAACATTTCATTTTTTGAATCGATATCTTCAAATGTAGTAGCAAATACCATACTCATTGAAGACATAACCATTACGATTACTAATAATAATGATAATACTTTTTTCATTATCTTTCTTCCTCCTAAGAAAACGAGGAGAAAAATTTATTACAGAAACTGTGTAAATATACACAGTTTTGAATTTTAAGTTTTCAAACTTGCTAATAGCACAGATTGTCCTGCTAATAGCATTGTTAGCAAGAAAAAAGATAATTATTTTACATAAAATTGGATAAATACACAATGATTATACTTTGCAGCGTGTGATATAAATTATATAATTACTGCATCGATACATAGAAGTAATTGTCAAAGTTTTGTGCATTTTTCTTTCTTTCTTCGTCCAAAATATGGGCATAGATATTCATAGTTGTATGAATTTGAGAATGTCCGCTATCTCCCTGCACTGATTTTATATCTCCTTTGCTGAGTAGTAATTTATATGTTATACTTGAATGTCTTAGAGAATGGAAGGTAACTTGTTGTAAATTACAGTTAATCAGAGCTTCCTTAAATCTCTCCTCAATAGTCCTAATGTCAACAGGCTGTCCCTGTGAATTTACAAACACAAGTTTAGGTCTATTTGTAAATTGGTTAAAAAGGTAAAAATTATTTGCGACACTGTTTTTTAACATACTAAGCTCTCCGGCCAAGGTTGCTGGAAGCCATATAGTTCTATGACTACTTGCTGTCTTAGGTGTTTTAAGCACTAATCGACTTTTTTTGAAAGCATACTGAGGCTCAAATGTATAGATTACATCCTTGTGATTTAACTCCTTTAAAGTGTCATAATTTGCTCGTGTTAGTGTTTTGTTGACACGTACACAGGAATTATTGTTTTCAATTGATTTGTCTGAGATTTCAACATCATCCCATGTAAGTCCTAAAACTTCTCCAAGTCTCATAGAACAAGCAAAAGCAAAATTTATACAAATGTAGAGCTGATAATCCTCTTTATAGCAGTAGTTTAAGAGCACTTTTATCTGCTCAGCAGTTAAAATGCTTTTCTGAACATATTTTGACTTAGGCAAATCAACCAAGCAAAAAGGATTTTCCTTAATCAGCTTGAGCTTTAATGCTTGACCAAAAGCACATTTTAACAGCTTATGTACTCGAGATATGATGGTATTCTCAGACAGCTTGTCATAATATTCATCTATTTGCTCGGTAGTAATAATATGGACAGGTATCTTCCCAATATATGGGTATATGTAGTTACCAAGCAGAGATTTGTTAGATGAATAAGTTGAAATAGACCAATTCTTTTTACCATAAGAGTTCACAAACTCTTCCATGTACATCTCAATGCTTTTAATTGAATTCTTGACCTGTCCAGTTTTAACAGAAGGAAATATATTTTCTGCTTTCAAATACTCTATCTCAGCCTTTCGCTGCAACGCCTCCTTATAAGTATCAACAGCCTCCCACTTCTGCTTCCTTTTACCATCCTCGGCTTTGTAATAATAAATAACCGAGTAGTTCTTGTTTCTTTTCACAATAGTTGCCATTTTTCCACTCCTCAAATTAAACTTGTCAACAATATCCATTATACTATATTTTAAACTGGATTTTAAGTTATTTTGTACAAATAATTGTAAAATTATGTAGGTAATTTATGTTAATTAAGGGAGTAAAAAGATGTTAATTTAAAATAAGAAATAAAAAACTACTGTCAATTGTACGACAATAGTTTTTTGTTTAAAATCAAGAATTTTATAACTATTTAACTTTTAATTTTTCTTCAGTAAACCAGTATTTTTTAATAAGTACATATATAACACTTATCATACATCCGATTACAGCAGCTATAATAGTGTTTAGTGAAGTGCTTGGACTAGTCTTAACTGTAGGAGCAACTGGTGCAGACGGAAGTTGAATGCTTCTATCTATTGATGTTAGGTATTCGCTTGACTTCACATTGCTGTTAATAATATCATCTTTTATTTTGTTTAATTCATTTAAGTATTGATTTACAACATTTATTTTATCTTCAAGGTTGTATATAGTTTGTTCTGTATTGATAATATCCAACTCTACTTTTTCATAATTTTTATTTATTATACTTTCTAAAACCATATAATTGATGTTGCTAGATTTTATAGAGTCCATTAAATTGTTTTGATTTATAGTTTGTGACATAGTATCAAGTTGCTTTTTATATTGTCCTAGCAAAACCTTGTTTGAATTCAAATCATCTTCAGCTTTATTTAATTCAATAGTATTAATTTCTATAAAGTGCTCAACACTTCTTAATTTAGTGTTAGCATTTACCAATATTAAATAGTTTTTATATAATGTGTTTGATAAATCTAAAGCGTCCTTAGGACTAATAGCTTTAACCTTTACTGTAAAGCTATTTGGGCGTTTTTCATCCTTAATTATAGATATTCTTTTTGTAAATTTTTCAATAGTATTTTCCTTTACATCATAGCCCATATCCTGAATTGTCTTATTTATAACATTGTTGCTATAAAATAAATTTATGTATTGGTCGTTAGTTGTCAAAAGCAATTTATATTCACCATATTTTGTACTAACTACTTCAGGAAAATTTACCAACAAATCAAGCTTTGCCTCATATACAGGAGGTATAAGAAATTTTGTCACAAGTGCTGACAAAATAGCAAAAATTAGGGTAACAATTATAATTATCCTTTTACCCTTCCATAAAACCATAAATAATTCTTTTAAATCAATTTCATCTTCATGTTTAGAAAAATTTTGTTCTTCATTCATATTAACACAATTCCTTTCACAAATATTGGTATAGATTTTTAAGAAAGCCTAATAATTAGCTTTCCAATAATCTATTATTATCAACGAAAAATTTATAACATTCATCATATTATAACAATCACATAGTAAATAATCAAGAAAAAGATTGAAAAAATAAAATTCAGTATTAGAAAGTATTGACATTATAAGTCAAAAAGTATACACTTATATGTAAATAGTCCCAACTGCTAAAGTCTTGTACTCAAGATTTGAAGCCATTGGATAATATTAAACTTAGGAGATTACAAAAGATGATATACGAAAAAATAAAAGAACTGTGTAAGAAAAATCAGATGAGTGTAGCTGAGTTAGAGTCAAAACTAGGATTTTCGAATGGAACAGTAGGAAAGTGGAAAATATCAAGTCCAAAATTTTCTAACATGGTAGCGGTAGCAAAATTCTTTAACTTAAGCCTAGATTATTTTGTGTAGAAGTAATATTAATTAAAATCAGAATTCTTGGCATAAGAAAAAGGTTCAAAAAGCACTTAGATAGTTTATCTAGGTGTTTTTTGGATTATAAACATTTTAAAAATATCTTTAGAAAATTCTTGCAATATATGCTCATATATAGTATCCTATATGTGAATTAAGTTACAAAAATACAAGATATAAATTAATATAAAAATAAGAAAATGAAGGTTAATTATATATGAGTACAAAAAATAAACTTAGAACAACAATAAATGATAAAAATCAAATATCATGGCTATACTTTATACCATTGCTACTGATAGCAGGGTTTGTGCCACTTATAGTGCATGGTAAATATATAAACTTAACAGGCACGACTCAAGCTTTATTTTGGACAGGCCAAAACGAGCTACTGGATTTTTTCAGCTACTGGAAATCTCGTTGGGTAATTTTTTTGACTATAACATCGACAATAATTTACATATTTTTATTATTAACAAGAAAACTCACATTAAAAAAAGAATATAAATATTATATACCTTTGGTAGTCTATGCTATTTTTGTCATACTATCAACCATCTTTGCTGTAGACAAGCCTACAGCGCTGAATGGATTCGTAGATATGTATCAAGGCATGTGGGTACTGCTAAGCTATATTATGATAACCTTCCTAGTTATTAACTTTGTAAATAGTGAAAGAGATATAAAACTATTTGTAAATGCATTTATATTCCTCATAATAGTAGAGGGAATTATAGGTGTAGGTCAATATTTTGGATTTGATATATTCAATACTAAGTTTGGCAACAGTCTAATAATTCCAAGTGGAGTAAATGTAGAGGGTGGACTTAGTTTTAACTTTGGAAAACATACTATTTATGGAACGTTGTTTAATACTAACTTCGTAGGTAGCTTTGTAGCACTTATGTTGCCAATGACTGTGGCTTTTTTAGTGAGTGCTAAGACTTTGAAAAAACGCATAATTGCTGGTGTTGCTTTTTTACTTTGCTTATTTACTTGGATTGGTTGTAATTCTAGGGCTGGGTATTTGGGAGTGACTTTTTCTGGACTTGTTGCATTGGTAATGCTTAGGAAATATTTAATAAAATATTGGAAGGTGAGTACGACTATTTTAGTGGTTGGGATAGTTATGGCTGTTGGGTTTAATTTTGTATCTGGTGGAATGTTGGTGAATAGATTATCAAGTTTGAACATTTTTAAATCAGTACAGGAAAGTAAAGAGCAAAATACTAAAGAAGATGCTTTCAGATTTAAGGGCATAGAACTTGGGAAAAATTCTGTTAGTATTAAAACAACTAAGCAAGATTTAAATATTATGATAGATAAGGATAAGCTTTTTTTTGTTGATGAAAACAATAAGACTTTACCAATTAATACTGATGAAAATGGATATTTATTTATAGATGAGACTGATAAATGGTATTTAAAAGTAAAGCTATCTGAAACTTATCCAGGGTTTAGCGTTACAACCCCTTGGATTGTTCAAGGGAGTTTAAATTTTTATATAACTGAAGATGGTGTAAAAATTCTTGGAAGTGGGGGGAGGATCATAGAGCCTATTATAGCAGAATCATTAAAAATTTTTAATGGACTAGAAATGTTAGCTTCAAATAGAGGATATATATGGAGTAGAACTATTCCTCTATTAAGAGAGTATATATTTATTGGAGCTGGAGCAGATAATTATCCAATTGTATTTCCACAAGATGATTTTATAGGAAAACTAAATGTTTTTATGTCTGCTACAGAAGTAATTGACAAGCCTCATAATATGTATCTTCAAATAGCTATGAACACAGGATTTGTTTCATTAATTGCATTAATTACTTTATGGGGAATGTACATATTTACTAGCGCAAGGCTATATAAAAATTTAAAATTTGATTATATAGAGAACTATGTTGGTATATCTTGTTATTTGTCAGTTTTAGGATATTTATTTGCAGGTATATTTAACGATCATATAGTTTCTGTATCACCTTTATTTTGGTGTATATTTGGATTAGGTGTAAGTATAAATACTTATATAAAGCAAAGGAATGAGAAAAATGGTTAAAAATTTCAAATTAAGAAATATAATATCACAACTATTTTGCATAATTCTTATAATTATATTTGCAAGTATGTTTTGGGATTTATGGAATAGTGGTTATAGAAATTGGGTGTTTGCACCCTTCTATGAGAAGGGGGCTTTGCTCTTTGTATTTGAATATTTATTTATTTATATAATTTTTATGAAAATATATGAAGGAAATAAAATTGATTATTTAAATTCTTTCGATTTAATATATAGTCAAACATTATCTTTGATAATTTCAAATTTTATTATATATATTCAAATGTGCTTATTAACAAAAATGATTGTTACCCCTATACCTTTGCTTTATATGACATTAAAGCAATTTTGTATTATCATAGTATGGGCAGTGTTGTCTAAAAAGATTTACTCAGCATCGTTTCCTCCATTAAAGATGCTAGTTATAAATGGCAATGCTTCCACTGAAAATTTAATAAAAAAAATGAATAAACATACAGACAAATATATTATTTCTAATATGGT
The DNA here is from genome assembly GCA_023386345.1 of Bacillota bacterium. Taxonomy (GTDB): domain Bacteria; phylum Bacillota; class Clostridia; order Tissierellales; family Sedimentibacteraceae; genus UBA1535. The sequence goes on from JAEWJT010000017.1 coordinate 221,390, forward strand.
AGAATCAAGTGTTGGTATTGAGAAAATCATTAAATCCATAGATAAGCACGATGCTGTTATCATTTCAGATGTTGAGTCGCAACTTAGAAATGAAATATTAAAATATTGTTTTTCAAAATCAGTTAGAACATATATAACTCCTAAAATTTCTGATATAATTATTTCTAATTCAGAAAAATTACATATATTAGATACACCATTGCTTATAATTAAGAACGGTGGTATAGCTTATTATCAAAGAATTATTAAAAGGCTTATGGATTTACTTTTATCATTTTTAGCATTAATAATTGCTTCACCATTTATGTTAATCGTTGCAATTTTAATAAAACTGTGTGATAGTGGTTCTATTATATACAAGCAAAAGAGGTTAACTATCAATAATAAAGAATTTTATTTATATAAGTTTAGAAGTATGTATGAAGATGCTGAAAAAGATGGAAAGGCAGTGCTTGCAAGGGAAAATGATGATAGAATAACTCCTATAGGAAGGATTATTAGAAAAATTCGATTTGATGAATTGCCACAGTTAATAAATATTTTTAAAGGTGATATGTCTATAGTAGGACCAAGACCAGAACGACCTGAAATAACTGAGAAATATATGGAGGATATGCCAGAGTTTTCTTTTAGAACAAAAGTTAAAGCTGGATTAACCGGTTATGCTCAAGTTATAGGAAAGTATAATACAACAGCTCATGATAAGTTAAAACTTGACTTGATGTATATAGAGAATTATTCACTTATGTTAGATTTTAAGTTAATGATTATGACAGTCAAAATACTATTTAAGTCAGAAAGTACAGAAGGTGTTGTAGAGAAGGCTAATTAGAATAATTGTTTTTTACTTTTCTCATTTTTTAGTATAAAACAGAAGAATTCAAGGGAGATTATTGTGAAGAAAGTTTTATTTGTTGCCACTGTAGCAAAGCACCATATAGTTCATTTTCATATTCCATATTTAAAATGGTTTAAAGAAAAAGGATTTGAGACACATGTGTGTGCAAAAAATGATTTTAGTGAAAATGAAGATTGGGTAATACCTTATTGTGATAAATATTTTGATTTGAAGTTTGAGCGAAATCCAATTAGTCTCGGTAACTTTAATGTGTATAAAGAGTTAAAAAAAATTTTAGAACAAAATGAATATGATATAATTCATTGCCATACACCAGTTGCTAGCGTATTATTAAGACTAGCTGCAAGAAATGTACGTAAGAAAGGAACAGTTGTAATTTATACAGCACATGGTTTTCATTTTTATAAAGGAGCTTCATTGACAAATTGGATTTTATATTATCCAATAGAAAAATTTCTTTCGAAATACACAGATGTTTTACTGACAATTAATAATGAAGACTATGAAAGAGCATTAAAAGGAAATTTTAATTGCAAAGAAATAAAAATAGTAAATGGAGTCGGTGTTAATTTTAGTAAATTTTTTCCTGTAAACAAAAATGAAAAACTTGAATTAAGAGAAAAATATAATTTAAAAAATGAATTTGTTGCATTATATGTTGCTGAAATGAATTATGGAAAACATCAAGATTTAATTATTAATGCTACAAAAGATATAATAAATAATATATCAAACTTCAAACTACTATTAGTAGGAACTGGAGATATGATTGAAAATTATAAAAAACAAGCCATAGAATTAAATGTTGATAAACATATTGATTTTTTGGGTTATAGAAAAGATGTTGATTATTTAATGAAAATATCAGATATATATATATCTTGTTCACGCCGTGAAGGGTTACCTGTTAATGTTATGGAGGCAATGGCTACAGGTCTTCCTCTAATTGTTACGGACTGTCGCGGGAACAGAGATTTGGTTTGTGATAAAGAAAATGGATATATTATTGAAATTGATGATTGTAAAAAGCTCGTTAAAAATATTTTATATTTATTTAACAATCAAAGTATATGCGAAATGATGAGAAAAAATAATATTGAGAAGATAAAAAAATTTGAATTAGATAAAATAATTGATGATATGGGGCAAATATATAGTAGATATTTATAGTCATATAATAAATTGGGAGATAAATATATTATGAATGTTGTGTTTTTACGTTCAAATCCTGTTGATCCAGACTCTAGAGTTGAGAAAGAAGTTATTAGCTTGATTAAAGATAATCATCATGTAATGATTTTAGGTTGGGACAGGAATTATAAATATAAGTTAAAGGAAAGCATTCTAAAAATAGGAAGTTATAGTATAAAGATACATAGGTTTGGTATACCCGCAACTTATGGAGGAGGGTTAAAAAGTAATTTACTTCCTTTAATATCGTTTCAGTTTAGGTTAATGTGGTGGCTTATTAAAAATAAAAATAAATATGATGTAATCCACTCATGTGATTTTGATACAGCGTTTATATCGAAGAAGATAGCGGCATTACTTCACAAAAAGTTTGTATATGACATTTTTGATTACTATGTAGATGCATTTAATGTTCCAACAAATTTTAAAAAAATAATTAAGGGATTAGATAATAAAATAATTAATTCATCAGATGCAGTAATTATATGCAGTGAAAAAAGGAGTGAACAAATTATTGGGACAAATCCTAAATTGTTGAGAGTTATACATAATACACCATATAAGATTGATTTACAAAAAACTGAATATTATAAAGATAACAATAAAATTAAAATAGTATATGTAGGAATCTTATCAAAAGGTAGGTTCATTGATGAAATTATAGACATCGTTGCAAAAAATGCAAATTATGAATTGCATATAGGTGGTTTTGGAGAATTGGAGGATAATGTTAAAATATCTTCTAATCTACATAAAAACATTATTTTTTATGGAAAACTTTCTTATGAAAAAACATTAGAATTAGAAGGAATGTGTGATGTTATGACGGCTCTTTATGATCCTAAAATACCTAATCATAAGTATGCAGCACCAAATAAATTTTATGAGGCATTAATGTTAGGGAAACCATTAATAATGATAAAAGAAACTGGTATGGATTATATTGTTGAAAAAAATGATATAGGGGTAGTGGTTGATTCTAATTATAACTGTATAGAAGAAGGTTTAGCGGATATTGCTAATAGAAGATCAGAATGGCCTATAATGGCAGAAAAAATGAAGAAACTATACGATGAATTTTATGACTGGGATGTAATGGAGATAAGATTACAGGCTTTGTATAAGCAAATATAATAAAATATTAAGGAAGAAAAATGCTAATTATAATAATTGAACTAATTTCGATTTTTTTATTAATAAGTTTTTTAACTAAAAAGGGATATGATAAATTGAAAAAATATATTTTTTTTGCATTTATCATTCAGTTTTTTATTCTAATAATATATAGATTGGAATTATCGTATATAGGCAGGGAAGTATATTATAGTGATGCTGAAATGTATTGGAATGCAACCTTAGATTTACTAGATGGAAGAGTAATGTTTGCTTATAACATGGGTTATATTTATTATAGTTATTTGATACAATTAACATCACCTTTCATATGGGCGGGTTTTATTAATATATCCAACTTATTATTAATTGATTTTATAATTTTATTTTTAACTTACTTACTAATTGAGAATGGAGTTTGTAAAAAGAACATTTATTTTTTCGTTATTTTAACAGCAACAAATCCTCTTATAGTTTATTCGTTGATTAGAAATTTAAAAGATGTATTATTCTTATTCTATGCAACTGCTATATTTTTATTATTCTATAGAATTAGCAAAGGAAATAAATTATATAAAAAGATTATTAATTATTTTATGCTATTATTAGTGACAATTCTTATTACAGGTATTAGACCATGGGGATTTTTAATTTCTATAGTTATATTTTCCTATTTATATTTAAAACAATTATTTAGTGATTTTAAATATAGACCAATACATTTTATAATAAAAATTATTTCAGGTGTTATTATATTTGCAATTGTTCTATATGGAATGTTTAAATTGGGATATATTGATACTTTGAATATGTGGATTCCTATTGTTTTAAAAAATGCTTTACAAACTAATATTACAAGTTTAATTCTTGCTCCATTTAAAATATTAATCGGACCAGGTCCTATAAGGCCAATGTTTGGTAATATATATTTTATACACTATACAATTTGTGGTAACATATTTTCTTCAATTGGTGCATTGTTATGGTGGTTTGTACTAGGTATATTAATTGCTAATTTGATGGTAAATAAAAAATACAAATTTAAAATTATTTCTAAAATGTTTTTTATAATGTTTGCTCTTTTTATAGGAATATATTCTTTACAATATGGAGGTAGCTTGGAACTGAGATTTAGAGGTATAATATATATATTGACATCTTCATTGATATTATCTTTAGTAGAATTTAAAATTAATAAAAAGATATTAAGTTATTCCTTATTAAATATTTTTATTATTTTTATTGGTGGAATATTGTTTGGAGTTTAATTAAAAGTGAAAAAAAGTATACAATATTTACGAGCAAAATTATCATTATGCTTGATATATATAACTATATATAGGAGGATACTTATATTATATTAGAAATAAAAAATAAGGAAATATTTATAGTTGATTAATAAATTGGATTTTTAATCAATGAAAGATTAAAACATTGTAAGAACTATTTAACTGTAAAATTTTTAATAAAGATGTAATAAAAGTATTAATATAGATAATTTTTTATTAAAATAAGTTAAAGATACTATTCAAGAATTCATGGACAAAGTGTATTCGAAAATAATATAGAATAAATTATAAAAAATAAAGTAAAAACAGGAAGGTGAGTAAATGTTTGCTAATAAAATAATTTTAGTTACAGGTGGAACAGGTTCATTTGGCAATTATATTGTCCATCGTCTTTTAAAAGAAGATGTAAAAGAAATTAGAATTTTAAGTAGGGATGAAAAAAAACAATATGACATGAAGATACACTATAATAATAATCCAAAATTAAAATTCTATATTGGAGATATAAGGGATTATAATAGAGTGGAACAAGTAATGGAAGGTGTAGATATTGTGTACCAAGCAGCAGCTCTAAAACATGTTCCAGTATGTGAGGCTTCGCCTTTTGAAGCAGTTAAAACTAATATTATAGGAGTTGAAAATATTATAAGAGCGGCTCATAAATGTTGCGTTCAAAAAGTTGTATGTGTTAGTACTGATAAAGCAGTTAAACCTGTTAATGTTATGGGAATGACAAAAGCTATTCAAGAACGATTAATGCTAAGTGCAAATCATTCTCCAGATAATAAAGGGACAATATTTTGTGTAGTAAGATATGGTAATGTGTTACTATCTAGAGGATCAGTTGTGCCATATTTTAGAAAATTAATTTCTGAAAGAAAAAATATAACAATTACTGATATGAAAATGACAAGGTTTCTATTGACTTTGAGCGATGCTATAGATTTGGTTGTTTTTGCTACAGAAAATTCAACTGGTGGTGAAACATTTGTAAAAAAGGCACCTAGTGCGTATATTCATAATATAGCAAAAGTATTATGTGAGGAGGCGAATGTTCCGTTTGAATATACCATTATTGGTAAATATCCAGGGGAGAAATTGGATGAGATATTGATTACAGAAGAAGAATTACAAAGAACAGAAGATAAGGGGGATTATCTAATTATTCATCCTTGGTGGGATAAAAGAATATTTACTGATTGGCTTAAGGAATATGGTTCAGGTGATGATTTAGTTGGAGATTTAAATAAAATTAAAGATTTGATAAAAGAAGCTGATCTAAAAGCTTCAGAAGTTCATGTTGAAAAGGGTGAATTTTCTAAAATATAAGGGGTAAAAAATAATATGTAAATGTTAGACATATTATTATATTGAATACTATGAAAGCTAATAATTCAAAAAAATTAAATTCCGTAACGTCATTAAGATTTTTTGCAATGTTATCAGTATTTATATGTCATTGTAGCTTTCTTAAAGAATTTGTTTTGATAAGAAGTAATGAAAGCTTTTGGCAGAAATATTCTGAAAATTTTGGGTCTTTGTGAGTATCTTTTTTCATTATATTCGGGAGTTATTATATCGTATAATTACTTAAATTATTTTCAATCACTAAATAAGATGATGATGGTAAAATTTATTAGAAAAAGGGTTTACAAAATATGGATTTATCACATACTTATTCTATTTTTATCTTTGCCATTTATGTTTAAATTAAATATGATGGATAATTTAATAAAATTAATTTTTAATATTACATTAACACAAAGTTAGATTCCTAGCTTAGAGATAGATCAATCTTTTAATGCTCCTTCTTGGACACTATCTTCGCTTTTGTTTATGTATATAATGACACCTATGATACTAGTTATGGCTAATAAAATTAATAAGGTAAAAATCGGACATGTTTTTTAGCTATATTTTTATTGATTTTAGAATACTTTTTGGCTATTTTAGTATATGATAAATCAGAGTTTTCCATATGGGCTATTTATTAATCTCCGTACTTTAGAATGTTTGATTATATGATAGGTATCTCTCTTGGATGTATATTCATATCAAGAGATTCCATTAACAATAATGATAGAGTTTATACTATATTTGAGATATTTTCTCTTATATTATTGGTTTTTGTTTTTTCAAGGATAAATATTTCATTGAAGTTTAGATACGCTGTTTATTGGGTACCTATAAATTGCTCTATAATTTATATATTTGCAAGAAACAAAGGTTTAATTTCTAAAATTTTAAATAAAAAAATTTTTATATATTTAGGAGAAATTAGTTTTTATTTTTACCTTATACACTATGCAATTATTAAATATTTCAATTTTTTTATTAATAAAATTTTAAAAGTTGAATTAAATAATCTTATTATTACATTAGAGTTTTTAATTGTTTTTGCGATATCTTTGATTTTAGCGATGATATTATATAAATATTTAAGAATATTAAATTTTAAGGAAAAAAATATAGAAAATATAAGTTGATTTTAATAAGCGTAGTTATAGTAATAAATAGGAGGATATGTTAGAATGATACCATTAATAAAGCCTTTTATTCCTGCTAAGGAAATTTTAATGCCAAGATTAGAGAAAATTTTGTATAGCGGATATATTGCAGAAGGGGAAGTAGTATATGAGTTTGAAAATAAATTTAGCGAAGTTATAGGAAATAAATATTGTTTATCTGTTAGTTCTGGAACTGCAGCATTACATATTGCTTTAGAACTTATAGGTATAGGTCAAGGAGATGAAGTAATAAGCACTGCACTTACTGCTGAACCTACCAATACAACAATTTCTTTAACAGGGGCTAAAGTTGTTTTTGCAGATGTTGATTATGAAACAGGACTTATTTCAGCGGGGGAAATAGAGAAAAATATAACTGAAAAAACTAAGGCTATAATGGTAGTACATTATGCAGGTATGGTTTGTGATATGGATAAAATAAATTTGATATCTTCTAAGTATAATATACCAGTTATTGAAGATGCAGCTCATGCGTTGTTTAGCAAATACAAAGGACTATATACAGGAAATAACTCAAGATATACTTGTTTTTCTTTTCAAGCTATAAAACACATGACAACAGTAGATGGTGGAATGTTGTTTTTAGACAATGAAGAAGAATATAATAGAGCAAAAAAATTGAGATGGTTTGGATTAGATAAGAAAATACCAAGATTGAATAATAATATAACAAAACCAGGTTACAAATATAACATGAATAATGTTAATGCAACAATCGGACTTGTTCAATTGGATTGTCTTGAAGAAAATTCTTTTAAATATATTTATAATGGAAAATATTTTGATAATGCTTTAAAAAATATTTCAGGAGTGACTTTGATTCCATATTACAACAACACTTCACCAAGCTATTGGCTATACACATTAAAGGTGGAAAATAGAGAGTGCTTTATTAATAAATTAGAAAAAAATGGAATTGCTGCATCGCCATTACACTTAAGAAATGATAGACACAAGATATTTAGTAGCAATAAAAAATTACCAAATCTAGATAAATTTTATGATGAATTTATTCACATACCATGTGGTTGGTGGCTTAATCAAGAAGAACGTGAAAAAATAGTAAATACCATTAAAAGTGGATGGTAAGTGGTACTAAACACTTTAGTCATATTTATTTTAATATATTAATGCAATTTTAGATTTAGGAGAATGGCTAATGATACCATTATATAAACCCCATATGCCGGATTTACCAGAATTAGATTTTATTATAAAAAGTGGAAATCTTACTTATGGAAAATATGGAATAGAATTTGAAAATATGCTAAGAAAATTTATTGGTAACAATAATTTGATAGTAACAAATACTTATACTAATGCTCTAAATATAGCTTTGACATCTTTAGGAATTAAGCATGGTGATGAAATTTTGGTTTCACCTATGGCATGCTTAGTGTCTTTACAACCATTAGTTTCTTACGGAGTTTCAGTAAAATGGGTAGATGTCGATCCTAAATATGGAACAATCTCTCCTGAAAGTCTTAGAAAAAAGATCACTAAGAATACAAAAGCAATCATACATAATCATTTTTGCGGTTATGTTGGGTATATAGATGAAGTTAATAACATTGCAAAACAGTATGGAATACCTGTAATTGATGATTGTATCGAGGCTTTTGGTAGTGAATATAAGGGCAAGTTAATGGGCAATGTCGGAACAGATGTAACTATATTTTCTTTCAATGCTGTTAGAATCCCCAACACAATCGAAGGAGGAGCAGTTGTCTTTAATAATAAAAATATATATGAAAGAAGTTTGATACTTAGAGATAACGGGATAGACAGAAGCATTTTTAGAGATGAAGTAGGTGAGATAAGTCCATATTGTGATATAACAACTGTCGGATATAATGCTATGATGAGCAATGTAAATGCATATATAGGTATAAAACAGATGGAAGTACTTGATGGACTATTATCAAAACAAAGATTAAATGCACTATCATGGGATAAGTTATTTTATAATGATTCACAAAATACTCCTATTTATAGAAAAGATACTAAACCAAATTATTGGGTTTATGGGTTACTATCTCAAAATAAAAAAGAATCTTTATTAAAGTTTAGACAACAAGGGTGTTATTCATCAGGTGTGCATATAAATAATAATATTTATAGTATTTTTAAAGATAAAACTTACTTGCCAGGTGTGCAAGAATTTTCTGAAAAATTCTTAGCTATACCAAGTGGCTGGTGGATTGGAGAAAATAATGGAAAGGCAAATTAAATTAAACGAAATATCAAAATTGCTCAAATTAGAATTCAAAGGAACGGATTCTGTGATAAACGGATTGAATTTATGTAATAGAAATACAAATTATAATTCTATTATAAGCTATGTAACTTCCCAAAATTTCTTAAATTATGCAACAAATAATAAAAATGTAAAAGCAATATTTATTACTCCTAAATTATATGATGAGAATAAAGATTTATTTAATATTCCAATATCGTTTTTCATTACGGATAATCCCGAAGTAGAATTTTATAAATTACATAATGCATTATATGAAAAAACAGATTTTTATAATAAATATGATTTTAAAACTAAAATTGGAAAAAACTCTTATATACATAATAAAGCAGTAATTGAAGAGGGTGTTATAATAGGAGAGAATGTTATAATAGGAGCAAATACAGTCATCAAGAAAGGTACTGTAATTGAAAATGATGTAGTTATAGGGTGCAATAATGTAATTGGAGGAGAGGGGCTTCAGCCAATTAGATTAGATGATGGTAATTATCATCTGATAAAACATGCAGGTGGAGTATTATTAAAACATAATGTTGAAATTAAACATTGTACTACAATAGATAATAGTCTTTTTGAAGGAAACACATACTTGGGAGAATATGCTAAGATAGATAATTTAATACATGTTGCCCATAATTGTAAAATTGGAAAAAACGCAGTTATTACTGCAGGATGTATTTTATGTGGATCTTCAATAATTGAGGATAATGCTTGGATAGGTGTTAATTCATCAATATTAAATAGGGTAACTGTAGGAGAAAATTCTCTTATAGGTATAATGTCTGCTGTAACTCGTGATATTAATAAAAATTGTACTGCATATGGAATCCCCGCAAAAGAGAAAAATAGAGATAAACAATAAACATGGTTACTTTTTAAAAGATAAGCAGGATAATAATAATATTGTAATTTAAGCCATATATAAAATTGAGTAAAATATAATTAGATTAATAATTAAAGTTATAATTCTAAAATACTTTATTATAGAACACGTTTTGTTTTATGTGACTGGATATTTCATTTTAAATAATTTATTGAGCTAAATATATGGAAAAGCCAGATAGAATAAGAGCATATATCATATTAAATTTTATATTTAGAAAGAAGAACAAAGGAGGAAGAATGTACTGTGCTTGTATATGACAATATAAAACTTGAAAAAAAGAATAGTATAGCTTATTTAACAATCAATAGGCCGGAATTTTTAAATGCATTAAGTTTTGAAGTATTAAATGACATTAAAAATGCATTTGAAAATATAAAAAACGATGAAAAAGTTTTAGTTGTAATAATGACTGGTGAAGGTAGAGCTTTTGTGGCGGGAGCAGATATTGAGTATATGAAAGGTTTATCTACACTTGAAGCGAAAAATTTTTCTATATTTGGACAAAGCGTGATGAATATGATAGAAAAATTTGAAAAACCAGTAATTGCGGCTGTAAATGGATTTGCTTTGGGCGGAGGATGTGAGATGTGTATGGTAGCTGATATAAGAGTAGCTTCAGTGAAAGCAAAGTTTGGACAACCAGAGCTAAATTTAGGAATAATTCCTGGATTTGGAGGAACGCAAAGATTATCAAAAATTGTAGGTAAGGGAATAGCAAAATATTTTATTTATACCGGAGAGATAATTGATGCTAATGAAGCTTTTAGGATTGGACTTGTTGAAAAGGTAGTAGATCATGGAAGGCTTATAGAAGAATGTGAACTAATCGCAAATAAAATTATATCGAAAGCACCTATTGCTGTCAAAATGGCAAAACTTGCAATAGATAAGAGTTCAGAAATAGATTTAAATTTAGGATGTGAATATGAAACTGAGTTGTTTAGTACCTGCTTTGGGACAAAGGATAAAGTTGAAGGTATGTCTGCATTTTTAGAAAAAAGAATAGCTAAATTTACAAATGCATAAACTGTTTATATGAAAAAATAGTGAATATTTATTTCGTTTATCTAAATTATTAGGAAATTGATAAACGTCAAAGAGTATAATTTTCTAGGTTATCAAATTCTTTGAAAGAATTTGATGATACAATTTATATAAGAAAGCATATAGATTTGAAGATAATTCAAAATTTCACCATTTTTCATTATATGATTGTAGAAAATTTGCGAGTAGTCATTACAATGTAATAGACTCTATGATAATTCAAAACTTAGTGATATATAAACCAGTAAATGCTAAACAATTATAAAGACTTTTATATGATGAGTAAAGTATCTATAGGTATATGATGACTAAATAAATGTTTAGTTAGAATTATTATTAGGTTTTTTAATATGTAATTGAATTAAGCCAAAATGGAGATATTGCTTTATAAGTACATTTAAAATAAAATTAGTTTATTTTTGTCGTTTACTATATTTAGAAAAATTTTAATGATGAGTATTATACTATAACTTGATTGCTTGGCTTTATTTATCATTATAAATACATTTATATATAGTGTATATAGAAATTGCGTTTATACAAATGATGTTATTACTAAATGGAATTATTTAAGAAAAAATGAGGTTTAAAAAATATCTAATAATTTAAATTATATAATATTTATTTGAAGTTAATAAAAATTACGTACATATAGATTTAATATAAAAGAGGTGTATGCTATGGAAAAATTGTTAAGTATAATTGTTCCTACAAAAAATAGATATGGGACATTAAAATTTATAGTTGAAACAGTATCAAGAATGGAAGTAGAAGAATTGGAATTAATAATTCAAGATAATTCAGATGATAATTCGGAGTTTATTGAAATATTAAATGAATATAAAAGTGATAATATTAAATATTTTTATTCAAATGAGAAATTATCGGTAGTAGATAATTCAAATCTTGCTGTTAAACATTCAATGGGAGAGTATGTTTGTTTTATAGGGGATGATGATAGTTTTTCTTATCAAATAATCAACTGTGTTAAATATATGAAAAAAGAACAGATTGACTCTGCAGTTTTTAATCGTGCTAATTATTTCTGGCCTGATGTGGAGTTTGCTACTCATAAATTTCCTAGTTTAACAATTCCTAATTATAAAAATACAATTGAAAAAATATATGTTGATTATGAGTTAAATAAATGCTTAAATATGGGAGCATCTAATTTTACAAAGATACCTAAATTGTATCATGGTATTGTTAGAAGACAGTGCTTAGAACAAATTTACGAAAATGCAGGTTCTTATTTCCCAGGACCTAGTCCTGATATGGCAAATGCAATTGCATTATGTTTTTGTGTTAAAAAACATGTTTATATAGATTCGCCAATAATCATAAATGGGTCAAGCTTTAATAGTGGTGGTGGGCAAGGTGCACGTCATGGACATAATGGAAAACTTGAGGATATGAAATTTTTACCTAAAGATACTGTTGAAAAGTGGGAGAAAAACATACCAAAAATATGGACTGTGAGTACTATATTTGCAGAGTCTGCAATCAAATCTTTGCGTGCAATGGGAAAAGAAAAAATGATTGAAAAGTTTAATTTTTCCTATCACTATGCAAACTTTATTTGTTATGATACAGAATATAAAAATATGATTAAACCTTATTTAACGAGTAGTATTAACTTAAAGATTATTTTACATATTTTACAAATTACAGCAAAGCGTGGAGTCATGTTTATTAAAAATTTATTAATGACAAGGCTTGGGATTTCAGATAATAAAATTTACAATGATATTTTAAATAGTTATACTGCTCATATAAATGTGTCAAGTGATATCAGATCAAGGAATAATATCTTTATATAAAAAATATTGATAGAGGAGGCTCTTTTTTATGTCATCAATAAAAAAAACGGCGATAATAATAACAATTATATCATTAATATGCAAATTGTTTGGATTTGGTCGAGAGGTTGCTCTTGCCTATTTTTTTGGTACTTCTTTTGTAGTTGATGCATATTTGATGGCAAGTAGCATACCAACTATACTTTTTGGTTGGCTAACATCCCTATCAGTATCCTTTATCCCTATATATATGCATATAAGGGAAAAACAGGGTGTAGAAAAATCAGAGAAATTTACTAATAATATTATGTCGTTAATTTTTGCTGTCGCTATAATATGTGTTTTAATAGTTTTGATATTTAATAAACAAGTTATTTCTATTACAGCTTCAGGATTCAAAGAAGAGATGATTGAACTGACATCTCAATACTTAAATGTATCAATATGGATTGTTTTATTTATAGCTCCAATTCAGATATTAACATCATATCTAAATTGCAATAATAACTTTATACAATCTAGTATTTCGAATTTTGCAATAAGTTCTGTGCAACTTCTAATGATTTTTTTTGCTGGAATATTAAATGATTTACTACTAGTTTATGGGGTTTTAATATCAAATATAATACAGTTTATTATAGTATATGCTTTTTCTTATAGGAAAGGTTTTAGGTTAAGTCTTAAGTTAGCCTTTACACCTGAGATAAAGCAAGTACTTGTTATAGTTGTACCTATATTCATAAGTAGTATGATTGCTCAAATAGGTGGGTTTTTAGATAAATCTTTTGCATCTAGACTTGCAGAAGGAAGCATTGCGTCTTTAAACTATGCTTATATAATGTTTGGTTTTATATTTTCAATATTTAGTGTTGCTATCACAACTATGATATACCCTATGCTTTCACAAGCTACTGCTGAAGGAAACATGAAAAAGCTAAAGGACATATTCTCTAAAGGCACTAATATTACAATGATTTTATTCATACCCATAACAATAGGAGCGATTGTATTAGCAAAACCTGCGATATCATTTGCATTTGAACGTGGGGAGTTTGGATCTTCTTCAACAATGTTGACTACATCTGCATTTATAATGTACACTATAGGTTTATTAGCTGTTGCCTTAAGAGAAGTAATAATCAAAGTTTTTTACTCTTTGAAAGAAACTAAAGCAACAATGTTTATATCTGTCTTGGCTTTAGGTCTTGACTTTATGTTTAATGTTATACTAATTAAACCCATGGGGCATGCTGGTCTTGCACTTGGTACGAGTTTGTCTGCTATTATAACTATACCTATATTTTTTATAGTTTTGAGAAAGAAGCTAGGTGCTTTGGGACTTAAGAATACTTTGATTTTATTTGCTAAAGCGTGTGCTTCGACTTTGATTATGAGTGTTGTAGTATATTTTGGATTTAACTATTTATCATCAATTTTAGGAAACGGTAAAATGGCTACACTATTGTCTATAGTTTTGTCAGCAGGAGCTGGAGGATTAATTTATTTTGTACTTATGATTGTTTTTAGGGTTAAGGAAATGGATGTTATTGTGGATATGATTAAAAAGATTTTTGGAAAAATTATTAGGAAAGCTTAATGAATTTATGAAATTAAAAAAGTATTTATTTAAAAATATGTTATATATTCTAGTCGTTGCATGGATGGTAGCTATATTTTATTTTTCACATCAACCTGTAAATAAATCAAGCGAATTAAGTGGGGGAATAAGTGGATTGATAGTCGATAAACTTGAAGGTGTCTTAAAGACAGATTTAGACAATGGGCTATTTGAACATTTGACTAGAAAATTCGCTCATTTTACAGAATATATGATCTTAGGTATTTTAATGTATATTGTCTTTAGTAGAAATAAAGTGTTTAGTAGTAAAAGAATGTTAGTTTGTGTGATAATATGTGTGCTTTATGCTATTAGTGATGAGATACATCAGTATTTTGTTCCTGGGAGGGCTGCTAGAGTGGTTGATGTGATTATTGATAGTGTTGGAGCTATATTTGGTATATATATGACAACTTTATTTACGAAATAAACATTATAATAAATGAACAAGAAGAAAGCTTCTAATATAGATTTTTAATTAAGATTGTATTTTATTTATCTGTGATTCTTATTAAAGATTTAAAGTCAAATATCAGAAAAATGAAATTTATTTAGCTAGATATGAGCTAAAAATCATATTATAAAATAACGATTGATATAGTGCGTGTAAGTTAATATAACTAATTTATAAATACTTCCATAAACTAATACATATTTTGATAAGAGAAGTATTTATAAAAAATTTGTAAAAAGGAATAAAAGTGGGATAAGAATCTTTTGAAAAATCTTTTATCAGAGAACTAAGCATAAAAAAGAGGTCAATCATATAAAAAATTGACCTCTGTAAAAAAATACTTTTTATTTTTTCAATTATCTAATTGAGAGTTATTTTCAAAGCCTACTATATATAAAACCTATTTTCCTGTTACTTTAACTTCATTTATAATATTATCTTCTACTGTGATATTTCCAAAAGGATTACCATCAATAGTCACTTCGTACGTTCCCGATGGAATATTAGAAAAATAGAATTCATTTTCACCTACCACTTTAGTAGAAAATTCTTTACCAATAGTATCTTTTATTATTACTGATTTTTTAAATAGTTCATTATTTGATGAAATTTTACCCTTGATAACGTTAGTCGCTGTTTTGAAATATATTAATATTTCTTCGCCATACAAATCACCATTTTCCATAATTATATTGTCTTTAGCTATATATAAACTATAATATGTATTTAGTTCTAATTTATTTTTTAGAATTATGAGAAAATTATCCTTTCTTGTCATACCAGGCTTACATTCAACATTAACCTTATTTCCTTTATAATCAATTAATATGACTTTACTATTATCTTTTATTTTCTTAGTATTGGCATCAAAAACTATCGTTAAATAATCCCACTTAAAATAATTTCCATCTGTTAATGGCTTTGGGTCTACTACAATTATATTATACTTACCATCTGTTGTTTTCATGTTAAAAGCTTCATTACTTATTAAATCAACTCTTTTCTTTTCACTATTCCAATTAACTTTCATTCCATTCATTTCTGCAACTGTTCTTAATGGCACATAAGTTGTACCATTATATAGAAAATTATTTGAAGTGATTTGTTTATTATCCACATAAAGACTTACACTATTAAACAACACTTCAATCTTTTGCAAAATGGAATTTGCAGAGGTAGGCTTAATATTAAAAATTAATATTGTACAAATTATAATTATAAAACTAAATATACTTTTCTTGAATTTCATTTTTTATCTTCCTCCTATGATATGCTTTGCATTGTAAAATTAAATTAAAATTGATGACTTCTAATTTCTTGTGACGTAATGTTTTTACAACAAAACCCAATACATCCAATAAAAAGAAGATTATTATAAAAAATTATATCAGTTTATTGTCTGAAATGCAATAATTCTTTAAAGTTTTATCTATATTAAAAATTTATTTTTTATAGTTTTTAGGAAAAAGTTGAGGTGTTCTGGCCTAGAAATACCTTGATGTTATTTTTAAAGCTTATGTTTCAATTTTGGTTAAACAGGTATTTATTTTGAATCTAGCTATATTTCATCAAGTTTTAAAAGTAAGTGTAAAGTCTAAGTATACGTATTCATATAAAACTAACAATGATATAATTCTCTTAACAAATAAGAAAATCTGAGAGATTTAAAAGGTAACTAAACTTTTTGAACAGAAGGAATAAACTTAAGCAAGAAGAATATAAGTTGTTAAGTCAATTAGCAAATGAGATGACTCTAAGTACATAAATAATATATATTTGTTTATAAAAAAACAAAGTACCTATAAATAAGCACTTTGCTGACCCCCCTGGACTATGAAAATATTTTCATAGTTTATGTATAAATAAATACTATCATAAAAATTTACATAATTCAAGATATTTTTTAAAAAATTGTAAAAATTTTTTCGACAAAATTCTGCAAATATATCGATAATAAAAAAATGTTGGTTTTATGCTATACATTTGAGGTGTTTATGGTAAAATGATATTATGTTTGATATAAATTTATTACTTATTTTAAGGTTTATTAAAATTAAAAAAGGTACATAAGAGAATTTATATTTTTATCACCCTAAAAATAAGCGATAAAATATATTTTATTATCATTGTTATAAATTAATACTCAAATATTCATTGCATTTTTATATTATAATATTTTTAAGCTTTTGCTTAATGGCTTTACATAAGTGTATAGAAATATTAAGATGCTATATATATTATAAGAAAAGTTTAATTAAATTTTTGGATAAATAGGAATAGGTTTAGGTAAAAGAAACACATAAGAGCAAGTAAATTAGCAAATAAGATGACACTAATCATGTCAATAAACAACATATTTATTTGCTTACAAAAAAACAAAGCACCTATAAATAAGCACCTTGTTGACCCCCCTGGACTATAAAAAATACTTTCATAGTTCATGTATAAATAAATATTATCATAAAATTTTACATAATACAAGATATTTTTAAAAAAATTCTAAATATTTTATTCGACAAAATTCGACAAATATAATAACTACGAAAAACACTGACTTTATATTTGTTTATTTTAGATTTGGATGTGTTGAAATAACTAGTCTTACAGTTATTGCAAATATGTTTTACATATTTAAAAGTTTAAAAAACATAAATGGAAAATACCCAAAATACACCAAAGAAATTTTATAATTAGTAAAATAATTATTGTATAAAACATATTATAGCGGTGATGACGCTATGAATTAAGAAAATAAGAAGTTAGTTAAAGAAAAGAATATGACTTAGTAATAGAAATTTAAAATTAAATTAAAAATCAACAAGAAAAAAATTAGAGAATATTTTAAATAGAAAAAATCAACTGCAGTAATTGTTAGAAAATAGTATTAGAGATATTATTGCAAAAGAGGATGAGTAAAAAAATATTGTTTTATAAGTAAAAAAATAATTAAAAACTTCTTTGCAAATTATTTTTATTAAAATATCAATAAATATCATATTTATTTACAAAAAAACAAAGTATTTAAAAATAAATACTTTGTTTACCCCCCTCATGAACATGAGCTATGTAAAATATTTTCATAATTTTCATAGTATGTTCATGGACTTATATTAGCATAAAATTTTGCATAAATCAAGATGTTTTTGTAAAAATTGCAAATATTTTGTTCGACAAAATTTGACAAATGTGTATATTGACAAAAAACATTAATTTTATGTTTAATTCTATGATAAATGGATTCTATTTTTTATAATATACATCATTTATGTCATTAGTAATAAGATATATTAGTTTTTATATACGGAAGGGTAGCAAGAATATTTTTCATTATATTTGTAACTAGGTGAGCCATTTATTTTTAGAATAATTGTTTTAGATAGCATTAAACTAATGTAACTGAATTATATTGTTACTAAATAAAACACAAAATTTGGATATACAAATTTTGTGACTTTCAAATATTTTTGATGATAAAAACAAAGATTATTTATTAAATATTTGATAAATCAATATCAAAATGTTTCCTGCATTTTTCTATTATTATATTTCTAAGCTTGTCTTGTTTAAAAGCTTTGCACAAATAAATAGAAGTATTAAGTGATTCAATATGTTCTTTCATATCTAATCTGCACTCAGCACATCCTTTTGTGTAATATAGATTGCTTAAACAACTAGAATTTTGATTTTCTATACACGATTGTATACCAACATTTGAATATTCTAAAGCTTTTTGATAATTTTTTACTCTAATATAAGCGCCTGCTAAGTTATTGCATATTATAGGACATATTTCATCAGTACATTCAATAAAGGTTATGCAAAATTCTAAAATTTCTAAATATTTAATTTTATCGTTTAATTTATTAAAAATTAAAGCAATATTCATTAATATTCTTGCTTCCATAGAAGAAAATATATATGAATTATAATTATCTAAATTAAAGTTTGGAGTAGTTATTTTTATAGCTTCTATAAACTTATCATGTGCTAAATTATATTTTTGATTGTTGTAAAGTTCAATGGCTTCTATAAAAATAATTAATTGATTAATTAGATTTATGCAGTATTGATTTTTAGTAGAAGACAATAAAATATTTAAGTCTTTTAATTCTTTTTGTAAATCTTTATCTTTTTTATTGTGTAATGTTATTTCTATTCTATTTTTAATTGCATGAAAAACAGAATAATCGTCAAACCTACATTCAATAAGTAAAGTTACTAAATCTGTTTTATAAAATGGAGATAAATCTTCTAGGATATCAAAATTAGGCATCACTTTACCACTTTCATATCTTTTTATAGTTTTATCAGCTACCATTGCATCTCTAGAGATTTCATTTCTTTTGAAATTTAACTTAGTTCTTATTTCCTTCAATTTTTTTCCAAATAATTCAAGATTATAATACAATAAAATGCCTCCTTATAAGTAAATTCGATTTATTTATATAAAATATTAATAAAAGTAAACTCGAGAGTCAATATACAGTATATGATAATACAAAAACTAAAGGAAATAAAGAGAGTATGTAAGATATTATTATAAATTTATTAATTATTTATGGTTATTTGTATAAAAATATTATTTTTGTAATATTTTAGATATAGCTAAATAATTATATAGATTAGTAAAAAATTTAAGGAGATTGTTAAATATGATTATTCAAAGTTATTCAATATGACTTAAAACAATAAAATATATTAGATAATTCAGTTAAAAATGAAATTAATGAAGAAATTGAGCAAAACAACTAAATTGTAAGGTAATATAAAAAATATTTTTTAAAATCATAAAATAGATATACAACAGTAAGCAAGAAAGTTTGATATTAATAAAATATTGATATCTTCAATACATATTAGAGTTGCTTATTCAATAGGTCTATTTTATTCATTAGCTAATTAAGAAATTGAATGCAAAGTGCATTTTTACTGTAAATTATTGAAGCGTTAGATAATACAATAAATTATAAAATTGACAGAGTCAATTTTAGTGATGGTTAAGAGATAGATTGCAAATGATAAAAAATTGTAATCCTAGTATAAATGAATTTTTTATGATAAAGATATTTTTGTATAAGATGATACAAATCAAGTTGTATTTTTCTAATTAAAATATAATTTTGGATATAAAAAAACGAATTACTAATTCAATGTAAAAAAAGATTATATATTTTTTATATGAAATAAGAAATCCGTAAATTATTAAAAAAGCTGATAATTTATGGACTTTTACTATTTTCCAAAAAGTAAGTAATGTTTCAATATAAATTTGATTAAATCGGTAACAAATCAACACCTAAATGCTTCTTGCATTTTTCTATTATAATGTTTCTAAGCTTGTCTTGTTTAAAAGCTTTACATAAGTAAATAGAAGTATTAAGTGATTCAATATGCTCTTTCATATTTAATCTGCACTCATTATATCCTTTTGAATAATAGAGATTGCTCAAAGAACTAAAATTACGATTTTCTATACAGGATTGTATTCCAATATTTGAATATTCTAGACCTTTTTTATAATTATTATTTCTAATGTACGCACCTGCTAAGTTATTGCATATCATAGGACATATTTCATCAGTATACTCAATAGAATTTATGCAAAATTCCAAAATTTCTAAATATTTAACCTTATCATATAATTTGTTAAAAATTAAAGCAATATTCATTAATATCCTTACTTCCATAGAAGAAAATATATATGAAGTATAATTATCTAAACTAAAATTTGGAGTAGTTATTTTTATAGCTTCTACAAATTTATCATGTGCTAAATTATATTTTTCATTGTTGTAAAGTTCAACCGCTTCTATAAAAATAATTAATTGATTAATTAGATTTAGGCAATATTGATTTTTAGTAGAAGATAATAAAATATTTAAATCTTTTAATTCTTTTTGTAAATCATCATCTTTTTTATTGTCTAATGCTATTTCCATTCTATTTTTAATTGAATGAAAAAAAGAATAATCATCAAATCTACATTGTATAAGTAAATCCACTAAATCTGTTTTATAATATGGAGACAATGTTTCTAGAATATCAAAACTAGGCATTACTTTACCGCTTTCGTATCTTCTGATAGTTTTATCAGCTATAGACACCATTTCAGCCAGTTCTTTTTTATTAAGATTTAATTTTTTTCTTATATCTTTTAGTTTTTTTCCAAATAATTCAAAATTACAGTACAAAGAAACACATCCTTTATTGATAAATTCTATTAATTTATATAAATATTAATACTTTTTTTATGTTTAAATTATGTATCACCAATGCTTAAAGATATTATATTAACAACATTAAATATAAAGTTTTTTATATATTTTTTTAGCTTTTATGTTATCATTTTATAATACACCATATATTTACATTTTTCAACAGACTTTTGAGTCCGATTTTATATAGATAGAATTACATCTTATACATATAAAGTGGATAGCATAGATTCTAATTTACGTTCTTAGTGTATCCTTTGTTAAATTAAATGCAAAAGTCGCTATTGGGACTTGTTTTGACTTTATTATTGTGGTAAAATTTGTATAAACAATAATAAATGATGGCAAATATTATATTTTAGATTAAAATTTTAAAAAATAGTGTAATATAAATTGGAAAATGGGCGGTAAAGTTATGAAACGAAGAAAGAAAAAAGAGGAAGTAGTTGAAGAAAATGCAGTGCCAATGGCTGTTGAAGACTATGAAAGATTAATTCATTTAATCGGTGAGAATCTTTTTCATTCAATAAAAAATATTCAATTAGCAATTGAGGCTGCTCAATTAATGTCTAAAGATGATAAATTTAAGAACGCGCTTGGGCTTTTTCTTGAAAGAGCAAGAGCTATAGAAAGAGATATGAATAAAGCTTCGTTGAAGAATGATACAAAAGTAAGAGAGGGCTTAATTTTTTAAATTAACTATATTCTAAATATAATTGCTTGCTAATAATTTGACTAGGAGAATATTATTATGAAATTTAGTGCTGAAAGAGAATTTGAACTTTTGAATAAGATTGGATTTGTTAGGACAAGTGGAAGCAGCGAGGAAAGAAAAGCTGCTGAAATTTTGCTTGATGAGGTTAGGAGTATTGGCTTGGACGGAGAGCTAGAAGCGTTTAAAGTTGACCATTACGAGATAAAAAAAGCTAAGTTTGAAGTGCTTGAGCCGTATTATATGGAATTTACTGTAAATGCTTATGGTATGTCTGGATCTACTTCACAAGATGGGATTGAAGGAGAGTTTGAATATGTTGAAAATGCTCATATGACTAACCTTATAAACGCAAAGGATAAAATTGTTTTAATAAACGCAGGTTTCAACGCAAAGGCTTATGAAAATATGATTAAAGCTGGAGTTAAGGGATTCGTTTCATTTAGTGGTACTGTTATAGATGAT
This sequence comes from Bacillota bacterium, assembly GCA_023386345.1. Lineage (GTDB taxonomy): Bacteria > Bacillota > Clostridia > Tissierellales > Sedimentibacteraceae > UBA1535. The sequence goes on from JAEWJT010000017.1 coordinate 243,820, forward strand.
GAGAGTAAAACAGATTTAGAGGATAGAAAGCTTAATGAAAGACATTTGAAGCATGGTAAGATTCCAGGGTTTACTTTGAGGGCTAAGGATGCTATGGAAATTATTAGGAATATGCCTACAAAGGTTAGAATGACTCTTGAACAGGTCGAAGGAGAGTGTGATTCTCACAATGTTGTTGCGTGTATTAAAGGCAGCATGTATGAAAATGAAGAGATTCATTTTGTAGCTCATTATGATAGTGTTCCATTTAGTAATGGAGTTTATGACAACGGTGCTGGTTCTGTTATAATTATGGAATTATTGAGATATTATTATGAAAATCCACCGAAAAGAACTTTGAAATTTATCTGGTTTGGCTCGGAGGAAAGAGGTCTTTTGGGAAGCAAGCACTATACTACTATTCATGAGGAAGAACTTAAGAATGTAGTTCTAGCAGTAAATGTGGATATGGCAGGCCCAATATTAGGTCATAATAGAGCTTTTGTAACTGCTGATAAAAGCCTTTGCAATATGGTAGAGTATTTATCAAAGGAAATAGGATTTCCAATCTCTATAGATCAAGATGTGTATTCAAGCGATTCTACTCCATATGCAGATAAAGGAATTCCAGCAATAAGTTTTGCTCGTTTTGGGGCTAATGGCGGTGCTCCAGGGCATAATCGTTACGATCTAATTGAACATTTGAGTGCGGATAATATACTTAAATTAACACAATTCATACATATATTTAGTGAAAGAACAATAAATGCTTGTGTATTTCCTGTACCAAAAGAGATGCCTCAAAATATGGTAGAAGCAGTGGATAAGTACCTAGCAAAAGAGAAGAAGATTGAAGTGAAGTAATAAATGTTGATTTTATTCAGGGTGATTTAGAAATTAAGCTCTTTATTAAAACATATAGAGTATTGCTATACATAAATCATGCTTTTACTAATTCACAGAAATGCTATTAAAATTTGCATATAGTATATGCTGACTAGATGTGCTAACAAAGTACTTAATTATAGGTGCTTTGTTTTTTTGCAAATTATCTTCTATTGTAAAAACAGCTCTATGATAATGTAAATCCTGTAGATTATTGAAAATTTAATTTACAGGATTTATATCATGATTTTAAAAAAGTTACATTTTAAGATAAAAGTAGCTAAATGCTAGATAAATCAATATTTAAATAATTCTTACATCTTTCTATTATTATACTTTTAAGCTTGTCTTTTTTGAAGGCTTTACATAAATAAATTGAAATGTTAAATGAATCTATGTGTTCTTCCATGTTTAATCTGCATTCAGATACTCCTTTTGTATAATATAAAATGTTCAAACAATCAGAATTGCGGTTTTCTATACATGATTGTATTCCTATATTTGAATACTTTAAAGCTTTTTGGTAATTTCCATTTCTAATATACGCACTTGCTAAATTATTATATAATATAGGACATATTTCATCATTATATTCTATTGAATTTATGCAAAATTCCATTATTTCTAAATACATATCGTTATCATCAAGTTTGTTAAATATTAAAGCTATATTCATCAATATCCTTACTTCCATAGAAGAAAAGATATAAGATTTATAATTGTTTATGTCAAAGTTTTGAGTAGTAATCTTAATGGCATCTATAAATTTATCATATGCTAATTCGTTTTTTTCATCATTATAGAGTCTTAGAGCTTCTATAAAAATAATTAGTTGATTAATAAGATTTATACTATATTTGTTTTTAGTAGAAGATAACAAAATATTTAAATCTTTTAATTCTTTTTTTAAATTATTTTCCTGATTACTTAATTTCATTTCTATTCTGTTTTTTATAGTATGGAAAACAAGATAGTCGTCAAATCTATATTGAATGAGTAGAGCCACCAAATCTGTTTTATAAAATTTTGACAATATTTCTAGGATATCAAAATTAGGCATTACTTTACCACTTTCATATCTGCCAATTGTCATTTCAGCGATGATTGCTTGCTCAGCTATTTGAGTTTGGGTTAAATTTAAGTTCTTCCTTATTTCTTTTAATTTTTTCCCAAATAATTCTAGATTATAAAACAATAAAATCACCTCCAACGAGTAAAATCAATTTGTTTGTAAGAAAATGTATTTTAAAATCCAACTTAAGAGTTGGTTGAAAAATGTCGATAAATGGTGTACAATAATATAATAACATATAAGATAAAAAAGATACATAAAAATTTTAAGAAAGGAGTATCTATTAAGATGAAAAAGAAATTTGCTTTATTATTATTATTTGCTATGCTGTCTATTTTTATATTAAATCTAGGACAAGTAAATAAAGGTATAACAGTAGGTGCAGATCCTAATGATAAAAATATACCTATAGATGCACATATGGTAAGTGGCAAGAAAACAGCATAATACAGCAACAAGCACTTATTAGAATTTCTTTAGAAAATGATGCGAAATAATATCTAAAGAAATTCTAATATTGTAGCTAATACATTTTGGTAAAAATTAATTAAACGGTGGTTTTTGTTAGCCTGATTTTTATAAATTGTTATATAAAATGTTATGTAATAACTAAGATTGAGATATATACTACATCTTAGATTTAATAATTTATAAAAAAATATTGTAAAAAGGGGAATGTAGGTAAATTTATGAGACAAAGAAGGAAAAGAGCAGTGGCTGTTGAAGAGGAAAAAATAGAGGAAAAAAGAGAGCCAATGACTGCTGAAGATTATGAGAAGCTAATAGATTTGTTGGGGAAGAATCTTATGCATTCTATAAAAAATATTCAATTAGCAGTTGAAGTTGCTCATGTTACTTCGACTGATGAATGGTTTAAAAGAACTCTTGAACGCCTTATGGCAAAATCAAGAGAGATCGAAAATGATTTTATAAAATCTTTATCAGAAAACAATATAGAAATTTAAGTGGTTTATTTGAAATTTTATAATAATTTAATATAATAAAATTGTAATTTTAAGAGAGTTTCATAAAAGTAAAAATTATTGGTACTTTCTTAAATTTTTGCTATTTTAAAAAAAATTTGTTCGAAAAAATTCAACTTAAGAATAAGTAGATATTTCTTACTGTATATAAATTATAACGTTTCTATAATAAAAATTCTATAGTCTTTTAAATTTAACTTGTAAAAAAAGAGGAGCAACGCTCCTCTTTTTTTATATATTAACTATTCAAAACCAACCTAAATTACTTCAAATTATTTTTCAAAGTCTCAAGCTCTTTATTTAATTCTGCTGGAATTCTTCCTTCGAATTTGTTGTAGAACTCTTCAACTCCTTTTGCGTCTTCTAACCACAAGTCTTTTTCTATGCTAAGAAGATTTTCTAAAACATCTTTTGATATATCTAGTCCTTCTACATTGATATCATCAACATTTGGAACATATCCTATAGCAAGTTCATTTGCTTCTACATTGCCTTCACATCTGTTGATTATCCAGTCAAGTATTCTGAAGTTTTCGCCATATCCTGGCCAGATAAACTTGCCGTTTTCATCTGTTCTAAACCAGTTTACATTGAATATCTTAGGAAGCTTGTCCGATTTTGTTCCCATATCTATCCAGTGTTTGAAGTAGTCAGCCATGTTGTAACCGCAGAAAGGAAGCATAGCCATTGGATCTCTTCTTACTACTCCAACTGCTCCGGCAGCAGCAGCTGTTGTTTCACTTGCCATTGCTGAACCTACGAATACTCCGTGATTCCAGTTACGAGCCTCATATACTAGTGGAGCTGTCTTAGCACGTCTACCACCAAATATTATCGCTGATAGAGGAACTCCATTAGGGCTTTCCCACTCTTTTGATATACATGGGCAGTTTCTTGCTGGTGCTGTAAATCTTGAGTTTGGATGAGCTCCTTTTTCTGTAGAAGTCTCATAATTCCAAGGATTTCCTTTCCAGTCTAACATATTTGTTGTTGGAGGAGTCTTTGTTAAGCCTTCCCACCAAACTGTATTATCATCTAAGTTAAGTGCAACGTTTGTGAATATAGTATCTTTTGCGCAAGATTCAAGTGCATTTGCATTTGAACTTCTGTTTGTTCCAGGAGCAACTCCGAAAAATCCTGCTTCTGGGTTTACCGCATAAAGTCTTCCATCATGTCCAATTCTTATCCAAGCTATATCATCTCCAACAGTCCAAACCTTGTAGCCTTTTTTAGCAAAAACCTCAGGTGGGATAAGCATTGCAAGGTTAGTTTTTCCACATGCTGATGGGAATGCAGCTGCAACGTATTTAACTTCTCCCTTAGGATTTTCTATTCCAAGTATAAGCATATGCTCTGCCATCCATGATTCTTGTTGTCCTTGATAGCTTGCAATTCTTAGAGCAAAGCATTTTTTGCCAAGTAAAACATTACCGCCGTAAGCAGAGTTACATGACCAGATTGTATTGTCTTCTGGGAAATGGAATATGTATCTTTTTTCTTTGTCAATATCACATTTACTATGTAATCCTCTAACGAAATCATTAGACTCTGATCCGAATGTATTCAATACCTGTTTACCTATTCTTGTCATGATATTCATGTTAAGAACGACATATATTGAATCTGTTACTTCGACACCAACTTTAGCAAAAGGTGAACCAACAGCGCCCATGCTATATGGTATAACATACATAGTTCTTTCTTTCATACAATCCTTAAATATTGATCTTCCAAGTTCATATGCTTTTTCTGGAGCCATCCAGTTGTTTGTAGGTCCGGCATTCTTTTCTTCTCTTGAGCATATAAAGGTTCTATCTTCTACACGAGCTACGTCATTTTCAGTAGTTCTGTGATAGTAGCAGTTTGGTAATTTTTCTTGGTTTAGAGCCAATATTTCGCCAGATGAGCAAGCCTCCTGTGTAAGTTCGTTTATTTGCTTTGTACTTCCGTCAATCCATACTATGTTTTTTGGACTTGTAAGTGCAACGACTTCATCAAGCCAATTTAGAATGTTTTTGTTGTTTGTTAGACTGTTCATTTTAAAACAAATTCCTTTCTAAAAATTATTTTTCATTTTTGTAAAAATAATAAATTGTTTTTAAAAAAACAATTATGTTATAATAAATATTAATATAGTATATCATATACCTTAAAACAATTTTTTTCAATAAAAATGTACTTTAAAGAGCACTTTCATATTATATAATTAAAAAAAACGAAAAACCTAATTTAAATATATGATTAATATTAGAAAGTTATTTTTATTCTGTATGAAACTAACTATTAAAATGACAAATATGGTATAGAAAAAACTGGAATAAATGATGAATAATTAGAGTGCATGACTAGGCTTATGAATGTTTTATACAATATGTCATGTGTATAATTATGATATACTATGATTACAACGAGAAACAATAGAAACAATAAAAATAAAAGAAAGTTTGACTTTATATCTTTTGAGAATTATAATAGAATTATGATTTAAAGATTCAAAAGGAGGACTACATTGACAGAGAAAAAGAAAACTAATATTGGAGGGCAGGCACTCATCGAGGGTATAATGATGAAAGGACCGTCTCGAATGGCGACAGCAGTGCGAATGCCTGATGGTGAAATTAACGTAAAAATTACTGAATTAACTACAGAGAATAATAATAGATTTTTAGATAGAATTTCTAATCTTCCGATTATTAGAGGAAGTTTTAAACTTATAAGCTCAATGACTGCTGGAGTGAAGGAACTTATGTATTCTGCTAGCTTTAGTGAAGAAGTAGAGGAAGATGCAATAGATAAATTTTTAAAGAAAGTTTTTAAGGATAAGGCGGATAAAGCTATAATATATGTTTCCTTGATACTTGCATTGATATTTAGTGTTGGGGTATTTATGTTAGGACCTTCATTTTTGACTAGCTTGTTTAGAGGATTTGTTAAGAGCAGTCTTTTGCTAAATCTTATTGAGGGTATTATAAGAGTTGTGATATTTGTTATATATATAAAGCTTACATCTAAACTTGAAGATATCAAAAGAGTGTTTATGTATCACGGAGCTGAGCATAAAACTATATATTGCTATGAAAATGGTGAGGAATTAACTGTTGAGAATGTCAGAAAATACTCTACGCTTCATCCAAGATGTGGAACGAGCTTTATAGTTAATGTGTTATTAATCAGTATAATAATGTTCTCGTTTTTTGGTTGGCCTAATCCCTTGCTAAGAGCTGCAACAAGAATTCTTATGCTGCCAGTAATTGCTGGTATCGCATATGAAATCAATAGATTTATAGGTGGACTCGAAACACAGAATGTATTTTCGAAAATAATTACTTACCCAGGATTTTTAGTTCAAAAAATAACAACCAGTGAACCAGATGATTCTATGCTAGAAGTTTCAATCGCAGCTATGAAGGAAGTAATTCCTGTGGATGGTGAAAGTGATAAGTGGTAATGAAATCAATAGAACAGCTAATAAATGATGGAATTAAATTACTAAAAGAGAGGGATTTTAATAATCCCTCTCTTGATATACAATTGATTTTGATGTATTTGCTAAACAAGGATAAAATTTACTTATATACACATAAGGATGAGCTTTTAAGTGAAGAAATTATAAAAATATATTATGAGATGCTGGAAAAAAGAAATACTGGCTATCCACTCCAATATATGCTTAATTGTCAAGAGTTTATGGGACTTGAACTTTATGTAGAAGAAGGTGTTCTAGTACCAAGAGCAGACACTGAAACTCTTGTTGAGAAAATTATAAATATAACTAAATCAGATAGGTTTAAGGATAGAAAAAATATTAATATACTTGATATAGGTACAGGAAGTGGTGCGATAGCAGTTAGTCTTGCGTATTATGTGAAAAATGCACAGGTAACTGCTGTTGATATAAGTGACACTGCGATAAAGGTTGCAAATATTAACAAGGAAAAATTTACATTAGAAAATCTTCGGATAATTAAAGCTGATTTGTTTGATAATTTGGATTTCTTGTCCTCTCATTTTGATATCATAGTATCAAACCCGCCATATATAGAAAGCAAAGAGATAGATAAGTTGCAAATAGAAGTTGCTAAGTATGAACCCCGCTTGGCACTGGATGGTGGAGATAGTGGGCTTTTATATTATGAAAAAATAAAAGAAATAGCTAATGATTTAATCTGTGAAAATGGCATTTTATCAGTTGAAATCGGTCATAATCAAGCACAATCAGTGTCAACATTATTTAGAGAAATAAAATCAGTCAAAAATATAGAAGTTGATAAAGATTTATATGGTAATAATAGAGTAGTTACAGCATATTTTTAATAGCAATTTTTGTAATAAAAAAATAATTTGAAATTATTATAATTTTTGTGTATAATATTATAGTTAATATTATTGATAGTTAATTAAAAAATTTATATAGAAAAAACATGGAGGAAAAAAACAATGGGCTTAAGAGCGGATATAGGTATAGACCTTGGAACAGCAAGTGTGTTGGTTTATATTAGAGGAAAAGGAATTATTATGCAAGAGCCTTCAGTTGTGGCTATAGACAAGAACACAAACAAGATTTTAGAGGTTGGAGAAGAAGCAAGAAAGATGCTAGGAAGAACACCAGGCAATATTGTTGCTATAAGACCGTTAAGAGATGGTGTAATTTCTGACTTTGACATAACTGAAAAAATGCTTAAGTATTTTATAAAAAAGGCTACGGGAGCATCACTATTAAAACCAAGAGTTATCGTTTGTGTGCCAAGCGGTGTTACAGAGGTTGAAAAAAGAGCAGTTTTAGAGGCAAGCAACAACGCAGGAGCTAAGAAAACATATTTGATTGAGGAGCCAGTTGCGGCAGCGATTGGTGCAGGCATTGATATATCAAAACCTACAGGCAACATGATAATTGATGTTGGTGGAGGAACTACTGATATAGCTGTTATTTCATTGGGCGGAATTGTTGTTAGCAAGTCAATTAAAATAGCTGGTGATAAATGCGATGAGGCTATAGTTAGATATGTACGTAAAAAGTACAATGTTATGATTGGTTCAAGAAGTGCGGAGGATTTAAAAATTAGTATTGGTACTGCATTCCCTGTTGAAGAAGAAAAATTTATGGAAGTAAGAGGAAGAAACTTAGTTACTGGACTTCCAAAAAATATAATGATATCATCAACAGATATGTTAGAAGCTCTTGAAGAAACTGTTACAGCCATAGCAGATGCAGTTCATTCTGTATTTGAAAAAACTCCTCCTGAGTTAGCATCAGATATAAGTGAAAGAGGCATAGTTATGACAGGCGGAGGTGCTTTAATAGGCGGATTAGATAAGCTTATAGCTAAACGTACAGGAGTTTCAACAGTTATAGCTGATGAGGCTATTTCATGTGTTGCTAAGGGTACTGGAAAATCATTAGAGCATTTGGATACTTTAAGCGATACATTATTGACTGATGACATTAAAAAGGACTACAGACAGTCATAATAGGTACAAATTGTACAAAATATATAAATAATATAAATTATAATTAGCTTTGCATATTAAAAAAGCGAAACTTGTTTCGCTCTAGAAATTTAGAATTAAGTAAGTAATTATTGTTTGACTAAAGGATGGATTAAGATGCATTTAGAAAGATATAGATTTTGGATTGAAAATGAATTTACGGACAAGCAAACTAAAGAAGAATTAATAAGCATTGAGGGCTGTGTCGAAGAAATTGAGGATAGATTCTATAAGGATTTAGAGTTTGGGACAGGTGGTTTGAGAGGTGTAATAGGAGCTGGAACTAACCGGATGAATATTTACACTGTTGCTAAGACAAGTCAAGGACTCGCTAATCATTTGCTTAATCAGTATAAAACAGATATTAGCATAGCAATAGCGTATGATTCAAGACATATGTCGAGAGAATTTGCATCAAAGGCTGCTGATGTTTTCTCTGCCAATGGAATTAAGGTGTATATGTCTGAAATTCTTAGGTCTACGCCAGAACTTTCATTTGCAGTAAGACAGCTTGGCTGTAAGGCAGGTATAGTAATAACTGCGAGCCACAATCCACCTCAATATAACGGATATAAAGTATACAACAATTACGGTGCTCAGATTTTGGACGAAGAAGCTAACTCCATAATAGAAGAAATATCCAAAATTGATTTCAATTGTATAAAATATTCACCAAATATTGACAAAGCTAATATAATATACATAGATAGCTCTATTGACGATAAATATATAGAAGCTGTAAAATCATTAAGCTTAAATAAAGATTTGGAGTTTAATATAGGTATAGTTTACACACCGCTGCATGGTACAGGCAATATACCTGTGAGAAGAGTGCTAAGAGAAAGAGGATTTGACAACGTTCATGTTGTCCCAGAGCAGGAAAAGCCTGATCCTAATTTCTCTACAGTGAAGTTTCCAAATCCAGAAGATATAGAAGCTTTTACGCTTGCAATTGACTTAGCGAATAAAGTTAATGCTGATATAATATTAGCTACTGACCCCGATTGTGACAGGGTAGGTCTTGTTGTGAGAGATGAAAAAAGTGGTGAATTTGTAGCATTAAATGGTAACCAAGTAGGCGCTCTACTGCTTAATTATATATTGCAAAGTAAAAAAGAGGCTAATACATTAGCTAATGATTTAATAATGATAAATACTGTTGTAACAAGTGATTTAGGAAAGAAGATAGCAGAGCATTATGGCGTAAAAACTTTGAAAACACTAACTGGCTTTAAATATATAGCAGATACTGTAAGAAAATATGAAGAATCTGGACAAGGTAAATTTGTATTTGGATATGAGGAGAGCTATGGTTATTTAACAGGAGATTTCGTAAGAGACAAAGACGCTGTTGTCTCATCAATGCTGATAGCAGAAATGAGTGCTTATTATAAAAAAAGAGGAAAGTCGGTACTAAGTGTATTAAATAAGCTATATGATGAATATAATTTTTATATAGAAGAAACGGTTTCGCTTACATTGGAGGGCATAAGCGGACAAAGTAAGATAAGCAAGATAATGGAATATTTTAGAGAAAATAAACCTTCTGCAATTAGTGGAAAAGATATAAAATATCTATATGATTTTAAATTAGGATTACTATATGATTTTTCTACAGGAGATTTTGAAAAATTAGATTTCCCTAAGTCTAATGTTTTAAAATTCTACTTAGAAGACGAGTCTTGGTTTGCCATCCGTCCTTCGGGGACAGAGCCTAAAATGAAAATTTATTTTTCAGTGTGCGGCAAATCAGAGGAAGAAGCAAGAGAAAGCTTGAAAAATATAAAAGAAGACACCTTTTATATAATGGATCGTATAGTCTAACTTATTTAAATTTGTATATTTATATATATTAATCTCAAAAAAAGAGTTCGAAGACTTGTGCATAGTATTCGAGTATTAAATATTCTTTGATTGAGATTGATACAGATTAAATAGGATTTCTGTAATTATAAATTTTATTTAATTTGTATACAATACTAATATCATCAATAATAATTTAGTCATGTTGAAGATATTGGTATAATTTAAAGAAGGGTAGGTTATGAGTATGAAAATATTTACAACTGCAACCAAGAAAATTATCACATTGACATTAATTATGTTAATACTATTCACACAAATAGGGTATGGAGTAAACTATACTCGTAAAGATTTAGAAGCCAGAATTGATAAAATAGCTTTGGAACGTGGTGTCCCAGCTGTCTTTATAAAGGCGATTGCACAAATCGAGTCAGGCTTCGAGCATTTTAGATCAAATGGAAGTCCAAAGTATTCATCAAATGGAAAACATGTTGGTTTAATGCAGGTAACAAATTATAAAAATATGTTTGATGCTGAGAAATTAAAAAATGATGTAGATTATAACATCAATGCTGGCATAGATGTTTTGCTCTTAAAATGGAATGAAAGCGTAAACAATGTTGGTATTTCTAAAGTAGGAAACATGGATCCAAACATATTGGAAAACTGGTATTTCGCATTGTGGGCATATAATGGCTGGGCTGCCAGCAATAACCCTAATGCTAACGCAAAGGCATATCAGGAAAAAATTTATGATATTAGTGCAAAATATTTTGAACAGGATATAAATAGAATAGATACATCGGGTTTACCAGCATCAAGATCTTTGCCAAGCAGAGGGCTTAGTATTGCTACTCCAACAAACAAACACCTTGCTAATTTGTTTCAGTATACTAAAAATGACTTAGTCGTTATAAATACTATTTCAAATGATGCAAGTGGTACCTTAAAGGGTTTGGAGCTGTATGATACACCTTCAGGTAATGTGATTGGTACAGTCCATAATGGACAGATGGCTCAGATTGAAGAAGGTCCTAATTTTACTGATGGATATTATTGGTATAAGCTAAAAATAAATGACAATCTTAGTGCATGGGTAAAAAGAAATTGGATAAAAAAGGTTGGAGATGTACAATTTGGGATATATCCTTTTGATGATATAGCATATCATTGGAGTGCTAGTGCAGTTATGAATTTATATAAAAATAACTTCATAAGCGGAAAGGATGATAAAAAGTTTTCTCCTGACCTAAATATAGCTCCACAAGAATTTTATACTCTATTTTCAAAGGTATTTAGCATAACAAGTGAAAGTGAAGACGAATTAAGATTTGCAAATAAAGATGATATAGCAGTTTGGGCTGTTCCATATATTAGAGCTTTAGATGAGGCAGGATTCCTCGATCAATACGGAGATAATATAAACACTAGCTCGGTTATTACTAGAGGTGAGATAACTTCCATGATAGCAAATCTTGTTAAAAAGCTTGAAAAAGAAAAGTTTGATGCTGAGACAAAGTTATTAGGGCTAGAAAGAGAATTTGATGCAAATGAATTCTTTAAGCTGTCAGAAATACAACTGACATTCAAGGATATAGAAAAACTAAGTGAATCGCAGATAAATAATATTAAAATAGTTTATTCAAAAAATATTATAAAAGGCGAGAATAACGATAGCTTTAATTATACTGGAAGCATAACAAGAGCAGCGGCAGTCTCTGTAGTAAATAAACTGTATGAAAATTATAAAGTAACGAATTAAATTTAAAATGTGTGAATAGTCAGGTGAAAAATCATCTGACAAGAAAAAACAAGCGAAATTTTTCGCTTGTTTTTTGTTAATCCCCAAATTATCTTATTATCTTCTTTTTCTAAAAGACCTTTTCAAGGTATCAAGATCACTTGTTGTTAAACCTTTTAATATAAATAGTAAAACTAGATATATTAAAACAATTGAAACCATAGAAAGTATTAAGCTTATATTTGTTGAAAACTGACTTTTAAAAATACCTATGTACATAATTCTTGTTATTAGTCCTGAAATTGTAGCAGCAAATATTGGTTTAAATACCCAGTTCGAAACATCAAAAATTAAATAAGAAACTTTTAATAGTCTATACATATATAGGATGGTATTTAGAACTGTTGTTACGAACAGAGCTAACAAGTATGCTTTAAATCCATAAATAGGAACTAAGAAAAATATCATTAGTATTTTTATAATCGATTCTATTAGATTGATTTTAAAATTATTTACTTGTTCTCCGAGAGCGTTTAAAACAGAGCCTATGACCATGTTAAGATACATGAATGGACATAGTAATGATAATATTCTGATTAAATAACCAACGTGTATTCCACTGTACAAAGCATCTCCAAGTTCATATGGAAAGAGCATAAAAAAGCTTACTACTAAAATTCCCGATATAGATGTAAAATGCAGTACCTTAGATAAGGTATATGTCATGTGTTTGTCATTATTGTTTACATTATCACTCGACAAAGAGGGCATCAGTATTGTTGATAATGAAGATAAAAAAGATGTAGGGAAAAATAATATTGGCAACACCATACCTTTAATTACGCCGTAAATGCTCATAGCAGAGGATACAGTCATGCCTGAGGCTATTAACTTTATTGGAATTAAAGTGTTTTCTAATAATCTTAATACCGAGTTTAGGTAGGAAGTTCCTGCAACTGGTATACTTATAGATAGCATATTAAGCAAAAGTTTATCAGGTTTTTTAAAAGGATTTTTAGCAAATATATTTTTTGCAGAATTATTAGAATAATTCGGAGTTGTGTTTTTACGAGATAGCCTACTAAAAATTCTTTTTATAAAATTTTCTCCATTTAAAAAGCTATCTACACGATATAATAACCATATGTAAATATATGATATAACTTCTCCGGCGGTCATACCAATCATTGCGGCACAACAAGCATAAACTACATTGCCCACCTCTACTAATTTTAAAAGTGCAATAGTAACAAAAATTCTGACGAATTGTTCTAAAACTTGTGCGCTTGATGGTTTAACTATATTTCGGACAGCATGAAAATATCCTCTATAACAGGCTGAAAATGCTAAAAAAGGCAAGCTTGGCGCAAGGTATTTAAGTGGAAGAATTGCTCTTGCGTCCTTGAGTATGTAAACACTTATATACTCTGCACCGAAAAATAGTATCACAGTTGCAATCCCACTTGTTATAAGAGATAAGAGAATAGATATCCTTAATGCTTTTTTTACATTTTGCTGTTTATTTTTTGCCATTTCTTCTGCAACAATTCTTGAAACTGCTAGACTTATGCCTGATGTGGCAAATGTAATACTAAGCATGTAAAAAGCCATAATAAGCTGGTACAGACCAATACCCTCTGCGCCTATAGTGTTGGCTAAATATATTCTAAAAACAAAACCTATTGAGCGAATAATTATACTTGTAATACTAAGAATTAATGTTCCCTTAATAATATTTTCTTTCACACAAATAACCAGTCCTTTCTATTTAGTAATTAATAATATGAAAAATAAGGACTGGTTATTACACAATTAAAATAAAACAAAATATAATAATGTTTAATCACAATTTTAATCAAAAATATAAATAACAAAGAGAGACCTTTCATCCGCTTTTATAAAGTGTTTGAAAGGTCTTTTTTATTTTTTGGTTTCTAAATAAATTAATATTTATTTCATAAGTAAAATTAGTTTAATTATTAAAAATTTATATAACACGGATTAATGCAGCTATCTACATACCTGTCTTTAATCAATGGGCATATTATAAAGATAATACATACATCAACATCTCTTAGATTAAAAGAAGTAACGCAGGCATACTCAACTCCAACAAAAACATTTTTGACTAGTCCAAAGCATTCATCGTATTTCATTCCATCTAGCAATATAAAATCGCAGAATGGCACGTTCCAATGGGCTGAGTGAAGGGATTGCTCACAATTATTTGCTGTGTATATAATTTTAATGTTTTTCTGTCCGTGTAAAACTAATTTAGGACCTAATATAGTATTTATAATATTAGCATCCTCAATGCAGATATCAACTTTAATTTCGTTTATGGATTCAATATCTGGCTTTTCGCAGGGGATAAACAAAGCGTCATTTTCTAAAGACTGTTTACAATATTTGGTACACTTGAGTTTTGGATATTCATCTATACTTGTTATTCCAGTAGTTAAAATATTTTTAAACAAAATTATCACCTCTTAGATGGATTTATACTTATATTCTATAAAATAGTTGAGTAACTAATGAATATATGAATCATACAGTTTATGGGTGTCGAATTTTACACCAATCATTAATATATAATATGAATATAAAAAATAAATGTGATAAATTGTAAAAGATTGTCACAAAAACATTGATACTTAATATTATATACTATGTACCAAAAATCAATTTATAGGTTTACTTACCAATAAATTATGATTAGAAAGTATTTCAAAAACTTACTAATAAGGGAACAAAGCAGGCTTAAAAAACTTAGCCAATGCTTGTATCCTCAAGAAAGGAATGTATAAAATTATGAGAACAAACTCAGCAACTTGTAACAATAATTGTGAAAATGGGTTAATTGATTTAAGCGGACTTTGCAATCCAAACGATGTAAGTGAAGTTATTAGTAATTTCCCATTTTGGAAGCAAATATATATACCTGAAAATCTTACTATACCACCTTTTAAACCAGAAGCTGAACAAATAAATTCATTAATTATTTCTGTAGAGATTATTAAATCGGAAGTTATAGTAACACCTTCTTCGTTTATACATGGACCATGCTCATGTTCGCGTCCAATAGTTGTGCCAAACCTAGAAGGAAAAGTATTAACGGGAAGAAAACTTATAATTGAAGGTCAATTATGTCAGAAAATACAGTATACTGCAAACGTTCCAGACCAATCTGTTCATAATGTAGAATTCTTCGTTCCATTTTCTTCTTTTATAGTAATTCCAAAAGAAGTAACCTTTATAGGTCCAGGTGGAAGCATGGTTACTGTAGACTCTTTAAATGTTAATTTTGAAGTGAGTGCTTGTATAGAAGATGTTTCAGCTTGCCTAAACACTGAAAGAAATATTTTAAAACAAGTTACATTATTACTATATGCAGTGCCAACACATGCAAAATAAATGAGAAGGAGTGAAATAAATGTTAAATTGTGATTATACAAGAAATACAGACCATAATTTTAGAATGGGCTGTTGTGGAAACTCTGAAAAAATAAATATTGTAGGTGTTTCACCTCGAAACAAGCTTGAAGTGGCTTTAGGCTGTAATGCTTGTGAACAAGGTGATTCTGATAAATGGGTTCAATTTTTTGTTCCAGAAATAGTTGATATACCAACACAAAAACCTGATATAGAAGGAATTATTGAAGTAAGCTCTTGCATAGAAATTATTTCTCAAAGAGTAGTAAGAACTCCGACTGTAATGGGATTTACTAATTCAGCAGGTCTATTTATACCAGGTGAAAGTATTTCAAATGCAGAATGTACTAATTTAACCGGCAAAAAACTGATAATAGAAGGAATCATAAAACAAAAGGTAGTATATACAGCATTGGTGCCTGATCAGGCCTTGCATTCGGCTTCATTCTCAGCGCCTTTCTCAGTATTTATAATAGTTGATGCTTGTACACCACTATCAAAGAAATTCAAAATATCTCCTTTTATTGAAGATATATTTGTATGTAAATTATCTGATAGAAGTATATTTAAAAATACAACTGTATTTATAAAAGCATCACAAATATGCTAATATTACCAATATAAGGAGATGAGAATATGAGTTGTTTAAATAAAGAAAATAAAGGTTGCGGATGCAATTTTAATTCAAAAAGTTTCGGTATAAGCGATGTATCGAAAGTATGCTTTAACGGTGCAGATAGAACCGCTCTTAACTGGAGTGAAATTTCTGTTCCGGAAATATTAAATGTTCCAGCTGCAAAGCCTGATATAGAGAATATAGACCAAGTATTTGCCGATGCTGTAATAAATTGTGCAAGATTAATAGAAACACCTTACTCTTTTAAGATTTACAATTTGCCGCTTGATTTAGCTTTTGTTCCTATGACATTAACTGCTCTTAACGCATTAGCTGATATTGATATAGTTCCAATTGTCAATGCTGTCAATGCTATTCTGGTTATAATAAATGTAGTACCAGCTCTTGCACCATTTGTAACAAGTTTGCAAAATGCTTCAACGGCTGTACAAAATGCGTATATTGCTTTAATAACAGCAGTAAATACTGCAATTTCAGCTTTAACAGGAATAGTTTGTATAACAATATGTGACTTTGTCAATTTAATTAC
Organism: Bacillota bacterium; assembly: GCA_023386345.1. Lineage (GTDB taxonomy): Bacteria > Bacillota > Clostridia > Tissierellales > Sedimentibacteraceae > UBA1535. Next base: position 260,368 of record JAEWJT010000017.1, read on the forward strand.
TCCAGTAATTAGCGCAGCCAACGTATTACTTGCTGCTCTAAATGCACTAGAAGTTATTGGGGACGCTTTAGTAGCAGCAGCTAATGCTATAGATCCAGTTGTATTAGGTCCTGCTGTAGCAGCAGCTGTTACAGTTTTAGATGCAGCTATAGACGCAGTAGTAACAATATTAAATACACAAATTCTAGCATTATGTAATATTTTAGATCAATTACCAAATAAGACACAGGTTCTTGTGCTTAATTCTAATGCAGAAGATACTTGCCTAAGTGGAAGAAAATTGATAATAGAAGGTGTGCTTAAGCAAAAAGTTGTTTATACCGGATTAGTAACAGAACAAAGTGTTCACTCAGCTACTTTCGATATACCATTTAGCGCATTTGTTATACCATATGCAAAATTTGTTGGTTTATGTTTCCAAGAAAATATAACTGTTTTAACAGGAGTAGACTGTGAAACAATGGTAGTAAATGGATTCCCAATCAATCCACATGAAGAAATAGTTGTTGATTTATGCGAAGAATTTGATGTTGATGTGTTCATTGAGGATATTTTCATTACTGCACTCAGTAACCGTACTATTTTCAAAAATGTTACACTGTTCTTCAAAGCTACACCATTTAGAAATTGCTTCTGCAGATAAAAAAAATAGTGTTTATAGTAAAAGCTTAGTGAGGGTATGTCGCAGAGACCACCTTTACTAAGCTTTAGTGTATAATTTACTAATGTTTATATTATTATTTTCCTATTGCAAGCTTTACAAGTTCCTCAATAAGCTCTGTATATCCCATTTTTAGACCAACTCTTAGCATTGATGGATATCTACTTACATTTGTAAGTCCGGGTATTGTGTTTACTTCGTTTAAAATTATTTCCTTGTTTGGAGTCAAGAACATATCAACTCTTGTTAAGCCACTGCAATTTAATGCTTTATAAACCTTATAAGCTATTTCTTTTGCCTCGCTCTTTAATTCATCACTTATACGAGCAGGACAATGTATTTTGGATGTAGTTGAATGATATTTTTCATCATAGTCAAAGAAGTCGTGATACATCTCGATTTCATCAACTTCACCTATCATCAGTTCATCATTTCCTAAAACTGCACATCCGATTTCAAATCCATCTATAGTTTTTTCTAAAACTACCTTTGTATCATATTTAAAAGCTAGCTTTAATCCTTCTACAAATTCATCATAATTTCTTATTTTGCTTATACCGTGAGATGAGCCTGTGTTAGCTGGCTTCATAAACATAGGCAGTGACAGCTTTGATAAAGCCTTTTCATATAAAGCCTTTGTATCAAGATTTGCTTCATTCCTCACACTCATAAACGGTGCTGTTTTTACACCGGCATTTTCACAAACAATATGAGTAAATTCCTTATCCATGCAAACAGATGATGACAAGACACCACAACCTACGTATGGAATTCCTGAAAGCTCACATAAACCTTGTATAGTTCCATCTTCACCGTTTTTACCATGCAGAACAGGGAACACGCAGTCAATGCTTAGTGTTTCAAAGCTTTTATCATTGTTAAGCTTTACAAAGCCTTTTAATGTTGCATTTGGACTTAAAATCATCTCGCAACAGCCTGGATTTTTGAACCAAGTATTGTTATCTACTTCTTCAACATTTCCTGGGAAATATAACCATTTTCCTTCTTCTGTTATTCCTACCAGTGTTACATCAAACTTATCTACTGGTATATTTTTTATTATTGATGTAGCTGAATGCAGCGAAATCAAATATTCGCTTGATTTCCCACCAAAAATAACAGCTAATTTTATCTTTTCCATATATATCCTCCGTATTTTGATATTTAATTTTAGTATATTTTAAATGATAATCTATCGATGAATTCTCACTAAGTTTTCCATAAATAAGCTATAAGTAAAAGCTTAGTATAGCTAAAATTACAAATCTCTTAAAGCATCTACAACCTTGTCAAATTCTAAGCTTCTTGACGCTTTAATAAGTAATGCACAGTTTTCGTTTAAATATTTGCTTAAATACTCTGTCATAAGCTTTTTATCATCAAATGTTTTTATATTTTTAACAATGCCATTTGCACCATCAGCTATATTTTTAGCTAAATCTCCATATGTCACAAGTTCGTCAATATTATAATTTGCTAGCTTATTGCCTATTTCATAGTGTAATTTTGCTTCATTTTCTCCAAGACCAAGCATATCTCCAAGAGCTACAATTTTCTTTGGAGAAGAAAGTGTTTCAAAGGTATCAAGTGCAGCTAAAACACTTTGAGGATTAGACTTATATGAATCATTTAGGATGGTACAATTTTTTACTTTTACCAATTCATTTCTAAGACCAGTTTTCTGAATGTTATTTAATCCTTGCTTTATTTCTTCATTAGTTAAGTTAAAGCTTTTAGCAGCTAAAATTGCAGAAATTACGTTCAATGCTTGATGCTTTCCTAACATATCAACGCTAAATACATCGCTTAATTCTCCATGAGTTTCAAAGCTGATGCCATTTTCATCTTGATTTATAATTTCACAATACAAATCATTGCTTTCATCAAAACCAAATTTTTTGATATTAAGTGTTTCATTGACTGAAATTTTTTGTATTTCAGACTTTATTAATTTATCATCCCCATTATAAATGAAAAGACCGTAATCATCTATACACTCTACTATTTCAAGCTTTGCATTGGCAATTTCTTCAACACAATTAAAATTTTCTAAGTGTGCAGTTCCAACATTAGTAAGAATTGCAATGCTTGGCTTAACCATGTCTTTTAAGAACAGGATATCTCCTTTTTTTTCTAATCCCATCTCAACTACTGCAACCTCACAATCTTCATCAAGGCTTAGTATAGTTAAAGGTACTCCAAGCTCATTGTTATAATTGCCGGGAGTTTTTTGTGTTTTAAATTTTACTGACAATAAGGCGGCTAATATGTCCTTAGTGGATGTCTTGCCATTGCTGCCGGATATGCCAATGACCTTTGTATCAAGGCTGTCTCTATATGCTCTTGCTAAATTTTGCATGGCACAGGTAGTATCGTCTACCAATATTATTCCAATATTTTCAGGGGGATTTGGCTCGCTCTTGTTCCAAAGACTTGCAACACAGCCATTTTCTATGGCATTTTTTATGTAGCTGTGTCCATTAAAAGTTTCACCCTTTATTGGAACAAATAAGTTTCCAGGCTCCGCTTCTCTTGAATCTATGCAAATACCAGTTATTAATGTATTGTTAAATTTTTCATTTATCACATTTAAACTTATCATATCAGCTATAGTTTTTAAATTGTTTTTTATCATGAGTTATCTCCAAAAGTTTTTATTTATACAGAGCGAAACTTATTTCGCTCTTTTTATGCAAAATTTAAAATTAATACTTGCAACTTACATTATAACACTATAAAATGTTAATATAAAGAATATATTTAAAATATTTAATTTTTCTTTAGATAAATATAAGACTAAAGATGTAAACTATTTATAAATAAAGATTGACGGAGGAATTATGTCGGATTTCACTATACAAATAATTGATAAACTATTACTCTTGCCAGGTCTGCTTATTGGATTATCTGCGCATGAGTTTGCGCATGCTTATGTTGCATTTAAGCTTGGAGACGATTCCCAAAGATTTCAGGGGAGGTTGACTCTTAATCCTTTAAAGCATATAGATCCAGTGGGATTTCTTTTTCTAATGTTATTGGGATATGGATGGGCGAAGCCTGTTATGGTAAATTCAAGAGGATTTAAAAATCTGCGTAGAGATGATACGCTTGTTTCAATAGCAGGTCCAATAGCAAATTTAATATTAGCTGTTATTTTTACAATTTTAATGGGATTAACTGTTGTTATTATAACAAAGACAGGTGGTTATAATCAAACAACAGAAATAATCATGAAAATATTGGAAAGAGCTTTATTGATAAATCTTGTGTTAATGGTATTTAACCTTATACCATTGCCACCTCTTGATGGACATCACATTTTAGGAAACATAGTAGGAACTCCTCTTTGGAATTTTTACTACAAGTACGCAGATATATTAAGAATAGTACTGATGTTTGTAATTATTCTAGGAGGAACAAGATATATAATATCTCCGATAGTTGGCAGTATATATAATTTTTTAATAAATCTAATGCAAAATATTTTATTGATGATAATGTAAAAATTTGAATTGTTAGAGCGAAGCTTGCTTCGCTTTTTTATAATACTAATGGGGAGTATAAACTAAAAAATGAAAACCAAAAATGAAATTAGAAAAGAAATATTAAACATTAGAAATAATTTGAGTTCTGAGCTTGCAGAACAAAAAAGCAGAATAATAATTGATAAGATTAAGGACACTGAGGAATATAAAAACAGCAAGAGTATAATGGTTTATATGGATTTTAAAAATGAGGTAAATACTAAAGCTTTTATAAATGAAGCTTTAAGTGAAGGTAAAAAAATAATAATTCCATATACAGATGTTGAGAAAGTCTTGATAATACCTGTAGAAATAAACAGTCTTGATGATTTGGTTCTATGCAAATTTGGATATCTTGAGCCAAAGAAAGAAGCATTAAACAATCCATATGACATAGAAAAAATTGAGCTCATAATAGTACCGGGAGTAGCATTTGACAAGAGAAAAAACAGAATTGGTTTCGGAAAAGGCTACTATGATAAGTTTTTGAGGAACAGGAATGCTTTAACAAAGGAAATTACTTTAGCAAAGGCCTTTGCCCTTGCATATGAGTTTCAAGTATTTGAAGAAATACCAGCAGAAGAGCATGATATTAAAATGGATAAAATATTTACAGAGGAAAATGTTTATAGATAATTTATTAAAATAGTAATATATCAATGTTTCTGAAAAATTAAACATATTAAACAAATTGATTTTAGAGATTGAACATTTAGTTGAAGAGCTTTAATATGTAGTATGAATAGAAACAGTATCATAAAAATTTATAAGAGATTAAAAAAATTGAGTAATGCTTTAATACGGAAGCATAAAAGAACTTATGATTGTAACATAATTTTTATGTTTCCGTTTAATTTTACTCATTTTTGTAAATAATACTGCTGTGCCTGCATTATTTAATTTTCTACAAATATAAATATAAAAATTGAGCAGTTAAAAACACGTATAGCATAAATGATAAGGTAATTTAACAGTTTGGATATTGACTCCTAAATAAAATGCTAATAAGATAAGTGAATTTTTAAAAGTAAAGAATACAAAAATTAAAATAATGTATTATTATAATGTTGTACTTTTTATTTTAAACATATATAATTAATATGTAATAATTACAAGTAGAAATATTTATTGGAAACAAGTGTAAATCTTGTCGGACAATCTTAGGATGGTGCATTCACTAAGAGACATGTAACACGAGTAGATAGTATATTTGGTTCTAATTATAAAAAACATTTATTAATATGGAGGGTATGGGTATGAATTTTCAAGGATTGATAATAGGGCTAGCTGCATTTATAATTATAGGAGTATTTCATCCGATAGTTATAAAATCAGAGTACTATTTTGGAAAAAATGTGTGGCCAATTTTTTTATTAGTTGGTTTATTGCTGATAGCATTATCTATATACATTAATAATATAACAATTTCTGCTATCATTGGTATTACGGGATTTTCTTCACTATGGAGTATACATGAGATTTTTGAGCAGGAGGAACGTGTGAAAAAGGGATGGTTTCCACACAATCCAAATAAAAATGGTAATTGTATTCAAGAAAAGGATAATTAATTTTCTAAAATACTTTATAAGGAAGCATGATAAAAAATAACTAAGTAAAGAAAACTATGTATATTAGATTTAGAAAGCTCCTATATCTGTCGATATATCTCATTAAAAATTTGAAGGTGATGTTCCTCATCACGTATAATGCGGTTTAAAATTTCCACGATATTTGTATCCCTGATGTTTTTTGCCTCTCTTGAATACTTTCGGATAGCTGCTTTTTCTGCTTTAATTGATTCCTCTACAAGTGCACGTAATTCTCTAGGATAACTTATAAATGACGGAGACCACCATTGAGGATGCTTTTCACTACAAACCCAAAGTCTTGGGTCTGCTCCGAGTAGTAAAGCTAACTCCGAAAATATATTTAAGTGATACATTTCAACGATACTAACATCATGAAAACACTTTGAAATCCAACTATATTTTGGCTTCGTAACGACAGCAATGTAGGAATACCTGACGATGTCGCTCATTTCAGAAATAATACTTGCAATGTTACTTAACATACTACAGGCATAAACGGGATTTGGCCCAACTACTCGCACAGGAGGGTATGGCTCATTTATCCTATATGGGCATTCACTTATATTGTTATCATTTATCATTATTTTCTCCATTTCGCATATTGATATGATACAGTTTATTCATGTAAATATGAGATTATTACATCATCATTTATATTTGTTGCGCAGATATGGATGGAAATAAATCGCTTTAGTGGCGGTAAACAGCTATATATTATTGATATGTTTTACCAATGCTAACAGATAACTTATTATTAAAATGATATCAATTTTTAGAAGTGGATGAATTTAAATTATTTAGACAGCATATATGCAGATTTATTAGTGCAGTAATTACAAATTTTGTCTTCGCATTTTTCCATAGTTGGGGAAATTTCTTCTTCGTTTACATAATCGTCTAAGGCCATATCTATGTGTTCAATACAGGTGTAAATTATTCTATCTCTGTCCATTTAGAACTCTCCTTTTGTTTTTGTAATTTTATATTTATTAAATTATACAGTAATTTACTGAAAAAATAAATAATAATTTATACTCTTTTAAAATTTATCATTACATCATATCTTATATAACACAAATCTACATAATAATAGAATACTAAATTAAAATTTCCCTTTAAATTAAGTTTGTTTTGTAGTATAATAAGCACAAAAAGCTTAGGATATTTGAAAGTAACATAAAAAGGAGATAATCAGTTGAAATTTTGTTCATTATATAGTGGTAGTAGTGGCAATAGCCAATTTATCAAGGCAGGAAACACAAAAATTTTAGTCGATGCAGGACTTAGTGGAAAAAAAATACAGCAGGCTATTGAGAGTATCGGTGAAACTCCTGCTGATATTCAGGGGATTTTTATAACTCATGAGCATATTGACCATATACAATGTGCCGGTATTTTATCAAGGAGATTTAATATCCCTATTTATGCAAACGAAAAAACTTGGATTGCCATGCAGCCATCAATCGGTGAAATAAAGTCTGAAAATATAAAGATATTTGAAAGCTGTGTAGAAATTGGAGACTTATTTGTACAAGCCTTTGATGTGTCGCATGATGCAGCAAACCCTGTTGGTTACAAAATATTTAATCAAAATAAAAAGATTTCTTTATTGACTGATACAGGCTGTGTTTCAGATGAGATAAAAAAGCATATTGCAGATTCTGATCTTTTATTAATAGAATCAAATCATGATGAGGATATGGTTTTAGTTGGCTCATATCCTTGGCCATTAAAAAAGCGTGTGCTTGGTGAATTTGGACATATGTCTAATGATTTAGCGGGGACTTTATTATCTGAAGTTTTGAAAAAAGGCTCTGAGATAGTTCTTCTTGGACATTTGAGTAGGGAAAATAACTTTCCGGAGTTAGCATATAAAACAGTAGAAGGAATATTAAATGAGAATAATATTTTTGTAAAAGACGGTCTAGTACTTGATATGACTTATAGAGATAAATCCTCCAAGGTTTATGAGCTATAATACCTTAAATTATTCTTAATTTTCATGAAAATGTTCTTTGTGCATATACTATTTTTACATTTAAAATAAAGACAGAATTAAGGAAATAACTTTAAAATTTAATTATAAAGAAATTGTAATTGCAAATACAAAATAAATGTAAAAAATATATATGGAAGGAATGTGATTAAATTGTATAACAAAGAAAATGAATTTAAAGATGGAGAAATAAAAGGCGAAAACTTAATTAAACCTAATGATGAGCAAAAGGATGAAGCTTCATTAAGCTTTAATAATGAGCAAAAACCTGATAGACCAGAAGAAAATACAATAGACTACAGTGCTGTTTCTGGAACGAAAGAGTATATATACACTCCTAGAGCTGGAGAAAGCTCTGCAATGAATGAGGCAAATAGCTATAATCAAGACGATAATCAGGCTCAAGCAGCAGAAAGTAAGCCAGAAGAAACAATAAAAAGAGATAATCAAAATTATAGCTCTGCGTACAATGAAAAGGCTTATAGTTCAGTGCATGATACAAATAACTACACTTCAGCATACAATGAAAGCGTAGATGAGAGTGTAAAAGCTAAAAAACCAAAGAGAAGATTTGTTGCAACAGTAGCCCTTATTTTAGTTGTGTCGATGCTAAGCGGAGCTGCTGGAAGCCTTATGACAATTCACCTTTATAAAAATGGTACTATGCAGCAAAATACTGACAATATAAATAATGCTCAATCTGTTAAGATTGACTTAAATGACGGAGCTTACTATGCAGCAGCTGTAAATGAAAAAACTAAAAATACAGTTGTAGGAGTTACGACTACACTAACAATGGTTTATGAATCATTCTGGGGTTCACAGGAGAGAGATGGACAAAGTATAGGCTCAGGCATTATAGTTGACCCTAATGGTTTAATACTTACAAACTCTCACGTTATAGGAGATGGTCATGCGAAAAAAATAGTAGTATCCTTAACAGACGGTACGACTGAAGAAGCAAGTGTTTTGTGGTATGATCAGGCTCTTGACCTTGCAGTTATAAAGATTAACAGAACAGGTTTAAGCGCAGCAGAGCTTGGAGACTCTGATACATTGATAGTTGGTGAGCCGGTAGTAGCCATAGGAAATCCAATGTCCTTATCACTAAATGGAACATTGACAAACGGAGTAGTCAGTGGACTAAACCGTTCAATAACTATCAACGGAACAACAATAAAACCACTTATTCAAACAAATGCTTCAATAAATCCTGGAAATAGCGGAGGACCTTTATTTAATGCCGAAGGTAAGGTGATAGGAATAAATACAGCTAAGATGAGTTCAGCAGAAGGTTTAGGATTTTCTATTCCAATAAATGTTGTTATTCCTATACTAAATCAAATAACAAAAGGTGAAACAGTAAACAGCTTATATATAGGAATACAAGGCATGAGTGTTTCTGAATACAAGGAAAGAATGGGTATTGCACTTACAGTTGAGTCTGGAGTGTTTGTGGCAGAGATTGTAAAGGATAGTCCTGCTGATAAGGCTGGTCTTATGTACGGTGATATAATAATTGCTATAGATAAGACAGAAATTAAAGAAATGACTGATTTAAAGAGAACTTTATATAACTATAAAGAAGGCGATAAGGTACAGGTAAAATATTTAAGAAATGGAAGCGAGAGCACATCTGAAATTACCTTAGCGCAAAAACCAAAAAATTATTAACATAAAACTATATTGCAAGCCACATTTGTGGCTTGCTTTTTTAACTAATAGTAAAATTTTATTTACTGTTAATAAATGAATAATTATTCCAATTTTTCTTTAAAGCAAAATTTATTTTGTTTTTTTATCTTTAGAGTATTATTCCGTGTGTAATTTTCATAATTAAAACAGTCAATTTCATAAAACTATATTAATTATTTTCATAATTTGATATTATAATCTATGTCATAGCATATTACGACAAATAATTTAATAGAGGATAAAATTTATGTATCTGGGAAGCGTAAAATTTTACAAGCATCTTATCTATGTTATCATTGTGATAGTATTAGTATTAGCTTTAGTTGGACTTGGATTTTTGATAAGTCTGATAATGCCAAAAGAAAATATTAAATCAGCAGGTAATTTCAATAATGATATCATGTTAGCAGATAATACTAATAAAACAGACCAAAATCAAAATCCAAAAGATAATGATAAAGGTGCTGCTGACAAAAAAGATGCAGATAAAATTGACGATGAAAAACAAGATGGCTCAACAAATGTTAGCGACTCTTCTGATCAAAAGTTAAAAGATGAAATAAGTAGATCTCAGAAAGAGCTGGAAAAAGCATCACAGGAACTAGAAGAAAAAATAAGACAATTAAAAAATGAAGCAGACAAAAAATCCAGCGATAATAAAACTGATGATACTAACTCAAATGATAAAAATTCAGAAGAGTCCTCACTTGTTGATAATTTCCCTAATTTATACTGCGAGAAGTTTGAAATTATCCCAACTGATAAGAAAACAGCTTATCTGACTTTTGATGATGGACCATCAGAAAATACTGAAAAAATCCTTGAAATTTTAAAAGAGCATAATATAAAGGCTACTTTTTTTGTTATAACTGGGGAATATAATTCCAAAAATCTTGACTTATTAAAAAAAATACATGAAGAAGGTCATACTATTGGTATTCATTCGCACTCTCATGTTTATAAGGAAATTTACAATTCTAAAGAATCTTTCCTTGAAGATATGAACAGTGCAAGCGATATAATATATGAGAAAATTAACATTAGACCTAGCATTTTAAGGTTTCCGGGCGGCAGTATTAATGAATACAATAAAAATATTTATCAAGATACTATTGATGAATTAGCAAAAAGAAATTTTCAATATTACGACTGGAATGTATCCTTTGATGATGCTAAAAAAAATACAAGCGTTGATGAAATAGTTCAAAGTGCAGTATATGGAATTGAACAAAATAAAGATAAGAATATAATTATGCTTGCACATGACCAAGCAAAAAACAATGTAGCGTTAGAAGCTCTTGAAAAAGTGATTGACGTATTGGAGTCTTATGGCTATTCTTTTGATAAAATTGATAATAGCGTTGAGCCAATTACGTTTTTAAATAAATTAGAGGTTGATAGGAATAATAAATAATTTTATCGAAATTTTAGAAAAAATATAATTAATTCTTGGAGGAATAGTATCAATGGAAAGTAATTTCAGAAAGGCTTTAAAGGAAGTAATGGGCATTGATAAATCTGGCAAAACAGAAAATGTTGTTGAAAATAATGATGTAGTAGCAGATAATACAATAAATACAGCAGTTAGTGAAAAGCCTGAGTTTAAAGAGCCCGCAGTTTCACAAATGAGAGACATAACTCTAGAATCAGTTAAGGAAGCAGAGCAAAAGAAATCAAGTGGTTTAGGTAATACATTCTCATCTCAAAACAGTTTTGGACAAGGTGCCAATGCAGCTGAGACAAGTGTTATTACTAAGACAACAAAAATTGAAGGCTCTATATCTACTGATTCAAACATAGTAATTGCAGGAGAGATGATTGGAAATGTTACAAGTGCAAACTCAATAAGCACTACAGGTAAAATACTTGGCAATATCACATGCAAGAACTTTGAAGGAAGCAATGCTAAAATTGAAGGAGATATCAAAGTTGAAAATACTCTAATAATTAAAAACAACTGCGATATCATAGGAGATATTTCTGCAAAAAGAATAGAGTTATCAGGCAGAGTAAAAGGAAACATTGTTCTTTCTGGTGAAGTGTTTATAGCAAAAGAAGCTTACATAATAGGAAATGTAACAGCAAGTACAATAAGCATAGAAAAAGGTGCTATAATTCAAGGTCTAATAAAAATTAAAACTGAATAAATTAAATTGTCGGTGATACCACCGACAATTTTTTATTTTAAGAATATCTCTTTTTTTAAAAGGAGCTATTTCTCATAGCTTTCTTTATTTATTATATATTCATAATATTTTTTCTTGATTTTGGGTGCTTCTCTTTGCTTTATTGCAACCGTATCTCCAAAAATTGTGGTGAATTTGTAGGAGTCTACAGATTTCACATAGTCCATATTTATTAAAAAGCTCTTATGACATCTTAGAAATCTGTTGTTTGAAAGCTGTTTTTCTATGTCGTCAAGCTTGCCGTAGGTTTTTAAAATCTCGTAGTTATTCATATGAATTCTCAGTGTTGTATTTTGGCTTTCTATATATGATATCTCGTTAAATGATAAATTCATAAATTTTTTTCCGTTTTTAATTAGAACATTTTCTTCTCTTATATCCTTGTGCTGAAATATAAATCTATCCATGATTTTAGAAAGGGTGCTATACGACATAGGCTTGATGTTATAATAAAGAGGCCATAGTTCAAAGCTTTTGAGCGCATAAGTGCTTCCAGAGGTATTAAACACAATACTTAAATCTTCATGTTCTTGTCTGATTTTTTTCAAAATAATAAAGATATTTTGAATGTCAAGCTCTGTGAATAACAAATCTATTTCATTTTCATTATTTTTATTATTTTCAAAAAAAGCTACCAAAGCTTCATCTGATTCGAATTCAAAAACATTATATGAATATGAGTGACTTGAAAAGTAAATATTTATAAAATTGCATAGTGCTTCCCTAATATCCTTGCTATAATCACAAATGCCTATGTTTATCATATTTGTACCTCTTTAAAGTATTTATCCTTGCAAAAATAGGAGGAGTGAAACCCCTCCTATCAAAAACAATTTATAGAGCGAAACTTGTTTTGTTTTTTTATGCCATTACATAAGCATAAATTAGCTCAACTGTATTCTCTAAGCCTTTTATATGTGTTCTTTCCATTCCGTGAGATGCGTTTACTCCTGGACCTATCAATCCACCTCTTATGTTGTTTCCACCGCTTAGTGCTGCTGAAACATCTGAGCCATACATTGGATATACGTCTTGTGCATAGCCTAATTTTTTCTCTTTTGCTAAATTTATAAGCTTTGTCGTAACATCATAATCATAAGGTCCAGAGCTATCTTTTACACATATTGAAACCATTTCTTCAGTACAAGCTAAATCAAGTCCGATACAGCCCATATCAATACCTACTAACTCATTAACGTCATCAGGTAACCATGAACAGCCATGACCTACTTCTTCATATGTTGAAATAAGTATCTTAACCTTGTGCTTAGGTTTTGTTTTTGTTGTGTTAAATATTTCCATTAAACTTAAAGCACAAGCAGTTCCAGCCTTATCATCCATATATCTTGATTTTATAAAGCCACTTTCTGTTATTTGGAATTTTGGTTCGATTGAGATAAAATCACCTGTTGCAATCTCTAGTTTTTCTGTATCAGCTTTGCTGTATACAAGCTCATCTAATCTAATCATCATGTTTTCTTCGTTTCTCTCTTTAGTTTTTGAATCAGGGAAAACATGGGCTGCTGGAGAAGAGCAAAGCATTGTACCAGTATAAACCTTACCATTTCTTGTATGAATTTTGCAATATTCTCCGTCAAGTGTAGAATACATATTGCCGCCAAGGCTTGTAATTCTCAAAGTTCCATTAGAGTTAATAGATCTTACCATTGCTCCTAGAGTGTCTACATGCACTGGTATTCCTATACAATAAGAATTATCTTCACCATCGATTGTGATTATTCCATTGCCTTTTTGATTTTTTTCAAATTTGTAACCGAGTTCGCCTGCAATTTTGCCTACTTCATTTATAACTTCCTTGCAAAAACCTGTAGGGCTTGGTATGTTTATAATTCTTTCTAATACCTTTGTTGTAAAATCTTTATTAAACATTTTTTATCCTCCATTTGTGAAGCAGTATTTTTTTACTCTGTCACTTTTTTCTAAAATTACTAAAAATATTTTTACTACATTACTTAGAATATATCACACAATATTTAAGAATTCAATAAAAAATAATTATTACTTATATTACTAAAATTTTTTATTTTTAAATTTTGGCTTATTTATGAGTGATATTGACAAGTGCAAAATAACATGTTAGAATTTATTCAAAATATATTTTAACTAAAAATCCATTTTAAATACGCTTTATTTTTAATTAATTCAAGTTTAAACTATTTTGATTTTTCCTTTAAAGGAGGATTTTAACTATGATGCTATCTGAACAAATAGCCTCTAATATTGTTAGGGAGGTTAATTCTGTCATTCCATTAAAAATTAACATTATGAATGAAAAGGGTATTATTATAGCAAGCTCAGACAAGCAACGAGTTGGTTCTTTTCATGAGGGAGCTATGCGTATAATAGAAAATCAAATTGATGAAATCATAGTGCATTATGATGGAGAATTTGACGGTGCAAAGAAGGGTATAAATTATACACTTAAATTGCAGGGCTATATTATTGGAGTTCTTGGAATAACTGGAGAATACGAAGAAATTGTAGACAGCGCATTGATAATAAAAAGAATGACAGAGTTGTTAGTGGAAAATACATATTCTGTTGAACAAAAACAATTAAAGGAAAATATCTGTAACCGTTATTTATCTGAGTGGTTAAGCGGAGAAGCGAAGAATATAACAAATGATTTTGTAAAGCGTGGTAAAATTCTTGGATTTGATATTACAATACCAAGGCGTATTCTAGTCTGTAGCCTCTATCATTCTGATCAGAAAGAAAACTTGCAGTCCATGCACGTTATGGAGGGAGCTGAACAGTACCTAAAGAAACGAGTTACAAATAAAGATCCATTAAATCTTTACTATAAGTCTGGTTCCAGCCTTGTATGTGCTGTAACTGCTATCACTGATGATGCTATTGAAGCCTTAGCAAAGGAATTAAAGAAGCAGGTAGAAGAAAATTTTTCGGTAAAACTAGCCATTGGAATTGATAGCAGTGTTGAGAATTTTGCCTTTGCTCAAACTGCACTAATACGCGCACAAAAGGCTAACAAGGCATGTATGCGAACTCATAAGAGAGATATACGTTTTTATGATGACTTGAATATGGAGGTTTTTACAGACGAAATAAGCGAATTATCAAAGCAAGAATTTGTTCATCGTATTTTTAAAGGATTTACTAAAGAAGAAATTCGTAACTCAATGGTATTGCTAGAGACGTTTTATGATTTAGAGGGCTCTATTCAAAAAGTGTCGGAACGCCTGTTTATCCATAAAAACACTTTGCAAAACAAGCTTAAAAAAATAGCAGAACGCACTGGCTATGATCCGAGGTCAATTCGCCATTCATCCCTGTTTTATATTGCAATTTATTTTTATAGAGATATTTATGATAGCATTAAAGAGATATAATACCTGCAAATATTTATTGATTGATAGTATAATACAAGAATATATTTTAATGTGATGATAATGGGAAAATGATTACATTTGTTTTTCATAACAATAAATAAATGCAATTTTTAGTACGTAAAACATTGAAAATATTTTCCTTGTCATATAAGATAAAAACATGATAATTCTTGGTGGCTTATTATGGATTATCCAATTAAATTTAAGGAGGCATTTATTATGTCAGGTATACCATTAATTATTGCTTTTGTTATTGCAGTTATTCTTATGATTGTTGCGATTTCAAAGCTAAAAATTCATCCATTCCTTTCTATTATGACAATTTCGCTTCTGTTTGGAATTGTTGCAGGAATTCCTTTAACAGATATGCCAGGTGTCATAGGAACAGGATTTAGCAATACTTTTAAGAGTATTGGTATCGTAATTATTTTAGGTGCACTTATTGGCACCTTGCTTGAAAAAACAGGAGCTGCTCTTAAGATGGCAGACTGTGTTGTTCGAGTTGTTGGTAAGAAAAATCCAGAGTTAGCGATGTTGATTATGGGATGGATTGTTTCAATACCAGTTTTTTGTGACAGTGGATTTGTAATTCTAAATCCAATTCGTAAAGCACTTGTAAAGCGTACAATGAAATCATCTGTAGCTAGTACGATTGCTCTTTCTATGGGACTTTATATCTCACACTGCTTTATTCCTCCGACACCAGGACCAATAGCTGCTGCTAATACACTTTATGAGGGACTTGGTCAAGAAACAAATCTTTTACTCGTTATGGGATTTGGTGCTCTTTGTTCTATACTTCCTTTAATTGCAAGCTATTTCTTTGCAATAATAATTGGTAAGAAAGTAAAGGCAGCTGATGACATAGATAACAACAGCGGAGAAATTGTTCAGACTTATGAAGAACTTGTTGCAAGCTATGGAAAGCTTCCTAGTGCATTCTTATCTTTTGCTCCTATTATTATTCCTATTTTACTTATGGGACTTTCTTCTGCTTTAGCAATGGCTGGAAACCCAATAGCAGTAATTACATTCCTTGGTACTCCTATTATCGCTATCGCAGTTGGTGTTATTTTCGGTATAATTCTTTTAGGAAGCCAGAAAAAATTGAAGGATCTTTATGAAATTACAAATGAAACACTAAAGGTATCAGGACCTATATTATTTATTACAGCTGCTGGTGGAGTTCTTGGTACTGTAATCGCATCTACTTCAATGGTAGACTTTATTAAACAAAACTCTGCTACATTGGCTACATTAGGAGTATTCTTCCCATTCTTATTATCTGCTATATTAAAGACAGCTCAAGGATCTTCAACAGTTGCATTGACAACAACAGCAGGTATTATTGCACCGATGCTAGCAACAATCGGACTTGGTACTTCTTCGCTTGCAGCATTGACTGTAATAGCAATTGGGGCGGGAGCTATGACAGTGTCACACGCAAATGATAGTTACTTCTGGGTAGTTACTAACTTCGGTGAAATGAAAGTTGAGGATGGTTATAAAACTCAGACATTAGGTACGCTCATCGTGGGGATTGCTTCTATCATTAATGTATATTTAGTTTATTTATTTATTCGTTAATTAAGAATTTATAAGAGCGTCAGAGCCTTTGCTTTGGCGTTCTTTCAAAAGAAACATAGAGTGAACACAATTCACTTTTTAGAGAGGAGCTGTTTTTTTGAATCTTAGAAATGATGCACAACAAATTATTGACGCAGCGATTAAGGCAGCGCTTCCAGATAATGCAGTAAAAAAGGCTTTGGAGGGACATGAATTTTCAAATGGTAGGCTGCTTCTTATTGCAATTGGTAAGGCTGCTTGGTCTATGGCAAAAGCTGCTTGTGATATGCTCGGTGACAAAATTGATGATGGCGTAGTTATTACAAAGTATGAGCATTCAAAAGGAAATTTGCCTAATGTCCGTATCTTTGAAGCAGGACATCCAATTCCAGATGCGAATTCATTTATTGCTACTGAGCAAGCAATTAGTCTTGTACAAGGACTAAGCGCTGAGGACACTGTATTATTTTTAATCTCTGGCGGAGGCTCAGCACTATTTGAAAAACCTTTGATTTCAGATGAGATGCTTGAGAGCTTAACCAAGCAATTACTTGCCAGTGGTGCTAATATTGTTGAGATGAACACAATAAGAAAACGACTATCTGCTGTAAAAGGCGGTAAATTCGCAAAGCTATGCGAGCCAGCGAAAGTGTTTTCTGTAGTATTATCAGACATTATTGGCGATCCATTAGATATGATTGCTTCAGGGCCAGCATATCCAGACAATTCCACATCAGAACAGGCTAAGGAAATATTTCTTAGGTACGGAATTACATTTACAAAGGATATTGAGAAATTATTAAACATAGAACCGCCACACGAGCTTAATAATGTTACAACGCAGATTACTGGAAGTGTTACGCAGCTTTGTGAGGCTGCAAAGATAAAATGTATAGAGCTTGGCTATGAGCCGATTATTCTGACAAGCAGCCTTAGCTGTGAAGCAAGAGAGGCAGGAAACTTCCTCGCTTCTATAGCTCAGCATTATAACAATTCAGATAAATCACTTGCATTTATTGCTGGAGGGGAAACTGTGGTTCGCCTAAAAGGAAATGGTCTTGGAGGCAGAAACCAAGAATTAGCATTATCCTCTGCTACAGGAATTGCAAATCTTAAAGATATTGCGATATTTTCCATAGGCTCGGATGGAACAGATGGTCCTACTGATGCTGCTGGAGGATATGTTGATAATAACACTCAAAAATTGCTTTTAGATAAGGGAATATCAATATTCCAATATTTGGAAAACAATAATTCGTATTATGCCCTAAAAGCCTGTACTGGATTAGTTAAGACAGGTCCTACTGGAACAAATGTAAATGATTTATCAGTGTTGCTGATTAAAAGATAATTATATAACAAAAAACATATATTTAGTTTGTAATATATGTTTTTTTGTTATATAATTACCTATAACAAATAAAACCACGGAGGTAATGGATAAAGAATGGAAAGATTGCAGTTAAAAGATTTTTTAAATTACAAATTTATTTCAGGATTTGAAATGTCGCCAGATAAGAAAAAGGCGGGTTTTGTAGTAAGTACAGCAGACTATGACAACAATGCTTATAAATCAAATATCTGGCTGATGGATACAAATACTAAAAAGTATTCAAAGCTTACTTCTCTTAATAAGGAGAGAGGCTTCTTGTGGCTAGATAATGAAACAATGATATTCTCATCATTAAGAGATGATAGTCTTAAGGCTAAAACAGAAGCTGGGGAGGCTTGGACTGTTTACTATTCTATAAATATAAACGGTGGTGAAGCTGAAGAATTCATGAGAATTCCTATGAATGTAAATGAAATTAAACCGATAGATTCAGATAATTTTGTCATTACAGCACAATTTGACAACAATCTTATCGATTTACACGGACTTACAGGAGAGGAAAGAGAGAAGGCTGCTGCTAAGATAAAAGAAAATAAAGATTATGAGGTTTTAGACGAGATACCTTTCTGGAGCAATGGCGGCGGATTTACAAACAAAAAGAGAAACAGACTATACATATTTAATAAAACAACTCAGAAATTAAACCCTGTAACAGATGAATTTACTGATGTAAATATGTTCAAATATAAAGATGGAAATATACTTTATGTAGCTAACAGATTTACTGATAAATTTGATTTGTTTGATAGCATGAATATTTATAACATAAATGAAAATAAAAACACTGTACTCATCCCACAAGAAAAATATTCAATTGGATATATAGATTTTATAGGAGATAAAATAATCCTAAACTTATCTGATATGAAGAAAATAGGACTAAATCAAAATAAAGATATCTATCTATTTGAAAATGGAGAATTGAAGCTTGTTACAAAGCACGACACAGGCTTTGGAAGCTCTGTTGGATCTGACTGCAGATATGGCGGCGGCAAGGGAGTGAGAATAGTAGGAGACCATATGTACTTTACATCTACTCTTGGAAAAAGCTCATTTGTAAATAAGCTGTCACTTAACGGAGATTTAGCGATACTTTCTAAAGATATGGGTTCAATAGACTGCTTTGATGTAAATGGTGACGAGATATTATTTGTTGGATTAAGAGAATCAAGACTTCAAGAAATTTATAGCCTTGCAGGAGAAACAGAAACTAGATTAACAGATTTTAATGAGGATATTTATACTAACAAATCAATTTCTAAACCTGAATATATGCTGTTTTTAAACGATGAAGGAATGGAACTGGATGGGTTTGTTATAAAGCCTGTAGACTATGATGAAACTAAGAAATATCCTGCTATATTAGACATTCACGGAGGACCTAAAACTGTTTACGGGGAAGTGTTCTATCATGAAATGCAAGTATGGGCTAATATGGGATACTTCGTATTTTTCTGCAATCCTCGAGGAGGAGATGGAAAAGGCGATGAATTCTCTGATATTAGAGGTAAATATGGAACTATTGACTATGATGATTTGATGAAATTTACTGATTTAGTATTGGAGAAATATCCTCAGATTGATGATAAGCGTGTTGGAGTTACCGGAGGGTCATATGGCGGATTTATGACAAACTGGATAATTGGTCATACTGACAGATTTAGATGTGCTGCTTCACAAAGAAGTATTTCTAACTGGATTTCAAAATTCGGAACTACTGATATAGGATACTACTTCAACTCTGATCAAAACGCATCAACTCCTTGGGAAAATCATGATAAGATGTGGTGGCATTCACCGCTTAAATATGCTGATAAAGCCAAGACTCCTACATTGTTTATACATTCTGAGGAAGATTATCGCTGCTGGCTTGCAGAAGGCTTACAGATGTTTACAGCATTAAAATATCATGGAGTAGAATCAAGACTTTGCATGTTTAGAGGAGAAAATCACGAGCTTTCAAGAAGTGGTAAGCCTAAGCACAGAGTAAGAAGACTTGAAGAAATAACAAATTGGTTTGAAAAATATTTAAAATAAACGGAGGCAAAAATGATAGCAATAAAATGCGGAAAACTTAACACAATAACAAATGGTATAATTGAAAATGCTGTTCTTCTTATTGAAGATGGAAAGATTAAGGACTTTGGAACTAATGTGCAAATACCTTCTAATGCACAAGTATATGATGCGACAAATCACTATGTAATGCCAGGATTAATTGATGCTCATACTCATATTTCAACATTTAGTGAGCCTACTACAAGATTTGGTATGATAGATGGGAACGAAATGTCAAATCCGATAACTCCATTTATAAGAGCGATAGATGCTTTAAATCCTTATGATTTTGCTATAAAAAAGGTTAGAAATGCAGGATTTACTACAGTTTGTACTCTTCCAGGCTCGGCTAATATAATAGGAGGAACAGGAATAGTATTCAAGCTAAGAGGACATACTGCTGAAGAAATGATGATACCAGGTACTGAGCAGATGAAAATGGCCCTTGGCGAAAACCCAAGAGGAGTTTATGGACATGAGAAAAAACTTCCTATGACAAGAATGGGAGTAGCTGGACTTTGGAGACAAACTCTTGCTGAGGCAAAGGAATATTCTGATAAACTAAAAGAAGCAGAAACTGATCCAACTAAAGCTCCTAAGCTTGATTTTAAACTTCAATCACTTGTTAAGGTAATTAGAGGCGAGATGAAAGTTCGTATACACTGCCACCGTTCAGATGATATAATGACAGCTATAAGAGTTGCTGAGGAATTTAATCTTGACTATTCACTAGAGCATGCTACAGAGGGCTATAAAATAGCCGATGTGTTGGGAGCTAAAAAGGCAACTTGCGTAGTAGGACCTCTACTTATGGACCCTGCAAAGCAAGAATTGCACGAAGTTAGTGAAGAAACTGCCGGTATACTTTGTATGGCGGGAGCTAATGTTTGCTTAACAGCTGATACAGGCTCAGGCACAGCATGGTTGCCAGGCAATATAGGTATAATAATCAGAAATGGCTTAAGCGAAGATGACGCATTTAAGTCAGTTACAATAAATCCTGCTAAGCTTTTAGGCGTTGAAAATAGAGTTGGTTCTATAGAAATAGGCAAGGATGCAGATATAGCAATATTCGACGGACATCCTTTCAGCTCTATGACACTATGCAGATTTAACATGATAGACGGAGTTGTTTATAAAAATACTTTATAATAAAATAGCTTATCTTTAGAATAAAGATAAAAAACGCAGATTTAAAGTGTTCCTAAATCTGCGTTTTTTTATATATTAAACATAAGGTACAGGCATTAAAATTTATTTAGATATAGAGTGTTTGCTTTTTTTCATTTCATAAAGCTTTGAATCTACTTCTTTTAATATTGCTTCATGGCTTTGCATGTTTTCAAATTCATCTACTGTGTATGTTCCTATGCTGCAAGTTAAATCGATATTATTTTTTAAATACTCGAAACCTTGCTGTTTTATCTTTAATACTATTTTTTCTGCCATACTTTTAGCATCGTCTTTATCTACATTAGGCATACAAATTAAAAACTCATCTCCACCATAGCGAGCAATCCAGCCTTTAGTATGCTGTATTTCTTTTTTTATTTCCTTCACAAATTCACACAGGATATAATCTCCAGCACTATGGCCATAGGAATCATTGATATTTTTAAATGAGTCCAAATCAGCAAATAGCACTGATAATGGGGCTTTGTTTGAATAGCATTTCATTATCTCGGTTGGTAAAACCTTATTAATATATCTTCTATTATATGCACCAGTTAAATCGTCTGTAATTGCAAGGTTGTGTAAATTGTATAAAATATCTTTAAAACAGCTTAGATTAATCTGGTCGTTAAGATTATTATTGTTTATAAATAATTGGCTAGATTCTAATTTGCTTGTTAAATTTAATACACATTCCATTATCAATGTTTTATTTTCTATAGAAGTTGGAACTAGAATAAAAAGTAATAAATCATTGCCATCAGTTTCAGGCAAATATATCGAATTATCTATGTTTATAGAACGCTTATATTCATTTTTTCTATCATTATAATTAAATTTTGGAATGTTATAATCAAAGTTGTCAGAGTATTTTTCAAAACAAAGATTTTCTTGCTGAACATCTATCAATCTTATACAATCGAAAATTTTATCCATATTCATCGTTTTGATTGATTCCATAGAAACAAATTGCATAATAACCCCTTATTGCATTTAAACTATTAGCTTAGATATTGTGCATAGATATGTAAATGCCTTTTAAGTAAAATATAGTATTTTTACGTATAAAATTTAATTTATTACATAAAATGACAATATAATTATATACTATTAGACAATAAAAATCAATAGCTAATAGATTATTTTTGAAACTAATAGCTTTGTATAGAATTATATCAATGCTAATTTATAGTTAAAACTCTATAAAACATTATAATTAGCTTTATAATTGAGTTTTATACATTAAATTAAATATTAACATAAAAAGGAGGAAGGCAAAGGAAATGAAAAATAATGAAAGGATAAGTACCAGCACAATTCAAAGATGTTTAGTTTATCTTGAAAAAAGAGTGTGGGCTTATTGTGTAATAGGTGCATGGGAATAATTATGAAAAAAGAATTAGATATGCAAATAGGACAGCGTGTGCGTGCAAAACGAGAGGAACAAAAAATGAGCCGTGAAAAGCTTGCAGAATGTATCGATGTATCCCCACAATTTCTAACACAAATTGAACTTGGTAAAAGGGGCATGTCCTCGGTTACATTGCATAATATTTGCCATGCCCTAAGCTCTTCTGCCGATTATATACTCCTTGGGAAAGATAAAGCAAACGATTTGTCTAGTTTTTATGAAATACTTTCAAATCTTGACTCAAGATATCTTATATATGCAGAAGATTTGTTAAAAACTTTTGTATTAGCACTTAGTAAAAAGAAGATGTAAGCGACAAAGATTAGGGAGCAGCATAGCCCCTTCCCTATATTTCAACATTTGAATGTACTTGCTATCCATAGGGCAGGGGTTATACTCATCCCATTTTTTATATTAAGGTAAACTGTAAACTATTATTTAGTTGCCTCCTTTGAAACTATACTAAATAATTTATTTAAGCTAAGCACGCCAGCACCCTCATCATATTGGCCTACTCCAATTCTTGTACAGTTCTCTATTAGTCTTTTTTTAGCTTCAAAATGCGTCATATTAGGTTTTTCCTGTAGCATAAGTGCAACTACACCTGAAACTATTGGAGCGGACATTGATGTTCCTGTTAATGATGAATATCCCGCAACATCAGTATTTGATAATGATACTATATCAACACCAGGAGCTAACAAATCTGGCTTTTTGACCCTATCTCTTGTCGGGCCTCTGCTTGAAAATGATGGAATTGTTAAATTGCTTCCGTCAGATTCCTTTCTATCATCACAAGCTCCTACTGATATAACATGCCTGCTTGTTGAAGGCGATAATATACTCTTTGGATTAGGTCCATTATTACCTACAGCTGTTACTACAATGATACCATTTTCTATCGCTTTATTTGCAGCTTTTACAAGCGGATCAAAGCGTTCTGAATATTGAGACGCTGTTCCAAGAGATAAATTCAATACTCTTGTCTTAAAGGTATTTTTAGTTTGTATAACCCACTGTATTGCTGATAATATATCCGAAACCTTACCATTACCCTCATAGTCTAGCGCTTTTACTGACAAAATATTTGCTTCTGGTGCAATTCCTTTATATTTTCCTTTTGATGATATACCATTTGATGCAACTAATCCTGAGATATGTGTGCCATGACCATTATCATCATAAGGCTTTTGCTTATTTTTAAGAAAATCTTTAAATCCTACTATTCTACTGCTTGGATATGTTAAATCTCTGTGCATAATTATGCCTGTATCTATCATTGCAACAGTTATACCTTTTCCGGTAAGTGGAATAGAGCTTATTTTATCTACGCCTATTGTTTTTCCTGCTTTGTTGATTATACTGTGTATTCTTGAGTCATAAGAAATAAAATCTATATCTTCATGATTATAGAATTTTTTAATTTGCTGTATATTCATGTCACAGGCAAAGCCGTTGACTATAGGAAGCTCATATTTAATCCGTTTTGAAAGCGTTGCAACATTGCTTTTGCTATATGCTTTTTCACTTTTAAGACTGACAATAACAGGAATACTGTCAGTTCTATTTGAATTTATAATTGATTGTATAAAGGGGCAGGTCTTTATATACCCATTGATATTTTCCATTCTATGTCACATTCCTTTCCGCTCTATTATCTTCTCATATCAATTTATGCAGAAAGGCAATTGTTGGTGTTAAAATAAAAAAAATAGTGTAATTTATTCTCAAATAATGTATAATGGGTTTAATAAACGATTACTGGAGGAATATATTTATGGATGAAAAAATTTTAGTAGTTGATGACGAGAGACCGATAGCAGAAATTATAAAATACAATTTAAAAAAAGAAGGCTTTGATGTAAAAACTGTATATGACGGAGAAGAAGCCATAAAAGCAGTTCATGAAATGAAGCCTGATCTTATAGTACTAGATGTTATGCTTCCTAAGAAAAATGGCTTTGAGGTGTTAAAGGAGCTAAGAATGGAATATGTCATGCCTATACTTATGCTAACTGCAAAGGAAGAGGAAAATGATAGAATTACAGGGCTTGAGCTTGGAGCTGACGATTATATAGTTAAACCGTTTAGCAACAAAGAACTAATCGCTAGAGTTAAGGCAAATCTAAGAAGGGTTAGACTTTCAACAGTAGAAGAAGAAATGAAATTTAAAATAACTCAGATTGGCAAATTAGAAATTAATTTAAACACCTATGAAGTTTCAAAAAATAACAAAGTTATTGATTTGACAAACAGAGAATTTGATTTATTAAAATATTTTATTCAAAATCCAGATAAAACCTTTGACAGAGAGCATTTGTTAAAAGCTGTTTGGGATTGGGAATACGGTGATTTAAGAACTGTAGATGTAACTATAAGAAGATTAAGAGAAAAGATAGAAACAGAAGATGACAAATATATAATAACCAAGCGAGGATTAGGATATTACTTTAAAAGTCAGCAGGCTTAGAAAGATGAAAAATAATGAAAGGATAAGTGCTGGGTTCATGCACAAATACTTATTTGTGTTACTCGTGTAATTAGTGCATGGACATTACTGAAGAAGGAAAACAAAAAATGTTTAAAAGTATCAGATGGAGATTGGTATTAATATATTTTCTATTAACACTTCTTACTATGACGGTGGTTGGTTTTTTTATTGTTACTCAATCTGAAAAAATTCAGTTGGATGTAAATTCAAAAGATATAAGGGCGAGAGTTAGCTCTATTTATGCCTCGTCAAATGCAATGCAGATTGATAATTGGTCAAATAATATTGAAAATATAGAGAACAATGTGATAAACGGCATACAGCTTGGATATAGCGATAATATTTATGTGATTTTAGACAATGAAAAAAAGACTGTTATAGCATCAAGTGTTTTAGGATTTGGGAAACACAGTGCATACAGCAGCGATAGAATTAATAGTGAGATATTAGTAAAATCAATGAGTGGAGAGCCAGTAGAAACAATAGTAGTCAATGAGCTTGATAATACACATATAAGACATATTTCTTATCCTCTTAAAAATAGCAGCGGAGATATAAAAGGATATATTTATTTGACAAGTGATATAAGTTACATAAATGATACAATTTCTCAAACTAGGGATATGTTTATGCGAGCGACAGCGGTAGCGCTTTTTGTAACGATAATTTTTGGATTTATTATGTCTAAAAGTATCACAGGGCCTATAAAGACCTTGACTGTTAAAGCAAGACAAATGTCTCAAGGTGATTTTAACCAAAAGGTTGAAATTAAGTCTGATGACGAAATAGGACATCTTGGTAAAATGTTTAACTTTTTAACTGATGAACTAGAAACAAATATGTCAAAGTTAAACCAAGAGAAAAGCAAGATAGAGACCACCTTGACTTATATGGCAGATGGAGTATTGACAGTAGATAAAAATGGAAACATTATTCATATAAATCCTGTTGCAAAAAGAATTTTATCTGTAAGAAGTAGAGATGTTCTTTATGACCAGATTATTTCGAGAAAAACTCACGACCTTTATTTGGATAAATTAGAGGAAAACAAGTGGAATGGGACTCATATATTAGAAACAGAAAAGGAAACTTATAAGATTGATTATGCACCATTTATGGATGGTCAAAATCAAATTGGCGGTGTTATTTTGGTATTTAAAAATATTACCGAGCAGCATAGACTTGATAGACAGCAAAAAGAATTTGTGGCAAATGTATCGCATGAATTGAAAACTCCTATTACTACTATAAAAAGCTATACTGAAACATTGCTAGAGGGAGCTTTGGATGAAAAAGAACTAGCTATCGATTTCTTAAAAACAATCAATAGTGAAAGCGATAGAATGTCGCGTTTGGTAAGTGATTTGCTGAAATTATCAAGAATGGACCATGAAAAGGCAATTTGGACTAAGGAAAAAATCAGTATAAATGATATAATTAAGGATAGCTGTTCAAAACTTATCTTACAAGCAAAGAGTAAAAAAATAAAATTAAATTGCAGCTATGACAACAGAAATTCAAATGTTTTATTTGATAAAGACGGACTTGAGCAGATACTTTTAAATATTATTGGAAATGCTATTAAATATACTCCAGAGCATGGTGAGGTAAGTGTAGGTATCTCAGCAGAAACGAGCAAGGTTGTCGTGACTATAAAGGATACTGGTATCGGAATTCCTAAGGATGATTTAAACCATGTGTTTGAGAGATTTTATAGGGTTGATAAGGCGCGTACTAGGCAAATGGGTGGCACTGGCTTAGGGCTTTCGATTGCTGAGCAAATAGCAAAGGCACATGACAGTACAATAGAAATTAACAGTGAACTTCATGTTGGAACTACAGTTACTATAAGTATGCCAAAATTATTAAAAGGTTAAAAATTGGAGCTATTATGAAAACAGTAAAAAATTTGTTACTATTTTTTATGGTTATATTATCTATATATTTAAGCTCTCAGGTATGGCTACAGCTACCTGATTTTTTGCCGTTCGATAAAAATAGTTCTACAGAAAACTTAGATAATCAGCAAGACATAGATAAAAAAGTTTGGGAGCTAGTAAGACCTCACAAATATATGATAAGAGAGGATGATAGTTTAAGAGAAATTCATGTAGAAGATGAAGCCTTGCTGTGGCAAAATGCTTTGACAAGTTTAGAAACAGCATTAAAAAATCTTTCAGAAAGTCAATCAAACTTGTTTGCAGGCGAATTTTGTCCAGGCGATTATATTGCTATGGAGTTTGAAAATAAAATTCCTACAGAAATTTTTATTGGAAAATTTAAAGTCAACAAGGATATTATAAAGAATAATAAAATGCGTAATATTAAAAAAATATTTTTTAGGCTTAATGATCCTAACATCATATATTTATTTAATGGCGACTCTACAGTTATGATAAAAAGTTCTAAGATAGATAATTCAGAAATATATAAAAATCTTAAAGATATAAAAGAATCTGAATATTTATTATATAAGCAAGATATTGAAATTGATGGAGAAAAAGTGCCTATTCCTATTCCGGATATAAGGACAGCACTAAACCCTGTGTTTGTTAAATCGGAGCTTGATATAAAGGATAAAAAGACAATAGAAGCCATAGCAAAGGACTATTTTAAAAATACCTTTGATTATGTTAGAAGGTCTGAGGATATTGAGGGAGATATAAGTTATGTTTATAAAAATGAAAAAGTACTTAAAATCAGCCCTGATGGTTTATTAGATTTCTTTAATTCAAATATAGACATCGAAAGCAATAGTAATGTTTATCAAGGATTTCTTTCTGCTATTAAATTTGCTTCTAGCTTTTTAAATTTTCATGCTGATATGTATTTGAGCGATGTACAATCTATTCAGTACGAGAGGAATTTTGCATACAACTTCATATTCACATACAGAATTAAGAATAAACCAATATTTTTCAGTAAGATTAGAGAGATTGCAGCATTAGAGGTTAAGGTGATTGGAGACAGCGTTGTTTCATACAAAAGACTTATTAGAGATTTAGATACTGAGCAAGACAGCGAAATGGAAGAAGTAAAAATCATGTCTTTTGAAGAAGTTTTAAAAAAACAGGTTATTAGAAATGAAGATGAAGAGGAAAGCAATACTCTAAGAGTTATAGATAAATCAATGATTAAAGATATAAGTAATGTGTATCTTGCCTACTATGACTATGCAAGAAATCCTAAGGCGCAGCAATTAATAGTAGTTTGGGTCGTTCAAATCAAGGATAAAACATATGTATTTAATGCTATAAGAGGCAGCTTGCTAGAGTAAAGGAAGGAATTTAAAGATGGATTGGAATAAATCTTACAATATTTTAATAGTTGCATTTTTAATAGTTAATATAATCTTGTTTAGTTTTATCTATTTTTCTAAAAATGCTAATTTGGACTATGATTTGAAAGAAAAGGAAGAGTTTTTAAAAAGTGTAAAAACAATTTTAGGGCAAAAGGGAATAAGTATATCCTGTGAAGTTCCAAGTAAAATTTATGAAGCGCCATTTTTAGAGCTAGAATATGATACCATACAACCAAGCGAAGAGCTTGTTGAAAAATTTATAGGTCAATTCAATGGACCTATAAATGAAGAAATATTAATGTACAAAAGTGAATCAGAGGCTGTTGAAATAGAGGGAATGAAAAAAATCATATATTATAATAATGCTCTTAATACTCTTGAAGTGCCGAAAGAGCTTAGTGACAGTACTTTGCTTAATAGTGCTGAAGCACAAAAGATAATAAATGATTTTTGTACAGAGAAAAATATAGACTTGACTGGATTTACTAAAATATGTGAATCTAGTGATCATAATCTTAAGCGTGTTAAATTTGTTGAAAAATATAAAGGATATAATTTAGAAAATTCATATATAGAATTTGTTATTATGAAGGGTCGTGTTTATGTCTTTAAAATGCAGAAGGTAGCTCGAATAAATGAAAGAGCAAATATAAAATCAATATCAGCGGCTGAAGCTATTTTAAGACTTATGACATTTGATGATATTAGTAACAAAGAGATTACAGATATACAAATATGCTATTATACAAAAGAAGATGAAGACTTTAAAAATAAAAATTCCATAAGCACAGATTTAATTTGGAAGGTAATTTTTAATGATAATACGTATGTTTATCTTGTTAGCGAGGAACTAAAATAATTAATTATTGAGGAATGGAATAATTTGTAGTTGCAAAATAATAAAAAAAATAGTATATTATTATAGTGTCTATCTTAAGATAGACTACTGTTGATTAAAAATTAATACTGACTAATATAAAGGAATGAGTGTTTAAATGTCAAATTTTTTAATAGAGGGTGGGGTAAAGCTAAGGGGCAAGGTTAATATTGGTGGTTTTAAAAATGCCGCTCTTGCAATAATACCATCTGCAATTTTATGTAAGGAAAAGTGTATTATCGAAAATGTTCCAGCAATAGAGGATGTAAATGTCTTTAAAGAAATACTTAGCAATGTTGGAGCTAAAGTTGTAATGCTTGATGAAACAACAATGGAGATAGATTCTTCAGCTGTAAAAGAAATTAGTATGTCACAATTCTCACCAAAAAATATAAGAGCTTCTTATTATATGTGGGGAGTAGGCTTAGGAAGATTTAAAAAAGTGACTACACCTTTTCCAGGAGGCTGCAATATTGGGGCGAGAAAATTTGATTATCATATAAAGGGTTTTGAAGCTTTGGGAGCAAAGGTAGAGGTTTCCGGAGATCAAACTATTAGTTTTTCTGCAGAAAAGTTGATAGGCAATAGAATTTATTTAGATTTTGCGAGCGTTGGAGCTACAATAAACATAATGCTTGCTGCAGTTTATGCTGAAGGCAGAACTACAATTGAAAATGCGGCAAAGGAACCACATATAGTTGATACAGCAAACTTTTTAAATGCCATGGGAGCTGATATCAAAGGAGCCGGAACAGATGTAATAAGAATAAATGGAGTTTCAGAGTTAAGAGGATGTACATATAGTGTTATACCGGATCAAATAGAAGCAGGAACATACATGCTTGCAGCAGCAGCTACTAAGGGTGATATAATAATAGACGGAATTATACCTAAGCATTTAGAGCCTATAACTGCAAAGCTTGAAGAAATGGGAATGCGAATAGAAGAATATGGAGACTCGCTGAGAGTTTTCCATGAAAAAGAGCTAGAGCCAGTAAATATAAAAACTTTACCATATCCAGGATTTCCGACAGACCTTCAACAGCCGATGGCTGTGCTTCTATCTTCGCTAAACGGAGATAGCATAATAGAAGAAAGTGTGTTTGAAAGTAGATTTAATTATGTAGATGAGCTAAGAAAAATGGGAGCTGAAATAGATGTAAATGATAGAATAGCAAAAATCAGAGGTAAAGGATCTTTGACTGGAGCGTCTGTTAATGCAGCTGATTTAAGAGCAGGAGCTGCTCTTATAATTGCCGGCTTAGTTGCTAAGGGTGTAACTGAGATAAATGAAATTCATCATATAGATAGAGGATATGAAAATATAGAAAATAAATTTATGAACCTCGGTGCGAGAATAAAGAGGGTAAAATAAAAAAGACAGGGAAACCTGTCTTTTTTATAAATTTGCCACATCTTGGTCTAGTTCTTTGTATTTTAGACGTGTAGCTTTTCCTCCCCTAATATGCCTTTCAGATTTGTTTTTCAACAAAATCTTCTTCACATCATTTGCAATTGGAGGACTTATTTTTGGAAGTCTTTCGGTTACATCTTTATGGACTGTGCTTTTACTAACACCAAATTTTTTCGCAGTTTGTCTTACTGTAGACTCAGTATTTATAATAAACTCAGCTATTTCCATTGCTCTTTTTTCTATGTAATCTTTCATATTTACCTCCATGCTTATATAATCTCCTTTTGAAGATATTAATATGCCCCATTTTTTAATTCATATGCTTAATTATTTGATAATAGAACAGATTTTACTCTGCATAATATGAACTTGGGTCATAATTTTTCCCTTTTACTATGATTTCATAATGAAGATGAGGAACATCCGATGTCTCAATATTTTCTACTACTCCTAGAGTTCCTATTTTTTGACCTTTCTTCACTTTGTCTCCAACATTTACTGCACTACTTGATAGACAGCTGTAAAGAGTTAAAATATCATCTCCATGATTTATTACAATTTCAACACCCATTGTACTATCTTTATTTACCTTTTCAATTGTACCATCATAAGAAGAACATACATTTAAGTCGCCACTTGCTTGGATATCTATACCTTGGTGGGTTCTCCACTCTTCTATAGCTTCAAAATAAAGTAATTCCTTTATATTAAACTCTCGAGATATTTTTCCCTGAATAGGTTTAGCAAATGACTCTAACTTGCCTTTTTGAGATTCCTCATTACTTTTGTCTTTGTTGTCTAAAGCTTTTTGATAATCATCCATTGTTTTTTTAACGTAGTCCTTATAAGGGTCTTCAGTTGTTGCATTTATAGAATTTGGATTCTTGCTATCATCCTTTGCTATATTATTATTCTTATCTTTAGTATATTTCCATATTATTGCTGTCGAAATCAAGCAAATACACAGAGCAACAATAAAAAAATTTGTATTTTTATTTTTCATGCTCTTAAAAAACTTTATAAATTGCACTTTCATTTTATTAAAAAAATTATTTTGTTTCATTTCCTACCTACTTTCCTTTCTTAGAAGCCTTTTATACTAATATTTTATATAAAATTGCCATAAAATTAATATTATAGCTTTTTTATTTTTTAATAGCATTTCCATATTTTTTTATAATATACATTTAAGCTCTGAATTATTATGTCCATGCTCTGATTGCGTATAATGTTATGAAAAACTTGTGCACGGACTCGGTATATATTCTTTCTTTATTTATAATTTTTAAACCTCAAGTTCTATTTTGAAAAAAAAAAAATATAATTTAAAAACAGAGTTTAAAAGGAGACAAGTTAATGAGAAAAACTAATTATAAAAATATAGTAGTATTTATTATTGTTATTTTTTTGTTTCTTTATACAGTGCCAACATTATCTTTATATTTAATAGAAAGAAAATTTCCTCCTAGAAATTCAAAAATAGAAACAGTCGAATCTGATGACTTATCAATTTCGGATGAAGATATAAAAAGACGAATAGTACAAGTTTATGATATTAACAAAAAAGTAGTCATAGATATTGAAATTGAAGAATACATAAAAGGAGTTGTAGCAGGAGAAATGCCTGCTGAATTTGAAACAGAAGCTTTAAAAGCACAGGCTGTTGCAGCACGTACATATTTGTTATATAAATTAAAGAAAAATACAGTTAACCCTGAACAGCATAGAGAAGCTCCTATTTGTAGTGGTATACATTGTCAGGTATATTATTCGAGGGACATGCTTTTGGAAAAATTTTCTCAGGATTGGTTTGATAAATATTGGGAAAAAATTGAAAATGCAGTTAATTCAACTAAGGGAGAAATTTTGAGTTATGATAATAAGGTTATAGAGCCATTATTTCACTCAACAAGCGGAGGGAAAACTGAAAATTCGGAGGAAGTTTTTGGATCATTCATGCCATATCTAAGAAGTGTTGAAAGTCCATATGAAGAAGCATCACCTAAACTTAGTGCAAGTGTTTCTATACCTGTAGTAGAATTTATTAAAAAATTAAATGATGAGTATGGCTTGAATGATTTAACAGCAAAAAATCTTAAGAGCAAGATATCATTGTTGGAAATCAGTGAGGGTGGAAAAATAAAGTCATTAAAAATAGGCGATAAGGTTTTGACAGGCAGAGAAATTCGTTCATTGTATAATTTGAATTCGGCAAGTTTTAGATTTATACAGAGTAAAGACTCGATTGAGATTATAACAGCTGGATATGGACACGGAGTAGGTATGAGCCAATATGGAGCAAATGGGATGGCTGCTAAAGGTTACAGCTATGAAGATATTCTTAAGCATTATTATACTGGAGTGGAAATATTGAAGATTAATTAGATGATAATTTTTAGATTAGTGCATCTAGTGAAAGTTTAGCAGATGTTTTTCTCTTCTACATACACTATCGCGAAGCTTGGTTTAGCAAGATAAATAAAAAACGGTTCCTGCTTCTTAACTCCCTTTACCTTGATTTTTGTAAGGTAGGTAAAGCTCGTTATAGGCGCGACAACCGTTTTTTATTTTATTTCTGGACTTTGCTTACAGATAAATTATTATATGTAAATGTCGAAATTTGACGAATGATAAGTGTTGCAATATGTCGGAAAATGTAATATTATAGAAAAAGTTTTTAAGGGGGGATAATTTAATATGAGGGTATATAAACTTCTTTTTTGTATTGCTAGCAATATTGACAACATTGTCGCAGGTCTAAATTCCTATGTCGAGGATAAAGATTACAAATTCCAAATTGAACACATAGCAGATTATACAGAGTTAATTTCATATAAAAATTTTGACTTGTTTGATTGTATTATCATACAAGAATTTTTTAATGCAGAAATTCCAATAACTATTGAATATTTGTGCAAATTCTTATCATTTCAAAATTTAAAAACCATATGTATTTTTGATGAATTAAAGCGTACAAGCTATGCTAATGAATTATATAAAAAAGGTTTATATAATTGCTTTTTTGGTGAAGATGCAACACAGCTTTCTACTGATAGGCTTATAGATATAATGTTAAACGGAAGAAATCTTGCAGAGGCTAAAGGCTATTACAATATTAAGGATGAGTGTGAAAATACAATTGTCAGCAAATCTATATTAGATGAACTTATCAATATATCAAAACTGTATAAAGATGATGAAGAACTTCTTATTGAAGAATTTAGTATTATAGTTGAAAAACTCAACGATTTTGAAATAAGAAACCTGATATTACAGCTTCCATCTAAGCTTATTGATAGCTTTTTATGTATACCAAGATTTTATGCAGAGTATCAAAAAATAAAAGAAACTATTGCAAATACAGAGAAAAGCAAAAAACTAATTTCCTTAGATAAAGTCAATAGGCTAGAGCTAAAGCTAATCCCTGTAAATTCAAAAAATATTGGAGTCGTAAGTCTATCGCAAGGTGCAGGTGCAAGTTTTTTCTGTATGAATTTTGCCAAGGCTTTATCTGAATTTATGAAAGTTTCAGTTATAGAAATGCCACTTTTAAAGCCATATATGTACTATTACCTTGGATTAAATGCTTTGTGCGCTGAAGAACTTATAGACTTCACATCATATGCACATTTAATAAATGAAAATAAAGCACTTAAAAATAATCATTATGTTCATTCGAAAAATAACGATATTTACTGGATAATTTCAGATGCTTCAAAATATCAAATTGATGATTGGGATTTTACTAAGATGATGAGGCTTTTATATATGCCCAAACCTTCATCGATGAATATAGTAGACTTGGGAGACAAGCTATTCGATTCAAGTATTAGCAGCATAATCGAACAGTTTTATATGATTATTGTTATTATAGACCCTATGATACCAAATGTTTTAAACAGTTTTGAATATTTAGAAAAAATAAAAAACTTAGCGGAGGAAAAAAATATAAATATTGAATACGTTGTAAATAAATACAGCAAGGGTGTAAATAGCAATGATTTAATTAATTTTTTAGATGTTAAGCCTTTTATGTATTTGCCTTATATTAATTCAAAAAATATTTATAAAGCTGTGTATGACGCAGACATACCTTATAACAACATAGAGGTAAGGACGGAACTATTTCCTGAATTTGATAAGTTGTTAAAAAGAATAGTTCCAAAAGAGATTTATGGACAAAAATCAAATAAAAATATATTTAAAAAGTTAAAATTTAAGCTTTAAAAAATAGGATAAG
Organism: Bacillota bacterium; assembly: GCA_023386345.1. Lineage (GTDB taxonomy): Bacteria > Bacillota > Clostridia > Tissierellales > Sedimentibacteraceae > UBA1535. The sequence continues at coordinate 295,314 of JAEWJT010000017.1, forward strand.
CTTTAATAGAGAATAAAAAAGTACAAAAAATTAATTGGAGGATTTTTATTTAATGAGGAAATTTTTTAAAAAACACAAGCGTTTGGTAGGAATTATACTACTTGCATTAGCATTAGGTTTTTTTGCGTTTTGGGAGCTAATAGGGAGAGAAGAACTTTTGTATTCAAATGTAGTCGTGCTTAAAGAGGATGTTTTTAAAGGAGTAGAAATAACACATGATATGCTTCAGTATATAAAAATTGACTCTCAAGGAGTGATTAAGGATTGTATAACAAGTCCTGATGATATTGTAGGTTTAGAATCAAAGCATTACATACCTGCTGGAACACAATTAGTATCAAACTATTTTGATTTATCATCTTTAGTTTTAAAGGATGACGAGAAGATAATGAGCTTGCCTGATGGATGGATACATTCTTTTCCAGAAACATTGCGAAGGAAAGATGAGGTATATATTTATGCTATAGAGCCTCTTAGAGACAATATTAATGATAGCTTTAAGAGTGATATTAGTGCTTCAAACATGAATAATAAGATAGAAACAAATGTAAATAGAGCTAATTCAAATAGTAAAGTTAATGAGCAGGAAAAAATATATCTTCTAAAAACTACAATTGCCTATGTAAAAGATAATTCTAACAGGGAAGTAAGCAGCCTAGATGATGATAGACTTGTTGGTTCGTCGGTGATAAGTAATGTAGAACTTGTCATAACAGAAAAACAGTTTGAAATGTTAAGAATTTATGCACAAGATGGCTATACATTCGTACTGATGTACACTAAATAGATTTATGGAGGTATATAATAATGAAATTACATGTAATTAGCAATGATTTAGAGTTAATAGATGAATTAAAAAATATTGTCGGAATTCAGGTAAAATCAATAGATAAAAAAAATTTAAATGATAGTGAAGCTGATGTATTGGTAGTGAGCAATGAAATAATAGATATAAAAATGCTTTTATCTACTAAATCAACAGAAGCTAAGACATTTTATTTATCAAAATTTAAAGATAATGAAGCATTATTAAGTTTAGATAGCAAGCTATTGTCATTAAAAAATATAGTTATTGTTCCACCAAAAAGGACAATTAAGCAAATACAAGAATTTATTCTTAGTAACATTTATAAGGTGGAAACGGAAAATAATGTATTTACATTCTTTGGTGCAGATAGCAAGGTTGGAGTTACTAGCATAGCTCAATTAGTAGCCTCAAACATTGCTAAAAGAAATAAGGATAAAGCAGTACTTTTACTATTTTTAGATGGACAAACTGGCTTTGATTGGGTTGAGGATAAAAGAAGTATTAGTACTTGTTTAGCAGATATTCAAGTTGCTTTAAAAAATAATTTTCTAGATAGCAACAGTTTGAGAGAAAATTGCCTAAGAATGTTTCCTAACTTATATTTATTAAAAGGTGAGATAAGAATAGATGAGAATGTCTGCTATAACGAGCATGAGATAAATTCGTTGATTAACATATGCAGAGAAGCTTTTGATTTTGTTATTATAGACGCTGGAAATACAATGAATTTATCTCTGAGAATGACCTATTCAGCTTTAATAAATAGCGGTAGTAATAATATGCTTGTGACTGACCAGTTACTGAAATCATATGAGATGTATAAAAAAGGCAGATTGCAGGTTTTGGATGATTTAAAAATTGATAAATTCAGCGTGTTAATTTTAAACAAATACATGCAAAACAACTCAGTGTTTAAAAAGGAAGAGATTGTCAGCAACTATGACATGGCAGTTCTTACAATGCTTCCATATTTAGATTATTACTATCAAGCAGCGGCGGATAAAAATTTATCTTTATTTGAAAATGATAAGGCCTACTTAGAGGGTATTTTAACAATAGTTAAATTGATAGAATCTAAGCGAGGAATAATCAAGGAAGAAAAGAAAAAGTCATGGTTTAATATTATAAAAAGAATTGGAGTAAAGGCTAATATATAGCTTAGATTATTAAAATTTTAACTTATATTAGATTAAATGTTAGGAAGGTGATGTTATGGCAGAATCAAGTGAAATTATGCAAAAAATCAATATAGATACTATGATGAGGACAAATAGAACGAAATACTATCTAAGAGATTTAATAGATGAAGTTAAAAGCAGTAAAAAAATTGATAACAGCAAAAAAACTGTTGCATATATCAAAAAAGATAGAGATAGATTTTCTGTTCTGTGTGATGAAGTTAAGTTTTATTTTACAAATATGAAAATAGGTGTAGATGATTTAGAAAGACAGAAAAAGGCTATAATAGGCTATCCAGAGGAAGTAGCATATTATAAGGATAGAATAAAAGAATATTTAAAGTCAAATAACTTGTTAAAAGAGGGGTACCCGGCATGGTATTCAAACTTATCTAACGCGGTTTTCCATGAGCTGTTTGGATTGGCAGGCATAGCAGAGTGGTATGAAGCAAAAACAGATGCGCTTAAATTTTCATCATCTGCAAAAATAATAGGTGAAAATATATATTTCATGTTAAATGGTGTAATGACATTAATGCCGCAGAAAATAAGCTCAGATAGAAGAGACCAGCTAAGAAGAGCATTGTTATCAAATGACCACAGAGTAAGACTTGATAATGATGTTCCAGATATTGAGATGTTTTCGGGTGAGCGTATAAAAATATTCAACGAAAATGTAACGAGGAAAAATAGTGATTGTATAATTTTCAGAAAATTCCCTGTCAGAGATTACTCGTTTGAACAGCAAATAACACTTGGAACTTATCCTAAAGACATTCTAAATTTTTGCAAGGCTATGGCTAAAATAGGCTTTAATATGGCATTTACAGGAGCAGTAAGGACAAGTAAGACAACGCAGTTGGCAACGTGGCTAAGTTATGAAGACCCAACTAAAGAGGGGATTATAATTGAAACAAGAGCAGAAATTCCTTTTACGGAAATATTGCCGACAGCACCGATATTGCCTTTATTAATAGACAATGACGAAAAGCTAGAGCATGTAAGAGCTTCGATAATGCGTTCAGATGCTGATTGGATAATATGTGCGGAGGCTCGTTCCGGAACGATGTTTGAAATAGCATTAAAGGGTGCAAGTGTAGGAACAAGAAGATGCAAATTTACTGCTCATTTTAATACTCCTTTTGATTTCCCGTATGAGTTCGCAAAAGAAATAGTGAGAGTATATGGAGGAAATGTAAATGATGAAGCGATAAATGTTGCAAAAGCATATACAATAAATCTACACTTTATCAATTATCCGAACAATATCTCTAAAAAGAGATTAGAGGGGATTTATGTATTTGAGTATAGAGCGGATACATATGAAATTTATATTCATACAATATGTAAATATGATGTATTAAATGATTATTGGTCGTTTAACTATAAAATTACGGATGATATGGAGCGTATAGGTAAGGAAGAGAACTATGAAGCTTTCAAAGAAATGTGTTCTGAGTTAGAAATGTTAGCTGAAAAATATCCAATGGATAAGAATTCAGCTAAAGCTCTTAGACCGTTTTATAGCAGGAATGGAGGGAATAAATGAAAAATTTTATATTTATAATAAATATTCTGATATATTTCATAATTATATTTTCGATATATATAGTATTTCAAAAAGGTATAGAAGAAAGTTTTAAAAGATTTTTTCGTTTTGCTAATAGAAGAAAAAAGAAAGCTCCCTTATATGAATATATCAGAAAGGTTATCATATCAATATATGACGTATTTGATGAAAGAGAATTGGAAACGAAGATATTTAACTTCTATTCTAAGACGATATCAATATTTGCGGTTGTATTCATAGTGTTTTTAAGGTATAGCCTTATGGGAAAATCTACACTGCAAGCAATATCATCATCATTATTAATAGCTATAATATGTTCGCTAATTCCTTATGGAATTTTATTAAATAGGTTATTAATGACGCAAAGTGATAGCAGTAGAGATGCAACAATAATTGTAACAACATTGCTTAATCAATATAGGATATATAACTTCAATATGGCATCAGCTATAGACGCCACGATATTAGCCTTGGATGAGAGTGTTATAACAAGAAGATATATAATGAGATTATCAATGAGAATAAAGGAATATCGTTCAGAAGCAGAGTTAATAAAAATACTAGATGAATTTTCATTCGCAGTTAATACTAATTGGATTAGAATGCTGTCAGATGCAATATTTTTCGGGATTAACTCAAAAATAGATGTAACACTCAGTTTAAATGGTATAGTCAAGCAAATTAAACTAATAGATGATATTCAAAATACAGGAAAAAGACTTAATAACGAAGGCTTTGCAATGGCTAAATACCTAGCTCCTATTATGTTTATAATTATGCTGTGGGTGAGTATAAAAATGATGGGAATGAAAATAGATGAGATATTATTCAGACAAATAAATGGACAAGGATTAATGTTTCTATATTTGATGATAGGATTAGGATTAGCAAGCTATGTGGTTGAATATCTGTACAAGCATAGAAAATTTGATTTTTAGGTGGTGAAGAGTTGATAAAGTTAAGCATAAATCCATATGTTTTATTTGCATTTATGATATTTAGTATCCTAGTATTTGAAGGGATATACTTAATATTTTTCAAAGATAATGATAGAAAAGATAGAAGATTTACACTTTCAAATCTAAGATTTGACATAAGTAAAAGAATAGATAATTCATCAATAGATGCTGAATTTGAAAGAAACGGATTAAAGGTATCATTTAAAAAATATTTTAAAAGCTATCAAATAATTAGATACATAGCTATCGTAGCGATGGTAGTATATTTAATTCTAAAAGCGATATTTTCATCTGTTTCAACAATTAATATTGTAATAGTTTTTGCTTTAATAGTAATGTCAACACCAATATTAAAGTTTAGAAAAAGATGGACAGTATTTGGTCAAATAATGAAGGCATTAGATAAAGATTTAAAGAAAAAGCAGGATATGGAGCTATCAAGCATTGTTATACAGCTACAAAACATAGCAGTATCGCAGGAAAAAGCACCAACAAACTTAAGTAGCATGCTGCTTAGAATAATAGGATTTTGCAGCTATACAAAAGCGGGTTTTGTAAAGATGATATCGCTAATAGACCAAGATAGAGAAGATGAAGCAAAACAAGCCTTTATAAAAGAAGTAGATACGATACTAGGGAGAGATTTAGCACATATATTAATACAACTGGACAAGCTTAATCCTGCAAAGGTCATAGAGCAGTTAAATCTTCTTGAGGAAAGAATTAGAAACGAAAATCTAACAATAAAGAATAGAAAAGAAGAATTTCATTCTAATTTGATTTATATGATACCAGTTGTATTATGCTTTGTAATACTATTAAACTTCGTAGTGATGATGTTAAATTCAGCAATGGAGTTTAGTATGGTATTTTAATATTTTTTACTAAAAAATAAATTTTAAATTTATTTTAAAATCTTATAAATAAAAATTAAAGGAGGAAGTGGTAAAAGTATTGCCACTAGAGAAAAATGAAAAAAATTATAATAATTTTAGGAACAATTCTGTTAGGAGTATGGATAGTTTCAAGTTTGATTATGTCAGATACTGGTATGAAAGGTAATGCTCAGAGTATTCAGAACAAGAGCAATCAAAAAATTGAAGAAATGATTAAAAATAATCCGTAATGTTGAGTTAAGGTGTTGCTATGAAAAAACTAATTCTAATACTAGGGGGAATTTTGTTAGGATGCTTCATATTTGGACTGCTCTTAAATGATGATTCAAGCATAAAGAGTTCGGTTAAAAAAGTTATGCAATATGAAATAGACCAGTATAAGCAAATCCCATAAAAAAGTGTTATGCAACAAGTTTATGAATTGTAAAGGAGGGTAGAGCAGCCTATAATTTAAATTATGCAAATTTTAATTTTAATATATTAATGAGAAATCATTTATTGATAGCAAAATTATAAATTATAGGTGCTCTAAAGTTTTAATATGAAGCAATTAATTGTAACAGTTGCAGTTTTTATATTATTAATGGCTGTTATCATACAAATACCATTAGAAATGCTTAACTACGAAAGAAGACAAGCGGTGATGTTTTATGTAAATAATGCAAAAGAAAAGGCAAAGCAAGAGGGCTGTTATACAGAAGCCATATTAAACCAGTTAAAAAAGGATATAAACGAAAATAAAAAACTTGGAATAATAATTACAGATAAAGACATTGAAGCTACAAGAGAGAATGACATCAAGTATAGGCTAGATAAATTTAAGGAGGCTGAATTGATAAAATTAAAAATTAGAATTCCTATAGATAAAATTATTGCAGCGGCCTCATTTTTTGGACTAGATGATTCAAAAAGATATTATATTATTGAAATAGTAACAACATCTGAAAAATTGAAATGAAAGGCTAGAAATAAAATGAAAGCTTTTATAACAGGAATAGCAGTTTTGATTATATTAATATTTTTAATTACTTTTTGGCAGGATCATTTAAGCTACAGATTGCAGGCAGAACTGCTAAAACACTGTGCTGATGAAGCTTCAGCTTCTGCAATGCTATACTATGATAACTATTATAACAATGATACAGAAAATCCAATTAAAATAGGCAAGAATTTTGGACAAGTAGTTTTTGATGAATCAGAGGGGATAGAAGCTATAGAGCATATATTAAAAAACTGGCTCAAGCTTGAAGGAAAGGGAAGTCTTATACCTAAAGCTGATAGCTATTATAAGGACGAGATTAATTATACAGCGTACTTTTTTAATGAGGTTTTGGACAATAGTTCCAAGGAGATTTTTAACTGTAGTGTATATAAAAATGGTAAAAAAATAGATGAAGAATGTTTTAAAACTAATAATCGCTCTTATCTGTATAAGGATAGTCAATTAAACTATGAAAAACTAATAACGAGTGCCAATGTAATAATAACGATAAATGTAGGTAAAGCAAGCTTTAGACTATCGTTCATAAAAGAGCCAATATTAATAAGGTCTTCAGGCTATGATTATGAATATTAAATAATTTATTAATAGAAAAATAAAGGGAGAATAACAAACAAATGACTAAAAGACAAAAAATGAATAAAGAACAAGGCGTAGTTAAAAAATCTGAGAGTAGTGAGGACATAGATATGATTAAGAAAGAACTAGCTGAATATCGAGCAAAAGAAGAAAAAGAAAAAACAATATCAGATATATTATTAGAATCACACAATTTTTTCAATGATCTTGATTCAGTTTTAGAAATAATAGTATCAGATTTAAGAAAAGCTTCGAAAAAACAATAAAGAGTGTTAATTCGAATTGCACAATACTGTAGACACTACATTTGGCATAAACTACCTATTTTAAAAAATATTGTATTATAAACCTTGACGCACATACAGAATGATAGTACAATTAATTGTTCAATAAATAGTACAATTAAATAATAAATATTAGAAAAGGATAGGTGTTTTTTATGTTAGCTACAAATTATAGTACAATCCGCAGTAATTTAAAAGAGTATTGTGACAAAGCAACGGACGATTATGAGACAATAATTGTTACAAGAAAGGATGAGAAAAATGTGGTTATTATAAGTTTAGAGAAATATAATGAAATCATGAAAGCTTTGAGAAATTCTGAACATTTGGATTTATTCTCTTAAAGCACATTATAAAGGTCAATAAATAACAGAAAAAACATTTCAAACTTGAAATAAAAATATAACGAAGGAAAGGTACATAATATGAAAAAAATAATAAGTTTAATTTTAGTTTTAACAATGGTTTTAGCAAGTTTTATTGTTGTAGATAAAGTATATGCGAACACTACATTTAGTGATGTAAAATCTAATGATTGGTTTTACAAAGACATTGAGGAAATGGTTAGTCTTGGTATAATTGATGGTTATACTGATGGAACTTTCAAACCACAAGGAGCAGTTACTGTTGAAGAATTTATCAAAATGGTTATTATAGGTCTTGGGTATGATGCAAAGCCTACCGATAGCAGCTATTGGGCAGATGGATATATTCAAAAAGCAGAAGAATTAAAGATAGTTGATAGAAGTTTTATAAGTGATTATCGTTTAGTTCTGACAAGAGAACAAACATCAAAGATTATCGCTAATGTTTTATCTCTAAATGAAGAAAAACCGCTTGACTTGTATTATGAACACGTTAAACCTTTAATTAAGGACCTTTATACAGCACAGGATAAGTATAAAGAAGATATAGTTGATTGTTATGTATGGGGAATTATGCAAGGGGATAACTATAAGCTTGTTAATCCTCAAAAAAGTATAACAAGAGCTGAAACTACTGCGGTAATACTTAGAATGATAAACAAGGAAAGAAGAATAGCATTAACACTTGATGGAGTTAAGAGCATTGAAATGGAAACAACTGAACAAACAAAAGGATTGTTAGTAGCCCCAAAATATAAAGGTGTAGTATTAAATGAAATAATTGACTTGGTGGAAGCTGTGAAAGCTGTTGAGGGTGGTACTACTGGAGTAGAAAATGTTTGTCTTAATCCATATGAAAATGCTTTTGGAATTACTGGATATGAAAATCAAAGAAAATTTGATGAATGGAATGACTTAGCTACTCGTTCTATAAATGGTGAAATAAATCAAGGTAATATACAAGAAGAAGTAATGAAAGTTATATATCATAAAGATTGGGAATTGACAGTGAGTACAATAGAATTTCATAGTAAGTATAAGCCATATAGTATGTTTATATGGAATCATTCAAGCACTCTTGATGATAAAAAATACAACTCATACAACTCAAAATATGATTATAATATGGCATATTACAAGAAAACATTTGAAGCTATGTTTAAAATATGGTTTGAAGATGAATCTGATAAGGCTTGGAAAATATTTGACAATGCTTTAAAAAGCACTTCATCAGTTGCTAAAAGTGAAGAAATAATAATTAATAATCGTAATTTTTTCATAGCATATGATAATGGTGGCGTAAACTTTAATGTATCATTAAAATTAAAATAAATAAGGAGTATAGTATAAATGAAAAGTAAAGGAACAAGAATTTTAGCTTTTATATTATTCTTTTTCATTTTAGCGAGTGAGTTTAATGTTAATATTGCATATTCTGCTGAAAAATTTGAATTTGCAGATGAAAACACAAAGCTTCCAGATTGGGTAAAGTGGAAAGACCTAGTAAATAATTTAAGGCTAAATTTAACCTTATACAAGGCTAAAGGACTTATTGTATATGGTGATTATACATTAATTAAAAACAATGATTTTAAGCCAACGTCTAATGGATATTATACTAAGAATGGCGTAAAAGGTGAGTATAGATATCATGGGTATACATCAGGTGGAATGTCAATATATTCTAATACGAATTTTCCAGATGATGTAGCTATGTCTAGGGCTGAAAATACATATAGATATATATCTAATATTTGGTATAGAGATAGTCCATATTATAATGAAAATCGTTTGAGAGAGCCTGCACTAGCTACACTTTTAGCGACTTCTACTATAGTAAATTCTAAAATCCGAGACGAGTTTAGAACAAGAATAAATTCAACAGCACCTTATAGTTTAGTTAATCCATTAGATGGTGATGGAAAATTTTATAACTATGCAAATGTTCAAACTATGCCAACATTTTATAATAGTGGTGACTTTAGAATGGACCACTTATTAACATTTCAAGATGGAAGAAAAGAACTTTGGTATATGGATAATTCTTTAGCAAGAGATAAAAAGTCTAAAGAACATAATGAAGTTGTAGCTGAATTTGTAAGTAAGCCTATTTTTTATAACGTTGAAAACATATTAAAGCAAGGTACAATAAAAGTAGAAGTTGAGCTTTCTGGATGTTTAAATGACGATTGGCTATTCGATGGAGAAGATAGGAACATAACAGAAACTGACGAAATTTTGAGAAAACATTTATATTACAATAGACAAGATGTAGATTATTGGATGTTATATGTTACAGACTCAGTTACTAAGAAAAAGCATGAAATAAAAGTAAATAGTAAAGATGTTAATGTTAAAAGTAAGTTTACTATAGATATGCCATACAGTGATTATTCAAAAATATTAACTAAAGATGATAAAGGTAAAATAGTAACTAGCAGTATCAAAGTTGACTTTAAAGGTGAAGCAAAGGTTATATACATTGATGGTCAAAGTAAAAATGATACATGTGATATAGGTAATGGAACTTCTACAGGAGAGCCAAAACCAGACGACCCAAAAGACAAGCCAACAATCTTTATTCCTATAGTTCCAGAGCCAGAGAGTGGAGATGAATCTCCAATATATCCAGAGCTTGAAGAGCCTTTCTATATGTTAGATACAGAGAAATTCAAGCTTTATGATAAAACGGATATAACTAATGTTGTAAATAGATTTATGTTGTTTGATGGTGAGCCTCTATCCGAAGAAGATGAAGAAAAAATGTTAAATGGTGAATGGTTATTCCCTTTAACTGGTGAGCATGAAATCCACGATTATGATATATTTTGGGTAAATGATAAAGGCAGGGAATTTCACTGGAGAGGATTTATTCTTGTTTATTCAACAAAGGCTAAAGTCCAAGTTGATATTAATGGCTCATATAAGGAAAATAGGCTACATACTGCATATAACAATATAACTAATGGAAATCCAAAGTATGTAAGAGATAGAAGCACCTACGAAACATTACTGTTCGATATTAGAGGACAAGAGATATATACAGGAACTAAAACAGATGAAAAAATAGAGTTTATATCAAAATTACCTTATGAAGATATTGAAATAGATTTACAAGTAGAATGTAAAGTCAAGCCACAATATATAGAACGTGACGATATTCCAGCAGATTATCATATAAGTAACTTCTACACGTACAAAATGCACGTGCAAGAAGACCATAATCCGGATATATACTGTGTACTTTGGAATAGTGTACTCACAAGAAATGAAGAATTACAAATGACACTTGACATAGCAAGTTATGACGGAGATATTGTTTCTGATAATGTAGCAACATATAAGCTATACTATGATGAAAATAAAGACGGAGTAGCTGAAAAGCTTATAAAAAGTGGAGCTGTGAGTGATGAAATAAGAAAATATAAACCAAGTAAGCTAGGAATATACGAAATAGTATTCTATGTTAAAGAAGAATTTGGACAAGCTACATTACCGCAGTATATTACGGAAGCTGATAAAAAGTTTACTGAAATAAAAAGACGATTTTATGTTGAAAATTTAGCACCAAGCACACAGATATATACAGATATTCCTGCTAACTATCCTTTAGTTGATGTAATATTGCTAAATGATGAAAATATCTCACGTGAATATAACCAAAGCATTGTTGAATCAAGAATATCATTTACAAATGATTTGATAAGAGAAAGCTTAAATCCTTATGTTTATACTTGGGATTTGCACACATATATTTCAGAGAGAGAAGCTACAACAGTAAAAGAAACGGGAGTAAGTGTTCCCCCAAGCACATTACCTTTTTCTAGTGGTGGATATAGTGGAACGCTAAATATATATGACAAAATAAATAATCAAGAGTGGGAAGACCACGGAAGCTATGTAACAGAAACAGAAACAGTAACTGTTACAGGTGAACAAGAAGGCTCTTCCTATGTCGAATATGACCCTAGCGGGAAAATAGTTGATACGGACTCTACTAATCAGCCAACAATGGACTTTGGCGGTGGTGTTACAGGAAATAAGGACAGTTGGGAAGAAACTACTAATAAGGATAATGCTACTGAAACACTTCCAAATGGAAATAAGAGAGTTACAAGAACATACAGGGCAAAATATTCGGCACAGAAGCAAGTAAAAGTTAAGGTATGGGTGCCTGATATGGTGCTAATTGATAGATGGACAGGCTATTATAAAGGCTATATATATAAATATGTAAAACAAGAGTTTGGAGCTACATTTAGAGATACAAGCAATAAATACATTATATATATGGCTAAAGATAAGGACATTAATAACATAGAGGATTTGTACCTTATAAGGCAAAGGGCAAATAGTAAATTGATATTAGTCGGTACATCTAGAATAAAAAATGTCATAGCTCATGATTTCTACATTGACAGTTCATTAAATTTACAGGATATATATAAAGAAATTTCTAAGTATATTTCAAATGATAATCCGATGGAGAGAGGGAGCGTTGTTTTAATAAATGAAGAATTTGAAACAAGCTTCGCAGATTTAGACCCAGAGCAGGACAATATAGAAAAAGGTGGATTTCAAGTAGTACATGATAAAAATTATTTTGATAATCCAATGGCACATGAAGCTAATACAAATACCACATTTTTAGAAAATGTATTTGACAAGCAAGTGCTGCCAAATAAGTTAAGTAATACAGGTAAATATACATTCCAAAGAAGAATTAATGACTTACCGACAGGGTATCCAGATAAGAAAGAATATAGTAATAAAGCAGAGTATATTATATATGCACATAGAAAACCTATAGCCTTATTCGGCAATAAATGGGAGTACAATATTAATACTGGATATTATGATATGGAATTTGAGGATAGAAGCTATGATTTAGATTTACAGTTTTCAGACCCTCTAGGTAAAAAAGGTATAAGAGAGCTTAAATTTATATATTACAACAAAAATGATAATATCAAATACTATAATGTACCGACAAGATTGTTGCCAGGAACATATGTAATAAACTATTACGCTAAAGATAATTTTGGGGTATGGAGTGATGTATATATTAGAGAGCTAATATTGCCAGAATTACCACCACCACAAATTGATGCTAAGTTAAAAGCTTATAGTTCTGCATTTAGCTTAAATGGTATTCCAGCAAGTGAGGATTTATTTGCATATGATATTTGGACAAAATATCCTTATGATGTAAATGTTAAGCTTGGATTGATAAGTCCATTCACAAGCTATAGACAGCTTTCTTCTGCAAGTGATTTAGTAAGAAGAAACGGACAAGAAATGTTTTGGAAAGACCAAATATATAACATTCCTGCAACTGTGAAAAGCGGAACATATACATTTAATGTTAGGGCAACAGACTCTTTATTATCTCATAGATATTCAGAAATACCATTTAATGTAGTAGTAAAAACACCAATTAATTTAGAGCCAGTGCTATCAGAAAAGGTAATAGCAGAAAAGACATATAACATAACAGCAACAACGAGTAAATATGTAAATACTGCATATTCAAACTCTAATGTAAAAGTTACAATGTTCTATAACACAGCATATGCCACTACAATGACAATGAACGGTAACTATACAAATTGGAATAAAGATTATAGACCTACCAAAGCAATTCCAGAGGGAATGTATATGGCAAAATTTGTCGCAACATTACCAAGTGGAGAGTTTGAAGAAAAAATATTGTACTATCAGTACATATATAACACACCTCCAAAAATAAATGGGGGAGATTTATTTGAAGGCTCTGTGAATTTAAATAACAATTATGTATATGAGAATGACAATATTAACTTTACACTTTACTATCAAGATATAGATTTAACACCAGTAATAGTTGACATTAAATTATATGACCCAGATGGTAAGTTGCTAAATCATATATCTAAAGAGATTAATCCTGTTGGCAATACTTATCCACCATTTGACACTAAGGACTATTCGGAGATTTATCGTGAAGTTACAGATAAAAATGGAAATAAAGTAAAAGAAAGATTTTTATTTACAGGTATAAAAAAGACCATGTCTTGGGACAGTAATGAGCTTAAAGAAAAGAGGATAGCTCCTCAGTATAAGCTTGTAGCAACTGTTACGGATGATTATGGTGAAACAAGTACACATGAGCTAGGGTTTGATGTTCATGATTTGTGGGTAAATGGGGCAGTTACACATACTGAAAAATGGGAAGAAAATCGACAAAAATACAATACTAAGTATCCAGACAAAACAAGAGATGAAAGCACATACTGGAGTGGCGAAGCATTCGTGACAAATGCAGACACAACAGAAATAGACATTGCAAGTAATGTTGTATGTACAAAAGTTTCAGTAGAAATAATCAATTCTAATAAACCAGCCGATAAAAATTATTTATCATGGTTAAACCCTACAAATACAAAAAGAGATAAGTGGAATTTATACTATGCAAATCAAGAATGGGACAACAAATGGGGAAACACCAAGCTTCAAAAACTCATTTTAAGATTTACCGCATATTTTAATAATAACTGGATAGAAACAGATGATGTAGAAGTTATTATAGATAATCAAGATTCTTTTTGGAAACTTCATAGAGAATGGTAATATTACAAATCTATATTAAGACAGATATTATTGATGTGATTTTTAAAGTTAGTTTTAAAAAAGACTGATACTTATTGCATGAAAAACATTTAATTCTAAAACTTAAATAGATACAGAAAATTTTAAAATAAAATTTATGAAAAGCATTAAAATTTTGTCAAGATAATTAAAATAAAGCTCATACAAAGATATAGTTCTGAAGCTCTATCATTTTTTCTGATAACTATCTAACGCTTGTCAACTACCCCAATATTAATTCATATAATATAGAATAAAGCATGTCTTTTCACACTTTTAATAAAAAAAGAAGGAGTGATTTTGTGAATTATGGACTAAATTGCGGGTTAGGTGGTCGTATAGTAACTCCTTGTGATGCTTCCTATCAGGAAGACAGGCAGGGGTGGAATCGTGCGATTCAGAAATATCCGCTTGTGATAAATTATTGTTATACTGCATCAGACGTATCCTGTGCGATATTGTGGGCGAGACAAAATAATGCAGCTATTCGTGTCAGAAATGGTGGGCATAATTATGAGGGTTATTCAAACGGAAATTGCGTTTTGGTGATTGATGTCAGTGAGATGAAAGAAATCGAACTTGATAATAAACTATGTACTGTACGCATACAGGGAGGAGTGAACAATCGTGAATTATACGAATTTGTATCCTCCAAGGGCTATCCATTTCCCGGAGGAACTTGTCCCACTGTAGGAGTTTCCGGTTATTCATTGGGAGGAGGCTGGGGACTTTCCTGTCGATATTTTGGCTTAGGATGTGACAGTATAGAAGAAATAGAGATAGTAGACTATCAAGGTTGTATTTTAAAAGCGAACAGACTGTGTAACTTTGAGCTTTTCTGGGCATTGCGAGGGGCTGGGGGTGGAAATTTTGGAGTTGTTGTTTCAATTACATTTCGATTGCCTCCTCCTATAAGCAATGTAACATTGATTGAAATTGATTATCCTACTGTAAATTATAAAGAGCAGGAGTTGTTTTTGAATACATGGCAAGAATGGCTGTCTTGTGCGGATGAAAGAATGACGCTCATATCAAGAATATACAATTCTGAGACAGATGGCTTGTCTATGCTGGTTCGAGGAATTTTTTACGGAGGACAAGAGGAAGCAAAAAAATTACTTAAGAGCTTTCTAGATATACAAGGAGCAATTTCTAATATTGAGTATATGAGCTTCTTAGAAGCTGTCACTATTCTTGGAAGTTCGTATCCTGAATTTGAACGTTTTCAATCTGTAAGCCGATTTGTGTACAGAAGATTTAGCCGTAGAGAAATTGGAAGTATTGTAAAGTTAATTCAACATCGTCCTCCAGGTTCTGTGTATGCAGGATTATCCATGTATGCGCTGGGTGGCAGAGTTGCAGAAATAGATGAAGATGAAACAGCTTTTTTATATCGTAATGCACATTATATAATTTGGTTGGAAACTGTATGGGAAGACGAGTGCTTTGCTCATATTAACTCTGAATGGATAAACAGGCAATTTCCGTATTTGATGAATCTTACGGTAGGCTCATATGTGAATTTTCCGTATTCTGATCTTCCGGAGTATCTAAAGGAATATTACGGAAATCATATATCACGCCTTGAGAAAATAAAGAAAAAATATGATCCTTGCAATGTTTTTACATTTCCTCAAGGATTGAAAACTAATAAATATCATGAATCGAAAGAAAATATGCTAACAGATAATTTGATAGGATATTACGAAGATAAATTCCGAGAAGAAACACCTAATAAACAGATAAATTACAGAAAATTTAGATATGTTGCTCAAAACCATGAACAATAGTCAGATGATATAGACTAAATATTTGAAGAAGCTCTATAGCTAAAAATTTATAGGGCTTTTCATTTTTTTGAAAAATAATAAAAGCACTTAACCTATGATATATAAATTAAGTGCTCTTATATAACTGAAATTTCCAAATTGCTTGTTACTCTTATCCGACCTTAAAAATTTAAGTATCTTTTGGACTCAATCCTTTCTGTGAATTTCTTTAATAAGTGTAAAAGTTTTTAAAGATAAATGTTTGGTTTTGTTAATTTAGTATTTTGGTGGACTCATCTCCTTTTCTTTTTTATTTATATTAATATAATACCCCATAAAAACGCATCTAAACATATTTATATAAAATTTTATGATAAAAATACTTCTTATTATGCTAGATTATATTTTTCACGACTATAGATTTTATTCATATAATAATCTTAAGAATTATTAAGGGGGTTTATATGGCGACAAAGGTTTTAGTATATAATGGTGATAATGACGAAATGGAAGCATATTACTTAGAAGAAAGTGATACAATGCCTCATGCTACAGAAGGAAGCTTGAAAGTAGGGGAGTTTAGAGGCAGTTCTAATTCTCCAACTATATGGACAGATAAGGCTTTGATGGACTGTTGGAATATTCTAAGAGAACAATGGGGAAGTCCTATAGAGGTAAGATACGCATTTAAAAGAATTTGGGAAGGAGGTCATGGGGCACAAAGCCAACATTATGCAGGAACTGCAATGGACATGGCACAAAGCTTTCCTAATGATCAAAGGAATGAACTTAGAACTTTAGCGGAGCAAATAGGCTGCTTTGTATACGTTGAGCCGGCATATTTGACACCTACATGGGTACATGTGGATAAAAGAATGACTCCATCTGCTTGTGCAGCAGGATATATCATGGTGGCAGAAGGAAGTATAAATACCTATGTTCTTGTACTTCAAGATGCTTTAAACACACTTGGATTTGCAGGAGCAGGCTTAGACGGAATATTTGGAGTTGGAACAAGGAATGCACTTATTGATTACCAAGAATCAAGAGGTCTAATACCTGATGGCATAGCAGGCTGTCAAACATGGACATATCTGACAAGTGAAGTTAAAGGCACTGGAAGTACTGATACAACTATATTATAATTTGAGACAGATATTACGGTTATTGTATTTAGCACTAACAAACTATGAGTGAAAGTTTAGTAGAGTGACATATCATTATCTGAGAAAGCAAAGAAAATATTAATGTATCTTGCAAAATTATGCTTTTCAAAAAGAAAAATCTCTGCTAACTTTCACATACAATGGTAAATTATAAAATTTATACTAGCAAATACATTTATTTTGTTGTATAATTATATAAATTATTCTAGGAAAGCTATAAAGTAAAAATTTTGTAGCCTTAAAAGGAAGCTTATTATGTATAAAGAAAATGTTTTGGTAATTGATGACAGTATATTTATTTGCAACATTGTTGAAAAGGAATTAAATAGTGATATTATAAACGTATTGAAAGCTAATGACGGTAAATCAGCTTTGGATATAGTAAAGAGGGACAGGCTAAGTCTTATATTATTAGATATAACGTTACCAGATATAGATGGATATAATGTTTGTAAACAAATAAAGGAAAATCCCTTGAATTCAGATATACCAGTAATTTTTATAACCTCAAGAGAGAATGAAGAAAGCTTAATTAAGGCTTTTTCTGTTGGCGCTATTGACTATATTTCAAAACCATTTAGCGCACTTGAATTAAATGCGAGGGTTCAGGCACATTTAGAAAATAAGAGAATAAAAGATGCTCTTAGACAGATGAATGTCGAATTACAAAAAGCATTAGCTGAAAACATACGATTAGCTTATAGGGATAGACTTACGGGCTTATACAACAGGCATTTCTTTCTTGAAAATATAGAAAAAATTGTTGATGAGTCAAAAGCTGATAAAAAGGATTTATGGCTTTTTATGTTTGATATAGACGATTTTAAAGAAATAAATGATACCTATGGACATCAGCATGGAGATTTTGTTTTAGCAAATATATCTACTATAATAAATAAGCATTGCTCTTATAGCGGAATAGCTTGCAGATGGGGCGGAGAAGAATTTGTAGCTGTTATTCACTCAATGGAAGAAGAGGAAATTGAGAAAAAAATACGAGACATATGTTATGAAATAAATAATTACAATTTTAATTATAAAGATAAATATCTTCGCTGTAGTGCATCAGCAGGTATCTCTAAATATAATTTTTCTTTGAATATAGATGAAAATATAAGTCTTTCTGATGAAGCGATGTATTATAAAAAAAGAAATGGTAAAAATGGATATCATATTAGAAGGTCGGATAGCAAATGTTAATATTTTGAATATTAATATACGAAAAGGAGTGAAGCATTTTGGATGAAATCGAAGTTAAGGTATTAAATATTGATAAGGAAGAAATTCAAAAAAAGCTTGTAAAAATTGGAGCAACTCTGTTAAAGGATGAGGAACAGACTAATATAAGATTTGATACAGAGGACAAATACCTTAAAAACAAGTATAAAGGATATTTGAGAATAAGAATTACAAAAAACAATTTAACTGGTGAAACAATTAATACATTGACTTTAAAAAGGAACATATCTAGAGATGAATTCAGAGTAAATGAGGAATTAGAAACGGAAATTCTCAACGTTGGTGAAGCTATTAAAATTCTTGAGGCTCTAAAATACTATCCAAAAGTACCTGGAAAAAAACAAAGGATATCATATATATATGAAGGAATTTTGTTTGAGATAGATGAGTGGGACAAAGATATATATCCACGACCATACTTAGAAATTGAAGTTACAAAAAAGAGCGACCTAGAACGAGCTATAGAACTTTTAAATATTGACAGGAAAAATATTACTGCAAAATCTATAGACGAATTGATAAAAGAGAAATGATTTAAAATAAAAAAGTATTAGGCGGGTATTAAAACCTTAAAGTAAGGAACGAGATTAAAATGATAGAAATAGGAATAAGCAATTTAGAAAAAAGCTTTGGAGTAGATAAGATATTTGAAAATGTAACATTTGATATAAAAGATAAGGAAAAGATAGGCTTTGTAGGGAAAAATGGAGTAGGAAAAACAACTCTAATGAAAATTATATATGGGTCAGAAGAAGCATCCTCTGGGCAAATTAATAAACGAAAAGGATTGAAACTTGGCTATTTAGAACAGGTATATAGCTATAGCGACGAGGTTTTTGCAGAGGATGTTTTAAAATTGTCATTTTCAGATTTATATAAGCTTGAAGAAGAAATGAAATCCTTACAAACGACCTTTGATAATTTAATCAATGAAGAATTAGATAAGGCTGTAAAAAAATATGCTCATCTTCATGACAAATATGAAGCAATGGACGGATATAGAATAAAGGAAAAATTAGATAAAATAACTATAGGTCTAAACATTCCGGACAAATTGTTAAAAAGCAAGTTTAATACTTTGAGCGGCGGAGAAAAGACAAGAATAGTTTTAGGAAAAATCTTGCTTGAAAATCCTGATGTTTTGCTTCTTGATGAGCCGTCAAATCACCTAGATATAAAATCTATCGAGTGGTTAGAGGAATATTTGAAGACATATGAAGGGTCAGCTCTCATAGTTTCCCATGATAGATATTTTTTAGATAGAGTTGCTGATAAAATTATTGAATTAAGCTCTGATGGCGCTTCTATTTACAATGGAAACTACTCAAAGTATGTAGTGCAAAAGGAACTTAAATTTTTAAAGGATTTAAAGGACTACGAAAATCAACAAAAGAAAATAAAGAAAATGGAAGAGCAAATAAAAAGATATAGAATTTGGGGAGAAATGCGTGACAGCGACAAGATGTACAGGCGAGCAAAGGAGCTTGAAAAACGACTCGAAAAAATTGACGAGCTTAAAAAGCCTATTAAAGATAAGAAAATTAAAAACTTCGCCCTAAGCTCCTCAGAAAGAACGGGGAAAATAGTTCTTGATATCAAGGAAGCAAGTAAATCCTATGGAGAAAATAAGCTGTTTGAAGATGTAAACTTGACTATTTTCTATAAGGATAGCATCGCAATATTAGGGGAAAACGGAACAGGAAAATCAACTCTGATAAAAATGGCACTTGGTGAAACCCCAATAGATTCAGGAGAGATAAAGATCGGCTCAAAACTAAACATTGGATATCTTCCACAGGAAATAAGCTTTGAAAATGAAGATGTAAAAATAATTGATTATTTTTCATATAGGTACAATATTACAATAGGTGAGACTCGAAATGAATTGGCTAAAATTCTATTTACTGATGATGATGTTTTTAAAAAGATATGCAATTTGTCAGGCGGAGAAAAAACTAGATTAAAGCTATTAACCTTAATATATGAAAAATCTAATGTTTTAATTTTGGACGAACCCACCAATCATCTTGATATAGATTCAAGAGAGTCTTTAGAAGAAGATTTAATTAACTATGACGGTACAATTATATTTATATCCCATGACAGATATTTTATAGACAAGGTAGCTACAAGAATTGCAGAAATAGAAAATAAATCTTTAGATGTATATAATTGGGATTACGAAGGATATAAATTAGAAAAAGAAAAATTGCAAAATATAAACAAAGATCAAGAAAATCTAAGTATTGAATTAAAAGATACAAGCAAAATCAGCCAGTCAAAGGAAGATTATTTAAAGAAAAAGGAAGATATTAAAAGATTAGAAAAGAAAAAAAGAGATTTAAAAAAGTTAGAAAATGACATAATTATGTTAGAGGAAAAGATAAAAGAGCATGAAAAACTTTTATACAGCAAAAATCTTGAAATTAATCTTAATGACGAGTATAAAAAAGGCATAGAATTAAAATCCGAATTAAATAGTATGTATAAGAAACTTGATGAAATGTATGAAGACGAGGAGTTAGAGTTATAAAGATACGAAACAGCCTAGTAGAATTTATATGAACAATCAATTTTACATGTTAAAAGCAACTATCAGTATATGAATAGTTGCTTTTTTGCTCTTTGTCAACTGTTAGAATTAGAGGGATTAGCAAAGTATAATATCTTGAAATTATTGAAATGTACAGTAAAAAACTCTTAATAACATATGATGATTTTTATAGAGTAAAATTATTAAAAAATTTGTCGTAAATATAAAAAAAAAAGAAAAATATAGAACAATTTAAGTAGACATGGCATAAGATATATGGACAATACTTTTGGGTATTGTTTTATACGTAAAGATTATACGTAAAAATTTTTCGGAGGTTTTATTTATGGCAAATTATACTGATAGATTTTATGTCGATAACAGAAGTACGCAAGGAAATGCTAGCAATTTGGTTAGTTCATCATGCTTTCCATGCCCATCACCATGCCCACCACCATTTCCACCATTTCCACCATGTCCTCCTCAGTGTCCAGCAGGCCCAGCAGGTCCACAAGGTCCAATAGGTCCACAAGGTCCAGTGGGTCCACAAGGTCCAATAGGCCCACAAGG
>JAEWJT010000012.1 GCA_023386345.1 Bacillota bacterium
TCATCTTAGCTATATTTTCTCCATCATATATAACCTCACCAGTAGTTGGTAGGTCAAGACCTGCTATTATAGATAGAAGCGTTGTTTTTCCACTTCCGCTTTTTCCAACTATAGCGTAAAATTTTCCATTCTCAAAAACATGACTTACATTGTTAACAGCATACACTGTTTGATACTTTGTTCTATATTGATATGAAACATCGTTTAATACTAATTTTCCCATTTAAATTTATTCCTTTCTATGATTTTAAATTTAACTCAAAAATATTAATATCTATTCCTTATCCTTCATAATAGCCATAACGCTTCCAGAAGAAATTCTAATTGTTGATAAAGCAGCTCCTAAGGTGTTAAATATAAAGAATAATATTATTTCATTGATACTTACATTAATTTTTAATAAATAATTACAAGCTATCATGCCAATCAATGATCCGACAATATTAATAGTAGATAATTCAAGCATTATTGTAATAAAAATCTTTACCCTGCTAATGCCTAAACTTCTCATGACTGCAACTTCCTTCTTGCGATTTCTTGTAAATAGATAACTGACTAAATAGCCTATCACAAATGAAAAAACTATTACTAGAGGATATATTGCCTTAAGAAATTGAATATTTCTTCGTATTTGAAGTACCGAATTAATAAATGCGTCATCATATACTGTCAAGGCATATAACATTGTCCCTACAAATAATCTTGATCCAGCAGAAACATAATAAGTCATTGCTTTTTCTTTAAACTCATTTAGCTTATAATTATCATTTATGGTAGCTCGCAAAATGTCTGTATATTTAGTGCTATTAAGATTACTTTTAGCACCCAATTCAGCAGCTTTATCCCAGCTGCAAAAAATTTCATTAATCTTCCCGCCTTTTATAACTCCTGCTATTGAAAACTTTGAATTTACTGGTTCTACTACTGGATAACCTTCTTCATTTTCACCAGTATGAGTACTTATTTCAGTTACCAAATCAAGAGAAATCATATCACCAATTTTTTTACCAGTTCTGTTCAGTAACTCCTCACTTACTAAACATAAATTTGATGTATCTTTAAAAATATCATAATCAAAACCTTCTTGGAATTCGATTTCAAGATTTGGTATATTTATTTTTCTTAAATCTTCTTCATACTTTATATTGGTAACTCCAATTAATTTAAATGATTCAATTTTTAAATCACTATCTCTAATATCTAAAATAGATAGTTCACGTCTAAGGCACACATCTTTTAAATATTTGGAAAGTTCTTCTTTTTCAGAAATAAAAGTCTCTACATAAAATCCGTCTGGAAGTGCGAGATTTGTTCTATTATTACCTTTATAATCCGACACTTCAACATAAATAGGTATATCCTTGTATAACAAATCTAATTTAGTTTCTTGCTCCTTAATTGAATTGCTAAAATAACAAAACAATAGTATAAATGCTAAAATAATGCACATCATACTAAAACATTTCATAAAGCTTCGATATATATGCTTTAAAGCATATGATAGAGAAAACATATTCATCACTCCTTACTTTTTACCAATTCCATAGGATTTTTTCTAAGCATAACATATATAAACACTGAGCTTATACATATAATAATTATAAATTGCAAAGATTCTATTATAAAGGTCAAACCATTAAATTTTAATGATATTAAACTATTTTTATTTTCTTTATCGCTATTATCTTTTTCATTTAAAACATTATAACTTGTATCTGCATTTGCACTAAAAGTTCTATTAAAAGAGTTGTCCATTATCTGATTTACTGCCATATCATATGAAAACTTTGTGACGCTATCTTCTAAAGCACTGCTTATAATTCCGCCAAGTATAGTTGAAGGAATTGTTAACAACATACAACTTATAAGTAAATGTGCAAAGGTTCTTTTAACTCCAACTCCAAGGGAAACCATAATTCCTGCTATTTTCTTTTCTTTTACAATGTAGAGTAAAATAAAAAGAATAAGTACTAATAACCAAACTGCAAAACATACAGATAAAATAATTATAGAATTTTGAGTTAATATTTTTATCACAGACTTCACAGATGAATAACCCTGATCATAGTATAGAAAATATTTATTTATTCCCTTTTGATTCATATCATTTTTAAATTCCTCTAACTTATCATTAGGAATTATTATTGAATAAAGCATTGTTGGAAATTGATCAAACATTTCTGTTTTTTTATCAACCGGTACAATTGTATCATCTTGCTCAACTGTACTAAGATCCACAGACTTTGATGGAACAAAAATAGTATTAGGTGATAACATAAACTCTGAAACTTCCCAATTTGGTGCTTGATAAACACCTACAATTTTAAATGATTGCTCTTTAAAATTTGGTGTAGAATATGGGTCAGCATTTAAAAACCAAATTGGTTCTCTTTCTATACCAAATCTTGGAGAATATTCATATTTTGCATTTGTAAGAGATAATTTGATTTCATCTCCTACTTTTAAATTATTTAATTCTGCAAATTTCCAACTAACGACACACACATTTTGACCCTTCTTATATTCCTCAGATGTTATTTCTCTTCCATTTACTACATGAGCTTTTTTCTGGTTAAAGTGAAGTACAGAATTTATATTATCTGTTGCTATAACATTTGCAGATTGATTGAAAAATTGGCAATTTTTAATTAATTGTTTATATTTAGCTCCTTCATCCGAATTTAAAAATACATCTACATCTTCTTTTAACTCAACGTATGAATTAAAATAACCATCACTCTCTTGATCAGGCATATAATTTAAATCATTATCAAGCGGAAGGCTGTTAAAGCTGTATTCTCTAAAATAATTAAGTGTATCTATATACTTTCCGTAAATAGTAACACCTTCTTCATTTATCATTTTTAGATTTTTTATATGTCCTGCAACCAAATATCTCTTTCCAAACTCAAATACTCCTCTTTTCTTCATCTCGGATGCAGTTATATTAGTTTCTATAGTATCTGGAACTTCATATGAGGGATGAATGACTAGTGCTTTTTTTATTTTCCAAATAACCACTATAATATCCTCATGAATTTCAGGATTATACCATGATGCGTTTTTATCAAATTTTATAGTTCGATAACTACTATATTCTGCTTCAAAAACAGCCATATTATGAGTTAAACTCCACTCAGTCAAGTTTCTACGTTGTACATATGGTCCAAATAACACTGGTAACAAATCCTTTGAAAATCCTAAATACGATTTACGTAAATCCACATCGCCTATTTTAGTTTCTGATGCTTGTCCTAATATTTTATAATATGATTTATTCATTGATTCAATTGTATCAATTAATTCTTCTCTTTTTAAATCATATATTTTTTTATTATGATCTAAAGAATCGTCTTTTATTATATCAAAATTAGGAATAGCTATGGTTGTAAAAGATTCCTGCACATTCTTATTTACCTCCCTAGCATTTATAAAAAGACTTGCGCCAAGGCTTAACAATGCTCCCGTCACTGTTAGTAACAAGAAAAAAAGAAACGTTTTTAGTGGTGTTCTAAATAATTTCTTTAAACAAGTTTTTAAATTCATGATTTCCTCCTTTGTTTATTTTTTCAATTGTCCAATCATATTTTTGCAAATTATGAGAAACAATAAAATAGCTAGCTTTTACACTAACATTGTTAAATAATAAGCATATCAATTGATACTAATTATACACTATTATTTTCCTTTTGTCACCAAAAAGACATTAAAAGCCAAAAAAAGACATGAAATGCAAAAAAATACAGAATAAAACAATTTTATGTTTTTTACATTGTTTTATTTTGTATTTTCTGTCTTTCTATTATTAAATTATTATTGTTTCTTTTGTATATATGGTAATCCATCAACTGGTACTCCATTTATTCTTACTTCAAAATGTAAGTGCGGTCCAGTAGACATACCTGTGCTACCACTTTTAGATATCACTTGTCCTCTTGTTACTTCTTGTCCAACCTTTACTAACAGCTTGCTATTATGTGCATATAAGGTAGCAATTTTACCACCATGATCTATTACTATGTAATTTCCAAATTGACTATGCCATCCAGATATAATTACCTTCCCGTCATTAGCTGCATAAACCTCTGTACCGGTTGGGCAACGTATATCTGTTCCTCTATGGTCAGAAACATATCCATATATCGGATGTGGTCTTTTTCCAAAGTAAGATGTTATCGTTGTAAATTCTAAAGGAAGTGGATATTTCATCTCTCCGCCTACATACTTTTCTTCGCTCAACAACTTATCAAGTGTTTTCTCAAGCTCTTTACTTGCCTTTAATAATTCTTCATTGACCTTCATTCGCTCTTTTATATCTTGTTCCAATCCAGCCATATAAACTTCTCTTTCGTTCTGAAGAGCAAGTACCTTATTTTTTGTAGATACAAGTTCTGATTTCTTAGCTTCAAGCGTTTTTTTATTATCTTCCTGAAGTATCTTTAAATCTTCTAAACTTGATTTCTGTGTCCTTATTTCACCAATCAAATCGACGTCATCTTTTACTATAAGCTGAATTATATCCATACGCGTAAGGGCATCTATTAAGTTGTCAGAATTTAGTATTATTTCTAAATAGCCGACTTCCCCTCTTTTATAGGAAGCTCTCAATCTCTGTTCAAGAAGTGTATTATTCTCATCTATGCTTTTCTTTAAATCCTCTATTGCACTTTCAGTGGAAGTAATTTTAGAATTCAATTCTTCTATATTAAGCTCTATGCCAGTTATCTCCAAATTCAAATCCTCTGCTTGTAAGTCTAATCTTTTAATTTCCTTTATAGTAGAATCTTTTTCATTTTTAAGCTCTTTTAGCTCAGCGGCATTCTTTGATCTTTTAGCATCATTATCTTTAATTTGTTTCTGTAAGTCAGAAACTTTACTATTTGCGTTTATATTTGCCGGTACAAATATCGCCAAAATTAAAACAAATAAAATTACTAAATTTTTAAACCTTTTCAAAACAATCTTCCTCCTTAAGCATTTAAGAATTTTTTCAAGGAAATAAGACTTCCAAGAGTTCCTATTCCTACACCAATTGTTACAAAGATAATAGATATATCCTTCAAGATTAAGTTAAGTCTCATCATATATCCAGAAAATCCAGATAATATTGAGAAATACCCTGTAATATAATTTGTTAAATAATTATAACTAAAGGCTATTATTGAAATTGCTATAACTGAACCGATTATACCAAGCACTATGCCCTCTATTATAAATGGTCCTCTGACATATCCATTGCTTGCACCTATATACTGCATCAACTCTATTTCTTTTCGCCTAAAAACTACAGTCATTTTTACAGTGTTTGATATTATAAAAATACTTATCAGTATTAATATACTTATTATAAAAACTCCAACCTTTTTAAGTGTATCGGATATAGACATCAAGCTTTTTGCAGCATCGGCATGATATCTTACACTTTCTACAAATCCGCTTTTATTTATCTCTTGAATTACATAATCTGAATATTTTACATCTTTTACTTGTACTATGTAAGAATTTGGAAGGGGATTTCTTCTAAGGTCTTCCAAAAGATAAGCATTGTCTTTCCACTGCATTTTTTGCTCCTCTAAAGCTTCATCCTTAGACTTATATACTACAGCAAGTACACCTTTAATCTTGCTTATATCCTTTCCTAACTGTGTTATTTCACCATCTGTTGCCTCATCAATTATAAATACAGCTATTTCATCAAATTCTTCCTGTGCTTTCATTGCTGCATTGTTTATATTTAGTATGAGAAGCATTATGTATCCTAAAATCACCAATACTGCTGTAACTGAACCAATTGAAGCCATGCTCATCATCTTATTTCTAAATACGCTTTGAAACGCTTGCTTAAATATATATTTAGCTTTTTTAGAACTCACTTTGATAACCTCCTGACTTGATGTCTCTTATAATAGAGCCTTTTTTAATCTCCACAACTCTTTTTTGCATTCTATTTACTATTTCTCTGTCATGAGTTGCCATAATCAGGGTTGTACCACGTCTGTTTATTTCTGTAAATATTTTCATAATTTCCAATGATGTGTCATGATCAAGATTTCCTGTAGGCTCATCTGCGATTATTATTTCTGGCCTGTTTATAACTGCCCTTGCAATAGCTACACGCTGTTTTTCTCCACCTGAAAGCTCATCTGGATATGACCTTGACTTATCTGCAAGTCCAACCATACTAAGCACAGTAGGGATTTCTCTCCTTATGGTCTTAGTGCTTGTACCTATTATTTCCATAGCAAAAGCCACGTTTTCATAAACAGTCATCTTAGGCAACAGCCTAAAATCTTGAAATACAAAGCCTATATTTCTTCGGTATACCGGAATACTCCTTCTTCTAATTTTTGTTATATCATTACCCTTATATAATATTCTGCCTGATGTTGGCTCTTCTTCTTTTAATAAAAGCTTTACGAGTGTACTTTTACCAGCACCACTCCTACCAACAAGAAAAACAAATTCTCCTTGATTAATTTTTAAATTTATATCATTAACAGCTAAAAATTCTTTTTTAAATATTTTACTTACACCAATAAATTCAAACACTACCCTATACGTTCCTTTCTTCTGTTTTTAATACTCTCAATGTCATACTTACAATAATTATAATAACTCTATAAATAATTTTTTACTCTAATTTACATTTTACACGATTTTAAATAATATTTCTACCTTATTTTACTTTATTTTCGCAAAAAATAAAACCCTTTTTTTTAAAATTATTGAAATTCATACAGATTTTTTTAAAAGAAGAAAAGAAAAGAGACATTCCAACTGTTCGTATTAATCAACGAACAATTGAAATATCCCCATTTATTAATAGTTTATTATATAATAGTCTGCACTATTAAATTTTTTTAATAAATTAAAATTATTTTTTATACTCTTTATCTAAAATTACTCTTTTAGGTAATTCTTTTAAATTTGTTTTTACAACAGTATATGGATATGTTAGCACCTGTGCTTGGATATCACCTTGCTTAGGATCTGTAAATTTCGCAATAACTCTAAGGGTTTCTTCACCATCTGATTTATCTAGCAGAATTTTTTTAATTTCTACTCCATATCCAGTAGAGCTCATCTCACCTCTTGTTACCACAACATATATTTCGCCATTGATTTTGCAAACCAAGGCTTTTTCTTTCATCCTATAATTTGGTAGAATTTCAGTTATTTGTATAGGTATATTCTTTTCTTCGACTGGGCTAAAGCTGATTGTTTTAGGTTTAGATTTCATAACTCTAAAGAAATATATTATCGCAACAACTAAAACAACAACAGCAACAATTCCTATATATTTTTTCATACTCCCTCCTAATATTTATGCCCATGCGCCTATTTCACAAAGCTACATAGAACGCCTGTGCATGGGCTAGGTGCATATCCTTTCATAATTTATAATTTCTTTAAGCTTCTAAAATTGGCTAAAGCCTTTAAAAGCTTTATATTTATGATTATTATAAATATATTCACTGTTGTTTTTAATTATGTGAAAAATAAAAATTAAATAATAAGTCTTCAAATATTAATTTTTATTATCACCTCTTTTGCTTTAGAGCAAGCAATGATGTCTTTCTCTGTATTTTTAAACAAATCATAGAATTCCTTTGTAGTATCTATATAAATCTTTTCAATTTCAGTTTTCATAGACAAATTATTTTCTGATTTATACTTTCTCATATCCGAAATTATTGCTTTTAACTTTTCACCAAAATTTATTATACTGCCATCAATTATATCAATATTTAACCAAGTTGAGATGTGTATAGATTCTTCCTTCTCATACCTCCTGAAAAACTCTTGATAAATATATTCTGTTATATGAGGTACAAATATTGCGTATAACTTTAAAATTCTTAATAAAGAATAGTATAAAGCATATTGAGCGGATCGTCTTTCCTCATAACCGTGAATTTCAGGCTGATATAATCTTTCCTTTACTATTTCAACGTAATTGTCACAGAAATCCTTCCAAAACAAATCATCAATTACATGCTTAGCTAAACCTATTTCATACTCATTTAAAAATGATACTGCCTCTTTTATAGTGCTGTTTGTTTTTTCAATGATCCACCTATCAACTGGTAAAAGTTTTGGCTTTATACTAAAATCTATATCTTGCAAGTGAGATATAGCAAACTTTGACGCATTCCACAGCTTTGTAATAAATCTATGAGATATAGCTAACTCATCCAATGAAAAAAATGTATCTGTTCCAAGTCTGGAATTAGCAGCCCAATATCTCAAAACATCTGCTGAATTATTTTTTATAAGCTCAGTTGGTGACATAGCAGAATTATTTTTTGATTTACTTATTTTTTCTCCTTTTTTAGCTAAAACAAAACCACAAATCATTATATCATTCCAAGGTATCTCTCCAGTATGGTATAGACTTTTTACAATTGTGTAAAATGCCCATGTTCTAATAATTTCATGTGCTTGAGTTCTCATGCTCATAGGTAATATAACTTCATTTAGATTATCACTTTCCCCATATTTTGCATTAATTAAAGGGGTTACTGAAGATGTTGCCCAAGTGTCAAATACTGAGCTTTCTGGGATAAACTTAGTGCCGCCGCATTTACATTTGCCCTCATATACTGTTTCAAGTGGGTTTATTGGTAATTTTTCAATTTCTGCAAAAACAGGTTCACCACATCTTTCACAATACCAAACTGGAAATGGAACACCAAAGTATCTTTGCCTTGAAATGCACCAATCCCATTTTAAGTTTTCAACCCAAGATATATATCGATTTTTCATATGTGCAGGATACCAGTTAATTTTATCTGCCGCTTTTAAAAACAATTCCTTATCCGTTAATATATCTATATACCACTGCTTAGAAGGTATAATTTCTATTTCCTTACCACAGCGTTCGTGAACAGAAACCGTATGATTTATATTTTCTGATTTTATTAATAGATTTTTTTCTTTTAATAATTTTATTACTTCTTTTCTGGCTTGCAATACATTTAAACTGCCAATATACGGAACTTCGCTATCTATATAGCCATTAGGCAAAATTACCTTTCTATATGGCAAGTTATACTTTTCAAACCACTCTAAATCTGTACTATCTCCAAAAGTAGCACACATTACAAGCCCTGTACCTTTATCCAAGCTAACCTTATCGTCTGCCATAATAGGAATTTCATAATTGTATAAAGGAACTATTGCATTTTTGCCAATAAATGATTTATATCTTTCATCATTCGGATTAGCAAACAGGCATGCACATCCATATAATAGCTCTGGACGAGTTGTAGCAACAGTTAATTTATCATCGCCAACAATAAAGTTAATATAATTAAATGTTGAATCTACATCCTTTGTATCTAGCTCAGCCTGTGCTATTGAAGTCTGACATTCTGTGCACCACAATACAGGAGATTCCTTCATATAGGCTTTTTTCATTTTAACAAGCTCTAAAAATGAGCGCTGTGAAATTTTTTGTACTAATGGACTAATAGTTTTATACTGTAAATCCCAATCAACAGAAAACCCCAACGATTTCCATAGATCTTTAAATTCCATCTCATATTTATCCGTTGTATTAATGCACTTCTCAATAAATTCACTACGATGTAAATTCTTTGCAATTATGCCTTCTTCCTTTTCTACTAATCTTTCAGTTGGCAAGCCATTATCATCAAATCCAAACGGGTAAAATACATTATAGCCCTGCATACGCTTAAACCTTGCTATCATCTCTGCTTGAGTATATGAAAACATATGACCTATATGCAGGCTTCCACTTACAGTTGGCGGTGGTGTATCTATTGAATAAATCTCCTTTCCATCAATTCTCTCAAACTTATAAAACTTATTCTTTTCCCAAAACTCCTGCATCTTTTTTTCTACAATTTCATGCTGATAATTTTTCTCCATATTTATACCTCCGTATTTTTTCACTGAAAACAATAAAAAAACGCCCTAAAGTAATCTAATTACCTTAGGGCGAACATAATGTCCGTGGTACCACCTAAATTCAGAGAAGATCTCTGCACTTAATCAATACGGGATAAATTTGCAAAACTATCCGATATTGCTTTCCAATGACGGTGGAAAAATCCGTTGAAGCCTACAAAGAACTTTTAACTATGTTCTGTTCGGTTCACAGCTCAGGGGCTACTTCCATACTCTCTTCACGAAGGTTTACACCAAACACCTTCTCTCTTTGCTTCCAACAAGTATGTACTCCTCCTCGTCAATGCCTTTATTATTTTCAATTTTATTTATAATACTACCAAAATAAATTTTTGTCAATATAAAATTTTATTTCTTATAATATTTACAAAAATATAAATAGTGTAAAATTCAATTTATACTTACCCTTTATCTTGACAAAAGTGATTTTACTTAATATAATTTTAATGTATATTTTTTATAGCAAAATATTTTAGATTTTAAAGAAAATAGACAAAATTCTATGTAAGGAAAAATGTAAAATGAGAAGAAATGCTTTTTGTACCTTTATAATGAAAAATGACAGTTTTGCACCGGGAATTTTGACATTTGCATATTCTATAAGAAAGCAAAGGCTTAATGCTGATTTAATCTGTATTGCAACTAAGGACGTATCCGAAGATTGTATATTTGCGTTTAGACAATTGTATGACTTTGTTTTTGTAGTTGACCAATTATATGTGAATAATAATAACAAACAGCAACGTCAAGACAGAAACTATCTGTTTGCAAGGTTTTCTATTTTAAAGGTTTTAGAGAAAAGAAAAATGTTTTATGACAGAATAATTATTTGTGATGCTGATTTATTACCACTTCGTAATTATAGAGATTTATTAAATGTTCCTGCTCCTAGTGGAATACTAAACGAATGTAAGGAAAATGTAATTGGCCCATCCACAGAGTCAAACAGCGGAGATAACTGGATATGGCATGATGTATATAAGGATATACCTCATATGACAGCTATACCAAAAGAAATTACAGACAGAGTCAAATATGATAAAAATAATTTAGGTGTAAATGCTTGTATATATATTTTGAATCATGAAGTTATAAAATACCAAGATATAGTTGATGATTTGGATGATGAGGAGACT
This sequence comes from Bacillota bacterium, assembly GCA_023386345.1. Taxonomy (GTDB): domain Bacteria; phylum Bacillota; class Clostridia; order Tissierellales; family Sedimentibacteraceae; genus UBA1535. Next base: position 11,070 of record JAEWJT010000012.1, read on the forward strand.
ATGAAAATTGTAGAAAATTTTTCATGGCCCGAGATGCAGTATTTAACAATGAAATTATCAGGATTATGGCATAATATTGATCTTAAATACGCTAGCTTTAACAGCTATCCTAATTTACACGCTATTTACGGAACACATTATGCCGGTCTCAAACCTTGGAATATAAAAAACGAATCATATCTTCATTATTGTAAACATGATGATTATAAGCTTTGGATTTGCATATTTTTAAATATGATAAAATCTAATAAAAATTTACTACTATGCAATGAAATAAAAAAAATATTTAATTTTTTAGTTGAATTAGTTAGCTCTGATAAGCAATATGTCTTATCGATTAAAGACTATCCTGAATATAAATATTTGATTAGTTAAATATCATAAACTTATACTTCTACTCAATATAAAAGACAGCTTAATCTCAAAGCTGTCTTGAATTATTTGTAGTTATTTTTTGATTATTATTTTACTAATTTCTTAACAGCTTCAACAATTTCTTTTTCTGTTAAGCCATATTTTTCTAATAATTCGTTTGGCTTTCCGGATTCACCAAAGGTATCCTTTACTCCAATTCTTATTACTGGAACTGGACACTCCTCTGATATTGCTTCTAAAACTGCACTTCCTAATCCGCCAATTATGCTGTGTTCTTCAGCAGTTACTATTCTTTTTGTTTCCTTTGCTGCTTTTATTATCAACTCTGAATCCATTGGCTTGATTGTGTGTATGTTTATAACTCTTGCGTTAATTCCTTCAGCCTTTAATATTTCTGATGCTTTCAATGCTTTTTCTACCATTATACCTGTTGCAATAATTGAAACGTCATTTCCTTGCACCAGTTCAACACCCTTGCCTATTTCAAACTTGTAATTCTCATCAAATATTTCTTCAACTGCTGCCCTTCCAAGTCTGATATATACAGGTCCATCATAATTTGCTGCTGCAATTACTGCTTTTTTTGCTTCTACTCCGTCAGCAGGGTTTAATACTACCATATTTGGTATGCTTCTCATTAAGCTTAAATCCTCTATAGCTTGATGTGAAGCTCCATCCTCACCTACTGTAAGTCCAGCATGAGTTGCAGCTATCTTAACATTTAATTTAGGGTATGCTACAGTATTTCTTATAATCTCAAATGCTCTCCCAGCTGCAAACATTGCAAATGTGCTTGCAAAAGGAATTTTACCTGCTAGTGATAGTCCAGCAGCTGTTCCTACTAAGTTTTGCTCTGCTATACCAACATTTATAAATCTTTCTGGAGCTACTTTTTTAAATTCTGCAGTCATAGTAGATTTTGATAAATCTGCGTCAAGTACCACTATATTAGGATTTTCTACAGCTAATTGCTTTAGTGCTTCTCCATACGCTTGTCTTGTTGCTATTTTAGCCATTATTTCATACCTCCTAACTCGTTAAGTGCAATGCTAAGCTCTTCATCACTTGGAGCCTTTCCATGCCAGCCTGCATTGTTTTCCATGAATGATACGCCTTTTCCTTTTACAGTCTTAGCTATTATAATCACTGGTTTATCTTTTATTTTTCTTCTTTCTTCAAACGCCCTTTCTATATCAGTAAAATCATTGCCGTTAATTTTTATAACATGCCATCCAAAGGCTTCAAATTTTTTATCAAGTGGCTCTACTGAAACTACCTCTTCATTTTTTCCGTCAATTTGTAAACCATTGTGGTCTAGTATTGCTGTTACATTATCAAGCTTGTTATGTCCTGCAAACATTGCAGCCTCCCATACCATGCCCTCTTGCACTTCTCCGTCTCCAAGCAGTACAAACACTCTACTAGGCTTATTATCCATTCTAAAGCCCATAGCCATACCATTGCCTATCGATAGCCCTTGACCAAGAGAACCAGTAGATGCTTCTACTCCTGTAACCTTTTTCATATCTGGATGTCCTTGTAATTTAGAATTTATTCTTCTAAAGGTATTAAGAGATTCTTTATCAATGAAGCCTTTTTCAGCTAATACTGAATATAGCACTGGAGACGCATGACCTTTTGATAAAATAAATCTATCTCTATCTTCATCCTTTGGGTCATTAATATTCATTTCTTTAAAATATAGATATGTTAGTATCTCTACTGCTGAAAGCGAGCCACCCGGATGACCACTTGAAGCAGCATGAACCATTTGAATAATGTTTTTTCTAATATTATTGGATATTGTTTCCAATTGTGTAAAACTCATAATTTATTTATCCTTTCTTTTGAAAATTTTATTTATTTTTCATACCTTCCCAATCAGCCAAAAACTGCTGAATACCTTTATCTGTTAAAGGATGGTTTAACATCTGAGCTAATATCTTGAATGGAACAGTTGCTATGTGGCATCCAAGAGCTGCTGCTCTAGTTGCATGTATAGGATTTCTTATGCTCGCTGCTATAATTTCTGTGTCTATATCTGCATAATTATCAAAAATATCAACTATTTCTTGTATAAGAGTTATTCCATCTAAACCTATATCATCTAATCTTCCTACAAACGGGCTTACATATGTTGCTCCAGCCTTAGCTGCAAGCAGTGCCTGTGCTGCTGAAAATATTAAGGTTACATTTGTTTTTATACCCTGTGATGAAAGAATTTTTACTGCCTTTAATCCCTCATCTGTCATCGGTACCTTTATAATTACATTTTTATGGATTTTTGAAAGCACTAAAGCTTCCTCTACCATTTTATCACTTTGCAAAGATATAACCTCTGCACTAATTGGTCCATCAACTATTTCTGCTATTTCCTGTATTGTTTTGTGAAAATCTCTACCCTCTTTTGCTATCAAAGAAGGATTTGTTGTAACCCCACAAACTATACCCATGCTAGCAGCCTTTTTTATCTCCTCTATATTTGCAGTATCAATAAAAAGTTTCATATTACTCCTCCATTTATTTAATATTTTATATTTTAGTAAATTTATTCTTAATAATATAACTTATTATTACTCAATCACCTTGACAATATCTCTTCCACTAAATATTATTTTAAGCATAAACTGTGGTAAAAGAATTTGTCTCTTAATTCTCTTTGGCTCCTTCATAAGTCTATAGAACCATTCTAAACCCAATTTTATGTATATATCAGGAGCTCTTTTTACCTCACCTGCTAGTCCATCAACAGTCCCACCGTTAGCTACTATTATTCTTGTATTAAGCAAACTTTTGTTGTATTCAACCCATGACTCTTGCTTCTTCGCCCCAAAGCCTACAAATAACATATCAGGAGCTTTATCGTTTATATCAGCTATAAGCAATTTTTCTTCTTCATGCCCTTCCATACCTAGATGTGTACCTTTGAAATATCCATCTCTTGTACCTACAATTTTCACATTAGGGTATTCACTTAATATTTTTTGTGCTGCCTTTTCAGCAACTCCCGGTTTACCGCCAACAAAATAAATTTTTAAGCCTTTTTCGTTTGCAAGCTTTATTAAATTAACAGTTAAATCATATCCTGCTACCTTTTCTTTAAGTGGATTTTTTTTAATTTTAGCAGCATATATAAGTCCTACACCGTCAGGGATATTTAAGTCTGATTTATTCAGCAATTGTCTGAATTCATCATCTTTTTTAGCCATCATAATAAATTCAGTATTAGGAGTATAAATAATATATTGCTCATTGTTATCAATTTTACTTTGACACATTTTTACAGCTTCATTCATATTGACATTATCTATACGTGTTCCCATTATATCTAGTTTTTTCATTCTTGTAAAAATTCCTTTCAATAAAAAAGTATTAAAACCATTTATTCATATATTCATCAAGAACAGTCATGTTCATTTTAGCCTTGTTATTTAGCTCTATTATTTTATGCTCAATACTTTGCGATATCTCATCTCTATTTTCCATTAGCTTAACTAATTCAATAAATATCTTTTCTATATCCAAATTATCTAAATCATTTTCTACAGGTAAATTAACCTCATTCAAATATGATTTTACTTTCGGTTGATAAGCAAGTCCATACACAGGTATACCACTAATCAAGGCATAAATAATACTGTGCAATCTCATGCTTATTATAAGCTCCATTTTTCGTATAATACTGCTGATTTCCTCATAATTATAAGAAGCTTCTAAAATATATGCTTTATTAGACATTCTTTTAATTACTTCTTGACTTGTCAGTATATCATTTATACGTTTTGTTTTTTGCATAGGAATAAATAAAATATTAACATTTTTTTCAGCTATAAGTTTATCGCATAGCTTTGCAATATCTGTTATGTATTTATCATTGTTTCCCCAAGGTCTTATCATTACTCCTATGATTTTTTTATCTGTTGGTATGCCTTCCTTTGCAAATATTTCATTGCAAACTTCAATTTTTTGCATATCCTTATAACTAAATACCATATCAGCAGTAACTTCCATTTTAGGATCATTGATACCAAGCTTCTTTGCAAGTTCATGAGATTCGCTATCTCTAAAGGTTATCAAATCAACCTTATCAACTATATTTCTAACAAGATTTTTATTAAAGTTTTTATTTATTGGTCCTAGTCCGTTTGCAAGCATTACAACTTTTTTATGATGTAATTTTGCATACCAAATAATGCTAAGGTAATAGTACAAAGACCTTGAGCTTGTCGTGTCTTGTAACAGACTTCCTCCATTAGCTATTATTATTTGATTTTTCTTTATTTCTTTCATGATTTTAAATATATTAAAACCATATACATGTTTGATTTTATTACTATCTAATAATTTATCACTACTATTCGAAAGAACTGTGATACTTGATTTAGGATATTTCTCTAAAAATGATTTAGAAAATATATCAAAAATTGCATCATCTCCACTGTTGTTAAAGCCTATATATCCGAAAACAAGTGCATTAATATCCTTATTTCTCAAAATGTCGGGTGAGCATAGCTCGTTATACATTCCTACTGCATCGTTAGCCATTCTGTCTACACTATAGTTTTCTAATACTACTTTCTTATTGAAGTTTTCTATTTTTTCTTTTTGCTCTTTATCCATACTGATTACTTTAATTACATCTTCAACAAGAACATCTTCATTAAAATCTCGAGTTTTCCTACAGGTAAAATTATTTAAAATAGCTTCTTGTAGTTTTTCTTCAGTAAATATTCCCATATATCCATAATTTCCAGACAAGACAACTGCTTTTTTCATAATCATAGCTTCTAATGCTGCCCTGCTAATACCGACAAAAAAATCTGATATTGCAATATATTCATTTATATTTGTCTGAGCGCCTTCAACATAGACAACTTCACGCCCCAAACTCTTATTTTTATCATCAGCAAGTTTTTTTATTGCCTCATACTCTTTTCCTGGACCAACTATAATTAGCTTAATTTTATCATTTATTCTTAAAAACTTATCAATATTATTAATAAGTGATATTGCAGTTATACTTGTCGCGCTTTCTAGTCTACTCACATGCAATATATTTACACTATTTTCAAATCTGCTTATGTTGTTTATGTTCTTCACCGCAATATTTTCATTAAATAATTCCGGATTTATTCCATTAACGGTTATTTTAATATTTTCTTTATTAATATCATAATTTTTTATTAAATATTCTTTTATATCATCGCTTACAGCTAAAGTTCTTTCGCCCCAATTAGTTAAAAAATTCAGAAGTGGACTTGTCTTGAAATTGAAATGAGCAGTTGTAACAAATTTAAAGTTCAGTCTTTTTTTAAGCTTTCCACAAATATAAGCAGGTATTCTCGCATGAGCGTGTACAATATCAACTTTTTCATCAATTATAATTTTTTTAAGCATATTATATGACTTTATAACATTAGCAATGCTTTTATCATGTAGCGGAACTTTGTAATGCTTAATACCACTTTCTTCAAGGTATTTTACAAAACCTCCTCCATTTGATGCAACAATTATATCATATCCCATTTTCTTTAATTTTTTTGATAATTCAAGTACATGAGTTTCAGCTCCACCCATATCCATCAACATAGTAACCATAAATATTTTTATACTCATTTAAAACACCCATTTCTTTATATAATATGCAAATTTCATAAAAGCTCTGATTGTAGCATTATAGCTTTATTTATTAACTAAAATATCTGTAACCTTTGCCGTTGTTTTTACAAATTTTGTTACAACTTCATATTCTGAGTTTATTTTAAGGTCTAATGTCCCTGACAAATAATATCCACTATCTTTGTCTACAGCAGTTGATTCAATAGTTAGAAAAACTGTATAATATCCTTTTTTTTCAGCTTGAACAAATTCCCCTGAGCTTTTTACTTCATTAACTTTATATGGCTCAACTTTAATATCTTTGATTTTTCCCATATATGTTCCCTTTTTTTCATCATAAACCTTATCACCTATATGAAAAGCTTCTGCTGTCATGCTTCTTATATTGACAATTGAAGCTATATATTCTAAATCCTTATACGCTTGTTTAACTCCTAAACCGCTCTTTTTATCAATAAAAGCAAATTTTAATACCGCTACTCCAATTATCGCAAAGATTGCAATAACTACTATTATATCTATAATATTTAATTTTTTCTTTTTCATATTAACCTCCAAATATGCCATAATTTCACCACGAAAGCTATTTGATAAATTATAGCTTAAAATTTACTTATCATTAAAGCTTATTACTTTAACAGTATATCAACAACATATGATATGAACACGTACCCTCTGCCTTTAGCGTTAAGCTGCGTGCCTATTTTAATATTGCTTCCTTCTACAATTATATTTTCATCACTCTCAGTGCCATTTCCTTTAATAGTGATATTTATAGAATATTTATTAGGAATTTCGTATTCTTCATACGCACCTGTGTTTGGGTTAAACATAGGAATAGTCTGATTAACGTATTCTACCTTAGTAACCACTCCTAAATACTGTAAATTAACACTGTTCCAAATTTTATCTCCTACCTTAACATACTGTACAGATTCCAAGTTTTGATGCTGACTATTAAGCACATATTCTATTTCCTTAGTCTTTGCTGATGATATTGCACTATTATTGCTATTAGACCTAATTACTTTTATCCCAAATACTGCTACTGCTATAACGATAATTATTATCAATATATCAACAATATTTAGTAATCCAAAAAATTTCTTTTTGCTCATTTATTTTCTCCTCGCTTTAAAGTATATAATTGTTCTATTTTTCTTGTCATTTCTTCTGCTAGAAACTTATCTTTAATATGTTCCATTGAGTTTTTACTATAAAGCTCATACAAGCTTTTATCATCTAAAATATCAGTTATTGCACTTGCTAAAGCCTTATAATCTCTACATTTCACTAACTTACCCGTAACATTGTCTAATATTACTTCGTCTACCCCTCCAGAATTTGTTCCAACTGCTGGAATTCCCATGCCCATTCCCTCAATTATTGATATACATAAGGCTTCTTGAATTGAGGTTATCACATTTATATCAAAAACGCTCATGAGCCTTTCAATATCCTTCACAAATCCAGTGAAAATAACTTCATCATCAAGACCAAGTGCATTAACCTCAGCCTTTAACTGATTTTCAAGACTTCCTGAACCAGCAATGACAAATTTTACAGGTCTATTTGATTTATTTCTTCTATCTGATACTTCTTTAGCTGCCTTTATAAATGTGCTTATATCCTTTACAGCTTCAAGTCTTGCTGCTATACCTACAACAGCATCTTCACTTTTAATACCATACTTGGCTTTGATAATATTTATTTCTTCGCTTGGCAATCTATTAAAAATCTCTATGCCATTGTAAATAGTAGCTATCTGTTTTTCACTTATATTTGCTTCTAGCATAGATTTTTCAACTGCTTTAGAAACTGCAGTTATCTTATCGCTAAACATTTTATTTATAAGTCTGTTTAAAATTCTTTTAACTGTATTATTTGTTGGATTTTCAAGACAATGCTTTGTATTAATCACATATTTAACCCCAGATATCTTAGCAGCTATCCTAGCTGATAGACTTGCATGAGTGTGTACAATATCTGGCTTATAATCTTTAAAAATCTTCTTAAACTTAGCTATGTCATTAAAGCTTAAAGATTTTTCATCCATATCACAAATATCTATTATGCCACCAAATTTCAGATTTTTCAAAGGCTCCTTTAACAAGCTATCACTTGGAACTACTACCATTACATCAAATAAATCTCCATTATGAAATTTTAAGTAGTTTAGCAGCCATCGCCCTGCTCCTCCAATATTTTTATCAGTAAGAACATGAATTACGCGTTTTTTAGTTTTCTCCATTTTCCAAACCTACTTTTCTTTCAGCATTTATCTTGACTGTTGCTATACCAAGCCCTACAATCATCCAAAACAGCAAAATTATCCTATAATCAAACCATAGATAATCTGCAAAGCCTTGGATTAAGAAGCCTACAAAGCCTCCTAAAATAACTGCTCCTATGTACCTATTTTTATTTAAAGAATTTCTTACTCCATAATACATTTTTTGAATATATAAAATAATAATTCCTACAAATACTGAGAAACCAATTATACCCATCTCAATGAATACTTGTAAAAATATATTGTGTGAATGATAGGCATAGGCAGCATTAAAGGAATATATTGGATATACTAAGTTGAATGAACCTACTCCAATTCCAGTAATCAAAAAATCTCTTATCATATTGATGCTCGCTTTATATATTGATATCCTATAAAGTGATGAACTATCAGACATACTGGCAATACTCATAATTCTACTCCAAATACTCTGCGGCATTATAAAAGGCAATGCCAGCATAGCTACTACACCAAAAATTATCAACCTTTTTTCAGCAAGTATAATAAATATTGCAATTGCAATAAACAATCCTACCATTGAACCTCTTGAGTTCGTCATAAACAAACAAATGATAGCAATTAAAACCTGTGCTAAATAAAAAAGCTTTAATTTTACATTATCTGATTTCCATAACATCCCTATTGCTAACGATGCTATAACTATTAAATATTCGCCTAAAACATTTGGATTGCTGAATGTAGAATAAACTCTTATTGATATATCGGAAAAGGTCTTTGTATCTATCCATGCAGCATCCATATGCACTCCTGTAAAGTATTGATAAATACCATAAAACGATACTATCATTCCGGAGAACAAAACAAGATTTATAACTACATTTAATCTTTTTTTATTGTTTATTATTTCAGATATTATAAAGGTCATAAAAGCAAAGGTAATAAAAATTAACATTGTCTGCATTGCTTTTCGCACATCATATGACATAAATGTACTGGCAATATAACAAATTAAAAACACTGCTATAAAGCAAGTTAAAAGAGATGGCTTGTTGAGCTTAATTCTTCCCATAACAACATTAAATATATATAATACGATACATACCATAGCGATAAATGCTAATATCATCGTAGGCGCTAAGGGAATTAAAAAAAGTAGTAAATACACAAAAATTAACAGCATATTTTCATTAGCAATATTTACAATAAAGCTATCTTTAACTGCCGTTAATACTTTAGAATTTGTATTTTCAATACTTGAAGATACATTACTTAAAAATTGTTTAGTGCCATTAACAAACATACTGTTTTCAGTCTTTAAATATGTATCCCAATTATTAGAAAAAAAGCTTAATATTAAACTATTTCTTGATAATTTTTCAAAATATTTGCCAAGCATTTCAAAAAATCTATATGTAATGCTCTTTTTCAGCATGTTAGAAATGTAGATGTAAAAAATTGTAATTTTATTTATAATAAAGCTTCCTCTAATCATGAGAACCTCACTTTTGTAAAATTTATTATCTGTCAAAATTTTTATCATTAACAATTATACCACAATATATATAAAAAGCAAATAATCAATATATTTATTTCCTTAATTTTTACTAAATTTTATAAAATTATTAAATATAAATTTAGCTTTATAAAATACATACTAAAATATTGCATTTTTACTTAATTTATGACATAATATTTATATATTTTCATTTAATAAATAATTATACAAATCTTAACATCAGGAGGATGTACAATGAATATTAAAAAATTTATAAGAACAATTTCTGTACTGACTTTGGTATTTCTTATGACAATTTCGAGCTTTCAAAATGCAATGGCTGATATACCAAAAGAATATTGGAAATTCCATGATTCATATCTAAAGGCTGTTGCTGAAAACAATGAAGCAGAAATTTTACGACTTTGCGAGGAAACCATCAAGGTTTTTAAAGACAAGCCTATGGATAACGATAAGGCAGGAATACTCAATGCCAGATACGAGAAAATGTATCAAATATATGAGAAGCAAGGCAATTATGATATGGCTATAAAATGCTTAAAAGAAATGATTCCGTATGCAGAATATCTCAAATTCGATGATGCAGTTAAAGTTGCAAAAGCAAGAATTATAAAAATAGATCCTATGACTGAAGTTTATGCACTTACGCAAAATACAGATTCTATACCATATTTTGGGATGAAGCATGAGCCTAAGAATGGTACATACTTCGGGAGACCTTTCACAAAAGATGGTGCTGCTCCAATGGCAAATGAAACAGCTGTTTCGTTCTATATTGAATGTTTAGATGAAAACATCAAAGACTTTGACTATTTGATAAAGCCATATGCAGATGGAAAAAGAATAATACATATTGCTTTAAATATGCCAGATGAAAATGATTCATTAAAAAAAGTTTTAGCAAAAGAAGCTGACTCATATTTAAACGAAACCATGAAATACTTAAAATCTTTAGAAACTCCGGTTTTACTTCGAATTGGCGGTGAAATGAACGTTTGGCAAAACCTTGCAGATGCTGAAAACTATAAAAAAGCATTTGTTAAAATAACTAAAATAGCAAGAGAAAATGCGCCAAATGTTGCAACAGTTTTTTCCCCTAACGATATCTCAAATTGGAATGTAGATATAAGTAATTATTATCCCGGTGATGAATTTGTTGATTGGGTTGGTGTTTCACTTTACACAAATAAATTTAAAAATTTACAAACACTTACTGCTGGCCAAGATTACGAAGAAATGTACTATAGTTTGGGTAAATATGCAAACCCTATTACAAAGCTTAAAGATATAGTTAACAGATATGGAAGCAAAAAACCAATAATAATTACAGAGGGTGGCTCTGGTCACTCTGTTGTAGGTAAAGATATCAATCTAACGGACTTTGCTAAAAGCAGAATGAACATACTTTATACCTATGCTAATATGCTCTATCCACAAGTTAAGGGAATGATATACTTTGATGTCATTCCAAAGAATAGTGTTGGCTATATATATGCTTTCAATAAAAATGATGCTGTTTTCACACAATATAAGAATTCAATAGAAAACAACAAAGCTTTAATAAAAGAAATGGGAGCAAAGCCATTAGCATATGTAAAGGCAGAGAATTATAAAGATAATCTTTCTGAAGTTGAACTATATACATACTGCCAAATTATTGGAGATCCCGCAATAAGCGTTACATATACTCTTGATAATAAAGTTCTTAAAAGTGAAGGAACAATACCTTATAAATGTCTTATAAATTCAAAGGGTATACAAAAAGGTATTCATAATCTGGTTGTAACAATTAAATCTGGAAATTATAAGTCAGTTAAGACCTATATTCTTGAAAATGACGGAAGTGGCTTAATTACTATTGTCAAGGAAATCGGAAAACTGTATTCTAATATTCCTAATATAAATACTGCTAGTGATTGGGCAAAATCCGATATTAAATCTGCAATTACAAAAGGTTTTGTGCCAGCACAGTTACAAAATAATTATAAAAACATTATCACTAGAGCTGAATTTTGTCGCCTTGCAGTTAAATATATTGAGAACAAATTATCTAAAAGTATAGATACTATTCTTGCTGAAAATGGTGTATCTAGGAATACAAACGCATTTACTGATACGAAAGATACTGACATCTTAGCAGCTTTTGCTCTTGATATAACAGGTGGTACAGGAAATGGTCAATTTTCACCAAATGGTCAAATTAACCGCGAGCAAGCAGCAACTATGATACGAAAAGTTTGTAAGATTTTAGGTATGGATATTAATAATTCTCCAAATTCAAACTTTGCTGATATGAAAACTGCAAAAGATTGGGCAATAGACGGAATTAACTTCTGCCGTGCCAATGGAATTATGAATGGTACAGAAAATAATAATTTTAGTCCAAAGGCAACATACACAAGAGAACAGAGTATAATGACATTTAACAACATAAAGTAATAAAAAGACCGCTTAGCGGTCTTTTGTTTTCCTAAAATAGTCTTTATTTATAATTATATCAGATACTTTTAAATCCAGCAATTTAGCTTCCAAATCATCTGCATAAATTTCTGCATCTATCACATCACCAGTTTTCATGTCATAATATTTACCCGTATCACTTAAATACATATAATCATCTGTTATAACAGAACTGTATCTAAGAACAGCATATCCATTATCATTTGGAATATTTAACATATCCTTGCCTAGCATATACGGCATGTTTAAATCCATCAAATTGGCAATCGTCGGCAAAATGTCAACTTGTCCTCCGACCTTTTCTACTCTCTCTACCAAGTCAGTTCCAGGTACATGAATTATCGCAGGTATTTTTTGTAATTTTTTCCAATTAAAATCATTATATTCAATGCCAGTAAACTCACAAAGATCTGCTTTTTGGTCCTCAAATAAAGCAGAATGGTCGCCATAGATAACTATAATCGAATTATCATATATACCTTTTTCCTTTAGAATTTCAAATAATCGTTCCAAAGCATAGTCATCATATCTCGCTGCTTTTAAAAAATTGCCAAGTTGCTTATCTTTGTATTTGCCTACATCAAGATTATCCATTTTTATAAAAGCATCATAAGGATGATGACTGCTTAAAGTAACATTAAATGAATAAAATTTATTGTTTAAATCTATCATATCAAATGTCTGTCTGAAAAATGACTCATCGCTTACAGCCCATCCAATAATCTCATCAAGATCATACTTGTTTAAATCAAAGAAATTATCAAAGCCTTCACTTATATAGAAATTTTGTCTATTCCAAAATGATGGTTTGTACGCATGAGCCGCATATGTGTTATAATTTTGAGATTTTAAAATATTTCCAAGTGAATGATATAGATTATTAGGATATCTAAAATTTACAGCTCCAGACTCTGCCGGATAAAGGGAATTATTTATCAAAAATTCAGCGTCAGCAGTATTTCCACCAGCAACCTGATGATAAATATTTTCCATATAAACACTTTCTTTTATAAGCTTATTCAAAAATGGTGTTATTTCTTGATTTTCAATAGTATTCTCTATAGCAAAGCCCTGCAGTGCTTCAACCTGAATTACAATTAAATTCCTATCCTTTGCAATTCCTTTATATTTTGGATTTTCAAGCTTTTGTTTATTATCAAAATAATCTGATACCATTTGCTTGTCTTTTGCTGTCAATGGCTTATTCTTCTCTATCTCATCATGTAAAAAATTTTTAGTGTCATAATAGTGATAATACAAAATACTCAAATCTTTAGCTGCGTAATTCCTATCATAATTATATAAAACAGTATTAGAGTTTTTATAACAGTTATTGAACATTATAATTGAAACTACTGCAATAAGAATTGCAACAGGAAACTCATATCTTCTTTTCACAGCAAATAGCGGATAATGCTTTTTTATGGTTCTTTTTATAAAGAAAAATATAAAATATATAGGTAAATCAATAAAATACACAATGTCCTTTAATCTAAACAGACTTCCCATACTTCCCTTTACATCTCCTACAACCCCAATTTGATAAATAAGAGATACGCTCAAAGGCATTTGATAATATCTATAATATAATGTGTCTCCAAGAAATATAATACCTAAAATTAAATTAACTACAAACAAAGCACCATTTCTTCGTTTTTTAAACAATACGAAGAAAATAGAGAAAATCATCAAAACAATGCTAAGAGCTGCACGCATAGTGTTTTCGTTTACATTGCTGAAGCTTGCTTCATTTATGTTTAGTCCTGTAGTAAATTGTAAATAGAATACTTTAACCCCTATAGCAATTATGAAATATAAATAATATATAAAATCAATGATAATTTCGCTATTTTTTATCGAAATTCTTCTTGTTTTTTCCATGCTCTATCCTCTTTCCTTTCGTTAGTATACTAATCTCAAATAATAATATTAACACATAATTATTAATAAATCAATATACTAATTTGTCCATTTCTCTTTTGTTTTCACTTTTTTACATTTTTTCCCAAATATTTTTCCTTGTATTTTTTCTTAATTTGCATTAAAATGTCATTATGTGTAAGTTTAATTGCAAGCTATTTTCATAAAGAATTAATTAAAATTTAATTGCACATAGAATATATCTAACAGGAGTGATTATCTTGAAAAAAATATTGTCAATAGTTTTAATAGTTTTAATTTTACTTATCCTACCAATAAACCCACTAATAAATGCAGCCCCTGGTGATAACAACGATCCTATTGTAGTTTTAAGTTATTTAAACCAAAGATTTAATGAACTAATTGAAAAATATGGTTTAAACAAAATTGCAGAGCATGAGAAAACAATAGCTGAGCTTAATGAAAAATTAAAGAACACAGGAACTGGAACCGGAACAGGTAGTAGCACTCTTCAAGTAGTTGAGTTAAAAACTGGAGAAAGTCTTATAGCAGGTGCAGGTGCAGAAATTATTCTAAGAAGCGGAAAAGTGAATGCCATAGCAAGTTCGTTAGGTGGTTTATCAGATGTTACAAAAGCCGGAGATATAGCACATGGAGCTGCAGTAGTATCAAATCATCTGCTTATAGTTCCAAGAAGTGACGGACGTGGAGTTTTAGCTGTTACTGATGCTATTTTACTTGTTAGAGGTGAATATAAGATTGTAAAATAATAAAAGAGCGAAACAAGTTTCGCTCTGTAGGCAGGAAGAAAATTTCTCCTGTCTTTTTTCTATGCAAATCTAGCTTCGCCCTATTGTCTCTTTTGACAAAATACAGAATAAATCTCTCCTCGTCTGCTGAAAATTCTCATCTATATTATTATTTATCAAGCAAAATTATATTCTCCTTCAAGGTTGCTTTGCTCGCAAAGCTGCGAACCCTCTGGAATTATGAAATTAACTGCTTCTTTTTCAATCTTTAAATTTATTTGGTCATATGAATAGCTCTCTCCGTCTATGCAAATATTTATAAATGATTCGCTCTTTATTAAAAGTTCTCTGCATTTTTTGTAAGTGCAAATTTTCTTAATAGCTTCGTCTATTAGATGCTCTCCCTTTTTATATTTTTTTATTAGATTAATTATCTTAAATCGCGATACCTTATCTATTAAAACAACATCTATTAAATCATCATTTATACTTGCATATGGCGCACATTTATATCCTCCGCCATAAAACATTCCATTAGCAGCTACGCTAAGTAAAAAATCGTTCTTTATAATAGTTCCATCATCAAATTTTATTTCAAGAAAATTTCCAAGCTTCTTTACCAAACAGTATAAAACCGATAAGAAATAACGCGTTGGTCCTGAAATAAACGGAATTTTTCTAAATTTATCAATATTATATGCAACATCAGCATCAAATCCAATATTGCATACAGATGTTGCATATTTATCATTAACCTTTACCAAATCAACAGATGTAACAGTTCCATTAACTTGTGAAGCTATATCAAAAAAATTATTATTGTTAGTAAAATTTTTTACGAAATCATTTCCACTTCCGCAAGGAATTAGTGCTACATTTACATGCTTGTATTTATAGGCAACATTAATAATCTCATGTAAAGTACCATCGCCGCCACAGGAATAAAAAGTATATGGCTTATTTTCTTTACATTTTTCTTCGATATAATGCTTGCTGTCACCCTTGCCATTCGTAATGTATACATCATATCTCTCTTTTTCATTTTTAAAATATTTATGTATAGACCTTTCAAGCTCTATTTGGTACTTACCACTTCCCGCAATAGGATTAATAATAAAAATATGCTTCATTTTAACCTCTTTATATATAATTATTATGCTACTTAATAAAAATAATGTTTTCTTTCTTATCTTAATCGACATAATTCAACAATGTTATCCAACAAGCTATATTATACTACATTTATTTACAGTGTCAAAGTGAAATTTTTATTTTTGAATATTAAAATTTTTTTATTATTTATATATTTTATTGGTACAAACAAGTTTTCTGTCCATTTAACATATAATTACATTACTTGAAATATGGAGGTGTTTGTTTGATTGAAGGATTAATTGAATTTATTTTTCCATTTACAATTTTTCTTTTTGGATACATAACTGCTGGCAGCTCTTTCCCTCAGCCTTTAAGTAAAAATGAAGAATATGAGCTGATAGAAAAATCAAAAACAGGAAATCTTGAAGCACGAAATCTGCTGATTGAACGAAATTTGCGTTTGGTTGCACACGTTGTTAAAAAATATAAATCTGTAAATATTGACCCAGAAGATTTAATTTCCATAGGTACTATAGGATTAATTAAAGCTGTTACTACATTTGACAACAACAAAGGAATTAGGCTTGCTACATATGCTGCCAAATGTATTGAAAACGAAATACTTATGACATTAAGAAGCGATAAAAAACTAAAAAATGAGATATCACTTCACGAGCCTCTTGGAACTGACAAAGAGGGTAATAGTATATTTTTAATTGACGTTATTAAATACGAATGTGAAGAGATTATAGGTCGAATTGATAAGGAGCAAAAGATTGAAATATTAAATAAAATATGGGATAAAGCGCTGCTTAAAAGAGAAAAAACTATAATAGAAATGAGGTATGGTATACGAAACAATGATCATAAGACACAGCGTGAAATAGCCAAACAACTTGGTATATCCCGCTCCTATGTATCAAGAATTGAAAAAAAAGCTCTTAAAAAGCTCTACGATGCTTTGCTAAACTATGAAAAAAATGATAATAATTCTAATTCTGTGTAAAAAATTTATAAAAATGAAGCACAAAGAAAATAAGAACATTTTTCTTTGTGCTTCGTTGCATACATCTTTATATTAATTATTATTTTTTCCCATTGTGCAGGCAATTATCTATTGCTATGACAAGAGCAGTAAAAAATGCCGCATCCTCTTTATTTTCTACCTCTAATTTGTAACTGTCTCCAAATGTCATCCATTCCTTGCTAATAGCCCCTAAAAGCATACCATCACGAATTATTCTAAAGTCCATAGAAAAGAATTCGCCTTCTATTTCATAATTTCCAAACGAACTTGTAACCCTTAATTTAGGCTTAAAAAATGAAAATTCTTGTTTTATCTCAGCATACAAGGTCTCACCTTTGTATATCTCATATTCAGCAAGCATGAAAGCAAATCTTTTTTTAATAAAAAACAATTCATTACCAAACATATCGCAAAGATGAATCTTGCTCAAAAATGCTAGAAGCTCACTATTGACTTTGTATATAGGCTGTAAACTTTCATCAAAGACATTGTATGAATCAGCAAATGAAAATATTTTTTGTTTGATATATAGTATCATTTTTCAACACTCCTTTTATTTATCCATAAAGGATTTTATTTTCGTTACCATTAAATCTATTGCAACTAAATTATTTCCGCCCTCTGTTACTATGATGTCTGCATACTTTTTGGTTGGCTCTATAAATTGCTCATGCGCAGGTCTTACTGTGTTGATGTATTGAGCTATAACTGAGTCCACCGTACGAGCTCTTTCATTTATATCTCTTATAATTCTTCTTATTAATCTTAAATCTGCATCTGTATCTACAAATATTTTAATATCTAACAGATTTCTTATTCTTTCGTCGTAAAAAACCAATAATCCCTCAATTATTATTATTTCCTTTGGCTCTATTAGCATTGTTTCCTTTTTCCTATTATGAATTTCATAATCATATAAAGGTTTTTCAATAGCATGTCCATTTTTTAATGATTCTATATGCTCTATCAAAAGGTCTGTATCAAAAGCAAATGGATGGTCATAATTCGTCTTACATCTTTCCTCATAAGATAAGTGACTTTGATCCTTGTAATATGAGTCCTGCTCTATTATAGCTATGCTTCTTTCAGGAACCTCAGAAAAAATTTTATTAACGATAGTGGTTTTTCCCGAACCACTTCCTCCTGTTATACCAATAAATAAAGGGGTTTTCATTGGGATTATTTTCCTCTCTTTCTTATTTCTTTTTTCTAATTATATAATATGGTGCTAATTCTTTTTCAATTTTCATCTGAATAATTTCCTGTGCATGAGGGGCTGAATCAATTCTTTCGCCTTTTTCGTTTTTCATTTCCTTGGCAATTATTTCAAAATGTCTTCCGGCAGGTCCGAAAACCTCTAACAAATCACCCTCATTAAATTTGTTTCTCTGCTCTAGCGTCGCTATCTGTGTAGCCTTATCATAATCCTTTACTATGGCAACTACATCATATGTTCTGATATAACTGCTAGAAGTGTATAACTGTGCTGTTTCATAAGGATTTCCTAGATAAAATCCATATGTATAATCCCTGTATGAAGCCTTTTCAAGCTCTTCTTTCCAATATTGCAAATCAGCTTTAGTACCATATTTATCAACTTCTAACAAAGCATTCTTGTAAGCTCTAACAGCATTTGCTGTATAGTATTCACTCTTCATCCTGCCTTCTATTTTCAATGCACTTATACCTAAATCTATAAATTTTTGCATATATTCTACCATACATAAATCTTTAGAATTAAAAATAAATGTTCCCTCGTCATTTTCCTCAATAGGAAAATACTCGCCAGGTCGCTTTTCCTCAACGATATTATATTTCCATCTGCATGGCTGAGCACAATCACCCTTATTTGAATATCTTCCTGTCATAAAGCTGCTTAACAGGCATCTGCCAGAATAAGATATGCACATAGCTCCATGCACAAATGCTTCAAACTCCAAATCCTTTGGTGTATTTTTAATAATTTCTTCAATTTCATCAAATGATAATTCTCTAGCTAAAACTATCCTTTTTACTCCTTGCTTATACCAAAAATTTGCAGCACTTGAGTTTGTTGTATTAGCTTGAGTACTAAGATGTATCCTCATGTCAGGTATTGTCTGTTTTATGATATCTATGACTCCTGCATCTGAGGCTATGAGTGCATCTGCACCTATTTTTTGCAAATATTTAAGATAGTCCTCAAAACCATTTAAATCATTCTCATGAGGTACTATGTTTACTGTTATATTGGATTTAACTCCATGCTTATGGCAATATTCTATTCCTTTTTCTAAATCCTCTGAACTAAAATTCTTAGAACCTGCTCTTAATCCCATTGTTTTGCCAGCAAAGAAAACTTCATCTGCTCCATATTCCACTGCCATTACCAATTTTTCCAAATTTCCAGCAGGTGCTAATATTTTAGGTAATTTGCCTATATTTTTATTATCTTTCATTACTTTTAGCCTTTCTGTCATTTTACTTTAATTAATGCAACTCCATCTCCGATAGGAATTATCGAAGATTCAAATCTATCATCATTAGAGACATATTGTAAAAATTTTCTCATTCTTTTCACTATTGTTTTTTTTCTTTTTTCAACAAGCTCGTCACTAGCTATCATACCCTTGTATAGTACATTATCACAAATTATTGTACCTTCTGGAGATAGTATTTTCAATGTTTTATCAAAAAATTCTTCGTAATGACCTTTTGAGGCATCAATAAATGCCATGTCAAATCCACTCTCATTGATATAATCAAGTACATGATTTGCATCATCATTTATAAGTCTGATGTTATTATTACATTCAAAATTTTTAATATTATTTAATGCTTCCTCATATATATCTTTATTTATTTCTATGGATAATATATCTACATTATTATCAAGAGCTTTGCACATAAATATAGACGAAAATCCAACATTAGTACCAATTTCAAGTATTTTTTTAGGCTTTGTAATATTTAAAAGTACCTTTATCAATTGAGCTACCTCTTTTTGAATTATAGGTCTATGATTTTCAATACAACTCTCCCTAAATTTTTCCAAATTTTCGTCTTCGTTTTTTATTAAACTCTGTATATAATTTTGGATATAATCCATGTTTATCTCATCCATTTAATTTTGTACCTCTTACACTACTTTTTATTCAAATATTTATCTACAGCAGCAAGATGCTCATCATATGTTTTTGAAAAGTGACTTGTTCCATCACCTTTTGCTAGAAAATATAGAAATTCAGTCTCTTCTGGATATAAGCAAGCTTCTATAGATGCTTTTCCTGGTGAGTTTATCGGTGTTGGTGGAAGCCCTTTATTTATATAAGTGTTATAAGGAGATATAACTGAAATATCCTCATTTGTCAATCTTGGTTTCCATTCACCAAGTATATAGTTTACTGTTGCACAAGATTGCAGCATCATATCAATTTCTAATCTTTTTAGAAACACTCCTGCAATCGTACTTCTTTCTTCTTTCTTAACAGCTTCTTTTTCAACAATTGATGCTAATGTTATTATCTCTCCAAAACTTAGCTTTGTACTAGCCATAGCAGGAACAATTGTTGACTCATAATATTTTTCAAACTGATTTAATAGATATCTTACTATATCTTCTTCGCTTGAATTCTTGTAAACATTGTATGTTTCCGGTAACAGATAACCTTGCAAATTTTCAATTTCTTTATTGTCACTTAAAAATTTATAATCAGCCCTAAAATTTTCAGCATTATTCATAAGAGCAAGCAGTTTATCATAATCAAGCGATAGCTGCTCTGATATTGATTTAGCTGCGTCTTGTATAATCAATCCTTCAATTATGGTTAAATTTGTTGTATTGTCAGAACTTGACTTGTTTATAAGTGCATTTATAAGCTCGTCCACATTCATGTTTCTACTTAAGATAAATTTTCCTGCCTTTAACTTCGAATCATGGCCAAGCTTTTTTACGTGGTATCTGAAAATACCTGCGTCTTTAATTAAGTTTTTACTGTATAAAATTTCTGATATAGCATTAGTAGAACTTCCTGATGGTATTTCTATCTCTATCTGTGTTGAATCAGAAGAATCAACTGCCTCTAAGGATTTTTCAATATATCCATTTATAAATATATATCCGCCAACAAGCACAATCAATAAAATTATTATTAAAGTCAAAATCTTTTTCATTTATTCATTAAAAACCTATAACACAAAAAATTAAAACTTTAATAAAGTATAAAGCTTGCTTATAGATTTTATTACTCCTTTTCTATTAATTACTTCAACAATATTATACAACTATGAAGCCAATTTATCAATAAAAATTATTGATAAAATAAAAAGTATTCAATTATTCGATTTAAAAATAAGTAAATACAATTTAATGTAAAAAATTTAAAAAAATTAATTCCCAAAGCAAATTACACAACAGAATGTGTGTAATTTGCTTTGGGAATTTACAAATAAAAATTTTCTTTTAAAATTTCTAAGAATAAGAAAATAAGACTGTAAATAAAACTGCCAATAAAATAAAGAAAATACCAGGGAATAAAATGAATGTATATTGACCTCTTTCTTTTTGTTTCTCTTTATTATATGTATAATAATCTGGATATTTCTCACGAAATGCCTTTCTTTTCTCTTTTGGTCCGAACTGGTTAAATAACTGTTTAAAACCAAAATCAAATAAATTAAAATATCCAAAATTCGATACAAAAATTATAGAGCCTACGCCAACGAATATTACTCCAGGCACGAAGAAAGCATTGCTTAAAATCTTCATCATTTCAGATTTTGATTGAGAAAAAGCATCACTAGAAGAGCACATACTATAAGCTATAAGTAAACCAATTATTAATACAACAATATTTGCAATTATTTTTTGTTTTTTATTCATATTAATTCTCCTGTCGGTATAAATATTTATTTTAAAAAAGAGGGACGATGAAAAAGGTTTACATCTAGTCCCTCTAAATTGTCAAAACTATAGCTTAGTTGTTACTATTAGCAATTTCTTGCTTATATCTTCTTTCCTCTTCATCATTACAAAGTACAAAGTGTCCAGGATTTACTTCTCTCAATGACGGTTTATCGCTTTCATAATTATGATCTGTCTTTGGATTGTATATTATCCTCTTTCTTTGCTTCTCTATATGTGGGTCAGGTATTGGTATTGCTGATAACAAGCTTCTTGTATATGGATGCAATGGATGATTGAATAAATCAGCTGAAGTTGATAACTCTACTAATTTTCCAAAATACATTACTGCTATTCTGTCTGAAAAATACTTTACTACTGATAAGTCATGCGCTATAAATAATATTGTTAAATTCATTTTATGTCTTAATTCATTTAACAAATTTATTACCTGCGCTTGTATTGAAACGTCCAATGCACTTATTGGCTCATCTGCTATAAGTATCTCAGGATTTAGTATTATTGCTCTTGCTATTCCTATTCTTTGTCTCTGTCCTCCAGAAAATTCATGCGGGTATCTGTCTGCATGCTCTCTTACTAGGCCTATCAGTTCTAGCATCTCATATACTTTGTCGTTAATGTACTTCTTATCTTTTATTCCTCTTATTACTAATCCCTCTGCAATTATCTCACGCACTGTCATACGTGGATTAAGGCTTGCTATCGGGTCTTGGAATATCATCTGAATTTTTGTTACTAACTTTTCCTTTGAGTTAGTTTCTTCCATATATTTCTTATCGCAATATTTGTGGTCGTACCTTGCTTTTGCAATCTCATTTTTAAGCTCTGCTACTTTTGCTGAATCTCCAGCTGTTTTTGCTTCTTTTAAAGCATTCCTTAAACTCAGTGTTCCTGCAGCTATTCTTCTACCTTTTAGATATACATTTCCGTCTGTTGCATTGTATAGCTTTATGATTGTTCTTCCTATTGTTGTCTTTCCGCAACCACTCTCTCCAACTATACCAAAGACCTCTCCTTTGTACACATCAAAGCTTACGTTGTCTACTGCTTTATTTATTTTAAAATGTTGGCTTAAATTCTCTACTCTTAGAATAACTTCTTTATTTGTGTTTTTCTCATTAGCCATTATTTTACACCCCCAACATCTTTCAATCTCTTGATTCTATCTGCTACTATCGCTGGCATTTCTGCTTTCGGTGCGTCTGGGTGCATTAACCATGTCGCTGCAAAGTGTGTCGGACTTACCTCAAAGAAAGGTGGATGCTGTTCAAAGTCTATCTCTAAAGCATATTTATTTCTTGCAGCAAAAGCATCCCCTACTGGTGGCATTTCCATGTTTGGTGGTGTTCCTGGTATTGATTCTAGTTTCTCCTTAGTATCCAAGTCTGGCATAGAGGCTAGTAATGCCCATGTGTATGGATGTTTAGGGTCATAGAATATATCATCAACTAATCCATATTCAACTATCTTTCCTGCATACATTACCGCAACTTTGTCTGCTATATTAGCAACAACTCCTAGATTATGAGTTATGAATATGCAAGACATCTTTGTATCCTTTATAAGCTGATGTATTAAGTCAAGAATTTGAGCTTGAATGGTAACATCAAGCGCAGTTGTTGGCTCATCACATATTAGTATATCTGGATTTGATGCCATAGCAATTGCAATAACTATTCTTTGTCTCATACCGCCGGAGAACTCAAAAGGAAATTGTTCAAATCGTTTTTCTGGATCAGGTATACCAACCTTTTTCATTAGTTCAAGAGCTTTTTCCTTTGCCTCTGATTTACTAACACCATTTAATGTCATAACCTCTGTAATTTGCTTTCCTATTCTAACAATAGGATTAAGACTTGACAGTGGGTCTTGGAAAACCATAGCTATTTTATTTCCACGATATTTGCAGAATTGCTCCTCTGTTATTTTAAGCATGTCCACTTGTGAGCCATCTTTTTCATTGTATAAGATAGAACCATTTTCAGTTATTGAATTAGGTGCTAAGATACCCATAATAGCTTTAGCAGTAACACTCTTTCCTGAACCTGATTCTCCAACTATAGCAAGTGTCTCTCCGGCTCTTAAATCAAAACTTACATCACGCACAGCCTTAACTGTTCCTGTATTTGTACGAAAAGAAACGCTTAAATTATTTACTTGTAATTTTATATCTCTTTCTCTACTCATTATTCAGACGCTCCTCTCAAAGATGGATTGAATGCATCTCGCAATCCATTTCCAAATATATTAAATGATAACATCAATAATGCTATAAATATGGCAGGGAAGAACAAGGAATGTGGATACTCGTTCATTACAGCCTGACCTGATGATAAAAGCGTACCTATACTTGTGAGGGTTCTGCTGTCCAAGTCAATTATTCCCAAATATGATAAGGTTGATTCTGAGAATATAACACTTGGTATTACTAATGCAAATGATGTAATTAAAGTACCTATAGCATTCGGCAATATGTGCTTAAATATTAATCTTGCATCCTTTGCTCCCAGAGTTCTTGATGCTAAAACGTGTTCTGAACCCTTGAAACGATAAAACTGTGTACGAGTTCTATATGCTATACCTATCCAGCCGGTAAGTATAAAGGCAAAGAAAATAGCTCCTAAAGGTCCCACCTTTTTCGCTAAATGCATATTAAATAATGATGCAACAACTATGAATGGCATTCTTGATAAAATATCAGAAATTCTCTCCATAAATAAATCAATCCATCCGCCGTAATATCCTTCAATAGCTCCATAAATAACACCTATCAAGATGTTTATAACAGAAACTGCTATTCCTAAAAGGAATGAAAATCTTGCACCACCAGCAAGTCTAGTAAGTATATCATATCCTTTACTATCGCTACCAAATACGAATGAAGCATAGAAACCGTTTTTATATTTATAGTACTCTTTATACAACACTCTTACTTTATACTTTCCTTCATTTTGTTTGATATAATGAGCATAACCATCTCCATACTCGCTATTTTTATCTTCTATGAAAATGTTGACAAGGTTTCCATCCTTATCACGCTGAGCTATACCCTTTGCATCTGCTAAATACCACATATTTGCATCTGCTTCTTTACCTGGCATAGCTATCTTGCTTGTATCAACTATCGGCTCAAGTAAAACTATACCTGTATCCTTTTCATATTGTTTCATCTTCTGAAACTCTTCAGGTATCACATATTCATAGTGATATCCTATATCACCAGCATATCCATCATATTTAATTTTGTATATTGTAGATGTTCTAAATTTATCTGAAACTTCTTTTGTTCCTATTAATTTATTAATCGCACCAGGTATACCAGAATAGTAATCATAGTAAAACTGCTTAACTTCTCTTGTTTTTAAACCATCCCAAAATCCAAATTTAGCAAAAAAATCATGTCTTGGAAGCATATTTTTATAAAAAATATCACTCTGTGACATATCATATTTTGCAAATAAAGGGGTAATAATTGCATACAAAAACAAAATTAAGATTATAATAGCTGCGACTATTGATCCTTTATTTTTTGAAAAACGAATAAAAGCATCCTGTAAATAACCTATAGGTTTTGTCTCAAATTTAACATCATGAATTTTTTCATCACGTGATATAAATTTTAATTTTTCTTTTGATATATTTGGTATATTATTAGAGCTCATTTGTTTTTCCTCCTCCCATTCTAATCCTTGGGTCTATAAAGCCATAGCTTAAATCTATTACAAGTCCTGAAACAAGTCCTATCGCAGTATAGAACATACTTAAATATAAGAATAAATCATAGTCCCTATTATTTATAGATTGTACATAAGCTCCTCCTATACCTGGTATAGAAAATATCTTCTCTATAACAAGAGAGCCACCTAAAACTGCTAAGAACTCAGAAAGAATCATCGGAAGTATAGGAACAAATGCGTTTCTAAGTGCATGTCTAACTGTTGCTTGTCTTCTAGTCAAACCCTTTGCACGTGCCAAAAGCATATAATCGCTTGTAAGTGTTTCTGTGAGCTCCGCACGAGTAAATCTTGTAAAACCTGCAATAATACCAAATGATAATGCCATAACTGGTAAAACCATCGATTTAAGCATAACAGGAGAGAAGTAAGTACGCCCTCCTTCTAAAGCTGCCACTAAATGTGGAAACCAACTAAGTTTAAATGCAAAAATGTATTGAACAAGAAAAGCATATACGAAACTTGGTACTGAAATAAATACCATAGTCAATACAGAAATAGCTTGGTCTTCCCATTTATTCTTTTTAAGAGCTGCAAATATTCCAAACAGTATACCAAGAGGCAAACTAAACAAAACAGAATATATATTTACACTCATTGTAGCAGGAAGTTTATCTGCAACATGCTTAGTAACTGGAGTTAAAAAGTCTACTTTTTTACAAACTCCCCAGTCAAACTCTGTAAAAACCTTTTTTAAGAAAATACCATATTGAACAATAATTGGTTTGTTATAACCCCACGCCTCATGCATTGCTCTAAGAGCATACCCTTGATCACCCATAGCTGGAGGTATTTCATTTGGTAAAAGTCTAACCAAAACAAAGCACATAGTCATGATAATGAAAAACACCATGAACATAAGCCCTATTCTTTTTAAAATATATGTGAACATCTTCATTGATATACACCTCCTATTTTATTTCGTTAATTATATAAATATTAAGTCTTTATGCCAATCTTAAATAAAAAGCTTTGCATAAGATGTGCTTGTCTCATTTAATAATACTTATCTAAAATAAGCTTTATCATAGAGTGTTCTCACAGAGTGTTATATTAAAGATACTAACACTCTGTGAGAACACTCATTTTAAAATTTGCGTAAAAACATACATCATGATAAACTCATGTTTGTCAAGAATTTATCTTACTAGTAAAATTTGCAAGATTAACTGTTGCATGGAAATTTCACAGCTCCAAAATAATGGAGCTGTGAAAACCATTTTAAAATAATTTAATTATTATTTATAATCAAGTTCTCCGCCTTGTGATTTTACATATTCATCCCACTCAGCATCTGTCATTTCAAAATAAACTTGACCTAATCTTACCATAGGAACGTATTTATTCAATTGCATCTTAGAACGCATAGATATTAAAACGTCAGTAGATGAAGATTGAATAGGAATTGAAGCGAATTCTTGTAATACTCTTGTCTCTACCTTAGAGAGTATCATAGATCTTAATTCATTATCAACTACTTTATATTCACCGCTACAAAGTGCATTTACCCAGTCAACACAGCTCTTTTCGATGTCTTTTCCATCTATGTTTATAGTTAACATAACATTTGTATACTCTAAACCGTAGTTGCTACCTGGTCTGATATTAAATTCCATCAAACCGTAAGGGTCCATGGCTCCACCGCCACCACCACTTAAACAAATTTGAGCTTCACCAGTTCTCATTTTTTCATTCCACTTATCAGTTATTAAACTTACAACTTTCAATTTTCCTTCAAGTGGAGTTCCTTTTGCCATATCAGCAAATGAATTTTCTATAGTTGTATAAAGCAATTTTCTTGATTCTGTCTCAGATGTAGTAGGATAATCTAATGTTATAATATCTCCATCTTTATAATCTCCATTTGCTTTAGCTTCTTCATATGCTTTCATAAGCAATTCTCTTGCTTTAGCTAAGTCATAACCTGAGTCAATATCTGTTCCACCATATATATCTATAAGAACTTGTTTACCATATTCAGAATCTCTATATGATTGACCTGTATCTGGATCTGTGATATATGTTTCATTTAACATTCCAGAGAAAGGTTTTATTAATGGACCTCTCGCTTTAGCAAAGTTAGTTCTGTTAATGCCTAAAGAGAAAGCTTGACGGAAATCTTTATAAGATATTATCGTCTTATTTATACCAGCAGATTCAAAACCTTTTAAATTTTCACGATTAACGTGGAAGTTCATATTATAAGTATAAACGTTAGGCATACTTACTAAGTAATCACTTGCAGCATACTCTGTTTTAGTACTTATAGCAACAGTATCAAGTTGTCCTTTTAAGAACATTTGGAATGCTGTTTCATGTTCAGGTATAATATCAAATCTAATTTTCTCTCTGTTACTATACCATTCATGATTTCCATCAGTCCAACCATACCAATTTTCATTCATTGAAAGAACTACAAGCTTGTCCTTTATATATTCTGTGATTTTATAAGGTCCAAATGACATATATTTAGTGTTATCATTACCAAATGATGTTTTTGTAACTCCTCCACCTATATCAGATTTATTATTTTCATAAGTGTCTTTATGTACTAACCAAGGTGTTGTCAATGTATATTTCATAAAGAATGGCTTAGTAGGATTTTTAAGAATAAATTCTATTTCATAATCGCTAACTTTTTTTACACCAACATTAGCAAAATCTACAGCAGGATTTTCCATTTCAACTTTACAGAATTCTTTCCATGCTTCTGGATTGCTATCGCCAAATTTAACTGCAATTTCAGTTAAATCTTTTTTAACTTGATCTGTAACTGGCATGTATTTATCCTTTGAGTACAATTGGAATAAATCTCTTCCGTCTGCTGACATAAAGTTAGCTTTTCTTGCCTCTTGAGCATATGATTCTGATGCTGCTGCACCAAAGAACACTACAGACTCAGTCATTGTTACAAGATATTGAGTTTCTGGAACGTCTTTTACTCTATCATTGCCTACAATGTCTTCATAAACTTTACCTTGCTTGAAATATTCTTCTGCGTTAGCTATAGATAAGTCTCCTTGATATATCTCGCTCGCACGAACGTTTTTCATTACTGGATTAATCAATTGTGAATACGAGTAGATATAATCATCTGCTGTTATAGGCGTACCATCTTCCCACTTAGCGTTAGGATTTAACTTAACAGAATAAGCATACCACTCTTTAGCATCAGCAGGTACACCGTATGTAGCGTCTCCAGCATATTTTGATGTTATGTCTACTGGCAATTCTGCTGCCATTTCACATATGAACTCAAAACCATCTCCAGCATCATTAGCTTTAATGTCATAGAATCCCATCTCAGTACGATTTGTAATATCTGACGCATCAGCTACTGTAGTATCATGTCTATTGAGTGTAGCGGGTGTTGAAGTTAAATAGTTTCTATCAGTTATACCCTTACTTCTCTCAACAATACTTGGTCCCGCTGGTTTTTCTGGATCTTTGTTACCAGAATCTACAGGCGGTTGGTTGCCATTGTCAACCGGTTTTTGATCTTTCGGCTTACATGCTGCCATAGAAAATATCAGCACTAAAACAAGAAAAATCGAAATTACTCTTTTCATCATAAATTTATCCCTCCAAATTATTATGCGCTTTCTTAATGAAAGCAAAAGAATTTTATGTATATAATTAATTTTGTATTTTGCAAGCGTTATCTAAAAAATCTATCAAACTATGAAACGCTTGCACGACACAAATTATTATATCCTTGTTTTGTATTATACCATATCGATTTATTCATATCAAGTATTTTTTTTATTATAATCCAAGACTTTTATGATTTTTATTTAAATGGATTATGATAAATCTAACTTTATTTGAAAAATCAACCATTTATGGTATACCATATATATTATCATAGTTGGCAGAGCAAAAGCTCTGCTACTATGATAATATATATTTTTAATTTTTACATTCTTAAACTACTGTTTCATATTAACTTCCATTATGATTGGTAAAATCATCGGACTTCTTTGTATTCTATCATATATAAAGCCACTCAAATCATCCTTAATCGTGTTTTTGATAGTTCCCCAGTCCTTAGTGCCTGAATCCTTGCACTTATTAAGTGCTATATTTACATTTTCTCTTGACTCTTCTATAAGGTCTACATTTTCTCTGACATATACGAAGCCTCTCGAAATGATATCAGGACCTGATATTATTTCGCCTGTACTTTTATTCATAGTTATAACAACTATTATAAGTCCATTTTCTGATAAATGCTTTCTATCTCTTAAAACTATATTGCCTACATCACCAACGCCAAGTCCATCAACAAGTATATTTCCAGATGGAACTGTTCCATTTACTTGGGCTGATTTGTTGTTTACTTCAACTACATCTCCAGTTTGAGCAATTATTATATTTTCTTCCTTTATACCAAGCTCCATAGCCAATTTAGCGTGATGCTTCAAATGCCTAAACTCCCCATGTACCGGCATAAAGAATTTTGGTTTTAGCAGTGTCAGCATTAGCTTTAGCTCTTCTTGTCTTGCGTGACCGGAAACGTGGATTTCTTCTAAAGTATCGTATAGAACATCTGCTCCTTTTTTATAAAGCATATTTATAACTCTTGCAACTGTCTTTTCATTTCCTGGTATAGGGTTTGCTGATATGATAACCATATCGCCTTCCTTTATCTCAAGCTTTTTGTGGTCGCTATTTGCCATTCTTGTCAAAGCTGACATAGGTTCTCCCTGACTTCCGGTAGTTATAAGCGCTATCTCTTCATCCTTATATTTTTTCAAATCGTTAATATTTATAAATGTACCTTCTGGAATTTCAAGATATCCTAATTCTTGAGCAACCTTTATAACATTTACCATACTTCTTCCAGAAACTGCAACCTTTCTGTTATATGCTACTGCTGCATTTACTATTTGCTGAACTCTGTGTATATTAGAAGCAAATGTCGCAACTATTATTCTTTGATTACATTTCTTGAAAATGTCCATAAATTTGTTGCCAACAACTCGCTCTGATTGTGTATACCCTGTTCTTTCAACATTAGTACTATCTGATAGGGCTATTAGTACACCCTTTCTTCCAAACTCTGCAAATGCGTTTAAATCAATAACATTACCATTTATAGGGGTATAGTCTATCTTGAAGTCTCCTGTATGAATCATTGTACCTACAGGTGTTTCTATAGCAAAGCCAACAGAATCAGGTATACTGTGATTAGTTCCTATAAAATTAATTTTAAAATTTCCAGCTTTTATATGCTCGCCTGGATTTACTACGTTTAGGCTAACCTCATCTAATTTATGCTCTAGCAGCTTGTTTCCTACTAAGCCTATTGTCAATTTCGTACCGTAAACTGGAATATTTATTTTTTTCAAAACATATGGGATTGCTCCAATATGATCCTCATGTCCATGTGTTAAAAACAAGCCTCTTAGCTTATCCTTATTTTTCATAAGATAAGTAATATCTGGTATTACTATATCTATACCAAGCATTTCGTCCTCTGGAAATGCCATTCCGCAATCTATAACTATTATATCATTATCGTATTCAACTGCCGTTATATTTTTACCAATTTCACCCAAACCACCTAGCGGGATTATTTTTAATTTGTTTTTTTTGGTCTGTGCCAAAGTCTGCTCCTCCTTATATCAAATCATCTGCCATAGCTTCGTAAATTTCAATCACTTCGCTTAATTCTTCTTCGTCCTCAATGATATTAAATATCATTTCTCCATCCTCGGTTTCATCAACACTATAAATCATGCCTTCCTCAGAGTTTTCTTCTCTAAGTACAGCATATTGTACATCATCCAAGTGAAAGCTTGCTTCTAAAACAAGTCTTTCAAGCTTTCCATCTTCGTTGATTAACTCAACGATTTGTGTTTCGTACTCATCATCTTCTTCAATTAAATCTAATTCTTCGTTTTTTTTGTTGTTCATTTAACCTTACCTACCATTAATTATATAATATCGAGTTTCGCCCAAATTATTTAAAATACAAAAATATATTTTGTATATTTACATCATTCTTTTTGCCCTTTCCATGTATGTAGTTAGAATTTGAACAGCTGCAAGCTTATCTATAACTTCTTTTCTTTTATTTCTTTTTACATCAGCACTTATTAGTATCTTTTCCGATAAAGCAGTTGTTAAGCGTTCATCTTGAAAATCTGTAGGCAAATCAATTTTTTCTTTTAATTTTTCTGTAAAGCTAATAACCTTTTCACCTTGAATTCCAATTGTTCCGTTCATCATTTTTGGCATTCCTACTATAATTTTTGTGACTTTATATTCATCGATGATTTTTCTTAACTCTTGTATATCCGATTTCAAATTAGTTCTTTTTATAGTAGTGAGTCCCTGAGCTGTTATCATAAGCGGATCACTTAATGCAACACCAATAGTTTTATCTCCTACATCCAATCCCATTAATCTTTCCATTTTATCTTCCTATATTCTTTAAATTGTTAAACATTATATTTATATAACATTTTAATTTCTATACATTTCTAAACTATTTTAATGCAAAAATCATCACATTCGCTTGCACAATAGCTGCATAGAACACATCTTTCCATATTAACTTGACACTTGCCATCTACAAGGCTAAGAGCATTTTGTTTACACCTTTTAATACATTTACCACAGCCGACGCACCAATAAGCTATGTTTAATTCACGATTTACATTATTAACTGAGTTTTTAAGTTCCTCTGAGGCAGTATTTCCATCAAAATAGCAGAGGTTTAAATCGACCTCTTGTCTATTTCTCATACCAATTGCAATAGAATCAATCTCCTTGATATCATTTACAAAATCAAAGGCTTTTTTAGTATCTGATAACAAGTGTCCTCCACCATAAGGCTTCATAGCCATAATAAACTTGCCATTTGATTTAGCAATTTTAACAGCTTCTATCATTTGTGAACTTGTTCCATCATTTATCCCAATTCCCGTTTTATTTACAATGGTAAATACCACATCAATTTCTTTAAATTGTACACTATCAACAACAGCCTTAACTGCGTGTGTCGATATACCGAACTTATTTATTACACCCTTTTGCTTATATTTCATAAATTCTTCTACAGCTTCATAATGTCCCATAAAATTATTGCCATTATCTTGCTCATGTAGCATAAATATATCTATATAATCAGTATTCAGCTCATTTAAAGCCTTTTCAATACTGTATTTAGCAGTTTCTTTATTATATGCGTAACTCTTTGTTGCTATGTATATGCTATCTCTTTTTTTACCTTTTAAAAATGCGTTTAAAATATCGTAATTATCGTAAAGTTCAGCAGTATCATAAAAATTAACACCTTTTTCATAGGCATAATTTAAAACATCAACTTTATTTGTAAACTCACCTTTATTCTGTAAATTACTAAGTGCTAATGTGCCAAAGCATAGCTTTGAAATATTTTTCATATTATTAAAATCCAAAATCCTAAATTCCTAAGATTATATAATGCCGGTAGCTTCTTTACTAGATGTTTATGCACCTATTTTCTATTAATGTTAATATAAATAAAATTATAATTTAAAAACATCTAAATAAGCATTTAATATCTCTTCTAAAAGTTCATCTCTTTCTATCTTTCTTATAAGACTTCTCGCATTATTATAATTTGTAATATAAGTAGGGTCTCCTGAAAGCAAATATCCTATAAGCTGAGTATTAGGATTATATCCTTTTTCCTTTAAAGAACGATACACCTGCGTTAAAATTTCTCTCGCTTCATTCATAGATTCAGTATTATAATCAAATTTTGCAGTACTTGAGTTGATATTGTTATTCATAATATGGATTCCTTTCTATAAATTTTTAATTCGCAAGAAGTTTTATGTAAAAACAACAACTATTCTAACTAATTCAATAAGTATTATACTATATATATATACTAAAATCAAACAATTAATTTAAAAAATAATTTTATATGAATTTAATAATAATTTAGCGAAGAATTTCATTGTACAACTCTTCGCTAAATAAACATTTATAGTTGTTTTATCAAATTTTCTTTTGCAGTGTTCAATGCTTCATCTATTTTGCCAGCATCCTTGCCGCCTGCTTGTGCAAAATCAGGACGTCCACCGCCACCGCCACCTGCAACTTGTGCAGCTTGTTTTACTATATTTCCTGCTTGTATTCCTTTTTGATTTAAGTCTTTTGTAACAGAAGCTACAAATAAAACCTTTCCTTCAAATTCCGAAGCTAATATAATTATACAGCTTGGATTTTTATCCTTAATTCTGTCTGCCATATCTCTAAGAGCGTTAGCATCTGTATCCTTAAGCTTAATTGTAAATAACTTTGTTCCGTTTATTTCTTCATATTTATTGAGTATATCGTCCATGTTTGACTTTAATATTTCATTATTAAGCTTTGTTATTTCTTTTTCTTTTTCCTTTATTTCTTTTTTAAGGTTTAGAACCTTATCCAACAACTCTTCTCTTGTTGATTTTACTGACTGCATAAGCTCAGTAATTATAGAATTAGCATTGTTTAGATATTCAATAGCAGCCTTCCCAGTTAATGCTTCTATTCTTCTAACTCCAGATGCAATTGAGCTTTCAGAAATTATTTTAAACATACCAATTTTAGCTGTTTCGTCAATATGTGTTCCTCCGCAAAGCTCCTTGCTAAAATCTCCTACCTTTATAAGTCTAACTACATCTCCATATTTTTCATCAAACAATGCCATAGCACCCTGTTTTCTCGCTTCGTCCAAGCTTACAACACTTGTATTTATAGGGTAGTCTGACAAAATCGCCATATTTACTCTTTTTTCAATCTCTTTTAGAGTTTCTTCATTTACAAGTTCAAAATGAGTATAATCAAATCTTAGTCTATCATCGCTGACTAAAGAGCCTGCTTGATTTACATGTTCACCTAAAACCTCTTTTAAAACTTTGTGAAGAAGATGTGTAGCAGTATGATTTTTAGCTGTACTTTTTCTTCTGTCAAAGTCGATTTCGGCTAAGACTTTATCACCTAAACTTACTGTACCATCATTTACAATTACTTCGTGAATTATAACATTATTGAGTTTTTTAGTATTTACTACTGTACCATCAAAATTATCACTTATTAATTTTCCAGTATCTCCGATTTGTCCGCCACTTTCAGCGTAAAATGGAGTTTTATCAAGAACTATTATAGCTCTTTCATCTGCAGAAGCTTCTTCTTTCTCAGCGTCATCAACAAATATTTTTAATATTTTTGATTCGCATGATTTTTCAGTATATCCGACGAATTCAGTTTCTATGCCCTCTATGCTTATAGCGCCATCTTTCCAGCCTGAACTTCCTGATTTTCCTCTTGCCTGTCTTGCGATGTTTTTATTTTCTTCCATTATATCAAGAAATTCTTGCTTATTTAGCTTAAAATTGTTTTCAAGCAAAATTTCTTCTGTAAGCTCATACGGGAAGCCAAATGTATCATAAAGTCTGAACAATATTTGAGCATCAAGCATATCTTTGCCATTTTCTTTTGCTATATTTATTTCTTTTTGAAGAATTTCTAAACCCTGATCTATTGTATTTCTAAACTTTTCTTCTTCAATTTTAACAACTTTTAATATATAAGACTCTTTTTCAGAAAGCTCTGGGTATGCGTGCTTCCAATTATCTATAACTACCTGTACCGTCTCCGTTAAAAAATCCTTATCTATACCAAGCAATTTTCCCTGTCTTAAAGCTCTTCTTATAAGTCTTCTTAAAACATATCCTCTGCCCTCATTTGAAGGTATAACTCCGTCTGATATCAAGAATGCAACTGCTCTTGAATGGTCTGCGATGATTTTTAATGATATATCTGATTTTTCAGAAGATTTGTACTTTACTCCACTGATTTCTTCAGCCTTTTTTAATATGCTAAAAATAGGCTCAACCTCATATACACTTTTCTTGCCCTGCAATGTCATAGCAGTTCTTTCAAGTCCCATACCTGTATCTATATTAGGATGCTCTAAAGGATGATATACTCCATTTGCATCCTTGTCATATTGTGTAAATACTAAATTCCAAATTTCAGTATATCTATCACATTCACAGCCTGGCTTGCAATTAGGATCTCCACAATCAAATTCTGGTCCATTGTCATAGTAAATTTCCGAGCAAGGCCCACTTGGACCAACTTCTAACTCCCAGAAATTATCCTTTTTACCTAATCTTACTATTCTTTCCTCTGGAACGCCTGTCAATGTAGTCCAAAGCTTTATTGCTTCATCATCATCCTCATATACGCTTGCCCAGAGTTTTTCTGCTGGTACTTCCAAAACCTCTGTTAAAAACTCCCAGGCCCACATGATAGCTTCTTTTTTAAAGTAATCTCCAAAGGAGAAATTTCCGAGCATTTCAAAAAAAGTAAGGTGACGTGCTGTTACACCTACATTTTCTATATCGTTAGTTCTAACACATTTTTGGCAAGAAACCATTCTTTTGCTAGGTGGTGTTTCAGCGCCTGTAAAATATTTTTTAAGTGGTGCCATCCCTGCTGCTATTAACAATAATGTCTTGTCATTTTTAGGTATAAGCGAAGCACTCTGTCTTACCAAGTGCTGTTTTGACTCATAAAAGTCTAAATATTTTTTTCTGATATTATTAATTGAATATTTATGTTCCATCTTCTTTTATCTCCGAATCATCTGATTAATTATTATCTGATTATAGCTTATATTTGTATTAATTGTCAATTATTTTGTGAAAAACACCAGTATTAAATTTTTTAAAGATGTTCGTTGATATTTACTTTATTGTATAAGATAAAACACTTATATTTTCAAATGTTTCTTTATTAATCGAATATTCCGTTAATAACTTATAATTTTCAATTTGAACAGATAATAACTTAATTTTAAAATCAATAAGCTCACTAATTGAAATTTGTCCATTATTATATAAAATATCAATTTTTTTATTTTCCCTATTTAATATATCTTCTTGCTTAAAATTATTTTTCAATGCTATCTCATTTTGTGATAATATAAGATATCTATTCGCAACATAATTACTCAAATTGTTTTTAAGATTATCTAATTCTATTTTCACATTATTATATCTTTTGAATTCTATTTCACCAATTTCACTATATCTTCCATAATATGCTGACATAATTTGTTTATAAAGATCAACACTTTTTAGCTGATTTTTCTTATCTATTATTTCAGGTCTGTTTTCTAAAACATTTGCTATACAATCATCTAACGCAATTTTGTCTAGTGGAATATATGATAAATCCTTGTCCTTAATTATAAATTCAGTGTTAGAATCAATACCAATGTTATATGAAAAGTTAATTTTGTCAGTTTTTAACATATTAATGCTACTATCGTATTTTTCCACATCATATAATACTCCTAGCTCTGCATTTGTCAGTTCTAATTCAGTAGCAAAATTATTTTCGTAGCTTATTTTAATAGCATTTCTTTTATAAATACTCTTATCTATTTCAAGTGAATAAAGTGCTAATGTTTTTTCTAACAAAGTAATTTTATAATATTGAACCTTTGTATCTATTTTTATTTTAATTAACAGTTGTTTTTTCTGATTTTCTAATGAATTTATTGTATATTGTTCACGATTCACATAATATCCATATTGATGTAGCATTTTCTCAGCGTAATTTTCAGTTATATTGTATATGCCTGCTTTATCTAATTCTTCAAATGACATATTTAACAATTTATCATATTCTTCTTGCAACACAACATATTTTCTTAAAGATTTTCTTGCTTCATTAATCTTTATTTCAATGTCAATTAACTCAGTGCTATTTTTTTGAGCTAGTTTGACAGCTTCATCAATAGTTAAATTTAAAATTTGCTTTTCCTTAACATCTACTTCTTCTGAATAAGCTTTAAAATTAAACATATACAATATTAATAATAAGCTTACTATAAATATACTTTTTTTCATTCTCTCACCTACTAGTTGATTTGTTATTTAATCAATTAAGTTAATCTTCTCTAACAGATAAAATAATATCTTTTTTCTCACCGTAACTGCATGAGCTTCACAAGTCATTCCAATCTTTATTTCAGCTACTTTATTTTTATAGCTGTATATTGTTTTATCTTCAATACTTCCTTGAAGATAATAGCCACTTACATTCTGATTAAGTTTTGCATCAGTTGATATATTTGTTATATAGCCGTTAATGCTACCGTACTCCCTGTATGGCAAGGCTTCAAATCTGTATTTGATTAAATTACCAATTTCGATATTGGCAATCTGACTATTTGGCATAAAAACCTCTACCCTATACATATTGTCATTTACAGGTATAATTGTTGCTATATCAGTACCTACAGATATTAAATCTCCAACATTTATTTCATTAATAACATTTATTTTTCCATCTATAGGTGAAACAACCACGCTTTCTTTTATACTATGCTCAATACTTTCTAAATCTTTTTTACTTGATTTATATGATAATTCCATTTCATCAATTTGACTATATAATGACACTAAAATATCATTTTTATATTTTTCTAAGCTTAAGTCCCTTTGTTCTCTATATATGTTTAACATTCCATTATCTACAATTAATTTACTTAACTCTTGTTCTGCATTCAGCTTTAAAGCTGTAATTTCTGTTATTTTTTCTTCCGTTTGTTTAAGTACATTTGTTTTATAATTATCAAGTGAATTTTCTGCTAAATCATACGATACCTTTGAATCTTCAAATATTTTTTTAGATATTAAATTTTCTTTATCCAATAAAATATTCAATTCATAATTTGCCTTTTTATTAGTCAAATCTTGTTCAAATTCAACTAATTTAAGCTTATAAATATCATATTCTAACGATTTAGTACTTTGTTTATCATCAAACATATTTTCACCAGAGGTTATTGATTTTTTAAATATATCAAGCTCCTCCAATAAATAACTATACTCATCAATTTTATTTTGATAAATGTTTTTGTTTACATATGTTTGTTGCGTTGAAATTTCTTCATTTTTACTACTGATATTATTATCATTTTTCAACACCTCAAAATCTTGAATAAATTTTACATATCTATCATGATATTCTTTTTCTTCTGATTCCGAAAAAAGATTTTCACCCTTTATTATGCTATCTCTAAATTTTCTTAATTGATTTAACTTAGATTCCTTTTCTACTACGATTTCGTACATCTGCAGCCTCTTTATTTCAAGTTCATCACTATTTATAGAAAAAAGAATATCTCCTTTTTTAACTTCCTTGCCTTCCTTTAACACAGAGTGTTTTACCTCACCATGAACCCTATTTCGTATCATGCTTACATTTTCATTTGGTCTTACAACTCCAAACCCCTTTGATACAATATCTATTTCACCAAAATACATCCAAATAAAAGCAATTATTATGCAAGCCAAAACTATATATATAAATATACCTAAGAAACGATTAGGTTTCGATTCATACATTTCCTTACTATCTGATATTTCTCGTATATCTTTTATTATAGGCTGCACGCTTCCACCTCTTTCAAATCTTCTTTGTCAATATTTGGTAACTGTTCTTTCCACAACTTATAGTATCTTCCTTTTGACTCAATTAAACCACCATGAGTACCTTCTTCTACTATTTCTCCTTTATCCATAACAAAAATTCTGTCGCATCGTTTTATTGTACTTAATCTATGAGCTATTATAATTGTTGTCATGCCTTGACTAAAGTTGTTAATTGTGTTTTCTATTGCTGCCTCTGTTATTGAATCAAGATTGCTAGTAGCCTCATCAAGTATAAGTATGTCTGGTTTTTTTAATATCGCCCTCGCAATTGCCAGTCTTTGCCTTTGTCCTCCCGATAAATTCGCTCCGTTTTCTTCAAGATAGGTATTGTATCTAAGCGGAAGTTCATTAATAAAATCATGTGCTTTAGCCATTTTAGAGGCTTCTACTATATCCTCCATATTAGAATCCCCTAGACCTAATGATAAATTTTCCAAAATTGTACCACTAAATAAAAATGTTTCTTGTGGAACATATGATATACGCTCTCTTAGTGTTTCACGCCTAATATCCTGTATATTATTATCGTCTATACAAACATCACCTTTCTCAATAGGGTAGAAGTTAAGTAATAGTTTAACAAGCGTAGTTTTGCCACATCCGCTTTCACCTACTAAAGCAATTCTTTGTCCTTTTTTTATATATATATTTATATTTTTTAATATGAGCTGCCTAGTACCATATCTGAAATCTACATTTTTAAGAGATATATTTCCTTCAAATTTTACAGGACTGATTTTTTTCTCTTCATTATCATTACTTTCTATATCTAAATCAAGTATCTCTCCTAAACGCTCTGCCGCTACCACAGCTGTTTGAAGCTGTGGCTGCAAATTAATTAAATTTTTCATAGGACTCAAAAAATATCCAAGCAAGGCATTAAATGTGATTAAACTTCCAACTGACAAATTGCCTTTTATAACTTGATATGCTCCTATCCATAATATAGCGACTCCTCCAACTAGCTCAACAAAGCCTTTTAAAAGTGCTTGTACATTTACTGTAATTGCTAACTTAAATATACTTTTTAAGAGCTTGATAAATTTACCTTCTGTTTCTAAATTAAC
Organism: Bacillota bacterium; assembly: GCA_023386345.1. GTDB lineage: Bacteria > Bacillota > Clostridia > Tissierellales > Sedimentibacteraceae > UBA1535. The sequence continues at coordinate 51,243 of JAEWJT010000012.1, forward strand.
CTTTCTTTCTGCATTAAAAGCTTTGACTGTCTGTATACCATTTAATGATTCTACTAGATATGATGTAAGCTGTGAATTATTCTCCATTTGCCTCTCATTTCCCTTTTTCAAGGTTTTATTAAAGCTAAAAACTATAATAGCATACATCAAAACTAACATAAAGGCTATTCCAAATAATATGCTATTTTGCATATAAAGCATAACTCCTCCAACTACAACCATAAGTGTATCAATCATAATGGTTAAAGTTGCACCAGATATCGCATCTCTGACATGACCTGCGTCTTGAAATCTTGATATAATCTCCCCGACTTTTCTTGTTCCAAAAAAATTCATAGGAAGCTTTAATACATGCTCATAATATCCTAATAGTAGTGCTATATCTAATTTTTGACTAAGATATAGCAAAAGATGTGATCTGAAACCATTTAGAATAATTTGAAACAAATATAGTAATATAATTCCTATGGACACAATATGCAGTGTTTTCATCAGTCCATATGGTAAAATATCGTCAAGCAAAAATTTCATATAAAAAGAAGCTAATATGCCTAAAACTGTGTATATGAGCGAGGCTAAAAAAACTTGGATAAGCAGACGTTTTTGTGGCAAAAGAAGATGGAAAAATCTCTCAAATAATCCCTTTGTTTCTTTACCCTTTTTAAAGCTTTGATTTGGAACAAGCAAAATAAGTACACCAGTCCAAAGCTTAAGAAATTCCTCCGGAGTGTACTTTACTATGCCCTTGGCAGGGTCTGCTATAATTATTTCTTTCTTATCTATTTTATGTACAACGACATAATGCAAGAGCTTTCCATCGACAATAACGTGGGCAATTGCAGGTAATGGAAATTCACTAAAAAAAGCTTCCTGATCGCCTTTAACACCTTTAGCACTAAACCCAAGCTGTTCAGCAGCCTTTATAACTCCATAAGCATTAGTTCCTTGTTTATCAGTTCCTGCTGTCTCCCTTATCTTAGTTATAGGGATTTTAAGCCCATATTGTTTTGAAATTGTAGCTAAACAAGCTGCTCCACAGTCTGTTATATCGTGTTGTTTTATGCAATAGTATCTCATTATGTTATAAACTCCTTTAATTCTCTTGGATTCAATAAATTTAGAAGCATATTTTCATGTCCAAAACGCGGGCAAGACTTTTCTCTAACAACAACATTACAAATACCATTTTTATATATTATATAATTATAAATATGGTCAATACAACTAATAACAAGATTATCCTCTATATCTTTATCTTTGTTTTTAATTTGTTCATATAATTGTTTAGCTTCTAAATACTTTTTTTTAAACAAGAGCCATAGTAATAGTATTGACTTGAATTCATGGTCTTTACTATTTATTATATCACCGCTATATATATCAATATAGTTTCCAATCATACTTTTCTCTCTGGAAGATAAAGTATTTCTAGCATCTATGCAATATAGAATTACCTTACAAACATAATTATTTTTAAATTCTTTTTTATCAATTTTACTTAAATCTAAAGAAAAATCAATTAATTTATACATTTGACTTGGCATATTACCTTTTCGATTTATGTTGTGCATTGCTAATAATCTAACAATTAAATTAAAATACTCTTTTTTATTGAATGACAAAAGAAGACAATAAGTATCAGAATATAACCCTTTATGTTCATATGGAATTAAAGATATAAGTACCCAAATGAAAAAGAATATTATTGTAGCTGTCCAATATACATTATTAATCATTATAAATTTATTTACTATCAGCAGTAGAATAAATAGAACTATTCCCGAAATAGGACCTGCCAAAACCATCATTAAAAATTGGCTTGTATCCACTTTTTTTGGATACAAAACACATCTTCCTAATGAAAATAGTTTTTTTGAAAAATTAATTCTTAATTTATCTTCAAAGACTATGTTTAAATTTAAAATATTTATACTAATCACATCAAAGCCAAATAATTTTCCTATAATCATATGAGCTGTTTCATGTACTATCGAATAACAAATTGATACGAATATAAATGTGAAAATTAATAATAAGAATTTTAATACAGGCTTAAAACTACCCTCTTCGACAATTTTTGATATTATTATATATAATAATTGCAACGCAAAAATCAAATATAATGCAATTACAATTTTTTTACTCTTTGTCATTCACAACTCCTTATAATAAGTAATAATTGTTAAAATTCTTTGTAGCTACCTAAAAACATTTTAGCTTATATAAATTTTTCATAACACTCCACCACTTATTCTCATTTAGCAATAAATTCCAAATTTTCTTTTTTTAAAGTTTTCATCATCTTAACCTTTAACTTAATATAATTTCTAAATTTTTATACGTAATCGCAGACATTCTTGCACCTACTTTTTTCTCTGCATTAATTCCATCATTATATAAAAAAGTTACATCAAATCTATTAAAAAGTGTTTTTTTCGTTTTTATGATTTTAAGATTTTTAATATTATAAATATTTAATCCAATTTGTAAGTAAGTTTCATTAAATGCTTCCATGTTATCATTGATTAAATTATAAAAAATAAAAAACAAAAGATGAGATAAGGCACTATACATTGAAAATTCATTTGTTGGCATATTCAGATTGAAAATGGCCTCCATGAGACGTTCAGCAAAAATAAAAACTACACCATATAAACAAATGTTAAATATTCTATCAGGAAATATATTTAACATATTTTTCTTTTGCCTTTGATATCTAATAACTATAAATATAATTAATATAATTAATTGAATTAAATTTAATGTTAAAAGCATAAGATTTCTGTAATTCATAACATATCCTCCATATTATGTTTATAAAACTTCTTACATATTGAAATTTAAATATATTTATTCTATTTTTAGAATAGTTTAATTTCAATAATTCGTTTTTTAGTTTATCAATTACTTAATTAATTTTATAACAAAAATAATATAAATTCAAATTTTGTACTTTAGATTAATTAAGCACAAAATTTGAATTCAATATATATTTTTTACCAGTCAAGTGCAGTAAGCATTATTATAACACCAGCCACTACTTGTACTACGCCAGATGCAACATCTTCATGTTTCTTAGCTGTTACAACTTTACCTATACCATATACACTTGTCAAAGCTCCAACAGCTACAACACCCCAATTTACTCCACCATTAATGTCAAAACATTCTTCATAAGATAATTCATAAAAACCTTTCATCGTTAATTCCATATTTTCTATTAACCTCCTAATTATTTTGGTAAATTTTCAAAAAAACCACCTAAACCCGCTAGAAAAAGTTCTGCTCCTAACCCTGGATTGTAACATGCTACAGCAGGAGAAAATGCAATAGCTAAACATGATACAAACAACGCAACTGGTCCACCGCCATTTAGTTCTTGCATTTCTTCCATTGTTAATTCATTAAACATAATTTTATCCTCCGAAATTTTATTTCATTTATTATAAATTCTCTCCTTACAATCTTCCTTCCCCAAAAAGATTTTCCTATTTGCAAAATTGGGGAATTATGCAAATAATATAAGTTAAGAAATTACAAACTATTTTTTGCTATAATATATTGTCACTTACTCCTATATAACAATCTATTATGACATTATTAACACCATCCCCGTTGTTAATCTGCACATTATATGCACTTGTTACTTGCTGCAATTTATTTTTATTTATGTACTCAACCAAGCGATTTACAGAACTCTCAAACTCACTTATTTTTCCTTCATGCCTAATACATAATGCGTTTGTAAGCTTAAATATTGGTTTTAATTTAAACTCATCTGGCAATTCTATCGACTTATTCAATGGTACTAG
>JAEWJT010000004.1 GCA_023386345.1 Bacillota bacterium
ATGAAACGTTTCACAGTCGCTTCCCCTCTATGTTGTCCGGAGGAGAACAGCAAAGAATTGCAATAGCTCGTGCATTGTCGACAAATGCTGATGTAATTTTAGCGGACGAGCCAACAGGTAATCTAGACGTCGGGAACAGTAACAATATCGTTGAATTGTTAATGAAGCTTGCACATGAAGAGGATTATTGCGTTATTGTAGTTACGCACGATTTAAGCATAGCAGAAAAAGCAGATGTAGTATTGAAAATGGAAGATGGAAAGATAGTTAATTAAGAAGGTAAGCATATTAAAAAGGATATTCTAAATTATCTTTAGGATATCCTCTTTTAATTTTTTTAAGTTAATATTTTTTAATTCGCTTGTGCTTCAAGTTTAAACTGTTCAAATATTTCTTCAAGTTTATAGCAGTCAATGCTTTCGTACTTAATTAGATATTGTGCTATATATTCTGTTAAATCTTTATTGCTTTCTAAAATAGAAAGAGCATCTTTATATAAGCTTTTTATAAGCTCCGAAGCTTCTAATCTTATTGGTTCTACAAAATATTTAAACAAACGCTCATCAACATAAAAGTTTTCGAGATTTTGGCTCATTCCGTAGCTGCATATCATTTCATATACTAAATTACTTGATTCTTTTAAATCATTTGAAGCTCCAGAGGATATCTCTCCTACAAATATTTCTTCCGCGGCTCTTCCTGATAGAAAGACAGTAATTCTGTTATATAATTCAATTTTTGTGTATAAATATTTATCCTCAATAGGAAATTTCATAACATATCCTAGAGCCTTATCTCTTGGAACTATAGAAATCTTCTGTATTTTATCTATATTCAACACCTTTGCCGCAACAGCGTGACCAGCTTCGTGGTATGCTACTGTTTGTTTTTCTTTTTTACTCACAGTAGGATTTTTTATCTCAAGACCAGCAGCAATTTTTTCTATAGCAAATTCAAAGTTTTCTTGAAGGATTTTTTTACTTTTATCCTTTATAGCTTTTAGTGCCGCCTCGTTTGCAATATTTGCAAGCTGAGCTCCTGAAAATCCATGTGTTTTAGTGGCAATATCTGATAAATTTATTTTTTTGTCAAGAGGTTTATTTTTAGTATGAACTTCAAGTATTTTTAACCTTGAATTGTAATTTGGATTTCCTACATATATTTTTCTGTCAAATCTTCCTGGTCTTAAAAGTGCTTCATCAAGCAAATCCAATCTATTTGTAGCTGCAACTACAACAACATTTTGAACATTATAAAAGCCGTCAAGCTCAATTAACAATTGGTTTAGTGTCTGGTCTTTTTCATTATTGCTTTCAGTGTTTCTTTTTGCTCCTAAAGCATCAATTTCATCAATAAAAACTATGCTTGGTGCTTCCTTTTTGGCTTTTTCGAATAAAGTTCTTACTCTTTTTGCTCCTACGCCAACATATTTTTCAACAAATTCTGATCCGCTTGCATAGATGAAATTAGCCTTGGCTTCTCCTGCTATAGCTTTAGCGAGAATTGTTTTTCCTGTTCCAGGAGGCCCATGAAGTATGACGCCACGAGGAATTTTTGCACCCATTGCTATGTATTTCTGCTCATTGTTCAAAAAATCAATTATATCGTTGAAATCATCTTTGATTTCTTCAAGTCCAGCTATATCATTAAATGAAAATTTTGAAACAGAAACCTCGCTGTTTGTTTTATCAATGCTATTAACAGATAATGAAAATTCATCATCTTTTTTAATATTTTTCTTTTTGTTTGAAATAAAATGTGTTATAGTAGATATAATATATACTATGTATATTATCACAGGTGAATAAAACCAAATTGATAATGGAAATAATTTTGACAAAGTATATATTAAAGTTGTATATAAAGCAAATATAAATGATAAGAGATAAAATTTAATGTTCATTTTAAAGCTCCTTAAGTGATATCTTATAACTATTTTGCCCTTAATAACAAAAAAATATTACAAAAATAAAAAATATTGTTGACATTTTTTATATTAGGCTATATACTATTATAGTGACAAGAAGAAGTAACCGCTTCTCACCTTATGGCGTATGCAGTTGTAGCAGATTTCTATGAAATATTAGAAAATTGCATTTCAGACAAATATTGATTTTGTCAGATAATTTTTTACTGTATTACTGTTAGTAAGGTTATCATAAAAGATACAGTTTTTTGTATGTTTGAGGTAGCGGTTTGTAGCTATCTTTTTTATTGCGATATTGTAGGAGGTGTGTCTTTATTAAAGAACTTCAAATTAACGAACAGATTCGTGAAAAGGAAGTAAGAGTCATTGACTCAGATGGAAGTCAGCTAGGAGTTATAAGCACAAGTGAGGCTTTAAATCTTGCTGAAAAACAAAAATTGGATTTAGTTAATATATCGCCAAATGCTGAACCACCAGTTTGTAGAATTATGAGCTATGGAAAGTATAAGTATGAATTAGCTAAAAAAGAAAAAGAATCTAAGAAAAAACAAAAAGTTATTAACGTAAAAGAAATTAGATTAACCCCAAATATAGAAGAGCATGATTTAGCTGTAAAAGCGAAAAATGCTTCTAAGATTTTAGATGATGGGGACAGAATAAAAGTTGTTGTTAGATTTAGAGGAAGAGAAATAGGATATTCAGAAGCAGGCCAAAATGTTTTAATGAAATTTGCTGAATTGATTGCTGAAAAGTCAACAATTGATAAATTACCTAAAATTGAAGGCAGAAATATGATTATGTTCTTAAATCCTAAAAACTAACTTTATCAACGAAGCTAAAAAAATTATAAGTAATTATAAATAATGATAAATATGTGTGAAGCCCATACACAAATATTATGCTTTTTTAGGCTTTCTTCGGAAATGATGAAAAGAAAAGCTGATATTCTTGTGTAACAGGTGCATTAGTACGATAAGGAGGAAATAAAATGCCAAAGGTAAAAACTAATAGATCAGCAGCTAAGAGATTTACAAAAACAGGAAGCGGAAAATTCAAAAGAACAAAATCTGGTAAAAACCATTTTACAGGTAAAAAAGGTAGTAAATCAATAAGAAATTTAAGAAAAGGTACCTTAGTATCTGCTGCAGACACACCAAGAATAAGAGAGATATTACCATACTAAGAATAAGGTTAAAGGAGGAAATTTAAAATGGCAAGAGTTAAAAGAGCAGTCAATGCTAAAAAAAATCATCGTAAAGTCCTAAAACTTGCTAAAGGATACTATGGTGCTAAGAGTAAGTTATTTAAAATGGCTAATCAAGCAGTTATGAAGTCGCTTGCTTACGCATATGTAGGAAGAAAGCAAAAGAAAAGAGAATACAGACAATTGTGGATAGCAAGAATTAATGCTGCTACAAGAGCAAATGGTATTTCATACAGCAAATTTATAAGCGGATTAAAGCAAGCTAACATAGAAATCAACAGAAAAATGCTTTCTGAAATGGCAATACATGATCCAGCAGGATTTACAAAGCTTATAGAAATGGTAAAATAGATTATATATACTTAGTTTTAAAATAAAAAAAGACTGGATTCAGTCTTTTTATTATTTTTTGTATTACTATTCAGGATAATAAAGATTTTCCTCTTTAATATTTAACAGCACATCATTTAAGAATTTTTTTGCTTCATATTTAGCCATTGGTAAATTCATATCTAAATAGTTGCCGCATGATTTTGCGTCTGCCCCTGGTACTTCTCCCTCATAATCAGCTACAAATTCAAACATTTCACAGATTATATCAACTATGTCTTTTGATTTTAAATCACCCTTAAATATAACATAGAAACCTGTTCTGCATCCCATTGGACCAAAATATACGGTTTTTTCGTTATAAATGTTATGATTTCTCAGAAAAGTTGCAGCTAAATGCTCAATAGTGTGAATTTCAGCAGTATTCATAACCGGTTCTTTGTTTGGCTCTTTCATTCTAATGTCAAAGGTGCTTACATATTGGTCAGAAACTATATCTTTTCTTGATACGTATATTCCTCTTTTTAAGTTTAGGTGATTAACTTGAAAGCTTTCGATTTTTTTCATAATTCCTCCGACTGTTTTATAATTTTTTTCTAATTTCATAAATACTTATAGCTGCTGCTATAGAAGCGTTTAAGGATTCTGTTTGACCTGTCATTTTTATGGTTATACATTCATCAGAAGCTTCTTTAAGCTCTTTTGATACGCCATTTCCCTCATTGCCTATTATCAAGCATATTTTTTTAGGATTATTGATATCCTCAAATGACTTATCAGAATCAACTACAGTTGATATTACAGAAAATTCTTGATTTTGTAAATTGTTTATAAAATTAATACTGTTTTCAATTTCTACAATAGGAACTCTGAATATAGCACCAGCGCAGGCCCTGACTGTTTTATCATTGTAAGCATCTACACAGCTGGGAGATAGAATAACTGCACAAGGGCCAAAAGCATCTGCTGTTCTTATGATAGTGCCAAGATTGCCAGGGTCTTGAAGTTTATCGCAAAATACCATAAAATTATAATTTTTCATAATATCTTCAATATTGTGTTTTGGTTTTTTTGCTATTCCTATAATACCTTGAGAATTTACTGTACTTGAAACTTCCTTAAATAGATTATTGTCAAGCGAATGATATTCTATTTTATTTTCATCAAGACATTTTATTAAATTTGATGAATCTTTTTTATCATTTAGACTTTCTGAGATAAATATAAATTCAAAGCATACATTTTCTTTTATAGCTTCTTCTATCAACTTTATACCTTCGATAATATAAAATCCATGCAAATCTCTAGCTTTTTTATTTTCAAGACTGCGAACAAGTTTAATTTTTTGATTATCCTTACTTTTTATAAACATAATATTATTCCTTTTTAATTTTTTTCTAATGCCTTATTAATGTCTTTATAATACCTTTTAGATATTATAACACATAAATAATTTATTTTAATAGATGTTTTTTATATTTATCTTTTATTTTAATCAGTTTTATTTAAAGTCATTGAAAATGCAAATAATATCACTTGCTTATAGAAAATTTAAAAATTTATCTATAAAACTCTTGACAGTAAAACAATGTTATGTTACATTAAATATAACAAAACATTGTTACGCTATAGATTTATTATTAGACAATTTCATAGAAAGGGGTAGCGGTTTGATATCAAAAAAAGACTTACTAAAAGAAACAGGAATATCCTATGGACAGCTATACAGATGGAAACGCGAAAATTTAATACCAGAAGAATGGTTTATAAAACAATCATCATTTACTGGTCAAGAGACTTTCTTTCCAAGAGAAAAAATACTTAGTAGGATAAAAGCTATACAAGAATTAAAAGACGAGTATTCTCTTGAGGAATTATCAAAGATGCTTTCACCAGAGATTTCTCAAAGAATTTTCACCAAAAAGGATTTTAGTGTCATAGAGGAAATAGATATGGATTTAGTGCCTATATTTCTCAATGATTTTGAAAAGTCAAACTTTGACTTTATAGAAATAATAATAATTATTGCATTTTCTAAACTTAAAAAAGAGTTTTATGAAATAAAGCAAGAGCATTATATCAGCATGATAAACGGTATAATGGATTATTATCAAAAATTAAAGAATATAGAGTATACTCTCATGATTTATTATAAATCAAAGGAATATTATGCTGTATTATGCTCAAATAATTCAACGCTTTTTGTTGATAAAAGCCTAGAACTTATAAAATCTATTAAGCTTGATGAAATTTCCAATATAATAAAAATCAAATATAAAAATAGTTTAAATTTTAAATTTTAATGAAAATAAGGAGGATAGTATGTCAAGAAAATTAACTTCAATGGGCTCAAATACTCATTCAGGAATAAAGGTTGATAGTATTAAGAACATGGGTGATGCGAAACTATATAATTGCGTTGCTGAGGATGTAAAGGTTATGGGTCAAACTCATTGTGAATTCTGTATATTTGACAATATAAACTGTATGGGTGAGGCATATCTGAAAAATAGCAGTATAAAAAATGCTAAATTTATGGGAGATACAATCTTTGAAAATGCTAGCTTTGAAACGGTAAAAGCTATGGGTAAACTTGATGTTAAAGAAAGCTCAAAAACTGATAGTCTAAAAATAATGGGAAATGTAAGTGCCGAGAACTTGTACTCAAAAGTTTTGAGTGTTGGCTCAGATAATGGAAATTATATAGGAATTTTTAAAATAGGGGGATTATTTAATTCTGTAAATAAAGTAAAATTTAAAGGTGACTTTTCAGGAGAAACTCTTGAGAGCGTTTTTGAATTAGAATTGAATGGAACATTAAAATTTAAAAACCTTATATTCAAAAATTCCTTTAAAACATTAAATGACATTGAATGTGAACAATTTTATTCTCTTGGAGAGATAAATGCACAAAGTATAAATTCAGAATATACATTTGTAAGACCTTTCCCAAATAGCAAGATTAAGAGTATAACAGGCTCAAAGGTTATGATTTGCAGAGATTTTTCTTCTACAGATGAATTTAAAAAAATACCAAAAAATTATTCAGATTCCTTATATGAAAATTATGATAATAAAGTTGGAGTATTAGAAGTAGATTTAATAGAGGCAGATGATATATATATTGAGAATGTAAATGCAGATTGCGTTAGAGGAAAAAATATTGTGATTGGCAGTAACTGCCATATAAAGCAAGTAGAATATACTGATGAAATTGAGATAAGTAAAAATAGCATAGTAGATAATAGCATAAATAATTAAAATTTTAAAATATTTTAAATTATAAGATTTATTAAAAATTTATTATTGTTTTAAACATGTAGTAGCATTGTGAAATATTGAATTCTTTAAAATATAAGGAGTGATAAAATGAATGAATTAAGAGATTTAAAAATTGAGGGAATTGGCTCAAGCTATGGCGGAGAATATAATAGGGTAAAACTCGAAGGCATGACAACAATTAAGGATAATTTAAAATGTATATCATTTTCTTCTCAAGGAATGTGCAAATGCGAGGCTGAGCTAATAGCTGATGATATTAGAATTGAGGGAACATTTAGGTCAAGAGGTAATATCAAAGCTAAAAAGATTAATATTGAAGGAATTGCAAAATTTGAAGATTGTTCCATTAATTCTGATGAGATAAATGCAGAGGGAGTTATAAAATGCAATGAACTTTCGGCAGATAATATAAAAATTGAAGGAGTATGCAGAGCGGAAAAAGTATTTGGTGAATCAATAGAGATTAATCCAAAATTAGGCAGAAAAAAGGGATTTTTTGATTTTTTTAATAATTATGATATATCTAAAGTAGAATTAATAGAATGTACAGAACTCAAAGCTGACGGACTTAGTGCAGATACAATAAGAGCAAGTAAGGTTAAGCTTGGCAGGTATTGTGAAGTCAATCTTGTAGAGTACAGTGAAGCTATTGACATACATCCAAGCGCTAAGATTAAGGAACTAATAAAAATATAATATTAATAATTATGATGATTTTGTGAGGTGAATAATGAAAACATTAACAAAAAATAAAAATGATAATTTACCTTTGGTAAAAGTAATTCTTCTAATTTTTATTCCATCAATTTTACTAACTGCCAGCTATATTTTATTAGGTCAAATACAGAAAACAATACCTTCGCTTTTATTGTTTATTGTATTGGCGATGTTCATACTCTTTCCTGTAGAATTAGCAATTGTCCTTAATGCAAGTAAAAAAGAATTCGGCAAATATTCTGTTAGAAGTGCATTTGCTAATCATGAAAAAATGAGTTGGAAAAAAATTTTTATTTACGGAATTTTACTTTTTGGCTTCGCAGGTATTGCTTCAGTCACAGTAGGGCCTTTTGAGACTTGGATTACAGCACCTATCTCAAATAAATTAACAGAAATTATTCCAACATATTTTGATTGGAATAACATAGATTACATAAGACAATATCCTAAAAATTTATTAATTTTGACATGCGTTCTTTTTGCAATTTTTAATATATTTATTGGTCCAATTGTAGAAGAATTGTTTTTTAGAGGATATCTTACATCAAAAATAAGCAGATTTGGAAAATGGTCTCCGGCTATAATAACTATATTGTTTTCTTTATATCATTTGTGGCTTCCACTACAAAATATTTTTCGAATTTGTATTATTTTACCTATGTCGTATGTTACTTGGAAAGAAAAAAACATATATATATCCATGGTGTCTCACTGTTTATGCAATTTAGTTTCTACTGTTAGTTTTTTTGTTACTATATTTGCTGTTAAATAAAAGCTAAAAAGGTATAAAAATTTATAAAAAAGTGGTACAGCTGACTTCGCCTCTTTATGAGGTGAAGTTTTTTTATTATATAAATCAAAATAAGTTCATCACTTTTACAGTAATGGACTTATTTCGATAAATGTTTGGCAAGGTACTATGAAAAATACGCCAAGTTAATAGTGTGCTTATAAAAGAAACTCCATCTTTCCCGCTGTAAATGGTGCTCCTTCATATTTTTTATACCCAATGTTGACAAATCCATTTTCCTCATATCATTTTTATGCACTTATTCATTATCCCGCAGCCCATATTTCTATTTCTATTTTTATTTCTTCCAAACCCAAAGCATTTACATAAGCAATTGTCATAGAAGGATAAATTTCGCCAAAAAAATCACAATAAATCTTATCGAAATACTCCCAATCAATTTCTTCTTTTGACCATATATTTACTTTTATAACATTGTCTGGCTCTAAATCTACACTTTTAAGTAGATTTGATATATTTATAAATGTATTTTTAACTTGTTGATTAAAATCTTCAGGAATATTTCCCTCTAAATCTGCTCCAATTTGTCCTGAGAACGTGTAAAACGTTGAATTGGGCTGTATTTTTGTTATATGGGTATAATTTCCCACCGCTTTGCTTATTCTTCCTGATGAAGATAATCTTGTAACTATATTGTTATTCATTTGATAACATCCTTTCTCTATTGGATAAATAATTTCTAACACTGTATACCATCAACAATATACAGTTACCCGCTGCTAGAAATTTATCTATCAAAAACAGAGATAGAATTCTCGTTGTTTTTTATAGTGCTATTAATTAAAACCAATCTCATTCAGGCACCCCCTTTAGAATAATTATATGAGTCACCAAAGAACTAGTCAAGCATTTATTTGTAAAATTGGCAAACAGGTCACAACTCAACTACAATTTCAAAGTCTACTTAACGCAAAAATGCAGTATCCCTTGGATACTGCAAACTTCAATCACTATTTTAGATAAAAAAATCTACATCATCATTGGTTTGCTTGCAACAAAGATGTAGCTTATAACTTGGTCGGAATGACAGGATTTGAACCTGCGGCCTTTGCGTCCCAAACGCAACGCTCTGCCAAACTGAGCCACATTCCGACATAATAATATAATATATGCAGGATATTTAAAGTTGCTCTTATAAATTTAAAATATAGATTTTTAATTTATATTTATGTTATAGGGGATATAAATGACATTTTGATTATGCTTTTATCAGAAAATTTCAACCTTTTAATAAAGGATAGCAAAATTAGTAAAAATTTAGAAAAAAACTCTTGTATTGTTGAATAGCTTTTGCTATAATGGAGAGTAATATAAAAATAAATGAATTTTTTAATCTAAAATATTTTAGATTATTATAAATTAATATTAAAGGCAATGATAGAGAAAAGTAAATGCTAAGGTCTTTATAGTTAATATAATGACTTGATTATTTCAAGAGAGATGGTGTAATAGCTGAAATCACCATTATATAACAGGCATTGAAGTTCACTCTTGAGCTTGCAGATTGAAATAGCAGTAGATTTGCACGGTTAATATCGTTAAAAATACAAGGCTTAGTAGATATTTTTAATAGCATTATTGCTTGCGTTATAAGCAACTTGCAATATGTTAATAATTATTAATAATGGAATGTCAATTAGGTAAATAAGAGTGGTACAGCGGACTTCGCCTCTTTATGAGGAGAAGTCCTTTTATATTTTAATTTAAAATCTTAACAAAAGCTTTGGATGTAATAATTTGAAAATATTTTTATCCGGAGCTTATATTGGAATTAATACAATAGCAAAATGTACAGAAAGGAATGTGAAAAAATGGAAGAAAAATTATTAAAACTTATGGAAGAAGCTAAAAAGCTTATAGAGCAGTGTGATTGCAGTGAAGAAATTGAGAAATTAAGAGTTCAGTTTTTAGGTAAAAAAGGTGAGCTTACCTCAATTCTTCGCAGTATGTCAACATTGCCAGAAGAAGATAGACCTATTATAGGTAAGGTAGCCAATGAGGTTAGAGCATCTATAGAAAAGGGTATTAGCGAGTTTAAGGAAACTTGGCTATCAAATCAAAAGGAAGAAAAACTTAAAAATGAAAAGGTAGATGTTACTATGCCTTCAAAATACCCAGAGATGGGTAGAAGACATCCGTTGATGCAGGTTAAGGAGGAGTTAGAAAATCTATTTTTGAACATGGGCTATGATATTATCGAAGGACCAGAGGTTGATACTGTGAAGAATAACTTTGATGAATTAAATGCACCAGAGGATCATCCATCAAGAGATATGTCAGATACCTTTTATCTTGCTGATGGAATAGTTCTAAGACCACAAACCTCGCCGGTTCAAATTAGAACTATGAAAACACAAAAACCACCTATTAAAATGGTTTCTGCTGGTAGAACTTTTAGATTTGATGAGGTAGATGATACCCACTCGCCAATGTTCCATCAAATGGAGTGCTTAGTTATAGATAAAGGAATTACTATGGCTAACTTAAAAGATGCAATCAATCAATTTGTAAAGGAAGTGTTCGGAGATGATATGAAAACTAGATTTAGACCGCACAATTTCCCATTTACAGAGCCAAGCGCTGAGGTTGATGTGTCATGCCTAAAATGTAAGGGCAAGGGCTGTGAAGCATGTAATTACACTGGTTGGAGTATGGAACTATTAGGATGTGGTATGGTACATCCGAATGTGCTTAGAAACTGTGGTATTGACCCAGAGGTTTATAGTGGCTTTGCCTTTGGTATGGGTATAGATAGAGTAACTATGGTAAAACATGGTATAAATAATATAAGACTTTTATTTGAGAACGACGAAAGATTTTTAAAACAATTTTAAAACGAAAGGGATGAATTATTATGTTAGCACCAATTAAATGGTTAGAAAAATATGTAGATATTGATGTGGACGCAAAGGATTTAGCTGATAAGATAACATTAACAGGCTCACACGTTGATTCTATAATAGATATAGACAAGGATATAACTAATGTAGTAACAGGAAAAATTTTAGAAATACAGCAGCATCCGGACGCTGATAAATTAGTTGTAACAAAGGTTGATATAGCAACTGAAATTGTTCAAATTGTAACAGGAGCTAAAAACATAAGAGTTGGAGATATAGTTCCGGTTTCGCTTGTTGGAGCTCATTTACCTACTGGAATAAACATTAAGCTATCTAAACTTAGGGGTATTGAATCACAGGGCATGATGTGTTCCTATGAGGAGCTTGGCTTCGATGATAAAGTCACTCCAAAGGGTGGCAATGACGGAATTATGATACTTGAAGAAAGTACTCCTATTGGAAAAGATATCAAGGAAATTCTAGCTATAAATGGAAAGGTATTAGATATAGAAATAACATATAATAGACCAGACTGTCTAAATGTAACAGGTATGGCAAGAGAAGTAGCTGTGACTTTAAACAAAGAGTTCAGATTCCCTGAAATCAAAATTCAAAATGAAGTTGATGATATAAAAAATTACTTTGAAGAAGTATCTATCGAAGCTACAGATATTTGCGAAAGATTTTATGTTAGAGTAATCAAGGATGTTAAGATAGGCAAATCTCCGATGTGGATGCAAAGAGCCTTGATGGATGCAGGTATGAGACCGATAAACAATATAGTTGATGTTACTAATTATGTTATGCTTGAACTTGGTCAACCAATGCACGCTTATGATTTAAACAAATTCAAAGGAAAAAAGATTGTAGCAAGACGTGCTAAAGACGGTGAAGTGCTTACAACTTTAGATAAGGTAGAAAGAAAGCTTGACAACAGTGTTTTAGTTATAGCAGATAGCCAAAACCCAGTTGGCTTAGCAGGAGTTATGGGTGGATATGATACTGAGATAGGAGATGATACCACTATAATACTTTTAGAAACTGCAACATTTAACACTAAATCTATCCGTGAAACATCAAGAAAATTTGGACTTCGTTCAGAGGCATCTGCAAGAAATGAAAAGGTATTGCATTACAAAAATGCCGAAATAGCAAATAACAGAGCTTGTCAGCTTATTGAGATGATTGGTGCTGGAACAGTAGTTAAAGGCTATATAAATGCTGGTAAAAGTGATTTTACTCCAAAAACTGTTACACTTAGACCTCATAGAGCAGAAGAATTATTGGGAATAAAAATGCCTGTAGAAAATATGCTTGCTATTCTCAATAAGCTTGAAATAAAGAGCAGGTTTGATGAAGGCTTAATTGTGTCGGAAGTTCCGTATTTTAGATGTGATATCGAACAAGAAGTTGACCTTATAGAAGAAGTTGGCAGAATATATGGCTTTGAAAATATAGAGAGCATTCCGGCTGTAAGTGCACTTACAAAGGGCAGAAAATCAGAGAAAAGACAAACAGAGGATTATATAAGAAATATCATGGTTTCTATGGGGCTTATGGAAATTATGACATATTCCTTTATAAGTCCGAAATCACTTGATAACATTTGTGCAAGCGAAGATTCTTATATTAAAAAATATATAAAGCTTTTAAATCCTCTTGGAGAAGATTTTAGCGTTATGAGAACTACTCTTATGACAAATATGCTTGATGCTATGAGCAGAAACAACAACAGAGGTATAAATGATGTTAAGTTTTTTGAAGTTGGAAACACTTTTATTCCTAAAGATTTGACTGTTACAGAGCTTCCAGATGAGAGAAGCAAGCTTTGCATAGGTATGTATGGCAGCTATGATTTCTTTAATCTAAAGGGAATAATTGAGCAGATGCTAAACCGTTTTGGTATTGAATTAAATCTCAAAGTGGTAGAAGACAATCCGACATTCCACAGTGGAATTTGTGCAGGAATTTATTTAGAAGATGAGCAAATTGGAGTATTTGGAGAGTTGCATCCTCAGGTCGTAGAAAATTATGATATAGATAAAAAAGTATTGATGGCTGAAATAGACGTTGATAAAATTGTTGAGCATAAAAATATGGTAAGAAAATATACAGCACTTCCAAAATATCCAGCTATGCAAAGAGATATAGCTGTTATAGTCAAGGATGAGGTGTTAATTGGAAATATGATGAATGTTATAAAGGCTGTAAATCCTCATATGATAGAAAGTGTTGAGTTATTTGACATATATAGAGGAACTCATATAACTAAGGGCTATAAGAGTACGGCATTTTCAATAACATACAGACATAAGGACAGAACATTAAAGGATAAGGATGTTGATAAGCTTCATGATATAGTTTTACGAAAGCTTGAAGAAAATTTCGAAGCTGTTTTAAGATAATAAGGGGAGTTGATTGTTTATGAATAGAGTAGCATTTACAATATTTGGCATACAGATAATGTGGTATGCTATCATGATTGCAACAGGTGCAGCCATTGGTATATTGCTTGCATTTAGAGAAGCAAAACGTGTTGGATTTAATGAGGATAAATTTTTAGATATATTGTTGGCAGTTATGATAAGTGGAATAGTTTGCGCAAGACTATATTATGTTATATTTTCTCCAGAAGAATTTAATAGCTTCTTCGAGGTTATAAACATAAGAAGTGGAGGTATGGCAATACATGGCGGAGTTTTCGGAGGAATAGTTGCAGGAATAATTGCTTGCAAGATTAAAAAAGTAAACTTTTGGCAGCTTGCGGATATCCTAGTACCATCAGTTATACTTGCACAGGCGATAGGTCGTTGGGGCAATTTCTTCAATCAAGAGGTGTACGGCGGACTGACAAATCTGCCTTGGGGAATTGCTATTGATGGACTGACTGGCAAATATCACCCTTTGTTCCTATACGAATCTATAGCCAACTTAATTATATTTGCATTTTTGATATGGTATAGAAAAAATAAAAAGAAAAGTAATGGAGAATTATTTGCTCTTTACACTATATTTTATGGCATAATCAGATTTTTCCTAGAAGCGATGAGACAAGAGGAATTTATCTTAAAATTCATGGGCTTGAGTATAGCACAGATAGTAAGTTCCCTAATGGTTTTGGTCGGCATAGTAATATATATTGTAAGAAGAAAAAAACAAGATTAAAAATTAGAAATTTGCGTTTTACTGTAAAATTAATGTGAAACGCAAATTTTTTATTTATATACTAGAAAAGTATATTAATCTTTAATTAAAAACATCATAAAAGGCTCGTATACTGTGAGTTTTTATGATGTTTTTTATATTTTTATGTCGTGCAATAAAAAATATAATTGACATGTGAATACCCAAAATATATAATATAAACATACAGACTGCGGTCTGTATGTTTATATTATATATTTTGAATTAAAGAAAAAAGCTTACAATTTACATATAAAACAAGTGAAAGGGATGTACTTTAAAATGAATAAAAAAGTTTTGCAAGGTAAAGAAACAAAAAAGAAATTATTAGATTGTGCCAAAAAATTGTTTGAAGAAAGGGGATATAGCAATGTTACAGTAGATGACATAATAAAGGAATCAGGTTCTTCTAAAGGAGGATTTTATACTCATTTCAAAACAAAAGAATTATTGCTGATTGACATTTTTCCTCTTGTAGATGATGTATATACAGATTTTATAAGCAGAGAGAATTTGCCTGAAAATTCAATAGACAAAATTTCTCTATTCTTACAGTATGTTTTTGAATTTATAGAAAAACGAGTTGGTCTTGAATTTATTTCTGTAATTTATTCCGCACAAATCAAGGATTTAAGTGCAGAACGAATAGCTATAGATACGGAACGAAAATACTATAATATACTCAGTATACTTATTGAGGAAGGAAAGAAAAAAAATGAAATTGTGTCAGATATGACTGTAGACGAAATTAAATCTGTTTTTACAACATGTATAAGAGGAGCAATATATGATTGGTGTTTATATAAGGGAGATTTTAGTCTTTCTGATTATGGAAACAAAATTTTAAATATACTTTTGAACAGAATAAAAATATAAAGAAATGGAGGATTTAATATTGAAAAAATTTATTGCAATTTGCTTGTGCCTTTTTTTGATTATTAACTGTATTCCGGCTTGGGCATTAGATCTAAATGGATATACAAGCGAGGAGGAATTAAGAAAGGCTATTTTAGGGGATGAAAAATGGCTCGTGCAATTTCCTAATGGCTTATTTAATTTTGTTGGAACTCAATTTGAAATGAGTGAAAATCAAGAGTTTTTAGAAATTCCTATTGTTCGTCAAGGTGGTACAAATGGGAAAGTTAGTGTTGTTTTAAAAGCTATAGATGTAAGTGCAAGGTATGGAGAAGATTATATTATACGCATTTATGATAACAGCTTTGAAAATGAAATTAAGTCAGATGAAAATAACTTTGCTTTGATAGATGCAATCGGCAATACACAAATCAATATAAGTGACGATTCGCTGGATAAAGGAAATAATGACAATGAAGAAAGCTTTAATTTTGAAAATGAAAATCAAAGTAAATACTTAAATGCTTCGGCTGTTACAAGCTCCGGTATAGCGATTGGAGATAATGGAATTAATTCTTTGCGAAAAGCAAGAGATACATATTTTGGAAAAGAAAGCGATAGACCTGATTGGAAAAGCTTGGACGAAAAAACAGTTGAAGAATTAAAAGCAGAATATGATAAATTTTTATCTTCTATGCCTGGTACTGAGGCACTAATTGAATTTGATGAGGGCGAATATATTAAATATATCTACATAATTCCTCTTAATGACAAGTTTTCGGAAAGTCAGGAACAATTTATGCTTGCGCTTGAAAATCCGGATGGTGGAGCTTCAAGAGGAGAATTTTACATGTCTTATGTCAATATTAACGATGATGAAGAACTTGAAAAATCACAGTTTGAAATAATAGGCTATAGTGTTGATACTGAAAATATTTATAATGTAGTAACAAATAGTGCTATAACTGTTGAAAATATTGATAAAAATACTACAGGTACTGCAACCGTAATTGTTAAGCGTGTTGGAGGACTTAACAGATACGCTTCTGTTATAGTTGGAACTGAGGAGGGAACAGCTGTTCCGGGTGCAGATTATGTTGCCGGTATAGGAGAAGTTTTTTTTACTCCGGGAATGTCCGAACAGAAAGTTTTAGTAAATATATTATATAATTCTGAAAGAAAAACAGATAGGAACTTTAATATAAGCCTTGATGTCACAAATGAAAATGTTAACCCGCTCACTTCTTCTGTTAGTGTTATAATACCTGCCGTAGAAGATTATATTGATATTATTGATACTGAAAAATCGTCCAATATAGTGTTGGCAAAGCTTAAATCTGAAGAAAAACCAGAAAATATAAATGCAGAAAAGCTTACTGAATTTGGTTATGCTTTAAGTCAAGGTAAATGGGTTATAACTGCTGATGATTTTTTGAAAAATGGTCAGCTTGAAGTACAGAATAACGGAACATACCCTTATGCTATTGGGAGTAATGGTATAGGATATAATTATACTCCACTTTATTTTGTTTCAAGAGTACAGAGTATTACTCTAGGATTTGGAAGTCTTGGAGGGGTTGATAATATTTCATATTATTATTATAATCCAGCAGGTGATAAAACCACTCAAAATGGAGGATTTTTTGTGAGCTATCTAAATGGAAGCAATTACTTAAAAGATTTAGATATTTCTCCAGGTTGCGGAGGAAACGTAATGGATTATGTACTGAAAAACACAGGTATTCTATCAGATAAAAAATGGTTTGCTCCGACAAGAATTAGCCTATACGCATTTTCACAATATAAAATTAATAATAAACCAAGTTATTTTGATATTACTTTAAATTTAAGAGAATATAATACAGAGATTTTACCTGCCGAGAAAATTGAAAGAAAAAAATATTCCATAAGCGATGGAAAGCTCTCCAGCGGTGAAAAATATAAGGATTATTCTCCTGGAAGCTTATATATTAAAGCTGTTCACTCAAATGTATATAATTATCAAGAACTTCCAATAAACCCTACTGTTTATCGTTCTGATAGAATAGAATTTGGATATAATTACAGCGAGGATAACCCTGATGGAAGATATGCTAAATTTAAAGGCTTTGAAATAAAATGCGGCAGTAAATGGATTGCATTTGAAGGTACAGAGCTAATTATGGATGCCAAATTTTTTAATACTCCCGATATATATAATGCAATTAAAGATGGGAAAATAGAGATAAGACCGACATTTTCAAAAATACCTGCAGAAATTATTATAAAATATGAGGATTCAAATAACGGATTGCTTATAAATGCTCCGGATAAAAATTCCGGAAATAAGAATTATATGATTTTTTCAAACAAGGACTATTTTGGAGATAATACAAGCTTTGCAAAAATTTATACCGGAGATGTATTGATGTCCTTAGAAGCAAAAGCTAATTATACATCTAAGCCGCCTGTTTGGGTTTCTTATGGTGCAAGTGGACATTTTGAGGAAAGTCCTGCTTATTTAAGCCCCGAGAGCATAATCGTTACTGAAACAGATGGTGGTACAAAAATTAATTATATATTGGAAAATTCCACAAGTCAGCTTGAACTTAAATTTGCTGAGGCATTGCTACAGATTGTGGCACAGCCTAATATTTATAAGCATGGAGTTGGAGATGTATTATATAAGTTAGATGGAAAATCATTTGACAGAGATAAATTTGTTGTTGAAATGGAAAGAGTGTATGATGAGGGGGATGGGACTTTACCAATAAACTCAAATCCCTTACTTGAAATGGAATTTAACTATATATTTAATTCTGATTTTCCTGATATCGGAGGAGCTGAAAGAAAAAGCTTTGGTGAGCCTGTAAAAGCACAGCTTAATATATATAAAAATGACGGAAGCTTACGTAGTTCTTATGAAATTCCTTATAATGAAGGTGCGTTTAGATTTAGTGCTAAACCAAAAGAGCTAGGATGGCAGCTTGATGATTTTGCAGGTGTTTTTATACAAGGAAGTGGAAAATTAGAAAATACACAGATGAGTACTCCTGAGTTTATAATTGATTTTTTGTCAAATTCAGCTGATGCGATTACTGTAACGCTTCCAAGTGATGAGGACAATCCGCCTATTTTAGCGGGCAAGATTTATAAGCCAATACTGATAAATTCGGCAAATCCTTTACAGTATTACAAGATGAACTCTGTAAATAATAGTGGATACATAACAAGATGGATGGATTTTTCACCTGATTTGAATTCAGATGGTGAGGTAAGTGCAGAGGAACGAAAAAATATAGAATCAAGAATATTGGCTCTAAATAAAGATATAAAGAAATTATCAGATGTGTGGGACAGCAATGTATACTGGGGAAATTACTATGTTTATAAGCCTGCATTTTTCAATCCTTCTAAAATTTATTACAGCTTTGAAAAACTACCTGTGGGAACTGCTCAGTGGAGTGTTGAGGTAAGTCTTTATGAGCAATACAGGACAGTTTTAAATCCAAATAAGTTATCTGATGAAATAGCTGTTAAAGATGCAGAGTTTTATATAGCTGGTAAACGTGTTTCTGATAGCCAAGGAAGCGATGAAGCTGATGGAGTATATAAGCATAGAGACCCTCTTTATCAGCTTGGAAATTATTATCAGACTCAGGTTATACATAAGGGAGAGGTTTTTTCCTTTGCTTCTGTGGCTGGTATTGCCAAAAAAGTGGTGATAAACAGTACCGAGCTGATGTTTCCTTATGATTTTAGAGCAACTATAAACTCAGGCTCAAAATCTGAGGATCAGAAGCTTAACGAGGTAAATAATACCGTTTGGATAAGAGATGCCGATACAAATTTTACATATAGGATAAACGGAGGGAAGTCAGGAGTAAGAGCTACAGATTCTATTATAAGAATTTATGATACTAAAGGAAATGTGTTTCTTGAACAACGCAGCGGAGAACCTACTAAGGAAGAATTTAGCTATACAATTAATTCTTATAAAACAGGTATAAAACCAGGCTATACTATGACAATAGCAGGATTGATTACTGATGTAGATGGAAAGGTTCTAAAGGAATTTCCGGAGATAAGGGTTGGCTTAGTATTTACAAAAGAGTTGAATATGCTTTCTTTGTTGTCAAGCTTTCAAACATTTAATCAGCCTACAGTAAAAATGCTTGGTAAACTAAATAATCGCTACGATTTAGGTATGAATACAAATCTACTTAAATCTGAAACACAAATTTACACAGATAAAAATGGAAATCAAAGGAAAATAAAGACTATTTCCTTTGGCTACAACGATGAATATAAGAAAAAATTTACAGAAAATGCTAAGGATACAGAAGAAGGTAAGAAAAGAAATGATGAAGTTTTAAAAGAAGAAACAAAAAACGATAATAAACAAAATCTCATTAAAACAGTAGATGAGGCTTCAAAAGACGCTGATAAGAAGCAAGAGAAGAAAAATTCCGGCGGTGGGGACTTTAATATGAAATATGAAATATCCTTGCTTCTCACCTTAGAGCTTGGACAGATAAAGCAGGAGGGAGGATTATATACTGATGACGGTTATCATTATTTTAGCTCTCTTGTGTTAATGGCAAAGGCTACAGCTGATTATACAAAATCCAATACATTTATGACACCTATAGGTATACCTGTTAAAGTAACTCTTTCGGCGGGAGGAACTGCTGCTGTTGTTATGGCATCTGATGTGGATCATGAGGACCCATATAATGAGAAATATAGATTAGATGGTAGTGGAAATATATCAATTAACCCTGCAAATTACAATATTTATG
The DNA here is from genome assembly GCA_023386345.1 of Bacillota bacterium. GTDB lineage: Bacteria > Bacillota > Clostridia > Tissierellales > Sedimentibacteraceae > UBA1535. The sequence goes on from JAEWJT010000004.1 coordinate 19,931, forward strand.
CTAAATTTATAATTTCTCCTACAGTTACACTTTCTGCGGCTGCTGGTTTTGACAGCATAGACCTTGAAATTTCAGGAACAGCTGATTTTGATTTTCAGTTTACAGCACCAATCAGGGGGGATACAGAGAAATCCTCTGGTAGTGGTGGAATGGTTATTTCATCAAAGTTAAAGCTAAAAATATTATTTGTTCAGAAAAAATGGACTCTTTATAAAGGAGAAAGAATTGAATTTTTCTCATATGGAAAAAGCTACCAAGATTCAATATACAGTATTTTGAATAATCCATACAAGGATTATCTTTATGAGTCAGTAGACGATATATCTGATGATGATATCATGCCAAGAGATTACTTAGATGAAAGAGGTGCTTGGAATGATTATGATGATGAGGATCTTCCTCATGGAGTAAAAAATGGAAATGAGAATGTACTTCTCACAGGTGCTTTTCCGAATTCTCAGACAAAGCTTATAGCTATAGATAATAATAAGTTCTTGCTTTTATTTATTGAAGATGATACATCAAGGGATGTTAGAAACAGAGCTACTCTTATGTATTCTATTATTGACGGAGAAAATGCAACACAGCCTATGCCGGTAGATTCTGATGGGACATGGGATGAAGACCCTAATGCGTTTTTTATAAACGGAAAGGTTTTAGTTACCTGGTCAGATGCTTACAGAGCCTTTACTCCAGACGATAAACAGATAGATGTATTAAGCCTTATGGATATAAGTGGAGCATGGTTTGATATAGATACAGAAAGCTTTGAAGACAAGTTTTGTATAACAAAAACAGTTGTGGGTGGCGATGTGTATAGAGATTCTTCACCTAAAATAGCATATGATTCAGATATAATGCGACTTATGGTTTATTATTTGAAAACTGATTACACAGATAGATGGGAGGTAGGGTATCTTCTTTCAGATGATGGTATACCTTTCTTAGAAGCTCCAAGTCCTTTATATGGAGATATTATAAATGGATATAGTGTTATGGCATATAGATATGCTGATTATAATATGGCTGATGGAGAATTCATTTGGAATGAAACATATGAAGCAGGAGAAGACCTTGACTCCGAAAAGTTTTATGGACAGAGATTTTTGAATTTAACTCCTGTTGCTGAAATCGAAGAAACTGAGTATGATATAGAGGATGAAACCATTAGTATAGGAGAGGGTGCTGATGCACAAATATACACCTTAACTCATACCGGCACAATACAAGTTGTGAAAGAATACAAAGGCTATGACGACCCTAGAATTATTGAAACTACGGTTGCGAGCTACGATTCTGAAGCAATATTTGCATACATAATAGATAAGGATAGTGATTTGAAAACTACAACAGACCAACAGCTTTACATACAAAGATATGATTATACAGATAATACTTTTTCAAAGCCGATTGAAATAACAAGCATAGGTACACAGAATAAGCAGCCGAATTTTATTAATACAGACAATGAATTATATCTGTATTGGATACAAGAAGGCAAAATTGTCTATACATGTATCAGCAAGCTTTTGCATGCTGGTATGAAGGTTGTTATAGAACCTATAAGCATGAAAGAGGTTTATATCATAGATAAGTCTAACGTTTCTAAGACAGCACACATACTTACAGCTGTTGAAAATGATAACGATATTGAAGAATTCAGTATAATGTCAGATAATAATAACATCTATGCAATGTGGGTGGAATCCTGCATAAGTGCTAATAATGAATTAGAAGTGGAAAGTCAAGGGATAGAGGGCGTAGAAAATATTAATCAAGAAAAGCAAATTTTCCTAGCTTGCAGTCTTATTGGCGAATATAGTGAGAGATTAGCTTGGTCAGAACCTGTTCAAATAACTGATGATAAAGCACAGTCGTTTAGAAGCTTATCGTTTGTTCCGGTGGGTAAAGACATCTTTACTGTAGCATATTTAAGATATATTCAAAAATATGATAGTGAGGAAGGATATTTTACGAGTGCAAATTCACTCCACACCTTAGCCGTGAATGAGTTTTATCTTAGCTCTGATCCTGAGCTTGGAGAAATTTTGATAAGCGAGGAGCTTCCTAAGGCCGGTCAGACAGTTTCAGTAATGTCTACGATAAAAAATACTGGTCTTTCTCCATTTGATAAATATAGTTTACAGTTTTTTGTAAGTAAAAACGGAGAAATTATAAGCTCATATGAAAACATGGATAAGGATATATCGCATATATTAGGTGGAAGTACGGAAACAATTTACGGAAGCTTTACTATGCCTGAGGATTTAAGAGATGTAAATGAGCTAAAGACAGGATACGCAATAAAGGATGAGAAAGGCACAATATTATTAACTAAGGAAAAAGAGATAGAATTAAAGCCTGAATTAGTTATAGAAGTTGGCGAATGCGAAATCATAGATGCTGACACTGTGGCTGTAAAACTTTATATAAGAAATCTAGGAAATAAAGCTTATGATGATAATTTTGAAGTGTTATCCAAGTCCAATACAATACATAGAGGAAGGGCGTTTATCGAGGCTGATGAAATGAGCAGCATATCCTTAAATCTTAATGTCAGAGATATTGATTTTAGCGAAGTAAAATTAGATGAGTATGGCGGAATTTATGATTTTATTAATCTTGACTTCAAATTTGGAGGATTTTATGCGAAAACAGAAGTGCAGCGAAGACTGTCAGCTCGGGATTATGAACAATTACAAAGCATAGAAAGTTTTGATATATTGTTTGGGGGACGCAGAATTGCTGATATGAACAATGTTTATATTGCTTATGATGATGTTGCTGCTTTACAAGCAGAAGTTATCAAAGATAAAATCACATATACAGATGGTATGATTCCGGAAAATATGGAGCTTGTATGGAATTCTTCAAACACAAATGTAGTAACTGTACTCTCAAATGGTACTTTACTCCCAATGTCAAAAGGAAAAGCAATTGTAACTGCCAGTTTAAGACCTGTCAGTACAAATTCTGTTTCATATAGCGATGGTACTTTTGATATCAGAATTAATTCACACAAACTACCTAATGGTGCAAAAAAAGAAATTAGAGTCATAGTAAATGTAAATGACTATTCTGATGATAAAGATAATGCTTCTGAAAACAATCATAGCGGCGGAAATATATCTGGAAATATTATCTGCGATGAAAAGCTTGAGGGAGATAAACTGATTTTGACTCTTGATGGAAATAATCTTGCTAAGATACTTGAGGATATAAATGAAAGCTTAACTATAAATTCAAAAAAAGATTACGATATAAAGCATATTGAATTAAGACTTACCGCTGATAACATCAAGGCATTTGAAAAAAGTAATATAAAAAACTTAGTCATAGATACTCTTGTTGGAACTATTAATTTTGACAGGAAGGCAATTGATACAATTATAGAAAAATCTTCAGGAAATTCTGTGAGTATTTCATTTAATGTAAATCTAAGGGATATCGATATATATTTGAAAACACAGGATATGATAATAGAGGACTTAAATGGTGGGACAATGCTTGTTTCAATATATTTTGAACCTGATGAGGATATGGATGAAAGTGGGATAGTTGTATATAAAACTGAGCCTATAGATAAAACTATAGTAAAGTTGTCAGCTTACTTTTCTGAAATGAAGAAGATTTTATTTAGAACAACAAAGACAGGTAAATTTAGTATCGAATATAATGGAGTTAATTTCAAGGATAATTTAGGGTGGGCAGAATACTATATAAAATTCTTGTCTTCAAGAGGAATTGTTTTTGGTACAGGAGACGGAATTTTTGACAAGGATAAAAAAGTAAGTAGAGCTGAATTTATAACTATGCTATCACGCCTTATAGATGAAACATATTTAGAAAATGAACAAAGTTACTTTAATGATGTAAGGAGCGGTGCATGGTATGAAAAAGCTGTAAATTGGGCATTTAAAAATAACATCATAAAAGGTACGGACAACAATGAATTTTTACCTCAAAAGCCTATAAGTCGTGAGGAAATGGCTGTGATACTGTATAGGTTTATACAATATGCAGAATTTAAACTGTCATATGGACCTTATGAAGAATTTAAGGACGAGGAATACTTCAGTAATTGGAGTATTGAAGCAATAAACTCAATTAAATCCTTAGGCATTATTAATGGTACAGGAGAAGGAAATTTTAAACCAAAAGAATTTTCATCAAGAGCTGAATCTGCTAAGGTTATTGCACAAATTTTATATTTTTATCTAAAATAGAAATAAACAATTAAAAGAGATATCCCAAGAATTATTCTTGGGATATCTCTTTTTTATTTCCATACTTCTTTTTTACACTTTCAGTAAGCAGATATTCAATTTGACCGTTTATTGAACGAAAATCTTCTTCTGCGTATTTCACCAATTGCTCGTATAGTGTCGGTGACAGTCTTAATAATATTTGTTTTTTTTGCTTTTCTTGTTGATTACTCATATCTATTGCTTTAGTATATTGATCCGCTGTTTACTATTGGCTGTGCATCCTTATTTCCACAAAGAACTACTAATAGATTGCTTACCATAGCAGCGCGCCTTTCATCATCTAATTGAACAATGTTATTTTCACTCAATTGACTTAGTGCCATTTCTACCATGCCGACTGCACCTTCAACTATAAGTTTACGAGCATCTATTATCGCACTTGCTTGCTGTCTTTGAAGCATTGCCGCTGCAATCTCCGGAGCATAGGCAAGATGAGTTATCCTTGTTTCGATTATTTCAATTCCTGCTACCTCAACTTTTTCTTGCAGTTCTTTTTGCAGTTTAACGGCAACCTCTTGGCTACTTCCTCTCAAAGACAGTTCATCAGAAGTGTCATCATCGTTTGAAATATCATATGGATAAAGTCTGACAATATTTCTTAGTGCTGAATCTGCTTGAATTGATAAAAATTCCATATAATTGTCTACACTAAAAACTGCTTTAGCTGAATTAATAACTTTCCAAATTACTATTACACCGATTTCAATTGGATTTCCAAGCTTATCATTAACTTTCTGCTTGTTATTATTTAAAGTCATAACTTTTAATGATACGCATTTTCCTGATGCGCTATCTCTTGCTTTTTGAGCGTCAGATTTGGCTTGCGAGCTTGTAGATGTAACAATTTGACCACTGCTTAGAGCTTGATTAATAAGGGAAGATTTTGTCGGGTTGAATGCTGTTGCAAATGGATGTACGTAAAAAAATCCTTCTTTTTTTAAGGTACCATAATATTTACCAAATAAAGTTAAAATTAGAGCCTCATTAGGTTTTATTATTTTAAGTCCTGAATATAGGATAGGACCTATGATAAATGAGTACAAAGCACCAACAATAATAAATATTATTCCAAGAACTGAGCCTTTTCCAAAAACTGAGGCTTCCTCTGCAAGAATAATTCCTAATATAAATAAAAACACACCCAATATTATCAAAGCAGTATTTATAACTAAGAATTGCATACCGTTTCTTCCGTTTATTACTTTTTCCTCAATATGTAAATTTTTTTCTTCCATATTTACCTCCATTATTTAATATATATATGATATCGTAATGATATCATAATGATAAAATGATGTCAAGAGAAAATAAAAAAATTTCAGATTTAAGAGATTTTTTATAGGCGATTATAAATATTTATAAGAAGCTGTAGCTTATTGTATGGTTTTTTAGCAAACAAAAAAATAATAAACATTTATAGAATTTGTTGTAAAATAATGTAGAATTGTGTATAATGTAACTATAAGCATTAGGTGAAAGGAATGGATATAACAATGAAAAAATGTATTACTTCAAAAAGAATTCTAGTTCTAATATTGTTGCTGTGTATATCGTTAACAGCCTGTTCGAAAAATGGCAGTAAAGAGTATGGTCTAAATCCAGAATCACCTGTGACAATAACTGTTTGGCACTACTATAATGGTGCCCAAAAAACTGCTTTTGATAATTTAGTGAAAGAATTTAATGAAACAACTGGAAGGGAAAAAGGAATTGCTGTTGAAGCCCTTAGCCAAGGAAGTGTAAATAATTTAATTGATATGATTAAAAGTTCTGCTTTAAAAAGAGTGGGTGCTGACAAAATGCCGGATTTATTTGCAAGCTATGTAGATACTGCTAAAGAGCTTGATGATATGGATCTTATCGCATCATTTGACGAATATTTTAGCGAGGAAGAGCTATCCGACTTTGTTGATAGCTATATTAATGAAGGTAGATTTGATAAAAATAAAAGTTTAAAAATAATTCCTATCGTTAAATCTACAGAGGTCCTTATGATAAACAAAACTGATTGGGATAAATTTTGTCTAGCTACTGGAGAAAGTGAAATTAAGCTCTCAACATGGGAAGGAATTGCAGAGGTTTCTGAGAAATATTATAACTATAGTGGTGGAAAAGCGTTTTTTAGCCGAGATGTTATGGCAAATTATATATTGATTGGAAGTTATCAATTAGGACATGAGCTGTTTAAAATTGAAAACGACATAGTATCTATTGATCTTAATAAGGAAGTTATGAGAAAAATATGGGATAATTTTTATTTGCCATTTGTAAATGGATATTACAGTAAATATGGAAAATTTGCCTCTGATGATGCTAAAACAGGAGATATCATAGCTTTTATAGGCTCATCAAGCGGTTCTACATATTTTCCAACCAATGTCATTTTAGAGGATGAGAAAGAATATCCTATAGAGCTTTTAGTATTGCCGCTTCCAAATTTTACGGGTGCAAGGAAAATTGCAGTTCAACAAGGCGCTGGATTTGTGATGACTAAAAGTACGAAAATTAAAGAATATGCTGGAACATTGTTTTTAAAATGGCTGACAAATGACGAAAAAAATTCACAGTTTTCATTTGACACATCGTATATGCCGGTTAAAACTAATGCAAATGACTATGATTTTATAGCAAAAATATTAAAGGAAAAAAATATAGAGCCTGAAATAAATGTGAAAAAAACTTTAGAGGTATCTTTAAAGCAAGTCAACGATTATGAGCTTTACACAAGTAAGGCAATAAAAAATGGAACACAGGCAAGAAAACTTTTAGAGGATTCGCTTTTAAAAAGAGCTATTGAAGATAAGAAAAAAATTGAAGAAGAATTAGCAGCTATAAAGAAAAAGGGAGAAGATACTAAAGAAGGTACTGTGAATAATGCCGAAAGCATTATTTTAAGATATAGTGATATCTCGTTTGAAAGTTGGTATAAGGGATTGGAGAGAGAATTAAATTATTTGGTATTGGGGCATTAAATTTAAAATACTATAAAGAGTGGTCATTTGTATGAAGCAAAGAAAAGAAAAATCAATTTTTAGAAAACTAATTATACCAATGTTAATAATCGTCGCAATTCAGTCTTTGTTTTTTGTTGCTGCTATTGCCTACCAAGGAACGATAGACAAGCTTGGTAAAAATGCTATAGATGCCTTTCAATGGATAACATCCTTCAGAAAAAATAACCTTGAAACTAATATGGTAAGAAATTGGGCAAGCTATACCAATTTTGAAAACATTGTAAAAAAATATTCTGATAGCATCAAACTAAATGGTGGTATTATTGATAAGCCTATGGTAGAGTCGCTAATAGAATTTCTGAGACATTCAAAGGTTACAGGTGCATTTATTGTGTTGGAAGATGGTTATTCAACAGAAAATGGATATAAGGCGTTTTATATACGAGATTTAGACCCTATTACTGCTTCATTTGATAATTCGGATATTTTAGTTGAGGTAGGTGCAAGCAATGTCATAAAGGACATTGGACTTACAATGAATAGCAATTGGAATACAAGATTAAAGTTAAATACCGGAAATAAAAGAGATGCGTTTTATTTTAAGCCATTTCGAGCTGTTCAACAAAATCCTGGAGGAAATTTTTCTAATTACGGATACTGGAGTCCTCCATTTCGCTTATCAAAAAATGATATAGATGTTATAAGTTATTCGGTCCCGATAATTGATGATAATGGAAAGTTTCAAGGTGTTGTAGGTATAGATATAAGTATTGATTATTTGAAGAAAAATCTTCCTTATGAAGAGCTATATATAAAGAATGATATCTTAGGTAGGAATAATTTAGATGATTTGAGCAGTTCAGCTTACTTTATTGCTACAACGGTCGATGGAGAAAATTTTAAAAATGTTTTGAGATCAGGAGTCTTGTATGATTATGCTGTATCAGAGTCAAAATCATTTAAGCTATATAGAAATCCTTTGATAAATGAAACATATATGCTTGACTTATTTATGGACTCTAATGATTATGAGATTATTTCTTTAAGTAATTTTAGACTTTATGAAAATAATTCACCTTTTGCAGATGAACAGTGGGTTTTGTGCGGGATGACAAAAAAATCTGTTTTGTTTAATGAATCGAATTTGTTAATGAACAGTTTAATTTTTGCTTTTGTTTTTTCAATGCTTATTGGTGTAGCAGGTTTATTTATTTTTAGTTTGATTTTTACTAGACCTATAGTAAGCTTACAGAACATAATTGAAAATAGCAGTCCTGAAAAGGCTATAAATTTACACAGGGTTTATATAAAAGAAATAGACAATTTATCCGGCACTATTGAAATGTATAGCAAGAGTATGGCTGAATATGCTTTAAGAGATAAAATGAAGCTGGAGTATGAGCTTGACCACGACTTGCTTACTAATTTGTTGAATAGATATTCTTTTAATCAAAAGGTTAATGAATTGTTAGAAAATGGGATTACCGGTGTGGCAGCTATGGTAATGTGGGATTTAGACAATCTTAAATTTATCAATGATAACTATGGACATGATGTAGGGGATAGATTTCTTATTGAATTTTCTAAGGTAATATCTACACTAAGTGAACAAAATGCTATAGTTGCAAGACGGTCAGGAGATGAATTCTTCGCTTTTCTGTATAATTTTGAGTCAAAAGAGGAGCTAGTAGATTTAATACATAAAAATCATGAGAAACTTTACAATACAACATTTAACTTACCTAACAATAGAAGTACTAGACTAAGAGCTTCTTCAGGCTTTTCTTGGTTTCCTGATGATGCAGATAATTACGAAACGCTGGTAAAATATGCAGATTTCGCAATGTATTCTGCTAAACGAACAATAAAGGGAACTGTTAAGGAATTCGACTTAGATGCCTTTAAGCGAGATGAATTTTTACTTGAGGGAAGAGAAGATTTAAACATATTTTTTGAGTATTCTATGGCAAAATTTGCATTTCAACCTATTGTAGACATTAAAAATGGTGAAATTTATGCTTATGAAGCACTTATGAGACCTAAAAGCGAAAAGTTAAAATCAATTAATGAAATTGTAAGATTAGCTAAGGAGCAATCAAAGCTTTATCAATTAGAATATTTGACATGGAATGGAGCTATTGAAGCTTGTAAAATACAAGGATATTTCTTAAATGACAAGAAACTCTTTATAAATTCAATCTCTAACACTAGCTTATCAGATTCAGATTTTATAAAATTTGAAGAAAAATACAGCGATTGTATAAAAAATTTAGTTATTGAAATTTCTGAAAGAGAAGAACCGGATTCAGAATGTATGGATAGAAAATTTGCTTTTGCTAAGCGTTGGAATATAGAAATTGCAATAGACGACTTTGGTTCAGGCTACAATACAGAGACAGTGCTGTTACATATAAGTCCTAATTTTGTAAAAATAGATGTAGCATTAGTTAGAGATATTGATAAGGATATAGAAAGACAAAATCTATTATCAAATATGATAAAGTTTATAAAAGCAAGAAATGCCAAAATAATAGCAGAAGGCGTTGAAACTAAAGAAGAGATGTTTACCATGATTAGATTAGGCATAGACTATGTACAAGGCTATTATCTAGGGAAGCCAGAATTTGATATGAAAGAAATACCTATTGAACGAAAAAATGAATTAATTGAATTTAATAAAAATAAAATTTCGCCTTTGCGTTTTATCCGTAACAACGATAAATCGAATGCAGGCGGCGCATAATCATAAACAACAAAAGAGAGAGACATTCTGAAGTGCAGTCCAAAAGTTAGACAAAAAATATAACTTTTGGACTGCACTTTTTAAATGACAAAATACAGTTATAAGCAAAGACCTAAGGCATAAATGATGATATTAAAATATTGAATTCATCAGCTTAATCTTTTGTAGTTCAATTAAGAAGTAATAATGCTCTTTTATACAATGGATCGAATTCGCAGCCACAAGAACCGCAAAGTTCGTCAGCCTTTTTAATAGCTTCAATTAAGTCAATGACAATATTTTGAGATAAGTTGTTGTCATCTTTTGCTTTTAGCCAAGCATTAGATGGAGCATCAATTACATCCCAGCCAGATTTAGAAAATTTTGTGATAATTTCAATTAACTCGTTATTTTTATCTAACATATTAATTCCTCCATGATTTTATTTTTTATACTTATCAATCAAGTAATATATTGGAAATTTTAACATATTAAAAAAATTATTTCAAGCAAAAGCTAAGAGAATGTTTAACTTGATTCTTAAAGCATTTTGTATTGATATTTGACATAGAACATATTATTATGTTAATATAAAATCCATATTAAATTTATATTTTGTGAGGAGGATATAGAAATGTTAATTAGGTGGACAACGAAAGAGGACAAACCTGCATGGATACAGCTTGCAAGTGATGTTGCTGATATATTTGGTAATCCAAATATGCCACATGACAAGGATTTTCATGAGTATATGGACGGAAAGCTATCAAAATTTGAATCTTTAATAGCAGTTGACAGAATGAGCGGTAATTGCCTCGGTATTATTGGATTTTCAAGAACATATAATCGAATAACTTGGTTTGGTGTATTTGAACAATATCGTGGCAGAGGTATTGGCACTCGTCTTTTGAAAACAGCTCTGAGACATCTTGATAACACAAAGGAAATTACAGTAGAGACCTATCGTGAAGATTTTACTGATGGATTACCAGCAAGAACTGTTTACCATAAAGCAGGTTTTGTAGATACTGATAAAACAATATATGACCATCTAGGAAATCCACGTTGTAAAATGGTAAATTCAGCTACTAATGAAAAGCGTGGTGGCAGCTTTCATTATAAATATTTAGATTATGACAAATATTCAAAGCTTGATAATTGTTTGTGCTGCAATAATGCTCCTGCTCCTGATTTTTTAGTAGATATAGTTGAGCTTAAGCATTCTTTTGTTACAGCAGAGAGGATTGCACAGGGCAAGCTGTTCGGTAAGTGTCATGTGCTAATCAAAAATCACTATGTAAATTTCGAAGATATACCTTATGATGATATGGCTGGTTTTATGAGTGAGGTACAGCTAGCAGGAAAAGCACTTCATAAGATTACTGGAGCAATAAAAATAAATTATGAAATTCACTCAAATTCTGGTCCTCATATTCATTGTCACTTGTTTCCTAGGTATCTTGATGACGACTTTCCATCAGCCCCAATTGATTATCGTATCTGCGAACCCTCACCCTATGAAAGTGAAGAAGAATTTATGTGGTTTGTAGAGCGAATGAGAGAGGAACTTACTATTTAATTGTTTAGATTTACAAGTAATAAAGGCAATAAAATTTGCTGGAGGTAAAATATGGGTCATTTAGGTTTTTCTTATGTTGGGCTTATTTTTTTGTTAATGCTGACAATTCCAAACTTGATATGGACAAAAAATCAGCCTAAAGAATATAACTATCAGGGTGAAAATAAAATATTGCTTGCCTTTGAAAGAGTAGGACAGATTTGCGTTACCTGTACAGCTCTTATATTTTCAGACTTCAATATTAACAGTTGGTCATATTGGAGTTTATGGCTAATTATAGCAGCTATTATAATGATAATGTATGAATTTTGGTGGTTGCGTTACTTTAAAAGTAATAGGACATTGAAGGATTTTTACAGCAGTTTTTGCGGTGTACCTGTTGCAGGTGCTACATTGCCTGTTGTTGCTTTCCTTTTCCTGGGGATATATGGAAAGGTAATTTGGCTTATAGTTTCAGTTATTATTTTAGGGATAGGTCATATTGGTATTCATTTTCAGCATCTTAAAGATATTTAACAATAAATTAAATTTTATAAAAAATAAGCATAAAAGCTAGAGATTGAACAATATACTAGCTTATAATAAACAATTAAAATAAAAGAGAATTTATAATTGTAAAAAAATGTATATTGACAAAGTTAGTCAAATATGATATTTTGTTATATAGTTAGGCTAACTAAATATATAAGAATGGAGGTATTATTTTGGATGTATTCGCTGAAGCTTTAAACAATATTTTAGTTAAAGCATATCGCAATATTTTACGACTTGAGGAAGAAAGCTTAAAGGCTATTAGTGACACAAGTCTTTCTATTAATGAAATGCATTTAATTGAATGTGTTGGAAAGGGAAAGGAAGAGGGAGCAAATATCAGTAAGCTAGCTTCAGAACTGTGCATAACAAGACCATCAGCGACAATAGCTGTGAACAAGCTCGAAAAAAAGGGATATGTAAAAAAAGTAGATTGTCAAGATGATGGTAGAGTAGTGTATGTTGTTTTGACTGATAAAGGTCGTGAAATAGATGATATTCATAAGCTATATCATAGAGATATGGTTGATGCAGTTAGTAAGGAGCTAAGCGAAAATGAGAGAGAATATATCATAGATGTAATTCATAAGCTAAATGATTACTTTAAGAAAAGTATTGGTGAAAAAGTTGAGAAAAACGATAAAACACCTTTTCAAGAAAGCTAATAATAAGAAAGCATAAATTTTGAAATAAATTATGAATAATGAAAGGATATGCACCTAGTTTGCGTTTAGTAAACTTTGCTTATTGCACAAATTGTGCAGTAAGTGCATGGACATATAAATGAGTTTTAAAGTATTAGGTACAGGGAGCTACGTTCCGCCACGTGTGGTAACGAATGATGAGCTTTCAGGTTTTTTAGATACCTCAGACGAATGGATAGTGCAAAGAGTAGGCGTAAAAGAACGACATGTTTGTACTACTGAAACTGCAACTGACCTTGCTTATAAAGCTGCACTAAAGGCCTTGGAGGATGGTAATACAAAAGTAGAGGAGCTTGACATGATAATTTGCGCTACTGTAAGTAACGAATACGTTTCACCGTCACTTGCTTGCAGCGTACAGAAGCTTTTAGGAGCATCATGCCCTGCTATGGATGTCAATGCAGCCTGCAGTGCGTTTATATTTATGCTGGAAACAGCAGCAGGATTCTTTGCATTAAGAAAATTGCGTAAAATTCTAGTCATAGGCGCTGAGAGAATGAGTCGTATTTTGGACTGGGAGGACAGAGGAACATGTGTTATATTTGGTGATGGAGCAGGAGCAATGCTGCTTGGCAACGGAGATAACTACATTTATTCAAAATTAAATACAACTGGTGACGATACAGTTATAAAAATTCCTAATTATACAGGAAATTCTCCTTTTTACGAAGGAACTGTAAATAAACCTGTTATATATATGAATGGGCAGGAAACATATAAATTTGCTGTAAACGCAATGTGTAAGGACTTAAAGGAAGCAATTAATATATCAGGTATCAAAGAAGAAGATATAGCTATGGTTATACCTCATCAGGCGAATGTCCGCATCATAGAAGCAGCTAAAAAAAGACTTAATATACCTGCAGATAGATTTTACATAAATATTGAAAAATATGGAAATACATCAGCAGCAAGTATACCAATAGCCATTGATGAGTTAAACAAAAGTGGAAAATTAAAAGAAAATGACAATTTAGCATTATGCGCATTTGGAGGAGGACTTTCGAGTGCAGCGTGTATCTTAAGGTGGTAAAATTTTTTTTGAACAAATTTGGTTAGATAGTCTAACTAATTTAAGAAAAGCAATCATAAAATATTTTAAATTAATAGGAGAAGAAAATGAATATAGAAAAATTAGCAAAAATAATAGCAGAGAATGTAGAATGTGACGCTGAGTCAATAAATGAAGATACAACATTTGAAAGTTTAGGTGTGGATTCACTTGCAACAGTTGAGTTGGTTATGCAATTAGAAGAAGAATTAGGTTATGAATTGCAGCTTGATGAAAAGTTGCTTACAGTAGGGGATTTACTTAAATTCATAGCAAAAAAACAAGCTTAAGGAATAAGGTTAAAAAAATGATAAGAACATCAATTTGTGAGCTTTTAAATATTAAGTACCCTATATTTCAAGGCGGTATGGCATGGATTGCTGATGGTAATCTTGCGGGAGCAGTATCTGCTGCTGGAGGACTTGGAATAATAGCCGCAATGAATGCAGGAACAGATTATTTAAGAGAACAGATTAATATTGCAAGAAAAATAACTGATAAGCCTTTTGGTGTAAATATTATGCTCATGAGTCCCCATGCAGATGAAATATCCGACATTGTAATAGAAGAAAAAATACCTGTTGTCGTAACTGGTGCCGGTAATCCTGCTAAGTACATAAAAAAATGGATTGAAGCAGGAATTAAGGTCATACCTGTTGTAGCCTCTGTTGCTTTGGCAAAGCTTGTTGAAAGAGCAGGAGCCTGTGCTGTCGTAGCTGAGGGAGGAGAAAGCGGTGGTCATGTAGGTGATCTTACAACCATGAGCTTAGTTCCTCAAGTATGTGATGCGGTAAATATACCAGTCATAGCGGCTGGCGGAATAGCAGATGGCAGAGGTGTATGTGCTTCTTTCATGCTTGGTGCTCAGGGCGTACAGCTAGGTACACGCTTCCTTGTAGCAAAGGAGTGTTCAGTACATCAGATTTATAAGGATAAAGTTATTAAAGCCACTGATATTTCAACAATAGTTACAGGCAAAAGACTTGGTCATCCTGTCAGGAGCTTAAAAACAGCATTTTCTAAGGAGTACTACAAAGCAGAATATTCTGATATATCAAATGATGATTTAGAAGCTATGGCAGCAGGAACACTTAGACTTGCAGCAATTGAGGGTGATGAAAAAAGAGGTTGTTTTTTAGCAGGTCAAATTGCTGGAATGGTTAATAAGGAACAGAGTGCAGCTGAAATAATTAACGAGATATTTGAAGAAGCTCAAATTATTTT
The DNA here is from genome assembly GCA_023386345.1 of Bacillota bacterium. GTDB lineage: Bacteria > Bacillota > Clostridia > Tissierellales > Sedimentibacteraceae > UBA1535. Next base: position 34,964 of record JAEWJT010000004.1, read on the forward strand.
AAGTGGGGCAAAAAATTTAATAAAATGAAAAATAATGAAAGGATATGCACTGATATTTGGTATTTCTTGAAATGAAAGTAGATTTCTTGTGAAATCAGTGCATGGGCATATAAATGGGTAAAATAGCGTTTTTATTTTCAGGTCAAGGGGCACAGTATAGCGGAATGGGCTTGGATTTATACAATAACAGTCCAATAGCAAAAGAATTGTTTGAGCAATTAGAAATAATTAAATCCGGAAATATGGAATTGTGTTTTGTAGGAACAAAGGAAGAATTGACTAAAACAATAAACACTCAGCCATGTCTTTACAGCGTCGATTTAGCAGCGGCACTATCCTTGAAGTCAAGTGGTATAAATGCTGATGTAGTAGCTGGGTTTTCACTTGGAGAGCTTGCGGCATTGAGCTTTGCCGGCAGTATGAGCTATATGGATGGATTTAAAATAGTGTGTAAACGTGGTGAATATATGCAGTCTGCCGGAGATGAACGTGAAAGCTCAATGATGGCAGTTTTAAAGCTCGATAATGAAACTGTAGAAAGCTTATGCAAAAAGTATAATGAAGTATATCCGGTTAATTACAATTATCCGGGTCAGCTTGTAGTTTCGGGCTTGAAATCTGAAATGGAATTATTTAAGCTTGATGTAAAAGAAGCTGGAGGTAAAGCACTTCCTCTTAGTGTAAGCGGAGCTTTTCATTCTCCTTTTATGCTGTCGGCAGAAAAAAGATTTAAAGAATATCTTAAGGACTTTGAGTTTGATATTCCCAAAATACCTGTGTACTCAAATTGTACAGCTGTGCCTTACAATCATAATGTTTCAGAGCTATTATCTAAACAGCTTATGAATCCTGTTTTATGGCAGAAATCAGTTGAAAACATGATAAATGACGGAGTAGATACCTTTATAGAGGTCGGAGTAGGAAAAACCCTTAGTGGATTTATATCAAAAATATCCGAGCATGTGTCTGTTTATAATGTAGAGGATATGGAAAGCATTGAAAATACTGTAAGGTCTTTAAAAAATGCTTAGGAGGCAAGAGATGTTAAGAGGTAAAAAAGCTGTAATTACAGGTGGTTCAAGAGGTATAGGAAAGGCTATAGCCCTTAAACTCGCACAAAGCGGTGCAGACATAGCAATTATATATTCCGGCAATGAGGAAAAGGCCTTAGAAACCTGTGCTGAAGCTGAAAGCTTTGGGGTAAAAGCATATAGCTTTAAATGTGATGTATCAGACTTTGCAAAAACAAAGCAAGTAGTTTCTGAAATAATAGAAAAATTAGAAACAATAGATATACTTGTTAATAATGCAGGTATAACAAAGGATAGTTTGATTTTATCTATGAAAGAAGAAAGCTATGACTTAGTTTTAGATACGAATTTAAAAGGCGCATTTAATATGATAAAGCATTGTGCGAGTATATTTTTAAAGAAAAGAAGTGGCAAAATAATTAATATAAGCTCTATATCAGGTATTATCGGTAATGCAGGACAAGCAAATTATTCTGCATCAAAGGCTGGACTTATTGGCTTGACAAAATCTGTTGCTCGTGAGCTTTCGAGTAGAAATATATGCTGCAATGCTATCGCGCCAGGGTTTATAGAAACAGATATGACACAAAATATAGGCGATAATAATCAGTTATTAAGTAGGATACCCCTTGGAGTTATGGGAAAACCAGAGGATGTGGCAAACTTAGCTGTATTTTTATGTACTGCTGACTATATAACTGGTGAGGTTATAAGAGTAGATGGCGGATTGGCAATGTAGAGTGTAGGCATAAAATTTTGTGCAATATAAAAAGGCAATTCAAAGTATAAAAAGGCGAATTTAAAAAGTAAGAATAATGAAAGGATAAGCACTGAGAATATTCACAAGCATTTCGTAATTTTTGTGAAATCGGTGTATGGTATAAGCATAAAAAATATGAAAAGAGTTGTTGTAACAGGATTAGGAGCGGTGACTCCTATAGGAAATGATGTTGCTAATTTTTGGCAATCTCTTATATCTGGAAAATGTGGTATAGCTCCTATAACTAAGTTTGATGCTACTACGTATAAGGTTAAGCTCGCAGCCGAAGTGAAGGATTTTGATGCGTCCTTATATATGGATAAAGGTGATATAAAAAAGAGCGATTTATTTTCACAATATGCTGTGGCAGCGGCAAGTCAAGCTGTTGCTGATAGTGGAATAGAAAATAATATAGATTCTGAAAGATTTGGAGTGTACTTTGGTTCTGGTATAGGTGGAATAGAAACATTTTCTACAGAAATGGAAAAATTAATATCTAAAGGAAATAGAAAAGTCTCCCCATATTTTATACCTATGCTAATATCAAATATGGCTTCTGGAAGCATAGCTATAAAATTTAAGGCTCAGGGTCCTTGCTTGCCGGTTGTAACTGCATGTGCTACAGGTACAAATGCAATAGGAGAGGCATTTAGAGCAATAAAGTTCGGCTATGCTGATGCTATAATAGCAGGAGGCTCAGAAGCCTCAATAGCACCAGTAGGAGTTGCAGGCTTTGATAATATGCTTGCTCTGAATACTTCTGATGATCCAAAGACAGCATCTATTCCATTTGACAAAAGACGTAGTGGATTTGTCATCGGAGAGGGTGCGGGAGCTTTGATACTGGAAGAATACGAGCATGCTGTAAATAGAGGAGCAAAAATATATGCAGAAGTCTGCGGATATGGATGCACCTGTGACGCACATCACATAACTGCTCCTAATCCAGAAGCACTTGGAGCATCAAGAGCTATAGCTATTGCGGTTGAAGAATCTAATATGAAAGATGAAGAAAGTATTTATATAAATGCCCACGGAACAAGCACTCCACTCAATGATGTATCTGAGACAAAGGCAATAAAAAAAGCATTAGGTGATAAAGCATATAAGGCACTTGTAAGCTCAACTAAATCAATGACAGGACATATGCTTGGAGCTGCAGGGGCTGTTGAAGCAATAGCTTCAATATTAGCAATAAAAGAGGAAATTATACCTCCAACAATTGGCTTGTCTGAGCAAGACCCTGAATGTGATTTAGATTATGTTGCTAATGTTGCAAGAGAAAAGAAAGTTAATTTAGCTCTGTCTATATCCTTAGGATTTGGCGGACATAATGCCTGTGTTGCATTTAAAAAAATATAAAGAGGCTATTAGTAGGGTAGGTATATGGATATAGTTATGAACAAGGAAGAAATTAAAAATATAATTCCACACAGAGATTCAATGCTACTTTTAGATGAAGTAAAAATCAATGAAGAAGGAAAAGCAATAGGGATAAAAAACATAGTAGGTGATGAATGGTTTCTAAATGGACACTTTCCGGAAAATCCCATTGTTCCTGGAGTTATACTATGTGAGATATTGGCTCAATCGGTATGTATCCTTTTGCCAAAAGAGAAATTAAACGGAGGTACACCGTATTTTACAGGCTTAGATAAGGTACGCTTTAAATTACCAATAAAGCCCGGAGACACATTTATAACAGAGTGCGAAATCATAAAACAAAAATATCCATTTTTCTTTGCAAAGGGTAATGGATATGTAAATGACAAGCTTTGTATAAGTGCAGAATTTTCATTCGCAATAATAAATAATTAATTAATAATATAAATTTAATAATTCGAAAAACATACATTACTGATAGTTTTGTATGTTTTTTTATTTATCCTACAAGAAATTATATAACTAATCAGCAACCATTCACATCGTTTGTAGTTATAATTTATATATTGAAATTATACGGATATTCTTATATAATATATTTAGTATTTTTATATTAACATTAATATAAGGAAGTGACCGCTATGCTGCATATTGCTATATGCGACGACCAGCCAAGAGAATTGGAAGTCATCAACGAATACATAAAAGAATACCTTGAAACAAATACATTAGAAGCAGAGATTAAAGAGTTCTCACATCCCGAAAAATTAGTGACCACCATTGAAACTGAGAATTTTCATCTCTATATACTGGATATTGTTATGCCCATGGTAAATGGTTTGGAGTTAGGTAAGGAGATTCGTCGTTTTGATAGTAAAGCTCAAATTATCTATGCCACTACAGAACCACAATTTGCTTTGCAGGCCTATGCTGCAAGTCCTATAAACTATCTGATTAAACCGATTGATAAGCAGCAGTTATACAATACGCTTGCTTTTGCTATCTCAAAAATAGACTTGTCAGAAGAACGTACTTTTACTGTAAAAACTGCTAATAGCTTAAGGGTGCTAAATTTATCTGATATTCTTTGCTGTGAATATTATAACCATGCTGTGAGCTTTACTCTTATAGGAGGTGAGGTGATAAGCAGCCGTACTATCCGAGAAAGCTTTGTGGAATATAGTTCACCTATTCTAAAGGATACTCGTTTTATAAAATGTCACACCTCATACATTGTTAACATGAGGAGGGTGGAGCGATTTGCAAAGGATAGCTTTACCCTACGAGGCGGAAAAATTATTCCTATTTCTGCAAAGCAATACCCTGCGGTAAGAGATATGTATATGGATTATTTGATGTCAAGGGAGAATTTGTCATGAGCGCAATTTTCCCTAACCTTTTGCGATCATTCATCACTGATGTTATGCTTATACTTTTGCTTTCTGTTATGGCAACGCCTAAATACAAAAGCAAATTTGTGTATGTTTTTGCAACAGCTATTATATTGTTTGTAAATGTCAGTGTGAACTATCACTTTTATCAAACAGAAAATTATACTGCTGTATTTTATGTTGATCTTGCTATGCACTTAGTGATTATGATCGCCTTAAAGCCACTGTTTTCTGACAAAATCATGCAGTGGTGCTTCAGCTATATTACAATGCTAAATATTCTTATAGCAGTAATGTTTTTAAGTTATATACTTTCTGATATTTTTCCGAGGCCGATTTATGGAAATTCTTATTTACGTCTGATTTTATTTTCGATTATTATTTTTGTGTTTTATAAGAGGGTATCAAAGCTGTATCGAAATGTACTGGACTATTGGCACATATACATATTACCCGTTATTTCACTTCTGGCTTGCTTTTTAAGATATCTTTTCGGGGGTGATATTAGAGATATGCTGAGTAATAACTACATACCGCTTATTTTTCTCATCATTTTGGGCTTGTCAATATATATTTCTATTATCCATTCACTAAAAACTATAGCAAAGCAATATGCCATGCGTGAGGAAAATCACAAAATGCAGACAGAGAGGGAGTATCTGCAACTAGCCGCAAGCAATATGTCTCAAAGATTGGAGCTTATGGAAGAAGTGTCGGCACAAAATAGCCGTGCTGCCCATGATCGCCGACATTTTAATAATGTGCTTTTAAACCTTTTAGAGCAAGGAAAAAGTGATGAAGTGACTACTTTATTGAAAAATCAAAATCAAATTGCATATAAAATAAGCAAAGTCTATTGCGAGAATCCTGTAGTTAATGCCGCTGTCTGCCACTATGTAAATATAGCAGAGCAGGCAGGTATTTCAACAAAAATTGAACTGGATATCCCAAGAGAGTTGACCGTAGATTCTTTGGAGCTTTCTATGGTTATATCAAATCTTTTGGAAAATGCAATTCAATCTTGTGGAAAGCTTATAGATATCTCTAGTCCATATCTTCGTTTTATCTGCCGAAATGTAGGGATGTTACTGTTAGAGATGGAAAATCCATGCACAGAGGGTACAAGACTTGATGATAACGGATATCCTTTTACCAGTCAAGAAGAACATGGCATCGGTAGTAAGAGCGTTATTGCTTTTGTAAAAAAGTATGATGGTGAGCTAATGTATAAAATAGAAAATGGTATTTTTCGTGTACGAGTTGTGGTTTGATGATATGATAAATTTTGTTTGTCAAGAGTTAATTTAAAGTGTAAAAATGAGCTTTTAAAGTGTAAAGGCTCATTTTTTGTTTTTTTTATGTTAATCTTAATAGCGTAAATTTATAAAATATAATTGAATTATTGGAGGAAACAAAAATGAAAAAAAGACTTACATCTTTATTACTGGTATCCTGTATAGTAACTTCTTTGGCACTGCTCAATACTGGATGCTCGCCTAAACCTTCAATGTCAGCTTTGTGGGAGGCTGGTAACATAAGGAACAAAATAGTTGTCATAAGCGATATTCATATAGGAATCGATGACAAATATGCCGAAATGGTGAAAAACCGTCCGCTACTAATTGAATTTCTACAGCGACTTCAACTCACGACAGATGTGCGAGAGCTGGTAATTGACGGTGATTTTCTTGACGAATGGTTTCTGCCGGTATACTACCCAAGCTACACAGATGTAAATCAGTTTTATAAAGATGTGATAGCAAACAATCAAGGAATTATCGACGAGTTGAACAAGGTTATCAAAAGTGGGATAAAGCTTGTCTACATACCGGGAAATCATGACATGACACAGGATAATGCTATTTTACAAGAGGCTATTCCAAAAATTGTACAGATAAGAGATGCCAAAGGACTCGGCACGTATTATACAGGAGATCGTAACGAAATTGCAATCGAGCATGGTCACCGTTACGATGTGTTTTCCGCTCCGGATACGGTTACCAATGCAGAGCTGTGCGACAATGATGATACAATTTTTCCAGCCGGTTATTTTTATGCTCGCTATGCTGCAACATGGGTGTTAGAAGGTCGTCCAAAAGTTGAAAAGAATTTACCGGTGGTAACGAATGTGCCGGATAAATCTAATTTAGACCAGTATGGAGCTTATTTGTATTACTCTATTCTCAAAAACGTATCCGAACGGATGACACCGAACGAGGGCCTTGACGAGAAAATATTTGATATGCACATGGCAGGATTTGACAACGCCTACACTTATTTGGATTTCTATCCGGTACAGCAGGCGGATGGAACCATTTCCGCACCTGTGCTGTTTCAGAACATTCAACGCACATGGGACGAGCGTCAGAAAATCAACCAAGTCAAAGTTCCCAACAGCTTCCTTGAGGCGGTTGCCGGAACCTTGGACTGGGAGTATTTTTTCAGACAGGCAAAGGCGCAATATCTGGAAAACCCCAACGAAAATGTGGATGTAGTAGTATTCGGTCATACTCATGTGTCCTCCTATCTGGATATGGGCAATGGAAAATACTACATCAATGAGGGAACCTGGATCGACCATAACACCGACTATCCAGAAGCCACCCGTACCTTTGCTGTCATTACCACCGGCGAGAAAACTATCCCCGCACTGTATATGTATAATGAGGATGGCTCTGTGACCGATATTTCCGCAAGCGTCAGCAGAGAAAAAGACGAAACGACGTCCTCTGCAAATTCTTTGGACAATGTATCCTTTGATATCAAAGCACTTGAAAACTACGGTGATGCAGATACGCAAGCACGTTATGTGGAGGTAAACGGCTTAGCGGATGATGGGATACAGGCAAAACTGAATGAAGGATTAAAAGCCTTCTGCCTTGCACCGACTTCTTCTGCCGAAAAAGATACCACTTACGATATTATGCCTGTTTTTGAAGTGGTAGGGGGCGATTTGCTGAGCATCAGGACATACAATGCCGCCTATACAGCCGGTGCGGCTTATACTGTCAATTCCATACAGACACAGATCTTCAGCTTGACCACGGGCAATCAGGATGCGGGTAACCTGTGGGATTTCATAAAGGATAAGAGTGCGTTCAAACAACTGATCCTTGACGGCAAATTTGGTTTTGCGGCTGCGGGCGTTGACGGTGAATTGCCCAAGGAACTCAGAGTGGCGGCGGATAAAAAGCTTGTGGCGAGCATGGATACTTCCGAATTCGGAGCGCATTTCTACTTTGGCGACGGAGGCAACCTAAACGTATGGTGCGACGGTGACAACCACGCAACCGGGGATTATTGGCTGTTCGACATCCCTGTCACGGACTTGACAAGTGTTGCAACAGACCGGTTGCTTCCCATTATTGAAGCCATGAAGAATCTTGGCAATTAAAAGCGGGTATGCGGGTTTGAACATAAGCGGTATTCCGAATCATTTGGGATGCTGCTGTATCCTCGCCGGAAGGAGCGTGATGGAATGGAAAAGCGTAGGCGTGAGGATTTGCTGCTTTCTGCCCCCAATACGGAGGGCAACGTATGGCCAAAACAGGTTTGTCCGGTTTTTGAACCGAGAGCCAATACACCAGAGGGGATGCGGCAATGCTGGTACTGCCGGTGTGCTGATTTTCATCTGGACAAGCCACGCTCACTGGATGTGGGCGTGTGCTACTGGCCAAAAAAGATACTGAAATAGGAGGAGCTAAACAAAAAGGATGAAAAAAAGAATTTTAAGTATTTGGCTATCGGTGTGCATGGTTCTGACTATGCTGCCGATTTCAGCTATGGCGAAAGAATTAGGTACGACAATCGGCGCAAAGGTCGAAATCATTGCATTTGCACCGATTGATGAAACAGAAATGTCGGTATCAACCGGCACATCTATGGAGGATTTAGGGCTTCCCAAAAGCCTAATGGCAACGGTACGGACAGCCGTGAATGCCGACAGCAAAACATTGGAGGATGCTGTCCAAGATTCAGGAAATTCGGATAAGGGTTCCGTATCGGGCAATTCGGCAGAAGCAACCCCCGGTTCCACCACCCCGACAGATTCCAACGGGCAGACGGAGACAGATAAAGTGCCCGGACCCGAATGGAAAGAAACAACTGCAAACATTCCGGTCACATGGACATCCGAGCCGGAATATGACATGGATGCCGAGGGTGTTTATGTATTTACACCGGTGATAGAGGACTACGTGGTGAGCGCCGAGCTTCCGCAAATCACTGTAACGGTGGGTGCGAAGCCCATGATGATGGCTCTGCGCAGTGGTACGCCCACTCCCTACGGAGATTTTTATGTCAGCATAGATGAAGACGGTGCAGCACCGGTCTATGACAACGGTGTGCTGACGTTCAGCACAGCGGGTGAATATACCGTGAGCATGGCTGATAGTAAGACTTCCACCACTAACCGCATTGCGGTCAGTGCGACGGGTGTGACGCTGAATCTCAACGGTGTGACAATCGACGCACTGACGGGGTCGCCGGGGGTGCCAGACGGCGCAAATGCCTTGACCGTGACAAGCAGCACAGTCACCTTAAATGTGATTGCGGATAGCTCCCTGACAGGCGGCATAGGCTACACCGCTCCTTTGAACGGCGGCAAAGGCGGGGCTGGTATCAGTGGGAATGTTACGGTAACAGGAGCGGCAACACTTACTGCCACCGGCGGTATGGGCGCAACGGTTCCATTAGGAGAAAGCTGTGACGGGGGAGCTGGGATTTTCGGTAATGTTACTGTCATGGGCACGGTAACGCTCACTGCCACCGGTGGCATGGGCGGACAACATGGTACTGTAACGGTAACCGGCGGTAGCGGTATCAGCGGAAATCTCATCGTCACAGGCAGTGCTACAGTGAGCGCAACCGGCGGTAAGGGCTTTTCGATGTACGAGACTCCCGGAAACGCGCTCGGCGGTACATTGACCGCCATGGGCTTTCTTCTCAAAGGGGGATTTACCGGTTTTACGGACGCAGTAACCAGCGACGACTATCGTCTCAATCAATTTCGTTATATCTCCGTTGCACCTGTGCCGAACGTCGCCGAAATCGGCAGCGCAGGCTACCCCACTTTGCAAGCGGCGATGACTGCGGTTGCCGAAGGGCAAACCATCAAACTTCTGGAGAGTATCACCATCACAGATTCGTCGTCAATCACCATCGGCGGCACAACCAGCTTCGCCCTTGACTTGAACGGCAAAACGCTGGATGGCGGCACCGGGAGTGCCTCCTTGATCAAACATAATGGCTCCGGCACGCTGACCATCGTTGACGGCGGTACCGGCGGCAAAATTATAAACAACCGATATGCTGGTGACAACGGCGGAACTGTTGAGCTGTCCGGCGGAAACGGAAACCTGATTCTTATGAGCGGCACAGTCGAAAACATCAGCAGCTTTGCAATCAATAACCAAGGTAGCGGCACAGTCAGCATTCAAGGCGGTGCAGTGAGGGCCAGTTTCTGCGGTATTTTCACCAAAAGCGGCAACGTGGGCGTTTCTGGCGGTGTGATAGAGGTCACTGGCGGGGTGGCCAGCACTGCGATTAGTAGCAATGCCGGCGGCACAATAACACTTTCCGGCGGTATCATGTGTAGTCCGAATGGTATAGGCATTAGCATGAATGGCGGCGGACTCGTCGTATCCGGCAATTCGCCCATCATTCAAGGCGGGTATTATGCGACGAATTACCCTCCAATTTTAGACGATTACGCCAATGGAGAGGTCATCGCAAGCACGAGCTACGATGGAAATGACCCAGTGGAAAACTACAATAGTGATAATCTTAGTTCTTACAAGCATCTGACCTTTGAGGCGAAAATAACTCCAACTGCCGTAGTACGTTGGGGTGTGGCAAAGGAGGACGGCAGCGCACCTGATTTTTGGATTAACAGTGGCACACTGGACGAGGCCATAATCTATGCAAATGAGGTTTACGACGGCACGGTATATATTCAGCTTTTAACGGATATCGACAAGGATAATCACAACACCTGGCCTCTGACCTTTAACAACTTTGTAACTCCCATCATCCTTGACCTGAATGGCAACGATATCGACAGGGGTCTGACGGCGGCTACCTCCAACGGCAATGTGATCACTGCGAACTGCCAACTGACCATCAAGGACAGCAGTACGGACGAAGTCTCAGGGCAGGGTTACATCACCGGAGGGTATAACTCAGATGATACCGGTGGCGGTGTGTATGTTAACGGTATCGTCACCATGCAGGGCGGCAATATCATCGGCAACAAGAGCACCAGCTCGTCCAAAGGCGGCGGTGTGATGGTAGGACTTATGAGTAGTTTTATCATGGAGGGTGGCAGTATTGCCGGCAATGAAGCATCCAACCAGGGCGGCGCTGTCTATGCGCTACAAGGCAGCTTCACCATGACAGGTGGCAGCATTACCGGTAATAAGAGCCCAAATGGCGGTATCTATGCTCTATATTTTCGTGTAGGCGGCACGGCCCTTATCAAAGATAACACGGTGACCGATTCCTCCACAGCTTGCAACGTGGTGCTGACTTCGCAAGAAATTAATTTTGTGGATGGGGTGCCGCTCACCACCGGCGCATCCATCGGGGTGACCATAGAATCAGGCTACGACATCCCAGCCTTCGTCACAAAACCAAGCTCCTACGATTGCAGTGCCTATTTCTTCAGCGATGACAGCAGATACATTATCCAATATAACGACGAATACAATATGGTGCAGCTTGTGGTATCCGAGCCCATCATAGGCTCGCTGACCATTCCGGACTCCTTTACAGCGGGGAGCAGCGTTATGCTAAGCAACCTTAACAGTTCCTACAAGCCCACCGTAACGGAAAATGGCGTTACGATTACGGCACAGGGTTGGCAGTATTCCGTTGACTCCGGCGATTGGAACATTTGGTCAATTGGTGAACTTCCCCTCGACACCGCAAGCACTTATAAGCTGCGCTATTATGTAACCTACAACGGCGACAGCGGTTCGACAACGATTACCTCCAACGATGTAACCCTGAACGTGGTCGGAAACACAACCGCCCTTGCACTGGCGGCATCTCCTGCAAGCCAGCAAATCATGGGCAGTTCCGTCACCCTGACCGCAACCCTCACAGGTTACTTTACTGGTCCCGGTGTAAGCGGGCAGGAGATTACCTTTAAGAACGGTGGCACAGTGTTGGGAAAGGAAAACCTGAGTACCGATGGTATAGCTGTCTTTACATGGACGCCCGGCGACACAGGAACATTCGCATTGACCGCTGAGTACGCCGCCTCCCCTTATAATACCGCCGCCACTTCAAGCACGATCAACTACACGGTGATTGTTGACCCGGATATTGCAATTGTCGCTGCGGCGAAAACCGCTGCGGCGAACGAAAGCTACGCTGACATGAGTCAGACAGCAGCAATTGATGAGGACGCTATTAAAGCGGCGCTGAAAAACACTGCGGAAACGGTGGTCAACAACAGAGATATTACGGTCACCATAAACAAAGTTGGCTACACCGCACCGATTGCGGGAACTTCTGCAAATCCCAGCGGCACAAATGGCAGCTACATCTTTATCATCACGGTGTCCAAGGGCAGCCAAAACGAAGCAACCATACAGAAAAACATCATCATCACGGCAACTCCTTATACAGGAGGAACTGACGGTGGTGGTGGTTACATTACACCCGCTCCGTCTACTAAGCCCACCGAGCCTGTTACCGGCAGCACGGAAAATAAAGCCACGGTGGACGGTAAGGGCAATGCCAACGTCAGTTTGACCGACAAGAATATCACCGACGCCATTGCGGACGCAAAGGCCGAGGCGGCAAAAAAAGGCGTGAATGCAGGCGACATAACGGCGGTTATCCATGTCACTACCGGCGGGAAGGACGCAAACACCGTGACAGTCAATTTGCCTAAGACTACGCAGGAGCAGGTCATCGACAACAAGATTTCCAGCGTTCAGCTCGTGATTGACCGTCCCGACCTTACCATTGGCATTAACCTTGCGGCGGTAACTGAGATTAACCGTCAGGCAAAGGCCGATGTTCAGCTTTCCGCTACCCGCATAGACAACGCAAAGCTGTCCGGCGATGCAAAGGCCGTCATTGGTAACCGTCCCGCATACGACCTCAAGGCGACCTATGCCAGCGGAAAATCCGTGACTGATTTCGGAAAAGGCAGCGTCAGCGTGGAAATTCCCTATACCTTGCAAAAAGGTGAAATTGCGGACAATGTCTATGCCGTGTATGTGGATGCAAAAGGCAAAGTGACCTATCTCACCGATTCCAGTTATGATGCAAGGCGCGGAACGGTGGTGTTTTCCACCAGTCATTTCTCTACATACGGCATAGCCTACAAAGCTGGCTTCAACTTTACAGACATCAATGGTCATTGGGCAAAGGATGACATTCTCTTTGCCGCAAACCGTGGTCTCATGACTGGCACCAGCGCCACTACGTTCAGTCCCAACGATTCCATGACACGAGGGATGTTTGTAACAGCGCTCGGACGTTTGGCAGATGCCGATGTGAGCGGCTATACAAAGAGCAGCTTTGCCGACGTGAAAGCCAATGCCTATTACATGGGCTATATCGAATGGGGTGTAAAAAATAACATACTGGTCGGCATCGGTGAAGGTAAATTTGACCCTAATGCTTTTGTAACCCGTGAACAGATGGCGGTTATTATGGATAGATATGCTGTATCTATCGGGTTTAAGTTACCGGAAGTTCACTCGCAGAAAATATTTGATGATAATACCAAAATTGGTGCATGGGCTGCTCCTTCCATAAATCGTATACAAATGGCAGGCATAATTCAGGGCAAGGGAAATAATCTCTTTGACCCACAGGGCAAGGCTACCCGTGCCGAGGTTTCTGTAATGCTATGGAATTTTGTTGAGTTGACTATTTTTAGTGATACGGATGAATAGCGGTAAATGAACAATAAATGTGTTAAAAAAGAATCTACTTATTTGTGTATACATTCTCTAACAGATACAATTTTATAATTCTAATATAAAAAATCAGTATTTTGTCTTGAACAAGATACTGATTTTTTTATTTAATGTAAAAATAGAATTGGAATAATCATTTTATAAAGTAAAATTTATTTATTTTTTATATTAATATTTTAAATTTATACAACACTTGATACTTCAAGCGTTAAGCAGAGCATCAAAAAAACATTAAAAAAATTTTCATTTTTTTGAAAAAAAGTGGTGCATTTATCCCACAATGTGGTATAATATACCCATTAGGTGGTGGATTATGTTTACTGGTGAATACATACATTCCTTTGACAATAAGGGAAGGGTTATAATTCCATCGAAATTCAGAGATGAACTAGGTGAGGTATTCTATATCGGAAAAGGCTTGGATAAATGTTTATTTGTTTATCCTATTCAAGCATGGGAAGAATTTATTGGTAAACTTAAGAATTTATCAGCTTTTAATAAAGAAGAAAGATTTTTTTTAAGACAATTTGTTTCAGGATTTACTGAATGTACTTTTGATAAACAGGGCAGACTAATAGTGCCGCCTAATTTAAGAGAATTCAGTAACTTAAAAGAAGATGTCGCAATCATTGGAGTTATAGATAAAATTGAAATATGGAATAAGGAAAACTGGGATGCTTATTCAAACAGTGAAGAATTTGATTTTGATAGCATAGCAGAAAAAATGTCGGAACTAGGCATAGGCTTATAGGAGGGGTTTCATGGAATTTATTCACAAATCTGTTTTATTAGAGGAAACAATTGAAGGTTTAGATATAAAAGAAGATGGAATTTATGTTGATGCCACACTCGGCGGTGGAGGACATACATACGAGATACTTAAGCGTGCAACAAAGGGAAAGGTAATAGGCATTGACCAAGATGTATATGCTATAAATAGAGCCGAAAATAAATTATCCGAGTTTAAAAACTTCATTGCATACAAGAGTAATTTTAGCAATATCAGCGAGATTTTAGATGACTTAAATATTGAAAAGATAGATGGAATTATATTTGATTTAGGAGTGTCCTCATTTCAATTGGATATACCCGAAAGAGGCTTTAGCTACAACCATGATGCTCCGCTTGACATGAGAATGGACAAATCACAGAAAATAAGTGCTTGGCACATAGTGAACGGCTATGATGAAAAGGAATTGACTAGAATTATAAGCGAATACGGAGAAGAAAACTGGGCATCAAGAATAGCGAAATTTATCATAGAAGCTAGGGAAACGGAATTTATAGAAACTACAGGACAGCTAGTAAATATCATTAAAAAAGCTATACCGGCAGGAGCGAGACAGGATGGTCCGCATCCTGCAAAGAGAACATTTCAAGCTATACGTATAGAGGTTAATAAGGAGCTTGAAATAATTGAAAAAACCATCAGAAATGCTGTGGACAGATTAAATGTTGGCGGACGTATTTGTATAATTAGCTTCCATTCCTTGGAAGATAGAATAGTAAAAAATACCTTTGCAGATTTGAATAGTGACTGTATTTGTCCAAAAGAATTTCCAAAATGTATTTGTGACCATAGAAGAAAGCTAATATTAATAAATAAAAAGCCAATTATATCAAAAGAAGCAGAATTAGAAGATAATCCAAGGGGAAGAAGTGCGAAGTTAAGAGTCGGAGAAAGGGTGTAGGTGATTGTGAATGTCAGCGTTATTAAAGCCAAAATATGATTATGCTTATGAAGAACAACAGAATTTAGGGCAGGAAAATAAAAAAAGAGTTATAAAGAAGAAAAAGAGAAATAAACTAAGTTTAGGAGCAATAAAAACTTGGTTTATGATTATAGCAATATTCGGCATGGGCATTTCAATAATCTACAATTATGCCACAATAACTGAGAAAAAAATGGCAATTAATAATTTAGACAAAGAAATTGCAGAATTAAATAATAAAATTGACGGTCACAACATATATTTAGAAAGCTTAAATAATACTAATATGATTGAAAACATGGCAAAAAGCTATTTGGGTATGTCTTATCCTACTAGAAAGCAAACAGTGTTTTTAAATAGTGAAAGCAGTAAAAGTGATGAGGAACAATTAGTTGCTAATGAAAATCAGGAAAAAAAGCTTAACTTTTTTGAAAAAACCTATAATTATTTTGCAAAAAAACAATAGTTTAAAGAGTGAACGCAGTTAACTTTTTATAAACATAGATGATATAGAACGGGCGAAATATAAATTCGCCCGTATAAATTAATACATATTAATTATCGTAAATTTATAAATATCCAAGGAAAGGAATATATCTAAAATGAGAAATAGTAGAGAAATGAATAGTCCTAACCTACAAAATCGCAGAAGAATATTATCATTTTTAATGTTTTTCTTTATAATAACACTTCTATTGATTGCTCGTCTTGGCTATATACAGCTTATAAAAGGAAATGAATATAAAAAAGGTGCTTATGAGCAATGGTCTAGAGATGTTGTGATTAACGCTAAAAGAGGAATAATATACGACTCAAGAGGTAAAAAACTAGCTGTAAGTGTAAATGCAAGTACAGTTGTTTGTATGCCTGTGGATGTTAAAAAAGGCTCATCTGACAGAGATGTTGTTCAGGAAAAAGAAGAGGACGAGAATTTTATATTAAAATTTTTTAACAGTATCAACAAAAAGTATTCCCAGAAAAAGGAAGAGGAATTGCTGCAGGCGAGTTTGAAAGATTTAAAATCTCTTGATGAAATTGCAGGAATTCTTTCAGAAATTTTGGGCTTAGATAAGGAAACAGTATATAAGAAAATAACTCAAGATAGTAAATATGTAGTTTTGCAAAAATGGATAACTGAGGAACAAGCACAAAAAATTAGAGATGCAAAACTGACAGGCATAAGCATTATTGAGGATAATAAACGAGTTTATCCGTATGGGAATTTTGCTCCATATGTGCTTGGCTTTACAGATGCTGACCAAAAGGGTCTATATGGTGTAGAGGCTACATATGACAAATATTTGACTGGAATACCTGGCAGACTTGTTGTAAATACTGATGCAACAGGAAGAGAACTGCCATATGGCTACAATGAATATTTTGAACCGCAGGACGGTTATGGAATAGTTCTTACTTTAGATGAAACAATTCAACATTTTGCAGAAAAAGCAGCCGAAGAAGCTTTAGCTAACACACAAGCAAAGAGAGTCAATGTAATCATGATGGATCCAAAAACCGGAGATATAATATCAATGGTTAGTAAGCCTGATTACGATCCTAATAATCCAAGAGTACCAATAGATGAAAAAACTAAAGAAGAATGGAAAAGTTTATCTACTCAAGAAGTGCAAGAGAAATGGTATGATATGTGGAGAAGTCCTATTGTTAATGATATATATGAGCCAGGTTCAACATTTAAACCTTTAGTAGTGGCCATAGCATTGCAGGAAAATAAAACAAATTTAAATAAAACTTATTATTGTGATGGATACGTTAGACAGGTTAAGAGCTATAAGCCAATAAAATGTTGGAGATATTATAATCCTCATGGACAGCAGACATTAGCACAAGTTTTGCAAAACTCATGTAATGATGGTATGGCTGAAATGGGACTTGATATAGGAGCAGAAACATTCTATAAATATCTTAGAGCGCTTGGTTTTGGTGAAAAATCTGGAGTTGCTTTAAATGGAGAAGGTAGAGGTATAGTTAATCATTATAAATATATGCAGGATGTAAATGTAGTAACTCAATCATTTGGTCAAGGGGTTTCAGTTACAGCCTTACAGTTAGTGACAGCATTATCCTCCTTAGCAAATAATGGAGATTTGATGGAACCACGTATTGTAAAGCAGCTCATAGACAAAGATGGTAATATAGTTAAAAATTTTGATCCAGTTACGAGAAGAACTGTATTTTCAAAAGAGGTTGCAAATTCACTTATGGAAATGCTGGAAAGTGTTGTTACTTATGGAGGAGCAAAGGCTGCCTCTGTTCCGGGTTATAGAGTTGGTGGAAAGACTGGTACAGCACAAAAAGTAATAAATGGTGTATATCCTGAGGGAGTTTACATAAGCTCGTTTGCTGGTTTTGCACCTTCAAATGATCCTAAGATTGTATGCCTTATGACAATTGATGAGCCTCAAGGACAGTACTATGCAAGTGTTATAGCTGCTCCAATAGTTGGCAGAATGATAGAAGAAACACTTAAATACATGGAAGTTGAACCTCAGTTTACCCCAGAAGAAATTGGCGCTATGGAAAAGGCGAGTATAGAAGTTCCAAATCTTAAGGGTAAGACAATTACAGAAGCTAGTAAAATTTTAGAAAAGCTTGGACTTCAAAGCAATATGACATTAGATGTAGAAGAAGATGCAATAGTTAAGGACCAATTCCCAGTTGCTGGAGAAAGGGTTAGGAAAAAATCTATAGTAACTTTAATCTTGCAATAAATTATTTAATGTAATATAATAAAATCTTAGCTCATGCAAAAAAATATCATTTATAATTAGTGCATGGTTAATCCATGCATTAATATTTTCTACTAAGAAAGGGATGAATTTATAATGAATCTAGGTAGCATTTTAAATAATATAGAGTACAAGTCATTTATAGGCAGAGATGATATAGATATCAGCCATATTACATATGATTCAAGATATGTGAAAAATAATAGTATGTTTGTAGCTATAAAAGGATTGGTTGAGGATGGGCATAAATACATCAAATCTGCTATAGAACGAGGAGCTTCAGTCATAGTTTGTGAAGCTATACCTGAAGAGCTTAGACGTATGGCTAGCTTCATAGAGGTTGAAAATTCGAGAAAAATTATGGCTAGGATTGCTGCACTTATATATGACAAGCCGTCAGAAAAATTAAATCTTGTTGGCGTTACAGGAACTAATGGCAAAACAAGCATAACATATCTATTGAAGGCTATTTTTGACTATCTTAAAATAAAAAATGGAATTATAGGAACTCTTGGAATTATAATTGATGATGAACATATAAAAACTGAACATACTACGCCAGAATCATCAGAAATTCAAGATATTATAAGCAAAATGATTGAAAAATCAGTAAGCGTATGTTCTATGGAGGTATCCTCTCATGCTATTGAGCTAAATAGAGTAGATAATCTGGATTTTGATATAGCAATTTTTACTAATTTAACAAGAGATCATCTTGATTTCCATTTGACAATGGAAAATTATTATTTAGCAAAAAAGAAGTTGTTTTATCTAACAAAAAATAGTAATATAATAAACGTTGATGATGAGTATGGACAAAGATTATACAATGAATTGAAAAGTGATGGGATAAAGGCTTTATCTTATGCAATAAACAATGAGGCAGATATAAAGGCGAGCAATCTCAAAACTACTATAAAAGGAACAGAGTTTGATTTAAAAATAGAAGATTTAACAAAGAAGGTATTTGTAAAAACTCCGGGTAAATTTTCTGTACTTAATTCTATGGCGGCTCTTGGTGCAGCTTATTCCTTGGGAATAGATATTGATGAAGCAATTGAAGCATTAAAATATTTTAATGGAGTTATTGGAAGATTTGAAGTCATAGATACAAAATTAGATTGCACGATAATTCTTGATTTTGCTCATACACCTGATGGATTAGCAAAGGTTATGGATACAATCAATGAATTTGCAACAGGAAGAAAAATAGTGATGTTTGGTGCTGGTGGAGATAGAGATATATCAAGGCGTGCGCCAATGGGTGAGATAGCAGGACAAAATTGTGATTTAACAATACTCACATCGGACAATCCAAGATTTGAAAATCCATATGATATATGCGAAGAAATTGCGCAGGGTGTAATAAAATATGGCGGAGAGTATAAAATAGTAGTAGAGAGAGAAGAGGCTATTTATTATGCTATAAAAAATCATAAAAAAGATGACGTCATATTGCTTGCTGGGAAATCTACTGAGCCATATCAAGATATAGGAATAGAAAAAGTTCCGTATGACGAAAGAACTGTTGCAAAAAATATGATTAAAAGAGTTGAAAAGGAATTAGGGATAAAAAATAGCTTTGACAAAAGTATATAGGAGTTGAAAATGAACGAAAATTTTAATATAGTGATAAGAGTAATTTTAGTTTCAAGCTTAATAGTAATACTGCTTGGGCCATTGGTTATACCGTTTTTAAAGAGGTTAAAAATTGGCCAAAGTATAAGAGAAGAAGGGCCAAAATCTCACATAGCCACAAAATCTGGTACTCCGACAATGGGCGGGTTACTTATCATACTTGGTACGATTATCGCAACGATTACAAGTGGTAATTTTAGCAAAGAAGTGATAGTTAGTATACTATCAATGCTTAGCTTTGGATTGGTTGGATTTTTAGATGATTATATAAAGGTTGTTCTTAAAAGAAATTTAGGGTTAAAGGCTTATCAGAAGATAATAGGACAGCTCATATTTGCTGTACTTCTTGCTGTATACGGAGCAAAGCACAGTGTTGATGGCACTAAGCTAATCATACCTTTTACAAATATTCATTTGGAGCTTGGAATTTTTTATATACCTTTCGCAGTATTTGCAATAGTTGGCATAGTAAATGGAGTGAATTTAACAGATGGCTTAGATGGATTAAACTCTGGAGTTACACTTATTGTAATGTCTGCATTTGCTCTTATAGCTAATAGTTTTAGTATGTTTGACAGCTCTTATAATGGCATAGTTATAGTATCTGCTGCTACAGCAGGTGCCTGTCTTGGATTTTTAAGATACAATGCTCATCCTGCAAAGATTTTTATGGGAGATACTGGCTCACTGGCACTAGGTGGAATGCTGGCGGCTGTTGCTATAAATACAAGTCTAATATTTGTTTTACCAATAATTGGTGGAATTTATATAGTGGAAATATTGTCAGTTATTATTCAAGTTTCTTATTATAAGAAAACTAAAAAAAGAGTTTTTAAAATGGCTCCAATTCATCATCATTTTGAGATGTGCGGCTGGAAAGAAACAAAAGTCGTAGCTGTATTTTGGCTAGCCACTGTAATTTTAGCTTTTATAGGAATATATTCTGTGTAACAAAGCTGAATAAATTGATTAGTGAAAGCTTTGAATATGTTCAACTGTAATAATTTTATAAACATAAACATAAAATATTATTATAATCATTTTAATAAAGGAATGTAAATTATCATGAAAAACAAAAGAGTTTTAGTAATCGGACTGGGTATAACGGGTATAGCTTCAATAAAGACACTCCATGAGCTTGGTGCAACGATATATGCTTATGACGGACAAAGTGAAGAAAAGATGAGCAAAACATTAGAAGAACTAAAGGGTATTGATGTAAAATATTATTTTGACTCTTTGGACTTTAATACAGATGAAATAGACCTTGTTATCAAGAGTCCAGGGATAAAGTTTGAAACTCCGATAATGAAAAAGCTAGTAGATGCTAATTTAAAAATCATTGGAGACCTTGAGGCAGGCTTTTTTGTTACAGATAATAAATTTGTTGCCATAACAGGTACAAATGGCAAAACTACAACGACAAGCTTAATAGGTGCAATTATAAATGAGAGTGGAAGAAAATGCAAAATAACTGGCAACATTGGCTCGGGTGCATTATATGATTCATACATCTCTGAAAAGGATGAAACAATTGTCGTAGAGGCAAGCAGTTTTCAGCTTGAAAGTACTGAAAAATTCAAACCTTTTATCAGTATAGTCACAAATTTATCACCTGACCATATAGACTGGCATAAAACTGAAGACAGCTATTATAGAGCAAAGTTTAAAATAGCAGCTAATCAAGATAAAAATGATTACTGTATTCTAAATTATGAAGATATCTTAACTAGAAATTATTTAGATTTATTACATACAAATATTGTATATTTCAGCTCTGAACGTGTATTAGAATCAGGAATTTATGTTGAAAATATGCAAATTATTTATAATTATAACAATGAGAAATCTGTTATTATGAATGTAGATGACATATTTATTGTCGGGAAGCATAGCTTAGAGAATGTTATGGCAGCCTGTGCAGCTACGAAGCTTTTGGGAATTGATAACAATACTATAGCGAGTGCTGTAAAAAAATTCAGAGGTGTTGAACATAGACTAGAATATTTTAATACCTATAATGGTGTTAAATTTTATAATGATTCAAAGGGAACAAATTCTGACGCTTCAATTACGGCTGTAAAAGCTGTAAAAGCTCCTATTATTTTAATAGCAGGAGGCTATGATAAAGATTCTGAATATGACGAATTTATAAAAGCCTTTGATAATAAGGTAAAAGCTTTAATTTTATTAGGTCAGACAAAAGAAAAAATAAAAGAATGTGCTTTAAAGCATGGGTTTAAAAATATTTATATGGTTGAAAATATGGATGAAGCAGTCCGTTTATCATATGAGCTAAGCGAAAAAGGAGATACAGTTTTATTGTCACCAGCCTGTGCAAGCTGGGGTATGTATCCTAATTATGAAGTAAGAGGCAAGGACTTTAAAGAAAGAGTGAAATTCTATGGAGAAAGTAGAAAGAATTCAGAAAGTAAATAGAAAATCTGTTGATTGGATATTGGTAATTATAGTATTAATCTTACTTTTGGTAGGATTTTTTATGGTATATAGCTCTAGCTACCCTGATGGTTATTATAATTTTGGAAGCTCTTTGTTTTTTTTGAAAAAACAAATATATGCAGGTATAGCAGGGATTATTTTGATGATTATAACCTCGCTTATACCTTATAAGCTTTATAGAAAATTTACTAAAATAATTCTCCTTGTTTCTGTGGGCTTGTCATTGGCGACAATTTTTTTAGGAGTTGAAGGAAACGGTGCTCAAAGGTGGCTGGAAATTGGCGGAATGAGCTTGCAGCCATCAGAGATAGTTAAATTAGCTGCTGTACTGTGTCTGGCAGATTTCTTGGATAAAAGAAGAGATAAATTACATAAATTTAAAGAGGGATATATATATACACTTCTTGCGATAGCGGGGTTTATAGGACTTATAGTTATTCATAAGGATTTGAGTACATCTATAGTATTGGCATTAGTTCTAGTAATTATGTTTTACTGTGCAGGTGCGAGAATGCTATATATGGTCTTGACTGGTGTAGTCGGGGTTACTGGAGTAGGTTTGCTTATTGGACTATATGCTTATAGAATAGAAAGAATAGTTGTTTTCTTAGATCCTTTTAAATATATTAAAGGCAAGGGATGGCAGATAGTTCAATCCTTATACGCACTTGGAACTGGAGGACTTTTTGGATTAGGACTTGGAAAGAGCAGGCAGAAATTTTTCTATTTACCTGAGGCATATAATGATTTTATATTTTCTATAATTGGTGAAGAACTTGGTTTCTTGGGATGCTTATTTGTAATAATATTATTTATTTTGTTTGCATGGCGTGGGATACGTATATCGATAAATGCGCAGGATTTTTACGGAAGCCTTGTAGCGATAGGAATAACATCATTAGTTTTAGTTCAATTTCTCGTTCATATAGCTGTAGCTACATCTTCAATGCCTCCAACTGGAAGAGCTTTACCGTTTATAAGTGCTGGAGGAACGTCATTGCTGTTTTTACTTGCATCTATAGGAATACTTTTAAACATATCTAAAACTTCAGAAGTTAATAGGAATTGAAAGGAACATAACATGAGAGTATTGATAAGCGGCGGAGGTACAGGAGGACATATAAATCCTGCTTTGGCTATCGCCCAGAGAATAAAACAAGAGAATAGCAAAAATGAAATATTGTATGTTGGAACTGAGGACGGAATGGAAAGTGACCTAGTTCCGAAACAGGGATTTGCTTTTAAAACTGTTGAAGCAAAATATTTGGAAAGAAAAATTAGTTTTGAAAATATAAAAACCCTAGCTGTGACAATCAAGGGAGTGTTGCAGTCTATGGCTATAATAAAAGAATTTAAGCCGGACGTGGTTGTAGGAACAGGAGGATATGTCTGTGGTCCTGTTGTTTTAGCTGCGGCTATAAAGGGCGTTCCAACAATGCTGCATGAGCAGAATGTGTTTCCGGGTATTACCAACAGACTGCTTTCAAGAGTAGTTAATAAAATAGCTATAAGCTTTGAAGAAGCCAGTAAATACTTTAAATACAAAGATAAGCTTGTTCTTGTAGGAAATCCTGTTAGAAAAGAAGTAAAGGAAGCTAGTAGGATTGAATCAAGGAAAAAATACAATTTGAAAAACGATGAAATATTTATTTATTCCTTTGGTGGAAGCGGAGGACAAAAAAGTCTAAATGATGCTGTAATAGATTTAATAAAAAATATAAAGAAAAATGATAAAATTAGACTTTTACACGTAACAGGAAAAAGACTTAAAGAGGATTTTGACGAATGCTTAAAGGCTAATAATTTAGAGATACCATCTAATGTAAAAATTGTTGATTATATGTATGACTCACCAACAGCTCTAAGTGCGAGTGATTTGGTAATTGGAAGTGCAGGGGCTATAACAATAGCAGAAATTACAAAAATAGGAGTTCCATCTATTTTAATTCCAAAGGCGTACACAGCAGAAAATCATCAAGAATATAATGCAAGAGCTCTTGAAAAAAAAGGAGCTGCAATTGTTATTTTAGAGAGTGAGTTAAAGGAAAAAACATTGGTAAGTACAATTGATAAAATCATAAGTGATTCAAATGAACTTCCTGCAATGTCATTAAATTCTAAGAAACTTGGTGAACTTAACGCTGAGGATGAGCTGTATAAATTAGTATTTGAGTTAGCATCAAAAAAATAGCTATCTGTAAGTATCGTAAATAAGTTCTGTAACAAGTGAGAAAATATTGCATAAAATAACTTATATTATTTTGTTACTTGTTCGGAGGGGTTTGATGAGAACTTACATTATAAACGGTGGTAATAAATTAGAAGGTATAGTTAAAATAAGCGGATCTAAAAATTCGGCATTACCTATTTTAGCAAGTACCATTTTGTGTGGAAGAGAATACATAATTAAAAATGTTCCTGATATAGATGATGTTAAAATGATGTTAGAAATATTAATATTACTAGGATGCTCTGCATATTATGAGGGTGGGTCTTGTTATATTAATACTAAAAACTTGAATACATGTGATATATCTGATAAACTTTCTAAAAAATTAAGGTCCTCAATAATCTTTTTAGGGCCAATGCTTGGGCGTAATAAAGTGGCAAAAATCACTTATCCCGGAGGCTGTGATATAGGCTCAAGACCTATAGATTTGCATTTGTATGGCTTAAAGGAATTAGGTGTTGATGTTACAGAAGAAGGCGAATTTATTTTATGTTCGTCACATAATACTAAGAGCAACGATATAAGCCTTAGATATCCAAGTGTTGGTGCCACAGAAAACCTTATGCTTTTTGCTTTAAGTGTAGAAGGAAGAACTAGAATTTATAATTCAGCAAAAGAGCCTGAAATACTTGATTTGCAGAGGTTTTTAGTAAAATGTGGATACCGCGTAGAGGGAGCGGGGACAGATACGATAACGGTATTTGGAGCTAAAAATATGGCTAGAAATATATCATATGATGAACCTGTTGAATACAGCATTATTTCAGATAGAATAGAAGCAGGAACGTTTATGGCATTGGCTGCCAGCACGAAAAGTAAGATTTGTATAAAGAATGTTGATAAGAGATATTTAAGTGGTATAATAAAATTGTATAGAGAAGCCGGCTGTCTAATCGATGATGTTGAGGATTATATTTATATGATTAACAATGATAGGATTAGAGCTATGGATAAGATTAGTTCACGACCTTATCCGGGATTTCCAACAGATATGCAGGCACAGCTCATGGCTTCATTGTGCCGTGCTGAAGGAACATCCTATATTGAAGAGAATGTTTTTGAAAATAGGTTTAAGCATGTAAGTGAGCTTAATAAAATGGGAGCTAATATTGTCATAAAAGACAATCTCGCAATTATAAATGGAGTAAGTAAATTGCATGGGGAAAATATAGATGTCAGAGACCTTCGTGGTGGTGCAGCTCTTGTATTAGCAGCATTATCAGCTGAGGGTAGGACTGTAGCTAATAATATAGAGCATATAGATAGAGGATATGAAAAATTCGCCAATAAATTATGGAATTTAGGGGCGGATATAGTTGAGAAATAGAAGGGAATATTTTGAAGGATGAGCAGCGAAAAAAAACGCAAGAAAAAAGTTCGTAAAAAAATGAGAAAGATTTATATAACAACAGTAGCCATAATTATGGCTACTGTTACTCTTGCTTTTTGCCTTAATTACTTTGTTAATAAAACTGATATATTTAATATCGTAGGATTTAATATCGAAGGGAATAAGGTTTACTCATTTGAATATTTAGCTTCTAAAATGGGGATAAATTTGGGAGAAAAATTATTTAGTGTAAATAGAAAAGAAATAAAGGAAAGATTAAAAGAAGAAGTGTATATTGAGGATTGTAAGGTATCATACTATATTCCAAATAGAATAAGCATTAAGATTGTTGAACGAGAAGAGAAATATTTAATTAACTATAAGGATGATATAATAGTTACTGATAAAAATGCTTTTGTATTGGATGGAAATTTACAAAATAATGTTTTATTTCCTATTGAAAGTTTTGTTCCAGTAGTATACAATATAGGGGAAGAAATAAAAATTGATGGTTTATACAATTTTAAGAAAATAAATGAGTTGTTAGAACATTCAGATTCCTTGAATGACATTGATAAGGTGCAAAAAATTTACATTTATGCTGACAATATAATTTCTGTAGATACTAAATATGGTATGGAAATAAAATTTGAGCTTAATAATGATGAATTATATAGTTATAATTTTGCACTGGAAATAATCAAGAAAAGGCTTGAAGAAGGAAATGAAGTCAAGGGATGGATATTAGATTACACAAAAGGAGAGCACCCTGTATGTTCGCAAAAAATAAATTAAAAGGGGAAAAGATTTTAAACATGAAAAAAACATACATAAATGCTGTAATATTTAGTTTAAGTTTAATTCTTGGATTTTTACTTATATCCTTATATGATTCTTCTAAAAATATTTTAAATGATGATAATATAGGAGAGAGACAAATTTCTATGATAAGAGAGGAAATTAATAAGGCATATATTGAAAAAAAGTCACTATATGATACTATTAATTCCTTAAAAACAGATGTTAGAGTTTTAGAAGAAAGACTTGAAAAAGATGAGAAGAGCCATGAAGATTTGAAGGAAGAACTAAATAGCTATAAGGTTTTATCCGGAGGCTTTGATGTAAAAGGACAAGGTATAATAATTGATATAAAAGTGCCTGAGGGTAATTCAGAGTATTATGGTCAATTAAACATATCGGAGTATTATTGGAGTATTTTAAGTATAGTGAGTTATCTGAATTCAGCAGGGGCAGAAGCAATTGCAATAAATGATCAGAGATTTACCTCAAATACAGAAATTGTTCCAGTAACTAATTATTTGAATATTAATGGAAAAAGAGTAACTGCACCTATAGAAATAAAGGCTATTGGAGATAAAAGAACATTAAACTCTGCTATAAACTTCCCGAGTGGAGTTTTGGAGGAACTTAAAAACATTGGTTTTGAGGTAGAAATTGTTGAAAGTGATGATATACAAATCAATGCCTTAAGCAGTTTAAAGGAGTTTAAATTTGCAGTACCTTATAATTCTGAGGAAGAAGAATATTAGAAAGGTTTGATTATCAGATGGAAAAATCTTATTTCCTTAAAGTGCCGACATTTTTAATAGTGTTTTCGTTTATAATTTTTATTTTGTACAATGTAAGCCCAGATTTAGATGTTGATAATATGTTTAAGGCAAAAAATATCAATGAGTTAAGAAAAACTCTGAGTGAAGCAACAAATGAAATAAATAAATTGGATGAAGACCGAAAGGCACAATTAGCAAGAATGGATGATATTAGAAATAATATTGAAGATATATTTGATAGTACTGTGACAATTCGTTCAAATATAGCTGCTTTAGAAGCAATAAATGGAGCTACTGACCTACGTGGACCAGGTATTACTATAAGAATGACAGATAATCTTACAAGTGACTCTTTAAGTATAAATGAAAAAATAGTTCATGACCTTGACGTAAGAATAATTATAAGTGAGTTAAATGCAGCAGGAGCAGAGGCAATAGCAATAAATGGAAAGAGGATAGTCAGCACAACAGAGGTTATATGTATTGGACCTGTAATTAGAATTAATGGAGAGGTTGTTGCAGCACCATTTATTATAAAGGCAATAGGAGACCCTGAACTTCTTTTAGGAAGGGTAATTGATTCTCCAGAATCTTATGCTCATAACTTAAAAGAGAATTATGGGATTGATATTATGGCAATAAAGAGTTATGATATAAGCATTCCTAAAAATAAAGAAAAATTTAAAATAAAATATGCAAAGGTTGCGGAAGAATAGAAAGGGATAAAAATGTTGTTTGTATTATCAGGTATAGTATTTGGAATTTTAATTGGTATGTTGCCGAATTTTGGAATATATATAGATTCTAAGCATTCTATATATATGCTATTATTAATATTGGCAATAATAAATTCTATATTTACAATAGTATCTAAAAAAAATATAGAAGATTTTAAAATTAGCTATTGCTTTATATACATATTTATTGATATAATAATAGCAGTAGGAATAGGATTTATAAGTGACAAATTAGGGTTGCCATTATATTTAGCAGTTATATTTGCATTTGGGAATAATATATATAAAAATCTTAGTCTATTAGTAGTTTCACTTGTAAATTTTAAGAGAAAAGCAGAGTAAGGTGTGGGGTTAATACTTTTCTCAGTAGTAATAAGTTTGATGTAATATTTTTAAAAATTATTTACATAAGTTTATATAAAAATTGAT
The DNA here is from genome assembly GCA_023386345.1 of Bacillota bacterium. Classification (GTDB taxonomy): domain Bacteria; phylum Bacillota; class Clostridia; order Tissierellales; family Sedimentibacteraceae; genus UBA1535. Next base: position 63,325 of record JAEWJT010000004.1, read on the forward strand.
AAAACCTTAATTGGAGGACAATATATGTTTGAATTTGATGCGAAAAATGATGGACTAGCTAATATAAAAGTCATAGGAGTAGGTGGCGGAGGAAATAATGCTGTAGACAGAATGATCGAAGCAGGTGTAAAGGGAGTAAGTTTTATTGCAGTAAATACCGATAAACAGCAATTAGACCGTTCTAAAGCAGAGATAAAATTTCAAATAGGAGAGAAGCTGACTGGAGGACTTGGTGCAGGAGCAAAACCAGAAATCGGTGAAAGAGCGGCTGAGGAAAACAAGTCAGATTTAATAGATTTGTTAACTGGAGCGGATATGGTTTTCATCACTGCTGGTATGGGTGGGGGAACCGGAACAGGTGCAGCACCATACATAGCAAGCATTGCTAAGGCACAGGGAATTTTGACAGTAGCTGTAGTTACAAAGCCTTTCATGTTTGAAGGAATGAAAAGAGCCAAAAATGCAGATGTGGGTCTTAGAAAATTAAAAGAAAATATAGATTCATTAGTTATTATTCCAAATGATAAATTATTAGAAACTTCAGATAAAAAGACTACAATGGTAGAGGCATTTAATTTTGCTGACGAAGTTTTAAGACAAGGTATACAGGGTATATCTGATTTAATTGCTATTCCTGCTATGCTTAACTTGGATTTCGCAGATGTTAAGTCCATAATGATGGGACAAGGCTTAGCCCACATGGGTATAGGTTTTGCATCAGGAGATAACAGAGCTATAAATGCTGCAAAGCAAGCTGTTCAAAGTCCGCTTTTAGAAACATCTATAAATGGAGCAAGAGGAGTTATATTAAATATAACTGGTGGACTAAACATGGGTATACATGAAGTTAATGAGGCAGCAAGATTGATACAGGAGGCAGCAGACCCAGAAGTAGAAATAATCTTTGGAGCTAACGTGGAAGAGCAAATGGGTGATTCTGTAAAGGTAACAGTTATTGCTACTGGATTTGGTAATGAACAAGAGGATAAAGTAGTATTCGCAAATGAAAAACAAAAAAGTGTTCCAAAGGATGATTCAAACAATGTAAAAACAAAGGAAAAAGATCCTTTCGATTTTGAATTACCTCCATTTTTAAGGAAATAAGTTTTGCATTATGTAATTAAGTTTTAAAAATAATTAAAATAAAAAATAATGAGAAAATATGCACCGAACTCATGTGCAAATATTTGTGCAATAGGTGTCTAAGCATAATATATAGTAATTTAGGATACAGTATAGTATATGTATCCTTTTATTATGATAGTTGAGTAAAAAATATATAAAAATTATAAAGGATGAAGATAAATGATAACAATAACAGAGTTAGGCTTACAGTTTGGTACAGGTAAATTGTTTAGTGATGTAAATTTAAAATTTACTCCTGGAAATTGCTACGGAGTTATAGGAGCAAATGGAGCAGGAAAATCAACATTTTTAAGAATATTGTCAGGTGAAATAGATAGCTATACAGGAGAAATATCAATACCAAACAATATAAGAATGTCAGTGTTGAAGCAGGACCATTTCCAATTTGATGAATTTCAAGTTATGGAAACAGTTATAATGGGAAATGCAAGGCTTTATCAAATTATGAAAGAAAAAGACGCTTTATACGCAAAAGAAGATTTCAGCGACGAGGATGGAGTTAAGGCTTCTGAATTAGAGGGAGAATTTGCAGAGATGAATGGCTGGGATGCTGAAACAGAGGCGGCACAGTTATTGCAAGGTCTTGGTATCGGCACTGATTTGCAATATTCATACATGAAGGACTTAAACGGCGGAGATAAGGTTAAGGTACTATTGGCACAAGCATTATTTGGTCAACCAGGAATTATTCTGCTTGATGAGCCTACAAACAACCTTGATATACATTCTATTAAATGGCTTGAAGAATTTTTATTCAATTTTGAGGGAACTTTAATAGTTGTATCCCACGATAGACACTTTTTAAACAATGTGTGTACACATATAGTTGATATTGACTACAAAAAAATTAAGATGTATGTTGGTAACTATGATTTTTGGTATGAGTCAAGTCAACTTATGCAACAATTGATGAAAGATCAGAATAGAAAAAATGAAGATAAGATAAAAGATCTTCAAAACTTCATACAGAGATTTTCTGCTAATAAATCAAAATCTAAGCAAGCGACTGCTAGGAAAAAGATGCTTGATAAGTTAACAGTTGAGGAAATGCCTTCTTCGTCAAGAAGATATCCGTTTGTTGGATTTAAGGCAGATAGAGAAGTAGGAAATGAGATATTGACAGTAGAAAATTTGTCAAAATCAATAGATGGCGTGAAGGTGTTAGATAACATATCTTTTAGAATAAACAGAGATGATAAGATAGCATTTATAGGAGATACAGAACTTGCACAAACTACATTCTTCAAGATTATAACTGGAGAAATAGAGCCGGATTCTGGAACGTATAAATGGGGTCAGACAATTACTACCTCGTACTTCCCTAAGGATAACTCACAGTATTTCAATGATTGCAGATTGAACTTGGTTGATTGGATGAGACAATTTTCAGAGGAACAATCAGAGAGCTTCCTAAGAGGCTTCTTAGGAAGAATGCTTTTCTCGGGTGATGATGTATTTAAGGAAGCAAAGGTATTATCCGGAGGCGAAAAAGTTAGATGTATGCTTTCAAGGATGATGCTTTCAGGATCAAACGTGCTTGTACTTGACCAACCTACAAACCACTTAGACCTTGAATCAATAACAGCTGTAAACAATGGTTTGATAGATTTTAAAGAGATTATACTGTTCTCATCACATGACCATCAGTTAATTCAAACTATTGCAAACAGAATTATAGAGTTTACTGAAACAGGAATGATAGACAGACTTATGACTTACGACGAGTATCTTGAAAGAAAAGAAGCAGGATCAATATAGAGAGGAAGGTAGATAAAATTGGCTTTTCTACCGATTAACAAAGAAGATTTAAAAAAATATGGATGGGATTACTGCGACTTTGTATTTGTGACAGGTGACGCCTACGTGGATCACCCGTCTTTTTCTACTGCTATAATTTCCCGTACTCTCGAAAGATTTGGATATAAGGTGGGTATCATTGCTCAGCCTGATTGGAACAATATAGAGGACTTTAAGCATTTAGGTAAGCCTAGGCTTGGATTTTTGGTAAACTCTGGAAACATAGACTCTATGGTAAATCACTACACTTCAATGAAGAAAAAAAGAAGCACGGATGTTTATTCGCCTGGTGGAATTTTTGGCAAAAGACCGGATAGAGCAGTTATTGTGTATTCAAATAAAATAAGAGAGGCATATAAGGATAGCCCTATAATTATCGGTGGAATAGAGGCAAGTCTAAGAAGATTTTCTCATTATGACTATTGGAGTGATAAGATTAGAAGGTCTGTTTTGCTTGATTCTTCTGCTGATATTCTAGTATATGGCATGGGAGAAAAGCAGATTATCGAAATAGCTGAAAGCTTGGATTCCGGACTTCCAATAGAAGAAATAACTTATATAAAGGGTACAGTATACAAAACAAAGGATAGGTATAGAGCCTTTGAGCCTATATTTTTACCAAGCTATGACGAAGTTGTAAGCTCTAAGCTTAAATATGCAGAGAGCTTTAAAATTCAACATGAAAATACAGATGCTATAAATGCCAGTGTCTTAGTAGAGCAGTATGATAATATGTATGTTGTTCAAAATTCCCCTGCGGATACACTGTCAGCATTGGAACTAGATGATGTATATGATATGAATTATGAAATGACATATCACCCTATTTATGAGAAAGACGGTGGAGTGCCTGCACTTGAAGAGGTTAAATTCAGCGTTACAAGTGTAAGAGGCTGCTTTGGCGGCTGTTCTTTCTGTGCCTTGAATTTTCATCAAGGCAGAACAATTCAGGCAAGAAGTCATGAGTCTATAATTGCTGAGGTAGAGAAAATGACTAAAGCAAAGGACTTCAAGGGATATGTACATGATATAGGAGGACCTACTGCAAATTTTAGAAAAGTTTCGTGTGAAAAACAGCTAAAATATGGAGTTTGCAAAAATAAACAATGTCTTACTCCAAATAAATGCGGTAATTTAATCATTGACCATAGTGATTATGTACAGCTGCTTAGAAAATTAAGAAAATTGCCTAATATTAAAAAAGTTTTTGTTCGCTCTGGTGTCAGATATGACTATGCCATGTATGATAAAAGCGATGAATTTATAAAGGAGCTTGCAAAGCATCATGTTAGTGGTCAGTTAAGAACTGCTCCAGAGCATGTCAGCAATAATGTGCTTGAGCTGATGGGTAAGCCATCTATTGAAATTTACAACAAATTTGTTGATAAATTTAATAAGGAAAATAAAAAGCTTGGATTAGACCAGTATATAGTGCCTTATTTTATATCCTCGCATCCTGGCTGTACATTAAACGATGCTGTAAAACTTGCTGAGTATATAAGAGATATGGGTCATATGCCTGAACAGGTGCAGGACTTCTATCCTACCCCCGGAACTTTATCAACCTGTATGTATTACACAGAAACAAATCCATTAAATGGTAAGTCCGTATATGTTCCAAAATCAGTTGAAGATAAAAGAATGCAGCGTGCCTTGATGCAGTATAAGAAAAGAGAAAATTACTCTTTAGTATTAAAGGCATTACAAAAAACAAACAGACATGATTTAATAGGCTTTGGAGAAAAATGCCTAATAAAACCACCTATAAAAAATAATTAATTATGTTTTTAAACACAATTTTATATTGCAAAATATATGAAATTAGGTTAGTATTATAGTATACCGTTAAATTATAAAATTTAAGGGTAATATTAAATTTAATACTAATCTTTTTCATATATAGTGCTAATTCTGCACAGGTATAAATAAAAATTATGCAAATATTATAGATTAAGTATAAATTTTAATAAAAATCTTGAAAAAATGAAAAATAAATAAGTATATGCACCGAACCGTTAATCTCTTTTTTCAAGAGAGACATAACATTTATATACAATAGGAGCATGGACATAATATTTAAAAAGAGGTAGGTATAAATGAAGAGAAAAACAAAATTTTTTATTAGAAGAATTTTTTTATTAACTTTAATGATAGCTTTAATTGCTGGAATTTTCTTTGCAGTTGATGCTTTTATTAGTAGGGATAAGGACAACAGTTCAAATAATGGTGTACCAAATGTTGATTCTAATCAAGGTAAAGATAAAGGTGATAAAGACCAGAATAAAGATGACGATGATAAAAATGATGATGGTAAAGATGGTGATTCAACACCAGAACCAATTAAGGATATAGACATAACGCTTTCAGCTGTAGGTGACATTATGTACCATGAAAGTCAAATAAACGGTGCTTATGATAAAGAAACAGATAGCTATGATTTTAAACCGTATTTTGACGCTATAAAACCGATAATAGAGGCAGCAGATATTGCAGTTGCAAATTTTGAGGGAACTACTGCTGGAAAAGAAAAAAGATATCAAGCTTATCCGCTTTTTAACGCACCTGATGATGTTTTAGATGCTATAAAATATGCTGGTTTTGATGTTTTGTCAACAATAAACAATCATACAATTGATATGAGAAAAGATGGAGTAATCAGAACAATTGAAAAAATGGATGAAAGAGGGCTTGAACATGTTGGAACATATGTTAAAAAGCCTGATACAAGAGTATTAATACAAGATGTAAAAGGCATAAAAATAGCATTTTTAGCATATACAGAAATGTTAAACGGTCTTGAATCAGTTATGACACCAGAAGATTTAGATGCTATGATAAATGTACTAGATAAGACTAAGATAAAAGAAGATATAGCATATGCAAAGGAAAATAAAGCTGATTTAATTGTTATGTTTGTTCATTGGGGAACTGAATATATGAGAACTCATAACAATGCTCAAAAGACTTGGGCTGATTTTATGATTTCAGAGGGCGTTGATATAATTTTAGGAAGCCACCCTCATGTTATTCAAGAAGCCGAGCATAGAACTCTTGACGATAGAAAAGCTTTCATAATCTATTCTATGGGAAATTTCATTTCAAATCAGAGACAAGAATCACTCCCAGACGACCCTGTTCAAATAGAGGACGGAGTTATATTAAATATTAAGATTAAGAAAAGCGGGGAAACAGGAAAAACAACTATAGAGGACGTTTCCTATACACCAACTTGGGTATACAGAGCTAGACAGGAAGGTAAAAGCACATACACTTACAGAGTTCTTCCAGTTATGGAGTATTTAGAGAGTGATGAATACCCTGCTAATATAAAAGATAGAATGCGTAGGTCATACAAAGATACTATGTCAAAGTTAGGTCAAAATTAGAAGATGGTAATAAAAAAATAAAATCTCTTAAGATTGGAGAAACAGGATGGAACAAATAAAACTAATTTTTCTAAATATTTCTATTAGGAATGTGATAGATATTGCAATAGTGTATTTTTTATTGTATCAAGGCTATATGCTAATTAAAAATATGCGTGCCAAGCAGCTTATCAAGGGAATTGTTCTAGTACTTATAATTACGGAGCTTTCGCGTTTATTTGAGTTATATGCGTTAAATTCTATATTAAGCAATACCTTGCAGGTTGGATTTATTGCATTGGTTATTTTGTTTCAGCCTGAGCTCAGAAGAGCTTTGGAATATATTGGAAGAAAATCTCTGTTTTCATTATCGGATATAGATAAAGATGAAGCCTCAGCTCAAAAAATTATAAAAGAAATTACAACAGCTATATCATCTTTATCAAGACAGAAAATAGGGGCTTTGATAATTTTTGAGCTTAAAACAGGACTAAATGAAATTATTGACACAGGAGTTAGTTTAAATTCGGAAATATCAAGTGGTCTCTTAATAAACATATTTATTCCAAATACACCGCTTCATGATGGAGCAGTTATTGTGAGAAATTTTAGGATAGCAGCAGCAGGATGTTTTCTGCCTTTGACAGACAATAATCAGCTTAGCAAGGATATAGGAACAAGGCACAGAGCAGCACTTGGAATGACTGAAAGATCAGATGCTATTGGGCTTATTGTCTCAGAAGAAACTGGATATATTTCCTATGCTATTGATGGAAGATTATATCGAAACATTCAGATTGAGGAATTGGAAAAGGTGTTGGCTAAGATTTTTATAGGTGATGAAAAACCAACAATTTTTTCAAAACTTAAAACTAAGGTGGGGGCTTTCTATGAAAATAAAAAACGATAAAATTATTGTTCATGTTATATGCTTAATAGTAGCAATAGGTTTTTGGGCTTTAATCATGATTGGTAAAAACCCATTAAACAGTAAATACTTTTATAAAGTACCTGTAACAATTAAAGATGCTGACATATTGAGAAAAGGTGATATAGAATACAAGCTTATGGAAAATAAAGACAGCTTCACTGTAGATATCAAAGTCAGCGGATTAAATACTGATTTGTCAAAACTTGAAGCAAAGGACATAAGAGCTAGTGCTACAATGCTTTCAAACTTTAATGAGGGTATAAATTCTTTGCTTGTCACAGTCGAAACCATAAATGATATGAAGGCTGAAGTTATATCCACAAAATATATCAAATGTACGATTGAACAAATCGTGTCTGTTCCTGTCAATATTTCTGTTAGATATACAGGTGCTTTGACTGATGGATATTATATAAGCAGAGGATATTCAAATCCTGATTCGATATTTGTAAAAGGGCCAAGGTCTATAGTCAACTCTGTCAGTAAGGCAGAGGCAGTTGTCGATATTGATAAAAAAGTAGAAAGTATCAGTGAAAATAAACCTATAACGCTTAAAGATAATACAAATAAGGAAATAGATACAAGCTTATTGACCTTGTCTCAAAGCTCTGTAGAGGTTATATATGATATTTTCCCTACAAAAACAGTTCCTATTAATATCGTTATTGCTGGAGACCCAGCAGAGGGGTATAGATTGACAGAGATTAAGCCTTCCTTTGATACTGTAAAAATAGCGGCTCATAAGGAAATTTTAAGTAAAATTACTGAGTTGGACACTGAGCCGATAGATATAGCAAACGCTGAATCACATGTCATCGTTGACCGAAAATTAAAATTACCTAATGGAGTAATATTGACAGAAGGCTCTGATAAGCTTAATGTAATTGCTGTTATTGAGAAACTTGAAGAAAAAGAATTTATTTTTAGTTATAGTGATATTGAATTTATCAATATAGCAGATAACCTTATAATCGTTCCCCCTAATAATGAGGGCGAAGAAGAAAAACAAATTATAGTTAAGATAAAAGCAGTTGAAAGTGTTTTAAATACGATTAATAAAGAAAATATAAAACTTAGTGTTGATTTAACCGAAGCAGTTGAAGGAGCTAATGATGCTATTCTAAATATTAAATTAGACTTAGCTAATGTAGTTGTAGAGAGCATAGTTAGTGACACTGAAATCATTAAGCTTAACTTAGAAAAAGTTGAGGTAGTGGAATAAGAGTAGTTTTAATATAATTTTTAAAGAATAGAGATCTGTCAAATGAAAAATAAAAATGAAATTAAGCCAATTGATAATCATTTGAATAATTTAGAGGAATACAAGAGCCTTCTTGAAGCGATTTTTTTAAGCACTCAGGATGCTATTAGTGTTGTAAACAATCAGGGTGAGCATATAATGGTAAACCCTGCTTATACCAAAATAACCGGCATAAATACTGAAGAAATCCTTGGGAAAGGTGCGCAGTATGATGTTTCAGAGGGCGAGAGTGTACATCTAAAAGTACTAGAGACAAAATCTGCGATAGAAGGAGCAACTCTAAAGCTTAAACCTACAGGTAAAATTGTTATCGCACAGGCTTCGCCAATTATAGTTAATAACAAGCTTATCGGAAGCGTAGCGGGTCTAAAAGATGTGACTGAGATAAACAAGCTTAATGATAAGCTACAGGATGCAAAAAAGAAAATTAGACAGTTATCTGCAAAGTATATTTTTGATGATATAGTTGGTGATTCAAAGGTGTTTTTAGATGCTAAGCTTCAAGCACAAAAAGCTGCCAAGCTTCCTGTTACTGTGCTGCTGCGAGGAGAAAGCGGAACTGGAAAAGAACTGTTTGCTCACGCTATACACGCTCAAAGCGATAGAAAAAACAAACAATTCATTAGAATTAACTGCGCTGCCTTGCCTGAATCTCTTATAGAAAGCGAGCTTTTTGGATATGTAGAGGGTGCGTTTACAGGAGCGAAAAAAGGCGGCAAGAAAGGTATGTTTGAGGAGGCTAACAAAGGAACAATTTTTTTGGATGAAATTTCTGAGATAAATCTTAATACTCAGGTTAAACTTTTAAGGGTTTTACAGGAAAAGGAGATTAATAGGGTTGGTAGTCCGATTAGTATTCCAGTTGATGTTAGAATTATTGCAGCTACAAATGTAAATCTTGAACAGGCAGTTAGAAATGGAAAATTCAGAGAAGATTTATATTATAGATTAAATATATTCCCTATAAATATACCATCTCTTAAACAAAGAAAAGATGATATACCTTTACTTGCTAATGAATTTATTAAGAAATTCAATTATGAATATGGCAGAAACATTAGAGGTATAGAGGAACAGGCTATACATAAGCTTATGGATTACGATTGGCCGGGTAATGTTAGAGAGTTAGAAAATTTTATAGGTAGATGTATTATAAATATCAGCTTTAGTGAGCAGATAATAAAGAAAAGTAATTTACCGCAGCAAAATATGAAATCAGAGGGTGTATATCTCTCTAAAGAGCTTTCGAATGATGAAATAGAAAGCTTAGATGAGTATACAGCAAAGATGGAAGCAGAATATTTGCGAAATGTTTTAAATAGCTTAAATAACAATAAAACAGAGGCTGCAAAAAAGCTTGGCATTTCAATTAGAAGCTTGTATTATAAACTAGATAAATATGGAATTGATTATAATTTGTCATAAGTATTAATGTATTTATGACATTTTTTGCGTGCAAATTTTTGCATGCAAAAAAATTGGATAAAATATTTATAACGTATCTGTTGATAAATCAATATACAATATCTTGTCGTTTTGGCATGGTATTTGCATAAAATATATATAATGCCACTTGATGTAATCAAGGTATGGCGTAATAGGAGGTTAGTGTGAGAAATTTTGAGGACATTCTAAAATTTGCAACTAATAAAAACGTTAAAATTGCAGTTGCAGCAGCACACGATATGGAGGTTTTGTCAGCTATAAAAATGGCAATGGAGCTTAACTTAGTTACTCCAATACTTGTGGGCGATAAAGTACAGATATTAAAATATGCAGAAGAATTGCAGCTTAAATTAGATAGTATTGAAATAATAGATGAGGCAGATATACAGAAAGCTTCTGAAATAGCAGTTAAATTAGTTCACGATGCTAAGGCTAAAATATTGATGAAAGGCTTAGTTGACACATCAATTATTTTAAGAGCAGTATTGAACAAAGAATTTGGCTTAAGAACGAGCAATCTTTTAAGCCATGCAGCAGTTTTTGAATTAGAAAAGTATCATAAGCTCTTGTTTGTGACAGATGCTGCCATGAATCTATCTCCAAATGCTGATGAAAAGAGACAGATAACAGAGAATATAGTTTCTCTTGCTCATTCTTTAAGCATAAAAGAGCCAAAAGTTGCAGTTATATGTGCAAAGGAAAAAGTAGACCCTAAGATGATAGCAACAGTAGATGCAGCTGATTTAGTTGAGAAAAATAAATCTGGAGAATTATCAGGCTGTATAATTGGAGGACCTTTTGCTTTAGACAATGCTATATCTAAAGAAGCCGCTAAACACAAAGGTATAAATGACCCTGTTGCAGGAGATGCAGATATACTCCTAATGCCTACTATAGAAGCAGGCAATGTATTATATAAGTCACTTGCATTTTTATCAAATTCTAAGAACGCAGGAATACTACTCGGCGCAGCGGCTCCAATAGTTTTAACATCAAGAGCAGATACAGACGAAGCAAAATTAAATTCAATAGCACTTGCAGTACTTCATGCTAGGTTATAATTTATCGGGATACTTACATACTCCCGATATGAAATATAGTAAAATAATATCTCAAGGAGCAAAAAAATGCAAAAATTAAGACAATTAGTTATCAATCCAGGCTCAACTTCAACAAAAATTGCAGTTTTTGACAATGAAGAGCTTATATTTGAAAAAACATTAAGACATCAAACAGAAGAATTATCACCTTTTGAAAAAATATCAGACCAATATGAATTTAGAATGAATATAATTTTAGATGCACTTAAGGAAAATAATATAGAATTATCTTCGTTATCAGCTATTGTTGGACGTGGAGGACTTTTAAAGCCTATTGAGGGTGGAACATATAGCATAAATGAAAAAATGCTTGAAGATTTAAAGATAGGCTTCCAAGGCGAACACGCATCAAATCTTGGAGGAATGATAGCACATTCTATATCGCAAAAATTAAATATTCCTTCATTTATTGTTGACCCGGTTGTTGTTGATGAAATGGAAGATATAGCAAGAATAAGCGGTCATCCAAATTTTGAAAGAGTAAGTATATTCCATGCTCTAAATCAAAAGGCAGTTGCAAGACGTTGTGCTAAAGAGTTAGGTAAGAAATATGATGAGTTAAACTTCATAGTAGCTCACCTTGGCGGTGGAATTTCCGTAGGAGCTCATAAAATGGGACGAGTTGTCGATGTTAACAATGCACTTGACGGAGAAGGACCATTTTCACCAGAGCGTTCAGGAGGACTTCCAGTTGGTGCTTTAGCAAAGGCTTGCTTTAGTGGAAAATATACTAAAGAGCAGGTTGGCAAAATGATTAAGGGCAATGGCGGTCTTAGTGCTTATTTAGACACAAATAACTGTATGCAAGTAGAAAACATGGCAAAATCCGGAGATGAAAAAGCAAAACTTATATATGATGCAATGGCATACCAAGTAGCAAAATCAATTGGAGAATGTGCAGTAGTATTAGATGGTAAGGTTGACGGCATAGTTATCACAGGTGGTATAGCTTATGATAAGGATTTTGTTAAATTTATATCTGACAAGGCTGGCTTTATAGCAAAAGTATTTGCATATCCAGGTGAAGATGAGCTTTTAGCATTAACACAAGGCGGCTTAAGAGTGTTAAGAGGCGAAGAAAAAGCAAAGGTTTATGAATAGAAACATTTAGAAAGAAGGATTTTTTTGAAAAGATTAATTATAGTAACTGGTCATTATGGAAGTGGAAAAACAGAATTTTCAGTAAATTTAGCAATAGATTTAAAAAAGACAAATGAAAAAGTGAGTATTGCAGATTTAGACATAGTAAACACATACTTTCGTTCAAGAGAAAGAGGCGAGTTTTTAGAGTCTATTGGCGTTCATGTGTGCGATAGCAGTATTAAAGCTTCTACCTTAGATTTACCAGCAATTCCGGCAGAGGTAATGGGCATTATTAAGGATGAGTCTGCAAAAGCTATATTAGATATCGGTGGAGATGCTGTTGGGGCAAGAGCCTTAGCACAGTTTTCGCATTTAATAAATAGAGTAGAACATGATTTGCTATTTGTGATTAATGCAAACAGACCAGAAACACAAAACGCTGAAGATGTAATCACTTATATAAGAGCTATAGAAGAAACATCAGGCTTGAAGGTTACAGGACTTGTAAATACAACACATCTTCTTAAAAGCACAAGCCTTGAAGATGTAGAGAGAGGTCATAAACTTGCAAAAGAAGTTAGTAGTTTGACAGGTATTCCTGTTACTCATGAAGTAGCAATAGAAAGTGTTGCAAGTCAAGTTAAGGATGAAGAAATAAAAGAAAAATTATTCCCTATAAAAATGTACATGAGGGAAGACTGGATGAGTTAGTAACAAAATTAATTTATATATTTGGAGGTTTATAATGGCTAAAGGTAAAGTAACATTTAACGAGGACATTTGCAAAGGATGCGAATTATGCGTTTCTGTATGTCCTAAAAAGATTATCAGTTTAAATGCTGATAAAATAAACAAAAAAGGATACAACCCAGCTCATGTAGTTGATATGGATGAGTGTATAGCTTGTGGTAACTGTGCTATTATGTGTCCTGATTCAGTAATAAAAGTAGAAAGATTATAATAATGGAGGAGAGATTAAATGGCTAAGGTTTTAATGAAAGGTAATGAAGCTATAGGAGCAGCAGCTATAAAAGCAGGATGTAAATATTTCTTTGGATATCCAATAACTCCACAGAGTGAATTGCCTGAATATATGTCAAGTGAACTGCCAAAGGTAGGCGGAGTATTTTTACAAGCAGAAAGTGAAGTAGCAGCTATAAATATGGTTTATGGTGCAGCAGGTGCTGGAGTTAGAGTAATGACCAGTACATCAAGTCCAGGAATGGCTCTAAAGCAAGAAGGTATAACTTATTGTGCAGGAGCAGAGCTTCCTTGCGTTATAGTAAACGTAATGAGAGGCGGCCCAGGACTTGGAGGAATTCAACCGAGCCAATCTGACTATTTCCAAGCAACTCGTGGAGGCGGAAATGGAGACTACAGAACAATAGTATATGCTCCTGCAAGTATCCAAGAGCTTGTTGACTATGTAATGGACGCATTTGTAAAGGCTGACCAATACAGAATGCCAGTTATAATATTAGCTGATGGTATGATTGGACAAATGATGGAAGCTGTTGAATTTAAAGAGCCAAAAGAAGTAAAATTAGAAGAAAAAACATGGGCAACTGATGGAACAAAAGGAAAGAGAAAGCCAAATGTTATAAATTCTCTATACCTTGACCCACAAGCTTTAGAAGATCATAACTGGAAATTAGACAGAAGATATAAAGAAATAGAACAAAATGAAGTATTAGTAGAAAGCTATGGCTTAGAAGATGCTGATGTAGTGTGCGTAGCATACGGTACAACTGCAAGAATAGTTAAAAATGCTATAGAGGATTGTAAAGCAAAAGGATTAAAGGTTGGTTTTATTAGACCTATAACATTATGGCCTTTCCCTTATGATGAATTCAAGAAGATAAATCCAAACTGCAAGGGCTTATTGACTGTAGAAATGAGTACAGGACAAATGATAGATGATGTTAAAATTGCAGCAGAAGGAAAATTCCCAGTACACTTCAACGGTAGAGTTGGCGGAATGGTTCCAACACCTGCAAGTGTAGCTGTAGATATAGAAAAAATAGCTGGAGGTACAAAATAATGACAATAGTATATGAAAAATCACAAGGTTTGACAGATAATCAAACACACTACTGTCCAGGATGTACACATGGAGTAATCCATAAATTGGTAGCAGAGGTTTTAGTTGAATTAGGAGTTTTAGGAGATGCAATAGGAGTTGCTCCTGTTGGATGTGCGGTTCTTGCATATAATTATTTTAATTGCGATATGTCAGAGGCAGCACACGGAAGAGCTCCAGCAGTTGCAACAGGAATTAAAAGAGTAAGACCTGAAAACACTGTATTTACTTATCAAGGAGATGGTGACCTAGCATCTATAGGTACAGCAGAAATAGTTCACGCAGCTCACAGAGGAGAAAAGATAACTACAATATTTGTAAATAACGGAATATATGGTATGACTGGAGGACAGATGGCTCCTACAACATTGATAGGACAAAAAGCTACTACTGCTCCGCTTGGACGTACAGTAGAGCATTCAGGAAGACCAATAAGAATGTCAGAAATGCTTGCAACTATAGATGGAGCACAATTTGTTGAGCGTGTTTCAGTTCATAATCCTGCAAACATTAGAAAAGCTAAAAAAGCAATAAAAAGAGCGTTCGAATGTCAAATTCAAGGCAAAGGCTTTGCTATAGTTGAAGTATTGTCAACATGTCCAACTAACTGGGGACAAACACCTGTCAATGCTTTAAAATGGCTTGAAGAAAACATGATTCCATATTATCCTTTAGGAAATTTCAGAGATTTTGAGGGGGACAAATAACATGAATGAAAAAGTTATAATGGCAGGATTTGGTGGCCAAGGTATAATGGCTATAGGTAAAATACTTGCATACGCAGGAATGCTTGAAAATAAAGAAGTTTCATGGTTGCCATCATATGGACCTGAAATGAGAGGCGGTACTGCAAACTGTGCGGTTATAGTTTCAGATAAGCCAGTTGGTTCGCCTGTTATCACTAATGATGCTACATCAGCTTTAGTACTTAATTTGCCTTCATTAGATAAATTTGAAAATGATGTTGTAGCAGGTGGAAAAATAATAGTAAACAGCTCATTGATAGATAAAAAGGTTACAAGAACAGATGTTGATGCTTATTATGTAGAGGCTAATAAAATAGCAACAGAATTAGGCAATGTAAAAGCAGTAAACATGGTAATGCTAGGTGCATACTTAGAGTTATTTAAGCCTGTTAGCTTAAAATCAGTTTTAGACGCTTTCTTAAAGGTATTTGGCGAGGATAAAGCTAAGTTACTACCACTTAATGAAAAAGCATTGATGGCTGGTGCAGAGGCTGTTAGAAGATAAATAATAAATAAAATAGCTGATAAGCTTGTTTTACACAAGAGCTTATCAGCTATTTCTCATTTTACAGGGTTTGTGATCCATTCATCTTTTGTAACTACCAATTTACAGCCTTCAAATTGAGAAATCGTTCCATCAGTATTTGGAAGAAAATTATTTGATATATTCGTCTCAAGCACTTTCATTCCAAGTTTATAAAGTGGCGCAAGTTTTTCATTATCATGCAGAGCCCATTTTGCTTGTATCTGTTTCGCACCAAGTTCTAAAAAGGCATAATTATACAATGCTTTTAAGGCTTCGTAATCATATCCGAAATCTAAATATTTGTCATTTATAACATGTCCAATATCAAGTGATTGTTCATTATCCATAAAGTTAAAATTTATAAAGCAAACTACCTTTTTTAAACTTTTAACTTCAACTGCCCAAATTTGTTGTTCTGTTGCAAAGTATTTACATGCGTCTTTAATTCCATTTACATCTGTTGGCCAGGCATGGTCACAATTTGCAAAAGGTGAATTTTCCTTTGATATAGCAATTTCTTGTAAGTCTTTCCAATCAGTCAGTTCAAACTTTCTTATAATAATTCGGTCTGTTTCAATTAGCATAATAGGTTTATTTCCCATTTTGTATGTCCCTCCATATATTTGTACCTGAATAATTATTTTATAAAATTCATCACATTTACCAGTTTTTCGAGTTTCTGATGGTGATATGTCGTGAAACGAACGATATGCTCTAGTAAAACTTTCTGGCGATTCATATCCCAAGTCCAATGCTAAATCAATAATTTTAATGTCTGTATTTATTAGTTTGTGTGCTGCAATAGTCATTTTTCTATTGCGAATATACTCTGAAACAGGTATTCCACAAGTAATAGAAAACATCTGTTGAAATTTTGTCAAAGAACAGCAAGATATTTTGCAAATCTCTTGATAATCAATTACAGAAGTCAAGTTATCCTCGATATAATTAATAGCCGTATTTAATCTTTCTATCCACTCCATTTTTAACCTTCCTTTTTTTGATGACTTTAGTATAAAACAATAATAAAAAAAAATCCTTGCAATTTGCAAAATAAACTGCAAGGTTAATGAAAATACTAAACAGAAGAATAATTTATTATATGATTAATTATAACAAATTTTATTGTTTATTACAAGAAAACAAACTTTCATTTGCTGCGAAACACTAAACCATTAGAGTTTATATCATCTAAACCTAAGAGCTGGCTTACAGTAACAAATTTATATCCTTGTGCGAGCAGTTCTTCAACAACTAAGATTGTTGCTTCATATGTGAAATCAAATATATCATGTAGTAGAATTATAGAGCCATTATCAACATTGCTGATTATATGATCGGCAATATCTTTTGCATCCTTTTTTCTCCAATCCTCAGAATCTATGCTCCATAAGACTATTGGTCTGTCTATAGTTTCTTTTATTTTATTGTTTACTTCTCCGTATGGAGTTCTGACAGAGCGTATGCTAAAGCCTGTAACTCTTTTTACGTAATTATCAACATAATCGATTTGTTTTTTTATCTCACTATTTTTTAAATGAATAAATTGCTTGTGATTGTAACTGTGATTTCCAATCTCACAGCCTGTTTTAACCATTTTTATTAAGATATCGTCATTGCCTTTTAAATTAATTCCCAAAACAAAAAATGTTGCTACAATGTTTTTAGACTCAAGATAATCCAATATTTTAGTAGTAAATTCCTTATTAGGTCCATCGTCAAAGGTTAAGGCTATAAGCTTATCATCATCTTTCACACTTACGTTAAAGGCTGGAAAAAACAAATCTTCTTCTACAGGAGCGTTTAAGCTTGTTGCTATGGATAATGGGTTTATAAATATTGATAATAATATAAAAATCATAAAAAGGCATATAAAAAAAGCTATGAATTTTTTATTGATAATATAAATCATATGACCTCATATTTTAATATCTTATAGACAAAAAATAAAACTTTCAGTATAAAGTCTATAAATAATATAATTTAATTTTTTTAAGTTTCATTTATCATTATTATAAAATATGCTTGATGGACATATAAAATGTTTAAAAATTTATATGAAAAAAATTATAGTTAGTCAAGAATTATATGATGTTGAAAAGCGAATGCAGATGCACTCGCTTTCTTTGTTAGGTATTTTGGGTAAATTTTGTACTGCATTTTGGACATATTATATTAACTCTGCCCTTTCCTCTTGGTACACGAACTGTCTGCTTGCAATTTGGGCATTTAAAATATTTATAGGTCTTTAAACCCTTTATCATATTAAATTTACCTTTTATCCATCTTTCAATGGGGTTGTAGTATTTGAGAAATTTATTGTTTTCTTGTATTCTTCTATTAATATCTCTGGAAAACATCCTAAAAATACATAGAATTAGAGGTATATAAGATATATACGCTATAATACCAAGTTTTGGGAATTTGGCAATTAAAGTTAATATTATAGAAGATACAAGTAATGCAATATTAAGCTTATCTGAGCCATACCTTCCCATCATAAAGTTTCTAAACCAGTTCATTTTTAATAATATTCCTTTCTGAGAACTGTGAAAGATTTAAAGTTTTCACAGTTATTTTAATTGTATAATATTTTATAATTATTATATCATAGTCTCAATACTTGAGCCTTTTTAAATATTCTAATGATATTATATCATAAAACATTAAATTAATCTTTAATATTATTTTTTTAATAAAAAAATATTCTATTGACAAATACATAGAATAGTTATAAAATTAAAAAAATGTTAAAACCGTTGATTAAGGATAGTAGGTATTATGATTATAATTACAGAGAGCTGCGCGGGCTGAAATGCAGTATTATAACTTTTACTGAATGGGCTTATGAGGGCAACCCGAAAATAATAGTAGGCGTTGACGGATTTCCAAATCGTTATTTTGGAACGCATATGATAGTATGTGTTATTTGCTTATGGGTGGCAAAATAGAGTTTATATCTCTGTTCCTTTTGGGGCAGGGATTTTTTATTTAAGGAGGAAATTTAAAATGAAAAGAATTTTAACAGGTGACAGAACTACGGGAAAATTACATTTGGGACATTATGTAGGAAGCTTGCAAAATAGGGTCAAATTGCAGAATGAATATGATACATTTATTATTTTAGCAGATATTCAAGCACTAACAACGCATTTTGAAAAGCCAGAACTTATAAAAGAAAGTATCTATGATGTTGCTATGGATAATTTATCTGTTGGCTTAGACCCTAACAAGATAACTATGTTTTTACAGTCAAAAATCACTTCAATCGCTGAATTAACTATTTTTTATTCTATGGTTGTATCAGTTAATTCTCTTAGACATAATCCAACTATAAAAACAGAGGCGAAGCAATATGGCTATGATGATTTAACTTATGGATTTTTAGGATATCCAGTCAGTCAAGCCGCAGATATAACATTTTGCAATGCTGATTTAGTACCGGTAGGAGAAGATCAGATACCGCATTTAGAGGTAGCTAGAAAAATAGTAAGAAGAATAAATGACTTGTATGGCTCGAATATAAATGAACCTGAAATAATGCTAAGTAGCTGTCCAAGGCTTATGGGATTAGATGGCAATGCTAAAATGGGCAAAAGCTTAAACAATGCCATTTATTTATCCGATAGCGAGGATATAGTAAACGAAAAAGTTCGCCAAGCATTGACTGACAAAAACAGAGTAAGCATAAAGGATAAAGGCAATCCTGATATTTGTGTTGTAGCTAAATATCATCAGATATTTAATAATAGTGAATACAACAATATCTGTGAAATGTGCAGAAGTGCAACTATTGGCTGTGTGGCTTGTAAAAAACAACTAAGCAAATCATTAAATGACTTGTTAAATCCATTTAGGGAAAAAAGAGCATATTATGAGGCTCATAGAGACTTAGTGAAAGAAATAATTGAAGCGGGCAGTAAAAAAGCAAATATTGAGGGCAACAAAACAGTTGAAATGCTTAAAAAGGCTATGAGTTTAAACATATAAAATTAAAGGCTATATATTTAGAAGATATACGCATAAGTATAAAAAAGGCAACTGAGCAAAAAACCTGCAAAGTTGCCTATACTTTTGCAATAATTAAGATTATTTTTAATAGAGTGAAAAAATTATAACTAAAAGTAATGATTAATCTATCGGAATTTGCAACTCCATGAAATAATTCCCTCGTTTATATAGATTTTATTTAGTAAGTGCCGACGCATATTTATAAAAATTATGATTATTTTGTACAATTCGTTTGTAGATTCGTTACAATCCAGCTATCAACTATACTTGCAGCTTGTGATACCAAGATTTTAGATGTGTCTAGCAAAGTTATGTGAGGTTTTGTATGGTCTGCATTTTCCTTTAACCAATCATTAAATTCGATAGAGCTATTTATCCAATTTTCATCAGTCACATCACGCTCAACTCTCATACGATGTTCAAGAACTTGTGTATCGCAAACAACTGCTAAATAATGAATATCGGTAAAAAACCTCTTTCCGGCTGATTTTCAAATTGTTCAGGCGTTGCACAACCACATAAAACAACCGGTTTTCCTATCTGTGCTATATTTGCGCATACTCTCATCCACAAACGGCGATATTCGCAATAATTATTTTCCGGAGTATTGTATACATTATTCCATAGTAAGTCACTCTCCATTACTATGTATTCTTTTTCTTTAAGAAATAATTCTTTACACAGGGATGATTTCCCAACACAGGAAGCTCCAGTAACAATAAATAGTTTTTGTTTTTTTGTAGGAAGCATTAATATCTCTCCTTATGCTTATCTAAATCTATTATTCGTTGGCATTCTGTTTCTGTTTCGTTGTAAATCAAAAATCCAAGTGATTGATATATCTCTCCTGCAATAATATTTTCTTTTTTATGGTTGATATTGATTTTGTTTACCATCAAACTATTGTTAAGGTAGTCAATCATTAAACGGATGGCTGGTTTTGCATACCCGTTTTTTTGATGATGCTGGTCAATCATGATAGGATTGATATAGCCGGTAATGCCATCTTCATCGTACCCTCCTCCAATCAATCCAACATATTCATCTTCTGCCTTTATTGCGAAAAGCTCGCTCTTTTCCTCGTATCGGCTGATACCTATCCAATACACGTTAGGAACTGAAAAGAATGCTTTCTGCTCATTACTGACGGATAAATCACATATTTTTAGCCAGTTGTCAACATTCAAGGCTTCCAATGTCACTTTTTTATTCATAATAATCCTCCATGGTTTTGAAGATATAAAATATAGTCACTCCTCATTTGTTTTGCTTAGTAATATTAATATAACAAAATTATTTTTAGTAGAACAAAAATATAAAACTAAAAATAATGCTTGTACTATTACATATTTTTCAATTGCTCAAATAATTCCGGAGATAGTGAAGTCATTAAAATTTGTGCAACTGTCGCTATATTTATAACAAAGTGTCCAAACATAAAAGGAACAGGGTTTCGGGTTTTGCGATAAAGATAGCACATTAGGATTGTAAGTGGTAAGAAAGAAAGGAGACGATATACAATATATCTGCCATCAAATATCACAGGAATAAAACTGTGTTGCAAAGCATAGAAAAAGGCTGGGAGAAATATCGAAATCCATTTATGTTTGATTTGATTTACGCCTGCACCCAAGTATAAGCCATCTTCGGCTAAAGTTGTAGTAATTGGCAACAATATGAGATTTATTACAGCTAATGCAACAGGAATTGGCTGTATCATCATTACAGCCATATACGGAAATTTTCCATAGCATAAAAATCCCGCAAGGTACATGCCACCCATACCAATTACAAGTGTAAGCAAAACCATTAGAATAACAGATTTTGCTTTTGTTTCTCCCTTTTTATATCCTATAAGTTCCTGATAAGTGATGCGGTTTTGTTTACATATAAAAAATAATATTGAAATTGTGGCAATATTAATAAATACAGCCACAGCAGACCACCATTTACTTAAATCATTTATGTCCGTCTATGTAATAAGAGATATGATAAAATATGTTATAATAAACATAACACATCTTATTGGCTGAAGCAATATAATACTTTTTTTCATCAATATACCTACTTTCACCAAATATAAATTTATTTTAGTTTTGTTCTAATACGCCTACAGAGCGAATGTTCATTTAGCAATAAAGCTTTATATTTTCAATATTAATAGACTTTTCTTTGCTTGTATTTGTATAAATCTCTAACTGGTAATTATTATCTTTCACAAATTCTATTGATTGAGTAGAAGATAAGTTCACCTTCACAGATGTTTCATTCAATAAATTATCGGATATTTTATCACCAAAAACAGCTTTAATCATCTTAAAATCATTGTTAGTAAATTGTCCTTTTATAACTATATTCTTAATTTCACTAATTCCATTATCTCTCGAATTAGGAACCATGTACTGATTCATAAAATCTCTCGCTTTTTCGTCTTTCATTTGCTGAAATCCTATTTGAAATTCAACTCCTTCAAAAAATGGAATATAGCAATTTCTCCAAGGCATTCTTCTAGTTAACAAGTTAAAAAACCATTTAAACTCCAGCCAAAGTGGAGGAGTTACCTGTACATTCTTATTCTTTAGAGACGAGTAAATCTCATCTATATCTTCTACATCTAACATTAAGCAAATCATTCCACGATGTCCGTGATTGTATTTTTTGGTCCATTCGGGAACCCATCCTCCGCCATTTGACTTTAAGATACGTACAAATTCAAAATACTCATTTCCTATCCATAAATTGGAAACCTTAAATCCTCTCGTACCCTTTCCCCACTTTGGTTCATAAGGAAAGCCAGAGGCTCTAATATCATCAATAATACCTTTATCTGTCTGATATTTTTCATCAACATTTACTACAATATGGTCTAATTTCATAATCTCCCCCAAATAATTCAATTATCGTGTATCAATATGTTATATAAATCTTTTCACTGAGCATAGCAATCAATAACTATGATTTTGAAATGTTTTACTCAGTAGTATTAATATGAAAAGATTACCATAATAAAGATAAATATGCAACTGTGAAATTATTAAAAATATTATTTAATATATTTTGTAAAAGTAAAATGGTATTGTGTTTTAAATGAGAAACCGCTGCATAATAAAAAATGCAACGGTTCAATTCTAAGATTAGTTAGATTTTATTTTTAGATATTAAGGTAGCTTATGGAGTACATACTCGTCATCGGGATATATTATTATGATTGCGAGTATATACAAAATACGTAATAGATGCAGTTAGTAGCACCAGTGAAATTAAAGCTGTAAGTATGCTATATGTTTGCCAAACAAGTACTGTTGACCAATTGTATCCGAAAAACATTGGGAAAATCAAACACATAATGCACATGACAACAGTAATCATTAGCCAAACAAGAGTTGCAAGTATTCTCTTTTTTGCTGTTGCTTGTTGATCGTTTATTTTCTTTCTGCGCAATCCTAAAATAAAGAAAATGATAGATAACAGGAAAACAACAACTGTAACAGAGGAAAGAAAGATATCCAAAATCTGCATATCGCTCATTTTATATGATTGTATAAGCTTTCCATCCAATATATTTTTAATATTTTTTACCAGACCGATATTAGTATTAGCGCCATTGCTTAACAGACAAATAGCTGTTCGCTCATTTAGCAGTATTGCTACTTCTGTTGAAAAGTTTGGATTTCCTCCCGAATGTTCAATAATTGTTTTATCAGCATTTACCATCCATCCAGAAGCGTAATACATTTCATTGACATCTGGGACATTCATATTTCCGACATGTGATTTCGTTATAACTGTTTTATATACTTCGGGTATATCATCTACATCACCCATTTGTATCTTTATCCAACGTGTCATATCCTTCGTACAGGAAATGATATATCCCGCTGGTTTGTTGCCTGCATAATCCGGTGCGTCATATGGAATTGTTACGAAAAAAGAAGAGCGATAGCCTTGTGCCAGTTGTCCGGTCTCTGAGGCTTCTTCTTTGTAAAGATAAGTATTATGTAATCCTAAAGGTTTAAATACTTGCTCAGTCATAAAGCTTTCATAGCTTTGACCAGACACAGTTTCAATAACTAAACCTAGTACATCATAATTGACAGTTCCATATTCATATCGCTCTCCTGGTGTAAATGCCAATTCAGTACTCATCAATGTTTCTACGGTTTTTTGCAGCATATCCGCAGTATTGCCTTGTGGAATATTTTGAGCATGCTTCGAATTTGTCAGCCCACTGGTATGGTGTAGAAAATGGTTAAGTGTAAGACTCTGCATATCAACAGGTGTTCCTTTATACTCCATATTAAACCAAGGCAAATATTTCTGAACAGAGTCTGTCATAGAAAGTAATCCTTGTTCTTCTAACAGTAGGATACCGATACCGGTAAAAGCCTTACTAACAGATGCCAACTCATATAGAGCATTTTCACTCGCTGGTAAATTCTTTTCACGATTTGCGTAACCAGAGGAAAAGTAGAATGTTTCATCTCCAAAGATTATAGAAATTGACATGCCTGGTACTCCTGATATACGGCAGGCATCATCCAGCAAGGTCTGTATTGCTGAAGATTGTGCGTCTGATAAGGCATAAACTGGTACATTGAAGCTTGATAATAATATAAGTGATACTATTATAGTAACGATAATTTTTTTCATTAAGTCCTCCGTAACAAAAAATATCTATACGAATAATGTAAATTAAATTTATTAGCATAGATTTTGTAAAATATATTCTTACAAAAACTTTATATGTTAGCATTTGTTGTAATTTTACCATGACATAAAGTTTTTTTCAATATATTAAATATGTACTAAAAAAGTAGAAGATTTATAAGTGTATGAAAATTCACTTATCAATCTTCTACAAGAATAGTTAGATCAATCTTTTAAAAATACTAAATTAAGCTCGTTTATTATTTTCAAGGCATTGTTGCGAGATAGGTTAAAGCTTCTCCAATCTTTTGTGTAGGTAGCCTGATAGTCTATTTTTTCAAAATAATCTTGTGCCATTCGTTGAATAAATATATCATTGTCATCTAGCAGTCTTTTCATTTGTGGAGCAGCATCTGCGGAAAGCCTGTATAGATAGTGTACATCTAAATCCTTGCCCTCATAGTGCATATCTATGTTTTCTTTTGCAATAATATAATCAAGGTTTATCACGTTGACTGTAAGATAGAAGATTAAGCATACAACGGAGTAAAAAGCTATTATATTAAATTTTGGCTTGATTATATAGTAAAAAGTCACAAGAAGTCCTACTGCTTCAAATATTAAAAATATAACAACTAATATCCTTAATTCTGTAAATCCGTACTCATTATTATATAACGCCATTCTATAAAATGAAGATACTAAAAGCATAATAGTTATTGCACATAAATAAAGCATTAGAATTTTTATAAGTTTAGAAGAATTAGAGCTATTACTATTATTGTATATTTTATCTCTTACAAGGTAAATTATTGCAAGAATTAAACCTATATTTATAAAGCTTAGGAATAATAATTCAAAAAATCCCCTTCTTGCATATTGTGCATAGCTTAAGTCGGCAGGCAGTGAAGCACCTGCAAATAAATACTTAAATTGAATGATTGCGAACATTGTATATATAGCTAGTATTGATATTAGCATCACACTAATTATTACTACGTCGCCTTGAGGCTTTGATATAGCCTTTTTAATTGTAGATATATCTAAATTATTTCCATCTTTTATAGCAGAATTAGATACTTCTAAGTTATTTTCTTTTTTCTTTTTAAATACTATAAAAAACAGACCAAACAGATAAAATCCAGCTAATGTACCGATAATGATTTTAAGTATAGCTTGAGGACCTAATAAATTTTCAATAGAGTTAAACATTAAATCAATTTTGCTTTCAAATACTAAATCAGCATTCATAAGTAAAAAAGTTATAATTATTAAGCATGGTATTGATACCGCAATACCAATAAGTATTTTTCTCAATAAAATTCTGTTTGGAGTATTTTTCTTGCTCTCCATTGACCATTTAAGAGGAACGTTAAAGTATAGTAGTGGTTTGAATACAGTACATATAATTTTGTTGATAAATAGTATTCCACGGTTTTCTAAACCTAAATCATTCATAAATAAAAGTATCATTGTGCTATATAGCAAAAATATTACAGCAAAATTAGCTGTATGAAACATGTTATTATCTCGGACGAAACTGCATAGTGTCAAGATAAAAACAGGTATAAACACAAGTATTGCTTTCTTGTTTTTAACTTCAGCTCTGCCTTTTATGAGATACAATACTAAAGCAAGCTGTATAATTGCAAAAACAGACATCCCAAGTCCTAAAAAAGGAACTAATATTAGATATGCGTAGCTAATTCCTGAAAGTACAGCATAGATTATAAGCCTTTGTTTTATTGTGCTATCTAATGATATGTCTATGCTTTTATTATCATAACTAGATAAAGCTTTGTTACGTATATCTTTTTGAAAATCTGTTGCTTTGATATCAACAGATGTCATTGTATCTCTCTCATTTTTTGTTGCTTGTTCTAACTCCGTTTTATCATTCTTCATTTTTTAAATCTCCTTCCGAATATTCAATGATGTCACCAGGTTGACAGCTTAATTCCTTACATATTTTTTCTAATGTTGAAAATCTAATAGCTTTAGCTTTGTTATTTTTTAGTATTGATAAATTAGCAGGAGTTAGGTCTATCTTTTCGGATAGCTCGATTAATCCGATTTTTCTTTTTGCCATCATTACATCTAAATTAATTATTATAGACATCGTATTTCCTCCTATATTGTTAAATCATTATCTTCTTTAAACTTAATCGCTTGAATAAATAAATCCTCTAAAGTAAGGCAGAAAAGTCCAGCTACTAAAAAAACCAATACAATTATTACAGTTGCAGGTGTAAACCAATATGTGAGCTTATACAAATATATTATCGAAATAATAAATG
The DNA here is from genome assembly GCA_023386345.1 of Bacillota bacterium. Classification (GTDB taxonomy): domain Bacteria; phylum Bacillota; class Clostridia; order Tissierellales; family Sedimentibacteraceae; genus UBA1535. The sequence goes on from JAEWJT010000004.1 coordinate 89,761, forward strand.
CTGCAATTGCCATGTTTTTTAAGCAAATTGTATTTTCTACTACGAAAGGATTTCCACTTGTTAAAGTTTTGAAAATCTTTTTAAGCTGAAAAATAAGGTAAACTGCACAAGCCCCTGACAATAATAAGGTAATAGTAGTTGGCAAAACTAAGCTTTCGCTTAAATTTAAGTTTTTTATTATTTTAGGAATAATAAAAGGTACGGAAATAACAGTTATTATGCCTAGGTAAAAAAATATGTCCACTACTATTTTAGTAAGCTTGTTAACAAAGTTTATTTTATACATGATAAACCTCCAAAAAGTTTTTTGTTTAATATCATTATATACTAAAAAATATATTTGTCAATAATTATTTATCGAAAAACAATAAATAATTATTGTTAATAATGAATTTGGAAAATTCAATTGATTTTCTGCAAATATTAGAATATAATAAATGAATAAATGGCTATTTTATCAAGATGAGAGAATTCGAATTAACATAAAATATTAGGAGAAAAAATGAAAAAAAGAAAGCTTATAATTATAACTATTGTTCTAATCTGCTGTTTTTTTATGGCAATAGTAGATGCGATGAAAGCACAGTATTTAGTAAAATCTATTTTTAAGATATTATTATTTTTAATATTTCCAATTGCTTACTCAAGATATGATAAAAGTGTGGATTTAAAGCTATTATTTAAGCCAAATAAACAGGGACTTGCTATTGCATTTTTATCTGGCATTTCTGTTTTCGCTGTTATTCTCGGAGCTTACTTTTTACTTGGTAGATTTTTTAATTTATCAAATATAACCTTATCTCTGACTGAAAACATTGGTGTAAATAAAAATAATTTTTTATGGATATCTATTTATATATCTTTTATTAATTCTTTATTGGAAGAATTCTTTTTTCGTGGATTTTCATTTTTTACACTCAAAGAAAATTCTTCAAGAAAATTTGCATATATTTTCAGCTCATCAGCCTTTGCACTTTACCATGTAGCAATTATGGTAGGCTGGTTTGACATAACATTATTCGCATTAACACTATCTGCATTATTCATAGGCGGATTAATTTTCAACTATTTTAATGAAAGGTATAAAAATATCTATATTTCATGGCTGATACATATGTTTGCTAATTTTGCAATTAATAGCATAGGGTTTATTTTATTTGGTATGGTATAAAAAATATTAACTAAGAATTGGAAAAGATAAGTTTATATAGTTAAATCAAAAAAGTATTTGGAGAGTGCTTTAGATGAATAAGTATGAAATCGATTTTAATATGTTATTGGCAAAGGGTAATATTGTTAAGGAAATAAAAGATGAATTACTGTTTGTAACTACAACTAAAAGATTAGCTACAAAGTTTGAGAATAAAAATATGGATATAGATTCGTATTTGTACTTACAAGATAGCTTTAAGTTACCTATGCGCATTGATTTTACAGTCAAAATTGATTCACCATGCTTACATTTGATTTTAGGCAATGGTCATTTAAGTTTTGGGTCGCATTGTTCGGATAATAGACGAATTGATGATATAATTGAGCCAAATTATAAGCTAAGATTTTTCCACAATTATATTCCAATGAATGAATTTGTTGATATATCTGTAATTTATGGTTTAACTTCAATGCAAATATTAATAAATGGCGAAGAACGATTTTATTCAGAAAAAGAAAAGTACATGAAGTCAAAATTATTGAAAGAACTCAATGATATAGGCTTTACAATAAAAATATCCTGTGCAAAACGAGTTAATTTATTTATTAAATCATTAAGCATTACAGAATATGAGCAAATGCCAGAAATTTTACACTCTAATATGGAACTTCCAAAAGCATTGACAAGAAATGAAGCAGTGGAGGAAGGACAAAAACCTAATTTTGAAGGCATGATATCCCTATTGCCAAGTGAGATACAGAATGAAATAATAAAGACAGATGATTTTTTACGCAAGCTAAAACCAATGAAATTTAAAAGAATGTTAGATAAAAATGGGAGTAAAATAACATATTTAGCATCAGAATATGGATTTTCATATTCTGCTTACATAAGCAACGACATTATGTATCATTCCTTGTGGTGGTATATTATAACTAACGGTAAACCTGAATTTTGGCATAGAAAAGCTGATATGATGGAAGCAACTTTAAATAAAATTGCTGAAATTTCACCTGAATTTGCAAGCAGAATGTTTTCAAACTTAATTGAATGTATAGAATGTTGTCCTTGTTTAGCTAAAACCTTGTATGAATTTAATGGTGAAAAGAAATTAGCTTGTCATGGGATGATAGAATTTAAAATGTGTGTTTCTGATTTTGCGGATGTAAGAGAATTTATTAATACTGTAAATAAGTTGATAGTTGAGGAACAATTACATAATATTGAACAGTCTTAGTTACTTAGTTTAAATATTATAATATGTCTTGCAGCACTTAACTTTTTCTGCAAGGAATTTGCCGACATTTTATGTTATAGTTTTTTTGAGGTGAGAAAAATGGAATGGTTAGATAAAATGAATGATGCACTTAGATATATTGAGTCGCATATTGAAGAAAAAATTGATTATGCAGAGATAGCACGCATAGCTTGCTGCTCAATGTCTCGTTTTCAGCGAATGTTCACATTTGCAACAGATATTACAATATCAGAATATGTGAGGCGAAGAAGAATGTCATTATCTGCATATGAACTTTTAGATAGCGATATCAAAATTATTGACCTTGCATTAAAATATGGCTATGAATCTCCGGAAGCATTTACAAGAGCGTTTCAAACATTTCATGGAGTAAGTCCTACAAGTGTTAGAAAACTTGGAATTCACAATGACTACCCGCCAATCTCCTTCAAAATAACAATTAACGGAGGTAATTTTAATATGGGTACTAAACCATTAGTACGTATCGAAGAACATAGCATGGAACATGTAGTGTCCTTTGATGTGGATTGCCGTGCGCCCGAAGAGGCAGCATGGAATATGCTACGAAGCTGGGTAACTAAAAATGTAAGTGATTACAAGGCACGCAGATATATCGGATGTGCACCTAAGGGTCACCATCCTAATGGTGAGGAACACCACCATGATGAGGAAACAGGTTCACACGAATATACGGCGCAAATGTTTATTTTTGTAGATGAAGGAGAAAATGCTATCTTTAAGGATTGTCATATAGTAGATGCTCCAAAAGGGTTATTCCTTATAGGAGATGTTGCTATGACTGAGTTTAATGACGATAAAACTGTTGATATAGGAACATCTATGCAAAAAGCGTATGGTGTTATGGCTGAGTGTCTTAGAGATATGGGAGGATATGAATTTGATTTAAAGGAACGACCTTTTTATGAAGAACACATTTTCTCAGATGAATGGTTTAAAGGTGATGGCGATTTGGCGGGATTTAAGCTGTGGTTGCCAATTAAAAAAATATGATTGATTGAAATGGTAAAAGGGCATTGCTTTTTTACCATTTTATATTTTGTTATATATTAGTTTTGTGGTGATAATAAATAATATTATTAAAAATATTGTTCATAAATTTTAGAAAATGTTTATTTTGATTGGAAATAATGATATAATATAGTTAATATATAATTTGCTTTAAAACTAAAGGAGGATAAAGATTTGATAGAACTTAAGCCTATTGCAAAACAAAAAAATATTGCTCTTATTGCGCATGATAATTTAAAGGATACTATGGTAAATTGGTGTACTAAGAATAGGGATGTTTTAGAAAAACATAAATTATGTGGTACTGGTACTACTTCAAAAAGAATTTCAGATGCTACTGGATTAAATGTTTTTGCTTTTAACAGCGGACCACTTGGAGGAGACCAGCAAATTGGATCACGTATAGCAGAGGGCAAAATTGATATGGTTATATTTTTTTCTGATCCATTATCAGCTCACCCTCACGACCCAGATGTTAAAGCACTTTTAAGATTGGCACAGGTATTTGACATACCAATTGCTAATAACGAAACAACTGCTGACTTTATAATTACTTCTCCTTACATGGATAAAGAATATCCCAGAGATTTGATGAAGGTTGATAACTAAAGCTATCTTTAAAGATAGTCTTATTATGTTTTACGAGGTGAGAAATTTTATGGATTTTCAAATAAGAGAATGTAAGATTGAAGATGTAGACGCTATATACAACTTGAACAATACAGAAATGGGATATGAATATTCAATTGAAGATACAAAAGACAAGCTAGAGCGCTTATTAAAAAGTGATAAGGACAAGATTTTTGTAGCAACTGTTCAAAATACTGTTGTCGGGTACGTTCATGCCAATGATTATGATGTAATTTATGCACCTCATATGAAAAATATTATGGGTATTGCTGTTTCTAGTGAATATAAAAAATATGGAATTGGGAAAGCTATGTTAGAGGAAATTGAGAGATGGGCAAAAGAAACAGGAGCGTTTGGAATCCGCTTAGTTTCTGGCTCTACAAGAATAGGTGCACACGAATTTTACAAACGATGTGGATATATTGGAGAAAAACAACAAATCAATTTTAAAAAGTATTTTTAATACAGATAATGATGTTTAAAGGGGTTATAAATATGAAAAATAAACTTTTATGTGTAATGGCTGGTTATGACGATGATACAGAGAAATATCTCTCGCAAATTCAAGAAAAATTATATGAACAAGGATTTCGTGGTACTCAAACAAAGAATATACCACAGCATATTACACTTGGAACTTTTGATATAGAAAAAGAAGATGAACTTGTAAATTTGTTGAATAGTATTGCACAAAAAACTAATTCTTTTGATATTACATTTAACCATATTGGAATATTTAATGGTTCAAAGGTATTATTTGTTGCCCCAGATACAAGCAAGGACCTTATTGAATTAAAAGAAATGTTTGAGGATAGTAGCAACTGGACACCTCATACTACAATGATAATTGATGAGCCAGACGTTATATTTAAAGCAATGCCTATCGTTCTTGATAGTTTTGAATCTTTTAAAGGCAAAGTCGAAAGTATTCATTTATATGAGTTTTGGCCTGCAAATCATATTTTATCTATTAGTCTTTTATCAAATTTAGATAATAAGTGATATTTGCGTTAAAAGTAAAATAAAAAACGTTGACAAAGAACATATGTTCTGATATGATTTTATCATGTTAGATATTATTTAATTCACTATATATTTTAAAAACATTTTAAATATATAGTGTTAAATTTTAGTAAAGGGGAGAATAAATTGAAACATATCAGTAACGAATTGAGCGAGCAGCATAAGGAGCTTATAAAAATTATTAGAAAAAAGGACAAACTTGACGAGGCTATAGAGTTGTTTTTAGATATACATTCTCAACTGCATAGTAATGCTATTTCGCACGATAAACCTAACTATGTCAATCCATTGATAAACGACTTAAAGGACGATGAATATAAAATTATGCCTAATAAAACTGATGAAACAATGGCATGGGCAATATGGCATATTACAAGGATTGAAGATTTAACTATGAATGTCTTGATAGCTGATGAGAAACAGGTGTTTAATAATGACTGGAAAGTTAAAATGAATGTAAATGTTAGTGATACTGGAAATGCAATGACAGATGATGAAATAATGAAGCTTAGTAAAGATATGTGCATAGAGGAACTGTTAAAATATAGAGATGCAGTAGGGCTAAGAACACAGGAAATAGTTAAAAATTTAAAGCCTGAGGATATGAAAAGGAAAATTCCGCAAGAAAGACTTAATAAGATAATTGATGAGGGTGGACTTACAGAGCATAAAAATTCCATTTGGTTATTAGATTATTGGGGAGATAAGGACTACGCAGGCTTGCTGCTAATGCCACCTACAAGACATTTAATGATGCACATAAATGATTGCTACAAATGGAAAGAAGCAATTAGAACAAAGAAAAAGTTTTTTAGTGTGTAATATGAAGTTGTATTTTTAACAGAGGTGAAAAGGATTGAATATACTCATATACGGGGCGGGAGTTATTGGAAGCATTTTTGCAGGAAAGCTTGCCCTTTCAAAAAATAATGTTACAGTTCTTGCGAGAGGAGCTCGGTTTGAAGAAATTAAAGAGAATGGGATTATTCTTGTAAATCCAAAAACAAGAAAAAGAGAATTTGTTCTTGTCCATGCAATTGACACATTATTGCCCGATATAGAATATGACTATATTATAGTAGCAATGCAACGCAATCAAGTTGATGAAATTCTTCCTGTATTAAATGCAAATTGCTCAAAGAACATTGTTTTTGTTGTGAATACAGCTTCTGGCTATGGCAAATGGGTAAATTCCGTTGGCAAAGATCGACTTATGATTGGTTTTCCATCTGCAGGAGGAGAACGTAATAACGGTGAAGTTAATTATTTTATTGGTAAAGGACTTCAAAGAGTTTTTCAAACAACAACATTTGGTGAATATAGCGGTGTAAAAACAGAGCGCGTTAAAAAGCTAATAGAGATATTTAATCATGCTAAAATTCCATCTGTTTTCTGTTCTGATATGGACGCATGGCAAAAAACTCATGTTGCTTTAGTTTCTAGCATTGCAAATGCTCTATATGGTTATAAATGCGATAATTTTAGGTTAGGACATTCCTATAAAGATGTTAAAGACATGGTAAAAGGAATTAAAGAAGGATTTCAAGTTCTTCGTAAAAACGGTATTAAACCAGCACCTAAAAAGCTGGGTTGGATTAACTTTCCAACACCGATGCTTACCGTTATATTTTGTTTATTTATGAGAACAACACTTGCTGAAACAACAATGGCAAAGCACTGTGTTGTAGCAAAATCAGAAATGATTTTTCTGCAAAGCTTTGATAAGTTAATTTTAAGGAGTGGTGTTAAAACACCAACGATTGAAAAATTAAAGAAAAATTTAAACGCAATAGAATAAGTATTTGGTACAACGGGCAGAATGAGCAGTTGTGCTTATCAACGGTAAAATGATAGGAGTAATCATGAAGTTAGTAGTTATTTTTGGACCCCATGCAGTCGGCAAGATGACAGTCGGTCAAGAACTTGCTAAAATTACAGATTTAAAGCTTTTCCATAACCATATGACTATAGATATAGTATCGGATTTATTTGCTAATATCCCAAAGGAAAGAGGAAGGCTTATTGAGTTATTCAGATACGAGATATTCGATGCTTATTCAAAAAGTGATGAATATGGAATGATTTTTACATATATGTGGGCATTAGACAGTCAAGATGATTGGGATTACATAAACAATATTGAAAGCCTTTTTAAATCAAGAGGCTCAGAGATTTATTATGTGGAGTTAGAGGCTGATTATGACTTAAGAATTGAACGTAACAAAACTGAAAATAGGCTTTTAAATAAGCCTACTAAAAGAAATATTGAAAAATCAGAACAACTCTTTAGAAATCTAGAAGATAAATATAGATTAAATTCTCATGATGGTGAAATTATAAAAGAAAATTACATAAAAATAAATAATACATCTATGGATTCTATTAAAGTTGCGCAAACAATTAAAGAAAGGTTTAAACTATGAACATAAAATGGCTTATCGATGGTATTGAATATGCCTATAATACAGAAGTTAAGGAAAATACAAACATTAGATTAAGCTTTGATGAATTATCCAAAAAAACATTTGGTTTATCATTTGAAAAATGGTATCAAGACGGATATTGGCAGGATAATTATATTCCTCATGTATTAATACATAATGATAAAGTTGTGGCAAATGTATCTGTTAATATTATTGATACGAAAATGCAGGGGCAACTAAAAAGATATATTCAGATTGGTACTGTAATGACTGATTGTGATTATAGAAACAAAGGACTTTCTCGTAAGCTTATGGATAAAATTTTGCAGGACTGGAAAGATAAATGTGATGCAATTTATTTATATGCAAATGATTCAGTTCTTAATTTTTATCCTAAATTCGGGTTTATAAAGGCAAAAGAATATCAATATAGTAAAAATATTGTTCATACAATAGGAAAGATAAGAAAGCTTGATATGACAGATGATTATGATAAAAAACTACTTAGAAATTATTATGAAAAATCAAATCCCTTTTCTATGCTTCCTATGTTAAACAACTACGGACTTTTAATGTTTTATTGTTCATCCTTTATGAAGGACTGTGTTTATTATTTAGAGGATATAGACGCAATTGTAATTATGGATTATGATACAGAAACGATGACTTGCTTTGATATTTATTGTGATGCAAATAAATCAATGGATGAGATTATAGCGGTCTCTGCAAGAGAAGATTGTAAACATATTGTATTTGGATTTACACCTAAAGATACTGATGGCTGTACAGTAAAATCCATTGAAGATGATGATAGCACATTGTTTATACTTGGAAGCAAAGAAAACATATTTGCTAAGCATAAGTTGATGCTTCCTATGTTATCACGTGCTTAGATAATTAAAATACTAATATAAGGAGAAGATTAATGAATATTACGGTAATAGGCTGCGGACGATGGGGTTCGTTTATAGCATGGTATTTGGATAAAATTAATCATAAAGTAACATTATATGGACGTGAAAATTCTATTCATATGAATAGGTTTATAGCTGAAAGGAAAAATGAATTTATAGAATTAACAGACACTTTACAATTATCTACTAATATTGAATTAATAGTAAAGTCAGATATAATTGTTATTTCAATAAATTCGCAGGGACTTCAAGCTCTGATGGAGGAGATAAAAAATCTTAATTTAAGAGATAAAACAATAGTGCTGTGTATGAAAGGTATTGAAATCTCTACAGGACGTAGATTATCTCAGATTGTTAAGGAAAATTTGGATGCTTCAAATTCAGTTGCAGTATGGTTAGGCCCTGGCCATGTGCAGGAGTTTTATCGTGGAATTCCTAATTGTATGGTTATAGATAGTGAAAATGCTTTAGTAAAAGAAAAGCTAGTAAATGAATTTTCAAGCGAGCTAATTAGATTTTATTATGGACAAGATTTAATTGGCAATGAAATAGGTGCAGCTGCTAAGAATGTTATAGGAATAGCAGCCGGTATGTTAGATGGATTAAAATTATCAACTCTAAAAGGTGCCTTGATGTCAAGAGGGACAAGAGAAATAGCTAGATTAATCACTGCTATGGGAGGCAATGAGTTGTCTGCATATGGATTATGTCATCTTGGAGATTATGAGGCAACTGTATTTTCAGAATTTAGCCATAACAGAAAATATGGAGAAATGCTTGTTCAAGGTGTAAAATATGAAAAATTAGCAGAGGGATATTATACAGTAAAGGCATTATTGAAATTAGGGGAAATTTATGGCGTTGAGTTGCCGATATGCAATGCAGTATATGATATACTTTATAATAACAAGAACTCAAAAGAGGTACTAAATGATTTATTTACCAGAAGCTTAAAAAAGGAATTTTGATTATATAAAAATAAATTAATAATATGAAAAAACAATATTAATATAGTTCTTGACATAAAATTTTTATTAAGTTAAGCTTATTATAAAGAGATAGCGCTAGCTCTTAAATAAAATTTAGGAGTATAATTATGTATCACGGAAGATTTAAAGGAACACATTATGAGGTAGGATATAAATGGGGACAGTTATTGGCTAATCATGGTAAAAAACTTGATTTTTGCCCTACATTTGAATTAACAAAAGAAAGATATGAGTTTGCCAGTCAGTGTGCAGAGGAATATAAAAAGTATTTTCCTGAAATTTTAGATGAAATCAGAGGTATTGCAGAGGGAAATAAAGTTGAGGTAGAAATGCTTCAAGCCATGTTGTTTTCAATGTATTGTTTTGAATTTGATAACAGATGTACATGCTTTGCTATAAGCACTAAAGATGAAATCATCTTTGGCAGGAACAGTGATTTTTTAGTAAGTCTTGAAAAATTGTATATGAATTGTATTTACCATCTTAATATCAACTATTCTTTCAATGCAAATACTACAGCTTATGTACAGATGGAGGATGGAGTTAATGAACACGGATTTTGTGCCGGACTTACTTTTGTATATCCAAAGCTAAGAAAACCGGGATTTAATGCAGGTATGCTTGTAAGATATCTTCTTGAAAAATGTAAAACGACTAAAGGAGCTATAGAAGAATTACACAGACTTCCAATAGCGTCAGCACAGACTATCACTATAGCAGATGTAAATGGTGATATTGCAGTCGTAGAATGTAATCCTGAAAAAATTATAGTCATTAGACAAGAGCCAAAAGAACAATTTGTTGCAACAGCAAACAACTTTAATTCCGTAGATATGAAACAATATCGAAATCCAGACATAGATGATTGGAAGTCTGATGATAGATATTTTACAGCATATAATGCGTTAAAAAATAACAAGGAAAGCTATTCTGTGAAATTCGCTGAGGATGTTTTATCGGGAAAATATGGTTTTATGTGCCAATATAATAGAAAAACAAATGCAGATACTGTTTGGTCAGTGATTTATGATTTAAAAAGAAAGCAAATTTGGAGAGTAGAGGGTAATCCCTCACGTAAAAATTTTAAAGAAGATTTGAGAATGAAAATTCACGATAGTTAAATAAAAGCTAAAAAACAGGAGATGAAATGGGATACATAGAGGATTTAAGAAAATTAATCGGACATAAATGTATAGTATTAAATGGAAGTTGTGTTATTGTTAAAAATAAGGATGGATTTATTCTAATGCAACAAAGAAAGTATCCATATGGAAAATGGGGTTTGCCTGGAGGTTTGATGGAATTAGGTGAATCTACTGAGGATACTGCAAGGCGTGAGGTTTTTGAAGAAACTGGATTAACTATTGGGAAATTAAAGCTTATAGGTGTTTATTCTGGTGAAGAATATCTTTGTTATGCTGAAAATGGTGATGAATGGTATGTTGTAACTACTACCTATATAACAGATGATTATGAAGGAATTGTAACAGTAAATGATGATGAATCAATTAAATTTGAATGGCTTGATCCAAGCAAGCTGCCTGATGATGTTGTAAAAACACACAGATACATGATTTATGATTATTTAAAAAATTATAAATAACTAAATTTTAAAGAAATATGAGAATATACAAATATTCAAATTTTAGTACATGGAATTTTTTAACACAGGTAATTGCCATATGTAAATTAACAACAGTAAGAGAACTAAGTACCACTATAAAATATACTTTGACTTTGAAATGGGGATTAAACTTATGACTAACAACAATTCTAATTTTGTTAAAAAACATCCAAATGAAAATATTATGAAAGAACTTATCAAAGACCAGTGGACAAAGGATTCAATTTTTTCAGCAGTTATAGACAATGAAGGTAATATTGTTTCTAAAGGAAAGACAACAATTTGGGATGAGCATGACCCAACTGCACATGCAGAAATGAATGCTATTAGAGATGCTTGTAAAAAACTAAAAGTTGATATTCTTCCAAAAGGATATTGGCTATACTCTACATTTGAACCATGTCCATTATGTGCATCAGCTATTGTCTGGGCAGGATTTGAAGGAGTAGTATATGCTAATAATCCTGAACATAGAGGTAAAGAAGTTGATTGGTCATTTATTAAGTGTAGAGATGTTTTAAAAGCAGGTAAATATATTACTGATGTAGAATTAATTGAAGATTTTTTAATTGATGAAATAAAAAATTACTTCAAATAGCATTGTGTTTTTTAATACATATTTGTAAAACAAGATGATGGAGGACAGATTATGCCGTTTACAATGACGCATTTATACATAGCAAAGAATATATACAAATTTTCTAATATTAGTATTAAAGACTTATCTCAATTTTATTTAGGTACTATAGCACCCGATGCTGTACATAATAGAGCTAATTATAAACCAGAATATAAAAAACTCTCGCATTTATATGCCGGAGAAGAAGGATGGGGGAAGATAGCCAATAACGATGAATGGATAGAAAATGCAATAAATTTATTGCTTAATCATAGAAATTCTAAAAACTATGATTTTATACTTGGCTATTGTGTTCATATTTTATCTGATGTTTATAATAATATAGCAGTATGGACACCTCTTAAGCAAAAATATCAATTGGATTATAATGGCGGATTTCATCAGCAAGAAAGTGAAAAATTAGACTATGGCAGATTATATCAGCAAGAAAACGAAAAAATAGATATAGAACTAGCTTTGATACTTGATAATAAAGATGATTTTTGGTATTATATTGAAAAATCTAAGGCAATAAGTCTAAATGATGTTATTTTTGAGGATGAAATAGAAAAACAAAAGGAAAATATATTATACCATTGGTATAAGGACAAGGAGCGACAGGATATATCATCAAATAAATTAATAACAATTCAAAGCACTATGAAATTTATAGAAGACGCATCTAATTTTATCATTGATAAATTAGCTTGTTTATTATAAGATTTTACGATAATTAATTAGAAACTAAATAGGAGTTGATAGCTTGTTTCAAATTAGTGAGCAAAAATATGGTGATATTTATATTATAACTCTACAAAATGATGATTTAATTTTAAAGGTAAGTAATTTTGGGTGCAGCATAATTTCACTGTATACTAAAGATAAAAATAATATATTTGAAGATATTGTTCTTGGATTTGATAGTATTGATGATTATAAAAATCAAGATAAATATATAGGAGCTGTTGTTGGAAGATGTGCTAATAGAATATCCAATGGGTCATTTAGTTTGAATAACAAAGAATATAAATTAGCTAAAAACAATGGTCCTAATCATCTACACGGCGGTATTAATGGATTTGATAAAAAAATATTTAAACACAAAATTTTAGACAATGGTGTTGAATTTTTCTATTTATCAAAAAATGGTGAGGAAGCTTATCCCGGAAATCTAGAATTAAAAGTTAGTTATATACTTAATAAAAACAGTATTCTTATCAATTACAATGCTGTAAGCGATGAGGATACAATAATAAATTTAACAAATCATACATATTTTAATTTATCAGGGAAATGCTGCGATATAAACAACCATTTTTTAAAGATAAACGCAGAATACTTTGGGGAAATAGATGAAAATGGGTTGGCTACAGGTAAATTATCAAAAGTTGAAGATACACCGTTTGATTTTAGAAAATTTAATCAAATAGGAATTGGCTTATCGTGTGATAATCCGCAAATAAAAATGGGACAAGGATATGACCATCCGTTTATGCTTTCTGATGGTAAAAATCAAATTGAGCTTTGGGAAAAGGAAAGCTCTAGAAGGATGATAATTTCTACAGATATGCCATGTGTACAGCTTTATACTGCAAATTATTTGGATGGAAATATTAGAGGTAAGAGTGGCTGGTATTATAATGCCAGAGATGGTGTTTGTTTGGAAACACAATGCTTTCCTAATTCTATAAATAATGGAGTGACAGACGTTATATTAAGAAAAAATACTGAATATAACAAAGCTACATCATGGACATTTGATATTTTGAGTAAATAAAAGACATTTAGTGTTGGAGGAATAGTATTATGTTTAAATTAAAAAATCAAGATTTTAGTAACAACAATGTATTACATAGAAATCGTAAAGCACCGAGGACACATTTTTATCCATTTAGTGATGTGAAAAGCGCTTTAACAACGTGCGTTAAAAATTCTAATTGTATTATTGACTTAAATGGTGAATGGATGTTTAAGTGGTTTGATTCACCATTTAAAATTGATGAATCTGTTATAAATAAAACTGAGGGTTTTAACAATATTGTAGTACCTATCAATTGGCAGTATGCAGGATACGGTAAAAATGTTTATACGGACTTATGGTATCCATTTCCAATGGATCCTCCGTACATTCCGGCAGAAAATGAAACCGGTGTTTATAAGAAGAAAATTGATGTAACTAAAGATATGATGACAAACATATCTATAAGATTTGAAGGTGTTGAAAGTGCATATCATGTATATATTAACGGTCAAATGGTAGGATACTCTCAAGGTAGCCGTTTGCCGGCAGAATTTGATATAACAAACTATGTTCATATAGGTGAGAATGAAATATGCGTTGTGGTTTATCAATATTGTGACGGAACGTATCTAGAGGATCAAGATATGTGGTGGCTTGGGGGTATAATTAGAGATGTATATTTGATATGTCGACCAAATATCTATTTAGAAAATGTTATTTTAGATCCTGATTATGACATAGTAAATCATAAGGGTATTTTAAACATAAATATTTCTTTAATTGGTAATGGCAGCGTTGATATAGAAGTATATAAATCAGATAATCTGCTGACAAGTTTTAAAAATGCTATATTAAATCAAAATACTAAACTTTACATAGATAATATTGAGCCTTGGACTGCCGAAACTCCTAATTTGTATAAGATTATAGCAGTTGTAAAAGATAAAAATAATAATGTATGTGAAGTAGTTTCGCAAAATATTGGATTTAGACATATAGAAATTATAGATGGACAGCTTCAGGTAAACGGTAAAAAAATATTTATGAAAGGTGTAAATCGTCATGAGTATAATGCTAAAAAGGGTAGAGTAGTAACATATCAAGAAGCAAAGGAAGAGCTTCAATTGATAAAAAAATCAGGTATGAATGCTATTAGAACAGCACACTATCCAAATAATCCTTTTACGTATGATATATGTGATGAAATAGGACTTTATGTTATTGACGAATGTGATTTAGAAACTCATGGATTTGAGATTGTAGGACAAGATACTAGGTTGTGCAATGACAATGACTGGAAAGCTGCTTACATAGACAGAGTAGAGAGAATGGTTCAAAGAGATAGAAATCATGCTTGTATAATAGTATGGTCACTTGGCAATGAGTCTGGATATGGAGACAATTTCAGGGCTATGTACGATTGGTGTAAATTAAATGAGCCAACTAGACCTGTTCATTATGAGGGTGATTATAAAAATCAATCAGTGGATGTTAGCAGTACCATGTATTCTACGATTGGAAGATTAAAGGAGATAGATATTGAAGAGCCTAAACGCCCTCACATATTATGTGAGTTTGCACATGCTATGGGAAATGGTCCAGGAAGCCTGAGGGAATATTTTGAGGTATGTGAGAATTCTAACCGTATACAAGGTGTATTTGTTTGGGAGTTAAAAGACCATGGTATCTACTCGCGTTCTGAAGATGGCAAAGAAATGTATAAATATGGCGGTATGTTTGGCGAGAGATTTCATAATGGAAACTTCTGCATGGATGGCTTAATTATGGCTAATGGCAATCTTTCACCGGGGTTTTATGAATATAGTAAGGTTATAGAAAATATCCATGTTATAAAATTTGATAAAGAAAATAGTACCGTATTAGTAAAAAATAGATTTGATTATCTTGATACTGAAAAAATCATACTTAGATGTAGTATAAAAGAAAATGAGAAGGAAATTGATAGCTTTAATATAAAGGACTTTAATATTGAATCACAATCTATAAAATCTATTAAGCTTGGAAAAGATTTAGAAAAATACTATAAAAACAATTTAGTTACGATTGATTTAGAATTTGTATTTGATGATGACTGTGGTTGTTATAAAAAGCATGATGTAGCAGGTACACATCGTGAGATATTATGTAATTATTCTCCTAATACTCTAAATCATATGAAGCCTGCTAATGTAGAAGTTGCCCAATATAAGGCAATAGTTAAAGGAGATAATTTCTCATTTATACTATCATTTGTCGATGGTAGAATTTATGATTATTATTATAACAATAAGCTTTTAATAGAAAAAGGACCTATTTTAAATTACTTCAGAGCGTTTACAGATAATGATGTAAAAAATGCAGGAGACTGGAACTTAAAACACTTACATTCTATGAGACAGGTTATATATGAAGTTAATGTTGAAAGACTTGATAGTGAAACAAGAATTTATCTAAAGGGAAAATTCTCACCACAAGGTCTAGACTGGGCTACAAATATAGATATATGCTATCAAATCATTGATGATGGTAGTATATATGTTAATTATGATGGCAAATTCCAAGGGAATTGCGGAAACGAGCTTCCGAAGATAGGAACACAGATGCAGTTGCCAAAGGAATATTCTAATGTTTTATACAGTGGCTTTGGTCCGGATGAGTGTTACTGTGACAGTAAGGAGCATACATCATATGGAATATATAAATCAGATTATATAAAGATGCAAACTAATTATATATATCCGCAGGAAAATGGAAATCGCACAGGTGTAAATTGGTTTGTGATTGATAATGATGATATGGGCATAGCAGTTGGATCAATTAATCAAAAGGATTTTAGTGTTCGTGATATTGAAGATTATGATTTGTATAAGTGCAATCACGAAATTAATCTTAATAGAGAAGATTATCTATTAGTTAATTTTGATTATAAAAACTCTGGATTAGGAAGCGGAAGCTGTGGACCTGTAAGTTTGTCAAGCT
Source organism: Bacillota bacterium (assembly GCA_023386345.1). Lineage (GTDB taxonomy): Bacteria > Bacillota > Clostridia > Tissierellales > Sedimentibacteraceae > UBA1535. Next base: position 106,143 of record JAEWJT010000004.1, read on the forward strand.
ATAAGGCATACACTATTCCATATAATTTTGGTTTTTCTATTGTACCATTTGATAATAATAAAGATTTGATATCGCTTGGACATAAAGCTTTAGATTTTGAGAAAACAATTATAAATAAAAAATAATTATAGTTAAAGGAGTGCAAAAATGTCCAATCTTTATATATTCAGAGGTAAATCCGCGACCGGAAAAACTTTACTTACTTCATTGCTTAGTAAAGAGCTTAATATATGTGTATTAAGAAAAGATGATATATTTGACCCTTTATCAGTTTATTTAGATAATAATTCGGTTAATAACAATGCTTGTTATGATATTCTTGCAAGTCTTGTTCAAAAAAATATTGATAATAATGTTGATGTAATTTTAGATATATCTTTGCCGCATAACGAATATTATAAATTGTTTCTATCAAAGATTAGTTTAAAGGACATAAAGATTTTTTCGTTTCTCTGTGATTGCTCTAATGAAGAACTATGGCTGTCAAGATGGATGAAAAGACTTGAAAATCCATTGCCAAATCAATATTTTAAATCAATAGAAGAAATAAAGAATCATTATTCTAAGATGAATATAGCTCTTATAGAAAATGAATGTTATATTGACAGCATATATGATGTTGAGCAGTTATTATCTGAAATTTATTCATTTATTAAATTAAATAAAGCTATATGAAGTCAAGATAAATATAGTGAAATTTAATAAAAAATGTTAGGGAAAAAGAGCATGAAAAATATAACAATAGAGTTACTCTAAAAAATTAATATAAGGAAATTACATTTTAGAAACAAAGGCACACAGATATTAGCTATAATTATTATGGTAAAAACTGTGTGCTTTTTAATCTTACTGAATTTTTATGTTTTTTATTATACTTAGAACTATTAACTTTTTATTAATTCATAATACGGAAGAATAATTGCTTCTTCAAATCCTAAACTTTTTGCTAATAAATAAGACCCAGTGTTTTCTAGTTTACATGCCCATATAGGAGAGTAATTGTTTTTTTGACAGTAAGAAAGCAATTCTTGACAGACATATTTTGCAAAACCCATTTTTCTGTACTTTTCTGATGTTTCTACGCCTATTTCTAGTACATTTTCAAATTTGCAGGATGAAAATGCTATAGAGACTATATCATCACCATTCATTAGTGCATATCCTATCCCTTCTGATAAAAAAAGCTCCTTTGACTTCCAAAAAAACTTTGGAATTACACTTCCTTCTATTCTATCGTAAATTTCAGAATCTATTAATTTTATTTTATATTCTGATTTAGGAAAAATAGCCTTATCAATTTCTTTATAAACAAAATTAACTCTCCCCCATTGAACTATGTGGTTTTCTTTATACTTTTCTATTAAAGTATCTGCTTTAGATTTTGAATAGTTATCCAATAATTTAGAATATTTAATTATATTATCATTTAATAATTCTTTTAATTTATCATTCCATTTTTCTGGATAGACTTGCAGCAACTCATATTTAGTTCTATACTTGTTTTTATTTAATAAATATTCTTTAAGATTTAAATTAAACTCTAAATTTTCAGTATCTCCAAATAAAAGTGACATACCATATTCGTGAGCTATATAAATAGATTTTGGCTCATTAATATTGTCAACAAACACTTTTCCAAAAACCTTTAATTCTAATACAGCTCTTGCAAATAAAGTATTGAAAGGTATGCTTTTTAACTGCACTAATATTTCTTCGTATTGATTTTCATTTACTAATATCATTCCATCTTTCATTATAGTGACCTCCACTTATTTATAAAATTTATATTGCTTTATTTATATTTTAGTTTATACTAAAATATATAATAGTACAAATATAATAAAATTAATCTGTACTATTACAGAATAGTATAAATAGAGGGTTATAATTGAAATGACTAAAGTTCAAATGGTTAAAAAATATATTTTAGAAGAAGTAAATGCAGGCAGAATAGCAAGGGGTCAAAGACTTCCAAGCTGTCGTGAGGTAGCGCTTTTGCTTAATGTAAATAAGATTACAGTGAATAAAGCCTATGCACAGCTAGAGGAAGAGCATGAGGTATATAGTATTCCGAGAGGAGGCTTTTATTTGGTGGATTATAGGGATAAATCATCTATTGTTAAAAAGCAAATTGATTTTTCGATTGTAAAACCGGATGAAAAGTTAATTCCTTACAGAGAATTTACACATGTTATCAATAAAGCAATTGATATATACAAAAGCAACCTGTTTGTATATGAACAGAGTTTTGAGCCGTCAAATTTAAAAGAAACTTTAAAATTACATTTGGAGCGAGAAGGTATTTATACAAGCTCAGAAGATATCATTATAACAAATGGAGCACAGCAGGGGATTAGTCTAGTGCTTCAAACTGTTTTTCACAATAATAATAAAAAAATGCTTGTTGAAGTGCCATCATACAATCTAGTTTTAAAATTAGCGAAATATTTAGGGATTGAAATGCTTGGCATTGAAAGAAAAAATAATGGATATGATTTTAAAAAGATGGAAGAAATATTAAAAAATAAAGATATTGCAGCGTTTTATGTTATACCAAGACATCATAATCCTACTGGATATTCTTTAACTGAAATTGAAAAGAAAAAAATAGTTGAGTTATGCAATAAGTATAATGTACTAATCATTGAAGATGATTACCTTTCCGAATTAGGCGATAAAAAGACTGCAATGCCGATATATTATTATGATGTAAATAGATGTACTGTATATGTTAAAAGCTTTTCAAAAACATTTATGCCTGGTATTAGAATTGGAGCTATTATACTTCCAAAATATTTAGTAAATGAAATAGCAAAGTTTAAATATATAAGTGATTTAAATACTTCAAAGCTTCCGCAAGTAGCACTTGATTTGTTTATAAAATCAGGTATGTATGAAAAGCATATAAAAAAGGTCAGAAAAGCTTATGAAAATAAGCTAAGAAAAGCAAGTGAAATATTTAAATCACTTAGTCCTCAAGAACTTATATGGAATGTACCAAAAAATGGAATATTTATATGGCTAGTATTGCCAGAGCATGTTAAAGCCTCTATGTTAGAGCAAGAGCTTAAAGCTAGAGATATTATTATAGACTCAAATAACAAATTTTTTTTAAATGATATTATGGAAAAAGAAGATTATCCAAACAATCATAATTGTGTTAGATTATGTATATCTAGCGTTGCCTATGAAAATATTAGAGCTATAGAAACAATCATTGCAGTAATAAAAAGCTTTGGATTTAAATAATTAACAACTAGACGAGTTTAGAGAAATTGATATAATTTAAAATAAAGACTAACTACATGAAGTCAATATAAAAATAATAAAATTCAATAAATTGATTATTTGAGATATATTTGGTATAATATCCATAGTTTTAAGTAAAGCTTGGGCTGGATATTTACAAATAGTTTAACGTGGCTAAAATTATTGTTAAGTCAATATAGCTGTGTCCTATTTTATGACAAATAAAATTTAATTTTTATTATTAGAAAGTATTGTATAAATATTAATTACATATAAAGCTTATGGAGATATTTGATGTTAATAAAAACTATAAAGCTAACAACTACAAAGAAACCATCTAACAACCAGTTAATTAAAGTTAAAGAAATTCAAGAAAAACTTGATTTATCATATGTAGAGAGAAAGAACAGCAGTATTTTGCAAATGCTTAAAGAAAATGACTGCACTCATTTTTTAGTAGTTAAAAAAGATAAATTAGTTTTAACAGATGGCAAGGATGAACTGTTTTGGCATCCGAATATGGCATTTTTAAAGATTAAAGCCTTACAAAATGGTGAAATCGATCCTATTATCAAGGCTATGGATTTGCAAAAAGGAGATAGTGTTCTTGATTGCACGCTAGGCTTTGCAGCAGATGCTTTAGTTGTGTCAGCCTTTATAGGAGAGAACGGAAAGATAATCGGAACAGAAGCTAATAAGTATATAGCGTATTTAACTTTGGAGGGTCTACAAAATTATAACGAAGCTACAGAAGATATAAAGCCTATAATGAAAAGGATAGAGGTCATAAATGCTAATTACAACGATTATTTGAAATCATTAGATGATAACAGTTTTGATGTAGTATATTTTGACCCAATGTTTAAAACACCTAATATGAAGTCGGTGTATATGAACTCGATAAGACCATTTGCAGAACATTCTTATTTGTCTTTAGAAATTATAAAGGAAGCATTAAGGGTTGCGAGAAAAAGAGTAGTGGCAAAAGAAAGAATGTTTTCTAGGGAACTGGAGCATCTTGGATTTAAGGAATTTTATGGTGGTGGAGCAAGAGGTTCAACAAAGTATGGAGTTATTTGTAAAAATGTATGATGTGAAATTTTAATTATAGATTATTAAATTAGTAAAAAAACTATTTGAGGATGGTATGATGAAAATAACTTTTTTAGGAACTGCAGCTGCGACAGCTATGCCATTACCGTTTTGTGATTGTGCAGTTTGCAAAGCATCAAGGAAATTAAAAGGGAAAAATATTAGAAAGCGTTCGTCTATTGCAATAGATAATGATTTGATTATAGATTTAGGTCCTGATTCAGTCAGTGCTTGCACAGAGTACAATATTGATTTGTCAAAAATAAAATATATTCTACAGACACATGCTCATTCTGATCATTTTGATGCAGGACATTTGGTTACAAGACATGTAGACTATGTATCTATAAATATGCAAGATATTACACTTGTTTCATCACCTAATACAATGAAGGTCTTAAATAGTAAAATGCAAAGTGAGGATTTCAGAATAGATATATTTAATACAGATTGTCAAAGAGAACTGGCTTTGCAATTAAACACTATATCTCATAAAGAGCAAATAATACTTGGAGATTATAAGATATCTGCATTTGAATCTTTACATGATATTAGTGAACAGTCACTAATTTATTTAATACAGAGCAAAGATAAAACTATTCTTTACGGGACAGATTTGTTGGAGATAAGCGAAGAAGTATATACTTTACTTAAAAATTATTATATAGATGTCGTGATTTTAGACCAAACGTATGGAGAGGAATACAATGCCGGAGGTCATCTCGATGCAGGTGAAGTAGTAAAAATTATAAATCGTATGAAAGAAATGCAGATTATAAGTGAATGTAGTCAAATTTTTGCAACCCATATTTCTCATGAAGGAAATAATACGCATGAAGTTATGGAGGAAATTGCTCGCCAAAATTTCTATAATATCGCATATGACGGATGTACGGTAGAGGTTTGATTTAATTCGTAAAATATAATTTTATGATAAAGTAAATTGGAGGTTTCATTATGTACAAAGATTCTAAGTGGGCTAAAGAAATTATTAGTTTGCAAAATAAAGATGGCTCTTGGGGATATTTTCATACTCTTTCAGAGCCTAATAAAAATCCAATAACAACAGAGCAGGCATTGCGAAGACTAGAGATCTTAGGTTATACAATATATGATGATTGTATACAAAAATCAGTAGAATACATGGTTAAATGCTTGGAAGGGAAAATGCAAACGCCAGATAGGCGTGAAAAAACTCATAATTGGGATCTTTTTACTGATTTAATGCTTTCAACATGGATAAGAAGATTTACAAAGGATATATCTGCTGCAAATAAGGTTGCAAGTGCTTGGACAAGCATAATTTCTTCTGCATTTGCAAGTGGCTCTTATTCAAATCAAGATTACGTTTTATCGTATAATCATACATTTTCTCAAAAAGTATGGGGTGATAGACTTATAGATTTCGTTAATTTTTATCATGTATCACTTGTTTCTGACTGTTTGGAAATAGAAAAAGAGAAATTGGTTTTTGATTATATTTTAAATTACGAAAAAGGTATTTATTATATGAGTATTGACAGACCAGCACATAGATTGCCAGAAATATTTGAATCTAAAGATACAAGCAGATTTTTAAGAGTTATTGAGCTTTTAAGCAAGTATAAAAATAGCCTACATAAGCTTAGCTATGTTGTTGATTGGCTTAACAAGCACAAAAATCAAGAAGGTAAATGGGATATAGGAACAAAAGCAAAGGATAATATTTCTTTTCCTCTTTCTGATAGCTGGAGAACTAAAGAAAGTCGTACTAATGATTGTACCTATATAATAAATAAATTGTTGGATAAAATTGTTTAATTTTAAATATACGTTTTTAGAAGATGAGCAGGAGGGCTAATGAAAAAGGTTAATTGTATAATAATTGTAAATAAAGAAAAAACAGAGCTTTTATTTTGTAAAAGGTTGAATAATCCTTATAAGGGCTTGTACAATTTTGTAGGCGGTAAAATTGAGGAAAATGAAAACTCTTTAGATGCCGCTTATCGTGAGCTTGAGGAAGAAACTGGTATTACTAAGTTGGATACTAAACTTAAGCCTTTCATGGATTTTGTATGGCATATTCAAGATATCCACTTAGAGGTTTATGTAGGAATTTTAAATAAAGATGTGAACTTAGTACCTGAAAAAAATCCTTTACATTGGTTAGGATTTGATGAAAATTTCTTTGACATGAAAGTCTTTGCTGGTGAAGGTAACATAGGTCATATGGTTGAAATTTTAAAGATTACACCAGAATTATATAATTAGAAATGATGTAAAATTAATTAAAAGACACAAATATTGATACTAACAAAAAATATTATTAAATTTTTTATTAATATAAATATATTTAAGTAAAATCAAGCAGTGGCTTTGACTGTGATTTCAAAAATTTCAAAACCACTGCAAGATTTTTTGTACAATATTAACTGTACACTATACGAGTTGTATTTAATAAATTGAAAACATTAAGAATTCACTTTCACAACATTTTGTTCTCCTTGTATTTTATCTATACTTTGTTTATTTTTATCATCAGTGACCGCTACTTTATCTTTTTTTATTGAGCCAGAGTAGACTAGAGCAATTTTAGCACATGCCGGTCCAATTAACTCATATAAAACGGAGGAGGATAATATTATTGTTAATAGCATGTTTCCCATACTATCATGTAAAATTCTTTTGCCTAAAAAGGCTAGACCAATTGCAACGCCAGCTTGAGGGATGAGCGCCAAACCTAAATAATCTCGTACAGAGTTTGTTGTTTTAGCAATTACACAACCCAAATAAGCACCTAGATATTTTCCCACAATTCTAATTAAAAAATAGCTTATACCAATTATCCCCAAAGTTCCAAACGAGTTGATATCTAAACTCATCCCTGAAACAACAAAAAATATTGATAAAATAGGTGGGGTGAACTTTTCAACCTGATTATATAATTCCTTGTCTTTTGTCATATTTATATAGGTAGTGCCGAAAATCATGCAGGAAAGTAAAGGAGAAATATTAACTGCAGCACATAGACCGGCGATGCCAAGAAGGAGTGAAATTGTTAATATTAATCGATTATCCTCACTTCGTTTCGAAGTCATCAGCTTACTTAATATGACTCCGCTTATAAATCCAATTGCTAATGCTGCAAGATTATAGATAATTGGCAAGATTATTTCAAAAGCAGAAAAAGCATTCGTTCCAATATTTGAATTTATAATGGCAGCAACTATGCTGAAAGCGATAAGACACACAGCATCGTCGAGTGCAACTACCTGCAATAAAATATTCACAAAATTCCCACGTGCATGATATTGTCGGATTGTAACCATAGTGCTTGCTGGTGCAGTTGCAGTGGCAATCGCACCTAACAGCAAACAAAAATCCCATTCCAAATGGAATATATATCTCATAGATAAGGTTACAAATACACCAGCCAATAAAGATTCCAATAAAGCAATAACCATAACACCAAAGCCAGTTTCTTTAAGAATTTCTTTTTTAAAAAAACGTCCCACTCCAAATGCGATAAATGCTAAAGCGATATCGCTAATAAACCCCATATCTGCAACTATTTTATTAGGGATTAAATTCAAAACATATGGACCTATTAATACACCAGCAATAATATAGCCAGTTACATTAGGTAGCTTTGCTAGCTTTGTAATACGTGTAAGCAGAAATCCAGCAAGCAAGATTACTGATAAAGATAAAAGAACAATTGTTGTGTCATTTAATTGACTTAAAAGATTACTCATTGATTAAAGCCCCTCTCTAAAATACTATATTTTTAAATATGATAGAAAAAAGTATTTTGTATAGACAAACAAAAATGACTTCCAAAATATGTAATGAACATGATATTAGATCAATAATATTAAAAATAAGAATATGTCGTGAAAATGAAAATTTTTCTATCATTATCATTGCCTCCCTTCTTGACTTATGTTATTATTATAATCATAAATTCCATAATGTAAATTTATTATTTTTTAGTATCTGATAAAAAATTATTATAATAGGAGATTATAAGATGATTGATCCTAAACTTTACACCTTATTAGCAGTAGTTGAATTTGTTAGTTACACTCGTGCAGCAGAGCATCTTTCTTTGACACAGCCAGCTGTAACTCAACACATAAAACAATTGGAAAGAGAATTGGATGTTAAAATTTTTAACCGTGTAGGAAGCGAGATAAAGCCTACAAATGAAGGGAATATTATAATTCAGTATGCGCGAAGAAGTATCGCCTTATATCAGAATATGCAGCAAAGCATTTTGGATGAGCAGCGACATATACGAAGACTTACAGTTGGAGTTACTCATACTTCTGAAAGTAATGCTGTGGCAGAAGTGCTAGGAAAATATAGTGCCAAAACCCCTGGCACAAGTATAACGATTATTTCTGACTCTATAAGTAATCTTTATGATATGCTTAAAAATTATCAGATAGATTTAGCTGTAGTGGAGGGGAAAATTCAAGATAGCAGTATTAACTCTCTTTTGCTTGATACAGATTCCTTAGTATTGGTGGTATCAAATAATCACCCACTGGCAAAAAAGAGCATGGTAACAATAAATGAATTAAAGAAAGAGGCATTAATTATTCGTAGACCGTCATCTGGAACGAGAAATTTATTTACCGCTCACTTAGAAAGCAATAATATGTCACTTGATGATTTCAATGTAATTTTGGAGGTTGATAATATTGCAACTATTAAAGACCTTATAAGACGGGATATAGGAGTTTCTATACTTTCACGAAGCGTATGTCTTGATGAGTTAAAAAAAGGCAAAATTACTGTATTGCCTATTGAAAATCTTAGTATGATTAGGGAAATAAATATTTTATATCACAACGATTTTAAGCATATAGATATTTTACAAAGTATTATGAGAGAATATAATAAGGTGGTAAAGTTTTACGCACCTTAACTTTCTTCAAATTGGAAGGAATTTTTTGTATGTCAAAATCATTGATATAGAGGTGTATATCAATAAAAAAGCTTTGAGGAGTTAGAACTATTCTCTGTATAACATAGGGCGTATGCGTTTTGCTACTATAGTTGCTGCTGTTATTTTGATAAATTCGCCAGGCAGAAATGGAAATACGCAAATCATAAGAGAATCCCAAAGTCCTGTGCTTGTCGAGAACATAAACCATGCTGTTCCCAAAATAAAGTATGTTAGCATTCCTGCCAACATTATAACAGGGTACAGATATACCTTGTTGCTTCTATTAAACTTTTCTATCAATAGACCAGTAATAAAAGCTGCTGGTATGTAACCGATAATATAACCACCTGTTGGACCTGCCAATGCTCCTAAACCACTTCTAAACATGGAGAACACTGGAACGCCAACAGCTCCAAGAGCCGCCCATATCACAAGGCTTAATGATCCAAGTTTTGAGCCTAATATCGCTCCAGCACAGAATACTGCGAACGTAGCCAAGTTGATTGGTACGGGACCAATAGGTATTGCAATCTGTGAAAGTATGGCTGTCAATGCCGCAAAGAGGGCACACAGCACCATTTTATGTGTATTTGTTTTTTGCATGAAATAAACCTCCTTAAAAAATCGCAAAGTTATTATAGCATAAAAATAAGCTATTGTCACCTTTTTTGTAATTATGATAACAATAGCCTATGGAGAGATTATTCTATAGAAAACCTTGATTTAACAAGATAATAGTGCTTTCATTTCTTCTGTAATTTTTATTAATACTTATGAAATAGCTTCTGAGCCGATTTCATAATCCCATACATCATTAGTCTTTTTTGCTGTACAGTCCTTAAGGAAGTATGCTCCGTCACCGCTTCGCCATTTTTCCGCATTAAACATAAAGCTGTTTTCTGATTGCTTTGTCACTTCAAAGCTAAATAGTATACCATTTTTAAATACAAGCATCTCTTTATCAATGTATCCATCGTTTCTTAGTTTTTCAAAAGTTCCTGATACAGTCTCTAATCTATATTTATTTCCTAATACATAAATTAATGCACTTTTTTCAGAATCACTTAAATTTGTTGTTTTTGATAAATCAAATGCTAAAATTTCAATATCTGAATTTAAGCCTTTATCAGTTTCCCAAAGCTTATCAAATACTTTTTCGTAAAATCCAACCATATCATCTTTCATCTCAATAAATTTAATATTCTTTACATTGCCGAATTGGGCAGGATAGCTTTCTAAAATAGTTCCATCGTATTCGATTTCAATTATAGCTCCAGGCTTAATTTTTTCTTTGTCATAATCATGCTCTGTTGATAATATGTATAAATCACCTGAATTTACTTCATTTCCAGCATTTGAAATAAGTATAGATTTATCATTGATTTTTATAACCTTTCCTAGAAATTTGTTCTTTGAGTGTGGATTTGAGTTATTAACAGGCTTGGTCGGTGTGCATGCAGATAATGCAATAAGCAGTACAATAACAAGTAAAATTAAATTAATTTTTTTCATCAATACCTCCGAGTTGGTTTCTTTCAAGCTTTACTGCAATACTATATATTGTCTGTTAATTAAGACGAAATTTAGTAAATAATGTTCCATAAAATATTTTTTAAAATACTTTTAAATAATCTAGAACAAGTAAATAACTTCATAATTGGAGGCTTTATCATTATTATAAATAGAAAATCACATTTAGCTTTAATACTAAATGTGATTTTCTATTTGCCAATCTATAGCTGATTTTCCAATTGATTCAAGGAATTTATTTGTTTTTGAAAATGGTCTGCTGCCTAAAAATCCATATGAAGCTGAGTATGGACTCGGATGAGAAGATTGTATAATATAGTGCTTTGGATTAGTGATTAAGCTTATTTTTGACTTAGCATTATTTCCCCATAATATAAATACGATTGGGTCTTGCCTTTCATTTAATAATGAAATTATTCTATCTGTAAATATTTCCCACCCTTTTCCTTTATGAGAATTAGCTTTTCCTCTTTCAACTGTCAAAGCAGTATTTAACAGCATAACACCTTGGTCTGCCCATTTTTTTAAATAACCATTGTTAGGTATGTAACAGCCTAAGTCATCCTTTAATTCTAAAAATATATTTTGCAGTGACGGAGGTGCTTGTACACCAATCTTAACTGAAAAACTTAGACCATGGGCTTGATTAGGCTCGTGATAAGGGTCTTGACCTAATAGCAAAACCTTGACATCCTTATATGCTGTATAATGCAAAGCATTAAATATATCGTGCATATTTGGATATATTGATTTTGTTTTATACTCCTTGATTAAGAAACTTCTTAACTCTTTATAATATTCTTTTTCGAATTCATCTAATATTAAATCTTGCCAATCATTTTCAAATTTTATCATCTCATACCTCAAAGTTAAAATATATTATTTATATAATATCAGAAATAGTAAGATTATTCAAATATATAATTTTTTACGTGTTATTTTGTAATAGGTAAATATAAGCACAATAGAACCTAATTATTTGCAAATTTAATAACTGCAAAAAACATCTAGCAATATTATGTTAGGTATTTAAATGCAGGTCTTATTTGAACTTTCATATAAGACCTGCAAAAATACTTTGTTTTTATAACAAACAGTTAATTTAAATTTTTTGCTTTAATTTCTTCATTTAATAAATCAAGGAACTTATCTATTGACATTTGACCGATATCTCCTTCTTTTCTTGAACGAATACCTACTGTATTTGTCTCAATTTCCTTATTACCTAATATTAGCATATAAGGAATTTTTTGAAGTTGTGCTTCGCGAATTTTATATCCTATTTTTTCACTTCTGTCATCTAGTTCATAACGAATACCTGCATTTAATAAGGTAGTGGCAAGCTCTTTGGCATACTCGTTTTGTCGTTCGCCAATAGGCAGAATTTTTACCTGAACTGGTGCTAGCCACAATGGAAATGCTCCAGCATATTTTTCTATTAGCAAGGCTAAAGTTCTCTCATAGCAACCAAGAGACGTACGGTGAATAATATAAGGATTTTTCTTTTTGCCATCTGCATCCACATATTCCATACCAAATTTTTCAGCAAGCATTAAATCTATTTGTATTGTAATTATAGTATCTTCCTTGCCATGAACATTTTTTATTTGAATGTCTAGCTTTGGACCATAAAAGGCTGCTTCACCAATGCCTTCATTATACGAAATATCAAGATGATTTAGAATTTTTCTCATAATATCTTGAGCTTCATCCCATTGCTCTTTTGTTCCAATGTATTTTTGTTTATCCTCAGGATTCCACATTGAAAAGCGGTAACTTACATCTTCGTATAAGCCTAATGTTTTTAACATATATATTGCAAGTTCAACACAGCCCTTAAATTCACTTTCTAACTGATAAGGAGTACACATTAGATGTCCTTCAGAAATTGTAAATTGTCTTACGCGAATTAAACCGTGCATCTCGCCAGAGGACTCATTTCTAAACAAAGTTGAAGTTTCATTATAACGTAAAGGTAAATCCTTATAAGAATGAGGTCTATTTAGATAAGCTTGATATTGGAATGGGCATGTCATCGGACGAAGTGCAAATACTTCATTATCCTTTTCTTCATCACCTAAAACAAACATTCCATCCTTATAATGCTCCCAGTGCCCTGAAAGTTTATACAAATCACTTTTTGCCATAAGTGGAGTCTTAGTTAGCTGCCATCCGCGTTTTTGTTCTTCATCCTCCACAAAACGCTGCAAAATCTGCATTATTCTTGCTCCCTTAGGTAAGAGTATGGGTAAGCCTTGACCAATTAATTCGCTAGTAGCAAATAGTTCAAGCTCTCTTCCAAGTTTGTTGTGATCACGCTTTTTTGCTTCTTCAACTCTAATTAAATGCTCCTCAAGTAATGAAGCCTTAGGGAAGGATGTACCATATATTCGACATAATTGAGTTTTATTAGAATCTCCACGCCAATAAGCACCTGTGCATGCTGTTAGTTTTATTGCTTTAACTGGAGATGTGCTAAGTAAATGTGGCCCAGCACATAAATCTATAAAATCACCTTGTTCATAAAAACTAATATTTTTACCTTTGTTTATAAGTTCATATGTTAATTCAAGTTTATATGGCTCGTTAGCACTCTCTAACAATTTTGTAGCATCCTCGGAGGATAGTTCAAAACGGGTAATAGTCATATCCTCTTTTGCAATTCTTTTCATTTCTGCTTCAATTTTCAGTAAATCTTCATTTGTAAATGGTTTGTCAACATCAAAATCATAATAAAAGCCATTATCTATTGAAGGTCCTATGCCTAATTTAGCATTAGGGTAAATATTTTTTACTGCATTTGCTAAAATATGAGAAGCTGTGTGCCAAAAAACTTTTTTTCCTTCATTATCATCAAATGTTAGAATTGAAACACTAGAATCTTTTGTCAACTCGGTTCTTAAATCAGCTACCTTTCCATCAATTGTACAAGCACAGGCTGCTTTAAACAGTCCAGCGCCTAAATCTTTTGCTATATTAGCAACGCTAGTGTTTTCAGGATATTCCTTTACAACACCATCTTTTAATGATACCTTAATCATTTTCTTTTCCTCCTTTTAATAAAAATAAAAAACACTTCATTCCTATAAATATAGGGATGAAGTGTAAATCTCCACGGTTCCACCCAAATTACATACGATTTTGTGTCGCATGTCAACTCAATCAGCTATTATAACGGGTAGCATTTCCCGATATGGTTATTCCACATATATGGTTGCCATACACTCAAAGGGTGGTAGCTTTATTCTAATAAACAATATGGTCTCAGCTCTTTGCCATATCTCTCTGTAGATTATTCTTTGAATATTGCTTCCCTTATCACAGTTTTAAAATATTTCATTTATGTTAACATTATTTTCACAGTGTGTCAATAGTGAAAATTTATGAATTAATATAAAATTATAATAAAATATATACAATGCAAAGGTCTAAGTGAGCCTTAGGATGCGTTCTGGATGGGAAATAAAGATTTGAATAGAAGTTAAAAAGGAACAGAGTATTTAAGACTTAGGAATATTACACATAAGCATTAATTAACATAAATTTAAAAGTTGTATTTTAAAATTTATTATGATAAACTTTTATATAGATATGATTGAGCAAAATATTCTTGAAATTGTAGTAATATATTTTTATACTCAGTGAAAAGATTTATATTTTGTTCAGAATGACAAACAGAAATTTTGAGGAGTAACAATGCTGAAAGAAAATAATATAACCTGGAAACAGCGATTAAAGGAATTGTTTATTGATTACATTTGTATTCTAATATATTTACTTATATTGTTTGGAATAGCTATGGGGATATATTTAGTTATTCTAAAAGGTATCCCTGAATTTAAGGAATGGCAGTCTCAATTAACAGCAACTGTTACTTCAGTCATACCTATTATTTTAGTATTTTCTTTTTTGGATTATACCAAAGGGAGTGTTGGCAAACAAAAAACAGGATTAGAATTATATTATACTAACAAAACTTTTATTGCAAGTTTGGTACGAAATATTATTAAGTTTTTACCTTGGCAGTTAGGACATATAGGGACCATTCGTGGTATATATACCAATTTCGATATGTTATCCATTGTATTTACCATTTGTAGTATTGTACTGGCTCTTGTACTGTTGATAATGGGATTAGTAAGAAGGGATAAACGTCATTTGGGTGATTTGATTGTGGGAACACAAGTACTTTATAAAAAAATTTAAGAATATGGAGAAATATAATGGCAAAAACACTTGTATTAGCTGAAAAGCCGTCTGTTGGCAGAGATTTAGCTAATGTTTTAAAATGTAATCAAAATAAAGGTTCTTATATAGAGGGAAATAATTATGTTGTAACATGGGCATTAGGCCATCTTGTCGGTCTTCAAGATCCAGAGGATTATGATAACAAATATAAACAATGGTCAATGGAAAATTTACCCATGCTTCCAGAGCCTATGAAGCTTGTTATATTAAAGAAAACTGCTAAACAGTATCATGAAGTGAAAAAACTACTTTTTAGAGATGATATAAATGAAATAGTAATAGCTACAGATGCAGGTCGTGAGGGCGAATTAGTCGGAAGATGGATTTTGGAAAAAGCAGGGATAAAAAAGCCTGTTAAAAGACTTTGGATATCATCACAAACTGACAAGGCAATTAAGGATGGATTTAATAATTTAAAGCAAGGCTCAGATTATAATAATCTATATAGAGCAGCAGTTTGCAGAGCTGAAGCAGATTGGCTTGTAGGATTAAATATTACAAGGGCATTAACTTGTAAGCACAATGCACAACTATCGGCTGGAAGAGTTCAATCACCAACTCTTGCTATGATTGTGCAAAGAGAAGACGAAATTAAAAATTTTGTACCTAAAGATTTTTATGTTATAGAAGCTAAATCTAAAGATTTTTCATTGCAATGGACAGATAAAAATAACAACCAAAGAACTTTTAATCAAGATTTTGCAAATGATGTATTAACACGTATCAAAGGTAATAATGCAGTCATAGTTGATTTAAACGAGAGTGTAAAGAAAAAATATGCACCGAATTTGTATGATTTAACGCAGCTTCAAAGAGATGCAAATAAAATTTGGGGATATTCAGCAAAGCAGACTCTTTCAATTATGCAAAGATTATATGAAAACTATAAGATTTTGACATATCCAAGAACTGATTCAAAATATATTTCAACTGATGTAGTTCAGACTATACCGGAAAGGTTAAAAGCTATAGCGATAGGTGATTATAGAGTATTTGCACTTGATATTTTGAAAAAAGGTATTAATTCCAATAAAAATTTTGTAGATAATTCAAAAGTTTCGGATCATCATGCTATAATTCCAACAGAGGAAAGTCCAAAACTGTCAAACTTAAATACTGAGGAAAGAAATATATATGATTTAGTTGTTAGGAGATTTTTAAGTGTTATGCTGCCTCCATTTGAATATATACAAACTAATATAATTGCTGACATAAATGGTGAAAAATTTATTGCTAAAGGAAAGGTTGTTAAAGCAAAAGGCTGGAAAAGCGTGTATGACATAGAGGACGAGGACGAAAATGATGAGGATGTTAAGGAGCAGATTTTGCCTAAGATTTCTAAAGGAGATACAATAAAAATTATTTCATCTGCAATAAGCAATGGAAAGACAAAGCCACCGTCAAGATTTAACGAGGGAACACTTTTACTTGCTATGGAAAATCCGCATAAATTTATTAAGGTTGATAGTGTTTCAGCAAAGACACTGGGAGAAACAGGCGGACTTGGAACAGTTGCTACAAGAGCTGATATTATTGAAAAATTATTTAATTCTTTCGTTATTGAAAAACAAGACAAGGAAATAATTCCAACATCTAAGGGAAGACAGTTAATAGAGCTTGTCCCAACGGATTTAAAATCCCCTATTTTAACGGCAAATTGGGAAAATTGTTTGGAAAATATTAGCAAAGGTAAATTGGATGATAAAAAATTTTTAGATGACATGAAAAAATATACTATAGAGCTTATTAATGATGTAAAAGGAAGAGATAGTAAGTTTGTTCATAACAACATAACAGGAGTTAAATGTCCTGAGTGTGGCAAAAAAATGTTAGAGGTTAAATCAAAAACTGGTATTATGTATGTTTGTCAGGATAGAGTTTGTGGACACAGAGAAACCATAAGCAGAAATACAAATGCAAGGTGTCCAGAATGCAAGAAAAAGTTAGTAATTAAGGGCAGTGGTGAAGGGAAAATTTATGTATGTTCAGGAGATAGTTGTAACTTTAGAGAAAAAGCTTCTGTATTTGAGCAAAGATTTAAAAATGATAAAAAAGCTGATAAAATAGAAGTCAATAATTACATGAAAAAAATGAAAAAACAAGCTGAAGAAGAACTATCAAAGGATAATCCATTTGCGGCATTAGGAGATTTGTTTAAAAATTAGGCTATTTATTCTCAAGTCAATAAAACAAATAAAACTCCTAAGTATCAGATTTCGTTGTAAAGACATTATATAACAGAGAGTTAGGAGCTTTTAATTTTCATTTAACTTTATAGTACGATATAAGACGTATTGTAAAGTTAAATGATTTATTATTATACATTATATATTCTTTATATCTATTAACTAATTAAGAAATATTATGATTTCATATAAATAAATTCTATTATGGAAATTCTAATTCTTTTTACAAAGTTTTTAAAAATAGTAAAATAAGATACAAATAAGATACAATTTAGATGTATAATGATTAAGGTGTAAGAATATTAAAAAAATAGGTATACA
Source organism: Bacillota bacterium (assembly GCA_023386345.1). Lineage (GTDB taxonomy): Bacteria > Bacillota > Clostridia > Tissierellales > Sedimentibacteraceae > UBA1535. Next base: position 123,702 of record JAEWJT010000004.1, read on the forward strand.
GTTGACATGGAAACTGCAAGTATTGCTCATGTTTGTTATGTAAAAAAATTCCCTTTATTTCTATAGCTCTATCACAGACACAGCTACACATTCAAGAATAGAAAATTTTGAAAAAAATTGTAAACATGCTTCTTTTGTCTCTAAAGATATTGTTTTAGATTTTCTAAAAGAATTATATTAAGACTAAGTCAAAATATCATTAGAAAGATAAAAATATTTTTACTCTTCAGAGCTGCGGACTGAGAAGATTTGTTGATTGGAATTAATATTAATGTTTTAATTAAATGGTATTAAGGACTTGTATCATTTAGTATTTCATCCTTATTTATGGTCGAAACAATAATTTGAAGGAGAAGTGGATATATGATTAATAATTATCAAAAAATTTTAAATGATAATAAAACATTAAATTCAAAAAAATTAATACTTAGAAGATTTAAAAAAGAAGATTCAAAGGATGTTTATGAGTTTGGCAGTGATGAAGAAACTTTGAAATATTTAACTTGGAATGGTTTTAAAACGATTGGTGATGCAAAGTCTACAATAATAAATCATTATTGGAAAAGGCAAGGTATTTATGCCATAGAATTGAAAGAAGAAAATAAGTGTATTGGATGTATTGATTTTAAATTAAAGCCTGAACATGAAAAAGCAAGTTTTGGGTATGTACTAAATCGTAAATATTGGGGTAGAGGATATATGACAGAAGCATTGTCTGAACTGTTGGAATTTTACTTTAGTAAACTTGACTTAAATCGTGTTGAAGCAACACATTATGTAGGTAATGAAGGTTCTGGTAAGGTTATGATAAAATGCGGTATGGAGTTTGAAGGAATCGCAAAGAAAGAAGTAAAAGTAAAAGGTGTTTTTCATGATGTAGTACATTATGGAATTACAAAAGAGAAATGGTTAGCTAGTCATTTAATTATGTGATTTGTTTAAGAAATAAATTAATAAATGATACGATATTTATTAGGAGATATAGATATGATAAAAAAAGAAGATTTTATAATAAGAACAGTTGAACAAAACGATATTGAATATATACATAGTTTAAATAATAGCGATTTTAGAGGAGAGTTTCAAGAATTTCAATTTGAGTCTAAAAAGTCTTTGATTAAACAGTTTGAATCAGATGGGATGTGTTCAGATAGATTTCAAATGCTAGTTGTAGAAAAAGATAATTTAATTATCGGATTAATCTATATAAGTTTTGTAAGAACTGGTCTTGCAAATATTGGCTTAGTTATTTGTGAAAATCAAAGAGCTAAAAATTTAGGAACAAAAATTACAACAACTATTATTGATTACTTATTTAATAGCTATGATATAAAGAGAATTCAAGCAGATACTGATATTAATAATGCAGCAGCTCAAAAAGTTCTGGAAAAGGCTGGCTTTATAAAAGAAGGTATAATGAAAAGCTACAGATATCATCATGGTATCTATAATGATTCAGTTTTATATGCTGTTATAAAAAATAGTTAAGATTGAATAAAAAAATTTGTTTTTACTATTGACACAGACACTGTGTCTTCCTTTACAATTAAATCAGAGAGGAGATGAGCGAGTGGAAATTATGACAATCAGCGAGCTTTCAAAGACCTTTGAGGTATCAGCTAGAATGATTCGCTATTATGAAAAAATGGGACTATTTGAAAGTCAGAGAAAAAGAGATTATGCGTATCGTGTATATGACGAACTTGCTGTAAGACGTCTACAGCAAATAATTGTATTAAGAAAATTGCGAGTTCCTTTAAAGCATATTGCAGTTATTCTAAATGACAGAGAGCAGGTTCAGGCTTTGAATCTTATTCGAGAGAATGTTTTCGAGCTTGAGGAGGAAATAAACGCATTGATTACTATTAGAAATATACTTAATACTGTTATATCACGACTTGACGAAAGCATACGTAGGAAAGTCCAGCTTGATATACTTAAAGATAATGAACTCATTGGAGTCGTTAATGCTCTTAGCCTTTCTAAGAATAATTTAAAGGAGGATCATTCAATGAATGATTTAAACAAAGCAAATGACAACATTCAGAGTAAGCTTAATGTAAGAATATTATTACTTCCACCATGCACCGTAGCTTCGTGTCATTATATAGGCGAAAATCCAGAAGAAAAAGCACACGATATGATGTCCAAGTTTATTCTTGAAAATAAACTTTATGAAGTAAAACCTGATGCGAGAATGTTCGGATTTAACCATCCAAATCCTTCCAGAGATAGAGAGTTCTATGGATATGAAGATTGGGTTACTATACCAGAGGATATGGAAGTTTCAGAACCATATGTAAAAAAATATTTTGAAGGTGGGCTGTATGCTGCTCATGCAATTAGTTTTCCAGATTTTCATGAGTGGGGATATCTTCAAAAATGGGTAGAGGACAACGACATTTACGCAGCTAATTATAGCGAGCTAGGGGACGAGATTATGGGAGGTCTTTTAGAGGAACATCTAAACTGGATATACTCTTGTCACATGCGCTGGCCAAAGGATGGCATTGACGGAAAGATTGATTTGCTATTCCCGATAAAAAAGAAATAGTAATATAATATTAAACGTTAAAATGCAGGTATTATTTGATTTTTCGGATAAGACCTGTATTCAATTATGAGAGGATGACAAGAGATGGTAAAATTTACGACTGCATTAGAATCTGATGCAAAAATATTAAGGGACATTGCTGTAAGCGCATTTGAAGAAGATAAAATCAATTATGGTTCTATGCCACCAGGTATTGAAACAATAGAATGGCATTTATCAAAAATAAAAAATGGTATGTATTATAAAATCATGATAGACGATAAGATAGTTGGAGCAATTAATTTGTATGATTTAAAAAATAATCATTTCCGATTAGGAGCTGTATATATTGATCCAACATATCAGAATCAAGGAATAGGTACAAAAGCAATTGATTTTATTGAAAATACATATCCTGATGTTAAAAAATGGTCATTGGATACACCTTACAAAAGTTATAAAAATCATAAATTTTATGAAAAGCATGGTTATGTAAAGGTTGAAGAAGTTAAACCTATGGATAATATTGATTTTTGGCTTTTTGAATATGTAAAGGAAATAAAAAAATAGTTATGTGAAATAGTGCGTATTTGTTGAATTATGGTAAATGATATTTTGAAAAATTATGTTACTTTTATTGAAAGTAGAATTTTATTAGATAAATTCTACTTTCTTTATGCTTGAAAGAAGAAGTATAGTAGAGACCAGCAGATTAGGATTAATTGCATTAATTGAAATAACTAATATTAATATAAAAGTTGTAATTTTTACTTTATTATGGTAAGCTTTTCATATTGGCATTGCTGAGTAAAATTTATAATAGCTAAAAGGAGCATAAATGTTATGAATACTAATTACACAGATATTAATTCTTTAACAATAGATCAATGGGCGGCATCTGGTTGGGAGTGGGGACAAGCTATAAATCACGATACATTTGTTAAAGCACAGCAAGGAGATTGGTTTGTTCTTTTAACGCCTACCAAACCAGTTCCTAAAGAATGGTTTGGCAATTTTAAAAATAGCAAAATTCTAGGTCTTGCATGTGGAGGGGGACAACAGATGCCTATTTTTTCTGCTTTAGGAGCTAATTGCACAGTTCTTGACTATTCAAAAGAACAATTAAACGCAGAAGCAATGGTAGCTAAGAGAGAAAAATATGAGATTGATATTGTACATGCTGATATGACAAAACCGTTGCCATTTGCTAATGAAAGCTTTGATTTAATATTTCACCCAGTGTCTAACTGTTTTGTAGAAGATATTCTTCCTGTATGGAAAGAGTGCTATAGAGTGTTGAAAAATGGTGGTATATTACTTGCAGGATTTGATAATAGTATCAATTATGCTTTTGATGAAGATGAGGATGTAATGAAATATAAATTACCATACAATCCTCTCAAAGATAAAGATATATATGATGATTCTTTGAAAAACAATTGGGGTATTCAATTTTCTCATACTATTGAAGAACAAATTGGCGGACAATTAAAAGCAGGCTTTATGCTTACAGATATATACCAAGATACCAATGGTTCGGGGAAGCTTCATGAATTTAATATTCCAACTTATTATGCAACAAGAGCAGTTAAGAAATAATATAGAGAGAATATTTCATAATTAAATTTCCAGACTAACTCATGGACAAATAATTCCTTTTCGTTAAGTTTTGTATGCAAATAAATTTTAACTAAAAGGAATTATTTGTATTTTTTACAATCTTTTTTAAACTAAGTACTCCTCATCACATAGTAACTCATAACACAATTTTCTTCAAATCCGCATGACTTATACAAATTAAGTGCATTGTCATTATCTGTATCTACCTGCAAAGTGATTTTTTCGGCACCCATCTGTATGAGCTTTTCAACCGACCATATAAGAAGTTCTCTACCATAGCCCTTTCCTCTGTACTCCGAAAGTACACCCAAGCCATATATTCCTCCAACGCCACTATTTATTTCTACTCTTACACTTCCTATATCCGTATCGTTTATTTTTGCAATAAAGATTCTTCCATTAGAAATATTTTCTATAATCAATGTATCATCTGCCTCTGTATCGATACCGAAAAAGTCATATTGCATATTAGCTATTGCTAAAGCATCTCTATCCGATGCTTTGCATACAGTCAAAATATTACTGTCAATTTTCACAAACAGTTCCTTATTCAGAACCATGTCGTATTCGGAATGATGATGTCTCATAGAAAACTTTTGAATAAATTTAATCCCACTATATGATTTATTATCACAAAGCAAGAGTATTTGATTGCTTTTCCTTCTTTTACACTCATCCTGCACCAAAGTAAATAGCTGTGTAAAAATTCCCCTATTCCTGTAATTATGATGAACCATTCCAGTAATTTCTAAATCATCTCCACCAAAATTGCTAATACTTATGTATCCTACGAGTTCATCGTCAAGGTAATACATAAATTCATTGATTTCAGCCTCTTTAGCAGCAGTCTGCATTGCATTTTTAAGTCTATAGTCGAGCTCTAGCTTAAAAGATATATTATCTGATTCAATACATATTTTTTCTAATTTTTTTAACACATCATAGTCATTTTTATCAATATGGTTTTTCAGAACAATCCTCGAATTTTTCATTTATTAATTTTCATCTCCCTCATTTCAAACTTATTGGTTAAATCATACCACAAAGATAAATTAAAATCAATTCATAATGAGCGAATAACAAGTTAAAAAATACCAGATTTTCTCAACTTGAGTTTTAAAAACAGAATTAAATTAGAAATATATCTATAAAATTATATTAGTTGATAGTAAAATATCATTATGATATAATATATTAGTTTTTATTTACTAGGAAGGAAGTGTAAAATGGCTTACAAAGATTTACAGCACTTTATTAGAGAGCTTGATAATCGAGGAGAATTGAAAAGAATTACCGCAGAAGTTTCTGCTAATTTAGAGATTACTGAGATTACAGACCGTATTTCAAAAGAATATGGACCAGCTTTGTTGTTTGAAAATGTAACTAATTCAAAATATCCTGTTTTGATTAACGCTATGGGAACTTATGAGCGTATGAGCTTATCTCTTGGTGCTGAAACCTTAGATGAAATAGGAGATAAAATTGCTAAATATTTGAATTTGTCAAATTATTTGTCTATAAAAAATTTATTTAAAAGTATACCAATGCTATTTAGATTATTATATGTATTTCCATTCAAAAAGTGGGGAAAAGGAGCGTGTCAAGAGGTTATTGAGCATAATGTTGATTTAGATACTCTACCGGTTTTGAAATGCTGGCCACAGGACGCTGAAAGATTTTTTACTTTACCTCTTGTATTTACTAAGGAATATAATTCTAAACATCAAAATGTTGGTATGTATCGTATGCAGGTTTTGGATAAAACAAGTACAGGCATGCACTGGCATAAACATAAAGATGGAACAAATATATATAGAGGATATATAAAGGCTAATAAGAAAATGCCTGTTTCAGTAGCTTTGGGATGTGACCCAGCTGTTACTTATGCTGCAACTGCTCCTTTACCTAGAGAGATAGATGAAATGATGCTAGCCGGATGGCTTAGGAAGAAAAATGTTAAGATGGTAAAAAGTATAACAAATGATATTTATGTTCCTGCTGATGCTGAAATTGTTCTTGAAGGTTACGTTGATCCATCGGAGGATTTAGTTTTAGAAGGTCCTTTTGGTGACCACACAGGCTATTATTCGCTTGCAGATTATTATCCAAGATTTCATGTTACTTGTATAACTCATAAGAAAAATGCAGTTTTTCCTGCAACGATTGTTGGAAAGCCTCCTATGGAGGATTGTTATATGGCAAAGGCTACAGAAAGACTATTTTTACCGATACTGAAGCTGCAAATACCTGAAATGATAGATTTGAATTTACCTTTAGAGGGAGTTTTTCATAACTGTGCTATTATATCTGTTCGTAACACTTATCCCGGATGTGCTAGAAAGGTTATGAATTCGGTATGGGGTATGGGTCAGATGATGTATACTAAGCTTATAGTAATAGTTGATGAAACGGTTAATGTTCAAAATCCAATAGAGGTGCGAGATGCTATACTTAACAATGTAAGTGGAAAAGAGCGAATGTTTTTCTCAGAAGGACCGCTTGATGCACTTGACCATTCTTCTAATTTACCATTATATGGATGTAGACTTGGAGTAGACGCAACAATTAATACAGTGGCTAATGATAAAAGTAAATCAGATAAAATTCCTACATACAAATTTTTATCTGTTAAAAAAGAAAGAGCATGGCAGGCTAAGGAAGCTATTGAAGAACATTTAAAAAGCAGTGAAGATAAATTTGTAGCTGCCTTTGACCATGATGTTGACATTAATAACATTGGATTTGCAATGTGGAAGCTTTTCAATAACATAGATGCAAGCAGAGACATGGTATTTTATGAGGATAAAATAGGCGTAGATGCTACTAAAAAATGGAAAGAAGAAGGTTTGACACGAGGTTGGCCAGATGATATAAATATGTCTGATGATATTAAAGAGCGTGTTGACAGGAGATGGAATGAGTACGGTTTTAATTAAAATTTACAATAAAATTAAAGGTTATGGGAAGTTGGTTATGTTTTCTCATACAATTTTTTCTCTTGGCTTTGCTCTGGTTTCTATGCTATTAGCTTCAGATGGATTTCCAAAGTTCTCAACCTTATTTTGGATTTTAATATGCTTCTTAGGAGCAAGGACTGGTGCTAATGCTATTAATAGGGTAATTGATGCGGAAATTGATGCAAGAAATCCTCGAACTGCAAATAGACAAGTCCCAAATGGTGAAATTAAAAAGAAAGAAATAATTATTTTTACAGTAATATGCTTTTTAATTATGCTATTTGGTGCATATAAATTGAATTTAATATGTCTTATATTATCACCAGCTGCATTGTTCTTGATGATAATTTACTCATATACTAAGAGATTTACTTTTTTATGCCATTTAGTATTGGGAGTCACCTGTGCTTGCGCTCCGGTTGGTGCGTGGTTGGCTATAACAGGTGAAATTTCTTGGATACCGCTGGTAATGGGAGCTGCAAATACTCTATGGGTTGCAGGCTTTGATATAATTTATGGCTCGCAAGATTATGAATTTGATAAGGCTAATAAATTACATTCAATACCTGTACAATTTGGAGTAAAAAATGCTTTGAGGATTGCAATGCTATTTCATGTGCTGACAGTTATATTTTTGATAGCACTTGGTTTATTGGCACAAGAGCTTGGAATGATATATTTTATCGGAGTTTTTATAATATCTATATTGCTGGCAATTCAATACAAAATAGTTTCACCAGCAAATCTTACAAATGTTAATATAGCATCATATAGCATTAATCAGCTAGTAAGCTTGACATTTTTGGCGTTTGGACTATTGGATGTTATATTTTAGGAGTTATTATGAAAAAGATAATAGTAGGTATAACAGGGGCTAGCGGCAGTATATATTTTCTTAATCTTATGAAAAAATTAATAAGAGAAGATATGTGCATATATGTTGTAGCTTCTGAGCAGGGCAAAAAAGTTCTTAAGTATGAAACTGGTATAGAGCTTGAAACTCAAATAGAAATTTGGAAAAAAATAAATAGTGAAATACATTTAGAGGATAATGACAATTTGTTTTCTCCTATAGCTAGTGGATCTTTTGGAGTTGATAAAATGATAATTGTTCCATGTTCAATGTCTACACTAGCTGAAATATCCAACGGTATAACAAAAACACTTTTAATTCGAAGTGCCGATGTTATGATTAAGGAGCGAAAAAAACTTGTTTTAGTGCCAAGAGAAACTCCTTTATCTTCTATACACTTGGAAAATATGTTAAAATTGTCTAATATAGGTGTGACAATTTTACAAGCAACTCCGGGGTTTTATAATTTTCCTAAGACAATGGATGATTTAATTAATTTTGTTGTTGGAAAAGCACTAGATAGTTTAGAAATTAATAATGATACTTATATAAGATGGGATGGTAAAAATGAAAAGAAATAGTAGAATTTTAATAGTATTACTTGTAGCAATTATGTTATTTACAGGATGTAGTAAATATTTTGTGATTGATAAGAACAAAAATAATAATAATTCAAAAAATGATGATGTTAAAAATGAAAAGACAGTAATTCGCATAGGTATGATGTCATCAACAGACGTAATTCCTTATGTATTGATTAATGAAAAAGGAATTGCAGATAAATATAATATTGATTTGCAATTAGAGGTATTCACTTCTGCTAAGGATAGAGATGCTGCTTTACAAGCTGGAGAATTAGATGGAGTGTTGACTGACTATATAGGTGTATGTATGTATCAAAATGCTGGATTTGATGTTAGAATAACTGGTATAACTGATGGAGATTACATATTAGTTTCAGGAAAAAACACAGGAATTGAATCAATGGATACTATAAAAGGCAAAAGCATTGCAATATCTGAAAATACTTTGATAGATTATACATTAGATTTGATATTAGAGAAAAATAATATGAAAACTGATGAAGTTGTAAAAGAAATTGTTCCTAGAATTCCAGATAGATTAGAGCTATTACGCAATGATAAAATTGATTTAGGCTTATTGCCAGAGCCTTTTGCGACATTAGCAATAAAGGATGGAGCAAAATCACTTGGCAGTGCAAATAAATTTGGCTTGTATCCAGCAGTTTCTGCATTTACGAAAAAATCTTTAGATGAAAAATCAGAGGCTATAAAAAATCTTTATAACGCTTATAATGAAGTAGTAGAGTATATAAATAAAACAGATATAAATGAGTATGATGAAATAGTTATAAAAGCTGTAGGATATCCAGAAGAAATGATTGGTAAGCTTGATAACAAAGAGTTTAGAATTAGTAGCTTGCCATCTAAGGAAGATGTGGAAACAGCGATTAAATGGGCAGTTAGCAGAGGACTTTGCAAGGATTCTTTGACATATGAACAAATAGTTTTTGATGTTAGTAAATAATAACTCGCAAACACAATAATAAATTAATTTTTTAAGGAGTTTAATTATGTCTGATGGTATTATTCTTAATAATTTATGTGTAGAATATAAAACAAAAAAGAATAGTTTCCCTGTTATTTGCAATTTATCACTAAAAATAAATAAAGGTGAAACTTTGGCTATATTAGGTCAATCAGGATGTGGTAAATCAACATTAATTAACACTCTTTCTGGCATGATGGATATCCATAGCGGAAGTGTAAACTTTACAAACGCTGACATAGAAGATAGTCTAAATTGTAAAAAACACCGAATAGGAATTATACCACAAAAATGTGCTTTGCTGCCGTGGAAAACAGTAGAGGCAAATACAATTTTACCTATTAATATTAGAAAAGAAAAGATATCGCGTGAAGATAAAATTAAATTTGATACCATATATGAAGCACTAGGAATTAAAGATATATTAAAAAAGTATCCCACACAAATAAGTGGAGGACAAGCAAAGCGTGTATCCATAGCACAAACTTTTATACAAGAACCTGATTTATTATTAATGGATGAACCTTTCTCGGCACTTGACGCTATAAATAGAGAAGAAGCTTGGGAGTTATTTCTACAAATATGGAAAAAAAGTAAGCCTATAACTATATTAGTTACTCATAGCATAGAAGAAGCTCTATATCTCGGAACTAGAATAATTGTTATGGGTACGCACATGGGAGAAATTAAATATGAGGGTGACAATCCATTTTTTGCCAAGCTAAATCCAGAGGATATTAATTATTTAAGCTTAAAAAATAAGCTTCATAATCAGTTGAGAAATGACAGCGAGGTGCAAAATTAATGAAAATGTTGAAAAAAACCTATGTTTTTTTACAAGGTTTCTTATTGGTAAATTTACTCTGGCTTGCTGCTTCCTTGATAATGAATACAAATGTAATACCAAATCCATTGCTTGTTTATAAAAATTTTAATAATATTATAAATAATGGAGTTTTATTCCATGTTTTTTATAGCTTAAAAAGGGTAGGGCTAGGACTATTATTTTCTACTGCTGTAGGGCTATTTGTGGGAATTTTAATGGCGGTATCTGACAGATGGAATAAAATATTAAATCCGATTGTGTATTTTAGCTATCCTATACCAAAAACAGCACTTTTGCCAATAGCTATGATTTTATTAGGTATGAGAGATGGCTCAAAAGTATTAATAATGTTTTTAATTATGGTATTTCAAATTATAGTTGCTGTAAGGGATGCAGTTTTAAAAATCGATGATACAATGTATCAAGTATTAATTTGTTCAGGTGCAAATAAACTGCAAATATTAAATCATGTAATCATACCAGCGATGCTTCCGGATTTGTTTACAAGCATAAGAATATCTTTGGGAACTGCGGTTTCAGTACTGTTTTTTGTAGAGGGATATGGGACAAAGTATGGAATGGGATATTATATAGTTAATGCGTGGTCAAGAATTAATTATATAGACATGTACGGTGGGATAATAGTTATATCAGTAATAGGTTTTTTATTATTTGCTCTTGTAGATTTAATTTCAGGATATATTTGTAAATGGAATAATTAGCAGTTTTAGATAAACTATATAAAAGTTAAGAAGCTTCCAGTTAAAACTTTCAAGAGGCTGTTATATTAGCGGTTAAAAATCGCAATATAACAGCTTTTTATTTTCATCTTAATGAAATCTTAATGCTATCCTTTATATATTAACACCGATTTAATATCCATTATGATAAACTTCAAATATAAAAACATGGAGGTAATTATGATGGATGTTTTAATGATTGGGATACTGGCTATTTCTTTTGGCGTTATTTGCTTATTTGCACATTGGTGCGATTTACAGATTAAAGTTAAAAAAGGAAATGACAGGATGGGGGTTTTATAAATGATATTTTTAGGGATTGTAATTTTAGCATTGTTCGTTTATTTATTATATGCTCTTGTTTATCCTGAGAGATTATAGAAAGAGGGAGGCAAAAATAGAATGTTACAAATATTTTTAACTTTAGCGATATATATTGTCTTGGTTATTCCAGTTGGAATTTATATGTATCATGTAACCACAAACCAAAGAACTTTTGCAGATCCTATATTTAATAAAGTGGATAATTTTATATATTCAATATGCAAAATAGATAGAGCCGGAATGAATTGGAAAAAGTATACATTTAGCTTTATAACTACTAATGCAGTGATGATTTTAATAGGATATCTTATATTAAGATTTCAAGGCTCTTTAATGTTAAATCCAAATAATATTGGAGGAATGGAGTCAACTTTATCCTTTAATACTATCATAAGTTTTATGACAAATACAAACTTACAGCACTATTCAGGTGAATCGGGACTATCTTATTTAAGTCAGATTATGGTCATAATATTTTTGATGTTTACATCAGCTGCATCGGGATTTTCTGTATTCATGGCGTTTAGCAGAGGTATTTCAGGCAGAGGGAATAATCTAGGCAACTTCTATGAAGATATGATAAGAGTTACTACAAGAATTTTAATACCAATAGCTTTTATAGTTGCAATACTGCTTGTTAGCCAAGGTGTGCCTCAAACGCTGGATGCAAATACTACAGTTACTACGATTGAAGGAAAGCTGCAAGATATTGCACTAGGTCCAGTAGCAGCATTAGAGTCTATAAAACAATTAGGTACTAATGGTGGAGGATTCTTTGGTGCAAATTCAGCAGCACCATTTGAAAATCCAACAGTTATATCAAACATAATAGAAATTATAGCTATGATGCTTATGCCAGGTGCATGTGTTATAACGTTTGGCAAAATGATAGCAGATAAAAAAGCTAAAAATAAAGAGAAAACTATCTTTGGAAAACAAGGTGGAGTGATATTTATAGCTATGTCTATTATTTTTATAATAGGTTTACTTGTATGCTTTTATGCTGAAAAGACTGGTAATCCAATACTTGCAAAAATTGGACTAAATCAGAGTTTGGGTAATATGGAGGGAAAGGAAGCAAGGTTTGGAATTGCTCAATCTGCATTGTTTACAACAGTAACCACTTCGTTTACAACAGGTGCTGTTAATAACGCTCACGATTCATTAACTCCATTAGGAGGTATGATTCCACTTTTGCACATGATGATAAACAGCGTATTTGGCGGTAAAGGTGTAGGATTTATGAATATGATTATGTACGTTATTTTATCAGTATTCTTATGTGGACTTATGATAGGCCGTACTCCTGAATATCTTGGCAAAAAAATTGAAGCTAAGGAAATGAAGCTGGCTGTTTTAGTGCTTATCATCCACCCTTTGTTAATACTTGGATTTTCAGCGCTTGCTGTATCTGCCCCTTCTGGTTTAGAGGGGATTACAAATCCGGGATTTCATGGTTTAAGTCAAGTTCTTTATGAGTTTTCCTCATCAGCCGCTAATAATGGCTCTGGATTTGAAGGTCTTGCAGACAATACTGTGTTTTGGAATATAACAACGGGACTTGCAATGTTTTTTGGCAGATATCTGGCGATTATTGCACAGCTAGCTATTGCAGGCTCATTAATGAGTAAAACGGCAGTAAATCAAACTATAGGTTCTTTACGAACTGATAATGCAACATTTACAATCGTATTAGTGTTTGTTGTATATATATTTGCAGCATTAACATTTTTCCCGGCATTATCACTTGGACCTATAGCAGAGCATTTGGCTTTATGGTTTTAATTAGGTGGGTGATGAGGTTGAAAAAAATTATAAAAATAAAAAATATACCGAGTCCATGCTTAATTATTCGTGGATTTTATGTAAAAGGAGTCGTGAGTATATATGTCAGATAAAAATAAATCTAAATTTATAACTAAAGATATATTAAAAAGTTCAATTATAGGTGCTTTTAAAAAGTTTAATCCAAAATACATGGCTAAAAATCCAGTTATGTTTGTTGTAGAAATAGGTTTTGTTATAACATTTATAACAACTATATTTCCTACAATATTTGGTGATGGTGCGGAATTAAGAATATATAATGGCATAGTGTCTTTAATATTATTTGTTACTGTATTGTTCGCTAACTTTGCAGAGTCTGTAGCAGAAGGTCGTGGCAAAGCTCAAGCCGAGAGTTTAAAAAAGACAAAGCAAGATACAAAGGCACGAATTATTTGTGCTGATGATTCCGAAGAGATTATTAATGCTTCTGAACTTGTAAAAGGCGATATTGTATTGGTGAAGGCAGGAGAAATAATTCCTAATGACGGAGAGATAATAGAAGGTATAGCTTCAGTTGATGAATCTGCTATAACTGGTGAATCTGCACCTATAACAAAGGAGTCCGGCGGTGATTTTTCATCAGTAACAGGCGGAACAACAGTTATTAGTGATTGGTTAAAAATAAAAATTACATCATCTCCAGGTGAATCATTTCTTGATAAAATGATAGCACTTGTTGAAGGAGCATCAAGGCAGAAAACACCAAATGAGATTGCATTAAATACTCTGCTAGTTAGTTTAACAATAATATTTTTAATTGTTATTGTGACTTTATATTATTTCGCACAGTATTCAGATGTAAGTATTCCTGTCTCTACATTGATTGCATTGACAGTTTGTTTAATACCAACTACTATAGGAGGGCTTTTGTCGGCTATTGGTATTGCCGGTATGGACCGTGTCACTAAATTTAATGTTATAGCCATGTCCGGTAAAGCTGTTGAGGCATGCGGAGATGTAGATACTATGATTTTAGATAAAACTGGTACAATAACTTATGGTAACAGACTCGCTACTGACTTTATAAATGCTGATGATGTTTCAAAAGAAGAATTAATCAAAAACAGTGTAATGGCTTCATTAAGTGACAATACCCCAGAGGGTAAATCAATAGTTAGCTTAGGAAAGAGCTTAGGTCAAAGTGCAGATGAATATACGGTAAATAACATGGAATTTGTCGAGTTTACTGCTCAGACAAGAATGAGTGGGGTTAATTTAAATAACGGTACTAAAATTCGTAAAGGTGCAGCAGATTCCATTATCAAATATGTACAAGAAAAAAACGGTAAGATACCAAAGGATTTAGATAGCAAAGTAAAGGAAATATCAAATTTAGGAGGTACTCCTCTGGTTGTTTGCAGAGACAATAAAATACTAGGGGTTATATATCTAAAAGATACTGTTAAGCCGGGACTTGAAAAGAGGTTTGCCAGACTAAGAGAAATTGGAATTAAAACAATTATGTGTACTGGTGACAATCCACTAACTGCCGCAACTATCGCCAAAGAAGCAGGTGTAGACAGCTTTATAGCTGAGTGTAAGCCTGAGGATAAAATTGCTGAAATAAAAAGACAGCAGGCAGAAGGAAAAATAGTAGCAATGACTGGTGACGGAACTAATGATGCACCAGCACTTGCTCAAGCAGATGTAGGTTTAGCAATGAATAGCGGTACAGTAGCCGCAAAGGAAGCGGCTAATATGGTTGATTTGGATTCGGATCCAACTAAGGTACTTGAAATTGTTGAAATAGGCAAACAGCTCTTAATTACAAGAGGCTCTTTAACAACATTTAGTATAGCAAATGATATAGCAAAATACTTTGCCATTATACCGGCTATATTTATTCTAGCTATACCACAAATGCAAATTCTAAATATTATGAAGCTGCAAACACCATTTAGTGCTATATTATCAGCATTAATATTCAACGCAATCATAATACCTTGCCTGATACCAATTGCAATGAAAGGCGTTAAATATAAACCAATGAAGTCCGAAAGAATTCTTCTTAAAAATATAGGAATTTATGGTCTTGGTGGGGTTATAATTCCGTTTATAGGAATTAAAATAATAGATATGATTATTGATCCATTACTATTATTGTTAGGGTTTTAAAATTTTAGGAGGTCTAAAATGAATTCATTTTTAAAAACATTAAAAAATAGTTTTGTTTTAACAATTGTTTTATTAGTTTTGTGCTCAATTATATATCCATTAGCTTTAACAGGAGTAAGTCAACTAGCCTTTAATCACAAGGCAAATGGAAGTCTTATTGAAATTAACGGCAAAATAGTAGGTTCAGAGCTAATAGGTCAAGATTTTACAGATAATAGATATTTCAAAGGAAGAGTATCATCTGTAAACTATAATACCTATACAGCTGAGGATTTAAAAAATGGTTTATATAGTGGTGTAGCATCAGGCTCATTCAACTATGGTGCTACAAATATAAAATTACAGCTTAGAGTGAAAAATGACATAGATGAGTTTTTAAAAGCTAATCCTGATGTTAAAAAGGAAGATATCCCAGCAGATTTATTAACAGCATCAGGTTCTGGGCTTGATCCTCATATAAGTCCTAACTCAGCTATTATTCAGATACCAGCTATATCGAAGGCCACTGGATTGTCAGAGTCTCAATTAGAAAAAATTGTAGAAAGCAATACAGAGCGTAAAGTGTTTGGAGTATTTGGAGAAGAAGTAGTGAATGTGTTGAAAGCTAATTTAGATATTGCAAGATTGATAAATACTATTGATTAAAGAATTTTTACAAGAGGATGCTATACATAGCACCCTCTTTCAATGATATAATTGTAGACAATTATATTGAGTAGTTATATAATAAATCAAAAGTTTAACTTGGAGGTGTGCCTTGCTAGATAATAGACCTAGTTCAGATGAGCTATTGGAAATAGTCCAACAAGAAGAAAAAAATTCTCAATATGGTAAATTGAAAATATTTTTTGGATATGCTGCAGGTGTCGGTAAAACATATGCTATGCTGGATACTGCCCATACTGCTAAAAGTAATGGTATTGATGTTGTAGTGGGATATATAGAGCCTCATACAAGACCTGAGACTATGGCTTTGTTAGAAGACCTAGAGCTTATTGCACCTTTAAAAGTTCAATATAAAGGAATAACACTAAATGAGTTTGACTTAGATGCAGCAATCAAACGTAAGCCAGATTTGATTTTAGTTGATGAACTAGCTCATACTAATGCAAAGACTTGTAGGCATATAAAAAGGTATCAAGATATACAGGAATTGTTAAAGGCTGGTATAGATGTATATACCACTGTTAATGTACAGCATATAGAAAGCTTAAATGATATTGTTGCTTCAATTACTGGTATAACTGTGCGTGAAAGAATTCCAGACCATGTATTTGACAATGCTCATCAAGTTGAGTTAATAGATATAGAGCCAGAGGATTTAATTAACAGATTAAAGCGTGGTAAAGTTTATAAGGAAAATCAAGCTAAAAGAGCGCTAAATAATTTCTTTAATATGGATAATCTCATAGCTTTAAGAGAAATAGCACTAAGACGTACTGCTGATAGGGTAAATATCATATCAGAAAAAGCAAAGCATTTGTCCGCCAAGCTAGATTATTTCACTAGTGAGCATATTTTGGTATGTTTATCTCCTTCACCTTCAAATCCAAAGGCAATCAGAACAGCAGCAAGGATGGCCAATGCCTTTAAGGGAGCATTTACAGCCTTATATGTTGAAACCAGCAATTATGAATATATGCCAAGTGAAAGCAAGGCTAAACTGCGTGACAATTTTAAGCTGGCAGAGCAGCTAGGTGCTAAAGTAGTCGTAGCCTATGATGATAATGTTGCATTTCAGATTGCTGAATTTGCAAGATTGGCCGGAATTTCAAAGGTAGTGTTAGGGCGATCTAATACTAGAAAAAGATTAATACTCTCAAAACCTACTTTTGTTGATACTTTAACTTCATTAGCTCCTAATTTAGATATATATATTATTCCTGACAAAAAATCTGCCTCATATAGAGAATTTTCAATAAATCAGAGTAGAAAAAAATCTTTTTCTTTGTCTGGAACATTAAAAACTATAGGTATTATAGCATTATCAACAATTATAGGGCTTTTATTTCAATATTTAGGATTTAGTGAAGCCAATATTATAACAATATATATTCTAGGAGTTTTATTAACCTCGTTAGTAGCTTCAAATAAAATATACAGTATTAGTTCTTCAATATTAAGTGTGCTTGTTTTTAACTATTTCTTTACTGACCCCAAGTATACGTTGCAGGCATATGATCCTAGGCATATAGTTACGTTTATAGTAATGTTTTTGTCAGCTTTTATCACCAGTTCCTTAACTATTCGCATAAAAGAGTATGCTAAACAAGCAGCTCAAACAGCGTTCAGAACAAAGCTTTTGTTAGAAACTAATCAAATACTTCAAAATGCTTCGGATGTAAATAGTATAATAAATGGAACTGCTAATCAACTTATAAAACTATTAAATAAACCAATTATTTTTTATCAAGTGGAGAATAATAGTTTAAGTAAGCCTATGTTTTTTTGCGATAATACATTTAATCAAGATTCATCAGTATATATGACACAGGCAGAAAAGGCGGTTGCTGAATGGGTATTTAAAAACAATAAGCATGCTGGTGCAAGCACTAACACATTACCTGGTGCTAGATGTTTATATTTAGCTGTTCGTGGTAATGAAGGTGTTTATGCAGTGGCTGGAATTGCTTTAGATGATGATATAATAGATTCATTTGAAAACAGTATGATAATTTCTATTTTAGGCGAATGTGCTATGGTTTTAGAGAAAGAATTATTAAGCGAGATAAAAAAACAAGCTGAAATTAAAGCTCAGCGTGAACAGTTAAGAGCTAATCTTTTAAGAGCTATATCCCACGATCTTAGAACTCCGCTTACATCTATATCTGGGAATGCTTCAGTACTTATGAACAGCTCAGAAAGTTTAAGTAAGGAAAAAATCAATAATCTTTATGAGGACATATATGACGACTCGATGTGGCTTATTAATTTAGTTGAAAATCTTTTATCTGTTACAAGAATAGAGGACGGAACTATTAATATACGCATGGAGGGCGAGCTTTTAGAAGAAGTTATTAACGAAGCACTTAAACATATAAATAGAAAAAGTGTTGAACATAATATAAAAGTTAATATAAGTGATGAGCTGATTATGGCAAAAATGGATTCACGATTAATTATCCAAGTGATTATTAATATTGTAGATAATGCCATAAAATACACTCCATTAGGTTCTACAATAGAAATATCTGCAAGAAAAAATGAAGACTTTGTAATTGTAGATATAAAGGATAATGGAAATGGAATTTCAGATATTGGAAAGTCTAATATTTTTGAAATGTTCTATACTGAAAAAAACACATCGGCAGACAGCAGACGAGGTCTTGGTCTTGGCTTATCTCTTTGTAAATCTATCATAAGTGTACATGGCGGCAGAATTTCTGTTAGAGACAACGAGCCTCATGGTTGTATATTTAGCTTTACATTGCAAGCAGAGGAGGTAATTTTAAATGAATAAAGCTACAATTTTAGTTGTTGAAGATGATAATGCAATTAAAAATTTAATTTCAACAACTCTTGAAACACAAAACTATAAATTTAATACTGCTGCTACAGGCGCTCAAGCTATTGCTGAAGCGATATCGCAAAGCCATGATGTTATTTTACTTGACTTGGGACTGCCGGATATGGATGGAGTCAGTATAATAAAAAAAATTCGTTCATGGTCAAATGTTCCAATTATAGTTATAAGTGCAAGAAGCGAGGATGAAGATAAGATAGAAGCCTTAGATGCAGGTGCAGACGATTATCTAACTAAGCCATTTAGTGTAGATGAGCTTTTAGCAAGAGTACGTGTTGCATTAAGACGTGTAAATTACAGTAATGATTTAAGTCAAAATAGCAATATATTTGTGAATGGTGATTTAAAAATAGATTATGCTTCAGGATGCGCATATATAAAGGATGAAGAGCTTCATCTAACACCTATTGAATATAAGCTGTTATGTCTTTTATCTAAAAATGTTGGAAAAGTTTTAACACACAAATATATAATAAAAGTGGTATGGGGAAATGAGATAAACAGTGATATACCATCTTTGAGAGTTTTTATGGCAACATTAAGAAAAAAGATAGAGCCGAACACATCAGAGTCATTATATATTCAGACTCATATAGGTGTTGGGTACAGGATGCTTCGCATAAATAATTAAATATTTTACAGGTGCAGCATCATATGGCAAGAAATGATGCTGCACCTGTTTGTATATGATGAAAATTACAGTAAATGGAATGGAAATAAATTCAAAATAACTTGTTGAACTACCACTTTATTTATGCTATAATTTTTTTAAAATAAAACATTAGCAATAAAAATTTTTCTATTAAATCAAATCATTTATTCTTCTAAAAAGCGAGGTAGATTTTATGTTGAACAGTAGAGATTTGACAGACAGGACATACTATTTAGATGTAATAAGAGTATTGGCAATTATTTTGGTGATTGCACTTCATTGCGTTTCTGATATTTGCACTGGACTTAGATTCTATGGTAAAAATTCATGGTTTGCAAGCATAGCAATAAATGGCTTATGCCGAGCAGGAGTGCCACTTTTCTTAATGATAAGCGGATACTTGTCATTAGATAATAAACATACTGAAGATATTACAAGTTATTATAAAAAAAGATTTTCTCGAATTATTCCATCTTTGATAATATGGAACATAATTTATTACCTTTTCATTACTATTTACAAGAATGAAAGTTTTAGCTTCCAAACCTTTTTTGGGCGTTTGATAAATAATGGAAATGCGTATCATATGTGGTATGTTTATACATTGCTTGGAATTTATTTAATAAGCCCATTTCTAAGAATGTTAGTTGTGAGATTAAAGACTAATGAATTGATAATATTTTTCTTAGTAGCAATAATTTCGTCAACGATTATTCCATTTATAAACATTGTCTCTCCGTTATATATTTATTTATTCGATCCGATTGTAAACGGATATATTGGTTTTTATGTTTTAGGCTTTATTTTGGGAAAATGCACTATTTCGAAGAAGTGTGAATATTTGATATATCTTGCTGGGATAATTGGCTATATAATAAACTTAACAGGCAATATTATGTTTTCATCTTATAGCAAAATTAATCTTGTTTTCAATTATGGGTATGCACTTCCAACCTATCTTATAGCAGGTGCTTTGTTTGTTTTTTGTAAATATCATATGAATAATGTTGGACAAACAGTATTTAAGAAAATAATAACACACATTTCGACTATTTCTTTTGGAGTTTATTGGATTCACGTTGCAATATTGATAATAACTCAAAAATTTTTTCCAAATACACTATCTCCGACTTCAATTATTATACTGAAATTTACAATAACTTTGATTATTTCAGTTAGCGTTATGACAGTAGTTAAAAAAATACCAGTGATAAATAAATTATTGATGTAATATGGATTAAATGATAAACTATTTTAGTTAATTATAGCAAGATAAGAAGGGTAAAAATTAGAATGATCGAGGGTATAAGTCATGTCACTTTTGTTGTTAAAAATTTAGATAAAACTACTGAATTGTTTGAAAAGATTTTTAATGCAAAGGAAGTATATTATAGCGGGGATAAAAGACATTCATTATTCAGAGAACGATTTTTTGTCATTGGCAATCAATGGATAGCTGTGATGGAGGATGAAAATATAGTTAATAGAACGTATCATCACTTAGCATTTAAAATTTCAGATTCTGATGTAGATTTTTATTTGGGTATTATTAAAGAACTCAAATTAGAGCTTAAGCCTCCTAGAGAAAGAATATCCGGAGAGGGCTACTCTATATATTTTTATGACTATGATAATAATTTGTTTGAACTTCACACTGAAACATTAGAGAAAAGATTAAGCATATATAAAGAAATTGATAAAAATTAGAGGAGGATAGTAAATGAGATTATTAATACATGATTTGGATAATTATGAATTTAAAAATTTATCAGATGACATTAAAATAATTGATAAAAATGGTGAAATAAAAAACTGTATAGGCTGTTTTGGATGCTGGGTGAAAACACCTGCTGAATGCGTAATAAACGATTCATATAAAAACATTGGAGAGCATTTTTCAAAATCAGATGAAATAATTATCATCAGCAAGTGCGTATATGGAGGGTTTAGTCCATTTGTTAAAAATGTTTTGGACAGAGCTATTTCTTACATACACCCTTATTTTAAAATACGTAATAATGAAATGCACCATAAAAGAAGATATGATAATGTAATTAAGTTAACAGCATGGTTTTATGGTGAAGATGTAACATCAGAAGAAAAAGAAACTGCAAATAATTTGTTAAAAGCAAATGCTGTAAATTACGATGGATTTGTTGAACAAGTTACCTTTGTAAATAGTATAGCTGAATTGGAAGGGAAAATAGTGTAAAAAACTAGATTTTTCACATAGAAAGTTTGTATCCGTAGTCTGAATTTAAGGATTTAAGAAAGGAATGGAGATTAATATGAAAGTTGCACTTATAAATGGAAGTCCAAAAAGTAAGCAAAGCTCATCAGAAGCTATTTTAAAGGATTTGCAGACCTGTCTCTCTAAAGATATTGAGACTGTTAATTATAGTTTTAGAAAATCATTTTTAGCTAAAGAGGAAATAGAAGTTTTGTTTAATTTTGATGTACTTGTATTTGCTTTTCCTCTTTATGTTGACGGAGTTCCGTCTCATCTTTTAAATTGTTTATGCCAGATTGAAGAAGCATCAAAAAATATTAAAGATAAGTCAATTACTGTATATACTTTGGTTAATTGTGGTTTTTATGAAGGGCATCAAAATAAATGGGCAATAAATATTATGAAAAATTGGTGTGTTAAAGCAGGATTTAAATGGGGTCAAGGTATTGGTATTGGCTGTGGAGGAGCTCTTGCTTCAATGTCTAGTATACCTCTTGGAAAAGGACCCAAAAGCAGTATGGGAATAACATTTAAGTCTTTGGCTGATAATATTCATACTAAATCACAAGCATCTGATGCTTTTTTCTCGTTAAATTTCCCAAGATTTATGTATAAGCTTATAGCTGAATTTGGGTGGAGGCAAACAATTAAGAAAAACGGACTTAAAGTAAGAGATTTATCTCGAAAACTTTAAATAAAATTAAAAAATTTAATGAACTCTACGGAGCGTTTATAGAAAAATTAATTTATATAATGTATAATGTTGAAAGAGGTGAGTAGTGATATGGACTGTACTAAGGTTGGCAAGCTTCTATATGATTTGCGCAAAGAAAAATGTATGACACAAAAAGAAGTTGCAGATAAAATGAATATAAGTGATAAAACTGTTTCAAAATGGGAAAGAGGCCTAGGTTGTCCGGATGTTTCTCTGCTTTCGGAGCTTTCTAATATATTTGGTATAAATATTGAAAAAATTTTACAAGGTGATTTATCTATAAATGATACTGATGGAGGAAATATGAAAAGAATTAAATTTTATGTTTGTCCTGCCTGTGGAAATATAATTACCTCTACAGGGCTTAGCGAAATTTCGTGCTGTGGTAGGAAATTAGAGCCATTACAAGCTTATGATATTGATAGTGAACATTCATTGCAAATAGAACAGATTGAAAATGATTATTATATAACATTTGAGCATGAAATGACAAAGGAGCATTTTATATCCTTTGTAGCATATGTGATGTTTGACAGAGTTCATTTGGTTAAGCTATACCCTGAACAAAACGCAGAGTTAAGAATTCCAATAATGCGAAGAGGTGAACTATATTTTTACTGTAGTAAGCATGGATTGATTAAACAAGGTATAAATAAGTGATGAATAGTAAGAGATGATGGTATAATAGGCCATCATTTTTTGTGATTTTGTAAAAAAACTAAATAAATTTGATAGGTGCTATTTTAACATTCAAATAGCTTGTTGAACTAACATTGTATCTATGCTATAATTAAAAAGCATACTGTTAATAATTAAACAAAATTTTTTATTTGATAAAATTATCTTCCGCAAATCTTTATTTAGATTTGTCATATTCACGAGATATGTAAATATTATTATTTATTAGAAAAAACTTTAAATATTTAGGAGATTAATATTATGAGAATTTTAAAACTTGTTTTATTGAATTTGTTTTTAATTTTTTTCGTTTTGCTTTGTGGATGTGATAAAAAAATTGATATTGAAATTCCTATTTCAAATGAAAAGTATGAAATAAAAAATAATAATCTTATGAATCGTATAGACGAACAAATAAATTTCAATGGAAAACAGGTGAATGTATCAATACTCGAATATGAGTCTTATGAAAGAGAAATAAAAGTAGATGAGTTATCTATTAAGCTTCCTGCTAAATTTACTGGTTTTCTTTATGAAAAAATTGTAGCTCAGGATTTAGATAATGATAATATACAAGAAGTTCTCATATATTTCGGATCATCTGGAAGTGGTAATTGTAAAGGGGTAATTATACTTAAAATTAAGGATAACAATATATTTGAAATTCCATTGCCTATGTATGATGATTTAATCGGGCTTAGGGCAGACTTAAGCTTTACAAATAATTATGAACTCGTTGTAGAACTTGTTGATTATTCTAAAACTCTTAAATTAAAGTTAGATGAAAGCTTAAAAGAGCTTTTATATACGAATGGTGAACTTAACAACGATATATCAAAAGGCATTGATTGTGCATCAATAATTGAAACTCAAAAGATTTCAGAAGGAAAATACCTAATTAAAATTTATCAACGCATTTGGGCACCTGTTCATGCGCAAAGAATTGGTGATTTGGTAACAACAGTTAAAATAGATAATAATAAAAGTAAAATAGTGGATATTTATCTTCTAAAATAAAATAACCTAGTTAAGATATTAATATGTTTTTATAATTAATTGGAGTTATGTGTCTTTACAAAATTTTAACAATAGATGGAGAACTGTAATGAATGTACTTAGAACATGGTTTGATAAAGAAGTGTATAATAAAGAAATAGAGGTTTTTTTTAGGGATTGCGACACTAACAGGAAGATTAAGCTTCCTGCTATAATGGGCTATGCTTCTGATATTGCAGGTGATGATTATGCTGATAGAGGAATAACACATTATAAAATGATGGATGCTAATCAGGTGTTTTTACTTGCTAGATATCACTACCGCTTTTATAGAGTGCCAAGTGTTGGAGAGATAATAACTTATAGAACATGGGAAAAAGGTGTAGAGAGCGGATATGTTTTGCGTGACTATGAGCTTGTAGATTCAAATAATGAGGTATGTATCCTTATATCAAGCACTTGGGTTGTAATAAATCCTGAGACGCGAAAAATTGTTAGGCCAAGGAATTTCACATTAAGAGAAATACAATCAAGTGAAAAGGTCTTGGATTGTGAGCCTTGTGGTAAAATAAATTTTGATGAAGAAAAATTTAACTCATTAGGTGAAAGAGTATTGTTTTATACGGATATAGACGCTAACGGACATCTGAATAATGCAAATTATGGAAGCATTGCAATTGATTTTTTGCCATGCAATTTAAGGGATAAAGAATTTCCTGACTTTTACATAAATTATAACAAAGAAGCTAGACTAGGCGAAACAATAAAGCTTTTTGGATATGAAGAAAATAATACTTATTACATGGTTGGCAAAGTTGAAAATAATTTGTGTTTTACTTGCAAATTTATTTTTAAATAATAAATGAAAAATCAGAACGATTCTTCCATAGAGTTAAACCAGTTCATTCTTATCTTAAAATTTATTGCTACATAGCCTTTTTTGGATACATCTAGAAAAATAATTACAAAAAAATTAAAAATAACTATTGACAATTGTTCCTTAATAGTATATATTATCATTAAGAAACAAAAATAAATATTCAAAGCTAAAATTTTTGCTTTGAAAATAAAACTTAAATTATTTGGAGGCTTAAAATGGAAAAATTTATTTGTAAAATCTGTGGATACATGCACGAAGGAGACTCTGCACCAGACGAATGTCCAATATGTCATGCTAGCTCAGACAAATTTACTATGCAAGCAAGTACTGGCTTAGTTTGGGCTGATGAGCATGTAGTAGGAGTAGCACAAGGTGTAGACGAAGAAGTTATCAAGGGCTTAAGAGCTAACTTTGAAGGTGAATGTAAAGAAGTTGGTATGTATTTAGCGATGGCAAGAGTAGCTCATAGAGAGGGATATCCTGAGATAGGCTTATACTGGGAAAAAGCTGCTTTTGAAGAGGCAGAACACGCAGCTAAATTTGCTGAATTGTTAGGAGAAGTTTTAACTGATTCTACTAAGAAAAACCTTGAAATGAGAGTAGCAGCAGAGAATGGAGCAACAGCTGGCAAGAAAGAATTAGCAACACTTGCTAAAAAATTAAACCTTGATGCAATTCACGACACAGTTCATGAAATGGCAAAAGATGAAGCAAGACACGGTAAGGCTTTTGAAGGTTTATTGAAAAGATATTTTTCATAAAAATTAATATATAACATGATAATGAATATTTAAATCTATAAAAATGGTCATATATATTGGTTAAATAAAAGATGATGAAAGGATAAGCACCGAGTATGAAAAAAAGAAATACAATACAGGGACAGCTTGTATTAAACGCTGTTAGACAACTTAGTAATCATCCAACAGCAGATGATGTATATAATCATGTTGAAAAATTATATCCAAATATAAGCAAGGCTACGGTATATAGAAACCTAAACTCTTTAGTTGAAGATGGAATGTTGATAAAAATTTCAGTTCCAGATGCAGCTGACAGATTTGACCATACATTAGAAAAGCATTATCATATTAAATGTATGAAATGCAAAGAGTTTATGGATTTGAATTTAGATTATATGCAGGAATTGGATGACAAGGTATCAGACTTGACTAAGTACAAAATACTAAGTCATGATATTGCATTCAAGGGCATATGCCCAAAATGTAATAAAGTTAATTAATTTAAAGACTGGTATATGTAATTGTGGTGATTTTGAGTGGTTAAAGGTATTGACTATGCTCATAGCTATAAATACAATACCAGTTTTTTATGGATTTTGGAACTTTACTATTATTTATTCGTCTAAATAACTGTTATGAAAATGACATAAAATATAATTCACTAGGAGAGTAATGAAATGAAATTAAAAAAACTAATTGTAAGCGTGCTTGTAATAGCTTTAGTATTTGGAGCTGTAGCATGCAAGAAAGATGATGGCAAGGATGTACCTAATAAAGGACAAGAACAAGGAAAAAAGGAACTGACAGGTAGTCTTGAGGATATAATGAAATCCTTGTACAAAGATACTGAAGTAAATGCAGAAATGTTGCAAAACACAGTTCTGACAGATGAAAACTCTTTATACTTTTCAGGTCTTGAAAAATTAAACGGAGCAGAAGGCTTAGCTTCAGAAATGATGATAAATGTAGCAGCGCATTCAGTAGTGCTTTTAAGAGTTAAAGAGGGAACAAATATAGAGGCTATTAAGACTGAAATTAAAGAAAAAGTAGATCCAAGAAAATGGATATGCGTTGGAGTTGAGAGAGAAAAGTTAATAGTTGATAATATTGGAAATACAATAATATTAATAATTGACAATAATATTAGTGAGAAAATTCATGAAAATTTTTTAGGATTAGCAAAATAAAAAAGATATTACAATTTTCTTCATAATATGATATAATATCCGTAGTTCTAAGTTTGCTTGAACTACGGATATTATATTTAGGCATCAATTCTTATATACAAGATAATACATAGCATTTTAAAGTAAGAATTTGATTTATATTATTCTATAGTTTAAAAGCATATCATTAGAGAATATATATATATTAAATTTTAAAAAATGAAAATAATGAAAGGAAAAGCACCGAGCCCATTCGCAAATATTTTGTTTCTCTTGAAAAGAGATGACGGAGTTGTTGTGTAATAGGTGCATGGGTATAAAAATGAAAAAATTTTTTTCGGAATTTAAAGAATTTGCTATTCGTGGCAATGTAATTGATATGGCAGTCGGTGTTGTCATAGGTGGTGCTTTTAAAGCAATAGTCGACTCTTTGGTAAAAGATATAATTACACCATTTATAGGATTATTTGCTAATCAAGATTTAAGTGATAAGGTATTTATGATTGGAGATGTAGCAATCAAATACGGTTCATTTATAACTTCAATTATTAATTTTGCATTGATGGCTTTTGTTATATTTATTATTATTAAGTTTCTTAGCAAGATTAAGGGTTATGGAAAGAAAGAAGTATCTGTAGAAGCTGAGGTAGTTACAAAGACATGTCCATATTGCTTAAGTGAAATTCCAATTAAAGCGACACGTTGTATGCACTGTACTTCAGTTTTAGAAAAATAGTACAAGTATAGAAGATAATTTAGTTTATCTTCTTTTTTGTAAATATTTAATTTTTTAGTAAAAAATAGTTGTTAGAAGCTTATTACTTTGATATAATAATCTCAAGTAAAACTTTTGGGAGGAGAACAGTATGAAAAAAATAAGTATCTTATTAGTTTTAATTTTATTATTTGCATTGTCAGGATGCGTAAATAACAATGTATCACCTACTAGCATAAGTGCAAATGCTGTTGTAATTGATGCTATTTCTTCAGATAAGCTTGCTGCTATTGAAGAAGAAAAAATAGTTAAAGAGCTTAATGCAATGTACAATACTTTAAGAATGGAAAAAGTAAATAAGAGTATAGACGAATCATCACTTATTAACGTGGTTTACTACAAGGATAAAAAAGAAATATCAGTTTTTTCTGTTGATAAAAATGGTGTGTTGTATCTATATCGAGACAATAAAAATATATACAAGATTACGAACAAGAGTGTAAATTACAAGCGTATATCAGAGATATTCGAAGAATATAAAAATACAGATAAATAGAAATATATCTAAAAAATAAATTACCTATAAAAATTTTCGTAATATCAAAAATAAAGGTTGAAATTTTTACAAAATATGATATTATTTATGTTTGTGTGCGAAAATTTTGGAGGTAAAAAAACATCATGCAAAATCAAACTAATCAAGTAAAAATGGTGACAAGTGATCCAACTGCTTTAGGACTTTTTGGACTAGCTATGGTTACACTTGTTGCATCATCACAAAAGCTTGGATTTACTGAATCAACATCATTGGTAATTCCGTGGGCTATGTTTTTAGGAGCAGGAGCTCAATTAATCGCATCTATCAATGATGCAAAACACAATAATATATTTGGAGCTACAGCATTTGGTGGCTACGCATTCTTCTGGTTTTCTATGGCGATGTCATGGATGATTCAAAAGGGAGTATTTGGAGAAGCACTAATGTCATCAGCTGATACAAAACAGCTTGGAGTGGCATTTGTCGGATACTTAATATTTAGCGTTTATATGACAATAGGAGCTTTAGAAACAAACAAGGTATTATTTTCAATTTTTGTTCTAATTGACTTTTTATTTATAGGTCTTTCTTTAAGCTCATTTAATGTTATGTATCATCAAACGCATTTGTTAGCTGGTGTATCGGAATTAATAATAGCTTTATTATCATTCTACGGTTCAGCAGCAAATGTTTTGAACAACCACTTTGGAAAAGTAGTGTTACCAATAGGTAAACCATTTAAGATTTTTAAGAAATAAGTAATTAAAAAGCAACTGATTTTTAGCAATCAGTTGCTTTTTTAGTTATGATTAATTTAAAATAATTGTTAATTTTAACTTTAAAAATTAAACTCATTTTCCCATGCAAAGTAAGCAGATTCTTCTGAGCTTTTTGGCCAATGGCTGCACCATTCAGGTACGCTAGGTGTTTCCACTCTATCTAAGCTCGGAGTATATGGCTTAATATCTAGCACAGGTGTATTATCGTTAGCATCAATAAACGCAATATGAATAATACCTTTTTCATAATCAATATGAACAACATTTACTGGGGTCAAGGCAATTGGATTAGGACGCAAAGGCGACCTTGTAGCGAAAATTCCCATTACTTCAGGGGCGTTTTTATATGGCTGCTCTGTTTGCAATGTTGAACGAGATTTTTCATCATCAAAATCGCTAAACCACCAAAGGACATTAATATGACTAAATCCATCCAATGCCTGCATAGCTGAAATATAGTTTTTTTCTAATTCAATAAATGTTCCTTCCTCGTTATTACGAATTTTTCCAATAGGATGTACTATAAAATTACTCATGTTTTTTTCCTCCATTTTTTTTTAATTTCAAGTACAGTATAAACCATCACATCATGTTAGAGTCAAGGAAAAAAATAAATTTAATTTATATAATCTCTACTGGTATTTGAAGCTCTATCAAATATTTTTCTGGGTTACTTTCGTTAAATGGTCCACGATGTACAATTTGTCTATTTAGTCCGTACATTCTATACTGGCTATTTTTTTGCAGCCATTCTGCAAAAGCTAAATATGCTCCTGCTATATTTGAGAAATCTCCATATACCATTGTGCATGCCATCATTGGCACTGGATCTGTGTTGCGGAATATAAAGTCACCTATGCTTTTTCCACATTTTTTTACAGGAGCACATAACTCAACATCAACATTAGTTTCTTTATATTCAACATCATGATAGATAGCAAAAGTTTTACTTGAAATTTCTATTTGATGCTTCTCTGCGAAATTAGATAATTCTTGCCATAACTCACCTTCTGCGTAGTAATCAGATAGTGTTCTACGCAGAGACAGAACTTGATAACTTGGAATAGCCCGTATTGAAATATTATAGTGCATTTCGCTTTTTCTATTTAAAATTTCATTTTTTGCAAACTCTATTTTTTTTAGCTTTTCCTGTTCAGCTTGAATTGCTTTTTCTACCTCTAAGTATTTTGTATCAAGCTGTTTTATAAGAGAGTTATCATCCTTTATATTAAGAGCGACTGAAATTTCTGAAATATTAAACCCGCTATCACGAAGATAGATTATCTTGTTTAAAATAGGTATTTGATGTGCAGAATACATACGATAACCTGTCCACTGGTCAATCTCTGCTGGTTTTAAAAGTCCTACCTCGTCATAGTATCGGAGCATCCGTATTGTTACTTGTACCAATTTTGAAAATTCTCCTATCCTAAACATCAACTTACCTCCTTTTAAATTTTAACTTATATTATAATGATATCCTAATTAATATTCGGTGTGTATTTTTGTATATCTTATAAAAATATTTTGCTATTCTTTAATTTTAATATTCGAAATATCAGTACTCACATTCATTGAGTAATTTGTGTCGTAAATTACAAATCCAAGCTTTGCGTTTGGTGGTTTTCTGATGTTCTGCTTTTTTGTATAGTCAATCTCTACTAAGCTGTTGTTTTTTCCTTTGCTATAAAAAGCAGCAAGAGTTGCAGCTTCTATGTATTCTATATCTTGTAATTCATCACCATTAGTTTTTATAACAACATGAGAGCCTGGTATACCTTTTGCGTGAAACCAATAATCATCCTTCTTAGCATGCTTAAATGTAATCAAGTCATTTTGAATATTATTTTTTCCGACTAATATTTCATGACCGTTGGAAGAAACATATACCAAAATATCATTTTTAACTTTATTAGAGCCTTTTGGTGCTTTATATTTTTTTATGAAGCCTTCTTCTGCTAATTCCTCATATATTTGGTCTAAATCATCAGTGGTTTTACACGCTTCAATGCTAAATAAGATATTTTCCAAATATTCAATATCTGAGCTAGTTGATTCTATAAGTTTTAGCAATTCTTCCTCAGCAGATTTCAGCTTGTTATATCTTTTATAGTATTTTTGTGAATTTAAAGATAAATTATTAAGCTTTGGATCTAAAGGTATTATAATTTCATTTTGTTCAGGGTCATAATAATTAATTACTGTAAGTTTGTTATTTTCATAAGGCACTTGAAGATTGGATATGATTAAATCTCCATATATTTTATATTTTTCTCTGTCCTCAGCACTTAATAATTCATTTTTTTGCTTTTCTAATTTTTTCTTATCTCTATCAAGCTTAGTATTAATGCTTTTTAGTAAATTTGAAACCTTTTGATTAATTCTGTTTTTATTATCAAGTTCATAATAATATACATCAAGCATTTCACTTATGGTATAGAAATCTTGCTTTTTACAATCATTATAATAATTAATTTTTATACTGTGAAAATCATAAATATTCTCATCTGGGTTGATATATATAGCTGGTAATATTTTCTTGCTTTTTATTATAGCTACTGTATCATTAAATCCATCACATAACCTAGTTAAAGCCTTATCAGATAATTCTGCCAAGCTAAGTCCTTCATTTATATTGCTAACATAGCATATTTCCTTACTTAGAAGTGGACTAAAGCCAATAAAGTTTTTGTATAAAAAGTTATATACCAAAGTGCCACTATTTGTATTATTTATTGAATTTATTAAGCCATCCTTATCTGTATTTAAAGGGTTTAGCTTAGATTGCGATGGTGGCAAATTATAAGGAATACCTGGATAAACCTGCCTTACACTGCTCATGCTTTCAGAAACACGCTTGATTGAATCAATAATTATTTTACTGTCATAGTTTATAAATATGATGTTGCTATGTTTACCCATCATTTCAATAATCAATGATTTTTTTACTGTGGTTTTCAGCTCATCCTTGCACTCAAATACAATTTCAATAACTCTGTCAAGCTCTAACTGTTTTATATCTACAATATTTGAGCCATATAAATGCTTTCTTAGGAGCATACAAAACATTGGGGCTTGTTCAGGGTTTTTGCGTGATAAAGTAGTAAGATGAATTCTAGGGCTACTGCTGTTTGATGTCAACAAAAGCTTATAATTTGATGAATTGCTTCTAATATTTATAATTATTTCATCCTTTTCAGGCTGATGCACTTTATCTATTCGACCACCTATGAGCTTGCTTAAAAGCTCATTTTTTATACTATTTAAAACGATACCGTCTAATGCCATAATATAATCACCTTCCTTTTACGGTTTATTTTCTTATTGTACACTATTTTGTGGAAAATATAAATAGAAATTTTTAATTGTAATAATTTGGAATCAATTGTATTTTATGTACGTCTATAACGTTAAATTACTAATCCAAAATATACCTAATAATTTAAATAGTGTAGTTGTAAAACTTTAATTTATAATTATTTTAGATAATATTTCTATAAAAATTAGTTTTAAAAAGTGATTTATAGAATAAATTCATAATATAAAAACAACTAATTTCGAATAAATATATACTAATTTCGCCATACTTCGGCACAAAGAAATATTTTTGATATAATAACACTAACAAGCAGTTAGTATCAAATTTAGTATTTACTTACAATATTAATGCCAATACTTATGCAGAGTGTGTACGTATAATCAAAGAGTTTCAGGAACTTCGTATATATCTGAAACATTTAAATTTAAATGAGGTTTGTATATGAATATAAAAAGTATCTGTAAAATTTTAATTATATTGATGCTATTTAATTTTCTAGCTGGATGTAGCTTTATTAAAGATTTGACAAATGATAATGAAACGATAGCAAATCAAACAAGTATAGATGAGATGAATATAGGTAACAGAGAAAACCTAATGATAAATAATGGAAATGTTTACTATATTGATATAAGTAATGAAAATAAATTATATATGATTGATAATCAATTCAAAAATAAAAAATTGATATCTGATAAATATTTTTTTACAATAGTAAACATTACGGACAAAGAAATTTATTATATTCAAAAAACAATGAAAGATGAAATAACTCCTTTATTTGATTTATGCTCAGTTGATATGAATGGAGACAATTATAAATTAATTTTAGAAAATGTGGGTTCAACAATATTTTTAAATGATAAATTATATTACTATAGGGAAACGGATGAAGAGTACGAAGAAAATATGGGTTACACATATCGTAATTTTTGTGTTTTTGACATTAATTCAAAAGAAGAGAGTATTATGGATGAAAAAACAACATCAACTGGAATCACACCTGTGTTGTATAAAAGTAAGATTTATTATGTAGGTGCTGGATATAAGTTCTTAGAATATAATCATGATACAAAAGAAAAAAAAGAATTAGATAAAGGATTATCGTTCTGTAGATATTCTGATGATAGTATATATTCTTATAAAGGCAGTAGTATAGAAAAAATTGGCATATCTAATAATGCTTATTCAGAAACTTTATTAGAATCAAAAGAAATATATAATATTTGGGACATGAATGTTACAAAAGATTATATTTTCTTTTTAGCTGAGGATACAAAAGAAGCAAGGAATGAAATTTATCGTTTAAATCTATATAGAATGAAAAAAGATGGCAGTGAATTAAAGAAAATATATTTCTCTGATTATACAGAAAGTATAACTTATCCAGTACATCATATATATAATCTCGGTGATAAATTATTGTTATATGAAAGACTTGAAAAAAATTATCTATCAAATAGGAATAGGCTTCAATTAATAGACTATGATGGCAATGAAATTGATTCATCTCTTTTTAATAATTTATAATATCATCAAATAGTAAACACAGTACTAATCTCTCATGTGAAAATAGTAATATTTACTATTTAATAACTAAGAAAGTGGGTACATTAGATTGAAAAAGATATATATTTTTTTATTAATTTCTTTAATTTTAACTATATTTTTATTAACATTATATATTGTCACTATTGCAAGAACTCCTATTATATCAAAACTTATCAAATTAGATAAGGATAATATAATTTATAAGGTAACAAACATCTCTCCTGTTAAATATTATTATGGTGTGGGGGATATTTTGCAGTATAAAGAAAATAATAATTGGGTTAATGTTAAACCAAAAAAAGAATTTGTTGTTCAAGCTGTTATGTTGTGTTTGACTGAATTTGGAAGGGGAAAAGATGAAATTAAAACTAATTTTAAAGAAGAATATGGAGAATTGAAAAGCGGAGAATATCGAATTGAAAAGATATTTCACAGAGAAGAAAAAGGAAAGAGTTACACAACATATAAATTGTACATTTATTTTGATATTTAAATGTACAATAAGACTAATTTGATAATATAATAAAAATAAATTTTATTTTAGAATTTAATTGTTAGAAAACAATAAAATCGCCTATGATTAGTAAAATCTTAGGCATTTTTTTATTGCTTATTAATATTGCAATTTTTAAGTTGTGACAAAATATTATTTTTTTGTTTACTATTCCTAAAAAGATTGGTATAATTATAATGCTGATTTTATATTAAAATCAGCATATGATGTTTTTTTGAATATCATTTTTACGAACAAACAACTTTAAAGGGGAACGCTATGGAAAAGATAAGAAGTATGACAGGCTATGGTAAGGGCGAGTATAATGATGGAGTAAAAAACATAATAGCTGAAATTAAGACTATTAACAATAGATATAGCGATATAAACATAAAAACTCCAAGGCATTTGAGATTCTACGAGGATAATATAAGAAAAATTGTTAAAAATAGTATTTCTAGGGGAAGAATAGATGTTTATCTAAATATCGAATACATAAGCGAATCTGATACGATTATTGCTCCTAATTTGAACTTAGCTATGCAGTACAAAAATGCGATAGATGAAGTAAAAAAGACCTTAGGACTTAGTGACGACGCTAGATTGGATACTATAATTAAGTTTCAAGATGTTTTAGTTGCAAGAGACAATTCGCAGGATGAGGAAAAACTTGCATCTAGTGTTGAAAATGCTGTAAAAAATGCCATAGAAAAACTTCTGTCAATGAGAGAAGTCGAAGGCGAACAGTTAAAAAATGATATATTAAATGGCGTAGAAAAGATAAAAGCATTTGCTGATGATATTAAACTTAATTCTTCTGCCTTGGTTGATGAATATAAAGAAAAGCTTGAAAATAGAATAAAAGAGCTTCTAGGCAGCAAGTATGATTTAGATGAAAATAGGCTATATAATGAAATAGCTTTTTATGCTGATAAAAGTGATATAAACGAAGAATTAATACGTTTAAACTCTCATATATTACAGATAGAAAACACTTTGGTTGAGGGTGGAACTATAGGGAAAAAACTAGACTTTATAATACAAGAAGCTAATAGAGAGATTAATACAATAGGTTCAAAAATAGGCAATTTAGATATTACTAAGAATGTTATCGAAGTGAAAAATATTTTGGAAAAAATTAGAGAGCAAATTCAGAACATTGAATAGAGGAAAGGAACTAAGGACAAAATGAACGAAGGATTATTAGTAGTGATTTCTGGCCCCTCAGGTGCTGGAAAGGGAACAATATGTAGAAGTTTAACAGAAAACGCAAAGGATTTAGAGCTTTCTGTTTCTGCGACTACTAGAGCACCAAGAACTGGTGAGATTGAGGGAAAAAATTATTACTTTATTGATGTAGAAGAATTTAAAAGAAGAGTTGAAAATGGTGAATTCTTAGAGTATGCTAATGTTTATGATAACTATTATGGAACTCCTAAAGAAAAGGTAATTGAAAAACTACAGACTGGAAGAACTGTTATACTTGAGATAGATATTCAGGGTGCATTAAAGGTTAAAAAAGCTCATCCTGAAGGAGTATTTATATTTGTAGTTCCACCTTCAATAGATGAACTTCAAAAGAGAATAATCACTAGAGCAACTGATACTATTGAAGTTATAGGAAAAAGGATGAAATGTGTAAAAGATGAATTAGATTATGCAACAGAATATGATTATGTTGTTATGAATGATAGTCTTGAAGAAGCAGTTAGCAAGATTAGAAGCATAATTGATGTGGAAAAAATGAAATCACACAGAAATACAGATTTGATTAAGAAAATTGGTGGAGAAAGTTAGAATTTAACTTAGATTTTTAATAAAATTAACATAAATTTTAAGAATTAACAAAATCTCATATATAAGGAGTAAAAAATGGAAAAAATATCAATAGATGAGTTGCTAAGTATGGTAAATAGCAGATACTCATTAGTAACTGTTATATCAAAAAGAGCAAGACAAATTATAGCTGGAGAAGATCCGCTGGTTTACACTAAAACAACAAAGCCTGTTTCAGTTGCAATAGAAGAATTTTATGATGGCAAGGTAAAGCCAGTATATCCAACTGAAGAGTAGCTTGATTTTGAGCAATGTCTTCTCATTATATGAGAAGATATTAATAATACTCTATCAAGCTTTTTTGCTTTTTAAATTGTTTGAAAAGGATGTAGGTATATGTATAAAAAATTTGTTCAAGTCATAATCAACAATAATTCAAAAAGTACAGATAATATATATACATATGGCGTTCCTGATAAGTTTTTAAATCATGTCATGGTTGGGAAAAGAGTTAAAATAACATTTTCTAAGGTTAAAGATACTATGGACGCATTAATTGTGAGAATTATTTCGCAAACAGATGTGCCAATAGATAAAATTAAACCTATATTAGATATAATAGATGATGAAATAATTGTAAAATCAGAGCTTATAAAGCTTGCTGTCTGGATAAGAGAAAGATATGTATGCAAATATTCTGATGTTATAAGACTCATGATACCTTCTCAGATTAAATATGAGCATGACAAGGAAAGTAAGTTAAAAAAGGAAAAGATTATATATTTAGTTGATAAGGATAAGCCTATTGATGAGTATAATTTAAGAAATGCTTCTAAGCAAATAAAGGCTGTCAAATATTTAAAAAATATTGATAGTATATTGCTTAAAGATTTTACTGAAAATACAGGAATAACAAGTGCTACAGTCAATACCTTGATAACTAAAGGTATAATTGCTGTTGATGAAAAACTATATTTAGACGAAGAAATTCAGACAGAAAGTCTATATATAAACACTCTTAATTCGGAACAAAAAAAATGCTACGATGAGATAATAAATTCTGATGATACAGCATATTTGCTGCATGGAATAACAGGTAGCGGAAAAACCGAGGTTTACATAAATCTGATTAACTATTATAAGAACCTTGGTAAACAATCCATTATGCTTGTGCCAGAAATTTCTTTGACTAATCAAATAGTCGAGAGATTTGAAAAAAGCTTTGGCAAAAGGGTGGCAATTTTTCATAGCAAATTGACTGCTAAGCAAAGATATATACAGTGGAAAAAAGTTTTGGACAAAGAAGTGGATGTCATCATAGGTGCAAGGTCAGCCTTATTTGCTCCAATTAAAAACTTGGGTATAATAATAGTTGACGAAGAGCATGAAGATAGCTATAAATCTTCGACTTCGCCAAAGTATGACGGTGTCGAAACGGCTATAAGGCGAGCGTATATAGAAAAATGTAAAATAGTTCTTGGTTCAGCTACTCCATCTCTAAAAACCTATAGTATGGTAAATAATGGTCATATAAAGCTTTTAGAGATTAAAAATAGGGCAAATCGCGCTAATCTTCCAGAAATTAAAGTAATAGATATGAAGCAGGAAGTAGAAAGTGGAAATGATACTATTTTGAGCAGAGATCTTTTTAAAAGCATTAGAAAATCACTTAAAAATAAAGAACAGGTAATTTTGTTTGTAAACAGGCGAGGATATTCTAATTTTATATCCTGCAGGCAGTGCGGTCATGTAGTAAAATGTGATAATTGTGATGTTTCAATGACTTATCATATGAATGAAAACAAGCTCAAATGCCATTATTGCGGAAGAACAAAATCTATATTTGATAAATGTCCTGAGTGTGGAAGCGAAAAGATACAGCAATTTGGCTTTGGAACTCAGCGAGCAGAGGAATTTATACAATCTGTTTTCAAGGATTATAAAGTGGCTAGAATGGACCTAGACTCAATGTCTGGAAAGGATAGCTATGAAAATATATACAATGAATTTAAAAATCATGAAATAGACATACTCATTGGTACTCAGATGCTTGCAAAGGGTTTGGATTTCCCAGATGTAACAACTGTTGGCGTGTTATCGGCTGATTCACTTATAAATTTACCATTTTATAATTCAGGAGAAAAAACATTCCAATTGCTGACACAGGTAAGCGGGAGAGCAGGCAGAAGCAATAAAAGAGGCTATGTTTTTATACAGACCTATGAGCCTGAAAATTTTATAGTAAATGCGGCTAAATCAAACGATTATGATAACTTCATAAAAGAAGAAGCTGTGCTTAGAAAAGAATTTGCCTATCCGCCTTATTTGAATATAATTAACATATGCACTATTTCAAAATTCGAAGAAGATTTAAAGAAATTTTCCTTTGAAAGCTATGAGGTATTAAAACAGAGAATTCAAGATAAGCTTAAGGGAAAAGGAGTATTATTATTTAGCCCTACACCTCATTCGATATATAGGGTAAATAATGAATTTAGAATGAATTTATTCATAAAGGTATCTCTAAAATATTCTTCTGAATTGAAGAACATAATTAGAGAGCTGTACATGGAAAAGGATGTAAAAAATATTAAAATAAGTATTAATATAGATACTGAAAATGTTTAAATAGAAAGGAATTAGAGCTAATGGCGTTAAGAAATGTTAGAATAGATGGAGATGAAATATTAAGAAAGAAAAGCAGAGAGGTTGAGAAGATAGACGAAAGAATATTAACACTTCTCGATGATATGGTAGACACTATGTATGAAAAGGACGGCATAGGTCTCGCTGCTCCACAAATAGGAATTTTGAAAAGACTTGTTGTTATACAAGTAGATGATGAAAACTTATATAAAATGATAAATCCAAAGATTACAAAATCAAGTGGGGAAGACATAGATGCAGAGGGTTGCTTAAGCGTTCCTAACAGAAGAGGAGAGGTGTCTAGACCAACAAATGTAACTGTTGAGTATACTGATATTAATGGCAATTTGCAGACGATGGATACAGAGGGTTTGTTGGCAAGGTGTATATGTCACGAAATCGACCATCTTGATGGAGTTCTTTATATAGACAAAATGATTCGTGAAATTGAAGAGGATGAAAAATAATGAACATAGTTTTTATGGGAACACCGGCATTTGCTGTTCCAAGCTTACAAAAACTGCATGAAGCAGGACATAATATAAGCCTTGTTGTAACTCAACCTGATAGACCTTATGGCAGAGGGAAAAAAATAAAAAAATCTGAAGTTAAGGAAAAAGCAGAAGAATTAGGCTTGGAAATATTTCAACCATCAAAAATTAAGCATGAGGATGGGGTAGCGAAAATAAAAGCATTAAATCCTGACTTTATAATTGTTGTAGCATATGGGCAGATACTTAGCAAGGAAATATTGAATATTCCAAAGTTTGGCTGTATAAATGCTCATGCTTCTTTGCTCCCAAGGTTAAGGGGAGCAGCACCTATAAACTGGTCTATAATAAATGGGGATAAAGCAAGCGGTGTTACAACTATGCTTATGGATGAGGGCATGGATACAGGAGATATGCTTTTAAAAAGCGAAGTAGAGATAACAGAAAATATGATAGCTGGAGAGCTTCATGATGTATTAAGTGAAGTAGGTGCGAAGCTTTTAATTGACACTATAGATAGGATAGATGATATTGAAAGAATAAAGCAGGACAACAATGAGTCAAGCTATGCTCCAATGTTAAAAAAAGAAATGTCGCTTATAAACTGGAAGGACTCTGCACAAAACATTCATAATATGATTAGAGGTTTAAATCCTAATCAATTAGCGTATTTTCCTTATTTAGATGGCGCTACTGTTAAGGTTCATAAAACTTCAATTGTTGATAGTTTTAATAGTAATAGTAACTATGAGGCTGGAACGGTGCTTGAATCATCTAAAAATGGAATATTTGTTAAAAC
Organism: Bacillota bacterium; assembly: GCA_023386345.1. GTDB lineage: Bacteria > Bacillota > Clostridia > Tissierellales > Sedimentibacteraceae > UBA1535. The sequence goes on from JAEWJT010000004.1 coordinate 163,756, forward strand.
TGGTGACGATAAGATTATTCTCATAGAAGAATTTCAAATGCCTGGAAAGAATAAAGTATCAACAAAGGATTATCTAAGAGGGAATACTTTTAATGAGAAAATACGATTAGACTATGAATATTTTAAAACAATTAACGATAATTTTTAAATAAGCAGGTGATTTTTTGACTGATAATTTTAGAATAATTAGCATTGAATCTTTAAAGAAAATTCATCAAAATAATTCTTATTCAAATATAGTTATAAATAATGATATAAAAAAATTAGATGAAAAATTTCATAACATATATAGAAAAACGGTACTTGGAGTAGTGGAAAATATTTATTTCTTAGACTATGTAATAAACAAATTTTCATCTACAAAAACTAAAAAGCTGCAGACAGAAATACTTATAGCTTTAAGGCTTGCAGTATATCAAATATTTTTTCTTGAAAATTCAAAGGAATTTGTTGTAGTAAATGAAAGCGTTGAATATATCAAGAAAAAGATTGGAATTCAGGCATCTAAATTTGTAAATGCTGTGCTTAGAAACATACTAAGGAACAAAGAGCAAATATTAATTGACATGGAAGCTCTAAAGAGTTCGTCAAAAGAATCAGATAAATTAGAATATTTATCTATAAAATATTCATATCCAATTTGGCTTATAAAGAAATTTATTAGTCAGTTCGGTGACGATAAAATTGAAAAGGTCTTACTTAAAAACAATGAAGAGGCTAAGTTAAACATAAGAGTAAATACTAATAAAATAAGTAAAGACGAATTAAAAAAGAGACTAGAGCAAAAAAATATAATTTGTACTGATTGCAAAATAGCGAAAAAAGGTATTATTCTTGAAAATGTAAATAATTTAGAAAATCTAGAAGAATACAGAAACGGATTTTTTTCTGTACAGAGTGAAAGCTCCATGCTTGTAGGACAAATATTAAACCCGAAAGAAAATTCCATGATATTAGATATATGTGCAGCTCCAGGCGGAAAAACAATGGATACAGCAGAGAGATTAAATAGCACTGGAACAGTAATATCAAGAGACTTATATGAGCATAAGATTAATTTAATAAAAAATGATATCAAGAGATTAGGTTTAAAAAATATAAAAACACATCTTGCAGATGCCTCAATATTTGATGATAAATTAGAAAATAAATTTGATTATTGTATAGTTGATGTGCCTTGCTCGGGACTTGGCATAATAAGAAGAAAACCAGAAATTAAATACAACAGACAAGAAGACGATAAAGACGGGACTTCTCACGTTAAATTATTTGATTTGCAATATAAAATATTGGAAAATGCCTCGAGATATTTAAAGATAAATGGAGAATTGATATATTCCACTTGTACTACTGATAAAAAAGAAAATATTGAGCTAATAAAATATTTTATTGAAAAAAATCCTAATTATGAGATGATAGATATAAGTATTGAAACAAACAATATATTTGAAACCTCTAAAAATGGGTATATAGAAATATATCCTCACATACACGATATGGATGGTTTTTTTATTGCTAAAATTAGAAAAAATATGTTATAATATAAGAAGGAAAGGAAGCTTAGCATGATAATAAAAATAGACAATTTAACATTAGAAGAATTACAAAAGCAGATGACTTTAATTGCTGAGCCTTCTTATAAAGCTAAGCAAATTTATGAATGGATACACCAAAAAAATGTCACGAGCTTTGATGAAATGTCCAATATAGCTAAGAAAACAAGAGATTTATTGAAAAATTCTTTTGAATTTACTAATATAAGCATATTGCAAAGACTAGATTCAAAACAGGATGAAACAAAAAAATATTTGCTATTATTAGAGGATGGCAATATTATAGAAACAGTGTTCTTAAAATATAAGCATGGCAATACATTGTGCATTTCATCACAAGTAGGATGTAAAATGGGTTGTGTTTTTTGTGCATCAACCAAGAATGGCTTCATAAGAAATTTAAGTGTAGCAGAGATACTAAATCAAATATATATAGTTCAAAAGGATTCAGGGGAGAAAATAAGCAATATAGTCGTAATGGGAACAGGTGAGCCGCTGGAAAATTTTGATAACATAATAAAGTTTTTTAATATAATAAATGATGAAAAAGGACAAAATATAAGCCTTAGAAAGATTACAATATCAACCTGTGGGCTTGTTCCAAAGATATACGAGCTAGCTAATTTAGACCTACAAATAACACTTGCTATATCACTTCATGTGGCTAATCAGGAAAAACGTGAAAAGATATTACCGATAGCTAGAATGTATAATCTTGATGATTTGAAAAAAGCATGTGAATACTACATAAAAAAGACAAATAAAAGGATAACCTTTGAATATATACTGATAGACGAATTTAATGATACATATGAGGATGCAGTAAATTTAAGTAATTATGCAAAAAATATGCTTTGCAATGTTAATTTAATACCATATAACTCCATAAAAGAAAGTAAAATAAGCGCATCAAAGGAAAACAATATAGATAAGTTTAAAAAGACATTGACTGACTTAGGTATGTATGCCACAGTCAGACGAGAGTTAGGCAGTGATATAAATGCTGCCTGTGGTCAACTAAGAAATGATATTCTTGAGAAAAGGATGTGATCAAAAATGAAATCATATTATGGTACAAATAGTGGAAAAATAAGAAACATTAACGAAGATAATCTAGCTATACATGAGTCAGAGAATTATTATCTTTGCGTTGTTGCTGATGGTATGGGAGGTCATAAAGCAGGTGAAATTGCAAGCAATATGGCAGTGAATACTATTAAAAATCACTTTATCAACGAAATTCAAGAACCTAAGCTTAAAATTCCTAAATTTATTATAGAATGTGCTGATTTAGCTAATAAGGCCATATATGATAAATCATTAAATGATGAAGAATATAGTGGAATGGGTACCACAATTACAATGTCGGTAATTGATAAAGTTGAAAAAATAGCATATATTGGTAATGTTGGAGATAGCAGAACATATTTAATTAACGAAGATTATATAAAACAAATTACAGATGATCATACATATGTGCAGGAGCTTGTTAAAAAGGGAGAAATAACTAAGGCAGAGGCTAAAAAACATTCTAAAAGAAATGAAATAACAAGAGCCTTAGGTGCAGAATCCAATATTAACATAGATATTTTTGAAATTGAACTTAAAGAAAATGACAAGTTGCTCTTGTGTTCGGACGGACTGACAAATCATATAACGGACAATGATATACTTTATTGTGTAAAAAAATATGGTATAAACAGTGTGGATATGCTAATAAACTTAGCTAATGAAAATGGTGGAACAGATAATATAACTGTGATTATAATAGATACTACAGATAGAGGTGAAAATTAATGATAGGTAAAGTCTTAGGAAATAGGTATGAAATAGTTGAAAAAATTGGTGGCGGAGGTATGTCCGTAGTTTACAAGGCAAGATGCAGAGTATTGAACAGATATGTTGCTATAAAAATATTGAGAAATGAACTGATTTCTGATTCTGATTTTGTTGAAAAATTTAAGCAAGAATCATTGTCAGCAGCAAGCTTGAATCATCCAAATATAGTCAATATTTATGATACAGGCATGGAGGATGACATTTACTATATTGTTATGGAAAACATTAAGGGAGTTACATTAAAGGATTACATAACAAAAAATGGTAAATTAAGTGAAGAAGAAACAATAAAAATAAGTATGCAGGTAGCAGAGGCATTAAAGCATGCGCATGCTAATAAGATAATTCATAGAGATATAAAGCCTCATAATATTATGATAACAGATGAGGGTATAGTAAAGGTTGCAGATTTTGGAATTGCAAAGGCAGCAAGTTCTTCAACTATAAATAACGCATCAAATGTAATAGGCTCTGTTCACTACTTTTCTCCAGAGCAAGCAAGGGGTGGATATGTCGATGAAAAATCCGATATATACTCTCTTGGAGTTGTTATGTATGAGATGGTTACGGGAGTTGTGCCTTTTGATGCTGATAATCATATTTCGGTAGCTATGAAGCATATAAAAGAGTCTGCTTTACCACCTACACAAAGATTTAATGACATTTCAATATCAAAAGGATTAGAGGCAATTATACTAAAGTGTATGGAAAAGCATCAAAGCTATAGATATCAAAAAGCCTCTGACTTGTTGAAGGATTTGTTTATGCTACAAAAAAATTCTTCTCATGAGCCAGAAGTTCAAGACAGATACCTTGACAACGAAAATTCACCTACAATAATTATGCCGAAAATTGATACTGATATGATAGAAGATAATTCTAGCGATAATAATAATTCTTCTATGGAAAATAATAACATAATCAACGAGAATGATAATGATGATAAAATAGAGAATAGTAAGGCTTTTGAAGAATTCTTTGCCGGTGATAAGGATGACAACGCCACAAATGGCACTGGTAAAAAAGTTACAACTATAATATTGAGCGAGAAAGAAGAAAAGACGTCTAAAAAGAAGAAGAATAAAAAAGATGATGACAATGCTGTAAATGGCAAGGAAAAAGATAATTTCAAAACAACATTTGCTGCTATAATGTCTGCATTGGTTCTAGTAACTATAATAGGATTTTTCGTGATAAAATCAATGCTGATAGTACCAGAAGTTGTAGTTCCTGCCTTGGTTGGACAGACAGAGGAAGAAGCTAGAAAGCTTGCTTCGGAATCAGGTATAATATTAAATGTTAAAGATAGAGTTTTTGATTCAGAATATGCTGAGGGAGTAGTTTGCAAGCAAAGTGTAGAGGCTGAACAAAAGGTTAAAAAAGGCTATCCTGTAGAGATTTTAATTAGCAAGGGAACAAAAGAGATAGAGGTTCCAAATTTAATTGGTGAGTATAGTATAGCAGTAAAGAGTATCCTTAAAAATAAAGGATTAGAAGAGGGCGAAATAAAAACTGAAAATAGTGATAAACCTTCTGGTATGGTTATAAGACAATCACCTGAAGCTGGTGAAAAGGTACAAATGGGAGCAAAGGTTGATTATGTATACAGTGAGGGACCTAAGATTGTACACGTAAAAGTACCGACACTTGTAGGATTAAGCCTTGAAGCTGCTAAAGCAAAAATAGCAGAAGAAAAATTAAATGTTGGTGATGTAAGTTATGATTACAGCGATGAAATTGAAAAAGGTTTAGTAATGAAACAAACATATAGAGCTGGTGATGAAGTTGAAGAGTTAACACGTATAGGTTTAGTTGTAAGTCTTGGTAAAAATGAGACTACTCCTACAAATCCGGGAGACAATAATGGCAATGGTGATGGTAATGGAACAGGTACTAATCCAAATGAAGAAGATGATGAAACTAAGTACTCACAAATAAGCGTGCCGTTACCAGAAGGAAAAGATAAAGTAAAAATTTCTGTATACAAGATTACAGAATCTGGAAAAGAGCTTGTTTATGAGAATGAAGTTGAAATAAAGAATGGTGAAAAATCTATTTTAATAACTGTTTCTGGAAAAGGAACACAAAATTTTGAGGTATATGTTGATGGAGAATCAATAGGAACTATACCAGTAAGCTTTGAATAGAAAATATAGAAAGGAATGTGATTAGTTGCAAGGTGTAATTATTAGAGGTGTTGGCGGAAACTATTATGTTGATGTTAGCGGTGAAATAATAGAATGTAGAGCAAGGGGTTTGTTTAGGAATCAGAACATCAAGCCCTTGGTAGGAGATAGAGTTATAATTAGATTGACAGAGGAAAATAAAAGCAGTGGTTATATTGAGGAAATTCTAGAAAGAAAAAACGAGATGAAAAGACCACTTGTATCAAATATAGACCAGATTATAATAGTATTTGCAGTAAAAAATCCCGAACCAAGCTTTTTACTATTAGATAAGCTATTGATTGCATCTGAAATTAATAATTTAAAGCCAATAATTTGCTTTAATAAATGCGATCTTGTTGACGAAGAATATATTTCCAAATATATGGATATATATAAGCACACAGGATATAAGATAATATTTACTTCTAGATTTAATGCTAATCTTTTAGGTGAATTTAAGGAGCTTTTAAAAGATAAGATAAGCTTGTTCTCTGGACCTTCCGGAGTTGGTAAATCTTCCTTGATGAATGCAATTGACAGTGGCTTTGAGTTGAAAACCGGAGAAATCAGCGAGAAGTTAAAAAGAGGAAAGCATACCACTCGCCATGCCGAGATATATAAGCTGAATTTTGGAGGGTTTGCAGTTGATACACCTGGATTTAGCTCCTTTGATATAAATGAAATAGACTTTTATGAGCTTAGTGATTATTATCCTGAGATTAGAGAGCATGGTGAAAATTGTAAGTTTAATAATTGCATTCACGATAAGGAACCAAGCTGCGCTGTAAAAGAAGCAGTTAAAAACAAGGAAATAAGTGAGATTAGATATAATAACTATATTAAGCTATTATATGAGATAAAAAGTAATAAGCTATATTAAAAATTACAAATTGTAATACTCAGTGGAGGTATATATGAACATTCTAGTTACAGGCGGGACAGGATATATAGGTTCTCATACCTGTGTAGTGCTGTTAGAGGCAGGCTATGATGTAATAGTTGCTGATAACCTAAGCAATAGTAGTATTGAAGTTGTTGATAAAATAAAAAAAATAAGTGGCAAAGATATTAAATTTTATAAGGTAGATGTGACAGATGAACAAGAGACAGAGAAGCTGTTTAAAGAAAATAATATTGAAGGCATAATACATTTTGCAGGACTTAAGGCTGTTGGAGAATCTGTTGAAAAGCCTTTGGAATATTATCAGAATAATCTGCTGAGTACAATTGTGCTTTGTAAACTTTGTAAAAAATACAATGTTAATAAATTTGTTTTTAGTTCATCGGCAACTGTGTATGGAAACAATATAGTTCCTTTTGTAGAAAGCATGGATTTATTGCCTACTACTAATCCATATGGTGAAACAAAGGCGATGAATGAAAGAATACTTTCTGACATTGCAAAAGCTAATCCAAGCTTTTGTGTAACACTCCTTAGATACTTTAATCCAATAGGCGCACATAAAAGTGGCTTGATTGGAGAAGTTCCAAGTGGAATACCAAATAATTTAATGCCTTATGTGACTCAGGTTGCAAAGGGTAAGTTAGAAAAGCTTAAGGTTTTTGGCAATGATTATGATACTGTAGACGGAACAGGTGTCAGAGATTATATACATGTACTTGACTTGGCAGAAGGTCATTTAGCTGCAATTGAGAACATAAAAGAAGGAGTAAATGTATATAATCTAGGAACAGGTAAAGGTATATCAGTTTTACAGCTTGTAAATACATTTGAAGATGTTAATCAAATAAAAATTTCATATGATATAGTAGAAAGACGAAAGGGCGATATAGCAGAGTGTTATGCTGATGCGTCTAAGGCAAAAAGAGAGCTTAACTGGGAAGCTAAGCTAAATTTAAGTGATATGGTACGAGATTCTTGGAGATTTGAGAAAAATAACTAATTGTTTTTCCTATTAAGAACAATTTAAATATTTTAATAAATTTTTAAATGACAAAAGAAAGGGAAGTAATTATTATGAAAAAATTAAAAGTTGCTTTAGCGGGCTTAGGTAGTAGAGGAAAGGATACATATGCAAAATGCGTTAATGTTTATCCTGAAAAAATGGAGATTGTTGCCATAGCAGACATAGATAGATCAAAGGTTGATGAGGTTGCAAGTCTATACAATATTCCACAGAATATGTGCTTTAATAGTGCAGAAGAGCTTTTGGAACAGGAAAAATTGGCCGATGTAATGTTTATCACAACACAGGATAAGCAACACGTAGGACATGCTATACCTGCTCTTAAAAAAGGATATCACTTACTCCTTGAAAAGCCTATTTCACCAGATCTTGATGAATGTAGAGAAATAGTTAAAGTAGCGAAAGAATATAATCGTAAAGTAGTTGTTTGCCATGTGCTTAGATACACTCCTTTTTTTACTAAACTAAAGCAAATGATAGAAGAAGACTCTATAGGTGATATAGTCAATGTTATGGCTATTGAGAATGTTGGTTATTGGCATCAGGCACACAGCTTTGTTAGAGGAAACTGGAGAAATTCAGAAACTACAAGTCCTATGATACTGGCAAAATGCTGTCACGACATGGATTTATACTTATGGCTTACAGGTAAGACCTGTAAATCAGTATCATCATTTGGAAGCACATATTTATTTAAAGAAGAATGTGCGCCAGAGGGAGCTGCACTTCGATGTTTGGATGGATGTAAGGCAAAGGAAAACTGTCCATTTGATGCTGAAAAAATATACATATCACATAAGAAAATAGGTGTAGCAAATGGTTATAATTCATGGCCATTGGATGTATTGACACTTCACCCAAGCGTTGAAAGCATAACAGAAGCAATAAAAACAGGACCTTATGGAAGATGCGTATATCATTGTGATAACAACGTAGTTGACCATCAAGTAGTCAATCTTGAAATGACTGATGGTTCAAATGTTCATCTTACTATGAGTGCATTTACAGCAACAGGTTCAAGATATGCAAAATTCATGGGTACAAAGGGTGAAATAATTGCTGATATGTCTACAAATATTATTAAGCTTACAAGATTTGGAGAAGATACAGTAGAGATTGATGTATCAAAGATAGCAAATGATTTCTCTGGTCATGGCGGCGGAGATAATAGAATGGTAAGCGAGTTTTTAGATTTGATAATTTATGATAAAGAGCCAACAAGTGCAATTACTTCAGTTGAACATTCAGTTGAAAGCCATTACTGTGCATTAGCAGCAGAAAAATCAAGACTTGAAGGCGGACAGGTAATAGAATTAAATAGTTTAAGAAAATAATGATTTTTTTACAAAGGAGTAGTTTTACTCCTCTAAATTATGAATTTGAAATAAATAGTAGGAAAGGAATATATTTAAAATGAAAAAACCAATATTAGTTATAATGGCAGCTGGTATGGCAAGCCGTTATGGTGGCTCAAAACAAACAGATGCAGTAGGACAAAATGGTGAGGCAATAATAGATTACTCTGTATATGATGCTATAAAAGCAGGATTTGAGAAGGTTGTAATTATAATTAAAAAAGAATTTGAAGAACAATTTAAGCAAGCAGTAGGAGACAGAATCGCTAAACATGTTGAACTAAAATATGCTTATCAAGATATAAATGATTTACCAAATGGATACGAAGTTCCAAAGGATAGAGTTAAGCCTTGGGGAACTTGCCATGCTGTGTTGAGTGCAAGAGACTTGATTGATGCACCTTTTGCAGTAATAAATGCAGATGATTATTATGGACCAGATGCCTTCAAAAAAATCTATGAGTTTTTGAGCAATTGCAAAGATGAGACTAAGAATGATTATGCTATGGTTGGATATGTTCTTGCTAACACTTTGTCTGAAAATGGATCTGTTTCAAGAGGTGTTTGTGTTGTAGACAAAGAAGACTACCTAGAGAGTATAGTAGAACGATTAAAAATAGAAAAATATGGAAATTCAACTCGTTTTACAGAAGATAATGGCAGCACTTGGACTGAGGTTGATATAAATAGCACAGTTAGTATGAATTTATTTGGATTTACACAAAACTTTTTAAAGGAACTTGAAGATAATTTCCCTAAATTTCTTGATGACGCAATAAAAACTAATCCTCTTAAAGGTGAGTATTTATTGCCAAAGTTTGTAGGTCAATTAGTCGATGAGAAAAAGGCGACAGTAAAGGTTTTAAAAAGTGATGATAAGTGGTATGGCATGACATATAAAGAAGACAAAGATATTGTTACTAAGGCTATGTCAGAAAAGCATAAAGCAGGTCAATACAAAACACCTCTTTGGGAGAATAATTAAAATATGGTCATAGATATAAAACTTAATGAAGCTTTGAATGTCTATGATTTTGATGGATTTATTACAGAATGTTTTTCGTATGGTGAGGGGCATATAAATAATACATATTGTGTTTGTGTTAAAACTTCTGATTCTAAGGAAAGAAAGTATATTTTGCAACGCATAAACTCAAAAGTTTTTAAAGAGCCATTAAAGCTAATGGAAAATATATACAATGTGACAAGCTATTTAAAAGATGAAATCATAAAAAATGATGGTGAATATTTAAGAGAAACACTAAATCTTATAAAAACAAAGGATAATAATTATTATTACATAGATTCAGATAAACGGGTTTGGAGAGCATTTTATTTTATAGAAGATACGATTTGCCTACAGTCTGTAGAAAAACTAGAGCATTTTTATGAGAGTGCTAAAAGCTTTGGTAAATTTATGAGGCAGCTTAGCGAATTTCCAGCAGAAAAGCTCCATGAAACTATTGCGAGATTTCACGATACGCCAAACCGTTTGAACAATCTGAAAAATGTGATAAATGCTGATAAGCTTGGCAGAGCGGACTTAGTTAAAGAGGAAATAAGTTTCGCACTTTCTCGTGAAAAAGACTGTAGCTATCTTATGGATAGACTTGGTAGAAATGAACTGCCTCTGCGTGTTACTCATAATGACACAAAATTAAACAATATATTATTTGATAAATATACTCAAAAAGGTATATGTATAATAGACCTTGATACAATAATGCCAGGTCTTTGTGCCAATGACTTCGGCGATTCTATACGCTTTGGTGCAAGTACAGCCACAGAGGATGAGCCTGATTTATCAAAAGTACATTTTGATTTAGAGCTTTTTGAAACGTATGCAAAAGGATATTTAGAAGTTACATCAGATATACTGACGGAAACTGAGCTAGAATCTCTTGTGTGGGGCTCAAAGCTTATGACTTTAGAGTGTGGAATTAGATTTTTAACAGACTATTTAGACGGAGATACTTATTTTAAGATAAGTCGTGAAAATCACAATATAGATAGAGCGAGAACTCAGTTTAAATTAGTGTATGAAATGGAACAAAATTTTGATAAAATGCTTGAAATAGTTAAAAAATATTATAAAAAATAAAATTTTTGATTAAAGAATTGTACCAATTCTTTAAAATAGGAGGAAAATATGAAATTTAAAATTAGCAACACATATCCACAAAATCTTGATACAGTAGTTTGTTTTACAAGACCAGATTATGAACCAAGATTTAACAATTCAACACTTCAATCTGCTTTTGATGAAGCCTTTGGAGCTGATGATAACAAATTAGAAAAAGATAAGAGCAAAATTCTTAGAATGAAGCTTAATGGTGGCTTTGTAAATTTAATATTAACTTCATTTGACTGTTCTATGGAAAATGCCTTTGACGGATTTAGAAAAGCAGTGTTAAAAGTTGGAACAAATCTAAATGAGCTTAAGGCAAAGGTAGTTTATTTTGACAATCCAACAAATCTAGTATTTACTGGAGATAAAGAAGAAATAATAAGACAAATATCAAGCAATTTACCACTTTGTGATTATACTTTTGATATTCATAAACAAAAGAAAACAGAGATTACAGATAAGGAAATAGTTATTTTTGGGGAAGATAGCTTTACTGCTGCTCTAAATGAGGGTGCAAATATAGCAGAGGGAGTGTGCATAGCACGTGACCTTGTAAATGAACCAGCAAATGTTTTAACACCGATAGAATTAGCAAATCGTACAGTTGAATTTGGTAAAAAATATGGCTTTGATGTTAAGCTTTATTCAAAGGAGAAGTGTGAAGAGCTTGGAATGCACGCATTTTTAGATGTTGCTAAAGCGAGTGTTAATGAGCCTGTGCTTATTGTTATGCAATACAATGGCGGTGGAGAGGAAATCTCTAAAGGTATTATAGGAAAAGGACTTTGCTATGATTCAGGCGGACTTTTCATTAAACCTGGTGATGGTATGAAAACAATGAATGGTGACATGGCAGGAGCAGGAGCAGTTATAGGAGCTATGTGCTCGATAGCTGCAAATAAATTAAAGAAAAATGTTACAACAATTGTTGCAGCTTGTGAAAATTTAATAGATGGCAATGGTTATAGAAATGGAGATATCTTAGAATCAATGTCAGGCAAAACTATTTACGTTGCAAGCACAGATGCTGAAGGAAGACTTACATTAGCAGATGCAATTACTTATATGATTAGAAAAGAGAACGTTGATAGTATAGTTGAACTTTCAACATTAACAGGTTCATGTGCGACTTTCTTTGGAAAGGTGTGTTCAGCAGTTCTTACTACAGAGGATGACTTATTCAATAAGATAGCTGATAAATCAACTGTTTCAGGAGAAAAATATTGGAGATTGCCTACATTCTCTGAATATAAAGAAAATATTAAGTCTGATGTTGCAGATTTATACAATAGCTCAACAAATGGAGCTGGCGGAATATCAGCAGGTATGTTCTTAAACGAATTTAAAGAAAATAAACCATTTATGCACATTGATATAGCTGGTACAACATATACTTCTTCAAAATCAGATGGACAAATAAAGGGTGCAACAGGATACGGTGTATCAACTGTATATTACTATATTAAAGGCTAGAAATTTTAGTTTAATAATCACCGACTAAGTTAAAATATACTTATTTAGCTTGGTCGGTGGCTTTAGAAAAAAGTTTTAAATTTAACAATTAGCGAGTTAAAAACAACAATTAAAACTATGGAGATAAGTTTAAAATGGCTGATTTTTGGTTAAATCATCAAGGAACAGTAAGTCTTTTTACAGAACGAGTAATTTTGAGAAAGTTTTCAATAAGTGATGCCTCAGATATGTATAATAATTGGGCAAGTGATAAGGATGTTGCTAAGTACACACTTTGGAATGTTAATGAATCTATAAACGAAACGAAAAGTTTTTTAGAAGATTGGCAACTTAGATATGAAAGCAAGCAATATTATCATTGGGCAATTGTTTTAAAGGAAAATATGCAGGTTATAGGCTCAATATCTATATCAGGACTGAATAATTACTTAAAATGCTGTAACATTGGATATACCTTATCTAAAAAATATTGGAATATGGGTATCACAACAGAGGCGACCAAATGTGTCATGGATTTCATGGTAAATAATGTTGGTATACAAAAAATTTATGCCTATCATGATGTAGAGAATTATGCTTCTGGAAGAGTTCTGCAAAAATGTGGAATGAAATACGTAAAAAGAAAGAAAAAAATATTTTTAAGTATGAGCAAGCCTTTAATAGATTGTGATTATTATTGCTTTAGCGTAAAGTAGAGAATTAGAACGATAGAAAAAATAGTTGATTTTCATTTTTATTATGGTATAATATAATGGTTATTTATAAATACTGGATTATAGATATTATAAAATAGCTTGTAAAATGAAGCTGTGCAAATGGAAATGCAACAAATTTGATATTGCTCATAGTATAAAGAGTGAAGAAAAAAATATTTTTTACAGAGTGAAATGCAATGTCACTTTATAGAAGAATTGTCATGATTCTTCATGAAATATAAAAATGAAATAATTATGCCTATAGATATTCTATAGTCAGTCTATATAATATCTGTAGGTATAATTTCTAAGATGAAAAAGAAGAAAGGGAATGAGTATTAAAATGAATGCAAGTATTATAAAAAAAGAAAAAAATATTGTATCAATTGAATTTACAGTATCAAGCGAGAGCTTTAAGGAGGCTGTAAATAAAGCATATCTAAAAATGAGAAATAGCGTAGCTATTCAAGGATTTAGAAAAGGTAAAGCGCCAAGACATATAATTGAAAGAATGTATGGCAAAGCTGTATTTTATGATGAAGCTATTGAAATTGTATTGTCTGAAACATACCCAAAGGTAATTTCTGAATTAAATATTAAGCCAATTGACAGACCACAAGTAGATTTCAAAGAGATAGAAGAAGGAAAAGACATAGCATTTACAGCTGATATAGAAGTTATGCCAGAGATTGAGTTGAAACAATACAAAGGTATAGAAATTAATAAAATTGAGTATAATGTAACAGACGAAGATGTAGATAATGAAATCAAAAAAATCCAAGACAAAAACTCTAGAATAATTGAAGTTACGGATAGAGCAGTTAAGGATGGAGATACTTTAACTATTGATTATGCTGGATTTACAGGAGATGTACAATTTGAAGGTGGCACAGCACAAAATCAAACATTAGTTATAGGTTCAAAAAGCTTTATACCAGGATTTGAAGATCAGCTTATAGGAAAAAATATTGGTGAAGAATGTGAAATCAATGTAACTTTCCCAGCAGAATATCATTCAGAGGAGCTAAAAGGAAAGGATGCTACTTTCAAGGTAACAATCCATGAAATAAAAGAAAAAGAGCTTCCTGTACTTGATGATGAATTTGCAAAAGACGTAAGTGAGTTTGACACTTTAGATGAATTAAAAGCTGATTATAGAAAGAAATTAGAAGAAGAAGCTAAGGAAAAAGAAAAAGTAGAAAATAGCGATAGTATCCTTAAAAAGATAATCGAAGAAAATGAGATTGAAATTCCTGAGGTTATGGTGACAAGGGAGTTAGAATATCAAGCAAAGAGATATGAAAACCAATTCCGTTCACAAGGCTTCACTGGAAAGCAAGCTGAAGATTTATTAGAAAAATTAGTTGATCAATTCAAACAAAATTATAGAGAACAGGCCTTAGTTAATGTTAAATCTGACTTGGTTATGGAAGCTATAATTAAAGCAGAAAATATTGCTGTTACTGAAGAAGATTTAACAAATGAGCTTCAAAAATTAGCGAAAGCATATGCTATTGAAGAAGATAAATTTGAAGGCTTTAAAGAAAATATGTTAAATTCAAGCAGAGAAGCAATAGAAGAAAATATTCAAAAAGTAAAAGCTTTAGATTTAATTCTTGACGAAGCAAAGTTTATTTAAGCTAGCTTAAAGATTATATTGATAATATAGCATAGTCTTGCATTGCAAGATATAGACTTAATAAAAAACTTTAAAAGTAAAGGAGTATTAAAAATGGCTTTAGTACCTTATGTAGTAGAACAAACTGGGAGAGGAGAAAGGTCTTACGATATTTTCTCCAGATTATTAAAAGATAGAATAATCATACTAGGAGATGAGATAAATGATGTAACTGCTGGCTTAGTAGTTGCACAGCTTATATTTTTAGAGGCAGAAGACCCTGATAAGGATATACAATTATACATAAATAGCCCTGGTGGATCAATAAGTGCTGGGATGGCTATTTATGATACTATGCAATATGTTAAACCTGATGTATCAACAATTTGTATTGGTATGGCAGCAAGTATGGGATCATTCTTGTTATCATCTGGAGCAAAGGGAAAGAGATTTTCTTTACCTAACTCTGAGATAATGATACACCAACCTTTAGGTGGTATGCAAGGTCAAGCAACAGATATGAAGATACATGTAGACAGAATATTAAGAATAAAAGAAAACTTATATAAAATTATGAGCGCTAACACTGGGCAGCCATATGAAAAAATAGTTGTAGACTGCGAAAGAGATAATTTCTTATCAGCAGAAGAAGCTAAAGCATATGGTCTAATTGATGATATAATTATTAAAAAATAATTTGTATGCAGTCCGCATACAAAAACTAATGCAAATTGTTTGAATTTTATTAATAAAATTTCAAACAATTTGTTTCATAGCTGTTTTTACAGCTTTGGTAGTTCTTAACTACTTTATTTAATAAAATATCTTTTTAAAAAGAAAGGATACTTGTAGTAATGGCAAAAAATTATAAAAGTAAGCCAGTATGCTCTTTTTGCGGTAAATCAGAGGATAGAGTAAAGAACCTTCTCATTGGACCAAACGTAAATATTTGTGATGAGTGTGTTGAATTATGCAATGATTTAATTGAGAATGAAAATAATTTTTTCAGAGAACCACAATTTGAAGAATTGCTTAAACCAGCAGAAATCAAAACAAAGCTTGATCAGTATGTTATTAAGCAGGATAAGGCAAAAAAAGCTCTAGCTGTTTCCGTGTATAATCATTACAAAAGAATAAATAAAATTCATTTTGATAGAGATATAGAGTTGCAAAAGAGCAATATACTATTAATCGGACCTACAGGAAGTGGTAAAACATATTTAGCACAGACTTTAGCAAAGATGATTAATGTGCCTTTTGCTATTGCTGATGCTACTTCTTTAACAGAAGCAGGATATGTTGGTGAGGATGTTGAAAATATACTATTAAAGCTAATCCAAGCTGCTGATTATGATATTGAGAGAGCTCAAAAGGGTATAATATATATTGACGAGATAGACAAAATAGCTAGAAAATCAGAAAACCCATCTATTACAAGAGATGTAAGCGGTGAAGGTGTTCAACAGGCATTGCTTAAAATATTAGAGGGTACTGTTGCAAATGTTCCTCCACAGGGTGGAAGAAAGCATCCGCAGCAGGAATTTATCCAAATTGACACTACAAATATATTGTTTATCCTAGGCGGAGCTTTTGACGGTATTGATAAAATTATACAAAAAAGAGTAGGCAATAAAACTATGGGCTTTGGCTCAGATGTCTCAAAAAACAATATAAAGGATACAGATGTTTTATTATCTCAAATTCAACCTGTAGATATTTTGAAATACGGTTTAATACCGGAGTTTGTAGGTAGAATGCCTGTTATAGTTGCATTGAATCAATTGGATAAAGAAGCATTAGTAACGATATTAACAAAGCCTAAAAACGCTATTGTCAAGCAATATAAGCATCTGTTAAAAATTGACAATGTAGATTTAGAAATTGAACCAGAGGCACTTGATTTGATAGCTGAAAGAGCTTTAGAAATAAATACTGGAGCTCGTGGGTTAAGAGGTATTTTAGAAAATATTATGCTTGAAGTTATGTATGACTTACCATCAAGACAGGATGTTAAAAAGTGTATAATAACCAAGGATACTGTTTTAAATAACTCAGAGCCTGTTCTGATATTTAATAATAAAGCATTGAAAAAAGGTGTTAATCAAGAAAATGTTTCATAAAGTGCTGCCCCTTTCGGGCAGCTATTTTTTAGTGCTAATATAAAAGTATAAAACGTACAGAATTTAAAAATATATTTTTTATGATTTAAAACTTAATATTAGAACGAAACGGAGGTATATTATTGAAAAATTTTAAAAAAGAAAACAAAACATTACCTTTGATTCCAGTCAGAGGAATAGGAATATTTCCTAATGTAATAATACATTTTGATGTTGGACGTGAAAAATCTATAAATGCTTTGGAAGAAGCAATGCTTGAAAATTCAGAGGTTTTTCTTGCTGTTCAAAAAGATATAGATTTAGATAATCCTACAAGAAATGACTTTAATGAAGTAGGAGTAATTTGTAAGATTAAACAAATGCTAAAAATTCCTGGAGAAAATATCAAGGTTTTAGCAGATGGTATTCATAGGGCAAAGGTATTAGAGATTACACAGGATGATCCATATTTTGAAGTAAATGTAGAAGAATACATATATGATTCAAAAGCCTTGATAAATGATGAAGACGAGGCTATAAGGAGATTTTGCTTAGAAAGCTTTGAAAACTATGTTTCTATTCATAGCAGAATTTCGTCAGATGTTGTGGATAATATGAAAAATATTTCAAGTCCAGATGAATTAGCTGATATTTTATCTACCTATATTTACCTTAAACCAGAAGTAA
This sequence comes from Bacillota bacterium, assembly GCA_023386345.1. GTDB lineage: Bacteria > Bacillota > Clostridia > Tissierellales > Sedimentibacteraceae > UBA1535. Next base: position 181,299 of record JAEWJT010000004.1, read on the forward strand.
AGCAGAAATTATTGGAAACTTTCAGCCCTTTTGAAAGATTGTTGGAACTAAGCAATATATTTATTGCAGAAGCTAAGGTTATTCAAATAGAAGAGCAGATTAATGAAAAAGTTCAAAAGCAGATTGGTGATTATCAAAGAGAATATTATCTAAAAGAACAGCTTAGAGCTATACAAAATGAGCTTGGTGATGATGAGGATGGCGACGGTGTTAGCGATTATGCAAAAAAAGCTGCTGCTAGAGGCATACCAAAGGAAGTAAAAGAAAAATTACTTAAAGAAATAAAAAGATTGAACAAGATATCTCCTTCATCACCAGACCATGGAGTGTTAAGAACATACCTTGATTATATTTTTGCTTTGCCTTGGAGCAAAAAGACTAAGGATAGCAAGAGTATACAGGCAGCTCGTATAATATTAGAAAAAGACCATTACGGTTTAGATGATGTAAAGGAAAGGATACTTGAGCATTTAGCAGTACGTCAATTAAATCCAAAGAAAAAAGGCTCTATATTGTGCTTAGTAGGACCTCCGGGAGTAGGAAAAACCTCCATAGCAAGTTCTATAGCAAAAGCGATGGACAGAAAATTTATTAGAATTTCACTTGGTGGAGTTAGAGATGAAGCTGAGATTAGAGGGCATAGAAGAACTTATGTAGGAGCTATACCCGGCAGAATTATAGATTCTATTCATAGAGTAAAAGTAAATAATCCTGTATTTTTATTAGACGAGATAGATAAGCTTGCAAATGACTTTAGAGGAGACCCGGCATCAGCGTTACTAGAAGCTTTAGATCCAGAGCAAAACACAAGCTTTACTGACCATTATTTAGATGTGCCATTTGATTTATCAGATGTGTTCTTTATAACAACAGCTAACACAACAAGTACGATACCAAGACCTCTTCTTGACAGAATGGAGCTTATAGAGGTTTCAGGATATACTGATGAAGAAAAATTCAATATAGCAAGGGATTATTTATTGGACAAGCAAATAGAGGAGAACGGATTGACGAATGAAGATATAATCTTGTCTAAGGGAGTAATTGAAGCAGTAATACAGAATTATACAAGAGAATCAGGTGTTAGAAGCTTGGAAAGAAACATTGGTAAAATCGTTAGAAAAGCAGCAGTAAAAGTTGTTGAAGGCTCTAAAAAACCTATAAATGTAAATCCTAAAAATCTGATAGACTATCTTGGAGCGCCAAAATATTTGTTTGACACTACCTATGACGAAAATCAAATTGGTGTAGTTACAGGACTCGCATGGACATCAGTAGGAGGAGAAACTCTATTTGTCGAGGTCAATATAATGAAGGGTGACGGAAAGCTTCAATTGACAGGACAGCTCGGAGATGTAATGAAAGAGTCTGCTATGGCAGGACTTAGTTATATAAAAGCAAATGCAGATAAGTACAACATAGAGGCAGAGCTGTTTAAAACAAAGGACATACATGTGCATGTTCCAGAGGGAGCTATACCAAAAGACGGACCGTCTGCCGGTATCACAATTACAACAGCAATTCTATCTGCTTTGACAAACAGATACGTTTATAAAGATGTAGCTATGACAGGGGAAATAACTATCAGAGGTAAAGTGTTGCCTATAGGCGGACTAAAAGAAAAGCTATTAGCAGCAAAAAGAGCAGGCGTAAAAAAGGTTGTTTTACCAATAAAAAATCAATCAGATGTATTGAAAATCAAATCAAAGCTTATAAAAACATTAGATATTGTATATGCTACTACAATAGATGAAGTAATAGAAAATGCTTTGGTGAGTGAATAATAATTGACAAGGAGTTAAACTGAATGAGTAAATATAATGTTTTGTGGGAATATGTTCAGAAAAATAACAGCCCATCATTCAAACTAACCTTTGATGAAATCAACGATATTGCAGGTATACCAATAGATCATTCTTTTTTGAAATACAAAAAAGAATTAAACGAATATGGGTATCAAGTTGGGAAAATATCTATGAAAGAGCAGACAGTTATTTTCAATAAGATTGACTAAGTAAATTATTATTTAGATATTGCTATAAAAAAGGAAAAAATTATGATAATTAAAAAATCCGAACTATTAATAACAGCTGCAAGAAAGGAACAGTATCCAGAAACTACTGTTCCTGAACTTGCTTTTGCCGGAAAGTCTAATGTAGGAAAATCGTCAATGATTAATGCTTTATTAAATAGAAAATCCTTGGCAAGAACCAGTTCATCGCCGGGAAAAACACAGACAATAAATTTCTATAATGTTAATGATGTATTAAATTTTGTTGATTTACCTGGATATGGCTATGCGAAGGTTTCAAAAACAGAAAAAGAAAAATGGGGCAAAATGATTGAAACATATCTTAGCTCAAGAGAACAACTAAAAGAAGTTATCCTGCTTGTAGATATAAGACATGAACCAAATGCAAATGATATACAAATGTATGAATGGATTAAATCCTATGGATACACAGGCTTTGTGATAGCTACAAAAGCAGACAAAATTTCTAAGGCACAAAGAATTAAGCAGATAAGTATTATTAAAAAAACACTGAATATTGATGATATAAACTTGATTACATCATTTTCTTCATCTGAAAAACTAAATGTTGAAAAGGTATGGGAACTGTTTGAAGGCATATTAAGCTTAAGCTAGAAATGTTATAAGCATATAGTTTTATATAAGTTAATTTTTAAACAAATTTAAACAGTTTTAAGAAATATAAGGCTTTATATCGAAAAATAGTGTTTGAAAAAATTATAAAAAATGATTATTTACTGATTTCTTGGGTATATATTTATGTGACTGAAGGGATGTGTTGTATAAGTGAACCAAATTATCAAGAAGAAAATCAAAAGTGATATTAATTTAGTTAACGATATAGTAAGTGAAATTCTATCACTTATTGATGAAAAAATCGGTGAGGATAATTTATTCGATATTAGGTTAATTTTAAGCGAATTAATAATTAATAGCATAAAGCACGGAAATAAGTATGACATAAATAAAACTACAGATATATGTTTATACATTGATGATAAATGTGTAGAAATGAGTGTAGGTGACGAAGGCGAGGGTTTCACATATTCAAGAAACCTAGATGCCTGTACCTTTTGTGAATCTGGAAGGGGGCTACTATTAGTAGAGTGTCTTTCAGATATGTTTATAGTTTGTAAAAATTTCATTACGAGTATTAAATACATTTAAAAATAAGTAATCTATATATTAAAACATAAGAGTATTTCAAGTGTCTTTGAATTTATAATGAAAATACAGTTGAAATGTTCTTATGTTTTTTGTTTTTTTATGTTATAATAAATTGATTATTGCTTGAGTAAAAAATATAAATTTAAGTAATAATTGATTTATTTTTTTGTTTTAAAATGGTACAATATCCATATAGCTTTAACATAGTAGAAAGGAAATGCAAAGAATAAAACGAATTTTACTTCATACAAGGTTTTATTAGCATTATATTTTCAGTAACACCCTTGATTGTTGTATGGTTTTTTCTTTGCATAATTATTATTGGTAGGAGAATATGATGAAAAAAATCAAAAATATATTTTATAAATTTCCTATTTTTATGACGATAGCTTTAACTTGCATATCTGCATTTTTAATAGCAATAGTAGAGCGTCCAAGTATGAATGTAGGCTTAATATTGGAGGCTGTACCACTCTTTACTATAATAACTTTTCCAGTAATTTTGACTATTGAAAATATTGTATTTTTTATAATAAAACCTGAATTGAATAAAGAGCCAGTAGGAATTAAAATATTAGAAATTATTGGGATTTTGCTTGGCGTGTTTTATTCGGCTTTACTTTTGAGTAATAAGGTGGTATTTGCAGATTGGAATGTGCAGTTATATAATACTCAGCGTCATACACCAATATCAATAGATACTTTGCCGACTATCATTACCATAGCTGTTGTTGCATTTATAGGATACCTGTATTTGCGCTTTGTACCGCTTAGTAAACAGCCGCCTTTAGCAACAGTTTTAGGAATGGCAGCTATGTATCTTGGTGTTGCCGAGCTTGTTATTTGGTGTATTCAGATATTTAATAATTCAGATTTTTTACTATTGCTCCTATATCCATTTAACTGCTTTTTAGTTGTTGCAAAAACTATCCGTTATCTTGTTCATCAAAAATTAAAAATTATAAATGAACAGGATGAAACTCCTAAATATGGACGACTTTCAAAACTAATGAACAACATATATAATTTACCTTGGTTAGCCTTATTTGCAGTTGTTCCTTTACTTGGAATTATTATTGCTATTTTGGCACTTTTTGGGCAAGAACCTGATAGTATAATTAAAGCTTGGACTCAAACTGCTGATTGGAATTTATCTCAGAAAATCCCACCTCCTAATATTATTAGAGATGAGCATTATCTATGTACTGTTGCAGCAGGAGGACATAGAAATGTAGTAAGGCCATTGCGTATGGGCAAGCGTCATGGACATGAGGTGATTGTAAATCGTCAGCTTTGCATAGCTAACGCTTTTGAACAACTGCTTGAAGAGCGAACACCGAAATTTCATAGATTTGTACGTAATTTATATGACAGGCTAGGATACCCGATTGCAAAGCATATTCATTCGCCATATGCTGCAGATATAATATATTTTATAATGAAACCTTTAGAATGGATATTTCTTGTTGTACTTTATCTATTTGATATAAATCCAGAGAACCGAATTGCAATTCAATATCCACATTCTAAAGTTCCTATGATAAAATAAAAATATAAAAAAATTAAATAGAATTAAATTGAAAATTGAAATAAGAAAGTATTTTAAAATAGTATTTATATATTATTTACTTTCAAGTTTTAAGAAAATTATTAGTTATGAGGAGATACCTGTATATGAAAAAATACTTATTGCCTGAAAAAGGACATTTTTACAAAGCAAATTTACATTGTCATACAAATATTTCTGATGGGAAATATACACCAGAGGAAATTAAGGAAGTTTACAAAAACAGAGGCTATCATATTGTTGCTTATACCGACCATAATATATATAATTACCACAAAGAATTAAATGATGATGATTTTGTTGCATTGGCAGCTTATGAGATTGACATCAATGAAAAGAGGGAGGACAAGCTATGGCGAAAAACCTATTGTTATCATATAAATTTATATGATGAAAACCCTGAAATTAAAAAGGAAATTTTACTTCCTGATAGATACGGATATGACATTAATTATGTTAATAGCTTTATAAAACAAGCAGCTGATAATGGTTTTTTAGCATGCTATAATCATCCTTATTGGTCTTTGCATACATTTGATGATTATAAGGATATTAAGGGCTGTTTTGCTATGGAGATTTATAATTATGGATGTGTACATGACGGACTTTATGGCTATAATCCACAGGCTTATGATGAAATGCTAAGGAGTGGAAACCGTCTATTTTGTCTAGCAACTGATGACAATCATAATTCTTATCCTCTTGATCATCCGTTTTCAGATTCTTTCGGCGGCTTTGCTATGATAAAAGCTGAAATCCTTAGCTACGCGAATATTATTTCTGCTCTTAAAAAAGGTGAGTTTTATTCTAGTATGGGGCCATTAATACATAGCATTTGCTTGGACGGCAATATTTTAACGATTGAATGTTCTGAAGTTGATAAAATTTTTGTAATAACTGATGGAAGAAATTGCTATATGAAAACTGCACTTAATGGAGAGTCTATAACAAAAGCAGAATTTGAGCTTAGTATGAAAGATGAATATATAAGAATTGATTGCTGTGATAAAAATGGAAGACATGCTTTGTCAAATGCTTATTTTTTAGAAGCTTAAAATAGATGATTAAAATGGTGGCTCTACTAAAAACAAGAAGGATTTAGATTATGTCGAAGATTTTATTGTTTGAAGATGAGAATGGGCTTTGGGAAATGTTAAAAATTTAACGGAAAATATGAAAATAAATTTTTAATGAACTCTTAGAAAATTTAGATAGTAATCTATTCTTCGTCTATCTTCTTAAATCTATTGCCTAGTCCCCATACATTTCTTACAGGTAAAACCTCTACATATGCTTTGCTATCAATATCAGATAGATATCTTCTGATAACTACTGATTGTTTTGGCGAGCAGACACAGCATAGCTTGATTTTTTTCGTATTGGTGTATGCTCCTGTTACATCTATTAGAGTTACGCCTCTTTTTAGATTTGTCATTATATATTCACTGATTTCTTGGTATTTATCGCTGATTATTTCGTGCTTGTACAACTCAGTTCCAAAGCCGAACATCACATAATCAACAACCTTGGTAAACAAAAACTGCATTACTAATCCATATAGTGCTACCTTTATTCCTAGAGCAAAGCCTGAGAAAATTAGTATTAGTCCGTCTAAAACCAGTAAAATATTGCTTAAATTTATAAATGGTAGGACTTTTTTTTGTAAAAGCTTGGCGATAGTGTCTGTTCCACCATATGAATAGCCAAGTCTCAAGACTATGCCAACTCCTAATCCATAAAATAATGAAAAGAATACTACCACTAAAAAGGTATCATTTAATACAATCTTTACATCAAATCTTTGTAATAGAAATAAAAGTGTTGGATAGAGTATAGATAGCATTATTATTTTCATTATTTCTTCTTTTCCAATTAGGATAAATGTTGCAATAAGAATGATTATAGTAAATAAATAGTATATGTAAGTATAGTTAATTCCTGTAATATTTTCAATTACAATAGATAAGCCTGTGATTCCACTTGTGCTTAATCCGCTTGGTTTTAAAATACAGTTTGATGCGAAGGCGGTTATAAAGCAGCCTATAACTAAAAAAATGTAATTTTTTATTAATTCTTTGTATGATTTTTTACTTTTTGAACTTTCCATATTAATCTTGCTCCGTTTTCATAATTTTATGTTGATTTTCCAATAAATATTAGCTATGTATTTACATAGTTTTGAGTAATCTATTGTTATATAATTTACCACGTTTTAAAATGGTTTACAAGAAAAATAATTAAAAATATTCATAAAAAAATTATTGTACTGTTATTTTTTATATGCTATAATCTTTAAGGCTTATGGGTTGCCTTTATTAACCTAAATATTACATATAAGGATGAATGTTAAATGAACAAAGAAAATCAAGTTTTGGGCTATTTGCCTGATGAAACTCCGTCGCCGTTTAAGCTGTTTCTGTATGCTTTGCAGCAGGTAATAGTAATGTTTCCTGCTACTGTAACAGTTGCGCTTATAACAGGCTTTCAAATTTCTACAACAATTTTTGCCAGTGGTTTAGCTACAATTTGTTTTATATTTATAACTGGGAGAAAAATTCCTCTTTATTACGGTTCAAGCTTCTCTTATCTTTCTGCTATTTCAGGATTGTTAGCAGGGGATGCGATTAAGGCACATTTAAGTCAAGAAACATTAAACGGAATTGCTGCTTGGTCGAGTGGAGCAAGCAATGTTATACCTGCAGAAGCTATTTCTTATGTACAATTTGGAATTATAATGTCAGGTTTTATTTCAATAATAGCAGGTATATTAGTAAAAATTGCGGGTCCTAAAGCGGTAGAAAAAGTTCTTCCTGCTTCAATTACTGGACCTATTGCAATGATTATAGGTTTGACACTTGCAGGCAATGCACTTAGTGATGCTGCACCTAAGATGCTCGCAGACGGTGCTGCAGCAACTATCTTTAATTCGAGCTGGGTATGGGTAGTGTCATTATCAACTTTATTATCAACTATAGTTTTTACTAAATATTTAAAAGGTTTCTTGGGACAAATACCGCTTCTTCTTGGAGCTGGTGTCGGCTGTATCGTTGCAGCTCTTATGTACATAATAGGCGGAGATAGCATGAATGTCTTCCGTACAATATCTGGTAGTTCTGATGCAATTTTCGCAGTTCCAGCATTTACATTTCCAAAAGTATCATGGGCGGCTGTTGCAGCTATAATGCCTATAGCAATAGCTACAATTCCAGAGTCTACTGCACATATGTATCAGCTTGACATCTATGTAAATGACCTTGCTAAAAAGAAAAAATCTAATAAAAAATATAATCTTATAGAAAATTTACACTTAAATCTTATAGGTGACGGTATTGGAGATATGATTTCAGGCTTTGTTGGAGGTCCAGCAGGTACAAATTATGGAGAAAATATCAGTACAATGGCTGTAACTAAGGTTTTCTCTGTTGCTGTATTAGTAGTTGCAGCGATTATTGCTATGGTAATATCATTCTTTACTCCTTTAGTTAATGCAATATACGCAATACCACAGGCAGTTATAGGTGGATTGGAAATTTATCTATTTGGAGCAATTGCAGCTCAAGGTATTGCTATTATGATAGATAAAAAGGTTGATATGTTCAGTTCTAAAAATATTGCAGTTATAGCTTCTATAATGGTTATTGGAATTGGTGGAAATTATGCTTTTGGAGGCAATATTCCATTCTTTGGACTTAATATTCCATGTATAGCAGGAGCAGCAGTATTTGGTATATTATTGAATTTGTTATTGAGTATTGGGGAAAAGAAAGAAGCTTAATACCAAATATTAATACTTGAAATTATCAGTATAAGGATGTACAATACTTATAATCTTTAGAACGATAATATCTTTATTAAATTAAAATAAACAAAGGTGTATGGAAATATATGAACTATTTTGAATATTTAGAAAAAACAAAAGGTATAAATCTTAATCCAGAACAGAGACAAGCTGTAAGCTTTAACCGTGGAAATGCCCTTGTGCTTTCCACAGCAGGCTCTGGAAAGACTACTGTTATTGTTTCAAGAGCAGGTAGATTGATATATGAAAATCTCTGCAAAAATAAAATATTAACTATAACCTTTTCAAAAATGGCGGCTGAAGATATGAAGAATAGATTCAGTCGTGTTTTTGATGAGGAGTTTTTGATAAAAACCGATTTTTCAACTATTCATTCCTTTTCATATAAAATAATTAGAGACTATCTTAGAAAAACAAATAAAAAACTTGAATTAATACCGAGCAACTATAAAATAGTTGAACAAATACTGAAAGAACAATACTCAAAGGAGTATATCAGTATTGTAAATGAAGAAGAAGTAGAAAATGTTCTTAGTAAGATTACTTATGCTAAAAATATGATGCTTAATTCTAATGAGTTAGAAGCTAGCAATATAGGTATAAAGAATTTTAAAGAAATATTTACAAAATATGATGAATATAAAAAGCAAAATAATTTAATGGATTTTGATGATATTTTACATTATGGATATAATTTATTGTCAAAATATTCCTACTACAATGATTGGATGAAAAGTGAATATGATTTTATTCAGATTGATGAAATGCAGGATACTTCAAAAATTCAGCATGCTATTATAAAAGCTATATCAAATAATAATTTATTTATGGTTGGAGATGATGACCAGTCTATTTATTCATTTAGGGGTAGTTTTCCCGAATATATGCTAAATTTTAATCAGATATATAATGATGGAAAAGTTTTTTATTTGAGCAATAATTATCGTTCAGATGCTAATATAGTTAAAACAGCTAAAAAGGTAGTAGAGAATAATAAATTTAGATATAAAAAACCGATAATAGCTAAGCATGAGGCAAAAAATGAAGTTCATATAGTTAAAGCAAAAGATAGGGCATTGCAGGCTAAGTACATAGTTAATGATATTAAAAATTATACGGATAAAAAAATTGGAATTTTGTATAGAAATAATATTTCTTCCTTAATGATTGCTAATGCTTTAAATGAAAATAGCTATGAATTTCAAATCAAGGATGATAAAACAAAGTTTTTTAAAAGCTTTGTGCTTTATGATATTTTAGCCTTTATTAAATTATCGTTTAATATAAGGGATAGAGAGTCATTCTCCAAAATTTACTATAAAAGCTATACATATTTTAATAAAAGCATGTGTAATTTTGTTTTGAAATACAAGGATGAAAGCTTATCGGTATTTGAAATTTTAAAGAGAATACCTAATCTTGAATATTATATGTATGATAGAATAGATAGCTTTAAGCATGATGTGTTGCGCATTTCAAAGCTAAAGCCAAAAGATATAATTGAATTTATTAAAAAAGATTTGGAATACATGACATATTTAGAAAAGCTCGATGATGATGGTAGAAATAGTTTAAATTCAACACTTTTAATTCTTGAAATACTTGATGAGATAGCGAGATATTGTAAAACAATTGAGGAATTTATAAATAAAATATACTATTTGCAGGAGCTTTTAAGCAAATCATCTAAAAATAAATCTGCAAATATAACCTTATCATCAATACACAGTTCAAAAGGCTTGGAATACGACATAGTTTACATGATAGACAATATTGATAAGGAATTTCCAATGGAAAGAAGAAATGAATCTATTGAGGAATATATGAAAATCTTAGAGGAAGAAAGACGAGTTTTTTATGTTGGGCTAACAAGAGCAAAGGAAAGGCTAAACGTTATTTCCCCAATAAGGCCATCAATTTTTATTGAGGAGATGATTAATAAATCTGAAAACCTGATGCCTACAATAAAAGATAAATTTCGTAAAAAATCATAAATTAAAAGAATGTAAAGACATTTCAATTCAAAAGAATATTAATATAACTTGTTCATAATATTAAATATAAGATTTGAGTATATTTATTATTATGGGAGGCGAAATGTCTGAAAAATTTAAGAAGGCTAATATAATATTTCTTGCTGCTGTAATTACTATTATAATTATAAATATTATTGTGCATATTGCTAATAAAGCAATTAATACAAATGGTGATGATATTGAAAAAACAAGCAATAATATAAGGATATTTATTGATGCCGGTCATGGCGGTATTGATCCTGGTGCTGTGAATAAATTTGGTGAGAATGAATCTCTAATAAATCTTGAAATTTCAAAATATCTGATGAGTTTTTTAGAAAGCACAGGCTATGAAGTTGTAATGACGAGATATGACGCAAATGCACTTTATGATGAGGGTGCAAACACGACGATAAGAGAAAAAAAGAATGAGGATTTGGCTAAAAGAATTAACAAGATTAACAGTTCTAAAGCAGATTTGGTAGTATCGATACATCTCAATGCTTTTACTCAAAGTCAATATTATGGAGCACAGAGCTTTTATAAAAATAAGTGTGAAAAAAGCAAGCTTGCAGCAGAAATTATGCAAAAAAATCTTAAAAATATTTTAGATAAAAATAACGAAAGAATTCCACAGGCTAAAAAAGATGTGAAAATAATAGATGAGTCAATTTTACCAATAGTTTTAATAGAATGTGGCTTTGTGTCAAACCCAGAAGAAGGAAAGCTTTTATCAACAGCCAATTATCAAGAAAAAGTAGCATGGGCAATATACGCAGGGATAATAGAGTATTTCTCTCCTAAGTAAGTTAGCGTGCGTTCGATTTAATTGGGTAAAACTAAATAAAATGAATGATGGCATGAGTTCTAAACATTTTTTTATTTTCAGAACTCATGCCATTTTTTTATGTATTCAGGCCTTGTATTTATGTATGCTATTACCAACGATATAATTTATTTTTCTGTGGCACTCATCAGTGCATCTCTTATAGCAAGCAGTATGACTTTACTGCTATACGTAGCGCCTGATATTGCATCGACTTTTAGCGATTGTGCATCAACTACCATTTCAGGTATTGCTTCCGCGGATTTTCCCTGACCATTGCGATGTTTTATGAGATTGATTGCTGTGATTTTATTGTCTCGTACCGTCACTTCAACCTCAACTGCAATCGGAAAGGCGTTATAGCTGCCTGCATATATTCCGTCGGGTACTACTGATAAATCAACATTATCGAGAGGTATATCGGATAATTCTTCGAGAGTTTTGTTGATTTGTGATATGAAGATTGCGCACACAACAGCTAGCAAAATAATTACAGCCAATATGATAAGAACAATTTTCATTACTTTACTCATTTTTCATTCTCCTTATAACAAAATGAACTCAGTCTGCTGACTATATCGTTTATTTGCTGCTCGCGCTTATCGCTCGACCAATTAACTATGCCGCTGACTGTAATGTCAGCTCCATTTTTCTGACAGGCGGACTTTATCTGACGTACCGCATGGTTTCCACCCAGCCATGCCTTTTTAAGCTGCTGTGTTACAAAGCAGCAAACCTTTTTACCTGTAAGACTTGAAATTTGAGAAAGATACAACTTCATAACAGGCGACAGAGAAAATGCCTGAACTGGGGATGCAAAAATTATGGCATCATATAAACTGACATCTGGAGATGATTTCAGTTCTGGTGGAGCAGGTGAAGGAGAGGTGTTTTGAACTGACTCTACTTTTAAAAGGCTTACCTCATGCCCTTTTGCTCTTATGGCATTCTCTAGTTTTTGTGCAACTGATAGCGTATTTCCCGTTTGGGAGTATACAATTATTCCTACATTCATTTTTATAATTATCCTTTCGCTTCGCTCAAGGCACAAAACATAATAAAATTGTTGCCCTAGCAAAAAAATTTTATATAAGTATAGGATGCTCTCTATACTACTTATCTCCTTAAAACAAAATCAATCATTCTATCAAGGTCTGCAAGCATGATTTCCTCTGTTAATCCATTTCCGGACAGGAACAGGGCAAGAAGTCCATGAACGGCATAGATTAATGTTTTTGCACAACTTTCTACTTCATCTTCCTTTATGATTTTGGACTCTACAAGAAAGCGAAAAGTTTCCATCCAATGATAACTAAAATTATATTGTTCCTTGCGGCCTTTATTATCGTATAGTCTATAAAAGTAAAAAAATCTGAATATGTGCGGATTATCCAAATGATATCGAATGTAGATGATAAGAAGTCTTTTAACATCCTCAATGCTTTGAGGTGCAAAGCCCATCACATCACGCATATGCTTAACTACATCTGATACCATCAATGCTTTAGTTTCACTAAGAAGCTCATCAATGTCCTTGAAGTAATTGTAAATGGTTGCATACGAATAACCTGCGATTTCAGCAATCTTTCTCGCTGAGATGTTTTCAGCTCCTTCAGAAGATATAATCTGCTTGGAAGCTTCCAGAAAGTAGCCTTTGACTCTTTGGATTTTCAAATTATGTTTATCATTCATCAAAATTATTCCTTTAAATCAATATATTTAACATCAATTAAAATTATTAACAGTGTTAATAATATCATACAATAATGTTCATGTCAACATATTATTGCTATAATTTTTACGATGTTTTTAAACACTTTAATGCTTTAATCTTAATATTGACAAAGTTGCTGCTTTAGCTTCTCATAAATTAGAGAAAATTAATTCTCATAAATATTTTAATCTAAATTTATATTAAGCTAAATAAAATAGATAGTAAATGCGTATAAGATATAGCTGTATTTTTTTACTTGAATTATAGATGTTTTACAGGATTAATTATTCTTTATAGCCCCTTATATAGCAAATTCCATAGATTAAATCCCTTGTCATTGTAAGGAAAAAACAAAGTATTTGATTTTAAATCTCCTATCTTAAACCTATTTCCAACAATCACTGTGAAATATCCAATTATAGTAGGGCGTTCTCCTGTCATTATACTAACACTCAAGTACTGTTCGGGTTTAAGTCCAAGCGATATTGCGTATTCATAAAGTTCTTTTTGAGCTATGGAAAAACCATTCTGTTTAAGTAAAACAAATTTTTCTGTGCCTTCAATATGTGAGAAGCTATCGTCATCTAGTAGGAATACTCGAATATTCATAGGTGCTTTAACTACAGGATTTACAATTCCAATAAAACCTCCTGCAAACATTATTACTGCAATGAACACAACTATAATAGCTATTTTAGTATTGCCTGAAAATGGTGATATACAAGCATAAACACGTTCAAAAACACCGCTTGATTCAGAAATTATTCCGGCTACTGCTCGATTGGAAGTTTCTTTTTGCGCCTCTCGCAGCAAAAGCATACCATATTCCTGTTTAGAATATCTGTGGACTGCTCTCTCGTCACACAAAAGCTCCCTGTCTTGACGAATAAGATGTACTGATTTATGTATAAATGGACAAAACCAAAAAATACATTTCACAATCTGCAAAAACCTATACAGTAAAGGATCATTTTGCTTGATATGTTGTTTTTCATGAGCTAGCAACATTTCCTGTTCGGCAGATGTATATATCTTTTCAAAATTTGGTGGAAGATAGATATGTGAACGACCTCTGAAAAAATAAGTCGCACAGCTTGTTATTTTTTCAGATTTTAATAAGTAGAGTGTGTATTTATGTGCTTTGTGCATTTTTATAGTGGAGAAAATAAACACTAAAAGCCAAATAAGGCTCCATAGGTAGAATATCCAACTAAATAAGGGAATATCAACAATTGTACCATCCTTCATAAAAGGAAAGATATTCAAATTTTGCGTTATGATGATGAAACTGCGTTCAAAAGGTATAAACAGTGCTGGCAAACAAAGACCCCATAGCAATGAACGGACAGTAGGAATGAGATTTTTGCGTGTTTTCATGATTAAACTGGTTAAAATAAAAAGTGCTAAAGATGCAAAAAGAACTCTGCCGCTCAAAAGATTTAGTATTGTTGTAAGCTTAGCAAAATGCCAAAATACAATATTTTTTATCATCACAACTCATCTCCATTTTTTTCTTCCAGAAGTTCAGTAAGTTTTTTGATTTGTTCTTGGTTTAAATCACTATCGCCTATAAATCGTGCCAGCATCATACCAACATCGTTCTTGTAATAGAGCGACACAAAATTTTGGTTTTCTTTTTTAACACATTCGTCCTCGGTTACATTAGCTCGGTAATGATATATACGACTGTCAGCAGCATCAACTGTAAAAGTTACAAAGTTTTTTGAAACTAATCTTTGTAAAAGTGTTTTAATGGTTCTTGGACTGCGATTGTCTCCATCATTTACCTGTGCGACAATTTCGGCAGAAGTCATTGGCTTGTCTTTTTCCCAAAGAACCTGCATTAAACGCCACTCCGCACCTGAAATATTATATTGCATAAGCGTCTCCTTTTTAAACGAAAATATTTCTAATAATTTTTTTATTTAAAATACTAAACTTATTAATGAATCTACCGATATATATATTGACTACAGATGTAGTCAATATGAAATGGAGGTAAAACAGATGAAAGATTCATAATATTATTATAAAATATTTTATCAATTATAACAAGTAAATTTTTTTATCAAAACAAACTACAAATGTAATCAAAGCAAAGGAGGAATTAAAAATGATAGGATTAGCACAAATAAATGCCCTGTTATCATCTCAAACGATTATGAAGACTACAGGTGATTTAAATAGTAACCGAAACCTAATAAAAGGTCAAATAGGTGTGCTTAATAGTGAAATCAAGATGGATAAATCACGAGGATTAAATACAAAAAACAAAGAAGAAAGGCTTTTGGATTTAGAAAACAACTCAGATAGCATTATGAGTCAAATTTCAAAAAACACGTACAATCTAAACGACAAAATTGCCAAAGACAATGAAAAAATTAATGAAGAAAAATTAGCAGAAGAAAAGGCTAATGAAAAAGCAACTGAAACAAAAATTGTAGACAAAGCGGTAGAAGCAGAAGTAGCGAAAAAAGTTGAATCCGCTGATTTCGCAGCAGATGGTACATCTGTTTCGAGATACAGGTCTGCAAAGTTCGTAGATACAGTGGATATTAGCATGTTCGGACGAAATATGGCAGCTTACGCATCGCCGGCTGCACCGGAAATTTCTCATCAACAGACGATTTTTATTGGTGAAATTATTGACATAAAGGCATAAAGCTTTGATTGCAAATTATTAAGAAAAACATTACGGACAATATAACTAAGGATAATTGAGTATTTTGAGAAAAGTATAGTAAAAAAGAGTGTTTTTGCTAAACAAAAACACTCTTTTTTAATATTATTACCTAAAAATCACTGCCGTTTTTAAGCACTTCAGACATCTTGGACATTATTCTTTCATAGCATCCCTTAGAATGCGGAACTAAGCATTTTGAACAGTCTTTTACATCGTGACTTTTCACAAAGTTGCCTCCACATTTATCCTTTAACATATAAAGAGGACAATAACAAAACAGACAGTTGAAGTTTTCAACATCATCAACTTTGTGACATGGAAAATATTCACATTCTTTATTTTGGAAAAATTTGTAATGTTCATCGTACATAAAATTCACAATCCTTTCTAATTTTATCTTTGAGTAAAAATTTTTTTATTTTTTTATAAAAATATATAAATTAATTAAATATTCTGCCGATATTATATAATAATAGTAAAAAAAAATAAAGACTTTTTTAATGAAAGGGAATGCTAAATTATGATAAGTATATTAATTGTATCACATGGAAACTTTGGAAAAGAGCTATTGAAAAGCTCGGAAATGATAATAGGCAAAATTCAAAATGTTGAGTGTATTTCTTTTAATTTAGGGGATAAGTTTACTGATTTGTGCAAAGAGGTTGAGGAAAGTATAAAAAAAGTTGGGAATAATGATTTAATTGTATTTACAGATATGTATGGGGGAAGTACTTTTAATGCTGTAGATAAAATGATGAAGAGCAGTAATTTTTATCATATAAGCGGAGTTAATCTACCTTTATTTATGGATATAGCCTTAAATAAAGATAGCTATAGCATGGATGAAATCATTGAAAAAATAATTAAAAATGGCAAGAAAAGCATAGTTTTTGTTAATGATAAATTTATATTTGATTAGTATAAATAAGGCGGATGCTTATGAATATTTTTAAATTTTTGTTGATTAACCTTATATATTTTGCTGGGACAAGCACAGCGTGGTCATTTGGGATAGGATATTATACTTTTTTTAGACCTATAGTAGCTGGAATGCTAACAGGGCTTGTGTTGGGAGATATTTCACTTGGAATAACCGCTGGAGCTATTGTGAATATAGTATATTTAGATTTCGTTTCTTTTGAGGACAATAATAAAGGAGATCAATGCTTGACTTCAATTATCTCTGTTGTTGCTGCGGTAATTTTAAAAATAAACTCAATTGAAGCTCTTGCTATCGCCTTTTTATTAGGGTTTATAGGCAATTTAATTTGGAAATATCGCTTAAATATAAATATATTCTTATCTAACAAATTTAAAAATAACAAATCTACACTTTTATCCGAATTAATATTACCGCAAATTTTATTATTTATAATGTCAGTAGCTGTAATATCGTTATGCTTTTTAATGATATATCTATCGCAAGGATATTTTGATAAGCACTATGAATTTTTGAGAAATTTATTGTTTTTATCAGGAATATTTATATTATTTAATTCAATCTTCTCTAATATCTTGTCAAAAGGTAATTTTGACTTAGTTTTTTTGTATATATTGACCTTTTTAATGCTATTTTTTGTTAGGTCTATTATAATTGTATCGGCAGTCATAATATTTTTAATCTATTGTTTTTATGACACATATAGAGATTTATCTAAAAGCAAGTTTGTTAATAAGACAAGCATTATGTCAAAGGGTACTGTTTCGAGGGCGTGGGCTTTATGGATAAATTTTTCGTATTTCTCAAAAGAGCTTGAAGATAAAAAAGATATAAATTCTTTTGATATAATCAAGGATAATATATTCATGCAAGTTATACTTAGTCAGGTTTTCGCCCTTATTTGTATATATTTTGCTTTGTCTGAAAATTTAATATTGCTAATAAGCTTCTCTTTATTTTTTATTGCTGTCATAATTTATGTTTCATATTCAAACTTCAGAGTAGGGTTTTGTAATGGTAAAGAAGCTTTACTTCAAAGAATAGTTGAGATTAATAAAAGTAAATTGAAAAAATATTTTAACCTGATATTTTCGATATTGTTTATGATAGTGATAGTCAATTTAAGATTAAAGTACAGTTTTATATTAGAAGATAATGTATCTAGCATAATTTCAATATTAATAGCTTCAATTTTATTTAAAGCTTTATCAAATGGAAAAATAAAGGAATATTATTTAATGCCAATAATTTATTTGATACCTCTGTTAATAACCCTTGTCGTTCCAAGTGTTTAATGTTAATTTTTCATAGGATGGGAACATTTGTTTTAAAATTTTATAATATGTGTTGCATTTTAAACGATTTTGTTATATAATTATATTATACTTCGGGAGAAATAATTTAATATTTTGTTTTTTAAAATCTCCTGAGTATGCGGAGATTTTATTTGTTGGGAAATATTTATAATTCGACAGAGTTTTTATCCTTGTTATAATATAATTAATATATTTAAAGACCTATTGACATTAGATTTATAGCTTACAATACAATTATTTAGAGTGTACTAAACACTTTATATGTTTTAAAAAATCTTCGATATCATAGTCTTTCTACGCAGGACATTGTGTATTAGACATTAAAGAAAGATATTTATATTTGATTTTGAGGTGATTGTGATTTTAATTCATTTAGTTCCTATAATTTTTGGATACATATTAGATCTTTT
Organism: Bacillota bacterium; assembly: GCA_023386345.1. Classification (GTDB taxonomy): domain Bacteria; phylum Bacillota; class Clostridia; order Tissierellales; family Sedimentibacteraceae; genus UBA1535. The sequence continues at coordinate 199,768 of JAEWJT010000004.1, forward strand.
ATTTGGAGATCCCCAAGGCTTTCCTCATCCTATCAGATTAATAGGAAGCTCTATTAAAAATTTAGAAAACTTACTTAGAAAACATTGTAAAACTCCAGCAGATGAGCGGAAAGCCGGATTTGTATTGTGGTTTATCATTGTATTTAGCTCGTTTCTTATTCCATACATTATTTTATTTTTAACAGCAAAAATATCAATAAATTTTGAAATTATAATCGAATCAGTGATGTGCTACTATATACTTGCCACTAAATCTTTAAAGGACGAGAGCATGAAGGTGTATTATAAGCTTAAAGACAATGATTTAGTTGGCGCAAGGAAATTTCTTTCGTATATAGTGGGCAGAGATACACAAAATTTAGATGATAAATCTATTATTAAGGCTACTATTGAAACTGTAGCTGAAAATACTTCAGATGGAGTTATAGCACCGCTTATATTTATTTTAATTGGCGGAGCACCCTTAGGCTTTATGTATAAGGCTATAAATACTTTGGACTCAATGGTTGGTTATAAAAATGAAAAATACATTAATATGGGGAGATTTTCAGCAAAGGCTGATGATTATGTAAACTATATACCTGCTCGAATTTCAGCATATATAATGATATTATCATCTATGATATTAAAACTGGATTTTAAAAACGCTTATAAAATATATAAAAGAGACAGATATAATCATCTGAGTCCTAATTCAGCACAAACTGAATCTGTATGTGCAGGAGCTATTTGTGTTAAGCTTGCAGGAGGTAGTTTCTATAAGGGGGTTTATGTAGATAAGCCTACTATTGGAGACGAAATAAGAGAAGTATACATAGAAGATATAAAAACAGCTAATAAACTTATGTACACAACATCAATATTATGTTTTTTAACGGGCATAATATTAAAATTAGTTATTATATATTTATTTTAAAGTCGAAAATGTTTAAAATTAAGCAGAAAAGTATGCCTTACAGGGCTTATTATTTAAAAATAAAATTATATGATAGAAAGGATTGATAAAATGAAAAGCTATACACACGGTGCAGACATTTATACTACTTCCATAGAGCTTGATATTAATGAAAATGCTATAATTGATTTTTCGTCTAATATAAATCCCTATGGGCTTGCAGAGGGGGTTAAGGACAGCATTGTACAGTCACTTGAACACGCTGACAGATATCCTGATTTTAATTGCAGGGCATTATCGGAAGCCTTGTCAGAATACGAAAATGTACAAAAAGACTATATATTTTGCTCTAATGGCTCAATAGAGGCTATTTTCAGAATAGTGAGCTTTTTAAAACCTAAAAATGCTCTTATTATTGCTCCTACTTTCAATGAGTATGAGCATGCTTTAGAATCTATAGGCTGCAAAATAAACTATTACTATCTAAAGGAAGAAAATGATTTTATAATTGACGAAGATATAATTGATTATATTGACCAAGAAACAAATATTGTATTTATATGTAACCCAAATAATCCTACAGGTCAACTTACTGAAAAGAAAACTATAGAAAAGATATTGGCACATTGCGAAAAAATGGATACAACTCTTGTTATTGATGAGTGCTTTATGGATTTTGTGAGTGACAAAGAAGAATATAGTGCTAAAAATTTACTTGGAATTTACAGTAATTTAATAATATTAAAGGCATTTACAAAAATATTTGCAATGGCAGGTATAAGACTTGGATATTGCATGTCCAGCAATATCAAAATAATGGACGGAATTAAAGAAATAGGACCTACATGGAATGTTTCATCTATAGCACAAGCTGCTGGAATAGCTGCAGTTCAGGAAACTGACTATTTAACAGAATCTTTGCAATTTATAGATGAGCAAAGAGGGTATCTTGTAGATAAGCTTGATATGATGGGTTTGAAGGTTTATTCTTCTAATGCTAACTATATATTCTTTAAATGTATGCAGGATATTGATTTAAAGCATGAACTGCTTCAATATGGCATTTTAATAAGAGACTGTTCTGATTATGAAGGGCTTGAAAATGGCTATTATCGTATTGCAGTCAAGAGAGATGAGGATAATAAGCTTTTAGTTAGAGCTTTAAGAAATATTCTTTAATAGAAATTATAGAACACAAATTACACAGATTTGATAATGCAATTTGTGTTCTATTTATATGAAATAGAAAAATTATTGTATATGGGAGCTTGTTAAACAAATTATGGAATTAAAGCTTGTAATCGGCAGAGCAAAGTCAGGAAAATCTGAGTATCTGTATAATGACGCGTTAAATAAATTAAAATCAAATAGCGGAGCAAATTTTTTATATATAGTTCCTGAACAGATGACTTATTCTACTGAGTTTGATATGATAAATAAAATTGGAGAGAATGGTCTTCTTGATATGCAGATAATAAGTTTTAAAAAGCTTGAATATATGATATCTGACGAACTCGGAGGATTAAAGCTCCAAACTATTAATGATTATGGCAAGATAATGCTCCTTAAAAAAATATGTGAAGAAAGCTTAGACGAACTAACAGTATATAAAAAGGCTTTATATAGAGATGGGTTTTTAAGAGAGTTTAATTCATTTATGAAAGAGCTTAAAAAGAATGAAATAGATGTATCTAAACTTGAGGGAATAAATTTAGACAGTATAAATAGTGAGCTTTTAAAAAGAAAGCTTTCTGATATAATCAAAATTTATAAAAAAATGGAGCTTGCAACAGAAGATAAATTTTTTGATGATGAGGATAAAACTAAATTTTTTATCGGTAAAATAGACAAATCTAAGATAATTAAAAACTCCTATATCTATATAGATAATTTTGAAAGCTTATCAATTCAGAGATTGAATGTAGTGAGGAAACTGATTGAAAATTCAAAAGGTGTGGTTGTTTCAATAAATCTTGATAATAGATGCCTTGATAATATTGAATCCATTGATGATTATGAAGTATTTAAGTTAACTCATGATACTTATGTACAATTTAGAAACTTAGCAATAGAGATAGATGTAAAGCCTCAAATAATAAAGCTTGATAAAAGCTTTATAGACAACAAAGAAATTAAAGCCATTGATGAAAATATGTTTATAGCACCTGCACTTAAATATAAATATTCTGAAGATTTAAAAAGTGTACAAGCTTTTTCATCTATGAATACATATACAGAAATTGAAAATGTATGCAGAAAGATTATTAGTCTTGTGCGAGATAAAGGCTATAGATATAAGGATATAGCTGTTGTAAGCTCAGCAATGGATACATATAGTAAAAATATTCAAAAGCTTTTTATGCAGTACAATATCCCAGTTTTTATAGATTTAAAAAAAGATATAATGAATAATCCACTGATTAGATACGTTTTATCAATGCTTGATATGTTTAATTTTAATTTTAAGCATCAAAATGTATTTGAATGTCTAAAAACTGGTTTTTTAGACTTTGATTATGCTGAGGTTGATAAGCTGGAAAATTACGCTCTAGAGTTTGGCATAGAGGGGAATAAATGGTTTAAACCATTTAGATATAAAGGTGAGGATATACTTATAGATGAGGATGTATCTGAAGATGAAGCAGAAGTCTTAGAGGGTGAGAATAAGAAAAAAAATATAAAATATTATGAAAAACTTCGAAAAAGATTTGCTGATAATTTTGGAAAGTTAAGAAAAGAATTTTCAAAATTAAAAACAGCAGAGGATATTACTATATTTTTATATAATCGCTTTAAAGAGCATAATGTTTTAAAAAGTATTGAAAACAAAGTAAATGAGTTTAGAAAAAACAGATTATATGAATTATCATTAATAAATGCTCAAGTTTGGAATATTGTAATAGAAATTTTTGAGCAAATTACATTAACTTCTAAGGATGTTGAGATAACACCTATTCAATATAAAAAAATTTTAGAATCAGGGCTTTGTGAGATAGAGCTTAGTATCATACCTCCTACACTAGACAAGGTAGTTGCAGGGGATTTAGACAGGGCGTTTATCAATAATTATAAGGCAGTATTTTTAATAGGTGCAAATGAGGGTGTTTTACTTGCCGGGGGTGAAGATAAGGGGCTTTTGCTTGATGAAGAAAAGGACAGTTTAAATATTCTTGGCTTGAAATTGCAAAATACAAGCACATACAATGATTATAAAGAAAAGCACTTTTTATATAAAGTTCTTACAAAACCTAAGGACTATTTATTTATTAGCTATGCTCTAAGCACTATCGAAGGTAGGTCCTTGCAGGCATCTATGTATATTGACAGACTTAGTCAAATATTTTTTAATTTAAAAATTGAAAGTGATTTATGCAATAATAATGATTTGGATTTTGTAATGACTAAGAAATCAACGCTGGAAGTGCTTATAGAAAGGCTTAGAGAGTATATTGAAGGAAAGCCTCTGTCAGAGCTTTGGAAGAACGTATATAGCTGGTATAAGCAAAATAGTGAAGAATTATCATATATAATTGATAGTGGACTTGACTATAAAAACGTAGTTGAAAATATTAAAAATACTGATATAGACAAATTATATGGCGAGAGCTTGACGATGTCCGTTTCTAAGCTTGAAAACTTTGCCTCATGCCCTTTTAAATTCTTTTTAGATTTTGGTATAAAACCATTTGAGAGAAAAGAGCTTAAAATAGAATATTATGATATAGGAAATATTTTTCATGACTGTATAGAGAAATTTACTAAACTTATAATTGCTAAAGATGCAGGAGATAAGTCGTCAAATAATGGTGTTAAAGCTGAATTTATAGATGTCAAGCTGATAGACAAAGAGAATGTAACTAAGCATATGGAAAATTGCATTGATGAAGTTTTGGAAAAAAATCTTTCTGACAACAATGCACTTGAACACAGTGAAAGAAATAAATATATAAAAGAGAAGATAAAAAGACTTTTAGACAGGGCAGCATGGACTATGGTTAGTCAGCTTAAAAAGGGAAATTTTGAGCCTAAATTTACGGAGTTTGAAATAAAAAGCACCTTGGATAAAGATAATTTGTCTCTTGCTCAAAATGAAGCTGTGCAAGAAATGTCAAAGAAATTATCTATAGAGGGAAGAATTGATAGAATTGATATTTTTGAGGATGATGACAATGTATATATAAACATAGTTGATTATAAATCATCAAAAAAAGATATAGTTTTGAGTGATGTTATGAGTGGCTTGCAATTACAGTTATTTATGTATATGTCTTCAATAATAAAGAATGGCATAGCTGAAAAAGATACGAACTTTAGGGTAAATGAACTTAGTTCTAAAATTGGAGGAGCATTTTATTTTGATATAGATGATCCATTTATAGACGCAGATAATACTGCCACGGATTCATATGAGGATGAAATATTTAAAGAGCTTTCACTTAGAGGATATGTGCTTGAAGATATGAAAGTTATAGAAAATATAGACAGTGAAATTAAAAACACAAAATCATCAAATATAATTCCTGTAGCATTAAAAACAGATGGTAGCTTGACAAAAACCTCAAAGGCACTAAATGACGATGATTACAGGCTAGTTTTGGACAAGGTTGATTCTATAGCTACAGAGCTTTCAAATGAAATTTTGAAAGGCAAAATAAATATAAATCCATACAGAAAAGATTTGAATAAAACTCCTTGCAGTTACTGCAGTTACAGAACAGTTTGCCAATTTGATTCCTCGATAGATGGGAATAAATATAGATATATTAAAAAAGTAAGTAAAGATGAAATAATAAGCAATTTAATGATTGAGAATGAAAAGAATATAAAAAATTAATTTTGACAAGAGATTAAATTATAAGTATTAAGAAATGATTTTAATCAATATTTTAATGAAGAATATAGTGGCAGAATTAGATAAAGTAGCGAGGTGAAGTTTAATGAATTGGAATATCAATCAGCAAAAGGTAATAGATGCAAGAGATAAAAACATACTTGTTTCAGCTGCGGCAGGCTCTGGAAAAACTGCTGTTTTAGTTGAGAGAATAATAACTTTAGTCAGAGATAACAAAGAAAGTATAGAATCCTTTTTGATTGTAACTTTCACCAATGCTGCCGCTTCGGGAATGAAACAGAAAATTCAAAAGGCTTTGTATAAAGCTTTAGAGAATGAGAGCAATAAACACATTAGAAATCAGTTGAATTTATTAAGTAAGGCTAATATTTCAACAATACATTCATTTTGTATAGATGTGTTAAGAAAAAATTTTCATGTGCTTGGAATTGATCCAAACTTTAGAATTGGTGACCCTAATGAGTGCCAAATATTATTAAATGATGCAATAGATGAAGTCCTTGAAAGAGCTTATGCGAAAAAAAGTGATGATTTCGTACAGCTAGTAGAGTGCTTTACAAGCAATCGTGCAGATGCTGAACTGGTTGATATAATAAAAGATACATACTACTTTATCCAAAGCTTTCCAAATCCATTAGAGTGGCTTGAAAGTTCAGTAAATATGCTGAATTTAACAAAAGAAGAGCTTGAAAATTCTAATTGGCTCAAGGTTATAAATGAAAATATAACTACCTTTTTAGAGGGTGCGAAAGAATCATTAGAGGATTGTAAATCAATCTGTAGAGAAGTTGGAGGACCACTTGCATATATTGATGCTATATTAGCTGATTTAGATAATGTAGAATTACTGAAATCGTCATTAAACAAAAGCTTTGAAGACTTTATAAACAATTTATACTCTATGTCTCATCCGAGACTTGCCTCAATAAGAGGAAAGTCAAAGGAAGAGCTTGACGAGCAAAAAATAGAAGAAGTTAAACAAATACGTGAAGAATATAAAAAAATAATTGATAGCATTAAAAAGCTTATACCGAATAGAAGTATGGAAGAATTTGCAGAAGCAATAAACTATATGCAGCCTCCTATGCGTGCTTTGTATGAATTAGTTAGGGAATTAGTGCTTGAATTTAGCGAGAAAAAAGCAGAGAAAGCTATAGTTGATTTCAATGATGTGGAGCATCTTGCTCTAGTTGCCTTGTCAAATAATGATATAGGTGAATTTTATAGGAATAAGTTCAAGTTTATTTTTGTTGATGAATATCAAGACAGCAATCAAATTCAAGAGACCTTGCTAGGCAAAATAAAAAGAGAAAATAATATGTTTATGGTTGGAGATTCTAAGCAAAGCATATATAAATTTAGATTAGCAGATGTTAGCTTGATAAATTCAAAAATGGAAACTTACAAGATAGATTGCGAGTCAGAAAAAGACATAAATCAAAGAATAGACTTAAATCATAATTATAGAAGCAGAAAAGAAATTTTGCAAGCTACAAACTATATATTTGAAAAAATTATGTCTAAAGAGATTGGCGAGATAAATTATGACAGCTCTGTATTTTTAAATGTAGGAATGGAATTTGAATCTAAAGATGAGGATTTTGTTGAATTAAACATTATAGATACAAGCTTGAAAGAAGTTGATAAAAGCTCTAATAATGAAGCTGTAAACTCAGACTTGATAGATGAGTATGAGCTTTACGATAAAGCCAAATTTGGGAACCAAGACAATACTTACAATCAAGATGAACTTGCCAATCAAGACGAACTTAGCATGGAAATTGAAGCAATGGGAACTGCTGAAGCAGAGGCATTTTTTGCTGTTAATAAAATTAAAGAATTGCTGATGCGAGAAACATATCACCCAAAAACAAACGAATTTAAGCATATAGAGTACAAGGACATAGTAATACTTTTGCGTTCAGTATCAAATTGGTCTAGTATATTTGAAGAAATCTTTTTTAATGAGGGTGTACCTTTTTATTCTGATACTGGAACAGGATACTTTGAAACAATTGAAATTCAGATAATGATTAATTTTCTAAAGCTTATAGACAATATAAGGCAGGATATACCTCTGCTTAGCATTATGCGTTCTCCTATAGGTAAATTTACTACACAGGAGCTAATAGAAATAAGGATTAAATCACCTAAAACTGCATTTATAGATGCGCTATATATTTATAAAAATACAGAAAATGATAATTTATCCGAAAAGATTAGGTTCTTTATAGACTTGATTGAAAAATATAAAAAAGAAAGCAGATACATAAAGCTAAACGACCTTATTTGGAGTATGCTCATAGAAACAGATTACTATTATTTTGTTGCTGCATTGCCTAATGGGAAAATGAGACAGGCAAATTTACGTTTGTTGACAGATAAAGCACATGAATATGAAAAAACCTCAATGACAGGACTATATAATTTTTTGAAATATATAGATAAGCTAAAGCTCTCAAAGGGAGACGAAGCAACAGCAAAAATACTTGGAGAAAATGATAATGTAGTAAGACTTATGACGATACACAAAAGCAAGGGACTAGAATTTCCGGTAGTTTTGTTATGTGGACTGGGAAAAAAGTTTAATATGATGGATGTATCAAAAAATATTTTAAAGCATAAAACATATGGATTAGCTCCTAAATACATCAATCCAAAGCTTAGAATTTACAAGGAAACCTTGCCACGTATTGCACTTAAAAACGTAGCAAAGATAGAGACCCTATCAGAAGAAATGAGGATTTTGTATGTTGCTCTCACAAGAGCAGTGGACAAGCTGATTTTGTGCGGAACTGTAAAAGGTGCAGATAAAAGAGCTAAAAAATGGAAGAGAGGAACGAGCCATTATAATCTATACAGTGCTAATTCTTATTTGGATTGGATTTGCAGTTCTTTGTATAGTCATAAAGATACATATATTCTGCGAGAACTTGTAGGCGATGATAATTGTGATATTAAGACAGATAATTTTAATTCGAGTTGGCATATAAATATTTTATCTTTATCAGATATTAATTATAATGTCAAAGATACAAATTTTGATAAAGAGCTTAAAATCAGTGAAATTAAAAGTTTTTCAAATAAAAATGATGGTGAGAAGTTACAGGAAATAGACAGACGCCTTAGCTTTGAATATAAATATAAGAAATCTGTTAATGTACCAACAAAATTATCAGTAACTGATATGAAAAACTTAAATAATGATACTAAGAATATAGAAAATGTAAAATACAATATACCGAAACTTTCTGATATACCTATATTTAGAGAAAAAAACATTGAATTTACAAAGGCTGAGATTGGTACAATAACTCACTATGTTATGCAGCATCTTGATATAAGTGAAAAGCTAAATATTGATGAAATCACAAATCAAATTAATAAAATGGTTGAGGATAAATTGCTAAGTTCAGAAGAAGCTTCGGTTGTCAACATAAAACATATATTAGATTTTTTTGAGTCTGATATTGGAAAGAGAATGTTAAAATCTGAAACAATAAAAAGAGAAATTCCTTTTGTTATAAAAAAACGAGCAAATGACGTGATTAAAGTCTTAAATGAGGATGACAACATTCTTATACAGGGTATAATCGACTGCTATTTTTATGAGAATGATGATATAGTTTTAATTGACTATAAAACTGATGCAGTGCATGATAATGAGGATTTTAAAAAATCTCTGGAAATAATTAAGGCAAGATACTCAACACAAATACTTGCTTATAAAGAAGCTCTGGAAACATTGACTAAAAAGAGAGTTAAAGAGTCATATTTGTACTTGTTTGATGTTAATATGCAAATTAAAATAGAAAGTTAAAATTTGTCAGAAGTTTCAAAAGATAAATTTATGCAAAAGCATTGTATTAACATGAATTTGTGATGTCAGTTTTAAAAAAGGAGGAAAAATGGAAACTATTATTTTAGCAATAGCTTCGATAAGTATTGTTCTAAACATTGTTATACTGATAAAATTATTTAGCGATAAGAAAGAGAACACATATGCTTATTTTGACAGTTTAACGACAAAAATAAATGAACTAGAGCAAAGACAGGTTAAATCTATGCTTGAAAATAATATAATGATTATTGAAAAATTAGAAAAAATCTCCAATCGCATGAATAAGGATTTTATTAGCTTTCAAGAAGGTACTTCTAGGTACATAAATGAATCAAATATTAAATTGTCTGAGAGTTTGGGCAATAATTTTAATATATTGACAAGAAGAATAGATGATAATTTAAATAACATCAATAAAAGAGTTGATGAGAGACTTAGTGAGGGTTTCGATAAAACTAATAAGACCTTTGCCAATATTTTGGAAAGACTCTCCAAAATAGACGAAGCACAAAAGAAAATAGATAGCTTATCTACAAATATTGTTTCATTACAGGACATTCTAACAGATAAAAAGAGCAGAGGAACCTTTGGAGAAGTACAGCTTAACAATATTTTGATTTCAATATTTGGCGAAGCTAATGACAAAATTTATCAAATTCAAAGAAAGTTATCAAATAACAATATTGCAGATGCTGTAGTTTATATACCTGAGCCAGTAGGGACATTGTGTATCGACTCAAAATTTCCTCTTGAAAATTATCAAAGAATGATTGATAAAAACCTTTCTGAATTTGATAGAATACAAGCTGAGAAAGATTTTAAAACAAATATTAAAAAACATATTAACGATATAAGCGACAAATACATCATAAGCGGCGAAACCTCAGAGCAGGCTGTTATGTTCATACCAGCAGAGGCTATATTTGCTGAAATCAATGCTTATCATCAAGATTTGATTGATTATGCGAGTATAAGAAAAGTTAGACTTGCCTCTCCAACAACTTTGATGTATGTACTTTCAATTGTGCAGATTATACTTAAAAATGCAGAAAGAGAAAAATTTTCAAGCATAATTCATTCAGAGTTAAATAAGCTTGGAGATGAATTTAAAAGATATAAAACTCGATGGGATGCACTTGCAAAGGATATAAAAAAGGTTTCAGATGATGTTGAAAATATAAATATTACATCAAATAAAATAGAGAAAAAGTTCAACAGTATTTCAAAAGTTGAATTAGATAGCAAAAACATGGATTTTATAGATGATTTTGGACAGATTGAAGAGATAGAGTAGCATGTGATATTTATACTTATTTTGTAATTTATATTCAAATTAAATAGATTTATACTTTAAAGAAGAAAAATTATTATATAAAGAGAAAGGAATTAATTTAACATGGATAGTATAATTTTTGATTTAGATGGAACGCTGTGGGATAGCAGTGAAGAGGTCTGCATAGCATGGAATGAAGTTTTAAAGGATTTTAATATAGGAAGAAAAGAAGTTACAGTAGATGATATGGCTTCTTGTATGGGCATGCTTCTTGCTGATATTGGAAAGAAATTATTTCCAGATTTAGAAGATGAGCTTGTACTTAAACTTATTACTTCTTGTTGTCATAAAGAAAATGAATATTTAGCTAAAAACGGAGCAAAGCTTTATGATAATTTAGAATTGGTATTAGAAAAATTATCTAAAAAATATAAGCTTTTTATAGTAAGCAATTGCAATGATGGATATATTGAGAGCTTTTTCGCAGCACATAAGCTTGAAAAATATTTTACAGACACGGAATGTCCTGGACGTACAGGCTTAAATAAAGCAGAAAATAATAAGCTAATAATAAAAAGAAACAATTTAAAGTCACCTATATACGTGGGAGATACACAAGGGGATTGTAATTCAGCAAAAGAAGCAGGAGTTCCATTTGTATATGCAAAATATGGCTTTGGCAAAGATGTTAAGGGATATGACTATACAATAGATAATATAGAGAAATTATTGGAATTATTTTAAATATTATCAAAATAAATTCTTTACATGTTATTAAAAATAGTGTAGACTGAATATAGTCTTAATGATAAGATAAAAAAACCCACCTTATAGGGTGGGTTTTTAATCAGAATGATTATCATTTATAAAAAACGAAAGGATGGTGACGGTTATGGACTCGAGTCCTATACCCAATAGTAAGAAAATAATTAGAGTCGTAACTGTTGTCATTACAGTACAACTCTAATACAAATTTCCAAATAAAATCTTTTATGCTGTTTAAAAATTAAGCAAAGTTAAATAATAATCAATAAACCAAATGGCTTTATTTATTAAAGCTATGATTTGTGTTTGATTTTTTATGCTTTAAATAAAATTTTAAATATAAGGATTTTATATTGGATATCATAGTATAAATAAGGAGGTACTGAAAATGGAAAAAAGAATAACAGATTTAATCAATGAAAACAAAGTTCAAGATATAAGAAAAGAGCTTCTTGAAATGAATATCGTGGACATAGCTAATGTATTGGAGGAAGTTGACAAACCTAAACTTGTAATGATTTTTAGGATATTACCAAAGGATATTGCAGCAGGTGTTTTTGCATATATCCCAGCAGAACTCCAACAGCATCTTGTCGAATCAATAACAGACAAGGAAATCAAAAGCATTATAGATGAATTATTTTTGGATGATGCAGTAGATTTTATTGAAGAAATGCCTTCTAATATTGTTAAAAAAGTTTTAAAAAATACTAATGAAAATCTTAGAGCACAAATTAATCATCTTTTGAATTACCCAGAACATTCTGCCGGAAGTATAATGACAGTAGAGTATGTAGACCTTAAAAGAGAGATGACAGTAAGTGAGGCAATACAGTATATTAAAAGGTCTGGTGTTGATAAAGAAACAATTTACACTAGCTATGTAATAGATGATAATAGAAAACTTGAAGGTGTTGTTTCAATTAGAAAACTAATTCTAAGCGATGAAACAACTAGAATAAATGATATACTTCATGATGATGTAATATCAGTAAAAACAACAGATGACCAAGAAAATATTGCACATCTTTTTAAGAAATATGACTTATCAACAATGCCGGTTGTTGACAATGAGAATAGATTAGTTGGAATAATAACAGTAGATGATATAGTAGATATAATTGATCAAGAAAATACCGAAGACATTCAAAAGATGGCTGCTATAGAACCATCAGAAGAAGAATATTTAAAAACAGGCGTATTTAAGCTTGCAAAGCACAGAATTATGTGGCTTCTTATATTAATGCTCTCAGCTACATTTACAGGCAATATTATAAAAAGATTTGAAGATGTTCTTCAATCGGTTGTAGTATTGACAGCATTTATCCCTATGCTTATGGATACTGGCGGAAATGCAGGCTCACAATCCTCAACACTAATTATAAGAGGAATGGCATTGGGTGAGATAAGTATGCGAGATGCTTTTAAGGTATTTTGGAAAGAATTGAGAGTCAGTATTGTTGTAGGTATAATTCTTGCGCTCGTAAACTTCTTGAGAATTTATTATTTGGAGGGAGTTGGCGTGTTAGTATCAATTACAGTATGCCTAACACTTTTTTTAACAGTTCTTCTCGCAAAAGTAGTTGGCGGATTACTTCCTATTGCAGCTAAGGGATTGAAATTAGACCCAGCTATAATGGCAAGTCCATTAATAACAACAATAGTAGACGCTATTTCATTGATAATTTATTTTGAGATGGCAAGAGTATTTTTAGGAGTTTAAATTCTTAGTATCAAAAATCTTCGTGAAAGTCCATAAGCAAAAGATTTTCACGAAGATTGTAAATGAAACTGCCATAATTTGACAATTAAATATAGCAAAAAAATCTTGACACATTTAACTCATTATGTTAATATATGCAAGTGAGCAATTCATGCCGGTGTGACGGAACGGCAGACGTACACGACTCAAAATCGTGCGGGAAACCATGTGGGTTCAAATCCCACCACCGGTACCAAGGTTATCAGGTTGGAACAGATGCAGAATTATATTTGTTTCAGCCTGATTTTTTATGTTATACTCTAAATGATATAGGGCGAAAAATTGATTTTATAGTACGTGGGAGGCAATTGCTTTGAAAAAAATATCGCTTGATGATTTTTTGAGATTAAGAAAACTGATTCACCGTAACGCAAGACCGCTTGACTTTACAAAATGGAAATATTTATTTGAAAACGGGAGCTGCGAGGATTTCCTTTCGGTTCTGTCTAGTTACCAAAATGAGGATGGCGGTTTTGGATACAATATCGAGTGCAATAATTGGAATCCTAATTCTTCTCCCTATACAATATGTATAGCGTTGGATTATCTGGACACGGTAGATAATTCTGTTAGCAGTATAAAAGATACAATTATTATGGGCATCATCAAATACCTAGATTCCGGTACATATTTGTTGGAAAACGGCTGGGTTGGGATGCAGGGAATACCCAGCAACAATAATTTTGCACATTTGCCATGGTTTCATTTCGACCCAAAGAAAGCCACGGAAGCTGATATTGGAGTAACAAAGAGACTTTCAGACTTTATACTCAAATATGCAGACGAAAGCAGTGATATCTACCACAAGGCAGTGGCTTTAAAAGACAAATATAAGCTATGTGGACAAATCCTACTCAATGGCGTCCCCGATTATGACCCGGTATCGTTGGAAATGAAATTATTTGACCCTGTAACATGGCCGTTTTGGTTACCATTACCAGTGTGCTTTATTGGTTCTCCCAAAAGTAAGCATTATCCAGAGCTTAAACATGTTGTAGATATAAATCTGGATACGATTATTGACATGCTGCACAATACAAATGAGATTCAAATAGCACCCGAAGAAGAATTAAACGCATTTGAACAGAATAACCCGCATCCGGATGGCAAACGATGGTGTGTCGCTGAACAAGCAATCGGAAATTATTATTGGGGTACTCATAATATTACCTCCAATTTGGATATATTGAGGAAGTTTGATAGATTGGATTTTCATCTACCTATTCGCGAAAAATTGGCATAATATGAAACTTATTAAACACGCTCTGTAGATAATATTTGGGCAAGTTGTTAATACATCTATTTTGACCTAATGACACAAAACATAACCTGTCGACAAAATATTTTCAGGTTTTTCGACAGGTTTTTTACTATAATCAATTGGCATAGCAGTTTATATACTGTGAAGGAGAAAAATAATGAATTATACTGTTTGTGTAAAAGAATTGGGCAGAAAAACATACATCGGATATGGTCGCAATCATGATTTTGAAGGCTCTGTTGAAAAGGAATTGAAGCTTTTGGATGAGTGCAGTAAAAATGGAATAATAGAAAAACTCAAGGCGGTTAGCAAAAGTGATACTGTATATGGGATTTTTTGTTATAGATACGACGAAACGCTAAATAAATTTTCATACCATATCGCTTGTGAGGCAGAAGATGGGCTTGAAAGCAATGAATTTGAAACGCTTTATCTTTATCCGTCTCTCTATGCAGTTTTTAAAATTGATATAGAAGACGGACTAACAAAGAAACAGGCATATGAAAAATTGAATGAAATATATTGGGATAAATGGTTGCCGACATCAGGATATATTTCTATGATTGAACCTGAAACAAATGCAAGTCTTGAAGGAACAGCGGCAATCAATCTGTTTATGCCATATGAGTATTCTGCAAACAGATTTACAATGGAAATATGGTATCCAATATCAAAAAAGGATGTTGAATAATAGATTTTCGGCGGCGAAGTCACGGAAAATTTTACTATAATAAAGATTATAATTATAGTTGTTAAGATAAATCTATTTTGATAAAAGGACTTTTGGAGGTGAAACGGGTATGGATTTATTAAATAAAGCGGAGGAAATCATTAATAAAAGTACTATTCATACAGTAGGCGAATCAGGACATGGTGCAGACTGGGTAATGTCGCTAACAGACGAAGCTGGTTATCCCGCTGCCTCTATGATTACCGCTTCAAGAGCAGATGGCTTTAAATGGATAGCTTTTTGTACAGGATTGGGTTGGAATAAGTCTAATCGTGCAAAAAAAGATCCGCGTACATGCTTGTATTTATTCGATAAAGAAAGTTTTTCAGGAATTTCTTTAACAGGAAAGATTGAAATAATAACCGATTTTGAAACAAAGAAACGAATGTGGTATGATGCCTTGGGCGATGTTTTCAATGGGCTCAATGATGAAAATTTGTGCGTGTTGATGTTTAAACCCGAGCGGTACAATATATTTATTGATAATCGTACAATACATGGCGAATTTTGACTTTTGGAATTGAACGACGGTAAGACTTCTGAGCATTTTTATTGGAATATTCAGATTCTTATCGTCATTTTTATACCAAGAGTATGTAATTACAATACTTTTGGCATTTTGGATATTTGAAAGACTTGTTGTAGTGTAGGAAAATACCAGAAATTAAGAACTTGGTATTAAGGTGGATGAGAACGATATAAAAATATATTGTAAAATGCGCTAATATATGCTAATGTAATGATAATACCATATTGAAAAAGTGAGGAGAATTTTATGTTAGATATGTTACTTACAAGGAGAAGCTGCCGAAAATTTGAAGACAAGACTGTGGAAGCAGAGAAAAAGGAAAAGCTTCTTCAGGCAGCACAGCTTTCACCTACTGGAAAAGGTACTCGCCCATGGGAATTTGTAGTTATCGAAAATAAAGAAACACTTCAAAAGCTTGGAAACTGTCGTAATCCAAAGCAACCGTTTTTACCGGAGACACCGCTTGCTATTGTGGTATTGGCTGATACACAGAAAACCGATACATGGATAGAAGATGCCTCTATAGCCTCTATTGTTATACAGTTGGAGTCAGAGAAATTAGGACTTGGCTCCTGCTGGGTGCAGATTAGGTTAAGAGAATCCAATCAGGGAATGAGTAGCGAAGAGTATGTGCGTAAACTCCTTGGAATTCCAGAGAATATGGCAGTGCTTTCTATTATGGCAGTGGGATATCCGATAGAGGCAAGACCCGCACATACATTAGACGAAGTAGATCAAGCAAAGATTCATATAGAAACTTATTAAGCACGACAAAATTAAGTAAAGATAACTTATCAAAAAGGAGGGCAAAACCATGCCTTATATTGCAATTAACACCTCAAAACCGCTGTCTGACGAGCAGAAGGAGCAGCTCAAGACTGTGCTGGGCGAGAAAATAACAGTCATCCCAGGAAAGAGCGAAAGCAGGCTGATGATCGATATTTCTGACAGTCATACCATGTACTTTGCAGGCGAAAAGCGAGAGCTTGCCTATGTGGACGTCAAATGCTATGGCACAACTGAATTCGAAAACAAAAAGGCGTTCACCGAGGCCGCATTTGAAGCCATACAGCAGATAACTGGTCTACCGCAGGACGGTATCTATCTAACATACAGTGAGTTTGAAAATTGGGGAACGCTGGGTTCGATGAAGTAAAAAGCCGATTTTTCGCGAAATGTATAACGACGGTAAGGCTTCTGAATATTTTATTGGAATATTTAGAAGCCTTACTATATTATTTTAAAATTATAATTACAATGCTTTTGTCATTTTTTGTTTTTATAAAATATTAGATATCAGAAAACCAATTGGTATAATATCTTTGTTATTATAGTCATAAGTCTTGAAGTATGATATTTCAAATTCATTGAAAAAACAAAATGATATCTATTTTGTTCGCATAGCTCAAAAAGACATAACTTCATTTCAAGGGAAGCTATGTCTTTTTCTATACGCAAAGTATGGTATTATGGATATACACATACGCATTTTTAGATAAACATAAACTCGGGTTGAATCGCGAGGAAAAGCGGGAAGTATACCTTCAAAATTTCCAAACTGATACTTTTTTGACCAGCATAAATGCCATGACAACAGATGGGAAGTTACGATTTAGTCCAGTTTTCACATTGACAAAACTCTCAGAATAGATTACACTATATTTATAACAGTGTTTCATACATTGTATTAATTTTGAAGGAGCAAGTATAATGAAAAATATTGGATATAGTGCAAGGGAGACAATATATTGATTGAAAGTATATCGATTGATACAAAAAGGTTAAGATTATTACCAATGACATATGATTTTGTTATAAAAATAATGGAGAATGACTTATCGGCTTATAACTTAATTGGGGCCGTGAAAACTGAAATGTGGCCAGAAGCTGCAGATATTAAAGACATTTTACATATTATTAGAGATAGCTTAGGTCATAAACCTAATCCAGACGGGTTTGATTCATGGATTTTTATTAATAAAGAGGATAATCGCATTATAGGTGATGGCGGGTTCAAGGGCAGTCCTGATGAAAATGGAGTTATAGATATAGGATATGCAATTGTTGAAGCGCAGCGTAGAAAAGGATTTGCGTTAGAAGCTGTTTCTGCATTACTAAAGTGGGGATTGTCTCAAAGTTGCGTAACCGCTGTTACGGCGGATTGCCTTGAGAGTAATATCCCATCAATTAAAATTTTAACCAAGCTGGGTATGAACGAGATTGAGAGAAAAGACGGTATGATATTTTTTAGAATTTCTAATCCAGTGATATAAGCATTTTTTAATGAGTATACTTAAAAAAAACAAAAATCTTTTTTGTTATCTTTACATATTTTATAAAAACAAGTCAATTCTGAAAGGAATTGACTTGTTTCGTTTTCCTTGTTAAAATATACAAAGTGATTTTCACTACTTATATAATATCGAGAATTGGATAAGGTGATTTTATGAAGATAGACAGGTTAATTGCCATAACCATGTATCTCTTGAACAGAGAAACAGTAAGTGCATCAAAGCTTGCAGAGCGTTTTGAGGTATCCAAACGGACTATACAACGTGATATTGATGTGTTGAATCAGGCAGGTATACCAATTATATCCACCTACGGAGTGGAAGGTGGTTATGAAATTATGGACGGCTTCAAGCTAATCAAACAGATTGCTGATGTTGAGGATTATCTCAATATCATTGTTGCCCTAAAAGGGTTAAGTTCAGCGATAGACAGCCGAAAAACTAACGAAACACTTGAAAAAGCTCTTACTACCATAAAGGGTTACGAACAAAGAGTGTTTATAAACCTTTCATCGGCACGCGAAAATTCGTTTGTCAGTGCATGTTTAAGCGTTATTAACAAGGCAATTGATAACAGAACACTATTGCAGATTTATTATACAAATACCACTGGAGATAGAACAGAGCGGACAGTTGAGCCCTTGGCACTATCATATCAGTGGTATTCATGGTATCTATTCGCCTACTGTACAGTAAAGAAAGATTATCGGCTATTTAAGCTAACGAGAATCTCAAACTGCGAGATTCTCGAAGGAAACTTTTCAAAGGAACACGGTAACATCGAGGCCTTGATGAAAAACTTATCTGCACAGCATCAGAAAACACATCTCAATGTCCGTTTACTCTGCAAGAATGAAGTTCGGCATCAGGTTATGGAGTATTTAAGCGACAATGTTGTAGAAGAGCGTGAAAACGGAGATTTTATCATTGTGATGAATGTTCCGCTCGAGCGAATGTGGTTTTCATTGCTGATGGGATTTGGCAAGCAAGTCGAAGTATTGGAACCTGAATCGTTAAAGATAATGCTACGGGAAAGAGCGGAAGAAATTTTATCAATCACTTAAATTACGACATACAGTTGTCGCCATTGACATGGTATCCTTTTATATGAGGAGGGATACATATGAAATTTTGTGAAGAAAAAGATTTGGCTTTGTGCGGTCTTGCCTGCGTTTTGTGCAGTGAAGATGATTGCCCTGGCTGCAAAACCCGAGGGAAAAAAGACGGATGTAATTGCTCAGTATATAAATGCGCAACGAAAAAAGGTCTTGACGGATGTTATCAATGTGACGATTTCCCATGTAATGAAGATATGTTGAGAGGCATCCGCAATCGGGCGTTTAATCAATATGCTAGGCAATTTAGTAAAAAAGACTTGCTTACACGTTTACGTATTAACTATGAGAATGGCGTTGCGTACCATAAGTCGAATGGGTTAAAAGGTGATTATGATTTGTTGGAAACCGAGGACGATATACTCAGGCTTATTAGGTTTGGCAGCTATAATCCCTATAAGCGATGTCCTATACTGGAAACGGAGCATTTCATACTCAGATTGGTTCGGTTAGAAGATGCCGAAGATTTGTTAAAATGTTACTCTGACCCTGATGCTCAGCAACTTTTCAATGCCGACAGATGCTTGAATGATTTTCGATACCAAACCTTGGAGGAGATGCAAAACTGTATTGCTTTTTGGTTGAAAGAATATGAACAGGAAGCATATGTGCGCTTTGCCATCGTGGATAAATCTCTGGGTAAGGCAGTCGGAACGATTGAAATGTTCGGTATGATTGGGCAATACAAAACACCACAAGGGGTTCTTCGGATTGACATTTGTTTTGAATACGAACGTATCTTCTTAATCAAGGAGCTGTTGACACTTTGTTCAACAGATTTTTTCTTGCTTTTCGACGTAGTTCAAATTATAACAAAAGCTGTTCCTATTGCTTCGGTTAGGATTCAAGCTCTTTCAGAACTTGGTTTCCAGTATTATGAACTTCCTGAACGTACATATTCATGGTGTTTGGACAAGACAAAAATATAAGCATACCTCAAATAAAGACATTGGCATCTATATTAAGCTAATTTGCAAAAAAGATTAGAAAGAAGTCAATCGCAATAGTGATTGACTTCTTTGTTTATTATATCATAATTTATTGAGAGATTGGTTGGTATAGAAATTTATATACTAAAATAAATAGTTTTTGTTTGCAATATTTTTATTTTATTGTTATAATTATTGTTATAAATCAGATTAAAACTATAAAAATTTAGCATTATACTTATAAAATTGTAAACATATTTGTGGAGGTGTGGAATAAAAATGGGAACAAAACTTATTGATAGAAGAATACCTGAATATACTAGAGGTGAAGAAGTATTTAGTATGGTTCTAAGTATTGTTGGAGGAGCTTTAAGCGTTGCTGTACTTATTTTCTGCTTGATTGTAGCTTTAAAGAATAATAATGGATATGCTGTGGTATCATCTGCTATTTACGGAGCTTCGTTGCTTATATTATATAGCATGTCTAGTGTTTATCATGGACTGCGAAAGTATATTCCTAAAAAGGTTTTTCAAATTCTTAATCATTGTGCAATTTTTATGTTGATTGCAGGCACTTATACAGTTCTTTTATTAGGCTCAGTTAGACAAATAAATCCAGTTATTGCGTGGACTATGTTTGGAATTGAGTGGGGTATTGCAGCATTTGCAATAACTTTTACTTCGGTTGACTTAGAGAAAAACAGAATACTTTCAATTGTTTGTTACATATTCATGGGTTGGGCAATTGTACCTATTTATAAAATTGCTATAGATGCAATTAGCATGGATGGATTTGTTTTATTTATATCGGGTATTGCTTTATATACTATAGCTTTAATAGCATATATGCTTGAAAAGAGGATGAAATATCTACATTGTGTTTTTCATATTCTATTTTTATTAGGTAGTGCAGTTCAATTTTTTAGTGTAATATTATACTGCCTATAGAATGGTTTATAATTCAATTAAAATAGTTAATTTCAATATAAATATAAAAAAGAGAGCTAACTTGCATTAACATCAAGATAGCTCTTATTTATATTATAACGCTAATTCTTCTTTATTTTCAGTAGTTACTTCATGATATATTTTTTGTAAATATTCAGCGATTGCTTCGCTGCCATAGATTTTTACTGACTCTATTACTGATTTTTTAATAATTTTCTTTTCTTCCTCTGACATGTTTTTGTAATCAACTAAAATTTGATACATTTCTTTGTCATCGTGATAAATATATCCATTCACTCCATCTATTACTTGACCTTTATTTAATGGATCAACGATATGAATGACAGGCAGTCCTGTTGCCATAGCCTCTTTCATGGAAATTGAGTTAGTATCAGATAATGAAGCAGTTATATATAGTTGGCACGCTCCGTAATAGCTTGGAAGTTCATTATGCTCAACTCTACCTACAAAAATAACTATATCGTCAATACCAAGCTGTTTTGCTTGTTGCTTTAATTCTTCTAAGCAAGGACCTTCACCTAAAATCATTAGCTTAAACTTGTCCTCTTTTTTTACCTGCTTTGACCAATAATTCAGCAAAACATCAACACTTTTTTCTTTGCCTAATCTACCGCAGAATGAAACCAATATTTCATCATCTAATATATTGTATTTATCTCTAATTAGTTTTGACTTTTCCATGTCTAAATTAGATGGGTTAAATAAATCCAACTCGACAGGATTTG
This sequence comes from Bacillota bacterium, assembly GCA_023386345.1. Classification (GTDB taxonomy): domain Bacteria; phylum Bacillota; class Clostridia; order Tissierellales; family Sedimentibacteraceae; genus UBA1535. Next base: position 221,705 of record JAEWJT010000004.1, read on the forward strand.
GTATAATATTAACACTTTTATTTGCTCCGCATAAATTAAAATACTCTTGAACCTTTTGAGAAGGACCAGTCAATGCGGATGCTTTATCTGCTAAGTATTTTACATATCTATGAGACATTTTCTTTAACATAGGGACGAAAATAGGCCTTGATATATAATATAAATATTCATCATACATTGTATGAAGTGTATATACCATTGGAACTTGCAGATGTTTTGCAATAAATGCTCCTGATAGACCTATACCAAATTCACTATGAATATGGATAATATCAGGGTTGAATTCTTGTAGAATTTTCAACCTTTCTTTACTAAATGGAGTAGCAAGACCATAGTTATATATTTTCTTAGATAATCTTGATGGACAATATAGTATATTATCTTTTATATAATGCTGTTTAGCTGAAGGGCAAGCGGTAACTACCAATACTGTATGTCCTAATTTTTCTAATCCATCTTTCAAAGCAACTACATGAGTTACAACGCCATTGATAAATGGTAAATATGTTTCTGTAAATAACACGATTTTCATTTGTTTCCTCCAACTACCAAAAATATTTTATATTATTTATCGAAATTTTAATAAAAACATTGTTAAAATTATAATCAATTTGCGATTATAGTATAGCAAATTATATTGAAAAAGTAAAGGGAATAAATTATTAAAAATTGATTAAGAAAGCATTAAAAAAACGGAGACATGCTCCGTTTAATTGTTGTTTTTAAAATGCTGGTAAAACCTCAAAGCCTTTGAATAACCAATTTGACGAATAATTAATTGTCATACCTTTCATTGAACCAATTAAATCACTAGAAACTACTATGTTTGCCCCGTCAACGTTATAGACTTTATCATTATTTTCTTGTTTCTCCGAAACAATGCCGAAGTTGGCACCACATCAGGAATAGCCTGTTATTTTTACTTTTACTGGAACACCATTTTTGTTGTGTTCAAGAATTCTTTCTTTTGCTTTATCTGTTAATTTTATAATCATATTATAACACCTCTTTTTTTTATTTATTATATGAAAAATACGAGATTTATTTCTGTGATGTTATCACTATACAAGGGTAAAAGAGTGAATTGCGTTCACTCTATGGAAAAATCGTTCCAAGTCTTCATTTATTACAAAATAATGCTAATATCATCACATATATTAATAAAATCTACAATAAATTTTATATTTCATTGCTAAATTAAATTTTTTATACTATAATATAATAAGTGAATTGGAGGTGCATACATGCTTACTAATCTAAATGATATTGAAATTCTAAGAAATACTCTAACATTTTGGAATCAAATAAGTGATGAAGAACAAAAAATGTTTATAGATAATGCTATTATAGTTAAGTATCAAAAGGATAACATTGTATACAACAGCAGTTGTGACTGCAAGGGTCTAACAATTGTAAAAAGCGGAAATTTGCGTGCATATATGCTGTCAGAATCTGGTAAGGAAATCACATTATATAGGTTATTTGAAAATGATGCTTGCATAATGACAGCTAATTGCTTATTAAAAAATATAACCTTTGATATGATAATTGAAGCAGAAAAGGACTGCGAAATAATATTAGTTCCATTTTCGATATATGGAATGCTTAACACTTCAAATCTTTTTATTCAAGATTTTACAAGTCAATTAGTTTCTTCACGATTTTCTGATGTGATGTGGGTTATGGAGCAAGTTGTTTTTATGAGTTTTGATAAAAGATTAGCAATATTTTTGTTGGAACAATCAGCAATTGAAGGCTCTGATATATTAAACATTACTCATGAAAATATAGCAAAAAATCTTGGAAGTGCTAGAGAGGTAGTGAGCAGAATGTTAAAATATTTCCAAAGCTCAGATATCGTTTATGTGTCAAGGCGAAATATAGAAATAAAAAATAGAAAAAAATTAATGGAACTCGCAGGGTAATAAGCGATAAGTACCTTACAAAAATGTAAGATTATTGTAAGCTAAGCATATTGTATTTTATTGTTGAATAATTTATAATATATATATCCTTTATTTTATAAATAATCTAGCATAGTAGAGTGACCATTATTCAAAGTACAGGAATATAAATTTAACTTAATGGAGGCTGTTTTTATGGAAAACATTCTATTTATTATCAAATCTATAATTTTGGGGATTGTTGAAGGTATTACAGAATTTCTACCAGTATCTTCTACAGGACACTTAATTATATTTCAAAATCTAATGAAATTTACAAGTACAAGTAAAAGTTATGTGGAGATGTATACATACGTAATACAATTAGGAGCAATTCTTGCAGTAGTTGTATTATATTGGAATAAAATCATGGGTACCTTAAAGAACTTTTTTCCTCAAAAAGTTGGTTATGACAATTCGGGCTTTAAATTTTGGTTTATGATATTTATAGCTTGTTTACCGGCAGCAGTTGTTGTTATATTGTTTGATGATTTAGCGGATAAATATTTGTTTAACTATATTACAGTGGCTATAACGCTAATTCTCGGTGCATTTTGGATGATATATGCTGAAGAAAAATTCAGACCAAGCAAATTATCTTCAAAAGAGCTAAATGTTTCTGTAAAGCAAGCTCTAATTATAGGCGCATTTCAATGTCTTGCAATAATACCAGGAATGTCGCGTTCAGCTTCAACAATTATTGGTGCTTGGATAGCAGGATTATCAACAGTAGCAGCAGCAGAATTTTCATTTTTTCTTGCTATACCAGTTATGGTTGGCATGAGTATATTAAAAATTTACAAAATTGGTGGCTTAGTTGTATTAACAGGTGTTGAAATCACAGCACTAATAGTTGGATTCGTAGTATCATTCATAGTTGCTTTAGTAGTTGTAAACAAATTTATTACTTTCTTAAAGAAAAAGCCTATGAGAATTTTTGCAGTATACAGAATAGCTTTCGCAGTCATAGTTATAATAACAGGATTGTTTGGAATATTTAAGTAAATATAAAATAAAAAAAGCTCGTTTTCACTTTTGTGAAAGCGGGCTTTTTGCCTTTAAAATCAACTTTTCAGTTAAGAAACTGCAATAAAAAAGGGCTATCTAAATGTTCAACCATGCTGTAAACTTCATTAAAATTAATAAGCTTATCAATCTTTTTTAGAAAATGGTAAGATGGTACAAGTTCATCTACTATTCACCTGATATTATACAAATTCCAACATGAGTGAGTCACAAATTGGTACATATCCGATCTTTTGATAGATACTATTCGATGTTGGGTTTGATAAATCCGTGTATAATACGCACTTAGTAAATCCTTTGTCTAATGCAATCTGGCTGATTTGAGCTACACATGAGGTGGCGTAACCCTTTTCTCGATAATATGGAGGAGTATATACAAATGCAACACCGATAGCTGTTTGCATTTCCCTTGTATATCCCGCCATAGAAACAGGTATTCCATTATCTTCTAAAACGTAGAGTTTTTTTGTTGATAATCGGTATAAATATGATTTTGCATCTTGCGGAATAAACATTTCTATTTTTCCATAAATATTTGCTGCATTAAATGCTTCAACCCAGTATGGGAAAAAATTCATATCTTTTTCATCCAGCAAACGAACGATACCAAATTGTTTAATATCCGGGTTTACTGCCGTAAGCTCATATATGCGCTGGCTCATGGTTGTTTTAAAAGTTAATCCCTTGCGAGTAGTATATTCTTTGGCAAAATACTCTGCCAAGTTTTTTTCGGTTGTCACGCCTGGAATTTCACAGTCTTTTAGCTCATCTACCAGACAGTTTATAGCTTCTGGGTTAATTATGTTGTCTGTTGCATAAAGCGTAATATTGTGCGGCGGTGTCATTATGGCGGTAAGTTGTATGCCCTTAGCATCCGAAATAGTCGCCATAAGCCAATTTACAGGGTCACGCCAGTCTGTTTTATCTTTCCCTTCATGTCCAATTATGATATTGCCAAGGGGAATCAAATTCTGTGCCTCGTGATTCATTAATACATCATAAGTATCATTGTAAAACTCATGTACATCCGTATACAACTTGAATTGCATTGTTATATCACCCTTTCATATATAAATAATATTGTAATTATAGCTTATTTAATTAAAAACCACAAGCAGAAATTCCACGCTACTTTACTTGTGATTTTTCATACCTTTTTTGGCAGTCTGAAAGCCTAATTTTTTAGGCTTTTTTATTATCACTAGATTTTATTTATCTTGCTATTCTTCTAAGGTAATACAGCATAAATATTACCAAATAGTGATTTAGTTATATTTCAATTTTCTTAATAATTGCTTAAAGGATTAGAAACTATCATTCCACCACCTAAAACCTCATCATCAATATAAAATACTGCTGATTGTCCTATAGCTGAAGCACGCTCTGGTTTATTGAACTTTACTATAGCAGAATTATCACTTTGATTTATTATTTCACAAGGGATAAAGTAACCCCATTGACATAGTTTTACTCTTGCACTTATTTTCTCTGTACCATGATTTTCTTTATCAACATAATTTATATCATTCACATATATTTTTTCTATGTATAAATCCTGTTCATTTTCTGTTAAAACTATCTCATTAGTATCTGCTTTAATTTTCAGTACATAGTAGGTTTTCTCGGTATTTAGGTCTAAGCCTCTTTTTTGTCCTATGGTATAGTTAAAAATCCCTTTGTGTTTTCCTATGAAATTTCCTTTTGTATCAATAAAATTTCCCTTGCAATTTATGATGTTTCTCTTACTTTTTATATAATTAAATAAAGATTTTCCATTTGTAAAGCATATATCTGTGCTGTCTTTTTTCTTAGCGACAAATGGAACAATATTTGATATATATTCTCTTACCTCGTTTTTATTTTTAAAATTAGTTTCATTTACTAAACTGCTTTTATTATTTAGCGGCAATAAAATATGCTTTAATCTTTCTTGATTTAAGTGATAAAGATAATAGGACTGGTCTTTTTCGACTATATCTGATTTTAGAAGCTTGTATGTATTTTTTCTCTCACAAAATTCTATCTTAGCATAATGCCCTAATGCCATATAATCAGCACCAAGCTTTAGAGCTTCATCCAAAAGTAGTCCATATTTGACTTTTATATTGCATAAAATACAAGGATTTGGTGTAAATCCTTGTAAGTACATATCTATAAATTTATTAATAACTTCCTTTTCAAAATACTCTGAAAAATCAATTATATAATGTTTTATTTCAAGGGTGTTAGCTACTTTTTGAGCATCTTCACAGCTTTGATTTTCGAAAAGCTTCATTGTTATGCCAAAAACCTCATACCCCTGCATCTTTAATATATAAGCACTTGTAGCGCTGTCTACACCGCCACTGAGCGCAACAGCAACAATCTTTTTTTTCATTTTTGTACATCCTTTGCTGAAAATTATCTCTTAATAATTATACTAAATTTTAATAAAAACATAAAGCATTTAATTTTAAATTTTTATTCTAAATACAAACTTGTCTCATATATTTTTATATACAAGCATTACTTGCGATAGTATGTTTTTCAAAACTTTATAATTAACATAGGACTTAAATTTATCAAAACATGGAGGTTTAAAATGTCAGTTGAAATAAAACAGATAAAAAAGTTTAATGGACTTAGTGATGAGGATGTGAAACAATCAAGATTAAAATATGGAAGCAATCAAATTACTAAGGCAAAGAGCAAATCATTTTTGAAGCAATATCTCGAAAGCTTTGGAGATCCTACCATTAAAATTCTTTTAGTTGCTTTATTTTTAAATGTTGTTATTTTTATAAAAAATTTTAATTGGTATGAATCTATAGGAATTGCGGTTTCTATAATCTTGTCAACTCTTGTATCAACAATTTCTGAATATGGTAGTCAGCTTGCATTTGAAAAATTGATGGAGGATGCAAAAAAGCTTAGGTGCAAGGTTTGGAGAAAGAATGATTTAACAGAAGTTCCTGTTGAAGAAATAGTTGTTGGTGACTGGGTAAAGCTACAGCCTGGAGATAAAATTCCAGCTGATGGTGTTTTGATAGATGGATATGTAGATATTGACCAATCTGCGTTAAATGGAGAATCTGAGGAAGTGCATAAAAAGCCTATCGCAAATATTGGGCATATAAATATGTCTGGAAAAAGTCTATCTAATCCTCATATGCTTTTTAGCGGAAGTATTGTGTGTCAAGGAGAAGGTATTCTATTAGTCCAAACAGTTGGAGATAATACATTTTATGGTAATTTAGCAAAAGAGCTTCAAGAGGAAAAACAAGAGAGTCCTCTGAAAAAGAGATTATCTGATTTAGCTGTTACGATAAGCAGATTTGGGTATCTTGGAGCTGTGCTTGTATTTTTTGCAAGCTTATTTAATTCAATAGTTATTGAAAATGCTTTTAACATAAACAACATGATACAATATATTCATACTCCATTTATACTTATAAAGGATATTCTGCGAGCAATTATATTTGCTGTAACTGTTATAGTTGTGGCAGTTCCCGAGGGTCTTCCTCTTATGATTACCGTTGTTTTGTCTTCAAATATGAAAAAAATGATAAAAGACAATGTTTTGGTAAGAAAACTTGTAGGCATTGAAACTGCTGGAAGTATAAGTATATTGTTCACTGATAAGACAGGTACTTTAACTACAGGAAAATTAAAATTAAACAGTATTATTACAGGCGATAATACAGAATATGATAGCTCATATTTATTAAAAGAAAATAAAGGGCTTTGGAAGATATTTTACACTTCATCGGTTTTTAATAATAGCGCTCAAGTAGGTAATGATGGTGATAAAAGGCTAATAGTTGGTGGAAATTCAACCGATAGAGCAATATTAGAATTTGCTAATTATCACCCATTAGATATGATTAATATAAGAAAGCATGGTGGTATACCTTTTAAAAGTGAAAATAAATATGCTGTAACTAATATTTCGGGAGATTTTAATTTATCACTTATTAAAGGAGCTCCAGAAAAGATTTTACCATACTGTACTAAATATTATGATGAGAAAGGAAATAAAAAGGAATTTAAAAATATTTTTACAATCAATAAACGTATAAAGGAGCTATCCTCCAAAGGAATAAGGGTTTTAGTCTTAGCTACATCTGATGCTTATATAAAAGAAGGGCAGAAGTTTTCTGATTTATCATTAGTGGGAGTGGTTGCAATTAAGGATGAGATTAGGAAAAACGTAAGCAACAGTATAAATATGGCCAAAAAAGCAGGAGTACAGGTTATAATGATAACAGGAGATGCTAAAGATACAGCACAGGCTGTTGCCACAGAACTTGGGCTTATAGATGAGAATGATAAAAATAGTGTAGTTACTTCAGAGGAATTAAGTCAAATGAGCGATGAATGGGTGAAAAAGCTTTTGCCAACACTCAGGGTTGTTGCCCGTGCTTTACCGAGTGATAAGAGTAGGTTAGTTAAATTATCTCAGGAATTAGATTTGGTAGTAGGTATGACAGGTGACGGTGTTAATGATGCACCAGCACTGAAAAAATCTGATGTTGGCTTTGCTATGGGAAGTGGTACTGAAATTGCAAAGGAAGCAAGCGATATAATCATACTAGACGATAATTTCTTATCAATAACAAAGGCAATATTGTATGGAAGAACAATATTTAAAAGCATTAGAAAGTTTATTATATTTCAATTGTCAATCAATGTATGTGCTGTCGGAATATCTGTCATAGGGCAATTTATAGGAATTGATGCTCCAATAACAGTTGTTCAAATGTTGTGGATAAATATGGTAATGGATACATTGGCAGGTCTTGCGTTTGCAGGGGAAGCTGCTTTGCCGGAATATATGGAGGAGAGTCCTAAGAGGCGTGATGAAAAAATTATTAACAAATATATGGCGAGTCAAATATTCTTTACTGGACTTTATACAACAGCTATGAGTATAGCATTTTTAAAATTCCCAGCTATTAGGGACTTGTTTAGAACAGCAGCTGATGATAGATATTTGCTTACAGGATTTTTCGCATTCTTTATGTTCTCTGCAGTGTTCAATAGCTTGAATGCAAGAACTCAAAGATTAAATCTGCTGTCTCACATAACGAAAAACAAAGCATTTGTTTCAATTATGACAATTGTAATTGTTATTCAAAGCTTTTTAATATACTATGGAAAAGCAGTATTTAGAGCCTATGGATTGAGTTTTACAGAATTTAGGATAGCATTTTTATTTGCCTTTCTCGTAATACCTATTGATTTAATGAGAAAATCAATTTTAAGAATGAGAGCAACAAAGGATGAAATAGGAAAGTTTTTATAATAAATAATTTATTTGGTAATATATTTTATTAAGGGATTTGTTGTTTTAATTTTAAATAAAATAGCAGAGAATTGAGAGAAACCTGCTATTAACAAAAAAGGGGGATATATTTGATATGAAAATTGGTTATCTGTTGAGATATTCAGTAATCTTAGTTGTTTTAATTTTAATGCTATTTTTAATATTGTCAGTTTTTACATACAATTTTAACTACAATAAAATTTTAGCTTATTCATACAAATTCATTGCACCAATATGTATATTTGTAGTCTCATTTTTATATGCAATGAAAGTAAAAGAAAGAGGTATCTTAAGAGGACTTGAAATGTGGGCTGTATATTTTTTAATTTTGTGTATAATCAAATACACAGTGTTTCAATCATCAGCCAATGCTCAGGAAATCAACATACTAAAACATTTGATTTATATTCCAGTTTCAATGGTTGCAGGGATATTAGGCGTTAATGCCGGAAAGTGAAAAAAACTCTTTGATTTTTATGAAAAGGTATGATATAATTTAAAAGTTAAAAAACTTGAACTACATAGGAGGTTGCTATGAAGCATATAAAAACATTAAACAAGACTAAGCTTACAGATAATATAAACAATAAAGGCTGCGGCGAATGTCAAACATCATGTCAGTCAGCATGTAAGACATCTTGTACTGTAGGTAATCAAAAATGCGAGAATAAATAAACCTTTGGTTTAGCTGTTCACAAATGAAACTTGTAGTGGTTATCTGCCACTACTTTTTATTTGATTATAGTTTTAAGCATAATTGCTTTGAAATATTAGATTTAATTTTAGTAATAAATTTAAAAGGAGAAATGATGGTACATATATTTAAAATTGATGATGTATACTCATGTGTAGATACAAACAGCGGAAGTATACACATTATTGATGAAATAACATATAAATTATTAGAAAATGATAGCTTTAAGAGTGCAGGTAGTTTAGATAAATTATATAGCGAATTTGGTAAAGAAAGCGTTGATGAGGCTATAAGCGAGATTAATGAGCTTATAGAAAATAAAATGCTTTATACTGATAGTATAGAATTAAATAAAAATATGAAAACAGCAGTAAAAGCAATGTGCCTAAACATTGCACATGACTGCAATTTAAAATGTGAATATTGCTTTGCTTCGCAAGGAAACTTTAAAGGCGCTAAAAACATGATGAGCCTTGAAGTTGGTAAGAAAGCATTTGATTATCTTGTTAAAAATTCAGGAAACAGAGTTAATCTTGAGGTTGATTTCTTTGGCGGTGAGCCACTTATGAACTTTGATGTCGTAAAAGAGCTTGTAGCATATGGCAGAAGTCTTGAAAAAGAGTATAACAAGCATTTTAGATTTACAATTACTACAAATGGTGTTCTGTTAGATGATGATAAAATGGATTTTATCAATGCAAACATGGATAATGTAGTTTTAAGCATTGACGGAAGAAAAGAAATAAACGATAAAATGCGTAAAACTATAAATGATAAGGGAAGTTATGATGTTATAGTACAAAATTTTAAAAAATTAGTAAGCAAAAGAAACGGCAAAGGATATTTTGCAAGAGGAACTTTCACATCTAATAACCTTGACTTTTCAGAGGATGTAAAGCATCTGCATAGTCTTGGATTTGATAGTATTTCAGTAGAGCCAGTTGTAGCAAGTCCTAAGGAGTCTTATGCTTTGACAGATGAACATATTGACACCTTAAAGGATGAATATGAGAAATTAGCAAGATACTATATTGAAGCCAATAAAAACAAAGATGGAGGCTTTGATTTCTTCCATTTCAACATAGATATAGACAATGGACCGTGTGTTTACAAGCGTTCAATCGGATGCGGAGCAGGAGTTGAATACTTAGCTGTTACGCCAGAGGGACATTTCTACCCATGTCATCAATTTGTAGGTGATGAAAGATTTATAATAGGAAATGTTGATGACGGAGTAACCAAAACAGATATAGTAGATAATTTCAAATCTGTATCTGTAAACAGCAAAGAAAAATGCAAAGAATGTTGGGCAAAATACTATTGCAGCGGTGGCTGTCACGCAAATGCTTTCAATTTTAACAATAATATAAAAGAGCCATACACAGTAGGCTGTGAGCTTGAGAAAAAAAGAGTAGAATGTTCAATATTTATTAAATCAAAAATGATTTAAATAAAAATAGTTTTAGAAATAATTATAGTATAGACTTCTAGGTGATATCACTATGAAATCTATACTTTTTTATTAATTAAATTTTTGTTAATCCTCAAAGTATATTTGCGTTAATTTGAGTGTATAACGTATTTTTTGAGTATATTTTTTAAAATATTGTTAAAATAATAAAAATATTAAGCACATATAAAATATAAATATTGAAATGTATGCTAATTTTATAGTATAATAAGATAGAAAGAATATTACTAATTTTAGATTGCCATTAGTAAAGATCAAAATTTATAAATATTAGAGAGGAGAAGAATATGCAATTTGGATTTATTTTAGCATTAATTATTTCATTATTGATTTCTATATTTGCAATTCAGAATGGAAATCTTGTTACGATTGATTTATTTTTTGGGAGCTATGAAGTATCACAGGCTATTATAATTTTAGTGTCTGTATTTATTGGTGCTATCATTGCAGCCATACTTGGAAGCGTCAAGCAAATTAAAAACTTTTCAGTTACTAAGGATCTTAAAAATAAGGTTAAACAATTTGAGACTGAAATATCGGACATGCATAAGTCATTAGCAGGTTATGAGAGCGACCTTAAAATAATTGGCGATGAAAAAAATTCTTTAAGGCTAGAGCTTTCTGGGCTAAAGGAAGAATATAATAAAAAAGTTGAAGAAATAAAAGAAATTCAAAATAGTGTTGTTTTAACGCAAGCTCAAAATAATAATGATGCATATTTAGAAGAAGATGAAAAAAGTCAAGCTGAAAGTCAATAATTTTAGTGAAGAAAAAGTTAAGCTTATCAGTAGCACATTTGACATAACTGAAATATCTGCTAAAATATTACTAAATAGAGGCTTGAATACAGTAGAGGACATTAATAAATTTTTAGATCCTGAATTAAAATACTTGGAAAATACCGACAATTTTAAAGATATAAACAAGGCGTGCGAAAGAATTTTAAAGGCTTTGGATAATAAAGAGAAAATATTGATTTATGGTGATTATGATGTTGATGGAGCAACATCTATTAGTCAATTTATTTTATTTTTAAACAAAGTTAAAGCAAATGTTGATTATTATGTTCCTGAAAGGGAAAATGAAGGATATGGCATAAGCGAAGAATTCTTGAGTAGTATTGTTGAAAGAAATATCAACTTGTTAATAACTGTTGACTGTGGTATATCAGAGGTTAATGCTATTGATAGGGTTAATGAATCGGGTATTGATACGATATTGATAGATCATCATCAATGTGGCGAGATTATTCCACGAGCATATGCTGTTATAAATCCTAAGCAGAAGGACTGTCCCTCAAGGAATAAAAATCTTTGTGCTTCAGGTCTTTGTTATAAGTTTTTGCTTCATTTGAACAGATATTTAAAAATTGAAGGTATTGAAGATGTTTTGCTTGAACTTGCTTGTCTTGGTACTATAGCAGATATAGTTGATTTGATAGATGATAATAGAATTATTACCTTTAATGGTCTTAAAAATATTAATAATTCAAAGCTTATTGGTCTTAAAAAGCTTATTGAAAAAGCTGGTATTTCTAATAGAGTTATTGAAGCCTTTCATATAGGGTACATTTTAGCACCAAGAATCAATGCTGCTGGAAGAATGGACAGTGCAAGAAAGGCTGTGGAACTCCTGCTTGCTGATAATGAGCAAGATGCTGAAGAATTAGCTGATAAGCTAGAGGGATTTAACACATTAAGAAAACAAACTGAGCAAGCGATATTTAATGAAGCTATTGAAAAGATTGAAAGAGATTTTTTATATAAAAAAAATTTAATAGTTGTTAGTGGTGATGATTGGCATGAGGGAGTTTTGGGTATAGTATCATCAAGAATAACTGAAAAATATGATAAGCCTTCGGTTGTAATCTCAGTTGATGGTGATATGGCAAAGGCTTCTGCACGAAGTCTTGAATATTTAAATATGTTCGAAGCTTTGAACTCTGTGAGTCATTTATTGATAAAATATGGTGGACATAAGCTAGCAGCAGGATTTTCATTAAAAAAATCTTGTATTAACGAGCTGGGCATTGAGCTTAATAAATTTGCTGATAAGATTTTAGATAAAAAGGAAATTGAAAAGATTGTTGAGGTCGATTCTTATATAAAAATTGATGATATCAATGAGAATTTATACAATGAGATATGTAAATTTGAGCCTTTTGGTCATGGAAATCCAAAACCTAGCTTTGCAGTTGTTGATTTCAATATCCTTGATTTAAAAAGAGTTGGAAAGGAAAAAAAGCATATTAGCTTTTTACTAAAGGATAGTGAAAATTCAATAAAGGTAATTGGTTTTGATAAAATTAGACTTCTGGAAAAATTGCTTTTAAATCCTGAAACTTTAGTTGTAAACATTTCTGAAAATGAGTTTAGAGGTAATGTAGATTTACAGCTTATTTTACAAAATGTTGAGCATCATATCTTCGAAAAGCAGGATATTGATGCTAATAAATCTAAAATAATTTATTCAGTAATAAATAAAAGTAAATCAAAAATTATTAAGACAGATATTTTTGATTTTGCAGAGACTATAAGCAGGGTTTACAATATTGACATCACGGCAGCTGATATAGTTCGTATTTTAAATAGTGAAAATAAATTGGAATATATAATGAAAAATGATATACTTTATATTAAAAAATAATGTGTGAAAAAACAAGATTGAAAAAACTACAAATAGTGAAAGGATAAGCACCGAGCCAGTGCATAAATGTTTTGCACCTAATAAAAAAGAAACTAGAGGTATTGTGAAATCGGTGTATGGATATACAAAAATGAATTTAAAAGATAAAATAAGAGTGATAGAGGATTTTCCTACTAAAGGAATTAGCTTTAAGGATGTAACTACCTTATTAAAAGATAAAGAAGGCATGAAAACTTGTATTGATGAGCTTGTAGAAAAATTTAAGGACTTAAATATTGATATTGTTGTAGGTCCAGAGTCAAGAGGTTTTATATTTGCAACTCCTTTAGCATATATTTTAGGAGCAGGTTTTGTGCCAGTAAGAAAGCCTGGTAAGCTGCCTGCTGAAACACTCAGATTCACATATGACTTGGAGTATGGTACTGATTCTTTGGAAATTCATAAGGATGCTATTCAAAAAGGACAGAACATACTTATAGTTGATGATTTATTGGCGACAGGCGGAACGATGAGTGCAACAGCTAAGCTTGTTGAGGAGCTTGGCGGAAATGTTGTAGGCTTAGGATTTTTAGTAGAGCTTGAGGGTTTAAAGGGAAGAGATAAACTCGAAGGATATAAGGTTGAATCATTAGTAAAATATAATTTTTAATTATACTTTTAATATAGTTTTTAAAAAGCTTGGTTCAAAAACCAAGCTTTATCTAGATTGTTTAGGGATGAAGAGGTTTTTTTATGATAGAGAATATTATTAACAGAATTGAATCATATAATCCTTCGGCTGATATGAGCGTTGTTGTCAAGGCATATAATTATGCAGAGATGGCACATTCTACAGCACCAACAAGATTATCGGGTGAAAGATATTTTATTCATCCATATAATGTTGCCTTAATACTTTGCGATATGCATATGGATGTTCAAACTATTGCCGCAGGTTTCTTACATGATGTTGTCGAGGATACGGGTAAAACCTATGATGATATCAAAAGGGAATTTGGTGTAGAAATAGCCGATATGGTTGATGGAGTGACGAAGCTTAGCAAGGTTAAATATAGAACCAAGGAAGAACGTCAGGCAGAAAGCCTAAGAAAGATGATTATTGCAATGTCTAAGGATATTAGGATAGTCATTATTAAGCTTGCCGATAGATTACACAACCTAAGAACTCTCGAGTTTATGAGAGAGGAAAAACAAAAGCAAAAGGCCTTGGAAACTTTGGAAATATATGCTCCAATAGCAAACAGACTTGGTATGGCATCAATTAAATGGGAGCTTGAGGATACATCCTTAAAATATATCGATAGAGATGGTTATGATGATTTAGTAAAAAAAGTTAGTCAAAAGATAGAAGAACGAAGAGAATTTATAAAGAATATTGTAAATTCTATTAAAGATAAATTGGATGAAGCAAATATAGAAAATGCAGAGGTTACAGGCAGACCGAAAAGTTTATATAGCATTTATAAGAAGATGTATTATAAAAATAAGCCTTTTGAGCAGATTTATGATTTAACAGCTACGAGAATTATCGTTGAATCTATAAAGGATTGTTATGGAGCATTAGGTATAGTTCATACTATGTGGAAGCCACTTCCAGGCAGATTTAAGGATTATATCGCTATGCCTAAACCAAATATGTACCAATCTCTTCATACAACAGTAATAGGTCCAGACGGAGAGCCATTTGAGATACAAATAAGAACTATTGAGATGCACAGAACAGCAGAATATGGTATTGCCGCACACTGGAAATATAAGGAAGGCGTCAGTACAGAAGAAAATTTTGATAAAAAATTAAACTGGCTAAGACAGATGATTGAGTGGCAGCAAGAAACCGATGATCCTGAAGAATTTATGGAAAATCTAAAGGTTGATCTATATTCTGATGAGGTGTTTGTTTTTACGCCAAAAGGAGAGGTTATAAATCTTCCTATGGGATCTACTCCTATAGACTTTGCTTTTAGAGTGCATAGTGCTGTCGGTAATAAATGTGTAGGAGCAAAGGTAAATGGAAGGATAGTTCCTCTTGACTATAAGCTCAAAATGAGTGATAAGGTTGAGATATTGACATCTGCTAATAGCAATGGCCCAAGTCGTGATTGGCTAAAAATTGTTGCAAGTGGTCAGGCAAAAAGTAAGATTAAAAAGTTTTTAAAGGAAAAAGATAAGGAATTCAACGTTGAAAAGGGTAGAGAGCTTCTTGAAAGAGAAGTTAAAAAGCAAGGCTTCGCTATTAATGACATATTAAAAGACGAATGGATAAAGATGTGTGCGGATAAGTATAACTTATATAGCGACGAGAATTTGTATGCTGCCATTTCAATGGGGTCAATAACTGAAAATCAGGTTTTTACAAGACTTAAGCAAATTTATCTTGAAAAGAACAAGGATGCAATTGTATTAGAAAAGCTTATTAAAAATGACCCTATGGTAGAAAAAGTTACTCAACTAAGAAGTGAAAAACATGCTTCAGGAGTAATTGTTAAGGGTGTAGATAATATTAAAATTAGATTATCGAGATGCTGTAATCCAGTTCCTGGTGATGCAATAGTAGGATTTATAACAAGAGGAAGAGGTGTCTCTGTACACAGAGCTGATTGCTCAAATATCCATGACCTTAACGATTCAGATGATGAAAGATTTGTAGATGTTGAGTGGGATACTGGCAAGAAAGGTACATTTTTAAGTGAAATACAAATAAAGGCCATTGACAGACCTAAGCTATTGCAAGATATAACAGGTTCATATAACGATGCAAGGCTTAATGCAATATCCCTTAATTTAAAAATAAATAAAGACAAAGTAGCTGTAATAGATATAAGCTTTGAGATTAATGAAACTAAGCAATTGCATGAGCTAATTAAAAAGCTTGGAAAAATTGAGGGTGTATTAGACATCTACAGAACTACTAAATAAATGAATGAGGAATCAGAACGATTCTTCTATAGAGTGAGCGAAGTTCACTCTTTATAAGGAAGGACAAATTATGATTTTAGAAAGATTAGAAGTAACTTCATTTTTAATGAATTGCTATATTGTTGGCTGTGAAAAAACGCATGATTGTGCTATAGTAGATCCGGGCGGAAGCTTTCAGTTTATAGACGAAAGAATTACAGCTTTAGGATTAAATCCAAAAATGATTTTGCTAACGCATGGTCATGCCGACCATATAGGAGCAGTTGGAGACTTAAAAAACAAATACAATATACCTGTATATATTCATGAATTAGATTCTGAATTAATTAAAAAACCAGAACTTAATTTTTCATATGAATTATTTAGAAAAACTATATCTCTAGATTATGATATGCTTTTAACAGATGGACAAATAATTGATCTAGGAGAACTTAAAATTAATGTTATACACACTCCGGGACATACTAGAGGTGGAGTGTGTTTTAAAATTGACAATATAATTCTAACAGGGGATACATTATTTGAGCGTTCTATTGGCAGGACTGACTTTCCGGGCGGCTCTATGGAGGATATAATAAACTCTATTGTTAACAAGCTATTTATCTATGATGACGAAGTAAAGGCATATCCTGGTCATGGCTCTGCAACAAGCATAGGCGCTGAAAAGAAAGCGAATCCATATGTTAAAAACTATTGCAAATAAAGAAAATAATATAGTAAGTTTTTATTTAGTTGATCATGATTACGAATTTGAGATAAAAAATGTCTATAAGATTTTTGATTTTAATTCTGAAATAAAAATTTATTATGAAGAAGAATTAGACTTTAATAATTCAAGATTTATCATTTCATCAGAAATTATAAGCTTACCAAAAGGCTTAGCTTGTAAGACTGTTCTTTATATAGATAAGATACAGACTATTTGTATAACTATACACGAAAATGATATAAGAATTGAAAAAAATGATTTTAAAAAGCTTAGAAAAACTATAGTAAAAAAGTCATTATATGATACACTTTCTCAGTATTTTGATGAAAAATCTGAATATGGCATTTTAACAGGAGTTAGACCAAATAAGATACTGATATCAGCAATGAAAAATAATATTTCAAGAGAGGATACTGATTTAATCTTAAGAAATACTTATGAGGTATCAGAAGAAAAAATAAAGCTTTTAAATGAGATATTTGATAGACAGGCGAAGTATATATTTAATACAAATAAATGTATAAATAATAGTTATGATAAAGAAAAATATAATTTATACATTCATATTCCTTTTTGCCCAACAAAATGTAATTATTGTTCATTTGTATCATTTTCAAAATATGATCAAAATGTCTTGAATGAATATGTAGATAATTTAATATATGAAATAGAAAAAACTATAGAGCTAGCTATTATCAATAAATTAGAGCTAAACACAATATATTTTGGCGGTGGCACTCCATCAGTATTGAGTGTAAAAAATATTGATGATATATTTAGTGCAATTAAAAAATATTATCGTCTTGAAGATGTTGCAGAAATAAGCTTTGAAGCAGGTCGTCCAGATACTATAGATGAAGAAAAGCTAAACTGTCTAAAGCGAAACTATGTAAACAGAATTAGTATAAATCCTCAAACAATGAATAATAATACATTATCAAAAATGTTTAGAACACATTCTGCGTCAGATATTGAAAGCTCTTATAATTTGGCGAGAAAAATAGGTTTTAATTCAATTAACATGGATTTAATAATAGGTTTACCTGATGAAAGTCCTGAAGATGTTCTAAATTCAATTAAAAAAGTAGTAGAATTAAGTCCTGATAACATTACAGTACATTCATTATCGTATAAAAAAGGTTCGCTTTTATTGAATAATACTAAGGATTTGTCAAAAGATACTAATATTATTAAAGAAATGTACGATATAACAAAAAGAATATGCTTCGAAAATGGATATAAACCTTATTATATGTATAGGCAAAAAAATATCAAAGGAAATTTGGAGAATGTTGGATATGCTTTAGAATCAAAGGAAAGTATATATAACATAGTTATAATTGAAGAAATTGAAACTATATTAGCCTGTGGTGCTGGAGCTGTTAGTAAAATCTTAAAAGGGCATGAAAGGCACGAAAGAGTGCAAAACTATAAGGACTTAAAGGAATATAATAAAAATGTTCAAAAAAATATAGATGAAAAATGTAAAAATATGATAGATTAGGTATTGTAATTAATTTAATTTTATTATACAATAATACTGGATTAATTTAATTAAAAAATTATTTAATTTAATAAAAAAATTAAATAAAGAAATTGTTTAATTATACCAAACAAAAAAATATTTAAAAATTAAACAATGTAGCATTACAATGTAGCATAATTATTTTCTCAAAATTGGAGGTTAAAATGATTAAAAACTATGCTGAAGTATTAGTTGAAAGAACTCTTGAAAATCTTCTCAGAAATAATCCTGAATATGCAAATATTTGTAAATGCAATGACTGTTTAGACGATATTAAAGCAAAAGCGTTAAATAATATTAAACCATATTATGTAACTGGAAAGATAGGAGAAGTATATAGTGAATATAATATGCTTGAATATCAAAATAGCACAAATATCGTGATGGAAGTTGCAAAGGCAATAGTACATATTGATGCTAATAGAAAACATAATCCATAAAAATTAGAACTATGTTCTATATTACTTAAGAAAGGTTGAAAAAAACAAATGACAGAAGCTTTATTTGGAAATTTTAGTAATTTAAACATCCAACAGGTTATTATGTGGATAATAGGAGCGGGTTTAATATATCTTGCGATTGCAAAAGATATGGAGCCTACACTGTTACTGCCAATGGGTTTTGGAGCAATATTGGTAAATCTGCCTTTATCTGGTGCCATAACTCAAATAATCGATGGAGTGCAAGAAATTGGCGTAATTGATGAGCTATTTAATATGGGGATTGCTAATGAATTGTTCCCATTGTTATTATTTATAGGTATAGGTGCGATGATAGATTTCGGTCCACTTCTATCAAATCCTAAAATGCTATTATTTGGTGCGGCAGCACAATTTGGAATATTTTTTACATTAAGTATGGCATCATTATTTGGATTTGATTTAAAGGACGCTGCTTCAATAGCAGTAATAGGTGCAGCTGATGGTCCTACATCTATATACGTTGCTATGTTTTTTAAGAGTAATTATATAGGGCCTATAATTGTAGCCGCATATTCTTATATGGCACTGGTTCCAATTATTCAGCCACCATTTATTAGGCTTGTAACAACTAAAAAAGAAAGATTAATAAAAATGCCTTATAAGCCACAAAATGTATCAAAAAGAGCAAGAATAATATTCCCAATAGCAGTTACTATAATTGCAGGAGTATTCTCTCCTAAATCTGTTGCCCTTATTGCATTCTTAATGTTTGGTAATTTAATTCGCGAGTGTGGTGTTTTAAACAATCTTTCAAACACAGCACAAAAAGAATTAGCAAATCTGATAACTTTATTTTTAGGAATTTCAGTTGCTTCAAAGATGAGAGCGGATTTATTCTTAACAAAAGAGACACTTATGATACTTGGCTTAGGCTTGATTGCATTTATATTTGATACAGTTGGCGGAGTTTTATTTGCAAAGGGACTCAATTTGTTCTTAAAAGAAAAAATAAACCCAATGATTGGAGCTGCTGGTATATCAGCGTTTCCGATGTCAGCGAGGGTTGTTCATAAAATGGGATTAAAAGAGGATAATCAAAACTTCTTGTTAATGCACGCTATAGGTGCTAACGTATCAGGACAAATTGCCTCAGTAATCGCCGGTGGATTAATAATAAACATAGTATCAAAAATGCTAGGAATGTAAGAGAGGTATAGAATATGAATATAAATTTTGAAGCATTTTTAAAATCACTTCCAATCATGGGATTTGGAATGGTTGGAATATTTGTTGTAATAGTAATAATTTTTTTATTAATACTAGGTTTAAACAAGGTGTTTAATAATTAAGTATAATAGAAAAGATGTATTGTAGAATATGCAATACATCTTTTGCTTTATTACATAGAGTGAACTTAGTTCACTTTTTTATAATATTTTAATTCTTTTATTTGCTATTTCTATGTGATATAATTTATATGTAAAATATGTAATTAAAATAGAAGATTTATTGTGTTTTTACTGAAATATAAAAGAATGCAGACAGTGTCTGCAATTTTGCTGGAGGTTAAAATGTCAAATTTAAAATATGGTATCATGGGAGGAACTTTTAATCCTATTCATAATGCTCATATTCGTATGGCTGAGGAAGTAAGAGATATTTTTGATTTAGATAAAATTATTTTTATGCCTACCGGAACACCACCTCACAAGAATAATTTGAATATAGATCCTCTTGATAGATATGAGATGACCAAATTGGCGATTAGTGGAAATGATAGATTTGAAGTTTCTGATATTGAGGTTTTAAATAAGTCAGTTAGTTATACTGTTGAAACTGTTGGAAAATTAAAAGAATTTTATCCTAATGTAGAATTTTATTTTATTACAGGTGCTGATTCTATATTGGATATTTATAAATGGAAAAATCCTGAAAAGCTTTTGACCTTATGTAAATTTGTAAGTGTTAGAAGACCTAACTATTCCGATGACTTAGAGGATAAGATTAAAGAAATTGTGGATAAGTTTGGTGGGGAAATACTTTTAGTAGATGGACCACTTCTTAATATATCATCAACAGAAATTAGAGAGAGAGTTAGAGAAGGTAAATCTATAGAGGATTTTGTACCCAAAAAAGTTGTTGAATATATAAAAGAAAATAAACTGTATATTTAATGATTTTAAATTCTCAATTCAAGAAAAATAATGAAAGGATAAGTACCAAGCATATTCATAAATGCTTCATCTTTCCGAACGGGAGAGCCTAAGTTTTTTGTGAAATAGATACATGGACATATATATGAAAGATATCGAACAAATAAAAGAAGATTTAAAAAAATCAGTTGGTGATAAGTTGTATATCCACTGTGTAAATGTAATGAATACTGCTGTTGATTTGGCTGTTTACTATAAAGTAGATATTGAAAAAGCAAGAATAGCAGGGCTTTTGCACGATTGTGGAAAACTATATAATAAAAATATTAAAAATTTAGAGCATGCTGGTTTAGGAGCTGAAATAGTCAAGGATAAATATGGTGTTGAGGATAAAGAAATAATTAACGCTATACTGTACCACACTACGGGTAGAGAAAACATGACAATGCTTGAAAAAATAGTCTATATAGCAGATAAAATTGAACCAAATAGAGAATATGATGTAGTTGATGAAATCAGAGAATTAGCATATTCAAATATGGATAAAGCTATTATGAAATCTTTTGAAAGCACTTTTAGATATTTGAAAGCTAAAAATGTGTATATTGACAAACAATCCTTAGATAGTTATGAATTTATAAAAAATAATAAATCTTAAAAAAACATTATTTTGATTTAGAAAATTATTTGTTTACTATCACTGTAAATTATAAATTTTATGGTGATTTATTTTTTTGTAGATAATTTATTCATTTTGTGGTAAACTTATTTGGAAAGAATTTAAGGAGAATAAGAAATAGATGATTAATATTGGAGCACATTTATCGATAACAAAAGGATTTTATAAGACTGCTCAAACAGCTCTTAGCATAGATAGCAATACATTTCAATACTTTCCTAGAAACCCTAGAGGTGGAGCTATTAAAGAATTAGATTTAGAGGATGTAAAAAAGTTTAAAGAATTTATTGAAGCAAATAATTTTGCTCCTATTTTGTGCCATGCACCGTACACATATAATTTGTGTTCAGCAAGTGAAGATACAAGAGATTTTGCTCGTATGGCTCTTAGACAAGATTTAGAAAGGCTAGAGCTTTTACCAGTACATTTATACAATTTTCATCCGGGAAGCCATGTAGGTCTTGGTATTGAAAAAGGAATAGAATATATAGCTGAAATATTAAACGAAGTTGTAACAGAAGAAATAACTTCTACTATATTGCTTGAAACTATGTCTGGCAAAGGTTCAGAGGTTGGAAGCAAATTTGAAGAGCTAAAAAGTATAATTGACAGTGTTAAATATAGTGAGAAAATAGGTGTTTGTATGGATACTTGCCATATTTTTAGTGCCGGATATGATATAGTAAATAATTTGGACGCAGTTATAAACGAGTTTGATAAAGTAGTAGGGCTTGATAAATTAAAGGCTATTCATCTAAACGACAGTATGATGCCATTTGGTAAAAATAAGGATAGACATGCTGAAATTGGCAAGGGTGAAATAGGCTTAGAAGCCTTAATAAGATTTATAACTCATCCTAAATTAAAGGGTTTACCATTTTTCTTAGAAACTCCTTTAGAAGATGATGGGCATAAAGAAGAAATTAAAATGATTAAGGAATTAATTAAATAACGAAAATATGGAGAAAAAATAAAGAAATGATAGATACTAAAAAATTAGACAAACTTTTGCTAAAGGTTGAAAAACCAGCAAGATATGTTGGAACTGAATTAAATGAAATTGTCAAAAATAAAGAGGATATAGATTTAAGATTTGCCTTTGCTTTTCCAGACACATATGAGGTTGGTATGTCTCATCTTGGCATGCACATATTGTACAATCTATTAAACTCACAGGATAATATCTGGTGCGAAAGAGTATTTGCACCGTGGCTTGATATGGAGGGTGTATTAAGAGAAAATAATATACCTCTATTTGCTCTTGAAAGCAAGGATGAATTAAAGGATTTTGATATAATCGGATTTACTTTACAATATGAGATGAGCTACACAAACATATTAAACATGTTAAATCTTGCTAATATACCTGTGCGTTCAGAAGATAGAGATGATAGTATGCCACTTGTAATAGCAGGTGGGCCATGTGCATTTAACCCTGAACCTTTGCATAATATTATAGATTTATTTACTATAGGTGAATCCGAAGAGCTTATACTTGAATTAAGCAATTTATATGTGCAAAAGAAAAAAGAAGGATTATCAAAAGAAGAATTTTTAGAAAGAGCTGTACAGATTGAGGGTGTATACGTACCAAAGTTCTATGATGTTTTATATAATGAGGATGGCACTGTAAAAGAAAGAGTAGTGCTTAATTCCAAAGCACCAGAAATCGTAAAAAGAAGAATTATCAAGGATATGGATAAAAGCTATTTCCCTGATAAAATGATTGTACCATATATTGACACAGTTCATGATAGAGTAGTTTTAGAGATACTTAGAGGATGCTTAAGAGGTTGTAGATTTTGTCAAGCAGGTATGCTGTACAGGCCTTTTAGAGAGAAAAGTGTTGATACATTATTATCTCAAGCAGATAACCTTATTGAAGCATCTGGTCACGAAGAAATGTCATTATCTTCACTTAGCTCAAGCGATTATTCCTGCATAGGAGATTTAGCTACAAAACTTCTCGAAAAATATGAACAAAGAAACATTGGAATTTCTTTACCATCTTTAAGACTTGATACTGTTGGCTTTGATTTAATAGAAAAGCTTCAAGAGGTTAAAAAGTCAGGACTTACCTTTGCGCCAGAGGCAGGTACTCAAAGATTAAGAGATGTAATAAATAAAAACTTGACAGAGGAGCAAATATTAAAGCCTGTTAAAACCGCCTTTGATTTAGGATGGTCTACAGTTAAACTCTACTTTATGATTGGACTTCCAACTGAAACTATGGAAGATGTTATGGGTATTAAAGATTTAGCATATAAGATAAAAGATTTATTTTTTGACAGAGAGCGTGAAAAAATTAAGGGCAATCTTAAGGTCACTTTAAGTGCTGCTTGCTTTGTTCCTAAGCCTTTTACACCATTTCAATGGGTTGCTCAAAACAGCATAGATGAGTTTTATGATAAGGCAAAGAAGTTAGACAGAGAAATAAAGGATAAAAAAGTAGTATTTAATTACCATGCACCACGTATAAGCTATTTAGAAGCTGTTTTTGCAAGAGGAGATAGAAGAACAGCAGACGTTCTAATCAGAGCTTGGGAAAAAGGATGTAAGTTTGATGGCTGGAGCGAATGCTATAAGCATAATACATGGATTGAGAGCTTTGAGGAGCTTGGTATAAGTACTGATTTTTATGCTACAAGAGAAAGAGAAATAACAGAAGAATTGCCTTGGGACTTTATAGATATAGGCGTTGAAAAAAGCTTCTTGATTGATGAATACAAGCAAGCATTAAAAGAAAGCACAACCCCAAATTGTAGAGAGAAATGCAGTAATTGCGGAATTAACAAAAGAAATGTAGGGGGTGTATGTAAACGTGTATAAAATATTATGTAAATATACAAAAACTGGAAATCTAAAATTTATTTCTCATTTAGATATTTTAAGACTTATGCAAAGAGCTATTTGCAGAGCAAAACTTCCTGCTAAATATTCTGAGGGCTTTAATCCTCATATAAAAATAGCCTTTGGATTTCCTCTATCTCTTGGAGTTGAGAGTATAGGAGAATACTTTGAACTTGAATTAACTGAAAAGCTTGATATAGAAAAAATTGTAGATGCTTTAAATAATGTCTTGCCAAATAAAATAAGAATATTGGGAGCAAAATATTATGATGGAAAAGAGTCTCTTATGTCTATTTCTAATTATGCAGAATATTTAATAAATATCGAATCTAATAGTCTTGATATTGAATATTTGAGTAGTTTACTTACTAAAATGACAAAAGAAGGCTTGATGTATACAAAGGAAAAAATGAATAAGTCAAAAAATAAGCTTGTTAAAAAAGAAATCAATACAAAGGATTTTATTCATTATGCAAGTGTAAATAAAATTAATAAAGATAATAAAGTGGAGTTAGAATATCCAATCAAAGCTAAATTAGAAATTGTATTTAAGACTTCTGGTGAGGGAAGTATGAAGGTTTCGGATTTTGTAAAACTATTAGAAGAAAATGCGGTTGTTATTGATTATTATACTGCAATGAAGATAGAGGCATTGGATGTAAATTTAAAACCGATTTTATAATTATTTAAAATGGGGGTAAAGCATGAAGCAATTAATTATAAGCAATTCCTTTTCATATGAAAAAGCTGCTTTTTTAATAGATGGAAGCTTAGAAGAATTTTTTTATGAAAATAATAATGAAAATAACTGCCTAGGTAATATTTACAAGGGGAAGGTTGTAGATATATTGCCGGGAATGCAGTCGGCCTTTGTTGATATTGGACTTCAAAAAAATGCTTATCTTTATATAGATGAACTGTTATCTGATAAAATTATATCAGAAAAAAGCTTGAACAAAAAAGAAACATATAATATTAATGATATTATTAAAAAGGGCGAAGAGCTGATGGTTCAAGTTATAAGAGAACCAATAGGCGAAAAATATATTTCTGTAAGTACTGATATCACCATAGTTAGTAAGCACCTTATTGTAGTTCCTAAAAATAAAAAAGTGAGTATATCAAAAAAAATTAAAAATAATTTAGCAAAAAAAAGATTACTTGAGATTGGTTCAAACATTATTCGTGATGATTATGGAATAGTTATGAGAACCTCTGCTGTTGAAATTAGCGAAGAAATTCTTAGAGAAGAATATGAAGTTTTGCTTGATAAGTACAAAAAGATTGAGTTAGAATTTGGATATTCCTATGCTCCTAAGCTTTTGAAAAAAAATAACAGTCTTATTGAAAAGTTGTTTATTGAGTACATGAATACAAGTGTTGATGAAATTTATGTTGAAAATAAAGAAACTAAGGATATTGTCAATAAGCTTTTAATAAAATACTATGCAGGAGCTAATGTTAAAGTAATAGATTCTTATTCTAATTTATTTGAAATTTTCAATATTGAAAAGCAAATTGATGAGCTTAATAATAGAAAAATAGAACTTGATAATGGTGGAAGCATAATTATTGATAGTACAGAGGCTTTAACAGTAATAGATGTAAATAGCGGTAAATTTGTAGGTACAAGCATGAAACAGGATGAGACCTCACTTGCGATAAATTTAGAGGCACTTAATGAGATAGTAAGACAGATAAAGCTTAGAAATATTAGTGGTATAATAATTATTGACTTTATTGATTTTAGAGAAAATAATTATTCAGACATTCTAATTTCTAAAGCGAAAGAGCTTTTAAAAAATGACAAAGCTAAAACAAAAGTGCTTGGCATGACAAAGTTAAATTTGATGGAAATTACAAGAAAGAGAATGCAAGAAAACTTCTATGATTCCATGAATGAAAGTTGTAAGCATTGCAATGGAAGTGGCAAGGTAGCTTCAGCACTTCAAATAATGTTTAAAATTGAAAATATATTAAAAAAAGTAAGTTCAAATACATCTTGTAATTTTGTAAGCTTAAAATGCAATGAGCAAATCTATGATAAAATAAATTCTGAGCTAAAAAAGGATATAGCCATTATTGAAGAAAAGTCAAAAATAAGTATAAGCTTTATCAAGGATAAAAGTGTTATAAATAATAAAATTGAGATAGAAAAAATGGGGAAAAAGGCTTAATATGAAATTAATTATAACTGAAAAACCTTCAGTAGCAAAGGATATCGCTAATGTCTTGGGTATAAATAAAAGAGAAAATGGTTATATGACTGGCAATGGCTACATCGTAACATGGTGTGTTGGCCATTTAATTCAGCTTGCGATGCCAGAGGAGTATGATCAGAAACTCAAGTCTTGGAACTTGGACACTCTTCCTATATTTCCCAATAAATTCAAGTATACTGTAAATGAATCCACGAAACAACAGTATGAAATAGTTAAGAGGCTGATGAACAGTGAGAATGTTGATGAGCTTATCTGCGCAACTGACGCTGGGAGAGAGGGACAATTAATTTTTGGATATGTATATATCAACTCTGAATGTAAAAAGCCTGTGAGAAGATTGTGGATAAGCAGTATGACAGATGAAGCCATAAGAGAGGGTTTTGCAAATCTAAAGGATAATAAGGACTATTTTCTTTTATATCAATCTGCAAAATCTCGATCAGAGGCTGATTGGCTAGTAGGAATTAATGCTACAAGACTTTTTACTGTTAAACATAATCAGAAATTAACCATAGGACGGGTACAAACTCCTACCTTGGCAATGATAGTGCAAAGGCAGCATGAGATAGATAATTTTGTTCCAGAGCCATTTTATGAAATTACTGCAGATTGTGGAAGCTTCATAGCAACTTGGTACAATGAAGATGGTACTAGGATAAAGGAAAAAGAAAAGGCTGAGGAAATAATTAAAAAATGTGAAGGCAAAGATGCTATTGTAACAAAGGTAACAAAGAAAAAAGCCTCGACAGAAAGACCTCTGCTATATGATTTAACGGAATTACAAAGAGATGGAAACAGAAAATACGGATATACAGCTGATCAGGTATTGGAGGCAGCACAAAATTTATATGAAAAATATAAGCTGACAACATATCCAAGAACAGACAGTAGGTATTTAAGCACAGATATGAAGCCAAAACTTGAGCCGCTGCTTTTAAATATTAAACAGGGATATAAAATAGCGGCTGCCTGTGTAGATAAAGTTTTATCTCAAAAAATCAATACTGATAAAAGAGTTATCGATGATAAAAAAATTACAGACCACCATGCTATAATTGTTACTGATAATATTAGAAACCTTGAAAAAATAAAACTTCCAGAAAGAGAAAGCAATATATTAAAACTTGTTATGACAAGATTTATAGTAGCACTTGATAAAAAGCAAGAATATGAGCAAACTGATATAGAACTTCTTATTGGCGATGAAAAATTCAAGGCGAGAGGTAAAAAAATAACATTTGCTGGTTGGAAAGAAACAGAGGATATACTTCTTGGTAAAACCAGCAATGTTGAAAACAGTGTTAACTCAACTAATAAAGTAAATCCTAGCAACAAAAATATCGTTGAAGATAATTCTGCTGATGATAAATCAGATGAAGAAAATGAAAGAGAAATAACTGGCAATATAAAGAAAAATGATGTGTTCAAGGTTGAAGAGTTAAAGCTTTTAGAGAAAAAAACCTCTGCTCCAAAGCCATACAATGAAGCAACCTTACTAACAGCAATGGAAACTGCTGGAAAGCAAATTGAAGATGAAGAGCTTAGAGAAGAGATGAAAAGTATAGGTATTGGCACTCCAGCAACAAGAGCAGGCATAATAGAAAAGCTTGTATCTGTTGGATATATAAAAAGAAACAAGAAAAATCTTCTACCGACAGAAAATGGGATAAAGCTTATAAATCTAGTTCCTGAAAAGTTAAAAAAGCCAGATTTAACAGGCGAATGGGAGCAGGCTCTAAATAAAATTACTTCAGGAGAAGAAAAAGCTCAAAATTTCATAGTCAATATTAAAAAATATGTATACGATATAGTAAAGGAAGTAAAAAAACATGAAGAAGCTTTCTTTATAAAACAATTGTAAATAAAATTATATAATGATATAAATTAGACAATATAAAACATACTAAAAAACTATAAATACCGTTGGAATGGTATTCAATTAAAAGGAGAAAATTAATGATAAATATAAACGATAAAATAAAGACAATTTTAAATGCTTGTGATGATAAGAAAGGTTACAACTTTGCAGTTATAGATATTTCTAGAATAAGCACAATATGCGACTATTTCGTAATTTGCAGTGGAAATAGCGACAGACAAACACAGGCAATAGCTGATGAAATTGAATTAAAATCAAAAAAAGCAGGATATGAAATATTTCATAAAGAAGGTATGGACATGGGAAGATGGATTTTATTGGACATGGACGATATATATGTACATGTATTCCACAGAGATGAAAGAGACATATATGACCTAGAAACTCTATGGAGCGAAGGAAAATTCATAGACTCAGAAGAATTCGGAGTAAAAAACTGGAAATAAAAAAAGGGCTTACAAGCCCTTTTTTATATACTATTAATTATATTTTCTATTATATTTTATTTGATTTTTAAGTTATCGTGTGTAGAAATATACTAATAATCTTATTATTTGCATATTTTAATGTTATTTCCATAATATTTTATAAAAGAATTTTAATTTAGTATAAAAAATTGTGTGCGAGATTTGTCGAAATATGTCGAAAAGTATTTATTGACATATTGTAAAAATTGGAATATACTTTATATAATTTACAAATTATAGCAATAAATACATGAATTCTACTAAATCTATTATCATTCTTAAAGAATTTTCAGACAAACCATTTATTAATAAAAAAATATAAATTTACACAATAATTAAGATATTTGCTAAAAAATATTTTTAGTACTGAAATATAAAAAAATTTTAAAATTATAATTATATTTAATATGATTTTATAAAAATAAATTAATAAATATTAGAAGTGTAAAGCTACTTAAACGATATGTAGATTATATTATAACTTCTTTAAAGAATAATTTTAATTTTGAAAGGGGTATAGAAAATGCAAGAGAAGAAATATTCTATAGGGACTAAAGATGGTTCTTGGAAGAGTAATGAAGCACAGACAATTACGTTTATAGTTACACATGACTGTAATTTGAGATGTAAGTATTGTTATATTTCACATAAATCTGACAACAAGCGTATGGATTTTGAAGTTGCTAAAAAGTTTATTGACTATATTTTAACAACTGATAACATCAAATATAATAATGCTGTTATTTTAGAGTTTATAGGTGGAGAGCCACTAATAGAAGTTGAGTTAGTTGATAAAATTTGTGATTACTTCAAGATAAAAACTTTTGAATTAGGTCATCAATGGTCTTGGAACTACAGAATTAGTATAAGTACAAACGGTGTTAATTATTCAGATAAAGCAGTACAGGACTTTATTAAGAAAAATCACACTAAAATGTCTTTAGGAATAACTATCGATGGTACAAAAGAAAAGCATGATTTGCAGAGAGTTTTTATAGATGGTAGTGGTTCATTTGATGCAATTAATCAAAATATTGATTTGTGGAAAAGTCAGTTTCCGGCATCAACAAAGGTTACGTTTGCATCTGATGATTTAAAATATCTAAAAGATAGCATTGTCTATCTCTGGAACAGGGGAATTAATACTGTAAATTCAAACGTTGTTTTCGAAGATGTTTGGAAAGAAAATGACGAGAAAATTTTCGAGGGACAACTATATGAATTAGTAGATTACATTTTGGATAATGGTTTGCATAATTCTGGGTTAAAATGTTCATTTTTTGATGATGTCATAGGATACCCTTATGAAACTGAAGATTTGGATAAGACTTATTGTGGTGCTGGTAAAATGATAGCACTCGGTACCGATGGAAAAATATATCCTTGTTTAAGATACTGCGGATACTCATTGAATAAACACGAGGAATGGACAGTAGGAGATATAGAGAATGGTATTGATATGGAAAAAATCAGACCATTTGTCCTTGCATCTAATAGAATACAAAGCGATTCAGAATGTTTGAACTGTCCAATAGCATCTGGATGTGCATTTTGTCAAGGATTTAACTATGATGATGCTGACACACCAACAAACTTTCATAGAGCAAAATATATATGTAAGATGCACAAAGCTCGTGTAAGAGCAAATGATTATTATTTTACAAAGTTATATAATCTATATGGAATCGAAAAACAAGAGAACGATACAAGACGTAGAAATATGTATATATTACTATCTGATGATTATATAAGCTATTGTGATTATAATAACAAAAGTATGGAAATTGTAAAACAAATGAATACAGAAGAATTACTTAATAGCTTAAGATATTGCAGAGATAATTTTTTCAATCCTATAATAGTACATAGTGCAAATAAATTCAATTTTCAAAATGACAGTAGATATACAGCTTATAAGATAAGACATGTGTTACCAGCAAGGTTCATAAAGGAAGCAATAAATATAGAATTAAAAAATATTGTTCCTGTATATAGCTTAGAGACATTAAATAGTGATAATAACGATATTAACAATATAATATTTAATATAGAGTCAAAAAATATTGATAAATTATCTCAAAGTATTATAGTACTATTTGAACGTGTAGATAGAATAGACTTAAATATACATAATGTGGATAAGAACTTCAATGAAGAACTATATAAACATGAGCTTGAAAAAATAAGTAATTACATAGAAAGTATATATAAGGAAGATAAAACAGTAAAAGAGCTTAGCTTATTAACGGATTTACTTTTTATTGAGAAACACGATAATTGTATGGCAGGTGAAAAAACTTTTATCATCTCACCTGAAGAAAAGATATACTCATGTTGTGCAGTATATTCGAACGAAAAAGAAAGCAGTATAGGGAATATTGTAAACGGAATAACTGCAAAATACGATAAGAGATTATATGAAATTGAAAATAGCAATCTATGTAGGAAATGTGATAGTTATCAGTGTAAAAATTGTGTATATACGAATAAAAAGCACACAAGAGAGGTAAATGTTGCTCCTTCGTTTATATGTAGGAAGAGTCATATAGAAAAATCAGTGTCAAAAGGATTGTATAATAAGTTCTATCAAATAAATAAAGATATCTTAGTGAATTACATAGATGAATCTAAGGGCTTAGATCCTATTGAGAAATTTATATCTTTAAATGATAGTAGTATAGGATATTATCAATATAAAAAGTAAATTTGGAGGGTTATTATAAAATGGAAAGAAAAATTATTTGGCAATTAACAGATGAAGAATGTAAAGGGATTGAAGATTTGTTCGAAAAGAAGAACGCATACGAAAACCTCATGAAGATAGTAGATGCTGATAATGAGAAAATTTATCAAAAATTGATATCAGAGTATACAAAAGTTTTAAGTGATTTTAAGAATTGGTGGAATTATTACAGCAAGAAATATAATTGGGAAGGAAAAAACTGGTTTGTTGATTTTGAAAATAAACAGATTTTAGCTATGATTGAGAATATGAAATAGGAGTATTTTGTATTTTCTATAAAACTAGAAACTGAGACTATACAATGCTATATTTCACAGTATAATAGATTTAGTTTCGATAAAGAAAGGAGGAAAAACATTATGTATCAATCAAAGATAAAAACCTCAATAAAAGGAAATAACAATCCAGCTGATACACTTGCTTGTGTAGGGTGTGGATATGGGTGTCAGTTTTCGTGTCTTAGTTATTGTGAAGAAAAGTGTTCTGGAGGATGTTCGGCAGCATGTGGAGAAAGTGTTTGTTCAGGGTCATGTTATATGAATGTAATATCCAAGCCGTAAAAGAGCAGATGCAGAAGAATTTCTAAAATCATATTTTAAAAAAGTAAATAATTAGAACTTTGTGTTCAAACTATCTTTGTCGTTCTAAAAGAAAGTCAAAGATAGTTTCTTGTTATTAATATTATAATTTGAAAATTTATAATGATTAAATATAATATATTATTAAATATAATATATTATTAAAAGCTTTTGTGATTTTTTAAAGATAGCTTGCATTTTAATTTAAAATATGAATATTAAGAAGTTATATATAAGGAGAAGATTATAATTATGGTACATAAAAAACATATTTTTATAGTTTTAATAATTTTTTTTACATTATCACTTATAATATTTACCTCTTGCAATAAAAAAAGTGATGATAAGGCAGAAATACAATTATGGTTTTATAATAATACTAAAATTTATGGTAAACAATATTATGAGGAAATAATGAATCCTCTAATAGTAAATATAAAATTGTTTTGTGAAAAAAGTGATATACCATTAAAAGTGTTTGTAAGTGATGATAAAACATTGTCTTATGAAGAGTATATTTTAAAAAGAAATCTTGCGGCAACAACTGGAAATATGATTGTTATTGAAGATGTAAAGTATTTATGGGATTTAGCAAATCAACATGCTGACTATACAAAACTTAAAAATTACGATAAACTTTTAAATGAATATAAGGATAGATTTTGTATACCTATTGGAGTCAATTATTTTACTAGATTTATTAATCAAGATATTTTAGATTATTATAATATAGAAATAGAGGAGTCATTTATTACATATAATAAGTATTTACAAATAAAACAAGAGATGAAAGAAAAAGGTGCTAAATTTTATATGAATAAATTTGAGTACAAAGAGAAACTTGATTATTTTAAAAATAATTATGGTTTAATGCGTGTGGATGATACAAGTGAAATTTTTAATAATACAGATAAGTTTAAAACAGCATTGAAATCTTGCATAATAGATATTTGCGAAGATATTATTAAATATAATGATAGCAGTGAAATTGATCTGAAACTTTTGGGAGAAAAATTGATTCCAAGTTTTTATGATGAAAATTCTTGTTTAGATACTTACTATCAACCAAATCCTCAAACTATATTATATCGTTCGTTAACATATTATAAGGAAATTGCTGAAAATTATGAAATTATTTCTAATAAAATATCGGTTATTCTTCCATTTACAGAGACAAATGGGGATTCACCATGTTTTTATATGTATAAAAAAATAACTAATCAAAGAATTTATGAAGTGGCGGACTTTATAGTAAACGAGAATACCTATGGAAGTATTTTTGGGAAAGATCATATATATTCACCAGTTTTTATTGGTGAAAAAACAAGAGAAATTTTAGAAGTTGATGAGAACTTTAGATATAAAGGAGAATATAGGGCATTAGCAGAGCAAGGCATGGAGAAGTACATTTACATATCTAATTTTATAGATGAGATGTATGAGGTGCTTAAAAATGAAGAAACTAGAAATCTTTTAGCAAATTATTATTTTACCAATAAAGAGTATGCTAATAAAATTACAGAATTTATTGAAATTA
This sequence comes from Bacillota bacterium, assembly GCA_023386345.1. Lineage (GTDB taxonomy): Bacteria > Bacillota > Clostridia > Tissierellales > Sedimentibacteraceae > UBA1535. The sequence goes on from JAEWJT010000004.1 coordinate 255,470, forward strand.
CTATAGCTAAATTATCTGAAAACGGATACGATTACAAAAACAAAGAAATAAACAAAATGTTAGATGAGGATATAACTGAGTTTATTAAGAACTTTAGTATTCTTTATAGATAATAATAAAAATATATTAAAGCAAAAGCTATCAGCAATAATCTTCAAGAGATATAAAAGCTTGTAAAAATCAAGGTTATTAAATTTAAAAATTAATCCAATTTAGAAAATAAATTTTGTCTTAGAATTTAAAACTATTGTGTACGATGGAGGAAATCTAGTCATGATATTAAAAAAAATAATTTCAATTATTTTAATAATAACAGCTATACTTGAATTAACATCATGCAATAAAAAAAGCAATGATAATTCTGAAATACAATTATGGTATTATGATTATGGTCCTAGTTTCGGTTATAGTGAAAGCATAGGAGACCTTATTGCAGAAATAAAAAGTTTTTGTGAAAGAAATAATATACTATTGAATGTGGTTAAATATAATGAGAAAGAATTGACTTATGAAGATTATATATTAAAAAGAAATATTGTAGCAGCAAATGGTAATATTATTATTATTGAAGATGGAAGTGATATGTGGGATTTATCAAAACAACATGCTGATTATACAAAACTTGAAAATTATGATAATATTTTTGAAGAGTATAAAGATAAATTTTGCATACCTATTGGAATTACAAATATTTATACAGTCATTAGCCGTAACATTTTAGATTATTATGGTATAAAATTAGATAAATCATTAATTACGTATGATGAATATTTAGAATTAAAACAAAAAATGAAGGAAAAAGGTGCAAAATTTAATATAAATTTGCTTGAATATATTGAAAGAATTGATTATTTTAAAAATAAATATGACTTAATGTGTGTAAATGATAAAAATGAAATTTTTAATAATATAGATAAGTTCAAAATAACATTGAAATCTACTATAGTAGAAATTTGTGACGATTTAATTAATTACAATTATAGTAGCAATATATTAAATTATGATTTAGCTAAAAGAGATGACAACATATATAATGATTTAATGAAGAGAAAAACTAGCAATATATACGATGAAAATTCAAACATGGATATTTATCAAGATGCACAGTATATAGCGTTAACAGCTAATTATTATTTTGAAGAAAATTATGACCTTATTGCTAATAATATATTAGTTGCAGGCTCGCCAGGATTAATGAAATCACCTTGCTTTTATATGAATAAAAAAATAACAAATGAAAAGATTTGGCAATTAGCTAATTTTATCGTAAGCGAACAAAGCTATAAAACTATTTCTAGAATAGCTCATTGTTTTTCACCAGTTTTTAAAAGCGAAATAACGAAAGAGGTTTTAGAACTTGATGAAAAATTTAAATATATTGGACCTCATAAAAAAACTGCAGAACAGGGCATAGAGAAAGGTATAAAAATATCTAATTTAATAGATGAAGTTAATTATATGGTAATAATAAATAAAGAAACTAGAGATCTTTTTGCTAAATATTTTTTTATTAATATTGACTATTCTAATGAGATTACAAAATTTATAGAAAACAGTGTCGCAAAACTATCTGAAAAAAATTTTGATTATAAAGATAAAGAAATGAATAAAACACTTGACAGCGATATAGATGAATTCGTTAAAAATTTCAATATACATAATAAATAGATATATTTCTTTATTTAAATTTATTAAAGATGAAACATTTCTTTTTATAATTGGTGATAACTATGAAAATATATGCAAATAAATCAGACAAAGAAAAACTAAAATGGTTTTTAAAAAAATATGTTTATATTGGAAAGAAATATTTAATCTTAATTATAATATTAATATTTATTGGCTCTTTAGTGGCAAATATAAGTCCATATCTATATGGTAAGATGTTAGATAGTATAACTTTAGGTGATATGGACTTTTTAATTAAGCTTATTATATCCTATTTCTTTATAACAATCTTTACAAACCTATTAAGTATGTTGGAAAGCTATGTAGGACAAGTAGTTAACTTTAAATTGTCCAAAAAAGCTCAAACAGAACTCTTTGATAATATGATAAGAATGAAAACTTACTTCTATAGTAAATTTGAGGTTGGAGAATTAATTTCTCGATTAAATGGAGATAATGATGGTATAATTTCATTTGGAATTGATTTAGTTACAAGTATCCTTAATATATCAATTAATATTTTAATTTCTATGTATTTTGTTATAACAATTTCAATTCGCTTATCTTCAGTTGCGATATTTTATATACCAGCGACTTTTTTAGTTACTTATTTTGCAAGGAAATATTTCAAAGAATTAACTGAAAGAAGAAAAGCGTTTAGTGATAAATATTATAGCTTCCAAAATGAAATTTTTTCAAATAACCTTGGAATTAAAAGCTTTCAATTAGAAAACAGCATTAGTGATAAATACAAGGGTTTTATTAATAAAGAATTTAATCTTTTAAAGAGGTCAATATATTTAGGAAATGTTATGCAATTGGCTAACAGTACAATTACTGTGCTTTCATCATTATTTATAATATATTTATCTGCCTTGTTGATAAAAGATGGACTTTTGACAATTGGATTGATGGTGTCCTTTAATACATACATAAATAAGTTATTTGTGTCTATATCCCAAGTATTTGGCATAAATATCAGCTTGCAAGAAATCATGGTTTCTTTAAATAGAGTTATTGAAATTATGGATAAGGACTCTGAAGTTGATAGTATATCAAGTACAGATATGATAAATGAGAAATCAAAAAATGAAAGAAATTCAAATTTCGAAAATAAGATAAAATATGAAGAAAATTCAAATATTGATAAACAAAGTAAATTTTCATTGAAATGCGTAGATATAAGCTTTACCTATGAAGAGGATAAAGAAAATGTTCTGACAAATATGAATATTTCAATTGATGATTTCGGTTTGTATAGCATTGTAGGAACAAATGGATGCGGGAAAAGTACACTTGCTAAGCTGCTGATAAAATTATATGAAATAGAAAAAGGAAATATTTATATAAATGGATTAGATTATTCTAAGCTTTCTTATGATTTTATACGAAGTAATATAACATATATTCAAAAAGAAGAATTTTTCTTCAATGATACAATTATAAATAATATAAGATTATCTGATAAGTCCTTGAAAGAAACAGATATAGAAAATATGTGTATATTAGTCGGATTAGATGAGTGTATAAAAACTCTGCCTAATGGATATGAAACAATTATCGGTGAGGGGGGTTCAAGCTTATCAAGCGGACAGAAGCAAAAATTAAGTATAGCAAGAGCCTTGCTAAGAGATACACCAATATATATCTTTGACGAAATTACAGCGAACCTTGATGGAAAAGCTGAAAAAGATATTATGGGAATAATGAAAGAGTATAGTAAAAAATCTATCATAATATTCATTAGCCATAAAGTGTCATCTATAATTGACAGTGATAAAATATTTGTTTTGGAAAATGGAAAGGTTGCAGATAGTGGAAATCATGACTATTTACTAAACAATAACCATATGTACAAAGATTTATTTAAAAATAGAGAGTCATAAAATATTAATATTTTTTAAGTTAAAGTAATAAATAAAAAAAGGGCTTACAAGCCCTTTTTTATATTAAAGGGAATTACATTCCCTCTTGTCTCATCTTTCCTCTTTGTTTCTTTCTTCTTTGCTTTAGTCTGTAAATACGAATTTTATTATAAGTTCTTAAAACAACTACAGCTATAACAATTGCAATAATAATTGTCAGAAATGTTGGTAATTTAAAAGGTTTTTTATTGTTGTCGGCATTGCTGTTTGGGTTGTTTAAGCTTGATGTTTCAACTGTCATAACAGATTCTGTTGAGATTATATCTGTAGCTCCAACTACTTTTCCATCAATTTCATACTCTAGCTTTCCAACAGTATCGCCTTTTTTTATTGGAAATTTAACATCATATATTTTTATATTTTTTTTGACATTATCGATGGTTGTATTTTTTTCTGCGTACAAAGCAACGCTTTCTTTAGTTACAAGTGCTATTTTGCTATCATTTTCCAATTCTAAATCTTGTACAAATTCGTTTGCGCTGATAATAGTTTTAAATTCAAACTCATCAAATCCATAGTTTAGTAGATTATGTGTATCTGTATATACATCAGCACTAGTGCCTTTTAAAACAATGGCAATAAGCTCTACACCGTTCCTTTGTGCATATGATACAAGACAACTGCCTGCTTCTGGAGTATAGCCGTTTTTTACACCTGCTGCTCCCTCGTATTGTCTTGAAACGTACTTATTATTTACTATTATATCATTGCCCTTTACAAGATTTAGCAATAAATTATTAGTGGTATGTAATGCTCTTTCTTCCTTAAGATTTGTTGCAGGTATAGTGTATCTTGTAGTTTTTATATATTCTCTGAATTTTTCATTTTTCATAGCATATGTAGTTATTTTTGCCAAATCTGAGGCTGTTGTATAATGATTATTGTCATGAAGTCCATGAGGATTTACAAAATTTGTGTTTGTTGCTCCTAGCTCCTTGGCTTTATCATTCATAAGTTTAACAAAACTCTCTAGGCTACCACCTCCATAATGCTTGGCAATAACAGAAGCGGCATCATTTGCAGAGGGAAGCATAAGAGCATATAGTAAATCTTTAAGAGAAAGAACTTCGCCAGCTTCTAAGGCTATACTACTTCCATCAACTTCATAAGGAGTCTTTTCATCTACTGTAATTTTATCATCTAAATTACCAATTTCCAATGCGATTATTGCAGTCATTATTTTAGTAAGACTTGCGGGATACATTTTTTTATCAATCGATTTTTCATATAAAACATTTTGGGTTTTCAGTTCAAAAAGCATTACTGATTCACAACCAGTGGTAACAGCATAAACAGGAAATATATTAATACTTGATAAAATAAATAATATTGATATAGTTAATAATATGTATTTTTTAAACATGGCAACTCCTAATTTTGTTATTTATAAAATGTATGAATTTTATTGCATCATAGTTTCTGATACTAAAGCCTTTTGTAGAAAGATTTATGAACTATTAATTACAATACCCTTTGGACATTATATCATAGAAAAGAAAAAAATTAAATTAAAAAATTTGATATTTTTTTGTTTTTTATGTATAATGGTGTTATAAATATTTTAATATGTGTAAGTGGGGGAAAAATGGGGAAAGATATTTACAAAAAAGGGCTGATTTTACTCGGTGTAATTGTTGTTGCAATTATAACTTTTTTAGGTTATAAGCTGCAATCAAAAAATGCTGATAGTCTTAAGCCTTATGATGAGTCAGAGCTAAAAAAGTCTGAGGAAGAAGCAAAAAAAGATAATGGAGAAGAAGAAAAATCAAATCAAGACGAAGAAGCCAAAGAAGTATCTCATATATTCATAGATATTAGCGGTGCTGTCAAAAATCCAGGTATTTATGAATTAAATGAGGGTGCGAGATTAAATGATGCAATTGAAGCATCAGGAGGGCTTGCAGAGGATGCAAATTTTGATTATGTAGCTAAAAATTTAAATAAAGCAAGAATTTTAAATGATGAAGAAAAGATTTATATACCATTTAATAAAGATGATTTAAGTCTTATCGAAAATAATGCTGCAGATAATAGTAAAAATACAAATTCTACCAATACTAAGAGTAGTAAGAATATTGATACTACAAGTGCTAAAATCAATATAAATATAGCGACTAAAGAAGAGTTAACTACTTTAAAGGGAATAGGAGATTCCTTTGCACAGAGAATTATTGATTATAGACAAGAAAAAAAGTTTACAAAAATTGAAGATATAAAAAATGTCAAAGGTATTGGAGAAAAGACCTTTGAAAATATCAAGGAAAAAATAACTGTGAAATAGAAAGGAGCGATAATAAAATGAGTGTAAATGAAATAAAACTAACACAAATGACAAAGACTGCTGGCTGAGCTGCCAAGATAGGTCCTGAGACCCTTGCACAAGTTTTGTGCAAGCTACCTAAATTCAAAGATGATAATTTAATAGTTGGAATTGAAACCTCTGATGATGCAGCAGTTTATAAAATAAATGACGAGATTGCAATGATACAAACTGTAGATTTTTTTACACCAGTAGTTGATGACCCATATACATTTGGACAAATTGCGGCAGCAAATTCTTTAAGTGATGTATATGCAATGGGTGGAGAACCTAGGCTTGCTTTGAATATAGTAGGATTTCCGAATTGCTTAGATCCTTCGGTTATGGCTGAAATGCTGCAAGGCGGAGCTTCAAAGGTTATTGAAGCAGGAGCGACTTTGGCTGGAGGACACTCAATAGAGGATGATGAGCCTAAATACGGTCTTTGCGTGACAGGCTTTGTTAATCCAAACAAAATATTAAAGAACTACGGGGCAAAACCAGGTGATGTGTTGATATTAACTAAGCAAATAGGCTCTGGTATTGTAAATACAGCAGTTAAGGCTGATATGGCTCCAAAGGAAATTGTTGATGAGGCTATAGTTGTGATGACCTCATTAAATAAAAAGGCAAAGGAAGCTATTGAAAATTATGATATAAGTAGCTGTACTGATATTACAGGCTTTGGTCTTATAGGCCATAGTATTGAAATGGCTGAGGCTAGCAATGTAAGCTTTGAAATAAATACAAAGGATGTACCTATTATTACCAACGTTATGGAATTAGCTGAAATGGGTTTAATTCCTGCTGGAGCATATAAAAACAGGACATACTTTGAAAAGAAGCTTGAGCTTGACAATATTGATGAGGCTTATATTGACTTATTTTTCGATCCTCAGACCTCAGGTGGTTTGCTTATTAGCGTAAATGAAAATGATGCTGATAAGATAATGAATGATATGAAAAATAAAGGTTTAGATACCAAATTTGCTATTATAGGCAGAGTTGTTGAAAAAAAAGAAAAATATATTTACTTAAAATAATTGAAAAAAGGGTATAATATTTATGGATAAAAATGCTTTTTTAAGAAAAATTCCAAAGGTAGACTTATTGATTGAGTACGAAGAAATAAAAGAATTAATCAATAATAATGACAGGGAGCTTGTTGTTGACATAATAAGAGAAAAAACAGAGGAATTAAGAAATTTTATTTTAACAAGTGATTCAAGTATCTCGGAAGATGAAATATCTAAAAAAATTGATAATTTAATTGATGATATTTCAATAAAAGTAGGGAAAATTACGCGACTTAACGTGAGAAAAGTCATAAATGCAACAGGGACTATACTTCACACAAATTTGGGAAGAGCTGTTATATCTGAAAAAATCGCTAATAGATTAAAAGAGATTGTTACAGGATACTCCAATCTCGAATATGATATTGAGGCTGGTGAAAGAGGCGAGAGATACTCTCATTTTGAGGATATTGTATGTAGGATAACTGGTGCAGAGGCAGCCATGGCTGTAAATAACAATGCTGCTGCAGTTATGCTAATTCTGAGTACGATAGCTAAAGATAAAGAGGTTATAGTTTCAAGAGGTGAGCTTGTGGAAATCGGAGGTTCGTTTAGAGTGCCTGATGTCATGTTGCAAAGTGGCTCTAAATTAGTTGAGATAGGTACGACAAATAAAACTCATTTAAGAGATTATGAAAATGCTATTAATGAAGAAACTAATGCTATTTTAAAGGTGCATACAAGCAATTATAAAATAGTTGGATTTACAGAAGATGTTTCTATCAAAGAGTTGTCAGAACTTAGTAAAAAATACAGTATTCCACTTATAGAGGATATTGGAAGCGGAGTTCTGATTGATTTAAGCAAATATGGACTAAGCTATGAGCCTACTGTTCAGGAATCAATAAAGAATGGTGCAGATGTTATCTGCTTTAGTGGTGACAAGCTTTTAGGAGGACCACAGGCGGGAATAATCGTTGGTAAAAAAGAATACATCAGCAAAATGAAAAAAAATCCATTGACAAGGGCAATGAGGATAGATAAATTTACAGCAACAGTGCTAGAAGCAGTGTTTCATGAGTATATCAATGAAGAAAATGCCATAAAAAATATACCTGTATTGAAAATGATAACAGAGGATATTAGTGAACTTGAAGCACATGCAGGATATTTATACTACAAAATCAAGGATATACATAAGCTTGCTGAAATAAATATTGAGGATTGTTTTTCACAGATTGGCGGTGGCTCATTGCCATTAGAGAGGATTAAGAGCAGATGTGTTTCAATAAAGCCTAACAATATCACTACAGCCTTATTTGAAAAAAGATTGAGAAATTTTGATGTAGTAATAAGAATTTCTGATGATAAGGCAATTCTTGATATGAGAACCGTAAAAAAATCTGAATTAGATATACTTGCAAATAGTATCGTTGGTGCTTTATTATTTGCGTAGCAGCTAAATCTCTTTTTAAAAAATAACAAATAAAGAAAAAAGGATAAGTACCGAGCCCATGTACAAATTTTACATGGGTTCTTATTCAATCGGTGCATTGGTACGAATATGAAAAACATAATAATTGGAACTGCCGGGCATATTGACCATGGTAAAACAACCTTGATTAAAGCCCTAAGCGGCAAGGATACAGATAGATGGGAAGAGGAGAAAAAGCGAGGAATTACAATTGATTTAGGCTTTGCTTATTTCGACTTACCTAATGGAAATAGAATAGGAATTATTGATGTTCCCGGACATGAAAAATTTATCAAAAATATGCTTGCTGGTGTTATTGGTATGGATTTGGTTCTACTGGTTATAGCTGCTGATGAAGGTATAATGCCACAGACGCAAGAACATATAAACATTCTTAACTTACTAGGTATAAAAAATGGAATAGTTGTGCTTACAAAATGTGATTTAGTTGATTCGGACTGGCTTGAGCTAATTAAAGATGATATAAAAGAAGAGCTAGTGGATACATTCTTGGCAAATTCGCCTATGGTAGAAGTTTCATCAACAAGTGGAAAGGGAATTAAGGAGCTTGTTGATGTTATACAAAGTATGACAAGTGATACTGTCAATGAACGAGATATCTATACAATCCCAAGACTTCCTATAGATAGAGCATTTACAATTTCAGGATTTGGAACGGTAATTACAGGGACATTGATATCTGGCACAATAAAAAAAGGTGATGAATTAGAGGTTTACCCTATTGGGAAAATATGTAAGGTTAGAAATATACAAGTTCATAACTCAGATACAGAAGCTTGCTTTGCAGGTCAAAGAGCAGCTATAAATCTTTCTAATATAAAAAAATCAGAACTTTACAGAGGCTGTGTGCTTGCTCCTGTCAATAGCATGAAAAACACAATGATGCTTGATGTTAAAATAAACTTATTAAAAAGCTCGAAGAGAATTGTAGAAAATAGAAGCAGATTGCATTTATATACAGGTACGAGTGAGGTTTTATGCAGAGTTGTTTTGCTTGATAAAGAAAACTTAACGCCAGGCGAAAGCTGTTATGCACAGCTTAGACTTGAAGAAGAAATAGCTGTTAGACGAGGAGATAAATTTATACTTAGATTTTATTCTCCAATGGAAACAATAGGCGGAGGAGAAATTATCGAACCAGTTCCTAATAAAAAAAGCAGGGCTAATGATAATTTAATAGAAAGTTTAAAGCTCAAAGAGAAAGGCTCTAATACAGAAGTAACAGAAAATATAATAAAGGAAAATAGCTCAATACTTCCTTCTATTAACGAATTAGCAAAAATAACTGCAATGTCAGTTGAAGAAATAAATTTAAATATCTTAGAGCTGGAAAAGGAAGGAAAAATAACTGTCATAAGACTTAAAAATGATAGCTATATTTGGCATAAATCGTATGAAAGAGATATTGAAACAAAAATATTAAACTTCATAGAAGAATTTAATAAAAAAAATAGATATAAAGTTGGTATAAAAAAATCAGAGATAAAAACTAAATTTTTTAGGAAAATAAAGCAAAATGTCTTCGATGAGATAATAAATAATATGATTTCAAATGACTCTATATCTCAAAGCAATGATTTTCTATCAATTTTTGGATTTGAAATAAAGAAGGATGAAAAGTATAATTTAATTAAAGGAAAAATTGAAAAATATGTTTCATCTTCAGAATTTAATTTTGTTAAATTAAATGATATTCTTGAACTTGATAAAGATACAATGAGCGTTGAAGATATTTTAATATCAATGATTGAATTAGGAGAAATTATAAAGATTGCTGATGATACTTTCACAAGTGATAAGATTATGAATACAGCAAAAAATCTTTTAGTTGACCATTTACAAAAAAACAGCAAAATATCTGCTGCTGAATATAGAGATTTATTGAACACGAGTAGAAAAAGTTCGATAACGCTTTTAGAATATTTTGATAATGCGAAAATCACTAAACGTGTTGAAAATGATAGAATTTTGAATAAGCTTGCGTAGCTGTCAAAAGACTGTTAAAGCTTTTTATTTATATTTTATTGTTTTTATTTCTTGACAAAATTTTTAATAAAGGTTAGTATTATAATATATAAATCTCAAAAATAGTTCTGGAATAGTTCTGGGGGAAGTAATAATGAAGGTCTTGCTGGTTGATAGTGAGCTTGTAATGGTTAAAAACCTAAAATACAGCTTAGAACAGGACGGATACGAAGTAGAAACAGTATTTGATGGTATGAACGCTTTGAATGCTTTGAATGATGGTAGTTTCGATATCATATTATTAGAGTTGGTTTTACCAGATGTTGATGGACTTGAAATATGTCAAAAAATTAGAGAAAAGAATAACGTACCTATAATTCTGCTAACTTCTAAATGCGAAGATATGAATAAAATTCTTGGCTTAGAATATGGTGCTGATGACTATGTCACAAAACCGTATAATATTCTGGAATTAAAAGCTAGAATTAAAGCTGTTTTAAGAAGAACAAAACAAAATAACCAAAAAACAGGCGAACAAACTATGCGAATTGATGATTTTGTTATCAATACCTTAGGGCGTAAGGTCAGCCTAAACAATGAGGAAATTAATTTGACTGCAAAGGAATTTGACTTGCTTTTATTACTTGCTTCAAATCCTGGAAAAATTTATTCACGTGAAGAGTTGCTTGAGCTTGTATGGGGATATGAGTATTTTGGAGACTTAAGAACAGTAGATGTTCATATTCGGCGTCTAAGAGAAAAGATTGAAAAAGAATATGAAGAATTTGATAAAGTAAATAAGTATAAATATATCCTTACAAAGTGGGGCTCTGGGTATTATTATAGAAAAGAGTGTTAAAGATAATATAATCAACTGTAAAATTACCAAAATTTTGTAGTTGATTATATTTAAGTTATGTGCTATACTGAATTTTGTTTTTATGGGAGTAGATGGGTGCTGGTGTGCCTCCTAGTCTTCAAAACTAGCTGTTGGGCGTTAATAGCGTCCTAGGTGGGTTCGATTCCCACATATTCCCGCCAAATTAAAGGCTGATTTATCAATGGATTTAGACAATATATTAATACAAAATAATATATTGTTTTTTTATTATCACAAAATACGACAATTATTTTATAAATTTTATATAATAAAACAATAAAAAATAAAATTTTTTATTATTCTTGAAAATAATAAAATAATATAATATAATAAGTTATATGGTTTTTTGTGAAGAATATATGTGGAGGTAAAGTAGAAAGATATGCTAAAAAACATTATGGTTTGCGTTACACAGCAAAAAACTTGCGAGAAGCTTATAAAGACAGGATATGAAATTTCTAAGGAAGCAGAGGCTTCCTCACTATATGTAATACACGTAGTAAATGAAAATGATAAGCTTTTGTTTAATTTAAGCGATGGAGATGCACTTGAATATCTATTTGAAATAACTAAAGAATTAGGTGCTGATTTAGTTGTAAAAAGATCAAAGAATGTTATAAATACATTGGTTGATTTTGCATTAGAAAAAGAGATATCACATGTTGTTATGGGAAGTGCAACAGATATAACAGCAACAAAAAATTTTGAACAAAAACTAAGAAAAAAATTATCAGAAATTCAATTTGTTATTGTATAAAGAGTGAAATTTATTTCACTCTATGGAGAAATTTTCAGAGGAGGAAATATATGGATAGTAATTTTGAAGTAATAAAATCTATATATGAAAATGAATGTCAGAGGATAGTAGAGTGTAAGGAAATAAAGACTGGTGAAAATTATATTTATAATATAATATATAATCCGAAATTAATGAAATTAATTGACGCAAATACCTTGAGTTCTCTTAATTCTAATATAGTTAAATGTCAGAAAACACATGATAGATTATATATAGTTACAAAACTTCATGAATTAAATAATCAAAAGCTTTTAAAAGACTACATAGATAGTAATACTTTAACACTAAAGCAACAATTTTCATTAACTCAGCAACTCATAAATCTTTTTATACAAATATACAATACTACAGATTTACTTCAATATAAAATATTAAGCTTTGATAATTTAAGCGTTGATGAAGATAATGTTTTATTTGTTAATGGTTATTTTGAATTTAAGGACGAGTATGATTTGTCTGACAATTATTCGTACAAAAATGTTGGTAAAATAATCCATTACATTTTTTCTAAAGAAGATATAGTTGACTATAATATTTCAGACACTATAGCGCCAGATGTTTTAAAAATAATAGTTAAATGCTTAACAAGAGAATACTTTCATCCTAAAGATACATTAAAAGAGCTTGAAAATTCACCAATATATAGCCTTATTAATTGCAAGACTGATTCATGCGTCATTGATAAAAAAATATTAGATGCTGAAAATTATACAGAGCTTAGAAATAAGGCTAAGTCTGCAATTGAAAATGATGATAAACTTGAGAAATCAAATAAGGCGGCAGCAATTGTCCCTTCTGGTTTGTCTGATGAGCTTTCTTCTGAAACATTAAGGGACGAGCTATTAGAAGACGGGCTATTGGAAGACTCTGATTTATTGTCTGCTGATAATTCTGAGGACAAGGTGTTTATCAACTCAGAGGAAGTGTCGTTGGATGAGTTTGAAGATTTACCATTAGATGATGAGAATTTATCTTCTGAATCTTCTGAACTTGCTGATTCATCAATAGAAGAAGATTCAAATATAATCGATATATTTTTAAGTGATGCAGTTGCTAATAGAAATAACGTGATAGAAGATAGCGAAAAAAATGAAAGAGCTAAAAATTTTATGAAATTTGCTATACCAATTATTATGGGGATTTTTATCTTGGCAGTTGGTTTTTTTGTGATTAAAAGTCTTTTCGGGAAAAATGAGCCAGTAAGTGGTGACAACGTAGATAATGGAAACAATATAGGCACAGTTGACAATAATAAGCCTGATGATAGCAATAAACCAGATGATAATTCTTCAAATCCTGATAAACCAAATGTAAATCCTGATAATAACGATTTTAAATTATATTTTAATGATGAGCTTATAAAGAAAATAGGATATACAGGAAAGCTTGCCAGCGTAAGCACAGAGGTTTTCAGCACAGGAAACAGTTCATTGCTAGTTGAAAATGATAGCGCCGAAACAGCAAAAGTACTTTTTGCAGTAGTAGATTTCACTAATGAAAAGCTAAGCTATATGCTGAATGATACGGTAGCAATATCGGCAAAGTTTAAGGCGTTTAAAGATTTAGACGCTAAATTGCTTGTAGAGGTATATAAAGATAATAAAATTATAACTAATGCAACTGCTAAAATTTCAATACAAGATGATATATGGATTCAAAAAGATATATCAGTAGAGACTGAAAAAATAGATAGAGTTAATTTATACCTTGAATTTTCAGGGGAAAATAAGATTTGGATAGATAATATCAGCGTTGACGTAATGAAATAATTTATTTAGATAAATAAATTATTTTTTGAAAATTATGAAACTTTTTCAAATTTTTTTCGTCATTATAGAGTGAATGTAAAGGAGGATATGCTTAAATTATGGATATAATCAATATGAAGGATATCTCAAAGCTGTATAAATCTGGGATTATACAGGTTGAAGCTTTGAAAAATATTAATTTTAGAGTAGTTAGTGGTGAATTCTTATCAATAATGGGTCCGTCTGGATCAGGTAAGTCAACACTGCTAAATTTAATAGGCTGTTTGGATAAACCATCGGGTGGTACTTATGAATTAGCAAATCATAAGGTTGAAAAACTAAGTGATTCGAAGATGTCAGAGATACGAAATGAATTTATAGGATTTGTATTTCAAAATTTTCACTTGCTGCCTAAATTATCAGCACAAAAAAATGTTGAAATTCCTCTAATATACAGAGGATTAAGCGCTAAGATGCGAAAAGAGCTTTCAGAAAAATCATTAGAGCTTGTAGGTTTAAAGGACAGAATGCACCATTTGCCTAATCAGCTCTCAGGAGGACAGCAGCAAAGAGTTGCTATTGCAAGAGCTTTGGCTGGAAGTCCAGCACTAATACTTGCAGATGAGCCAACAGGAGCACTAGATTCAAAAACTGGTGCTAAAATTATGGAATTATTTACTGAACTAAATGAAAACAACAATATTACAATAGTTCAGGTTACACACGAGGAAGAAATTGCCGAATATGGTAAAAGAATTTTAAGATTAGTGGATGGCGAGATAGTTTCTGACATGGAAACGAACAAGAAAGCCTAAAAAGATGAAAATATAGAAAGGATAAGCGCCAAGCTCATATAAAAATGTTTTGTGGGATATAGGATAATCGGCGCATGGGCATAGAGAATATGTTAAAAAAAATTATTTCATTACTTATAGTATTTGCAATAGTATTTGCAGGTGGTTATTATACTGCAATCCAATTAATACCAAAATCAACTGATGTCGATCAAGGACCTACATATGTTACAAAGCCTGTTACAAGAGGTGATGTAAAGGTGGGAGTAAATGTAACAGGTCAATTAAATGCACAGTATGGAGGCTCTGTAGGAGCTCCTAGACCAGAGGGCATAGAGGGAAGTATAAAATATATAGTTGAAGAAATATTTGTAAAAGAAAATTCAGAGGTAAAAAAAGATGATGTTCTATTTAGACTTTCTGCCTCTAATTTACAAGAGTTAATTTCAAAAAATAATGATGAGATCTCGAAAAAGCAAAAAGAAATTTCTAAAAAGTATGAAACTATTAATGAAGAATTTAGAAATTTAAGTGTGAAATTAAATAAAACTGTAACAAGCTTAGCAGAGGTTAACCCTTATGACGGTATAGTAATTACATCTCCTATTTCAGGTAGAATTACTATCTTAAATGCTAAAGAGGGCGAGAAAATCAAAAATGATACAATAGGCGAGATTGTAAATGATACTAAATTTAAAATATCATTTAAAGCTACAGTAAATGAGTTTCCTTCACTCCAAAATGGACAGAAAGTATTATTGAGCTTTAGCGGATATGAAGGATATTATAATGGTGTTATTAAAGAAATAAATCCTAATAAAGTTCCTAATGATGATAAAATATCTTATATTCACAACGGTATAATTGAAGCGGATAATCCTGGTCTTGTTCAGGTGGGAACTGCTGTGAGTGTATCTACAAATAATAATGGTACTGCCGGAACTACATTAACTTATGCTGGAAAGGTAGATGAGTATTTGGACCAGTCAAAAATTTACCTAACAGGATTTAATATTTCAGATTCTAAAACATATTTAGCAACGAAAGTTTATGTTAAACAAAATGAATTTGTTGAAAAAGGTAAGGAAATATTAAAAATTGCCGGAGCTGATGTTGCTGCAGAAATACAAAATAATATAAATACTATAAAAAATATATATACAGAAATAGATACAATAAGAGAAGAGATTAGTAAGATAAATAAAGGAATTGCTAGCTTAAATGACTTTTCTAATAAATTATTAGTAAAAGCTCCAAATGACGGAATAGTATCTTGGATACGTTGGAATGTAGGAGATAGTTTTGAAGGAACTGCTAGTTCTCAACAATGGGATTTAGAAGTAATAAACCTATACAATGCAAGCCAAATGAATGTTTATACTCAAGTTAGTGATCTTGATGTAAATTATATTCAAGTTGGGTCTAAGGTTGAGGTAACAGTTGATGCTATGCCAGGTAAGGTTTTTGAAGGAACTGTAGATAGAATGTATCAAAATGTTAACCGTGAAGGGAAAATATCATATGAGCTTAATATCAGTGTTATAGGCGGAGAAGGCTTAAAGCCTGGTTTTAGTGCTAACTGCTTTATAAGTGGTGGTGAATCTTTAAATACTTTGACAGTGCCAATTGAAGCTGTATTTGAAGAAGAATCAAAACAAAAAGTTGAAATCTTAAAAGAAGATGGAACAATAGAGTCTGTTGAGATTGAAGTTGGATTGATGAATGACAAAGTCGTTGAAGTTTTAAGTGGTTTAGAAGAAGGTCAACAGGTTGTAACTGGAAATTCTAGCGATTTAATGCCAAGTCAATCAATAGATAATAAAAATTCTATAATACCTAAAAAATAAAATGATGGAGGTAAGGTTATGAAGAAAAAAGGAATTATTTCATCCTTCCTTGTTCGTTTAAAATTTTCTGCGATGATGGCATTAAATGGTGTTACATCAAACCTTTTAAGAACCTTTTTAACTGTGCTTGGTATAGCTATAGGTGTAGCTGCTGTAGTTAGCCTTATGGGAATTGGTGAGGGCGCTAGACGAGCGGTAGTAGCTCAGTTTGAAAGTTTAGGTCAGAATGTTATTATAATAAAAGCTAATTTTAATGAATATAATTTTGCAACTAATGAAGCTGCTGAATTAAAAGAAAGGGTTGAAGGAATAGAATACATTACACCTGTAGTATATACTATTGATTCTACGACAAAATCAAAAAAAATTGCCATGAGATGGAGAAGAAATGATTTCTCACTTGAGGTTTTAGGAGTAAATAATAATTATCCAGCCATAAGAGACCATAAGCTGATGTCTGGTAATTTCTTTACATCATTGCATGTAAAGCAAAATGCACCAGTTGTTGTTTTGGGTTATAACGTTGCTAAATCTTTCTTAAACGGAAGAAGCCCTGTAGGACATATAATGAAAATTGCTGGTATTAATTATAGAATAGTTGGCGTTATGGCTCCTAAGGGAGAGGGTAACGGAGACGGAATAGATGATAAGGTTATAATACCATATACATCAGCAATGAGAATTTCTGGAACAAAAGACGTAACTGAAATTTGGGCAAAATCTAATTCATCAAAAGATGCTGATTTTGCAATGCTTCAGCTAGGAAGAATTTTTACTAGAAAAATAAAAGGTACAACGATAAATCCAAATAAAGGTACTGATGGAGTAGATGGAGGCACAACAACTGGAGAGGGTGGAGTAGATGTTCCTGCACCGCCAATAGAAAATCCTGGAGAACCTGAAAATCCTGAAGAAAATCCAAAAGAAGAAAATATTTTTACAAAGGGTGAAGAACCTATTACAATCACAAGCTTAAATCAGATGGTAGAACAGGCAGATCAAGCAAACAGAGTTATGTCACTCTTGCTTGGTGGTATAGCAGCTGTTTCGCTACTTGTAGGTGGTATAGGTATAATGAATATAATGCTTGTTGCGGTAACTGAAAGAACAGGCGAGATAGGGGTAAGAAGAGCTTTAGGGGCTAAGCAGGAAGATTTGCTTATACAATTCTTGCTTGAAGCTATATATGTAAGTATCATTGGTTGTGCTGTAGGAGTTATAATGGGTGCGTTTGCGATTGATTTAGCTTCAAAATATGGCTTGGATGCAGTAATTAGCTCTCAATCAATAAAAATTGCTATAGGAGTCGCACTGTCATCAGGCTTGCTGTTCGGAGTATATCCAGCAATCAATGCTTCATCATTGCCTCCTGTAGAAGCTTTAAAAAGATCATAGAAATTAAAATAAAATCTAGCATAAGTTGATTGCTTATATTAAAAAATTGAAATTAAAATAAAACAATAAAAAATCGAAGAATATTATAGACAATTTTCTTCGATTTTTTTGTTATTTAAAAGCCTATATAGCAGCTTATAAACATTTTATAAGCCTCCCCGAAAAGTGAACTAAATTGAATTAAGTCAAGCATTTAATCATATTTTATTATTCCCTATCATAACCTTTATGTCTCTATGGTCTACTTGAATGATATACACGTCTGTTGCAATTTTACGAAGATACAATTCTGTGTTCTAATCCGCAAAAATTGCAACGCACTATTAAGACATATTAGGAAAAGTTTATAAAGAGGTACTTGACATAAATAATTGAACAAGATATAATGAATGTATGACTAAAATAGTTATAATAGTCATACATTCTTATGAGGAGGGATAAAAATGGCAAGGAGTTTTTCAGAAACCGAAAAAGACAATATCCGTAATAAGCTAATAAATGAATGTGAGAAGAGTTGGGTGGCTATTGGCTATAAAAATACTAAAATTGATGAACTCTGCTCAAAGGTTGGAATATCAAAAGGGGCTTTCTATACATTCTTTGATTCTAAGGAGCATTTGTTTTGCAGGGTATTTGATATTTTCCAGGAACGACATAAAGTCCTTGAAGAAACACTTCCCAAATTTCCGGTTAAAGAAGATATAAGCCATATGCTGAAACAATTATATCTTGAATACGATAAAACAAATATACTCACACAGCGTAACAGCCCAGATTTTATTAGCTTTCTAAACAGAGCACCCAAAGAATGGATAGAAAAAAGTCTGAAAATCAGCAAGAATTTTATTGCAGACAATATTTTCAACTCCAATCTTAAATTGAAAATGAGCAAAGAAAAAGCAATCGGGATATTCAATGCGCTGCTTGCTATCTTAACAAGCAAAGATATAATTGGCTATGACCATTTCGAAGTGTTCTGTACGTTACTAGATAGTGTTATCAATGAAATATATGAATAACAGGAGGTTAGAATGAAGAATGAGCCGATTATACTAATCAAAAACCTTGCTAAAAAATTCGATAATACCTTTGTTGTCAAGGACAGCAATATGACTGTGCCAAAGGGCTGTGTTTATGGCTTTTTAGGTGCGAACGGCGCAGGAAAGACCACAATATTCAAAGTGATTACAGGCTTAATATCTCCGACAAACGGAACGGCTGAGGTCTTGGGGTTTGATGTGACAAAGGACAGGGAAAAAGTCTTGCAGAGTATCGGAAGTCTGATTGAGGCTCCAGTGTTCTATGAGCATTTATCAGCATCAGAAAACTTGGAGCTTCACCTTGATTATATGAGTACAGAAGGCTTTGGAACGAAAGCTGCACTTGATATGGTGGGGCTTAATGGAATAGGTTCTAAGCCTGTCGGAAAATTTTCACTTGGTATGAGGCAAAGGTTAGGTATTGCACGGGCTTTTATCCATAAGCCGAAAATTCTGATTTTAGACGAACCCATAAACGGACTCGACCCTATAGGAATACGGGATATACGGAATTTGTTTCTTACACTTATACAAAAGCACGGCATGACAATCTTATTGTCAAGTCATATTCTAAGCGAAATTGAGCATATTGCTGACGTGGTGGGCGTAATTGTAAACGGTACTGTCGTGCAGGAGATTTCTCTTGAACAAATCAAAGACAAGATAGACATACGATTAGAGGAATATTTTTTTAATATCATGAGCGGAGGAAATATATCATGATGAAGTTAATCAAATTGGAACTTAAACGGAATAATATTCGTACTTATTTGCTGGCAAGTGCTGTTTCATGTGTTGTCCTGCTTGGGTTTATATATCTTATAGCAAACGCGGCACAACTTGAAGATAGCAGTGCCCGTGAGATTGCATTTAGAAGCTATACTAACATTTTTCGCCTGATTGGGATTATCAGCTTGGTTATTTTCAGCATTATGTCTGCTACAATGTATTCGAAGTTAATTATAGGTGAATATACGGGAAAACGGGCGGCGTTATTGTTTTCTTACCCTGTTAGCAGAAATAAGATACTTTTGTCAAAATTATTATTGGTTTTTGTATTTACATCAGTTTCGATGCTAATTTGTACAGCAATACCCTATATTGTTTTCAGCATAACAGAATCAGTTTCTCCAATTGTTGTACAGGATGTTATGACAATGGGATTGATAGAAGACGCATTGAAAACATTAGGTGTTTCCGTTTTAGCACTTGGTGGAATAGGGATTGTTTCCCTGAGAATAGGTTTTATCCAAAAATCAGTTCCAACAACTCTAATAAGTGCTCTTTTACTGAGTGCTATCTACGGAAATACCGCAATCAATGCAAATAACATTCTATTCAGAATATTGATTAGTGGTATCGGTGTTGTTGTTACTGTTACCGTAATAGTCGAACTATCAAATAAAGTAAACAAAATGGAGGTAGAATGATGTATATTGGATATATTGTTGGCACAATCATTGCGGTTTTTGTTATTGCTTGTGGTTGTGTAGCAGCTATTCATGCAAAAAAGAATCAAAAAAAATGCAAATGGGCTATATGGGCAATTGTTTTTGGAATCGCCGCCATGATAACTGCGGTTATAAATTACAACCTGTTCGACTAATTGGAGAAAATTTTATATGCAAAAAACAGCTAATCTTGCTTATTTCTGCGAAATTTTCTACGCCTATTCCGATTGGCATAATTATGGAGTTGTGACAGACGTATCTCTTTATAAATTCTTACTAGATTCTTATATGCGCGTACAAAATGTGGCATCATTGTCTGATTTTACACAGAAGAAAAAGAAATAAAAGTAAACGCTGCAAGCTCGCAAAAGTATAGTATTTATGCAAGATTGCAGCGTTTCATAAGTAAGTTTCCAATTGAAAATTACACTTGATGATAAAGATATATTCCTCAATTTTTTATTGTTACCAATATTTAAAATTCATAGTACCGCTACAAATTTTTATTATTCCAATACCATAAAATCAGTTACCAGACAACATACTTTATTATTTTTGTCATATCCAAAGTATGATGGGAAAGTGCCTTCTTTCCAACCAGCTGAAAATGCAAGTATATTGCAATTGTTCTTTCCATATGGAATATCTTTATGTAAAAATGCTTTTTTAGAAAATTTTACAGACGAACGTACTAAATTCTCATATTCGTCTAAATCATCTTCAAATAGCATATCTAATTCTTCCATAACACTTTCATCCATATAAGCACAGATACCATTTTCAACATCAAATCCCAAAAATTCATCATTTTTCAAATTATTAGAATTTTCTCCATCATAAAGTGCCATTGTCCATTTTACTGGGATTTCTTTTGAAAATTCTATCTTGGACAATGCTGTCATCTTTTCTCCATTTTCAAAATCTGCTACATATGCTGATACAGGATAATCACCAGACTTTACCTTGATATCGAAGGCTTGGTCGTCATATAAAAGTATAGGGTCTGTAGCTATGAGTTTCCCAGTTTTTAATTTTAAAGTACCTATATTAACTTTAGTTAAATTTGCTTTTCCAAAATCTGTTTCAATACTGACAGATTCTTTTTGCGTTAAATTGAGAGCATAATTATTTATATACATTTTTTATACATTCCTTTCATTTAAAATTCTTTTTAACTCTTCCATGAAGGTATTTATGTCCTTGAATTGCTTGTATACAGATGCAAATCTTACATATGCGACATCATCTATATTTTTAAGCTCATTCATTACAATTTCACCAATTTGTTCTGTAGATACTTCTGTTTGAAAATTATTGTATAGCTGCTTTTCTACATTCTCCGCAATATTTTCTATTTGACTTAATGAAATAGGGCGTTTTTCACAGGCTCTTATCAATCCATTGATTATTTTATCCCTGTTATAGCCTTGTCTATTGCCATCCCTTTTAATTACTAAGAGCTGCATCTCTTCAATCTTTTCATATGTAGTAAATCTTTGTCCACATGAAGTACATTCTCTTCTTCTTCTGATTTTAAAACCATCATCAGTTTGTCTTGAATCTAAAACCTTAGTTTCATCAAAGTTACATTTTGGGCAGCGCATAAAATTCCTCCTTATACATTGGTTGAATTAATAGTAAAAAATTTTATTCACAGTTTATATAAAGCAATTTTAATAGATTTTTAGTATTTTGTAAAGGTTTTTTTATTTTTTCACTTAAAAAATGCAAGAATAAATTCATTTGAATATAAATTTGCAAGCTAATGAAAGAAAAACTGCAAATAATTTATGCTCTATTAGCACAAAATATTAATTATATAGGAGTCTTGCCATTACACGCTTATATAGAATACAATTTTGAATTATAATAAATTTTACTTGCAAATTGTCAAAAACTATTGACTTTTCTCAAAAAATTGTATATTTTATAATAGAATAATTTTAATTTGTAACAGGAGGGAAATAAATGTCTAATGATAAACTTAAAGATTTAATAGAAAAAAGAAAAAAAGTAGAATTAGGCGGTGGAGAAAGTGCAATTTCTAAACAGCATGAGAGTGGAAAGCTAACAGCAAGAGAAAGAATTTTAAAGCTCTTAGATGATAGCAGCTTTATTGAAATGGATGCATTTGTTGAACATAGATGTGTAAATTTCGGAATGGAAAAAAAGACTGCACCGGGAGAGGGTGTAGTGACAGGCTATGGAACAATAGATGGCAGATTAGTATATGTATACGCTCAAGATTTTACTGTAATAGGCGGTTCTTTGGGTGAAATGCACGCAGCTAAGATAGTTAAGGCTCAAGAGGCGGCACTAAAGGTTGGAGCTCCAATAATTGGAATTAATGACTCAGGTGGAGCAAGAATACAAGAAGGTGTTGATGCTTTGGCTGGTTATGGTAAGATTTTCTACAATAATACTATATCTTCAGGTGTTATACCTCAAATTTCAGTAATTTTAGGACCATGTGCAGGTGGCGCTGTATATTCTCCAGCTTTGACTGATTTTATATTTATGGTTGAAAATACAAGTAAGATGTTTATAACAGGTCCTCAGGTTATAGAAACTGTAACTGGTGAAAAAGTTTCAGCAGAAGATCTTGGTGGTGCAAAGACTCACAATGCTATAAGTGGTGTAGCCCATTTCATGGATAAGGATGAGGAAGCTTGTATGGCTAAAATTAAGCAATTACTAAGCTTTTTACCACAAAACAACTTAGAATCTGCTCCGATATTTGACTCAAAGGATGCTTCAAACAGAATTGATCAAGTATTAAATGAAATAGTTCCTGAAAATCCTAATAGAGCATATGATATGAAAAAAGTAATAACTACTCTTGCAGATAACGGAGAATTCTTAGAATATCAACCGTACTATGCTGAAAATATCATAACAGGTCTTATGAGAATAAATGGAAGAAGCGTAGGTGTTATAGCTAACCAACCAAGCAAATTAGCAGGTTGTCTCGATATAAATGCTTCTGACAAGTCATCAAAATTTATCAGAACTTGTGATGCTTTCAATATTCCATTGCTGACATTAGTTGACGTACCAGGCTTCTTGCCGGGAACTAATCAAGAATATGGTGGAATTATAAGACATGGAGCTAAGATGCTTTATGCGTACAGTGAAGCTACTGTTCCAAAAGTAACAGTTATAACAAGAAAAGCTTATGGTGGTGCATACTTAGCTATGTGTTCAAGACATCTGGGAGCAGACGTAGTGTTAGCATGGCCAACAGCTGAAATAGCGGTTATGGGACCAGACGGAGCGGCAAATATAATTTTTAGAAAAGAAATAGACTGCGCTGAAGATAAAGTAGATATGAGAAAACAAAAAATCGAAGAATACAGAAATACTGTAGCAAATCCATATATAGCAGCAGCTAGAGGCTATGTAGATGATGTTATTGAGCCAGCTTGTACAAGACAAAGAATAATATCTGCATTAGATATGTTAGCTGGAAAGAGAGAGCATAAGCCTTCTAAAAAACATGGAAATATTCCATTATAAAATGAGGAGGGACATATATGTTTAAAGAATATGTAACATTTGGTGATGCTATAATTATAAGTATATTTTGTATGGCAGTTGTGTTTATAGTACTGTATCTTATCTCTTTTATGGTTGATATAACAAGAATATTTGCTTTAAAAAAAGAAAAAAAATCTTCTGGACTTGATGCTTCGTCAATAGCTATTATAGGTAGTGCAGATGGACCTACAGTTTTATTATCAAATAAAAGCGAAGAATCACAAGAAACAGTAGAAGATGATACAGAGCTTGTTGCAGTCATTACAGCGGCTATAGCAGCAATGACAGGAACTGACGCAAGTGGATTAGTTATTAAAAATATAAAAAAATTGCCTGATTCAGACACTGCATGGTCAAGAATAGGAAGAATTGAATTAATGAGATAAAATAAGGAAAGGAATGGATAAATAAATGAAAAAATATAATATAAATGTAAACGGTAAAATGTACCAAGTAGAAGTAGAAGAAGTTGGAAATTTTGGTGCATCTAATGCAGCGCCTGCAGCTGTTGCTCAACCAGCATCTGTGGCAGCACCTACAGCAGCAGCGGCACCAGCACCTGCGCCACAGTCAGCACCTGCTTCATCAGGACCTGTTGCAGGAGCAATGTCAGCTCCAATGCCTGGAACTATTTTAGATATTAAGGTTAGTGTAGGACAAAGCGTTAAAGCAGGAGATATCTTAATTATATTAGAAGCTATGAAGATGGAAAATGAAATAGTAGCTCCTACAGATGGAAAAATAGTGCAAATACATACTAGCAAGGGATCAGCTGTTAGTACGGGAGATGCTTTAATCACATTAGGATAACGGGGGGTGTCTTAAATAGTAATATTTTATTAACAGTATATATAGAAAATTTATATGTACTGTTAGTGAAATTTAAATTTAACTTTTAAGACACTCTTTTTTTAACTATTTTTAATATATAATATAACATATATAATATGTTGTAGCATATATAAAATATTATTTTAAATAGAGACATTAAGGAGATTTTTACATGGAATTAATGATAAAATTCTGGGAAAGTACCGGATTTTCTGAATTATTTAAGTTCAATACAGATTTATTCGGTGTAAAAGTTCCTGGAGAATTAATAATGATAGGAATAGCTTGTTTATTCCTATATTTGGCGATTAAAAAGGGTTATGAGCCATATTTGCTCATACCTATAGCCTTTGGTATGCTCTTAGTTAATCTTCCATTGGCTGGGCTTATGGCTAAACCTATGAATGGTGAAAATGGAGGACTTTTATATTATTTATATCAAGGAACTGAGCTTGGTATATATCCACCGCTAATTTTCCTATGTATAGGAGCCGGAACAGACTTTGGACCACTTATAGCAAATCCAAGGAGCTTGCTTTTAGGAGCAGCAGCACAACTTGGAATATTTATAACATTTACAGGAGCTATTTTATTAGGATTTACAGGAGCTGAGGCTTCATCAATTGGTATTATAGGCGGAGCAGATGGACCAACTGCTTTGTATTTAACATCAAAGCTTGCTCCTCATTTATTGCCGTCAATTGCAATAGCTGCATATTCATATATGGCATTAGTTCCTCTCATTCAGCCACCAATTATGAAATTGCTTACTACTGAAGAGGAAAGAAAAATAAAGATGGAACAATTAAGACCAGTTAGCAAGACTGAAAAGATTTTGTTTCCAATAATTGTTTCACTATTTACTATATTGTTATTGCCAGCAGCTGGTTCTTTGATAGGAATGTTAATGCTTGGAAATCTGATAAAAGAGTCTGGCTTAGTTCCAAGACTTGCTGATACTTTGCAAAATACTTTGATGTACATAATTTCAATATTTTTAGGAATGACAGTTGGAGCTAAGGCAACAGCAGAGATGTTTTTGAGGGCAGAAACACTTAAAATCATAGCATTAGGACTTGTTGCATTTGCAATGGGTACAGCAGGCGGGGTTTTGTTTGGTAAGGTGATGTGTAAATTGTCTAAGGGTAAAATCAATCCGCTTATCGGCGCAGCAGGAGTTTCGGCAGTTCCAATGGCAGCTAGAGTTGTACAGAAAGAAGGACAAAAATATAATCCAGCAAACTTTTTATTAATGCACGCAATGGGACCAAACGTTGCGGGAGTAATAGGCTCAGCGGTTGCGGCGGGATTATTGCTTATGATATTTGGTAAATAGAAGATATTTATATTAATTATAATTACATATTAATTTAGCTTAGTGCGTCTAGTGAAAGCTTAGTGGAGTTTTTTCTTCGACTTTACACTGTCGCGAAGCTTGCTTCCTTAGCTACGAAAAGTCAAGAAAAATAAGGAACATTTTTCTTGACTTTTCTAGGTACTGGCATATCACTCTACTAAGCTTTAACGCATAATTTATTGGTACTAGCTATTTGAGTAATAATCTAAATTGCTATTTAGTAGTTAATTAAATATTAAATTTTTACTTATAAAAAACTTTATCTTCTAAAAGTTGTTACTTCGCCGGTTTTTTCTATTTCTACTATTTTTCCTGACTCATCAAATTCATATCTGTATATATAGCTTGCTCCGCCTATGGTAAAAGAGCTTGTAGCTAGTGACAAGTATGTGTCGCTTATGTTTTCTGTTTCCCAGATTAGCTTTTTATCTTCATTTATGAACAGCTTAGCTCCTATAGAGCCATTTACTGAATAAAACTCATTAGGTACTCCTGTTTCTGGATTGCAGATAAGAAGCACTGCTGTGAAATTTTCACGTACTAGCTTTGTAAGCTCATCATTTGAAATATCTTCTTTTTTATTGTCAAATATATAATTCAATATCCCTGCTATATCATATCTTCCTCCTGAGTTGCTATCACCAGCATTTAGCTTTGGCACTGAATATGCACTTAAAAATACATTGCCATTGTATTCTATCATGTTTGTTATATAATAATCCATGTCAGCAGATGAATATGAGAATGAATCAGATAACGAACCATCATTATTTACTTTCATTAACATTTCGTCATTTTGCCCTGATTTTAGCTGAACAAGATAATTTTCATCAAGCTTTACAGCAGAATATATTCCATAGTTACCTACTTCATTTTTTGTAAATTTTATTCTGTTTCCTTGTATGTCATATTCTGTAAAACATAGGTATTTTAAATCTCCTCTGCTAAAAGTTATTATCTTATCATTGTCAAATAGTGCAGATGAGATGTATTCATCTTTAAAGTCATTTGCAGTGGTTTTATCCCAAAGTATTTCGCCATTTGAATTAAGTAAAGCTAAGCGACCATAGTTGGCTTGAAAAGAAGAATTTGAAATACTTGTTCCATATACTATAATTAAATCCTTAGATACTGTAAAACCATTTACCGAAAAATTATCAAGCTCAGTAGACCATAGTTCCTGTCCTTTGTCATATTTTACAAATTCAGTTTTATATACATTATAACCAAGATTATCATCAAATTGCTCTGTATATTGATATACGTAGCTTGTATCGTTATTGTCTGTATAATTGTTCTTTATAACATAATGTCCGTTATTTTTGAAATTCCAAAGATTTTCTATATCCTTAGGGCTAGGATCTTCTTGAAAGATTTCATGCCCTGCCACGTTTTTTTCAATTATTTCAGCTGTTTTATTATGAGAGAATTTTTTTGTTGTTATGTCACGATATACGCTTTTTATATCATTTCTGCTAAGTCCCTCTATTGATAAGCCATTTTCAGCAAAGAAGTTTACTGCTTCCTTATATTCCAATTCTTCTGCTACAATTGTATACCCAGAGAAGCTTATCATTAAAATAGCAAGAATTATAGAAAATGACCATGCAGGTTTAAATTTAAATTTTCTATTATTAGATATATTTTCTTTTGATTTAATTGAAAATTCTTTATTATTAAAGGATAATATTTTTTCTTTGTCTGGAAGTGGAATGTTATCAAGTTGTTTTAAAGTAGTTTTTATTTTATTCATTTAATTTTATACCAATATTAATTATATAGCTAGATTTTATATAATAAATTAGTATTATAACCTCCAATCATAATTATTTTTAAGCTTTTTTATAGCTCTCTGGTACTTTTTATGTAGTGAAGAAACATTTATATTCATCATCTTTGATATTTCTTTATATGGTAATTTTGCATATAAACGAAATATTATTATCTGACGTTCTTCTTCGTCAAGCATATCAAGAATATCATGCACATCTAAATGAGAATATTCATCATCTATTTGCATATTATTTTCTAAAAATTCATCATCAATGGGTAACGAATTTTTTCTTTTTCGCAAAATATCTATGGACAAATGTCTCGTCATAGAAAGTATCCATGCCTTTGCATTGCTTCCTTTTTGATATGTATGAGCATATTTTGCTATTTGAATCATAGTGTCTTGCAATACATCTTCTGTATCTTGATAATTTCTTACAATAGCATAGGCTGATGAAAAAATTATCCTTGCCATACAATCGTATATTGTGGAAAGGGAGTCATGATTTCCTTTTGAAAATTCAATGATTGCCTTATCACAAATATTATTAACATCATTAAAAAGCATAAGCTATTTCCTCCTGTACATAATATACATAGCGTTTGGGAAGCTTAAATTCGGACACAATATTTTTACTTATTATATAAAAATTTTTATTAAAAAGCCATATATTAAAATAAAAATTATAGTTTACATTGAAATAATAAAATTTATTATAGAATAATTGAAGATTTATTGGTAATATGTTATAATTTTATTAAAGACTTTATAAGTGTATATTGCTTTAGTTTATATATAAAGATTTAATAAATAATTTTAATAAAAGAAAAATTTTATTATTACGGAGGTTTAGCAAATGAATAAATTGTCACCATCAATTCTTTCTGCTGATTTTTCTAAGCTTGGAGAGGATATAAAGAAGATTGAATTAGGAGGAGCTGACTATGTGCATATTGATGTTATGGATGGTAGCTTTGTTCCAAACATAACACTTGGAGCACCTATAGTAAAATCGATAAGGAAAATTACAAATTTAACTTTTGACGTACATTTGATGATAAATAATCCTGATTTGCATTTGGAAGATTTTTGTAATGCAGGAGCAGATATTATAACAGTACATCAAGAGGCTTGTATACACTTACATAGAACGATACAAAAGATAAAATCTCTTGGACTAAAAGCAGGAGTATCTCTAAATCCTGCTACACCAGTATGTACAATAAAGGATATAATAGAAGATGTGGATATGATACTTCTAATGTCTGTAAATCCAGGATTTGGAGGGCAAAGTTTAATATATAATGTTAAAGATAAGTTTTTGGATTTAAAAGAATTAATGTATAAAAAAAATATAACAAGAGATATCGAGATTGATGGTGGGGTAACACTTGATAATCTTAATGAGGTTTTAAGCTGGGGAGCGAATGTCATAGTAGCGGGCTCGGCTATATACAACGCAGATGATGTTATAAAAAGAACGCAGGAATTTAAAAGGATAATGCAATCCTAAATCAGAGATTAAGGCAGAAAATAATAAAATGAAAGCAATAATAATAGCAAGTGGAAACAGCATTAAAAAAGAAATATTTGATGGAATATATTCAGAAAATGACTTTATAATTTGTGCAGACGGAGGACTGAACTATTTAGACAGTTTAAAAGTAAATCCCAATTTAATAGTAGGAGATTTTGATTCTGTAGATATAAATCTACTTGAAAAATATAAAAATGTAAAAATAAAAAAGTATCCAGCAGAGAAAAATTTTACTGATACTGAAATAGCTATAGAAGAAGCTATTGCTTGTGGGTTTAATGAAATTACTATTTTCGGTGCAACTGGAACAAGATTAGATCACACTATGGCTAATATTCTGCTTATTGAAAGATATATAAAAGATGATATAAATATTAGAATTATCGATAATAATAATTATATTTCAATACTCAATAAGGATATGATAATAAGTAAAAAAGTAGGGTATTATTTATCAATCATACCTATAAGTGAATATATAGATGGAATAACGCTTAAAGGCATGAAATATCCTCTTATAGATGTAAAAGTAAGCAGAGGCTCAACTCTTTGTATAAGCAATGAGATTGTTGATAATAAAGCTGAAATATATATAAAAAATGGCATGGGAATTTTATTTTTGTCAAAAGATATTTAAAAATATAAATGAAGAATTGTTTCGATTATTCTATAGAACGAAATTTATTTCGCTTTTTATGAATATACTTAAAAATTTATTAATTGACAATAAAAATTTCATAATATATAATAAACTATAACTTAATATATTAGTTTTGGTAACATTTGTTTTAAAAGGGAAAACAGTCAAATCTGTTACAGCCCCCGCTACTGTGAAAGGTGATAGTACTCAGATGCCACTGTGCTTTGTGCATGGGAAGGCGAGTATTAAATGATCCGAAAGTCAGGAGACCTGCCGAATTAATTTGTTTGTAGATTTTCGGGAGGAATTTCTAAAATAGAGATATGTCATATCTTTTTATCTTTGTATTTTTATCTTCCGAGAAATCGGAAGATTTTTTTTATTGAAAAAATGAAAAATAATAAAATTTTTTATAGCTGTTTATTTCAAAAAAATAAAATATGAGGATATTATGAATGAATATATAATCAAAAATGGAAAGAAGTTAAGATGTGGTTTTACTACTGGAACATGTGCAGCAGCAGCGGCAACAGCGGCGGTACAAATGCTATTGACAGGTGAAATTATTGACAGGGTTTCTGTTAAGCTTCCAAAGGATATTTTCCTTGATATAGACGTGAAAGAACAAAAAATAGAGACTACAGAAGTAAGCTGCTGTGTAAAAAAAGAAAGCGGAGATGACCCTGATGTCACCAATGGAATTTTAATATATGCTCATGTAAGACTGAATAATACAGGTGAAATAAATATTGAGGGTGGTAAAGGTGTTGGACGTGTCACTCAAAAGGGACTAGATTGTCCAGTTGGAGGACCTGCCATTAATTCTGTTCCTAGGAAGATGATAACAGAAAATGTTTTGGCTGTCTTAAAGGCATTTGAATGTGAAAGTGGAGCTAACATATTGATTGAAGTTCCAGAGGGTGAGGAGATAGCAAAAAAAACTTTTAATCCACAAATAGGCATAGTAGGAGGCATTTCTATCATAGGTACTACAGGAATAGTTGAGCCAATGAGTGAAAAGGCACTGGTAGATAGCTTAAAGGTTGAAATGAATGTAATAAAAGCTAAGGGATATGACAAACTGCTTGCATTTCCTGGAAATTATGCTGAAAGATTTATAGATGAGAAATTAGGAATAAATGGTGAAAATAGTTTGAAATTCAGTAACTACTTAGGAGAGATTTTAGACTATGCCACTTTACTTGAGTTTAGTGAAGTTTTAATAGTAGGACACATAGGCAAAATGGTAAAGGTCGCGGGAGGAATGATGAATACCCATTCCAATAACGGAGATTTCAGAATGGAGATATTTGCCTGCTATGCTGGACTATATGGTGCAAGCAGAGAAGTAATAAAAGAAATTTTGGACTGTGTTACTACAGAGGGTGTACTTGAAATATTGATAAGGGAAAATATCCTAAAAGAAGTAATTTCTAAAATCAGTGAAAGAGCATTATTTTATATAAATAAAAAAGTTGACAACAAGTTAAAGATAAGTTTGATAATATATTCAAACGAACAAGGATTACTAAATTCAAATTAAAGGAAAAGGATAGATAAGAATGATAAATTTTGTAGGAGCAGGACCGGGTGCAAAGGATTTAATTACTATGAGAGGACATAAGCTTTTAACAGAAGCAGATGTTTTAATATATGCAGGTTCATTGGTGAACAAGGAGCTTTTAAGCTACACAAAAGAGGGATGTGAAATACATAACAGTGCTTCAATGACTCTTGAAGAAGTTATAGAGGTTATGAAAAAAGCTGAGGCTGAAAATAAATCTACAGTGAGGCTACACACAGGAGATCCCAGTATTTATGGTGCAATAAGAGAGCAGATAGATATTTTGGTTAGGGAAAATATAGAGTATGCAGTTGTGCCGGGAGTTAGCTCGTTTTGCGGTGCGGCAGCGGTATTGGGAGCAGAGTATACTCTGCCGGATGTCAGCCAATCTGTAATAATAACTCGTATGGAGGGCAGAACAAAAACTCCGGAAAGAGAAAGTATCCGTTCTTTTGCAGCACATAAATCCAGTATGGCTTTATTCCTTAGCTCAAGTCTTACAAAAGAGCTAGAAAGTGAGCTAATTGAAGGAGGCTATGAGCCATCTACTCCTGTTGCTGTTGTGTACAAGGCTACTTGGCCTGAGCAAAAAATATTTAGATGTACAATAGACACTCTGCATCAAACCATGACAGAAAATAATATAACAAAGACAGCGCTAATATTGGTAGGAAATTTTCTTGGAGATAAATATGAAAGAAGTGAGCTATACAATCCTACTTTCACACACGAATATAGACAGGGTAAACACAATGAATAATATGTATTTTTGTATTTTTGGTGGCACTACAGAGGGTAGACTGCTAGCTGAATTTCTGTGTAACAGACATATAAAAGTAGATTTGTATGTAGCAACGGAATATGCTGAGCAGTTTGTTGAAGAAATTGATAATATTTCTGTTTTCCAAAAGAGATTGGATAAAAATGAAATGATAAATTTATTTAAAGACAAGTCTTACAGCCATGTAATTGACGCAACACACCCATTTGCGAAAATAGTCTCACAGAATATTGTAGAAGCAAGTGAGTATAGCAATCTTAAATATTTAAGAATTGTCAGAGAAAGCAGATATTATGAAAGTTGTACATACGTAGAGAGTATGGAGGAAGCAGTTACTTTATTAAATAAAGAAAGTGGAATAGTACTGTTGACAACAGGAAGTAAAGATTTAGAATTATTTACACAGGTGAATAATTATAAAGAAAGAATTTATCCAAGAATACTACCTATGGAGGATTCTCTTAAAAAGGCAATTGATTTGGGATATTCAAATAAAAATATAATCTGTATGCAAGGGCCTTTTAGTTCTGAGCTAAACGAGGCAATGATAAAGTCCATAAATGCGGTATCCTTGGTAACAAAGGAAAGCGCAGCATCAGGAGGACTTGAAGAAAAAATAAAAGCTTGTGAAAAATCAGATTGCAGGTGCATTGTAGTAAGAAAACCATTAGAGATAGGATGCACTTTAGATGAGATAAAAGTTTTATTAGAAAAGGATATGATATGAAAAAAGTTTATATTGTAGGAATAGGAATAGGAAACAAAGATTTTCTACACAAGAGAGCTGTTGATGTGCTAAGTAAATGTGGTGTATTGATTGGAGCGAAAAGAATGCTTGATAGCTTCTCTGATTTAGCAAAAGAAACTTATACAAGCAGTGATTCAAAAAGTATATATGAATATATAAAAAAAAGCAGCCATAATATATTTGGAGTTTTGGTTTCAGGAGATACAGGTTTTTACAGCCTTTCAAAAAAACTAACTGAGTTAATACAGGATGGAAATGAAAACTGCGGAAAACAAGAAAATGGAGCAGAAATTGAGCTTGAAAATATTCCTGCAATAAGCTCATTGCAATACTTTGCATCTAAACTAAATTTATCATGGGACAACATTAAATATGTAAGCGCCCATGGCAGGAAATTAAATATTATTTCCAATGTAGCATTTAATGAAAAACTGTTCATACTTACAGATAATGAAATGAATCCTAGCAATATATGCGAAATATTAAAATCAAAGGGTTTAGGTAATCTAAAAGTCAGTATAGGTGAAAATCTATCTTATGACAATGAGAGAATAGTTGAGGATATAGCTGCTAACATTGTGGGCATGAACTTCAATGGACTTTCTGTAATGATTGTTCACAATGACGAGCCTGTAAGTAAAGAAAATATGTACAGGGCTATAGGAGATGGGGAATTTATCACAGGCTCTGCTCCTATGACTAAAAGTGAAGTAAGGACAGTTTCCATAGCTAAGCTGCATTTAAAAAATGATTATATAGTATATGATATAGGAGCAGGAACAGGCTCTGTATCAATTGAGACAGCACTTAAATTAAGTAACGGTACACTTTATGCGATAGAAAAAAATCAAGAAACGTGCAATCTGATAATAGAAAATATAAAGAAATTTAAAACCTATAATATAGAAGTAATAAATAATAATGCACCAGAGGGTCTTGAAAAACTTCCTCCGCCTGATACTTGCTTCATAGGAGGAAGTAGTGGGAACATGGAAAAAATAATAGTAGTACTGCTTGAAAAAAATCCATCTGTTAGAGTGGTTATAAATGCAATAACTTTAGAGAGCATAAATGAGGCTTTGGGGTGCATGAAAAAGTATGGTTTTAAGGATGTTGAGATAGTGTGTGTTTCTGTTGCAAAAGCAAAGGAGCTTGGGCAATACCATATGATGATGGCTCAAAATCCAATTTATATAATAAGCGGAAGTGGAAATAGATATGATAGCTAGTATACCTAAAATTATGATTTCAGCTATAAGCAGCAATAGTGGCAAAACTACAGTAACAACAGCACTGCTCAAAGCATTTTTCATGAAAGAATTGAAAGTATCGGCATTTAAGTCAGGTCCTGATTACATAGACCCTATGTTTCATTCGGAAGTAATTAAGGTGCAATCGAGAAACCTAGATAAATTTATGCTTGGTGAAAATAATTGCAAATATCTTCTATCTAAGAATGCTATGAATTCGGACATTTCAGTTATTGAGGGGGTTATGGGCTACTATGATGGTATCGGCTTAGGAACATCTTGCAGTTCCTATGAGTTATCTAAGCTACTTAACTGTCCCGTAGTATTGGTGATTAAGCCATCGGGTATGGCAGCTTCAGCAGCTGCAATAATAGAGGGATTTAAAAACTTTAGACCTAAAAGCAATATCAGAGGTGTTATTTTAAATAGTGTTTCAAAGGGAATGTATGATTATTATAAAAATGTAATTGAAAGCAATACAGATGTAAAAGTATATGGTTATATACCATATCTTGAAAATTGTAAATTAGAAAGCAGACATCTTGGATTGGTAACAGCACAGGAGATAGGAAGACTTGAAGAAATAGTTTTGGAACTAGGAAAACAGGCTCTTGAAACTATTGACATAGACGGACTTTTAAACCTAGCAAATAGCGATAGTGATATAGAATGTTACGAGCCAAAAATTAATTATATAGGAAAAACAAAAATAGCAATAGCAAAAGACAAGTCATTTTGCTTCTATTATCAAGATAGTTTGGATGTGCTAAAAGATATGGGAGCAGAGCTGGTTGAGTTTAGTCCCATGAATGATAAAGCTCTGCCAAATGGGATTTCGGGACTCTATATTGGTGGTGGTTATCCTGA
This sequence comes from Bacillota bacterium, assembly GCA_023386345.1. GTDB lineage: Bacteria > Bacillota > Clostridia > Tissierellales > Sedimentibacteraceae > UBA1535. Next base: position 290,678 of record JAEWJT010000004.1, read on the forward strand.
ACTGTATATGAAAGAGCTAAGTAATAATAAATCCATGCTTAAAGATATAAATGAAAAAATAGCTATAGGGCTACCAACCTTTGCAGAATGCGGGGGATATATGTATCTTATGGATGCTTTTGAGGGAGAAACTGGTGAGTATAAATTAGTAGGAGCTGTTAAAGGAACAAGTCATATGACAAGCTCGCTGACACGTTTTGGATACGTGACTCTTACAAGTCAAAATAATAACCTTATGTGTGATATGGGAGATTCAATCAATGGACACGAGTTTCATTACAGTGATTCAACAAATACAGGAGAAAGTTTTGTTGCAAATAAGCCAGAATCACAAAGAAGCTGGAAGGCAATAATAGCAGATGAAACAAAGTTTGCAGGATATCCGCATATCCATTTTATGGGAAATCTGAAATTTGCAGAAAACTTTATAAAAAAGTCAATAGCTTATGAGAGAAAAATGAAAGTACCAGGAAAAGAAAATGAATCAGATTAATAGGAGGAACTAAATGGCAAAGGTAATTATGGTACAGGGAACAACGTCTAATGCAGGTAAAAGCTTGACTGTTGCAGCACTGTGCAGAATTTTTAAACAAGATGGGTACAGGGTTGCTCCATTTAAATCTCAAAATATGGCTTTAAATTCCTTTATAACAAAGGATGGCTTGGAAATGGGCAGAGCGCAGGTTATGCAGTCGGAAGCGGCAGGAATAGACCCTGATGTGAGAATGAATCCCATACTTTTGAAACCTACAGGTGAAAAAGGCTCTCAGGTTGTTTTAAATGGCAAGGTTTTTAAGGATATGACTGCGGTTGAATATTATAAACACAAGCTAGATATGATTCCTCATATTATGGAAGCTTACAATTCGCTCGCTAAGGATTATGACATAATAGTAATTGAGGGTGCTGGAAGTCCAGCAGAAATTAATTTAAAGGAAAATGATATAGTAAATATGGGGATGGCTAAATTAGTTGATGCTCCTGTTATAATCGTAGGAGATATTGACAGAGGAGGAGTTTTTGCTTCCCTTGCAGGCACTATGCTTTTACTTGATGAGGAAGAAAAATCAAGAGTTAAGGGTTTTATTATAAATAAGTTTAGAGGAGATATTAATTTACTTACAAGTGGTCTTAAAATGCTCGAGGATATAACAAGCGTAGATGTGTTAGGTGTAGTTCCTTATTTGAAAGTAGACATAGACGATGAGGACAGCCTTTCAGAAAGACTGACGGGTTTTGGAGAGGATAGCCTAATAGACATAGCGGTTATAAAGCTTCCAAGGATTTCAAACTTCACGGATTTTAATGTTTTCTCTATGGTCAAAGGAGTTTCTCTAAGATATGTAAGCAGTGTAAAAGAGCTTAGAAATCCTGATATGATAATTATACCGGGAACTAAGAATACCATTGAGGACTTAAAATGGTTGAAACAAAGCGGGTTGGAAACAAAAATTATAAGATATGCAAAAGAGGGAAATCCAGTGTTTGGTGTATGTGGAGGTTATCAGATGCTGGGAGAAGATATTCACGATCCAGAAAATATGGAGGGTGGAGGTACAATTATAGGACTAGGTCTTTTAAGCACTGAGACTACATTTTATATAAATAAAACTACAACACAGGTAAAGGGTACAATTAATAAAATTGAAGGTTTTTATAAAAAATTATCGGGACTTTCAATTGAAGGTTATGAGATTCATATGGGTAATACAAAAGTTAAAGATAAAGAAATATCAAGCATAGAGGCAGCACCATTATCAACCATACAGGTAACAAGCAATGATTTGTCAATCTTATCTGATAAAGAAAATCAAAACGACACTAAATATTCACAAGATGGTTGTGTTTTAGGAAATGTAGCAGGAAGCTATATTCATGGGATATTTGATAACGCAGAATTTGTAAATACATTAGTAGGGATACTCATGGACAAAAAAGGAATAGATAGCAGTGAGCTTGAGGAATTTGATATAAAAAAATACAAGGATAGTCAGTATGACCTTTTAGCTGATTTTGTAAGGAAATCTCTTGATATGAAAAAAATCTATGAAATAGTTGGTATAAAATGAAGATAGATATTTATGCTTTTTCATCTAAGGGTGTTGCTCTTTGTGACAAGCTCATTGACAGTTTTGATTTAGTTAGAGTTACAGCATATGCACCTGAAAGATATATAAAAAACTCAAAGCATGTGAAATTAAGAGAACATGATTTATACAAAAGCACAAAAACATCCTTTGAAAATTGTGATGCAATAGTTTTTATAGGGGCTATCGGCATTGCTGTAAGAGCTATTGCCCCCTGCATAAAAAGTAAAGAGCATGACCCTGCTGTAATTTGTATAGATGAAAGAGGTCAGAACGTAATTCCTATTTTAAGCGGACACATTGGAGGGGCTAATAGACTAGCATTAAAAATAGCTGAAATAATCGGAGCAAATCCTGTTATTACCACAGCGACAGATATTAATGATAGATTTGCAGTCGATGAATGGGCTACATTACGCGGAATGCACATTATGAGCTTAGAAAAAGCACGAGAAATTTCTGCTTCTATATTGGAGGATGAAAAAATAGGCTTTTATTCTGATTTTGATATAAAAGGTGAAGTTCCTAATGAATTTAGTACAAATGCTGAAAGAATAGGTATATGCCTTAGTTTAGATGAAAGTAAAAAGCCCTTTGAAACTACACTGAATTTAATTCCAAAAATACTATCTGTAGGAGTTGGATGTAGAAGAAATACGGACTTTATACAAATATATAATGCTATAAAAGAAGTTTTAACAAAAAACGAACTTTCATGCTTTGGTATAAAATCTATTAATTCCATAGATGTGAAAAAGGATGAAGATGGAATTATTAAGACTGCTGAAATATTTAAGGTGCCTTTTAATACCTATTCAAAGGAGGATTTGAATAAAATAGAGGGGCAATTTTCAGAGTCAGCTTTTGTAAAGGAAACAGTTGGGGTAGATACAGTAAGTGAAAGAGCGGCTGTACAGGGTAGTAATTCTAAAAATCTTATAATAAAAAAGACTATTGTAAATTCCGTCACAGTAGCAGTTGCAATAGATGAATATGAGATAGATTTTGGTAATTTGTTGTAGAGAATATCAGCACAAGGAGAATAAGTTTAATGAATATACAGTATGTGGAGCCACATAACATTGAAAAAAGAAGCTTTGAAATAATACAAGAAGAATTGGGAGACTTGAAACTACCTGAAGAAAAAGAACCAATAATAAAGAGGGTAATTCATACAACAGCAGATTTTGATTATTTAAACAATTTAATTTTTTCAGAAAATGCAATTAAGAAAGCAAAAGAGGCTTTAAAAAGCGGAGCTACAATTGTGACAGATACAAATATGGTTCTTGCAGGAATTAATAAAAAAACAGCCTCAAATTACGGAGTAAGCGTGAAATGCTTTATGGCTGATGAGGATGTTTTTAGGGAAGCTGAGGAACGAGGAGAGACTAGAGCCACTGTTTCAATGGAGAGAGCCTCAAAGATAAATGGACCTGTAATTTTAGCAATAGGTAATGCTCCCACAGCACTCATAAAAATATATGAAATGATAAAGTCGGAAAAATTTAAACCAGAGTTAATTATTGGTGTGCCGGTTGGTTTTGTAAATGTTGTGGAAGCAAAGGAATTAATAATGAGCTTGGAAAATATAGAGTATATTGTGGCAAAGGGCAGGAAAGGCGGGAGCAACGTAGCAGCAGCTATATGCAACGCATTGCTGTACAACTTATAGGATTTTTGTTGCTAATCATAGATGAAAAATTTTATCAATACAATAAACATATGATTTAGCGATATTAATAGGAGGAATTATGTTTTATGGAATAGGAGTTGGAGTGGGAAACAGTGGTTTTGTTACTAAAAAAGCTATTGATGTGCTGGAAAGTCTTGATATTTTATACGTTCCTACAGCAAAAAAGGACGAAAAATTCAGTATGGCACATAAAATAGTGAAAGAATATCTAAAAGACAGCACTTTAATTAAGGACAGGCATTTTCCCATGAACTATGACTCGGATGAGCTTCAAAAGGCATGGAGCAGTATTGCCGCAGAAATTGAATCAGATGTTAAGACAGGTAAGAAAGTTGGCTTTGTAACCATAGGTGACCCTATGATTTATAGCACATATATATATTTACTTAGACTGTTGAGGGATAAAATAGAAATTTCTACAATACCGGGGATAGCATCATTTTTGGATATAGCCTCGAATAATAATTTTCCTTTGGTTGAGGGAGATGATGCTTTAGTTATAGTACCTGCCACTATAGGAGTGGCTAAAATAAGGCAGTATTTGCAAAATGAAAATTCAATAGTCTTGATGAAAGTTTACAAAAACTTTGAAGAAGTAGTAAGCATATTGTCTGAGGAAAAGCTGTTGGGCTGTTCCATAGCTGTAAGTAATTCATCTAAGGATGATGAGGTAGTATACAGAAACATTGAAGCAATGAAAAAAGAGAATGTATCATATTTTACGACAATTTTGGTAAATAAAAGATGGGTGGTTTAAATGATTTATGTAATTGGCATAGGACCGGGCAAGCAAGAGCTTATGACTTACGAGGCGATAAAGGCAATAGAAAGTTCAGAGGTTATCGTAGGTTATAAAACATATATAGACTTGATAAAAGACTTAATCAAGGATAAGGAAGTAGTTTGCAACGGTATGAAACAAGAAATAGAAAGAGTTAAAAAGGCGATTGAAATTTCTAAAACAGGAAAAATCGTAGGAGTAATAAGCTCTGGAGATGCTGGTATCTATGGCATGGCAGGACTTGTTTTAGAAATGGCAGATGGAGAAGATGTTAAAGTAATAAGCGGAGTTACTGCATCAATCGAAGCTGCTGCCATATTGGGAGCACCTCTAATGCACGATTTTTGTCATATAAGTCTTAGTGATTTGCTTACACCTTTAGATTTAATATACAAGAGGGTTAATTTAGCGGCTGAAGCTGATTTTGTTATATGTATTTATAACCCAAGGAGCAAGGGACGTCCTGATTATTTAAAGGAAACCTTTGAAATAATGAAAAAATATAAAGCAGGCTCAACGCCTGTAGGTGTAGTCAGAAATGCAGGGAGGGATGGTCAGGAGATAAACATATTCACTTTGGAAACCATGAATTATGAAATAGTTGATATGGTGAGTATAGTAATAGTTGGCAACAGTTCATCCTACATTGAAAATGGTAAAATCATAACTAAAAGGGGTTATAACCTTTAATCATGCAATAACAATAAAAACAATGCACAAAAATAGGAGATAAAATTGAAAAATAAAATAATAATGATTTTAATAGCAGCAATGATATTTGTATTCTTTATGACAGGATGTAGCAATAAAAATATAGATAATCATTCAAAAGAACCTTTAAACAACGAAAACAAAGATAATAATGAAAATCCTCTAGTCTCAGAATACGGAGTAGAAATAAAAGAAGATTCTGTTATATTTACAGATTCTATGGACAAAAAAGTGGAAGTTAAGAAAAATCCTAAAAAAGTTGTTATTTTGCAAAATTCACTGTTGGATATTTGGGACAGCTGCGGAGGAACGGTTATAGGAAGATTAGAGTATACAGAAGAAAAACCTGTAGAAAATGCAAAATCTGCTGAGGTGGTAGGTACTGTAGGAACACCAAGTCTAGAAAAAATACTATCCTTAGAGCCAGATTTGGTTATGATTTTGAGCGATTACAATTCACACAAAGAAATGATTCCTGCATTAGAGCAAAGTAATATTCAAGTTGTTGCATTTAATGATGATGTAAGAGCTGATTACTATAGAACTTTGAGAATTTTCTCAGCACTTACAGACAGAGAAGATTTATACAAAGATATTATGGCTGTAGTTAAAGATGAAGTTGAAAAAATAATAGCAAAAGCTTCTACAGATAAAAATTACAAGGCTATAATACTTCGTGCAACTAGCAAAGCTATTGCAACTCGTGATTCTAATACTATGGTTGGTGAAATGCTAAAGGACTTAAATGTTACAAATATTGCAGATTCTATGAGTGAATCTCAAGATACAAAAACTTTTAGCATGGAGAAATTGATTCAGGAGGATCCGGATTTTATATTTGTCATAACTATGGGTTCTGATATGGAAAAAATAAAGGAAAGATTAAATTCAGATGTTGAAAGCAATCCTGCATGGGCATCTCTTAAAGCTGTAAAAGAAAATAGATACATAGTGCTTCCAAAGGATTTATATATGTACAAGCCAAATATCAGATATGCAGAGGCATATGAAAATCTTGCGAAAATATTGTATCCTGAGGTTTTTAAATAAAAATTAGGCTTAATAATATTACAGGAGAAAATATGAATTGTAACGAAAAGGAAACAGAAATAAGAAAAAGCTTAATTTTAATGATTTTTATTGCACTATCAATAATCGCTTTTTTCATAAGCATGGGGAATGGTGCTGTTAAAATTACGCCAAAAGAAATTATAAATGCTCTGTTCATAGATAAAAGCACTATGAATTATCAGATAATATGGAATGTGCGCTTACCAAGGACCATAGTTGCTGCTTTGGTAGGATCATGTCTTGCTATATCAGGAGCGATACTTCAGGGAGTTATGAGAAATCCTCTTGCTGGTCCTAATATAATTGGAGTTTCATCGGGAGCTGGATTGACGACTTTGCTATTATTAATAGTATTTCCTAATTATTACTACCTAGCACCAGCAGGTTCATTTGTAGGTGCTTTATTGGCAACGCTGCTTATATATTTTTTATCGTGGAGTGAGGGAGCTTCACCCTCCAGACTTATTCTAGCAGGAGTTGCGGTTTCATCTTTGCTGGGTGCTGGAAATAATATAATTATGAGCTTTTATCCTGACAAGGTCTCTGGAGTAGTGGATTTTATGGTTGGAGGACTTTCAGCGATAGCTTGGAAGCATGTAAATATGATTTTTCCTTATGCCATATTAGGAATGACGCTAGCCTTTCTTGTATCCAACAAGCTTAATATACTGATGCTTGGTGACGAGGTTGCTGTAGGCTTAGGTCTGAATGTTGAAAAAACTAGATTTTTATTCATAGTAATATCATCCCTGCTTTCAGGGGCTGCAGTTAGCGTTGTAGGTCTCTTGGGATTTGTAGGTCTCTTAGTTCCTCATATGACAAGATTGTTTATAGGCTCTGATTATAGATATCTATTGCCAGCTTCAATATTTACAGGCTCTGCGACACTTATGTTCTGTGACACATTGTCAAGAGTCATGTTTGCTCCAAAGGAAATACCTGTTGGAATTATAATGTCTGCTTTAGGTGCACCATTTTTCCTATATTTGCTCAGAAGAAAGAAGGACTACTGATGAAAATTGCAGTTGAAAATTTAAATGTAAAATATGGTGAAAAAGAGATAGTTAAAAATATAAGCTTTCAAGTGAAATCAGGAGAGGTGCTTAGCGTAATAGGACCTAACGGTTCAGGAAAATCCACAATTATAAAAGCATTGAGCAGATGCCTGAAAATCTCGGGTGGAAACATTTATGTAGATGGAAAAAGTGTGGAAAAAATCAACACTAAAGAATTAGCAAAAAGCCTTGCGGTTTTGCCACAGGTAAAAAATATACCATACAATATATCGGTTGAGGAATTAGTTTCTTATGGTAGATTTCCTCATTTGAAATTTGGAAAACGACTAGGACAAGAAGATAGGGAAATAATTAGCTGGGCATTGGAAAAAACAGGACTTTCAGAACTTAGAAAAAGATTTGTGCTTACACTGTCAGGTGGAGAAAGACAAAGAGCGTGGATTGCGATGTCTTTGGCTCAAAAGCCTAAAATATTGATTTTAGATGAGCCTACTACATATTTGGATATATCATACCAGTTAGAGGTTTTGGAGCTTGTAAAGGAGCTAAATAAGGCTCTAGGCATAACTGTGATTATGGTGCTTCATGACTTAAATCAAGCGGTAAGATATTCGGACAGAATCATGGTCATAAACAATGGAAATCTATGCAATATTGGAGAGCCGGAAAAAGTCTTGAACAAGGATATGCTTAGGGAAATATTCAGAATAGACGCTGATATATATATGGATGGGATAAATAAATGTCCATACTTTATTCCAAAGTCAAATGTGTTTCCAAAAGCAAAGCCATAATGAAAATAAATCTATGGAGGTAAAAAATGAAAAGAGCTATTGTAATTGCAAGTTTTGGATGTTCAATTAAGGATTCTAGGGAAAAATATATAGAAACTATTGAAAATCAAGTTAAAAGTGAATATAAGGAAATAGACTGCTTTAGAGTTTTCACATCTGAAATAATCAGAAGGAAAATGAAAAGAGAAGAATCAATTGAAACAGATAACATGACAAGCTGTCTTGAAAAACTAATTAAAGACGGATATACCCATGTATATGTCGTCGTAACTCATATAATACCGGGAGCTGAGTATTATGGTAAAATAATTAGCTTATGTGATAAGTTCAGAGATTTTTTTGAGGAAATAAAAATAGCAAGACCATTGCTTGATGAACATATGGGAAATGAGGAAATAGAGCTTATAAAATCATATGTAAAAACAGAGCTGCAAAAAGATGAAGGTGTTGTTTTAATCGGTCATGGAACACATCATGAGGCACACAAGTATTACGAGCAGTTTGAAAGTTTGTTGAAAAAGGAAATACCTACATTGTATATGGCACATGTAGAGGGAGACCCATATATAACTGACATATTGGATAGATTAAGAGAGGACGGAATAAAAAAAATTAATTTGTATCCGTTCTTGATTGTTGCAGGAGATCATGCCTTAAATGATATATGCTCTGACGAGGATGACTCCGTAAAATCACAGCTTATAAATGCTGGGTTTGAAGTAAGTTCTTATACTACAGGTCTAGGAGCATACGAAAAAACTATCAGTTTATTTATAAATAGATTAAAAGAAATAATTTAATTAGGAGGAAAAAATGAAGAAAAAAACGTATTTTTTAATGGCACTTATCTCTATTGTTATGTTATCACCTCAAGCGTATGCCATGCACATTATGGAGGGATTTTTACCGCTACCATGGGTTATTTTTTGGTCTGTTGTAGCAATACCTTTCGTTATTCTTGGAGGAATAAAAATATCCAAGAAGTTTAAGGAAAATCCGAGCCAAAAATTATTATTTGCTTTAGTTACAGCATTTGTGTTTATTTTGTCAGCACTTAAAATGCCATCTGTAACAGGAAGTACATCTCATCCTACAGGAACAGGCTTGGGAGCAATATTGTTTGGACCATCAGCTATGGCTGTATCAGGACTAATTGTACTTTTATTCCAAGCACTTTTATTAGCTCACGGCGGGATAACCACATTAGGCGCTAATGTATTCTCAATGGCAGTTGCAGGACCATTTGTTTCATACCTAGTATATAAGCTAGTTAAGGGCAAAAATAAAAACCTTGCAGTTTTTCTTGCAGCAGCTTTGGGAGATTTTGTAACATACATAGTAACAGCTGGACAGCTTGCTCTTGCTCATCCTGACCCAGTTGGAGGAGTTATGGCATCAATGATTAAATTCTTAGGTGTTTTTGCTGTAACTCAAATTCCACTTGCAATAGCAGAGGGAGTACTTACTGTTATTATTTATGATTTAATAGTGAAATATCAAAATGAAGGAGGATTTAAACTTGAACAGAACAACTAAAAACATACTGCTTATATTGTTTGTAATAGTTTTACTTGCAACCCCTTTAATGCTATTAAAGGATGCTGAATTCGGAGGAGCTGATGGACAGGCTGAAGGTGTTATAAGTGAAATAAATCCTGAATATGAGCCATGGTTTAGCCCATTTATAGAACCAGCAAGTGGTGAAATAGAAAGCTTGCTCTTCTCATTGCAGGCAGCTATAGGAGCGGGATTTATCGGATACTTTTTTGGCTTTGTAAAAGGAAAAAGAAACGCTTTATCAGATGTAAATACTAAGGCAAAGGGTTAATGTAAAATGCTTATAATCGATAGCCTAGCTTATACAAATAAATTTTCCAATTCAAATCCATTTGTCAAGGTTTTGTTTTCTTTGGCTGTTATTGTACTTTCTATTGCCAATTCAAATATATATTTTGCATTGGTGATGATAGCTTTGGTTATAATACTTACACTGGTGGGGGCACAAATACCCACCAGTGCATATGTAAAAATGCTTCTGGCACCGCTGGTATTTCTTTTTATAAGCATTTTAACTATTATATTTTCCTTTGGTTTTTCAAAGGTAGCAGTATCTAATTTTGTGTTTGTAAAGCAATTTGACTTCTTAAATTTTTATTTTGGAATTCCGTTAGGTGCTTTTGAAAAAGGTATTATACTTACATTGAGAGCTATCAGTGCAATAGTAGGTATGTATTTTTTGATACTTACGACACCTATAAATCAGCAAATAAGGGTAATGAAGAAATTTAGACTTCCCTCTATGTTTATTGAGCTGTATGTATTGACATACAGATTTATAACAATATTTTTTGAAGAAGCTAGAGAGATACATATGGCTCAAAAAATAAAATTCGGATATGATGGCTATAGCAACTCCATGAATTCATTGGCAATTTTGATAAAAACATTGTTTGTCAGAGTTATGCAAAGATATAGGGAAATGGAAGCTGTATTAGAAATAAAATTTTTTGATGGTAATTTTTATACGGAAGAAGGATAAAAAATCAATTATGTTAAAAATGGAGAATGTAACATATGAATACGCTGATAAAACAGTAGCTCTCAACAATGTCAGCATTGATTTAAGTAAAGGCAAAAAAATTGGAATTATAGGCTCTAACGGTGCAGGCAAATCAACTCTCTTTATGAATTTTTTAGGTATCTTGAAGCCTTTACGTGGAAAGGTGCTTTATAAGGGCAATGATTTGAAATACGATAAAAAATCTTTAATTGAGTTAAGAAAAAATGTTGGTATAGTGTTTCAAGACCCTGATAAGCAACTGTTTTTTTCAAATGTATATGATGATATTGCATTTGCACTTAGAAATTTAAAGTACAGTAAAGAAGAAATAAAGTACAGAGTTGCAAAGGCTATGGAAAAAACCAATACAGAGGATTTAAAGAACAAACCTGTTCATTTTTTAAGTTATGGACAAAAAAAGAATGTGTCCATAGCAGGAGTATCGACATTGGATCAGAGTATATTGCTATTTGATGAGCCGACGGCCGGACTTGACTATGCTTCCAGAGAGAATGTAAAAAAAATACTAAATGGATTTGTGGAAGAGGACGGAAAATCAATTGTTGTTTCTAGCCATGATATGAATTTCATATACGAAATATGCGATTATATTTATGTTTTAAACAAAGGAAGCGTAATAGGAGAGGGTGAAGGAAGTCAAATATTTTTAGATAAAAAAATCCTTGAGGAAGCTTCTCTGGAAGAGCCATTTTTGATAAAGGCTCACAAATATCTAAAAAAGCCCCTTTTTAAAAGTGAACAAGAATTGTTTTGTGATATTACTTCTTGCTAAATGTGGTTTTAGCTTCCTGTATATTGTAAAAATTACTTTGTTTAGTAAAATATTATTTTAAATATGACATACTGTTGTCTTGTTAGAGGTGATAAAATAATATAAAAGGGAGATGATTTTAGAGTGAAGAAAATAATTAATGATTTCAAAACGAGTGGTGGTAAACATTGTATAACTACTGCACTAAAACAAGTGTTTGAATATTATAGCTATCCACTTACAGAAGAAATGATTTTTGGAATTGGCTCAGGACTATCTTTTGTATATATTAATCTTACTAAATCGCCGATGGTATCTGGAAGAGTAAAACCTTTTGAGTTTGAAAAAAGACTTGCTGAGAGACTTAATATTGAAATAAAATGCAAATCCAGTAGTAAATATAAAACTGTATTTGATAAAACACTAAAACTATTAGATAATAATAAACCAGTTTTAGTTTATGTAGATATGCCGTATCTTAATTATCTAAATTTGGGTGAAGATAGCCATTTTGGCGGACATGCAGTAGTTATATTTGGCTACGATAACGAAATACAAAAATTTTATATAAGTGATAGAGATAACTCAGATAATGCCATTAGGACACCAAAAGGTTATATATCTAAAGATTATCATTTGGTAGATTATAAACAAGTAGAAATGGCTCGAAATAGTAAGTATAGACCTTTTCCTTCAAATAATAAATATCTTGATATAAAGTTTGATGATTATAAACAAGTGACATCGGATATAATATTTTCAGCTATAAACGAAACTTGCAATAATATGTTAAATTCACCTGCACAATTGTTAGGTTTAAATGGTATTAATAAATTTTCTAAGGAAATATTAAAGTGGAGTAAGTTTGATGAAGAAAAAATAAAAATAGCAGGAATTACAAATTACTTTATGATTAACGCTGATGGTGGCACAGGTGGTGGTATTTTCAGAAGGATGTATGGAGATTTTCTAATACAGGCAAGTAATATTATTAATTGTGAAGAAATGAAGCAATTAGGCATAGAATATATCACAATCTCCGAAAAATGGGATGAGATTGGAGAGTTAATGTGGAAATTATCTGAAACAGCAGATAAACAATTATTACAAAAAATGTCTGATATAATAAAGGAAATACATGCAGAGGAAACTGATGTATTAACTAAATTACATCAAATAGTTAAATAGATGATAAATCGCATATAATGTGAACGCCTATTTTTATTGTATAAATCAACAATTAAATCTAACAGAAATTAATATAAAAACAATTAAAAATATTTTTAAATTTTCCTATTGCAAAAATTGTATAAATGGATTATAATTGAAAAAATTATATATGTAAATTATGATGACAGGAAAAAGTAGTATATAAAACAAGTCAAAGAGAGATAGGATAAGGTGAGAGCCTATTACAATGTTATATATGAAGAACATCCTTGAGTATTCAACCGAAATGTTTAAAGTAGGCTTGAACGCGTCCAAAGCGTTATTTGGTCAAGTGAACTTTTTATTTATAGAAAGTTAATTTGGGTGGTACCGCGGAATTTGTAGCCCTTTCGTCCCTTATTTTAGGATGAAAGGGCTTTTTATATTATAATGTTAAAAAGATAGTGTTAAAAATTATAACTAATTGATGGGTTTTTGATTATAAAAAACAAGCTAAATAGAACTCATCCCATTATTTTATGGAGAGAATTATACTTTTTGACAATCTAAAAGAAAGGAATGGTAGTTAAAATGAAAGCAATTGACATTAAACAATTGTACAAAATCGCAGATACGCTATATGATAAAGAAGTCTGCGTAAATGGTTGGGTTAAAACAGTTAGAGATTCAAAAAATTTTGGATTTATCGAATTAAATGATGGAACATTTTTCAAAAGTGTTCAAATTGTATTTGAAGAAAACTTAGATAATTTTGAAGAGGTTAAGAAATTTTCAACAGGAAGCGGTATTTCTGTTAAAGGTATACTTATCAAAACACCTGAATCTAAGCAAGCATTTGAGATTAAAGCGACAGAAATTGTATTGGAAGCAGAATCTGATAGCAGCTTTCCACTTCAAAAGAAAAAGCACAGCTTTGAGTATTTGAGAACTATAGCTCATTTAAGACCAAGGAGCAATACATTTTCAGCAGTATTTAGAGTTCGTTCTGTGGCATCATATGCTATTCACAAATTTTTCAATGAAAGAGGCTTTGTGTACGCACATACTCCAATAATTACAGCAAATGATGCTGAGGGTGCCGGAGAAACTTTCCAAGTAACAACTCTTGATCTTGGAAACATAGAGAAAAAGGATGGAAAAGTAGATTTTTCAAAAGATTTCTTTGCAACACCGGTAAATTTAGCAGTTACAGGACAGCTTGAGGCTGAAACATTTGCATTGGCGTTTAAAAATACCTATACTTTCGGACCAACATTTAGAGCTGAAAATTCAAACACAACAAGACACGCTTCTGAATTCTGGATGATAGAGCCAGAGATAGCTTTTGCAGACTTAAATGATGATATGGATTTGGCAGAAGATATGGTTAAATACATTATCAAATATGTTATGGAAAATGCACCAGAGGAAATGGAGTTCTTTAACAATTTCATAGATAAAGGCTTGTTTGATAGATTAAGTAATGTTGTAAATTCTGATTTTGGAAGAATTACTTACACTGAAGCTATTGAAATATTAAAGAAAAATAATGATAAGTTTGAATATCCTGTTGAGTGGGGTTCTGATATACAAACAGAGCATGAAAGATATTTAGCAGAGCATATATTTAAAAGACCTGTTTTTGTTACTGATTATCCAAAGGACATCAAGGCGTTTTATATGAAATTAAATGATGACGGTAAAACAGTAGCAGCTACTGACTTGCTTGTTCCGGGAGTTGGCGAGATGATAGGTGGTTCTCAAAGGGAAACAAGATATGATGTTTTAGTTAAGCGTATGGAAGAGATGAATATCCCAGAAAAAGATTTGTGGTGGTATTTAGAGCTTAGAAAATACGGTGGAGTTAAGCATGCAGGATATGGATTAGGATTTGAAAGATTTTTAATGTACATCACAGGCATGACAAACATAAGAGACGTAATCCCGTTCCCAAGAACACCAAAGTCTGCAGAGTTTTAGTATACAAAATAGTTGGGGAAAATATAATATGAGAAGAATAAAAATATTATCTATAGTAGCATTGATTATGTTATTACTTTCAGCTTGCTCATCAACTAAGTTTGATGGGAGCAGAACTGGAAATGAAAGTCAGCTAATTATGGAGTATAAGGTTTTAAACAAGGAAGATTATCAAATTTTAGAATTAGAAAATGGAGATACTGTTGATTTTAAAATAGTTAGTGAAAGTGGAAAAGTAGATATTATCCTTCAAAAAGATGGCGAAACGCCAGTATATAAAGGCGTGGATATACCTACAAGTTCATTTTCGGTTGATATATCTGAAAGCGGCAAATACAAAGTTTCTGTAATAGGTAAAAATGCAAAAGGAAATGTTAGCATTATTAAAAGACATAGTGATAAGTAATATTTTTAATATTATTAAATAGTATTGAAAATAACATTTATAAATTCTAATTAAATAATAGGGTTACATTGAAAGGTAGGGTTAAATTATATGCAAATCAAGGAAAGAGTTCAAAAATTACAAGAATTAATGAAACAAAATGGCGTAGATGCTTATATAATACCAAGCTCAGATGCACACCAAAGCGAATATGTAGCTGCTCATTGGGGTTCAAGAAAATGGATAACAGGGTTTACAGGCTCGGCAGGAACGTCTGTTATAACTTTGGAAAATGGAAATGGACTTTGGACAGATGGAAGATACTTTATACAAGCTGAAAAACAATTAGAGAATTCCAGTATAGATTTATATAAGATGGGACAGCCGTCAGTTCCAACTATTGCAGAATGGTTAAAGGAAAACTTAAAAGATGGAGCAACTATTGGTTTTGATGGAAAAGTTATATCTAAGTCTTTCTACGATAGTTTAGACAAAGCCTTATGTTCAAAAGAAATAAAATATAATTTAGAGAATGACTTAATTGGCCAAATTTGGAATGATAGACCTGAAATTCCAATGGATAATTTCTATTCATTAGATGTTAAATTTGCTGGAAAATGCAGAGTAGAAAAATTAAATGAAGTAAGAGAGCATATGAAAGCAGAGTCTATTACTCATTTTGTTTTAAGTTCGCTAGATGATATTGCTTGGCTATTTAATATTAGAGGAAATGATGTTCCTAATAATCCTGTTATAATATCTTACGCGCTTATATCAATGGATGAAGCTATATTATTTGTTGATTCTAAAAAGCTTACTGATGATATTAAGTCTGAACTTGTTAAGGATGGTATATCTATAAAGCAATATGATGAATTAGATAAATGCTTAAAAACGTTAAATAACAAAAATGTAGTATCATATGACGCAGCAAAGACAAATATGTGGATTGTAAATTCTTTATCTTCTGATGTAAAAAAATTAGAAGAGCAAAATTACACTACTAAATTAAAAGCTGTTAAAAATGATATAGAACTTCAAAATATGAGAGACTCACAGATTACAGATGGAGTAGCTATGGTTAAATTCTTGTACTGGTTAGATACTAACTTAGGAAAAGAAAAAATAACTGAAATTTCTGCAAGTGAGAAATTAGCACAGTTTAGAGCTGAGGGAGAAAATTTCAAGGGTATGAGCTTTACAACTATAGCAGGCTACAAAGAGCATGCGGCAATGATGCACTACTCATCAACTCCTGAAACTGATGTAGAGCTTTTAAAAGAAGGAATGTTTTTAGTTGACTCAGGTGGACAATACTTAGGTGGAACTACTGATATAACTAGAACTATGGTATTAGGAAATCTAACACCAGAAGAAAAGAGAGATTTCACTTTAGTTCTTAAAGGTTTTATAGGTTTAAGCAGAGCTAAATTTTTATATGGGAGTACTGGAACTAACCTTGACATACTTGCAAGAGGACCATTATGGCAGTATGGTATAGATTATAAGTGCGGTACAGGTCACGGTGTAGGATTCTTTTTAAATGTCCATGAAGGACCTCAAGGAATTAGAAACAATCATGTACCTGCTGTTTTAGAGGCTGGTATGAATGTAACTAATGAGCCAGGTGTTTACAAAGAGGGTAGACATGGTATTAGAATAGAAAATATGCTAGTAGTAAGAAAAGATGAAGAAACTGAATCAGGGCAATTCATGAATTTTGAAACAATTACTTTCTGTCCGATAGATTTAAATGGAGTAATCGTTGATATGCTAAGCCAAGAAGAAAGAGCATGGCTAAATAGCTATCATAAAGAAGTATACGAAAAGTTAAGCCCATCTCTAAGCGAAGAACAAAGAGCATGGTTAAAATATAATACAAGAGCAATATAATATAACTAGAAGCCACAGAATGAGTACTGTGGCTTTTTAAATGTTAAATTTAATAAAATTCTAAAAAAAATTAATTGACAAAGAAAAGCACTAGCGATATTATAAGACTATAATTCATAAAATAGTCGCTTAATTTTAAAATATAGTTCTGGAGGTATTTATGTCACCCAAAATTTTTAGTATTGCTGAAAGAGAGGAAGTCAAAACAAAGCTGTTAAACATAGGATTTGAGCTAATCAAGGCAAATGGAATGACTCATGCTTCGGTTGAAAAAATCACTAAAGCAGCAGGAATTGGAAAAAGCACTTTTTACAATTTTTTTCTGTCAAAGGAGGTGTTTGTAAGCGAAATTATCAGCTATCAGCGTGATAAATCTAAACAGCTGTTTATGGATATTCTTGGAGAGCGCGAAAAGATGAGCATTGACGAAGCAAAGGTCTTTTTTGAGCGAATTACTATTAATCAAGATAGTATTTATCGCTATCTAACAGCTGAGGATTTAGAGAAGTTAAAGTCAGCACTACCATCTGATTATGTGATAAATTATCAGGTGGAGGAACAGACAATGAACAGCCTTTTTTCTCATATAGATGGTATAAGAGCCGATATTGATTTGAAAATTGTTGCGAATTTGATGAAAATTATGGCAATTTCTTCTATGAACAAGGATTCTCTGCATACAGAGGCTTTAGATAAAACCTTTAAACTTATATGTGGAACTTTGTTTGATTATATTTGTAAATAAAAGCTTCTTATTTTTTATTATTTTATCTAATTAGGAAAGTTCTCTTTCATATTAGATAAATGAAGAATCGTTCCGATTCTTACATAGAGTAAAGATAGTTTACTTTTTTATCATAAAAATTTCATTTAAGCTTAGTTGTGTTTATAATTTCTATGTACTGTTAAATGAAATTTAGCAATAAGTTAGTCAAGACTAACTAAATATAAAATTATGAAAGGATTTATTATGAAAAAACAAACTAAATCAAAGGTAAAAACAGGTGCTGCAAGACTTATGGAGCTTGCGGGCGAGCGTAAAAAGCCGCTTGTTTTTGCTTGTATCTTAGCTGTGTTATCTTCTGCAGCAAGGCTTGTGCCATTTTTCATAATTTATGGCATACTTAAAGAGCTTGTAAAAAATTACAATAATATCAATCAAATTAATTCAAATTACATTTTTACACTTATAATATTTACATTTGCATCTGCTCTAGTGTATGGAGTTTTTGGATTTTTCTCATCTGCTTTATCACACCGCTCTGCTTTTGACATTATCTACATTTTGAGATTAAAGCTTATGAATAAGCTTGGAAAAATTCCATCAGGCTTTTTTACTCATACAACTCAAGGAGCTATCAAGAAAACTCTATCTGATGACACGGAGCAGATTGAGGGTTTTATTGCCCATCATATCAGTGAAATTGCTGCGGCAATTGCCATGCCTGTTTTCACACTGATTTATCTGTTTATCATAGACTGGCGCTTGGCTCTCGTTACACTTTTCCCTATAATTGCCTCTATTTTTATTCTTTCAGCTGGACTAAAAAATCCAAAGGGTGCAAAAACTCAAGTTGATATGCATGACAGCAAGGAAAAAATGAACGGAACAATTGTAGAATACATACACGGGATGCCTGTTATAAAAATATTTAATCGTACATTAAGTGCGTTTAAGCGTTATGAAACAGATGTGACGAATTTTGTAAAAACAGTTGATAATACAGCATATCACTTTGCTTCAGGGATAAGTGTTTATTATGTGTTTTTCGGAGCACAATTGTTATTTTTACTGCCTGCGGGAATACTTTTGTCCTTCACAGCAACATCTTATCTCGATTTTCTACCATTGCTTCTGCTATTTTTTATAGTGGGAAGCGGATTAAAAGAGCCTATGGAAAACATGATGCAAATGATTGTACATTCAAGAAGAATTAGTGAAGGTGTAGCACGCATTGACCGTATTTTGCTACAACCTGAACTTTCTGAGGACGGAAAAGGAAACCCGGATAATTATGGCATAAGGTTTGAGAATGTTTCATTCTCTTATGAAAATGACGGACAGAACGCACTAAAAAAAATCAACATAAGCCTTGATGCAGGAACAATTACCGGAATTGTCGGTCCATCGGGAGGTGGAAAATCCACTCTTGCACAGTTGTTGCTGCGATTTTACGAGCCTCAAAACGGTTGTATCAAAATAGGTGGAGTTGATATAAAGGACATTCCGCCAAGCCGTCTGACAAGCCTTATTTCATATGTGTTTCAGGATTCATTTTTATTTAAGGATACAATTGAAAACAACATTCGTATGGGAAATACGAAAGCAGCATTTAGTGAAGTTGAAAATGCTGCCAAAAATGCAGGAATTCATGATGTAATAATGTCGTTGCCTAATGCTTATCAAACTGTAATAGGAGAGAAAAATTCCTATCTTTCGGGCGGTGAAGGTCAGAGAATTGCAATTGCAAGAGTTTTCTTAAAGAATACACCTATAATAATTCTTGATGAAGCAACAGCTTATGCTGATGCTGAAAATGAAGCGAAAATTCAATCAGCTTTTGCTCAGCTTGCGAAAAATAAAACTGTGCTTATTATTGCTCATAGACTAAGAACAATTGAAAATGCAAATAAAATTCTCGTTTTAAAAGATGGTGAGCTTTTAGCTTTTGGAAGTCATAAAGAGCTTATGAAAACAAGTTTGATATATCAAAATATGGTTGATGCTAACGAGCGCCGTGAACGTTGGACAATTAGAAAAGAGGTGCTTAATAATGTATAAATTCAAAACTTGGCTAAAAACTATTACCTTTGGAGAAACAAAAAAATACATCAAGTTAAGCTTATGGAATTTTTTGGATAGCTTTGTTGTTTCAATACCATATTCTGTGCTTCTAATTGTAATTTATCTGCTGTTAATTCCGCTTGCTGATAAAAATCAAGCCTTGCCCTATAATCAGCTTTGGTGGCTTTGTGGAATTCTTTTTGTGCAGGCTGTGATATACTTTTTTATCCGAAGAAAGATCTATATAGATACTTGCTGTAAATTTGCAGACACGACCAAAAATTCACGCCTTGCAATGGGCGAGCATATAAGAAAGCTTCCTATGGGATTTTTCAGCAGACGTGATGCGGGAGACCTTTCAACTGTGCTTTTGCGTGATTATACAGAGGTAGAAGGACTTGCATCTGGATTGATTCCGCGTCTTTCTGTAATCGTCGTTCGCCTTGCAATGTCGCTGATTGTCCTTTCTATCTTCGAGTGGAGAATGATGCTTGCTGTTATGTCTGTTATCCCTCTTGCTCTTCCTTTTGCGATTATGAGTTATAGGGATATGGGAAAAATCAGTATGAAATTGTTAGAATCTCAGCAAGCTTCAGCTTCCGGTATTCTTGAATATGTCGGTGGAATTCAAACTTTGAAAGCCTTTGAACAGACAGGAAATCACTTTTCAAGACTCAAAAAATCCTTTGAGAGTCAGCACAAGCACTCTATAGGCTTAGAAATTGCTTCAGCTCCTATCGCTATGGTTGGCAGGTTTATTTTAAGCTGTGGAATTCCACTTGTTATGCTTATAGGAGCAATTTTGCTAACTAATAATGAGCTTTCTACATTTTATTATATTGCATTTTTGTTGATTTCCTTGAATGTGTATGAGCCTGTAATGATTTTGTTTGGATTTATTGCTGATTTTGCACGTTCAAATAAATCTGTTGAACGTATAACAGAGCTTAAAAATGAACAACCTTTGCCAAAGGCAAGTAAGGCAAAGACTCCTAAGGGTACAGAAATTTGCTTTAAAAATATTAATTTTTCTTATGGACAAAAACAAGTTTTACATAATATTTCAATTAATTTTCCCGAAAAAAGCTTGAGCGCTCTTGTTGGACCTTCAGGCTCTGGAAAGTCGACTATTACTCGACTTATTGCACGCTTTTGGGATGTTGATAGTGGAAAAATTACATTGGGTGGTATTCCGATTACAGAGATAGAGCCAGATATCCTGATGTCAAAAATTAGTATGGTTTTTCAAGATGTATATCTTTTCCATGATACAATTGAAGCCAATATCCGTATGGGTAGGGAAAATGCAAGTATGGAGGAAATAATTGAAGCTGCTAAAACAGCAGCTTGCCATGATTTTATAAGTGCCTTGCCTGAAGGCTATAAGACTGTTGTAGGTGAGGGAGGTTCAACACTTTCGGGTGGCGAAAAGCAAAGAATTTCCATAGCTCGAGCATTGCTAAAAAATGCACCGATTGTACTGCTTGATGAGGCGACTGCTTCACTTGATCCGGAGAATGAAGTGTTTATTCAACAGGCACTTTCTGCTCTTGTCGCTGAAAAAACAGTAATTGTAATTGCTCATAGATTGCAATCCATTTGCAATGCAGACCAAATCATTGTGCTTGAAGATGGTAAAATCAGCGAAATTGGTACGCACGAGGAGCTTTTGGATGTAAATGGGCTTTATTCTCAGCTTTGGACAGAGCAAAGCAGAGCAGGTAGTTGGCAGATTTAGAGTTTATATTTCATTTGGTAAAAATTGAAGTAAAATTTCAGAAAGTTCTTCGGGAGTTTTTGTCATTCTATCAGATGCCCATTTTTCAAGCATGTGACAAAATCCACCAACAATAAAAGCCATGACATAAGCTGTTTCATTAAAAAAATCACTTTCACCCTCGACCTCGGGGGTGAATTTTTTGTGATACTTTAAAAAAAGCTTGTCTAGCTCATATAAAAGCAAGGGCATAAGCTTGTGGCGATGAAGCCTTAGCAAATCATCGCGGTTATTTTCACACACGGTAAAAAAACTCATTGCAATTGATTTTGTACTAAAATCAGGTTTTTCAAGCAAAAGACTTTCGTATTTATTTCCAAGACTTTGAATATGAAAGGATAGAATTTCCTCCTTGCTTTTAAAATGGCGATAATATGTTCTGCGGTCAAGCTGTGCCTGCCTTGCTATTTGTGTAATTGTAATTTCGCTGAAATCATAGCTGTTCATAAGCTTAAGCAAAGCATTTACCATCCAGCTTTTTGTTCTTTGTACCTGTGCATCAGATTTAATAGGCATATGTCCTCCTGTCACAAAAAATAGTTTTTTGTTGCGTTTCATCAAAGCATATTGACTGACTTATTTTCTATATTATAATATAAATTAAGAAAAAGCACAAGTGTGACTTTTCTTAATTTGATGAAATAAGGAGTTAAAAATGAAGCATATAGTTTTTGAAAATGTCAGTCGTGAATATCGTTCGGGTGACAATGTTATTAAAGCATTAAATAATGTAAGCTTTGAAATTGAACAAGGCACTTTTACTGTGATATTAGGCCCTTCAGGTTCAGGAAAATCAACACTTTTAAATCTGCTTGGCGGAATGGACAAGGCAACAGAGGGTAAAATTTTGGTGGGCGGAAAAATTGTGACAAGTCTTGATGATAATGGATTAACGGAATATCGACGAAACGACATCGGTTTTGTTTTTCAGTTTTATAATATAATTCCAAGTCTCACCGCTTTTGAAAATGTTGATATGGCAAAAAGGCTATCAAAAAGTAAGATTGGCACAGACGAAACTTTAAATGCTGTCGGACTTTCTCATCGTGCTGATAATTTCCCTGTTCAGCTTTCAGGAGGCGAGCTTCAACGTGTTGCGATAGCAAGGGCTTTATGCAAGCAGCCGAGCCTTATGCTTTGTGATGAGCCTACAGGTGCGCTTGATAGTGAAACTGGAAAAATGATTATTTCTCTGTTGTGCAAAATGTCAAGAGAATATCACACAACAGTTGTAATTGTAACTCACAATGCTTCGATTGCTCCTGTGGCGGATACTGTTATCAGACTTAAAGATGGGCAAATTGAGGAAATTATAAAAAATGAAAAAATTGCCTCAGCAAATGAGATAGCGTGGTGATGATTATGAAATATATTTTTGTAAAATTTCGTCGTGACTTTATAAAAATGCTTCCTCAATTTTTAGCTGTATTTTTTATGTCGATGTTATCCGTGACAATCTTTTCGGGAATGGAAGGTGTTTGGAACGGAATGAAGATAGTCGGAGATAATTATTATAAGGATACAAATTTAAGCAGTGCAATAATTTATTCAAATGGAGTTGATGATACTGAATTAGACGATATATCTAAACTCACAAAGGTAGAAAGTGCAGAACGAGGCATGAGAATTACCATGGATATAAATAAAGGTGAGAAATCCGATTTACAGATACTTACATTACCGGAAAACTCAAATACAATGCTATTGTTGTGTAGAGGAGAAGCCTTTAACAACAATTTTGGGATATGGCTAGATGAAAATTATGCTAATGCACATAAGATTGAAATAGGGGATAAAATAAATTCTGATTTTATGGGTAAAACTCTTGAAATACGAGTTTTGGGAATTGTGTTGCATTCTGAGTATGTTTATTTTACAGGCTCGCCAACAGCAACTATGCCTAACAGCCTTTTGCATGGATATGGCTTTATCTCTGAAAAATATGCAAAGGAATTACTCGGAACATTACATTTTTCCGAGATAAGGCTTTGGGTAGATGAAAACGCAGACTTAAACACTCTTGAAAGTGACATAAAAAGCATACTTGGTGACAGATTCGTTGTATTTAAAGCACAATCAGATTATATCTCAGTTGCACAGCTCGACATGGAAATCGGTACAATAAGAAAGATGGCAACACTTTTTTCTGCTGTGTTTGTACTGCTTTCGCTTCTGACAATGTACACAACTATGAGCAGGCTTGTGTTGAGTCAAAGAACTCAAATTGGGACTTTAAAGGCTATTGGTTACAGCAATTGGATAATTAGGCTCCATTATGCACTTTATGGTGTATCTATTCCAATCATTGGCGGTCTTTTAGGGATACTTTGCGGCAAAGTTTTTGTTTCAAAGGCATTGATTAATATCAAAAAGACAAGTCTTACATTACCAGCATGGGAGATAAGAGTATCTTGGCTTTCTTATGCGCTTATTTTAGCAATTGCTCTCATCTGTGTTTTTGCAGCAATCTTTGCGGCAAATCATAATCTTGGAGGATTGCCGTCCGAAACCATGCGTGAGGAAAATAAAAATATTAGAAAGGCTTTTAAAAATTCTACAAAACGTACAAAGCTTCCATTCTCTTTGAATTGGGTTTTGCGTGACATTGCACGGAACAAGACACGTTTTATAATTTCAGTAATTGGAATCGCAGGTAGTATGATGTTGATGACAGCGGGTTTTGGCATTATGGATTCAATTTCTTTTTCAAATAATTATGTTTATGAAACACAATATAAATATGAATACAAAGCAAGCCTTAAAGACAGTCTAAACACAGAAAATATGTTCCAAAATTCTCAATTAATTCAGGAATCTCCAATGTCTGTTACTAAAGAAAATATTAGCTTAAACGGTGTTCTTACAATACTCAATGAGGGAGAATTTATAATACTTGAATCAAATCAAGGCAAAAAAATCGATATTCAAAGAACAGGAGCAATTATCACTAAAAAATATGCTGAAGAGATGAATGTACAGGTCGGTGATACGATAAATCTTGAAGTTAGCGGTATAACAAATACATTGAGTATTAAGATTTCTGAAATAACATCTGCTCTAACTCCTCAAGGAATTTATCTTTCTAAATCACAATGGAAAGAATATGGTAATAATTTTTATCCAACGGCAGTTTTGTTTGATAATGAAGATTATAAATTAATCAAGAACAATGAACATTTGAAGGATATAACATCTCTTTCAAAGCAAAAAGCTGATATGGATGAGCTTTTAAAAAGTGTGAACACTATCGTAATTTTACTAATTACTGCTTCTATTTTACTTAGTGTAATTATTTTATACAATCTTGGTATGCTCAATTTTGTTGAGCGTCATCGTGAATATGCCACTATGAAGGTAATGGGTTATCGTAGAGTGGAGATAAGAGAAGTTATTTTGTACGATTGGCTTTCTAGCGCATTACCCGGATATATGTTGGGTATTCCTATAGGTTTTGGATTTTTAAAACTTTATATTAAAATAGTCTCTTTTGATTCTTACGAATGGCTTGTTCATTTAGAGCCTTTTCATTTTGTTCTTGCATCTGTTCTTGTTATTGGCTGTTCGCTATGTGTGAGTCTTTTTATAAGTCAAAAAGCTGATAAAATTATTATGACTGAGGCATTGAAGTCTGTAGAATAAAGTAAAACAATAGTAACACGATGTTTTATAGTCACATAAACTGATTAAGTATTATCATGAAAGGAAGTGACTATATGACTTGGTTGTTTATACTCAGCCTTGCATTATCATCAAGTCTTGATAACTTGGGAGTGGGCATTACTTATGGGGTAAGAAAAATCAGAATTAACTGCTATTCAAATGCTCTTATTTCATTAGTGTGTTTTTTATTTAGCTATTTGGGGATTGCGTTCGGAAAATGGATTTCTACTATAATTCCAGGCATACTTCCTGTGCTTTTGAGTACGATATTGCTATTTGCTGTTGGCTTTAGAGTTATTTGGCTTTCCTTGCCTCACAAAAAGCAGGAGAAAGAGGAAGAGATTGCAGAAATGAAAGGATTTTCGTCAATATTGAAAAATCCCGAATGTGTAGACTTCGATAATTCTAAAGATATTAGTGTTTTAGAAGCATTAGTGCTTGGGGCAGCACTTTCTGCCAACGCACTAACCAATGGTTTAAGTGCTGGTTTACTTGGTTATACACCATTTGTTGTATCACTTGCAGCAGCCATTGGGAGTTTTTTGACAGTATGGCTTGGAGCTAAAATAGGGGAGAAATTTGCAGACGTACAGATTGGACCATACAAGCTTGGACAATTTGGAACTTTAATTAGCGGGATAATTCTTGTGCTTATAGCAATCAGAAGCTTCAAATAAAGAATAAAATATAAAAATAAAAAATTGTTGGGACTTGTTTTGCCTGACAATTTTTTATTTTATTGACTTTTATAAATCTTTTTGAGATAATATTTAATGTTAAATTAAAATAGATAGGAAAAAAATTTTATGTTAAATGTTTCATTTATAACTTTAGGTTGTAAGGTTAATCAGTTTGAATCAGAGGCAATGATGGAGCTATTTGAAAAAGAAGGTTTTAAGATAATTCCTGCTTGTGATAATAGCGATATTTTTATTATAAATACCTGTGCTGTAACTAAGGAAAGTGACAGAAAATCAAGACAATTAATCAATAAGGCTAAGAGAATAAACAAAAATGCTATTGTTGTTGCTGTAGGCTGTAGCGTTCAATTAAACAGTGAGAGAATTAGCGAAGAAACTTCAGTTGATATAGTTATAGGTACAAAAAATAAAAGTGAAATAGCAAAACTTATAAAAGAAAAATTAAGTAAACAAAATATTAATGATGTTAATAAAGGTGATACTGTTAAATTTAAACCTCATGAGAGCTTTGAAGAGTTAAGCATAAGTAAAGAGCATGACAAAACAAGAGCTAATATTAAAATACAGGATGGCTGTAATCAATTTTGCAGCTATTGTATAATTCCTTATGTACGAGGCCCTATAAGAAGTAGGAATGAAGAAGATATAATCAAGGAAATAAAAACCTTAGCAAATAATGGATATAAAGAAATTGTACTTAATGGAATACATCTTAGTTCCTTTGGAAAAGATATGAAAAAAGAAGATGCCTTAATTTCAATTATAGAAGAAATAAATTCTATAAATGGAATAGAGAGAATTCGCTTTGGCTCACTTGAACCAAATATAATAACAGAAAGCTTTATGCAAAGATTATCTAATTTGGATAAAATCTGCGACCATTTTCATTTATCACTTCAAAGTGGTTCTGATACAGTGCTTCAAAGAATGAATAGAAAATATACAGCTTCTGAATACATGGATAAGGTTAATTTAATCAGAAAGTATATGCCAAATAGCGGTATTACTACTGATATAATTGTAGGCTTTCCGGCTGAAACAGAAGATGAATTTAATGAAACCTTAGAATTTGTAAAAAAAATAAACTTCTCAAGAATTCATGTGTTTAAATATTCTGTAAGAGAAGGAACAAAGGCTGCCAGCTTTGAAAATCAAGTTGATGAAAAGATAAAATCAGAAAGAAGTAAAATACTTATAAGCCTCGCTGATAAGATGGCACAGGATTTCATGCAAGAAATGATTGGAAAAACAATTAGTGTTTTGATTGAAAAGAAAAATGGTAATTTGTATGAGGGTTATACAACAAATTATCTAAGAACCGTGATAGAATCAGACTTAGACATTGAAAATCAAATAGTTGAAGCTAATGTAATTAGATTTGAGGAAGACTGTTTAATATCGCTTATGAAGAAAGAGGGTAACACAAATGCTTGATCAATTTTCAAGAACACAATTATTATTAGGCAATGATGGCATGGATAGGCTAAAAGGAGCAAGAGTAGCTGTTTTTGGTATAGGTGGAGTAGGAGGATATGCTGTTGAAGCATTAGTGAGAAGCGGTATAGCTGCCTTTGATTTGATTGATGATGACAGGGTATGTCTAACAAATTTAAACAGACAAATTATAGCTACAAGGAAAACTGTAGGTCAATATAAAGTAGAAGTCATGAGAGACAGAATACTTGAGATAAATCCTAAAGCACAAGTAGAAATCCATAAATGTTTCTATCTTCCTGAAACAGCAAGCGAGTTTGATTTTTCTTCATATTCTTATATAATAGATGCTGTAGATACTGTTACAGCTAAGATTGAGCTTATAATGAGAGCTAGAGAAGCAGGTGTTCCGATAATAAGCTGTATGGGTGCAGGAAACAAGCTTGATCCTACACAATTTGAAGTTGCAGATATTTATAAAACAGAAATTTGTCCATTAGCAAGAGTAATGAGAAGAGAGCTTAAAAAACGTGGTGTTAAAAAGCTTAAGGTAGTATACTCAAAAGAAAAGCCCATAAGACCACTTGAAGATATGGCAATAAGCTGTAGAAACAATTGTATCTGTCCTCCTGGAGCAGAGCGAAAATGTACTGACAGAAGAGATATCCCCGGAAGCATAGCTTTTGTACCATCTGTGGCAGGGCTTATACTAGCTGGTGAGGTTGTGAAGGATATTGCAGGGCTATAAATAACAATTTATCTGCTAGCGTAGTCCAGAAATATAACAAAAAAATACGTTCTCGGAATCGGAAACGTGAAACTCTAAAGCACATTTCAGCAAAAATCCTACGGTTTGAAAACTCGCTACGCTCAAACAGTTCAAACTGCTTAACGGATTTTCACTGAAATGTGCTAAGAGTTTCATCGTTTCCTGCATATGTTCGCTTAATTTTTTTGTTATATTTCTTTCTTGGCATGTAAATCGCTATTTAGTGATTAGAAATAACTTATTAATTAATATAAATTTTAAAATTAAAGGAGAATTTTTAAATTGAATTGTATTTTTTGTAAAATAATAAGCAAAGAAATACCTTCTAATGTGGTATTTGAAAATGATAAAATACTTGCTTTTCACGATATAGCACCACAAGCACCTGTGCATGTTATTATAATTCCCAAAATTCATGTTTCCTCAGCAAATGAAGTGAATGAGAATAACTCTAATTATATTAGTGAAATATTCAGAGTTATACCTGAAATTGCTAAAAAACTTGGAATTGCCGAATCAGGATATAGAATTATCAATAATTGCGGAATAGATGGATGCCAGAGTGTAGGGCATATACATTTTCATTTGCTTGGTGGAAAAAAGATGTCTGAAAGCTTCTAACTTGTTAAAATGGGTTAATTTACAACATTAACAAGGTTTAAATTAAAGCTATAAAACATTAAAAAATTTGTATAATTTTGTAAAAATATGTTTAAAAATCCAAAGAAAAAATTGATTAAATTTATGTTGCATTTGTTATTAGTATGGTATATAATATGATAGTGCTATTTTAAACTCGCTGTTGTTTAGGACATACAGTGGAAGAAACGAGGGGAGGGTAGCAAAATGACAGAGGTTAAGGTAAGAGAGAACGAGTCGCTTGACAATGCTCTTAGAAGATTTAAGAGACAATGTGCACTTACAGGAGTAATGTCTGAAGTAAGAAAAAGAGAACATTACGAAAAGCCAAGCGTAAAGCGTAAGAAAAAAGCTGAAGCGGCAAGAAGAAAGAAGAAAAAAATAAAATAAGAGAATTTGAGGTGAAAATATGCCTTTGAAAGATATCTTGGCTGAAGATTTGAAAGAATCGATGAAGTTTAAGAATAAAGTCAAAAAAGATGTTGTAACTATGGTTAGAGCTGCTATTAAGCAACGTGAAGTTGATGAAAGAATTGAGCTTGATGATACTGATATTATAAACATTATTGCTAAACAGATTAAACAGAAGAAAGACAGTATAGAGGATTTTCAAAAAGGCAAAAGACAAGATCTTGTTGATCTCGCAAATGAAGAGATTAAAATTCTTTTAAGTTATTTACCGCCTCAACTATCTGAGGATGAGCTAGAGGAAATTGTAAAAGACGCTATAAATGAAACACAAGCTCAGACTAAAAAAGACCTTGGCAAGCTTATGGCAGTTCTTATGCCAAAAGTAAAAGGTAAGGCTGATGGCAAGCAAGTAAATCAAATCGTAGCAAAATACTTACAGTAACTAAAAACCCTGAATTCAGGGTTTTTTTAGTTTCATAGAAACTTATTTGACGTTAATTTAAATTAAAAAACGCAGATTTGATGTTTTTTAAAATCATCTATTTTTATTTGATTAAATAAATATGGATGATTTTTTATTATCAAAAACATTTAAGGTACAATATCGTTCTAATAGTCTTATATTTTTCATATTTTTATATAAAGGATGTGGTAATATGGATATAAACAGAATACGCAGTAAATTAGCAGATGAGCTTGAAATGCCTGATAATGTTATGACTAATAATTTTGATATAAGAATTCAAGGAAATAGACGTGTAATAATTGAAAATCATGTAGGTGTGCTTATATACGAGCATGATGTAATTCACATAAAAACAAAAATACATAATGTAATAATTAAGGGAGATAAATTAAAAATAGGAGAAATAACAGATTTTTATATAATTGTAAACGGCGTAATCAATGAAGTGCAAATAAAAGAATAGGGGGACAATATGCTTAGTCAAAGGATAGACAATTTTGTAAAAAGCTATGTAATTGTAAATTTAAAGACAAAAAATTATGAAAAAACTCTTAATTTACTCAGAAGAAAAAATGTTGTTATGTGGGATATTAATAAAGTTCAAGATGGAATAAGCTTTAAAATATATAAAAAAGACTTAGAAAAAAACAAACAATTTTTTAATGATGCAAATATAAATCCTGTAAAAAAAGTTGGACTAATGTTTAAATTAAATAAATTGTATATGAGGCTTGGATTTATCGCAGGTGCGGTATTAATTATTATATATATATTTATATTTTGCTCCTATACTTGGAATATAAGACTAATAGGAAATGAACAAATTTTAGAAACTGATATAGTTAAGTTCTTGAGTGACAATCATATTAAGACCCCAATTAAAATTGATAAGATAAACAATAAACAAATTGAAGATTTGATTTATTCTAATTTTAAAAGTATTAAATTTGTAGAGGCTCATATTGATGGAATTAACTTAGTTTTATATATAAGAGAAAAAAAAGAATCTGATTATATAATAAACGATACAAGTCCGAGCAGTATAATATCAAATAAACAGGCTGTAATATACAAAACAGTTGTAAAGCAAGGGCAATTATTAGTTAGAGAGGGTGATGTTGTAGGCAAAGGACAGCTTTTAGTTCAAGGTACAAAAAGAGATAAGGATAATACAGAAAAATTAGTAAACTCTGATGCAACCATTCTTGGACACACATATTATAATCTAAGTTTTACAGAACCTAAAATTCATAATATAAAAAAAGAAACAGGAAAGACTAATAAAGTGTTTAAGTTAGTATTTAAAGATAAAAGTATAAAAATATTTGGAAATGAAAAAAAATATAAAAATTTTGATAGTGTAAGTAAAATCATTCATATCCCAATAATTACAGATTTTTTTAAAATTTCATTTGAAAGTATAAAAAACTATGAAGTAGATATAATTGAGCAAGAAATCAGCAAGGAATATGCTGAGAATAAATTATTTATAAATTTATATGAAAAGTTAGTGAAAGTTTGTAACAAAAATGTTAAAATAGATAAAAAGGATATTGTCTTAGAGGAAACAGAGAATGAATTCATACTAAGAGCAAAGATTGAAGCGACAGAGGATATAGGAGAAAAGATAAAAATATACTCTTTTAAGGAGGATTAGGTGGAATACGAACAAACATTGTTGATTGAGCAGCAAGAAATTTTAAGTAAATTACTGGGAGTGCATGACAGGAACTTAAAGCTTATTAAAACTAACTTTGATGTTAATGTTTTATTAAGAGATAATGAAATAAAAATCATGGGAGAGCAAACGACTGTCGACGCAGTAAGTAATATTATTAATAATATTATAAATGAAATAAAAATTGAAAATGATATAAGCGAGCAAAAGGTATCTTATTATATTGATATGGAAAAGAATAACACTAATTTGGACTATAGCTCACTTTTAAAGGATGTAATAGTTACAACCGCTTCAGGAAGAAACATAAAAGCGAAAACTGTAGGACAAAGAAGATATATAGATTTAATAAATGAAAAGGATATAACCTTTGGAGTAGGCCCTGCTGGTACTGGTAAAACCTATCTCGCAGTAGCACAGGCAGTAAATGCTTTGAGAAAGAAAGAAGTAGAACGTATTATCT
Organism: Bacillota bacterium; assembly: GCA_023386345.1. GTDB lineage: Bacteria > Bacillota > Clostridia > Tissierellales > Sedimentibacteraceae > UBA1535. The sequence goes on from JAEWJT010000004.1 coordinate 322,356, forward strand.
TAACAAGACCAGCTGTTGAAGCAGGAGAAAAACTGGGATTTTTACCCGGAGATTTGCAGGATAAGGTTGATCCATATCTTAGACCATTGTATGATGCCTTATTTGATATATTTGGAGTTGATAACTTCTTGAAAAATGTTGAAAAACAAATTATCGAAATAGCTCCATTAGCTTATATGAGAGGAAGAACTTTGGACTCTTCATTCATCATACTTGACGAGGCTCAAAATACAACTAATGAACAGATGAAGATGTTTTTGACAAGGCTTGGACATGGCTCAAAGGCTGTTATCACAGGGGATATCACTCAGATTGATTTGCCAGATGGAAAAAAATCAGGACTACGTTCCGTTATAAACATACTTAAAGATGTGGAAGGAATAGGCTTTATGTTTTTTGAAAAACGTGATATAGTAAGACATAAATTAGTTCAAGATATCATTAAAGCATATGAAGATTACGAAGAAACAAAGAATTTGAGTGGGACACCTGAAGGATTTAGAAAATCTAAAAAAATAGAAGAAGCAGAAATATAATTTTAAAATTCAATTAAATGGAGAAATTTATGGAAGTAGACATACTATACGACGATAGACAGGATAAAATACAGATAAGTGATGAAAACATTGAAGCTATTAGGAAAACTGTTATAGCTTGCTTAGAAACAGAGGAATTAGATGGAAATTTTGAAGTAAGCGTATCCTTTGTGACTAACGAAGAAATTAGGGAATTAAATAGACAATATAGAAACGTTGACAGTGAAACTGATGTTTTATCATTTTCTCTAGATGATGAAGATGGTGAAATTTCAATGGACGGAGAAGTCGTGTTGCTTGGGGATATTGTCTTGTCAACAGAAAAAATTATCGAACAAGCTAAGGATTATGGACACAGCTTAGAAAGAGAGATGTTATATTTAGTAGCACATAGTACTCTTCATCTATTAGGCTATGACCATATGGATGATGATGAAAAATCAGAAATGAGACAAAGAGAAAAGGAAATAATGAAGAAACTTTCAATTTTTAAATAGTTTTATTATAATTTAGTTTCTTATTTACAATAACATAATTCATTTGTCTTTAATAAATAGGAAATTTATATTCTAAATTATAAAAACAATTATATATGGGGGATTAATATGAACAAAAAGATTATCAGATTAATCATAATATCTGTTATGCTTATAGTGTCATTTATGACACTTACATCTTGCAGCAATAAGAATGACAAGGTTGAAGATATAATTAAGATTGATGATAAAGTAACAGTAGTAGATGACAAAGAACCAGACAAAGAAGATGATTCTACAGTTGTAGAAAATGATGATTTAAATAAAGCTAAATCAAAGCTTGATGGTTTAAAATATAATGAAGAATTGTTAAACAACAGACCTATAGTTGTTGTCATAGATAATCACCCAAAAGCAAGGTGGCAAGCAGGTATCAGCGAGGCTGAAATAGTCTATGAGGTAGAGGCAGAAGCACCATTTACGAGATACTTGGCCGTTTTTCAGACAAAAGAACCTGAACGCATCGGGCCTGTTAGAAGCGCCCGTCCTTATATGATTTATTTAGCGTTAAACCATAATAGCATATTTGCTCATGTTGGAGGAAGTGACGATGCCTTTATCAAATTAAAAGCTCTGTCAATCGCAGACATTGATGGCTTATATACTTCAAATATGTGGAGATATAACAAAACTAATAAATATGCTCCTCATAATCTTTATACAGATATAAAAAATCTTAGAGAATTTGCTGATGCTAAAGGATATAAGAAGGATGTAGAGTATAATGGATTTAACTTTAATGATGAGGATATAGATTTAAAATCAGAAAATCTTGCTGAGAATATAAAAATTACATATAATAAAAGTAATACTACCGAATATAAATACGATAAGGAAACAAAGCTTTATACAAGGTATAAGGATGGAGAAAAGCACTTAGATGAAAATAATGATGTTGCAATTACTGCCAAAAACATCATTATATATACAGCTGATAAAAAAGTTTTAGACAATGAGGGCAGGCTACAGATAGGAGTAGTAGGAAAAGGTACTGGAAAATATATAACAAATGGAAAATCAGTTGATATTACTTGGACTAAGGAAACTGAAAAATCTTCAACTGTTTTTAAAGTTGGAGATGAGGAATTAAGATTAAATCCAGGAAATACATGGATTCAAATAATAAACAAAAATACAGAGGTGACTGGAGAATAGTAATCTGCCAGTGAGATAATAATTTGTCTTAGTGTGTATATAGAATAAATTCTCTGGCAAATTAAAATTTTAGAAAGGAAAAACGATTATGAACAATAAAGAATTAATTAAATATGCTTTAGAAGCAAGAGAGAAGTCATACAGTCCATATTCACAATTTAAAGTAGGAGCAGCTATTTTAACAAAATCTGGAGAAGTTATCACAGGCTGTAATATTGAATCTGCATCATATACACCAACAATCTGTGCAGAGCGAACTGCACTTGCAAAATGCGTATCTGAAGGTCATACTGACATAGAAAAAATTGCAGTTGTCGGAAGCTTAGAAAGAATATCATATCCTTGTGGAGTATGTAGACAATTTTTGAGAGAATTCGGAAAAGATATGTTGATAATATGCGCAACAAGTGAAGATAATTATACAGAGTACAAACTTAGCGAATTATTGCCAAATAGCTTTGGACCTGAGGATTTATAAACAGGTATATAATACAGAAAATAAAAATTTTAATGAAATTACAAAAAATCCAAATAAATTTATATATTAAATTTATAATTATATATAAATTGGTATGGTTATGAAAAAATAAAAAAATAAAAGGAAAGGTTAAAAAGTGAAAAGAATTTCACTTGTGTGAAGTGTATTTCACTCAATAAAAAATAATGTTTAAATCAGGATTTGTTACAATAGTAGGCAGACCAAATGTTGGAAAGTCTACACTTATGAATAATATGATAGGAGAGAAAATATCTATCATATCAGATAAACCACAGACAACAAGAAATAAAATTCAGACTGTTTACACTGATGAACAGGCTCAGATAGTGTTTTTAGATACACCAGGTATTCATAAACCTAAGAACAACCTTGGTCAATTTATGAATAATGAAGTAAATGATGCCTTAGATGCAGTAGATGTAATTATAATGATAACAGATGAATGTAGCAAAATTGGCCCAGGAGATGAATTTATTCTTGAAAAGATAAAGGGAGCAAAGGCTAAAAAAATACTCGCTATCAATAAAATTGACAAGCATCCAAAAGAAAATATGTTAGAGATGAGTAGACAGTTTGAAGAATATAATATATTTGATGAAATACTTCTTATCTCTGCCATGACTGATGTTGGAGTTAAGGGCTTAGTAGAAAAAATCAAAGAATATTTAAATGAAGGCCCTATGTATTACCCAGAGGATTATCTTACAGATAGACCTGAAAAATTCATAGTTGCAGAGATTATAAGAGAAAAAGCGTTGATGTATCTGCAAGATGAAGTACCTCATGGTATAGCTGTTGAAGTTGAAAAGATGAAGGTAAGGAAAGATAAAAACTTAACTGATATAAGAGCTGTCATATTATGCGAGAAGAAATCTCATAAGAGCATAATTATAGGTGAAAATGGAAGAAAAATCAAAGGGATAGGTATGAGTGCCAGAAAGGATATAGAAAATCTTTTAGCGACTCAAGTTTTCTTGGAGTTATGGGTAAAAGTATCACCAGATTGGCGAGATAACAGCAATATGCTTAAAGAGCTTGGATACGATAGAAAGAAGATGTAACAATATAGAATAGCAGTGTTTGCTCCATGCACAAAATTAATGGAGCTTTATGTCTATGTGCATGGAGGCAAAATGATTATAGAAGATGAAGTTCTGATATTAAAAGAAGTAAAATATAAGGATAATGATAAAATACTTCACGCACTATCTAAAAATAATGGCAAAATTCAAATTTTGTCAAGAGGTTGTAGAAAGAGTAAAAGCCCTTTAATAAATATATCTCAAATCATGGCATACTCAAAATGCCAGCTCTATGTTAGCAAGGATATGTACATATTAAATGGTGGTGAATTGATTGATAATTTTTATAATATTAGAAGTAAAATTACAGCATTTTTGCATGGAAGCTATATTTTAGAGCTGCTAAGCTATATTTCTCAGGAAAATGATATTGATGGTAAAGCTTTTGAAATGACTGTTAGACTTTTTCAAATACTAAATGATATTGAAGAAGATGAAAATAAAATTGAAAATATAATATCTATATATGAACTTAAGCTGATTTCAATGCTTGGATATAGACCACAGCTAAAAGAATGTGTTATATGCGAAGAAAAAATAAATAAAGATTTATCATATGTTTTAAATATAAAAGATGGTGGCATACAGTGTGTACATTGTATAGAACAAATGCGAGCTACACAATATGTGCATAGTAATAATAATTCTGTAAATATTAATATAAACAATAATATTGGTAAAAATGATATCTCTTATAAAAATATTGTATTATTAAATAATATACTTGTTTCAAAGCTTGATGACAGTGACATAATAAGTGAAATAAGCGACAAAATAAGAGTTTTGATAAAAAACTATTTGTTTTATCATATAGGAAAATCAGATTTTACAACATTAAATTTATTAAAAAAAGGTGTATAAATTATAAACAAAAAATTATATAATTTTGTTTTAAGTTTAGTAAAAAATTGGAGGATATATTATGGATGAATTATTAAGAAAGATTGACGAAGTAGTAAAACGCGCAAATTGCAGTTATGAAGAAGCTAAGGATGCACTTGAAAAGCATGATGGAGATGTTGTGGGGGCTATAATCTTTATTGAAAAAAGTAAAAATCCTAGTGCATACATGAAGAAAAAAGGCGAAGATATTGTAAATGAAATAAAAAAGGTTGTTGAAAAAGGAAATGTCACAAAGCTAACTATTAAAAGAAAAGGTGAAATTATCCTAAATCTGCCTATAACTGCAGGGGCAGTAGGATTAATAGCAGCACCTTTCTTATCACTAGCAGGAATAACCGCTGCACTCTTAACTGAATGTACAATAGAAATTTTAAAGGATAACGGAGAAGTAATTTGCATAAACGAAGAGCTAAATAAAGGCGTCAGTAAAGTTAAAGAAGAATTTGAAGATATAAAAAAATCATTTGAAAATTAAAGCAAAGTTAATAATAGTGCATAAAATGAAAATTATAATTTATGCACTATTATTTTAGTATTAATGAAAAAAATTAATAAATAAATTTGCTAAAAATTTTAATATATACTTTAAATAGGTAAAAAATTCATAGAAAATAGTATTACTATCTTGACATATATGAGTTTATTTGATAAATTAAAGTAGATAATTTGTGAATGCTAATCCATGTTATGGAATTTATATTTTCGTGGAAAACGTTGAAGGGTTAGCTTTTTAAATTTGCGATTAAATAATTAACGTAAGATTTAAAACTAAAAATAGAAGAAAGGATATGCTCCGAGCCTAAGCTTAAATGCTATATGCGTCAAGACGTTAAAAATAGAGGTAAAAAGTAGCTTGGGTTATTATACGAAATCGGTGCATGGTCATTATCATGGCTAAAAATGAAAAAAATAAATTAGAAAAATTTGTTGCATTATCCAAATCAAGAGGAATTATATTTCCAGGCTCAGAGATATATGGAGGGCTTGCTAATACATGGGATTATGGACCTCTTGGTGTTGAAATAAAGAACAATGTAAAAAAAGCTTGGTGGAAGAAATTTGTTCAGGAAAGTCCATATAATGTAGGACTTGACTCTGCTATACTTATGAATCCACAAACTTGGGTTGCTTCTGGACATGTCGGTGGATTTAGTGACCCTCTTATGGACTGCAAGGAATGTAAATCAAGATTTAGAGCGGACAAAATAATAGAAGATTACCTAAGGGAACAAGGCAAGGATCAATCAGTTGACGGATGGTCAAACGAAAAGATGGAAGAATTCATTAATTCAAATAAAATTGTATGTCCTGAATGTGGAAAATTAAATTACACAAATATAAGAAAATTTAACCTTATGTTTAAGACCTTCCAAGGTGTAACTGAGGACTCACAAAATGAAATTTATTTAAGACCAGAGACAGCACAGGGAATATTTGTTAATTTTAAGAATATTCAAAGAGCTTGCCGTAAAAAAGTACCTTTTGGTATCGGACAAATAGGCAAGTCATTTAGAAACGAGATTACTCCGGGTAACTTTATCTTTAGAACGAGAGAGTTCGAGCAAATGGAACTTGAGTTTTTCTGTGAGCCAGGAACTGATTTAGAATGGTTTGTATATTGGAAAAACTATTGTATGGAATTTTTATACGGTCTTGGTATAATTAAAGAAAATTTAAGATTTAGAGATCACGCAAAAGAGGAATTATCGCATTATAGCAATGCTACTTCTGATATAGAATATTTATTCCCATTTGGTTGGGGTGAACTTTGGGGTATAGCTGATAGAACTGATTTTGACCTAAATGCGCACGCGAAGGTATCAGGAGAGAAAATGGAATATCAAGATCCTATAACAAATGCAAAATATGTTCCTTACTGTATTGAGCCTTCCGTTGGTGTTGAAAGAATGATGCTGGCGATTATGCTTGATTCATATGATGAGGAAGAATTAGAAGATGGAGATATCAGAACTGTTTTACGCCTTCATCCGGCACTAGCTCCATATAAAGTAGCAGTATTCCCACTTGTTAAAAAATTAAGTGAGCCTGCAACAGAGCTTTACCAAAAATTACAAAAGCATTTTAATGTAGATTATGATGAAGCAGGAGCTATAGGAAAGAGATACAGAAGACATGATGAGATTGGTACTCCATTCTGTATAACATTTGATTTTGAGTCATTGGATGATGCCTCTGTTACTGTAAGAGATAGAGATACTATGGCACAGGAAAGAGTTAAAATCGATAATTTAGTAGAGTATATAACTAATAAAATAGTTTTTTAAACTATTTTATTAGTTTAAAAGAAATTGGTTTTTAAATTTATAAATAATGATTTATTTTATTAACAATACTCTATTAAGAAAGGGGTTTTATTATTAAATTATCAAACAGACAAGAGCAAATAATTAAAATTATTAAAGAAAACCAACCAATAACAGGCGAGGCAATAGCAGACAAGATAGGTCTTACGAGGGCAACTCTAAGACCTGATTTGGCTATTTTATCTATGTGCAAAATTATTAGTGCAAAGCCAAAGGTTGGTTATTTTTTATATGAAGGAAGTGTAAACGAAGGCATAATAGATAGACTGGCAAGCATTAAATTGTCAGACATAAAATCAATGCCTATAGTAGTTAGTGAGTCAACGAGTATATATGATTCGATTGCGATGATTTTTTTAGAGAATGTTGGAACTTTATTTGTTGTTGAAGATAAAATTCTAAAAGGTATTGTGTCGAGAAAGGATTTACTAAAGGTGACTATGGGAGGCGGAGATTTAAGCACAATGCCTATAGGTGTTGTAATGACGAGAGTAACAAAGGCTGTATACTGCACAGAGGATGAAAGTATAATAGATGCTGCAGAGAAAATTATAGAGCATGATATAGACTGTGTACCTATAATAGAATTTGACGATAAAAACAGAATGATATTGACTGGGAGAGTATCAAAAACTAACGTAACAAAGGTTATGCTCGATTTAGTTAAATAAAATTTAATTAATTTTTAATAAATATACGATATATAAAGAGCTTGTATAACAAATTGAGTTACAAGCTGTTGTTTAAGAGAGGAATGTAATATTAATGGAAGTAATGAATATATATGCGGTATCGGATTCGATAGGTGAAACTGCTGAGCTTGTGGCACAGGCTGTCAGTAAGCAATTCGATATTGTCGATTTTGAAATAAAAATTATTCCCTATGTCAGTGATATAGCAATTATTGATAAAATTGTTGACAAGGCAAAACAGGAGAACGCTATAATAGTTTTTACGATAATAATAGAGGAAATTAGAAACTATTTAGTAAAAAGAGCAGAAGAAAGTGGTATAGTTGCTGTAGATGTCATGACACCAGTACTTATACAAATTGTCAATAAGCTTGGACTTTCTCCTAGGAGAGAGCCGGGATTACTTAGAAAAATGGATGACAAATACTTTAAGAAGGTAGAGGCTGTTGAATTTGCAGTTAAATATGATGATGGCAAGGATACAAGAGGGATAATGCTTGCTGATATTGTTCTTATCGGCATATCGAGATCATCAAAAACACCTTTAAGTATGTATTTAGCACATAAAAACATTAAGGTTGCAAATGTTCCTTTAGTACCTGAAGTTGAGTTGCCAGAAGAACTATTTTGTATATCAAAGGATAAGATAATAGGGCTTAGTATTGACCCAGAGCAATTAATTAGAATTAGAAAAGAAAGACTTAAATCTCTTGGACTCAAAGATACGGCTAATTATGCAAATATAGAAAGAATTATAGAAGAGGTAAGCTATTCTAATAAGGTTATGGAGAGAATAGGATGCAGAGTTATAGATACTACTAATAAAGCAGTAGAGGAAATAGCTTCAATAATTTTAGAAGATAGCTTAGATATACCAAGCTTTGAAATATAGAATAATAAAATTTAATTATTTTTGAGATACATAATCTAAAATTGCACTTTAATTTTAATATTTAAAGTAGTCAATTGATATAAACCAGGGGGTCACTATGAGTTTTAGAGAAGTTTATGAGGAGTTAGAAATTAACAATTTGTCACAAGAAGCTGCAAAAAGCAGATTTAGCCTTGGCAGAGACTCTATTGAGAAAAAATGTGATTTAAGAACAGAGTATCAGCGGGACAGAGACAGAATAATTCATTCAAAGGCGTTTAGGAGATTAATGCATAAAACGCAGGTTTTTTTATCGCCAGAGGGAGACCATTACAGAACGAGACTTACTCATACGCTAGAAGTATCTCAAATTTCAAGAACAATTGCAAGGGCTATGCGCTTAAACGAAGACCTGACAGAAGCTATAGCTTTAGGTCATGATTTGGGACATACTCCCTTTGGACACTGTGGAGAAAGAACGCTCAATAAATTAATTAAAGGTGGATTTAGGCATAATGAACAGAGTCTGAGAGTTGTAGAAGTATTAGAAACAAAGGATAATCAACAACATGGCTTAAATTTAACCAAAGAGGTAAGAGATGGTATAGTAAATCACACTGGTAATAAAAAACCAATGACGCTAGAGGGAGAGGCTGTTAAGGTTTCAGATAGAATAGCCTATATAAACCATGATATAGATGATGCAATAAGAGCCAATATAATAAGATTAGAACAAATCCCGAAAAAATATCTGGAGCTTATTGGTTTTACTCATGGTCAAAGAATTAATACCATGATTATCAATATAATAAATAACAGCAAGGACATGAAATCAGTCAGAATGAGCGATGATATGCTAGAAGCAACGTTAGAGCTAAGACAATTTTTATTTGAAAATATTTATTTTAATAAGGTGGCTAAATCAGAAGAGCATAAGGCAGAATTTTTAGTAGAAAATTTATACAAGTATTATATGAGTAATTTTGATAAAGTGCCAAGATTTTATCTTGACTTATATGAAAAATTTGATTTTACAGAGGAAGAGATAGTAAAGGATTATATTTCAGGAATGACAGATAGATATGCAATAAAATTATTCAAGGAGATATTTGTACCATTACCATGGGATAAATAATATTTTAACATTATTACCAAAATATACCTTTTTTAAATTTAACAAATTTTATTGACATTAAATATCACATATGCTATTATAGTTTATTAATGTATGTGCTGATTTAGTGTGAGAAAAATATTTTTCACAGAGCGCAGCCTCTAATAAAGGGGTGTAATCATATGCTTTTGAACATAACTGAAGAGAAAAAGCAACAAATAATTGAATCAAATGATATTGTAGATGTTATAGAAGAGTTTTTACCATTAAAGAAAAATGGGACAAATTATAAGACAAATTGCCCTTTTCATAATGAAAAAACACCTTCTTTTGTTGTGTCAAGAGATAAGCAAATATATCGCTGTTTTGGCTGTGGTAAAAGCGGAAATGCTATAACATTTTTAATGGAATATAAGAATTTGACCTTTATTGAATCTGTAGAATATTTGGCAAGGAGAGTTAATATTAGCTTAGATTATATTGAAACTAACAAACAAACTATAGAGAAAAACAACTTACTTAAAAGATTATATGAGATAAATATAGAGGCGGCAAGACTATTTTATAAAGGCTTATCCGCTAATGAAACAGCTCTTAGGTATCTTCAAAAAAGAAATATTGACAAAAATATAATAAAAAAATTTGGAATTGGTTATACTGTAAATCAATGGGATAATTTATTAACATATTTAAAGAATAAAGGCTATAAAGAAGAAGAAATTGTAAAGACTGGCTTAATAATAAAAAGAGAAAAGAAAGATGGATATTATGACAGATTTAGAAACAGAATTATGTTTCCTATATTTGACATAAAGAAAAACATCATAGGCTTTGGTGGACGAGTGCTGGATGATTCTTTGCCTAAATATTTAAATTCACCAGATAGTTTAGTTTTTAATAAGGGTTATAATTTATATGGATTAAATATCGCAAAGGAAAATGTAAAGGATAAAAGCTTTTACTTAGTTGAGGGCTATATGGATGTTATTAAGATGCACTCACATAGCTTTGATACAGCAGTTGCAGCACTTGGAACTTCCTTAACAGATAATCAAATAAAGCTATTAAAAAGATATTCAAATAAATTTTATATTTGCTTTGACTCTGATCAGGCAGGCTTAAAGGCATCACTTAGAGCCTTGAATATGTTTAAAAGCAACAATTTGGATGCCAAGGTTATAATTATAAAGGATGCAAAAGATCCAGATGAATTTTTAAATAAATTTGGAAAGATGAAATTTGAAATGCTCTCTGAGGAGGCACTTGATTACTACGGCTTTCTTGAGTTTTATTATAAGGAGGAATTTGATTTATCAAATAAGGTGAGTTATATTAATAAATTTTTTGATAACTTATCAAATATTAAAAGTGATATAGAAAAAGAGCTTATAATCGAAAAATTGTCTTTTAAAGTTGGAGTGTCTAAAGAATCATTGATAAATGAATTTAGAAGAAAATATGAGAAAAAAAGTACAAATACTTCGGAAATAAGTAAAAAACCTATTAGAACCTTTAATATTGAGAAGCCCAAAATACGTGTTTCGCACGAGGAGGAGTTGCTAAAGCTTATCTTAAAAGAGAATAAACTGGCACTTTTATTAAATCAGATTGTTTGTGATGAGGATTTTAGGGAATATATTTATATAGAATTCTTTGAAATTCTTTATCAATTGGTACTTAATAGTGGACAATTAACAAAAGAAGATCTGTACAGACTTATCCAGGAACACAATGAACTTAGACCTGAAAAAATTGAATTTATAATGGATAATATATTTACGGATATGGACTTAGATGAAAATAGTATAAAAATAGTGTTTCATGACTGCTTTAAGCTTTTTAAAATTAAGTATTTAGAACAGCTTAGAACAGCTAAGAATAAAGAGATGTCTAAAATTAATGACGAAGAAATGCAAAGGGAAATTATGAACGAAAGTATAAGATTAGCTAAAAAGATAAAGTCATTAAAAGAGGAGGTTAATTAACCTGTGAAAGAGAATGATGTAATTAACGAGTCATCAATGAGTATGGATGAAAAAAAGCAATTAGAAAATGCAGCAAAAATTGAAACCGTCAAAACCAGTTTGATTGAGAAAGGAAAAAAGAATGGTTTTATTTCCTATAAGGAAATAGTGAAGTCCTTTGAGAAGATGGAAATCAACCCTGAGTTTATTGATGATTTTTACAAGGTAATAGAAGAAAATGATATTGAAATTCTAGGTCTTCAAGATGATATGCTTGAAAAATTTGAAGACGAATTGGATGTAGACATTGATTTAAAAGACGACCCTGATTTTTTGATTGCTCAAAGTGATGATGATATCCTAAAGGGTATCAATATTGACGATCCTGTAAGAATGTATTTGAAGGAAATTGGTAAAGTTCCTCTATTGTCAAGTACAGAAGAGATTAAACTTGCAAAAAGAATGGAGACTGGGGACGAGGAAGCTAAAAAAAGATTGGCAGAAGCAAACCTTAGACTTGTAGTTAGTATCGCAAAAAGATATGTTGGAAGAGGAATGCAATTCTTAGACCTTATCCAAGAGGGTAATTTAGGTTTGATTAAAGCAGTTGAAAAATTCGACTATATTAAGGGATATAAGTTTAGTACCTATGCTACATGGTGGATTAGACAGGCTATAACAAGAGCTATAGCAGACCAAGCGAGAACTATAAGAATTCCAGTTCATATGGTAGAGACTATAAATAAATTAATAAGAGTTAAAAGACAGCTTTTGCAAGAGCTAGGAAGAGATGCAACTCCAGATGAAATAGCAGTAGAGATGGAAATGGAGCCTGAAAAAATTAGAGATATACTTAAAATTGCTCAAGAGCCTGTTTCTTTAGAAACTCCTATAGGAGAAGAAGAGGACAGTCATTTAGGTGATTTCATACAAGACGAGATAGTGCAAGCACCACAGGATGCAGCAACATTTGCGCTTTTGAAGGACCAGCTATCAGTAGTTCTTCATACGCTTACTGACAGAGAGCAAAAAGTTCTGAGACTTAGATTTGGACTAGATGATGGCAGAGCAAGAACTTTGGAAGAAGTTGGAAAAGAGTTTGATGTAACTCGTGAAAGAATTAGACAGATAGAGGCAAAAGCTCTAAGAAAGCTAAGACACCCAAGCAGAAGTAAAAAGTTAAAAGATTATTTAGAGTTATAAAATAAAGGCGAACTACGTTCGCCTATTTTTATCAAATAGGAAAGTTCACTTTTTATACAGAATGGAGTATATATGAACAGATTAGAGGCAATAGCTTCACTTATAGATAAATGCGAGACCTTGGCTGATATAGGTACTGACCATGGATATATTGCAGAAATGGCACTTAAAGATAATTTATGCAGGAAAGTGATAGCAACAGATATTAACAAAGGACCTTTAAAAAGTGCTGTAAATCATTTAACAAAAATAGGATTTAGTAATCTAGTGGATTTTAGACTAGGCTCAGGTTTAACTGTGATAAATGAAAATGAGGTAGATTGTGCAGTAATTGCAGGTATGGGCGGGGAGCTTATAGCAAAAATATTAGAAGAATCAAAAAATATATCAAAAAGCATAAATTCATTTGTATTACAAGCGATGACAAATGTAGATGTTCTAAGAAAATACTTATATGATAACGGATATACAATATCAGAAGAAATAATAGTAAAGGAATTACACCATTATTATTTTATAATAAAGGCAGTTAATAAGACTTCAATCTGTGAAGATGATATATATTATGAAATAAGTAAATATTTGTTTGATAAAAAGGACAATTTGCTTTTAGAATTTATTAAAAAAACTATAGAAGTAAATAATAAAATTTTAATAAACTTAAATAATTCAACAAAACAAGATAATTCATTAAAAATAGATGAGTTGAAAAATAAAAATTTAAAATTAAATAAGTTAATATTAGAATATGATGTTAATATTTGATTAAAAATCTAATAAAATAAATTTGACAAGTACAAATTTTTATTGTAAAATACATATTAGAGTAAATCATACAATCGCAGGTCAAGAAATTGACGTGAGGAAAGTCTGGGCTCCATAGGGCGAGGGTGCTAGCTAACGGCTAGTGAGGGTGACCTTAAGGAAAGTGCAACAGAAATAAACCGCCTGAAAAGGTAAGGATGAAAAGGTGAGGTAAGAGCTCACCAGCAATTAGGCGACTAATTGGCTGTGTAAACCCCATCCGGAGCAAGACCAAGAGAGGATTTTGGAGTGGCTGCCCGTCACAATCCAGTAGGTAGGTCGCTAAAGCTTATTGGTGACAATAAGCGTAGATAGATGATTGTTTAATACAGAACCCGGCTTATGAACTTACTCTATTTTTTGAAATAAAAATGAATATATAATATAAAAAATAAAAATTTTGCTTTTATAGCAAAATTTTTATTTTTTTAAAACTTTTTATCATATTAATTTGTCTAATAAGTGCTAGCAAAAAATAAGCGATAATTTGCTTATAAATATGAGGAGACAGATTATGAGTACAAAATTAAACACAAAATTTTTAGAGCTTGAAACTAATAAAAAATATAAAAAACCAAGAAAAGCTATAAAAATTATTATTTCAATAGTAATTTTATTTATATTTTCAGTTGTTATTGTAAAGTATATTAATGAAAAATCAGATAAAGATGAAGTCAGTGTAAATTCAGAAAAACCAGGCAATATTGATGTTTCAGATAATGAAACTATAGAGAACAATAACACTGATATTAAAATTATAGAAAAGAACGATGATAAAGAGTCAGTTGAATATAATCCTATAGTTCAAGAGAGCGAAATTGTTTTAGACGATTTCTTCAATGATGCGGTTTTCATAGGTGATTCAAGAACAGAAGGATTTATTATATCTAATAGCTTGTCAAATGCAAAGTCATTAACTGTTAAAGGATTAATGGTTGATACAGCATTTACAAGACCAGCTATAAATATGAATGGTGAAAAATTAACTGTTACGAAAGCATTGTCAAATTTAAAATTTAAAAAAGTCTATATTATGTTAGGTGTTAATGAGTTAGGTTGGGCATATGAAGAAATTTTTATCAAAAAATATGCTGAGTTGATAGATTATGTTAAGAATTTAAATAGTGAAGCTCAAATATATATTCAGTCGATTATCCCAGTTAGTTATGAAAAATCATCCTCAGATAAAATTTATAATAACAAAAATATAAATAATTTTAATAAGTTGATTTTAAAAATGACTAAAGAAAAGCAAGTATATTATGTTAATGTTGAAGAATGCTTAAAGGATGAAGAAGGTAATTTGCCAGCAGGAGCTTCAACAGACGGCGTACACTTAAAAAAGGAATATAGTAAAAAATGGTATGAGTATTTGAAAACACATACTGTACAAGATAAAGTTGAAAAAAACGATTGAGATAAAATAACTTAGATAATTATCCAAATCAATAGTGTTTAGGAGCTAATTAAATGACTCAAAGCTTAAATCCAAAATATGATGATATAATACCATTTATTAAGGAAAATCAAGAACGATTTTATCGTTTCGCATATAGGTATATGAAAAATGCTGACGCATCAGTTGAAGTTGTTCAAGAAACTATAGTAAAAGCCCTTGAAAAAATTCATACTTTAAGGCAAAAGGAATACTTAAAAGCATGGTTTTATCGAATACTTATAAATGAATGTATTACTAATATTAGAAAGAATAAAAAAATAGTTTTTGTAGAGCAATGTTATGATGTTCCTTATAATGATACTGATATAGGTAAGAAAGAGCTTGCTAGCATTATTTTTAAAGCTATTGATAAATTAGATACTAAGTATAAAACTATTATACTTTTAAGGTTTTACGAAGATATGACAATTTCGGATATTGCTGATGTTCTTAAAATTAATATAAATACTGTTAAATCAAGATTATACAGAGCATTGGACATATTGAAAAGTGAATTAAAAAATGAAGATATACAAGAATTTGATATATTTTAAGGCAAAGAGATGGAGGTTAATATGAAGAAATTATTAAAAAATATCCATGAAAGAACACCTATACCTGAAGATTTAGATATCAAAATAAATCAAGCAATTTATAGAGGAACTCATAGCAGAAAAGCACTCCCATATAAAAAAAGCTTAATTTCTATAGCGGCAAGCTTTGCAATTTTTATATTGTTGATTAATACAAATTCTGCATTTGCAGAGTCTATGCGAGATATACCAATTTTAAATGAAATATGTAGAGTATTTACATTTAACGAGTATGATACTAAAGACAGTAAAAAAGTTATGAATGTAAAAATTCCAAATATAAGTATCACAGGAAATACTGATTTGGAGAATAGAATTAATTATAAGATTAGAAAAACAATGCAGGATGCTATAGATGAGGTTGAGCTTAAGGCGCAAGAATTTTATGATGCTTTTGTAGATACAGGAGGTAAGCCAGAGGAATTTAGACCAATTGAAGTAACTATCAATTATGAAATTAAAAGTTCTGATGAAAATCATGTATCGTTTATAATAACTAGATTTGAAACGCAAGCAAGTGCATATCAGGAGAACTATTACTATAATATTGATCTTATTAATGGAAGAGAGATAACACTTAAAGACTTACTAGGACCGAATTTTAAAGAAATAGTTTTTCAACAAGTTAAAAGGCAAATTGAAAATTTGGATGATGAAAGAAAGTTCTTCCTATTTGATGATGTTAATATAAGTGATCTAATAACAACTAACAGAAATTTCTATATAAATGCCGATAATAAAATAGTTGTTGTTTTTGATAAATACGAAATTGCTGCTGGAGCGGCAGGAATGTTTGAATTTATTATTGAATAGATAAATAAAAAAGCTTGAGATATATTCTTGAGCTTTTTTTATTTACACTTTGTACTAAATTTTTGTCATATACAAGCTATCTTGAAATATTATATTGTATGAAAGAAATTTTACAAAGGAGGCGAATAAATATGATATCCCAGATATCAAAATATGTAAATACAAATATAAGAGATATTTTACAAAGTCAAAACGAAAATATATTAAACACTGTTTATGAACTTAGATTAAGAATTAACTGCCCTATCTTTTTAAAAAGCTCTACAGGAGACTATTTTATAAGCTATGGAAAAATATCTAAATCATATACAGATGATTTTTACAAAATAAATAAAAGTGATATTGCTTCAACTATTGCTGCTTTAACTTCAAACTCCATACATGCTTATGAAAAGGAAATTGAAAAAGCTTTTTTGACCATAGAAGGTGGACATAGAGTAGGTTTGAGTGGTGACTGCTTATACGAAAAAAATGAATTTAAAGGCTTTAAGAATATAACCTCTTTAAATATTAGAATTGCAAGGGATTTTATAAATTGTTCCAATAAAATTTTAAAATATATTGTTAAGAACAGCAATAGCATTTATAATACTCTGATTGCAGGTATACCATTATCCGGAAAAACTACCTGTATAAGAGATTTGGCCAGAAATCTAAGTGATGGTTTTAATAATCCTCAGTTCAACGCATGCGATATAAGCGTAATAGATGAAAGAGGCGAGATAGCAGCCATACATAATGGAGTTCCGCAATTTTACCTTGGCTCAAGAACGGATATACTATCTTATTGCATGAAAAAGGAAGGCTTCAGCATTAGTATTCGTTCACTTGCTCCAAGAATAATAATATCAGATGAGCTTGGTTCTGCAGAGGATTTTGACATCATTCAATATGCTCTTAAAAGTGGAGTAAGCATTATAAGCACCGCTCATGCAAGCTGTGTCGAGGACTTGTTTAAAAATATTTATATTAAAAATATATTAATCAGTGGCTTTATTGAAAGAATTATTGTTCTTAATGATAAAACACCTGTCTCCATAAAACAGGTGTATGATAATATAGCGGGAAGGTCCATATATGATAATTAAAATAATAATATTTTGCTTTATTATAATCACAACTAAAATTATGTTTATGTTATTTTTTCAAGTCGAAGATAAAAAGCTAAGCATGATGAAGGAATCCTCTGACTTTATAGAGTTTTTAAGAATTTACTCCTGCTTAATGAAAATGTCTTTTGAGGAGATATTGTCAAGCTATACATTTAAGTATGAAAATGTAAAATCTGTTTTTAATAAATTATTTATAGATCTAAAGAATGGATTAGCAAAGAACGAGAGCTTTGATACATATGTAAATGATCAAATAGGCTCGGCACCTGAATTTAATTCGAAAATAAGCAAGATAATGGAATTTTATGGTAGCTCAATGTCTGATGTGTTGGATAATAAGCTTTCATTTTTAAAAAATGATGTTGATAAATACATAAATGAGTATGAGCATGAGTATAAGGAAAGAAAAAAATTGTTTAATAAGCTATCTTTTCTAATAGGTAGTCTTATTGCAATAGTTTTAATATAAACCAAAAAATGTTTAAAACAAGTACTAATATACAAGGATTGAAAAATCTGGATTTACGAAAAAAATTCATGAGTATGTGAATACGGAGGTTGTATGGATATAAATATTATTTTTAAGGTTGGAGCAATAGGACTTATAATAGCGATTTTTACTCAAATACTTTCGCAGACTAAGAGAGAGGAGCAAGCGATGTTTGTCACAATAGCAGGGGTAATAGTGGTTATGGCAATCATATTAAGCATGCTAAACCAGCTTTTTAACGAGGTTAAGACTATGTTTAATATTTATTGATATCAGATTTTATCTGAATCTATATTAATTATACTATAATATTGTCCTTAACAAATTGCTATGAATTGAAAGGAAATAAAAAAATGTTATTGATAAAAATTATATTTATTGCTGTTATAGCTATTCTGTTAAGCATGCTAATATCAAAGGTAAATGAAGAATATAAGCTATATTTTATACTAATCTTTGGGATAGTTGCTGTTTTGCTGATTTTTAGTGAGCTAAAAGGACATATAAGCAATATGTTCAATGTTTTTAAAAACTATAATATTAAAATAGATAATTTCAGCTTGCTTTTAAAAATAGTTGGTATTGCTTACATTTGTGACTTTGTGTCATTGATATGTAAGGACTTAGATTATGAATCTATAGGAAAAAAGATTGAAATGTCAGGTAAGCTTATAATTTTAGTATATTCGTTCAACGTGATACTAAAATTTATTGATGAGGTGTATTTATTGGTAAACAGATAAATAGAAAGGATATACTTATTATGATAAAAAAATACATAATTTTTATAATTATATATTTAATAATATTTTCTAATTTCAATTTTATATTTGCAGCTGATGATTATATGCAAAAAGCTCTTGATTCAGTGAATACTAATGAATTTGACAACTATTTAAGGGGTACAAGCGATTATTTTGAAAGTAAAAACATTACAATAAAGCAGCTGATAAATGACGCGTTAAAAGGAAAGATAAGTTTTAATCTACTAGATTTTCTATCATACCAGTTTAAAAACGAAAAAGACTTTTTAAAACAAACAATCCTTAGCTCTATCAATATTTTAATAGTTTGTATTATTTTAACTATCGTAAAATATTTTTCCGAAGAAATCAGCAGCAATAATGTTTCTGACATAGTTGTGTTTATATCAATACTTATTGTATTCATAATGGCTACAAAGGATATAAGTTTTGTCAAGAGCAGCTTGAAAAATGAATTTATTAAATTTAATGAAATTACTCAAAATATAAACAGCCTTTTTCTTGCGTTTATGGTTAGCTTTGGTAAAATCGGGCTTTTGGAATTTTTTCAAAGGTATTCTCAGCACGTTGTGGGTATGACAGCTAACTTTATATATAATTTTGTGGAAATCATGACAATAGTTTTGATTGCAATAATTCTCATAAATAATATCAGTAAATTAGTTAATGCAAAGCTTTTGTACGAGTTCTTAAAAAAAGCTTCCTTAATAATTTTATCCTTATATATAATTGTTGTTGTCATAAATTTTTCTGTACAAGGATATATATATTATAAAACAGATAATTTATTTATCAATGCAGTTAAAGCTGTATCACCGTCGTCAATACCTATGGTTGGCAATGCGATAAATAATTTCTTTGGACTATTTGCTAAAAGTATCCTCTTTATTAAGGATATCGCTGGATTTGTTATAATCTTATTCATTTTCTCGATATTTGGGGGAACTATAATAAAAATTTTTATAATATTTATTTTATACAAAATAACCGCCGCCTTTGCTGAAACCTTTAATGAGAGTATATCAAACTTGCTGAAAGAGCTTTCAGATATTATGTATATATATCTTATTTGCTTATTAACTCCGGTAATTATTTTAACTTCGTATTATTCAATAATGCTTAGTTATTTAAACAATATATTCGGATAATTAGGTGGGAGGTTAAGATAAAAATGAGAGAAATCATTCTTAATATACTGATATTTATACTATTTATAAATCTAGTGATGATAATATTTCCTGAGGGGAAAACAGGCAAATACTGTAGAATAGTAATAAAATTATTTTTATTTATTTATATTTTCAATAGTCTAGTATTAAAGGCTGCTATTTCCTTAGATGATTTCTTTGATTTTAACTTTGATAGTATGGAAAATCAGCTGAGCAATAAAAACTATGAGAGAGAAATCAGACTTTCAGAGTCTGAAAAGAGCTTTATATCATTAATTAACAAAGATTTATATGAGGGAGAGGAGGTTATAAAAGATATAAGCTTAATCTTTGCTGACGAAATGAAATTGACAGTAAAGGTTTACATAAATAAGACTCTAGATATGAAGGAGCAAGATAGTTTAAAGAGTAATATTTCAAATATTTTTAAAGTAGATAGCGAAAATGTTGAAATTACATTTTAAGTGAACAACTAGACAATAAACTCATGAGTTATTTCTATAAAATTTGTATCATGAGAATAAAAAAGGAGGGATAACATGTTTAAAAAAGCTGAGGATTTTTTAAACATATTAAAAACAAATAAAAAATTACTTTACACTTTTTGTTTCTTTATCTTGCTTATAGTGGTAGCACTCATGTTAAAGACAGATATTTTATCAAATGATACACCTGAAATATCTAAGTTATCAGAGGTGGGAGGCGACAAGGCGAGCGGATACAATTATGATGAATATGTATCCTCATTAGAAAAAAAATTAGAAAGTATAATTTCGGAGATAGAGGGTATAGAGAAGGTTAAAACCATGGTATACACTAAATATTCTCCAAAATTAGAACCAATTTTTAATGAGAATACAAATACAGAATCAAATATTGAAACAGGAAGTGACGGTATAAGAAGGGAGCAAAAAAGAGATAATATACAAAAGAATGTTGAAGCAAAGGATAGTAAAAGTGTTCTTGAAAAATATTATGAATATCCTGATATATCTGGAGTTTTAATTGTTGTAAACTATTCAGGTAATCAAAATATTTATAAAATTTTAATTAATTCAGTAAAAGTTTTACTGGATATAGAATTAAACAATATCGAAATAATTGTTAGTAAGAATCAATAAAAAGGGGGAAATTGAAATGACATTTAAAAAGGAGACGTTCATATTTTTAACATCATTAGCATTAATATTGATTATAGGTTACATAAATTTAATTATGTCAAAAAATGCTGATAAGGAAGGACAGATTTTTGATGAAGCTACATTGCAAAAAAGACAAGAGGAATTTGCAAAATTAACGAGTGACGTAACAGATAAAACTGATTTAGGTGATATTTTAAACAATGGTAATTCTGATAATACAGGTGATACAGGTATACTTAATGTATCTTCAAATAATGATAATCTAGATGTAAGCTTTGAGAATTTCAAAATAAGCAAGGCAAAAAGCAATTTAGAAATCGTTGATCAGATAGAAAGAACTATTTCAAGTCCGACAATATCACAGGACGCAAAGGATAAATTTGAAGATTTGCTCGTGGCTAAAAACCAGCAAATTCAAATGGAAAGCAGTGTAGAATTGATGCTTAAATCTAAGGGTTATAATAATTTTGTGTGTATAGTTAGCACAAATAGTATAAAAATCGTAGCTGATAGAGATATTGAAAAAGCAGATGCACTTAAAATACTTGATGTTGTAATGTCTGAAACAAAATTTGATCCTCAGCAAATAAAAATTGTAAAATTTAATAATAAAGAATTGTAAAATTTTAAGTTCTCTGTTATAATTATAATGTCTTGTGCGACAAGACGCAAGTAAACTAATAACACTTAGTTTTACTATTTGTTATTAGTTTGTATGCTTTTTATTAAATTGGAAATTTTTCTTCCAATTTAATGACTGAAGAATCGGAATGATTCTTCTATAGAGCGAATAGAGTTCGCTCTGTGAACGAAGTTCACTTTTTATTAAAGAAAGGATGGTTTTAATATGACAGAAAAAAATCAAGTTTTTGAAGATGGTCAAGTAAAGATTTCTGATGAAGTAGTAACTATAATAGCTGGTATAGCAACTACAGGTGTTAAGGGTGTACATAGCATGCACACTGGTTTAGTTGAAGGCTTTTCAAATTTATTTTCATCAAAAAACAATTATTCAAAGGGTGTTAAGGTTGTTATAGAAGAAAATGTAGTGACATTGGATATCTTTATAAATGTGGTTTATGGATGCAAGATTAATGATGTTGCAGCTGAGATACAAAGAACTGTTAAAAAAGAAGTTGAGACTATGACAGATTTAACTGTTTCTGTTGTAAATATTCATGTTCAAAATATTGTAACCGAAAAAATAGAAAAAAAAGACGAAGAGAATCAATAAATGAATAGAAAAATTACTAGAGAAGAAGCAATAAAAATACTATATTCTATGGATATAGGAAATGTATATGATATTAAATTTGTTCAAGAATATCTGGATCATTTTGCAAATGAGGATTCAGATGATTTAACGTTTAATATTGAAGCTATTGACATTAATTACCTTGATAAAACAGTGCTTGATATTATAAATAACTTGGAAACTATTGACAAGAAAATCGAGGATAATTCAAAAACATGGAAAATTAACAGAATTGCTAAGATTGACTTGTCGATACTTCGAGTTGCATTGGCAGAAATACTATATAATGAGCTTATTCCAAATGCTACATCAATCAATGAGGCTGTAAAAATAAGCAAAAAATATTCTGCTGATGAATCATATAAATTCATAAACGGGATACTAGGTTCTGTATGCAGAAGCTTGTAAGTTTAAAATGCGTTTGTATGCACGATATGTAAACATTTTAAATAAAGGAATTTGTATAAAATGAAATTAAAGCCAATTAAAGTATCCATGCTAAATCAATATGTGAAGAACTTGTTAAAAAGCAATAGCATATTCTATAATCTTTATGTTGAAGGGGAAGTTTCTAATATTAAGATTAGTAAAACAGGCTATACTTTTTTTACGCTAAAAGATGAAAGCTCTGCTATAAGCTGTGTATGTTATTATCCGGATGAAAATGTATCTGATGGTGATAAAGTCATTGTTAATGGAAAGCTTGAAGTATATGAGGCTAGAGGTACTTATCAAATTGTTGTAAATAATATTGAAAAAACAGGGCTTGGCAATATCTTTAAGGAACTTGAGCTTTTAAAGGCTAAGCTAAAGGAAAGAGGCTTGTTTGATAAAAATAAGGAAATTCCTTTGCTTCCATCTAAAATAGGTGTTGTAACCTCTAAAAATGGAGCGGCTGTTCAAGATATTATAAGAAGCTTTAATATGGTAAATGCAGGTCTTGACATATCTATTTACGATTGTCTTGTTCAAGGTGAAAATGCTAAGGATAGCATTATTCGTGCAATAAAGCACTTTAATGATGAGGAAATTGTTGATATTATTCTCATAGCCAGAGGCGGAGGAAGCTCAGAGGATTTAAAGGTGTTTAATGAGCTTGAAGTAGCAGAGGGTATTTTTATGTCTAAAATTCCGGTAGTAACTGGTATAGGACATGATACGGATATAACATTGTCAGACTACACAGCTGACGTGCATTGTCATACTCCTACAGCAGCTGCTGAATACATAATACGAGGATATAAGAATATAAATCTGCAATTAGAAGCATATTTTAAAGACCTAGTTGTTAAAACAAAAAACGAGCTTAAATATATTGAAGCAAGCTTAAATACTTATCAATATATTTTAAAAACGCATAATCCACAAAATATTATTGTAATGTTGAAAAATCAATGCGATATGCAAAAAGCAAAGCTGTCAAATAATATGAATAATGAGTTAAGTAAAAAGCAAAACAGCTTAAATTTAATGTATGAGAGAATTTTAGGTCATGATTATAGGAAACAGCTTAAAAATGGATATTCCTTGATTTTTGATAAGGATAATAATCTTATAAAAAGTGTGGATAATGTAAATACAGGTGAAAAAATTAAAATAATGTTTGATAAATTTAGTATAGAAGCAGAAATAACTAATGTCTTATAAAAAAGCGAGCTGAGTTCGCTCTATGGACATTGTGTCTTGCCAAGCAAGACGATATACAAGGAGCATAATATGAATTTTGAAAGCTTTGAAGAAGCTATGGAAGTTTTAAAGGTTGCGGTTGATGAATTTGACAATGGAAAGCATATGAATTTAGATGATTTAATCGAAAATTATGAAAAAGGTATACTTGCATATAATTATTGCATTAAAAAGCTTGAGGAAACACAGAATAGAATAAAAATAATAGATGGCAAGGAATAAATAGCAAATGGACAGATTAGATGTTTTGATGTTTAATTTAGGACTAGCTAAGAGCAGAGAAAAAGCTAAGCAAATGATAATTTCAAATACAGTCCATGTAAATGGTATATTAGTAAATAAGCCAAGTGCAGTATTTGATGAGCAATGTGAAATAAAGATTGATTTACCAGAAGTTGAATTTGTAAGCCGTGCAGCATTTAAGCTAAAAAAAGCAGTAGAAGAATTTAATATAGACTTAAAAGATAAAGTTTGCGTTGATGTAGGTGCTTCTACAGGGGGCTTTACTGATTTTATGCTTAAAAATGGCTGTGCCTTAGTGTATGCAATAGACTCAGGGCGAGATCAATTAGCAGATACTTTGTTAAATGATAAAAGAGTTATATCAATGGAGAGGACAAACTTTAGATATATTGATGTGGGGATATTTAAAGAAAAAATTGATTTTGTCTGTGTTGATGTTTCCTTTATATCTTTAGAGCTAATAATACCTAAGATTGTCGAAATTTGTAATGAAAACACAGATATTGTAGCCTTAGTTAAACCACAATTCGAGGCTGGTAAAGGTAATGTAGGTAAGAATGGAATTGTAAAAGATAAAAAAATGCACATTAGTATACTTGAAAAAGTATATAGATATTTTTTTGATAATAAATTATTTATAAATAATATTATTTACTCTCCGATTACTGGTGGAGATGGAAACATAGAATATCTTGTCCATGTAAGATGCGACAAGATAAATACTACTTTTGAAAATAATCTACATGAGATAATTAAAAAAATAACAAATGAATCTTTTAAAAGTCTATAAGTTTTTGGAGAGACTTTTAAGTCATTTTGAAAAAATACTTTAGTAGCTCAGCAGAGCTAAAAAATATATTATAATACAAAATAACATTATTTTATTGTTATAGGAGAAAGGAAAATAAGAAAAAAATGAAAAAATACACAAGACAATTAAAAATTTTAGAGATGATAACATCATCGGAGATTGAAACACAAGAGGAATTAGCAGATGGTCTAAAGGCTATAAATATTGATGTTACTCAAGCTACAATTTCAAGAGATATTAAAGAACTTAGACTCATCAAAACTGTGTCAAAAAGCGGCAAGCAAAAATATGCAACAATTGCGCAAAGTCAAGAAGGCATAGCTGAAAGATTAAACAAAATGTTTGAAAATTCAGTTGTTTCAATTGATGATGCTATGAACATAATCATAGTTAAAACAATACCTGGAGCAGCGCAAATATGTGCTTCAGCTATCGATTATATGGGATTAGAAAATGTAGCTGGCACTTTAGCTGGTAATGACAGTGTATTTGTTGCTATAAAAAGTTTAGAAGCTGTAGAAGATATAATGGAAGAATTCAGAAAAGTTATAAGATAAGCTATTTGGGAGAATATTTTATGTTATTGAATTTAAGTATAAAAAATTTAGCTGTTTTTAAGGATGTATCGATTGATTTTACTAAAGGCTTCAATATTATCACAGGAGAAACTGGAGCGGGAAAATCTATTTTGATTGAAGCTTTGTTTTTAATCATTGGCTCAAGAGCAAGCAAGGAACTGATAAGAAAAGATTGCAAAAGCGCTTTTTTAAGTGCTGCATTTGATATTTATAAAAATATAAAGGCAAGTAAATTTTTAAATGAAAATAACATATTTATTGAAGATGATGATTTTCTTATAATTTCAAGAGAACTTTTAGATACTGGAAAAAGTATAAACAAAATAAATAACAATGTAGTATCTATAAATATATTGAAAGAGCTAGGAATTTTTCTTTTAGATATATATGGACAATTTGAACAGCAATATATTTATAAGAAAGAAAATCATATTATTTTATTGGACAACTTAATTAATAAAGAAATTACTCCAGTTTTATCTGAATATGAATTGCTTTATAGTACGTATCGAAGAAAACTGTCAGAAATAGACAATTTGACGGACAAGCTATATAATAAAGATAAAAAATTAGAGCAGTATAGCTACGAGATAAATGAGATAGAAGAAGCATCCTTGCAGGAGGATGAAGAAGATAATTTGATTAAGGAGCTTAAAAAACTATCAAATATGAAAGAAATACAAGCTTCTTTGTTCGAAATTGAAAAGAAACTTGTAAAAAATGATAATTCTGCTATAAATAATATCAATAGCTCATATAGCTTATTAAATAAAATTAAAAATTATGATGATAATATAAATAAATATATTGAAAGATTTGATTTTATAATAGACGAACTGCAAGATTTAGGCTTTGATATAATTGATTATTCTGACAATTTAGAACTTGATAATCAAAGATTAGAAGAGATTGAGGACAGAATTTCTCTTATAAATAGCTTAAAGAGAAAATATGGTTATAATATAAGTAAAATCAATGAATATAAGGAAAGTGTTCAAAACGAATACAATATACTGCTTGATGCTGAAAGTAAATTAAATTCATTAAATAAAGAATTGCAGTCTACAAAAACTGCTTTAACGAAAACAGCTTTTACAATGACTAATTTAAGAAAAAATGCAGCAGATTTTCTTGAGAAAAATATGGCAGTAGAACTAGAAGATTTAAATATGAAAAATATTCAGTTTAAAGTTAAATTTGATGCTAAAAGTGATTTTTCACCAAATGGATTAGATGACATTGAATTTTTAATGTCAACTAATGCCGGAGCTGACTTAAATGCTATACATAAAATAGTTTCTGGTGGTGAAGCATCAAGAATAATGCTTGCTATAAAGAAATTAAGCTGTGATAATGACTTTATTACCAGTTTAGTTTTTGATGAAATAGATACTGGAATTAGTGGGAAAACTTCACAAATGGCAGGAAATAAGATGAAATTTATTTCAAAAAATAGCCAGGTTATATGTGTAACTCACTCTCCGCAAATTGCTTCAATATCTGATAATCATTTTATGATAGAGAAAAACAGCTCGTCAAATGAAACGATAAGTGTTGTAAAAAAATTAAATGATAACGAAAAAATTAATGAAATTGCAAGACTTTTAAGCGGTATGAATATAACGCAAAAATCCTTAAATAACGCAAAGGAACTAATTGAATCTAATAAAAATGGTTAA
Organism: Bacillota bacterium; assembly: GCA_023386345.1. Classification (GTDB taxonomy): domain Bacteria; phylum Bacillota; class Clostridia; order Tissierellales; family Sedimentibacteraceae; genus UBA1535. The sequence continues at coordinate 349,812 of JAEWJT010000004.1, forward strand.
TTTTATGATATAAAAAATTTTTAAATCTAAAGATTTTAAATTTTTATTTAAAATCTCAAATAAATTAGAGTTTTGTAGCTTTTAGACAATAGAATAATAAAATTTATAATGGTTAAATTAAAATTAAAATTTTTAAGGAGTGTGTGATGAAACATTTTAAAGGAAAAATTTTAATTTTAATAACCATAATTTGCGTTATAATTGGAACGGTATATTTTTTTGATAATAATTTAAAAGTTTCTTATAAATATTTTAATCCCTTTATCACTGATGAAGAGGTTAGTTTTGAAAAACGTTATGTAATACCTGGAGGGCAAACTATTGGAGTTGAGCTAAAAACAAAGGGTATTCTAGTAGTTGGGCTTGCTGATGTTGTAAATAATAATAAAATTTCTATATCTCCAGCAAAAGATGCTGGGATGCACATAGGCGATAAAATTATATCTGTTGATAATAACCCAGTATCTAAAACGACAGATTTTATATCTTATGTAAAATCTAAGGGAATAAAAGAATATAATATTGAAGTTGAGAGAAATGGTGATAAAATACAGCTTTTGATGACTCCGGTAAAAAGGTATGAGGCTAATGATATTATTTTTGGATTTTGGGCAAGAGATAATATAGCAGGTATAGGAACAATAACCTATATTGACCCAGAGACTAGAGCATATTCAGCAGTAGGTCATGGAATAACTGACTCAGACACCAAAAAGCTTATAGATATTGATTACGGATTAATTTCAAAGGCAAATATTACAAACATAAAATCTGGTAAAAGAGGCGAACCGGGTGAGATTGTAGGCTATATCTTAAAAGATGAGAATAGGCTTGGAACTGTAAGAAAAAACACTTCTTTTGGAGTTGTGGGAGAAATCGACGAAAAGAGCATGACATATTTTTCAAATAGCTTAATAGAAATTGGCAATAAGGATGATGTCGAAATCGGTCCTGCAAAGATATTGGCTTGCTTAGACCACGAAATTAAGGAGTACAATATAGAAATTATAAAGACATATTATCAAAGCAAGGCTACTGATAAAAGCTTTATAATCAGAATAGTTGACAAAGAATTATTATCATTGACAAATGGAATAATTCAAGGAATGAGTGGCTGCCCTATCATACAAAATGGAAAGCTAATAGGAGCTGTAACTCATGTATTTATGAATGACCCTTCTAAAGGTTATGGAATTTATGCACAGTGGCTTTTTGATGAAAATACTCGTAAAAAATCCGACCTATAGGAATAAAATTTAAAGGGAATTATCTTATTTTGGCGTATAATATATTACAGACAAAATGTGATAGCTATTTATAATATTGCTTGTAAAATTATAGCGAGCATAAAAAATCAGGGGGGTTATAATCATGGAAGAGATGGTAAAGGTTGTCATATCAGATGACAATAAGGAATTTAGAGGAGTATTAAAGGACTTTTTAGCAACAAAAAATCTATTTGATGTAGTTGCGACAGCAGATGATGGTATCAAAGCAGTTCAGGCTGTTGAAAAATTTGAGCCGGACGTTTTGATACTAGACATTATAATGCCTCATTTAGATGGATTAGGAGTTCTTGAGAGACTTCACAAGACTCAGTTAAGAAAATTTCCAAAGGTAATTATTTTATCTGCAGTTGGTCATGATAAAATCACACAAAGAGCAATCAGTATGGGTGTTGATTATTATATAGTTAAGCCTTTTAACTTTGATTCATTCTCAGATAGATTGCTGCAGGTTTCTGGATTTGAAACACCTAAGATGCTTTCAAGAAACAAAGAAATGCTTTATAACGATATTGTAGAAAAGAAATTTAGCTTAGAATCAAAGATAACTGAGATATTGAGGGAAGTGGGGGTTCCAGCACATATTAAAGGTTACCAGTATTTAAGAACATCAATTATTGAAGTAGTAAATAATATAGAGCTTCTAGGAGCTATAACAAAAGAGTTATATCCAGGTATTGCATCAAGATACTCAACGACTCCAAGCAGAGTAGAAAGAGCTATAAGGCATGCTATAGAGGTTGCGTGCAACAGAGGCAGGATTGAGACTATCAACAGTATTTTTGGATATACTATACATAACAATAAAGGTAAACCAACAAATAGTGAGTTCATTGCTATGATAGCTGATAAGTTAAGACTTGAGCAAAGAGTATCATAGTGTATGGAAAGTGCTAATTCCATTGGACAATAATTGTTAGGAATTTTATGAAATGGATTAGTGTATGAGGAGGACAAATTGAACGAGGAAATTACTGTTAGTAGTGAAAAAATATATGATGGCAAAATAATTAATTTAAGAATAGATACAGTTGAGTTGCCAAATAAAAAATATACTAAAAGGGAAATTGTGGAGCATAAAGGAGCAGCAGCAATTATTGCATTAGATGAGGATAATAAAATTATCTTGGTAAAGCAGTATCGTAAGGCTGTTGAGGATTTTTTATATGAGGTGCCAGCTGGCAAACTTGAATTAAACGAGGAGCCGCTAAATTGTGCAAGTAGAGAACTTGTTGAAGAAACGGGGTATTGCGCAAATAAAATTGAAAAATTAACAGAATTTTATACATGTCCTGGATTTTGCAATGAAAAAATACATTTATTTAAGGCAACTGAATTAAAACAGGTAGAAACTAATTTAGATGATGATGAGTTTATTGAAATAATAAAGGTAAGCATTGATGAAGCAAAGGAAATGATAAAGCAAAATAAAATTGTCGATGCTAAGACACAAATAGCAATTTTTAACTTATTCTAACAGTAAGAATTCTATAGTATATGTAAATTTTTATAGAATAAGTTCACTTATAGTAATTAATCCTTCTGTACAAGCATAAATAATTAATAGTATTAATATAAAATATTAATACAAAGTTGTGCTGTACAGGAGGATTTTTTATGAATAAGAATTTGATGGTTTTAGCTATTTTATTTATCTTGTCACTCATAATATCTGCTTTGATTTTTAATTTTATGGAGCAAAATAATATTTCTACAAAAATAAACTATGAAAGTCTTAAGGAATATAGTTTTTTAAGCTTATTTTTAGAAAGTCTCAAAAAAAATATTATATATTTTATTTTAATAATGGCTTTGTCATTATTTGGGCTTAGATTGATGATATACGCGGGTTTTTCGCTTATTTCAATAATATATGGAATTTCAATGATTTATCTTGTAAAAATAGTATCTGGTGATATGTTATATTTAGTTTTAAATTTTACAGATTATTTAATATACTTCCCTATATTAGTTTATTTTACATACAATTCTATTTTATTATCAAAAAATATAAAAAAAATAAAGACTAATTTAAGAAAAATTGATATAATAGTAAAAAAACATATAAGCTTTTCAGTTTTATCTATATCCTTAGTTATAATATACTCTTTAGTTCATAGTTTTTGGATATATATAATTCTTTCATTAAAAAATTAAGAAAGCTTATTAATACTAAACGCAGAGATGTTTTTTACTGGCCAAGCATATAGAATAGCGATAAACGCTAGCTCAAAGAAAGGAATGTAGTATAAATTGGAAAAAACATTTGATAATTATATAAATAAGCTAAGGTCTAAAAAACTGAGCGAAAATACGATAAATTCATATATAAGTGATATAAAAGCTTTTGTGTCATACATAGAAACAGAATATACTGCCTTCTACCTTGAGGTTAAAAAGACTCAAGTTTTGACTTATCTCGTTGACTTGCAGAAAAAGGGGAAAAGCTCCTCAACTATTGCAAGGAATATTTCTTCACTTAAAAACTTTTACGATTTTCTGAGAGAGGAAAGAATTATTATTGAAAATCCAATACAAAATATTCATAGTCCAAGGCAGATAAAAAAAGCACCTATGACACTAAGTGAAGCCGAGATAATAAAGCTTATGAATTTGCCGGATACCAATACTTTTAAGGGAAGCAGAGATAGTGCCATGCTTGAATTATTATATTCTTCAGGTATAAAAGTTACAGAATTGATAAATATTAAGCTTGATGATATAATTTTTAATGCTTCTATTATACTAATAGGAAAAAATGGTGAAGATAAATCTTTAACAACAAAAAGCAGAGCAGTTCCGATAGGAAAAATTGCTTTAAATGCAATTAATGATTATATAAGCAAATTTAGGGTAAATAAATGTAAAGAGGATTTTAACTATTTGTTTATTAATAGTAGTGGAGAAGCATTGACAAGACAGGGAGTTTGGAAGATACTCAAATATTATGAAAGAAAGCTAGAAATAAATCATGAGCTTTCACCACAGGTTTTAAGAAACTCATTTGCAGTGCATTTGTTAAATAATGGTGCAGATATAGCTTCAGTGCAGGAATTGATGGGGCATAAGAATATAACAGCAATGCAAAATTATTTGCAGGCTACACAGCAAAAATCACTAGATACATTTAAAAACCTGCACCCAAGGGCATAGTGATTTCTTAAATAAACAATTAAACCTTTGCTATAAAAAAGCTAAACAAGTTTAACTATAAAATTAAAAAAACTAGGAGGATAAAAATGATAAACAGAGTAATATTAATAGTTTTAGACAGTGTTGGAATTGGGGAATTGCCTGATGCACATTTGTTTAATGATGAAGGAAGTAACACAGTAGGAAATATCTATAAAAGCATTAAGGGATTTAATTTACCTAAATTAGAACAACTTGGACTGTTGAATATAGAAGGACTTAAAGATTTAAATACAAATAATGGAAAAGCTTTAGCGTCCTTTGGAAGGGCTGCTGAAAAATCAATGGGTAAGGATACTACAACAGGTCATTGGGAAATGAGCGGTATCATTTTACCTCAAGCATTTCCAACATATTCAAATGGATTTCCAAAGGAAGTTGTAGAAGAATTTGAAAAAAGAACCGGCAGAAAGGTTATTGGAAATTGTGTTGCCTCAGGAACTGAAATTATACAAAGACTTGGGGATGAGCATGTAAATACTGGAGCATTTATAGTTTATACTTCAGCAGACAGTGTATTCCAAATAGCTGCACATGAAGATGTAGTATCTCTTGATGAACTATATAAAGCTTGTCAAATCGCAAGAGATATGCTTCAAGGAGAACATGCAGTAGGTCGTGTAATAGCAAGACCTTTTGTTGGAACATCGGGAGAGTATAAAAGAACTGAAAACAGGAGAGATTTTTCATTAGAGCCTATAAAAAATACAATGCTTGACTATTTGTCTGAAAAAGGTTTTATGACCTATGCTATAGGCAAAATTGAAGATATATTTGCCAATAAGGGGATAAATAAAGCAGAGCATACTAAAAACAATCAAGAAGGTATAGAAGCCACAATTGCGGCAATAAAAGAAAATACTTCTGGTATAATATTTACAAATTTAGTTGATTTTGATATGTTATATGGACATAGAAATGATGCTGTTGGATACGGAAATGCCTTAAAGCATTTTGACAGCTATTTAGAGGAGATTAAGAGCTTGTTAAAGGATGATGATGTCTTGATAATTACAGCAGATCATGGCTGTGATCCTACAACTCCAAGCACAGATCATTCAAGAGAATATATTCCAGTTTTATTCTATGGAAGCAAAATTAAAGAAAACAATGATTTAGGAACGCTCGACACCTATGCTTGTATAGGAAAGACAATTCTTGATATGTTTAATATTGATAATGATTTGGATGGATATAGCGTTAAGGATAAGATTTTTAAATAATAATTAGTTGGAGGTTACGTACTATGCGTATGTATGATATTATTAATAATAAAAAGAACAATAAAGTACTAACTAAAGAAGAAATTTGTTTTTTCATTGAAGGCTATGTTAAAAATGAGATACCTGATTATCAAGTATCAGCACTTTTAATGGCTATATGCTTAAATGATATAAATTTAGATGAAATATTTTATTTGACAGAAGCTATGATAAATTCTGGAGATACAATAGATTTGAGCAATATCGATGGTATTACAATAGATAAGCACAGTACAGGAGGAGTAGGTGATAAAACCTCACTATCACTTCTTCCGATGCTTGCTGCCTGTGGTTTAAAAGGCTCTAAAATGTCTGGCAGAGGTTTAGGGCATACAGGTGGAACTTTAGATAAATTAGAGGCTATTGATGGCTTTAATATCAATATTTCTGATAAACGAGCGAGTGATATTATCAATGAAAATAATTTTATTATTTGCGGACAGACACTAAATCTTGTTCCTGCTGATAAAAAGCTTTATGCTCTTAGAGATGTTACAGCAACTGTTGACAATATAGGACTAATTGCTTCGAGCATAATGTCTAAAAAAATTGCATCAGGTGCTAAAAATATCGTTTTGGATGTTAAGCTTGGAAGCGGAGCATTTATGAAGGATTTAGAAAGTGCTATAAAATTATCTGAAACAATGGTAAATATTGGAGAAAGATTTGGAAAAAATATAAGAGCAATCATAACGAATATGGACGAGCCTCTTGGCAAGGCTGTTGGAAACTCAATAGAAGTAATTGAAGCCATAGAAACCTTAAAGGGAAACGGACCAAATGATTTTGAAAACTTATGTATATTCTTATGTGCTAATCTTCTTGAAATGACAGGAATTGCAAGCTCACTTGAAAATGGAGAGCAGATTGCAAAAGAGATAATTGATTCTAAAAGAGCATTGAATAGATTTGAAAAATTTGTTGAATTACAAAATGGTGACAACAGGGTAGTGAATGATTATAGCTTGTTTAAGCAGGCTAAATATAAGTTTGATGTTTTATCATTAAATACTGGATATGTTCATGCAATAAATGCTGAGATGATTGGAAAGGCTGCGCTTGTAGCAGGTGCTGGCAGAGAGAAAAAAGAGGATAACATAGACTATTCAGCAGGTATTGTGATTAATAAAAAGGTTAATGATAAAGTAAAAGACGGTGATGTTTTAGCTACTATTTACACAGATAATCAAAGCAAGATTGAAGAAATCAATGCTCAAATTCTAAATGCTTTTAAAATAAGCGAAGAAAAAAATTATGATGCTAAGCTCATATATGGAATTGTTACAAAAGATGGCTTTATTCCATATAAAAATTAAGTTTTAGTTTGATTTTTAATTAGATTTTTAAGTTTAAACTTACCAAAAACATTTGAATATTAAAATAAAATATGGATATTATACTTAAAAAGGAGGTCTTTTTATGAGAAAAATATCCATATTTTTAATATTTATTTTATTATTTAGTTTTATTAATCAAAATGTTTTTATTGGCTCTGATGACGTGTCTAAGCTTGCTGGCATGAACACTGTTTATGCAGATGTTAAAGCTGATAATTTAACATTGACATCTAAATCTGCTATTTTGATGAGTGCTGATAGCGGAGAGATTTTATATGAAAAAAATAGCAATCAAAAGCTTTCCCCTGCTAGTATAACTAAAATTATGCTGCTTATTTTGCTTAGTGAAAAGCTAAATTCGGGAGAAATAAAACTAACAGATGAAACTACTATCACCAAGTATGCAGCGAGCATGGGTGGAAGTCAAGTTTTCTTAGAAGAGAATGAAGTACAAACAGTTGATAGTCTTCTTAAAGCTATTTGCATGCGTTCAGCAAATGATGCTTCTGTTGCTATGTCAGAATTATTGTATGGCTCTGAAGAAGCCTGTGTTGCGCAGATGAATGAAAAAGCTATAGAGCTTGGCATGGAAAGCACACATTTTGTAAATGTTACTGGATTACCTGCTGAAAATCATATTTCAACTGCAAAGGACATTGCACTTATGTCAAGAGAATTACTAAAATATGACTATGCTAATAAGTATATGGTTACTTGGATGGATAGTATCATGGTTGGTAAGAACAAAGATATAGAGCAGGTTTTGGTAAATACCAATAGATTGATAAATAATTACGATGGTTTGTTGGGACTTAAAACAGGATATACAACAGACGCATTGTATTGTCTGTCTGCGGCGGCACAGAGAAAAGGAACTACATTTATAGCAGTAGTTCTAGGATGCCCTGAAACTAAAGTGAGATTTGCAGAAGCAGCAAAGCTTTTAAATCATGGCTTTGCAAATTATAAAAATCTAATTTTTTATGCTAAAGATGCTCCTATAACAAAGGTTGCAGTAGAATGTGCTAAAGAAGAAAGTATAAATGTAGTCAGCAGAGAAAATATTAGTTTATTGACAACAAGTAATTGCAAAATTGAAGATTATAGTTTACAATATAATGTGAATAAAAACTTAAAAGCACCTCTGGATTATTATACACCTATAGGTATACTGACTATTTCAAAGGATGGATCTGTACTTAAGGAAGTAGAATTATATCCAGAAAAGAAGATAGATAAACAACCATTTTTTGCATTTTATTTTAAAATGTTAAAGGAAATTATGAAGTGAAAGGGTAATTGAGTTGCATATGGAGTATTCAGTTAATTTAACTACATTTCAAGGTCCTTTTGAGCTATTGTATTATTTGATAGAGCAAAGGGAGGTTGATATATATGATATACCGATTTCTGAAATTACACAGCAGTATTTAGAGTATCTTGATGAGATGAAAAATCTAAACATGAATATAACAAGTGAGTTTATATTGATGGCTGCAACGCTGATTGAGATAAAATCTCAGATGCTTTTGCCAGTAAAGGAAAAGGACTCTGAGGACCCAAGACTTCAATTGGTAAATCAATTAATTGAATACAAAATATGCAAGATAGCTTCTGAAAAGCTTAAGGAATTTGAACAAAGCAATAGCTTTTTTTACTCAAAACCCAAAGAGGAAATTGAATTTTCAGATGATAACGAATGTGAGCAATTATTTATAAACACTGTAAATGCTTATGATTTATACAATATGTTTTCTAAGCTTCTTAAGGAGAGAAATATAAAAATATCGCAAGAACCTGTAGTTTTGCAAAATAAAATTTATCGTGAAAGCTATAGTGTTAAAACCTGTGTTGATGATATATTGATAAAGCTTAAAAAGAATAAATCTGTTTCTGTATTTGCCTTATTTGAAGAGAATATTAGTCAAACTAATAAAAAAGAATATATTGTATCAGTATTTTTGGCTGTTTTAGAATTATCAAAGGATAAGGATATAAAAATAGTTCAAGACAAAAATTTTAGTGACATAGTAATTTTATATGGTCAAGGGGAGAACAATGAATAAAGAGAAAATTAAAAGTACAATAGAAAGCTTGCTTTTTGCATGGGGAGAGCCTTTAAGTCTTAATGAGATATCAGATATTTTAAATATTAAAAAAACTGAAGCTATTCAATTTATTACTGAGATGGCAGAAGAATATAAAGCGGATGAAAAAAGGGGTATATTTCTTCAACAGTTTGGAGATACTTACCAATTAACTACAAAAAAGGAAAATTTCGATTTTATACAGAAACTTATGCAAGAAGTAACCGTTAATCGTTCGCTTTCAAATGCGTCATTGGAAACCTTGTCCATAATAGCATATAAACAGCCTGTTACAAGAGTTGAAATAGATATCATAAGAGGAGTAAAAAGCTCGCATATAGTAAAAAGCTTGCTAGAGAAAAATCTAATTAAAGAAGTCGGAAAATTAGATAAACCTGGCAAACCAACTATTTATGCAACAACCTCTGAATTTTTAAAGCATTTTGGATTAAAAACCATAGATGAGCTACCAAAAATACAAATTGAAGAAGATGAGGATAAAAAAGCAGTATAGCCAATAAAGACAAGCTATGCTGCTTTTTAAATTATAAAAATGAATGTATTATTTTTAATAATTTTAGCAATAATATTATTTATAAGTATATTGTATTTGAATTTTATAGTACAAATAAAAATAAATATAACAATTGCTGAAGCAGCTATATTTATCAAATTTAAAATTTTAAAATTTCATAAGGATTTTGCATTTAGATTAAATTATTTTGAATTAATAAAAAGATATTTTTTAGAGAAAAGAGAGGGAAAGTCCTATAAGAAAGAATTAGATTTATTCAAATCAATTTTCAAAGCTTTTTTCATAAAAAATATAGATATTTATTCAGAGTTATTTGAGGATAGGCTTTCAATTGCTGTGAAATTTAATGTAGTAAATATAATTACGAAAAAAGCAATATTAAATGAGTAATAATTTAAACAAATAAATACAATAAAAAAAAGAGGTACTGAGAATGAGTAAAGATATAGAAAATATCATAAAAACAACATTAGAGAACATCAATAATATGACAGAAAATGAAAAACTTATAAGCAGTAAAATAAGCTATGAAAATGTAAATTTTCTTGCTATTTCAAAGCTTAATATGAACTTTATAATTGGAGGCAGTGACATAGATAAAAAGTTTAGAAACATCGATGTTAAACCATTCGCTGGAGCTGCCTATGTAAATTTGTCACTAAGTCCGCAGTATTTGATATATGAAAATCAAAACCAAATACAGTCAGTTAATCTAAATGGCACACAAAATTTAGGTAATGATTTGTCATCAATAATTTCAAATGTGGTTTCATACATAAAGGACTTAAAGGAGAAGAAAGTTAAAAATGAAAAAGTTGAGAAATTTGAATAGATTAAAAGAAATAAAAAACATATTATTTTATAAGAATAAACTGATGAATATTAAAATTGTTATCACAACAGTATTATTGTGTGTTTTTTCTTTTCAGAATGTCTATGCTCTTGAATTTCCTAAAATATATGCTGAAACTTATATTGTTATAGACAAAGTCTCTGGAAGAATATTAGCATCAAAAAATGCCGATAAAAAAAGCTATATGGCAAGCACCACTAAAATTATGACTGCTATAACAGCGATTGAAAGCTATAGGGATATGTATAAAAATCTTATTGTCCCTAAAGAATACACAGGCATAGAAGGCTCAAGCATTTATCTTGTCCCAAATCAAAATGCAACAATGATGGATTTACTGTATGGACTTATGCTTCGTTCTGGAAATGATGCTGCACTAGCTACAGCATATTTTGCAGGAGGAAGAAATGTATCGAATTTTATAGATAGTATGAATAACAAAGCAAAAGCGATGGGAGCATTCAATACGAACTTTACAAATCCGCATGGATTGCATGATAAAAACCACTATACAACAGCTTATGATTTAGCACTTATAACAAAATATGCTTTGCAAAATAAGTTGTTTAAAGAAATTGCAGCTGCTAAAAATTATTACAACAGCGATAACAATTTCTATTTTATAAATAAAAATAAAGTAGTATATCAGTACAAATACGGGACTGGAGTGAAAATAGGTTACACTAAAACAGCAGGCAGATGTCTGGTGGCTTCTGCTGAAAAAGATAATATGGAAATCATAGTTGTAGTTCTAAATGATGGAAATTGGTTCAATGACAGCTATAAAGCTTTTGATTTTGCATTTAACAATTATAAAAACTACGATATAGTAAAAGAAAATCAAGAAATGCTAAAAGATGAAAAAGACACTCCAATTTATGCTGAAACAGGATTTAGCTATGTGCTGACAGAGGAAGAAAAAAGCAATATAAAAGTAGAAATTACAAAAACCACAGAGCATATAGAAAGTGGTGCAAACAATAAAGTGTATGGATTTTATAAAGTAATATTAAACAATGATGTAATCTACAATGGTAAGTTAGTATATAATTCTAATTATTAATAATATTATCAGTAGAATTTGTTTATAAACATGTTAAAAGCACTCGTGTAGAGTGCTTAAATTTTATTACGTTTTAAGATATGAAATTATTTGAATTTATCTCCAGTTTTGTAGTCTTCTCTTGCCCAATTAGGAGCATTTATTGGACCAGCCTTAATGTTACCTGTTTTTGCTGGTCCCTGAATTTCTGGAACTGGTTCTTGTGCATTCTTTTGACGATTCATTTTGTTACGGTTCTCTGTACCATGATTTTTTTTATCATAAGGACTTGGTCTTCTCATACCTGCTTTTGCCATTATTGTACCTCCTTTTATCACTAATTAATTAAACAATTTTAAAAAAATTTATTAAATTGTTTCTATAATAGTTTTAGACTCTTTAAACAAATTGATACAAGAGATATTTTTACATTTTTAACTTTTAATTTTTTTATATCATAAGTTTGTATCATTTATAATTATTAGATTTATGTTTAAACTAAAAAAAAATATATCATTATGTAAAGCAGGTGAATTTAATTTGACTAAAACATCAAAAAGAGGTTTTGATTTAAATGATAAAAGGTGGTTTTCTGAACATGAACTACTAAAACTAAAAAAAGCTCATGAGGAGATAAAATGGCTATTAGATAGAGATTACAATTTGGAAGCTATAATGAATTTTGTTGGAGGACGATATCAATTTACAATAAGACAAAGGGATGCCTTGAAACGTAGCACTTGCAGCACTAATAAGGAAATGCTTAGGAAAACAAAGGAGCTTAATATTAATAATCTAATAGATAAAACAATAAATATAGATGGATTTAATTTAATTATAAATTTAGAAGTTGCCTTGTCAGGCGGAACATTAATTGTTGGCAATGATGGATTAGTAAGAGATTTGGCTGGGCTTAGAGGAACTTATAAACTAATAGATAAAACAGATATGGCTATAGAATATCTGTTTAGATTTCTAGAGACAAAGAAAATCAAAGCTGTTAATATTTATTTAGACTTACCTGTATCTAATTCTGGAAATCTTAAAATTCGAATCATGGAGCATACAAATAAGTATAAAATCTTAACAAATGTGATATTGGTTAATAATGCAGATGTAGTATTAGAAAAATTTGATTTTGTAGTAACAAGCGATGCAACTATTTTAGATAAATGTAATAGCTATTTAAATTTAAGCAAAAACATAATAAATGAGTATATACCAGATGCAAAATTAATATCATTATCAAACCCAACACTTACAGTATTAAAAAGTGAACATCTTAATCAAAAACATTAAAGTGAGCTTAGATATATGAAAATCCTAATTACGCATATTAGCAACAAGTATATTATCATTTGACAGGTGTTATTAAAATTGTTATTTGTATTTTTCAACTAATTATAGTATAATCTAAATAAAATTTATTTTTATAAAGAAATTGAGGAATGAATATGTCAGAAGAAAGATTACAAAAATATATAGCAAATTGTGGGATTAGTTCTAGGCGTAAGGCTGAGGAGCTTATTTTACAGGGCAAAGTAGAGGTCAATGGTGGGCTTGTGACACAGCTTGGCTTTAAAGTAGATACGGATAAAGATCAGGTTTACATTGATGGGAAATTGATTAAACCCGTTGAAGAAAAAATCTATATAAAGCTTAATAAGCCTACAGGCTATGTAACTACTGTAAAGGATCAATTCGACAGAAAATGCGTTATTGATTTAGTAAATATATCCGAGCGTGTTTATCCTGTGGGTAGACTTGATTATGATACAAGTGGACTGATATTATTAACAAATGACGGTGAATTGTCAAATAGACTGATGCACCCTAGGTACAAAGTATATAAAACCTATATAGCAAGAGTTAAAGGAAGAATGAATGCTACAGATATAGGATGGTTAAGACACGGTATTAAAATTGAGGATTATACAACTGCTCCTGCCTTAGCTGATATAGTAGAATCTGATGGAGTTAAGACAACTGTTAAAATAAGCATATATGAAGGAAAAAACAGACAGGTGAGAAAGATGCTCGAAGCGGTTGGAAAAATGGTTGTAAGCCTTAAAAGAGTGTCCTTTGGCAACATTGAACTTGAAGAACTTAAGCCGGGAGAATGGAAATACTTAAATAAAAAAGAAATAGAATATTTAAAATCTCTATAATTAATGACAGTATTATACCTTTATTCTTGTTGACTTAATAAAGACTTATTTGAGTATGTAAAATTTAATTTTAATAATAGAGGAAAAGCAATGAAAGATATAAAATACGGACAAATTACAGATTTTGTTCATTTTTTAGTTGAAAATAGCTATAAAGATAAAGAGAATATAATATTTGTAGACGCTACCGCTGGAAATGGCTTAGATACATTGTTTTTATGCAGTTTATTTAAAGATAATGGTTTTATATATGCCTTTGATATTCAAGAGGATGCGATAAACAATACTAGAAAATTACTAAATAGCAATCTTTATTCAAATTATGAGCTTATAGTTGATTCACATGAGAATGTGCTTAAATACATAAAAGATAATCAGATAGATGCGGCATTATTTAATTTAGGATATTTGCCTAATTCAAATAAAGCAATAAAAACAAATTATATAACAACTATAAATGCAATAAAAAATATAATGAGTAGACTAAAAAAATGCGGAAGAATTTATATTTGTGCATATATATTGCATGATAATGGCGAGGAAGCAAAGTATATACTTGATTTTATCAGTTCATTAAGTAAAAAAGAATACAATGTAATTCAAATAAAACTATTAAATAAAGAAAATTCTCCTCCTGAAGTATATATTATAGAAAAAAATTAAAACTATTTAATAATTTTTAAGTTTTATATTTAATAGTAAGCTTTATATTTGCATGATTAAAATATTTTTATTCATGTAAATTTTTTTTGGATTGTTAATTATAATACAATTTTTAATTTCATTAATGAAGTAAAATCACATAATTAGGAGTTTTGTAATTTTATAAATAGCATATAAATTAATTAAAAGTTGAATTATTTTAATTTAATGAAATCGTTTTGATTTGCCACCTTGTGAATGTCTTGAATTAATTCTTGCAATTTGTTATTTTTATGAAATATTTCTTGCAAAAATAAAATAATGTGTTAATATATATGGTGTAAAGCAAATAAATTGTAGAAAGATTAATTTTTATGTATGGACAAGTTGTCCATTAAAAAGTACATAGTTTAAATAATATAATAAAAACTAGGAGGATAGTTAAAAATGGCTGAAAAAAAGGAGCTTATCATTAACAAAGATTGGTGTAAGGGCTGTGGAATTTGCGTGGCTTTCTGTCCAAAAAAGGTTCTCGCAATAGTAAAAGAAAAAACTACAGCAGTAGATATAGATAGTTGTATATCTTGTGGACTTTGTGAATTACGATGTCCAGACAACGCTATATATTTAGTAGGAGGAAAAAAGGATGAGTAATAAAAAATATAAATTAGTTCAAGGAAATGAAGCCTGTGTAGAGGGTGCATTAGCAGCTGGTATGCGTTTTTATGCTGGTTATCCTATAACACCATCAACAGAAATTGCAGAAATTTCTGCTCAGAAACTTCCTCAATTAGGTGGAAAGTTTATACAAATGGAAGATGAAATTGCAAGTATGGCAGCTACTATAGGCGGTTCATTAGCAGGACTTAAATCAATGACAGCAACAAGTGGACCGGGATTTTCACTTAAACAAGAAAACCTTGGATATGCTTGTTTAGCAGAAGTACCTTGCGTTATAGTAAACGTTCAAAGAGGTGGCCCAAGTACAGGACTTCCTACTTCTCCGGCTCAAGGCGATGTTATGCAGGCAAGATGGGGAACTCATGGAGACCATCCTGTAATAGCATTAACTCCAAACTCTGTACAAGAAACATACGAATATGCTATTAAAGCTTTTAATTTAGCTGAAAAATACAGGACTCCTGTTATTTATCTTATGGATGAAACAGTAGGACATATGAGAGAAAAATTAGCACTATTAGACCCATCAGAAATAGAGACTATAGATAGAGTAAAACCAAGCTGTGAGCCAAAAGAATTTGTACAATATGCTGATAAATTCATGGATGAAAAAACAATGGTTCACCCATTGCCAGCCTTTGGTGAAGGATATAGAATACACGTTACAGGCTTAACACATGATAAAACTGGTTTCCCTACTAATAACAACAAGTTATCTGGAGAATTAGTTGAAAGAATTTGTAACAAGGTTGAAATGAACGTAGATGATTTTGCATATTACGAAGAATATAGATTAGAAGATGCTGAAATAGTTATAGTTGCATTTGGCGGAGTTTCAAGAAGTGCTAAAGAAGCAGTTGACGAATTAAGAGAAGCAGGCAAAAAAGTTGGAATGTTCAGACCGATAACTATTTGGCCATTACTTGAAAAGCAAATTGATGCTGTAGGTAAAAAAGCAAAAGAAATTTATGTTGCTGAAATGAATATGGGACAATATTATTATGAAGTAGACAGAGTTGCTGGAAAAAATTGTAAAGTGAATAAGATTACAAAAGTAACTGGTGAGTTGATAAGTCCTAAGGAGATTATTGACGCAATAAACGGAGGTAATAAATAATGATGAACTGTAATGAAATAACTAATAAATATTTTAGAGAAGGCAAATTACCTCATATTTGGTGTCCAGGCTGTGGACATGGAATTATATTAAATGCAGTAGTTAGAGCAATTGATAATTTAGGCTTAAATAAAGATGAGGTTTGTGTAGTATCAGGTATAGGCTGTTCATCAAGAGCGCCAGGATATTTAGATTTCAATACATTACACACTACACATGGTAGAGCATTAGCATTTGCAACAGGTGTTAAGCATGCTAACCCTAATTTACACGTAATAGTAATTACTGGAGACGGAGATGCTTCTGCAATCGGAGGTAATCACTTAATTCATGCAGCACGTAGAAACATTGATATAACTACTATATGTTTTAACAATAATATATACGGTATGACAGGCGGACAATATTCACCTACAACACCATCAGGAGATTTAGCTACTACAGCTCCTTTTGGAAATATAGACAGAGCATTTGACTTATGCTCATTAGCACAAGGAGCAGGAGCTACTTATGTTGGAAGAGCTACAGCATATCATGCTACACAGCTTACAACATTAGTAGAAAAAGCAATACAAAATAAAGGATTTTCATTCATAGAAGCTATAAGCGTATGTCCAACATATTATGGAAGAAAAAATAAAAAGGGAGCAGCACCTGCTATGTTAAATTTCCTAAAAGACACTTGTGCTGATAAGAAAGCTGTTGAGAGAAAACCTGAATTAGGTGAAAACAAAATAATTATAGGTGAGTTATACAACAATCCACAACCTGAATATACTGAAAATTACAAAAAAATAGTTGAGAAGTTTCAACAACAATAGGGAATGGTAAAAGAGTGAAGAAAAAACACTCTTCACTCTATAGAAGAATCGATACGATTCTTCATCAAATTAGATGACGCCACGAAGTGGCGTATACTGGAGGTAACCATGTTTCAAAAAAGAGAAATGAGATTAAGCGGATCTGGTGGACAGGGAGTTATACTTGCCGCTATAATATTTGCAGATGCTGCAATTGAGGATGGCTTAAATGCTATACAAACACAGTCATATGGTCCTGAGGCAAGAGGAGGAGCAAGTAAGGCTGAGGTTATAATAAATGATAAAGAAATAAATTATCCAAAGGTAATGAAAAACAATTTACTATTATCTTTAACACAAAAATCTTTTGACCAATATATAGGTTCTTTAGACGAGAACGGTGTTTTAGTTGTAGACGAAGATGTTGAAGTTCCAGAAAATGTTAAAGCATCAAAAGTTTACAGATTACCAATAATTAGAACTGCTGATGAAAAAGTAGGTACTCATGTAGTTGCAAACATCGTTTCAATTGGTGTTATATATGAAATCATGTGTAAAGACATAATAAAGCTTGAAACGATTAAAGCTTCAATAGCAAACAGAGTTCCAAAGGCTACAATTGATAAAAATATGCAGGCATTTGAAGAGGGCGTTAATTTAGTAAAGGCAATGGCATAAGGATAGCAAATTTTTAGAGGTATATCAAGTGAAAGCTTATTAAAAGTTTTCGTATTGATATGCCTCTTTATGAATAAAAATTATATGGAGTGAAGATAAAATGAACAATACATCGGATTTAATAACTCTAATTCAAAATAATTACAACGATTTTAGTAAAGGTCAAAAAATGATAGCTGATTTTATAACTAAGCATTATGATAAAGCTGCTTTTATGACTGCATCTAAAATCGGAGAAACGGTTGATGTAAGTGAATCAACAGTAGTTAGATTTGCAAGCGCACTCGGTTTTAAAGGCTTTCCGGAATTGCAGCAGTCATTACAGGTTTTAATTAAAAACAAATTGACAACAGTACAAAGAATAGGCTTAGATGATGATATAAACAAAGATACTGAAAAATTTCACAAAAGAATAATAAGAAATGAAATGAACGGTATAAAATATATGATGGATAATATTGATGCTAGTGCTCTTGATAGAGCAACAGAGCTTATTTCCTCTGCAAATAAGGTGTATATACTAGGTATGAGAACATCTTCGACACTTGCAAACTATTTAGGCTTTTATTTAGATGTTATGCTGGATAATGTAAAGGTTTTAAATAACACGGGAGTAAATGCACTTTTTGAACAAATTATTAGAGTTAAAGAGGATGATGTTCTCATTTGTATTAGCTTTCCAAGGTATTCCAATAGCACGATAGATGCAACTAAGATGATTAAAGAGAAAAAAGCTAAAATAATTACAATAACCGATACTGAAGCTTCACCATTTTGTGATTTAGCTGACGTTGTCTTACTTGCAAAAAACAATATAGTATCGTTTGTGGACTCCTTAGTCGTTCCAATGTGCATGATTAACAGTCTAATCCTAAACATAGGTGCAAAAGGGAAAAAAGATATACTGCAGTATTTCAATGATCTAGAAAATCTATGGGATAAACATAGTATATATCAACAGGATAAAAACTAATAAATTTATGCCTTACGATTATAATCGTATATTATAATCATAAGGCATTTTTTTCTTGTTAAATTTCAAATAATATATTATAATATATGGGGAGTGATTTTAAATTAAACAGTATGCTATACGCGGAGCAATAACAATAGAAGAAGATACTATTGAACATATTAGAGTTAACACAATAAATATGCTAAAGCAAATTTTAAATGAAAATAATGTCAGCGTTGATGATTGTGTTAGCTTAATTTTTACTGCTACAAATGACATAACGAAGGCATATCCAGCTAAATTTGCTAGAGAGATAGGTTTTGTCAATTGTAGCTTAATGTGTGTTCAAGAAATGTATGTAGAAAATAGCTTAGAAATGTGCATTAGAGTTATGGTAACAATAAATAAAGAAGAAAATGATTTTAAGGCAAAGCATATATATCTAAAGAAAGCACAAAATCTAAGACCTGATTTGATTAATTAAAAAATAATAAAGGATTTGAACTAAAATGATAATAGCTATAGATGGACCTTCTGGGGCTGGTAAAAGTACAGTTGCTAAGCTGTTAAGCAAGCAGCTTAATTTTGAATATATTGATACTGGTGCGATGTATAGAGCATTTGCATATAAACTTTATAAGAATAATTTAAGTATAACGCAAGAAAACATAAGCAAAGCTTTGCTTGAAACTGATATTGATTATGTTGGTAACAATGTTTATTTAGATGGTGAAAACGTTGAAGATTACATACGAAATGAGAATATTTCAAAACTCGCCTCTGATATATCAAAGATACAAGCAGTTAGAGAAAAATTAGTAGAGCTTCAAAGAAAGATTGCAAGCACTAAGGATATTGTACTAGACGGAAGAGATATAACTACAGTTGTCTTTCCAAACGCAGAGTTTAAGTTTTATGTAACAGCAAGTGCAAAGACTCGTGCTGAAAGAAGATATAGTGAGCTTATAAAAAAAGATGAAAAGGTCACCTTAGAAGAAGTTTTAAATGATATAAATAAAAGAGACCATAATGATATGACAAGAGAAAATTCACCTCTTAAAATAGCAGATAATGCAATTGTGGTGGATACCTCAGAGTCGTCAATAGAGGAAGTAACAAAAAAACTTGTTAAGATAATTCGAGGTGATAAATAATGTTTTATACAATAGCAAGTTCCATAGCAAGACTTGTATTTTTAGTCATCTTTAGGGTTAAGCTTGTTAATGCAGAAAATTTTAACAATACAAAGGGAAGATGTATAATTTGCTGCAATCATATATCGAATTTTGATCCATTAATATTAGCCTGTTTTACTAAAAGACAGATTAGCTTTATGGGTAAAAAAGAGTTATTTAAGATTCCGGTGCTTAAATCTTTAATAAAATGGTTAAATGTTTTTCCTGTAGACAGAACAGGTGTTACAGTGTCGTCAATGAAGCATGCGGTTTCCGTTTTAAAAGAAGGTAAGGTTCTTGGCATATTCCCGGAAGGTACAAGAGTAAAGAGCTATGATGAAAACAATGCAAAAGCAGGGATTTCAATGATAGCAAATATGGCTGATTCTTTAATTGTTCCTGTATTTATAAAATCTAAGTACAGGCTATTTAGTAAGATTGAAGTAGTATTTGGAGAACCGACAAATTATTTTGAGGGAATTGAGGGAAGAATAAACTCTGAGCTTCATACACAGATTGGGAAAAAAATATTAAAGGATATATATTCTTTAGAAAATAGATTAAATTAATAAATTATTGTTAGAATATATACTGTGTATTAGTATAAGAAAGGAATATAAACTATCATGGAAATAATAAAAGCAGAACACATGGGATTTTGCTTTGGAGTTAAAAATGCTGTTGATTGTGCTATAAAATCACTGGATGAATTTGGAAAAATATACAGCTATGGAGAGATAATTCATAACAAGGATGTAGTAGAATTCTTGGCTGACAAAGGTCTACAAGTAATTGATGACAAAGATGCAGCAAGTTTTTCAGAAGACTCAATTGACAAAATAGATGCCAAAGTACTAATTCGCTCACATGGTGTATCTAAAAAAATTATAGATTTTTTAGAAGAGCATAATCTTGAATATATAAATGCTACCTGTCCAAAGGTCAAAAGCATACATAAAATAGTCAGTAAATATAGCTCTCAAGGTTATGAAATTATAGTTGTAGGTGATAAATTTCATCCAGAGATTATAGGAATAGTAGGTTGGATAGAAGGAAAATATCATATTGCTGAAAATCTTGAAAAATTAAGACAAATTA
The DNA here is from genome assembly GCA_023386345.1 of Bacillota bacterium. Taxonomy (GTDB): domain Bacteria; phylum Bacillota; class Clostridia; order Tissierellales; family Sedimentibacteraceae; genus UBA1535. The sequence goes on from JAEWJT010000004.1 coordinate 370,720, forward strand.
ATATAGATAAAGAAAAAAAATACTGTTTAGTATGTCAAACAACATTTAATTATAATATTTTAAAAGAAATAGTTGAATTTTTGGAAAAAAACGATTATACTAATATAGTGATTAATAATACAATTTGTGATGCTACGCTAAAAAGGCAAAAATCTTGCTATGAAGTAGCTGGAAATTGTGATATAATGCTTGTTATAGGCGGAAAAAACAGCTCAAATACTAAAAAGCTGTATGAAATGTGCAAAGAAAAATGTGAAAAGACATTTTTAATTGAAAATTATAAGGAAATACCTTATAAATATATTGATAAAAATACAAGGATAGGGATAACTGCAGGGGCCTCCACTCCTGACTGGGTTATCGAGGAGGTTATACGAAATGTCAGAGAATCAGAACAAAACAATGAATGAGTTAATGGAAGATTATGGTGTTCTAAAAATTAGAACAGGTGAAATCATCAAGGGAGAGGTAATTTCCGTTTCACCTGAAACCATATCTGTAAATTTAAACTATAAATCTGATGGGATTTTAACCAGAGATGAATACAGTTATGATTTTGTTGAAGATTTAACTAAAGTAGTAAATGAAGGCGACATAATTGAAGCTCAGGTTCTTAAGCTTGGTGATCAAGATGGTAATGTAGTTTTGACAAGAAAACCAATCGAAGAAGCTAAAATATGGGAATCTTTTGAGAACTTAAAGACAGAAAAAACAGTAGTAGAAATGAAAGTAACAGAAGCATCTGAGTTTGGAATATCTGGAAAAGTTAACGGTATTAAGGGATTTGTTCCTAAACACCAAATTTCAGTGAACAGAAATGTTGATCCTTCAGAATACGTTGGAAAAACTCTTAAAGTTCAAGTTTTAGATACTGTAAATAAAAAAGGAAGAAGACAGCTTGTTTTAACAGCAAGAGATATTGAAAAGGCAGAAAAAGAAGCAAGAGAAAATGCAGCTTGGGAAACTATAAAGGAAGGCGAAATCTATGACGGAACTGTTAAAAATCTACAAGATTACGGTGCATTTGTAGATGTTAACGGCGTTGATGGATTACTTCATATTAATGAAATTTCATGGAATAGAATTAAGCATCCGTCAGAGATTTTAAAAGTTGGCGACAAAATAAAAGTTAAGGTTAGAAGTATAGACCTTGAGAAGAAAAAATTATCTTTAAGCTACAAGGCAACAATAAAGAGTCCTTGGGCAATATTCTGTGATGAGCATAAGGTAGGAGATGTAGTTACTGGTAAGGTAAGCAGAATTGCTGACTTTGGTGCATTTGTTACTATTGGCGACACAGACTGTTTATTACACATAAAGGATCTTGCATGGCTAAGAACTGAAAAAGTTACTGATGTTGTAAATGTTGGTGATGAGGTTACAGCTAAGATACTAAATATAAGCAAAAAAGAAAGAAAAGTAAGCCTTGGTATGAAGCAATTGGCAGAACATCCTTTCGATATTTTCGCTAAAGACTTAAATGCAGGAGATGTAATCCCTGTTAAAGTTACAAGAATATCATTAGAAGGTGTTCATGTTGAAGCTAAGGAAGATGTTGATGTGTTTATCCCTATAGCAAAAGTATCAGCTGAAAAATTAACAACACCAGCTAAAGTTGTAAAAGTTGGTGAACTTAAAGATGCAAAAATTACTAATATAGATAAAAAAGGTAAAAAATTAGACCTTACATTTATATTAGAAGATAGAAATGACGATGAATTCTCTAACGACAAAGCATCTTATTCTACTCATGATGCAAATGAGCAAGAATTTACAATCGGAGAGCAAGTAAAAGGCTTAGAAGATTTATTAAAAAATAATTAATATTAAATGATATATTGCTTTGGTATTATCTTAATTCCAAAGCAATATTTATACTTATGGAGGAATAATTATGTCAAAAACAAAGGATTTTTTGTTTGATATATGCAACAGTGCTTTTGTGTCAGGGCATGAGCATATTAATGGACAAGTTTTAGAAAAACATTTTTCTGAACTTACTGATGGCTTTGAAAAAGATAAGTTAGGCAGCTATATTTTTACAAAAAAAGGAAGCAATGATAAAAAAATAATGCTGGCTGCTCATATCGACGAGATTGGCCTGATGGTTACTGACATACATGATGATGGCTTTTTAAGATTTAGAGCAATTGGAGGCATAAATCCTGCATCGCTTATAGCACAAGATGTTGTAGTTTTTGCTAAAGAAAAGCTAAGAGGAGTTATAGGTATAAAACCACCACATATAACAAGCGCTGCTGAAATGAAAAAGGCTGTTAAAATTGATGATTTATTCATTGATATTGGAATGTCAAAAGAAAAAGCAGAGAAGCTTGTTACAATAGGTGATATTGTAACTATACATAGAGAAGCTATGTCACTTGAAAACAACATGGTGACTTGCAAAGCGCTTGACAATAGAGCAGGAGTTGCTGTTATGTACGAGGCTGCTAAGGAGCTTCAAAAAATAAGTCATAAGAGCAATATATACTTTACAGCTACTACTCAAGAAGAAGTTGGCTTAAGAGGTGCAACAAGCTCAAGCTATAAAATAAATCCAGATTTAGCTATAATTTTGGACGTTGGATTTGGAAGCACTCCAGAGCTATCATCAGCTGATACATTTAAAATGGGTAAAGGTGGCGGAATATGCTTAGGAGCTAACTTTAATCCAAAACTGACAAAAAAATTAAGAGATGTGGCTAAACAATATAATTATGAAACACAATTAGAAATAGCACCAGACTACAGTGGTACTGATGCAATAGCTGTACAGATTGCACAAACAGGAGTTCCATGTGTTCTCATATCCATACCTCTAAGATATATGCACACTTCTGTTGAAGTAGTGAGCATGAATGATATAGAAAGCATAGGCTCATTGGTAGCTAGATTTATTAATGAGATTGATAATTCTGATTGGGAGGAGATAACATGTTTTTAAAGGATTTAACTTTATTATCCGGAGTATCAGGATGCGAATTTGAAGTAAGAAATTTTATAAAGAAGAAACTAGAAGAAATTGGCTGCGAATATAAGATAGATAAGCTCGGAAATGTCATAGCACATAATAAAGGCAGTAAAAACAGTAAAAAAATAATGATTGCTGCTCATATGGATGAAGTAGGTCTTATGGTTTCATCTATAGATGATGGAGGCTTTATCAAATTTAAAGCAGTTGGTGGCATAGACAACAGAGTGTTAAATTCGAAGCTTGTTGAAATTGGTGAGAAAAAGATACCTGGAGTTATTGGCTCAAAGGCTATTCATCTTATGAGTGAAGATGAAAGAGGAGCATCAATTCCTGTTAAAAGCTTATATATAGATATAGGAAGCAACTCTAAGGAATCTACAGAATCAAAAGTAAATATTGGCGACTATGTTACATTTAAAAGTGACTATATTGAATTTGGTGACAATTTAATAAAAGCTAAGGCACTTGATGACAGAGTAGGCTGTAGTGCAATTCTTGAGCTTTTAGCAATGAAATTAGATGTTGATTTTTATGCTTGCTTTACTGTAATGGAAGAGGTTGGACTCATAGGTGCTAAAGTTGCTGCTGATTTGATTGAACCAGATTTTGCAATCGTTTTGGAAGGAACTGTATCAGCGGATATGCCAGAGGTTAAAGCTAAGGATAAGGTAACAGTTGTTGGACAAGGTCCTGCTGTTTCATTGATGGATGCTTCAACTATATATAATATGGATGATGTGAACTTTGTAGCAGAATTGGCTAAGAAAAACAATATACCATATCAATATAGAAGAGGTAATTCTGGTGGCAATGATGCAGGAGCAATCCATACTAGAAAGGCTGGATGCAGATTAGTTGCTTTCTCAGTTCCATGCAGATATATTCATTCACCAATAAGCGTTGCAAGTAAAGACGATTATGAAAATGTAGTTAAACTAGCAAAATTAGTTATTGAAAATATTTAAGAGGACAGGTTAAAAAAATAATAAATAAAGAAAGGATATGCACCGAGCCCATGCACATATGTTTCATGGCGCTAAATAAAATAGGTGCATGGGCATAATTATGCAATTTAATAGTAAATTAATGAATGAACTTTCAGATATAATCTCACCATCAGGTAGAGAGAAAAATGTTCGTGAATATATAGAAAAACAAATCAAGGATTATGTAGATGAGATAAATGTTGACTCTCTTGGAAACCTAATTGCTCATAAAAAAGGTACTGGCAAAAAAATCATGTTTTCAGCACACATGGATCAAATAGGTTTACTTATAAATGACATAGATGAAAAAGGCTTTATAAGATTTAGTGCAGTTGGTGGACTAAGCCCTCATAAGCTTCTTGATCAAAGAGTAATCTTTAATAATGGAACTCAAGGTGTTGTATGCCTTGAAAAAATAGATGATTATGGAAAAATGAAGATTAGTGATTTGTATTTGGATATCATGGAATTAACAAAAGAAGAAGCAGAAAAACACGTTAACATAGGTGATATGTGTGTTGTAAAAACAAATTACTATGAAAATGATGGATTTGTTATGTGTAATGCTTTAGATGACAGAATAGGTTGTTATGTATTAATAGAAGCTTTAAGAGCAGGAATAGAGTCAAATAATGATTTGTATTTTGTATTCTCTGTTCAGGAAGAGGTTGGGTGTAGAGGAGCAAAAACAGCAGGTTATGCAATAAATCCAGACCTTTGTATAGCACTTGATGTTACAGCAACTGGAGATACGTTGAGTGGAATAAAAATGGCTGTAAAACTTAATAATGGTGCGGCAATAAAACTTAGAGATAATTCTATTATAGTTTCTGAAGAAGTTAAAAATCTTATGACTAACTTAGCTAAAGAAAATAATATCAAATATCAATATGAAGTACTAGACTTTGGCGGAACTGATTCAGGAGCTGTTCATACAGTAAGAGAGGGAGTTCCAAGCGGAGTTATATCAATACCAAGTAGAAATATCCACTCTGGAAATGAAATAGTAAGTAAATTCGATGTAAATGAGTGCGTTAAGCTTACAATAGCTTGCAGTAAATAATTAAATAATTTTCTGTAAAGACAAGGACAAAGACAAGGGAAATTTCTCTTGTCTTTTGTCACCATAGATTCTCTCTTGTTTTACTCTAATTTTGAGAAAGGAAGGATAATTATAATGAAAAATAGTAAAGATATTACATTGGAAAAAATATTGTCTTGTGTTGACCATACACTTCTTCTGCAAACTTCCACATGGGAAGAAATAAAAGAAATTTTAGACGATGCTATAAAATATAAATGTGCATCAGCATGTATACCTGCAAGCTTTGTAAAAAGAGCTAAGGAGTATGCGGGCAATAATTTACAAATATGCACAGTAATAGGCTTCCCAAATGGATATAGCACAAGCAGTGTTAAGGTATTTGAAACAAAGGATGCAATAGCTTCTGGTGCAGATGAAATAGATATGGTCATTAATATTGGAGACTTAAAGGATAAAAGATATGATGAGATATTAAATGAAATAAAACTCATTAAAGAAGCATGCAATGGTAAGATATTAAAGGTAATAATAGAAACCTGCCTATTGACTGATGAAGAAAAGATAAAAATGTGTCAAATAGTTAGTGAAGCAAAAGCTGACTATATAAAAACTTCAACAGGTTTTTCAAAAGCTGGTGCAACTAAAGAAGATGTTAAGCTATTTAGTGAGAATATAGCTCCAGAAGTAAAAATAAAGGCCGCCGGAGGAATAAGCAGCTTAGATGATGCCATTGATTATATAAATTTAGGCTGTTCAAGACTTGGAACAAGCAGAATTGTTAAAATAGTTAAAGCATCTGAGCAAAACAGCTCATCAAATTCTGAGTCAACATATTGATTTAATACTGGATTATATAATATATATAGATTAATTTGTATTATTAAAATAATTGACAAATGGTATTTTTTGTATTATTATATAATTTACAACAGTACATAGTACTGTATAAACAATAAAATTGGAGGAACTTTAAAAATGAAAAATTTTAAAAAGGTATTGTCAATAGCTCTAGCTTTTACAATGCTATTGGGAACTGGCTTGTTATTTACATCATGTGCTGGCAATAAGGCTGAAATTGCACTTATCACAGATAAAGGAAACATTGATGATAAGTCATTTAACCAAGGCTCATGGGAAGGTGTTCTTGAGTTTGCAAAAGCAAATAATATTTCACACAAATACTATAAACCAGAAGAACCTTCAGATGCAGGATATTTAGCATCTATAGAATTAGCTATCAAAGGCGGAGCAAAGGTAGTAGTTACTCCTGGATACTTATTTGAAGTTGCAGTTTATGAAGCCCAAGCAAAATATCCAGATGTAAAATTCATACTTCTTGATGGAGAACCTCATAGCCCATATCCTGAACCAAAATTTGAAACAAAATCAAATGTTGCAAGTGTTAAGTATGCAGAAGAGCAATCAGGATACCTAGCAGGATATGCTGCTGTTAAAGATGGATATACTAAACTTGGATTTATGGGTGGTATGGCTGTTCCAGCAGTTCAAGCATTTGGATATGGATTCTTACAAGGTGCAGAAGCTGCGGCTAAAGAGTTAGGTGTAAGTGTTGAAGTGAAATATCACTACACTGGAAACTTTGAAGAAAATGATACAAATAAAGCAACTGCAAAAACAATGTACGAAGGTGGAACAGAAGTAATATTTGCGTGCGGAGGCTCTGTTGGTAAATCTGTTATGGCTGCTGCTGATGAAGCTAAAAAAGTTGTTATCGGTGTTGACGTTGACCAAAGATATGATAGCGCAACAGTTATAACTTCTGCAGCTAAAGGTTTAGGAACTTCAGTTGTTCAAGTTTTAGAATCAATTTATAAAACAAATAACTTTGACACTGTTTTTGGTGGAACAACTACATATTTCAATGCGTCTAATGGTGGTGTAGGACTTCCTACAATAGTTATAGGTCAAAAAGACGGCAATGCTTTTGATCGTTTCAAGGCTTTCACTAAAGCTGATTATGATGTAGTATTTAATAAATTAGCTAAAGATGAAGTAAAACCTATTAGAACTATAAAAGTTACAGCTGAAACTGGTTATGCAACAGCTGACGAATTAGTTAAAGGTCTTGATTTGAGCAAAGTTTCTGTAACAACAGTACAATAGAGATAGTTTTATAAACTTCGATAAGATATAAAACATAAGTTAGAATTATTTTTAAATTAAAGTTTTCTACAAATAGAAAGGGAACAGGCGTTTGCCTTTCCCTTTTTTATTAATTTAAGCAAGGCTAATAATAAATTATGGAGGTTAAGATGGCGCAAGATTATATTATTGAAATGCTCCATATAACAAAGGAATTTCCAGGCATTATAGCAAATGACGATATTACCTTACAATTGAAAAAAGGTGAAATTCACGCTCTTTTAGGGGAAAATGGTGCTGGCAAGTCTACACTTATGAGTGTTCTGTTTGGTCTTTACCAGCCTGAGGTAGGTGAAATTCACAAAAATGGAGAGCTTGTAAAGATTAATAATCCGAATGATGCAAATAATTTAGGTATAGGTATGGTACACCAGCACTTCAAGCTAGTGGAGATTTTTAGTGTTATAGAAAATATTATGTTGGGTGTAGAGCCTAATAAATATGGTTTTCTAATGAAAAAGCAAGCAAGAGATAAAATTGTAAAACTTAGTGAGCAATATGGATTAAAAGTAGATCCAGATGCAATTATAGAAGATATAACAGTCGGCATGCAGCAACGTGTTGAGATACTTAAAATGCTATATAGAGATAATGAAATTTTAATTTTTGATGAACCAACTGCTTCACTCACACCGCAGGAAATAAATGAATTGATGAAAATTATGAAAAAGCTTGCAAATGAAGGTAAATCAATATTATTTATAACTCATAAGCTTAATGAAATAAAGGCTGTGTCTGATAGATGTACAGTGCTTAGAAAAGGAAAATATATAGGTACTGTAAATACCAATGAAACCTCAATTGAGGATCTGTCAGAAATGATGGTAGGAAGAAAGGTTGAATTTGCAGTTAAAAAGGAAAAAAGCAATCCTAAAGATGTTGTTTTAAATATAAATAATTTAAGTGTTCCAAGTAAAATCCATAAAAACAATGCTGTAAAAGAGGTTTCTTTTAGTGTACGAGCTGGAGAAATCGTTTGTATAGCAGGAATTGATGGAAATGGACAAAGTGAACTTGTGTATGCTATAACAGGCTTAGAAAAGAATAATGGTGGGGATATTGAACTTTGTGGCAAAAATATTTCCAATTCTAGTATTAGAACTCGCAGCAAGCTTGGTATGAGCCATATACCAGAGGATAGGCATAAATTCGGTTTAGTTTTAGACTATTCCCTTGCTGAAAATATGGTATTGCAAAGATACTGGCAGCCAAAGTTTCAAAAAAATGGATTTTTGAAAAAAAGTGTTATTACTGAATATTCAGATAAATTAATTGAACAATATGATGTGAGAAGTGGACAGGGTTCTAAAACTTCAGCAAGAAGCATGTCCGGCGGAAATCAACAAAAAGCTATCGTTGCTCGTGAGATAGATAGAGATCCAGAACTTTTAGTAGTTGTACAGCCTACACGTGGACTTGACGTAGGAGCTATTGAATATATACACAAGCAAATTGTTGCAGAAAGAGATGCAGGAGCGGCTGTTTTACTTGTTTCTCTTGAGCTTGATGAGGTCATGAACTTATCAGACAGAATACTCGTAATGTATGAAGGTGAGATTGTTGGTGAGTTTGAAGTAGACAAGGTAGATGAAAAAGAATTAGGACTGTATATGTCTGGTGCTAAGAGAAATAAACCAAAGAGAGGAGAACGGGCAGATGAGATTAAGTGATGTTAAAAAAACTAAAGGATATAATGCTTTCATAGCCTCTCTATTAGCTATAGCTTTAGGACTTATCTTTGGTCTAATTGTAATGATTACCGCTAATCCATTAGAAGCCTTTCCAGCATTTGCAACTATTTTATTTGCAGGATTTACTGATTTTGCTACAGTGCTGTATTTTGCAACTCCTATACTTATGACGGGGCTTGCAGTAGGCTTTGCATTCAAGATGGGTATGTTTAATATAGGAGCTTCTGGTCAATACACAATGGGAATGTTCTTCGCTATGTATGTAGGCTTTATGTTTCCGATAAATAGTCCATTTCATTGGATATTGTGCATATTGGCAGGTATGATAGGTGGTATGCTTTGGGGTGCTATACCAGGTATATTTAAAGCATTTTTTAATGTTAATGAGGTTATAACTTCAATTATGTTTAACTATATAGGTATGTATTTAGTTGATATGGCTATCCAAGGGAATTCTAAGATGTATGTTCCAGATATGGCAAGAACAGCTTATTTACCAAAATCAGCACAGATTTTTTCCTTGGGAATTAAAGGCTCAAACTTGAATTTATCCATTATATTTGCGATAATAATAGCAATTATACTCTATGTAGTTTTAAACAAAACCACATTTGGATATGAACTAAAAGCAACAGGATATAATAAGCATGCTAGTAATTATGCAGGAATGAATGGAAAAAGAAATATAATATTATCAATGATTATAGCAGGAGGCCTAGCTGGGCTTGGAGGTGCATTTGCGATACTTGCACCATCTACAATAACTGGAAGCAGTATGACATATGAACCAATTAATATAATTGCTGCCAACGGTTTTAATGGAATTGCTGTAGCACTTTTGGGAGTTTCAAATCCTATAGGTATTATTTTCTCAGCAAGTTTTATTTCTTTGCTTCAAAGAGGCGGCACTACTGCAAGCTTATATGGATTTAAGCCTGAAATTATTGACATAGTAATAGCCGTTATAATTTATTTCTCTGCATTTGCTACTCTTATGAGGGAAACATTATCAAAATTTTTATCTGGAAAAAATAAAAAAGCAGAATTAAAAGCTGCATCAGTAAGGGAGGACAAATAATATGGATATTTTATATTTTTTAATTCAAGGTACTCTCCCTGTAATGGTTCCTTTACTATTAGTTGCCCTTGGCGGCATGTTTAGTGAAAGAAGTGGAATAATAAACATAGCTCTTGAAGGTATAATGCTGTTTGGTGCATTTTTTGGTGCCTTGACAGTATTGGGAATTCAAAATTTAGGATTAAACCCTCAAGTTGTTTTATTGATTGCCATGTTAGCATCTGCACTTGCTGGATTTATTTACTCACTTTTACTATCATATGCAGCGGTTAATATGAAAGCAGACCAGACTATAACAGGAACAGCTCTTAATATGCTTGTTCCGGCAGGAATATTGTTATTTTCTAAAATGAAATTTAACTCTGATGGTATAACAACATCAGTTAGATTTTTTATAGATGAAGTACCAGTTTTAGGACAGATACCAGTTATAGGAGATATGTTCTTCAAAAAAACATATCTTACGGTATATATAGCTTTTGCAATTCTAATAATTGTGACTATAATTTTCTATAAAACTAAATTTGGTCTTAGACTAAGAGCTTGCGGGGAACATCCACATGCTGCTGATAGCGTTGGTATAAATGTGTACAAAATGAGATATGCTGGAGTTGGTATTTCAGGTATTTTAGGTGGAATTGGAGGTTTCTTCTATGCAGTTGGAATTATGAGCGGTAATGCAAATGGTCATACTGGTGTTGCAGGCTTTGGTTTTTTAGCCTTGGCTGTTATGATATTCGGACAGTGGAAACCGATTAGAATATTATTTGCTGCATTATTCTTTGCATTTTTAAGAACTTTGGCGTACTCAATACCACTGATACCTTTCCTTAATAATTTAAAAATAAACAGCACATATTACAAAATGCTTCCATATGTGGCGACAATGGTTGTACTAGCATTTACATCTAAAAAATCGCGTGCACCAAAGGCAGAAGGTATACCTTACGATAAGAGTGTAAGATAAGAAGTGATATAAGTTTACATAATACTATTTATGACAACATAATAAATCACAATTGAAAAATTTGTAAAAAAATCTTAAAATTATTGTTTTAAGGTTTTTTTTATGTTATTATATTAGTAGTAAAATTTGATTATATAATTTGTTATAAGATTGTTATTAGAACATAAAATTATTAATTAAAATAATAAAATCAGTACATTATTAAGGGAGGCAAGCATGAATTTAGTAACTATAACAGCACTTGGTGTTGGTGGTGCTACGGTTGTTGGAGCATTTATAGGTTTCTTCTTTAAAAATCTATCACACAAGTGGAATGACGCAATTTTAGGATTTGCGGCAGGAGTAATGTTGGCAACTGCAATACAGGGTTTAATTTTACCATCAGCTGAATCTGTAGGTAAAAGTGGATTATGGATTACTGCTTTAGGAATCCTCGCAGGCGCTTACATTTTAAATATATTTGACAAATTAACTCCACATTTACATCATTTAACGGGCGTGGAAATGGAGGATCATCAAAATAACGCTTCTTTAAATAAAATTATGCTATTTGTTTTTGCTATTGCAATACACAACTTGCCAGAGGGATTGGCAGCTGGGGTTAGCTTTGGCTCAGGCGATATGAAAAATGCAATTACTGTAGCACTTGGTATAGCTATACAAAATATACCTGAGGGTATGGTGACTATATCGCCGATGATAATGAATGGAGTCAGTAAAAAAAGAGCATTTTTAATAGCGGCATTTACTGGCTTAATTGAAGTTGTAGGCACATTTATTGGATATTATTCAGCAATTATTTCTAAAGCAATATTGCCATTTGCCTTAGCATTTGCAGGTGGAACAATGCTATATGTAATAAGTGATGAAATGATTCCAGAAACACACAGTCATGGACATGAGAGAATAGCGACTTATTCCTTATTGATTGGATTTATAGTTATGATGTTTTTAGATGCGTACATATCGTAAGTAATTTTTATAAATATAATAGAATTGAGGACAAAAAATGATTGATGTAAAACTTCTTGCTACCAGAGCAAACATGAAAAAATATGATGCAGGATCAGTAATAATAAATGAGAATGAAAATTGTAGTGAAATGTTTATTTTGTTAATTGGAAAGGTAAATATTGTTGAAAATCACAAAATGCAAAATGAAAAGATTATTGAAACAATAACGCCTGGAAACATATTTGGTATTATGAATTTTTTAAATGAAGGTGTTTCTCAAAGTACTGTAGTGGCAATTGAAGATACAACGGTTGCAACTATTAATAAAGTGAATTACATAAGTCTTGCAAAAAAGCATAACAATTTATTTATTGAATTATTGGATATACTAACAGAGCGTGCTAATAAGACGCAAAGTGAAATAAGGTTAATTAATTTAGAAAAACAAAAAATGATAGAATACTGCAATATTGATGAAGAATCTTTCTATAAATCAATGCTTTTTCCAAAAGGACACGCTAAATACCCGACTGTTCGTCCTGAAGAGTATGATAAATTTTTATATCCGCATAATTTCACATGCCCACATTGCGGTCAAAGTTTTGATAGTGTAACACCATTAACCTCAAAGCTTGTAACTAAAGGTGAGCTAGCGTGTGATATGAGAAAAAATTACCAATCTTTCGATATGTTATGGTATGAGATCGTAACTTGTCCTCATTGTTATTTTAGTTCCTTTGAGAGTGGTTTTGAAACTTCACATAGATTGAAAAAAGAAATGTTTGCAGATCAACTTGATTTAATAAAAAGAAACTTAGGGCTTGAATTCAAAGAGCCAAGAACTCTAGACCAAGTGTTTGCATCTCATTACCTTGCTTTAATATGTTCAGCTGGATTTGAAAGTAAAAAACAGATTGATTCTAAGTTATGGATATCTTTATCATGGCTTTATAGTGATGTTAGAGATTTGAAAATGGAAAGCTTTGCTACTGAAAAAGCCTTGGAATTTACAAATCTATATTATAGTGAGACTGAACTTTCATCAGAGGGAACGCAGACAGTTTTAATGATATTGGGAACTCTCGCAAGAAAAACTCAAAACTATAATGACGCTATGCTTTATTTAAGTAAAGCAATGGCAGTTCGTGATGGAAAGCCTGCGTATAAAAGATTAATTGACCTTGAGCTGGATGAAATAAGAGATAGAAGAAAGTAAAAAAACAGGAGGTATTTATGTCAAGAGTTATAGGAATTTGTATACCGTTTTTAAATGAAGATAGAAAAAACAAAATATTGGAAACTGCAAAACTCTCTGGTTTTGAAGTAAAGTTTTGTGATTATGAAAAAGTAACACAAGATGATATTGATAGCTGTGAAGTTTTATTTGGCATGATAAGCAGAAAATTAGTGAATAATGCTAAAAATCTAAAGTGGATGCAGGCTTCATTTGCTGGTGTTGACAAATATGTTGATGTAGATAATATCAGAAATGGTAATATAATCCTTACTAATGCTACTGGTGCCTATGGAATAACTATTGCTGAACATATGATAACTGTACTGCTTATGCTTATGAGAAGAATGCCTGAATATTATGACCTTCAAAAAGAAAATGGCTGGAGAATGCTCGGTGAGATTAAATCCATTATGAACAGTACAATAACAGTTGTAGGCTTTGGTGATATAGGAGAAAATTTTGCTAAGAGAGCAAAGGCTATGGGAGCGACTATTCGTGGAGTTAGGCGAAATGCAGATAAAAAATCTGAATTTGCTGATGAAATGTATTCTAATGATAAGCTTTTAGAAGCAATAGATGGTGCAGATGTAATAGCGCTTTGTTTACCTGAAACTGATAAAACTAAGCATATTATTGGTGCTAAAGAAATAGAGAAAATGAAGAACGATGCTATCGTTATAAATGTTGGTAGAGGAACAGCTATAGATGAAAATGCTCTTATAGAAGCTCTTAACAATAATAAAATAGGCGGAGCAGCACTAGATGTATTTGAAAAAGAGCCACTTTCTAAGGATAGTGCTCTGTGGGATTGTAAAAATACAATTATAACACCTCATATATCCGGTAATACATCATTACCATTAACTTGTGATATAGTTGTAGACATATTTTGTAAAAATCTAATTAAATATGCAAATAATAAAAAATTAAACAATTTAATAGATTGCAGTAAAGGGTATTAGTATATAATATAAATCATTAATTTTCTTTTTTAAATATGAGTTACAGGGGGATAATTATGTTTAAAAATGACAATATGAAACCAATTAGAAGAAGTAGTTTAAGAATTTTTACAGGTAAATTATATTACACCTATAAGCGTTATATGTGGTGGGTATTTTCAAGCACTAAATTTGCTAATAAATATGCTGAAAATAGTTTGTCCTATTCATATTTTACTCATAAAACGCCATTATTGAGACAGCTTAAAGATGTTGATATGTATTTGCAATATAATAAAATTAATAACTTAAAGATTGCAATTCCAAGATTAAATAGAATATTAATAAATCCAGGCGAGACATTTTCGTATTGGAAACTAATAGGAAAACCAACTTATAAAAAGGGCTATAAGGATGGAATGATTTTGTTTTATGGGAAAGTTGGCACAGGACTAGGCGGAGGACTGTGCCAACTTTCAAATTTAATTTATTGGATGACATTGCATACACCATTGACTATTGTTGAACGTTATAGACATAGCTATGATGTTTTTCCAGATTCAAATAGGACTCAACCTTTTGGCAGTGGAGCAACCTGCTTCTATAATTATAGAGATTTAATTATTAAAAACAATACTTTTGATACTTATGAGTTGGTTTTAAAAATAACTGATAAGGATTTAATCGGCGAGTGGAGAGTAAACAACATACCAGAGTTTAGCTACAAGATTTTTGAAAGAGATCATAAAATAACTCATGAATTTTGGGGTGGATATGTTAGGCATAATTCGTTATACAGAGAAATATATGATAAGAGCAATAAAATAACAGAAGAATTTATAACAGAAAATCATGCTATAATGATGTACCAACCGTTTTTAGAAAGCAGTAAATAGAGATTTGTGAAATGAATATTAACTATGATAAAATGAAGCATATATAAATACAAAATTTTTTACATAAAAAAGTCTTAAAAGGGTTATGAAAAATGAAAATACAACGAATAAATACATATGATGATATTAGGTTTAATGAAGAAGTGCTAAAGCAGCATGGTGCATTTTTAATTGATGATAAATATCCTTGTCAGTTTCTTATTAAGGATATTAATTCAGCAATAATGTATTATCACGATTATGACAATATAGAAGAAATTATTGAGGAATTTAGGTTTTATACAAAGCATATATCTAAATTTTATGATAGTGATGGAAAATTAATTAAAAATTATGACGATGTAAAGCTTTTTAAGGTTAATATTAATAATCTTCAGCCCTCACAATTTTACATAAGCTCAGAAAAAATGAACAATATAGCAAGCTGGGCTAAAAGCAATGAACATTTTATTGTCCCTATATTGAAAAATGAAAATAATTTAATAATATTAGATGGACATACGAGACTTTATTTAGCAAAGACATTGAATATTGAAGAAATATACGCATATGAGGATAGCTCAGATGCGTATATTTGGGGATTTGTAGAAGAAGCAAGAAAAAGAAATATACATACTATAAATGATTTAAAGCTCGTATCAAGTGAGGACTATGAAATTTTATGGAATAAATTTTGTGACGATTATTTTAATAGACAAGCTGATAAAAAATATACTTTAGTATCTTTTGGCGGTAGAAAAGATGGCAATTGTTCAACTGTTTTATCGTACATAAAAAATAAATATTCAAATGATAAAATCAAATTTGAACAGATAGATGCTTTGAATTTATGTATAGAATTTTGCGGAAATTGTGATTATGCTTGTTTTAAAGGAAAGTGCAATAAAGCTGATGATACAGAAGCATTATATAAAAAACTAATCAATTCAGATTTAATAATTATGTGTATTCCTGTCTATGGCAATCATTTATGCTCTAGATATTTCGCATTCAATGAGCGAGGACAAGCTATCTGGAAGAATGACGAGGATTATAAACTGTTTTTAAAGAAAACTTTCTTGATAGGAATAGGAAATATAAGTAATTCTAATTTGTTTAAAGATGAATTGAACTTAATATTTGATGAATATAATATAAAAAATCATACACTTATTTTATCCTCAAATGATTATGATTTAAGCTCAATTAGAGATAAATTAATTGACAATAAAGATTGTACAAACTTAATAGAAAGTTTTATAGACAAAATATTATAGATGAATAAAATTGATTAATATTGAAAATGGAGATTATAAAATGGCGATTTTTAAATTTTATCAAATTTTTCGTTGTATAAAAGAAGAATTAGGAGAACAAAAAGCTAAGGAATTATTTTATGAGTATGAAACTCTTCCTGAAAAAATGTCAGCAGAGGAGCAAGCAAATCTAGCAAGTAAAATTATGGACAGGCTTGACAATTCTCTTGATACCGAAACAGTTAAAAGAATAAGGTATAAACATCCTTGCAATATACCAAAAACACATGCTGCTAAAATCAATGAATTGATAGAGAAATATTCAAATGTAGAAGAACGCATTAAGGAATATGAAAAATGGGACGGGAGATTATTAATTAATTATGATGGAAACAGCATGATAGTATCATGGGGCTTGTCTAAATGTGTATGCGGAATGTTTAGAAAGCTAAATGAGTATGAGCCTATCTCAAAAAGCTGGTGTGAATGCTGTAATGCCCATAGTGCTAAAGCATTTAGCAAACTTTGTGGTAAAAAAGTTGAATCTGAGTTAATTGAAGGCATAGCGTGTGGTGGAAAGGATTGTATTTTTAGAATATCTAATTATAAATAGTTTAATTAAATTTATTGAGAGGTTAGTATGTACGAATTATTTGAAAAATTACCCGATAATATTAGAAAGCACATTGAAAATATTTCATATAGTTTAAATGATATTGGTTGCTCTGGTTCAAAAATTTTGAGTTTTGACAATGATATGGTACTAAAAATAGAGTTACCAAGCTCTTATTCTAATATGGAAATTACAATGATGAAATGGCTTCAAAACAAGCTTCATGTTCCTAAAATAATAGAGTTTTCTACTTATGATGGATATAACTATTTACTTATGTCAAAGATTGATGGTGTTATGTCATGTGATAAATACTATTTAGATAATCCTAAGGAGTTAGTGCATTTACTTGCAGAAGGATTAAAGATTTTATGGAAGGTAGATACAAAGGGATGCCCTCATATAAATGATATAGAAAACAAGCTTAAATTAGCCAGAATAAGAATAGATAACAATTTGATTGATATTGAAGACTTTGAACCTGAAACATTTTCAGAAAACGGTTTTAAGGATGTAGAAGCTCTTTATAAGTTTTTAGTTGACAATAAACCAAATAAAGACTTGGTATTTTCTCACGGTGATTATTGCTTGCCAAATATTTTTTTTAAAAACCACAATGTAAGTGGATTTATAGATTTAGGAGACTGTGGTATAGCAGATAGATGGCAGGACATAGCTTTATGTGTTAGGTCTTTAGAACATAATTTAGGCAATAAAAATTATATAGATTTGCTATTTGAAGAATTAGGCATAGAAAGAGATGATAATAAGATAAAATATTACATATTATTAGATGAATTGTTTTAATTTATTTAAGAGGTGAAAAAATATGGAAGATAAAAATCAAAGAGATTTAGAGCAAAGAGTATTAGAATTAGAAGAAAAAGTAAGAAAGCTGGAACAAAAAGTATTAGGGACTCAAGCGCAATCTCAGCAAAATAAGCTTGAACAATCTGTTAAGTTTGAACATAATAATTTAACAAAAAACCCTTATACATTAAAACAAGAAGAAGTGCAGAGTCCACCTGTTGTAGAACAAAATTTGAAACAGGAAAAGGTTTCAAAGAAAAAGATAGGTGAAGCTGAAATAGGTAAATATTTTATTGGAGTATTAGCTGCTATATTAATATTTATAGGGGCAGGGTCTTTTATAAGTTTAATATGGAGCTCTTTATCAGATGCTATTAGACTAGCTTTAATTTCAAGTATTGGTATATTACTGACTGTACTAGGCTTTTATTTAATAAACAAGAGTAAAAATCCTATATCTTCTCTTATATTGGGTACAGGAGCAGGACTTATATTTATTAGTATTTTATCAGCTAATATGTTTTTTCATTTTATAGGTGATATAACAGCTATAATTCTAATAGGTATTTGGGCGATATTCTTTATATTGTCTTACAAGTATACAAAAATGTTTTTTACTACTGTCATAGCTTATATAGGCAGTATAGTAGCTTTGTTATTAGGAGTAACTCTTGTACAAAATAGTATAGAATTCATTGTGCTTATGTTATATGTAACGAGTATAGCATCAGTTCTCATAATAACAAGTCATAAATGGTTAAATGAAGAAAAGAAAATAATAAGTATATTATTGGCAATGCTTAGTTATGCAATACTGCTTGTAGGTGGCTTAGATAAAGAAAATATAGAAATTATTCTGTTTGTTATGATGTTTATTGAGTACATATTATTTAATTATTTATGCTATAAGGTGGAAAAACTAGGAAAAAATAAGTGGTGGTATTTATTTGTCAATGCTGTTATGAGTGTAGTAACCCTTATGTTTTTAAACAAAGTATGTCAACCTGTTGGAATAGATATATCAATAATTGTTGCTTGGTTTTTTGCTATAAATTTAGCACAAATGATTATATTGGAATTTTGGACTAAAAATATAAGACGGATGAATATTACTTATTATGTAGTAATACAGATTATTTCTGCAATTATATATAATATGTATAAGTTTAGCACTGTAGCCGGAATATCGGTAGTAGGTGTAATTTTATTAATTTTCCAGCTACTTAACCATCATAAAAACTATAAATTCTCAATTAGTTTAATAGCAATAATTGATTCTATATTATTATGTATTATGGGCAGGAATTCAGATAATATATTATTATCAGTATTTTATGCTATATTACAAGTAATTACAATTACTTACATTGTATATGATACTTATAAGTATAATAATTCGAATAGTTTAAAGTTAGAAAACAAATTTATAAAAATAGTTAGTTTATTGGTATACACCATAAACTCTTATTATATACCTTATATGTTTATGGGTGAATTTGCTCAATCAAGATATACAGGAAATTCAGCAATACTTAGTTCTTACATAGACTTAGTAGTACCTTACATGTTTTTAAGCATTGCACTATGTATCATAGTTGGCTCAGGTTATCTGAAAGATTGGAAGTCTGATAAATTTAAATGGTTTACCAAAAATGAAGGAGTTTCACAAGATATTACAATAATACTGTTTTATATAATTACATCTATAGCTTATGTTGCGGGTTTAACATTAATTGCTATGCCAGACATTTGGTATGAGCAGTTGATAATCATTCTATCAGTTTTAGCTGTAGCGTTATTGCAATCAAAGAACTTAATAGAAAATTATAAAGATAAGCCTTTTATAGGTGGATGGATTGGACTTAAATATTTTATATTGACTTGGGCAATAATGCGTTCTGTATGGAATGTAAATATTGAATCAGTAATGATGAGTGTAGCAGGTTTGATAATTTCATTATTAAGCATAGCGGCAGGCTTTAAAATAAAAATGAAATCATTAAGATTGTATGGATTAATAGTTACTATACTTATGGTGTTAAAATTCATCTTTGTAGATTTACATCAAGAAAATTCAATGACAAGAATAGTAGCTTTGTTGATAGGTGGGATGATTTGCTTTGGAATCACTTTACTATATAATAAGCTAAATAAAGAGGTTGAAGGTAATTAATAAAAAACCTGCGGTATAGCAGGTAAACATTAGTACATAGCATTGTATGTTATGTATTTAGAACATAATGATAAATTATTTTAATTGAGGTATAAATATGATAAAAATAAAAGACATTGAAAATATTAATGAATTGCTTGATTTAGCATGGGAATTAAGCAAGAATGATAGTAATGCAAGCTTTGCAAGAATAAGCTCAAAAAAGGACTTAAAAGCACAAATTGAGCGTGCTGTCAGCAGAAATGATTTTAATATTATCACTTCTTATCATAATAACAAGCTCAATGGAGTTTGTATTTACTTTTGGAATGATAGTGAAAAATATGCTCAAACAGTTTTGTTTGTTATTAAAGAAAATTATAACCATTCTGCAAATGAGATACTCAATCATATCAGAGCTCATTTGATTAATTATAAAGTACTTATTGGCTTTCCGGCTGACAATTTAACAGCAAATAAATACTTTGAGGATAATAATTTCGAATGCGTTGAATCGAGTATCGTAACTGAAATTATTTTACACAAAACAACTCATAAGCACTGCTGTCATGAGAAAGTAAAGGAAATAACATTAGACGATTTTGATGAATATGCCAAATTTCATGATAAATTTGCCATACCTTTGGAAATGTATTATAACAGCAAAAATCTCATAAATGATATAAAAAAATTTAAGATTTTTACTTATATAGAAAACGAAGTGATAAGAGGAAGTATTTTTGTAAAGTGCATAAAAAACGATGCTGAAGTATTTGGTTTATTTATTGACAGTGAATTTAAAAACATGAACATAGAAAGTATTTTAATTAACCATATGGTTTCTAAGTTAAATGATATATATGACTCTCCAAAAGAGCTTTTATATTTCATAGAAGAATATTCTACAGATGAATTAAGTTCTGCATTAGACGCAGGGTTTTATATTAAGGATAAATATAAATGTTACAAATTGTAACTTAACTAAATCTATTAGCAACTTGGCATACAGCTATTGTTTGTTGATAGATTTTTTTGTATAATGGCATAAAGGTGCGAGGTGATGGATTTGAAAATAACTGTTGAGCATGTTGATTGCGAGGAAAATGAGATAGTTTTAAGGTGTAAAAGTGTTGATGATGAAATACTTGAAATATTAAGTATATTAAAGGAGCAAACTCTTAAATTGCCTGCCAAAAGAGATGGAAATGTTACAATGCTAACTCCGAGGGAAATCTTATATGCTGATGCTGTGGATAACAAGGTGTTTTTATATACTAATGATAGCGTGTATGAAACGTCAGAAACATTGCATTTAATTGAAAGTAAGTTTATTAATTTCGGATTTTTGCGGATAGGTAAGTCTCAAGTAGTAAATTTACAGCATGTTAGAAATTTAAAGAATCTACTTAACAGCAGAGTTGAATTGACTTTAAATAATAGTGAAAAACTTATAGTGTCAAGACATTATGCTCAGCTTCTTAAAAATACACTAGGTTTATACGATTAGAGGAGGTTTAATTTATGAAAAACTGGTATTATACATTTTTAGTTCATGCGTATGAGGGCAAGACAACCGGTGCAATATATTTTGTATTTTATATCATGTACTATATGCTTTTTTCAGTACTAAAATATGGATTTGTAAATCATTCTATTGATTTTATAACAATCATTCAGATGATAGCCTTGTGTGGACTGTTAGGTTTGTTTCAAAGCGTTATATTTTCAAAGCACAATTCTAGTATAAAAAGAATGTCTATTTGGGCAGTTATTAATATTTGCTTAACTGTGTTTTTTATAGAATACTTTAATTGGTTTGATGAGTTTGGTACTTGGTGCAATTTACTTATGTATGCTTCAAATATAATAGCCATAGGTATGTTTTTCGCAGCCTTTAAGATAAGTATAAACTATGAAACAAAACGAATGAACAAAGCTTTGCAGGATTTTCAATCAAATTATAAAAAATTTTAATTGGAGGATATATTATGTATGCTATTGAAACAAACAAGCTTACTAAGAGCTATGGAAAATCAAGAGGTATAATTGATTTAGATTTAAGAGTTGAGGAGGGTGAGATTTTTGGATTTATTGGTCCAAATGGAGCTGGCAAATCAACTACTATAAGAACTTTGCTTGGTCTGATACATAAGACAAGCGGAGAAGCTAAAATTTTTAATTTAGACTGTGAAAAGAATAAAGAAGAAATCTTGATGAATATTGGATACCTGCCAAGCGAGGTTTTCTATTATGATAATATGAAGGCTATAGATTTATTAAATTATTCTGCTAGCTTTTATAAAAAAGATTGTTCTGGTAAAATTAATTATTTGGCTAATGAATTGGAGCTTGATTTAGGTAAAAAAATTGAAAATATGAGCTTAGGCAATAAAAAGAAAGTGGGTATTATCCAAGGTCTTTTACACAGTCCAAAGCTAATAGTTTTAGATGAACCTACAAGTGGCTTAGACCCTCTTATACAAAAGAAATTTTTTGATATTATCATTGAGGAGAATAATAAAGGGGCTACAGTTTTATTTTCTTCACACATATTGTCTGAAGTTCAGCGTATTTGCGATAGAGTTGCCATCATAAAAGAGGGAAGAATAATTCAAACACAAAAAATAAGTGATTTGCAAAGCAATTCATATAAAAAGGTATCTTTTGCTATTTCTGATAATGAAAAATATGAAGGTATTAATCTTGATGGGATTGCTGATATAAATGTAAATAGTAAACATATTAGCTTTATTTATAAAGGTGACTGTAATTTGCTTTTAAGAGAGATTGCAAAATATAATTTGAAAGATATTGATATTTCTGACCCTGAATTAGAAGAAATATTTATACATTACTATTCTTAAATTTGTCGCAAAAACATTATATCACAGAGAGTTAGGAGTTTTTAATTTTCATTTAACTTTACAATACGTAGTAATATATAAGGAGATAGATTATGATTAGTATAAAAGAATTGCAAGACAAAGGAATATGTCCATCGTGTTATAATTTTGAAAATGGAGGAGTATATGAAGATTTTGCTGAAAGATTAATATATGAAGATGAAGTACTGTATTGCTTTTTAGAAGAAAAACCAAGGGCAATAGGACATACGATAATATTGATTAAAGAACATTATAATGATATGTCATATATATCTGATGAAATATGTCAACATGCTTTTATTGTTGCGAAGAAATTAATGAATAATTTAAAAGAAGTATTAAGTGTTGAAAGGGTATACTTATGTACTATGTGTGATGGTCCAGTAAATCATTTTCACTTGCAATTAATTCCTAGATATCCTAATGAAAAAATTGGTTCTACTAATTTTGTAAAAGAAAGAAAATCATATGTTAAAGATATAAATATATTAAACCAATTAAGACAAAAGATGAAATAGCAAACTAGTAGATATATTAATTGAAAATATGAGCTTAGGCAATAAAAAGAAAGTGGGTATTATCCAAGGTCTTTTACACAGTCCAAAGCTAATAGTTTTAGATGAACCTACAAGTGGCTTAGATTCTCTTATACAAAAGAAATTTTTTGATATTATTCTTGAAGAGAATAGAATTTTTAAATCAATGGGGAAAGGAGAAAATGTAATGAATATTTATTTATTTGAAATTAAAAACATACTAAAATCTTGGTTTTGGTGGACATTTAGTATAATCGCAGTTTTATTAATCTTTATGATAAGCGTATATCCTATATTTCAGGATGGAGGAGAGGAATTAATAGAATTATTTAAAAACTTCCCTCCGGAATTTTTAACGGCAATAGGAATTAACTTAGAAAATTTATTTAGTGTTGAGCCATTTTATGCCTTTAGCTTTATATATTTAGGCTTAATGTCAGCAATAATGGCTGTCGCAATTTCAGTTAATGTTTTTTCAAGGGAAAAAAGAAATAAATGTATGGACTTTATTCTGACTAAACCTATTAAAAGGATTAAAATTTATGTGTATAAGTTGGTTACATGTCTAACTGCGATTATTTTAAGTAATTTAGTTTATATATTATGCACAATAGCAATATTTTTTACAAAAGAAGATAATTATAAATTTACTTTTGAAACCTTGCAGCTAGTTCTTGCACCTTTTTTTACTCAGATAGTTTTTATGTCGCTTGGCATATTTATTTCGGTCATGTTTAAAAAAATCAGATCAGTTTCAGTTATAGCAAGCTCCGTTGGAATTATTGCCTTAATATTGTCAACATTTATGAACTTGCTTGAAAAGGAATACTTGTATTTTTTTGCACCACTTAAATATTTTGAGCCATCATATATTGTTAATAGTGGAACTTTTGATACTAAATTAGTTGTTTTTGCAATCATTTTAATATTTGCAACAATATTTTTATCAATGAAAAAATATTGCAATGAAGATATATCATATCTATAGAAGCTGTAAGATTTGAAATAAACGGAGGTCATTATGAATATATATAAACATGAATTAAAAATTGGTTTAAAACCATTTATATTTTGGACTATTGGATTAGCGTTTTTATTAATTGTAGGCATGACAAAGTTTTTAGGTGTTAAAGAGGCAACAGGTAATGAAATGACACTAATTTTAGAAAAAATGCCTAAAGTAATATTGATAGTGTTCGGAATGGGGGATGTAGATATATTAACTTCCGGAGGATTTTATTCGACACTTGAAAATTTCGTTACTATATGTACTGTAATTTATGCTATTAATTTGGGCTCAAATTCAGTATCAAGAGAAAGTATAGATGAAACATATGAGTTTGTATTTACAAAACCTTGTTCACGCACATATATACTATTTAACAAAATTTTAGCGGCCTTTACTTATCTATTTATATTTTGCATATTGAATTTAATTCTTTCTTATATATCATTTATAATTTATGATATTGATAATACAATAGCAAAAGAAATGATTTTATTTGCCATATCAAATACATTAGTAGGAATATTATTTTTTACTATTTCGATATTTTTAGCTGCATTTGCAAGTAAAATTGAAAAAGGAATAAGTAATAGTTATAAAGTATTTTTAATAACATATATAGCTTCGGTTTTATATGATATTTTTAACTGGTCAACATTAATTAAAATACTCATTCCATTTAAGTATTTCAAAGCAACTGATTTATTAGCAGGAAAACTTGATGTTTTATTTGTGATAATAAGTTTAGTATTTAGTTTAATGGCATTAGGTTTAGCATTTAGATATTTTGAAAAACGAGACTTAAATGCTGTTTAATATAAATGATAATAGGTATTTTTGTTAAATTAAGAGTAAAAATTTTGGGAAGATTGAAAATTATGAAAATATAGCGAATAAATAATATAACGATATTAGATAGTCATAAATAATCCTACGAACATTACCCTTGACACCTCAAAAAATAGGTGTTATAATAAAGTCGTTCGGGAGCTTGCGTTACAGGCTGAGAGGAAGATATAATCTTCGACCGTACCTGATTTGGGTAATGCCAACGTAGGGAATTCGCATTGATTTTAAAGCGTGTCACGTTGTGGCACGCTTTTTTCTTATTCTTATAGTTTAGAAGAAAAATGCAATTTCTCTTGTTTGCATTAGTAGGGTAAAAGCAAAATTAAGAGAAAAGAGGAAATTATGAATTACAGTACACAAATGGAAGCAGGAAAGTTAGGAATAATAACTCCTGAAATGAAAATTGTAGCAGAAAAAGAAAACATCGATGTAGAAATTATTTGTAAGAGGGTGGCAGATGGTACGATTGCTATACCTGCAAATAAAAATCATAAGTCTCTAAGTCCAGAGGGAATTGGAGAGGGCTTGAAAACTAAAATTAATGTTAATCTTGGAGTTTCGGGGGACTGTGCCGATTATACTGATGAATTTGAAAAAGTGAATCTCGCTCTGAAATTCGGGGCAGAAGCAATTATGGACTTGAGTAATTACGGCAAGACCCACACTTTCCGTACACAGCTTTTGGAGAAGTCTCATGCTATGGTCGGAACTGTGCCAATGTATGATGCTATTGGTTATTTGGAAAAGGATTTGAAGAAAATCAATGCCAAGGATTTTCTCAAGGTGATTGAAGCTCATGCTAAAGAAGGTGTTGACTTCATGACTATTCATGCTGGAATAAATAGGCATGCAATTGCGAATTTTAAGCAGACAAAGCGTATAACTAATATAGTTTCTCGGGGAGGTTCGCTTGTTTTTGCATGGATGGAAATGACAGGGAACGAAAACCCATTTTACGAATTTTACGATGAAATCTTGGACATTCTTTATAAATATGATGTCACAATTAGCTTAGGCGACGCCTTAAGACCGGGAAGCATTTATGATGCGAGTGATGCGGCACAGATTTCAGAACTAATTGAACTTGGGCATCTCACAAAAAGAGCATGGGAAAAGAATGTGCAAGTTATGGTCGAGGGACCTGGACATATGGCAATAAATGAAATTGCTGCAAATATGGTTTTGCAAAAAAGACTTTGTCATGGAGCTCCGTTTTATGTGCTTGGTCCGCTTGTCACTGATATTGCTCCAGGGTATGACCATATTACCTCAGCTATTGGAGGTGCAATTGCAGCTGCTAACGGTGCGGATTTTCTATGCTATGTGACGCCGGCTGAGCATTTGCGTCTACCAGATATAAGTGATGTTAAAGAGGGGATAATTGCTTCAAAAATTGCGGCTCATGCGGCTGATATAGCTAAAGGTATCCCTAACGCACGCGATATTGACAACAAAATGAGCGATGCCCGCAGAAGGATTGATTGGGAAGAAATGTTCAAGCTTTCTATTGACCCAGAAAAGGCTAAGACTTATTTTGAGAGCAAGCCTCCGGCAGAACGCCATTCCTGCTCAATGTGCGGAAAAATGTGCGCAATGCGTACGACTAATAAAATTCTTAACAATGAAACTGTTGAATTTGAGAACTAATAAGGATTGTGAGGGATAATATGAATAAAATTATTGAAAATTTACGTTCTAAAAAACCAATCATTCACTGTCTGACAAATTATGTCACAGTAAATGATTGTGCAAATGCCTTGCTTGCTGTAGGTGCTTCACCTATTATGGCGGATGAGTTAGATGAAATGGAAGATATAATTTCTCTTAGCAGTGGGGTTGTTATTAATATTGGCACACTTAATTCGACTAAAGTCAAATCAATGCTTATTGCCGGTCAAACAGCAAACAAGCTAGGCAAACCTGTTATTCTTGATCCTGTGGGGGTAGGTGCCTCTGAGTTTAGAAAAAACACGGTTAAGCTCTTTCTTGAAAAAATAAAGTTCACAGCTATTAGGGGAAATTTTTCTGAAATTAGGACGCTTTTTGATTATTCAACCAAAGTTGGCGGCGTTGATGTTAGCGAGGCTGATAAAATCATTGGCAATACAGTTTCCTCAATAGTTGAAATTGCTTTAACAGTTAGTAAAAATACAGGCGCAGTCATTGCAGTAACTGGCGAAAAGGATATAATTGCATTTGAAAGTAAATACGCAGTAATATCTAACGGTGTAGCTCAAATGGCGGATATCACAGGTACAGGCTGTATGCTTACTGCTGTTTCAGCTGCGTTTTTGTGTTCTGGAGATGCTTTTGATGCAATGGTCGCAAGTGTTGCTGTTATAGGAATTTGCGGCGAGCGTGCGTATAAAGCAACATCTAATTTAGGAACTGGCAGTATGAGGGTTCAACTGATTGATGAACTTAGCAAAATTAATGATTTGACTCTTAAAAAGGAGAGCAAAATTGAGTATAATAAATAGAGAATTATTAAAAAAGTCACTTGAATTGTATCTTGTAACCGACCGTCATTGGCAAAATGGTGAAACGCTTGAGGAACAAGTTGAGCAAGCTATTCTAGGCGGTGTTACACTTGTTCAACTACGTGAAAAGAATTTGCCCTATGATGAATTTTTAAAAAGTGCGTTGTCTTTGAAAAAAATCACAGATAAATACAACATTCCGTTGATAATTAATGATAATGTTCAGATTGCTAAGGAATGTGATGCTTATGGTGTTCATATTGGACAAAGCGACGGTAGCGTATCTAATGCAAGACAAATTTTAGGGAAAGATAAAATTATTGGGGTTTCTGCTAAAACAGTTGAAACCGCACAGCTTGCAGAGCTTGATGGCGCTGATTATATAGGTTGTGGGGCGGTATTTCCAACATCAAGTAAAGATGATGTGAGCGTTATTACTCACAAGCAATTAAGAGCGGTTTGTGATAGCGTGAGTATTCCTGTTGTGGCTATAGGTGGAATTTCTAAAGCTCGGGTTTTAGACTTAAAAGGAAATAACATATACGGAATTGCAGTTATTTCTGCAATTTTAGCTGAAAAAGATAAGCGATTTTCAGCAAGTGAGCTAAAAAAATTAACAAAGGAATTGGTGAAGTAATGAAAAAGATTTTGTCAATTGCAGGCTCAGACAGCAGCGGTGGAGCAGGAATTCAAGCAGATATTAAGACCATTACCGCTCATAAAATGTATGCTATGACGGTGATTACCGCACTAACTGCACAGAATACGACTGGAGTTTTCTCAGTTGAGGAAGCTAGTGCTGAATTTGTTTCACAGCAAATAGATGCAATTTTTAATGACATCTACCCTGACTCGGTCAAAATAGGAATGGTTTCTAATGTTGCTATTATTAATACTATTTCAAATAGATTGCGAAAGTATGAAGCTAAAAACATAGTTCTTGATCCTGTTATGGTAGCTACAAGTGGTGGCAAGCTGATAAGAGATGAGTCTGCTTCAAAAGCTTTGTGTGAGAAGATTTTTCCTCTTACAACAGTAATTACGCCAAATATCCCCGAAGCTATTGTATTATCAGGTATAGAAATTATTAACAAGAGTGATATGGAGCATGTAGCAAATGTTTTGCATAATAATTATGGTGTTTCCGTGTTGATTAAGGGAGGTCATCTGAAAAATTATTGTGATGATGTGCTTGTAGAAAATGGTTCAGTACACTGGTTTGAGGGTAGACGAATTGATACAAAAAACACTCATGGAACAGGTTGTACGCTTTCTTCAGCAATAGCCTGTGGGTTGGCTGAGGGGCTTGATTTACCTCATGCTGTCATAAAGGCCAAGGATTATATAACAGGTGCATTAAAATTTGGACTTTCACTCGGACATGGGAACGGACCACTTAATCATTGTTGGAATTTATAGATTATAAAAGCAGTAGTAACCCTGATAACAGCAACTATACAGGAGAGACCACTGCTTTTAATTTAATTATTATATGTTAAGAATGTTTATAACCTTGGCTGAGCAAAGCCCATTCTACACAAAGACCAATTCAATGTAGAATCTTTCACTTCATCAGCAATTTTCCAAAGATTATCTACAATTCTAATTTCAACGTTTCGACTAATTAATTCCGAAAACAAATCATCTAGTTCATATATTGCTTTTGGTATCTGTGTTGATTTTGCTATATAATATCCAGCGACATTATCTTGAAGGACAAAATCATCAGTATTGAATTCGTACAAATATAATAATGTTGATTTCATAATTTTAAACCACTTGCTTTCAATCACAACTGTATGAGTCATGGTAGGTGATGAAAAGAATTTCTTCACATCAATTTCATTTGTATCTTTGCCAACATGATAAGTAACTCTAGGACAGTTTCTTGGTGTTAAAAAGTTAGGCAGACGTGCTTCATCAATAGCCCAAACCAATCCGATTTTCTTATCCAAATCATCTCTGTCTGGTATTCTTGGTTCAAATTTACATATATTTGCTTCTTCACTAACATGAAATAATCTCATATTATGTACCTCCTAAGTAATGTTTATCAAATATAAAAGATAATTACTATAACTTCATGCCTTTGTAGTATGGTCGTGCAACAGTTTCATAATACTGTTTTCCTTGTAGATTGATAGTTTCCCATGCCTGTATATAAGAACTTGGCAAATCAGGAATCCAATACTTTGAAGGGAAATCAATCGACCTTTTTGGTGTAGTAACATCCCATAAGATTTCTGAAATCACAAAGCCTTCGCCTTCAAAAAAGTGTTTTCTTGTTAGCACATGACCGTTAGCATCTATAATTTGCGTAGCGCCTACAAGTTGTCTTGTTTGTATTTTATCGGCTATTGGGAAATTATATGCCTGCACTTTGCCGCAATGATTTGCATGAATAATCGGAACGTCTAACAATTTTGCAAATGTGACAGGTGTTTCAAGCGCAAGATTTTGATTATATTGACGCAGTGATTCTCTTTCCGGTGGTGCATCTATTGGTAAATCCCACCAGCACGAGCCAGACAAAACAAGGTCAACCTTGCCAGCAATCCGCTTTAAAGTATCATACCGAATCATTTCCCAACACATGGCGACTCCAAAGTTTCCAATAGGTGTAATCAACACATTATTTTCATCTCCGTTTGTGTAATAGCAGTTTTCAAATTGTGTCGGAATATCTTTCTTGTGCTCAAAGATTTCTCCACTTGGAAAAACAAGGCTAAATAAATTAAATGCGTCTTTTCCGTCAAAAGCAATATAAGATCCTCCGATAATCACTTTGCATTCAGATGCTAGTTTTTTTAACCATTCCTGCACATACTTGTTTTGTATAGCAACATTCAGCATTTTCTCAGAAAAACCGATGGCTGATGTAAAAAATTCAGGTAATAAAATGAGCTCAGCACCTGACAAAGCTGCTTGCCTGACATACTTTTCAGACTGTATCAAATTTGATTTTATATTCGCAAAATTTGCATTTAATTGAATAGCTGCTATTTTCAACAAGCTCACCGCCTAATATAAATTTTTTCATCGAGCATAAAATTTAACTACTACTATACCAAAAATATTTTGCTCGGTAATATTAATATGAAAATTCTACCATAATAAAACAAGATGTGCAACTGCAAAATTGTGAGTTTATGAATATTATTGTACAACCTTATATAAAAATTACTATCATAAAATATGTAAAACATAAAGGTTAGTAGATAATTTATAATTGACAAAATTGTCTATAAAACATTATAATAAACTAAAAAGTATGGCATAGACAAATTGAAATTTCGAGGTAATTTATGAATAAAACAATAGGGATTGTTGCTCATGTTGATGCGGGCAAGACTACCTTAACAGAACAAATGCTTTATATTACAAATACTATCAAGCAAGCAGGAAGAGTTGATTCCAAAAATACAGTCCTTGATTACCATTCTATTGAAAAAGAACGAGGAATTACTGTTTTTTCAGATCAAGCATCCTTTGGATATAAGGATTCGACAATACATATAATCGATACCCCTGGGCATGCAGATTTTTCATCAGAAATGGAACGAGCTTTAAAAATACTAGATTGTGCAGTAATAATCCTGTCTGCTGTAGAGGGTATACAAGGACATACAGAAACCGTATGGAAATTGCTTAGACAATATGGTATTCCCACAATATTTTTTATTAACAAGCTCGATAGGCAAGGGGCAAACTTTAATAAAATATGTGAAGATATAATTGTCAATCTTACAAAAGACTTATGTGTTTTTTCAAAACCAAGTACGCATGAAGATTTTTCATCTGTTATTACTCTATTTGATGATAGGAGTTTTCACAGCGAGGTAACAGAATTTTTATCAGAGCGTAATGATGTACTTTTAGAAAAATATTTAAATGATGAAAACATATCATATACAGAGCTTAAAGAAAGTCTAAAAAAACAATTTTTATCCTGCGGTATATTTCCATGCCTGTGTGGTTCAGGGCTTAAAAATATTGGTATAGTCAACTTACTTGATTTTATAAATTCATTTGTTTATACAAATTATTCTAGCGATGATGAATTTGGAGCATTGGTTTACAAAATAAAGCATGATGAGAATAATAATAAACTAACATATATTAAAGTAAATTCTGGTACTGTAAAAACGAGAGATATAATTTATCACAGAGCATCTGAAGATAGTGAAGTTACCCAAGAAAAAATTAATCAAATAAAAGTAAGTAATGGAAATTATTTTTCGTCTGTTTCTTCTATTTCTGCAGGTGAATATGGTGTTCTAGTTGGTATAAATAATTCCTATGTTGGAGAAGGATTAGGAAAATGCGAGGATTATATTGATTTTTCTATTAAACCCGTCCTTCAATCCATAGTAAAATATGCTCCAACTCTCAATCCAAAAGAAGTGTTAAATATTTTTCAGATTCTTAATGTAGAGGATCCTTCTTTAGGGGTAGAATGGAATAGCACCTTGGGACAACTCCAAATTAATGTAATGGGCGTTATACAGCTTGAGGTTCTAAATCATCAGGTATTAGAGAGATTTAATTTACAAGTTGATTTTGAAGAGCCAGAAGTATTGTATAAAGAAACAATAAAGACTGAAACAACAGGCTTTGGTCATTTTGAACCATACAGACACTATGCTGAGGTAAAATTCAGGATGATTCCAGCAAAAAGAAATTCTGGTATAACTTATTCAAGCAGCTTAAATCATGACATACTTCATTATAGGTGGCAAAAAACAATATTAAAGTTAATTAATCCTGCATGTAAAAGAGGAATTTTAACAGGCTCTCTTGTAACAGATATACACTTTGAATTAATAAAGGGTTCCGCTTACCAAGAGTATACTGTTGGAGGTGACTTTGCTCAAGCAGTTACGAGAGCTATAAGGCAAGGACTTGAAAGCACAGAAAATATATTGTTAGAGCCTTACTATAAGTTTAAAATTACAGTAAATCAAGATTTATGTGGAAGAGTAATGAATGATATTACTAAAATGTACGGAACTTTCGATGCACCTATTACCATAGGAAATAATTCTATAATAAACGGAAGAGTTCCAGTTGCATCCTCCATGAATTACGCAAAGGACTTGCTATCTTTTAGTAAAGGTAAAGGAAATATTTCATTTTTATTCGATGGATACGATGTTTGTCACAATACAGATGAGATAATAAAAAAATATAACTACGACAGTTCTTCAGACCCTGAATTTACATCAAATTCTGTATATTGTGGAAAGGGAATTGTATACTCAGTACTCGGATATGAAGCTGAAAACCATAGACGAGGATAATGAAAGTATAGCTTATTGCAGAAAATAATTGCATTAAAAATATAATAACAGCAATTTTTATCAATTCTATAATTTAATAATGTTATATAATTTATTCAGGTGGTGTTTATGGTTTATAAAGAGTATATTGCAAAAGCTGTGGAATACATAGAAGAAAATTTAAAAAATGAAATTGATTTATCTGCTTGTGCAAAAGCATGCGGATATTCTCAGTATCACTTTTTACGCATATTTAAGGAGCTTACTGGTCTTACTCCTGTCGATTATATCAGAAAACGACGGATAAGTGAGATAGCAAAATTAATATGTGACAATGAAGAATATATTTCTGAAATTGCTTTTGCTTACGGTTTTAATTCAAAGGAAAATTTTATTCGAGCTTTTAAAACTGAACATAATATACTCCCAAAAGAATATAAACTTTCCAAAAACAGCTTAAAACTTTATGAACCGTTGAATTTTGAAGTTATGCCATTTAAAATTGAGCCTGAAATTATTAATATTGAATCCTTTTCGCTTACAGTTTATGAAAGTGACGAGGAATATCCTCCGAATTTTTGGAATAAATATAATGCTAAAAAATTATCCTTTAAATTGTCAGGTGGCAGAATTTGCGAGGATTTCGGAGTTAGTAGCTGGAATAAAGAAAAAAACAGGCTTGATTATTACATAGGTGTATGCACTGATGAGGCAAAAGGAGATTTGTCAGATACACTGAAAATTTATATAAATGGTGGCAAATATGCGATATTCCAAACACCACAGTCTTCGCATGCTGGTTTTGTTAATAACATTCATCGTACATGGGACTATATAAACAAAGTATGGCTTCCTAACAGCGAGTATGAGCGAACGGGCGAATATGAGTTTGAAAGTTATATTGAACAAAGTCGTGCATTTTCTGAAAAAATTTATATACCAATAAGGAGGTATTAGTATTAAAATGAAAAAATTGAATGTAACATGGGATGGGGTTTACGATAGCACTGGATATTTATTCTCTTTTGCAAAGTCTTTGGCTACAGCTGTGAAAAACAGTCCATATAGCGATTATTTTGAAGATATTATTGCTACAAGTGGATTTGCTTTTCGTATGTGGGCAGCTACTGATCTTTGTCCAAGTGCTACAAGTATATGGGCGTTTAATCAGCAGAAAAATTGGATAGAGAGCGGTGGAATTACTTGTGACTATATTGAACGCTTATGGGGACAGGATAGTGTAGAGGAGGAACGACGCCTTGCTGCGGCTGAAATGATTAAAAAATCCATTGATAATGGTATTGCTGCAATTTCTTGGGATATAGGTATTCCTGAATGGGGATTAATTATCGGTTATGATGATGAAAAGCAAAAATACATAACTCTTTCGATAAGAGGTATAGAGGGGGAAATGGATTATTTAAGCTTAGGTAAATGTGAGATTCCAATTTTAAATGTCTTGACAATAACAGGCATAAATAATAAATCACAAGATAATATCATATCTGATACTTTAAAATTAGCAAAAGCTCACTTGAACGGAGAAGAGTGGTGTGATAATAAAAAAGGATTGGGAGTTTATCCTGTTTTGATTAATTCCTTTGAATGTGATTTTGACCCTAATATTTCGTGGAATTTAGAGTATTACTTAGGTACGTATGCAGCACTAAAATGGTATGCTTGGAAATTTTTCGATAAATATAATTTAACAAAACTTAGCAAGCTTTATAAAACAGTGTACGAATCTTGGCAAAAATCGTTTGAACTAAAAGCATCTACTGACTTATCCATAAAAGAAAACAGAGAAGCAATCGTAAAATTGCTAAAAATAGCAGAAGATTGCGAAAGGCAAGCTTTTTAATATAATTATTTTAGATATTTATATTATGAAAGTTAGTAAAAGTGAATATTAGTTATGATAAATTTGCTAGTATATCTGCTAAAGCGAATGAACATTAAAATTGTTAAAAGAAAAAAGCTCAGTTTTCAAATCTGAGCTTTTTTAAATTTAGTTAGCTTTTTCAACAGGTCGTGCTTCTATATATCCTCTATATCCCATAGGAGCAAGCTGAAATCTTGGGGCAGCATCTGGAGCCCAATTATATCCATAAATATTTGGATCGAATTTGTCAATATGATTCCATACTTCGTCAATAGCATCCGTAAATTTTTCATCATCATAAGGTTCTCCTTGGAAAACCATCATTTTACAAGGCGGAAGTTCAATGATTTCAAATCCATCTGGAATTATATTTGAGTAGTTTAGAGGAACTTCAACACCTTGAACATATTCTGAAGTTCCTTTTTTTATAAGATGTTTAGGCAACCACATTCCAATAGGCTCATATAATGCTTCTTTTACACTCGTAAGGATAGACCAAATATCACAACCAAGCTCTTCGCAATACTCAAAATAATGAGTAGCTTTTATTCCTCTTTTTAATAAAACTTTTCTAGCAGGGCGTTCTATTATTTGTACAAATACAGATTTTGTTTTTTGATTATTGTTCATATTCAAATTATCTCCTTTTTTTAGTTCTTGGTAAGTGCTAAATACTTTATAAGGCATAAACAATTTTATAGGTGGTGTATTTTTAGCGTACTTTCTAGGTGTCATACCAAATTCTTTAGAAAATGCTCTTGTAAATCCTTCATGAGAATCGAATACAAAATCGAGTGCTACATCAAGAATTTTTTCATCTCTATCACGCAGAGTCAGTGCAGCTTTGCTCAATCTTAAAGCTCTAATGTAATCAAAGGGTGTTTTTTTAGTAACTTCTTTAAATAATCTTGCAGCATGCCATGGCGAGTACCCTGCTGCTTTAGATAATTGCTTTAAGGTGATATTATTGCACAAATTACTTTCAATATATCCCTGCATACGCTCAACAGCCTTAATTGCTTCTACCTCATTCATTTTTATCACTTCCTTATATGAACATTTTATCTGAAACAAAATATAAATTCTTGACTTGTATTGCTAAATTATATTTAAGATTAAGCTTACTCAAAAGTACTGTAAATGTTAAATAATATTTGTTGTTTATATTATAATTCGTTGATATAATATTGTCAAATAAGATTAAAAATGATAAAATTATACTGTATATATCAGTCAGAGGTGAAAAAATGATAAAGCTAGAAACTGAGAGATTAATTATAAGAGACCCTATTATTGATGACTTAGAACCACATCATAAATTACTGTCTAATGATAAGGTTATGTATTACCTACAGGATATAAAAACCAATTCTTTTGAACAATCAAGGAAAAATTTATTATCTGCTATTAAGGATAGTAATTCAGAGCAACGAAGATTTTATTTTTTTAAAATTATTGAGAAAAATAGCTTAAATTATATTGGTGATATTGGATATACAGTTACTAATTTTACACCAATTGGAAAATTTGTTCATTTAGGATATTTTACTTATGATAAATTTTGGGGGAGTGGTTATGTTACCGAAGCTGCAAAAGAGGTAATTAGATTTGCTTTTCAAGAAAACAATGTATATCGAATATCCACAGGCTGTCTTTCGGAAAATATAGGCTCAGAAAAAGTTATGCAAAAATGTGGCTTCACAAAAGAAGCTGAACACATAGATTTTGAGTGGCATGATGGAAAGGCTAAAACAAGATTAGAATATAGGTTGCTAAGAAATGAATGGGAAAAGTTAGGTGTTTAATAAACACTATGAAGTAGAATATAATTTTAAACCTTTTAATAAGAATAACAGATAAGTAGAAGAAATTAAGGTAAAATTAAAAACAAGGCATCCATTTGTTGCCTAATCGAAAGGAATGTGTATTAGTATGAAAAGAATATCTTCTATTACAGAGGATTTAAAGGAAAAAATATTAGAATTCCTGTATCATGACGAGATGTATAATGCTATACTGATTGAATTAATTCAAAACAATATGGATAAATTGGGCGAATTATATATTAATGAAAATGATGGAATGATAAATGATATTTTACATATAAAGAATGATGGAAATTCAAATTTTACAAATTTCTTATGCACATCTAAAGATGGATTAAAGGATATTTCATGTAAGATTAAGGAATTAAATTATAATAAGATTTTATTGGCAGGAAAGATTGAGGATGTAAATGATTTATTACGAATATTAGGGTATAAGAAAAACATAAATCCTAATATTTTTTACAAATTAAGCGTTGAAAAATATAAAAATATAAATATGCAATATAAATCTGAAATTAGACTTGCTAATTTTAGTAATGAAGATTTGGAAAGAGTAAAATATTTTACATCACGGTTTTTTGAAGCGGAAACAGAAGAAGAGATAAAAGCTGTAGCCGATACAGAAAAAATATTGGCGAAAATAAGCACTGGAATATATATACTATATTATGAAAATAACGCTATCGGAATGGCAAGGTTTGTAGGTAAAACTAATAGCTTTGCAGAAATCACAAGCGTTTATATTGACACAGCTTATAGAAATAAAGGATTTGGAAAAGAGATAATTGGACATATGATAGATATCGCAGTTCAAGAACGAAAAACTCCAATATTGGTAACATCAGTATCTAATACTGCCGCAATGAAAACTTATGAATCTATGGGTTTTGAAAGGCAGGGAGAATATGCGTATGAATTTTTAGACTAAGAAAAAAACAATGTAATTAATGAAAGCTTGAGGTATATAATGATTAAAAAAATGACATTGGAAAATATGAACGATATAAATAAAGCTAATGATAGCTTTAATGTTATAGGAAGAATTATTCCTACTTATGAAAACGGAATATGGAGCTATGTAGAAGAATTATATAATAATCCATATGAAAAGAAGTACGATGATGAAGATATTGTCCATTATGATTATCAAAAATATGCAAATGATAATGACTATGCTATATACTTTTATTATTGCGACAGTAAGTGTGTTGGACAGATAATTCTTCACAGCAATTGGAATAAATATTCCTTTATTGAAGATATAAGCGTACTTAGAGATTATAGAGGCAAGGGTATAGGGCGTGCGTTGATTAATACAGCCATAGAATGGGCAAAACAAAATAATCTTTGTGGCTTGATGCTTGAAACACAAGATATTAATTTACTGGCATGCAGATTTTACAATAACTTGGGGATGAAAATTGGTGCAGTTGATAATATGTTATACGCTAATTTTCCAACCTGTGAGGAAAAGGCGATATTTTGGTATCTTAAGTTTTAATTTATTAAATTTTATTAATTATTAATTTCTTTAAAAGCTTATATTATTATAAAAAGACTAAATAAAACTAAATGGAGGCAAATATGTTAAGTAAAAAAGATTTTCCTATATTAGAATTTGATGATAATAAAAATGCAAAAATTAATCCATCTATAATTATTAGCAGAAAAGATGATATTCCTGAACATTGTGTTATAGCATTTTTTGGTGACGTAATTGAAAAAATGTTAAAAGATAACAGATTAAAACAAATAGGAGTTTTCAATACATGCACTGTATCTTTTCCAATTTACGAAACTGAATACGACGGTAAAAAAATTGGCATTGTGGCAGGTATTTTAGGAGCAGCTGGCTCTGCGGGAGAACTTGAAGAATTAATAGCTATGGGATTTAAGAAGTTTATAGCTTGCGGTGCTGCTGGAGTATTACAAAAAAACATACAAGTGGGTCATTTGGTAATCCCTTATTCAGCAGTAAGAGATGAGGGACTTTCGTATCACTATTTAGAGCCTTCAAGAGAGGTAGAATGTGATTTTGAGGTAGTTGATATTATAGAAAAACAGTTAAAAGATGAAAATGTACCATATATAAAAGCTAAAACATGGACAACCGATGCTTTTTATAGAGAAACAGAGGATAAAGTTAAACTTAGAGTATCAGAAGGCTGTGTAACAGTAGAAATGGAAGCAGCAGCGTTATTTGCTGTATCAAAATTCAGAGGTGTAAAATTAGGTCAGATACTTTTTGGAGGGGATGATTTAAGTGGTACAGAATGGGATTCGCGAAAATGGAATAGCAGAGATGCTATAAGGCAAAGCTTAGTTGAATTATCAATGAAAGTTTGTTTATCCTTATAATCTATATTTTTATTATATTTAAATTAATGTACACCAATGAGCATAAAATATCATGAAATTAAAAAATTATATATGTATAATCTAAATAGATGGGAGGTGAATGAATGGACACTGTTATGAGAATTCAAAAGGCTGTAGATTTTATAGAGGATAATATATTAGGAGATTTGAAATTTGATGTCATTGCAAGTCAAGCATATATGTCTAATTATCACTTCCAAAGAATTTTTTCTATCATTTGTGACATAACACTTGGAGAATATATTCGTAATAGAAGGTTAACCCTTGCAGGGTTAGAGATAAAATCTTCAGATAAAAAAATTATTGATATTGCTTATAAATATGGATATGAAACACCTGAAAGCTTTTCAAGAGCATTTACGCGTTTTCATAACATTTCGCCAATGGCAGCGCGCAGTCATGGAGATATAAATTCATTCACTAAAATTTCCATTAAATCTATTTTAGAAGGGAAAATGAGCATGGAGAATTTAAGACAAAGAGGTTATTCTATAAAGGAGAACGGACCTATTTATTACACAAATAATATGGATAAAACAGTGAAATGGTTTGAGGATGTTTTAGGCTGGTATGGCGGAATTGACGAAAGAAATGATGAGGGCGATGGTACATATGGAAGTCTAATGCCTGTTCCCGGTGAGCTTGTTAATCTTAAAATAACAACGTTTAATGGTATACATATGTTTCTTGGAGAACCTTCGGAAAGAACAGTTGCTTTTATGTGTGTAGATGGTTTAAATAGCTTATATGAGTTTGTAAAGAGAAATGGTTGGAATAAAATTACAGATATTAAGAAACAACCATGGGGTGCTATTGAATGTGATGTAACTACAATAGATGGCAGTTTAATAAGATTTTTTGAACTTGATAAAGAATAACAATTAAATAAAACATAAATAAAAAATTTATATTGATTTTATATTTTGTATATGTTAAAATATTAAAAATTTGAAAGGATAAGGTATTATGCTAAAATCATTTGCTAGTAGTTTATTAAGACGTAGATACAGATGTAATATCTTGTAGCTTTGCTTATTTCGCATAGTTACAAGTATTATGTCTTGTTTCTATGCGGCAGGTGATGATGTATACCTTTTAAACACAAACCGCAATAGATATTGCTTACAGCAATAACTTTTGCGGTTTTTTTATAAAAAGAAATGGAGGATTTATATGAAAAATGTATTATGCAGTTTATTAAAGGACTATTTAGAGGGGATAAATATTGATGAAATTGAAAATTTGTTAGAAGTACCCCCAAAAAGCGAACTAGGAGATTACTCATTTCCTTGTTTCTTACTTGCTAAAAAGCTTCGCAAATCACCAAATATTATAGCTGAGGGCTTAAAGCAAGATTTAGAAAAATCACTTGATAAAACTTTAATTGAAAAAGTAGGTACAGCAGGAGGATATTTGAACTTTTTTATAAACAAGGAATATTACATTAATAAAGTTTTAAATGATGCTTTAGATGATGACTATGGAAAAAGCAATATAGGTGCTGGTAAAACAATATGTATAGATTATTCTTCACCAAATATTGCAAAAAATTTTCATGTCGGGCATCTTCGTACAACTATAATAGGAAACTCATTATATAAGATTTATTCAAAGCAAGGATATAATGTAGTTCGAATAAATCATTTAGGGGATTGGGGAACTCAGTTTGGAAAGCTTATTCTTGCTTACAAAAATTGGAGTAGTGAAGAATTAGTTGAAAAAGATGGTATTGCTGAGTTACTTCGTATTTATATAATGTTTCACGATGAAGCTGAAAGTAATCCTAATCTTATGGACGAGGCGAGAGCTTGGTTTGTTAAGATGGAGAGTAAGGATAAAGAAGCTCTCGAGCTTTGGAAATGGTTCTATGATATTAGTATAATTGAATTTGATCGTATATATAAGCTTCTTGATGTTGATTTTGATTACTATACTGGTGAAAGCTTTTATATTGACAAATTACAAGCGGTTGTATGCGAATTAGAAGAAAAAAATCTTTTAGTACAGAGTCAGGGAGCTAAAATCGTAGATTTGGATAAATATTGTATACCACCTTGTTTAATAACTAAAAGTGATGGAAGCTCAATATATGCAGTCAGAGATATAGCAACTATACTATATCGTAAGAATACCTTTAATTTTGACAAGTGTATTTATGTGACAGGAATGGAGCAAATGCTATATTTTTCTCAGGTATTTAAGGTAATTGAGCTTATGGGCTACAGCTTTTATAATAATCTTATCCATATTTCTTATGGGCTTGTAAATCTTGAGGGTGCAAAGCTTTCGACACGTAGCGGAAATATAGTTTATGCCGAAGATATATTGAATGAAGCAATTAAACGTGCTTCATTAACAATAAAAGAAAAAAATCTTTCGCTCGTTGATAAGGAGGAAGTTGCAAGGTCAGTAGGCGTTGGAGCTATAATATTTAATGATTTGATTAATACAATGATTAAAAGTGTTGATTTTACTTGGGATAAAGTATTAAATTATAATGGTGCAACTGGGCCATATGTACAATATACATGTGCTAGAGCAAAAAGTATTTTGCGAAAAAGTAACATCAAAATTGATGATATAAACTTTAATGCAAAAAATCTTAAAGATGCAAGCAGCTATGAATTAATAAAACTTATCAGCCAATACCCTGATGTAATAAATGAATCGGCAAATAAATATGAACCACATTTTATAGCAAGATTTGCTCTTTTATTATCACAGACTTTTAATAAATTCTACCATGAATGCAGTATAATAAATGCTGATGATGAAGTGAGAAATTCACGTTTGATTTTAACATATATCACCCAGAAAATTATAAGTGATGCCATGAATTTGTTGGGAATTAAATGCCCTGAAGAAATGTAGCAATAAGGAAATCAATAATGTATAATTCAGACAAATAATGAAACATGAACTACTGTAAATCATAACTATTCATAATCAAAAACTAAACCCACTGGTTGTATAGGTCAGTGGGTTTAGTTATATTAATAGTATTAAAGCTTATTATAAAAATGATTATGAAAGTGCTGTGCCAATTGATTAGCGGCTTCTTTACCTGTGTATAGTGAACCCTGCATCCATCCATGTTTTGTAGATACATGTTCACCGGCAAAGTAGACTCTGTTATCAAACTCTGGTCTTAACATCTCATATGCAAACAATTTTTTCTGACCCGGCAGACTCTGTGCAAAGGCACCTCTGCTATTTGGTTCGTTATTCCACACAACTGTTTTATGAGCCTCTACAATAGGGTTTAAAGATCCTCTTGGCAATCCATGAACTTCCTCTACGCTTTCTCTTATGTAATCATATCGAAGCGTTCTTTCCATATTTCCAACTCTTATTGAATTCAAATTATAATTATAAGAGGCTACCAACACCCCAGGACTATTAGGTGAGCAAGCTGAACCATCAGGACAAAGTGAATAGTCTCTTGGATAGAATATATATTGGATAGGCAAATCAGTTCTTGAAAATCCTCCGACCATCCGTCCATAATACGTATCTCTTTCCCAAAAACGCTGAT
This sequence comes from Bacillota bacterium, assembly GCA_023386345.1. Taxonomy (GTDB): domain Bacteria; phylum Bacillota; class Clostridia; order Tissierellales; family Sedimentibacteraceae; genus UBA1535. Next base: position 413,122 of record JAEWJT010000004.1, read on the forward strand.
TGCACATGAAAAAAGTCTTTTGTGAATCAATATAATTATATTCTGAAATAGCTTGCATTTTAAGATTACTGAAATACGGATTGATTTTAACCTCCCTCAGAGTAGAATATGGAATAGCACATACAATATAATCAAAAACGTCTGTAGATTTCTCCGGCTCAGTTGTATCACTATACTCAAGGATAATTTTATTTGCGCATTGTGATTGATAAATACCTGTAACTGTACAACCGGCATTATATGTAACTTTGCCAAGCTGCGAAGGCGAAATACCTATATACTGCGGTGGGTTGTCTAATAAAAATGATTGAATAAAGGCATATGGAAGATTTACAACTCCGCCTTCTATTGTATATATATTGCGATAATCAACAGTGTAATCCTCAACTACTATTTCATCATAGCTTATATTCAATAAAGCGCCTGTACCGGAATCTATTCCTGAAATCAAGCTGATTGCACCCTGACTTAATCCGAGGTTTTCTAATGTTTGGCGAACGGAGTACTCTGTAAGAGGTAGATATTCCGCAGAATAATACGGTAATATTTGTATCATTTCCGACCGAATATTTGGTGGAAGAGACTTAACAAGATATGAAAAGGCATATTGATGAAGTTCTTCCCAAGGTGTATTTCTTTCCTTTAAAGTCAGTGGATATAGGGGATAAAGTATTTCTTCGATCGAATCTGATGTTCTCAAACGAGTATTATGTACATAAATGAAGTTGTTACTGCGTGCTGCCGCCAAAGGTTGTGTGTTAAGTCCTAATAAATTCATATAGTGCCAGGTAGTTTCATGACTTACTGGAATTCTGTGAGCACCAAATTCGTTATAATATTTTCCTTCCCTATCGAAATAATAGGTATAAACTCTTCCTCCAATTCTGTCCTTGTTGGAATCCAAAATTGTAATATCTGCCCCAAGTTTACGAAGCTCAAATGCAGCTGATAAACCTGCTAATCCTCCTCCGATAACACCAATTTTTACTCCAAGCAGCTCTCCCGGCGATGCAAAATTTGTTATATCTGAAGGAGGACTCAACAAATTGATTATATATTCGTAATCTTCTATTCTTCCTTGTTCTTCTAAAGAATTTTTCAGCATTTGATGCCGTTGTTCATTTGTTGGGTTTGCTACTAAATTTAATGGAGCATTCATTAGTTATACCTCCAAATATTGTTATAATAAATATATTCACTATTTTTTAAAATTATAACAATATTTGTTCGTAAGAATTCTCTTGGTTACTAATGGTATATGTAAAATATAAAATTCAAAAACAGTCAATCTCGAAATGTACCCAGCTAAGTCAAATAACTTATTGATTGTACCTAGACTATACCAAATTCCAGATATAAAATTAATAATCATAATACAAATAATGATGATAGTAGTGTTATTCCAAAGAAATCCAGCTTTATTTTTATTTAAGGTTAAATAAAGCAGAAAAAACAAGATAATAGCACATGTTATTGTAATAGAAACAATTGCAAAAAAATCAAACTTTTCTATAGCCCATGATACAAAATCAGCTTCAAAGTCTCGTATTTCTGCGTTTCGATTTAATCTTTCAATAAGATTCATTCTAATTATTATCATACCAATTATCCCAACAATAGAGAAAATTGATGATATGATAATATGACATAGATTAAATATCTTGCCTTTTTTGAAACTAATAATGTAATTGATTATTAAAATTAACATTACAGCAATCGAAGCTGGTGGAACATATATGTTCATTATATACCTCCTAAAAATCTTATAATAATTATACAAATTAACTTAATAAGTATAATTTCAAATGAAACTATTTAAAATAATGACATACAGAGATTTTATCATGCTAAAGTAATTATATCAAGTATAACTTCTAAGAATCAGAAGTAAGTATCTCTATAATTTTTTAATTGAAGGTAGATATTGAGAGCTATAAAAATTCAAGCAAATTAGATAGTTATTATTTACAACAATAAAATAGTGTGATATAGTTTAAATTAGTTTGACAAACATTATATTTCTGGAGGTATACTTATGAGCGAAATTAATACGTCATTATCTTTGCAAGAGTGGCATAGAAAACAAGCAATCGAAAACTTTAATACTACTTGGGATTATATTGACAAGAAAGATAGAACGCAAGAAGATAATATAAACATGATACATACTACACACGCATCACGCTTTCATTGGGGCAAGATAGGAACTCCTCTTAATTTTGCAAGAGGAGAGTGGCAGATTTCAAGAGTATACTCCTTATTAGAAATGTCTGAAGGTGCACTATATCATGCTAAACTTTCTTTAGAATTATGTCTGAAAAATGATATAAAGGATTTTGATTTAGCTTTTGGATATGAAGCTGTTGCAAGAGCATATATGGTATCTAAAGATGAAGATAAGATGAAAAAATATTTAATGTTGGCTAAAGAAGCTTCTGAAAACATAGAAAAAGAAGATGATAAAAAATACTTTCTATCTGAATTAAATTCTATAGCTATTATATAATCTCAGCAGGCAACTTCAAGTCTTGGGACTATAAGGGAAAAAATGAAGAAGCATTGAATATTGTATATAATAAGATTAATGAATATAACAATTTGAGATAAAAAAACAGTAACTCCAGTATAATTATATTGGAGTTACTGTTTTTTAACGCTTATTTCCTAATTCTACAAGCTTTAAATAATGAGGTATATCTTCTTTTAATGGACGTATTCTAAATGGTGCACTATAGCAACCACAATGCCATTTTTCTTCATTTTCAAATATATATTTTACACCAAATTTACAAGTATTATTTATCCTGTTCTTACAGCCATTATCAGTATGTCTGAACATATATAGTATACTGTTAGGACATTCTTTTAGGTACTCCATACATTTTTCAGCATTTCTTATACGCATTTCTAATACCAAAACTCCCTCAAGTGAGGTAAGAGCAAAATTATATGCTGATTTTGATTTTTTATCATAGTATCTTACGCTTGGTCCTTCATGATTGTCTGCTTTACCAGTATAAAATCCTTTATCAATAAGAATTTTGTCCATTGCTTCAACAAAGTCGCGTTCAGATTGCTTATGCAGTTTATCTGACATGTAATGAGTTCCCTCTGCTAAGCTACAATGTTTTAAATCATCCTTTAAAATCTTATAATTCCAGCCTATAAAACCATTGCTGAAAACAACAGAATGTGAAAAATGATTTTTTACATCTTTTAGTTGAATGTCTACAACTTTTTTTGCTACTAAAGAAAGAACTATTAATATGTTACGATTATCCGGATAATCTATTTCAAATGTTTTTAAATCTGATGTTATCTTATAATCCTTGAATTCGGTAAATACAAATCCGTAATCAGTTAAAGCTTTTATCAAGAATTTAGTTTTCTTAACTTTATTTATTGATCTAAACTTTTCAGCATCAACAACAAATATGTCATTTTTAAACTCACCACAATAAAACATATACAGCAATAAATAAAATATATCCCATGGTTTTGATTTTGATTCTCGTCCTTCTTTTGAAAAGTAATTATATTCACCTAGCTTGTACAACTCAAATCCAAAATTTTGAGGATTGTATGATATGTCAGTGTATATTTGATAAAACATATCATGTACTTGCCTAAAGGTTTCTTCAAACTCCGTAAAGTCTAAATCCTTTAAAAAATCTTGATGTATTTCAAATTTCTCTGGCATATCAACTAACTCATTGCGACGTATAATTGCCCATTTACTGATTATGTATTCATTATTCATAATAAAAACCACCTTTTTTTACCTCTATAGTATTAAACCTGATTGTATTACCAACCATTATGTAAATTTGTTTTTTAAGTTTTTTATGCTAAGGTTTTTTAACATAAATACTTACAGAATGCGGATTTTGTTCGTTAAAATCCATCTCAATAAAATCTTCAACAACAAACCCCACAGACTGAATTTCTTTTAAATAATCCTCTTTATTTCTTGCTCTTGCTGGAACAAGTGGTATATAGACTTCAATTTCTTCATTCCCGTTATTCCCATAACGCAAACTTGGTGTTTCATAATCATTACCAGAAATATTTTTCCATTGCTCATATGTATCAATCTTACCAGTATACGCATTTTCTTCATAACACTCACGGAAGAATAACATAGGCGCTTCATTTTTTAATGAATTATATGCGTTTTGGAGATAAGTATTTCGTTCATGGTCTGTAACGAGCATATGAAATCCCATACAGTCAAGAGCTGCATCATAAGTTTCGCCAGATTTTTCCTTTACCATATCTAATAAATTAACTTGGGCATTAGGAAAATTCTTCAATCTTTCTTTTGTTTTTTCTACTGCTGATGGCGCTATATCAACACCTTGATAATGACAGCCAAGCATAGATAAAATAATTCCACAAGCTCCCTCTCCACAAGCGTATTCAATAATCTTCTTGCCAACAAGATTATTTTCATTTACCCATTTTTCCAGTGTTGATACAAGTATTTCATCATCGGGTAGGTGACCCCAATATTCAATACCAGCTTCAAAGACCTTTTGATAACGAGCTTCATAAGATAAATAGTACGGTTTGTCCATCATTTTAATCTCCTATTTATATAAATTTTTTTATTATATATCTTTTTATTATTAATAAATATAAATTTATAACATATTTGCTCTATGCTTTGTCCAATATTCATCATTGGTCAAACCATACATTATTTCATCAAAATGTTTCCCATCAGTGTATACAGACTTTCTACGACGACCCTCAACAACTAATCCAAGCTTTTCACAAAGCTTATTTGATGATATATTGTATTCATATACATTTGCCTCAAATTTACAACATCTCATTTGACCAAAATAAAATTTTAATATTAGAGATATTGCTTCGTGTGCAAGTCCCTTTCTTTGATATTCTGGCTTTATAAACATTCCGCAAGTAAAAATTCCAATTCGTTTATCAACAATTGATGGAGTTGCCATACCTACCTTATTGTTATCATTATCAAGCATAACTAAAAAAGGACTCTCGTTATCATTTTCCTTTAAAGATTGATTTAGAGCAAAATCCTTACATGCGTTTAGAGACATTGGAATTCTAATATCTGATTCATTTCTTTGTATTGACTCATCTTGTAAAGCCTCAAAAAACAAGTCATAATCATCAGGCTCCATTGCTCTTAGTGTAATATTTTTTCCTTGCCAATAATTCATATTAACACCACCTTTTTATATTTAATCATTTTCAATTATATTTTACTTCAGAAGCTCTAAAAGCTTTTTAGTAGTATTTGAATTTCGTATAGTAACGTTATTATATGCGGGTTTACCAACAATTTTTGACCATCTTGTTTTAGAAAATGTTTCAATTGGTGCAGACCAGAAAATTACTTGTCCATAATATCCAATCTGTTCATACTCAGGTTTTGCAATGCCAACTTGCTCAATTATCTCTGCTGCGGTAGAGGGGGGTATCACAAAAATTGCGTTATTTTTTGATTTGATATCCTTATCCCACCAAATTGGTGCATTTTGCAGTGCGGTAGATAAATCCTCAGCAGATATGATTGTAACCAATATATTTAAATTAAATTTATCTGCTATTATAGATTCACAGTTTTTTCTAATGATTTTCTCATCATCATTACAAGTGGAAAAAATAACATTCCCACTATTGATATATGTAACAACATCTTTATATCCGTTATCTTCAAAAGCTGCCTTTAATTCTGGCATTGATATTTTATTTTTACCGCCAACATTTATACCTCGCAACAATGCAATATACTTTCGCATAAACCCATCCTATCTAAATTATTATATTAAGTTACACACAAGAAATTTTACCATATTAAAGCAATTACCTCAAGTGAAAATTTAAAGTAGTATGCACAAATAATATTTATATAAAATTTTAATTATTCTATTGAAATATTTTAAATAAAGGTTTATAATAGTTATGGAATTATCTTTCCAATTTTATTTACAAAGGAGTGATGAATTATGGCAAAAAATACTAATATGGTGATTTCAAAATAATTTAATATTGTGGGTGCAAAGTCAAAGCTTGATTTTGTGTACCCAAACAATGCTTTTTAAGCATTGTTTAAAACCCTTTGTAATACTGTAAAAATACTGAAAATGTTAGGATAATTAAAACCATTGTAAATAATGTTAAGAGCATTGTTTGCAATGTTGAAAATATTGCTTAACATCTTTCAAAACAGAACTTGCTAATGGGCAAGTTTTTTTATGCAAAAATTGGAGGAAATAGATGATTAATTTAAATGAATATGGATGGAATTTAGAATACGAGCAGGATATAAAGCAAGGCTTAATCCCTGCAAGAGTAGTAGAGGTTCACAGAGAGCTATATAAGGTTGTTTGTGAGCATGGAGAGGTTAACGCAAGGTTAAAGGGAACTTTTTATAAAGAAATAAAATTTGATGATGATATACCCGTAGTTGGGGACTTTGTATATTTGCAACATAATCAATACGGCGATTCATTAATAGCCAAATTATGTAAAAGAAAAAGCAAATTTTCGAGAACAGATTTTTCTGGTCATGCTGCTGCTTATGTTAAAACAATACATGAACAGGTAATTGCAGCTAATTTTGATTATGTATTTGTTGTGGTTTCATTAAACCATGATTTTAATATAAATAGAATTGAGAGATATATTGGTGCTGCAATAGTGAGTGGTGCTGAACCTGTAATTATACTTACCAAGGCGGATTTAAACAGCGAATATGAAAAATATGTCAATGAATTAAAATCTCAGTATGAAGACATAGAGGTTATTGCTATAAGCTCAAAAACTGGGTTTGGCTTAGAAGCTTTAGAGGGATATTTGAATAGGGGAAAAACTTTGGTGTTTTTAGGCTCATCAGGAGTTGGAAAGTCAAGTCTTGTAAATGCTATATCAGGTGAGGAAATCATGAAGGTAAATAGTATAAGAGATGACGATTCAAAGGGTAGACATACAACTACCCATAGACAATTGATTATGCTTGCATCTAAAACTATGATAATAGATACTCCAGGTATGAGAGAATTAGGTATGTGGGATGCTGGAGATGGAATTAAAAAAACCTTTGATGATATTGAGGAATTGATAGAACAGTGTAAATTTTCAGATTGCTCTCATAAAAGTGAGCCAGGTTGTGCAATTAATAAAGCATTGGAAACAGGGGAGCTTGATGAGGATAGATGGAAAAGATATTTACAGCTAACGAATGAAAATAATTTTGGAAAGCAAAAATCAGCTTATACAAAAAGAGAAAAGTTAATAAATAAAATTAAAGGGAGATAGGGGTATAAAATATGATAGAAATATTAAAACCAAATAAAAAAATGAGAGAACTGCTTAGTTTTACACCTTTGCAATATATGATAGATTCAATAGAGGAAAACCCTAAATTAGCTAAGTTGTATATAAGTGAAACAGAAAATACATGCTTTGTTTTACTTGGAGTTTACTTATTTGTAGCTGGAGAAATCACTAAAGAATCTCTTGATTATTTAGATAAGCAAATATTAACAGAAAAAGCAAGAAATGAGTTAGAAATTATTATTGTGTTTTACCCAAATGAAGATTGGAAGAATGCAGTAAGTAATCTATTTCCTAATAAATACACTCTATACGAAAGAAGCTTATATCGTATAGAGCCAACGCATTTGTACAACGATTATATCAGTTGTCAAGGAGCAAATGTGCTAAAAATAACTTCTGAGCTTTTAAACTCTAATGTTGATAATATAAATATGATAATCAATGAAGTTACAACATATGACGATATGGATGATTTTGTAGATAGAGGGATTGGATTTACACCTGTAATTGACAATAAAGTATGTGGATTTTGCACAAGTGAATATCCAACAAAAACTGAATTGGCAATTGGTATTGAAGTATTAAAGGAATATCAAAAACAGGGCATAGCAAAGGCTATGACAAAAATGCTATTAAATGAAGCCTATAAAAGAAATTTTACAGTAAACTGGGAATGTTGGAAAAACAATACAGCGTCAGCTAAAACTGCAATGTCTTGTGGTTTTAAAAAAGTATCAGATTATCCAGTAATTTTTGTTGAATTATAACTACTAATTAAAACACCTGTGATTTTAATATAAAATAAAATCACAGGTGTTTTATATTAAATTTTTAATTTAAAGTTTTTCCGCATTTTCTGCAAAATTTATAATCATCATTTGTTTTAGTTCCACAATATGGACAGAAGTTAGAATCGGTATTATCGCTATTGTCAATATTATCATTATTTTTGTATATTTTTGCATCATGATATTTTGTTTTTCCAAATAATTCATTCAAAGGATCTGTTTCTTCATCATCACTTGTTATATCAAACGATGAAAAACGATTTGAACCCGTAGCATTTTTATAATTATAAATCGCTTGTAAAATACCTAAAATTATAAACATGATACCAAATATGGGGAAAAATATTGGAGCCCCCATTGAGGACGCCATAATTGTCCAAAATATTCCGAAGATAACAGCAACTATTGAACCAACAAAGCCCATGGCAGAAGGACCACGTCCAGGTTTTATACTTTTCATATTTAAAATACCTCCACAAAAAAATTATAATATTTTAGAAACTGTAAAATTTCTCAACTTTATTATGTTTTTAAAAGTGAAATCTTTAGTTTATCTATAATGAATTTTAGTTATATATAACTAAAAACTATTAATAATTCAGTAAAGCAATAATAATAGAGAACAAACCTAAGCTTATAGAAATCAAGCATAAGAACATCACAGTCTGCATTTGATTTAATCCTTTTTTCATTAATCTAAAGTGGGCTTGACTGTTATCACCTACGTAAATTGGCTTTTTCTCTTTAATTCTTTTAAATACAACATAAATATTATCAAATATAGGTACTCCAAGTGCTATAATTGGAATAAATGTTGACAAAATAGTTGCATGCTTCATAACACCTCCAAGTGAGATTATACCAAGCATAAAGCCTAAAAAGGTTGCACCTGAATCACCCATTAGTATTTTTGATGGAAATTTATTGTATCTTAAATACCCAAGACATACCCCGACTAAAATTATTGATATAAGTGCGTATGAAGAATATCCTTTCATCTGTGCAACAATAAACAATGTTCCAGCAGAAATACACGAGATACTGCCTGCTAAGCCATCAATTCCATCTGTAAAATTTATCACTGTTGTTACTCCAAACAACCAAATAACAGTAAAAATAAATTGCATCCAAACAGGTAAAGAAACATGGATATTGTATATTGGTAAAAAGAAACCTTCAAATCTTATATCAGCTAAAAATACTAATGCACAGGCAAATAGCTGTATTAAAAATTTTGGTAAGGCTCTTAAATCCTTATTATTTATTTTATACCAATCATCGACTATACCAACTGCAAATATGATAAGCGAGCTTATAAAAATTATTAATATATTAATTTTTTCTTTTGAATTAATGGTATCACGAAGAGATATATTTGAAAAACCCTTTGATACTAAGAAAAATACAATCCAAAATATAGAAAATATCAGAACTGAAGCCAAATATGGCTTAGGCTCTGTATGGATTTTTCTATTTTGCAAATTAGGTTGCTCAACAAAATTAATTTTCTTTGCAAATTCAATCATCTTAGGCGTAGCAATCAACATTAAAGCAAGAGATATGCTAAAGCCTAATATATAACTTAAAGTCATTTTTTCCTCCATTGTATTGTTGTTTTTTATAAAAATATTTTTTACCATCTAAGCAAGTTACATTATACTATAAATATGTGACACTGTAAATATATTGAAAAAAATTTAAGAAATTATGCAACTTTTTGACTTATAATCAGTCTATAAAATATAGGATAATAAAACCTTAAATAAATCTGTGGAGGTAAAAATGAAAAAATTATACAAAAATGTGTTAATTTTAACAATTATAACTCTAATGATATTTACTATAATCAGTTGTAAGGCTAAGAGCGTAAACGACTCTGGCGCTTATAAAAATACTGATAATGCTATGTATGATGTAGGGTATAGTACAGAAAAATACAATGCAGAAGAATATAATTCTATACCGGAAAACAATTATAAATCTGTTCTAGATTATCCAATATCAACATTTTCAGCAGATGTGGATACTGCCTCATACAGCAATATCAGAAGATTAATAAATGACGGTCAGCGTGTAGACATTGGCGCTGTCAGAATTGAAGAAATGATAAACTATTTTAAGTATGATTATCCAAATCCAAAAGATGATGAGCCTTTTTCAGTAACGACTGAATTATCAGAATGTCCGTGGAATAAAGACAGTAAATTGATGCTAATAGGTTTAAAAACAAAGGATATAGATTTTTCTAAAAGCCCAAATTCAAACTTGGTATTCTTACTTGATGTATCTGGCTCAATGCACAGTTATGATAAACTGTCATTAATGCAGAAAGCATTTAAAATGCTAACAGCTAATCTTACAGAAAAAGATAAAGTATCAATAGTTACATATGCTTCAGATGATAGAGTAGTTTTAGAGGGAATAAGCGGGAACAACAGCGAGATTATAAATGAAGCCTTAGATAACCTTTCGGCTGGTGGCAGTACACATGGCAGCAAAGGAATAACAACAGCTTATGAACTGGCTGAAAAATATTTTATAAAGGGTGGCAATAATAGAGTAATTTTAGCAACAGATGGAGATTTGAACGTTGGACTAACAAGTGAGAGTGAGCTTGAAAAACTTATAACAGAAAAGAAAAATAGCGGTATATTTTTATCAGTTTTAGGATTTGGAACTGGAAATATAAAGGATAACAAAATGGAAACTTTGGCTGATAAAGGCAATGGAAATTATTCATATATTGACTCTTTATATGAAGCTAAAAAGGTATTAGTAGACGAAATGGGTGCAACTCTTGTAACTGTTGCAAAGGATGTTAAACTTCAAGTAGAGTTTAATCCGGCTAATGTCAAAGGATATAGACTAATAGGATATGAAAACAGATTACTGTCAACAGAGGATTTTAACGACGATAAAAAGGATGCTGGAGAAATAGGGGCAGGGCATAGTGTCACAGCACTTTATGAGATAGTATTAAATGATTCTAAAATGGAGATATCATCAACAAAATTAAAATATCAGTCAAATGAAAGTGCAAATAATACTGATGAACTACTGACAATTAATATAAGATACAAAAAGCCTGATAGTAATGTAAGTGACCTTAAGTCAATGGTTGTTAATAAGAATGATTACAAAGAACAGTTACCAAATAATCTAAAATTTGCTTGTGCAGTAGCTGAATTTGGAATGATTTTAAAAGAGAGCAAGTTTATTGTAGATACTAATTACAATAATGTTTTAGAGCTATTAGATGAAAAAATAGTGAATGATGATAAATATAGACTTGAATTAATTGAATTAGTTAAAAAAGCAGCACAAATTTATAGTTTTAATATAGATGTTAAGGAAACCTCATCTCTTAGCAAAATTAATAATGAGGATTCTACTATTGGGTTTGCCCATTTCGATAAAACAAAGTATAATTCTGAAGAAATTAAAGTTCTAGGTGCATTTGATAAGGCGGAAGATATATTTGCTTGGTTTACAGCATATTCTGGTTTTATTAATGGCATTAATAATTCAACAGATATCAATGATGAAGTTTCAATCAATGGAGGAACATATTATAGAGTCAATATTGAAAATATAAATACAATAAATGATTTAAAAAACTATTTAAATAATTATTTTGATGAAAAAACAATAGAAGGATTATTAAGTATAAAACAGGAAAATGGAGATAAAAAATTTGACTTTTTTGTTGAACACAAAGAAAAATTGTACTATCTAGACGGAGATATTGCTCAAGGTTCACTAAATGAGGTTGAATCACAATTTACTAAAATTGTTAAAAATAACGATAATAAATTTACTATTTCAGTAGATATGGTTTGGAAAGGCATTTTTCATGACGAAACTCATAAATATGTAAATTATAACTATACATATGAGAAAATAAATGATAAATGGATATTTACAAATTTTGTATTGCCAAGAACATATTGTGTAAAATACGGGGTTGAAAAACCAGAAGTTCTTATAACTGGTACAAGTTCGGACAATGAATATACATTTACAATAAATAAAGAAAGTGGTTTTTTTACTTTGTATAAAAAGCACTGTTCCTCATCATTGATTGCAACTAAGTTTGAATGGCTAAGCGAAGATCAAGTGCCATGGGAATCAGATATAATGGAGTTGCAAGATTATTGGTGGGATATGGAATTTAATAAGCTTTATATACTGACTGGACGAAACATCAATCCTGTATCAGATATTTATTGCGTTGATTTAGATAAAGGAGATATAACATATTATGATACAATAAGATGTAATTTAAGAAATATAAACAAGAATACAAATTATATTTATTTTTCAGATATACCGAAATTTTTTGATGTTTATACGTCTAGTGAGGAAGAGTACATAAAGAAAAAATATGGAAACTACATATATAATTTAAGGACAAATGAAAAATTTTATTTGAATGATAGTAATAACTCTATGCGAGAATTAAATGATGCTTCTGTGATTTTTGCAAGTAATCCTAAAGATGAAGTTATAGACATAAGCTCTTATGTTGATAAAAACAGAATAAATTATATTAATAGTATCAGAAAGGCTATAAAAAAAGCACATAATAATATAGAAGATACAAATATAGAATTATACCAAATATTTATTACAGAGCAAGGAAATTATCAAGTCGTTAAAATAAACTATGATGATTGTTATAATTATTGTAATTATGAATTATGGAAAGTTAATAACGATAAATATGAAAAAGTTGTTGAAAATGCAAACAATATATTCCTTACAGACAATCACAAATATTTATGTGTTACTAATAAAAACGGTGATTTTAAAGTTTATGATAATAAATTTAAGCTTGTAATAAATCAAAATGTTTATTCAGATAAATTGTTGAATAAATATAAATCCTCAACTTTAGATATAGGTGAGTATTATATTATGGATTATGATAAACATATATTCTTAACCATAAAAGAAGAAGATAATCTTGTAGATGTAGTTAATGTAAATTTAACAACAAAAAATATAAGTAGTCTACCATATAATATTGAATTTAATTACAATAATCACTTTATTGACCCATCTAATGTATATATGATTTATCAAACTGGACCATCAGTTTATGATTATAGTGAATATGCAAAAAGAATCGTATTAAATTTTGAAGGTGCACAGCGTTCACTTATGGCTATAAACTTATTAAATACAAAACAAGTAACAATTAACAGTGACAATTGCTTATATGTTTTTTTCTACCCACAAAAGGATAGTCTTACCTATAACATGTATATAAAAAATGTAATGAGCTCTGATACAGAAAAGACTTATAATTTTGATAAGGAGTTTATGGGTGAGTAAAATATTAAATATCATAGATGAAAAGCTAATCAAAGGTATTGTAAAGGTTGGAAATAGCTATTATTTCATATATGAACTAAAAAAATTGGATAAGAAATTATATAAATAGGAAGTATAGATAAATAGCAATTTAGTTTTTTATTAATAATGGAGGAAACTATGAAAACAAGAAAAATAACAAGAATTTGTATAAGTCTGTTGCTCTGTGCAATGACTATAAACTTTACAGGCTGTACTATGAAAGCGCAGGCAGCTAATTTATTGGATGGTATCACTGCTGCTAAGGTAAATGAAAAGCCCTTTGACGAATCATTTATAGCTTTAAATGCAGACTTCTCTCTTAAAATTTTTAAAGAATCAATCAAAGAGAATGAAAACTCATTAATATCACCATTGTCAATCATGCTTGCTCTTGCTATGACTGCAAATGGTGCTGATGGACAGACAAAGAAAGAAATGGAAGAATTGCTTGGAGGTAAAATTAAGCTTGATGAACTAAATGAATATCTTTATAGTTATGTAAAAAATCTTCCGTCAGATAAAAAATATAAACTAAAGATTTCTAATGCTATATGGTTTCGTGATGATGAAAGCCAGTTAACAGTAGAAAGGGATTTTTTGCAAAAAAATGCTAATTATTATAATGCAGCTACATACAAGTCGGCATTTGACAGGCATACAGTAAATGACATTAACAAATGGGTTAAGAAAAATACTGATGGTATGATTGATAAAATTCTTGATGAAATAGACAAAAATACAATTATGTATTTGATAAATGCTCTTGTGTTTGATGCTGAATGGGATACCATTTATGAAAAGCAGAGTGTAAAAGACAGCATATTTCATGCAATAAATGGGAGTGTACGCTCGGTTAAAATGATGTCATCTAGAGAAAGCAAATACATTTATACTGGAAAAGCTACAGGATTTATTAAAAATTACAAGGACGGAAAATACAGTTTTGTTGCATTGCTTCCAAACGAGGATGTAGATATTAACGAATATATTGCGTCATTGACCGGAGAGGATTTTATGCTGGCTATATCGAACGCAGAATCTGCAATAGTATCAGCTCAGTTACCGAAATTTAGCTTTGAGTATTCAATTAAAATGAACGATGCGCTGTCTTCACTTGGAATGCCAACAGCTTTTGATAGAGATTCAGCTGATTTTTCAAAGCTTGGCAGTTCGACTAATGGAAATATATTTATTGGAAATGTTATTCATAAGACTTTTATATCAGTTGATGAACTTGGTACAAAGGCTGGAGCTGTCACAAAAGTAGAGATGAATGCTACCTCAGCACCGAACATGGATATAAAATATGTAAAATTAGACCGACCATTTATCTATGCTATAATTGATAACACAACAAAGCTTCCATTTTTTATTGGTACTGTCATGGATATTCAAAAGTAAAAATTATATAGATAACTATTAAAAAAACAGTCTAAATAAAATTAGATTGTTTTTTTGTTGAAAACAAATGTCGAGAATGGTATAATATTTAGGTATTAAATGTTTCGATATAATCGAAATTATGTAACATTGGAGGAATTTAATGAGTAGAACTTTTCACATTTTAACATATGGCTGTCAAATGAATGAGCATGATTCTGAGAAAATCAGCGGTATGTTAAATTCAATAGGATATAAAGAATTAGATAACGATAATAAGGATGCAATTTCTTCTGCAGATTTAGTTATATTAAATACATGCTTAATTAGAGAAAATGCGGCACAAAAAGTATTTGGCAAGCTCGGAGCATTAAAAGGACTTAAAAGAAAAAATCCTAATATGCTTATAGCAGTTTGTGGATGTATGATGCAAAAAGAAGAGGTTAGAAAACAAACACTAAAAAAATGCCCTTTTATAGATATAATTTTTGGTACTAACAATATTCACGAGTTGCCTGAATTAATTAAAAAAGCTCATATCGAAAAGGCAGTTAGCATAATAGAAAATACAGAAAAAATTTATGAAGATATGCCAAAAGCAAGAAAATATTCGCATAAAGCACTTGTAAATATAACCTATGGCTGCAACAATTTCTGTACTTATTGTGTAGTTCCTTATACAAGAGGCAGAGAAAAAAGCAGAGAGCCAGAGGATATCTTAAATGAAATAAGAAATTTAGCTAAAAATGGTTGTAAAGAAGTAACTCTTCTTGGACAAAATGTCAATTCTTACGGCAAAAACCTTTCAAATGAATTTAGTTTCGCAGAATTATTAAGAGAAATTAGTAAAATTGATGGTATAGAATTTATTAGATTTATGACATCTCATCCAAAGGATTTATCAGATGATTTAATTAATGCTATCAAGGAATCTGAAAAAATATGCAATCATGTTCATTTGCCTGTACAATCAGGAAGCAACAATATTTTAAAAGAAATGAACAGAAAATATACAAGAGAACATTATATAGCTTTAGCTGACAAGATACGTCGTGAAATACCTGATGTGGCAATAACAACTGATATTATTGTCGGATTTCCTGGGGAGACTGCGGATGATTTCATGGAAACAGTGGATTTAGTTAAAAATGTACAATATGAATCAGCTTTTACATTCCTTTATTCGCCACGTGAGGGAACAAAGGCTGCTACTATGGAAAATCAAATACCTGAAGATGAGAAACACGAGAGATTTAATCATCTTTTAGACACATTATATCCTATAGCTCTTAGAAAAAATGAAGAGTGTATAGGAAAAACATACAAGATATTAGTAGATGAAGTAAGTAAAAGTTCTAGCGAATATTTAACTGGAAGAACAGAACATTTTAGATTAGTTCACTTTAAAGGTGACAAAAGCTTGATTGGTAAAATTGTAAATGTAAAAATTGATACTGTAAAAACCTTCTTCCTTGAAGGAACAATTGTATAATATTAAACAGAATTATTAATTTTTCAACGTAGCCGAGATTATGGTTTCTTAAAACCATATTGAGAGGAGATTAAATTAATGTCACAAAAATTAACGCCTATGATGCAGCAATACATGGAATTAAAAGAAAATTACAAGGATTGTATCGTTTTGTACAGACTTGGTGACTTTTATGAAATGTTTTTTGACGATGCAATAGTTGCTTCAAAGGTTCTTGAGATAGCATTAACAGGCAGGGACTGCGGTCTTGATGAAAGAGCTCCAATGTGCGGAGTTCCTCATCATGCAGTTGATAATTATATACCTAAACTTATAGAAAATGGTCTAAAGGTTGCTATTTGTGAGCAAATGGAAGATCCCGCAACAGCAAAAGGAATAGTTAAAAGAGATGTTGTAAGAGTTATCACACCGGGTACAATAATTGATCAAAATATGCTCGAGGATAAGTCAAATAACTATTTGTGCAGTTTATATCTTACAAATAGTGGTTTTGGTATGTCCTATGTTGACGTATCTACGGGTGATTTGTTGGTAACAGAATATCATTCCAATAATAGCAATGCTTTATATGATGCAATTGTCGGTGAAATCATAAAAATCAATCCATCAGAAATTATTGCCAATTCCATTATAAATAATGATATTATAGATTCAAAAATTAACTGCTTAAATAAAATTAATACAATAGAAGAATACAAGGAACTGATATTAAAGCATTTTAATGTAATATCTCTTGACACATTTGGAATAACTGACAATATTAACACAATTATGTCTCTTGGAATACTTTTAGAGTATCTTTATGCTACTCAAAAAATATCATTAGAGCATATTAATAAGATTGATAGCTATAAAATTGGAGATTATGTACAATTAGACAGCAGCACACGAAAAAATTTGGAGCTGACTGAAACAATGCGTGGGAAAAAGGGACAAGGTACTTTGTATCATGTTATTGACTATACTATGACCGCAATGGGCGGAAGACTTTTGAAGAAATGGATAGAAGAGCCTTTAAGATCACAAAGCTTAATCAATCAAAGGCTTGATGCCGTATCAGAATTATATGACAATATAATGGTTTCTAACAACATCAAAGAATACATGAAGAAAATATATGACATTGAAAGACTTATTGGCAGAATAGTTTATGGTAACTGTACTGGACGAGATTTAATTGCACTAAAACAATCCATATCAAATCTGCCTGATTTTAAGTCTGAGTTGTCATTTTCTGAAGTTGAATTAATAAAAGAAATTTATGAAAGATTTGATATATTATCAGATGTTTTTGAATTGTTAGAAAAATCTATAGTAGAAGAACCTCCTATATCCGTTAAGGAGGGTGGAGTGATAAAATCAGGCTTTAATGCTGAGCTTGACGAAATTAAAGAAATATCAGTTAATGGTAAAGAATGGATTTCTAATTTACAAAATATAGAGCGTGAGAGAACTGGTATTAAAAATTTAAAAATAGGCTACAACAAAATATTTGGATATTTTATAGAGATAACACAGTCAAATGTAAAAAATGCTCCGGATTATTATACTAGAAAACAGACATTAGCAAACTGCGAAAGATTTGTAACTCCGGAGCTTAAAGAAATGGAGTCTAAAATTCTTAATGCTGATGAGCAAATTATGAAGCTTGAATATAATTTATTTTTAGAAATTAGACAATATATTAAGGAGCAAATTACACGTATTCAAAATACTGCTCATGACATAGCAATAATTGATGGCATCAATTCACTTTCAATAGCAGCGGTTAAAAATAACTATGTTCGACCAAATATAAATAATGGAAACAATATACATATAATCGAGGGCAGACACCCAGTAATAGAAAAATTAATAAAAAACGAAATGTTTGTACCAAATGACACGATGATAGACAACAAAAAGCTTAGAATGTCTATTATAACCGGTCCAAATATGGCAGGTAAATCAACATATATGAGGCAGGTTGCACTAATTACCCTATTAGCACATGTCGGAAGCTTTATTCCAGCCAAGGAAGCAGATATTTGCATAGTGGACAAGATATTTACTCGTGTTGGTGCAAGCGACGATTTAGCTCAAGGGCAAAGTACATTTATGGTTGAAATGTCTGAGGTATCAAATATATTAAAAAATGCAACTGAAAACAGCTTGCTTATTTTAGATGAAATCGGTAGAGGTACAAGCACCTATGATGGACTTAGTATAGCTTGGTCAGTTGTTGAATACATAACTAAAAAAATAAAAGCAAAGACACTGTTTGCCACACATTACCACGAGCTTTCGGAACTAGAAGACAAAATAGATTCTATTAAGAACTTTAGGATTTTAATTAAGGAATCAGGAGACAAAATAACTTTCCTTAGAAAAATTGTAGAGGGTAGCGTTGATAAAAGCTATGGTATTCAAGTTGCAAACTTAGCGGGACTTCCTGTAGAGGTTATAAATCGTGCTAAGGAAATCATAATGCAGCTTGAAGAAAGTGATATAAATAAGCCATTTACTTCTCACAAAAAAAGAGAGCGTGTAACTGATAGATTTCAGTTATCAATGTTTGGCAATATTGGTAATCCTGAAGCTGATAATAAATATAAAAACTATGTAGAAGAAAATATTTCTAATATTGATATAAATTCATTAACTCCTATGGATGCAATGAATTTGTTAAATGAGCTAGTGAAAAAATCAAAAACTATATAAAGATTAAATATTAATATATATGATTTTAGAGGTGTAGGGAGTGGCTCTGCATCTATCTTTCCAAGAAAGGAAGGTATACCAACATGATAAAGCAATTGGATAACAGCACTATAAATAAAATTGCCGCTGGTGAGGTTATAGAAAGTCCAAAGTCAATAGTTAAGGAGCTAGTTGAGAACTCTATTGATGCAAAGGCTGATGAAATTATAATTGAGATAAAAAATGGTGGTAAAAAATATATCAGAATAACAGACAATGGCGTGGGTATAAAAAAAGACGAAATAGAGGATGCCTTTAAGCGTCATTATACAAGTAAAATAAACACATCTGATGATTTGGAAACTTTGCATACTCTTGGCTTTAGAGGTGAAGCATTAGCAAGTATAGCAGCTGTTGCAAAAGTTGAGATTATATCAAGGACTGCTGATGATATATCAGGAACTAAGCTTATGATAGAGGGTGGTATAACTGTACTTAAAGAAGATATCGGCTGCCCTATAGGCACAACTATAATTGTTACTGACTTATTCTATAATGTGCCTGCACGTCTTAAATTCCTAAAAAGCGATACATCAGAAAGCACAGCTATAAATGAAATTGTTGTAAATCTATCACTTTGTTCTACAAATGTTTCTTTTAAGTACATGAACAATGGTGGTACAGTTTTTAAAACACCTAAGTCTGAAAATATGCTCAATGTTATCTCAAGCCTTTATGACAAGGATATGGTACGTTCACTTATTGAGTTGAATTATGAGGGTGAGTTAATTAAGGTTACTGGTTATACAACTAATTTAAACTATCATAGAGGAAATAGAAAATATCAGCTGTTGTTTGTCAATAACAGGTTTATAAAGCATAAAAGAGTTAATTTTTTTATTGAAGCAGCATATCATACCTTGCTTCCAAAAGATAAATATCCAGCTTGCTTTATAAAAATTGATATTGATACAAGCTTGATAGATGTAAATGTTCATCCAGCAAAAACAGAAATTAGGATAAAGGATGAAGAAAAAGTTTTAAATGAGCTTAAAGTGGCTATATACAAGTCGCTTAGAGGTGTTAATTTAGTAAAAGAAGTTAGAAGTGAAACTGTTGTTAAAAATCCATCTTCTATTAGTAAATTTAATGAAAAGTTATTGTTTTATGAAGAAGCAAGTAATAATATTTATACAGTTACCGATAATAAAACTAATTATAATGCAAATGATACTATTGAAAAAGACAGTGTAAAAATTATTGATTATACCGGAGAGGTTTCTAATTATTCTATGAATAAATCTTCAGATTTTATAGAAGATTTCAAGAAAATTGAATATTCTAATAAAAATATAGATTTAGATATTATAGAGACTACAAATAAACTGGACACTGTAAAAGAAACTGAAACTCTTAAATTCGCTGATAATTTAGATATTATTAATTCTCCAGATAAAGCTATTGATGATAAAACCACCATATCACAGCTAAGGGTGATTGGAATGTTATTTAGTACATACATCTTGTGTGAAAGTATTCTGACAAATGAATTTTATATGATAGATCAGCATGCGGCTCATGAGCGCATAAATTATGAAATGTATTTAGATCAAATAGAAAATAGAAAAATTGTATTGCAGGAATTATTGATACCAGAAGTAATTAATATGTCCTATGAGGATTATTATTTAGCAATAAGCAATAAGGATTTTTTTGAGAAAATAGGCATACCTATTGAAAGCTTTGGAAATAATGATATATTGATAAGCAGCATACCACTTATCTTTGTTGAGATGAACATTAAAGATTTATTTTTAACTGTTTTAGATTCAATAAAAGAAGTTAGAAAAAATAGTAATCTTGATATTGAAATGAGGAAGATTATTAAAAATGCTTGTGTTAAATCAGTTAAAGCAGGGGATAATTTGCATAGTATGGAAATTAGGAGGCTAATTGAGGATTTATCAAATGCTAAAAGCCCTTATACCTGCCCGCATGGACGTCCAACAATTATAAAGATGACAAGATACGAAGTGGAAAGAATGTTTGAGAGAATACAGTTATAATTAATGGTTATGGGTTGCCATTATCAACCTAAATATATTATACAAGGAATGTGAGTTAAATAAATAATAAAATTTTAGTTATAGTAGGTCCAACTGCTGTTGGAAAAACCTATGTATCTATCGAGCTTGCAAAAAAATTTAATACCGAAATCATATCTGCTGATTCAATGCAGGTTTATAAATATATGGATGTTGGTACTGCAAAGGTTACGGAGCAAGAAGCCTGTGGTATAAAGCATCATATGATTAATATGATTGAGCCTGATGAAGAATTCTCTGTCTCAGAATTTCAGAAGATGGCAGAAAGACATATTGAAGAAATTCACAGTAAAGGCAAACTTCCTATAATCATTGGTGGTAGTGGTCTTTATCTTAATTCTTTGCTTTATGATTTGGATTTTGGTACAGTAAAATCTGATGAAAAAATTAAAAAACACTATACAAATTATTATGAAGAGCATGGTACAGATAAGCTTTATGAGCTTTTAATAGCTATAGATCCAAAGGCTTGCGAAAAGATACATAAAAACAATGTAAAAAGAGTAATTAGAGCGTTAGAGGTATGCCATATAACAGGTAAAAAATTCTCCGATATGAGTACGGACATAAGAAAGCCAAGCAATAAATATGACTATAAAATAATAGGGCTTGAGATGGAAAGAGATATATTATATCAAAGAATTAATAAACGAGTAGATTTAATGATTGAAGATGGTCTTATAGATGAAGTTAGAGCATTGCTAGATAAAGGTTATACTATGGATTTGACTTCTATGAGAGGAATAGGCTATAAAGAAATCATAGATTATTTAGATGGCAAGGTAACAAAGGAAGAAGCGATAGAAATCTTAAAAACAAATACAAGACATTTTGCAAAAAGACAATTCACATGGTTTAAGGCAGATAAAAATATACAATGGTTTGATTTGACAAATTTAGGTGATATTGATTTAATAATAGAAAATATATATAATACCATAAATATAGATGAGAAACTTTAATATAATTGCATATATAAACGCAATTATATTATAAGAAACATTCTATTACAAATATAGACTAGAAACTCTAATCATTTCATATGTACGTAATTGAAACATTACAAACTATGGATAGTAATGGAAATTTATATAAAATTAAAAAAAGAGGTAAAAATGTTAACAGAAGAAATATTATGTAAACAATTTGGCATTTCTAAGAAGGTTTATGATTATGTCACAAAAATTGAATTAGAAATTAAAGAAAAATATTTTTCAGCTATAGATAAAACAAGAGAATATAATCAGTATAAAGTTATATCAGCAATGCAAGAAAACAGGTTAGATTACACTCATTTTTATTGGAATTCTGGTTATGGCTATGGCGATATAGGAAGAGAAAAGGTTGAAAGCATTTTTGCTTCAGTATTTCATACTGAGGACGCTTTAGTTAGGCCATCAATCGCTTCAGGAACACATGCTTTATATTTGACATTATCCGGTATATTGAAACATGGAGATGAAGTCATTGCAGTAACAGGAAAGCCTTATGATACACTTCTAACTGTTCTTGGAGAAGAAAATGACGAGCCAGGGAATTTAAAAGAAGTTGGAATTATATATAAGGAAATAGCTTTAAAAGAAGATTATAGTATAGATATTGAAACTTGTATTAATTCTATAACTGAAAAAACAAAGCTATTGATGTTCCAACGTTCGACTGGTTACAGCTTTAGACCGGCATTTACAATGGAAAAAATCAAAGCAGGCATTAAGAAAATAAGAGAGACATATCCTGATATTTACATAATGGTGGACAATTGCTATGGAGAGTTTGTAGATACCATAGAACCATCAGATATTGGAGCAGACGTTGTAGTAGGCTCATTAATTAAAAATCCAGGTGGTGGAATTGCATTATCTGGTGGATATATAGTAGGCAAAAAGATTTTAATTGATAGAATTGCAAATAGACTAACAGCCCCAGGAGTAGGAAAGGAAATCGGCTTGACCTTTGGTACTACAAGAAATACTCTACAAGGTTTATTTTTTGCACCACATATAACAAGTGAGGCTCTAAAAGGCGCAATTCTATTCGGAGCAGTTTTTAATTCTCTTGGTTACGAAATAACTCCAAGGCTTGATGATGATAGAAGTGATATAATTCAAGCAATCAAATTTAATAATCCTGACTTAGTCATAAAGATTTGTGAAGCAGTACAAGCTGCATCACCTGTAGATGCTCACGTTACTCCTGTTCCTTGGGATATGCCGGGTTATACAAATCAAGTAATAATGGCATCGGGTGCGTTTGTATCAGGCTCTTCAATAGAACTAAGTGCAGATGCACCAATAAGAGAGCCATATATAGCATATATCCAAGGTGGATTATTTTATGATCATTCTAAACTAGGGGTTATGATATCCTTGCAGAAAATGCTTGAGCATGACAATATAGAAATAAAATTAAATAATAAATAAAATTTTTAAATAAATACCTAATTTGCAAATCTAATGGAGGAGTATTACTCCTCCTATATAATATTTATAGAATGTTATTTTTTGAACTTACTTTGAAACGCAAATTATTTTGAGGAGTATTAGAAATGAATATAATAATAAGGAAAGAGCAAAAAAAGGATTATAAAGAAGTTGAAACAGTCACAAGAGAAGCATTTTGGAATCATCATAGTCCCGGATGCGATGAGCATTATCTTGTACATATTATGAGAACTTCACCAGCTTTCGTGAAAGAATTAGACTATGTTGCGGTTGATGATAACAGAATAGTTGGGAATATAATGTATATAGAAACCTATATTCTTGGCGATGATAATAAAAAATATCCTGTATTATGTTTTGGGCCTGTTTCAGTTTTGCCTGAATATCAAGGCAAGGGAATAGGTTCAAAATTGATTGAGCATACAAAAATTATAGCTAAGGATTTGGGATATAAAGCTATTTTGATTTTTGGTGATCCTGAGTTTTATAAAAGAGTAGGATTTGTTGGTGCACAAACCTATTCTATAGGAACATGGCAGAACACGTATGCGGTGCCTTTACTCGCTTGTGAGTTAGTTGTAGGTGCTCTTGCTGAGTGTAAAGGGAGATTCTTTGAGGGCGAAATATATGAAATAGATAAGGAAAAGTCAGAAGCATTTGACAAGAACTTCGCTCCAAAAGAAAAAGTATCAGGATTGCCATCCCAGAAAAGATTTTTAGAGCTTGTTTCCATGAATAAACCAAGATTATGAATATAATTAGGATAATAAATAGCATTGAAATTTAATGTTCAAAAAAATTATAAATAACGAAAGGGTATGCACCGAGTTTGCCTTTAGCAAACTTTGTACATTGCACAAAGATTTCATGGCATTTTGTACAATAGGTGCATGACATAATAATGAAAAAAATATTAGTAATAGGTTCAACAGTTGTTGATATTATAATAAATGTTAATTATTTGCCTGGCACTGGACAAGATGTCAATGTCATAACTCAAGAAATGTCACTTGGTGGTTGTGCCTACAATGTATCAGATACTTTAAGACATTTTGATGTCCCATATATCTTATTTTCACCAGTGGGAACTGGGATATACGGTGATTTTGTTAGAAAAGAATTGGAAGCAAGAAATATTTCAACACCAGTACCAACACCTAATATGGATAATGGTTGTTGTTATTGCTTTATCGAACCATCTGGAGAAAGAACATTCGTATCTAACCATGGTGCAGAATATCTAATACATAAAGAATGGCTTGAAGAAATAGATACGTCACAAATAGAGGCAATCTATATCTGTGGACTTGAAATAGAAGATGAGACAGGCTCTGAAATAGTAGATTTTTTAGAAAAAAATAAAAATATACCAGTGTTTTTTGCTCCAGGTCCAAGAATTAATTCTATACCTACAGAATTATTATATAGAATATTCAAGCTTTCACCAATCTTACATCTAAATGATGATGAAGCATATCAATTTACAAATAAAATTGAGTTAATTGAAGCAGTTAAATGCTTGCATAAATTAACAAATAATATAATTGTAGTAACCTGTGGATGCAAAGGCGCTTGCTATTATGAAAACGGAAAACTAAGTCATGTTGATGCAGTGAAAGTAAAGCAAATAGATACAATAGGAGCAGGAGATGCACATATAGGTTCAATAATGGCTTGCTACTATAAAAAATACGACATGGAAAAATCTGTAAAAATCGCAAACCTAGTTTCATCAGCTGTTGTAGAAACAAAAGGTGCATTACTTTCTGATGAAAGATTTGATAGAATAAATAATGAAATTGAAACACTATAAAATATAAAAAATTCTGATAAAAATATTATCAGAATTTTTTTATTGACAACTATTACGTTTAATGATATACTTCTATTACAGTAAACGATATAAAGTATACTGTAATAATGGAGGATAAGTATGAGAGACAATATTAAAGGTGGTGCATTGACTGAAACAACTTTCTTTATTTTATTATCATTATATAGACCTAATCATGGATATGGAATTATGCAATTTATTGAAAAAGAAACAGACGGAAGACTTTTATTAGGAGCTGGAACCTTATATGGTGCTATAAATACATTGACCAAAAAAGGATGGATTAAACTATATAGTGAGGATAGTGGCGGGAAAAAAGAATATTTAATAACAGAAGAGGGTAAAAAAATTTCAGAGATTGAGTTAAATAGGCTTAAACATATATATAGTATCGCCAATAAAATAGTAGGAGGAAATATAAATGAGAATAAAGAAATATAGATACTTTTTTAGCTTTATAGATGCTCAAGAAAAATGGTTAAATAATATGGCAAGCCTCGGATATAGATTAATAGATACAAAAAAATTAAAGTATGAATTTGAAACATCTAATATTAATGAATATGAATATTGCTTAGAATTTGTAGGCAATAAATCTAACAAGCAAATAGACGAGTATAAATTATTCTTAGAACAGATGGGATATAATGTTTTTACAAAAAATATTAATCTAAATTACTCAATAGGAAAAATATCTTGGCGTCCATATGGCAGAGGTATAGGACAAATTGCTACATCTCCTGGTAATTTTAATAAGGAAATACTAATAATTGAAAAAAAGAGAGATGGTAAGCCATTTAATATTTATAGCAACTATGAGGACTTAATCAATTATTATAAGCCTTTTAGAAATATGAATTTATCCTTGTTAATAATTGATTTGCTTGTGCTTGCTTTTATTTGCACTCGTTATTTTGATGTGTTTGGAATAGTTGTACTGTTGCTTATAGCAGTTTTTCTAATAATACAATCCTATAAATATATGTCAAAAATAAATGAATATAAAAAATTTAATAAAATAAATGAGTAGAGGAGAGTAAAATAATGAAAAAGATAATTTTAATGATTTTAATATTAATAATATCTATTAGCTTTGTGGGATGTACCTATGGGAGCGGATTAACAATTGGCTCAGTTGAGAACAATACATTATCTTCAATGTCGATGAAATATGCAAAGTTTTCTGGCAACAAAAATAAAAATATAACTGTAAATGAAGGGGATATATGCGTTGTTTCTGTTGATATAAAAACAGAAGAAGGAAAAATAGATTTACTTATAAAAGATGATAATGAAAATATAGCTTATGAAGGACATAATATGCCGACATCTAATTTTACTGTAAAATTAAGTGAAGCTGGAAAATACAAAATAAGCATAGAAGCAAAAAATCATAAAGGCAGCTATTCAATTAAATGGGGTAAATAGAATATTGATTTTATAATACTCTTTCTATTTGAAAGTAAATATAATAAGGATTTTTATATAGTTAAAATACAATAAACCCAAATACTCAGAACTTTTGTTCATGGTATTTGGGTTTAAACTTTATCAATGACAAGCAAATGACGCTTATTGATTTTTATGACTTTATTCTAAAACCATTTTTTACGTTTAAATATTATTAGACATACTATAGTTATTAATATGCTTAATCCAATAACAAATGTATAACCATGCTGCCAAGAAAATTCAGGCATTTGAAGATTCATTCCATACCATCCAACTATTAAAGTTAGAGGTAGAAATATTGAAGTTATAACAGTAAACACACGCATCAAGTTGTTTTGTTCAATGTCTATTTGTGCTTGATATGCTTCACGAACCTGAGTTACATAATCCCTTATATTTAGAACATTAGAAAATAGCCTGTCAATTCTGCTATCTAATATATTAAAATATCTAAGGCTATCTTCAGATATTAAATTGTTCTCGTTTTGAACAAGTCCTTCAAAAATCCTATTTAACTGCTCATAGTATTTTTTTAGCTGCAATAATTCACGCCTATATGTAATGATTTCTTTAGCACATTCTTTCTTTGAGTTGGTTAGTAAATCGTCTTCTGTTTCGGTTATTTCTTCTTCCAAAGTTTCTAAATAATTTGTATCTTCTTTTATTAGATCAGCAAAGAAGTTGTATATCATTTTTTCAATTGAATCATCTTTTCTAAATAACTTATGAACTTTTTCAAAGCTTCGTTCATTTTCACAAATAAAAAATATGTTTCTATCACTAAAATGAATAATAATTTGTGATGGAAGTTCCAGAGGAGCATCAATATCATGCCAATCAAAGGATAGTAAATTAAATCTAGCATGACTTTCAAATTTACCAATTTGACCATTAATTATATGTTCCATACTATATTTATCAATATGTTTTTCTATTTGCTCTATTTCACTAAAAAGCAATATTCTTTCCATGTATTTACCTATACATCTACTGCAAGTGATACAATATATATCAAAAATCAATGCAGGGATTAGATGCTTTCTTTTTATTGTATATTATATATTTCTTAAAACGGATTTTTATAAAGTAATTCACAAATACTATTTGTATCTTCTCACGAGTCCTTTAACAATACCTAAAATACTAACTTCTTTAACTATTATTGGCTCCATTGAGCTGTTTTCAGGCTGCAATCTAATGTGATTCTTTTCCTTATAAAATGTCTTTACAGTTGCAGAATCATCTAATAGTGCAACCACAATATCGCCATTTTTAGCAACATTTTGTTTATTGACAACAACATAATCTCCGTCTAATATACCAGCTTCAATCATGCTATCGCCTTTAATTTTTAATACATAAGATTCACTATTACCGATAAAGTCTATTGAGACAGGGAGTAAATCCTCTACATTTTCAACAGCGAGTAGAGGAGAACCAGCAGCTACATTTCCTAATATAGGTAGATAAACTACCTCTTGCTTTGGTAAATCAGCATATGGATTATCAATATCTGTAACTTCAATTGCACGCATTTTATTGCTGCCCTTAACTATATATCCTTTTTTCTCAAGAGTTGTCAAATGTGCATGAACAGAAGAAGTAGAGTTTAGTCCTGTTGCCTTACACATCTCTCTAACAGATGGGGGATAACCTCTTGTAGACAGTTCCTGTTTTATATACTCTAATATCTTTATCTGAATTCCACTTAAATCTTCATAAGCCATAATGTTCACCATTACCTTTCATCTATTATATATTTATTATTTTTATTGTAATTTCAATATTATTTTATTTTATTTTATATTATAACATAAAATAAAATAAAAATCAAACAATTGTTTGGAAATTTTTAAAAAAAGTATTGACAAGGAACAAATGTTCTGATATTATAAAAATATACCAAACAAACATTCGAAAAATTTGCTGTAATAGAAATGGTAAATATATTATATAAAAATATAGCTGGAAGCTATCAGAGAGAGGAAATAGAATGATAATACTAAATAAATACAGAGTAACAAATATTAAAAGATTTAGAGTTTTTATGTTTTCATTAGTTCTAATAATAAGCCTTATAATATTTATGATAATATCATCATTTACAAAAGTATATTCAGCAAATGCACTTAAATTCGAACGTGTATATGTTGAAAAAGGGGATAGCTTATGGAAAATAGCGTCCCAATTTAACAATAATTTAAGGATAGATGATTTTATATATACAATAGAGAAACTAAACAAAATAACCAACAGTGAAATATACCCCGGAGATACACTGTTAATACCTATATACTAATAGTATCTCTAATACTGTTAAATTATAAAGTAATATTTTGTGATGAATAAAAAAGAATTATAAAAGCGTTGACAAGAAATAAATATTCTGTCATTATATGAGAAGGCTAAATAAATATTTTTATCAAACAAATTTATATAATATGAGGTAAAATAGATGAAAAACAATTTTTCTGAGATTAAGTTGTTCCAAGTCAAACCTGATAAATTTAATGAATTTGAAGAATTTATATCAGGTATTATAGATAAACAAAAACAGCAGTTAGGTTGCATCGACATTAAATATATGAAGAGATTTTATACTATAGATGGAATTGAGATTGGAGATCCGCCAAGAGAACTTACTAAAATAGTAAAATGTGTAAAATATTTTTCATATTGGGAATTTGATAACAAAGAGAATTATGGAAAAGCAATTGAATGGTTTTTTGAAAATTATTTAAAAGAAATTCAAAAACTGCTTATTATGCCATTTGACATAAATTGTGGATATTGCGTAAATTAATCAATTAACTGCTATGCTAAAATCAATTTTTATAGTATTACACAATGCGTATATATAAGATATGATAACTAAGTATAACTTATCTACCATATCTTATATATAAAATAAAAATTGAAATCTGTTTAAAGACTATCCTTATAATTTTTACTTACTATCATCATTTTTGATATCATCCATATATGTACTAAGAGGGTTGCTCTTAATTGCTTGCTTTAATCTTTCATCGTTGATATGAGTGTATATTTGTGTTGTAGCAACACTTTCATGACCCAATATATCTTGAAGTGCTACGATGTCAACATTTCCATATTGATACATTAGGGTAGCAGCAGTATGTCTAAGCTTGTGCGGTGAAAATTTATTGTCACCAAGACCTGCAGCAACCAAGTATTTTTCAACAAGATGCTGTATAGCCCTTTGAGATATTCTTGTTCTGCGATTACTCAAAAACATAGCTTGCTCATGTCCTGCAATTGGAATATCTCTAACATCAAGATATTCTTCTATAGATTTTATACATGCAGAATTTAAGTAAATTGTACGTTCTTTGTTACCTTTACCTATAACGGTAAGTGTTTCATTCTTATAATTATTTAGATCAATACTGACGATTTCAGATAATCGAACACCACAATTTAAAAAAATCATTATTATAGCAAAATTTCTAAACTTATGTTGTCCATCAATAGCTTCTAATAAAGCTTTTGATTGTTCAAGGGACAAATATATAGGTAATCTTTTGCTAGGTCTAGGAGCTTCAAGTCTATCGGCTGGATTTTCACTTATAATATTCATTATATTATAAAGATACCTGTAAAAAGATTTTAAACATGCTACTTTCCGAGCCTTTGTTCGATTAGAGTTATCTCTTTCCTTATCAATAAACGAAATAAAAGCGTGCAAATCGAATAAATTAACTTTTTTAATAATATCTAAGTTAATTAAAAATATATCTATTTCTTCAAAAATAGAATTTGATGGCACAAGCTTATATCTAAGGCATAAATATCTATGAAATGTCCTTAAATCTAAAAAATACTCATGAACAGTTTTGGGCGATTTACCTTTAATTGAAATAAGATATTCTAAAAAATCACACATAGGGGAGGGTGCTAATTCATAATAATTGTATTCCATAATAATTCTCCTAAATATTTATATTTTTTAATATATGATTTCTAATATTAAATAAAAATTATTTTCTATAAACAAGAATAAATTTTATTAATAATAAATGCAAAGCATAAAAAGCTTATAAATTAAAATTATAGAAAAAAGCTTTTAATTTATCATTAACTTGAATATATTAAAGCTAAATAGATATACAAAGGCTAGAAAACTAAAGTTATTAGTGTAAAATGATTTCAAGGGAAATAAATCAATTTTAAACAACTATAGATTAATTTTGATATAAATAGTCACGAAAACAATTTAAATGTGTCAAAAGTCAAATTTAAGCCTCGTATTTTCGATTTTCTATACCATATTTGTCACAAAATTATTATTTTGTGACAAAATATATATTTCCAAAAATATCTCATAAATAAACATAGATGGATGTCAAACTTTATGAGATATTCCAATTATACAATTAAAAGTTAAGTTTGTCCATAAAAATTTTACATAAATCAAATTTAGTTGTTTGAACTTAAATTTGCTAGATCTAATTATAAAATCATTTATCAACTGCTTTAAACATTTAATTCAATTTCAATTCCTAATTCAGATTTATTTTGTTCTAATAAATTTTTTATAACTTCTTCGTAGAAATCTACAACTTGTTCAGACGCTCTGCCTATAAAGTTTTTAGGATTGACGATTAAATTTATTTCCTCTTGCGATAAATTTATAAGCTTACTATTAGACATTCTTTCTAGCAAGTCATTTGGATTGCCGAATTTTTTAACTTGCTCCCCTGCTTGCATTGACAAAGTTCTTATCTCCTCATGAAGCTCTTGTCTATCCCCTCCTCTTTTTACACATTCCATAATAATATTTTCAGTAGCCATAAATGGCAATTCTTCTTTTATATGTTTTTCTATAACTTTTTCATTTACTACCATACCATTAAAGATATTTATCGCAATACCCAATATTGCATCACATGCCAAAAATCCCTGTGGTATACTTAATCTCCTATTTGCAGAATCATCAAGTGTTCTTTCTAACCATTGAGTTGCAGCTGTATTTTCCATATTTGCAGTATTTGAAATTATAAATCTTGACAATGAAGCTATTCTCTCACTTCTCATAGGATTTCTCTTATATGCCATAGCAGATGAACCTATTTGACTTTTCTCAAATGGCTCCTCTATTTCCTTTAAGCTTTGAAGTATTCTGATATCATTTGTTGCCTTGTGTAAGCTTTGTGCTATTCCAGACAATACATTCGCAACTATTGTATCAAGCTTTCTTGAATATGTTTGTCCTGTCAAATGGAACGAACTTTCAAACCCCATTTTTTCAGCTATCATTTTATCTAGTTTTTTTACCTTTTCATTATCATTTTCAAATAAGCTCATAAAGCTAGCTTGCGTTCCGGTTGTTCCCTTAGCTCCTCTAAGCTTTAATTTGCTAATACAAAATTCTAATTGTTCATAATCCATATATAAGTCTTGTAACCAAAGACTTGCTCTCTTACCTACTGTAGTTAATTGAGCAGGTTGAAAATGAGTAAATCCAAGTGCTGGAATATCTTTATATTTTAAGCAAAATTGTGATAATACATTTATTAGATTTAATAATTTGTTTTTAATTATCAATAATGCTTCTCTCATTACAATTATATCTGTATTATCACCTACATACATACTTGTTGCTCCTAAGTGAATTATAGGCATAGCCTTAGGGCAAACTGTTCCAAACGTGTGAATATGTGCCATAACATCATGTCTGAATTCTTTTTCTTTTTGTGCAGCAAGCACATAATCTATATTATGTAAACTTTCTTTCATTTCATTAATTTGTTCATCAGTTATATTTAAGCCTAATTCCTTTTCTACCTCTGCTAAGGCAATCCATAGCCTTCTCCATGTTGTAAATTTCTTATTATCAGAAAAGACATAGGTCATTTCTTTGCTTGCATATCTCGTTATCAATGGATTTTCGTAAATATCTTTACTCATTATATAATTTCTCCTGTGTATTTATATTATTTTTGTTAATTATATCAATTTAAATCTGTTAAAAGTTTAGCATTTAAAAATCTACTATTTTTAAAATTATTTTATAAAAGGCATATACTCTACTGTTCGAGTCATTTATTACATATTTTTTTATAAAAATAAAGAATAATATTAGCAGGAAACATGTGCTGTTTAAATAGGATAATCATTGCTAATGTGCCTTGAATTAACCCAATAATAAAGTATATTATATGTAGAGCTACAACTGATTCAAGCATGATACATTGGACAACAATCCAAATCACAAGTGCCCAACCAAATACACTGCTAACATATCCATGAAACCATGGTTTATAATAGATTACTAAAGCACTTATAATATTCCCTAGACCAATCACTGTAAATAAAATTATGCCTGGTATAAGAAAACTGGTGAAAGGTGAATTTTTCAAAGTTATTCCAAAAGGACTATGAGGGTTTAAAATAGCCATCATTCCCCCACCCATAGCTCCTAATCCTACAAATATGTGTAAAATGAACAATATACGGTATACAATTTTCATATAATTTTTCCTCCAAACTAATTTAGTAGCGACACAATGTTGCTTATTTGTTATAGATGAAATATGTATGGTACTAATTTTCGATTAAAAACTTACTAGGATTTTTTAATAAAATCTATAAATCTAAGCTTTTTACGAAAAGCTTTAAAAATTTTTATCAAATATTAATATAAGTGTCAATATAAAATATATAATATTTCAATGCAATTGTAAAGTCTTTTTATAAAAAAATAAAAATAACAAGCCCAATCAAAACTTGTTATTTTTTAAATATTTAAATTATGAATTTTACTAAGATTATATATAATACATAACTTATATAATTCTACTAACTAAGTCCTCATGACTTTAAATTACATTATTTCATATTTTCATATGCACGAACTGTCATCAAAACAGCAGCTTCTCTTGTTGCCATTCCAAAGCCTTTTGCTTCTTGTGCTGTCGTTGTTGCTTTTGGCATAAATTCACCTTGATTATTACCTTTAATTATACCAATTTTAGCCATGTATTTTGTTGCTTCAACTGCATAATTTTCAATATTATTTTGATCAGGAAAATCCTTTACTCCTACTATGCTAAAATCTCCATCTGGCGTAATAGCTTTAAGTGCGCGGAATAGCATAGCTGCACATTGCTCACGACTTATAAGCTTTTTAGGTGTAAAAGTCGTTGCTGAAGTTCCTGTCGTTATACCAAGTTTAAATGCCTTTAAAATCTGTGAATTTGCAGTATCAGTAAATGGATTTGCAGCAGCTTCAGCTATTTTCCCTGTAGTTTTTTCATATAGTAACACAGCTAATTCAGCGAATTCTTCACGTGTAATAGGCTTTGTCATATCAGCACCTTTCAGTATATCAGGAATTAGTCCGAGCTCACTTGCTTTATTAATTTCTGGAACTGCCCAAGAACTTGCATTGCTATACTTTTCAACACCAATTGAAAATTCATTTGAAAAGGCAGAACGTACAAATGTATCAGTTGATGTTTCAGCTTCAAAAAGAATTCTAAAATGGTACGTATTTGCCTCTATAACTACCTCTTTTACAAATTCCTTTTCTACAGGATCAAAATCATCAGTAGCAGATAAAAGGCTTGAAGGGGCTATTGGAAGTTCGCTTATTCCATTAGTCTCAGAATACCATTTTCCATTTCCTATTTTAAAATCTATCTTATGATAAACCGGCAATGATTTATTAGCTTCTTTAATGCTGTCAGGTATAATCCAGTTAAGTGAAAAGTATGGTTTTCCATTGCTATCTTTTTTAACTGAAACTTTTAAATTTTGCGGTGCATCAAGCTTTGTAACTGTAGTGTTCGAAGCATTTTTACCTAGAGAAACCACCTCTGTATAAGGAGATGATATATATTTTGCCTCTCCATCTTCGCCTTTATATTCAAATAAAAAACGCATACGGAAATAATAAGTGCTATTTTTAAAATCAAAAACAGCATTTGTATCATCCTTAGGATATAGATGCCACGCTACAAGAAATGTTTCGCTTGTATTATTATCATCAGATAAACTATTGCCTTGATATCCGAAAAATACACCAAATGGTTCAAAATAATCATCGGTATAACAAGGATTGCCAGGTGCTTTATTATCAAAATTCCATGCTCCGTTATCTTGCTTCCAATCTATAGCATATACTATAGAGTCACCGCCATCACTATTTTCTATCAAATTTAATATGCTTTGTGGTACCTTCCAACGCAGATTAATTTGTTGCTCACCAATTCTAACAGTGAAGTTTTGTGGACTTTCTATAGATAATGGGATACTATTTTCAGCAAATATTAGACAATTTGATAATAAACCCGTCATCATAACCAAAATCAAAATTATTGTAAAGATTTTTTGTTTCATTTTCTCCTCCAATTTATATTTATTATATAAGCTAATACGTTGATTAAACGTGCTTTTAAACATTTATATAAATTTCAATTGAAATTTATATTTAAAATCATTCTTTTTTATTAATTCTTGATTGTAAGTGGAGCTAACTCTATATCATATTCTCCATCTCCATTAATATCGTAATTTAATGAGCCATTTTCAGTTTGGTTTACAGTTATTGTATTTTTACCATCACCATTTTTATCATAGCTTACGCTTCCGTCAGAATTGTCTGTTATCTTTTTATCACGTGACATTTTATCACGGTACTTTTCTGCAAGATCTACAAGCTCTACAGAATCTAAGTCCTTAGGATTATTTTTTTCATGGCCAATGATAATTCCATCATATACTAATGGTCCAAGATTATTAAAATCTACCAACACAAGCTCTGCATAAGGTCCATTAGTAACAACAGAAAACATAACCGATTGTTCTTGTGCATCTCCTGTGACTCCAAATAAACCAGCTATATCAACTATATCTGCACCTCCATTATCTGTTTTTACATGATCCCATTTAAAGTGTAATATACCTATACCCATATAATTTTCAGGCACAAGACCAACTAAAGGAAGTCCACCGTCTGCTGTATCGTAAATCTTTAAAACAGGATAAAGTCTAAAGCTTTCATTTTCTGCATTTCCAATAAAATTTGAACTAAAATTTTGATCTTCAATTGAAATATCTACTCCAATTTTTAAACAAGCATCACCTTTATAAGCTCCATACATCGCCCAAGAATCTTTACGCTCTGTATTTTCCAACGACAATTGTAAATTAGTAGAAAAATTTACTTCTCCGCCCTCTTCTCCAGGTATGTTCATTATAACTTCGTCATCGACTTTCAATACCCAATCTAAACCGGATTCTAGCATCATGTCACCCATTTTATTAATTTCCTCTTGAGTGACCGTTTTTATACCATATCCTGAAAATGATTGTACTGTAGCAATTAATCCATTTACTCCTTTGATGATAATTCGCTGCGTTGGTACAACATTATACCCATTGCCATCTTCATTATATTTTACTATAACAGTATTATTAGGAATTTCTTTACTTGTTGTGTAACAAATACTTGCGGGCATTTTTAATTTTACACTATCATCAGAACCTTTTTCCGAAAGATAAAAACCATAAGAAAAAAATTCTTGATTTTTATTAGGAATTTTATTTATAGGAGAAACATTGAAAGTCATATCTTTTTCTATTGAATTTTCTGTAAAAACAATATCAAAACGCTCCTCGTTATTTGAGATAGATATAAACCCTCCAGTAGATGGAATGTTGTATTGTGTAGTCTTTGATTTGTCATATAAAATTTTTTCTGTAGTGTTTGTTTGTGCGGTGTTTGGCTCATTTTTTAGTCCAATGTCAGGTACTCCCTGATTATTTGCTTGCTTAGTAGTACATCCAATGAAAAAAAACATAAATAAACAAACAATAGAAAATAAAAGTAATAGCTTTTTCATAGTTTAGTTTCCTTTCTATTTTTAACATTTTAATTATATTTAAATAGTGGAAATTAATAAATAAAATTAATGCTCAATTAAATTAAATTATTGCTATAAAAAAACTTCCAATAATCATAAATGATATTGGAAGTTTAAAGATAATTATTTTTAAAATAACTACTTTTTTGTTGTGAATGTTCGATATTGCGAGGGAGTCATACCTACTTTTTCTTTAAATATTTTGGCAAAATTACCATTATAGTCTACTCCACAGTCTGCAAATGCTTGCGATATAGACAGATTAACATTACATAATCTTTCTTTTAATTTATTTATCTTGATGTTCTGATAATATCCATATGGCGTATAGCCTGTATGCTTTTTAAACAAGCGAATAAAGTGATATTTACTTAAATTTACAACACCTGCAACCTTATCAATATAGAACTCATCTAACCAGTGATCTTCTATATACTCCTTAGCTCTCATAATTTCTTCTCTGTCGTGATAGTATCTTGATGTAATAAAAACAGAAACGATATATTCCAATTTATTATGCTCATCATTAATAGGAAAGATTGATATATTTTGATAAATTCTTTCAAATAGTAATTCCTTATCGCTATAACTATCAATAAGGGTTTGAACAGGAACCTTTATATCGTCAAGTTGAACTACTTCTCCTTTAAATCCCCTTAAAATATAATCTTTGATTCCCCAATTTTCGTTATCAGGATCATTTAAAACATTGTATCTACCTATAATACTACTTTCTTTAGGTACTTTAAAAACCTTTAAAAAGGCTTCATTAACCATGGCTGAAGTTCCATCTGGTGTAAATACATGAATTGGAAAAGGAAATGATTTTACTATTTTTTTGAATATTTCCTTGTTTTCAAACATTTTTTTGCTTACACTTATATGGCTTAAAGATTGTTCAATATTCTTTTTCTTTTCTTTTTGCGCCTTACATCTACCATCCATTGGCTTTTCAGATTCTTTTGGTATGCTCCAAGCTTTGCCGAAATGAACAGTATTAGGTATCATATTGTGTTTACAAAGATACTGTACTCTACGTATAGATATTCCCCATTTTTGGGCTGCTTCTTTAACAGCAATATATTCCATAAAAACCTCCATTTTTTCACTATTACTAATAACATGAACGTAATAAAGTAAATTTTCAATTAATATAAATATAATACGCTTTCACGTATAATGCAATAATAATTTTTATGTATGGTTATTTTTTCTATATGAATTTTTATTATATTAAAAAAAGGCCACAATTGTGACCTTTTCTATTTATTTTGCATATTCGATTGCTCTTACTTCTCTTATTACATTTACTTTGATTTGTCCAGGGTATTCTAATTCGTCTTCTATTTTCTTAACTATATCTTTTGCTATTAAAATTATTGAATTGTCATTTACAATTTCTGGCTTAACCATAATTCTTATTTCTCTACCAGCTTGTATTGCAAATGATTTTTCAACACCCTCAAATGAATTGGATATTTCTTCTAATTTTTCAAGTCTCTTAATATACGATTCAAGTGTTTCTCTTCTTGCACCTGGTCTTGATGCTGATATTGCATCAGCAGCTTGTACTAATACAGCCTCTATTGTTTGTGGCTCTACATCTCCATGGTGTGCAGCAATTGCATGTAATATTGCTTTATTTTCTTTATATTTTCTTGCTAAATCTTCTCCTATTGCTACGTGAGAACCCTCTATTTCATGATCTACCGCTTTTCCTATATCATGCAATAATCCTGCTCGTTTTGCTATTTTGACATCAGCGCCTAATTCAGCAGCCATAATTCCTGCTAAATGAGCAACTTCCACAGAATGTTTTAAAACATTTTGACCATAGCTTGTTCTAAATCTAAGTCGTCCTAATAATTTTATAAGTTCTGGATGTAAACCGTGTATTCCTGCTTCAAATGCGGCTTGTTCGCCATCATCTTTAATCTGCTGGTCAATTTCTTTTTTAGATTTTTCAACCATTTCTTCTATTCTGGCTGGATGTATTCTTCCATCAGAAATAAGCTTTTCTAAAGCAAGCTTTGCGACTTCACGTCTTATAGGATCAAATCCTGAGATAACTACTGCCTCTGGTGTATCATCAATTATCAAATCTATACCAGTTAAAGTCTCAAGAGCTCTAATATTTCTGCCTTCTCTACCAATGATTCTACCCTTCATTTCATCATTTGGTAAATCGACTACAGATACTGTTGTTTCAGCAACATGATCCGCAGAGCATTTTTGGACTGCATATGTTATGATTTCTCTTGCTTTTCTTTCTGCATTCTCCTTAGCTTCCTTTTCAATTTCCTTAACCACTAAGGCTGCTTCTTGTTCAGCTTCTTTTTTGATGTTACTAATTAAAATTTCTTTTGCTTCTTCGGTTGTTAACCCTGATATTCTTTCTAATTCTTCATTTTGTTTGTCATGAATTGCTGTAAGTCTTAACTGCTTTAATTCAACTTCTTTAATTTTTCTTTGTAAGCTTTCTTCTTTTTTCTCAATATTCAAACTCTTTGAGTCAAGAGTTTCTTCTTTTTTGAACAACCTTTTTTCGGTTTTTTGAAGTTCAGCTCTTCTTTCTTTTGTTTCTCTTTCAAGCTCATTTCTAAGCTTGTGTGCTTCATCTTTTGCTTCAATTAAAATTTCTTTCTTTTTTGTTTCAGCTTCTTTTATAGATTCTTCAACAATTCGTTTTGATTCCATTTCGGCATTTCCAATTTTCTTTTCAGATATATTTTTACGTATAAGAATTCCTATTCCTATACCGAATAAAATGCCTAAAATAATACCAATAATACCAAAAAGCATTTCAGTACTCAATATGACACCTCCTTATTTATTTTTCAAGTTGCGTAGTTTATTAATTTTAATTCATATGTAAAGAAACAACTATCCTTAAAATGAAATTAGTAAACTATATATTAATCAAATTACACTAATTAATTATATTAATAATAAAACTTGGCATATTTCCAATACTTATATTTATATACTGCATATTATAGCAAAGTTTTATATCAGATAATAGTATAGCATATTTATATTTTATTATCTTTTTGGGTAAATGTCAAGAAATGAATATTTTATATTAAAAAAATGTTAAGAAATTAATTTATACAGTATAAAAACAGGTTGAAATTTTTCGAATTAGAGAAGAAAATAGAATTTTTTACTTTCAATTAATGATAGTTTTTGTTCCATAATCAATTATGAAATTTAAAAATATAGGATAGTACAGCTTGTGCACTACCCTATAATAAATTTCTTTAAAATTTTTAAAAATATTTTCATTCTATAAGATTTCATATTCTTTATTAGGTTAATGAGCATTAGACAAATAATTATTCTTCATCTTTTTCTTCGTCTTTTTCACTTTCAGTGCTTTCTGTTTTTAACATTGCTCCACCATCAAAGCTATATTTTTCTCTTACTTTTTTATCAATTTCTTGCATTATCTCAGGATTTGTTGTCAAAAATTCCTTTGCGTTTTCTCTTCCTTGTCCAATTCTTGTAGTACCATAAGAATACCATGCACCGGATTTGTTTACTATATCAGCTGTAACAGCGACATCAAGTATACAACCCTCATTAGATATACCTTTACCATAAATTATATCAAATTCAGCTACCTTGAACGGAGGTGCAACTTTATTTTTAACAACCTTTACCTTTGTTCTGTTGCCATATATATCTTCGCCCTTTTTCAAAGCTTCTACTTTTCTAACCTCTAACCTTATAGAAGCATAGAATTTAAGTGCTCGACCTCCAGTTGTCGTTTCTGGATTTCCATATGAAATACCTATTTTCTCTCTTAATTGATTTATAAATATCGCAGTTGTATTAGACTTGTTTATAGCTCCTGCTAACTTTCTAAGAGCTTGAGACATAAGTCTTGCTTGTAAACCTACATGTGTATCTCCCATTTCACCGTCAATTTCTTGTTTTGGTACCAAGGCAGCAACCGAGTCAACAACAACAACATCTACAGCACCACTTCTAACAAGTGCCTCTGCTATTTCAAGACCTTGCTCTCCTGTATCTGGCTGTGAAACAATTAAATTAGCTGTATCTACTCCTAAAGCCTTAGCATATAATGGGTCTAAAGCGTGCTCAGCATCAATAAAGGCTGCTATACCACCGTTTTTTTGTGCTTCTGCTACTATATGTAATGCAACTGTTGTTTTACCTGAAGATTCAGGACCATAAATTTCTACTATTCTACCTCTTGGAACTCCACCTATACCCATTGCCAAGTCTAGTGTTAATGCACCTGTTGATATAGCTTCGATATTCAGTTTAGCATTCTCTCCCAATTTCATTATTGAGCCTTTACCATATTGCTTTTCAATACCTGCTATAGCAGCTTCAAGAGCCTTTTCTTTTTCTTTATCTTTTTCTAATTCCTTGTCTTTAGCTTTATCTTTGTTCTTTTCTTTTGCGTTCTCCATGCCAATACTCCTTTAAAATTTTATTTTTTATTCAGTTCCAATTTTTAATAAAAATTAAAAATGAACCTTATCTCGGATAATTATTTCGAACATTTGTTTTATTATATTCGAATTTTTTATTTTTGTCAAGCAAATTCTAAAGATTTTTTTGAAATATTTTTTAGCAATTATGTTCATACTGCTACTGCATAAAAATTTATGAAATATTACATATTCTTTATTACTTTCTTATTATCAAGAATATATGTAGCAGCTGAAACAACAGTTAAAATTATTGTCAGAACAATAAGAGGAGTTATAAAAACACCTAAAAATCTAAATATATTAGCAAAATCACATAAGATAACAATAACTAAAATCATTTGTACTACTGTTTTTATCTTGCCCCACATATTAGCAGCTATTGTTATACCTTTTGATGCAGCAAGCATTCTAAATCCTGAGATAATAAACTCTCTTGAAATTATTAGAACTACAATCCATGAGCTTATATATTTTATTTCTACAAAGCAAATGAGAGCTGCACACACTAAAAGTTTGTCAGCCAACGGATCCATAAACTTCCCAAAATCTGTTATAAGCTTGTGTTTTCTTGCTATATAACCATCCAGTGTATCTGTTATAGCCGCTCCGACAAATATTATCAACGGCAATGTTCTGAAAAATCCAATATCAGTCTTATTGCTTAAAAGCAAAGCAAGAATAAAAACTGGAACTAATAATACTCTTAATACTGTTAATTTGTTAGGTAAATTCATTTTTATCATTTTCACTACATTCCTCTCTTTTTTTATTTATTAATATTTTAATATATTTTTTTGATGAATTTTAAGGATATAACTATAATTAAA
Source organism: Bacillota bacterium (assembly GCA_023386345.1). GTDB lineage: Bacteria > Bacillota > Clostridia > Tissierellales > Sedimentibacteraceae > UBA1535. The sequence goes on from JAEWJT010000004.1 coordinate 455,154, forward strand.
TATTTCTATTCTATATCCCCAATTAAATCATATTCTAAAGCATCTACAATGCTTACTTTATAAATTTCTCCAATATTTAATTTTTTATCGGAATTTACAAAAACAGCTCCATCTATTTCTGGAGAATCCATATAAGTACGTCCTAAGTATTCATTATCTCCAGAATCCTCATCAATAATGACATCATAGGTTTTGCCTATTTTTGCAGAATTTTTATTATATGATATTTCCTGTTGAATTTTCATTAATTCTTCTTGTCTTAATGATTTTATTTCATCTTTAATTTGATTTTTTAGATTGTAAGCAGGGGTATTTTCCTCTCTTGAATACTTAAATACTCCAACCCTATCTAATTTATAATCAATTAAAAACGCCTTAAGCATTTCATGGTCTTCCTCTGTTTCACCTGGAAAACCTGTTATTAATGAAGTTCTTATTATTGCCTCTGGTATCTCTTTTCTTATTTTTTCAATTAAATTAGTTATTTGTTCTTTGCTTGTTTTTCTATTCATCAGCCTTAATATATCATCACTTATATGCTGCATTGGTATATCGAAGTATTTTAAAAGTTTGCTATTATACTTAAACTCCTTTATAAGTTCATCGTATAAATCTTCAGGATATAAATAATGTACTCTTATCCACTCTATACCATCAATCATAGATAGTTCCTTGATTAATAAATGAAGTTGTCTCTCTCCATACAAATCTGTTCCATATTTGCTTGTATCCTGAGCTATAAGTATTAATTCCTTGACACCTTCTTTTGCTAAGTTATGTGCTTCATTTAAAATATCTTCTTTTTTTCTACTTCTGTATTTTCCTCTTATTTTTGGTATTACACAATAAGTACAATGGTTGCTGCAGCCTTCTGATATTTTTAAAAATGCGTAATATTTTGGTGTTAAAAGATTTCTTGGTAGATCTTCGACGATTACTTCATCTACATCTACATTTATTACTTTATTATTATTATTTTCGTATTCTTCAATCAGTTGGTCAATTTTTTCATATTCATAAGTACCAATCAAAATATCTATTTCTGGTATTTCCTTGAGTAAATCATCACTGTATCTTTGTGCTAAACAGCCTGTTACAATTACTTTTATATCATTTTTTCCCTTTAAATTAACTGCTTCAATTATGGAATTAATTGATTCTTCCTTTGCATCATTTATAAATGAGCAAGTGTTAATTATTATATAGTCAGATTTATCTGCAAATTCAACTATTTCATATCCTTTTTTCTTCAATATGCCAAGCATATTTTCTGAATCTACTAAATTTTTTGAACATCCTAGTGATTGTAAGTAAATTTTTTTCATTAAGTTTTTGCCCTTTCGTTTCTGTTTTAATATATTTTTATGTGATTTATGGTTTTGTTTTATAACAAAATCATATGTATATTTTATTATTTATTAATTTTTCATTTCTTCTAACTCTTCTTTTGTCACAAGTACATTTCGTGGTTTACTTCCTTGAGATCCACTTATAATACCTCTTTCTTCAAGAGAATCTATAAGTTTTGCTGCTCTATTATATCCAATAGAAAATCTTCTTTGCAAATAAGATGCAGAAGCTTGGCCCTCTTCAATAACCAATTCTATTGCTCTTTCTAATAATTCATCAACTTTTTCATTAGAAGCTGGAGATTTCTCTATCTCTGCTCCGACATTGTTTTGTCTTTGTTGTATTTTTTGCTGAATAATATGCTCAACAACTCTTTTAATTTCATCATCAGATATAAATGTACCTTGAATTCTTATAGGCTTTGGCATACCCATAGGGTGATAAAGCATATCGCCTTTTCCAAGTAATTTTTCAGCTCCACTTGCGTCTAATATTGTTCTTGAGTCAATATATGATGATACTGCGAAAGCTATTCTTGATGGAATATTTGCCTTTATAACACCAGTTATAACATCAACAGAAGGTCTTTGTGTTGCAATTACAAGGTGTATACCACAAGCTCTAGCAAGCTGTGCTATTCTTGTTATACATTCTTCAACCTCTCCTGGTGCAACCTGCATCAAATCTGCAAGCTCATCAATTATTATTACAATTTGAGGCATTTTTTCCTCTAATCTATTCTCTTTTATCATTTTTTCATTGTATGAGAATAAATCTCTTACGCTGTTTTGTGCGAAAATCTTATATCTTGCAGTCATTTCTGAAACAGCCCAGTTAAGTGCATTTGATGCCTTTCTCGGATCTGTAACTACAGGTATTAGAAGATGTGGAATACCATTGTATATATTAAGCTCAACAACTTTTGGATCTATCAATATAAGCTTTACTTCATCGGGTTTTGCTTTATATAGTATACTCATTATTAAGCTGTTGATACAGACGCTTTTTCCAGAACCAGTAGCCCCTGCAACAAGCAAATGAGGCATTTTTTCAATACTTCCTATTATATTTTTACCTGCAATATCTTTTCCCAGAGTAAACGGAATATTTGTTTGTGCTTCCTTAAATTCCTTAGAATCAACAAGCATTTTAAATAAAACATCGGTCTTTTCTTTATTTGGAACTTCAATACCTATTGCAGATTTACCAGGTATCGGAGCTTCCATCCTAATATCAGCACTTGCTAAATTAAGTGCTATATCATTTTGCAAACTTGTAATTTTGCTAACCTTAATTCCAGGCGCAGGCTGTAGTTCATATCTAGTAATTGAAGGACCTTTGCTAATCTGTGTGATATTGCACTGTATATTAAAGCTTTCAAGGGTTTCAATAAGTTTTTGTGCATCCTTTTTTAAATCTTCTTTTGGTGCATTGTGCCTTGGCTTTGGATTATTCAACAAAGAGACATCAGGAAATTTATATTCTACAATAGGAGTGACATCTGTTGAATTATCAACTATTTTCGTGTCTTTTAGCTTATCTTCGTCTTTAGAAATAAAACTTTCTTCGTTCTTAGAAACAGTAGTATTTTTAGCATTTACTTTTTCTTCATTATTTTCTGCTAAGTCTTCTTTTCTCTTTTTCTTTTTATCGTTATCTTCAATTTTTATATCCTCGATTTTTAATTGAGTAATATTTTTGTTATGTGAATTATCATTATTGTAATCAATGATTTTTATATTTTTAGCATCAATTTCTTGTGTAGAATCACTTACAGCTACATTAGGCTTAACATTTTTTACTTTTTTAGGAACTTCTTCATCTTCCTCTACTTCAACATACATAAAATTATAAATAGCATTAAAAAATTTCTTTATGAAATTAAATATTATTTTGAAAAAACTTATCAAGCTTTGATTAGTAAAAATTATTGTAAACACTAATATAAATGTACTTATTAATATATATGTGCCAATTATTCCAAGAAGCTTTACAAACACATAGCTTGTCACATTGCCAAGTATACCGCCACCTAAAGTAGGTAATTGCTTATAATTTATTGAAATATTTATAACCTCATTAATCGATTTATCAAGTGGAAAAAAATTATGTGCAGTACAATCTCTAATTGCAAGAATCATCAATACACACAGAAAGATACCTGATATTGCAATAATTTGTTTTTTTTCACTATATATTAATATATTTAATAATTGCAGAATTCCCATGAGCATTATGGCAAAAGGCAATATGTACATGCCTTTCCCAAACATTACAATTAAAACAATTTTTATCCAATCTCCAACTAAGCCTTGTTGTCCAGTTTTATTGATAACAAAAATTAGAAAAGAAGCAATAGCAATAAGTATAACTCCTAATATCTCTTTTTTTAATATGGTTAGATTGTCATTTTGTATTGTTTTTTTATTTGATTTTTGTGTTTTAACTTTTTTTTGGCTCTTAGCACTGTTATTAACTATCTTTTTTTCCGCACTTGGCATAGTTTCCACCCTTTTATCAATATAACATTCAATAATTTCAGTAATTTTTATGTAATACCGAATTTTACCTAGTAAATACATTATATCATAGAAAGCACCAAATCTGCAAATATTATAAAAAAATAATTTTAGAAAATTATATTGCAGTATAAAACATTGTAATATTTTAAGGAGAGTTTTTAAGCATTAATGCAAAAGTAAGAACCTATTTTAAACATCTCTTCCAAAGTGGCATTTTATTGTGTGATTGCCGTTTATAACTATATTTTCAGGCTTTTTCTCATTACAAACAGGCATACTGCGAGGACATCTATCATAAAAAACACAGGAATTGTTATTTTTTTTAGAGTTATTATAATCTAAATCCATTTCATCCTCAATTTTCTGACTATCATCGAGACTTAAAACTGAGGAAAGCAGCAACTTGGTATAAGGATGTCTGCAATCCTTATAAATCTCTTCGCAATCTCCGCTTTCAACTATCTCTCCCATATACATTACCATAATCCTATCTGACATATAGTAGATAATATTTAAATTATGAGATATAAAAAGCATAGATAGACTCAATTCTTTCTGTATAGATTTTAATAGATTTAATATCTGAGCTTGTACTGATAAATCAAGGGCAGATACAACCTCATCAGCAATTATAAGGCTTGGATTAGTCAATAAAGCTAAGAGTATACATATACGCTGCTTCTGACCTCCGCTTAGCTCATGAGGATATCGGGATAAATAGGCTTTTGTCAGCCCTACCTTTGTAATATATTGATTAATAATATTTTGCTGTTCCTCTTTTTTAGTTATATTTATACTAAATAAGGCTTCTTTTAAAATCCTGTTTATTCTCATCTGAGGGTTTAAGGCAGAACTCGGATTTTGAAATATCATCTGTATTTTACTTCTTATAGGCCTTAATTCTTTTTTTGACAGCTTGGATATATTTTTTCCGTAAAATATTACATTCCCCTCATCAGCTTCTATAAGATTTGTAATAATTTTTCCTATAGTAGTTTTTCCACATCCTGATTCACCTATTAATCCAACTATCTCTCCTTTTTTAATTTCAAAAGATACATCATTGACAGCTTTGAATTTCTTTTTTCTTTTATCATATGATTTTTGTAAATTTTCTACCTTTAATATATAATTATTCATAATAACCTCTATTACACCACTAAATGGTATTGTATTAATTTGAGAGAGTGAATTTTCAATCTTTAACAGTAAAGAGTACATGCAACCTTGTGATTATTGTCAATTTGTACATTTTTAATTTTAGCTTTGCATTTATTTGTTCTATAGTCGCACCTGTCATAAAATATACATTCGTTTTCATTTCTCTCACCTAATTCAGGAACAAAGCCATTTATTGCAGTGAGAGGATTGTTTTTATTACCAGTATTTGGTATGGATTGTATAAGAGCTTTTGTGTAAGGATGTTTCGGATCTTTTATAATGTCACGGGCTTTTCCGTATTCAACTATTTTACCAGCATACATTACTCCTATATGAGTGCATACATTGTTAATGACAGTAATGTCATGAGATATAAATATTATACCCATGTTATTTTTTTCTTGTATATTTTTAATTAATTTTAATATTTTATTTTGAGTAGTAACATCTAGTGCTGTAGTAGGCTCGTCTGCTATAAGATATTTGGGACTGCACGCTATTGCTATTGCTATCATAACACGCTGTCTTTGTCCGCCACTTAAATTATGAGGGTATTTGTTAATAATATTGTCAATATTATTTATAGTATTTGGAGTATTTTTAAATCCTACATCAACTAAAGAATTTCTGACCTTGTAGCTTAGTTCATCTTTAGTAAGCCTGTAATGAATTTTATACGCTTCTTCTATTTGTTTTCCTATTTTCATAAGAGGATTTAAAGAAGCCATAGAATCTTGAAATATCATAGATATCTTTGTTCCACGAATTTTTTCATATTCTTTCTCACTATATTTTGTCAAATCTATGTCGTCTAAGTAAATTGAACCTGCAGTAATTTTCTTGTTTTTTCCCAACAAACCCATAATTGCGGAGGCTGTCATACTTTTTCCGCATCCTGATTCACCTACAAGTCCCAAGCTCTGATTTTCTTCAACATTAAGACTTATATCGGATATTACCTTGTAGGACTGTTTATTCTCTCTGATTTCAATAGTTAAATTACTTATCTCCAGCATTTAAGCCTCCCTATTGTTAGATTTTGCATCTAATAAATCACTTAATCCGTCACCGAGCAAATTAAATCCCAAAACCAATAATGTTATCATAATACCTGGCAGCAATACAAGCCATGGTGCTGTAATTATAAAGCCTTGACCTTCATTTAGCATTTGTCCCCAGCTAGGATTAGGAGGTTGAATTCCAAGTCCTAAATAGCTAAGAGAGGCTTCTATCAATACAGCATCTGCAAAGCCCATAGATGCTGTTATAATAATTGAAGATATAATATTTGGCAAAATGTGAATTATCATTACCCTAAACGGATTTAGTCCAAGCAATGAGGTCCATTGTATATATTCAATAGATTTAATTTTTAATACATTTGCTCTTGTAATTCTGATAAATGATGGTATAAGTATTATAGTTATAGCTACTGTAGTAGATATAAAGCTTTTTCCAAAAACTGCAGATATCATCATAGCAAATAAAAGACCTGGTATAGACTTGAATGCGTCAGTAAATCTTATAATTACACTTCCTATAAGTCCTTGAAAATATCCTGCAATAAGTCCCAAAAGTACACCTATAATCATTGCATTAGATATGGAAATGATACCTATAGAAAAAGCTGTCTGTCCTGCCGCCATTGTTCTTGACAGCATATCTCTTCCTAGCCTGTCCGTTCCACCGAGATGCTCAGAGGAAGGAGGCAGCATCTGTGCATTTGGATCTATTTGTGTCGGAGAATAAGGAGTATAAAACAAGCTTATAAGCGTTATTATCACAAGAATTACCACGAAAATAAATCCTATCAAAAAATTTTTATTTTTAAAAGCTTTCATCCGTTGCTCCTTTACTCTTTCACTCTTATTCTTGGATCTATTACCTTATATAAGATATCTAAAATTAAGAATATTATAATAACCACAAAGGATATGTATACACATATCCCTTGTGTCAATGGTAAATCCTTTGATTTTATCGCCGCAGTTAGAAGTGAGCCTACACCCGGTATTGAAAATACTGCTTCCACTACTATACTTCCTGTAACAATATTAACAAACAATATTCCTAATATTGTTATAACTGGAATCATAGCATTTCTAAGAATATGTCTGTATAATATCTGCTTTTCTCGTACACCTTTATTCTTTGCAAGCAAAACATAATCCTCATTTAATTGTTCTACTATTGAATTTCTAACATATCTGACAGTAATAGATATGGCAGATACACTAACTGCAATTGCTGGCAATATTAAACCCTTAACAAACGATAAAAATCCGTTAGTTATAGGCTGAAATGAAGCAACAGGAACTATCTTTAGCAATATACTAAAAATTAATATTAAGATTATAGCAAAGAAAAAGGACGGAATGGCAATGCCAAGCTGAGTAATTATATTAAATATTACACCTTTGCTACTATTAGATTTGTTGTATTTAGCAACTATTATACCAAGCGGTATTCCGATAAATATAATAATTATAAATGATAATAGAGTAAGTCCCAAAGTATTTGGAAGCCTCTCTGCAATCAGTTTATTAACAGCTGTATTATATTTTATTGATTTACCCATATCAAGATGTAGCAGCTTATTTAGCCACGAAAGATACCTTTGCAAAACAGGCTTATCCAAGTCAAATTCTTTACGTAAAACCTGCTCCAAAGCCTCATCCGATTCTTCTCCAAGTCTTGATAAAATAGGATCTCCGGGTATAAATTGAAATATAGCAAATATTATTATCAACACTAATAGTAAAGTCAAAATTGAGTATAAAATTCTTTTTAGCATTTTTAGCCTTCTAACTATTTAAATCTTAATGTTCTTAAATCTATAAAATTAATTGGATAACTGATATATCCCTCTAGCTTATTGTCTATAACCATATGATTTGATGGATCCATTATAAATACCGAAGCAGCATCGTCCGCAAGAATTTTTTGAGCATCTTTATAATAACTTATTCTCTTGTCATTACTTGCTTCTTTAGCAGCTGAATTTATTAGATTATCATATTCAATATTATTGTAATTTATAAAGTTCTTACTATAGCTTGACACATATCTTTTTAAAATTCCGTCAGGATCAAGCTTGCCGGTAAAGCCTATAACTGTCGCCTCATGGTTTCTGTTTGTATAAACATCATCTAGCCATGTACTCCAGTCAATTATTTCAATTTGCATATCAATTCCTGCCTTTGACAGCTGTTGTTTAATGATTTGTGCTGCATCTACATTTAATTTATATTCACTTGCTACCTTGCAGGTAAATTTTAAATTCTCATATCCAGCTTCTTTTAATAAACTTTTTGCCTTTTCAACATCAGTTTTATACAAATTTTCTAAACTATCTTGATAGTACAAAGTCATAACTGGAGAGAAATTTGAACCTAGCTTTGCAGCATTTGGTGAAATCATTGAAATTATTTCATCCTTGTCAATTGCATAGTTTATAGCTTCTCTAACCTTTTTGATTTTAAATGGCTCAAAATTATTATTAAGACCTAATAGCTGAACAGTATTCATCGGATAATCAATAATTGTAAGTTTGTCTTTGGGTATTTGAGGTATTATATCTTCTGTTATATTCATTAAATTAATTTCACCATTTGATAAAGATAATACAGCAGTATTCATATCACTAAATATCTTAAATTCTACAAGGTCTATATAAGGCTGATTTGCTATATAATAATCTTTATTTTTTTCAAGCACAATATTCATGCCAGGAGTATAGCTTTTAAATTTATAAGGACCTGCTCCAACGGGATTTTCAGCTTGATAAACTCCCGAATTTTCAGGTATAATTGCCGCCATCATTTTAGACAGAAATGCCGCATCTACTTGTTTTAAATTAATTACAACTGTGTAATCATCCTCTACAACTATATTGTCAATAACATTAGCATATGAGCTTGATAAAGGACTGTTCTGATCTTCAGTTTTTCCACACAATCTGTCAAAGGAATACTTAACATCAACCGCAGTTAAATCACTTCCGTCATGAAACTTAATATCTTTATTAAGCTTAAATATGTACCTTGTCATATCATCATTTGTTGTATAGCTTTTTGCTATTTCGGGAACTAATTCTCCTTTAGATGTTGTTGACATCAATCCGGTAAACACGTTATACATAATCTCCTGTGTACCTGTAGCATTGGACAAGTGTGGATCTAGCGAGTCAATATCCTGAGGTATACCAACTACTATCTTTGTTGGCTTTTCAACAGATACATCTTCATTTTCTCCTTTTTTTGGGTCAGTGCATCCAACTAAAAGAATAGTTACAGCACAAAAACAGCCTATTAATTTGATAAATTTTCCTAACTTCATTTTAACCTCCGTTACGTCATAGTCTTAACTATCTAAGATCTAAGCGTTATACTTTTAAGTAATAAAATTAAATTAGTCTTATATAATTTGATAATTGGAATATCTCTAGAAATGTACAACACAAAAAGAAAGGAGTATAACAATAGTATCAACGCATTACTTCCATATAGGTAAATATGCTTTTTAACTAGATTAGCAACAGTTCAATTTCTGTTCTCGTTCTAAAGACATAGATACAAGACAAATTCATGGTTATTATAGCATACATACAGAATTTTGCAATATATTTTTTATACAAATAACAAAAAAATAAAAAATAATTACCTCAGGTACTGCAAATCACTAATATATATACTTATTTATATAAATTAGTTATATACAAAAGTATAAATTATGCTATAATATATTTAGTACTAAAAAAATGTTTTAAGGCAAGGAAATGTAAATTAACATATCAAAGGAGTGATATTAATGATATCAAATTCAGTTATTGCAATGATTATATTGAATTTATTTATTTGCTTTATATTACCTGTTGTTGTTTTTATATTTTTGCAGATAAAATATAAAAAAACATTTAAACCTTTCTTATTAGGTGCTTTAGCCTTCTTCATATCTCAAATAGTGTTAAGAATACCTATTATTAATAATTATTTGCCACATTTTGTCTGGTATAATGTATTTCAAATAAAATATCCTTATTTATATTGGATATTTCTTGGTTTGACAGCAGGTATATTTGAGGAAGTGATGCGCTTGATTGTTATAAAGCTGTTCATGAAAAGAAATCATCGTTATATTGACAGTATAACTTTTGGATTAGGTCATGGAGCAATTGAAGCTATGATTATAACAGGTATAAGCTTTATAAATGTTTTAATATTTTCTATAATGATAAATAATGGTACATTTGATTTAAATTTATCTAAGTTAGATAATGCAACTTTAAATAATATATATAATCAATGTACTAATCTAACTGCTTTTAATGCTATTATTGGTGGAATTGAGAGAATTATTGCAATGGGAATTCATATAGGTCTTACAGTAATGATTTTCGAAGGTGTTATAAAGAAAAAATCATTTAAATACCTAATCTTTGCTATTTTAATACATGCAGCCATAGACTCATCTATAGGATTTATGTCCCAAATGTTCGGATTTTCAACTATAGCAATGGAAGCTGTATTTGGACTTATATCTCTTATACTTATGTTTTATGTAATTAAAGCTAAAAATCGTATCAATTGGCACAGAGAAAATGAAATTAAAAAATATGAAATTACTAATATTAAATATGATTAATGAGACACTTTTTTAGATTAATATTAGTATTAGATATATAAAATCAAAAAGGAGATTTATTTTTATGAAAAAATTATTGAGTACACTATCATTATTGTTATTAATCCTTATTATACTTACAGCTTGCTCACCTAAGCCATTGCCAGACAAATTTGATGAAGGAAAGGTAAAATCTTCAGCTGAAAATATAATAACTTTATTTAGCAATGAGGAATATGAAAAAATTACAAATGATTTTACTAGAGAAGATTTAAAAGCTGCGCTAACTGCAGATGTACTAAGTGGTGCAAAATCAAAAATCATGCCAAATGCAGGCAATCTTGTTGAATTTTCAAATTCATCAATAGTAGCACAAAAAGATAAAGAAGGAAATGACTTTGTAGCAGCTGTAGTAGTTGCAAAATACAAAGACCAGACAGTTACATATACAATAAGTTTTGATGAAAATATGAAGCTTATAGGATTTTATTTGAAATAATTACATTTATCTATTAAACGAACTGCAAAATCTACTTTGAGAGCTTTGCAGTTCGTTTTTATAAATATTGTCCTAAATACATAGTTTTATTCAGCTTAAAGATATCGTATTTAAATAATATTTTTATTCATTTTTTGACTCTGATATCATTTCTCTTAGTTTTGCTAAGGCCTCTTTAAAGCCTCCTATTTCGTTTATTAGACCGATTTTTATTACTTCTTCACTGTTTAAGACTGTTCCTACGTCATTTGCTATCTCATCAGTATCATACATATATTTTAGAAGCTCTTCTCTATTTACATTTGAATTTTCTACTATAAAATTAGTTATTCTCTCTTGCATTTTTTGAAAATATCTAAATGTTTGAGGGACACCTATTACAAAGCCATTTGTTCTGATAGGATGTATTGTCATCGTTCCTGTTTGCGTTATAAATGAATATTTTGTCGATACAGCAAGTGCATTTCCTATACTGTGTCCTCCGCCTAGAACTATAGAAACAGTTGGCTTTGATATACTGCATATAAGCTCTGAAATTGCAAGTCCCGCTTCTACATCTCCACCAACAGTATTTATTAAAAGCATTATTCCTTTAACTTCGTTGTCCATTTCTGCTCCTATAATCTGCGGTATGATATGCTCATACTTTGTTGCCTTGCTGTTAGGAGGGAGTATGTTATGACCTTCTATCTCTCCTATTATGCTTAAAAAGTAAATTTCTTTGTTTGGATTAACTTCGCTTACTGTTCCCATTTCTTTAATGTTTTCAGTATTTGTATTATTATTTGAATTTTCACTATTGTCTGTATTTTCATCGCTTTCAATGTTTTCATTTTTTATATGAGTCATATTTAATTTCTGCATTATTTGGTTTATTTTTTGCTGTTCATCTTGTTGTTTATCATATAATCTTTCACTTTCATTTTTAATATAATTTCCACCTGTGTTTCTACTCTTCATTTTATCCTCCAAATATAGATTTATAATTTTAACTTGTCATAGAGTTATTATTGTCAAAATTGCAATAGTTATTTATAAATAAATTCATAATTATACTCTACTAAAAATTTTCATTTTTATAATTGTATGAATACTAAAAAATATCATTAAATTACTGATTATTTTTTGTAGTTTATATTTTTTTATACAAAAAATTAGCTCGAACTATGTTCGAGCTATGTGTCTTCAACAATTATCATATCATTTCCTATTTTTTTGATATTTTTCCAGCTTACTTCTTTCTTTTTTTGTTCCTTAAAAAAGCTGAAGTTTGAAGATTGACCAGATACAAAGCTTATTATTTCGCCTGTTTTTTCATTCAATATCAAATCACAATCGCCGAAAATACCTAAATTTTCACCAGTATCAATATTAATAATTTCTTTATTATATAATTCACTTAATTTCATTAAACCACAAATCCTTTCCAGATGCTAAAAATTTGTACTTCAAATAACCAAATATTTTTCGCTTTGATATAAGTGTATGTGATATGAATATGGATTATGAATGTAATTAATAAATAAATATAATTTTAGTTGACATAATATATTTTTAGTCTACTTAAATTGTTAATTTATACTTATGATAGTATGAATTAATAAAACAGAGAATTTTATCAACACATATAAATTTTAAAATTATTAATAATAAATATATGATGCAATGAATTTTTTATTCATTTGCCATTAAAAATTAAAAACATGGAGGTATTTTTGAATGTCACCAAAAGAATTACTTTATATTGAGGACGTTTTAGGTCATGAGGAACAATCACAAAAATTATACACAAATTATGTAAATCAATTACAGGATCCACAATTAAAGTCATTTGTACAAGGGCTTGTAGGCAAAAAACAACAATGCTACAATAAGTTTTATGGCTTATTAGGCTAATTTGGAGGTAATTAAAAAATGATGAAAAATTTTTCTGAAAATGCTAAAAATGAGATAAACAATCAATCAATTAACCAAAATTCTATGCCTAATTATTCAAATAGTAATACAAATGTAAAGCTTGATGATAGAGTAATAATGGATAATATTTTATCAATAGTTAAAGGAAATTGTGGTTTATTGATGCACGGAACAATAGAATCTTCTACTCCTAATGTTCATCAAGCTTTTAAGTCCTCGTTAGATGAAAGCTTGCAGATACAAAATGAGATATACAATCAAATGTCACAAAGAGGTTGGTATACAACGCAGCCAGCAGAGCAACAAAAAATAAGTCAAACAAAACAAAAATTTAGTACGACACAGCAGTCTTAAGAAAAAAAGAAGATATCCTAAAAGTAATTTTACTTTTAGGATATCTTCTTTTTATTTAAAAAGCTTTTCATTATCTTTAAAAAATTCATAGTAAATTTTTATGTTCTCTAACTCATACCAATTTTTCACTTTTACAGGAACACTATCTAAATCATAAATTCTAGCACCCTCAATTGATAGTAAAAATGGTGAATGCGTCGCAATAATAAATTGACAATCACAGTAGTGACTACACTCAAGTATTAGCTTTATAAGCCTAATTTGGAAGATTGGAGATAAGCTGTTTTCAGGCTCATCTAATAAATATAGCTTGCCAGATTCAAACTGCTTATCAAAATATGATAAAGCAGATTCGCCATTTGAATTCATTTTTATATTACTTCCACCACGCTCTCTTACAAAGGTAGTCATAGTTTTTTGCCTAGCATCATTTTGCAATTTAAGAGCTTCATATTTATCAAATGAATCGAATTTAACACTTCCAAATTTCGCATCCATAAACGTATTTTTGGCATTCTCTTTTTTCTTATCAATTTTAATATTATCATGCCTAAGATTAATTACATGATTAAATATATCATCACTGGTTATAATTTTACTTCCTTTTGGTATATCAATTGTATATCCATCTTCATCAACAGAATTTTTATGTAAACACATTTTGTTTACGTATTCGCCAAATCTATCACTTGAATTAAAAGGTGTTTCTCTTGGTAAATTTAACTTTTCCGCAATCAAATTAAGGAGAGTTGACTTGCCAGAGCCATTTCCCCCATAAAACATAGTTATATCAGAAAAATCAATATCTCTTATCTTTTTAAAGGGAAAAATACCGTATGGATATACTTTACATTTTAAATGTTCATCCCTTTCTTCCATATCAATGCTTGCAAGCTTAAAACTTTTTAAGTATATAGACATAATTACCTCCGTAAGATTATTTAGTCTTACATATTTGAAACTTATATATACACAATTTCAATATCATATTTCCATTTCTTCAAGCATATTTATAGCAAGTTCAATTGCATTTGAACATATATCTTTCTTTTTATCCTGTAATTTTTCAGCTTTTTCTTTGTCTCTAGGATCATATCCAAGTAATTCTTTGCAAAGAAATGAGTTATTTCTTTTCTTATATTCTTCCATAAAAGCAAGAGTGATTTCGCCACATTTTTCCTTTGCCTTAACATCATCTGGTAAATATTGACCATATTTAAGTCCAATTATCATAGTAGCTCCAGTTACAGCTCCACATACCTCTCCACAGCGAAGTCCTCCACCAAAGCTACCAGCAAATTTCATTGCGGTTTCTTTATCTATGCCATATTTTTCACAACATGCTCCTACTACTGATTGTGCACAATTAAACCCTTTGCTACTTAATTCCTTTGCTTCGTTTATTCTTTCAGACATAATAAAACTTAAACTCCTTTTCTATTGTTTATATAGTAATTATAAATAAATCCAATATTGATGTAATGTTTCTACTCCTCCGTCAGATTGAGGTATATTTATCTCTCTATCAAAAACAGCTCCACATTTAATCATTGTTTTTGCTGAGGCTATATTTGTTTTATCACAATCTATGAGGACTTTGTGTAAGCCTAAGCTTCTGCAAAATTCAAGTGCTAGATTAAGCATCTTAGTTGCGTATCCTTTTTTTCTTTCATCTGGTCTTACCGCATAGCCTATGTTGCCGCCATCATCTCTAAGCTCCTCTGTAAGAGTGTGTCTAACCTGTATTGTACCTATAACTTTATTATCACTTTTTCTAACAGCCACAAAAGTTGATGCAATTGTACCATAAGGTGATAGATTTTCATCTGAAGCACAAGTATTTACTCTGTCTAGCCATTTATCAAAATCAAAATTATGTAAACTGCAGCTTCCGTTAATGTTATTTTTAACCTTTCCAATCTTTTCGTTATATTGCATAAAATCTCTCTTATATTCCATTATTTGATTTTCTAAATCCTTACTAGGTCTAAGTAATATTAATTCGTTGTTTTCTATCATAAAAATCCTCCATTTTTTAATTACCATAATATTAATTAAATTGTGTATATTTATATATATTGTTTATATCTCAGAGATTTCAAGCTTGTATTAGTATTTTATTAAAAAATTCAATAAAACCATTGTCTAATGCAATACCATCTACCTCATAGTCATCCATGTCATAGTAATATTTTCCTGTTGGTATATGTAAAGATAAGCTATCCAACGGAAATCCCTTAACTCTTTTTTTATGTGGATTTGAAGTGATGATAAAAGGCTCACCCGATAAATTGTCTGCCATAGAATCATAAATGTTACTATCATCAATTACTAAACAGATAGCATTTTTATATCTTGCTTTGATATCTCCATATTTTTCAGCTAAATTGCTATAATATCTAATAAGTTCATCATCAGATAAATATACACCATTTTTAACTCTTACGTGTATCCCAGGCTGTATCTCATCTGGCAAATTTTCAAAATACAGTCCAGAATCACAGGAAAATACAGGCACATTAAATTCCTTATAATAAGCCATAGCTTTAATACGTGCATTTTCCAATGGACTATTACCACTCTCCTCCACTTCTGGTACTTTTTTATTTAAGTCATTTAACCCTATAATTTCAATATTAAGTGAAGAAAGAGTTCTTCTCATAGAAGCAAGCTTGGCTTCATTTTTCGTTCCGTATAAAAACTTCATGTTTTTTTATCCTTTTTTAGTTTGTTATTTGATATAATGTTTCTATATTTTAATAAGATAAAATAAAGACATCTTTATAAACTTCTAATCTAAATTGATATCATCTTATTAAAAAAATTAATAAAATATTAACTATTTAATTTCTTTAAACAACCTTGCAGTCCAAAACGACATTCCTTTACGTTTAATATAGAAGTTAAAAATGCTCTCATAATCCTTTGTTGCTGTACTTAACACCATTTGTGTTATTTTTTCATCTCTAAGTATGTTTTCTAAATAGTCAAATAGCATTGAACCAACACCGTAATTTCTATATTTAGGTGTGACATATATTTCTTCCACCTCAAAATATGGTGTTCCTTCTGGCATAATGCTTTTCATTTTCTTTGATTCAAATACTTTACCAAACAAATAACCAATTACAGTATCATCAATATGTGCAACAAAGCATCTGTTTTCATTTATATAATCTAATTCATCAGCATAAAAGCCATATGTACTGTTTCCATTCTCCCATTCCTTTGATAATTCAACTACTTCCAGCTTGTCGCTTTCGGTAGCTAGTCGAATATTTATTAATTCTCTTAGAGTATCTCTTTCAATTTCCATATATTTATCTCCTTACACTGCTTGTATACTCTATAATAATTTTATATCCCAATTTTTACGATAATAAAACTCACTCATATTTTCATTTATAAAAATCTCATACATTTTTCTAAAATCATTTGCTAATGGATAATTGTCTATTTCATCTGCTTTTATCCAAAACACATCTCCTTCATCTGAAGATTTTAACTCTCCTTGAAAGCAATTCGTTTTATAGAGCAATACAACGTATCTTGCATCTTCACGTGTTTGGAATTGCTTTACGCCGCATAACTTTAAATTACTTACAGTTAAACCTGTTTCCTCTTTTATCTCACGAATAGTTGATTCTACAAAAGATTCATCTTTTTCAACTTTTCCCCCTGGAAAAGTAATTCCTGGCCAATTTTTATTTAATCTATCTTGTACTAAAATATTTATAGTGCCATCAGAACTACTATCATATATCATACACATATTTGCAAATACTGCTTGTTCCATAATATAAGTCCTCACATTTTTAATATATTTTTTCGTTTGTATTATTCTCTCTCTATTATCGTAACCCTTATTGTGTAACCGGCTTGCTTTCCGATTTGTTTTCTTATATCTTGTCTTATTCCAATAATATGACAGGGAGTTTTCATTCTTACAAGGCTTCCGTCATATTCTGCACCATCAAAGGTTGCATGTACCTTAACTCTACCCTTTCCAAACTCTTCTCTTACATCATATGGAAATTCAATATACGCTCCATCAATATCAGGTACTTTCTTTATAACAGCTTCAAATTTATATACTTTTTCGTTCATAATGTCATCTCCGATTAATAAGAAATAATTTTTTTATTATATTTCTGAAATTAATTATATCAGAACAAATGTTTATTTGCAATAAAAATAATTCTCACGATTCTATGGTTGTATATTCTTCTATATTGTGGTAAAATTCTCTTGTTAATGCTATCGAATAAAATATAGTAGTATCTGATTTTTACACTAGTTGAACAAATTCATATATATTGAGGAGGTGTTATTATGATGGATAAAACAATTCCATATTATCCAATTATAATGTATAGAAAATCAGGAAGTGAAATTCCTAACCATTTTCTTCCATATGAATACAAATTAGATTTATATAAGAACGGCGACGAAAAAGAATGGGTTAGAATTGCATTATCTCTTGGTGAATTTGAGAATGAAAAACAAGGACTAAGCTATTTTGAATCAGAATTTAAAAACTATGAAGATGAACTTTCTCGTCGTTGCCTTTTTCTTGTAAACCCTGAAGGAGAAAAGATTGGTACATATACAAATTGGTGGGCATATACAGGCGTAAGGCGTGACCCATGGATTAAATGGTTTTTATTGTGCCCTGAATATCAAGGTAAAGGATTGGGAAAGAAAGTATTTTATGAAGGCTTAAGACAGATGATTGCCATTGAAGGTGACCGTGAAATTTATTTACATACACAGACATGGAGTTATAAAGGTATAAATATTTATAGAAAAGCAGGTTTTGTTATTGCAACTGTAGATGGGCTTGGCGGATATAAAAATACAGACTATCTAAAAGCAGAGGAAGTGATAAAACCATACTATAGGTAATTTTATGAACGAAAGGGTTTCATAGTATATTTACACTAGATAAACAAATTTATATTATATGAATAGAGGTTGAGTATGCGTTATAAAGCGTTATCGGCAATATTTCCACTAATTTTGAGAACAGAAATAACTTGCACTCAAATATTATTGCATCGAAGACAAAACACTGGATATGAGGACGGTAAATGGGATATAGCTGGAAGTGGTCATGTTGATGAAGGCGAAACCGCACGAATGGCTGTTGTTCGTGAATGTAAGGAAGAAATAGGAATAGATGTGAACATTGAGGACTTAATATTTGTACATTTGTCCCACCGCTTTTTAAAAGACAGAACTTATTATGATCTCTACTTTGTAGTAAATACATATAGCGGTATACCGAGCATTATGGAACCAAATAAATGCTCTGAATTAAGATGGTTTAATATTGATAATCTTCCTATAGATATAATTGAGTGTAGGAAACAAGATATTAAAAATTATCTGAATAAAAAAACATATAGTGAAAAGATATAAAGCTGAAAAAATTTATATTAGGTGGTGAGTCTTAAATGCGAACTGAAAAAGAAATGTTTGACTTAATATTAAATACAGCTAAAAATGATAAAAGAATAATAGCTGTAACTATGGGCGGGTCTCGGGTAAATAAAAATGCACCAAAAGATATTTTTCAAGATTTTGATATATACTACGTTGTGGATGACATAGATTCATTTATATCTGATAACAATTGGATTAATAGATTTGGTGATTTTTTAATATTGGGAAAGCCTGATAGAAATGGTTACTGTCTATATTTGATGCAGTTTAAAGATGGCAATCGTATTGATTTACATATATATCCAAAAGAATTAGCTCATCGATGTATTCAAAAAAGCTTATCTACTGTATTACTTGATAAAAATAATATTTTTCCAAAAATTAATGAGGCTACCGACAAAGATTTTTATGTACAAAAACCTACAGCATATGAATTTTCACAAACATGTAATGAGTTCTGGTGGGTATGTCCATATGTGGCTAAAGGATTATGGAGAGAAGAATTACTATTTGCTTTAGGCTCACTTAATAATATGGCTCGTCCTGTTTTAATGAGAATGTTAGACTGGTATGTAGGTGTAAATAACGATTTTTTAATATCAACAGGTAAATTTAGTAAATATTTAAGTAAATATTTAAGCCATGATATGTGGGAAACATTACTTTTAACCTATGCAAATGCTGATACTGAAAATATTTGGGAAGCATTATTCCATATGTGCGCATTATTCAGCAAAATCGCTGTCAATGTTAGTATTAAACTTTCGTATGATTATAATTATGAGGATGAAAATAATGTGATTAATTTTCTAAAGCACATAAAAAATCTTCCTAAAGATGCAGCCGATATTTATTAATAGGATAATAAAGAAAAGATACAAAAATTTTATATTATTGGAGGTATATATACATATGCAAGATAAAATTTTAAAACAAAATAAGGAAGCATGGGATGCAATTGCAGACGATTGGTTTGGTACTACTGCATTACCTACATATGGTGTGTTAATTCCTACTGAAACTGAATTGAATTTGTTTGGGGATGTAAAAGGGAAAAAACTTTTAGATATTGGCTGTGGTAGTGGACATTCATTAAAATATCATGGAGATAATGGAGCTTCCGAACTATGGGGGCTTGACATTTCAACAAAACAAATAGAAAATGCAGATAGGTTTTTGCGAGAAAGCGGATATACTCCTAAACTTTTTAACTCCCCTATGGAAATAAACCCTAATATACCTACAGACTATTTTGATATAGTTTATTCAATTTATGCTATAGGATGGACAGTTGACATAGAAAAGACTTTTAAGCTGATTTCTTCTTATTTAAAGAAAGATGGAATATTCATATTTAGCTGGGATCACCCTTTTATGTATTGTGTTGATATTGAAGAAGACAAGTTAATTTTTAGCGGTAGCTATTTTGAAAAAGAACCCTTTAACTTTAAAAAAGGTGGAATGAATCTTTCTGCCTATAATAGAAGACTTTCAGATTATATCAATCCACTTGCACAAGCAGGTTTTGCGGTTGAAATCTTAATTGAAGAAACAGATAGAGATACTTTAGAAAGAGCAGGAGAATTTCGTTCAAATTATTATTCACCGATTAAAGCAAGAAAATTCCCTCTTTCATTTGTAATTAAAGCGAGAAAATTATAACCCTATCTAAGTAGTACTATTACTATTGATAATATCTGGGTTTTATACTCAGTTAGAAAATTTATATAATGTTTTTAAAGGAGTAAGGATAATGGAATATGCTGTTAAATTAAATAATACTGTAACTGGATTTAGTGTTGATAATAAATTTATTGATTGTATCTGCGGTACTAAGGTGATAAAAGCAGATAAATCAACAGGCAATATACTTTTGGAAACTCAGCTTTTTAAAAAAGAGGGACTTTCAAGAAATTTAATATCAGATAATAAGCAATTAATCATCAAGGATTTTTGTATGTTATATATATTAAACAAGTCTGATTATTCCGTTATTCAATCCTTGAAGCTTGGAGATGATTTGAGTTCAGATATTTGTGGATTAACAAGTGATGAAAACTATATTTATGCGGCTATCAGAAATGGTAAAATTACTGTTATTGACAAAAAATCTTTTAATACTAAAATTTATGAAATATCTGAAAACAGTATATGGGACTTGAAAAATTATAAAGATTATTTAATTTGTGGTACTGTTGGTGGGAAGCTTCTTATAATTGACAAAAAGGAAATGAAAATAAAAGATATGATGGATATAGGCAAGCAAAACATCGCAAGCATAGCCATCAATGATAATATTGTCTATACAGCAGGACAGGATAAAAAATTGTGTGAAATTGACTTGCTTGAATCAAAAATAATATTACAAAAAAGAAATGTGCATAAAAAGATGTTTGATTGTATCGGAATTTATAGAGATAGTGTTCTTACTGTTTCGCATCCTTGCAACGAAATATCATTTTGGGATAAAAATACACTTAATTTGATAAGGACAATCAAAATGCCCTTATCTTTGTGTGGTCGAACATTTATTGAAAATGATTTATTATATATCACTTCACGCAATATTCAAGGTGTTGCATTAGTTTGCTTGAGCTAGTAAACAAAAAGTGTAAATTCTTTAGTTTGTAAATAATACTTTATACTAAAACTATATTATTTAACAATATCTAATAGTTCATATAAATCATTGATTGTATATGAAGCATTTGAACAATCAAGGTCTTTATTATGATTGTAATAACAAGAGTCGATGCTTGCGTTTATTGCGCCTTGAATATCAGAACTAATGCTATCCCCTACCATAATTGTTTTATCTCTTTCAAAGTTTTTAATATTATCAAAGCAATAATTAAAAAAATGGATAGATGGTTTCTCAAATCCTACTTTATCTGAAATAAATATATCATCAAACAAGTTTAATACACCGGCATTAGTAAGTCGCTGCACTTGTGTTGAATATAGTCCATTAGATGCAGCATATAATTTTTTACCCATTCTTTTTAATTCTATAAGAGTATCTTTTGCATTTGGAATAAAATCTGAACTTTCATTAAGATGTTGACGAAATTGCTTTTCAATTTTCTCTCCATCAACCACAATATTATATAGTTTGAAAAATTCACTAAATCTCGTATATAATACAATATCCTTGGTTACTTTTCCTTGTTCTAGTAACTTCCAAAGAGATGTGTTTATTTTCTTATATTGGTTTAATATTTCAGAATTATATTTCATAGAGAAAGATTCAATAATTTTTTTAAAACTATTTCTTTCAGTGGTATCAAAATCCAATATTGTATTGTCTAAATCTAATAAAATAAATTTGTACATTTCCTACTCCTTTGTTATTAATTTTTTAAAAAACGAATATGAAATTCCTAATAAGTTTGATAATAGAAAGAAGCTAATAATAGTTCCTTCTCTGATATATAAAGTATTACCCTTAATGAATGTTATACCAAGTGTGGTTATTAAAAATACTACATCAAAGCCCCTTCTTACAGTAGATAACTTCTTTTTAAAGATATCCCCGATAGTTAAGCATAAACTTTCCAAAGGAAATTTTACTATTCCTATGGCAAGAATAGCACCTAAACTAATTGATGATAATGATAGTCCCATTAAAAAAACAATTATTTTATAGATATAAGCCTCAATAATTAAGTTTGAAAAGACATAGTATACAAAAAAATTAATAACATAACCGTTAGCAATAGTTGCAACAACCTGAACAATATCAGTATAGTTAAATCGTGAACGTCTAATTAATAAATAGGATATAAAAAATAATAAGTTTATAATATTTAATATAGTTCCAACTTTTAAATTAACCGTATCAGATAATGTTAATGCAAAAGCATTTAGCATGCTTTGACCTATTGCTGCTTTTATTTGTAATGAAATACCTAAGCCTAAAAGCACAAATGTTAATATAGAGTATATAGCAAATTTTATATTTTTTTTCATTATTGTTTCACCTCGAAAACTATGTTACAATAAAAACAAAATAATTAATATGAGAAATATCACATAGAGGTAAAAATGTTTGATTCAAATATATGTAAAATACCTGATAGTTTATTGAGTTTAGGCACAAAAAAATCCTTTCCAAAAGGTAGCAGTATCTATAAAATAAATAAAGAAATAACTAATTGCTATTTTATCCTTTCAGGAATGCTCAAAATTTATATTGACCACGAGAATGGAAGGCGTTCAATTCTAGATTTTGCCGGTAAATATGATTGGTTAGGTGAGCTTTCTTTATTTTGTGTTGAAAAAGATATAAAAGAAAATAAAATATTAGAAGAAATAACCTGCATAGAATATGATTTGAATGGTTTAAGAAAAATATGCAAAGAAGATGCTGAAATTTCATATTATTTTGCTACATACACTGCAAACAAATTGTTGATGAGAAGCTATCGAATGAGCGAATATATGAATTATTCATTAGAAAAAAGGCTTGCTTCATTTATTTTAAAATATCATAATAATGGAAAATATAATATCCCTCACACAGATGTATCAGAATATATGAATGTTAGTTATCGACATCTTTTGTTTGTCATTAAGAAATTTTGTGAAGATGGACTCTTAGAAAAAGAAAAAGGTTATATTATTACTGATTTCAATAAATTAAAAGAAATTTCAAATAGTATGTGTAAATAATTTTCATTACTAATCACCTTTAGCTCAATCTTTATCATAATATAAATATGAATTGACATTATTAATTACAAATCCATATTTATATTATGATTTTATATCATTTACTATTTTTCACAGTTTACAATTACTTCTTTAATGCTTAATATTAAGCTTAAAATAATCATTTAATTTTCCAGCATAACTAAACTTCCAACTTTGCACTTAGCATAGTTAGCCACAGGTGCACACTTTGCTTTAAATAGATAAAAAATCTTTTTATCATTTATATCGTTTAGTGTTTCATAGTTAGATTGTCCTTTAGATATAATTAAATCTGCTTCTTCAAATTCTTTAATAAACTCTTTTGAACACAAGCTAAAAATTGTCCCCTGCGCATCTGAACCATTATCTATAACTCTAACTAAATCTGTCATTTTTACTTCAATAGCGTCTTTCATAGTTGCGTCATTTACAATTGGCTCTTTTTTTACTACATATGTTATCTTTTCCTTTGGAAGCTGATTAATTAATAGCTTGTCAAAAACTATTTCTCCAGAATTATCACCTAGATATAATATCTTTTTACTTTCATTAGCATATTTCAACAACTCTTGTGCTGTACTTCCGCAAATAGTTTCATTTAAGCAGTTTTTTATGATATTTTTTATCTGTTCATCACTTATGTTATCGTGTGCACTAAAATCAATAATATTACCTGCTATAGCTAATCTACAAGAAATATCAGCAGGAGACTGACTATCTTTAATAAGCTGTTCTAGTTTTAGTTCCTTACATAATTCATCAGCTAAAATATTGCAATCCTCTTTTATTTTTTCATATGGGTCAACAATATTTAATTCATTATTAATATATTTGTTAATTTTTCTACCAAAGTATGAAGCAGATTCTTCAAATGTAATTTCACTAAATTCTTTAAATAGTTTTTTTATAATTTTTTCTTGTATTAATGTATCACTGGTGCTCATAGTTGCAACCTTTATAATTTGTTTAGTCATACATGTTAAACATTCGTAAGTAAGTTTCATAATGCCTCCAATGTTTTTTTTGTAACTTATCTGTTAATACGTTTTTCCTTCGTGAATATATATGCTGAAAACAGTGCAGTTGCAGGAACAGCAAACAGTATACCAAGACTTCCCACAATCGCCTGTAAAACCTCAACGACTATCATTTCCATATTGAATAAAAATAAAGTATTCTTATTATATACAATCATCAAAAGTACAGTTGCTAAAGAGCTACCAACATATGCTAAAATCAAAGTATTGGTCATAGTACCAATTGTATCACGCCCTATGTTCATGCCAGATTTTAATAATTTTGCAAAAGTTCTTTCTTCCATATTTTCAGCAAGCTCGTTCATAGCTGAAGATATGGACATCGCAACATCCATAATAGCGCCAAGTGAGCCAATAACAATGCCACCCCAAACTATAGCAATCAAATTTATTGGACTTTTTAGCTGTGCAGACATTAAAAACGCATAATCTTCATCTACAATTCCTGTAATATTCAGTATATGATTCATGACAATTGCAATCAAAGCAGCTACTGCAACTCCGCCTATATTTCCTACAATGGCACAGATGGTTTTTTTGTTTGCACCGTTCATGATAAGTAAGCTCATAAATATTAGAAAAATGCTAACAACAAATGTTGACAAGTAAATGTTATATCCTTTTAGTATTGATGGGATATAAACAGAAAATATAGCAAAAACCGTAAATGCAAGTGATATAATCGTAGAAAGCCCTTTACTCCTTCCGAAAATCAAAAGAAGCAAAAGAAAAATAATACCAAACCAGATTAAAGTATCACTTCTGTTATATTCAATGAAAATCCATTCTTCTTGATCTGCTTCAAGCATAGATGATGGAGAAACTATGATTTTACTTCCATTTTTTATTTCCTTTGCTTGAATTGAATACATAGTATTCATGATTTGCACAGCCTCAACTGTTTCACCATTATTCACCCCACTTGTAATAAGTGCAGTAAAGTGAATTTTTCTACTCTCAAATGAATTCCCATCATCAAGAGTGAATACTTCGGTTTCAATCTCTCCGACCGAAATTACTTTCGCTTTGTAAAATTCTTCTGTATTTTGTTCAAAGAGCTCAGGTTTACATATTATACTACCAAAAACAATAAATAAGATTGAAAAACCTACAATAAGCAGGTAAATGATTATACTTGATAAACTATGATTTTTTATCATGAACGCCTCCCTAAATCCATATAAAATCTATTTCGCAGCAACACAGTACAAGCTTGCATTTTAACTGTCGAACTAGCATTTAATATATTATAATAATTAATGTTTGTCAAGGAATTTATGGTAATTTATATAAGCATAATTTTATAGTTAAATATTTTTTTATTTTTTTAAAAATAGTTCTTGCAAACAATTTTTAATCATTTTATACTTTATTTTAAGGATATCCTTTATCACTTAAAGGAGGAAATTTTATGATTCAACAACAAATAACAGAGTTAGAAAAAATAATAAATAGTGACTATAATAATATTGCAGGTATGGTTGTACTAAAAAATGGTAAAACCTTATATGAAAATTACTTTAATGAATGCAATACTACTAGTCGAATCCATGTTTATTCAGTAACGAAAAGTATTGTTTCTATATTGATTGGAATTGCTATGGACAAAGGCCACATCCAAAGTATCAACCAAAAAATATTAGACTTCTTCCCTGACTACAAAGTTAAAAGAAGAGAACAAACAATACAGAATATAACACTTAAGGATTTGCTGACAATGACAGCTCCTTACAAATTTAAATTTGAACCATACACTTATATAAGGTATTTCATGAGTGATGACTATCTAAAATTTACGCTTGATTTATTAGGGGGAAATGAGCAGATAGGTAAATTTAGATACACTCCACTCGTAGGACCAGATATTTTGTCAGGTATTATTATGAAAGCAACTGGACAATCTGTGTTTGATTTCGCAACAGAAAATTTGTTTTTGCCATTAGGAATTACTGTTGAGAATAATGTGATTTTTCACAGTGCAAAGGAACAAAAAGCATTTAATAAATCTAAAAATATCAGTGGATGGGTTGCTGACAGAGCTGGAATAAATACAGCTGGATGGGGTCTTACTCTCTCTCCTACCGATATGGCAAAAATAGGTCAGTTATACTTAGACGGCGGAATGTGGAATGGCAGACAAATTGTATCTACAAAATGGATAAATGAGAGTACAAAAGAACAAAGTAGATGGGAAAAAATCAATCTTCCATATGGATATTTATGGTGGATTATTGATGACAAAGAACATTCCTATGCAGCTATGGGAGATGGAGGAAATGCTATTTATATTAATACAAATAAAAAAATAGTAATTTCTATTGCTTCTCTTTTTACCTCAAATGTCAAGGATAGAATAGAATTTATAAAAAAATATGTAGAGCCAATATTTGAGAATTTTAATGAGTAAACTCTACTCTATTTATAAGATTATACGCATTATTATATGCTTATAATTATACTAAAAGAAATCTCGATTATGCTGCAATAACACAATTTAGAGTTTTACAAATAAAGAAGACAGCAAAGCTATTACCGTTTGACTGTCTTCTTTATTTGAATAATGATGTTAAAAAATCGCTATTTCATAAAACTTATCTTTCTCATTCTATTGATTACAGAAAGCACCTCTTGCTTCCTTGGTAAATCTAAAAATCTATCACAGCTTGTGAAAAAATTTGAATATATAATATCTACACCTTTATTTTCAATCTCTATATACAAATCCTTTATGTTTTTTTCCAAAGAAACACATGGAGTCCCTTTATTAATATAATCTTTTGCTTTGCTAATTTCAAGCTTTCTTATAATAAATGCCAGTGCATTTATCTGCTCTTTAGTTACAATGTCATGAAGCATTGTAATATTAATTGTTTCATCACCTATTTTGATAAAACCTAGCTCTGATACTTCTAGACGCTCTGTACCACTATCCTCTGGATAAGAACTAAAACCCTCAGATAGTAAAATTCGTTTATGCTCCCATCTTGTCAGTTCCATTTCATAATTATTGTGCAAGTTTGTACATAAAGATTTAGCTTTATTTGTCACATCAGATATCATATAATTTTCCATAATATAAACTCTATCTGCTACAGAAAGATATTCACTACTTCCACCTATAACAAGTATTGTAGAAACATGCTTATGATTGTATAACTCATTAACACGGTCTGTAAACGGTGTTATTGGCTCTTTTTCAATGAGCCTTTTCATAACGCTGTCACGTATCATGAAATTAGTCGCACTTTTATCCTCATCAATGAGCAAAAGATTTGAGCCACTATTTACAGCTTCCATAATATTAGCAGCCTGCGAGGTCGAGCCTGAGGCATGCTCTGTTGAGAAATTGCTCGTATCACCATTTGGTAGCCATTTAATAAATGGTGATATATTAACATTCTTAACACTTCTCCCATCCTCGGCTGAAATTTTAACAGCTGTCTCATCTGTAATTACAAGCTCTCTGCCATCACCGTTTATATGATTGTATATACCTGATGATATGGCGTCTAATACCGTACTTTTACCAGAATAGCCCCCTCCTGTGATTACTGTCACACCACGCTTTATTCCCATTCCTTTTATACCTGCTATCTCAATTTCTGCATTTTTAGGTGAAACAAACGGGATAGCAGTATCAAGAGGTAAATCTGTGCCTTTATATCGTGGTAAAATACTCCCATTAGCTATAAATGCACAATATTCACTAGTGCTTAGCCATTGTCTAATTTCAGCTTGTTGTTTAGCTATTGAAAGTGCAATTCTAAGTTTATTCGTATCAAACTGTGTTATATAGCTATTAACAGCATTAGGCAAATCCTTGGTGAGCATTTGCAATATTTTTTTTACATTGTTATGCGGGAACTGAACTTGAAGCATAATACATATACACTTCTTTGGCTGAGTATGCGATAATAAACCCCTATCAGGAACGCTAATAATATTTTTTGAATGATATATATAATATTTTCTATTCACCACATTAAAATACGAAGAATTTCTTTTTAATATTTTTCCGTTTGGCTCATAGATGAAATAATGACCATTTTCCTTATATGTTCGAGAACGGTTATCGTTTAATTCATTTAACTCCTTTATGTACGGAATGAACATTCTAAGCATACAGTCAGCGACAGCATCCTTAAAAATAAATAATTCTTCTAATATTTCCATATCATTTTTTAATATTAGCTCTATTGGTATTTTTATTTCTATAGTGGGCTTGTCTGGAGCTGTTTTATTAGTTCTGGTTATACTATATGCAACTTCGTTGTCCCAATAAGTAGAATCATTGTGATATTCCGTATCTACCCCATCAGGAATTATCATTTCGCCCTCATAAATATCCTTATAATTTTGCGAATTATTTTGATTTAACAAATAATATTTTAGTCTTTTCAATTTAAATATCTCCTTTAAAGTTTATTTTTATGTCTTGCAACACTTGATGTTGCACATTAGCTATTAGCGTTATATATGAAAAAAAGCATACCTTGAGTTGGTATGCTTTAATATCCATATATATTCAAACTTAGCTTGAAGCTTTGGATATTTAAATGTGTCTTGATTTAAGACATTAGCATAATAAAAAGCATACCAGAATTCGGATATGCTTTTGCATTCAATAAATAGCAAATTTAAATAACTTCTTTCTATTTAAATTTCATATTACTCATCACTAATATATTATTTTACGGTATGGCGAGTAATAAGATATCCGACATATAAAGTTGTTTTTTTCATACTAATCGCCTCCTTAAAGCTATATAATAATTTTTATTACAATTTAAATTTTACATTAATTTCATATAAATGTCAACTACAAATTTAAAACTTTTTAACATTTTTACCACAGTTTTTCATAGTAATACTATTTTTTATATAAAAATATAAATAAAAACTTAATATATTTAACTAAGCTTGTCTTTTGAGAATTCCCCTATTAATAAGCAAAAAAGGCAGCTTTAATCAATAAGATAAACTGCCTTTAGATAATTATTGTATCGCTTCAAAAATTTGCATATGCTCTTTCTTGCCAATTACAACTATTATATCTTCTTTTTTAAATACATATTCAGGACTAATGTCAGTAATAATAATGTCCTTATGTTTTATAGCTATAATATTTAATTTGTATTTTTTTCTAATACTTGCTTCACTTATAGATTTTCCTATATATCTATCTATAATTTTTATCTCAGATATCTCTATCTCGTTATTTAATGAAAGATAATCTATAATATTATTATTTACAATCCTTTTTGCAAGCCTAACTGCCATATCATGTTCAGGATAAACTACCTCAGCACC
Organism: Bacillota bacterium; assembly: GCA_023386345.1. Classification (GTDB taxonomy): domain Bacteria; phylum Bacillota; class Clostridia; order Tissierellales; family Sedimentibacteraceae; genus UBA1535. Next base: position 485,063 of record JAEWJT010000004.1, read on the forward strand.
TATCTTTTCAAGTACATATCCTTGTTCACTGCTTGTTGCCTTAGCAATAACTTTTGGAACTCCTAAGCTTACTGCATGCAGCGTAACTAATATACTAACATCAACCCTCTGTCCTATACAAACAACTACAACCTCACAGTTTTGTATACCAGCTTCCGATAAAGCTTCCTTAGTGAGCTTATCACATACAAAAGCATATTCAGTGTAAGCTCTTAACTCTTTGACTTTCGCTTCATTTTCATCTATAACTAATACTTCTTTACCAAGCTCGCACAAGCCTTTTGCTAATGCCATACCAAATCTTCCTAACCCTACAACAGCGATTGCTGCCGTTTTTTTATTACTATACATAATATACGTTCCTTTCTATCTTATCCTATCCTATTGTAATAATCTCTTCAGAATAATGAACACTAGATTTTTCTTTATCAATCCACAATGTTGCAATTGTTAAAGGACCTAATCTTCCTATATACATAACTAATACTAAAAGAAATTTACTTCCTGAACTCAAATCCGGTGTAATACCTGTTGATAAACCTACTGTACCAAATGCAGATGTTACTTCAAACAAGTTTTGTATTAAAGAATATTCAGGCTCTAATACACACAGTATAAATGTTGAAACAAGCACTAACGCCAATGATAATGCCATTATTATAAATGATTTTATAATAATATCGTAGGGAATTGTTCTCTTAAATGATTCACAATGTCGGTTTCTAACAATACTTTTTATTGATTGAATTAAAACAAACAATGTACTTGTTTTAATACCACCACCGGTAGATCCAGGAGAAGCACCGATAAACATTAAAATTGTCAATGTCAAAAGCCCAGCATTTGTAAAATCACCTATCGGATATGTGCTAAATCCAGCTGTTCTTGCTGATGTGCTTTGAAAAAAAGCTCCTAGCCATGTAATATTCTCAGTCCACTTTAAAAGAAGCGTTCCTACAATCAACAATACAATCGATGTTGTTATAACTACTTTAGAATGAAATGACAACTTTTTAAATGATCGTGCCTTAATTATATCTAAAATTACTAAAAATCCAAGACCGCCAAATATAATCAATCCACAAGTGGTTAGATTTAAAAGAATATCATTCTGATATGGAATTAGATTTCTTAATCCTCCCAATATATCAAACCCTGAATTGTTAAACGCTGCTACAGAGTGAAAAGCACTAATCCCTATAGCATCCAAGGTATTATAATCTTGTCTAAATACAATAAAGCTTAATATAGCTCCTAATAATTCAAAGCATAAAGTCATTATTAAAACAGCTCTTACAAGTTTTACTATACCTTTAAATGAGTTTAAATTCCATGCCTCTTTTACTAATGTTCTTTGTTTAAATCCAACACGTCGTCCAATAATCATAATCATTCCGACGCCAATAGATGTAACACCTAAACCACCTATCTGTATCAGCAATGCCACAATTGTACGCCCAAAAACATTAAAAGTATCAGCTGTATCAATTGCAATCAATCCAGTTACACAAACTGCGCTTGTTGAGGTAAACAAAGCATCTATAAATGAAACAGATACTCCTTTATTTGCTGATATTGGAAGCATAAGTAACACTGCTCCTATTAATATAACAGCACAAAAACCCAAAGCTATTATTTGTCCAGGTGTAATTTTTTTTAAATAAATTTTTTTTAAATAATTCATTTTAGCTACTCTCTTTTAATCTATAATATTTAACCCTCTTGGGTTAATTTAACTTACTATTAATGTATTTTATAATCATATCTCAGAAACAATGTTTTCTATAAATCATAAAAAAACCCCCATTAGCTAGATAACAATCTGAATTCTACATCAACTCAATATAAAAGTCAACAAATATATTTATATTTTCAGTATTGTTTAAGTTTTGAGGATTAAATTTTTTAATATTATATAAAATGCGAGTTTATTTTTTTATAAAACTCAATATTCAACAATTTTTTTATTCAAGATTTTTTAAGCCATCAAACAGTTCATTATATGACTTTTGCTTTTTACATCTTCCATAGGAAAGTTCTTTATTTTCTCCAAATTCAAGTAAAAAACACTTGGTTAACTCTTCAACTGTTTGCTCTAAGGAAGTGAAAAATTGTGTATATGCGAATTCTTGCTCAGGCGTTCCTTCTTTAAAATTACTTACTATCAAAGATTCTGTTACTTGGTCAAGTGGATATAGCTTTAAATGAAATAATTCATGCACCAATACTTCTTCTAAGTTCTCTTGCTTTGGATTGCCAGTATTAAGCATTATAATAGCTTTTCTATCATCACAATCTATTTTTATGTCCCCTGTCTTTCTCCAGTTTATATCATCTATAAACTCTAATTTAACATCCCAAAATGGAACTATTCTTAATTTTTCACACCATTTATCAAAAAGTCTTTGCAATTCTTCTTTAATTAACATATAACTATATCCTTTCTACAATCAGTTTAATATTTTATTATTTTTGAGGTTTTACTTTTATCTCTGTTAGTTTTATAACATCATCTACCTCGTCTTTAGAAAATACACGATAATAAACCCATCCACCCTCACTGCAAGGATATCTATTTTGCCAAGCCTCAATTGTTTTAGGAAGATATTTGTCAATATCTTGTTCTATTTTTTCCCTGCCTTTGCCATTTATCTGAATAAGCACAGTAAAAGAATTTTTTTCAAAGAACAGATAGCATATATGAGTTGTTTTTTTCGAATATTTATATCCCCATCCATAATTGTTTCCAAACGGAAATTTTAATTCTTTAGTTATATCATATCTTAAATTAAGTGATGTTTCAAAATATTTCAATAACTCTACTTTGTCTTTACCAATATAGTTTAGAATTTCATCTTCAGCAGGAATTTTCGCTTTATCAAGCATTCTCTCATACATTATTTTCACCTGTATTAATATTTTTTTCTATAAAATCTTTATTATTTAATATTTCTATTACTTTTTCCAATAATTTCGGCTGAATTTCCGGATAAGTAAGATTTTCGGGTATTTTATCAAAAAATTCTATTTTTTCTATCTCATAATCAGGTAGTTTTTCAAAAGCTTTAATATTAGCATAGAAAAGCATTCCAAATGATTCAGCTTTAGAATTATCTCGATTTTCATCATTACGGATAACTGAATATATAGAAATTGGAATTATGTCATATTCAACTGCTCCCGTTTCTTCCCACAGTTCACGTTTTGCAGTTTCAAGCACGTTTTCCCCAATTTCTCTGTGTCCTCCCGGTATTTCATATGTATCTCTGCTTATATTTTTGCAGTATACAAATTTGTCATTGTATTTTGCAGCTATTACAGAAAATTTAATTAAGTTATCATCTGCTGTATCATAAAATTTTACTTCTATCATTTTTATGTACTTGCACCTATTGCGATATTGCACAAGAATATCAGTTCTATCCCTTTACAAGAGAAGCTAAATACTTGTACATAAATTCGGTGTCTGTCCTTTCATTATCTTTCGTTTTTCAAGCTTTATTTTCATAAATTAATTTCTTATTAGTATATCATTGTTTTACAGCATTTTAAAAATCCTTTAGCTTTACAAAATCTATGCCATACTCGGTTGCTATACCGGCAAACACAGCATCTGTATTTTTCCCAATATCAAAATAATGTTTAAAGCAATATTTAGCTGTATACGGCATATCCATCTGCATTGCTTCTTTTATTAGCATCCACTCCAGTTTTCCCTCATTGCAATTATATTTTGTTATATCAAGATTTTTATTTTTAAGATTTGCAAAGAAATAATAGTTTTGTCTTATCTCATCATTTTTATTTCTCAATGTTATATATTTGAGCTTTATATCTTTTAAATCAAGTTCTTCTATTTGTGTTTCCTCGCTAAGCTCTCTTAAAACACAGGCTTTTGGATTATTCAGCTCATTTTCTTCAAAATGTCCGCCTATACCGCACCATGATGGACTACTTAAAACCTTTGAGCCAATTCTATATAGTAATAATACTTTATCATCATTAATTATATAAATAGTTGTCATATTTCTTAACATAATGAAGCCTTCTCCCATAATATTTAATGCTCTTTAACCCACTCATCTATCATTTCATGCTATTTTACAGTATCATATACCTGTGGATCAGATTGCTCATCAAATATCAAATCTAATATGTATCTTGGGTTTTTACCACCTATGTGCATTGATTTTATACATGATATGCAATATACACAAACATCATCGCAAGGCATTGAGCTTGCACGTTCTTTCATTTTTTCATGCACCTTTTCAACAGGCAATGTGGGATAAAAATCATCTCCACAGCAAATCGAATGTGTACCGTTATATTTTGTCTCCACAATTTTTACATTCATCTTATCAAGCAATGTCCTTATTGCTTTGTGAACCTGTGGCTTTGTACGTATAGGACAGGCATCGTGTACAGATACTTCTAAGCCTGTATAGTCCGGAAATTCGCACAAATCATTTTCTGCAAGTATTTCCCACAATGATATCGTGTCTATGCCCTCATATAAATTGCTAAATCTTCTGTCACATCCTGCACAAGTATTTATTATAGTTGTATCACTTGGTAAATTTGGATTGTGCTTACAGCAGATAGTATGTAAATTAATTTCCGGGTACTTTTTTCTTAAAATTTTCAATATTTTTTCTGAATATTCCGGCTTGTACAACATGAGAGCGCAGCCGGGATTATAAACTATATTTTTCATAATAACCTCTTTTTTATAACTTTCATTTAATTTGTCATCAATTACAACCACTTCATTGTAATTATGTTATAGACGATAATGCTTTATTATTATTTACAACTTAAATATTATATCAATTAAATATAAATATCAAGAATTATTTTATTTAACTATTGACAACATAAATATATAGTAGTATATTATATTTAGTATTACTAAGTATATAGTTATAAAATGAGGTGAGAATCTGGACGATCGATATTTGAAACAATTTAAAAAAGGTATCTTGGAAATTATTGTTTTGAAGCTTTTATATGAACGTGAAATGTATGGATACGAATTGATTTCTACTCTAAATGCAAAAAGTCAATTTTTTAAAATCAAAGAGGGTACACTATATCCTATTCTTTATCGTTTAGAAGATGAAAAGCTGATGGAAACAAGATGGGAGCAATCAAAGGAACGTGGAGTTCCTAAAAAATATTATTCTATCACAGAAAAAGGACGTATTGAATTTCAAAATGCAAAACAAATTTGGACTGATTTTTCAAATGATGTTGAAAAAATATTAAATGAATAGGAGATGATTATATGACAAAAAAACAATATATCAATGAAATCGCAAACAGAACATGTTTGCCTCACAAATATAAAAAGAAAATAATAAAAGACTTTACGCAAGAATTTGATTCTATGATAGCACAGGGTTATTCTGAAGATGAGGTTATAAAATCCATGGGAGATGCTGATGTCATTGCTGCTGATATTTATGAAAGCTATATAAGCAATGAGGAGATTTCACGACCATTTATAGAGTATAAATCAAATAAAACAGTCTTTGGAATGCCACTTATCCATATTGTAAAAGCTAAACGACAAAGCTATATAAGAGGAATAAGCGATGATAGAAATCGCTATATGAGAGTTCCAACAGCTAAAGGATTTATCGCAATTGGGCGACGTGCGAAAGGAATTATTGCAATTGGAAATCTCAGCTGTGGAATTATTTCAATCGGAAATTTGTCAATTGGACTTATTTCTGTTGCAAATATAGGTCTCGGACTTTTGTCATTAGGTAATTTGGTCTTAGGTCTATTATTGTCATTAGGAAACGTAGCTATAGGTACTTTTTCAGTAGCAAATGGCGCAATAGCCTATGCCTCTTTAGGAAATGTTGCTTTTGGAAAATATGCAATAGCTCATATTGCATATGGCTACCAATGTCTAAACTTAGATATGCAAGGAAATATACAGATGGGACAGAAAATAATAGATTTTTTCAGCAATGCTCCTGCATTTGTACAGTCATTTTTCCATATGGGTATTACACTTATTGAGAATCTAAATTGGTTGCTAATTTCATTAGGAATATCAATAATTTTAGCCATTATCTCAGGAATAGTTATCGGCAATTGGCTTGAAGCAAAAATTCGCAAATAAAAATATATATAATAATTTATAAAAAAATGCCACTCTATTAATAAAAAATCACTAGAGTGGCATTTTTCAATTATGCAATTATACTTTATTTTAATTTTAAAATTTATTTATAAGATTTATTTCTTTGTCATTATGTGCCACACATCATTACCGGTGAAACCGCATTTTCTGTATAGTGCTTCTGGGTTTGTCTGATTATCTACCTCTCCTGATACTGTTGCAAAGCTTGATTTTTCTCTCATGCGATTTAGAAGCTCATTAACTATGGCTTGTCCCAATCCCTTGCCTTGGTAATTTGGTAAAACCTGTATCCACTCAAGTACTCCCTCTTTTAGCTCTTTATCTAATTCAGCTATACCAAGTGCTGCTATTTTATTGCTTTGGATTTCTTTTATGTATACCCATAAGTTATTATCAAAGACTACCCTATTTGTCCACTCTTTAACTTCACTCAAATTCACACCTATATCTGTATAGCAACTATTAATAACCTCAACTACATCCTCTAATTGAGTATTAATATTTATTGTTTCTATAGTATAATTATCATTCAGATTTACACGATTTATAGTTTCAAGCTTATGTATTAATCTAAAAAACAATTTTTCATGGTATTCTTCTTTGTAAAAATCCTTGTATTCCTTGTCATTTAATATTTTCATATTATCTGGCAGAGTTAAGCTCTGTTCTTTCCAATAAGGAATTGATAATAAAGCACATGGATTTTTCAAATATTCTTCTTTTGATATTTTCATATTTTACAATACCTTCTTTCGAACAGTTTTATTATATGTTAAAATTGTTTTCATAATATAAGTTCTTAGTTCTATTAAATGAAACGAGGTATGCTATTGTAAATACAATACTAAATATTAAAAATATAAAATTTAAAAAAGGTATAAATATTACTATAAATATTAAAATATTAAATATTGTCATTATCTTCCAAGATGACATTAACCTCTCTGAGTCTAAAGATATATTGAAACTTTTTTCTATATCCATTATACCAATAATTATAGTATAGGTCACATAAATTAAAAGGATTGTATATACTATCCCTGCAACATATTCTAATCCATATCCTATTCCAAATAAATTTAATAAAAATACAATTAAAGTATATACTCCTAACCCTGTTGCAAAAGGTTTAATTTTAATAAAATTATCACTTTGATTATATAATTCTTCTAATCCCTTAACAAGCATAAAAAAACCTATAAAGTCAGGTAATATGTCAATTTTACTATTGCCTAATGTAAGATTTATATTAATAAATATAAATATCATACCTCTAAATAAATTGTTCATATTTACTCATACTCCTCACCTATTTATTATAGCACAGATGGATATTGAAAATTTTATTTTCTAAGTCATTTTAACATTAAATTATTTATTTGTACTACCAAAGCCACCATCTCTTAGCTCTGTTACATCATCATCTACTGTGATTCCGTATTCAATAAAAATTCCTTGTGCAAATCCTGCACCTTTGTCTACGTGTACTGATTTATTGTTTCTTGAATCATTAGTCATTTTAATCATAATATGCCCTTCATTTGAAGAATTATAATAATCTGAATCAATTATGCCAACTGTGTTGTCAAGCTGTAATCTGAATTTGAATCCAAGACCTGAGCGTGGATAACAGCTTAGCATCCAATTTTCCTCTATCTTAGCTCTAATTCCTGTCGGAACTTTAATAGAAGTACTTGGAAGCATATCTATATCTATAGGAGCATAGAAATCATATCCTGCCGAGCCTTTTGTAGCTCTTTTTGGCAGATTAATTGAATTATAAATATCTTCAATATTTTCAGAGCTTGTCTCACCAAAGGTATCAATCCAATCCTTTTTAAATTGTACAAGACTTACTTTTTCAAATTTCGCTATTTTTTTCATGTGTATACCTCTTATAATAATTTTTCAAAAATACCCTGTAGGTTTTTATGCTTCTTAAGATTTCCAGTATATACAGCTGTAAAATTTTCTTTATTAAATATCATCTTACTTATTTTTATAATATCTTCTAATTGAACAGAGTTTATTTTTTCAACTACTTCATCCGGTGTTGAAATTTCATTGTATAAAAGCTCTCTCCTACCTATTGATGACATTCTGCTTGATGTGCTTTCAAGTCCTAATATGAAATTGCTTTTAATTTGCTGCTTTGCTCTATTAAATTCTTCCTCAGTAATTTGCGCATTTTTCATTTTATCCATTTCTTCTAAAATAGTTTTTATTGCTTCTTCTAAATTTTCATATGCTAAACCTGCATATACTCCAAATATACCGTTTTCTGCATAATTTGAAGCAAACGAATAAATTGAATAAACCAAGCCTCTTTTTTCTCTAACCTCTTGGAATACCTTAGAGCTCATTGTTCCGCCAAATACATTATTCATAATCATAAGTGGATAATACAAATCATCGTGTCTTCCTATAGTTTTCGTTCCGAAGCAAATGTGTAATTGTTCTAATTCTTTATCTATTCCAACAATATTTCTCGTATATTCGCTGTCTGAATCTTCTAAATCTGTTTTTAGGTTATTTTCCCATTTTCCAAATTTATCTTCTAATAGCTTAACTAAATAATCTTCATCAAAATTTCCTGCTATAGATATAACAGTTCTTTCAGGTGAATATTGTTCTTTTTTATAGTCTAATACTCTTTCCCTTGTGTATGATTTTAAATTATCGATAGTTCCTAGAATTGGATATGCTAAGGTGCTATTTTTAAACACTATCTCTGAAAGTTTATCATGAACTACATCCTCTGGAGAATCCTCGTACATCTTTATTTCTTCTATAACTACTGATATTTCTTTTTCAAGTTCTTCTTTTTCGAATTTTGAATTAAAAAACATATCGGATAATATATCTACAGCCTCATCCAAGTTTTCATCTAAAACCTTTATATAGAAACAAGTACAGTCCTTGCTAGTAAAAGCATTCATTTGACCGCCTATATTGTCTGTTTCTTCTGCTATTTGATTTGCTGATCTATTGCTTGTTCCTTTAAAAAGCATATGCTCAATGAAGTGTGACATTCCATTTGTGTTGTTATTTTCATTTACTGAGCCAACCTTAACCCATATGCCAAACGATACAGATTTAACATAGTCTAATTTTTCAGCAATTATCCTTAGACCATTATCTAACGTATATTTTTTAATCATTATTCCTCCAAATGTTATGAAAAATCGGAACGATTTTTCTGTAGAGTAAAGAATATTTTTCCTTCACTCTCTTACCTATAAATATAAATCTTAAACCTTAATAAAAAAAGCATTATTATTAAAACAGCTAATAAAATTACTATAATTAAACGTTTAATAAATACAATATTATGTCTTAAAAAATTCATAAAAAGCCCCCTTTTTAAGTATATCATAGTATTGCTCTATCAAAGTCTTGTAAAGCAAGACTAGCAACCATATTATATAGTATTAATCAAAGGGCTTTTTTATGTATAGAGTGAAGCAGAGCTTCACTTTTTTTATATAATTTGATTTAATTAGTATATCAGTTTCTAATAAAATAATTCATACAATTAGAAACTAATTTTTTTATAAAATTACTCAGATTTTTCTGGTTGTTCAGCACTTGGTAAAGCATCCTTACGAGATAAATTAACTCTGCCTTGTTTGTCAATTTCCATTACTTTTACAAGGACTTCATCTCCTAGAGATAAAACATCTTCTACCTTTTTAATGCGTTTATCAGATATCTTAGATATGTGAAGAAGACCGTCTTTTCCTTCTATAAGCTCAACAAAAGCACCAAATTCAGTTATTCTCACAACTTTACCTAAGTATATTTCTCCAACCTCTATTTCCTTAACAATTTTTTCAATCATTTTCTTAGCTTCATTAGCTTTGTCAGGATTTTCAGCTGCTATAAATACTGTTCCATCATCTTCTATATCAATTTTTACTCCAGTATCTTCGATTATCTTATTAATAACCTTTCCGCCGCTGCCAATAACTTCACGGATTTTATCAGGCTTAATCTTCATAACAATAATCTTTGGAGCGTATTTAGACAATTCTTCTCTTGGCTTATCTAGACAGCTTAGCATCTTGCCAAGTATGTGCATTCTTCCAATTCTTGCTCTTTCTAAAGCATGCTCAAGTATTTTTTTGTCTATACCATGGATTTTTATATCCATTTGTATAGCAGTTATTCCCTCAGCTGTTCCAGCAACCTTAAAGTCCATGTCTCCCAAGAAATCTTCCATACCTTGTATATCAGATAGAACTGCTACTTTATCATTTTCTTTTATTAGTCCCATTGCAATACCTGCTACAGGTGCTTTTATTGGAACTCCTGCATCCATAAGTGATAATGTTGAGCCACAAACACTTGCCTGTGATGTTGAACCATTTGAGCTCAATACTTCTGAAACCAATCTAATAGCATAAGGGAATGTTTCTTTATCTGGAATAACAGGCTCTAATGCTCTTTCAGCTAAAGCTCCATGACCAATTTCTCTTCTTCCAGGTCCTCTTGACGGCTTTGCCTCTCCAACACTATATCCTGGGAAATTGTAATGGTGCATATATCTCTTGCTTTCTTCTTCTGATAATCCATCAAGTATTTGCTCTTCACTAATAGGTCCTAATGTTGCTACAGTAAGAACCTGTGTCTGACCTCTTGTAAATAATCCTGAGCCATGAGTTCTTGGCAATAAACCTACTTCACAAGTTATAGGTCTTATCTCCTCTATAGCTCTATTATCAGGTCTAATTCCTCTTTCGATTATGTTTTCTCTTACCTTTTCTTTTACAAGTCTGTATGTCGCATCATCTATATCCATCTTGTTATCAGGATATTTTTCTAAGAATACTTCCATAATTTCAGCTTTAAGATTGTCAATTTTTTCTTGTCTTGTAAGTTTATCTGGATCTATTATAGCTTCGTTGATTTTATCCTTTGAAAAAGCTATAATTTCTTCTTTTATAGTATCATCGCATTTAAATGCTACATAAGGAGCTTTTTCTTTTCCAGCTTCTCTTGCAACTTCTTCTATGAAATCACATATTTTTTTGATTTCTTCATGTGCAAATAGTATAGCTTCAAGCATTTTTTCTTCTGTAAGTTCTTGAGCTCCAGCTTCTACCATCATTATTGCGTCTTTTGTTCCTGCAACTGTTAAATTAAGCTTTGATTTTTCTCTTTGCTCACAGTTTGGATTTATTATAAATTTATCATCTATAAGTCCTACTGAAACAGCTCCTGTCGGACCTTCAAATGGTAAATCTGATATTGAAAGTGCTATAGACGAGCCTATCATGCCTGCTATTTCAGGTGAATAATCAAGGTCCATTGAAAGAACTGTAACTGTAACTGTTACATCATTTCTATATCCTTTTGGGAAAAGCGGTCTTAAAGGTCTGTCTATTAAACGAGATGTAAGTATTGCCTTTTCTGTAGGTCTTCCCTCTCTTTTTATAAATCCACCAGGTATTTTACCTGCTGCATAAAGTTTTTCTTCATAGTCTACGCTAAGTGGGAAAAAGTCAATGCCATCTCTTGGCTGGCTTGATCCTGCTACGTTTGCCATTATAACTGTATCTCCATATTGAACAAGACAAGAACCTTTGGTCAATTCAGCGATTTTACCGACTGTTACTTTTAATTCTTTTCCGTCCAACATGTATTTGAATATTTTTTCCATCTATTCCTCCTATTTTTTAATTGTTTTTATAGTATCTATATGGATGATGGAAAACAGATTACACTGATTTTACACAGGACAGTTCAAATATTAACGTGTCCTGTGCAAAACCTGTGCAATCTATGTTCTATTTTAATCATCCAAATAAATTATTGTTAATTTTTCTTGTAAAACAAATAAAGCGGGAATTTTTATCCCCGCTCTTAAAGTCCTATTTTCTTAATCCGAGTCTCTCGAGTATGCTTCTGTATCTCTCAATATCATTATCCTTTAAGTAATTTAAGAACCCTCTTCTTTGACCAACCATCATCAAAAGACCTCTTCTTGAGTGGTGATCTTTTGTATTTGACTTTAGATGCTCGTTCAAATTGTTAATTCTGTGAGTAAGTATAGCTATTTGAACCTCAGGAGATCCTGTGTCGTTATCACTTAATCTGTACTCCTCTATTATTGCTTGTTTTTGTTCTTTTGTTATTGCTCCTCTTGACATTTTTGCCAACCTCCAAAATTTTTATTTCACCTATAACCCATGCCATACGTTGAGCTTTCGCAAAACATAGATTATGGAACTGCATATATTTTAACACAATATTTTACATTTGTAAATATAATTTTTTATTGAATTTTAAATTTTTTTATAAATTTAAATATATTATTTAATCATCTAAAAAAACTATATCATGTTTATTAAAATCGCAATTAGATTTAAAGATTTTATTGTGATTTACAGTATTAATTTCCACAATACAATCTTTTTTACCGATAAGCACCTTATATTTACCGTCACATGGTGTTATTATCTCATTATTTTTATAAACTATACAACTATTATTATCCAAATGCTCAACTTCATTTGCAAATATAGTATATTTTTGTGTCAAAAGACTATTTGCTTCTTTGATTTTACCTTCTTTAATAAAATCTCTAATTATAGTGCTGCTTATATCCAAATCATTTTTTGTCCTTATTCTAGGTAAAATACTTACATTATAATTATAAATTGAAGAAAACTTTTTTAATGTGTTGACATTTCCTAAAGCATATTGCCCAAATCTAAAATTATACCCTACTACTATATGTTTCATGTCGTATTTATCAATCAAAATATCTTTTATAAACATTTCAGACGAGTATTTTGCTATTTCACTATCTATATCTAAATAGCACACATTAGCTGTATTGTATGATTTTAATATAGACATTTTATTTTCAAAATTTGTGATATATTTCATATTAGCAGGACTTTTTCTCATAGATTTATCAGAAAATTTGAAAGTTAAAATCATACTGTTTAGTTTGTTTTGCCTGCTTATTTCTATCATTTCTTTTATTAAAAGGTCATGTCCTTTATGTACTCCGTCAAAATTACCAATAGCTATGCAAGAATTTTTATAATTTGTCATTTTATACCTCTGTTATGGTAAATGGTTTTCTACCTTAAATCTTCGTTTTCGTTAAAATATTGAACTTAAATAAGCATTTTATTTATCTTTATATGCTTTTCATCCACTACATGACCTATTCCTATAAGCATATCTTTGCAATATACATAAAAATCATCTGATAAATCAGCACTTGTTTTACAATATACTTCATTTCCAACTATAAGTTTATCATAAAATTTTTCATTTACAACAATTTTTTTCATTGGAACAATATCATCTACAGAAATTATATAATTCTCTATCTTATTCATCTGTGCAAAGAAGCTTAAATCCTCTAAACTAAGAGAATTTTCAATTTTCAAGCCCTTAGCCTCAGTCCTTATCAAAACCCCCATATGTGCCGGTATACCAAGCTTTATTCCTATATCATGGCACAGGGTTCTCATATATGTTCCTTTTGAACATTTAACCTTAATAAGTACATTTGGATTGTCAATTTTCAGTATGTCTAGGCTTTTGATTTCTGCCCGTCTTGCTTCTTTTTCGATTATTATATCCTGTCTTGCATATTCATACAGCTTTTTCCCATTAAATTTAACAGCCGAATATGCAGGAGGTATCTGGGAAATGGTACCCTTGAATGAATTAATAATTTTAATTACTTCTTGTTCGTTAAACTCAAAGTCTCTTAATTCTTCAACCACATTACCATACATATCTTGAGTGTCGGTGCTTTGTCCAAACTTTATCTCACAGATATATTCTTTATCTCCATTTATCAATATATCACTAAATTTAGTTGCTTTACCAACACATATAGGCAATACACCAGCTACATTTGGATCAAGAGTGCCTGCATGTCCTACCTTTTTTATACCTATAGATTTTCTCACAAAGCTAACAACATCATGAGAGCTCATACCTGTTGGCTTTAAAATGTTTAATATACCATTCATTATAAATATCAACTTTCTTTTATGTGTATAATAATTAAAAATTTTTAAACAAATGATTTGCATAATTTATATTATGTAAATCATTTGTTTAAATATCCTTCTAATTCTTTTACTAATATAGCTTCTGATTCTTTTAAGCTTCCATTAATTTGGAAACCTGCCGCCTTTGCATGTCCGCCGCCTTCAAATTTTTTAGATATTTCCGATACATCAATATCATTTTTTGAACGCAAACTCACCTTTGTAAGTGCTGGATTATATTCTTTCAAAACACAGGATATCTCTACTTCATTTATTTCTCTTATAAATTCAACAATACCTTCTATATCATTAATATTAGCATTATTTCTTTTTACAATTTCATCTGATATCTTTGCAATACCAAGCTTGTTATTATAATAAAAATTTATATTAGAAATACATTCTATATAAGCCTTAACAGTGCTTACAGGCTTTGAATTGTATATTTGATTGTCAATTTTAGCAACATCAACACCAATTTCAATAAGCTCTGCAGCAACCTTATGTGTAGTACTGCTTGTAGAAGAATAGGCAAAATTTCCTGTATCAGTTATAATAGCTGTATAAATATACTCTGCCATTTTTAAACTAATTTGTTTGTTTTCAAACTTCAGCATGTGAAATAGCAATTCTCCTGTTGAACTTATCGTAGGGTCAACTATATTTATATCAGCAAATTCAGTATTTGTTTTGTGGTGGTCTACACAGATAATCTTTTTTGAATTAGGAATAAGACTTTTGTATTTACCAAGTCTTTCCTCATCACCACAATCCAAAACAACTAATAAATCAAATTTTTTATTCTCAAAATCTGTTAATATTAGCTTCTCATCAACATAGCTTTTAAAATTATATGGGATTTTACCGTCAAAACCAAAACAAACATCTTTATCAAATTCAGTTTTTAAAAATTCGTATAGGGCCATAACAGACCCTATACAATCTCCATCAGGAGCGATATGACCTATCACACAAATTTTATCAGAATTATTAATTTCATTAAAAAACTCTTTAATATTATTCTTCATCTTCTGACTCATTTGATTGTTCGAATTTATTTGAACTGTCATTTACACTTACTCCTTGATTATCTTTACTAATAACTTCATTGATTAATTTGTTTATATAAACGCCTCTTTCAATAGAAAAATCTTTCTCAAAGAACAATTCCGGAATTGTTCTTATTTTTATCTTTCTATTAAGCTCTTTTCTTATAAAGCCTTTCGCTCTATTTAATGCGTCTATGGTTGGAGCACTATCTCCAAGTACTGAAACATAAACCTTAGCAGTTTTTAAATCTTCAGTAATCGTTACATCAGTAATACTCATCATATCTGAAATACGAGGGTCTTTAACATCTCTTTTAATAATTTCAGAAATTAATTTTTTAAATTCACCTGTTAATCTATTGTTTCTTTTAATAGACATTATCTTTTTATTTCCTCCATGATATATGCTTCAATTATATCACCCTCTTTGATATCGTTGTATTTTTCAATGCCAACTCCACCTTCAAAGCCTGTTTTTAATTCAGAAGCATCATCCTTAAATCTCTTTAATGAAGTGATATCGCCCTCATGTATAACTATATCGCTTCTTAAAAGTCTAATCTTTGATTTTCTAGTTATCATACCATTCAATACATATACTCCTGCTACTATTCCAATATTTGGAACCTTAAATGTAGCTCTAACCTCTGCTCTACCTTGAACAACCTCTTTGTATTCAGGGTCAAGCATACCTGTTATCGCCTTTTCTAAATCTTCGATAGCATTATATATAATATTGTAAGTACGAATATCAACATTTTCTTTTTTAGCAATCTCTGTAGCCTGTATAGAAGGTCTTACATTAAATCCAATAACTAAGGCATTTGAAGCAGAAGCAAGATTTATGTCGCTTTCGTTAATTCCGCCAACACCACTGTGAATTATTTTAACCTTAACCTCTTTAATGCTTAGTTTTTCAAATGATTGTTTTATCGCCTCAATTGATCCTCTAACATCTGCTTTTAATATAATGTTTAAGTCCTTAACTTCACCCATTTGTATCTTATTGTACAAATCATCTAGTGAAACCTTAGAATTTGCATTTAAGTTTTCAGTTCTTAGTTTTTCTTTTCTCTTTTCAGCTATTGATTTAGCATCCTTATCTGAATCCATAGCAATTAGGATATCTCCTGCTAATGGAGTTTCTGAAAGTCCCAAAATTTCAACTGGTATAGATGGACCTGCTTGGCTTATCATCTTACCTTTGCTATTAAACATAGCTCTAATTTTACCATAAGAAGCTCCAACCAATACAGTATCACCTTTTTTAAGAGTTCCCTTTTGCACCAATACAGTAGCAACTGATCCTCTTCCCTTGTCAAGCTTAGCCTCTATTATAGTTCCTCTTGCATTTCTGTTTGGATTAGCCTTAAATTCTTGTATTTCAGCTACTAATAATATCATTTCAAGAAGATTTTCTATACCCTCTTGTTTTTTAGCAGATACCGGTGCAAAAATTACATCTCCACCCCAATCCTCTGCGAGAACATTTTGTTCAGCTAATTCCTGCTTAACTCTGTCAATATTTGCAGCAGGCTTATCAATTTTATTAACAGCAACGATAATTGGAACATTTGCTGCTTTAGCATGGTTTATAGCCTCTATTGTCTGTGGCATAACACCATCATCGGCTGCTACAACTAATATCGCTATATCCGTGATACTTGCTCCTCTTGCACGCATAGAAGTAAATGCCTCATGACCAGGAGTATCCAAAAATGTTATTTTTTTGCCATTAATTTCAGCTACAGATGCTCCTATATGCTGAGTAATTCCGCCTGCTTCCTTTGAAACCTCTATAGTATTTCTAATAGCATCCAAAAGCGAAGTCTTACCATGGTCAACGTGTCCCATTACAGTAACTATAGGAGGTCTTTCCATTAGGTTTTCTTCTGAGTCCTCTACATCTTGGCTTAATTTATCTTCTATAACTTGAAGCTCATCTATTACTACCTTTTTAGTTAAAATAGCATTAAATTCTTCTGCTAATAGGCTTGCAGTATCAAAGTCAATCTCTTGATTCATGTTTACCATTAAGCCCAGCATTATCAGCTTCGACATTACCTGACTTACTGGAACACCCATCTTATCAGCTAATTCTCTTACTACGATAGTATCTTCCATTTCTACCCTTTTTTGTTTAGGCTGTACAGGTGGCTTTTCCTTTGGTTTATCAGCTTCATTGACGTTCTTTTTATTATTGTCTTTTTTGAAGAATTTATTAGTATTATTATTAAAGCTAGTTCCAGGACTTTTCTTATTTGCTTCAGGCTTTTTGTTGTTAGTAGGAACTGCTTTATTGGCATTTTTAATTTTAGCTCCCTTTAAATCAAAGTTAACATCTTCCTCTTCTTCTACAACAACATTTTTAGTATGTTTTATATCCTGTTTTTTAACGACAGCATCATTTGTCTGCTTAACATTAGTACTCTTAACTATATTTTTTTCTTTTGAATGGTCTTTCGAAGCATCCTTTGGAGCTTCTTTAGGCATTTCCTTCATTCCATTTAATGTATTAATAATTTTTCTTATTCTTAATGTCTCTAAATCTGTAATAGAGCTCATATGCGATTTTACTTTAATATTAAATTCCTTTTCTATTATATCTTGCAAATCCTTGTTAGTCATATTTAATTCTTTTGCTAATTCGTGTATTCTCATACGGTCACCTCCAAATTTATAAGTTGTCTTTCAAATAAGATATGATGTTTTTATCTGTAACAGTTAAAACTCCAACCTCTTTTTTGTTTAATATCTTACCATAGACAAGCTTTTCACCGTATTCTATATACTTACGGCCATATTTTTCACATTCAAATATTATATTTTTTTTAGTTTTTTCTGATGTATCACTTGCCAAAATCACTAAAATTTCAGCATCATTACTCTTTATCAGAGAAACTGCCATATCGTAGCCAAATACAAGTTTGCCTGCTTTTCTTGCTATGCCAAACATCCCATAGATTTTATTTGCTTTCATGCTTTCATTACTTTGCGTTAAATCATTTTGTGCAGCTTCGATACTTGTTTCGTTATTATTTGTCATTCCATACCCATGCACCAATTTTGCTAAAACCCATAGTCTTTCTTTTCAAGAAAGATTGAATATCTTATGCAATGGGAAAAGTTTGCTAAATGCAAACTCGGTGCATATCCTTTCATTATTCGAGACTTTTTTTAACCTCATCGACCTTTTCAGTCTTTAATATCTCTGTTTTTATTTCATCGTATATTCCACTTGGTATTTCAATTTCTAAGGTTCTAGACAATCTTTTTGATTTTACAGCCTTTTCAAAGCAATCCATGCTTTTACAAATATAAGCTCCTCTTCCATTTAACTTACCACTTGCATCAAATTTTACGATTTCTTTTTCTTCATTTTCTCCAGTTTCAGGATTCTCTATATTTAATCTTGTCTTGACAATTCTACATAGAGATTTTTTAGGAAAACTTTCTTGACAGCCAATACATTTTCTCATTGGTATTTTTCGTGGCTTCATCACTTTATTCACCTATTTCCTCTGGTTCAATTTTATTAATAGCCTCAACCATCAAATCTTCGTATGTGTCATCATCAAGCTTATTTTGTCTTTCTGCATACTGAGATTCACTGATAATGTCAATTCTCCATCCAGTTAATTTTGCAGCTAATCTTGCATTTTGTCCTTCTTTACCTATAGCAAGTGATAATTGGTTATCAGGTACTACTGTTGTAGCGGTTTTTTCCTGTTCATTGGCACTTACACTTGTTATCTTTGCAGGTCCTAAGCTGTTAGCGATAAAGATTTCAGGGTCTTTGTTATAAATAACAATATCAATCTTTTCACCATTGATTTCATCAATTATTGATTTTACTCTCATTCCCTTGTTTCCTACACATGAACCAACTGGATCAACATTTGGGTCGTGTGAATAAATGGCAATTTTTGTTCTTGAGCCGGCTTCACGAGATATGCTATATATTTCCAAAACACCATCATGAATTTCAGGAACCTCTAACTCAAATAATCTCTTAATCAAGTTTGGATGAGTTCTTGATAAAAGTACGCTTGCACCCTTGCTTGAATTTTTAACTTCTAATATAACTGCTTTTAATCTATCTCCCTGTTCAAATTCTTCACCAGGGATTTGTTCGCTTTGAGTTATGACGCCTTCAATCTTACCCATATCTAAGTAAATGCTGCCTTTAGTAACTCTTTGAACAACACCGTCAATTAAGTCACTTTCTCTGCCCTCATACTCATTAAATATTGAATTTCTCTCTGCCTCACGGATTTTTTGAAGTATTACCTGTCTTGCTGTCTGCGCTGCTATCCTACCAAAATCCTTTTTAGGCTGAATTTCAATTTTAATAATGTCTCCAATCTCATAGCCGAGTCTAATTTGTCTTGCTTCCGCAAGAGAAATTTCCTGCTGAGAATCCTCAACAATTTCTACTACAGTTTTATCTGCATAAAGTTTGAAATCTCCCGAAACCTCATCAATTTCAATTGAAAAATTATTTGCTTTGCCAAAATTCTTTTTATAGCCTGATTCTAAAGCTGCCTTTATAGCTTCTATAACTACATCAGGAGATATTCCTTTCTCCTTTTCGAGCTCTCCTAATGCCCTTATGATATCCTTGCTCATTTTTACACTCTCTCATTCCTTTCTAATTTAAAACAATTCAACGACTTTATTAATTTTTGTGATGTTTTTTAATTCTACAGTAACTTTATTCTCATTGCCTGCTGTTCCAAGTCCAACTACTATATCATTTTCATTTTTTTCCAAAAGAATTCCTTTTAGCAGTTTCATCCCGTTCACTGGTGCAAACAGCTTAACTTCCACTTCATTATTAAGATTTTTAATATAGTCTGAATCTTTTTTAAAAGCTCTGTCTACACCTGGAGAAGAAACCTCCAAAAAGTATTGGTCATCAATAAAGTCAAGTTCATCAAGCTTTTTATTAAATTCTCTGCTCACGGTAGCACAGTCATCAATAGTTATTCCGCCCTCTTTGTCAAGATACACTCTAAGGTACATAAACGGACCTTCCTTGACATACTCAAGATCTACCAGCTCATAATCAGTATTTTCAATTATCTTATTGATAATTTGAGTTGAAGTTTCAACGATTTGTTTCTTGTTCATATATTTAATTCACCTTCCTTCAATTTATGTATTAATACTAATGCTTAATTTAAATCTATGCAATTGGTTATCATATCAAGCATAAATATAAGTAGAAAGAGTGGGAATTAACCCACTCTTTTGTCAAAATTTCTATCTATACATTAGTATAACACATTTCAAAACAAAAATCAAATACAAAAATTAATATTTTGTAATATTTTTAAATAAAATTTACATCTATACTAAATATTTATAAATATAAAAATTATTTGCTACATTGCATTAACATGTTCGATGCCTAAGATATCTAAATGCTTAATTAGCATTTTCTTAACTATTTGGCAGATGTTAACCCATACTTGCTTCTTATCAGCGTCATCTTCACTAATAATATGATTATCATTGTAGAAATTTGAAAATAACGACGCTATTTCATAAGCATTTTCACAGATATAGTTAGGAGCTTTTTCATTAAATGAATTTTTGAAAACTTCTCCGCTTAATGAAAGCTTTAATAGTAATTGCTTTTCAGTATCCGAATATACATTGTTTATTGCAATCTTGCTGCTTTCGTTTTGTTCTAATTTACTTAATAAAGAGTTTATACGAGCTATAGTGTACAATAAAAATACTCCTGTTTTACCTTTAGATGCTAAGAATTTATCTATATCAAATATATAATCTTTCAATCTATGATTAATTAAATCTCCGAATTTAATAGCTGCAACAGTTATCTTACTTGCTTTTTCTTCTATATTTTCTATATTTCCAAATTCTGATTCTTTTAATCTTTCTACAGCCTTTTCGTATACAGTGTTGTATAAGTCTTCCAATTTCATTACTCCACCATCACGAGTTTTGAATGGCTTACCATCTTTTCCATTCATAGTGCCAAAGCCAAGATGCTCAAGATTGGTATCATTACTTACTATTTCAGCTTTTTTAGCACATCTAAATACTTGATTAAAGTGCAAACTCTGTCTGCTATCTACAACATACCAAATTTCACTTGGGTTATAGTCCTTTTGTCTTTGTAGGATTGTAGCTAAGTCAGTTGTTGCATAGTTGCTTGAATTGTCAGACTTTTTAATCATTACAGGCGGAATTTGAACCTTGTCATCTTCAGCTTGCACATCAACTACTAAAGCACCATTGCTTGTATAAGTTAAATTTTTATTGTCTAAAATCTTTAGCAACTCATCAATATATTGGTCTGCATCACTTTCGCCATACCATAATTCAAAGTGTACATTTAATGTATCATACATTTTTTTGAAATCATCCTTAGATACTTGAAGCATTTTTTTCCATAATGCGTAATATCCTTTGTTAAGATTTTGCAGCTCAACAGTGATTTTTTGTGCTATCGCTCTAAATTCTTCATCTTCTTTGCTTTTTTTACTTGCATAAGGATAAATTTCATTTAGTTCCTCTGCTGTAACTACAAAATCAACTTCTTGATTCTCGTCAAAATTCTCTTTAAAATATGGCAATTCAGGATGTCTTTCCTTTATTTCAGCAATAACTAAACCCATTGGCAAACCCCAGTCACCTAAATGAACATCTCCTATTGCATTTCTTCCTGTAGCAGCTGCAAGTCTTTTTAATGCCTCTCCTATAATTGCTGCTCTTAAGTGTCCTATATGCAAAGGCTTTGCACAGTTAGGTCCGCCGTAATCAACAACGATAGTTTCTTGTTTTTCAGCTTGCTGGATACCTAAATGCTTATCCTCTGCTAATTCATTTATATAATTTAATAAAAAGCTATCTTCTATTGCTAAGTTTAAAAATCCTGATACTACATCAACTTTCTTAAATATCTTTTCATTTGCTAAAACAGCTGATACCTCTGTTGCTATAGCTTGAGGAGCTTTTCTATATTGCTTTGCTGCCATAAAGGCACCATTACATTGAAATTCACATAAATCTTGTCTATCAGATACGATAACCTTTCCATAATTTTTATCATATCCACATTTTTCAAAAGCATTACTCACATTTTCAGTCAGTATATTTATTAAAGTATTCATACTCTTTTTCAATCCTTTCTCTAGTTGTAAATATTGAGTTTACAAGCATAATTTTTTTCTAATTAATTTTTATTAATATTATATTATGCTGACTAAATTGTCAATATATTTTTATATTTTATTGATTTTAATTTACTATTCATCATTATTCATATTAATAGTATATTGTTTACTAATATACTATCTAAAAATTAAACAGCGTAAGCTGGTTTGTTTTATCCATGTTCTTTAAACAACCATGTTTTTCCAGCACTTCTATTACCGTTTTTGTTACCTTTGCACGTTTTGTTATATCCTCTATTGAGATAAACTCACCTTTTTCACGTTCTTCTTTTATACTTATAGCGGCGTTTTCTCCAAGTCCTTGAAGTCCTATTAGTGGTGGTAGAATTCCACCCTCAAATATTTGAAATCTTTTGTCATCTGATTTATATAAATCAACCTTTTCGCATCTATATCCTCTTTTGTACATCTCTCTGGCAACCTCAAGGACTGTGTATGCGTCTTTTTCTTTTGTTGTTTTTTCATTGCCCTTTTTATCTATTTCAGACATAGCATCTTCTATGCTTTTTAATCCATTAGCTATAATTTCTGCATCGAAGTCCTGTGCTTTCATAGTGAAGTATGATGCGTAAAAAGCCTCTGGGTGATGAACCTTGAAGTATGCAATTTTAACCGACATCATAACATAAGCAACAGCGTGTGCCTTAGGGAACATATATTTTATCTTATTACATGAATCTATGTACCACTCTGGAACATCTTGAGCTCTCATAGCTTCTTCGTCTTCCTTTTTCAAGCCTTTTCCTTTTCTTACCTTTTCCATAATTTCAAAAGATAATTTATTATCTACACCTTTTGATATTAGATACGTCATTATGTCATCACGAGTTGCTATAACTCCGTCAATCTTACAAGTACCATTTAATATAAGCTCCTGTGCATTACCAACCCAAACATCAGTACCATGAGAAAGCCCGCTTATACGAAGTAAATCAGAAAATGATTTTGGTTTAGTTTCCAAAACCATTTTTCTTACAAAGGCTGTTCCAAATTCTGGTATAGCAAGAGTTCCTGTTTCGCTGTTTATATCCTCTTTTGTTACCCCAAGAGCATTTGGACTTGTAAATATTGACATAGTTTTTTTATCGTCAAGAGGAACATCTTTATCATTTATGCCTGTAAAATCCTCTAACATTCTGATTATTGATGGAGTATCATGTCCAAGAAGGTCTAGTTTTAGTATACGCCCTGATATGGAATGATAGTCAAAATGCGTTGTTATAGAATCAGATTTAATATTGTTTGCTGGATACTGTATAGGAGTAAAATCGTATATATCCTTGTTTCTAGGAACTACCATTACTCCTCCAGGATGCTGTCCAGATGTTCTTTTTACACCTAAGCAGCCTTGTATAATTCTATTTATCTCAGCATTACGTTTTGTTTGACCTTTTTCCTCATAATAGTTTTTAACAAATCCAAAGGCAGTTTTATCCGCTATCGTACCTATAGTTCCAGCTCTATATACCTTTCCCTCACCAAATAGCTCCTCTGTATATTTCATAACCGTTGCCTGTTCTTCACCTGCAAAGTTAAGGTCTATATCAGGCTCTTTGTCTCCATAAAATCCAAGGAATACCTCAAACGGTATTTCATGTCCGTCCTTGTTTAATTTATTTCCACAATTTGGGCATATCTTGTCCGGTAAGTCTACTCCTGAACCATATTCACCATTTGTAAAGAATTCTGAATATTTGCAATTCCCACAAATATAGTGAGGAACTAAAGGATTAACCTCTGATATACCACTCATCGTAGCAGCAAAAGATGAGCCAACAGAACCCCTTGAACCTACTATATATCCGTCTTCATTAGATTTTTTTACAAGCTTTTGAGCTATGATATACATGACGGAATAACCACTGCTGATTATTGAATTTAGCTCTCTTTCAAGCCTTTTCTCAACTATCTCCGGCAGAGGATTTCCATAAATTCTATGAGCTTTTTCGTAACATATTGTTCTGAATTCTTCATCTGCACCATCTATTATTGGCGGAAACGTACCGTCTGGTATAGGAAGTATGCTCTCTATCATATCTGCAATTATATTGGTATTTTTAACAACAACCTCGTGAGCTAATTCTTTGCCAAGGTATGAAAAATCATCCAGCATTTCATCAGTTGTTTTAAGGTATAACGGTGCTTGATCCTCAGCATCATCAAAGCCTTGACCAGACATTAATATTCTTCTGTATAGCTCATCTTCTTCTTTTAGGAAGTGAACATCACCGGTAGCAACTACAATTTTATTTAGTTTTTTTCCAAGCTCAATTATTTTTCTGTTAATATCCTTTAATTCATCTATAGATTTTACTGTACCATTTCTGTACAAAAATTCATTGTTAGCAAGAGGCTGTATCTCAAGGAAATCATAAAATTCGGCTATTTTTTCAATTTTTTCGTCACTTTCTCCACCTATTATGGCTCTATATAGCTCCCCTGCTTCACAGGCTGTACCTATTATGAGACCATCTCTAACCTTGTCTAAATCAGATTTTAATATACGTGGTTTTTTATAAAATAGCTCTAAATGTGCTTTAGAAACTAATTTATATAATTCTTTTAACCCTACCAAGTTTTTAACTAAAATATTCACATGAAAAGTAGGCTTTTTACTCATATCTATGTTTTTAGTAAGCTTTTCGTTTAGTGTATCAATTTCTGTTATACCTTGCTGTTCCAATAATTTATATAATTCCAACAGTAGCATTGCTGTAGCCTTTGCATCATCTACTGCTCTATGATGATTTTCTAAGCTTATATCAAATTTCTTAGTCAAGGTATCTAGCTTATAGTTTCTTACTCCCTTTACTAATGCTTTTGATAATTCAAGGGTATCTATCACAGGCATATCATATTTTTCACCAAAGCTTATAAAGTGCTTTTCCTTTATAAACTTAGTATCAAAACCTGCATTGTGAGCTACAAGTATAGAATTTTCACCAACAAAGCTTTTAAACCCAATCAATGCTTCTTTTATACTTGGAGCTCCTATAAGCATATCATCTGTTATGCTTGTAAGCTCAATAATTTTTTCTGGCAGCTTCATGCTTGTACTAACAAAGGTATTAAATGTATCTATAACCTTTCTATCTCTTATCTTAACAGCCCCAATTTCAATTATATCATCCTTGCGTGCATTAAGACCTGTTGTTTCAATATCAAATACTATAAGCTCAGAATCGAGATTTTTACCGTCACAGTGATAGGATATAGATGTACCATCATCTATGAGATAGCCCTCCATACCATATATAACCTTAAAATCTTTAGTTGCTGCTTCCATAGCATTTGGAAAACCTTGCACTATTCCGTGGTCAGTTATTGCCATAGCCTTATGTCCCCATTTTTTAGCAAGCTTTGCATAATCTGAAAATTGATTTATTCCGTCCATTGAACTCATACACGTATGCAAGTGCAGCTCTACTCTTTTTTCCTCTGCATTGTCCATTTTTACAGATTCAACAACTTCAACTTCTCTTATTGCCTTGCACATAACAACTAATTCACGTGCATAGGTGTCATAGCTCGCATCACCTATGATTTCAACAGCCTTAAAACCTTGTATATCTTCAGGATTTACATTTTTAGGGCAGAAATATTTTACATTTATTGTATCTGAGTAATCTGTAACAGAATATGTAAGTAAAAAATTACCATTTTTCAACTCTCTTTTTTCAAATGAAACTACTGTACCTTTTATATGTACTTCGCCTGAGTTATCGTTTATTTCTGATATCTTGCTTAGCTCTAAAACATCAAATTTCTTTTCATCCTTTATATTTTGTTTAAATTTAGGCGCTTGTTTTTCTTTTGTAAAAATTTGATTACTATTCGCTTGTTCTGAGGTTTTCTTTTCATTTTTTGTTCCACTGTCAGATAGTGATTTTTTTATTTCATTTTCAAGCATTTCAAGGTTTTTATCTTCAATTGAATCAGCTGTTGCTTCTTCAATTCTAATTATTATATTAAAATCAAAATTGTATAAATCTAGAAAAAATTCCTTTAGTTTTTTATCAAGACCTTGTTCTTTTATTTGCTCGTATGTAGAATCTGTTGATGTTTTTATGATAATATCATTACCATCAATCGAGGTTTGACAGCATTTATAGCTTATTAGAGAAATCTTTTTTATTAAATAATCCATATTTAATTTTAATATTTTATTGAAGTTATCATCTTTTTCTTTCAAATCATAGATTATATAAAATTCTACGTCAACCATATCAGAATAGTGAGATTTTATTTCGAGCCTTAGCTTATCTATCTCTTGAAGATTGATTATCTTATCTGATAACATATTAAATTTAATTAGACTTTTTTCTTTTATCACTTCAATATTATTAAATTTTGCTTTTGAAATTCCCTCATATTTACTAAAATATTTATTAAAATCAAACATTTTTATTCTCCGTTATCTTATACTGTTATGCTTTATACTAGAATTAATTATAGCATTAATCATACTTTTTGTCATGTTAAAAAATCTTCATAAAAATCTTGCTTATAAAGATTTCATGAAGATTTTAATATCTTGAAAAGATTTGTTCTTTCTAATATATTATAGGAATAATAAAATCTATTAATTATAAATTTAAAATATTATATTTAGACACAATATTAATTACTATAATTTATCGATTTCTTCTAAAAGAACATTTATTATTTCGCTTTCTTTTACTTTTGTAATTATTTGTCCTTTTTTAAATAACAATGCTTCACCGTTACCGCTTGCTATTCCTATATCGGCTTCCCTTGCTTCTCCCGGACCGTTTACAGCACATCCCATTATAGCAATTTTAATATCCTTTTTAATAGGAGCAATAGCGCGCTTTACATCTCTTACAATATTGATTAAATCTACCTTTGTTCTGCCACATGTAGGACAGGAAACTACCTCTATACCATATGGTCTTAAACCGAGATATTGTAGGATTTTTCTTCCGATTATTACCTCACGCAAAGGCTCTTCGGTCAAAGAAACTCGTATTGTATCACCTATACCCATGAGCAGCAAAGAGCCAAGTCCCATAGAAGATTTTATTATACCATCTTCATCTGAGCCAGACTCAGTTATACCGAGATGTATAGGATAATCTGTTCTTTTTTTTAGTTCAATATTTGCATCGTAAGTCATCTTGACATCAGACGCCTTTATTGAAATTGCTATATTTTCGTAGTTGTATTTTTCAACAATTCTAACCTGCTCTAACGCACTTTCAACTAGAGAAAATTTATTTACTCCATTATACTTGTCTAAAAATTCCTTTTTAACAGAGCCTGAATTTACTCCTACTCTTATTGGAGTATTGTTAATTTTACATTCATTTATAACACTTGCTACATTTTCTTCAGAGCCTATATAGCATGGATTAATTCTTATCGCATCAGCACCATTTTTAAGTGCGTGAAGTGCCATTTTATAGTCGAATTGAATATCTGCAACTACTGGCATTTCAGTATGTTTTTTAATTATGCTTATAGCCTTGGCATCCTCCACTGTATCAACAGATGCACGTATAATGTCACAGCCATTAAGCTCTAAAAGCTGAACTTGTTCAATAGATTTTTCTATATCGCTTAATTTTGTGTTTAACATTGATTGCACTGTGATTTTATTATTTCCGCCTACATAGAGATTGCCGCATTTTATTGCTCTGCTTGTAGATTTTATATCTTCTTCATAGTTTATTAGTTCATTTGTATTTGTTTTATTTAACATAAGTATGTTCATGCACCTATTGTATAAATGTCCATGAAAAATTTGTTCAATGAACAAATTTTGCTAAAAGCAAACTCGGTACATATCCTTTCTTTATTTTTCATTTATTTTAACATTATTTACTACTTTTTATATGTATAAATAATTTGTCAGAGAATTAAAGCTTTAAACTAAAAATCTCTGACAAACTATAATTAACTATTAAAATAATCTCATTATATCCTTATAGGTTATAAATACCATCAATGATATCAAAAGTACAAAGCCTACAAAATGTACAAAGCCTTCTTTTTCAATAGGTATTTTCTTACCTCTAAGTTTTTCTATAAGTAAGAACATTATCTTACTTCCATCTAATGCCGGTATCGGTAATAAATTCATAAATCCTAGGTTTACACTTAAAAACGCTAAAAGGTTTAACAATGGATATAATCCTTGTGTTTTTATAAGCTTTGCAGAGTCTCCTATCATAGAGATAACCATTACAGGACCTCCTACGGATTCAGCTCCCACTCTGCCAGTTACTAGCATACCAATAAAATTAAACATTAGCTTTACATAATGTATTGTCTTATAAAAAGATGATACAATACCTGTTAATATTGATTTTTCAATTTTTGTATCAAAGCCTATCTGCAAATCTTTTTGTGGTACAACACTAAAATTTAACAGCTCTGAATTTCTTTGTACAGTTATATCTAAATTCTCACCTTTTGAACCTAATATAATTTCTGTTACTTGTTTATAATTTTCTACATCAATACCGTTAATTTTAACAATTTTATCTCCTTCACGTATGCCGGCCTTGTAAGCAGGTAACTTATTATCGCTTGGCTTTATAACTGAAGAAGCAGATTGATTATTATCATCATAAGGATATATACCTATGACATATCTATAATATTGATTTACATCAAATTTAAGAGTTTCCCCATCTCTTTTAACTGTTACTTTGTATGGTTTTTCCTCAACTGTTATCCCAGTTACTAAATCATCTCTTATATATACATTGCTATCATTTACAGAAACGATTTTATCACCAGTTCTTACTCCTGCTTTATAGAGTTCGGAATTTGAATCTATTAAGTCAATAGTTGTTCCAGGAACGCCATAAACTGCTGACATAATAATGTAAATTACAATCGCTAATAAAAAATTCATAAGCGGTCCAGCAACAATTACTTTAAATCTTTGCCAAACTGTCTTGTTCATATAGCTTTCGCTTGTATCTACATTTTCATCCTCACCAACCATATTGACAAAGCCACCTATCGGCAATAATCTAATTGAGTATATAATTCCATTTTTTTCTCTCTTATATATAGTTGGGCCCATGCCTATTGCAAATTCCTCAACCTTTATTCCTACGCTTATTGCTGCCCTGTAGTGACCATATTCATGCACAAGTACAACAATAGAAAATACTAATATAGATGCTATTAATGTTATCAAAATATACCTCCGTTTTAAACATATAAGTCTATGTACAACAATTTTAATTCTATAAAACATATAAATACTATGATAATGTATTTATTTCTTTAGTTATATATTACTTATTAATAAAATTTTAAATAAAATAATTAACAAAATAATAAACAACAGGAGCTACAAAAAGTAAGCTGTCAAATCTATCTAAAATTCCACCATGTCCTGGTAAAATATTGCCAAAATCCTTTACATCATACTCTCTTTTTATTTTTGATGCTAATAAATCTCCTACCATTGAAAAAGCAGAAACAAATATACTAAATATTATAGTATATATACTGATATTTATTCCAAAAAATTTGAAATATGCGATAGTTAAACCTAAACATCCTAGTATTCCGCCTATCGCACCCTCTATTGTCTTTTTAGGACTAACATTAGGACATAACTTATGTTTTCCAAAGAATACTCCTGCAAAATATGCAAAGGTATCTGTTCCAAATGAAATTATGTAAACTAACCATAAGAATTTTCTATCTGGCATATTGTTTAGCATAATCATATGGTACATGAACAATACAACATACAATCCTATGAATAGAGTTTGAGCCAATCTAACAAGTGTAATTTTGGAGTTTGTAACAAATAAAATAAAATTAAATGATACATACAAAAGGAGTATAAAACCTACAGAGGTTTTATCAAAGAAATACCCAGAAAAAAACAATAATATTGCCAATACATAATTAAGTGTAGCCTCATATGAAAAAATTTCCTTAGCTTGTAATAGCTTAGTTATTTCATATATTGCTA
Source organism: Bacillota bacterium (assembly GCA_023386345.1). Lineage (GTDB taxonomy): Bacteria > Bacillota > Clostridia > Tissierellales > Sedimentibacteraceae > UBA1535. Next base: position 515,467 of record JAEWJT010000004.1, read on the forward strand.
AAAACGTTATAATTAAATATAAAAAATCAAATAAAACACCGCCAAAATATGTAACTGATCCTACTAATAAACCAACTAAAGCACCTGTTATAATCCTTGTTTTCATTTTCAACCTCATTCAGCTATTGCTTTCCAAATCTTCTGTTTCTATTTTGATATTCTAATATTGCTTCAAAAAATTTCTCTTCATCAAAATCTGGCCATAAAGTATCTGTAAAATAAAACTCTGCATAAGCCAATTGATAAAGCAAAAAGTTGCTTATTCTTATTTCACCACTTGTCCTAATGAGAAAATCCGGATCTCTACTATTTTTAGTAAATAAGTAATTTTTAAAATTTTCTTCATTAAGCTCATCTATATTAATTTTTTTATTTTCTACATCTTTTACAATGCTTTTAATAGAAGTAATAATTTCGTTTCTTCCGCCATAACTCATTGCTATATTTAAAATAAATTTGCTATTATTTCTTGTTTTATATATAGCATCCTTTACCTCTTCTAAAACATTGGCTGGTAAATCTTCCATCCTACCAATGAGGTTTATCTTGACACCATTTTTATGAATTCTGTCAAGCTCTTTTCTCAAAAATTCAATAAGCAGACTCATCAATCCGTCTACTTCTGTTTTTTCTCTTCCCCAATTTTCAGTCGAAAAAGCATAAACAGTCATCTCATCTATTCCAATATCTGTAGCTGCTTCGACTATTTCCATTATCTTTTTTACACCTGCTCTATGACCCATTATTGCAGGGAGCATTTTCTTCTTAGCCCATCTTCTGTTTCCATCCATTATAATGGCTACATGACTGGGAATTTTGCCATTTAAAATTTGTTCCTTAAAACTCATAATGAAATGCCTTTCATTGTACTTTGTAATAAATTAATTCTTTATAAACTAATAATATGTAACAAATAAGGTTATATACAAATCTTCTTTGGAGCTTTCAAATTTTATTACATATGGATTATGCAAATTATTAAATTTAGAATTTCTACCTAATAATTTAACTATCTTAATTATTTTATGATATTTTCCTTGAATTAAGCTTAAGGCATTGCTTAAAGGAAGACCTTTTAGATCTTCCATGCTATACCTCTAATATTTCCTTTTCTTTTTCCTTATAGATATCATCTATAAACTTCGTATATTTATCTGTAAGCTTTTGTGTTTCTTCTTCAGCTTTTTTCAAATCGTCCTTTGTTAATTCGCTGCTCTTTTCCATTTTTTTGAATACTTCTATAACATCTCTTCTTATGTTTCTAAGAGCAACCTTTGCATTTTCAATTTCTTTTTTTACTAATTTTAGCAGGTCTTTTCTTCTTTCCTCTGTTAGCTGCGGCAGCATAAGTCTTATTATTTTTCCGTCATTTGTAGGATTTATCCCTAAGTCAGAAGCTAATATTGCTTTTTCAATCTCTTTAAGGCTTGAAGCATCCCATGGCTGTATAATTAAGCATCTTGGCTCTGGAACTGAAATATTTGCCATTTGATTTATCGGAGTCATGCTTCCATAATAATTAGCCTGTATTTTATCCACAAGCTTAGGATTTGCCTTTCCAGCTCTAATAGTTGCTAATTCTTCTTTTAAAAAGTTTATAGACTTATTCATCTGCTCTTCACTTTTATTCAACTCTTGTTTATACATATTATACCTCCTTAATTATTGTTCCTATATTTTCTCCTAAAATAATACGCTCAATATTTTTTGGATCTTCTATAGCAAATACCAAAATTGGTATTTTGTTATCCATACATAATGAGGTTGCTGTAGAATCCATGATTTTTAATCCCTTGTTCAGTACATCTATATAACTTAGTTCTGTATATTTTACAGCATCAGGATTTTTCTTCGGATCATCTGAATAAACTCCATCTACGCCATTTTTAGCAAGTAGGATAATCTCAGCATCCACCTCTGCCGCTCTTAACGCTGCTGTTGTATCAGTTGAAAAATATGGATTTCCTGTTCCACCTGCAAATACAACTACTTTATTTGATTCCAAATGCTTTACAGCTTTACGTCTGATATATGGTTCTGCAACCTGCATCATCTCTATTGAAGTTTGGACAACAGCTTCTAGTCCAATTTTTTCCAAATGAGTTTGAAGTGCTAATCCATTTATTATAGTACCGAGCATCCCCATATAGTCTGATGTAGTTCTGTCCATATCTTTAGCAGAAGCGCCTCGCCAAAAATTTCCTCCGCCTACAACAATAGCAACCTGTGCACCGAGTTCATTAATTGCTTTTACTTCCTTAGCTATAGACATAACAACTTTTTCGTCCACTCCATGTCCTGCTCCTCCAGATAGTGCCTCACCACTAATCTTTAATAACACTCTTTTGTATTTACAGCGCATACTTCAATCTCCTTTGTATATTTATAATTCCTATTAAACAAGCATTTTTCGTGCTTTTTAAGAAAGACTACATACTTAGAGCTTATAAGTTTTATGTATATAGAGCAAAAATTGTTTCTCTCTATATATTTACCCTAATTATTAAGCCTTAAACTATATAAAATTTTATTTTCTTTCCACGTTAATTAATGGAGAATCAAGTTATGATCCTCCATTATGTTATGTTTTATTTATTCATTTGCTTTGCAACTTCTTCTGCAAAGTTTTCAGATTTCTTTTCTATGCCATCGCCAACTTCAAATCTCTTAACTGCTGCAATTTTAATAGATTTTCCAAGTTGCTTAGAAACATTTTCTATTACTTTTTTAACTGTTAAGTCTCCATCTTTAACGAATGCTTGCTCAGTTAAGCAAACTTCCTTTAATTGCTTTTGAAGTCTTCCTTCAACCATTTTTTCAACTATTTCTCTAGGCTTTCCTTCGTTCATTGCTTGAGCTATAAGTATTTCTCTCTCATGAGCTATATAGTCTGCATCAACATCATCTTTAGTGATATATTTTGGTTTCATAGCTGCAACCTGCATAGCAAGGTCTTTTCCTAATTCTTCTAAATCAGAGAAAGAAGCTTCTGATTCTAAACCAATTATAACAGATATTTTACCCACGCCATGAACATATCCTAGCACTGCTCCACTTGAAACTTCAATAGTTTCAAATCTTCTAAGATTCATGTTTTCGCCTATTTTTGCTATCTTAGCAGTAAGAACTTCTTGAACTGTTTCAGCTTGATCTAAGTATTTTGTAGTTTTTAATTCTTCAACGTCTTTAACGTTTGAATCAACAACTATCTTAGCAACATTATTTACGAATTCTTTAAATTCTTCATTTTTAGCAACGAAGTCTGTCTCCGAGTTTACCTCAACAACAACTCCTTTTTTACCATCAGCAGATATAGCCATTGTAGTTAAACCCTCAGCAGCTATTCTATCTGATTTTTTAGCAGCCTGTGCAAGTCCTTTTTCTCTTAAAAAATCTACTGATTTTTGCATATCTCCGTCACAAGCAGCCAAAGCCTTTTTACAATCCATCATTCCAGCACTGGTAATTTCTCTAAGTTCTTTTACCATTGAAGCAGTTATTTCTGCCATATTAATTCCTCCTATCACGCCCACGCCAATTATTTAATATAAATTTTTTTTACATGAGCCTTGTTTGTATTTTAAAAAAAGTAAGGAAAATGCTAATCCTTTATAAAGTTCTATAACTAATAATTAGCCATAGGGAGCAAGCTTTAATCCTTACTTTTCATGTATAGAGTGAAGTTTTTTTCTTCGCTCTTTATTCTTCTATTATTACTTCATCTACTTTATCTGATTCTTCTTCAGACATTTCTTCTTCGCTGTCTTCTTCGTAATCAGTTAATTGTTCGCCTTGTTTTCCTTCAATTATAGCGTTAGCTATAGTTGCAGTCAATAATTTAACGGCTCTTATTGCGTCGTCGTTTCCAGGGATAACTAAATCAACTTCATCTGGATCACAGTTTGTATCAACTATACCAACAACTGGAATTCCCAATATTTTAGCTTCTTGAACAGCTATTTTTTCTTTTCTTGGGTCAACTACGAATAAAGCTCCTGGAATTTTTTCCATGTTCTTAATTCCGCCTAAGAATTTTTCAAGTCTTTCAGCTTCGTGTTTTAATTGTATTACTTCTTTTTTAGGAAGCTTATCGAAAGTTCCATCTTCTTCCATTCTCTTTAATTCATTAAGTCTGTCAATTCTGCTTCTGATAGTTTTGTAGTTAGTTAACATTCCACCTAACCATCTTTGGCTAACATAGTGCATTCCTGATCTTAATGCTTCGCTCTTAGTAGCCTCTTGAGCTTGTTTTTTAGTTCCTACAAATAGAACTTCTCCACCATTAGCTACAACATCCTTTATGAATTTGTAAGCCTCATCAACCTTATCACTTGTTTTTTGTAAGTCAATGATATAAATTCCATTTCTCTCTGTGAAAATATACTCCGCCATCTTAGGGTTCCATCTTCTTGTTTGGTGTCCAAAGTGAACTCCTGCTTCGAGTAATTTTTTCATACTTACTATTGCCATTTTTATTTCCTCCTTTTGTTTTAAACATCCAGCATCTTCATATTTACTCAAGACTCATGTACTGAGCACGACTATCATAAATCAGACACTGTGAATAGTAAAGCTGGTACCATATATTTCTAAATTTTGTACCTTTGGTATTATAGCACATATAATTGTACATAGCAAGAATTTTTATTACAATATTTACAAATATTATTTTTATATAGTATTCTATTTATTTTCCTTGTTATCATCCTTGCTTGGGTCAGACCATGAAACAAAATCACAATCCGGATATCCGCTGCAGCCAAAGAATCTTCTGCCTTTTTTCGTAAATCTTATTACTATGTCCTTTCCGCATTTTGGACAAGGAGTATCAAGCTTTTGAGATATTTGTTTTGTATTTTTACATTCTGGATACTTTGAACAGGCTAAGAAATCTCCAAATCGTCCTTTTCTTTTTAACATCTTAGCTCCGCATAACTCGCATATAATATCTGTTTCTTCCGCTGTTTCTTTTTGACCTAGTTTTTTAGTTGTTTTACATTCTGGATAATTAGGACAGGCTAGAAATTTACCAAATCTCCCTTTTTTAACAACCATGAATTCTCCGCAGTTTTCACATTTTTCAGTGCTTACCTCATCCTTTAGCTCAACCTTTTCTATTTCCCTATCGGCAACATCTAAAGAAAGCTTAAATTCATTGTAAAATTCCTTTATAATTTCATGCCAATCAATATTTCCATTGGCAACCGCATCCAATTTATTTTCAAGACCAGCTGTGAATTTGTCGTTTATTATATTTTCAAAATACTTTATAAGCATCTCATTTACTAGAAGTCCCATTTCAGTTGGAACTAGATTGTTTTTATCTTTAATTACATAATCTCTATTTGTAATTGTTATAATAGTCGGAGCATAGGTACTTGGTCTGCCTATACCTAAAACCTCCATTATTTTTATCAATGTAGCTTCTGTGTATCTAGCAGGAGGATTAGTAAACAACTGCTCTGGCAAAATATTATTTATTTTAACTAAGTCTCCTTCATTTATAATTGGAAGCAATAGATCTTTTGAACCATCACTATAATCATAAATTCTTTTAAATCCTTCAAATTGCATTATGCTGCCAGAGGATTTGAATATATTATTATTGCTATTAAATATAATTGTTGTTGTATCAAATAAAGCTTCTGCCATCTGTGAAGCAACAAATCTTCTCCAAATTAAATTATATAATTTATATTGATCAGCACTCAATGAATCCTTTATTTTCTCTGGACTTTTATCAACATAAGTCGGTCTTATTGCTTCATGAGCGTCCTGCGCTTCTACTTTGCTTTTCTTGTTATACTCATTATGAGCATAATAATTTTGTCCATAATTTCCTACTATATAATTTTTTACATTTTCATGAGCTTCATTAGAAATTCTATATGAGTCTGTTCTGATATACGTTACTAAACCAACACTTCCCTCACCTTTTACATTAATACCTTCATATAGCTGCTGAGCAATCATCATTGTTTTCTTTGATGAAAAGTTAAGTTTTTTATTTGCTTCTTGCTGTAAGCTACTTGTTGTAAATGGTGGACTAGGTTTTTTAACACTGCGACTTTTTTCTACTTTATAAACTGATAAGGCATTTTTGTCTATACTGTTTATAACAGCGTCAGTTTCTTCTTTATTTTTTAGCTTAATTTTACTTATTTTTTGCTTTGTATTAGTCGTACTGTCAGCTTCGTCAGATTTATTAGATTTAGCTGATGTATTTCCTTCTAACTTACCATAATACTTTGCGATAAATTTTTTCTTTTTTTCAATCAATTCGATGTCTAAATTCCAATATTCTTCAGATACAAAGTCATTTATTTCTTTTTCTCTTTCGCATATTAGCTTTAGTGCAACAGATTGAACTCTGCCAGCACTTAAACCTTTTTCTATTTTTCTCCATAAAAGTGGACTTATATTATATCCAACAAGCCTGTCTAGCACTCTCCTTGCCTGCTGTGCATCAACTAAGCTTGTATTAATTTTCCTTGGATTTTTTGCAGCTTTCTTTATTGCATCCTTTGTAATTTCATTGAATTCAATTCTATTTTCACTGTTTTCATCCAAATTAAGCATTTTCGAAAGATGCCATGATATAGCCTCGCCCTCTCTATCGGGGTCGGTCGCAAGGTAAACCTCTTTCGCTTTTTTTGTCTCTTTTTTAAGTTCCTTGATTATATCACCCTTGCCTCTTATTGTAATATAATCAGGCTCAAAATTATTATCTATATCAATGCCAAGCTTGCTTTTTGGCAAATCTCTAACATGACCAACAGAAGCCTTAACTATATAGTTAGCTCCAAGAAATTTTCCTATGGTTTTCGCCTTTGCTGGTGACTCAACAATTACTAATTTTTTTTCCATATACCCTCCGTTATATAACAATTTATCTTAGTTTACCTAGTGAAAGCTTAGTTCTCTGGAAAATAAATTATTATTAATCTACAACTATATATGTATATACTAAAATTAATCAATTTGCAAGAACAAATTTTTTTCCTGATGTCTGAATAACGATAGATTTCATTTCTAAAATGCTCAAACAGCTTAAAATTTCAGCAACAGAATATTTTTTAACATTTGCTATTTCATCGCAAGATTTTTCTCCCTCTTTAATTATATCAATTATATCTTTCTCTATTTCACTTAAAATATCATAATTAATTTTCTTTTTCAAGGATTTATAATTTGCAATATTAAATTCTGGTAATTCCTCAATTATATCTTCAACACTTAAAACTAACTTAGCACCGTCTTTTATTAATTTATTAGTACCTATGCTAAATATACTATCTATATTGCCGGGAATTGCAAATACATCTTTTCCCTGATCAGCTGCATGGTTTGCAGTTATTAAAGTTCCGCTTTTATCCTGTGCTTCTACAACTAAAATTCCTGAGCTTAAACCGCTTATAATTCTATTTCGGCATGGAAAATTATATGATATCGGCGGCATATCAAAAGGATATTCTGTTATTATTGCTCCACCGGAGTTTTCAATTTTTTCATATAGTTCTCTGTTTTTCAAAGGATAAACGACATTAATTCCACATCCTAAAACTCCAATTGTTTTTCCATTTGCAAGTATAGTGCTTTTATGAGCTATTGTATCTATTCCATATGCCAAGCCACTAATTGTTGTAATCCCAAGATTGGACAAGTCTCTTGCAAATTTGTCAGCACAAAGCTTTCCATATGCTGTTGCCTTTCTTGAGCCTACAATTCCAATTGATAAACTATTTAAACAATTGACGTCTCCCTTGCAATACAATATGCTTGGCGAATTTATTATATTCCTTAATTTTGTCGGATAGTCCTCATCTAATATTGTAGTTATTTTCACTTTTTCTTTTTTTAATCTTTCTAGTAGCTTTTCTTCAAAATCATTTTTCTTATTTATTAATTTGTTTATAATTTCATCTTTTATAAATTTAATATTTTGTTTTTCATTATGCAAATTGTTCCAAATTGCTTCTGCTGTACCAAAATGATTTATAAGCTTTTCTATGGTTTTAATTCCAACAGTTTGTTCAGAATTTAGCCATGCTATTATTATTTTATTGTTTATTGACATATTAGCACCTACCCCCAATATTTTCTATCTAAGCTTCTATATTGAATTGCTTCTGCTATATGCTTTTGCATGATATTTTCACTGCTTTCCAAATCAGCTATTGTTCGTGCTACCTTTAAAATTTTACTATAGGCTCTGGCACTTAACCCTAGATTGTCAAAAGCAAGCTTTAAAAGCTCTTGTGACTCTTTATTAATTTTACAATATTTATCTAATTGCTTAGGGCTTAGCTGTGAATTTGTATAAATATCCAAATCTTTATAACGTTCTAATTGTATTTTTCTTGCTTTAAGAACTCTTTCTTTTATTTCTTTAGAACTTTCTCCCTCTGTCTTGCTATTCAAATCATCATAATAAACAGGAGACACTTCGATTTGTATATCCATTCGGTCAAGAAGTGGTCCTGATATTTTGCTAAGATATTTATTAATTTGTCCTTGATTGCATGAACACTCGTGCTTTGAATCACCTAAAAACCCACATGGACAGGGATTCATAGAGCCGATAAGCATAAATCTTGCAGGATAGCTATAAGCATTATTAGCCCTTGCAATTGAAATTGCTCCATCTTCCATAGGCTGTCTTAAAATCTCTAAAACACTTTTTGGAAATTCAGGCATTTCATCCAAAAACAAAACTCCGTGATGAGATAAGGAAACCTCTCCGGGCTTTGTAGCTTTTCCACCGCCTGCAAGAGCGGCTCTTGATATTGTGTGATGAGGGCTTCTAAAAGGTCTTTTTTTGATAAGTCCTGTTTCGTTTATTTGTCCATATATGCTATATATCTTAGTGACTTCTAAAGATTCTTCAAATGATAAGTCTGGCAATATGCTTGGTATTCTTCTTGCAACCATTGTTTTACCAGAGCCGGGAGGTCCAAGCATCAAAAGATTATGACCTCCAGCAGCAGCTATTTCTATAGCTCTTTTGAGCGCTGCTTGTCCCTTTATCTCAGAAAAATCTTCTGCATACTTAAAATCCGAAAAATAATCCTCATATGTTGATTTATACGAGGGTATATCAATTTCAGCATTCAAATAATCTACAAGCTCAATTAATGATTTGATTGGTATTATGTCTATATTGTCTATAACACCACATTCTTCTTTGTTTTCTTCGGGAATTATAACTTTCTTTACGTTGTTTTTTCTAAGACTGATTACTAAAGGCAAAGCTCCGTCTATTTTTGTTATTTTACCATCTAAAGACAGTTCGCCTATAAAGCAGATGTTTTCAACTTCATTTTTGATTACCTTGCTTGCAGACAATATCCCTACTGCAATTGGCAAATCCATCTGACTACCTTCTTTTTTTAGATTTGCAGGAGCTAAATTTACTGTAATTCTACTCACTGGGAATTTAAACTGACTGTTTTTAATAGATGCTCTTACTCTTTCTTTTGATTCTTTAATAGAAGTGTCCGCTAATCCGACGATGTTGAAATTTGGTAAACCACTTGATAAGTCTGTTTCAACATCAATTATACAACCCTCAAGCCCTTGCAATATACATGCTTTAACTTTTGATAACATTTTATTTCCCCCATTTTAATTTTCATTTGTTATTTTAAATATTTTTATACCCCAAACTATACTGTTATATTTATATTATGTATCATTAAGCTTCAAACGCATTTTCAATATAATTAATCTCTTTTTTATCGCTAATTATTTCAATTACATCAAACCTGCATTTAATATCACTATAGTTTTTCTTCATAATATAATATTTCGCTGCACTAATAATTTTCTTTATTTTAGACGGAGTTACATATTCTCTGGGATATCCAAAATCTGTATTTTTTCTACCCTTTACCTCAATAAAAGAAACAACACCATCCTTTAATGCTATGATATCAATTTCTCCAAGTCTACAGAAAAAATTGGTGTCTAAAATAATATAATTATTATACTGCAAATATCTCTTTGCAACTTCCTCAAAGTAAAACCCCTTGTTTTCCTTATACATATTTGCCACCTAGAACATTCCCATTTGTTCATTAGTATTCAATATTTTTTTCAAAAAACTAAATCTATGAATACTCGTTGTTCCATTTTTTAACAAAGCATCAGTATGCTCCTTAGTTCCATATCCCTTATTTTTCTTAAAATTATACTCTGGATAAACTTTATCAAGCTCATCCATCATTCTATCTCTTGTAACTTTGGCTATAATTGAAGCAGAAGCTATTCCGTGACACTTTTCATCACCTTTTATAATATTAGACTGCGGAATATCTACATTAAGTTTTTCAGCATCAATAAGCAAGTAATCAGGTACAATAGCTTGTCCCTCTTTTGTTTTCAAGTTTGCAATAGCTTGAAGCATTGCCATTTTTGTAGCATTTTTTATATTTACTTCATCTATTATCTTGCAATCAATCTCTCCAATACCTATAGCAATTGACTTCTCAACAATTTCATCAAAAAATTTATCTCTTTTTTTAGCACTTAATTTTTTAGAGTCATTTACACCCTCAATTAAAAGTCCCTTTGGCATTATTATAGCACAAGCTACAACGCTTCCTGCTAAACAGCCTCTACCTACTTCATCGATGCAAGCTATATAACTATAGCCTTTTTCGTATATTTCATTTTCTATTTGAAGCATTTTACACCCCATTTCCTTTAATTATAAATTTTTATTACATATAATATATTCACTTTATCGCATCTTATCTATTGGTTTAGATTATGTAGTTAATGCACATATTTCTTCTAAAACATCAGCAAATAGCTTTGATTGGTCAAGCATCATAAAATGACCTGCATCTTTGATTAAAAACAATTTTTTATTCGGTGCATTAATAGTTTCAAAATATGAACTCGCTATTGTATTTGGTGCTTGAAAATCCACATCCCCAAGTATATAAAAAACAGGTATTTCATACTCACGACTTTCTTCATATAAGTTATGTGAAAATAGAAAATCCCAAAGTTCTTTATTATTACTCATCCCTTTTATCAAGCTTGAAATATCTGACAGTCTAAAAACAGGGCTTTTGATTAGAGTTTTTATTATTGGAATAAAATTCATCCCAATCTTATATTTTCCCTGCAAAATTCTAATTTTCTGTATCTTCTTTATCATGGATTTTTCATAATTTTTTTCAGGATAAACACCTATCTTTTTAAGATTATCTAAATCTTTTTTATTATCTGCATTAATTATTAATTCCTTTAACTTATCGTAACCAATTTTTTCATTTTCCACAATATCTATAACTTGTCCAGTTCCGATATAGTACAATACTTCCTCTGGATATTTCTTTACAAATATTGTTCCAAGCACACTTCCCCACGAATGACCTAAAATTATAATCTTATCCTTATTATATTTTTCTTTCAAATATTGAACAACTTTTAACAAATCGTCTAATAACTCATCCATAGAAGGGTATTTGTTCTTTTTTGAGGTTTTAGTCAATGTTTTGCCTGCTCCCCTTTGATCCCAATGAACAACTGTAAATAAGCTTGACAAATTACACTGAAAAGCATATGCGAAAGTTGATTCAGCCATACCCGGACCGCCATGCAAAAATAAGAGAACTGGATATTCAGGATTTGCATTATAATGTAATAAGTATTGTTCTATCCCATTTATTTTTATATATTCCGAGAAATAATTACTTTGTTTTTTCATAATACTAACCACCAATAAAATATAAATTTTCATTACATATAATATATTACTCTATTACAAAACAATAAACCTCCTATACTGGTATAGGTTTGGCTTATGTAGATAATGTTCGTTAACGTAGTTATCAATAATAAATCCCAGCATTTAGTTTTTCATTTTATTCGTAGTTTGAATCCTTAACTAGAGTGTTTTCATTCCAAATCAGTTTTTCCATAACACTATCTTCAGGACTGTTCCCCCTAATAAAATTCTTGATATAACCATCATAAACTTCAAAAAAAGAAAGCATTTCAAAACCATCAAAAACCACTTTAACATAGCTAAGAGAAGAAATATCCCAAACATATAAATCATGTGTTTCATTCAAAGTGCCGCCAGTATTTATAACTATGTCCGTATACCCATCTAAATTCACATCTTGAAAATCTATTCCAACAAAAATATCATTTACCATAGGGATAGACTGTAATTGTTCAGATTCTGAATCATAGACTAGCATTGTGTAATTGCTATCAGAAGATTTCTTAACAACTACTGCATATGTTGAATTATCTCTTCCGTGTTTAAATGTATATGTATTACTTGAAACTTCCTTTAAATCTTTTGACTCAGATTTTGAAATAATTAGTTTATCTGTTACATCATTATTCACATTAACATTTTTTTGACATCCCGTCAAAATTAATAGGAGTATAAGCAAAAGAATTAAATTTTTCACCTTATCACCATCTTTATTGTATAAGTTTTCTGTATCAATATTTTTCATTACATTATTACTGTGCTTAAAAACTAAACTGTTAAAAATTTACAACATTTTTATAAAAAAGTCAATATATTTTAAAAATCTCCATTTTTTTAATATTACTAGGCTTTTTCAAAATAATTCTACCAAGCTTTCCATCTTAAAAATAATTTAAAATCATTCTGCAACATATTTGTAGTTAACTTCACTTTTATTTAAAATACAGCCTTTTTTAAATGCTGCATATAGATAACTCTTATAATCTTGTGCTAATAAAAATATTATACGCTTGCTGCCATGTTTCATTTGTAAAAAAATTACCTTTTTCACCTTTTGAAGATGCTATTTCAGATGCTATCTCAAAAAATATACCAAAATAATCTCTACCTGTCCTCATTGCCAAAAATACAAGCTCGCACCAGATAGTCCCGCACTCATAAACTTTTGTTTTCTTCGCAGATTGAATAGTATTTTCAATATCATATTCAACTCTTTTTTCGATAACATTAAACCCTGAACGTGTTTCTTCAAGGATGGTATACGCTGCACGATTGTCGGAATCAAGAGGTTGTCCACAAGAGCCGGGATTTATAATTAGCTTTTCTTCGCAGTATCCATAAGCTTGTAAATGATTATGACCAAATAAAATTATTTTTGCATTTATTTCATTGAACATTTTTTTATAATCATCTTGATTTATCAATATTCTAAAATCATCAAGAAATTGTTCATGGGAAAAAGGACATTCTATCATTTTTTTATGAAAAGAGGCACTTCCACAATCCTGTTTTGCCTTTTGTGGCATACCTTTAGTATAATGGCTTGCATAAATAAAGTTACCAAACTCGAGTTGGATATATGCTTCTTCTTTAAGAGTTGAAATAAAATCTATTGTTTCCGCTGATAATTCGCGATATATTTGATAGAGTGCTCCCATCTGATTATATACCCAGTCAGATTGGTTATCTTTATATAAACCTTTCAAATATGTTTCTTTATTTCCTAAAATAACATCAGCGTTTTTCAGCTTTGAAATACACTGTACAACGTCATTTGAGAACGGTAAATCAAATATATAATCACCTATGAAAATAAATCTATCAACATTATTTAAATTTGCGTCTTCAATGACTTTAACTAAAGCGGGATAATTTCCGTGAATATCTGAAATTATTGCAAATTTCATCTATATATACCATCCTTCTATTATATAATATATAATTTTTTTGTAACAACATTTTTCACTATCTTGCCATATGATTCACAATTATTCTAAATCAAGCCTATAAATATATTCATCATATATAATATCAGTTCCCCACTTTTTAAAAGTGCCTTCTTTTTCAATATAGAAATTAAGTTTTTTTAGTACCGCATTTGAACCTGGATTTTGACTTGCTACAGATGCTGTAATTTTTCGACCACCATTTATATAGCAAAAATCAATTAGCGCTTTTATCATTTCTGTAGCATAGCCTTGACGCCAATAATTTTTATGCACGCAGTATCCTAAATCCCAATGCTTTTGATCTTCACTTGGAACCGCACTGCATGTTCCAATATAATCTTCTGTTTTCTTTGAAACTGCAACAAAATAATAGCATCCACTGTAATTTTCCACATCTTCTTTCCATTTCAAATATACGTCACCAGCTTTATCTCTAGGTGGATCAGATAAATATTTTCCCATTTCATCATCTGACCAGATATCCACACAAAACGATGCATCTTCTTTCCTAGTACTTTTAATAATCAATCGGTCTGTTTCTATATTATTTATTATCATAATAAAAATTCTCCTATCATTTACAAGAAATCTACCTTAGGATTTCCTGTTTATCTTCACGTTATATAAGTTTTTTGTAACAATATTCTTCACTACGTTTTCAACCGTATTTTATAAACTAAACTATTAAAAATTCACAACATTCATATCTAAGTCTGTAGCCATCACATCAATTTTCAAGAGTGCACATCATAGTATCTTCCTTATAAGTTAGCTTATATAAATAATACTAATTATGAATATGGCAATTTAAAATATTGTGACACCTCTAAAGTTGTCTGTTCAATACTCGTTCTATCATTCCATTCAATATTTTTTATGCCATGTTTTATAACCCAATCGGGAATTTCTCCTTCTTCTTGTCCGACTGAATCATACGCATTTTTGATAATATCTTCTTTCTCTTTTTCAGTCAAATCAGTGCGATTTTTTATAGAATCAAGTGTTGCTATATGATCTGGGCGGTTGAACCAATCAAACCTCGTGCCACAATTGGATAGGTGAACTGTATGTGAAGCAACAGGGATGACAGCATCATACTCAATATCACCCTCACAGATAATTACATCATGTTCAGAGGCAAGCAAAATTAAATCCATGATAACCATTGGTGTAAATTCATGTAATAAATGTAGTTCCCTCTCGTTAATTACTTCAGATGGCAATGCCCAAAAACTTTTAATGCCATATTCTTTCACAAAGTCACGGCACATATACGGCTGGTATTTGGGATTAGCTGACTTCATATGCCTATATCTGCTAGCATCGACATCATAAATATGATAACCAAATTTCCTATTCAGTTCATTTGCTATCGTGGTCTTACCTCTACCCCAAATAAAGTATACATTTTTGATTCTGTCTTTGATGATATTATCTGCAATAATCATTCGTTTTTTCTCCGTTCATAAAATATAAATTTTCTGCAGCAATATTCTTAGTTACGTTTTCAACTGTGTTTTATAAACTAAGATGTTAAAAATTTACAACATTTTTACAAAAAAGTCAATATATTTACAACAACTTATATTTACTCTATTAATAAATATAAGTTGTTGTAAATATTAAAACACAATATAATAATATTACTCACAATATTTTTAATATTAAAAGAGTGAATATTTATTTTTAAAATCTATATTTTTAAACACTATCAGGCTTTTCCAAAGTAATTCTTCCAAGCTTTCCATCTTGAAAATCATTTAAAATCATTCTGCTGACACGTTCATAATTAACTTCATTTTTATTTAAGATACAGCCTTTTTTAAATGCTATATTGTCAATATTATCTATTGTTTTTTCTGAAAGCTCTATACCATATCTATTTGTCAAAGCGTTTTTGTCTAATTTAACTATTTTTTCAACAAAACTATACGCTATTTCTTCAATTTGCAATACTTCTTCTTTAATTGCTCCTGTAAATGACAAATTTAAAGCACCTTCTTCACTAATAAATTTAGGCCACAAAATTCCAGGAGTGTCCAGCAAATCAATATTTTTAGGAAGTCTTATCCATTGCTTACCCTTAGTTACACCAGGCATGTTACCAGTTTTGGCGCTTTTACGCTTTGCAATAGAATTAATAAGTGTTGATTTACCAACATTTGGTATGCCAACAATCATTGCCTTTATAACTCTATTCATAATACCTTTATTGCGATATTTTTCAGCAACATCAGCTGTAGCCTCCTCAATCACGGCTTCAAGCTTTTTTAATTCCTTGTTGTCATTTGAATTGTATAAAACTGTATAATATCCTAAGTTTTTATAATAATTTTCCCAAGCCTTGTTCAAATTTGGATTTGCTAAATCATATTTATTAATAATTAAAAGTCTTTTCTTATTAACAAACAATTCGTCAAAATCAGGATTTTTACTGCTTCTTGGAATTCTTGCATCGACAAGCTCTATAACTAAATCTACTAATTTTATATTTTCTTTCAATAAATCCTTGGTCTTTTTCATATGACCTGGATACCAATTTATATTCATTTGTATTCCCATGCACCGATTGTACTAATAGCAATACTTCACAAAGGAAATATAAAGCATTTGTGCATGAGTTCGGTGCGTATCCTTTCGTTATTTTTTTATTCCCCTTAAATTTATTTAACTTGTAAAAAATCGAGGGAATATCCCTCGATTCTTTATCATTAATATGATTTTTTTTCTTTAACTTTAGCAGCTCTACCTGTTCTCTCTCTAAGATAGAACAACTTAGCACGTCTAACTTTACCTTTTCTAGCCACTTCAATCTTTT
Organism: Bacillota bacterium; assembly: GCA_023386345.1. Lineage (GTDB taxonomy): Bacteria > Bacillota > Clostridia > Tissierellales > Sedimentibacteraceae > UBA1535. The sequence continues at coordinate 531,974 of JAEWJT010000004.1, forward strand.
CGATTCTTGGTGAATGAACTGGGAATGTTCTTTCAACTCCTACACCGTAAGCAATTTTTCTTACTGTAAAAGTTTCTCTACTGCTTCCACCTTGTCTTTTAAGAACAGTTCCTTCGAAAACTTGAACTCTCTCTCTGTTACCTTCTTTAATTCTATAGTGTACCTTTACAGTATCACCAACGTTGAATGACTCGATTTCACCTTTTAATTGTTCCTGCTCTATTGATCTGATTAAATCCATTTATGTATACCTCCCTTCATTTTAAGCGTTCATGAAATAAAATTACAGAGGACCGCCGTATACTCCTTAAAGAGTATAGCATAAGAGATTTATTAATGCAAGGGTTTTTTTATATTTTTTTGAAAAAATGATATCAATATATTTTTATATATTTCAAATAGGATAAAAAGCACTTAAATTATATTATTTATAATTCTTTTGAAAGCTCTTCTTTAAAATAATCTATATATTTATTTCCAAAATCCTTAATTTGATTAAGTATAGGAACAAATTCTTTTCCTATTTCAGTTAATGAATATTCAACTTTTGGCGGTACTTCAGCATATACGTGTCTTTTTATCAACCCATAATCTTCTAATATTCTCAACTGCTTAGTCAACGTTGCCTGAGTAACTCCGAATATTTTCTTTTGAAGTTCGCTAAATCTTAATGTTTTATCGCATAAGCTATATATGATTAATATAGTCCACTTTCCAGAAAAAATTTTTTGTGCTGTAGCATATGGACATTTACCAAACAAACTATCTTCTGATTTTTTAATATTTTTGTTCATTATAATACCTATATCCTCTCCATTTGTAAAATTTATTTTTAAAGCTATATTCTCAAATGCTCCAATAGTATCATAAAAGATACTTACTTTAGTTAAAAATCGTACTTGTTAAAATATCTATAGTTGATATAATTTTAATACAGATTAATTATATCATACAAATATTATTATTCAATATCAAAAAATTAAAAAAGAAAACTAATTGCGTGGAGGTAATTATGAACAAAGTAACGGAATTTTTAAATCAAAGCGGTACATTTTACTTATCAACAGTGGAAAATGATAAGCCTAGAGTGAGACCATTCGGTGCAGTAGCTGAATTTGACGGAAAGATATACATATGTACAAATAATCAAAAAAATGTTTTTAAACAAATACTTGCAAATCCAAATGTTGAAATTTCGTCTGTGGTAGATGATAAATGGATACGTTTAGAGGGAACACTCATAGTGGATGAAAGGGTAGAAGCTAAACAGGCTATGTTAGAAGCAAAGCCATCTCTTAAAAATTTTTATAGTATAAATGACGGAATATTTGAAGTGTTGTATTTAACAGAAGCAACAGCAAAAATATTTTCTTTCGGTAAAGAACCCGAAGTAATCAAATTATAGATAAGGGCGATTAAACATCGCCCTTTATTGTTAATTTATAAAACAAAAAATATAATATCCTAAAAATGAAAGAATAATTATAATTAATAATATAAAATATATTAAAAAATACTTTGGTTTATTTATATTCTTGTTAAATTTTGAAGATAAGAATGACATTACAAGACAATATCCAATTATTGAGCCTAAAAAATTATTAAAAATATCGTCTACATCATACGCACCTACTTTAATTATTAATTGAGTTATTTCTATACCAATAGTAAATAAAAAACTCAACATCAATGTAACATAAGGCTTGTAAAAAATTTTATTCAATAAAGGCAATAAAAAACCAAAAGGCACAAACATTAATATATTTAAGGTAATATCACGCCAAACAGTATTATTTGTAAACCTGTAAAGCACTTTTCTATATGAATTAAAAAGTTCTAAGTTAATGCCACTACTCATTACATTTCTAAAATTAGCAAAAATAGTTGTATTTAAAACCAAATATATATATGCAATAAAAATGCTCAAAATTAATGCCTTTTTATAATTTAACATTTTTTTCCCATTTATTATTTTTTTATAAATAAACAAATATATCAGCATACATAAAAAGAACGACACAGAACCTATCATCAGTCCAACAGCTATATATTCTTTTATAGTATCTATCACAAATGGCATTATTGGCTATCCCCTTTTTATAGTCTTATTTAATTTCTCACACCTTTTATCTATTTCAGATTTATCCATATCCCTAAGCTTATCTTGTCTTCTCTCTATTGTCAACTCTATGGATTTTAATTCTCTCCATGCCTTTATTTTCTGATGATTGCCTGATAGTATAATTTCTGGAACTCTATGTCCCATAAATTCATCTGGTCTTGTATATTGAGGATATTCTAGCAAATTGCTGCTATGAGATTCTTCTACAATTGACTCCTCAGAGCCAAGAACGCCAGGAATTAATCTTGCTATGGCATCTGTCATAATAAGCGCCGGAAGCTCACCACTTGTAAGTACATAATCACCTACTGACACTTCTTCATCTACAAACATATCAATAATACGCTGGTCAATACCTTCATAATGACCAACTATAAATATTATGTGTTCAAACGTAGCATATTCTGCCGCTTTTTGCTGTGTAAATAAGTTTCCCTTTGGTGAAAGATAAATTACATAGCTATTGTCCTCTTTAATGTGTGTAAGAGCATTATACAATGGCTCAGGCTTTAATAACATCCCAGGTCCCCCGCCATATGGATAATCATCAACCCTCTTATGTTTATCCTCAGAAAATTCTCGTAAGTTTACATAATTTATTTTAAGTAAATTGTTTTCTACCCCTCTACCAATAATACCATTTTTAGCATAAGTATCTATAAGCTCTGGAAAGAGCGTAATTATATCTATTTTCATTCTAAAAGTCCTTCAACAACATTAATTATAACTTTCTTTTCCTTAATATTGACTTCTTTAACTATATTCTTTATAGCTGGTATATAGTGAGTTTTTGAATTTCCTACTACCTCATACACATCATTAGCTCCAGTTTGAAATATTTCTTTAATTTTACCTATAAGCTCACCATCTGTACTATAAACATCAAGTCCTTTTAATTCATATATATAATAAGTATCCTCTGGAAGCTCTTTTAGCTGAGCTTCTTCTATAGAAACATAAGATTCCTTTAGCTTTATCGCATCATCCATATTGTTGACACCTTCAAGCTCTAAATAGACCATCCCATTTCTATACCAAACACTATTTATTTTTCTTTTTTTGTCATCTATCTCAGTATACACATAGTCCAGCTCGTCAAATCTATCTAACTCATCAGTCAATGATAAAACTTTCATACATCCCTTAATTCCATGTGTATTTACTATTTTTCCAACTCTAATATATTCTTTCATAAATTCCTCATTACATTAATATTTATCGTAAAATTTCTCTTTATATAATACCATTAATGATACTAAAATACAATAAAAAAGAATTTTTATTATTTGAAAACTTACTTCATTTAATAAGCTGTTAAGTAAATTTCATTACATACAGAAAACACTTGTAGTGTACTCATATTGATTATCAACTATGACTTTTGCAAGCTTATTAATAAATATTTATCTAAAAACAATAAAACATCATTTAATATGGATGAAGATATATAATCTTGTCTAAAATATAGTACCAATTTTCTACTTTGGACATATAGTATATTGGGAACATAATACCCTAATTATATCCTAAATTGGAGGAAAGATTATGAATGATAATAGGGATTTTTCTAATTACAATATAATGAGTGCCAATTACAATCCGCACTGCAATTGTCGCTGCTATATTGGTCCACCTGGACCTCCAGGTCCGATAGGGCCACAAGGCCCAATGGGTCCGCAAGGTCCAATAGGTCCGGCGGGAGAAATAGGTCCAGCAGGTCCTCAAGGTGCGCCAGGTCCGGCAGGAATACAAGGTCCAGCGGGTCCAGCAGGAGCACAAGGTCCGGCGGGAGAAATAGGTCCAGCAGGTCCTCAAGGTGTGGCTGGTCCGGCAGGAGTACAAGGTCCAGCGGGAGCACAAGGTCCGGCAGGAGTACAAGGTCCAGCAGGTCCTCAAGGTGAAACCGGAACACAAGGTCCAGCAGGCCCAGCAGGAGCACAAGGTCCAGCGGGAGAAATAGGCCCAGCAGGTCCTCAAGGCGTGGCTGGTCCGGCAGGAGTACAAGGTCCAGCGGGTCCAGCAGGAGCACAAGGTCCGGCAGGAGAAATAGGTCCAGCAGGTCCTCAAGGCGTGGCTGGTCCAGCAGGCCCTCAAGGTCCGGTAGGTCCTCCTGCTACTCTATCTGGATTACAGGTTCAGTTGGTTAACGGAACAAGCACCGCTATTGACAACGAGGATGTAATTCCTCTGAATACCGTGATAAATTCACAAGGTAGCTATGCTACCTTTAATCCAATGACAAGTGAAGTTACACTAAATCAGCTAGGTAATTACTTGATTAATTGGTGGGTAGCCATAGGCGGCTCTACCGTATCACCGTCACTGACAATTTCGCTGGCTGTGGATGGAAATGTTCACTCCAATGCGACTTCTACAATTTCAATTGATCAAGTCTCTGGTTCTGACTTTATTACAATCGCAACAGTTCCGGCAAACATCACTCTAATCAATTCTACTGGCAACCAGATTTTCTTGGATCCTCTTGTTAGCAGTGCAAATATAACTGTAGTATATCTAGAGATATAACTGTTTTTAAATTTGCTGTTGGATTATAGTATTATAAAGTCAGTGGGTAAAACATCTACTGACTTTACTTATATTTTCTTATTCCTATTTTTGAGGTAAAAAGCATCTTCCTAATTACCTTTTATACATCTTAAAGAAAAAACTACCAAATCAATATATTATATTTGGTAGTTAAAGATATATAAATATTCATTTTTATAGCAGCTTGTATTAAATAAGATTATGCTCATAATCTCCCTATAAACAAATCCTTCTATCACGCAAACTCAACTATCACTATCTCATTTCCGTCAATATCGCTTAAGCGAACCTCGTAAGTTCCCCAATCATATCTAATAGCTTTAGACAATGGAAGACCTTTTTCCTTCAAACATTCCATTGTTAAATCAAGAGTTTCTGTTTGAAATACAAAGGATTGATGTCCAGTCGGCTGTACATTACATTTTTTGCAATCCCATATGCAAAGAGTGGGTGCGTTTTCTATAAAACCAAAATAAACCCCATTTGAATTGTCATCATCGATTTTAATAAAGGGTATTTCTAATGTTCGCCCATAAAACTCAATAAGTTCTTTCGCTTGCTCAGAAAAAATGTTTGTGCAGTAGTATCCTGTTATCATCTTCTCACCACCTAATAATCATTTTTCATCCAATCACAAAATATAAATAATATTTAATAGTATAAATTATTGTAATATATTTTTTACCAATTATCAATATTAAATTGTCAATATATTTATAAACACAATCTTACCTTTCCATTTCATTATTAACTGAGGTTGAAGTACGATTAGAAGAAATAATGGAACGTTTAAGGCATAATTATGGTAAAACAACAAGAAATATATATCTACATGTAACAAAGACAATAAAAAAAGAAGCCTCTCAAAAGTTTAAATAACTAATGAAAAACCTCTTGTAAATGTTAGCAATAGTACAAAATATCTTACTAAATGTATTGATTTCAACGCATTTTTAATATTATTGTATTATTTCAACAATTACTCTTTTGTTGTCTTTTGTTGCAGCAGCTTTAACAACTGTTCTTATAGCTTTAGCTATTCTTCCTTGTTTGCCTATAACCTTGCCCATATCTTCTGAAGCAACGCTAAGCTCAATGATAAGTGATTGACTGCCTTCAACTTCTTTTACTTTAACTTGATCAGGATTATCTACCAGTGATTTTGCTATATATTCAACTAATTCACCCATTATTTTCTCCTTTAACTATACCTTGCTATTACTTGCTCTCGTTCTTCTTATCAAAGATACCGTTAGTCTTAAATAGCATTCCTACTGTATCTGTTGGTTTTGCACCATTTTCCAACCATTTAATAGCTTTTTCATCATCTATTTTAACTATTTTTGGCTCAACTACAGGGTTGTAGTATCCTATTTCTTCTATAAAACGTCCATCTCTTGGTGAACGAGAATCTGCTACAACGATTCTGTAAAAAGGTTTCTTTTTAGAACCTATTCTTTTTAATCTGATTTTTACTGACATTAATGTCACCTCCTTGTAAATTTTTTTTATATGATGAGAATTCGTGATAAATTTTATCTAGAATTTCTTATCTGACAATATAATGTAAATATTATTTTAACGGGAGATTATCAAATAATCTGTATAATACTTTTTCTCCCTGACAGATTATTATTCGAAACTAAAACGGAAATCTAAACCCGCCGCCTCCAGCTCTTTTTTTCATCATTTTTTCCATTGAGCCGAATTGCTTCATCATTTTCTTCATATCTTCAAACTGTTTTAAAAGCTTATTGACTTCTTGAACTGATGTCCCGCTTCCTGCTGCAATTCTTTTTCTTCTGCTGCCATTTATGATTGATGGCATAACTCTTTCTTTCTTAGTCATTGACTGAATTATTGCCTCTGTATGCTTCATGTCATTTTCATCAACCTTTAAGCCTTTTAGTTGTTTAGAATTAAATCCAGGAATCATAGAAAGCAACTCATCAATTGGTCCCATATTTTTCATCTGTTGAAGCTGAGTTAAAAAGTCATTCAAGTCAAGCTCTTGGTTCTTTATCTTCTTTTGAAGCTCTAAAGCTTGTTTCTCATCAAATGCAGACTGTGCCTTATCTATGATAGATAAGATGTCACCCATACCAAGAATCCTTGAGGCCATTCTATCTGGATGGAAAACCTCCAGCTGATCCATTTTTTCGCCAACTGTCACAAATTTTATAGGCTTATCAACTACATTTTTTATTGATAAAGCCGCACCACCTCTAGCATCACCATCTACCTTAGAAAGTACAACACCAGACACATCAAGATATCCGTTAAATGTTTCAGCAACCTTAACTGCCTCTTGTCCCGTCATAGCATCAAGCACTAAAAGTATTTCATTTGGCTTTACCTCATTTTTCACATTAACAAGCTCGTCCATAAGAGTCTCATCTATGTGAAGTCTACCAGCAGTATCTATTATAACTACGTCATTATTAAATTTATTAGCATGCTTCATAGCCTCTCTAGCTATAGTTACAGGATTTTCCTTGTCACCCATTGTAAATACAGGAACATCAATCCCTTCACCTACAACTTGAAGCTGTTTAATAGCAGCAGGTCTGTAAATATCACAAGCTACAAGCAACGGTCTTCTTCCGTCTTTTTTAAGCTTTAATGCAAGCTTTCCAGAAGTAGTAGTCTTACCAGCACCCTGCAATCCGCACATCATGATATATGTTATACCATTTGTGTTGAATTTAAGCTTACTTTCTTGGCTTCCCATGATGTCCTTTAGCTCTTCATGAACTATCTTAACAACCTGCTGTCCAGGCGTTAAGCTTTCCATAACCTCATGGCCGATAGCTCTTTCCTTAACCTTGTTAATAAAGTTTTTTACAACCTTAAAATTAACATCTGCCTCTAACAATGAAAGTTTAACCTCTCTCATTGCCAAATCTATATCTTTTTCAGAAAGCTTCCCTTTGCCTTTTAAAGTTTTAAGAACATTTTGAAGTTTTTCAGACAAATTTTCAAACATTATCGACTTTCCTACCCTTCATTTAATATTTTTTCAGCTTCATTCTTTATATCGTTTATTTCATTGGCAAAATTATTATAAAAATCTTTATTCTCTATATTATCAGTCACATTAATTTTATTTATTATCTCAATTATTTTCTCTGCTGAATTATTAATCTTTTCAAGCTTTGAATGTAAAGAAAGTTTCTCTTCAAATTCTACCAAATTTTTTTCTGCTCTTTTTAATGTATCATGTACCCCTGCTCTGGACATATTTAATTCTTCTGCTATTTCACCTAAACTAAAGTCTTGATTATAGTATAAATCAATTACAGTAGCTTGATTTTCTTTCAACAAATTTCCATAGCAATCATAAAGTTCACTAAAAAATAAATTTTTTACAAACATTTGATACACCTCTTTTATACACTATAAAGCAACTTACTTAACAGTGGTATTTTATACTAAAATTAATACTTTGTCAACAGTTTTTTTATAAAGTTTTTTATTATTTATTAAAAACAAAAATTGCAACATCAAATATCTGCTTTTGTTATTTTATTTTACAATTTCGTTATAAACATAAAAGAGGTATAAAAAATACCTCTTTTAATATTGCCCTAGCAAACCATTTTTCTTAGCAATCTTACTGCAATAGTTAAATATTACTATACCTATGATGAAATATATTGCTGAATTTAATATTAGACATAAATAATCTAGTGGACTGAAACTTAGTAAATTAAAATCTTTTCTTGCTATAACATAAACCATATTTATAGCTGGTCTAAATGGTACAAATGCTGAAACTAATGGACTCATATCGAACATTATCAAACCGATTAGAAAAAATTGCACGATATTTAAAAAGGAATTTATTTGCTTAAATATAACTGCTAAACCGCCAAGCACTAGAGATATTCCAAAGATGCTGAATATACCTATAATTATAATAACAGTCAATGAAATTACATTTATATTTAGCCAATATCCTGTAGTTAACATGATAAATATTAACAATACAAAACAAAAAATAATATTTATAAATAAATTTGCTATACTTCTTACTATAACGACAGAATATAATCCTAAGCTTGACATACATATTTGTTCTAATGTTCCTTTAGTCGCATCACTTGATATGCTATAAGCTACGCTTGAATATGAAACAAGCATAATCGTCCAAATAAAATAACCGACAATTAAGTTCTCAAGAGTACCACCAAGCTTTAATGGGGATGCTTCCATATTCTGACCAAAAAAATTAAGTCCTAAAAACATAGCCATGAATACTACATAAAGTGTAAAAAATTCCATTATTGTATTAAACTTATATCTAGTGATATCCTTTAATGATTTTTCAAACGATACTTTGAAAAAATAGAACATTTTTTTCATTTATTTACACCTCCGCCAGTTAAATTTAAATAAACCCTTTCAAAATTAATATTACTCTGCTTGATTTCCTTAATGGATAAATTATTATTTCTTAATAAATCAATGATATTATAAATAATTTGTGAATCAGATATATCTATTTCTAATACAGTATTATTATTAGAAAAATAAAATTCATATCCTGCTTCTAACAGATTTTTCATACACTCATCTGTAACACTTTTGTTCAAAATAAATTCATATGTCATGTTTCTAAACATATCTAATAAATTATTCATAGCATCATGTGCTATAATTTTTCCTTTAGCCATAATAATGACATCGTCGCAAATATCCTGAACTAAGTGCATATCATGCGTACTAAGCAGAATTGTTTTTTTCATATCTACAGAAATACTTTTAAGCACTTCTTTAATATCTAAACAACTTTCAACATCTAATCCAAGAGTTGGCTCATCTAAAATTATAATGTCTGTATCACAAACCAAGGTCATTGCAATAGCAACCTTTTGCTGCATACCTCTTGATAAATTATTTACTAATATATTTTTCTTATCAGTTAAATTAAATCTTTCCATCAATTCATCTATTTTTAACTCTATCTTTTTGCCTCCTAAACCTCTTATTCCGGCAAAGTAACGAAGATTCTCTATCGGTGTAAGTCTCCAATATAAATTTCTCGTTCCTTCAAATAAGGCAGCAACTCTATCAATAGATTTTCTGTTAATCTTGCCATTAATTTTAATAGTTCCTCCATCTGGTATTATTATATTGCATATGCTTTTTATAGTTGTTGTTTTACCAGAACCATTTGGACCTAAAATTGCTGTAATTTTGCCTTCTTCTGCTGAAAATGAAATATCATCTACTGCCTTTGTTTTGCCAAAACTCTTTGTTAAATTATTAACTTCAATCGCTTTCATAAAATCCCCTTTCTTTTAATTATCACAACAATAGCCTATCAATTTTCAAATAAATATCATCTATCATGTGACTAACCAAATTTTTCTATTTATACAATTAATTATATATAAATATCCTAATCTGTCAAATTAATTTAATATTAAAATTTGATTAAAATAAATAAAAGATTACTATTCTATGCTGAAAATATAAAAAAAGGCAGGTTTACGTAATAGTCTTTTGTGTAAACCATGCCTTATTATAATTAAAATTTTCACTAGATTTAAAATGAGTAAATTGTTTATATGATAAACTTGCATTTAATATGTTAAATTTTTCTGCTATTTCTTGTTCGTATCTTTTCTCAATTCTTTATACAATTACATAAATTCTTTTAAATACATAAGCATGGCTGGTTTATCTATGTCTGAAAATTTATTATTATTTATAAGATTTTTTATTTCATCCGTTGATGCCCAATGTGCATTTTCAGTATCATCACCAGCCTTTAAAAATTCTCCCTCTGCTTCACATAAAAAATATATACCAAACGAATCGACAGGACCAGATAAAGTTTGGTATGCAGCATATGGTTTTATACATTGCATCTCGAATGAAGATATTTGCGGTTTTGTATGTATTTGTTCTTTTTCATTTTTAATATGCTTTAAATGTAATCCCGTTTCTTCAAATATTTCCCTTTTCAAAGCTTCTGTGATGGATTCATATTCTTCAATTCTTCCTCCAGGTAATTCAAAGCATTCTGGCTCACCTTTTCTTTTCCTTAACTGTATTACAATTTCTTTTTGATTATTATTTTCTCTTTCAATTATTCCTCTAACATTAACGTGTATCATAAATGCCTCTTTTCTTTTAGAAATAAATAGATATAAATATTTCATTATCTCTAGTTTATCAAAATATAATTATCTTCAATTTTTCTATTATCAGTTGTTCTAAATATCAGTAATTTATTTAAAGCTTATTTTAAACCTCAATATTTAATCAACAGAATAGTTTATTTTACCTAACACTTTCAAATGCAATGATATAATTATTTTACAGATACATATTTGTTATCTTTTATATAAAATCTCCAAAGATAATCCTTAGCTTCCTCTGCATAATCAATCCCTACTCGTTTAGAAGATATTATAGTGAATTTTTCTCCTTGTCCTTCTTCAATATATAGCTTACTGCCACATAAATCTTCTCCATTTAATTTTTTATCAATAAAAAGTGCATTACATAATTTACCCGGTCCATTAGTTAAACCATTTATTTGGCTTTTACTTAACTGGTTATATAATTTTTTAAATCTGTTTTGAGCCATTAAGTCAAAACCTTCAATTGGTTCAACAGCTCTTATCAAAACAGCTTGAGGATTTCCTTCTTCTCTAGTAACTATATTAAAACAATAGTACATTCCATAAATAATAAATACATATGAAAAACCTGCACCTCCGTACATAACCTCAACTCTTGGTGTTCTTCTTCCACCATAGGAGTGTGCAGCTTTATCTTCAATACCCATATATGCTTCGACTTCAACAATCTTCGCAGAAATTTTCTGTCCGTCAACCTCGTGAACAAGCGTCTTCCCTAAAAGCTCTTTAGCAACTATTATTGAGTCTCTATTATAAAATTCTCTATCTAATTTTTTCATCTTACTATATTCTTTCTCCATGTATTATAACTCTTCCTTCATCAGGACATTTGATATCAAACATCGGTGCTTTTTCATCCCCATAATCTAACATAGCACCATTTTGCAAAGCATAAACAAATGGATACATACAGCTCCAAAGTTCATGACAAATTTGAGGACATAAATCTTCAACTATAAACTCATCTCCCACATTATGATAATTGCATCTGCAATTGCTTTCAATAATTTTTAATTTTACTTTTGCCATTGTACGCCTCCTAAAAAGTTTCTAGCAACAAATAAATAAAACATATCTTCATTATATCTCTTTACAAACAAGATGTAATTTACAATAATTTTCTTCACTAGCAATAATACCTTCATCAGTAAAGCCATGCTCCAAAAACCATTTTAAATTGCCATTTGGAAATGTTCCTATTTCATCTGTTATCACATATATTCTTGTGTATTTGTTTTTCAAGTGTTTTTCAAGCTCCATAAGAGGATAATGCTTGTAGTCATATTGTGTAGACGAATGATATAAACACGTTAAAAAAGCATAGTCTTCACTTTTGGGTATATCATAAGGAACATAGTTTGTTGGTATATACTCAACTCCACCTAAAACTTTTTCATCCTCAACATTCAAGTATCCAAATATGTCATCACAATACTTTGATAAAAATACAGCTTTTTTATTACAGCTATTGCAAGAATTTGTCAGAGTACATTTGCTAGATGTCAATGAAATATTATTTTTAGTTAAAGGAATGATATTTCCTTTGTATTGCTCAGTACCAAAATCAATAATATATGGTCTTTCTACGCATTTTTCACCATTTAATAGTTTATTTAGAAAATTTCTATTTATAGGTGCTTTATATCTTTCTTTTCCATCAACTACTGTTAGAAATGGAAAAAATATCTTTTGATTTTTAGCTAAATTAAAATCTTCTTCTATGTTATATGTTCTTATATCAAATCTATCCTTATATTCATCTAACAATCGAAATATTTCTAAGTTAATCGGACATTGATATCCCCAGTAATAAAAGTCTATTTTCATCTTATTTACACACCTTTTGTATTTATTGATAATATCCTTAAAATTCGTGTATTTTTAAGCTTATTTCTGATTCGCCAATTATCTTTATTCCGTTTTTCTTTAAAAGTTTAGCTGCAAACCCATCACCATCAATTATAGTTTTAGAAAAAGTACCATCATATATTTTTTCACTTCCACAAGAAGGACTTTTTTCTTTTAATATAGCATATTTACAATTATAAATTTTTGCTATTTTTAAAGTTTCCTCAGCTCCCTTTATAAACTCCTCTGTCACATCAACACCATCTTTACTTATTACAAAATAACCTTTTATCTCGGCAGGACTTCTTGGCGTTGATAATCCACCGAGCTGTTCAGGACATACCGGAATTAAAGTATGCTTTGACATAAGTTCTTCAAGTTCTGGTACTGTTTTACTACTTGCGTCATACCTGCAATTAACTCCCAATAGGCATGCGCTAATTAGTATATTCATAATTTTATCCTTTCTTTCCACTGTACTCATACTAATAACAAATAAAAAGCGTTACCTACTTAATTATAAGTAGGTAAGATTTTTATATTGCATTTTTTGTTTTTAATTTCTATTTAGTGTCAATTTAAACAAGCTAAAATTTATACCTTTAGTATACCTCTAAAACCTCTTGAGCCATAGTAGGATTCTGCTCCATTATGATATAAAAAAACAGTATCATAACGACGGTCACAAAATACAGCTCCGCCAAGTTTTCTAATATTATCAGGAGTTTTCACCCAGCTTGATGTCTTTGTATCAAAACTTCCGAGTTTTTGAAGATCGCGATATTGTTCTTCTGTTAAAAGCTCAATACCTATTTCAGTTGCCATATTAATAGCACTATTTTGTGGTTTATTTTCTTTTCTTGATTCTAATGCTTCATGGTCATAGCAAATACTTCTGCGACCTTTAGGACTTTCTGCTGAGCAGTCACAAAAAATATACTCTCCTGTCTCTTTATCATAGCCAATAACATTTGGTTCTCCCCCAGTTTCTTCCATTTGATTGAGCGACCACAGTTTTCCAGTATTAGCTTCTAGCTTTTCTTGTACCTTGCTCCATTCAACATCCTTATGGAAATTCATATTTTTTTCAAAGCGAACCTTCAACACCTTTAATAGTTCTTCACGTTGTTCTAATGATAATTCTTTTACATTGTTATTAATGTTTAGCATAAAAATTACCTCCTTCGATAATATTATGGCATATTTATCATATGAATATTATACTATCAAATATATAATTAGTCTACTATAAACTATATTAAGCAAAAACTCGCTTATCAGTTTCCTGTTAAACGAGCTTTGTAAAAATCAATTATAAGATTAATTACAATTTCAACCTATTTATAAATTAACTTTTGTTGTTTTATTATCTGCAATAAATATTAATGGCATCTCGTAAAAACCTTGCACAACCAAGCGCAATTTTATCATAATAAGCAGTAAATCTCTCATCTGCAACGTACATTTCTGCAAGTCCTTTATGTGCTTCTTTTGAATACATACCATCTTTCCAAAATACACAAATCCATTGTCTGTGTAAATCACATACCTTTTGTGCTTCATCGCTTGCAGGATCACCTTTTTCAAAGGCAACTTTCAAAAGACTTTCATACTCAGCACGAAGTTCTTCTACTTTCTCCATTTGCTCCTTACTCATACCCTTTATCTTAGCATTAGAAGCATCAACAACATCATCACCATATTTCTCACGAATTTCCTTGCTATAGGCCGTTTCATTATCATCAATCATTTTCTGCTTAAAGCCTTCAAATTTTTCATTGTCACTCATAATAATTTCTCCTTTCAATGAGCTGATAGTTTTTGTTACATTGTTAATCAGCATTTCAATTTGATTTTTTCTTAGCAAGAGTGCAGACAAGTGACCTTCAAGAGCCTTGCTTTTATCATACTTAGGATCTTTGAGAATATGGCCAATCTCCTCCAATGCAACACCTAAATCACGATAAAAAAGTATTTGCTGTAATAAATCAACCTCATTTTCACCATATATACGATAACCATTAGAAACCCTCTTTGGACAGAGTAATCCAATTTGGTCGTAATACCTGAGTGTACGTGTACTAACTCCAGACATCTGAGCTAATTTATTTATTGTGTATTCCACTTATCTCACCTCACAATTATAGGATAAACTATTACGTAACGTTAATGTCAATAGTTATTTAAAAAATATTTTTTCTATATTTATATAATATATAGTTAATAAAGTAATATAAAAAATCTTATTAACTATGCTATCAAGCACACATCTATCCACTCAATAAAACCAGAATATTTTTCCAATTCGTCAACAGTCAACTCTATAACACTATTTGAACTACCACAGGCTGGAAATACTGTAGTAAATCTTTTCAAAGATTCATCTAAGTATACCTCTGCACCATCATTTATACCAAAAGGACATACTCCACCTATATCATGACCTACAGTTTCTAGTAATTCTTCTCTTGTTAGCATTTTTGCTTTTGTCCCGAATTTTGCTTTGTATTTTGGGTTGTCTATTTTTGTGTCTCCTGATGTTACTATTAGGATGCTCTTTCCTGATACCTTGAATGCTACGGTTTTTGCTATTCTTTGAGGCTCACAACCTATTGCTTTTGCTGCTAATTCTACTGTTGCGCTTGATACTTCGAACTCTATGATTTTATCTTCTATATTCCATTTTTTTAGATATTCTCTAACTCTTTCTATAGACATTTTTGCTTTTGTTCCTTTCACATTATTTTTTTAATAAATTTAATAGAAAGAATTGCGAATACATATCATTATTCACAACTCTTTCTATCTACTAATTTTCCTTATTTATCTAACTTTCTTACTTCCTTATAAATTAACTGCATTTCTTCATCTAACTTAGTTATAACATCTGAGCAATTTGTTAGTCTGTCTTTTAGTGATTTTGGGATTTCATTTTCAGACTTATATTTTAGATGGTGTTCTAAGCTTGCCCAGAAATCCATAGCTATTGTTCTGATTTGAATTTCTACTGGTATTAGCTCTATTCTATCGTATAAGTAAATTTTTATTTGCAATACTAGGTGTAAACTTCTATATCCGTTTTCTTTCGGCTCTTTGATGTAATCTCTTACACGGATTATTTTTAAATCATCCTGTCTTGAGAAAAAATCTTCTATTTTGTATATGTCATCTATGTAATTGCAAATTACTCTAATACCTGCTATATCTTGAATGTTTTCTTGCACTGATTCAAAGTTTATAGGTAAATCTCTCTTTTCTAGCTTCTCTAATATGCTCTTTGGAGATTTTAAACGAGTTTCTATACGATGTATTGGATTATAGTCATATTTTACTTGAAATTCTTCGTTCAATATTTCTAATTTTGTATTGAGCTCTTTTATTGCAGCATTATATAATTGTTGCATTTCAAGAAATTTCTTGGCATTATTAAAAATAGCTTCCTCATTATCAAATATATCGTCTATACCTAGAATTCCTAATTTAGATAATATTGTTTCCGCCTGCATTTTTTTATCCTCCATACTCTTTTCATAAATTATACTCTATTTATCAATTTCTTTTTCAATCAAATAATTAGCAATTTCAAATGCTTTTACTCTGTTTTTTGCTAAGGTTATTTGTGATTTATATCTTTCTTTATTTTCTTTTGATTCAAATGTTTTTATAGTTTCTCTCAATTTATGAAGAGTTGAATCTATTTGACGTTTTGCTTCACTTAAATCATTTTTCGTAATTTCCATTGACTTCCACCTGCAAATTAATATAAATTATTCAAATATCGCATCTACAAACATTTCAGAATCAAATATTTGCATATCGTCTATTTTCTCTCCAACTCCGATGTATTTTATCGGTACATTAAGTTCTTTAACTATTGGGAATACAATTCCACCTTTTGCTGTGCTGTCAAGCTTTGTCAATATTATTCCATCTATTGAGCATGATTCTTTAAATAGTTTTGCTTGAATTAAACCGTTTTGACCTGTGTTAGCGTCTATAACCAGCAAAACCTCTTTTTGTGCTGATGGGTATTCTTTTTCAATAATTTTAAATATTTTTGACAACTCGTTCATAAGGTTCACCTTATTGTGGAGTCTTCCTGCTGTGTCACAAATTAATACTTCTGTTTTTCTTGCTCTTGCTGCTTGTATTGCATCATAAATTATAGAGCCAGGATCTGAGCCTTGCTCGCTCGAAATTATATCCACCCCTGCTCTTTTGCACCATTCTTCTAACTGTTCTATAGCCGCAGCTCTAAAGGTATCTCCGGCAGCTACTATAACACTTTTACCACTATTTTTAAGTCTATATGATAGTTTTCCTATAGAAGTTGTCTTTCCTACTCCATTTATACCCACTATCATCATTATTTTTTGTTTTCCATCTATATCGTCAAAGCTTTTTGCAGAATTTAGCATATCAACTAAGTATTTTTTAATTATATTCTTGATTTCATTCGGGTCTTCAATCTTATTCTTCTTTACTTCTTCCTTGATATAATCAATAATATCCATTGTAAGCTCCATGCCAATATCAGCGGATATCAAGGTTTCTTCTATTTCATCTAATAAATCATCATCTATCTTTTTATATAGATTAAAAATGTTGTTAAATTGTTCTGTAAAGCTAGCCTTTGTCTTAGATAAACCCTCTCTTATTTTTGCAAAGAAACCCTTTTTTTCTTCTTTCGGTTTATCATTACTATTATCTTCTGACTTAATTTCCTTATTTTCCTTTGATTTATCTTTTGTATTTTCTTTTTCTCTAAGCTTTTTGCTTTTATCAACTTCCTCAAGGTCTAATAGTGTTTCTATCTGTGTGTCTTCATCATCAAAATCAATATCTTCTAATTCTTTTAGAATTTCTTCTTCACTAGCCTGCTCAAAATCCTCATCAATTTCATCATCTAAATTTTCTTTTAAATTCTTATCTACATTTTTTTCTTTGAGAACTTCATTTTCTTTCTTATCTTTATTGCCTAATCCAAACAATTTTTTAAACATTTTTACCTCCTGTTATTTTAAAAGTTAAATCATTCAAGCTCTGACAATCTCATTGAAACTAGCTTAGTTACACCTTTTTCTTCCATTGTTGTACCATATAGGGTGTCTGCACTTTCCATTGTACCCTTTCTATGTGTTATACATAAGAACTGTGTTTCTTTTGAAAACTCTTTCAAATATCTCGAAAATCTATATACATTGATATCATCAAGTGCTGCCTCAATTTCGTCTAATATACAAAAAGATGTTGGTTTTGTTTTAAGTATTGAAAATAAAAGTGCTATAGCAGTTAATGCCTTTTCTCCACCTGACAAAAGTGTTATTTTGCTTAGTTTTTTTCCTGGTGGCTGTGCTTCTATTTCTATAGCACTGTTTAACGCATCAGCTTCATCTTCGAGGTAAACATCAGCCTTTCCACCATTAAACAAATCTGAAAAAACCTCATTAAATAGAACTCTTATTTTTGCAAATTCTTCTACAAATTGTTCTCGCATCTTAATTTCAAGCTCTTTTATAACATCATTTAATTGATTTCTTGCATCTATTAAATCCTGCTTTTGCTTTGTTAGGAAATCATATCTTTCCTTAACTTCTTTGTATTCCTTGATAGCATTAATATTAACATCGCCTAGACTCTTTAATTTTCTTCTTATATCTGAAACGTCATTATTAATTCTTGTATAACTAAGCTCTTCATTTTTATATGGCAAAGCCATTGCATAGTTCATCTCATAGTCTTCCCATAATCGGTTAGATATTTCATCAATTTTTGAATTAAGCTTTTCCATTTTAATATTTATTGCATATTCATCATCCAAGATTTCAGTTATTTTCTTATTTATATTATTTAATTCTACCTGAGAATTATTAATCAAATCTTGTGTTTTTGATAAATTAGTTTTTTTGGAATTATAATTTTCTTCGCTTTCATCTAAGCTTTTCTTCAATTCTTTACATTCGCTTTCAAGTATACTAATTTGAAGCTTTGCAGATTCAATTTCAGTATCTGTATTACTTAAGCTACTGATTTTAAGCTCTAGCATTTCATTATTTTTATCAAGTTCAAGATTAGTATTGCTAATTTTTTCTTCAATAAATTTTATTTCTTGATTAGCAGCAGATATATCACTATTTTTCATACTTAGAATTAAGTTTAATTCATCATATTTCTCTTTATCAGCTTTATTAGTATGTGCTATATCGTTGATTTCATTTTCTAAATCTGCAATATTAAGCTTTATTTGCTCAATATTTTTATCAATCGCATCAATATCAGCAATTCTTTTTTCATTTTCCTCTATGATATAAGCTTTGTCTTTAATATACCTGTTTATAGATATATCAATCTTTGATATTTGCTCTGTTAATAAGCTAATTTTATTATCTATCTGCATACTTAGCTTGTTTGTTTCTTCAATATTTAATTTTAATGTATTAATTTCCTTATGACAAACCGCTAAATCTTTGTCAATATTTTTTATATCCTGCTCTATATCCTTGCATTTTCTATTGAGATTTACTAATTTTTCTTGACTTTCTTCGATTTCTCTTTTTCTGCTTAGAATATTTTGATTTTTACCACTTATGTATCCGCCTGTTACAGCTCCTCCTGGGTTTATAACATCGCCTTGAATACTAACAATTTTAAGCGTGTTATTAGATAATTTCGCAACCCTAAAGCCATCTCTGATATTTTCAACTATAATTGTCCTTCCAAGCAAGCTTTTTATAATATTAGAATACATATCGTCAGCTTCAATCAAATTATCAGCAGTATCAATAACTCCATTTTGATTTAAAAGGTTTAATTCGTCATTATTTAATTCTCTGCCCTTAATGGTGCTAATAGGTAAAAAAGTTACCCTACCTATTTGCTTTTCTTTTAAATACTCAATTATAGCCTCTGCATCTTGATTATTGTTGACAATTACATTTTGTATAGCTGAACCGAGTGCAATTTCTATAGCTGTTTCATATCTCTTATCTGTTTTAATTATATCTGCAACAGTTCCATTAATTGCTGCCCTAAAAAGCCCTTCTTTTTTATGTAAGCTCATAAGTGTCTGGACGCTTTTATAGTAACCTTCATAAAGAGACTCCATGTTATTTAAAAAAGCAATCCTTGAATTAGCAGTATTTAACTCGTTTAGGGAAACTCTAAGCCTATTTTCCATTTCTTTTTTATCTTCTAAAAAATTCTCTTGTTTCTTTAGATTAGTATTGTAGTTTTTTTCGTAATTTCCCAATAATTTGTTGTTATTAACCTGATTATTTTTAACATCATTTAATTCATTAATCTTTGTATCCTTTTCCTTGCCCTCAATCTCAATTTCCTTATCAAATTGCAGAGTTCTTTCTTGAAAATTTGCTATGATTGAT
The DNA here is from genome assembly GCA_023386345.1 of Bacillota bacterium. GTDB lineage: Bacteria > Bacillota > Clostridia > Tissierellales > Sedimentibacteraceae > UBA1535. The sequence continues at coordinate 552,028 of JAEWJT010000004.1, forward strand.
TCTGTAGAGTTTTTATCACTTTGAAGCTTGTTAATGAACTTGTGCATTTCAAATAAACTGCTTCTTTTTTCTTCGCTCGCATTAATAGAGCTTTCCATTTTTATTTTAAACGCTAGTGCTTCTTCATTTAATTTATCGTATTCGATTTTTTTATCTTCTAAGGATGAGTTTAAATTTTTTATTTCAGTATTATTAGCTTCTATTTTTTGTAATAATTCATTTTTTCGATTTTTTAATAATTCAATTTCGCTCTCAATACTTTCAATATTTTCAGAATACAAAAAAATCTTCTCATTTTGAACCTTTATGAGATTATTTTTTTCATCATAACTCTTGGAAAGTCTATTTTTTATACCTTCCAACGAAAGAATTTCTTTATCAAGTGATATTAAATTTTCTTTTTCCTCAGAAATAAGAGTTTCTAAATTATCTCGTCTTGAAATTATATTTTGTTTAGTATTTAAAACTTCAAATTTTTGATTTTCAAAAATAACAAGCTGTTCCTTGTTTTTTTCATATTCTCTAACATATAGATTTAGTTCTATGTTTTTTAAATTTTCTTTTAAATTTATGTATTCTTGTGCTTTTTCACTTTCTAATCTCAAAGGCTCAACCCTTGATTCAAGCTCATGTATTATATCTTTAACTCTATCTAAGTTGTCATTTGTTTTTTCAAGCTTTTTAACAGCCTCTTCTTTTCTGACCTTAAACTTAACAATTCCAGCCGCCTCTTCAAATACTCCTCTTCGAACATCAGAATTAGGGCTTAGTATCTCCTCGACCTTACCTTGTCCAATTACAGAATATCCATCTTTTCCAATACCAGTATCCATGAAGAGCTCTTTTATATCCTTGAGTCTGCATGGCTGCTTGTTTATAGAATATTCACTTTCACCTGTTCTAAACAATCTTCTTTTTATGCTTACTTCATTATATTCAATAGGAAGTTTTCTATTTTGATTGTCAAAAATAAGCTCTACATCTGCATATCCAAGGGGCATCCTTTTTTGAGTACCTGCAAATATTATATCCTCCATCTTCGAGCCTCTTAGAGTTTTTGGACTTTGTTCACCCAAAACCCATTTTATAGAATCAGATATATTGCTTTTACCGCTCCCATTAGGTCCAACTATTGCTGTCATTCCCTTTTCAACAATTATTTCAGTCTTATCTGCAAATGATTTGAATCCATGAACATATATTTTTTTTAAAAACATAATCAGTTTTCCTTTATTATTTTTTAATAGAAATATTTTATAAAATCTTTATACATATCTTCCTTCTTAATCTTAGCAATTAATTTTAAGCCATCGTATATTTCTACAACATTTTTATCTTCAATTTCTTGTAAATGAATTTTTTTCAACCCAATTACATTATTGATAAAATTAATATTTCTCTTTCCATGTCCAACTACATAGCTCATAATATTTTTATTAGCTTTAATTGTGATATCATCCTTGAGCTTCTTTAGTTCTAAATTATCTGCGATAGAATTTAGATATAGTCTTTCCTCTACAAGCTGTCTGAAAGCAGGATGAAAAGGACCTGCAAGCACATCGTTATTTTCATTAATAGTATCTGTGTTTTGAAGTCCTATTCTAATAACATTTATGTTATTAACTGTATACAAAGAATAAAGCATAGCACTTAGCCATACAGCATCTTCCAAGCTTAATGGCTTATATTTATTCTCTTTATACATATTTTCAAGTTCTGTTTCTTTTATGACTAAAGTCGGGTAAATTCTTGCAATATCAGGCTTTAGCTCTATTGACTTCTTGCAAGTCTCGATATCTTTTGTTGTATTGCTCCCTGGTAGCCCTGGCATGATTTGGTGTCCAAGTATAAATCCATAATCTTTTATCATTTTACTAGATCTGATTGAATCCTGCATACTGTGACCACGATTAGATATTTTCAATACTTCATCATCCATACTTTGTATACCAAGCTCTATTGTTGTAACACCATACTTCTTTTGGATTTCTAATATTTCATCACTAATTGCATCTGGTCTTGTTGAAATTCTAATATTATCAAAAAATCCTTTTTTCTTGTAATGGTAAGCAATTTCTAAAAGCTCTATTTGTAAGCTTAAATCAATAGCAGTAAAACTACCGCCAAAGTATGCTAAATCACTGTATTTATTACGTGTTCTTGAATAACTTTCAATAATATCAATAACATAATTTTTATTAATATTATTGCTAGCTTTTCCTGTAATCTTTTTTTGATTACAAAACACACAATCATTAGGGCATCCTCTGTGGGGAACAAATATAGGAATTATTTTTTTTGAATCATTCATTTAATACACCAAGCTTTATTAAAGCGTTTTTAGCAGCACTTTGCTCTGCACTTTTTTTACTTTTCCCAAATCCCCCGCCAAGTTTTTCTTTATTTATATATACATCAATAAAAAATATCTTATTATGATCCGGACCTTCTTCGTTTACAATAACATATTTAAGCTTCGGATTTACCTCTTTTTCTTGAATATGCTCTTGTAGATATGACTTAAAGTCTGAAAAAATCTTTCCTTGAACCAATTTATTTATACTGCTTTCTAAATTACTAAGTATAAACTTATCCGCATCCTCTAGGCTTCCATCAAGGTAAATTGCAGCAATTATCGCCTCGACAGCATCTGCAAGTATAGATTTTCTCAATCTTCCACCCATTGACTCCTCTCCCTTTCCAAGGATAAGATGCCCTCCGATATCAAGCTTTATAGCTATTTCGTTTAGCATATCTTCGCACACTACCTGAGCTCTTAGCTTTGACAAATCACCTTCTGGATAGTTTGGATATTTCTTATATATATATTTACTAACAACTATACTCAAAATTGAGTCTCCAAGGAATTCTAGTCTTTCGTTGTTAATTCTTCTATATGTCCTATTTTCGTTTGAATATGAGCTATGTGTCAAAGCATTTTCTAAATATCTCACATCCTTAAATTTGTAACCAATTCTAAACTCTAAATCACTAAAATTACTATTCTCCTTATTCACTATCACACATCCCTTTTTTGTTTTAATATTTTTCAAAAAAGCTAAACACAGATTACTTAGATTTTAAGGAAATTATTTTGTAATCTGTGTTCAAATTTAAGCCCCACATAGTGATATTTTTTAGCGTAGTTTATTCTGCAACTTACACCATAATAAGCCCAATAACTTTTCCTATTTATCCACTATATTTTCTAAATATGTCACTATATCTCCAACAGTCTCTATGTTTTCTACCTGTTCATCTTCAATTTCTAAATTAAATTCTTCTTCAAATGCCATAACAAGCTCAAATAAGCTTAGTGAATCAGCATCTAAATCATCCTTAAGTGAAGTTTTCATAGTAACTTCTGAAGGACTTACACCTAATTTTTCACATATAATTTCTCTTATTTTCTCAAACATTATATTCACCTCCTTGATATGTTTCATAAATGTGGTTTTAATGCTAAGCTTGCAACGCTTCTCTGATTAAATTCACCACATTGCTGTCTAAAATATTTTTTGTTTGTTTTATAGCATTTTTTATAGCTATGCTATTAGAGCTACCATGAGCCTTTATAACAGGTGCATTAACGCCTAAAAGCATGCCACCTCCAACTTCTCCATAATCCAATCTTTTTTTGAAATTGCGAAGAGCTGGTTTTACAAGCAAGGCGCCCATTTTTGTTCTGAAGCTTGACATCAATTCTTTCTTCAAGTTCTCCATAATGTAAGACGCTGTGCCTTCAATGGATTTCAATAAAATATTACCAGCAAATCCATCTGCGACAATGACATCAGCATCCCCTCTTAAAACATATCGGCTCTCAATATTTCCAATGAAATTTAAGTTTGAATTTTTTAAAAGCCCATATGTATCAATCGTTAGCTGATTTCCTTTGCCTTCTTCTCCACCAATATTTAAAAGACCTACCTTAGGATTTTCAATATTTAAAATATGTCTACTATAAATACTTCCCATAAGAGCGAAGTCTGCCAAATATTCTGGCTTACAATCAGCATTTGCCCCTGCATCAACAAGTAAAGCAAAGCCTTTATCTGTTGGTATAAATGGAGCTAATGCTGGTCTCTCAAGCTTTCCAATTCTACCTATGATAAGTGTTGCACCACTTAGAAGTGCCCCTGAATTTCCAGCTGAAACTATGGCATCAGCCTCATTGTTTTTTACTGCATGAAGAGCTTTAACAAGCGAAGATTCTTTTTTTCTTCTTATAGCCAAGACAGGCTTATCATCATTTGTTATTACATCCTCTGCATTTAAAATTTCAATATTTCTGTAATCCTTAGTTTCATTTTCTATGTACTTTTTCAATACATCTTCTTTACCAGACAATACAATACTTACACCAAACTCATCTCTAGCAAGCAAAGACCCTTTAACAACAGCCTCAGGAGCATTGTCACCACCCATAGCATCTACCATTATTTTCATAAGGCACCTTCCTATATCTTCTACTACATAAAATACTATTTTCAATTATCAAAATAAAATATTTTCATGAAAAATTTTATTTTGATAATTATTAGTATAGCGTAATTAATTTTCAAATGCAATATTAATTTTTTTGAATTTTAATAAAAAATAATGCTAAAGCACTTTGATTGTACTTTAGCATTTATTTTCATAAAACAAAAAGTTAAAAACTTTTTATTCTACTGCTAATACTTCTTTACCATTGTAGTATCCGCATTCACGGCATACTGCGTGTGGTCTCTTCGCTGCGTGGCATTGTGGACACTCCATTAATGCTGGTAAATCCATTCTGCACTTAGCTGTTCTTCTTCTATCTCTTCTCGCTTTTGAAGTTTTTCTTTTAGGTACTGCCATTGTGACACCTCCTTAATTACTTTAACAAAGTTTTTAATTTTTCTAATCGTGGGTCTATAACGAAATCATTACATTCACATTTATCTGTATTTAGATTAATGCCACATTTTGAGCATATACCCTTACAGCTACTTTTACACAAGGCTTTCATCGGCATTGACAAATATACAAGCTGCTTTATTGACTCTTCCAAATCAATAGAGCTGTCCTTTATCAAAATTTGCATATCCTCAGTTTCATAATCTTCATCAAGTTCATCCACTATAATTGCATTAAATTTAGTTGTAACCTTATTTTCAAATTCCTGTAAGCATCTAGCGCAATTTTCAGAATAAAAATAATTAATCTTAGCTTCTAACAATAAACTTTTCTCCACTTTAAAAAACTTACCGTCAAATTCTATTTCTTTATTTAATTTATTTTCTTCTAAGAACTTTTCATCTTTTAATGTTAATCTGTCACTTACATTGTAAACCAAATCGTCTGACAGAAGGAATTTTTTTAAATTAATTATCATTGAACCCACATTTCTTTCTTTTAGGTTTTACCCTGTCTTTTAGAATTACCTAATCAATTATATGAGAATATGATTGTTTTGTCAAGAATAAATTTTATGAAAAATCGGAACGATTTTTCTATAGAGTGAACATAGTTCACTTTTTATACTAAAGATTTTGTATCTCTTGCAATCATTAATTCTTCATTCGTTGGAATTGCAAAGACTTTTACTTTTGAGCTTTCCTTTGATATTTCAGCTTCTTTTCCACGAATGTTATTTTTATTTTCATCAATCTCAATTCCAAGGAATTCTAAACCTCTGCAAGATTCTAATCTTGCTTCTTTTGAATTTTCTCCAAGTCCTGCTGTGAAAATTACTACGTCTACACCACCCATAGCCGCTGCATATGATCCGATGTATTTTTTAACTGTATAGTAGAATTTATCAAGTGCAAGCTGTGCTCTTTTATTTCCTTTTGCTGCTTCTGCCTCGATATCTCTAAAGTCACTGCTAACTCCTGAAATTCCAAGAACTCCTGATTCCTTGTTCATTAAATTGTTTACTTCTTTGCTGCTTAAGTTTTTCTTTTCCATTAAGAAAGTAACTATAGCTGGGTCTATGTCTCCACATCTTGTTCCCATTACTAATCCTTCAAGTGGAGTTAATCCCATACTTGTATCAACAGATTTTCCATTCTTTATAGCTGTTACACTCGCACCATTTCCTAAATGGCAAGTAATGATTTTTAAATCCTTAATATCTTTATTTAAAATTTCAGCTACTCTTTGTGCAACAAATTTGTGTGAAGTTCCGTGGAAACCGTATCTTCTAACTCCTAATTCCTTATATAATTCATATGGAAGCGGATAAATATATGCTTCTTCTGGCATTGTTTGATGGAACGCTGTGTCAAAAACTCCTACCATTGGTACATTTGGCAACAATTCCTTGCAAGCATTTATTCCTATTATGTTTGGTGGGTTGTGAAGAGGTGCTAAATCTGTACACTCATTCATTGCCGCTATAACTTCATCAGTTATAACAACTGAGCCAGCAAATTTTTCTCCACCGTGAACAACTCTATGACCTACAGCATCAATCTCTTTCAAAGATTTTACTGCACCAAATTCAGCATCAACCAAAGCATTTAATACAGTATTGATAGCTTCTTTGTGAGTTGCTAATGGCTCTGAATAAATCTTTTTATCCTTTCCAGTAGCTTCATGTTTAACTTGGCTACCTTCAATTCCAATTCTCTCAGCTAAGCCTTTAGCTAAAACTTGTTCATTTTTCATGTCGATTAACTGGTATTTCAATGATGAACTACCGCAGTTAATTACTAATACATTCATTTCTTCCTCCATTTTTTTCCGTGAAAATTAATGTTGATTTAAAAATCTAAAATTCATTATTCTCATAGAATATTATAAAATAATTTTTATATTTAAAATCTTAAAGATCTTATAACTAAACTTTTGTAATTTTATAATGCTGCCTCTGAATTTAGGTTTTGCAAATAACCTATTTTATCGCCATCTACAAATATAACATCACAATTATTAACTGGAAATTCAAACATATTTTCATCACTAATGAATTTTAAATAATATAAAATAATTCTAATTAAAGCTCCATGTGCTACAACAATTGAATTATCGGTATAATTTTCAAAAAACTTAGCTACTCTTTTAAGTACATCCTCAAAAGTTTCACCATTCTTATATTCAAACCGCACACGCTGGTCAATAGACTTTTTAGCCTCTTCTGGATATCTTTTTTCAATTTGATCCCATGGCAAGCCCTCAAAGTCTCCAAAATTTCTTTCCTTTAGCAAATCATTTAATTCAATTTCCATGTTTTTTATTTTTGATATCTCTTTAGCTGTATTATGCGCTCTTTTTAAAGGGCTTGAATAAATTTTTTCTACATCTATATTTTCAAATAGCTTTGCCATATTTTGTGCTTGGATAACACCATTTGGAGTTAACTCAACATCAGTATGTCCGCAAAAAGTGCGGCTCAAATTCCCAGTTGATTCTCCGTGTCTTACTAAATATAATTTCATTGTAGTATACATTCCTTTCTAACTTAAACTATAAGTTTACTTAAAATTAAACTCACAAACATAAATATTATCTGTGACATCTCAGCAACAAATCCACAAGTATCCCCAGTCATACCAGAAATCTTGTTTTTTATCCACTTTCCTATTATCAATACACATAAAAATGTTATAATAGTTGACATAATTTGCATTATGTAATTTGGCATAAATACACAAATTATTAAAGTAATCACAGTATTAAAAACTAATTCATTAATTTTGATAGTTTCGATAAACAAAGTACCCATACCCGTACTTTTTTTAGCATAATTCATATTTGAACACGCAACAACTACACTTGTTCTACCTACAACTGGCACAAGTATCAATGTATATAAGTCAATATGTGAAAACAGTATAACCTGAGACATAATTGTTAATATAAGACTTATTACTCCAAATGCTCCAATACGAGAGTCGCTCATGATTTCAAACACTTTATCGCCTGTTCTGCCTGAAAATAAACCATCAGAAGTATCAGCAGTACCATCTAAATGTATTCCACCCGTTATTATAATATAAAAAATTGTGATTATCAATCCTTTTATATAAAAAATTTGCAAAAAATCGCCGATAAAATATCCCAGACTTAAAAAAGCACCTATAACAAGACCTACAAGACAATATATTTTTAATCCCTTGACAAATTTTTCTTCATCATATTTCACAAATCTACCTATTGGAATTCTAGTAAAAAATGACAATAATATTAAAAATCCTTTAAACATTTGAGAAAACTATCCTTTCTTATTTAAAAAGAAATACTTTAAAATCTTCTATACAAATTGTAATACTGCTAAAATTCACGCCTTTACATTAAGCTATTTACCTTTAATTTGCATTGGAATACCAGCAACAACAAAATATACATTATCAGACAAAGATGCTATACCTGCATTTATTCTGCCGCTTATATCTCTAAAATAATTTCCCATATAATATGCTGGAACAATTCCTAAACCAACTTCATTTGATACTAAAATCAAATTTTTATCTAGCCTATTACATAATAAAATCAAACTAAGAACATCTTCTTTTATCTTAGCTTCCAAAATATTCACATCTTCAACCTTACAATTATCAAAGTCTAAACCGCTGTCAAACATAAAGTTACCTATTAAGGTTGTTATACAATCAATCATTACAGTATTTGAATTCATAAAATCTATATCATTTTCAAGCTTAGTAAAATCTTTATATCTCTCTATAGTTGTCCATTCCTTTGGTCTTTGTTCTCTATGCTTTTTTACCCTATCTGCCATTCCCTCATCTGTTATAACAGCTGTTGCAAGATATACAGTATTTCCACCATATTCCTTCGCTTTGTTTTCTGCAAAGGTACTTTTTCCACTTCTAGCTCCACCAATAACTAAAGTCACACACATTTGTATTAATTCCTCTCTCGTACTGATATATAATATTATAGCATAATCTGTGCTACAAAGTCTTTTTATAAAAGACTTTCAAACTGTTGGACAATATTCTACATATATTATAACATAATTTTATATATATGTGATACTTTTTTTATATTTTTATGACGTGATTTCTTAATAAACTTTTAAAGTAAACTAGCCAATCGCTTCCATATTTAAAAAATAAAGATTTAATAATAATTTCTTGCTATTTATTAACAGCCACTATATAATATCGTTATAGATTTAACATAAAATAAGATTTGGAGGAAAATTAAGTGTTTAACGTTTTTAATGTTACGAAAAAATATGGCAAGGTGCTTGCTAATGATAAAATCAGCTTTTGTGTTGAAGATGGACAAATTGCAGTGCTTCTTGGACCAAACGGTGCCGGAAAATCAACTATAATAAAATGTATAGCTGGTTTGTTGAGATTTGAAGGTAATATAGATATATGCGGATTTAATAACAAATCTGTAGATGCAAAAAAAATATTAGGATATGTTCCAGAGATGCCGGCAGTATATGATTTGCTGACAGTATGGGAGCATTTGGAATTCATAGCAAAGGCATATAGCCTAAGCGATTGGAAGCCTTATGCAGAAGAATTATTGACAAAATTTGAGCTTATGGATAAAAAGGATAAGCTTGGCAAAGAGTTATCAAAAGGAATGCAACAAAAAGTAAGTATTTGTTGCGCTATATTACATAAACCTCGTGTTTTGATCTTTGACGAACCTATGGTAGGACTTGATCCACACGCTATTAAAGAGTTGAAAAATATGTTTATAGAGCTTAAAAATCAAGGTTCTTCTGTTCTTATAAGCACTCATATGATCGACAGCGTTGAAGATTATTGGGATGTTGCTCATATAATGATGAATGGCTCATTCGCTGCAACAAAATATAATAAAACAAGCTCAGAGGATGAAAAAACTTTAGAGCAATTATTCTTTGAAATCACTGAGAGGAAAAATTAATGAAAGCGCTAGTATATTTAGTTTTTACAAACATAAAAAATTCAATAAAAGAATTAAAGAAGCATCCTGCTAAATTGATTTTGGTATTATTTTTTATTGCAATGCTAGTATTTACAATTTGGGCTGGCAATACAAACAGTCAAAACAAAGTTATATCCGGAAATATACAGGAGCTATACGCTGGTGTTTTTGCACTATTTACAATTCTATTCATAATGAATATAATGACAGGATTTTCTTCAGGAGCAAGCTTTTTCTCCATGGCAGATATAAACCTTTTATTCTTGACACCAATATCATCTAAAAAGATATTATTTTATGGTTTAATAAGACAAATGAGTCAATCCTTTTTAATAGGATTTTTTCTGTTTTTTCAATACTCATGGCTTCATGGACGCTATGGAGTTGGAATTTATGGGCTATTTTCAATACTTGTAGGCTTTGCTTTTACAATATTCTGCTCTCAGCTTACATCTATGGTTATATATTCATTTACAAATAACAATGAAAAGCTTAAAAAAATATTGAAATCAAGTATCATTGCATTATCATTAATTGTTGTGGCATTGATAACTAAGGACGCTCTACTTTCATCTGATAACAATAAAATAACAACTATAATTAACTCAGCTAATTCAACATGGGTATATTTTATACCTGTTGTCGGATGGATAAAGGCTGTTACAGTTGGTATGATGTCGTATAATTTTATCCAAATTGCTGTTGCCTTAGCGACAATTATTATTTATATAATAGGATTTACTACTCTAATAGTTAAATACAATGTTGACTTTTATGAGGATGTATTGCAAGCCACAGAGGTTTCACACTCAGCAATCACAGCGAAAAAGGAAGGAAAAATTTCTGATACACCTAAGAATGTTAAGCTTGGTAAAACAGGGATTAATAAAGGCTTTGGAACAAATGTATTTTTTTATAAGCATATGCTTGAAAACAGACGCTCTGGAGTATTGCTTATGGATAAAACATCAATAATTTTTACCGCTATTGGGGTTTTTTTCGCTTTTATATTTAGAAACTTAGATGATTCTATATCAAGCTTGATACCTATATTTGGCATGACAACTTATATGCAAATTTTTAGTATAGCAACTGGCAGATGGGTAAAAGAATTATTGCTGCCTTATGTATACATGATACCTGAACCATCTTTTAAAAAGCTCATTAATGTATTAAAAGAAAATACTCTAAAAATAATAGTTGAAGCTATTTTATTATTTACTATTATCGGTTTTATAGTAAAAGCTCCAATAAACGATATAGTATTCTGCATCATAGCACGTATAGGCTTCGGAATTTTACTTATGTCAGGCAATATATTAGTACAAAGAATTCTAGGCTCTTTGACAAGCAAAGTATTAATAATGTTTTTATACTTTATGATAATTATTCTACTCGCAGCTCCAGGATTTGTCATAGGGTTTATATTATCATTTAACATATATTCAAATATAAATTTAGCAATAGTTTTAGGCTCAACATTTGTATGGAATGTATTAGCGTCTTCGCTAATTATATATCTTTGCAGAGATATACTTAATTATGCAGAATTAAATAATAGATAATATAATTTGTTCTTTATATAAAACTATATATATAACTATATTTTTACTTGAAGTGACTGTTTTAATATGATAAAATTACTCATAACTTATAAAAAATCATTTATGTATTTTATATAAAAGAAGGAGGCTAATCATGATACAGGAATCTGGTGAAAATTATTTGGAGACTATTCTAATTTTGCATAACAAAACTGGTTTTGTGCGTTCTATTGATGTTGCAGAGGAGCTTAATTATTCGAAGGCAAGTGTTAGTAGAGCTATGAGCATATTAAAAAAAGAAAATCTCATAACCATTGAAAAAAATGGGCAAATTTTACTGACAAAAGATGGTGAAATTAAAGCTAACTCTATATATGAGAGACACAATGCTATTACAGAATTTTTAATCAGTTCATTAGGACTAGATTATGAAATAGCTTCGACTGACGCTTGTAGGATTGAACATATAATTAGTAATGAAACATTTAATAGAATAAAGAATTACGTAAATAAAGCAGGAGGAAAATAATATTCCTCCTGCTTTATTTTTATTACTATTTATGACAATTTTGTGAATTAGCACATCCTGAGCATCCACTACAGGAGCTAATCGAACCAGTTTTTCTTTTTCTGTTTATCATACTTACAATAACTCCTATAAATAGTCCGAAAACTATTACAGCTACAATAATTGTTGACATAATTAACGCTCCTTTCAATTTTTAATTAATCATCCTATAATCAATAAAATTATAATGATGTCTAAATTTTACTAACTATTTTGCACTACTCGTTTTTAAAGCTTCCTTTTCTTCTGAATCCTTTTTATAAGGTACAAATAACAGATACAATAAAGATGCTAATACAAGTAAAGCTACCGCAGTTCCTATACCAAATCCATGACCACTAAACAGCATACCTAATTGGTAAACTATAAGTGCTAAGGCATATGCAAATAATGTTTGATATCCTACTGCAAATAATGTCCATTTTACACTTCCCATCTCTCTTTTAATAGCTCCCACTGCCGCAAAGCAAGGCGCACATATAAGATTGAATATTAAAAACGAAAATGCAGCTAAAGGTGTAAATATTTGTTGCATATTTGTCCATATTTCTAAGCCATTTTCTGAAACTTCCTCTGCAACATTAAACAACACTCCGAATGTACTCAAAACATTCTCTTTAGCAACCAAGCCTGAAACTGTGGCAACTGCTGATTGCCAGTTTCCAAATCCAAGAGGGATAAATATTGGAGCTATAAATCTTCCTATAGACTCAAGAATTGAATCATTTGTATCTACCATTTCAAAAGTCCAGCTAAAAGTTTTTAAAAACCATATAAGACCGCTTGCTAAGAATATGATTGTACCAGCTTTTACTACGAAATGCTTTCCTTGATCAAGGGTTCTCTTTAAAACATCTTTTACTCTAGGTAATTGATATTGAGGCAATTCCATAACAAATGGAGTTTGGTCTCCCGCAAATCCACTCATTTTCTTAAGTATAATTCCAGATATAACAATTGCCGCAACTCCTATAAAATATGCCGCTGGGGCTATAAATGGAGAGCTATTAAACAATGCCCCTGCAATTAGTGCTATAATTGGAAGCTTTGCAGAACAAGGTATAAAGCTTGTTGTTATTATAGTAATTTTTCTATCGCTTTCACTTTCAATAGTTCTGGATGCCATTATTCCCGGTACACTGCAACCAGAGCCTACCAGCATAGGTATAATTGATTTTCCAGATAAGCCAAATTTACTAAAAATTCTATCCATTATGAATGCTATTCTTGACATGTATCCACAAGCCTCTAGTATAGCTAAAAGTGTAAATAATACAAGCATTTGAGGTAAAAATCCAAGAACAGATCCAACTCCGCCTATAATTCCTTCTAATATAAGAGAATTCAACCACTGTGCAGTCCCAGCCTTTACCAAAAGCCCCTCTACAAACGGAGGTATAATATCTCCAAACAAACTATCATTAACCCAATCCGTCATCATAGTACCCACAGTAGAAATAGAAATGTAATAAACCAAAAACATGATTAACGCGAATATAGGCAAACCTAAATATTTGTTAGTTAAAATATTATCTATTTTGTCAGATACAGTATTTTTTGAATCACTTTTCTTCTTAAAAATATCTTTTTTAATATTATCTATAGCTTTATATCTTTCAGATGTTATTATACTTTCAGAATCCTCTCCAAGATTAGATTCGCATTTTTCAACAATTTTTCTTATAATTTCAACTTTATCATTAGATAAATTTATCTTTTCAATTATCTTTTCGTCTTTTTCAAATAATTTTATTGAAAACCATCTTTTGTTTTTAATCTCATTTGGTAAAACTTCATCAATTGAAGCTAATGCCTTTTCTACATAATTTGAAAAAGTGACATTTATCAATTTATTTAATTTGTTTTTAGCTAATTTTATCGCTACATCTGCTGCCTTGTCACAGCCTTCTTCATTAAGTGCTGATGTTTCGATAACCTCACATCCAAACTTAGCACCAAGCTTTTCCATATCTATGATATCGCCCTTTTTACGCAGCATATCTGCCATATTAAGTGCCATAACTACAGGCGTTCCAAGCTCTACTAATTGAGTTGTAAGATAAAGATTTCTTTCTAAGTTTGTACTATCAACTATATTTATAATTGCATCTGGTTTTTCGTCTATTATATAATTTCTTGAAATTACTTCTTCCAAGCTATATGGTGACAAAGAATAAATACCTGGTAAATCTACGATTTCAACATCATGATGTCCTTTTAATTTTCCTGTTTTCTTTTCTACTGTAACTCCTGGCCAGTTTCCAACAAATTGAGAACTACCAGTCAATGCGTTAAACATTGTGGTTTTTCCACTGTTTGGATTTCCAACCAATGCGATTTTAATACTCATTTTAATTCACCTTTTCCTTAAGTTTAATTAGCATATTCTAACTGCAAAATATAAAAATTTTAGAATTATTAGATTTACTCAACCTCAATCATTGCCGCATCAGACTTTCTCAATGCAAGCTCATATCCACGCACTTTTATTTCCATAGGATCACCCAGTGGAGCAAATTTTCTTACAAAAATTTCAGCGCCCTCTGTTATGCCCATATCCATAATTCTTCTTTTGACTGCGCCTGTTCCTATTAGTTTTTTTACCTTAACAGTATCTCCACAGTTAATATCCTTTAAAGTCATACTAATATCCTCTCTTTCATATGTAATAATATATTTATATTTGTTAGCACTAGCTAACCATTTTCAACGAATTAAGTTAGCCCTCGCTAACTTAATTTTAGTATACACCACTAAAATACCTTTGTCAACAAAAAAATAGTAATTTTTAAATATAATTTATATTAAGTTTAAAAATTAACAAAAACAAAAAAAGAGTTAGTAAAAATCAATTAATTTTAACCAACCCTTTCCAATCTTAATAATTATTCTTGTTATTATAAATAAGATATACTAAACATTATTATTTTTTAGATGATTATAATATTTTATTTCAGATATATTAAAAAAAGCCAAACTGTCTACCGAAAAGTCCACTGCTTGGCTAGCCCAAACTATAAGAGTTGAATTATTATTTCAAGATGAAAATAAAATTGTTGATATGGCTCGTTTAGTTGGATACCATGAAGATGGACACTTCCAAAAGGCATTTAGATACATCTATGGAACAACACCAAGCAGCTTTAGAAAAGAAATGCAAAATAATAAAATTAGCTAAAAATTTAATTTGTATAACATATTTTTATGGACTAAAAATCTTGTATAAAAAATATTGAATTGACTTAAATTGTAAGTTAATGGTATCCTTGTCCATATTTTAATAAATAAAAAGGAGTACATATGAACAGAAATAATTCTAATTTTAAACTTATTTTCTCAGCTTTAGCAATTGCACTTAATATTGTTTTAGGTACGGTGGTTGGATTGCTGAATATACCTCTTCTATTTTTAGATACAGTAGGTACAATTTTTTCCGCTGCTTTATTCGGTCCGTGGTACGGAGCAGCTGTAGGTGGTCTTACAAATGTAATTCAAGGAGTGATTACAAATCCGAAAAGTATACCATTTGCGCTTGTTAATATAGCAGTAGGTCTTATTGTAGGTCTTATAGCAAGAAAATGGAAATTCAACATCGTAACATCAATAATAACTGGCTTGATATTAGCAGTAGTTGCACCTCTTATAGGAACTCCGATAGCAACATATGTCTATGGAGGAATAACCGGAGATTTTAACGATGTTTTTTTTACATGGCTGACTAAGTCCGGACAGTCTATCTTTACTGCTGCATTTCTTCCAAGAATAGCAAGCAACATTATTGATAAAATAGCGAGCTGTGCTATAGTATCATTGATAATAAGCAAAATGCCTTCAAAATACACTCAAGGAAATAACTAGAATGGAAAGAAGTAATAAAATTGTTTTAGTTTCTCACTGTATACTAAACCAAAATACGGTTGTAAATCCTTTAGCAAGAGCCAAGGGAGCGTATGTGGATATTGTGACAGAAATTATGAAAAAAGGCATAGGTATACATCAGCTTCCTTGTCCGGAATACCGATACTTAGGTCTTAAACGAGATTCTATGACAAAGGAGCAATATGAAACAGAAGCTTTTCGTAGCTTGAATAAAAATATTTCCAAGGATGCTGTAAATATTGTAAAGGAATATATCAATAATGGATATGAAATTATTGGAATTGTAGGAATAAACGAAAGTCCGACATGCAGTATCAATGGTGAAAAAGGTATATTTATGGAAGAGCTACTCCAAGCGTTAGAAAAGGAAGATATAAAGCTTAAATTAATTGATGTACCTACAGACTATTACGATGGTGTACAAGGTGAAAGCTTTATAAGAATATTTAGTGACTTTATTGAATAAAATTTTTATTTTTAACTAAAAGCAAGCACGATAAAGGGTTTATTAATTTTTACCCTTAATCGTGCTTTAAAAAACTTTAAAAACATCTGTGTTATACAAGAAACCTGTACTTTTGCACTTTTATTTGCAAATACCATTTATACGTTCTGCGTTTATTTCTCCGCTAAACTCTTCTACAATCTTACAATCCTTTATCCACACTACACATGGTGAAGATTCAATATTTAACCTCTTTGCTATACCGTCTGATTTGTAAGTATCTATACAGGATACTCTGATTTCAGGATTTTTTTGCTCAAATTCCTTAAAAATTGGAAGCAATTCTCTTGAATGTGCATCAATTGCGTTATATATGTAAACTAAGGATGGTTTACCCTCATTCATTATTTGCTGTTCAAATGTTTCACTTTCAGCGATATATTTTTCTGCGCCATATCCTGCGATAGCACCGTCACCAACTGCTGTTGCTACCTGCTTTAAGTATTTATCACGAACATCCCCTGCTGCAAATACTCCGGGTACGTTTGTTTCCATGCGTTCGTTTGTTATTAAATATTTCCCTCTATTCATGTCCAATACATCTTGGAACAATTCTGTATTTGGTAAGTAACCTATAAATAAGAAACAACTATCTACTTCAACAGGTATTTTTTCCTCTGTCTTTATATTTTTTAGCACAACTTTATTTAGTCTTTCGTTTCCTTCAAAACTGTCTACAACTGTATTCCAAACAAATTCCATTTTAGGATTTGCAAGAGCTTGTGCCTTTGCTATTTCGTTACAATCCATTTTTCCAGTATCGTGCATTACAGACACAATTACCTTACTTGCAAATTTTGTCAAAAACATTCCTTCTTCAATTGCAGCGTCCCCGCTTCCGATTACCATAACAGTTTTTCCAGTATTTGAAGCTGCATCGCAAGTTGCACAGAATGAAATTCCTTTATCATAAAGATATAAATCTTCATTTTTAGCACCGGTTAAACGAGGCTTTCCTCCACTTGCAACAATTACAACTTTAGCGTTATAAATATTTCTAAATGTTTCTACTTGTTTAATATCTCCAACTAAAGATACAGATTTTACATCTGTTAATTTAAAGTCAACTCCAAATTTCTTTGCCTGTTTGTGAAATAAATCCATCAATCCAAGTCCTGTCGCACCATCTGGAAATCCCGGATAATTTTCTATTTCATTAGTATACGTTGCAAGCCCTCCTACTAATGTTTTTTCTATGATTAATGTTTTAAGTCTTGCTCTGCCACAATATATACCGGCTGTTAAACCTGCTGAACCACCACCAATGATTACAACATCATATGATTCTGTTTTTTTAACCATTATACTATGTCCTTTCTAAATTTATATTTAATAGGGGCAACCATGCCTGATTACCCCAAACTATATTACATAAAATATTTTGCTAATAATTTACTTCCAAAGAAAGCTCCTACGAGTAAGAAAGCCGCAAATACCCAGCCAGATAATGAAAAAGCTGAAATTCCTGTAAATAAAGCTCCTATATTACAGCCACCTGCCAGTCTTGCACCGTATCCCATTAGTAATCCACCAAGAACTGCCGCTACTACTTGTTTAAAAGATTTAATCTTTTTGAATTTAAACTGTGATGCAAATAAAACCGCAAGCAACGCTCCAATTATGATACCAAGATTACGAATAGACCCTCCATCTACTAGAAATCCTCCATTGAGAGTTTTTTGTGAAGCTTCTGATGCAAAATAACTCCATCCTTCAAAATTAGCTCCAAAAGCTTTCATTACCCAAGCTCCCCAGTTAACGAAAGTTCCAGTTACTCCCCATCCGCCACCGAGCAATATTATATGAGCAATTTGAAAAACTGCTAGTAGTACAGCTCCAGCTACATATGTTAGAGGTTCCTTTAATAATTTCTTATAAATTGGGTTCTCCCCCAGCTTAATGAAAAATTGTTTCAAATCAATTCACCCTCCTTTGAAGTGTTATTTTGTTTTTTCAACGATAATTTCCCATTCACCGTCATCTATCTCTTCTATTTCAACATTATGTCCCTGTGTTCTAGCCCACTCAGGTATGTTCTTCATAGCACAGCTATGATCAATTGATATAATCAATACATCTCCAACTGCCATTTGATTCATTTTTTTCTCTGTTTTCATTAATGGAATAGGACAAGCCTCTCCTAAACAATCTAATGTAAATTCTGCCATTTTTTTAATCTCCTTATATTATGAACTTAATTCTGATTTTCCCATTTTCTTTTCTTGCCACTTAACAGCAGCTATGTACAATAATATGATGATTAGCGCTTGCACAACTATAGCACCGAACCAACCAAAAACATTAGGTAAAAAAATCTTTGGAGCATTTGTATTTAATTTACCCCAGAAATTCATGTTGTGTGCACCCAAAACCGAACCTATTACAAAGAACACTAATGATAGCATTTGCATTGTAAACCCTTCACCAACACGCATTAGAGTTCCAGAAGCACAACCCCCCGCAATTACCATTCCTATACCAAACATTACAGCTCCAATAATCAATGGTATTCCTATTGGTGTTACACTGCTCATAGCCATATTTGACTCTGGATTTGCCATAACGCTTGAATACTTTATTGCCCAAAAGCCAACACTTGCAACAGCTATAGCTACAAGCACCGCTCTTGTGATAGATGTGCTTCCTGTTATACATGGGTCTCTAAATGCTGCTGTAAAGCAAAAACGAGAACGCTGTAAAATGTAACCAAAAGCAATACCAAATCCCCAAAATATAGGCAATTTACTACCCTTTTGCGCTAAATAAAATCCAAAAGCAATAATCAGTACTGTAACTAAAATTGCATATGGAATCTGACTTGTTTTGGATTTTTTTGATTTACGCACTCTTTCCGAACTTGTTTTAATTTCTGACATGATAGTCCTCCTTTCAATTTTAGCCGGCTGTAAAAAGTTAAAAATTTATCATATTTATTTACGCCAAGCTATACCTCTTTCCTCAAAGCAATTGTTAAATATGTAACAAGCTTTATATTAAAATTATATCATATAGAAAATTTTTTAGTTAATCAATATTTTTATATGGTATAAGAAAAACTTATACCCTACTTAAAATTTATATAGCAAGATTTAAAATTATTTGTTATAATAATAGCAAGCTATTAAAACTACTTATGTTTTTAAATTTATAAATATAATGTAAACTTACTTTTATCATTTGTTTAAATTATCAATAATTATAAAGAAACAGGAGAGATATATGAATATTAATAATTTCAAAACGTTTATTAAAATAGTAGAAACTAGAAGTATATCAAAAGCTTCAGAACAGATGAATATAAGTCAATCAGCTTTGAGCCAGCAGCTGCGTGTAATGGAACAAGAATTTGGTGCAAATCTCCTTGAACGAAGCTATAACGGTGTTATACCAACTGACATTGGTATAATTCTTTATAATTATGCTCTGGAAATATTATCATCTTTTGATAGGATGTCTAATGATATAGTCAATGCAAAAAACCAGCACAAGACTATAAAAATCCTAGCTTCTCCTTGCGCTTACTCATATGCTTTGCCCTGCACATTCTATCATCTTAAAAATAACTATCCCGAATATTCGCTTCAAGTAGAAGTTATGTCAAGCAATACAATTGATGAAAAAATGTCAAAAGGACAAGCAGATATGGCTATTATCATAGGAAAACCTAGCAGTAAAAATTTATCTTCTAAAAAAGTAATATCTGATAGAGTTTTTTTGGTTGCTGGAGAAAAAATAAATGTCCCATCAAAATTAGAGTGTCAAGAGCTATATAACTATCCTCTTCTTATGCTCAATGAAGCCCATAAATCAAGGAAAATACTAGATAATATGCTAAAAAAAATTGGTATATCTATTAATAGATTATATATCCCTTATACCTTAGAATCGACTGAATCTATTAAATTATCAGTAATTAATGGCTTTGGACTGGCATTTTTACCATATATGGCAATAAAAAAAGAAATTTATAATAAGCAAATACGCATCGTTGAATACCCATGTGCAGATTTCATAAATGAATATTATTCTATAAAAAATAAAAATAGTGAAAATTGCAGCTTATCAAAGCTTATCAAATATATTGAAACGATATTAAAGGAAACTATTTGCTAGAGCTAATCACAATTTCCCAAACTCCATTTATAACTTCTTCTACTTTATACTTCAAATTATGTGCATTGCAAAAATCTTTGATATTTGGTACAGTACAGCTATGGTCTGTAACAATCATATATTCTTCTCCGTTTTTTATGGAATCAATAACTTCCTTTAATTTTATTACGGGTACCGGACATATTTCACCTAAACAATCTATTTTTATCATATAATTAACACCCTCTCTACTAGCATTTGCAAGAAAATAATAGCATATGTAAATGAAAATTTCAAACAGTATTTTTACTTTGAGAAATTTCATTTATTTTTTTATTAAAATACTGCTAAAAATCAATGAGAATTAATATTATTTGAGAATATAAACACTTGACAAAAGAGCTATATCGCTATATAATCAAACAAAGTTTTGTAAAGAAATTAGGTGTGTATAATGTCAAGAAATAATAGAATATTAGCGATAATAGTTTTAATTATTTTATTAGCTGTTTCATTACTTTCTTATAATTTTATCATAGATAACATTAATCACGCATGCACAGGAGAAGAATGCTCTATATGCTTGCAAATAGAAGTTATTATAAAATATTTCATAAACTTTAAACTATTCATTTTTGTGCCATTTTCAGTGGTTATTCTTTGTGTACTCTCACAGCTTTTCTATATAATAGTAGAAACATCTTTTGCTATCAAAAAAACTCTTATTTCATTGAAAGTAGAACTACTAAATTAACTGAATAATGTTTTTATCAAACACTGACAATGCTTATGTTAGTGTTATTTGTATATATATTTTAAAATTTTGGAGGACATTTTAATGAAAAAAAATAGATTATTTTATATTTTTACAGTTTTATTAATAACTGTGTTACTTTTCTCTGCTTGCAGTAATAACAATGACCTATCAGGAAAAAATAAAAAAATAAATATAGTTTGTACAACATTTCCACAATATGATTGGGTTAGAGAAATTGTTGGTGAAAAGATAAATGATTATCAGATTACACTCTTAACAAGCAAGGGTACAGATTTACATAGCTATCAGCCAAGTGCCGAAGATATAGCCAAAATTTCTAATTGTGATTTATTTATTTATGTTGGTGGTGAATCTGATGAGTGGGTTGATTCAGCTATAAAAGAAGCAATAAATAAAGAAATAAAAGCGATAAATCTTCTTGAAGTTTTAGGCGATTCTGTGAAAAAAGAAGAAATTATTGAAGGTATGGAAAGTGACGAACACGAGCATGATGAAGATGAAGGCGATGAACATGGTGAAAATGAGCATCATTTTGATGGATATGACGAGCATGTATGGTTATCTCTTAAAAACGCACAAGTGATTGTTAAGGAAATTAAAAATACGATTGAAGAAATAGACAGTAAAAATTCAGAAGTTTATACAAAAAATTATAATGAATACACAAAAAAACTATCTGAATTAGATAAGGAATATCAAAAAGTTGTAGATTCAGCGAAAATAAAAACAGTTTTATTTGCTGACAGATTTCCTTTCAGATATATGGTAGATGATTATGGATTAAGCTATCACGCTGCATTTGTAGGATGCAGTGCTGAAACAGAGGCAAGCTTTGAAACAATAGCTTTCCTTTCAAAGAAAGCTGAAGAATTAAAGCTTTTATCAGTATTAATTATTGAAAATTCTAATAACAAGCTTGCTGATACTATAATCAGTAATACTTCTGCTAAAAATCAAAAAATCTTAGTTATGGACTCCTTACAGTCTGTTACTGAAAAGAAAATACAAGATGGCTACACCTATCTTTCTGCTATGAAAAATAATCTTGAAGTGCTAAAAGAAGCACTAAATTAAAAATTAAGTAAAAACTATTGTTTGACAATTATATGATTGTAGCTATAAAACTTTAGATTTGCAATCATATATTGTCATCAATAACATGGAGGTCAGTATGACTAATACTAAAGAAACACTTTTTATATGTAATGATTTAACCTTAGGCTATGATGGAAAAACAATAATTGAGCATCTTAATTTTGAAGTTAATAGTGGTGACTATCTTTGTATAATTGGAGAAAATGGTGCAGGAAAAAGCACTTTGATAAAAACCTTACTAAATTTAATGAAGCCTATTAGTGGAAAAATAACTACAGGAGAAAATTATAATCAATTTGAAATAGGCTATCTTCCGCAGCAAACAGAAGTTCAAAAGGATTTTCCTGCTTCTGTATGGGAGGTTGTTCTCTCAGGAACTCTATCTAAATGTGGTAATCGTCCATTTTATAGCAAAGAAGAAAAAGCTTTAGCAGAAGAAAATATTAAAAAAATGGACATATGGGAGCTAAGGAAAAAATGTTATAGAAATCTTTCAGGCGGTCAACAGCAAAGAGTTCTGCTTGCAAGAGCCCTTTGTGCAACTACAAAGCTTATTTTATTAGATGAGCCTACAGCTGGTCTTGATCCTAAGGCTACTACTGACTTTTATGATATTGTACATAAATTAAATACAGATGGCATAACAGTCATTATGGTATCTCATGACATTAAAACAAGTATAAAATACGCTAGTCATATTTTACATATGAGTAAGCATAGAACTTTCTTTGGTAAAAAAGATGATTATCTTAAAAGCGATCTTTCAAAGATATTCTTTAACATAGGAGGTTCTTCCAATGAATGATATGATAACTAAGCTAATATTCTATTTCCAATACCCCTTTGTACAATATGCCCTAATTGTGGGAGTTCTGATTGCACTATGCTCCTCTCTATTTGGCGTTACACTTGTACTAAAACGATTTTCATTTATAGGTGATGGCTTATCTCATATTGCGTTTGGAGCAATAGCAATAGCATCTATCCTCAAAATAAATAATGATATGATATTTGTTATGCCCGTAACAATAGTTACTGCCATCTTTCTTCTAAAAACAGGTCAAAATACTAAGATAAAGGGTGATGCCTTAATTGCAATGCTATCAGTAGGCTCTCTTGCTATAGGATATTTATTATTAAATTTATTCTCAGGCTCTTCAAACCTTTCAGGAGATGTATGTGTAACACTTTTCGGCTCTACATCTATATTGACCTTGACAAAAAATGAAGTTATATTATCTGTTATAATGTCTGTTATTGTAGTAATTTTGTTTTGTTTGTTTTATAATAAAATATTCGCAGTTACTTTTGATGAAAGCTTCGCAAAAGCAAGCGGCATAAAAGCTGATAGATACAATCTTCTTATTGCAGTAATTACAGCAGTTATAATCGTGCTTGCAATGAATTTGGTTGGCTCACTTTTAATATCAGCCTTGATTATATTCCCTGCTCTATCATCTATGAGAGTAATTCAAAATTTTAAAGGAGTAGTCATCCTTTCAGCTATAATTTCTGTATTATGTGCTGTGTTTGGACTGCTGATATCTATATTGTTTTCAACACCTGTAGGCTCAACTATTGTTGCTGCAAATATCATAGTTTTCATTGTAAGCTATATAATAGGAAAATTATTAAAGATTTAACTATAAGTTAATAAATATAAATTTAATATTTAAATATTTAGTTTATTGTATAATTTAAAATATATAATAAAAGGAGAATTAATTAAAATGATTACCAAAAATATATGTAAATTAATTATTATAGGAATAGCATTGCTTTCTTTAAGTGCTTGCTCTGAATCAAATAACAAAAATAAATTGCCGAATACCCAAACAAGTATCAATAAGGTTTTAGACGAACAAGTTAAAAGTGCAGACAATAATTCGAATACAAATAAATCGGATGATTTAAACAAAGACTCTGAAAATAAAGATTCTAACTTAGATAATAATAATCAAAATAATAATAACTCAAATACAGATAATTCAGATAAAAAAAATCCTACTGATGAAAGTATTGACTATGACTTAACAACTATGAGTAGCGAAATGGTTTATGCTACAGTATTTCAGCTTGTAACTTACCCTGAAAATTATATCGGAAAAAAAGTTAAAATGGGAGGCGCTTATTATGTAGCAACTAATGAGGAAGTACAAAAGAATTACCATTACGTTATAATTTCTGATGCAACTGCTTGCTGTACACAAGGCATAGAATTTGTTTGGGATGACGGAAGCCATGTATTCCCTGACGAATATCCAGCAGAAGGAACAGAAGTCGAGGTTGTAGGCATATTTGAATCATATATAGATGAAGACGACGGCATACAGTATTGCAGACTTAAAAATTCAAGCATGAAGATTATTGAGTAAAAACTTTTTGATTAATTTCATATAAATAAGGGTAATAATATATAAAGGTTTACTATATAATAAGAAACAAAAGTGAACCAATAAATACCTTGGAGGTAATTATGATAATTTACACTAAGACAGGTGATAAAGGTCAGACTTCGCTTTATGACGGAACAAGAGTTGATAAGGATTCATTGAGAGTTGAAGCATACGGAACAGTAGATGAGCTTAATTCTAATATAGGCTTTGCCGTTAAGTTTGTGGATGATAAATATATAAAGGAAAAGTTATTTAATATACAAAAAAGATTGTTTTTTGTAGCAGGAGAGCTTGCTACTGTGGAAAAAGACAAATTTACTTATAATATAAAAGAATCAGATATAATTGGATTAGAAAAGATTATTGATGAATATCTGCCTAAAATAAGCGGTGCAGATTCATTTATAGTTCCTGGTTCTTCAACCGCTTCGGCTGCCCTTCATGTATCAAGAACTGTATGCAGAAGAGCTGAAAGACGAATATTAAGCCTTAAAAGACAAGAAAAAGTAAGTGATTTATTGATAAAATTTGTCAATCGCTTATCTGATGTACTTTATACTTTCGCAAGATATTTAGAAAGCGACTTAACAATAATGGATTTTAAGAAGTTTTATGAGGAAGAAATATAATAAAAAACAAGCACATATGACTAATGATATGCTCCCCTTATGGTATTCAGTTTTAATATTTTAACTGTCTACTATAAGGGGAAAATATTTATTATTAGTCATATGTGCTTTTTAAAAGTCAGGTTTATTTTTTCTTCCCATATTTTACAATCAATGTGATTGTTATGCCTGTAGCAAGTAAAGAAAGGGTATTAGTTAGAAGATATGCCCACCCCGTACCATGAACTACAAGATTTATTGCATATATCTCCATTAAAAAAGAACCTGTAAATATCATTAAATAAGTATTTAAATTTATGTCCCTAGCGGATTTTGTTCTTGCTATCTGTATCATTTGAGGTATTTGACCCAAGGACAAAATTAATCCACCTAAAATCTGTAAAACGTCAAAAATCATTAAAAATTTTCCTCCAATTAGTTTGTTTTGCATAATAGATAATTTCTAAAACAAAATCTATTAATTTTTCTTTGTTGTAAATCATCTTCTGACCAAATTCTTAAATCCAGTCATTATTTATTATCAATATCTTTAAATTCTTCGTTTTTAATATAGTTTCCTTCTTCATCTTTTAAAAATGGCAGTACTTTTATAACTGCATCATTATTTACTAAGCCATAAATATGTGGATAGTATCTTCCGCAATTATCACCGTCTTCATAACGGACTTCTGATTTAAGCTTGCTTTCATCTATACATAACAATACTAATGGCCTTATTAAGTTATTAAAATGACTCTCTGCTACTCTCCAAAAATATTCAACGGTAGAACAATGTATAAATCCTTCCACCTCTATCTCTTCATCTCCCCATTCTTTATCGTTTTTTCTTATATTCCAAAGTTCTTCTGTCATACAATGAATTATCATCTTATTTTAAATCTCCTTTATCTTTTTTAAATTTTTTCAAAAAATCTACTGATAAATACTTATTTACAATAGTTGCAACTACTACACCTACAAATGTCTCTATTAATCTTGTAAACGGATATATATTATTATCGCCAGTTGTTCTGTGACTTGTTAATATGCTTATAAATATAACACAGGCAATTGAAGCCGAGGAGGAAACCTTTAACATTACACATGCGTGTATTAAAATTATCGCTCCAATCGGAATCAAAAAAATATATATCTTAGGATTTGAAAAAGACTCGCCAAGATAAAATACTCCAAGCCCAATAACAGCAGCGATGCAAGTACCTATGAGTCTGCTTTTCCCTGCCTTTACAGTTTCATCAACAGTCGGCTGCATACATACAACAGAAGCAATACAAGCATAAAAAGGATTACCAAAGCCCAAAAGCTCAAATATAGTCAGGTCTATAAGTATAGATACAGCTGTTTTTATATTTCTCATACCGGGAAAATATTTTTTAGGTTTTGTATTATTTTCCATCCCAAATTATCCTCTCATTTAATTTTTTTAGATTTATATTTTCATTAAATACCTCTACTATTCTAATACAAAAGATAGAAACACATATAAAAGATATAAAGCTTTTTACTTTCAATATTCTTAGAGGTATTATAGATGTATTAAAGTTAGATTTTTCTTTATTATAATAGTATAATGTAAAAAATAAAATATGTAAACAATTTGTTGTAAAATCACAACATTAAATGCTACTTTTTATATGATATAATAAAAAATATTTCTTGACACAATTTTATTTGTAAGATATACTATGTAAAATTAATATTTGGGCAATGATAAGAAATAGTATGTATTATTTAATTTTTAGAGAGAAGATGTTTGGTGAAAGTCTTTATGAAAATAATATAGAAGGCGTCTTTGAGCTTTTTAGATTGAAAAGATAATTCTGAGTAGATTTAAGCGGAGTTTCTACCGTTAAAAAGAAAGCAGCATAAAGAAGAATTTCGAGTGCTGGCAGAGTGCAGAAGTAATTCTGAATTTAGGTGGTACCGCGGGAACTGTCACACAAGTAAATTTTTTCGCCCTAAGCAATAGTAGCTTAGGGCTTTTTTATTTATAGCTAAAATTAGGAGGATTTTATTATGGAAAATTTAAAATTAGAAGAAAGTATGAGTGATGAAAAAACAAACAATAAACACATGAATGGTAATAAAAACAAGTGCAAAAGTATAACAATGGATGAACTAATAGCTTATTGCAACAGGTATGGATTTATATTTCAAGGAAGCGAAATATATGGAGGTTTGGCAAACACATGGGATTATGGTCCATTAGGCACAAGACTAAAAAATAATATAATAGACGCATGGAGATATTTTTTTATTCAAAAAAGAAAAAATAGCTATGAACTAGATTCTGCTATACTCATGAATTCAACAGTATGGAAAGCTAGCGGTCATTTGGACGGATTTTCTGATCCTTTGCTTGATTGTAAAGAATGTAAGACAAGACATAGAGCAGATAATTTAATTAATGATTTTGACGAATATTCTAATGCAGACGCAATGACTCATGAAGAAATGCTTGAATATATTAAAAAACATAAGGTACCCTGCCCTAAATGCGGAAAGTCAAACTTTACAGATATAAGACAGTTTAATCTTATGTTTGAAACAAAAAGAGGAGTAACAGATGATTCATCAAACAAAGTTTATCTGAGACCAGAAAATGCACAAGGAGAATATGTAAATTTTTTAAATGTTTTAAGAACAATGAGAACAAAATTGCCTTTTAGCATTGGACAGATTGGAAAAGCCTTTAGAAATGAAATAACCCCTAAAAATTTTATATTCAGAACTATAGAATTTGAACAGATGGAATATCAAACATTTTGTAAAAAAGTCGATGACGAGGAGCTATATGAATACTTCAAGCAGTATGGTTTGGAATTTTTCAAATTTGTTGGTCTTTCATCAGAGCGTATGCGTTTTCACGATCATGAAAAATTAGCCTTTTATGCTAAATCAGCATGTGACATTGAATATTTATTCCCGTTTGGATGGGGAGAAATAAATGGTACTCACAACAGAACAGATTATGATTTATCAAAACATCAAGAATTTTCAGGAAAATCTCTTGAATACCTCGATACTGAAACAAATGAGAAGTTTATACCCTATGTTATTGAGTCCACTTATGGTTTAGGCAGATTGGTATTAGCTGTACTTTATGAATGTCTTGAGGAAGAAGAATTAGAAGATGGAGAAACAAGACAGGTATTGAGAATAAAAGAGTCCTTAGCACCTATAAAAGTCAATGTTTTGCCATTACACAAGAAGAAACATTCAGATAAGGCACAGAGCATTTACGAAGAGTTGTCCAAACATATGATGACATCTTATGATGAGTCAGGAAATATTGGTAGACGCTACAGACGTGGAGATGCAATTGGTACACCATATGCTGTTACAATAGATGATGATACTTTAAATAACAATACTGTGACAGTCAGACACCGTGACTCAATGGCTCAAGAAAAAGTAAATGTTGATGAGCTTGTAGAGTTTTTGCTAAAAAATCTAAAAACGAGTAAATAAATATGCTCTTAGAATTTCATGTAGCATACAATTATAACATTGTGTGCTACATGAGATGTTTTCTTATTATAAACATTTATATTAAACACATGCCTATTTTCAGATGGTTAGTCCAAATTCGGATAGCAAATTACCGACCCTTTTTTCATCAAGTTTCATTTCTGGACTGACAGGATTATATAAATAGAACTGCATAATATTGGCATCGTTTATGACTTTTTCCATCTCGGAAATTTTTTCGTCATTTCCGTCGTAACCCCCTTGAATGGCGGTACATATGAGGTTAGTTTCATCGTCCGTTGTCAATTGTAGGTTGCTTAATACTTCACGCAGATAAATTGGACCTTCTAATCTGTGGTTTTTTATTACTTCTTGAATAGCATCCATTCCAAGATGTCGCACCTCATCTTTTCTCTTGTAAGTGTACAAATCATGAAGCATCCCTGCTATAATAGCTAATTCAATGTTAACACCTCTCTTTTTTGCGATTAAAGCACATGCTTGTGCTACGCCGTACAAATGGACATATGCCATTCTTCTGTCTCTGTCATTATTTTTATTAAGAAGAACTTCATCAACATATTCTCTTAGTTTTTCTACTCTATTCATCTGAATATCTCCTTCGCAATATATAATTTCGTTTTATAACTCATAATGATCAAATTTTATGTAAAAATATTCCGATTTAGAATTTTATAAAAATAAAGTACAAATAACAACTAATATGTTAAAATTTATTTGTCGATAAAATCTTAAAAGGAATTATTTACCTATGAACATAATACTATACATCAAGGAAATAGACAATATAATTTTTAGTTTAAAGATAAAAGATAAAAGAATATTATCCTTAAACAGTAATTAAGCATATAGGTAATTTTGTTATGAATATCAATAATGATTTTAATGGAGCTCTTACTGATATTCATAACAAAAGTTTTAATCAAAATCATAGAACTACATTAGGACATTTTTCAAATAATAGTTCATTACATATTAAAAATTTGATTAAAACTGTTCAATTAGCACAAAGAGGCTGTAGCAAAATGCACAGCCCCTAGATGTATAAATCTAATATGTAAATATCATGTTGTCTATTCTTATTGAAACTGGTCTTGATAAAAGCCACTTATTAGTTGCAGTTTTATCAAAATAAAATAAGGCTCCATTTGTAGGGTCAACGCCGCTTAAAGCTTCTTTTGCTGCTTTTATGGAATCAGCATTAGCTGGCTTATTAATCCATCCGTTCAACACTGGTGTAAATTGATAATGACCGTCTATCACCTCATATATTACTCCGCTGATTGTATTTTTAAATGAACCGCTCTTTACTCTGTTTAATACCACAGCTCCAACTGCGACTTTGGCATTGTATTGCTCACCTTGTGCCTCAGCATTTATTAATCTTGCAAGCAAGTCCAAATCGCTTGCAGAGTAAGATGATGTATTATCCACTAACTCAGGCGCTGTTGAAGTCTTTGCAGGCACATTTAATTTTTGGCCAATATCTAAATAATCTGTATATATATTATTTGCACGCCTTAATGTTTCCAATGGGATTTTGTACGATTTAGAGATTAAATATAAGCTTTCTCCTTTTTTAACCGTATGAGTAATACCGGGAACGTTTAACTTTTGTCCAATATTTAGATTGGTAGATGTCAGCTTGTTATCACTCATTAGGCTTGTTATTGATGTGTTGAATATCTTGCTTATTTTAAATAATGAGTCACCGCTGACTGTGGTGTAAGTTGCCGCATAAGCATTACTCGAAAATAAAGTTATACCTGCAATCAGACCTGTAGCCAATAAAATTGACTTTAAACTTTTAAATTTCATATAATCCTCCTTTTGCCTCCCGGGTTAGTTGACGGATTAGGGTTGAGGAACCCCGCCCTTTTTATGGCTTCACCCCGATATAAAATCCCCGGTACTTCATTTCTTGAAGATTCGGCTATTAAATATTTTAATGTAAAAGTGTCTGTGTTTCAATGGTAAGTCATTGAAATTGAGGACATATAAAACTTAGCGTACAATATTTTCATTATGATGTAAAATATGATACAGAATAATAAGGGGGATACCTGTTACTGTAAAATGCTATATCATAAATAAAAAGGCATATACATTTTTGAAAATGTATATGCCTTAAAACTTACATAGATATTAAATTATTACTTCTTATTAACTAATTCTACAAATATATCTATTTGCTTAGCAAAAGACTCAAGACCTTTTTTCCAGAATTTTTTATCAGTTAAATCAATATCAGCAATTTTAGCTACATCTTCTACACTCATAATTGTTGTAGCCTTAAGCAATTTTTTGTATTTTGGGACAAATGCTTCTCCTTCTTCTTGGTACTTAGCATATAATCCTCTTGCAAACAATCCACCAAACGCATATGGGAAGTTGTAGAAACTTGTACCTGAGCTATAGTAATGGCTTTTACATACCCACATGTATGGGTGAAGAATATTGTTATCAAGTCCATCACCATAAGCTTCTTTTTGAGCATTTAGCATTATTTCACAAAGATTATCGGAGAACATAAAGCTATCACTTCTATTTTCAAACACAGCAGTTTCAAATAAATATCTTGAATAAATATCGCATATAATTTGAGTCACATCTTGCAACTGGCTTTCAACTAATGCAAGTTTAATATCATCATTTTCTGCAGAAGAAATTGCAGCATTCATTATGATATTTTCATTAAATGTTGACGCTGTCTCTGCTACAGGCATTGAATAATCTGTATTTAAAATTCTATTATCTACTACATTTAAGTTGTGATATGCGTGACCTAATTCATGTGCCATTGTTACTACATCACCAAAATTCCCATCAAAATTAGTTAAAATTCTACTTTCCTTTATTGGGTATATACCAGCACAAAATGCTCCGCCAACCTTGCCTTCTCTTGGATAAAAATCAATCCATTCTTCATCATATGCACGATTAACCATTTCTGCAAGATCTGGTGCAAAACCTTTAAACAAATTAATTAAATAATCTTTAGAATCTTCTATAGTATATTTTTTGTTGTTATTGCCCATAGGCGCAAACATGTCATACCATGGCAGACCATTTTTATAGCCCAGCGTTTCTCCCTTAACCTTTAGATATTGGTGGAACTTAGGTAAATATTCCTTCATTGCCTCTATTAAGGCATCTAAAGTTTCACGCTTCATACGAGCATTATGTAAAGTTTGAGCAAGAGGTGATTCAAATCCTCTTAATTTACACTCATTTATTACCTGTAATTTAATGTTGTTTAAAGAAAATGCTACTGAATCTTTGATTTTTTCATAGCAAGCAAGCTCTGCCTCATATGCTCCCTTTCTTACTATCGGGTCAGCATCATAAGCAAGATTTCTGATTGTAGATAAATTGGTTTTTTCGCCATTATAATCTACTTGAACGGAAGATGTTAAGTACGACTGAAGTTTTGACCATGCACTTCCACCGCTTATATTAAATTTTGATATTACTTCTTCTACTTGATCGTTTAAAACATACTTGTTATCCTCAACTATTAATTTTAGAAAATATTCATATTCTTTTAAAAGTGAGTTAGAATTAATTATTTCGTCAAGGTTTTTAATATTCGCTATGTATTTTTTTAATATTGTTAATGGTTTTGTAGTACTACTTGCTTTGTCACTTAATCTACCAAGATAAGACGCACTATCCGCATCCTTAGTATTTACTGATTGCTTCAAGCTGGCAAAAGAAAATAACTTAGAAAAAAGCCTTTCTTGTTCTTCAAGTATCTCAATTGCTTTTAATAAATTATTTGATGCTTCATTTTTTTCTAAATTATTTACAAAATTGTTCATTTCACTGATAGATCCATCAACTTTGCTTAAATCTTCAATGAACTTAGGATCATCGTATCCTGTGTAAAGTTTGTCCAAAGACCATACAGAATTCATATTATTCTCCTTTTTAAATGTATTTTAATGCTAAATAAGGTGTACTTGATATTAATAACGTTGTCCTTATTGCATGATACATTATAGCACATAATAATATTAAATTCAATGTAACATGTTAGAATTTTATATTTTAAAAATTGCTTTAATTCAATAACTAACTTTCTTCAAATTTCTACTTGTAACAATTGTTTTATTATGGTAAAATTGCTCGTATGTTGTTTTATAAAATGTTTTTTTATCAAATTCTAACATAGTTTTATTTGATATTAATACTAATTATAAAAGCTCTAAAAATTTAATTAAAAATCTTTGATTTATGTATTTTTACTCAGATTTTTATTATGGTTTTAAATTTAGAACAGTATTTAGAAAGGAATGTATTTTATAATATGACTGTACCATCTTTGATTTTTATGTGTTTTGCTGGGTTTATAGCCGCCTTTGTAGATTCTATTGCTGGAGGTGGAGGACTTATCAGTGTTCCTGCTTATATGCTTATTGGATTGCCTCCTACTATGGTTAATGGAACTAATAAATTTTCTGCTACCTCTGCTTCTTTTACAAGTAGTATAAAGTTTATACAAAACAAAAAGGCTGATTTTAAGATATTAAAATTCGCATTGCCCCTTACAGTAATTGGAGCTATGACAGGTGCAGGCACAGCACTAAGTATACCTGAAAGCTTTTTAAAAACTATAATAAGCATAATGATTGTTTTTATAGGAATTTATACATACTTTTCAAAAAAGCTTGGAGTAGAGGAAAATTTTACTGGTTATACAACAAAAAATATTGTTTTTACATGTATACTAGCACTATTTATTGGATTTTATGATGGATTTTTTGGTCCAGGAACTGGAACATTTTTAATTTTTGGACTTATAGCAATATATGGCTTTGATTTCACGAAAGCATCAGGTAATGCCAGAATTATGAACTTTACAAGTAATATAGTCGCTCTCATTGTGTATGCAATAAATGGTAAAATTATATATGCTTATGGTATACCTGTAGCTATATTTTCAATAATCGGCGCTAAGTTTGGTACACAGTTTGCTCTCAAAAATGGAGCAAAATTCATAAAACCTATATTTATTATAATATCTCTTTTAACAGCTTCAAAAATGATTATAGAAATGCTATTAAAATAATATAAAAAAACAAAGAGACGTTTCAATTGCCTTGTTATTTCTACAAAGCAATCAAAACATCTCTATATTTTTATTTGCCTAAAAATTGAACACCTTTATTTTTATTATTCACTATAATTAACTGCCTGAGAATTAAACAATTTATAATACAAACTATCTGTCTTTTTCATCAGATTTTTATGAGTATCAAAATCTTTTATCTTACCGCCATCTATTATCAATATTTTGTCGCAAAAAACACTGCTTGACATCCTGTGAGAAATGTATATTGCTGTTTTATCGCCTACTAAACTATTGAAATTTTCATATATTTCTGCTTCTGCTAATGGGTCTAAGGCACTTGTTGGCTCGTCAAGTATGATAAGTGAAGCATTTTTATATAACGCCCTCGCTATTGCAATCTTTTGCTTCTCACCGCCAGACATATCAACACCCTCTTCATCATAGGCTTTGCCAAACATTGACGCAATTCCCTTTGGCAAATTTTTAATCTTTTCTTCTAGACCGACATCCTTTATTAATTCCATAACCCTCTCAGTATTTGAGTTTTGAAAATTACAGCTTATATTTTCGTCTATACTGAATGCAAATATCTTAAAGTCTTGAAATACTGTTGCTATGCTATTCATGTAGCTATCATAATCATACTCAAATATATCATGACCATTTATGTATATCTTTCCATTTGTCGGATGATACAACCTGCATATGAGTTTAACTAATGTTGTCTTTCCTGCACCATTAAGTCCAACAATTGAAATTTTCTCTTTTTTATTAATTTCAAAGCTCATGTCTTCAAGAACAAACTTATCGCTTTTTGGATATTTAAAAGATACATTTTCAAATTTAATGCTTTCTACTTCGCCTGAGAACTTTGTTTTGCCTTCAACACTCTCATCAGGCAATGACATAAATTCCATAAATGGATCTAGATAATCAAGCATTCGCTCTACAGTAGTTATACTATTGCCTAGCTCTGTTGTTGTCCTTGTAAAATTAATAGCCGCTGCCACATACATCGTAAATGAACCAAAACCTATTTTAGAACCTAATCTATCACTAATTACTCTAAGTCCTACATATCCATAAGAAATTGCTGCTTGCAAATCATTAATTATACCAGTCAAACCTTCAAAATTACCTTTTTTATTGCAAAACTTGACATCCATATTGCGTATTTCTATATTATATTCACTTACCCTATCTATCAGCATCTTATTCATATTAAATAGTCTGATATCCTTTTGCATTGTATCTTGTCCAACTAAATTTATATAATATCCTAACTTTCTGTTAACAGGAATTAGTTCCTTATACATTTTTTGCTGAT
Organism: Bacillota bacterium; assembly: GCA_023386345.1. Taxonomy (GTDB): domain Bacteria; phylum Bacillota; class Clostridia; order Tissierellales; family Sedimentibacteraceae; genus UBA1535. The sequence continues at coordinate 587,271 of JAEWJT010000004.1, forward strand.
GTTCCATGAAATTTCTATATGCAAGATTTTGCAATATAACTGCAACAATTGAAAATACAACCAAAACCCAGCTCAATGTAAATAAAATTACTGTCAAGCCTATAATTGTGGCGATATTGTTAAAAACCTTAGCAATGCTATCTATAAGGTTTTGTAAAACCTGCATGACATTTAAAGAAAACACAGACCTTTCTTTTAAATCCAAATAATAAGGATCTTCTAGATAAGAAAAATCGACACTCATAATCTTTTTAGCCATTGCTTGATTAATTTTTTCTCTAACATAGATAGCTCTAACATCTAACAATCGTTTTATCGTCTTTTCTAAGAAGGCAAATATAACATTAGATAAAATTATTGTTCCTCCAAACAAAATAAATCTATTTAGCAAATTGCTTTCTATTAAATATTCTAAATCTATAATTGAAGGAATAAAGCTTCTAAATGAAAGAATTTTAAAGAATAAAACAAATTCATCTATCAAAAACTTTGGAAGTATAATGTTTAAGAATAATCTGGTACTACTGACTAATGTATTACCCACCAAAAGAAATATATAAGCTGGGGAAATTTCCCAAGATAGTTTGAGAAACATTTTTAATTTTTTAAAATTATTCATTGCTAGCTTCAGCTCCTTCCTTATAGTATTTGCCTTGAATGCTGAACATCTCATAATATTTGCCACCAAGTGCCATTAGCTCCTCATGATTGCCGTATTCACGCAAGCCTTCATTATCAAACAATGCAATTTTGTCACAAAATTTGGTGCTAGCAAGTCTGTGAGAAATATAAATTGCTGTTTTGCCTTGTATTAATTCACTAAAATTTTGATAAATTTCAGCTTCTGCCAAGGCATCCAATGCAGCTGTTGGTTCATCCATTATTACCATATTAGCATTTTTATATAAAGCTCTTGCAATTGCAAGTTTTTGCTGCTCTCCACCAGAAAATTCTGTACCATCCTCCTCAATAACTTTTAGCATCATTTGATCTAAGCCCTTTTCAAACCCCTGTACTTTATTTTTAAGTCCTACCCTTTCAAGAGCTTCCCAAACTCTGTCATCATCAACATTTATAGATGAGCAAGCAACATTTTCTCTTATTGTATATGCGATTATATTTACCTCTTGGAATACTACAGAAAACATTGAATAAAGAGCTTTCTTATCAAACTTTTTTATAGATATACCGTTAATTAAAATATCTCCCTCAGTTACGTCAAACAGTCCAGTTATTAGCTTTACCAAGGTTGTTTTTCCTGCTCCGTTTACACCTACTATGGCTAATCTTTCACCTTTACTTATTTTTAAATTTAGATTATTTAAAATATACCTTTCGGTTTTTGGATATTTAAAGCTTACATTTTTAAATTCTATTTCTAAGGTGTCTTCCGTTATAGCCTTAAGCTCGCCACCTTTTTCACCATAATCAGCATCCATAAAATCATAGAAATCATTGACGTATTGACCTTCTACATATATTATAGTCAAATCCTCTGTTAATGTCTTTAGCATTAGTGATAAAGAAATAATAGCAGTCAAATACATTGAAAAATCTGCGATAGACATTCCATTGATAGTTTTGTATATTAATATCCCATATGTCAATAAATCACTTGTTAACAATGTAAAAAGTGATATAAACCCTAAAGCATATTCCTTATTCTTAATTTTTTTATGTACTTCAACATATCCATCTATTTCCTTGCTATAATTATATAATATTCTATTTTTAAGCTTATAAACTCTTATGTCTTTACCAAAAGAAAAATCGTGTGTTGTATTATAGTAATATCCACTTTTACGTTCAGAATGTGCTAAAGCTTTTTTATTTTTATATGTATACTCTTGAACACCTTTATTTATCAAAAGAGTTACTGCTAAGTTTATAATTAAACCAAATAATATCCATATATTAAGCATACCTATAAATATAACAAATACTATTGTAGTTATAAAAATAGCTGGTGTCCTAAATAATTTATGATACACACCCTCGATACCATTTGAATTGCTGCTAGTAGCTTGGAATGCCCTCTGATTTTCTTCATAAAAATCTGCATCTTCAACATACTTATATTTAAAGCTTATCAATTTATTAGTAAAATCCCTTAGATAATCTAATCTCAATAATGTAATCATGCCTTTAACATGATTAACAACAAAAACCTTTGTATATCCAAATATTGAGCTTAGGACAAAGTACCCAAGTACTATCATTAATATATTTTCAAGTCTTACACTATCTCCTAATAATAATTCATTGATTAAAAGCTTTGGCAATACAACTGAAAAAAATGGATATACTGCAGTCGCTATTGTATAAATAGCAAAGAATAAGTAAAGCTTTTTATTATTTTCTGTAACATATCTTAGCATTCTTTTTACTGTCTTACCTAGGGGATAGATAATTTTTTCTTGAGTGTTTTCCTGCATATTTCTAAGACCTCCATGTTTTATTTAATTTTAACTACATAGTAAAATTTATTTGTTAATAAAAATTTATATGTAGTCAATATCTACTTATCGTCCCAATCACCTTTAGAATATGTTTCATCAATCATATCGCTAATTCCAGCCAGCAACATAATAATTCCTTGAACCTTATGCGGTTGTATCGCATATACACCTTTATTATTATTCACGTCTTCAACAATCAAATCAGCTACAAGCAAAGGCCTCATGTGGTGATATGCCTGTCCAGTCGAATTTAAATTACATTCCTTCACAATCTCAGCTACAGACATGGGTTTTTTTAAAATAGCAAGTAAAATATTTAATCTATCGCTATTTCCAATGCAATTAAGAACTTTTTCTACAGTCTTATTTTCAATAAGATTCAATAAATTATCTACATTTACACCACTGCTTATCCAATTGTGCTGCCTGTCATTAGAGTAAAACACTCCTAAATGGCTTATTAAGCCTGAAATACCTTTATCCTTTGTTTGTTGGCATAATTCTCCTAATTTATCATCCAGCTGTTTGTCAGGATGAATGTTATTCACTATACGGACACCCTTTGACGTATTGTTCTCATCTGCTTTTTCATCATTTTCTCTAAGGCAAAAGCTTTTAACTTGCTGTGTATGTTTGTTGTTAATTATAGTATCTTGTGCCATAATTTTTTCTTTGATTTCTAAGATTTCATTTTTTAATCTGTCAATTTCTTCCGCTAAATTTCTTTCCATTATAATCTCGCTCCTTTCAAATTATAAAATAAATAAATTCGCAATTACGTAATATCATTATATCTCATTACGATTTGTTTGTCAATGCGTAATTACAAATTTCCGCACTTCAGTAATTTATTACTATAAAACAAAGTATTTTTAATACAAAAATTAAATTAATATTTATGATTTAATATATAAATATTTTATCATTTTTCTTGTAGCTATTAGTTTTATATGGTAAAATTGTATACACTATATAAAATAATACTAATTTAAGAAATGAGATAATAATTTTGTTTACAGATAATATTATTATTGAAATATTAATACTTCGCAATATGTTACAAGATGATGATTACTTTTTATAAAATTAAAATAAATTACCATTATATGGAGGTTAAAATGAAAGAAAAAATTAATTCAGATATTCAAAAAAATATGGATGAACGATTTGGTCGTGATACATTGATTTCAGTTGCAACTATAGATAATGGCATCCCTCATGTTCGAATTGTCGATAGTTATTATGAAGATGGTACATTTTACACATTAACTCATGCACACTCCAATAAAATGAAGAACATAAATGCAAACCCTACTGTTGCGCTATGTAGCGAATGGTTTACAGCTCATGGTATTGGCGAAAATATTGGACATCCATGTGATGATAAGAATGCAGAAATTGCAAAAAAATTAAGAGTTATTTTTTCTGATTGTTATTGTAATGATAAAAACAAAGATAGCAACCCAGATACTTGCATCCTTTGTATTCGTTTAACAGATGGCATACTTATTCATGATGGAATAAAATACGAGATTGATTTTTCAACTAATTAAAATATAAGCTAGAGGTTATTTTATGGACTGGGAAACAAGACTTAATAAATTTATTGAAAATTTTGAGCATAAACAAGATTTAATCGGCGTTATTGTTTGTGGAAGCTACATAACAGGAAATCCAAGCAATCATTCCGATTTAGATGTACATTTGCTTTTGAATGATACATGTGATTATAGAGAACGAGGAAACAGAGTTGTTGATGGCTTGTTAATTGAATACTTTGCTAACCCTCCGAAGCAAATTCTTTCGTATTTTAATGAGGACTTAAAAGATAAGAGTTTAATGTGTCAAACTCAATTCGCAACAGGTAAAATACTTAAAGATTTAACAGGAAAAGCCATAGAATTAAAAAATATTGCCAATAATATGATTGAAGAATTTTATTGCAATAACAAATATGAAATGTCGGAATTGGCGAAATATTTTTTATGGGATATGCTTGATGATTTGCAAGATGCCTACGATAACAGTAAAGCTGATTTTAGTTTTTTATATTATAATCTACTTAATCGTATGATTTCTAGTTACATGCAAAGCATAAACAGACCATATAATTTTAAAACAATTTTAGGTAATGCTTCATCTGAAATAGTACGCAAAAAGTACATGCTCAAAGAATTACCGCACGATAATATTAAAATTCTTATTGACAAATGTATTATTGAAAAAAACATTGAACAACAGATGATACTGTATACTGACTTGACAAATGAAATTTTATCTTTGTACGGTGGATTTAATATTAATGAATTCACATTAAATTCAGATGTTGAACTGTAGCTTTTTATTTATTAAAATTAGAAATACATAAAGTAGACGGAGGAGCATTTTTGAAAATATTAGGAATAGTTGTAGAATACAATCCTTTTCATCTTGGACATAAATATCAACTAGAAATGGCAAGGAAAGAGTCCCAATGTGATGGCGTTGCTGTTGTTATGAGCGGTAATTATGTTCAGCGTGGAGAGCCCGCCATAATAGATAAATATACACGCGCTGAAATGGCTATAAAAAGTGGTGTGGATTTAGTTATAGAACTACCCTTTCCTTTTTCATGCCAAAACGCAGAGCTTTTCGCGCTTGGAGCTATAAGAGAGCTTAAAAAATTAAATGTATCGACAATAAGCTTTGGCTGTGAAAATACAGATATTAATTTGTTACATAAAATTGCAGATTTTCAGATAAACAATATAGAAGAATACAATCTTTTGCTTAAAAAGTATGTAAGCGAAGGATTGTCGTATCCAAGTGCAGTAAATAGTGCTATTAATACTCTATTAAGAGAGTCTAACAGTCATTCAGATGATTTGACATTATTACCTAATAATACCCTAGGATTGGAGTATATTAAGGCCGCAAGAAAAATTAATTTTAATGTGGATTTTTTACCAATAAAAAGACATATGGCACAGCATAATGATAAAAAAATTACAAATAAATTTGCGAGTGCCACAGCTATTAGAAGTGAAGTTTTAACTATGAATTTAATAAAAGCTAAGGCTTCCCTACCCCCTATTTCATATACTTTGCTAAAAGATTATTATAAAGAACACAGACTATTTAACAGTCTTGATAACTATTTAGACCTCATATACTATAAGATAATTAGCTCTGACAAAAACTATTTGAAAACAATATATGATGTAACTGAGGGTTTGGAAAACAAAATTTATGATAATGCTTGCAAACACAAAACTCTTGACGATTTCATAATGTCAATCAAGTCAAAGCGTTATACATATTCAAGAATAAGGCGTATTTTACTAAATATTCTTTTGGATATAACAACAGCAGATATCGACTATTTAAAAGAAAATGATAATAACTATGTTAAAGCCTTAGCATTTAATTTTAACGGAAAGAAAATTTTAAACCACGCAAAGGAAAATAACACTGCTATAATAACAAAATTTTCTGATTATAAAAGAAATGTTATTGATATAAAAAATAGCAAAGTGTTTGAAATGACGAATAAATCAAGCAATATATACTATTTACCGTTTAAAAACAGAGAAAATTTTTATAATCTTGAATATAAAAAAAATGTAAACTATATTAAATAGTGGACATATAAGCACCTTAAGGACAATATATTATCTTGGAGGTGTTTTTATTTTTATATTTAATTTTATCCTCCATTTATAGGAAAAAACAATAAATTCTTTACATGGAGGCATCAGTTGATTAAAAAAAATTTAGCACCTATATTTGCTTTAATTTTGATTATAATATTCTTTATACAGCCAAATATTGTCAGATCAGGAGCTATAAGCGGAGTTACTCTGTGGTATACTAAGATATTGCCCGTTTTATTTCCTATGTTCATTTTATCAAATATATTGCTTCAATACAGTTTTTTATATGATGTATTAGAAAAGGTATCATCATTATCCAAGAGATTATTAGGCAGTTCATTTGCAGCTATACCATTTATCATAGGAGCTATATCAGGTTATCCCTCAGGAGCTTTCTCAACAGATTTAATGATTAAAAGCAACAGGATCTCTAAAGCTGAAGCTAATTACCTTTTAAGCTTTACTAATTTATGCAGTTTTCAATTTATTTCTGCTGTTATTGTGATGTCTATGCTTAAAGATACAAGTTTTTTACTGTATTTAGTACTGCCACACTACATCGGAGCGATTGTGCTATCAAAATTTATGAAAAAGGATTTTATAAGTATAAAAAAAGCAAAAAAAGAAAGCCTCATCAAAACTATATCTTTCAATGAGGCCTTTAGTAACGCTATATCTAAATCAGTAATAAGCATACTGACAGTGGCAGGAGTAATTGTTATTTTTTCAATATTATCCGAATACATAATGTCAATAATATCCATAGATACAAATTCAAGCATAGCAACTGCAAATCCAGTTAGGCAAATTATAGTAGCTTTATCTACAGGTATCCTTGAGATGACAAATGGTTGCAATATCACTTGTTCATCGTCGTTACCAATCGAAGTAAAAATTATAATACTAAACTTTTTAATAAGCTTCTCAGGTTTTTCTATAATTTTCCAAACTATAAGTGTAAGCAACAACATTGAAATAAATATACTTGAATATATCAAAGTAAAATTCGTACATGGCATAATTTCTTCACTTATTGCTGTAATTATGCTTGTTATGTTCTAATTATGTCATATTTGTACATCAGTATCTACTTTAATAAACATCTTTTTTATTATATTATTCAGTCAACTAATTGATGTAAAATTCAGTCATGTCATCTAATCGCAAGCATCCCAATCTATACTCAGGGTATTCTTCAGGTTTAAACATCATTTTTGCACCGCAATCTATGCAAATTCTGTCATTTGTTCTATGTATAACATAGCGTCCGTCTTTACCTGTTGCTTTTGTTATGGTATGACCATGTATGAGGATATAGCCTTTATATTTTTCATCTGCAAATGTTTCATCAATCTCTCCATATCTGTGCCATATTACAAAATGAAATCCATCCTCATGTATCTGTTTGCGTTTATAAGTCTGTGCCACATCATTTGGACTATCAGTATATGCTGCTGCATGTGCTAGATAAAATTTTTGCCCATTAACATCTACTTTATCATTGAAATATGGCAATTGCTCTAAAAATCGGATTATCTCTTCCTGCTTTGATTTATCCAATTTTTGAAAGGTTCCATAGGTTTCATAGCCGCCGTTGTTTGCATACCAGTTTCCATTTTTAATATTCTCTAAATTATCTTCATAATCTCTATTAATCAAATTTTTTAGCATCATATGTTCATGATTTCCTCTGTATAGATGAACAAAGCTATATTTTTCTTCCAATTCCTTGCAATACAATAGAGATTCTAGACTTTGCTTACCCCAATCTATCATATCTCCTAATATGTGTAGTTCATCTGAACCATCATATTTAAAATTTATTAAAGCTAACATTTCTTTAAATTTATCTAATTGCCCATGTATATCACTTATCACATATGTTGCCATTATATTAATCCTCTTTTCTATTGTTCAAATTATCGTCTGAATTGTTCAATTGCTTCATGACTACTCTGCCCAAAAAACCTTACTTCCTTTTTCACTTTTCTTGACAACAAGCTTATTATCAATCTGTTCCTTTAATTCACTTACATGGGATATAATCCCTATTAGCCTGTTATTTCCTGCTAATTCATTTAATACACTTATCGCCTGCACTCTCGCATTGTCATCTAATGAGCCAAAGCCCTCATCTATGAACATTGTATCTAAATGTACTGCACCAGCTGTTGACTGTATTACATCAGAAAGTCCCAGAGCCATAGAAAGTGCAGCCATAAACGACTCTCCTCCTGACAGGGTTTTGATATCTCTTGTTGTATCAGTTACAAGGCTATAAATGTCTAAATCAAGCCCTACAGGCCCTCTATTACCTAAATCAGTTATATCTCTGCATTGTAATAAAAATTGTCCTGAGGACATTTTATCTAATCTTTTATTTGCAGCAGCTATAATCATATTGAAGTATTGCCTTTGTACATAAGTTTCAAAGTCCATCTTTATTTTTTCACTTATTTTTCCATTAGCTGTTTTATTAAGTGAATCATAGATTTCATATTTAGCTCTTATTTCTTTTCTTTCTTTAAATAGCTTTTCTATATTTGCTTTAGCATCAGAATTCTTTTTGCTTAATGTATATATTATTTTAAATTGCTTTTCAATCTCCTGTAATTCTGCTGTCAAATCATTCTTTGTCTTAAGCATACTATCAAGAGCAATTTCTGATTTTCCCTCTGTTTGCTCTGTATAAATTTTAATCTCATAGCTTATATCTGACAATTTTTTATTATAGCTGTCAATATCGGATTGTAAAGTTTCGATTAATTCAGGACTTAGCTTTGAGCCTTTATATTCTTCTTCATTAGCAAATCCATTGTTATTTAAAGCATTATAATATATATTTTTACACTCTTCTGACTCAGCTTTAATTCTTGTTCCATTTTCTAACTCTGCTGTTTTCTGACCTTTTTTAGCTTCATACTCTTTTGACAAACAATTAAAACTGTTTGTAGCATTGATTACTGCATCATTTAATGCTTTTAGATTAGCTCTATAAATATTAATTCTATTAACTGCTTCATCCTTAGTTTCAAACAGTAATTGCTTTTTAAGCTCATTTATGCTTGTACTTAGTGTTGTAAAGCTTAGATTTACTTCATTATATTTATTGGTAATTTCATCTAATTTTATGGTTTTATCAGCCAAATCTTTAGATAATATATCTAAAGACTTTATATTATTTTCATACTTACTTTTATTGTTTGCTGCAATTTCAAGACCATTTTTACTTTGCACTAATTCTTTTTTAGAATTTTCTAAAATCTTATGAACTATCTCTGAAATAGTAAATGAATTTTGCAAAACCGACTTGTTTTTATTATTTTCTAGAATTTCAATAATAAGATTTAAATCAGTAATTCTTTCCGTTTCACTCTCAGAGCCTTTTCCAACTATCTGATTTACCCTATTTAAAACTGTCTCTAATTTAAAGTCATATGCTTGTTTAGCTACCTGTAGTTTCTCATTAGCATAGCTATTTTGTTTTTCTGCTTTGTCACGCTCTTTTTTTGAGTTTTCTATATCAGCTTGTGTAGGTGCATTTTCTGAAACAGAGGCAATATTGGGGTGCTCTACTGATCCGCAAACAGGGCATGGCATATTATCAACAAGTCTTTCTTTAGCAAGTATTCCAGCCTGTTCAGTTAAAAATGCCCGATACATTTCCTCATATATACTGTTTAATTTTGAATAAGATTTAAAGGCAGTATTTGCTTCGCCTATACTTACATCATATTTTTCCTTTGAAAAAATCAATTCGTTTGCAAGTTTATTTAATTCTTCAATCTCAACTACAATATTTTCTGCATCTTTAACTTTTAGCTGTATCTCAGTATAAATCTCATAACAATTTTTCAGACCGTCCTGTTCACTTTCTAATTTCAACATAGACAAGCTTTTATTTTCTATATCATTTTTTAATGAACTAATGTTTTGTTCTAATAATACTTTTTCTTTATGTAATGTGGATACTAAGTCTCTCTTTATTTCTAATTCATCGTACTTAGATAAAGTATCATCTATTCTAACAATATAACCTGTCAATTTTTCTTCATTTTCAAGCTTATTTTTCTCACAAGATTCAAGTTCTTTGGATAAACTTACTAATTTATTTTCATTTTCTTTTAGCCAATTATTTAAATTAACTACTCTTTCTCTGATTTCTGCTAATGTTTTTAGTTTATTAATATATATAGCTTCATCAGCCTTAACTTTTTCAGCTTTTTTAGCACTATCAAGCTTCTTTTCCTTTATTTTTTGCTCATCATATTTACTCTCAAGCTCTATTTTTACATTTTGTGAAAGCTTTAGCTTTCTAAATAAAGCATTTACTGTTTCTGCATTGATTATAAGAGAATTTATACTATTAAACTTTTCTTGCGCACTATCCTTTTGATTGTTTATATCTTGCTCTTTTTCTTTTATTTCACCGTTTATTTTGCTGATAAATTCTAATATATCATCAGTTTTAAACTCAAAATTAAAAAGCATAACAGACCATTGTTCTTTGTATATACTTTCATCCAAGTAATTTATATTCTTTAATTCATGCTCACAAAGAGTTTTATTTTTAGCTAAGTCAGTGTTAATTTCTCTGATTTTATTTTGAAGAGCTTCTCCAATTTTATTATAAATTTTTGTATCAAATATCTTGGAAAAAATTCTTTTTCTTTCATCAGAATTTGCATGCAACAATTTCAAAAAATCACCCTGTGCTATCATGGCGATTTGTGTAAACTGATCTTTATCTATACCTAAAATTTCAACTATTTTGTTATTCGTTTCAGTTTTATTGCCAATAAAAGCTTTACCATCAGGCAAGCTAAGCTCAACCTTTGGTGCTTCTATAGTATAACCAGTCCCCTCAGCTGTTTTTCTTTTAGAACGCCTTTCATACTGTGGGTTTCTGTTTATTTGATATATTTTATCTTGATATTTAAAAGTAAGCTCAACATAGGTCGGCATATCATCATTTGCAAACTGGCTTCTCATCATATTGCCATCTCTGACACCGCCGCTTGTTTGCTCATACAGAGCATAGGTTATTGCATCAAAAATAGTAGTTTTACCAGCACCAGTATCACCTGCTATTAAAAATATACCACTATTAACTTCTTCAAAGCTTATTTCTGTTTTATCTGCATAAGAGCCAAAGGCTGATATTACAATTTTTATTGGCTTCATCTATTCGTTCTCCTACTTATTCGCTCTCTTTTATATGTGATACAATTTCAACTATTGCTTTTCCTTCATCCTCAGTCATTTCACGATTTTGCATATCAAAAAAGAATTTTTCAAAGGCTGTTACAGGATTATCAATTTCTATTTCTTCACTTGATTCTTCGAGCTTGGAACGAGTTCTTGCATTATCAACTCTTATTTCCAGTATATGAGAATAAACATTTTCTAATTGATCCTTAGGCTTGTACTGGTCTATCTCATCCTTAAGGATTACACTAACATAATCATCCTTATTATCTTTCGTAGCTCTGGAAATTATTTCTTCTAAAAGTCCTTCCTCTAATCTTAAATCACGCAAGGGATTAAGCTTAATCTGTTCTATTTTTATTGCATCATTTTTATTTTGCATATTTGCAACAGTCAATGACTTATTGTGATTTCTCTCACTCACCGAATATTTTAACAAAGTACCAGTATATCTGATATGCTCATATCCTATTTTCTGCGGTCCATGTATATGCCCTAAGGCTACATAATCAAAATCTTTTACAGCAGATACATCAACATTATCAAGTCCACCAACTGATATTAAGCTTATCTCAGAATCACAGGTCTCGGGCTTAATATCTTTAAATGTAAAAAACTGATGGGAAACCAACACATTTCTCTTATTATAATCAATATTTTCTCTTTCAATAATTTTTCTCACGGCATCGTCATAGCTTGTTATCTCACCATCTTCAAATAAATGTCTAACATATCCAGGTTTTAAAAATGGTAATAAATAGAAATCTACCTCGCCAAATTCATCGTTTAAAGTTATTTTTTTCAAATATTCATCTTTATCTCTTGGCGGCAAGCCAGCTATGAAAACATTGTGTTTTGCTAGAATAGAATTTGCAAAGTCAAGTCTTTCTGCCGAATCATGATTGCCGGCGATTATAAAAACGGGTATTGAAGGATGAATTTGTGTAATTTTTGTAAGAAAATCATCAAAAACAGTAACTGCCTCTGCCGAAGGAATAGATTTATCATATATATCTCCCGCAATTATTATAGCATCAGGTCTTAACTCATGAGCCTTTCCAACAAGCTGATTAAGAATGAATACTTGGTCGTCTCTTAAATTGTAATGATTCAACTGCTTACCTATATGTAAATCCGATAAATGAAAAAATTTCATCTTTTGTCCCTCCGATTGTTCATTTTAAAAAAAGAGTGTATCTCAAATTTTAAATACACTCTTACTTTAAACCATTAACATGTTGCTGCCATAGGTTTTTTAATTCTGTTAAATTTGTTCCATATATACTTTGATAATCATACTTGGAATTTACTAGCAAATCATATTTATATTTACCAAATTGATGAACTAGATATTCTTTAAAGGATCTATCTAATATAAAAAATGCTTTATTTTTTATGCTTCCGCCCAATTCATCAATATTTTTTATTTTTCCAATTGATTTTATAATCTTTTTATTTTCATCTGTCAAATGCTCTTTTGACAGTTTCATATAACTATCATAATTATTTACATAATCAATCCAAGAGGCTTTTAATTCATTTAAGTATAAACCATATATCTCCACATATGCTGTTTCAACTAATTCAGATTTATATAATTCCATGAATTTTTCCATGCCATAATTTTTAATCAAATATCTACAAAAAGAATTGCTCAGTATAAAAAAGGCTTCTTTGTTATCTCGTGTTGCGTTGCCATAAGAAATGCCTATTTTTGAAATTATGTCTTCATAATCTTGAGTAACATAATCTTTTGAAACAGTAAAAATATCTATACCATAATTAAGCTTGTTTACATTTAAGCCTAGCTCATCTTGAACATAAAAGCCCAAACCCTCTGTCAAACTATTAGATATACTATTTCTTGCAATAATCTTAGTTATGTCTCTTACTAAAGTAGAAAAATTTCTCTCAAAACTTTCCTTATTAAGCTTAATTCTTAATTTCATATTATAATCAGTATACGAAGCTATATCTTTATTATCAAAAATACCAAATTCAATAATAGGCTCAAAATAATAATCGTCCCTATATTGCTCCCTATGTTTGTCTTCCCAATCAGTCATACCAATAAAATCACTGACTGAGCTTACATAATCATCAACATCAGTTAAAAAGTCTTTAGCGTTTCTAAATCCGCTTTTTTCATCATCAGACTTATTCCAATTATCTATATTAATCTTTCCATACCTTGATATATAGTAATTATCCTTGACATGATAATATGTATTATTTATTTCTTTATCAACAGCTTTTGCGTTTAAATTTAATTTTTGTGTCAAAACATTATCAGTTGTAAATATTGAAAACACTAAGGCAAGTATAGCTATTAATAAAATAACTATTGTATATCTTTTTTCCATAAAATCTCCCCCAGTAGTTTATTTTTTTACAATTAAATATTTCTAAGCTCTCTCCTATTTTCTTCAATTACATCGAGTAAGCCCGCTAATCTTTCTTGTATTTTTGCTAATAATTCATCACTATAGTTCAATGAATTTACCTTAATTTCATATGCCTTGTTTTCAGCAATAGCAAGAATTTCATTAGCCCTATCCTTTGCCATTTTCATTATTTCAGTATCACTTAATAATCCATCCTGCTGTCTTTTAGCTCTTTCAAGCAAGCTATCTGCCTCTGTTTGAGCTTCAGTCAATATTCTTTGTCTCTCTTTAGCAACCCAATTAGCTCTATTGATTTCTTCAGGTAATTTCAATCTTATTTCACTAATTATTTCTAATAAATCTTCCTTTTCAATAATAACTTTATTAGTTAGAGGGAGCTTTCCTGCTTCATCTATTATATCTTCCATTTTTTCTAAAAGTACAAAAATATCCATTTTTTTCATCCTTTCTATGTGAGATCTAATGCTCAGACCATAATCATAATTTATTTTTAATTGCTACATAAACATTTTTAGGAACTAAATCAGATATATCTCCACCATACATTGCAACCTCTTTTACGATACTCGAACTTATAAACGAGTAATCTGAAGATGCTACCATGAAGATAGTTTCTAATTCCGGATACAAATGCTTATTAATTGAAGCTATTTTAAGCTCATATTCATAATCAGAGACAGCTCTTAATCCTCTCACTATTGTTTGTATATTGTGCTGTCTTGCGTAATTTACAGCCATATCCTCTGTTACATCAACAGTGACATTTTTAATATCACTAACAGCCTCTTTTATTAATTCAAATCTTTCTTGTGACGTAAAAAAATGCTGTTTTGATTTATTGTTAAAAATAGTAATGACAACCTCATCAAATTTATCTGAACATCTTTTAATAAGGTCAAGATGTCCTAATGTTATCGGGTCGAAGCTGCCAGTAAACAGTACCTTCATATAAAATTTAATTCCTTTCTTAAATAGAATTATTTATATTTTAAAATTCCGATTTTTGTAATACCATAAATTTTCTCTCTATATTGTAGCACATCTTGCTCTATATTTTCAAACATTTTTTCAGTTTTTTCGCATTCAATTATTAAAGTACCATCTTTTTTCAATAAATCATTTCTAATGACTGTATTTATAATGTTATCCGAACAGTTGAGGTGATATGGTGCATCTGCAAATATATAGTCAAATTTCATGTCGCTTTTGGCAAAGAATGACAATGCTTTTTCATAATCATTTACATAAACCTTAGCTTTATCATCTAGTTTACATAATGAAATGTTTTTTTTTATGAAACTTACACTTTTATGTGATACATCTACAAAATGACACTCCTTTGCTCCTCTGCACAAGAATTCAATGCCTATACTTCCTGTACCTGCAAATAAATCCAGCACAAGACTATCCTCATCTATATAACCAATCATATTAAATATCGCTTCTTTAATTTTATCTGCTGTCGGTCTAACCGATGTATCTTTTGGGGCAAATAGCTTTTTTCCCTTGTTGTTTCCTGATATAACTCTCAATTTTTCACTTCCTTGTTAGTTAAACGCTATATTTTCATTTTTAAATAGTTTCAAAATTTCGTATCTTAAAGACTCAAATTCTATTCCTTTAAGCTTAGGATTTTCAACTAATATTTTTTTAGTCAAACCTTGTACTTCTTCAACAACTATTGTATCACTTATTAGCTGGTCAAGGTTATATGCCTCTATGCCATGCTGTCTTGTTCCAAAGAAGTCTCCCGGTCCTCTTATCTTTAAATCTTCCTCTGCAATTAAAAATCCGTTATTAGTTTCTGCCATTATCTTCATTCTATCCTTTGAAGTTGCTGATTTACTTTCGTTTACCAAAATACAATAGGATTGATGCTTACCTCTCCCAACTCTTCCTCTTAGCTGATGTAACTGTGACAGTCCAAATCTTTCAGAATTCAATATCAGCATCACAGTCGCATTAGGTACATTTACTCCAACCTCTATTACTGTTGTTGAAACAAGTACATTGATTTGTCCATTGTAGAATTTGTCCATAATTTCATCTTTTTCAGAATTTGACATCTTTCCATGCAAAAGACCTAATTCAAAATCAGAAAAATAATCATTTTTTAAGCTTTCATATATTTCTGTAGCTGAATCAAGTTCTAGCTTTTCAGATTCTTCAATTAACGGAGCAACAATATAAGTCTGCCTGCCTTTTTTTATTTCATCTATTATAAATTCATAGGCTTTATCTTTTTTATTTCCATTTAAAACCTTAGTAATAATTTGCTGTCTATTTGGGGGCATTTCATCTATTATTGAGATATCTAAATCTCCATAAACCATGAGCGCCAAGGTTCTTGGGATTGGTGTTGCTGTCATAACCAGTACATCCGGAGTACCGCCATTCCTTTTATTCCCAAGCATAGCCCTTTGCCTTACTCCAAATCTATGCTGCTCATCAGTTATTGCCAAACCAATATTCGCAAATTCTACATTTTTCTCTATCAAAGCATGTGTTCCGATTAGAATATCTATTTCATTATTTTTTAATCTTTTCAAAATTTCTGCTTTATTTTTCTTTGTTGTTGAGCCAGATAGAAAAGCTACCTCTACATCTATATCACTATTTTTTAAATAATCAACAATTGTTTGATAATGCTGAGCTGCAAGAATTTCAGTAGGAGCCATCATCGAGGCTTGATATCCTGACTCAACAGCATTTAACATAGAAACTATAGCAATTATCGTTTTTCCAGAGCCTACATCTCCTTGAATTAGCCTATTCATAGCTTTATCGCTTTTCATATTATTATTTATTTCGTCTAAAACTCTCAATTGAGCATTAGTCAGTTTATATGGTAAATTATTTAAAAGTTTTTCCGATATGCTTGTCTTATCTTGGATTATACCTTGAGCATTGGAATTCAACTTGTTTTTTATATTAAAAAGTCCTAATTGAAAAATTAATAATCTTTCAAAGGCAATAGTTTTCTTAGCTAAATTATATATTTTACCATTTATTGGAAAATGGAGATTTTTAACTGCGTCTGCCTTATTTAATAGACTGTATTCCTTTATAATTTGTTCAGGCAAAATATTATTAATTCTTTTACAATTTTCTTCAACACAAGTAATCATAAGCTTTGTAAGCTCATTATTGCTCAAAGAATTAGTTAGCCTGTAAATAGGCATAATTTTACCGGTTCTAAAAATCTCATTATGCGCTTCAATATCTGGATTTACTATCTCATAAATACCCTCAACAAGCTTGTATTTTCCATAAATAAAGTAAATTTCATCAATCTTTAATTTTTTATATAAATAATCTTGATTAAAAAAAATCAAGTTTATATATCCTGTGTCATCAAAGGCAAAGACTTTAAAAACAGACATTTTCTTATTCATTTTCTTTATAGAAGATATTTTTTTTATCTTAACTTTTATCAGATATTTGTTTTCTTCATCAATATCCTTTACTTTGCTTAGCTTTCTTCTATCCTCATATCTAACTGGAAAGTAATTAAGTAGCTCCTCAATAGTGTATATCCCAATCTTATTTAATTTTGAAGCCCTTTTAGGACCAACACCTTTTAAATATTGAATTTCAGAATTTAACATGAGTTCTCCCCTTAACAACTTTAGTTAATACTATAAATCAAAACCACAAAGAACACAAAAAAGTATCTTCGTATCCTTCGTGCTCCTTGTGGTTATATAAATATTAAAGTATGAATTTTATTATTCCACAGAAATAATGTAATAATATAGTGGCTGACCACCATAAACTATTTCAATATCGCATTGGCTTGCGATTTCTTCAACTCTAGATTTAAGAGCTTTAGCGTCTTTTTCTTCAACCATTTCGCCATAGAAAATTGTTATTAAGAAATTATCTTCATCTACCATCTTCTTAACCAGTTCTAAGCTTTGCTCCTCAATGCTTGCTCCATGGTTTACGATATCTTTATCCATTAAAGCAATTACATCATCTTTTTTAATTTCTAATCCATTCATGCTTGTATCTCTAACAGCATATGTCACTTGACCTGTTTTTACATTGCTGATAGCTGCAGTCATATCAGCTATATTTTCTTCAACACTTAATTCTTCATTAAAAGCAAGCATAGCTGAAATACCTTGTGGTATTGTCTTTGTTGGAATTACGTGTAGATTTTTCTCTGATAATTCCTTAGCTTGCTGTGCAGCCAATATTATATTAGTATTATTTGGAAGAATTATAATATTCTCTGCATTTATCTTATTAACAGCCTCTATGATATCCTCTGTACTTGGATTCATAGTCTGTCCGCCTGAAATAAATTCATCAACTTTTAAGTCATTAAATACTTTTTGTATTCCATCTCCAAAACCAATCGAAACAAATCCATAATCTTTTTTCTTTTGATTAGCTACTTGCTTTGCTTGTTCGTTTGCAGATTTCTTTCTATTTCTAAACTGCTCTTTCATATTGTCTATCTTAATATTGATTATTTCTCCAAAAGTCACAGCCTTGCTCAAAACTAAACCTGGATTGTTAGTATGTATATGTACCTTTATAATATCATCAGCTCCAACACAAACTATCGAGTCGCCCTTATCTAAAATTATAGGTAAAAACTGCTCGTGTGTTTTCTTTGCATTTTTTATCATAAATTCTGTACAGTAAGCAAATACTATTTCATCCTCACTGCCGAATGCAGATACTTCTTGCTCAGTTTCAACAATATCATCAGCGCTTTGCTCTCTCTTTATTTCAACACCTTTTAATGCAGCAACAGCTCCTTCCAATAAGCACAGTAAGCCCTTTCCGCCGGCATCAACAACTTCTGCCTGCTTTAATACAGGCAAAAGATCAGGAGTTCTATCCAATGAATTTTTTGCTTCTTTTATTACAGTCTCTAAGAATAATACCATATCCTCGCTTTTATCGCATATCTCAAGAGCCTTTTCAGCTGTTTCTCTTGCGACTGTAAGTATCGTTCCCTCTGTAGGCTTCATAACTGCCTTATATGCCGTATCAGCTGCTGATTTTAAGGCCTCTGCAACTATTCTTGGGCTTAACTGATAAGGATCAGTTATTCCTTTTGCAAAGCCTCTATATAGCTGTGACAATATAACACCAGAGTTTCCTCTAGCACCCATCAACGAGCCTTTTGCAGCAGCGTCTGCTATACCATTTATGTTGTTTTCTGTTACATTATTGATTTCTTTAATTGCAGCTTGAACCGTCAAGTTCATGTTAGTTCCGGTATCTCCGTCAGGAACTGGAAAAACATTCAAAGAGTCTACTAAATTTTTGTTGTTTTCCAAATTCGTAGCTGCGCCAATCATCATCTTTTTAAACATAACATTGTCAATATATTTAATTACCATTATAAATTAGATTCCTTTCTCATTCTATTTTTGCACTCTAACGCCTTGCACAAAAATATTTACTTTACTTACTTCTATACCAGTCAATGATTCAATACTATATTTGACTCTTGAAATGATGTTCTCAGCCACAACGGAAATTTTCACACCAAATTGAAGAACTATAAAAATATCTACAGTAATTTTAGCTTCTTCTGAATTTACTCTTATCCCTTTTGTCAATTGATCCATTTTTAAAAGCTCAAAGAATCCTTCAGTGGCATTTTTAGATGCCATTCCCACTATACCGTAGCACTCCATAGCTGCCATTCCTGCTATACTCGCTATAACGTGATCGTCTATTATTATACTACCAAGTTCATTTGTTGTTTGTATTGACATAAGTACCTCCTATATGTTATTGATTTTTTTATCATATACCAATTTGATTTAAATTATGATTAAAAGCGTGCTTGACTTTCATAATTGGTTAAGACTTTTTACGGATGCTAATCATATATTAGCGTTATATATAATTATACCATAAAATATACTTTTTACAAATATAAAAAATTTATTATAAAAATATTATACAAATAAAAATTAATTATTGCAATAATTTTATTTTAATGTTACAATAAAAAAGTTCGATAATATCTCAAGCGATAAGAGATAGGTATAATACTAATTATTATATTGTAAATATTTGGAAATTATGATAGGAGGTGTGATGTTATGGCAAAATTTTGCGAAATCTGCGGAAAAGGTAAGATGTCAGGTCATACTATAACTCACTCAGATAGAAAAATAAACAGAACTTGGAAACCAAACGTTAGAAAGATATCTGTTTTAGTAAATGGAATATCTACGAAAAAATTTGTTTGCACAAGATGTATGAGATCAGGAAATGTTATCCGTGCTATATAATTAATTTTTCAATAATGGCTTTTGCCATTATTTTTTTTATCCAATAGAAAGTTTATATTTTATGTATTTGTCGAAAAAAGAGCATACACAGTCAAGTATCTACCTATTTTCTATGATATACTTGTATGTAAAGGAGGACTAATTATATGCACGCATGGGAAGCTATACAAAAAACCTTGAACCACATTGAAGAACATATCTGCGAAGAAATTGAAATCGAAGAGCTGGCAGAAATCGCCGCACTTTCTTTATTCTACTATCAGCGGCTGTTCGCGCGCTTAGTCAAAAAGCCAGTACGAGAATATATCAAGCTGCGTCGCTTAGCCAGAGCTTGCAACGTCCTTCGCAATAAGCAAAATCGTATACTTGATGTTGCACTAGATTATGGTTTTAGTGGTCATGAAACTTTTACCCGTGCATTTAAGGACACCTATGGCATCACCCCGGCACAGTATCGGAATAATACTGTTAGTCTAGATAATTTTGATAAGCCTGATTTGTTACTAAACTATGCTATGGTAGATGAAGGCGTACCACTGATAAGCGAAGGTCTTGTATTAGAATATAATCACAAAACCCTTAATGAACCGATAAATTTTCTTGGAGTAAAAGGTTTTTATCATTTCAAAAAGGGTAAAATGCTTGGCGAAAGACCTGGTGTCTCCGAGCCTTCTGCTATTTGGCAAAGGTTTTTCGATACCCGTAAGGATATTCCATGTATTCCAGATGGACGTCTGATTGGTGTTTCTTATCATGGAGAGGCTGAAGAAGGATATTCAACTTATTTTGTCGGAGCAGAGGCTGAACAAGGTAAAAAGTATCCCTGTTTTGAAAACTGGGAGTTGCCCGCAAGAGAATATATAGTTTGTGGATTTGAGGCAGAAAACCTTGAACAACTGACCGGTTCTGCTTTTGGCAAGGCAATGAAACACATGCGGTTTTGGCTTAGAGAACATGGATTGACTGCGGACGGTTTTTTCCCGGAGATACATTATCATGATTCATCCAAAATTGCGTATATGGAAATGTGGCTTCCGTTTAAACAACGAGAAAGCATAAATAAAAATAATTTGATTGGAGAAAATGCTAATGAGTAAGTATGAAGAAGGATTAAAGATAATTGAAGAAAGATTCGGCAACAAGGATAATTTTATATCACTTGCAACTATTGCTACAGAGCCAAGTGCTGATGGAAATCCCATGCCCATTGTCCGTGATGTAGACGCATATTATGAGGACGGCGTGTTTTATGTTGTTACATATGCGAAGTCAAATAAAATGAGACAAATAGCACAAAACAAAGAGGTTGCTTTTTCGGCTATTGATTGGTTTTCCGGAAACGGAATAGGTGAAAATCTAGGTTGGGTATTAGACCCTAAAAACGCTGAAATAAGGACTAAGCTTCGCACGGTTTTTGCCGAATGGTACGACTTCGCAAACAATGAGAGTGATGAAAATTGCTGTATTCTGGCAATTCGCATTACAAGAGGCACGGTAATTAAGGATCATGGTGCTGTGCGTTACAATATGGACTTTGTAAATAAAATAGAAACAAGTGAAGGAAAAATTATATAAAGCAGCGAGGTAAATATGCAGATAGGAGATAAAACAATATTTGGTGAATATGAATGGCGTGTGCTTGATATGCAAAACGATACGGCTTTGATTATAACCGAATGTATTATAGATCATCGAGCTTACCATGACGCTTATAAAAATATAACATGGGCTGATTGCTCGTTACGAAAATATCTTAACGGTGAATTTTATGACAAATTTACTGCAACTGATAAATCAAGAATAATTCCGGTATTAAATAAAAATCTTGACAATCAGTGGTATGGTGCAAATGGCGGTGAAGATACGCAGGACAATATATTTTTATTAAGCCTTGAGGAAGTGTGCAAATATTTTGGTGATAGCCTTTCAAAACTGCAAAACCGAGGGAAAAAACAAAGATATTGGTATGAAAGAAAAGATGAAAACAACAGCAATAGAATAGCAATAATTCAAGGTAAAAAAGGGAGTTGGTGGTGGTGGCTTCGGTCACCCGGCCGCGATAATCTAAAAGCCGTGTACATCTTCGGTACTGATGGTAGTATAGGTATCCATGGCAACAATATATTGAAAGCCAACATCATCGATGGCAAATGTACAGGCGGTGTTCGCCCTGCTTTGTGGTTAAAATTGTAATTTTTATTCGACGAGTAGGCAAAAAGCATAAATGAGATTTCTACATAAAATTTAATATCAAACTCAATAAGACAAGGCAATTCAAGCCTTGTCTTATTTATATTTATGCTTTTTTTGAAAAAATAGCAAAAAAGACAGAAGAAATATCTCTCTGTCTCAATTTTTTCATTTAATATATCTTAAAGTTAAAGCTTATCAAAATAATTTAAACAATGTACATCCTAATATTATAAATAAAAAGCCAAGTATAAAAAGCCATATTCGAAGCGGCAAAACTTGCACAACAATAATTGCACCTATAATGGCTATAATTAAGCCTACCACCTCTGTAAACTTAATTTTTTGACACCCGCCACCGCATCGTTTAAATCCAAAAAATCCCATAGCAACACCCTTTCTACAGAGCATAAAATATACTCGCTATAAATAACTAAAAAGCAACTATTATATAATATTCAAAAGCACAAAAAAAATGCTAAATCTTATGTAAATACTAATCTCAATCCAAAATTTTATTCTATTTAAGCTTGAGATTAGTATTTAAATTTAGCATTTATTAAGCATTCATTTCATCATGCTCATATAATATAATTGTTGAGGCTACAAGACCTGCTGTTTCTGTTCTTAGTATTCTTTTTCCAAGTGTTACTACTTGTGCACCCGCTTCTTGAAATTTTTTAATTTCCTTTTCATCAAAGCCACCTTCTGGACCTATTATTACATAATATTTGTCATTCTTATCAAAATTGTTTTTATTTAATGCCTCTTTCATCGTTTTGCTTCCCTCTAATTCATAAGGAACAATAATTTTTGCATTTTCATTCTTTAATCTAGCGATAAGCTCATTTACAGTTAAAATATCCTCTACTTCGGGAATTATGTTTCTTTTGCTCTGCTTTGAGGATTCGTGTGCTACTTTTCTCCACCTGTCGAGTTTCTTTAATTCTCGTGACTTATCATTTAGCTTAACAACAGTACGCTCTGTAATAAGTGGTATAAAGCTTTTAACACCAAGCTCTACATTTTGCTGTATGATATCTTCCATTTTAGCTTGCTTTGGTAAGCCTTGACATAAAGTTATGTGAATATTTGATTCATTGTTTTTATCTGTCTTAATTTTTATTTTACACGCAATACTATCATTTTCAAAATTGATGATATTTGCAATATACTCACATTTATCTGTAACTATTGAAACCTCATCCCCAACTTTTGCTCTTAACGTATTTTTAAGGTGATTAACATCAGTCCCCTCAATTTTAATTATATCATCAATTATTTTTTCTTCAGAACTAAAATATCTGAACATTTTATTTATATTCCTTTCATTGTAGCTTTAAATTGTAATTTGACTTACTTTGTGCTTATTTTGTACAATTGAAATCTAAAGTGTATAAACCTCTTCTCCGTATTCATTCATACCAACAAAACTAAACTTAAGCTTCTTCAATAAATTAATCGACGGAATGTTTTCAGGCAAAGCTGCCGCAAATATTTTATCGATTCCCTTTTCTTTTATCCACGCAATTATTCCATTAGCTGCCTCATAAGCATAGCCTCGTCTTGCGTATAATGGACTTATCGTATATCCAAACCATAATGAATTAGTTTCCTGCTTTAAATATATATCACCGATTAAGTAACCGCCATCTTTTAAAACTATGGCAAGCTGAGTACCCTCGTACAATGCAGCATCTTTGAGCAACTCTTTTTCATATTCCTGCTTTGTCAGCCCCTTAAATCCTTGATATCGCATCCAAACTTCATCGTTCCTATACGACATAAATTCATCAATATCTTTTTCCTCAAAATTACGAATTAGGCATCTGTTTGTCTCTATTAACACTTTGCATACCTCACATATTATAACATTTATTTTAAAACAGCAGTAATTGACACCCAATCTTCCTTTTGAATGGTTTCTTTTATTTCAAATCCAAGGTTTATAAGAGTATCCTTTACTTGGTCAACGTACTTTTCAATAATACCTGAGGTAATTAAAATTCCGCCCTGCTTTAAAAATTTAGGGAAGCAGTCACTCATTTCAATAATTATATCAGCTATTATATTAACTACTATCATATCATATTTATTAAATCCTATAGCATCTTGCAATCTCTCATCTTCAATTACATTTCCACAATATGCTAAAAATTTATCTTCACGAATATTATTAACTAAAGCATTTTCTTTAGCAATTCTAACTGCATTTTCATCTATATCTACACCAACAACATGTTTTGCACCAAGAAGTATTGAAGCTATCGACAAAATACCACTTCCACAGCCCATATCCAAGACTTCCATTTTATTTTTTATATATTTTTCTATTTGCTCTATACAAAGCTGAGTAGTATAGTGTTGACCAGTTCCGAAGCTTGCACCTGGATCAATCTCTAGCACAATTCTATCGCCTTTATCTTCAACACTTTCCCAAGTTGGTTTAACAAGTATTTTTTCGCCAACTTCAAAAGGCTTAAAAAACTGCTTCCAGTTATTTGCCCAATCTTCATCATCAACTATATTAACAGTTATATTAAGACTTCCTAAGTCAATATCTATATCGTCATTTTTTAAATTATTTAGCTCATCCTTAAGAGCGTTTAACTCCTGCTCGCCCTGCTCATTATCTCCAAGATATATTTTTATTCTTGTAGCACAATCCTTCATACTATTAAGGCTTTCATCATAATAATCCCAGCTCATAGTATCAGCAGTCAAAAACTCCTCAAAAACACTAGCATCTTCTATAACAACCTCTGCTATATCAAGCTTAATAAGCACAGCATTTAAAAGCTCGATACCCTCGGTAGTAGTTTCTATAATCACTTCTTTAAATTTCATAATAAATATGCCTATGCACCTATTTTCACAAAACCAATGAGGCATCGCTTGGTGCGTATCCTTTCATCATTTAAAATTCTTCTTACCTCATCTAATCAATCAAACATATAGCATTAAATATATATCAATATGATTATTTTGTCAAGATAAGAGAATAATTCAAGTATCACATAAAATTTTTTAGTAAAAATTATCTATAATAAATCTCTGAGCATTTTTATTAAAGAGATTCATATAATATGTTTGCTCTTTAAAATTCTTTTTTTCTACGCTTATTATTCCTAGTTCTTCTCCCTTTGGTGTTGGCGATTTTCTTTTATTTTCATCTTCTTCAATTACTTCAAGATATCCTTTTTCTACAAGCCAATTATTTAACTTAATTGCAGTGATTTTTTCGCCCTGCTGCATAATTACAACATTAATTTGGTCTGCAATTGCACTTATAGTCACAGGCTCTTCAAAGACTTTAATTTCATTAATATCAGATTTAATCTCATCAGCATCAGATTTATTATTTTCATCTTGTCTAAATTCTATATCAACTAGTTTTTTGTTCGTTATTACTTCCAAAAACTTCGTTCCATAGCGTTCAAGCTTTTGCTTTCCTACACCTGAAACCTCTAACAGTTCTTCCTCTGTTTTCGGCATTTTTACGCACATATCAATTAGTGTACTATCATGAAATATAACAAAAGCAGGCACATTTTGCTCCGTAGCAAGTGAAAATCTTAATTCCTTTAGCTTTGATAAAAGATTAGCGTCAACACTATGCAAATCAAATATTTTTTTGCCTTTTCTCTTACCTTTTGATTTAGAAGAAATTTCTTTATCAATAGTAGTATTACCAGATGTAGTTTTGTAGGATTTTGCCATTTTCATATTGATAGATTCTTTTTCTTTTAAAAATTTTCCTGCATATTTATCAAGCTTTAGTATAGGAAATTCATCATTTGTTGTATACAAGTAGTTATTAAGTATAAGATGATTTATTACTTCTTTTATAAAAGCTTCAGTTTCTGACATAATATTATAGGTTGATACTTTATCAAGTTTCATGTTAAGTATTCTTTTGTTTTTACTCCCACGCAATATGTCAACTATCATATTTATACCAAAGCGTTCTTTTGTTTTTATGATACAAGAAATAATTTTTTGTGCTGAAACAGTAATATCTACATCCTCAAACTCCGTTTTACAATTACTGCAATTACCACAATCGTCCTTTAGCTCCTCACCAAAGTAATTTAAAATATATTTTCTAAGGCATGTGTTTGTGTGGCAATAACTAGACATGATTTTAAGCCTTTCTCTGTCTCTTGCCTTTAATTCTCTTTCAACTTCTATACTCTCATAGTTTCTATCCTTAGAATTTTCTATCATATACAAATTTGTTCTTATATCTTGTCCATTATACAATAATAAGCAATGAGCCTCACTTCCATCACGCCCAGCTCTACCAGCTTCTTGATAATAGCTTTCTAAATCCTTTGGCATATTAAAATGAACTACAAATGAAACATTTGATTTATCTATCCCCATGCCAAAAGCATTAGTTGCAACCATAATTTTGCTGCGGTCATATATAAAATCTTCTTGATTTTCCTTTCGCTCCTTATCTGACAATCCAGCATGATACCTTGTAGCTTTACATGATTTGTCATTCAGATAATCACATACTTTTTCAACATTATCTCTTGTAGAACAGTAAATTATGCCTGATTCTTCTTTTCTATCCCTCAAAAAATTATCAAGAGCATTATATCTGTCATCTGGCTTTTGCACTTCAAAATACAGATTGCTTCTATCAAAGCCTGTAACCAATACATATGGATTTTGTAAATTCAGAATGTTAATTATATCCTCTTTAACAAGCGATGTTGCAGTTGCAGTAAATGCTGAAATAATCGGTTTTATTGGTAATTTGCCAATAAAATCAATTATTTGCATATAGCTTGGTCTAAAA
The DNA here is from genome assembly GCA_023386345.1 of Bacillota bacterium. GTDB lineage: Bacteria > Bacillota > Clostridia > Tissierellales > Sedimentibacteraceae > UBA1535. The sequence continues at coordinate 614,244 of JAEWJT010000004.1, forward strand.
TCCTGTCCCCACTGTGATATACAATGAGCCTCGTCAATCGTAATCATAGAAACCTTTAGTTTTTTTAGAGTTTCCAAAAATCCATTTACAAGCAGTCTTTCTGGTGCAACATATATGATTTTGTACACACCATTTCTTATATTATCAAGTACGGTAAAGTATTGCTTTTCAGTAAGAGAGCTGTTTAAATATGCCGCTTTTATACCTATCTGTGTAAGTGAATTGACCTGATCTTTCATAAGAGAAATAAGAGGTGAAATTACTATTGTTACCCCATCCAATATCATAGCTGGAATTTGAAAACATATTGATTTTCCAGCACCGGTTGGCATTATACCAACAACATCTCTTTCTGATAGAATGTTTTCAATAATCTTATCCTGACCTGAACGCAGGCTATCGTATCCAAAATATTCCTTTAATATTCCCTTTGCTTTTTCTAAATTCATAGTTATATCCTTGTATCCCCCATATTATTTAATATTGTGTTATTTTATTGATACTACATCTTATTGTTTTAAATTGCTAAAATTCTATTTCAAAGGTCTTCCATTTTCATCAAAATTACGTTTTAAAGCAGCTTCTACAGGAAAAATAGATGCAACGAGAACTATTACTTGAATTCCTGTTATAACTAAGCCAAAATTCGCCACATAATCTATATCCTTACCATAAGTACACAACATTGCTATAACTACAATTGGAGCCATAATCAGTCCAATTCTTTTCCAAAGCTTACCACTGTAGTTATGAGCAAAGTTCCATGTTTCTTTGTTTTTCATAGAACGTGTTGTTCGATATCCAAAAAATTGATTAATTTCTTTAGGTACATTTTTACTAAAATATATTCCAAGTACAATCATAATAAGTGGAATTAACAATTCCATTATGAGCATGAAAATCCAAAACCCTATCATAAAAATTACCTCCTTAAATCCTCAAATTTAAAACCTGTTGTATATTATATAGCAGCTATTATTTTACTAAAAATTTTATCACATATTTCGCTATATTTCAACATGGTTTTTATCTCAGTTTTATAATTGTTTTATAACACTTAAAATATAACGCAATCATATTATTTAATTCAGTATTAAAATAAAAGTGTTGTATTAAAATTCATTTTAATACAACACTTTTATACCTCTATATAATCATTAATTATTTTTTATATATTTAACATTTCAATAATACGAAAAATCAGTAAAAACTCACTTTACAACCCCACCATTTTTACTAAGTTAAATAGTATTAATTAAGTTTATTATTAAAAATTTACATGGTACGTGTATTTATTTACGAATTGCACTATAAATTGTAAACGCATCATCAATATGCAGCTTTTGTGTTTTATTGTCACCATTTGCCCCTGCAGTTATTAGAATATAATATTTTTCTTCTTTAATTGCAAGACTTGCAAGGCATTGTCCCGCTTCTGGAGTATAACCTGTTTTACCTCCTAAGATATAACCATCTTTAAAATTAGAATTCTCTATCCTCGAAAATAAAGTGCTATAAAAAGTTATTCCACCCTCATGTTTATTAGTAGATGAAGAGGAATGTCTACTACTTGTAAAGATTTTATAAAACATATCGTTTTTAAGTGCATATTTAAGCAAAGTTGCCATATCTTTAGCTGTTGTATAATGATTTTTATCATGCAATCCTGTTGTATTTGTAAAATGACTGTTAGTCATACCAATTTCCTGTGCTTTTTTATTCATTAAATCAACAAAACTACTTTCAGAATCAGACACATATTCTGCAAGTCCAACCGCACACTCTCCACCAGATGGCAGCAATAATCCATATAGCAAATCAATAACACTAACACCTTCACCGGGTGAAAATCCTGCCATTGATGAATTTTCATAATAAAGAGAATTAAACATCTCCTTATTCAATATAACTTTTTCGCTTAAATCCTCAACATGTTCTAGCACTGTAATCGCAGTCATTATTTTAGTCATAGAAGCAGGATATATGGTTTTTGTGCTATCTTTATCAAACAAAGTTTTTTCACTTTTTAAATCAATAAGCAAAGCATTTGAACTATTAATATTCAAGCTAGACGATACCTTATATAAATCTGCGCTTTCAGTAATTGGTAATACTTTCTGCCAATCACCATTTATTAATACTTTAGTAAAAAGGTACCATATAGCAATACAAAGTATTGCGAAAAACATTATAATTGGCAAATATTTTATCTTGTTTTTTCTTTTCCTCCTGTTAATTCCTCTAGTTTGCACTATAGATAGATTTTGTTTTTGATTCATAGATTTCTTCCCTTTCATAGTAATTTTGAAATAAAAAATTCGTTCCTATGGTATAAAGTCTACCAAAAATGAACGAATAGGTTTTTAATATTTTATTTTTTATTTCTTAAAAAATTGTGAAAATAAGCTTAATATTTCTTAACACAATTTCTAAAAAACCGGAAGCTCTACTATAAATATTATTTGCTTTCCATCACTGTCTGCATAAATTTTCCCACCATGTAGTATAACTATTTCTTTTGCAATAGCCAATCCAATACCTGCACCACCTGTGTTAGAAGAACGCGAAGAATCTAAACGATAAAATTTATCAAAAATAGAATTGAGCTTATCCTTTGGAATACTTCCAGTATTTTTAAAAGTGATAGATACCATGTTACTTGAAGCTGTCGCTGTTATGTCTATAATGCTATTGTCAGGACTATAAGCAAAAGCATTTTTCAACAAATTATTAAAAACTCGCGCTAACTTGTTTGGATCACCATAAACATTAATATCTTCCGGAACATTGAGTACAACTTGTTTTCCTTTAGTACTAAGCAAAGGATAAAATTCATCTGCCATTTGTACCAACATGTAGTATAGGTCAATATTTTCTTTCAATAATACATCTGCTTGAAAATTGAAACGCGTTATCTCAAAAAATTCATCAACAAGCTTTTCAAGTCTATACGCTTTTTCTAAAGATATTTTAACATATTTTGCTTTTTGTTCTATTGGCATATCTTGTGCTTCGTCAAGCAAACTCAAATATCCTATGACAGAAGTAAGCGGTGTTTTTATATCATGTGCAAGATACATAACAACGTCATTTTTACGCTGTTCAGCTAATTTTGCTTCCTGCTTGCGTTCTTCAAGTGTATGCTTAATTGTATTTAACTTGCGTTCCATGGCTAACATTTCAGAAGATAATTTTATTTCACCAGTTTTTTCTGCGGCAAGTAAATCTAAACCAACACTTATCTCACTAAAATATTTTTCAAACTTAGATAATAAAAATCGAGATAAAATTATAAAAAATATTGCAAAAGTAAGAAAAATAATAAAATCAAGATTATTGCGAATTACTTTTACATACAAATTATGTGCTTTATACCAATCCATGTTAAAAATTTTTTGAAATAATGAAACAATAAAATTACCTGCTGTATTATTAAGCAGCATTCTCAAAGTCGCTACTGCAATGATTGCAAAAATTACAATCATTGTTATTTGTAAGTAAATCTTCTTTTTTAAATCTGTATAATCAGGTTTTTGTATTTCTCTATTTTTCAATTTTATAACCTACTCCCCACACTGTTTTTATATATTTAGGATTATCAGTTGCATCATCCATTTTTTCACGCAAATGGCGAATGTGAACAGTTATAGTATTATTATTTTTTGTAAAATATTCATCTCCCCAAATTTCATGAAACAACTTTTCAGAGCTTACTACATTGCCCTTATTCTCACATAGTATTTGAAGAATTGAAAATTCTGTGGGCGTAAGAGATAATGGTTTTTCATTTAATAAGACTTCATGTGTGCTTGTATCAATAACAAGTCCAGAATGAAGTATAATATTACTATCATTACTTTCAGTTGTTTTATTGTATCTTTTATAACGACGAAGCTGAGCCTTAACTCGTGCCACCAATTCAAGCGGTCGAAATGGTTTTGTTATATAATCATCTGCTCCAAGTGTTAAGCCTGTAATTTTATCTGTTTCAGCATCTTTTGCAGTCAGCATAATGATAGGATAAGTATGCTTTTCACGTATTTTTTGACAAATTGAAAGACCACTTATATCTGGTAACATAATATCTAATATAGCAAGGTCAAGATCAGTTGTTTCAATGCAATTCAATGCTTCTTTTGCAGTATAAAACTTGTAAATTGTATAATTTTCATTTTTCAAAAATAATTCAACTAAATCTGCGATTTCTTGCTCATCATCAACAACAAGTATTTTATATTCCATGTGTATAAACTCCTTTCTTTAAAAAGCTTGTATTTATATATTTTTACTAAGAATTTTTAGTATAATGTACTCTATGTAAAGTTTATGAATTGAAATTAGCACTATATAGTTTATCAAATATTAATAAATCTTTTATATTTTATTTCATAAGAAATTCTTAAGAAATTCTTAATTTTTTAGTTTTTTTAATTATTCTACTTGATAATATCCTCAACGGTTTGAAATATTTTCAGATAATAAAAGAAAAGCTATTACAAAATAGAGTTTACACACTATTTGCAACAGCTTATTTTTTATTTATTATTCAGTGCCATAAATTCGCTTTTTAATATTCTCATCATAATAAAATCCGAATACTTATAGTTGTAATAATATCCTTGCTCTTGAATTCCTTCCTGTTTAAATCCCACTTTTTTATAAAATTCAATAGCATCAGTATTAAAACCAACTACACCAATGGCAATTCTGTTATAATTTAGATAACCAAAAGCATAATCCATCAAAAGGTTAATTGTCTCTTTTCCATATCCTTTTCCTTGGCAAGATGTATCAGGTATAATAATTGTCAAATCTGTCGTTCTCCATGCTTCAAACATTCTTAGCAAACCAGTCTCACCGATTATTTGATTATCGCTTTTCCTAACAATTGCAAACCAAACACTATTTTTATTTTTTCTATTAATTACATCCTCTATCTCTTGTTCAGTGGCTGGTAACACTTCTCCTATTTTGGCTCTAGTTTCCTTGTCGTTATACCATTTTTTGAAAAAATCACTATCTTCTTTGATAAAAGGACGTAAATATATATTATCACTTTCTAAAAATTTATAATTTTCCAATATGCTCTCCTTTTATGAGGAGTACTTAAAAAGTAATAACCTCCTCAATATGTAATACAAAATTTTTTCTAATCATTTCATATCCTCCTTTCTCTAAAATTAACTAATTTTAACACATAAAATAAAACTATTCAATAAAAATAAATCTATTAAATTATATACAAATTCTTAAACAAATTTTAATGCTTTTCTAATGAAACAGCATTTTAAAAATGTTATAATATTTATATAATTGAGATTAAAAAAATGGGGGAACTTCTAATGTCCTTAAATGATATTTTTGAATATTACATTAATGATTATAAAAAAAATTGGTATATGCAGGATGTAAATTTTTATGCAAAGCTTCGAGCATATTCATCTGAAGAAAAAATAAATAATGAAAAAGAAATTAATAAAATTATAGATATAATTTTAAATAAATTCAAATTATGGCCAAACAATTTCACAAATAAATTGAACATTGAAGATGATAGAAAGGTTTGGGCTGATGATTTAAGTAACTTCATAAAAGATAGCCTTGCAAATATATCAATAGATGAAGGCTTTGCGATGAAACTTTTTATAAGCAAGGGAATGCTTGATATAACAAAAAGTTTTATGAATGATAGCTTAAAAAATAAAGATTTAAGTCTTGACGATATAGGTCAGGCAATCAGAAATGCTTGGATCATGAATATACTTCAATTTATGCTTGATATAAAAATCGAATACACTCCGTCTATATTCGGATACAGTATGCTTTATCCCTATACGGATAATTTAATTGATAGCGATATTACATTAGAGAGAAAAGAAAATTTTAACAAAAAATTTCATAAGAGATTGCAAGGCTTAGATGTTTGTCCATCTGACAAATTAGAAGCTGAAATTTATCATATGGTAGAGCTTATAGAGAGTCAATTTGAAAGAGAAATATATCCTGAAGTTTACGATAGCCTCTTACTGATACATATATCGCAAAAAGATAGCTTAAAACAACAAACAACCTACTGTCCTTTTGAAAAAGATATAGTTGATATCTCCTTTAAAAAAGGAGCAGCATCTGTATTAGCAGATGGTTATTTAGTTAAAGGAATTTTGACAGAAGACGAAATCAAATTCATGCTCGGATTTGGCATCATACTTCAGCTTTGCGACGACATACAAGACATCCAAAGCGATATGGATTCTAAGAGCGCAACAATATTTTCTCTTTCTGCTAAAGGACATAAGCTTGATATACTTGCAAATAAGCTGTTCAGACTTATAGAACATGTTCTTAGTCATGATATTAAGAATATAAAATTTGAAAACAATGAAAAAATAGTCCCTTTTATGCAGCAGTGTTGCAACTTTATAGCCTTAGACGGAATAATAACTCATAAAAAGTATTTTACAAATGAGTATATAAAGAATATAGAAAAATATTTGCCTGTAAGGTCAAAGTTTTTAAATAATATCAAGGTTAAAACATCTAAGAAATTTAATAAAATAATGAAAAAATACAATGAAAATGAATTAAAAACAATGATAGGATACATGAATGCGGTATAGAAAAAGACTATATCATTGTTAAAATAAACAAACCAGTGTACATAAAAGAACCTGTAAAATAATCATTTATAGATAATGTTTTATATTTCACCCTCCTAAACAATAATGATGTACATAAAATGTACATCATTATTGTTTTTCACATCATCATACAACATATTAACTATTATAAGATTAAAGTTCAGTATTATTTTCAAATTTTATATAATCTAATTTATGAAAATTCATAAATTTATTATATGCCTTTTTAAGTTCGTTTTTTATAGTTTTATTGACTTTAACTCCATCTTCAAACCATATATTTTTTACATTCAATGCTTTATTTTTTCTGTCACAGACTAATTCGCATCTTGCTATAAAGTTTTCTCCGTACAAAACAGGTAAAACATAATATCCATATTTTCTTTCACTCTCAGGTGTATATATTTCCCATTTATATTCAAAATCAAATAATTCCTTTATCAGCTTTCTGTCCCAAAGCATGCCATCAAGAGGAGCGATAAATTCCATACGTTTATCAAATTCAGAGCAGTTTTTTATCTCATCAATTATTACTTCATCGTCAGTCAAACAATAAAATGCGTGCTTTATACCTTCAATATTGATTTTATGTAATTTATCTTCTTTAATCAACTTTTCAAATACAAGATTTCTTTCATTAGCTTTCATATCTGATATTCCCAACAAAGCATCGCTAGGTTTGTTCCATAATAGGCCAACTGCAGAAATTCTTCGCATAAGTCTCCATTTCATATGCTCAATTTCATCAGGAAAAGGCTCACTTGCTTCCAGTATGGATTTAGGTATGTGGTCTTTTGACAAAGCATAATATTTAATTGTACCTTTTTTATGATGTACGATTAAATCTCCTTGAAAATATAAAGTTTCAAGTGTGGCACGTGATAATTTAGCATTGCTCCAATACCAATCAACTTTTTCGTTAAAACCTATATCTTTTGAACATAAAGCACCATTTTGAGAAATCAAGCTTTTTATTTCATCCGCAACAGCATCTATTTGTTCTTGGCTGCGGACTCCTTCTTTATATCTATCGCGAATACGAGAAAAATAAATCCAATCTTCCACAGGCATAATAGAAAGATTCTTGTCAAAATAATCTATTAATTTTCTATCTTCATAAAGAATCTCGTATAGCATGTCCTTAGTAAAACCTTTAATCCTCGATTGTAAAACAAGCTCAGAGTTTTTTCCGCATACATCAATAGGATCATATTGAATACAGCCTGCTTGCTTAACATATTCTAAAACACCCTGTTTCTCAATAAATTTATAACTACCAATCAAACCTTGCTTACGTAAAATAAATAATCTAGCCTCATGTTTAGACAAATCAAATGTTTTCATAATTAAAACTCCATAATCATTCTCAATTCAGTAATTGGTGTCACAAGCACTGCTTCTTTTTTAACACCATCAAACAAAAATCCATATTTTTCATAGAAATTAATAGTATCTTTATTGCTATCAAGCACCCATAAAGCAATACCTTTGCATCTTGAAAGTCTCTTAACACATTCATCCATTAGCAGTTTACCTATTCCCTTTTTATGGTATTCTTTCAAAACATAAATAGCAACTACTTCCCCATAACTTTCCAGTTCAATAGCTTTACATTTACTATAGCATGCAAAGCCAACAACTTTTCCATCTATCTCTGCAATCAAGGTATTTTCTGGATTGTCATATTTCTTTGCCATATCAATACATTTTTCAACGCTCATTTTATCCAAATACTCTTGATTCATAAGACCAGTGTAAGTTTCCTGCCACGATTTATAGTGAATATAAGCCTTAGACTCCGTATCTTCTATTTTATAATCTCTAATAATTATATTGCTCATCTTTTATCCTCTCTTAAATCCTTTATATCTTGTTCCTTGAAAGGTTAATTTATCAACATTTTTCTATTAATAAACTATACTCCTGTCTTTCCATAGAAAAAGCAAAAAATTTATTTAAAGTATTTATGAGCAAATTCCGTTATATATAATTCCTTAAAGCCTAAACTGTCATATAAATTTCTTGCTTTATTTCCCACAACACACCATAAGATTACTTCCTTATGACCTTGATTATATATTTCATTGCACAAATACTTTACAAATTTTCTACCTATTCCATTGCCTTGCAAATCTGTCCTTACTGATACACTGGAAATCTCATTGTTTTCTAAATGTGCATGACCAACAATTTCACCTTTTTCTATGTAGCTGTAACGATTTTCTGAATCGTTATCCCAAGCCTTGCGATTTCTTTCACTTGGTGGCTGTATCTCGGAGTTCGGGAAATCTCCTACACTCACACGCATTTCATGAAACGCTTCAGCGTATAATTTTTGAGCTTGAGTATAATCATCATCGCAGTATTGCCTGATAGGCAATTCATCTATATCAAACTTAGCTCCGACATATTTCATACATGCACTCGAAAAATTCCTTTCATAGCCATGCTTTCTTGCAAACATTATAGAATTCTCATTGCTGAGCAGGTAATTTGTCATAATTTCTTTTGGCTTAGTTTCACTCAAGATATCTTCTCCATACATAACAAGAATATGTCCTATACCTTTAAATCTATATTCAGGTGCTACGAATACAACTAAAGAAGAAGTATTTTTTCCGGGAATTATTTGAATTAAACCAACAAGTTTCTCGTCTAAATATACAGTGGTTAAGGTCTCTGGCTCCATTTCCACAGCCCACCACAAATCTTCACTTGTCCCATTATCTTGTAACAACATATCTTTTACTAAATCATACTCATCTTCACTAATTTTTTTATATTTAAGATTCATTTTTATTCTCCTAATTTTCAAATAAATAATATTCTTCTAAAATTCTTACTTTACAAAGAATACATAAACCGTATCATTGCCTTGAGATTCATCAGAAACAACGCCGCCGAGCTTTCTATACAGTGCATTTGCCCCTACATTATTCTGATATGTAGACAAAAAGTACCTACACATGTTCTTGCCTTTACACATCTCTTTTAATTCAGTCATCATTCTATATCCTATACCCTGTTTTTGGTGTTCTTCCATTACGCCTACTTCATGTATATATAGCATATTTCCAATATTATTTAATCTATTAAGCTCATATCCATATGCAAAACCGATAATTACATCATTGTACACAGCTGCAAAAATCCAATTACTAGGATTTCTAAGAAATTCAAGAGCATTATCATAACAAATAAAATTTTCTCGGAAATTTACATTCAAATTCATAACCATTTTGATATCATTTTCAGTTAATCTTCGACAAATATATTCTATTTTACTTTTTTCACTGTTATTCAAAATTATCACCACTTTCAATATATTTTTGATTATTTTATTATCCTACAATTACAAGTCCATAACCATTCTTACTCCGGCTACAGGTGTAATAAGAATACTTTCTTTCTTACCACCATCCAATGAAAAGCCATACTTTGTATAAAATTCTATCGCATTTTTATTACCAGCTACTACCCATAAAATAAGTTTTCTATATCCTGTAATCTTGTTTATACATGTATCAATTAGCATTTTGCCTATACCATTTTTTTGATATTCTTTCAATACATAAATAGCTGATATTATAGCACAATCACCATATTCTGCGTCTTTGCAATGTTCATAGTATAAATATGCAGCAATTTTATTTTCAACCTCAGCAACCAATGTAGTTTTAATACATTTTCCAACCATTTCGATACATTTTTGGACGCTCATATTATCCAAATACTCTTGATTTATCATACCAGTGTAAGTTTCTTGCCATGATTTATAACGAACATTTCCTACACTCACTGCATCCTCTTTTTTAGCATCTCTAATAATTATATCAAACATATAAACCTCCAAATAAAATATTCATTAGGTATCTATAAAGCTCTAATAATTTTTTAAGTTCCGTAATTATATAAAAATTGACTCTTTATAAAATCATTTAAATACAGCCATCAGTATACTATTTTTGTCAGGCTCATCATAATTTTGAATTTTACCCATTTGAGAAAATCCAGCTTTTGTAAAACTCTGAACAGAGCGTTTATTATTTTCCTCAGGGTCTGCACATACAACCTTAGCTCCTAGAGTGTCCGTCAAGTAACTCGCCATCGCCTTAATAATATCTGTTCCTATACCTTTTCCCCACAATTCATGGTCTCCAATAAATAAATCTATTCCATATCCACCGAGAAATTTTTCATAAGGCACTTTAGAATTAAATCGATACGAGTTCTCGTCAAGCGTATAATATTGAATGTATCCTATTTCTCTATTTTTGTATTCAATAATACAAGCTGCCTCACTACTGTTTTCAATTGCTTCTTCAAAAAAATTTTCTTCAATTTTTTGGCTGTCCCATGGGGCATCTTCTCCCCATGCTAATTCAATCAGTTTAGGGTTGGTAAGCCATTTCAGTAGCAAGTTTTTATCGTTCTGGTCATTATTAATTTTTCTAACTGCAATTTCATCACTAAAAAAAATATACATATCTATTTTTCCTTCTCTATCACATTTTTTATCATTCATCAATTACAATACAATCCTCATCTGCCAGCTTATCTACATTTTTCTATAAGAATTTTTAAATTGTCAATAATGCAATTTCTTGAATTATCGTTTTGAAAGTCACGGGAGCTTAATATTAAATTCATGATTATCCTCATTATGAAAATTTTTGAATTAGTAATTACAAAAATTGTATCATGTTTTCTTCTATATCTCAATATAATTTTTAAATTTATAGAAATCTAAATACTTTAATAATAAAAATCAATAATGATGTATAAAACTAATATCATTATTGATTTTATCGGTTTTTTATAAATTATTTAAAATTGTCCTTTAATATATTTTGATCAATCCACTTTGCAACACCATCATTATCGCTAGATTCAGTTATATACTTAGCTGCTTTAATAACATCATCTATAGCATTTGCAACTGCTACCCCATAGCCACATTCTTTTATCATTACTATATCATCATAATCATCACCAAAGGCAGCAACTTCATTTATTCCTATATTGTAATGCTGTGCTAAGGCCTTGACTCCATTTAATTTTGTCGCTTTAGTAGACATGATTTGAAGCAAATATCCGTTGGCAATGCTCGAGTACAATCCCTCTGGAAGCATGGATTTTATCTCATTTATCTCATCAGCATTTTCTACGCCGAAAATTATTTTATCAACATCACCTAAACTACCGACAAAGTCAGTTTCTACAGTGTTTTTAAAAACATCTTTAAAATTTATTCTTATAACATTGTCTGAAGGCAAGTCAAAATTAACGTGTATATAGTCGTTAACTTCGGCAGATACTTTGGAGTCTGGAAATTTCTCAATAATTTTTGATATGAGATTATGAGCAGTTTTTCCGTCTATCTTATTCGCAGCTATAATTTTTTCATTAACTGTAACCATTGCACCATTAAGGCAAACTACATCATTACAGCAAATAAGTTCTGAAAACAATTTAGCTGCCCTTCTTGGTCTTGCAGTAGCTATAGCTACTACAATTCCTCTACTTCTACATTCATTCAAAATTTTTAATGTATAATTTGAAATTGTTTTATCTTCCCTTAATAAAGTTCTGTCTAAATCAAGAGCTATCATCTTTATATTCATATTTACCGCCTTATATTTTGATATACCAATAAAATCAAAGATTTAAGCTTGGTACAATTTTATAATATATTTACTTTACAATATTAAACTGTATGTTATTACAATTTAAATAAAAACTTTAATTTTGTTACAAAAAAGTTTAATTCTTAATAATATATCATAATAGAAAAATTATGTAAATATATTTTTTACAATTTTAAGATAAAAAATAACAGTAGTAATCTGGTAATGAATGTAAAAACCACAGATACACATTTATCTTGACATCGTAGTTATTTAACTATATAATATAGAAAATCAGATATAAAAGCTATGATAAGAAATAGTAAGCATTTTGGATTTTTAAGAGAGAGGGCGCTTGGTGAAAGCCCTTATTGAAAATATGCTAAACCAGTCTTTGAGCAATAAACCGAACGATTTTTTAGTAGGCTTTATCGGGTTCTCCCGTTATAGAGAGAAAGTATCAGGCTTTTCGCTTTGTACTTAAAGTGCGGATTTATTCCGAATTTAGGTGGTACCACGGACTTGTTATAGTTCGCCCTATGCTAATTTATTTTAGCGTAGGGCTTTTTTATTTGATAAATATTTATTATGTAAATAGTGTAAAATAAATTTTACACAACATAAAATAAACTTTATAATATATTAATAATGCCACTCAAATACTAGCTGTCTTTCAAAAATCTTGCTGTGCAAGGTATTTGAAATTAGACAATACGTAGTTGATTATGGCATATGGAGGTTACTATGAAACTTAAAAATTTAATAGGAGACAGATTTAAGGAAAAGCCTTCTGATTGTGTTATTGACAGTCATGCTTTAATGCTTCGCGGGGCTTATATGAAAAACGTGGCAAATGGAATATATTCATCATATCTTCCACTACGAAGAATAACAAGAAAAATTGAACAGATTATCCGTGAAGAAATGGATTTAATAGATGGTCAAGAAGTATTGTTTCCTGTTGTACTGCCAGCATCCTTATGGCAGGAATCCGGAAGATATGAAACTGTAGGCAATGAACTTGTACGTTTCCATGACCGAAACAAAAGTCCTCTTGTTCTTGGAATGACACATGAGGAAGCAGCAGTTTCACTTGTTCGTGAATATGGTCAGACCTACAGCAAGTATCCATTCATGATTTATCAGATACAAACTAAATTTCGTGATGAAGCACGTCCACGAGGAGGACTTATCCGTGTTCGTGAATTTACTATGAAGGACGCCTACTCTTTCCACACCTCACAGGAGGATTTAGAAGAATATTATATGCGCTGTTTCAGAGCATATGAAAAGATTTTTAAACGTGTCGGAATCCCTGAGGTAATTTCTGTAGCATCAGATTCTGGCATGATGGGCGGTAATATATCTCATGAGTTTATGTTATTAGCTGATGTAGGTGAAGACTCAATTGTTATATGCAGGGAATGTGATTATCGTGCAAACATGGAGGCTGCTGATAGTATTGTGCTAAATAAAAAAGATGATATTTCAGAAGCACTTACTATGGTCTACACTCCAAACATTCATACAATTGAGGATGTATGTATATTTTTAAAATCATCAGAGGAAAAAAGCTGTAAAGCTGTTGTCTATCAAAAAAATACTGATGATAGCTATGTCGTACTGTTTATACGCGGAGATTTGGATGTAAACGAGACAAAGCTTACAAATTATTTAGGATGTGATATTCGTCCTGCTGTAATAACAAAAGAAAGCGGTTTAAACGCTGGATATATTGGACCATATAAACTAAGTGGTAATTTTACAATATTGTTTGATAAATCTCTTGAAAACACAAACAATCTTTCCTGTGGTGCAAATATGGAAGAATACCATTATACAGGTCTTGATATATCACGTGATATAGGTGATGTAGTATACAATGATTTTGCAAAGATAACAGAGGGTGGTATCTGTCCAAAGTGTGGTAAATCATCTATAAGCATATCACGAGGAATTGAAGTTGGTAATATATTCCAATTAGGAACAAAATATACTAAAGCAATGAATATGCAGTATATTGATAATAACGGTGTGTCAAATTATCCTATAATGGGCTGCTATGGAATAGGTGTTGGCAGACTTGCAGCTTCTGTATGTGAAGCTAACCACGACGAATATGGCCCTATATGGCCAATGTCAATAGCACCATGGCAGGTGCATATTTGTGCAGTTCGCTCTGATAATCAAGAGGTTAAGGACTATGCCGACAAGCTTTATAGAGAGCTTCAAGAAAAAGGTATTGAAGTGATTTATGATGATAGAAACGTAAGTGCCGGAGTTATGTTCTCCGACGCAGACCTTCTTGGTATTCCAATTAGAATAATTGTAAGCCCACGCAATATGAAAGATGAATGTTGTGAAGTTGTAAGCAGAGATAAATCAATACATCATAAAGAAGCTTTAGAAACTGTATGCAGTAAAGTGATTGAACTGATTAAATAAATTAAAAAAGGATGCTGCAAAATATAAACTATTTTGCAGCATCCTCTTATTTTTACTTTCTAACTATTTTTCTTTACAGGTATCCAAATTTCACAGGTATAATCATCTTTTTGAGTATCTCCCGGTCCATAAACTTGAATTTCATAATTCATTGACTTTTCATACCCACTTGATGGAAACCATTCTGTAAATATACGTGCTGTCAGCATATCTATAGGGTGTATCTTTTGATTTAGTGTTCCTTTTGCAGTAAACACAGCCCATGTGCTGGCTGGTACTTCAAACTCAGTTAAATCATCATATTCTTTTCCATCTGACTCAGCACCAATAGCTTCAATAATTTCACCATTTTCAAGAGTATTTATAACCCCCATTTGGTAAAAAGGAGCACGGTATAATCCATATTCTGCTATTTTACTATTCATCCCGTTATATAGAAAATCATTCCAATAATTCCATCTTTCACCCATTTGTTCTTTCCAGTACTGCGCATCTTTATTTGCTGTCCATACACCAAAATTTTTTACTACACCTAAACCTTTAATTATTCCTCTTTCTTCAATTCTATACTCCATATTTACATCTCCTTTAATTGAAATATGAAAGGTAATACGTGGACACATTCTAAGCTTTGTGCCTTGATTGCATGCTTCCCTTGGCGTTATACCATGTAGCTCCTTAAATGCACGAGCAAATGACTCTGGCGAGTTATATCCATACTTTAAAGCAATATCAATCACTTTATGCTTACCTGTTTGAAGTTCTAAAGCAGCAAGTGACAATCGTCTATTTCTGGTATATTCTGAAAAAGATATGCCAACAATGTAGGTAAATATTCTCCCAAATTGATATACATCACAGCCAACAATTTTCGATATGTGATTATAGTTAAAATCTTCAGTTATATTATCTTCGATATAATCAATAAGCTCAGTCATTCTATTCAAAAACTCCATCACAATCCTTCCTTTCGTATTTCATTATAATAGATATAAAATTAGAATACCTTGCAAAATTTAGACAATTATGCAAGGTTTATGTTCTATATATTCGTTGTATTCCAATAAAGTCAAAAGCTTACATAGAATTAGAGTAACATTAACTAACATTTTGATTTCCTCTTAATTATGTTGAATGGCAAAATAATCTTCTCTTAATATAGCATATTGCGCTAAATCATAGAATTCTTTATCTCCTCTTACGCCAGCTTGTCTAAACGTACCCTCATACTGCATATTGCTTTTAATCATTACTTTTCCAGAAGCTTGATTATTTGTATCATATAAAGCTACAACTCTGCTAAATCCAACCGCTTTAAACATATAATCAATAACTGCCTTCATCGCCTCAGTAGTAATTCCTTTATTCCAGTATTTACTTGCTATGCAGTATCCAATTTCGCATGAAAAATTTAATTCGTTGACTCTTACAGCGCTAATATTCCCAATTACTTGTTTTTCATCTTTAATTTCAATTACCCAGTTATATGTACTTTCATTTTTATACGCATCTATCCAGTTGTTTAACAAAGCCTTTGTAAATTCAACATTTTCATGAGTTTTCCAAGATAAAAATTTTGTAACTTCTTTGTCAGTTGCCCAACTTTTATACATACCTTCGGCATCTTGAATATTAAATCTTCTAAGAATTAATCTTTCAGTTTCAATTTTATTTGTTCCTTTATGTTTTAACATATACTGCCTCCTATTTATTAAAAAATTCTTCTTTAATCATTGAGTAGCATACATCATCTACTATTTCGCCACTTGGCAATACACTTGCTAATCTTAATACGCCTTCAAATTTAAATCCACATTTTTCTATTACTCTTTTAGAACGTTCATTAAACGGAAAATGATATACGGATATCATATTCAAATCTAATTCATTAAAGGCGTAATCTAAAACTCGTTTGGTCGCTTCTGGCACATAGCCATTTCCCCAAAATTTATCTGATAATACATAGCCAATCATTTTTACTTTAGAATCATCTCTTTTTTTGTCATTATGCAGTCCATATGAACCAATAACCTTATTTGATTTCTTTTCAACTATTGCCCAAACTTCATCTTCTTCAATGAACATTTTTAAAATTTTAGCAGTATCCTCTTTTGTCTTGTGCGGAGGCCAGCCTGCATTTGGCCCTACATCAGGACTTTTTGCATACTCAAAAATATCATCTAAATCATCCTCTGCAAATTTTCTTAATATTAATCTTTCAGTTTCCAATGTTTTCAATTATTTACCCTCCATCTTTTATCTCGTAATCCCATTATAGAAATATAATTCTATATAATATATCACAACAGTAAAAATATGTAAATAATATTTTTTTACTATTTTTTATGAAATATTATTATTATAAAATGATTTTATGGTATAAAAATAGCAACCAAACTATCTATAGCTTAGTTGCCGTTTTTAATAATCTAATTAAAAAAATTATGTTTATAATTCAAGCCCTGATTGTTCCCCTTGTGATTGTATAGTTTGCTCACTTAAAGATATTTTTCTATACTTCATATAAATTAGAGCTATTCCTGCAAGTATTAAAACAATACCAACTGCAAAACAAATTTGTGCCTCTACAAATGAAGTGTAATCAATAAACAATGGTTGTCCCATAGCATCAATTTCTGCTTCTGTAAAATCAGAATTAATCATATACTCACGGAAATATTTTACAAGCTCATCATCCATTGGTTTAACCATTCCTTGAATAAATACTTTAGTAGTTGGTTCAGCTCCCCCATCAAGATAAGCATATGTTTCATCTACTAATTTGTCCATATCTGAAACATGATCTTGATTTGTCTTTAAACCAATGAACACATCATTAGCCATTGGAATTACATAATAATTTCCAGAAGCCTTTTTTGATGTTACACTGCCGCTTTTATTCTTTGTCTCTGTAGTTTCAGAAGCAAACGGTGAAAATGATAACTCTACATCTCCTTCTATATGGCTTCCTTTCTTCACTTCTACACCATCCAATAAGTCTTCAAAACTGATTGCTGGATAAAAGGAAGTTACAAATGCACTAAAAAACATTGAGATAACAACAATTCCCAATACTAAAAGTGATAAATTTAATCGATTTAATGATGCAAATATTTTTTTCATTTTTTTCTCCATTTCTTATTTAATTTATATTAATATTTTTTATTTTTCCTCTAAGCGATAGACCTGCACCTACAGCTAGTCCTTATGTACATAAGCCAACAATGCTGATTATAATTTAAAAAGATATACTCATTTTATTATAGTGATATACTTGTTAGAATTTCAATTCTCGTATATATTATTAAAATTTACAATAAATGTCAACAGTTTTTTCGACAAAAAAACAGGTCACATATACAAATCCGCATAATCAACCTGTTTTTATAATATAATTTTTTTATAATAATGTTGCGTCAAAGTAAATAAGATAAATCAATTAATTTTTTATTATTAAAAAAATATTTACAGCAAAGAAAAGCCCTCTAAATATATGATGAGATATATTTACTTTTCCAAATGTGTATTTTCCATTTAAAATACAAGCAAGCATTATAATAATTGCACCAAGTATTAAAACAATTTCACCTATAAGCTCAAAACTGTAAATTTGCAATATCAAAAAGGCTATAATAAAAATCTGTCCGATAAATTCCAGTAATTTTACATCTTTTTTAATATTTTTATTTAATAAAAATGCTGCCGTTGTTAATAAGCTAAAGGCTAAAACTATGTAACTGCATATTAATTTTATTATGGCAAATCACCTACATTCTCTAAAGCTTTATCAATTTTACTTATTGATTTTTCTAACATCTGTTTTGATATTTTGATTTGGCCCTCAATTTCCAATAAATTACTATAAGCTTTTTTAAGTATGCTTTCGCTTTTTTTAACAATGCTTATTTTTTTATCTAAATTATCTCCTGCTAAATCATATGTTTCATTCAAATTAAATAATACTCCAATATCATCTAAAGTAAGATTTAGTTTCTTTAGCATTATTATAGTTTGTAGCTGCTTTATATTATCCTCTGTGTAGTCCTTCCTGTCATTAGCTAGTCTATTTGCTTTCAATAATCCTAATTTTTCATAATACCTTATTGTGTCAATTGAAATATTGCTCTTAGTTGAAAATTCACTTAT
Organism: Bacillota bacterium; assembly: GCA_023386345.1. GTDB lineage: Bacteria > Bacillota > Clostridia > Tissierellales > Sedimentibacteraceae > UBA1535. The sequence goes on from JAEWJT010000004.1 coordinate 633,100, forward strand.
TTTCATATATAAACACCTCCAATAACATTATAAATCATGGAGCTAACTCCATGTCAAGCATAAATTTTAATTTATTTTAAATTTTATAGTCTCCTATAGTAGCAGCAATTTAAACATCCCTATAATAACATATAGACTGCTTTAATTCATATCTATTTCTTCTATGGAAATACACTTTTTATCCTCAAATATAAATTTTACTACCCAAGGCATAACTCCTACAATTGCATCAAAGTTTTCATAGCTAAAATTATTATCATAATAATTTACAATTGTACTAAGTGCTGTACCATGACTTCCTATTACTATATTCTTATTATTGTACTTTTCAAGAACTTCATCTAAAGCCTTTATATTTCTTTTTTGCACTTCGTTTAACGATTCTCCGTCTGTTAGCTTATAATTAAAATCACCCCACTGCTTTTTGCAAAAACCTTTAAAATCCTCAACCCAAACACCGTCAACTTTTCTTTCTCTAAAATCGTCTATCGTTTCAATGTTTAATCCAGCATTTTTTGCGAAATCTGCAACAGTATCAACAGATCTCACATATGGACTTGACAAAACAATGTCTATTTTTTTATCTAACAAATAATTTGTTACTTTAATTCTATCCTTTAATCCCTTATCAGTTAAAGGTCTGAAAAAATCATCATGATTGCTATAATCAGGCTCTGCATGTCTTACAAAATATATTGTTGTCATAGTTTTCACTCCTTGTCCTTATTATTTTAAATTTTTGTATTATGCTTTATGTTACTCTTTAATATTAAAATGTCAATTATATTAATACAATAAAACCATTTTACTATACTCTCTTAGGTATTACAAGGTAAAATTTTTACGAATTATTTTAAAACTATTGAAAAATTGCAAATATTAGTTTATATTAATAGATGAAAGATTTTTAAATGGCAAAACATTCTACAGGAGAAAATATCATGCTTAAAAACAAAACAAATTTAGTACCAAAAATTGCTGCAATTCACGATATGTCAGGTTATGGGAGATGTTCTCTGACTGTTATTTTACCAGTAATTTCTGCACTTGGATCTCAAGTATGCCCTATACCTACTGCAATACTTAGCAGTCACCCTCTATTTAAGGATTTTTACTTTTATGATTGCACAGAGCATATAGAGAAATATTATGAAAATTGGGAATTAAATTCACTCAAATTCGATTGCATGTACAGTGGTTTTTTAGCTTCTGAAAAACAAATTGACATGATTATAGCTATACTTAATAAAATGAAATCCAATAATGACACTCTATCTGTTATTGACCCTGTTATGGGAGATCACGGAAAGGTATATAAAACTTACACTATGGAAATGGTAAATAAAATGAGTGAGTTAATTAAGCACGCCGATATAATAACTCCAAACTTTACTGAAGCTTCTATATTATTAAAAAAAGAATATACTTCTGAGAATTTGGATATTATTATACTAAAGGAATATTTAAAAGAGCTTAGCAATATAGGACCTAAAATTATTATAATGACTGGTATACACACAAAAGACAATGAGTATGCAAATTTATGCTATGATAAAACAAAAAATGAATATTATTTAATTCCTTATGAATATATTGATGCTAAATTTCCCGGAACAGGAGACTTATTCACTTCATTATTTGTTGGCTATTTGTTTAGAGGAAAATCTATACCTCAGGCTATAGAAGAAGCATCAAGATTTGTAACATTAGCTGTAAAAACTACAATTTCAGATGGTACAGATAGCAGAAATGGAGTTGCGTTTGAAAAAATTATCATCGAGCTTTTTAATGAATTAGATAAATATAGTTATAGATTGATTTAAGATTAAATTATTGCTAATAGGCTTATAATTCCACAATTTACATAGTGTTTTAATAAAAATTAATTTCAATCTGTACCCTATAAAATATTTAAAACTGGATATTTTCATGAGTACAAAGTATGATATAATTAATTTATAAATATGTGGAGGAAAATATTATATGAATAATAAAAGAAAATTTTCAACTCTTAAATTAGCAATTATAGGCTTAATGGCCGCACTGGTATTTGTAGCATCAAGATTTAGAATTGATATACCAACACCTTTAGGAAAAACAGGTTTGCATATTGGAAATGTTATGTGTGTTTTAAGTGGTTTATTGTTTGGTCCGGTTATCGGAGGCTTATCCGCAGGCTTTGGCTCAGCAATGTTTGACTTATTTGATCCAACTTTTGCACCTGAATTTTGGATTACCTTTATTATGAAATTTGTAATGGGATATTTAGCAGGTTATATATCTCACATGAACGGAAGAAAAGGCGAAGATAAGAAATTCAATACAATTGCTGCAATTGTAGGTGCGTTTAGCTATGTAGTTCTTTACATAGGCAAAACCATTATAATGAATTTCCTTATTTTAGGAAACAAATTGGAAGCGGTAATTGCAGTTACTATAACAAAAGGAACAACTTCATTGGCAAATGCTGTAATTGCAGTCATAGCATCATTAGCAATCTTATTTGCTATAAGACCTGCTCTTAAATCTGCTGGGATATTTGGTAAATTAGAAAGATAAAAAATATAAAAAAAAGAATTATTTTAAGGATTTTAAATAATTCTTTTTTTATTTTAATCTACTCAATAATCATACTAAAAATCATTTCAACTCAATCTCCAAGCCTATCGGACAATGGTCACTTCCTAATACATCCTTATAAATTACACTATCTATTATCTTGTCTTTTATGCTGTCAGACACAACAAAATAGTCAATTCTCCAGCCTACATTTTTTGGCCTTGCACCTGCACGATAAGACCACCAAGTATATTGGTCAATTAAATCTGGATACAAATGTCTGAAGCTATCTGTAAAGCCAGCCTCAATTAAATTTGTAAATTTCTCTCGTTCTTCATTTGAAAATCCCGGATTTCCCACATTAGCTTTAGGATGCTTCAAGTCTATTTCTTTATGAGCAACATTCAAATCACCGCACAATATCACAGGTTTATTTTTTGAAAGCTCTGACATATACTCTCTAATACTGTTCTCATATTCCATCCTATAATCAAGTCTAGCAAGCTCAGGCTGTGCATTTGGAGTGTAACTATTAAGCATATAGAAATTATCATATTCTAATGTTATAAGTCTTCCTTCATTTGTATGCTCCCCATTCATACCAAATGCAACAGAAGTTGGCTCTTTTTTTGTAAAAATCAACGTACCTGAATAACCCTTTTTTTCTGCACTGTTCCAATATTGCTTATAATTTGGTGTTTCAACCTCTGCTTGTCCCTCTAGCATTTTAATCTCTTGTAAGCAAACTATATCTGCATCAGTACTATTGAAAAAATCCATAAAGCCTTTAGTCATACAAGCTCTAAGTCCATTAACATTCCACGAAATAATTTTCATATTTTTTCACTCCCTAATAATTATTTAAGCTTTTAGTATTATAGCATAGTCGGACTATCTATTGTTTTTCAAAGCTAAGCATTTACTATCCAACAATCTTCTGCTTATATTATAGCATTAAATTTCTACATTATCAAGAAAAACAAGGTAGCAGATATACATCCACTACCTTTAATTTATTATTTTTATCTTTATTTAACCCTAAATTTTGAAATAAGCTTTTCTAATAAATTAGCTTGACTAGACAATTCTTCACTTGCAGCCGCACTTTCTTGTGCTGTTGCTGCGTTTGTCTGAACAACTGCTGAAATTTCTTCAACTCTTTGATCTACCTCTACTATTTCATCAGCTTGCTTTTGTGAGGCTTGTGCAATTTTATCAATTAAAACAATTGCTTCATTTGTTTCTCTGGCACTTTCTTCCAGAACCTTAGCAGTATTATGAGCTACCTCAGTTCCATTTTCTACAGCAATAAGTGTTTCTCCAATTAAAGCCGCTGTATTTTTTGCTGCCTGAGCTGATTTACTTGCAAGATTTCTCACCTCATCTGCTACAACAGCAAAGCCCTTTCCAGCCTCTCCGGCTCTTGCAGCTTCAACAGCCGCATTTAAAGCTAAAATATTTGTTTGGAATGCAATATCATCAATAGCTTTAATAATTTTAGATATTTCAGATGATTTCAATGCAATTTGTTCCATTGCCAAAACCATATTTTCCATCTGCTTGTTGCTGTTTTCAAGCTCTTGACCTGCATTTTCTGCTTTATCCTGTGCCATTTTAGCATTCTGTGCATTTAATTTAACCTGCTCAGCAAATTTTTCAATAGACAAGGACAAATCTTCAATTGCGCCTGATTGTGAGCTTGCTCCTTGTGATAAGTCCTGAGCACCACTTGCTACCTGCTGTGCACCATTATCAACCTGTTGTGCGGACTCACTTATCTGTAATATTGTAGAACTTAAATTCTCTATCATAGACAACATATTGTCCTTTATTTTTTTAAATTGACCCTCATATTCTTTTTGAAGATTTACAGTTAAATCTCCATTTGATATACTAAGCAATACATTAGAAATTTCGTTAATATATTCTTGATAATTTATCAGCCTGTCTATAGTAAGTCTAAAGGCATTAGCGAGTTGTCCAGTTTCGTCTTGAGACTTTACAAGAAAATTCACATCAAAATTTCCATCAGCAATTTGTTTTGCAGCTTCAGTAACCTTTTTTATCGATTTTGTAATTCCAACACTGATAAGGTATGTTGTAGCAATTGCCAATAACACAATAATAATACATATTATCAATAGCAGTTGTATCAAAGAATTTACATCTTGCAATATTTCATTTTTTTCAACTGTCAAAGAAACAATCCACGAGGTATTTTCTATAGGAACAAATCCCATAAGCTTAGTTTTGTTATTATAAGTATATTGTCCGCTTCCTGCCTTACGCTCAATCATCCTTTCGGTTAACTTTCCTAATTCATTTAATTTCTTATCTGCTTTTGCGTTTTCTATATCGTTATCTTGAGCAAGAACGAGGTCTGTATTCTTATGAGCAACTGTAACTCCTTGATTATTTATCATATAACCATATCCGGTATCCCTATATGTAATATTCTTACTAATTTCACTTAAAAACAATCCATCTTTTCTACCATACAAAACACCTGTTATTTTACCATTAACCCTCACAGGAGAAGCGAATACAATGACTGGCTTTCCATCCAACTTACTAAAGAGAAGGTCAGATACGGCAAGTTCACCATTAATTGCTTTTTGAAAAAACTCACGGTCAGCCACATCATTTTTTTCATTTCCTTTATTGAATAAAGTAGCCTTTCCATTTTTATCTGCAAATGCAAATAATACATATCCGCTTCTTGATGCTTCGGCTTCAAAAAAAGCAGTTTTGCTTTGCAATGAAACAGAATCATCAGTAATTATTGAATTCTGTGCAAGAGCATCAACATATCCCAATTCCTTTTCTATCTCAGAAGTTATGTATTTAGCTTCTGTTTTTGCTACGAGTTCCAAATCACGATAAGCATTTTTTATAAGATTATTACTAACAATGCTAATAATAGTAATCCCAATTGAAAGCACCACAAATAGTATAAGTGCAGTAAATGCAGCCGTTAACTTCAATTTTATAGATTTCATATAATTCCTCCAATTTTAGTACAAATATAAATCATTATATTTATATCGGCACTTATTGAAAAATATTTAGATGTATTTTATGGTATTTTTGTTAAATTAATATTTATTTGATAAACATTGTATTGTACTTAGAATATTTAATTATTAATATCAAAGTATAAGTTAAAATTAGATAAAATAATATTATTAATATAACTGTAAATTATTAATTGACATATTTTATTTTAAGTGTTAATATTTTATTAGTTCATAGCAATAAATTTGATTTATTGTATATATGACTGACGGAAGTGGAATTAACCACAGGAAATATAGTTATGAATTGTAGCCGACCGTCTGGGCAATTATGCTCGGAGTGTCGGTATTTTTATTTGGAGGATATTATATTATTATGGAATTAAAATCATTGGAAACGCAATTAAAGTCTAATTCATACCCCGGCAGAGGTATAGTGATTGGCAAATCTATGGATGGGAAAAATGCTGTTGCCGCTTATTTCATCATGGGCAGGAGTGAAAACTCAAGAAATAGAATATTTGTGGAAGAAGGCAGAGGAATTCGAACAGAAGCTTTTGACCCATCAAAACTAACAGACCCAAGTCTTATAATCTATTCTCCTGTCAAGGTTTTGGGCAATAAAATAATAATAACAAATGGAGACCATACAGATACTATTTATAATGGGATGGATAGTCAGCTTACATTTGAGCAATCTCTGAGAACAAGGGAATTTGAGCCTGATGCTCCTAATTATACTCCCAGAATTTCTGGTATAATGCACATAGAAAATGATAGCTTTAACTACGCTATGTCTATATTAAAAAGCAATAACGGAAATCCTAATTCTTGCAATAGATACACCTTTGCTTATACTAATTCTGTTGCAGGAGAAGGTCATTTTATACATACATATAAATTTGATGCAAACCCGCTCCCAAGCTTTGAGGGAGAGCCAAAGCTTATTGAAATTGAAAATAATATAGATGATTTTGCCAATTCAATCTGGAACAGCTTAAATGAAGAAAATAAAATTTCTTTATTTGTCAGATATATAAATATACAAACAAAAGAAGAAAAAACAGTAATTTTAAATAAAAATAAATAATAATGAGAGGAATATATTATAATGAATGAATTAGAATTAAAATATGGCTGTAATCCTAATCAAAAGCCATCAAAAATATTTATGAATAATAGCGCAGAGCTTCCAATCAAAGTTTTATCCGGAAAGCCCGGATACATAAATTTTCTTGATGCTTTCAATGCTTGGCAGTTAGTTAAGGAATTAAAAGAAGCAACAGGCTTACCGGCAGCGACATCATTTAAGCATGTATCCCCTGCCGGTGCTGCTGTAGGACTTCCGCTTGATGAAGTTTTAGCTAAAATTTATCATGTTGACGATATGGGAAAATTATCAGCTTTAGCTTGTGCTTATGCAAGAGCTAGAGGTGCTGACAGAATGTCCTCATTTGGTGATTTTATAGCCTTATCCGACGTTTGTGACCTTGATACTGCAAGAATAATAAAAAGAGAGGTTTCTGACGGAGTTATAGCACCTGGCTATACAGAAGAAGCCCTTGAAATATTACAGTCAAAAAAAGGTGGAAAATACACTGTTATAGAAATAGATCCAAGCTATGTCCCTGCATCCATAGAGCATAAGGATGTATTTGGGATAAGCTTTGAACAAGGCAGAAATGAGCTTAAAATAAATGAAGAATTATTAAATAATATTGTGACTAACAACAAAGAGCTTCCAAAAGAAGCAAAGCTGGATT
>JAEWJT010000002.1 GCA_023386345.1 Bacillota bacterium
CTGTTTTTTTGATTATTTTTTATTTTCTTTCTTCTACGAAAGACTTCTAAACTCACTGTTTTTTGACAGCTTGTCTATATTACCATAACCTCTTTTACATGTCAACTACTTTTTTAAACTTTTTTTATTTTATTTTCTGTTATGAAAGACTTCTAAACTTGCTGTTTTTTGACAGCTTGTCTATGTTACCACAAGCACTTTTATATGTCAACTGTTTTTTGAAAATATTTTTAAAAAACTAAAAAATCATTGAAAATTAAACAATATTTTTGATAGTTCTATATATCTCTCGTCTTTTTGAGAATTTAAAAATGTAATTTCTCCACCATCAGCACCTTCATTTGCTTTATTCAATTTTCCATCATTATCTAAAATATCTTTTAAATGCCTTGCAGTTCCTTTGTTTCCATCTATTATTCTCGTTTTTTTATCAAGTATTTTCTGTAAATGCTCTTTAAAAAACACAAAATGAGTACAGCCTAAAACTACGCTGTCCAATTTACTTATATCAATTTCATTATAATATTTTAATAATGTTCTTTCAATAAGAGCAGTATCGTGAAGCATATCATTTTCTACTATGCTAACAAGGTCTGGACATGGCATTTTTATAATATTGTTTGTATCGCTGTATTTTTTCATTAAATTATTAAATTTTTCTTCATTTAGTGTTAAGCTTGTAGCCATTACTACTATATTATTATTTTTCTTATCATGTGCAGCCGGTTTTAAGGCAGGCTCCATACCAATTATAGGAAGTGGCTTGTACTTATCTCTTAAAATACTTACAGCGGCACTTGTAGCAGTATTGCAAGCTATAACTATTGCTTTTACTTTCTTATTAACAAAGTAATCGCATATCTGTATACATCTCTCTGTTATTTCCTCTTTGCTCTTTGTGCCATATGGAGCATAATAAGAATCTCCATAGTAAATATAATTTTCATTAGGCATAAGTTCAGCCAATTCTTTTAAAACACTTATACCGCCTAAACCTGAATCAAATACACCTATAGCTTGAGCTGCGGTATTTTCATTTGTTTTTTCCATTATAATGACCCCATTTTCACATTTTTACTTGGCAATTGTGTTATTATTATAGCCACAAAAACAAGTAAACATCCGATTGCTTCTTTAAATGACAAGCTTTGTTTTAAAATTAGCCAGCCTGCAATAACCGCAAATACTGACTCCATACTTAAAATCAATGATGCCATAACAGGCTCTGTGTTTTTTTGTGCAACAATTTGAAGTGTATACGCAATTCCACACGAGAATACACCTACATACAATATAGGCTTCCATGCTGCTAATAAGCTTGATATTTGAGGATTTTCAAATATTAAACTAAATATCAATGAAATAAACCCAGTGACAAAAAACTGGATGCAAGACATTTTAATTCCATCTACCTTAGGCGAATAGTAGTCAATCACTAATATATGTATAGTAAAGAAAAACGAACAAATCAAGGTCAGCAAATCTCCCTTATTTATAGTAAAGCCTTCGTTTATGCTTATTAAATAAAAACCTATAGTGGCTATAATTACACACATCCAAACCTTAAAAGGAACTTTCTTCTTTAAAAATATTCCAAAGGCAGGGACAAAGATTATATATAGTGCTGTAATAAATCCACTTTTTCCAGCACTCGTATATTTAAGTCCAAATTGTTGAAATGTGCTTCCTCCAAATAAGGCTAAGCCACATAAAATTCCTCCAATAATTAGAGTTTTGTTAAGCTCTAACTTATTAGGCATTTCCAATTTATCTTTGTTTTTGACAGTATCGCTATCAAGTGAGTTATTGTTTTTAAATCTATTTGCAATCAAAATATAAGGTATTAGAACTAGTCCCCCAATTATATTTCTAGCAGCGTTAAATGTAAACGTCTCTATGTGATCATGCGCAATGCTTTGTGCAACAAAAGCAGTACCCCAAATAATAGCAGTTAAGGTCAACATAAAATTGCTTACTAATTTTTTATTTGTCATTTTAATCCTCCGTAGTATTTATTAAAATTTATGGGTATATAATTTCCAAATCAATTGATATAAGTATATTATAAATATTTTTATAATGCAACAAAAATAAGTGTTTATTTACAAGTGATTTGAAACATTTGTTTTAGAAAAATTTTCGCAGCCCTATTTATGATAGCTCTCGTTTGCATTTATTTTAAATGCTCTATATATTTGCTCAAATAGTATTACCTTAAACAATTGATGTGGAAATGTCATTTTAGAAAAAGATAATTTCATATCTGCTCTTTTTATTACTTCATCAGACAAGCCATTGCTTCCTCCTATTATGAAGCATATATCTGAATTGCCATTTAGAGCTAAGTTGCTAATTTTATCCGCTAATTCAGTAGAGCTAAGTTGATTTCCCTCAATGCACAAAACTATTGCAAAGCTACTGTCTTTAATTTTTTTAAGTATTTTCTGTCCCTCTAAAAGTTTTACCTGCTCAATTTCTTTATCTGAAAAATTCTCATCAGCTCTTTCATCTTGCACTATTTCTTCAATTATTGTACAAAATTTAGAAAGTCTCTTTTTATATTCATTAATTGCATCAATAAAAAATTTCTCTTTAATTTTTCCAACTGATAATACTGTTATTTTCATTAAATCCTCCATATTATAAGAATTCTTGTAAGTTTGTGTATCAAGCTCTATCTCATCACTATAAATATTTTACATTTTTTTCTCAATAACTACAATAAAAATTATTTTATTGAAGCTATAAGTATGATATAATAGATATAATGTAAAAAACAAAACTAAATCTTTGCAAGAGGTTATCATGTTTGAAGCTAAAAACGCATTTGTTGGTGCACTGCTTGTTTTAAGAAAATTTACTTTATTTAATATCAAATTCTACGCAGAAACTGAGGAATCCGATTATTCCTTTGCTGTGTTTTTGTTGCCTCTTTTAGGTCTTTTAATAGGACTTGGTTCTCTTGCTATTTCTATTTTAAAATTTATTTATGAGCCAATGTTTGCAGGAGCATTACTTCTAATATATTATTGTATAATAACAAAATCATCTAATATTAAAGATACTTACAAAACAATTAACATTGTTATTAACGCTAATGAAGAAAGCAAGCAATTTTACAGCATTATTAGCCTTGTAGCTTTGTGCATATTGTACTTTGTATTATTCTCAATCTCATCAATTACAGCTGTTTCTCTTATGCCAATGGTAGGCTTTAGTAATTTAATAATTCAAGCTCTAATAATAAAAAGAGATAAGTCAAGCGTCCCTATACTAAAATACAGTACCAGAAATCATTCCATTTTTGCTTTTTTCTTTTCTTTTATTATTACAATAATAATTAATTATAGGATGGTTATTTCACTGTCTTTGACATATATTATAAGCAGCCTTCTCATGGACTATTTTGACTCAAAAATAAAAATATTGCCCTCATCAATAGAGGGCTTTACAATTGAAATATCACAAATATTATTTTTAATTATCTCTTATATGAGCCACCTGTTTTAAGAGAACAGTAAATATTTTATAATGTAGATAATGCTTATACTGCGTTATTTTCTAAAACAAGCAAATCTCTCAATGCAAACCAATCTTCCTCGTCCATTTGCGAAAAATAGTGTCCGTTAAAATAACATGGCGTATATTTAACATTGTCTATATAGTATGATAAATGTAAAGAGCCGCAATGAGGGTGACAATTCTCGCATTCTTTTGTGGCGGTTATCGACTTTTTTATTTTGTTGGAGCATAAAGATATTTTTTCGGCGTAATCGTCTATATGTAACAAATTAGCCTTAACAAGCAAGGTGTTTTCGGATATCTCCATCCAGAATAACGTTTTGTTGTTTTTTTGCTTGTTAAATATAATACGATAGCCTTCTAGTTGGTTTTTAAGTGCGCGTTTCTTAAACACAACTTTACAACCCAACGATTTGCCGGTTTGATATAACATTAAAGCAATACCGTATTCTTCTGCCGGCAGAATTTCAAAAGAGTTTATTTTATCCATATCAAACTATTCCTTTCCGGCACCTATACGGTTTCTTCATGTCCCATACTTCCGATTTCAAGTAAATTGCCTTCAGGGTCTGTAATATAAAAATTTCGTATGCCAAATGAGAAAGTTACAGGTTCTCCCGTAAATGACTTTATTCCAAGCGCCGTTAGGCGTTCATATTCTTTATCAACATCTGAAAATTTCGGCAGCCAAATACATATTTCCATTGTTAGGTTAACACCCTTCGGGGAATAGTAAGTCTCCCCCACGGACTCCGCAAAATTTTTACGGTCATACATTGCAAATGATATCGGCCCGCCTTTTGTTTTAAATTCCGCCCATAATCCGCCGTCCCAATCGGTATCAAATTCCATGATGTTTTTATAAAATGAAACCATTTTTTCTATATCTTCAACAAAAAGAATTACACCTACATTAACATTCATACCATTCATTGTTTTACCTCGCTTTCGTTTTTTTCATTTTACTACATTGAACACGACAACAGTATGTCCTGTTTGATAATTTAAGTTATCTTCGTTGTTCATCATATTGCTAAACGGCAAGCAATTCAAGTGGATAGCCACCACTTGAAAAACGCTTGTTTGGCTTGCCAGCCCAAACCCGCCACTTCGGGTCAACTTGACCTGTGAGGTTGCGTCGCTGCGCGCCTTATTATTTGCTACCAAGACATAAGCGAAGCTAATTCGGAAAAAGTTCATTCTTAAAATCGGTGGCACTTATATTGATGTTATAATAGCATTATTTAAGTTCGTATTCTTTTGTAGTTCCAAGAACAGTACCATCCTCTGCTACTTGTGACACAGTTATTAAATCTCCCTCTTTAGCGTCTATGCTTTCTGCTATCAATAAATTTTCATCAATAAATTTTGTGTTTTGTTTTTTTCCATTTACAAATACATTGCTCCATTTTGTAAAATTGTTACCGATAAGGTATATTGAATTTTCTATTTTAGATGCACTATTAATCGAAATATCCTCTACACCCATTTTCATATCTGTTGGAGCGTACGGATTTATTCCATTATACACTTCTTTATTACCATAAAGCATATCATGTTCAAGCATCTCTAACTCAACTTTATAATTTTCATTGTCGATATTTTTTTCATGAAATTTTGTTAAAATTCCATTTGTTATGTTAAGCCTATTTAAAACTGCTGAAGAAAGTTGATAAGCATTCAAATCTTTATCATTTTTCTCAAGTCCTATATTATCCCATATAATATACTCTGTTTGAAATATATTATTATTTTCCAGATACTCTTTTTTCAAATCAAAAGCTGGTAAATGGTCTCCGAACATAACTAAGACTACAGGCTCATCGATTGATTTAAGCGTCGAAATTAATCCACCTATAAATTTGTCCATTTCATTGAGCTGGTTTATATAATACTCAAATGGTGTTTTAATTTGCTCAGCAAAAGCAATTATATCTTCATTTGAAACCTTATCGTTTTCGTTAGGAATTATCTTATCGTCTTCGCCATTGTTAGTGTTATCTTGTTCTGTTTGATTATTTAAGCTTGATATATCATCTACATTCATGCTTATTTTTTGCTGTGTATCTACAGGCTCACTCGGATATTTTCCATGCCCCTGAACGGATATAGTGTATATAAAATCTTTACCTTTACTTGATTCGAGCGCTTTAACTATTTCCTGTATCAATATTTTATCCTTTGCCCAACCAATTTTATTATACTCAACATTTGTCATGTATTCTACTGGAGTAAAGCTGTCAAAACCCATCTGTGAATAAACTTTATTTCTATCATAAAATGTAGCAGTATGGTTGTGAATAGCATGTGTTTTATACAAAAGTTCTTTTAAATTATAGCCTAGTGTCTCGCAGGTTGACTCCTTTAATATTGTAGTATATGGATATTCTCCAGCCCCAAAAAATTCCAAGCTCATACCTGTCATAACTTCAAATTCAGTATTCGCAGTTCCTGCACCTATGGACGTAACAGTCAAAAATCCTGAGCTATATTTATTTTTCAAATACCTGAACACAGGCATGGGATCCTCTGAATAAGTAATTCCTTTCATATAATTTACATCGAAAAAAGACTCCAACTGTAAAAATATGATATTAGGCTTACCCTTTTGAAGTTCTTCAAGTTTTTCAAATTCTTCGTCATTTTCTTGAGTATATTTATTTCTATCCTTTGCATTGTCTATCATCCCGTTAGGATTATTTTTGTCATCTTCTTTTATTTCACTCATAATCCCATCCATCGCATCTTTTGAATAATCCTTTGGTCTAGATACACCTCTATCGAACATAGTGCGCGAAAAACAATACGCAAACCCATATTGCTTATGTGCATCTAAAAGATTTCTAAAATTACTAGATATGATGTTAATTTTAATGAATAATACTGTAATCAATGCAAAGCTAGTGACTAGTATAAGTGTAGAAGGCACTGTTTTGGAAAGTTTTCGCTCTTTTTGGGGTAATTTAAACCACGCATAAATTATTGATGAAAGCAATATTAATACTCCTATAATTATAGAAGTCATTTCAAATTTGCTAAAATACATCGGCATTATTTTTATTCCTGATTTCATTATTGTAAAATCAATCGCCGATAAAGGAGACGTCCTAAAAAGCACAATAACAAAATTGCTGATGCCAAGTCCTAGCCATATAATAGCAACTAATAATACTGTAAAATACCTTCTTTTAAACAAAAATGATATTGATAATGTACTTAATATCAATAACGTGTTATAAAGAAATACCGGTGTGTTAAAAATCATGTGCTTTAATCCTAAGAGTAAGGATTTTCTAGCAAGTATTTCAATTAAAATATTAAGGAAAAACGACAAGGTAATAAGAGCTACCACTTGTCTTTTTTCAAAGAATTTTAATAACTTTTTCATTTTCATAAATCCTTTTTTATTTGTGATTTTAATGTCAATTTATCATAGTGCGTCTAATGAAAGCTTAGTAGATTTTGATATATCACTCTACTAAGCTTTCACGCACAGTTCATCACATGGTGATTAGATAAACTATTACTTCACAACTATATTAAATATTTTTCCAGCTACATATATTTCCTTAACTATAGCTTTTCCTTCTAAGAATTTCTTAATGTTTTCATCCTCATTAGCCTTCGCTTTTGCTTCTGCTAAATCAGCATCCTTAGAAATTATCACTTTGCCACGTACCTTTCCATTTATTTGTACCGGCATTTCTATTTCATCTTCAACTGTTTTTTCATCATCCCACTCTGGCCATGAGCATTTATTTAGCATACCGCCAAAGTTTTGTTCTTCCCACATTTCCTCTGTTATATGAGGAGCTATTGGATTTAGAAGTGTTATAAAAGTTTTTAGCTCAGCTCTTGTAATGTAGCCACTATCATAGAACTCGTTTATAGCACTCATCATTGCTGCAATTGCTGTATTGTATTTCATAGCTTCATAGTCTTGTGAAACCTTTTTGATAGTCTTATGAATTAATGACAAATGCTTCTTAGAATAATCTTCCTCATCATTTACTATCTCTTGAAGCTTCCAAACTCTATCTAAAAATCTCTTACAACCTTTCACACTGCTTTCTGACCAAATAGCAGTTTTTTCATAGTCTCCTATAAACATAACATAGGTTCTTAGTGTATCTGCACCCATATCATCTATAATATCGTTAGGATTTATAACATTGCCTGCTGATTTAGACATTTTTTCTCCGTCTGGTCCAAGTATCAAGCCTTGAGCAGTTCTTTTCTTATAAGGCTCTGCATTTGGAACAGCTCCTATATCATATAAAAATCTATTCCAGAACCTTGAGTATATCAAGTGTCTTGTAACATGCTCCATTCCACCGTTATACCAATCTACTTGACCCCAATAGTTCAAATTAGCACTTGATGCTAACTCCTTGTTATTGTGAGGATCCATGTATCTTAGGAAATACCAAGATGAACCTGCCCATTGAGGCATAGTGTCAGTTTCACGTTTTGCAGGTCCTCCGCATTTAGGACAGGTAGTATTTACCCATTCATCAATATTTGCAAGAGGTGATTCGCCTGTATCAGTCGGTTTGTAGTTCTCTACATCTGGAAGTCTAACTGGCAAATCTTTTTCTGGAACTCCAACAGTACCGCATTTTTCACAATGAATAATTGGGAATGGCTCTCCCCAGTATCTTTGTCTGTTAAAAGCCCAATCCTTCATTTTATAGTTAGTTTTAGGCTCTCCTATTTTGTTTTCCTTAATAAAATTAGTAATTTTTTCTTTTGCTTCTTTTACTCTCAATCCATTCAATATACCTGAATTTATCAAAATACCATCTTCTGTATCTGTATAAGCTTCTTTAGTTATATCTCCACCTTGAATTACTTCAATTTTTGGTATACCAAATTTCTCTGCAAACTCCCAGTCTCTTGTATCATGACCTGGAACAGCCATTATTGCTCCTGTACCGTAGCCCATCATTACATAGTCAGCAACCCAAATAGGGATTATTTCGTTTGAAACTGGATTGATTGCACTTAAACCTTGTATTTGAACTCCGGATTTTTCTTTCGCAAGCTGAACTCTTTCAAATTCGGATTTTTTCTTAGCAGAGTCTTGATATACTTTTATTTCATCAACATTTGATATTTTGTCTGCATATTTTTCAAGCAATGGATGCTCAGGAGCTATAACCATGAATGTCACACCATATAGTGTGTCCGGTCTTGTTGTAAATACTCTTAATTTTTCATCCAATCCATTGATTTTAAAATCTACCTCAGCTCCAAAGGAACGACCTATCCAATTTTCCTGCTCCATTCTAATTCTTGATGGAAAATCAATTTTTTCATCCTCAAGACCTTCTAAAAGCTTGTCGGCATATTCTCTTATTTTCAAGAACCATACATCTTTTTCCATCTGAACTACTTCGCTATGGCATCTGTCACAAACTCCATCCTGTGATTCTTCATTTGCCAATACAACCTTGCAAGTATTGCAGAAATTAACATAAGTCTTATCCTTGAATGCCAAGCCTTTTTCAAACATTTTCAAAAATATCCATTGAGTCCATCTGTAATAGTCAGGATCTGTTGTATCAACTGTTCTATCCCAGTCAAATGAATATCCAGCAGCCTTTAACTGTCCTGTGAAAACTCTGATATTTTCATCTGTTACCTTTCTTGGATGCTCTCCTGTTTGAATTGCATAGTTTTCTGTAGGCAATCCAAAGGCGTCCCAGCCTATAGGGAACAATACATTGTAGCCCTCAAGTCTTCTTTTCCTTGATATTACCTCCAATGAAGTATAGGCTCTGATATGTCCAACGTGAAGTCCTACTCCTGATGGGTAAGGAAATTCAACAAGCGAATAGAATTTTTTCTTATCAGAATTATCTTCAGCTTTAAATGTATTATTTTCTTCCCAAATTTTTTGCCACTTTTTCTCAATATGCTGTGGGTTATAAGTTTTCATAATAATCTTCCTTTCTTTTTTATAGTAAATGTTAACTATTTTTTAGATTAAAAATAAAAATCCCATGTCAAACGACATGGGACGAATAATCCGTGGTACCACCCAAATTAAATAGCTATAGTAGCTATCTCACTCATAAATGTAACGGTTTTAACCGGCTAAAATTACTTTAATTGTTACAAAATAACAATCTTTCATATTAGCAACTCCTTGGACGAGTTCAATTATATTATCTACTGCTTCACACCAACCAGCAGCTCTCTTTTAGATTTTAAAAATTTACTACTTCCAAATCAAAGTTTTTATTTTTTCTATTTTATCAATTATACTAGATTATTTTTTATAATGCAAGAGGTTTTTTAATTTTTTAACAATTTATCCGCCAAATCCAAAGAAATTGTTGCTTTCATACCTTTTTAATGATTTATAGAAAAATAATATAGAAATAAATAGCCAAAAAATCGTCAATCCTAGTATTCCAAGTATATTTGCTAGAGTCATATTCTTCATTACTTCTACAGGAACAGCACCAAGCAATAATGATGGGATAAAAAATATAAAAATAATCCTTAAAATCTTATTAAAGGCACCTCCGTGATATAATGACGGAGTTAAAAACATTTGAAACATACCTGTCGATATATTTTCCCCATCCATAAAGTAAAAAGATATGCTCATACAAATCAAAGTAAATGAGAAAAAAATTATTGACGAAACAATTATTAATGATATTGAAATTAATATCTGTACTAGAGTAAAGCGTGCTAAAAATATATACGCTACATAGCAGATTAATCCAAATATCAAATCTCCTATAGCACTTGTTGATATTGCAGAAGTCGCAACTTTTAAAAGTGTATTTTTGGGTGTTAATAAATATTTATCAAAATTACCGCTACTTATATAGTATGGTATATTATTTATTCCATATAAAAATGAAAACACTAATCCAAAAGATGTAGTCGAAACACCGTATAGTCCTATTATATCAAATTTATCCCATCCATTTATATTTCCAACTATTGCACCGAAGTTTAACCATAAAACTATAAATGCACTATTGTTTAAACACATACCGATTATAGAAGTTATAAATGCACTTCTTAATTCTTTAGCATTTTGAAAATTTTTCTTAATATTTAATATTGCTAATTTTAAATTTCTCATTTATATACCTATGCACTGGTTATCATAAAATTTTATGAACTGTGCGTATCCTTTCATTATTTTAAACTCTTTCAAGCTTTATCCTCCATTTATCATTGCTTTTTCTTTAGCCTTGCTAAACACATAATTCAATAATAATCCAAATACTATAATCCATCCGAACTGCAATGATATTCTTATTATAAATTCATTATTCCAATATTCATAAACAGTGCTTGAAGCAAAGTTAATCGCACCGAATGGACTGACATATGCTAGAGTCTTCATAAATTTAGGGAACATTGCTATAGGTAAATAGCTTCCTCCTAAAACCATAACAAATTTATCTACAATCCAAAATATTGGTCTAACATCCTGCATAAAGAAAGATAATATGCCTATTATTGCATATAGGATTAAGCAGAGAATTTGCCCAAATATTATCGTAACTATCAATGTTGGAATAAAAACAACTAAATTCAATATAGGAACTCCAACGAAGATTATCATAGCTGCACAGCCTAAAATACTTATAACTATAAATGAATATAGTCCCTGACCAATAACCTTATAGAAGCTTAAAAGCATATAGTTAACAGGTTTATTTATAAACATTTCTACATTTCCACTTTTAACATCATTCATAATTAAGCTATATATCTTTCTTAAATTAAAAGTCATTAAACAAAAATATATAAACATGCTCCATAATGTTGTCTCATATGATGTTCCGTTAATATTTCCATTATTAAGCTTAAATACATAGTCATATAGGAAAAATAATACTAAGCACCTAGAAACCATATTAAACACATCTAATACTATATAGCTTCTATTTTGTATTTGATTTTTCATAAATATTTTTATTACTGTTAAAAAAAATTTATTCTTCTTCATAGATGCTCCTTATTATATTTTCTAGGGATTCATTCTCAATATTTATATCGTCAATTTTAAATATTTGGGTTAATTCCTGCAAAGCCTTTTGTGTTCCCATTATCTCTGTATTTACTTTTAAAATCATTTGATCTTTATGTTTTTCTATGTATTCAATTCCGTCAGGTAATTCTTCAAAGCTCTCAAATATTGTTTCAGGTGTAATGATAATATTTTTATTTTTGATATAAGAGTTTATAAGCTCCTTTGTCGGCATATCTATTATTATTTTTCCGCTGTTAATAATTACACATCTCTTGCAAATACTTTGTATGTCTTCTGTATCGTGACTTGTTAAGAATATAGTCACCTTTTCTTCTTCGTTTATCTTTGTAAGCAAATCTCTTAAATTCTTTTTCGATACAACATCAAGTCCGATAGTTGGCTCATCTAAAAAGATTATTTTAGGCCTATGTATTAAGGATGTAGCGATTTCTGCCCTCATTCGCTGTCCAAGCGATAGCTTTCTAACCGGTTGATTTATAAAATCCTCTAGATTAAAAAGCTCAGACAATTCTTTAATTCTATTTTCTATATCTTCCTTTGGCATATCATACATTGCACCAAACATTTCCATGCTATCTGTCAATGGCAAATTCGGAAGCAATAGACTTCTTTGACCGAATACTGTTCCTATTTTATAAGCAAGCTTATCTCTGTTTTTAATAGGAGTTAAGCCACATATTTTGATATCACCAGAACTTGGATACAAAATACCAGTAAGCATTTTAATAGTTGTGGATTTACCCGCACCATTCGGACCGATAAAGGCTAAAGTTTCTCCCTCATCAACTTCAAAAGAAATATTATCAACTGCTTTTACGTTTTTAATATCACTATTGAAAAGATTATAGAAAAAGCCTTTTTCCTCATTTTTAACATTAAACTTATAATCCTTGTATAAGTTTTTTACTTTAATTATTGACATAATTTTCACTTCCTATCATAAGTATTGTATTAGTTTTTCAATACCTTAATAGTTTTTTATACAAAAAAAACACAAAGGCATTATCAAAACTGATAGTGACTCCGTGCTTTAAACGTGTAGGCCTTAACCCTATGTAGCTCTCAAAAACGATTATACATACTCACTTATTTCGATATATAATACTCTTTATGATTATAAAAGTCAATAACTTTTTTCATATTTTTTATATTTTTAACTAATTATTCAATTTATTAATTTTTATTCATTTTAAATTTTAGTGATTTAGTCACAAAGTTTTGGAATTAATTTGTTGAAATTCTCGTGTATATACGTTAAAATAGCCTTAATAAATTTAATAAAATATAAGGATAATTGACTTTTGTGACTATTCGTTTCAAAAGCTTGTTTATGGGTACAATTTTATTATAATAAATATTTAAAGTACGATTTAGGAGGAGTTTTTTATGACTAAGAAAGTTGTTATTGTCGGAGGGGTCGCTGGTGGAGCTTCTACTGCTGCTCGTTTGAGACGACTAGATGAGAATTGTGATATTACTATATTTGAAAAGGGTGAGTATATTTCGTTTGCTAACTGTGGTCTGCCTTATTATATTGGGGATGTTATAACGGAAAGGGATAATTTGATTGTTCAGACTATTGAAGGAATGAAAGAAAGATTTAATCTTAATATTAAGAATTTCAGTGAGGTTGTGGCTATCAATCGCGATAGAAAAACAGTCACTGTTAAAAATGTAAAAACTGGCGAAACTTATGAAAAAGACTATGATGTTTTGGTTTTATCACCAGGGGCTAAACCTATTGTACCTCCTATTAAGGGTTTGAGTGAGGCTAAAAACTTATTTACGCTTAGAAATATTCCAGACACTGATATGATAAAGGCTTTTGTTAATAAAAACAGACCATCTAGCGCAGTTATCGTAGGTGGAGGATTTATCGGTTTGGAGATGGCTGAAAATCTTCGTGAATTAGGCATAAATGTAACAATTGTTGAAATGCTAAACCAAGTTATGGCTCCACTTGACTTTGAAATGGCGCAAATTGTCCATAGACACCTAATAAGTCATAGAATAAATCTTATTCTTGAAGATGGAGTTAAGGCATTTGCAAATAATGGCAATAAAATTATATTAAGTAGCGGTAGAGAAATTGATACCGACATGATAATTCTTTCTATAGGTGTTGCACCTGAAAGTAAAATCGCTGTTGATGCGGATTTAAATGTCAACGCAAGAAAGGCTATTATTGTTGATGAGTATATGAGAACCTCTGATGAAAATATTTACGCTTTAGGAGACGCTGTTGAAATAACTGATTATATCGCTAAAGTTCCAACTATGATTCCTCTTGCTTGGCCTGCAAATAGACAGGGTAGAATTGTTGCAGATAATATAAGCGGTAGAAATGTCAAGTATCATGGAACTCTAGGAACTTCAGTTGCTAAGGTGTTTGATTTAACTGTCAGTACAACTGGTAATAATGAAAAATCATTGAAAAAAAGCAGTGTTGAATATCAATCTATCCATATACATCCAAACTCTCATGCTTCTTACTATCCAGGAGCTCGTATGATTTCCTTAAAGTTATTGTTCAATCCTAAGACCGGACATATTTTGGGTGCTCAGGCTGTAGGGGCTCATGGAGTCGAAAAAAGAATAGACGTCATAGCCACTGCTATAAAGGGCAACTTGACAGTCTTTGATTTGCAAAACCTAGAGTTAAGCTATGCACCTCCTTATTCCTCTGCAAAAGATCCTGTAAATTTTGCTGGATATGTTGCGGCAAATATTATCGAGGACTTGTGTGAGACATTCCAATACCATGAAGTCGATGATTTGGTTAAAAATGGTGAATTGTTGGTAGATATAAGAACTGAATATGAGTATTACAGTTCTCCTATCAAGGGTGCTGTAAATATTCCATTGGATGTTTTAAGAGATAACTTGGATAAACTGCCAAAGGATAAGACAATATATGTACATTGTCGAGTTGGATTAAGAGGATATCTCGCTTGCAGGATTTTAGCACAGCACGGTTTTAAGTGTAAAAATCTAGATGGTGGATATTTAACTTATGAGGCTGCTAATTTTAGCATTGCAAAACATCAAAATAAGAAGAACAGTTTTAAATAATGTTTAGAATGAACGTAATACCGTCTAAAAAAGCCTGACATGTAGTCAGGCTTTTTTTAATCTTTAAATACATATTTTTTTAAGCGTTCAAATGCTTCAATAACTAATGATTTTGGTAATGCTAAATTTAAACGTATCGCGTATGGGCGATTGAACGGACGTCCATCTTGCCAAGCAACACCTACATCAGTACCTGCTCTGTATAGCTCGTCCATTGTTACATCGTGATTTTTACACCATTCTTCACAATTGAGGTATAGCATGTAAGTTCCTTGTGGTTTGAATAAGCTTACACCCTTGAAGTTGTTTATTATATAATCATATGCGTAGTCTATATTTTCAGCTAATACTTCTCTAAGTTCACATAGCCACTCGTATCCTTCGGGCTTGTACGCTCCGATTAATGCGTGCATTGACAAAACATTCATATTGTTGTAATGAGATTTGCTGCCTTGCGCTCTTACACGGTCACGAAGATATTGATTGTATATTATGTGATATGAGCCAACCAGTCCTGCAAGACTAAAGGTTTTGCTCGGTGAATAAACTGCTATAGTTCTATTTCTTGCATCTTCACTTACGCTTTGAGTAGGTATATGCTTGTTTCCATATAAAACTAAATCGCTCCAAATTTCATCGGCAATTACAATGCAATCATTTCTTTTATAAATATCCATTGCCTTTTCTATTTCTTCACGCTCCCAAACACGTCCAGATGGATTGTGAGGTGAACAGAATATAGCAACATGTATCTTGTTAGCTTTTATCTTTGCTTCCATATCTTCATAATCCATACACCATGTCCCATTTTCATCCTGTATTAAATCACTGTGTATGATTTTACGACCAGCATTTTCTAATGACATAGTAAATCCTATATAAGTTGGGGAATGAAGAAGCACACAGTCTCCAGGTGCTGAAAACGCATCTATTGCTGACATTACACAGCCTAAAACGCCATTTTCATAATCAATATGTTCCTCCTCTAAACCTACTACTCCATTATACTTCTCCTGCCATCTAATAATAGAATTAATATATTCTTCACTTGGATCGAAGTAACCAAACATCGGATGCTTTGTACGCTCAATAATCGCCTCTTGAATTGTAGGGACAACTGGAAAGTTCATATCTGCTACCCACATAGGTATTAGACTAAAACCCTCTTTTGGAGGCTTAGGTCCCATATCTTCCATTAAATCAACTGCGATAGAATCTTTTTTGCGTCTATCAATTATACTTGTAAAATCGTATTTCATAATGCTCTATTCCTCTCTATTTTATTTTTTATAACTTTCAATAAAAATTATATGAAAATTTTCGTTGAAATTACTACATTTTAGGTACAATAGTATTATATTAATTATCAAATACTATCTCTCCGCCTTTAACTGTCATTACGCAGCTTATGTCTTTTATTCTATCTGAATTTATCTCAAATATATTATCTGAAAGCACAGCAAAGTCTGCTAATTTGCCTACTTCTAAGCTTCCCTTGATATCTTCTTCATATGAGGCAAAGGCGCTGTTTATAGTATAAGCCCTTATTGAATCTATGACATTTAAAGCTTGCTCAGGCAAAAATCCTTCATCTGGTTTTCCGTCTAAATCCTTTCTTGTTATAGCACAATAGATGTTTTCATAAGGATTAGGACTTTCAACCGGACTGTCACTACTAAATGTTAAAACTACTCCGCTATCTTGTAATTTTTTCCAATTATACGAATGTTTAGTACGTTCTTTTCCTACTCTTTTTTCCACAACTTTAGAATCAGCAGCAATAAATATCGGCTGAATATATGCTAATATATTATTTTCTTTAATTTTTTCAAGAGCTTCCTCTGATGTTATTTGACAATGAACTATCCCATGTCGTACTCTAATATCAGGATATTTTTTCATAGCCTTTTCGAAGCTTTTTATTGCCATATCTATAGTTTTATCTCCAATAGCATGTATCGCTACCGAAACGGCATTTTTATGAGATAAATCAACTATATTATCAAGTTCTTCCTGTGAAAACAATGCTATTCCTGTTTCTGAAGTGTTTTCGTATGGCTCATTCATAGCTGCTGTCTGTCCTCCCAAAGAACCATCACCTAATAGTTTTATTGAGCCTAGCTTAAAATTTTCATTTCCTTGATACTTATCAAAGCCTAACTCAAAATATTCTTTTGCCTCATCATAGCTTGTTATTCTGCTCTGGATGTATATACGAAGCTTTAGTCTCTTTTCCATATCAAGCTCCTTATATATATCAAGCATTTCAATTCCACCATTATTTTTGCCTAAATCATCAGTATGTACTCCTGTAATTCCATATGAGGCTAGTTTATCAATAGCCTTTAGTACATATGCTTTTTTGTCCGCTCTTGTAAACTTTGGCATACAATCATCAAGAAGATTAATAGCATTTTCTCTCAAAACCCCAGTTGTGTCATTATCTACTACATCAACCTCTCCACCATCAATCACAGTGTCTTTTGTTATCCCTGCTATCTCTAAAAGCTTTGAATTGCATACTGCTATATGGAGGCAGGCTCTTTTGAAAAATATAGGGATATCCTTTGAAATTTTATCCAAGTCATGCTTTGTAGGCATGGCTTTAGAAGCAAAATTTTCTTGATTCCAAGAAAAGCCTGTCAGGCATTTCAGACTATTGTTCTCATTTATAAATTTTTTAGATAGCTCTATAATCTCATCTATGGATTTACAAGCTGAAAGGTCTATTTCATCAAGACTTTTACCATATGCAAGCAAATGTATATGACTGTCTATAAGCCCTGGAATGACCGTTTTTTTATTTAAATCTACTACTCCAGTTGCGACATTTTCATATCTTTGAACCTGTTCATTAGTTCCAATAAATTTAATTTTTCCATTTTCTACATACATTGCTTGAGCAAAGCTATTGTCCTTATCTGCAGTGTAGATATTGCCATTATAATATATTCTGTTTGTCATTTTTACACTCCTATAAATCCATTTTTTTCCAACCACTCTTGGTTAAATATACAAGATTTTCTAAGCCTAATTCCTTACAAAGTGTATACATCTCATCAAACATACAAGCTATACTCTCAGCTGCATGAGCATCTGAATTAATTGTCACCGGAATTTTTCTAAGCTTTATCTCCTCTAAAATCCATATTGATGGATATTGTTCAGTCACAAATCCCCTTGCCATGCCACCAGTATTTATTTCTATTACAGTATCTGTATTTTTTACTGTATCAAGAAATCTGCATACCGCTTCTTTATACCAAGGAGCACTTTCATTGAAAAGAACATTATTTTTATTATTTTTCTTTACCAAATCCATATGTCCTACTAATGTAGGTCTATATTTTTCAACCATTTTAGACAAATGATGATAGTAGTCACTTACTGCTTTTTTAATATCTCCACCATATGATGCTTTTATACCCTCTAATACATAATCATATGGTCCATCTACAGCCCACGCTTTACCGTTGTCAAATCTACCAAGATAGTGAATTGAGCCAACGAAATAATCCAATTTCTCAAACAATCTTTTATCTATATGTTCAAACTCGGTATCTATAAAATAATCTAATTCCATACCCAATAAAACTTCAATCTTATTACTGTATTTTTCTTTTAAAGCATTTATTTCATCAATATAAGTATCAACCTTATCATTGTCAATAGACCATTTAGATTCAAAAGGCAAGGGACCATGTGTTGATATGCCTATAGTTTTCATACCCTTAGCTATTGCTGCTAAAACCATTTCTTCTGCTGTGTTATTACCATCGCAATAGTTAGTATGTGAGTGTATAGTTGAATAATACATAATTAAATTTTCCTCCAAAGGTGTAAAAGTGTATTTTAAAATTACTCTATATTATAAATTATATAACATATGCTAAAAATAGTAAAGCTTTCACTTTTAATAATTTCCTGCGTATAATAAAATAATAAGTATTAAGTCAAGGAGGTAAGAATGAGTATATTTTATAATTTTGATAATATGTATAATAATCGAAAAAGCATTGTAACAAACAATAATAAAAATATAGCTGAAAATAAGGCTTGTATAAAAGAAAAAGATGTAAGTTTAAACTGTATCTCTAAAAAAGTAGTAGATGATACATCAAATGATAAATATAAGTTAGACAAGAATGTTGCACTATTTGATTACAGTGCTAAAGCTTCGTCAAGCTATCTGACGAAGCAGAGCTGTTCAAATGTTGATTGCTTTGCAGGCTTAACAAATCAAGAAGTTCCAAATAATTGCATGGACTACAATGGCTGTTTACAATATTTTAATACCATGCCAATAATGAATTGTATAGATAATGTCCCAACAGCTTCTTTCTTAATATTAGATGAATCAACATAAATCTTAGAAAATACGCAAAAAATTTAAAAACATTATCTACTCAAAAACATTAAACAAAAGCCTCCCTCATAGCCAATTTTAATATTGACAATGAGGGAGGCTTTTAATTTTATATAATTAGTCTTGTACTGGTGCTTCTACAGGACATACACTAGCACATGCTCCACAATCTATGCAAGCATTAGCATCTATTTCATATCTATCATCACCCTTGCTGATTGCTCCTACTGGACATTCAGGTTCACAAGCTCCGCAAGATATACAAGCATCTGTTATTTTATAAGCCATTAAATTTCACCTCCCTAATTTTCTATAATCATTCTACCACTAAAGTAAGAATTTTTAAAGTCTTTTTTTAATTTTGTTAATAATTTTTTTATACTCATTTAACCTTATATTTATACATTTAATCTTCTAGTTCTTTAAGCATTGCAAGGTCAACTTCTTCCGCCTGTAAATTCTTAACTGCTGCTTCTATAACAAATAGCTTAGAGCCTTCTAGCTCGTCCATTTCTTCCGTTCCGTCTTCCTTTTGGAATCTAACTCTTGCAGTTTTAAACAGTGGATTTATATCTATTACAATACCTTTTCTTTTAGTGCCTTTTTCTCCTACCTTATCTCCTACTTCCGGCAATTCTTTCATATTCTCCTCATACACCTTATGCTCATAATTTAAACAGCACATTAGTCTTGAACAAATACCTGAAATTTTGCTTGGGTTTAGAGATAATTTTTGTTCCTTAGCCATTTTTATCGAAACTGGATAAAATTCGCCTAAATGAGATGAACAACACATAGGTCTTCCACAAGGTCCTAAGCCTCCAATCATTTTAGCCTCATCTCTAACTCCAATTTGTCTAAGCTCTATTCTCGTTCTGAATACTGAAGCTAAGTCCTTAACAAGCTCTCTGAAATCAACTCTACCCTCAGATGTAAAATAAAATATAACCTTGTTGTTATCAAATGTATATTCAATATCTACTAGCTTCATGCTAAGATTGTGTTCTTCTATCTTTTTTAAGCATGTTTCAAATGCTTCTTTTTCTTTTACTCTGTTTTCTTCGTTCTTTAATTTATCTTCGTTAGTTGCTATTCTTAAAACCTTTCTTAAAGGTGTCACTATTTCATCATCATTTATAAATTTAGGTCCTGAAACAACTTCTCCAAATTCTATACCACGTATAGTTTCAACAATTACGCTGTCTCCCTTTTTTATCCATTTCTTGTCGGGATCAAAGAAATATATCTTACCTGCCGGCTTAAATCTAACCCCAACAACCTTTATCATTTCTGTACTTGTAGGCTTGCTTTTGCAAGAATTACAAGAACTGCAAGAACCACAAGCGCCACAAGAACCGCATGCGCCGCAAGAGCCACAACTGCCATTCTTCTCAAGAAAGCTTGTAGAGTTTAAATCTTCATTTGTAGGCTCAGTATTTATTCTCTCGTTATTCATCATTTATTTATGCCTATGCACCGATTTCGCAATAAATCCAGTCTTCCATCTGTAAGAGAGACTAAATATTTATCATTAGCTTGGTGCTAATCCTTTCTTTATTTTTACTTTCTTTCAAGCTTATCCTTATTTCTAAAGGCCACATGCTAATTTGCATTTTATCTGGAAATTAGCATGAGCATATTATCTATTATAAGTTTATAATTTACATTGCTTTTCATGTCATATTTAACATTTTGTAAATATTTTATAAGCTCATCAATTTTTTGTCTCTCAATTGACTTAGCATGCTTTTCTAATAAGTCAACAAAATCTATATTTATTATTAAATCATCAATTTCGTGCTTCTTAAAATATACATCTCTAAGCCAAATCATCAGTATTTCTGTTATTTCATCTATTTTATCTTTGTTGTCTTCAAAGTATGTTTCATATTCAAATATTGCATTTTTATCATGAATTAAAATTCTATCAAAAATTTTAATAATTTCTTCTCTACGTTTTAATATATCATCTTGATTAGTTGCTATTTTTTCAGCATTATACAGAACACCTTGCGAGTAATAGGCTATAAGCCTAGCTGTTTTAAGGTCTAAATTAAATTTATTCTTAATATAATCTATTATTTGCTCATTATTAATTTTTTCAAATTTAATAATCTGACATCTGGAAACTATGGTCGGAATTAAAAGATTGCAATTTTGCGTAAGGAGTATTATGGTCGTGTTTCCGGCAGGCTCTTCTAATGTTTTTAAAAATGTATTGGCTGCCTGCATTGTCATATCTTCGCTATTGTTTATAATATAAATTTTTCTGTCACTTTCATATGGCTTTTGGTATACTGATACTATCAAATCATCAATAGCTTCTCTTTTAATACTTTTATCCTCTGAGGATATAATATGCAAATCAGGATGATTCATAGAATTTATCTTTATACAGGAGCTGCATATATTACATGGTTCTTCGTCAAAGTCTCTGCACAATAGTGATTTAGCAAAGAAAACAGCCATATTAAGCTTTCCTATACCCTTAGCCCCCTCAAAAATATACCCATGGGAAATATTTTTGTCTTTTATAGATTTTTTCAAATATTCTTTTATGCCTTCCTGATTTTTAGGAAGTATATCATCCTGACCTGCAATTTCGCTAAAAAGCATATTTTTTCACATTCCTTTTTGGCTTATATTTTTTCAAACCTATCAACACCAGTTACAAAAATAACTGCTCCACCAACTGTTACCTCAATTGTATTAGGGAAATAACCTCCTACACCATTAAACGTATTTGGTGGCATAGCTGCTGTAATTTTTTTCTTTGTCTTACAAATATTTTTGATGACTTCAATAACATCGTCAACCTTTTCTTCATCTACCCCGATTAACAAGGTAGTATTGCCAGAACTTAAAAATCCACCTGTTGATGCTAGTTTTGTTGAAGAAAAACCATTTTCTCTTAATGATGATATAAGCTTATTTACATCCTCATTCTGTACTATTACAATGATAAGTTTCATGTTTAAATCCTCCTTTTTTTAATTTAAAATTAATATTATCTTAAAGAATTCATACTTGAATTCTATATAATATTCACTATACAAACATTATAAATTGTTTATAATGTTTTTTATATCAGAAAATAATTCGTCAACGCTTTTATCAGCGTTTATTGAAATAATTTCATCGTATACTTTGCTAATCTCTTTATAACCCTCATAGACCTTTTTATGGAAGTCTAGCTTCTCATTTTCTAGTCTGTCGCCATTTCCAGTAGATAATTTTCTGTCTAACGCTTTCTCAGGGTTAATATCAAAAAACAAAACCAAATCAGGTTCTAGTCCATCAATTGCAAAATCGTTAATTTCTTTGACTCTTTGTATCCCTAAATTTCTAGCAATTCCTTGATATACAATGCTGGAATAGACATATCTCTCGCTTATGACGACTTTTCCTTTTTCAAGATTAGGCTTAATAAATTCTGATACAAGCTGAGCACGTGATGCCGCATACAGCAAAGCTTCTGTCATATATGCCATCTCAGTATTGTTATTATCTAGTATTATATCCCGAATTTGTTCACTTATTTTGGTGCCGCCGGGTTCTCTTGTAAATACAATTTCCCTTCCAGCATCTTGATAATACTGCGCTATCATTTTTGCCATTGTACTTTTACCAGAGCCATCGGGTCCTTCAAGCACTATAAACAGTCCTTTCATCATAAGCCTCATTCCTTTTTATAATTATAACACATATTGCCGTTAATATGAAAACAATTTTTAATTTATTGGGCGGAGTTAATCTCCGCCCCAAAATTATTTTACAACTCTTAACATATTATTAGCATCAATTCCATTTACATTAATACCATTTGCCAATATTGATTTTGCATACTCTATAGTTTCTTCTTTAATAATTTCTCCCGGACATATAAGTGGAATTCCCGGAGGATATGGAATTATAAAGTCTGCTGATATTCTTCCAAATGAGTCATCAGCTAAAACCAGCTCACTTTCAGAATAGAATGCGTTCTTCATAGATATTTCCTGCGTCAAGCGTGGGAATTCTTCTATGAAAACTCTGCTGCTTCCCTTATTTTCATTTTTAGCATCTAGGTATATTTCTTTAACGCTATCAAATAATCTTGCTATATCTTCTGGCTCATCAGCAGCTGTTATATATCCGACTGTATACATAAGGTCAGACATTTCCATTTGAATCTTATACTTTTCTCTTAATATAATCTCCAATTCTTTACCATTGATTCCAACATCATTTAAGCTTATAACAGCTCTTGTCTCATCAAAGGCATGGCTACCATTTTCTTTTAAGAAATCATCAGTTAAGACATTTACTCCTAATTCTCTTAGTTCCTTTGTCTTAGTTCTGAACATTTCAATATTTTTACATAATCTTTCTTCGCCGTATTTATCCATATATTCCACAGCTCTTTGTGTAGAAGCCATCAATATATATGAAGGACTCGTAGTTTGAAGCATTCTTAACATTCTGCTTACTTTCTCTGTATCAACTCTATCACTGCATACATGCAAAATAGAGCTTTGTGTCATAGCAGGTAAAGTCTTGTGCGTACTCTGAGCTACTATATCAGCACCTGATCTCTCTGCTGCTGGTGGAAGCTTGCTACAGAAGTTTAAGTGACTTCCGTGTGCCTCATCTATCATGAGAATTTTCCCATATTTGTGCACTATTTCAGCTGCTTTTTTAATATCGAAGCATACACCATAAAATGTAGGATATGTCAAAACAACTAATTTTATTTTCGGATAATCAATAAGCATTTGCTCTAATTTTTCCAAGCTAACGCTGAAATTAAGACCATGCTCTCTGTTAAATTCTGGGTATAGATATTCAACTTTCAAGCCGCCTAATATAACTGCGTTGTATACTGACTTATGGCAATCCCTTTGAACCAGTATAAAATCTCCAGGACTTGTACACGCCATAATTGATGAAATAACTCCACAAGAAGTACCATTTACAACAATATACGATTTTTTAGCACCGTATGATTTTCCAATACTCTCCAAAGTATTTTTTATCATTCCTGTGGGGAAATGTAGGTTGTCCGTTCCAATTGTTTCGGTGATATCATAATCATGTAAATTCTCACCTATCTCTTTTAAAATGTTTGGTTTGTTTTTGTGACCGGGCATATGGAAACTAGTTTGTACCTCTTGTCTAAACTTTTTGATTCCATCAATTAATTCAATTTTTTCAATGCTCATAGTGCTTGTTTCCTAATTATTCCTTTCTGATATTCTTCTTTTTTAGGTTTAAAACAAATCTATATTTTTATTACTTGTTTTACTCAAAATAATAGCCTGTGCAATAAAGACTGTATAAAAACAATACATTTTCCATTATACTGCAAATCTTTATTTATGATATGCTCTATCTTTATTTTTCTTGAAGATATTAATTGGATTATTACGCTTTTGAATTCTTCTTTTCTTGGCAATATTGTTGCTTGTATACACAGTTTCAACATACAATACTACCATTAAAGCAATAATTAAAATCATAATAAACACTATTATCATTATTTCAATAATCATTTTACCCTCTATCTACGACTTTAAGTCTTTACAAATAATAAGTATATTATATAACAGTGAGCCTACGTTGTCTATCAAAAATTTACTGTATTTTCAAATATTTTTTAAAACAACATTTCCAATGTTATTTGTTAAAATTACAACAGAATTTTTAGCACGACATTTATCTTCCAGAAATTATAGTCAAGTTCATCAAAGCATTTTCAAGCTCAATTAATCTATTATTTATATCGTTGTATTTTTCAACATTTACTTTGTCATTTAGACTTCCCTGCGTTAAATTTAGAGCATTATTGAATAATTTCTTAACAGATTCTATGTCCTTAAGTAAATTATCAATTTTCTCAGCACCTGCAGCTTGTATAGCATCTGGAAATTCTTGTATATACCTAGTAAGCTCTAGCACTGAAAATTTATTTTTATCTAATTCATAAACCTGAGCAAAATATGGTACTATACAGTCAATTGAAAACTCAGCTTCAATAGTCTTAGCAAATTCAGCTTTAGCATCAGCTTCTCCATGAACTATAAATATTTTTTTAGGCTTCTTTGTGAAACCTTTTACCCATTTTAATAGTCCGTTTTTATCAGCATGTCCGGAAAAACCTTCTAAATCAAATATCTGTGCTGAAATATTAATTTCTTCACCAAATATTTTAACAAGCTTTTCTCCGTCCCTTATTCTTCTTCCAAGTGTATTTTCTGCCTGATATCCAACAAAAACTATGCTTGATTCTTTTCTCCATAGATTATGCTTTAAATGGTGCTTTATTCTGCCTGCCTCACACATACCGCTAGCTGAAATTATAATTTTAGGAGTTTTATCTTCATTTAGCAGTTTAGATTCTATTGGAGATTGAACGAATTTCAAATTTTCAAAATGAAGTGGATTATCTCCAGATAAAACCAGCTTTCTCGTTTCCTCGTCAAACACCTGAGAATTCGATTCAAAAATTTCAGTGGTTTTAGAAGCTAATGGACTGTCTATATACACTGGAATTTTCCTTAACTCCTCTGCATGCTTACTAGGATAATCATAATATCTATTTAGCTCATAGATTATTTCCTGAGTACGTCCAACAGCAAAGGCTGGAATAATAACATTCCCCCCTTGTCTTGTAGTATTTATTATTATATCTATAAGCTTGTCCATCCTAGATTCAGTATCTTGGTGCAGTCTATTACCATATGTAGATTCCATAATAACATAATCTGCTTCTTCAATATAGTTTGGATTATTTAATAGAGGTCTGTTCTCTACACCTAGATCTCCAGAGTACACAATTTTAAGCTCCTCGTCAGAGCCTTCATTTACCCATATTTCTATTAGTGAAGAACCAAGAACATGACCTGCATCAAGAAATCTAACAGAGAAATCATTATCTATTTTGACCATTTGACCATATAAATTAGGTTTAAAGTATTCCATACAATTCATAGCATCTTCTTGTGTGTATAGTGGCTCTACGATTTGTTTTCCAGCTCTTTTACCTTTTCTGTTCTCCCATTCTGCTTCGCTTTCATGAATATGTGCGCTGTCAAGCAGCATAATTTTACATAAATCATAGGTAGGCTTTGTGCATATTATATCTCCTTTAAATCCTCTCTTAACAAGAAGAGGAATCCTTCCGCAATGATCGATATGACAATGACTAAGCAATAAATAATCTATTTCAGAAGGTACAAAATCAAAATCACCAAAATTCATCTTTTCTTCACGATTGCTTCCTTGGAATTGACCACAATCTAATAACACCTTTTTATTACCCCATTCAAGCAAATGACATGAGCCAGTTACTGATTCAACTGCACCATGAAAACTTATTTTCATAAAAAACACCTCCAAATGTCGAATAATATCTAATTTATAATAATTTTATCACTTTTTTTTAAATAAGTAAACATTATTATTTTTCAATTATAATCTTCTATTATTAATTTTTACATAAAAAAACAGATTATCTACAAAACCTATAAACAATCTGCTTTAAAATTTCTTTTTAGCCTTCCATTTGTCTTGATAAGAACAAGCTTGCATTTTTAAGTAATTTCTGCTCAGCTTCTCCCATTTTTGCATTTTTATCTTTTGAAACTAATACTACAGCTCCTATAGCGTCTCCTTGAACAATTATCGGAGATATAACCTGTGCTGTGTAATCATTTGGAGCATATTCAGCTGCGCCGATACGTGACGCGTTAGAGCCACCCTCAAACACAAACAATTCTCTTGTTTCAACAACTTTCTCTAAGTCCGGACTAACTTTTTGCTCAAAATAGTCTTTCTTATTTGGTCCTGCTACTGCAATAACAGTGTCTCTATCTGTAATTATCGCTGTAAATCTTGTAGTTTCATACAATGACTCTACATAACTATCAGCAAATTCAGTTAATTCACCGATTGGGGAATATTTTTTAAGTATTATTTCACCTTCTCTATCAGTGAATATTTCCAGAGGATCGCCTTCTTTAATTCTCAATGTCCTTCTTATCTCTTTTGGAATAACTACTCTTCCAAGATCGTCAATTCTTCTTACTATACCTGTTGCTTTCATATTTTCCTCCTAATTATTAATATATTTTTCTGCTACTAAATATATTAAGTTTAAAAAAGCTTTAAACTTTATTGATATTTAATATTATTTGTATAATTGTCAATTTTATTCCTATATAATAAAATTATACCCAATTTTTTATTTCTCAATCTTGGCATTTTCGATAAACTTATCCAGCATATCGTTGTATTTTAATGCTTTAAATTGATATTCTAGTTCTTCTTTGTCAACATCTTCATATGAAAGTTTTTTATCAGTCAGCTTTATTATATGATATCCAAATTGTGTTTTTACAGGATCACTAATCTGTCCAACCTCCATCTTAAAGGCAACATCTGAAAACTCCTTAGCCATTTCGCCTTTTGCAAAATATCCTAAATCTCCGCCTCTTTCCTTACTAGGACAGGTTGAAAATTCTTCTGCTAATTTAGCAAAATCTTCACCTTTATCGATTTTTCCTTTGATTTCTTTGGCAGTTTTTTCATCATCTACTAATATATGGCTCGCTTGTATCTTATCAAACATTGATTTTTTGTCTTCATAAAGAGCCTTCAAATCGGCTTCGCTTGGTTCTAATTTATTGATATCTTCAGATTTAATAGCTAAAAACTGTTCTATTAGCATCTCTGTTTTCAATGTTTCCTTTAAAAAACTTTCTGTCATTCCAGAATCTTTTAAAAATTTAGTATACTCATCCTCTGTGGGGAAATATTCCTTGTATTTAGCAAATCTCTCATCAAGTTCTTTCTCATCAGCTGTTATACCGGCCTTAGTAGCTTCTTCTTCAAGGACTATATCGAGAATCATTGATTCAAGAACCATATCCTCCAAATATTTCTTGAAAGTTTTACCTGGCTCTACTTCTTGTTCCCAGATTTCTGTTCCATTTTCAGCCTCGTACATTTCTTTCATCTGAGCTAACTTTTTATCATAATCTTCAGTACTTATGGTCTTTCCATTAACCTTAACTTTCACTGTTGATGGTTCAGTAGTTTTATTGCAAGCGGCTAAACTAAAAAGCATAAGAGTTGAAAGAAAAATTATAGATATTTTTTTCATTTTCATCATAAGTCTTACTCCTTTCCCAATTTTATCAAAAATTTTGTTTTTTTTCAATACCTAAAAAATATTTTTTAGCTTAGATACCTTTATAATCTTACTAAGCTTGATTAACATTTAAATTGACATCGCATAATTCTTCAAGAAGCGTTTTTATTTCTTCTAGCAAGCTGTTTTGTTCAACAGAATTGAGCTGATATTTAACAAAAGGCTCTTTTGAAGAGTCAAATTTAACCCTTAATGGATATTTTTTAAGCATATAATTTATTGCTTCGACACTAAGTCCTCTATTTGTTATAAACATAAATCTTATAAATTTATTGCTCTGAATAATTTCTTTTATATTGAGCTTTTTACATAGAGTTTTAATAAATGCAACCTTTATTAGATTATTTACTTCCTTAGGTACATTTCCAAATCTATCGATAAGCTCCTCTGTTATATCTAGTATGTCCTCATCATTACTGATAGCAGCAATCTTTTTATATATTTCAATTTTTTGCTCTTCGTTTTTAATGTAAGTGTTAGGTATATAACCATCAACACTCAAATCAACAGAAATTTCAATATCTTCTTCAAGCTGTGTCCCGCTTAGCTTTTTAACTGCTCTGTCTAAATATTTAACATATAAGTCATATCCAATAGCAAGCATATGCCCATGCTGCTCAGAGCCTAAAATATTTCCACAACCTCTAATTTCTAAGTCTCTCATAGCTATTTTAAATCCAGAGCCAAATTCTGTGAACTCTCTTATAGCCTTTAATCTTTTATCTGCAATTTCAGTAAGAACCTTGTCTCTTTCATATGTCAGATATGCAAATGAATTCTTATTGGAGCGTCCTACTCTGCCTCTTAGCTGATATAGCTGTGATAAGCCAAAATAATCAGCATTGTCAACAATTAGAGTATTTGCATTTGGGATATCCATTCCTGTCTCAATGATAGTAGTACAAACTAAAACATCATACTCTCTGTTTACAAAGCCTATCATTACATTTTCAAGCTCTCTTTCCTGCATTTGACCATGACCTACAACAACTCTTACACCAGGTACCATATCTCTAATTTTGCGTGCTACGCTTTCTATATCAGTAACTCTATTGTGTACATAGTATACCTGACCACCTCTTGATACTTCTCTTTCGATTGCATCTCTTATAACGCCTTCATTATACTCTATAACATAAGTCTGTATAGGAGTTCTGTCTCCAGGCGGTTCTTCAATGACACTCATATCTCTTATGCCAATCATAGACATATGAAGAGTCCTCGGAATCGGTGTAGCAGTCAAGGTTAGTACGTCTATATTTGTTTTTAGCTGTTTTATAGATTCCTTATGTCTAACTCCAAAACGCTGCTCCTCGTCTATTACAAGAAGCCCTAAATTTCTAAATTTCAAATCCTTTGATAAAAGCTTATGTGTTCCAACTATTATATCTATTAAGCCCCTATTTACAGCTTCAACTATTTTCCTCTGCTGTCCTGCTGTTCTAAATCTGCTAAGCATTTCAGATTTAATAGGAAAACCTCTAAATCTATCTATTACATTTGAATAATGCTGTTGCGCAAGTATTGTAGTCGGAGCGAGTATCGCAACCTGCTTTCCATCCATAACAGCCTTAAATACTGCTCTGAGTGCAACCTCAGTTTTTCCAAAACCAACATCACCGCATAAAAGTCTATCCATAGGCTGATTTTTTTCCATATCGCCTTTGATTTCTTCAACGCATCTGAGCTGGTCATCTGTTTCTTCAAAAGGAAATTTATATTCAAAATCTTTTTGCCATTCTGTATCAGGTGAATAGGCAAATCCTTTAAGCACTCTTCTCTTGGCATAAAGCTCTATCAGCTCTCCTGCCATATCCTCAATTGCTTTTTTAGTCCTTTCCTTAACCTTATTCCATTCTTGGCTGCTCATCTTATTTATTTTTGGAGTAATTGAGTCTGAGCCTATATATTTTTGTATCAAGGACATCTGGTCAACTGGAACATAAAGTTTATCCTCTCCATGATACCTTATGCAAAGATAGTCTTTCTTTACATTTTGAACATTTAATTCTTCTATTCCTATATATTGCCCTATTCCGTGATATTCATGCACAACATAGTCGCCAAGCTTTAAATCAGAAAATGTTTCAATCTTATTTTTCTTCGCTTTGTTTATCTTGATTTTGCTTTTCTTTTTAACAACTCCGAAAATTTCATTTTCCGTCAAAAGTAAAAGCTTGCTTTCAAGCATCTCAAAGCCTTTTTTCAAATCTCCTGTTGTTATAAAAACCTGTCCAGACATAGGTGTGGATGAATCAAAAGATAAAACGGTGCTACAATTATAATCATTCAACAATAAATGCAGCTTTTTGCATTTTTCATCACTGCTTAGTACTATTAATATCTTATAGCCCTTGTATTTATATCTATTAAGCTCACTGGAT
Source organism: Bacillota bacterium (assembly GCA_023386345.1). Lineage (GTDB taxonomy): Bacteria > Bacillota > Clostridia > Tissierellales > Sedimentibacteraceae > UBA1535. The sequence goes on from JAEWJT010000002.1 coordinate 30,564, forward strand.
AGATCCTCCATTTTGCCATAATAGGCAGTTGCATCCTTTGAGATTATCTGGCAAATATCATCTATTTGATAATTCTTATTTGTTTTAACTATAGCATTGTGATACATTATCTTTTTGCTGTTTATCTTCTTTTCAATATCAGCTCTGCTAAAATATATATCACTTTGCTTATAAAAGGCCTCGCCTTTTTCAAATAATTGAGCATAACTTAAATTAAAGCTTTCAGATAAAACCTTAAATTCTTCATATACCTTATCAGGCTCAAGTAAAACAACAAGAGTATTATTGTCAAAATAGTCAAGAATACTTTCAAATTCAAAGTTGGCAAAGGGTAATAAAAGGTCTGTGTTGTTAAAGCTTGTATTTTCACCTATCTTAAAAGCATAGCTTTCATATAGTGAATTTAAGTTTTCTTTAACCTTATCATAAGAAGATGTAGAAGTATCAAGCTTTTTTAATCTTTTTTGATAATCCTTTTCTAATTCTTTTTTGATATAATCAAGTTCTTCTTTATTAAAGAATACATCACTGCAAGGCAAAACAAGCAATTCTTTTTCATTTTTTATGGATCTTTGAGTTTTTATGTCTATAGATCTTATTGAATCCACTTCATCGTCGAAAAACTCAATTCTATAAGGATTGCTCTCAGATAATGAAAAAATATCTAAAATTCCACCTCTAATAGAAAATTGTCCTCGTCCCTCTATTGCCTCGACTCGCTCGTAGCCAAGATCAATTAAGCTGTGTATCAAATTTTCAAAATCATATGATAAGCCATATTCTAATTTTAGCATATTTTTCTTAAATTTTTCTTTAGGAATAACTCTGCTAATTAAAGAATTTACACTTGCAGTAACAATAAGCTTTTCTTCATTAATTACCTTGTATAGGGTATTTACTCTCTTATAGATGTCTTCTTTACTAAGAGCATCAACATTATATAATATCAATTCTCTTTGGTTAAAAATATCAGAATTTTTAGTATATGAATTTATATAATTATTTATTTCTTTGGCTTTAAACTCATTGCTTGTTATAATCAGTATTTTATCTATTTTATAATCATTTAAATTGCAACATAAATAAGCCATTCCTTCCTCATTAAGTCCATGAATAAGTTGGCGTTTATTATCGTCATAATTTTCTATTATCGCTTTAAATTTTTCAGTGTTTTGAAATTGTGAAAATAAATATCTTTCCATTAATTTGTTTTATTTTTCCTCTACCCTCTTATTATAATTATTCATTGCGAATTCTAAGCCATTACTTATAATATCCTCAGCAGCAAGTCCAGCACTTTGAATAGTTTCATTGACAACCATTCTTTCGTCGTTGTCAAATTTTTGAAGTACGTGGTCTCCTAAGCTTATATTCGAGTTTTTGCTTTTTCCTATTCCTATTCTTATACGTTTAAAATTCTCTGTTTGTAACTGATAAAGCATTGATTTCATACCATTATGAGTGCCACTGCTCCCATGCGGCCTAATTCTTAGCGAGCCGAGAGGAATGTCAATATCATCATAAACAACAATTATATTCTCTATCGGAATTTTATAATAGCGAACTGCCTCAATAACTGCATTGCCACTTAAATTCATATATGTAACAGGCTTAAATAAAATAACTTTTTCTCCTCTTATATTATATTCACCAAAAACAGCATTAAACTTTAATTTATCTAATTTTACATTATTTTTATGCGCTAAAAAATCAATGGTATCAAAGCCAACATTGTGCCTTGTCCCAGCATATTCTTTTCCTGGGTTTCCTAACCCAACAATTAAGTACATCTTTGTTTCCTTTCCTATATCTATTAATATCTTCCTGCTCCTCTGCCAGGCTTATTGACCTGCCTTGCCCTTGCTATTGCCAATGTTTCTTTTTCAACATCATCAGTTATCGTAGAGCCTGAAGCAACATAAGCTGATTCTTCAATAGTAACAGGAGCTATAAGATTTGAGTTGCTTCCTATAAAAGCACCATCCTTAACTATGGTCTTATTCTTTTTCTTACCGTCATAATTTACAAAAACAACTGCACAGCCAATGTTTACATCCTTGCCTACTTCAGCATCTCCAATATAAGACAGATGCGATGCTTTTGAACCATCATCTATAGTTGAATTTTTAAGCTCTACAAAATCGCCTATCTTAACATTTTTCCCAAGTCTTGTCCCTGGTCTTAGATATGCAAAAGGTCCTACAGAGCTATACTCGTCTATAAAGGAATCTATTACCTTAGAGCTATCAATTTCCACATTATTTTTTATTGTTGAGTTTATTATTCTCGTATTTGGACCAATTATACAGTTTTCACCAATTACTGTCTTGCTTTCTAAAATAGCTCCAGGATAAATTACAGTACCCTTTCCAATTTCTACCTCAAAATCTATGTATGCTGAATTAGGGTCTATTATTATTACACCATTTTCCATGTGCTTTCTATTTATTTCATTTTGCATAGTTTTAATTTCTTCAGCCAATTGCACTTTATCACTTGCAACTTTCATTTCTTCTACACTCTTCAACAAAATAAACCTCCTATATATTGGTTTTACAATATTATTTTTAAATATTATCAAGTTTTTAAATCTAATTATTTATATCAAGTTTTTTTATACTACCATATTTTATATACATTTGTCAATTTCAATGTTCATATAGTTCTAATATTTTATTATTTTGTTAAAATTTCTCTAAGGTTTTTTCAAGGGCTTGTACAAAAAAAGAGAGCCTAAAAGACTCCCTACTTTGACGAAGTAATAATTTATTATAAGCTTTATAATTAACAAATTATTCCATTTGCTACTAATAATTATTCCTCGTCTTCATTTCTTTTTTCTTCATAAGCTCTAAATACTGCTTCCGACAACTCAGTTCTAGTATCAGAATTTATTGGATGTGCGATATCTTTAAATTCACCATCCTGCATTTTTCTACTAGGCATAGCAATAAAAGGACCGTTTTCACCCTCAATAATCTTTATATCATGTACCACGAAACAATCATCAAAGGTTACAGAAACGATTGCCCTCATCTTACCATCAGAATTAATCTTTCTAACTCTAACATCTGTTATTCTCATGTCTTCACCACCTTCCCCCCTATAAATTATGTCTAATATACATTATAATACTACATTTTCAAAAAAAATGCAAAAAACATTTTCATAAAACAGGGGTTTTTTATGTTAAATTATTGTAACAATTTGGAATTAGGTGAAATGTTTACGATTCCTTCTCTTTCATTTATTCCTTCAAGAAGCAATAACGAAATATAATTGTCAATTAATTTTTTCTCAGGCTCTTTTGTTTCAATGACTACAGCAGTTCCTACAACCTTAGCATTAAACTCATTCATCATATCGTGCATTCCTTTGGCTGTACCCCCGCCTTTCATAAAGTCATCAACAATTAAAACTCTGGAATTTTCATTTAAAGATCTTCTTGACAATGACATGGTCTGTATATTATTTGATGAGCCTGAAACATAGTTAATACTAACTGTTGCCCCCTCTGTAACCTTGTTGTTTCGTCTAATAACAGCAAGAGGTACATTTAATTTCTGAGCAGTCATAATAGCTAAAGGAATTCCCTTTGTTTCAACAGTAACTACGTAATCAATTTCAATATCTCTAAATTTAGAAGAAATTATTTTAGCCATATTGCTTACAATGCTTGGATTATTAAATAAATCAGTCATATATATAAATCCACCAGGGATAATCCTATTTTTCTTCAAAAACTCCTTGCATAAACTATCTAATATTTTTTCTATTTCTTCATTGCCAATATAAGGAAAAAATATAGCTCCGCCAAGTGCTCCGGTAACAGTCTCTATTTTTCCATAAGACATTTCCTCCACTAAATCTTTTACAATAACAATATCTTCACTTATAGTAGACTTAGCTGCATTAAAAAGTCCGGAAAAATAATTATAAGAAAATAGCTTATTTGGCGTCTCTGAAAATATCTTCATAAGAGCTGCAACTCTTTGTATCCTTTTATATTTTTTAAAGTTCATAGTAAAACTCCTTGCTTTGCGAATAATATGCAATAATTATAACGTAATTATTCGTGTATTGCAAGGAGTTTTTTATTGCATGGAAAAGTCTCTCTTAGAGCGAACAACGTTCGCTTTGGAATACAAAGAAGAATCATTCCGATTCTTCCATAGAGCGAACGCAGTTTGCTTTTTTATTCTAGCATAAATCAAGATAGTTCAATCCACTCAGTGTAATTATTAACTTTGTTTGGCCACCCTCTAATATTGAAAATAGTGAATAGTATGTTGCTCTTTGTAACTGAACTACTGGTGTAGATGCTATTATTTCTTGCGTCGCTGCGGATCTTATTTCAAATACTTCTTCGGTAGGAAATAGTAAAATATTTGGAATGGTATCACTAAATCCTATATTTTTGTATATTGCGGTTCCGTCTGATAGGTACAAGTCTACTTTTCCAATTGTTGGTGAAAAATTCGAATACGTTATAACAGCTTCTCTAAAAGGCGGTACATCTTGTTTCCTTTCTTTTCTTATATGTAAATAATCAATTGTTTCACCAGCTATAACTGCTGTATAGGAAGAATTCTTGTTAATACTTATGGTTTGAGTTAGTAGTGGAGATTCAGTTTCCCCTGCTGCATAAATATCTATGTTGTATTCTTTTGGGTATATTACCATAAAATCAGTCATAATCCCTGTTTCTAAAGCACTGGCTACAATATTACCATCTATATAAATGTCTATAGAAGAAACAGAGCTTGAATTTAAAAATCTTATGTAGGACTTTGCACATATACAGCCTTGATAGTTTGCGAGATTATTGAGATAATCGTATATTCTTTCCTCATTGGCACTTGATAAGTACTTAAAATCAATCATAAAAAACACCCCTTTATATTAATTATATGAATTTAATATAAAAGGGTGAAAGAGTGAAGAAAAATTACATCTCCTCAAGATATGGCATACCTGCTTGTGCTCCTAGCTTTGTTACTGATTTTGATGCCGCTTTATTTGCAAAATCAACAGCATCTTTTAAATTATAATCATTCACTATAGCTCTGGCAAATGCCCCGTTAAATGTGTCTCCAGCTCCAGTTGTGTCAACCACTTCTACCTTGTAGCTCGGAACTGTTACTATATCGTTTCCGTCAAAATACATAACTCCTTTTTCGCCCATTGTTATTATAAGCTTATTAGGGTATCTTCTCAGTATAGCCTTTATGTCTGCATTTTTATCTTCACCTAGAATTATTTTACATTCATGCTCATTTGGAGTAATATATGTTGCTTTTTCTATAAGCTCCTCACTAAGCTTTACAGCAGGTGCAGGATTAAGTATTGTTTTAATATTATTTTCATGGCAATAATTTATTGCATATTCAACTGTAGCTATTGGTACCTCTAGCTGCAGCATTACTAAATCAGCCTCTAGAATTTCTTTTTTATATCTGTCAATTAATGATTTATCAAGCTTGTAATTAGCTCCTGATACGACTATTATGCTATTGTCATTGTCCGAAACTATTATGTTTGCTACTCCTGTAGGTGTGTCTTGTATTTTAGTTATACAGGATGTATTTACATTAAGGCTTTTAAAATTATTTAAGGAAAATTCACCATTAGAATCATCACCTACACAGCCAATCATGACAACATCAGCACCTAGCTTGCTCGCCGCTACCGCTTGATTAGCGCCTTTACCACCTGCAACAGTTCTAAAATCCTCCCCTAGCACAGTTTCTCCTGCTTTTGGTCTAATATCAGAAATAAAAACTAAATCTACATTTATACTTCCAATAACAACTATTTTATTCATGTAAATTCAAGCCTCCTGTTAAAATTAATAATTATATTATTTCATCCATTTTGTATATAGCTTCTAGCAATAGTTCTCTACACTTATCTGTATCTATACCCATCAAAATCTTTGGATATGTTTCGTCGTATTTTATCCATTCTCTGTTGTCGCCTACAGTCATTCCTCTGTTGAGAGAATATGAGCAATCAATATCTACTGGCATATGTCTGTATGAATAAATTTCAGGATGCAATAAATACATTACAGCACATGCGTCATGAATAGGAGTAAAGCTTCCATTTTTTACATGATCTCCATTAAAATAAAAATCTAAAATTTGACCACACATATTAGAAACTTTTCCATTGCTTGCAAGAAGCTCTCTTACATCATCTCTGTAAAGACCAGAATGATGTGTAACATCTAAGCCAGCCATAACTATTTTAACTTTAGAATCAAATACTATCTTTGCCGATTCTGGGTCTGCCCATATATTAAATTCCGCAGTCGGAGTAGCATTTCCACCATGGATTGCTCCTCCCATAAGAACTATCTCATCAATCTTGTCCTTTATTTCAGGATAAACCTTGAAAAGAAGTGCAATATTTGTAAGAGGTCCTATAGGAACTAATGTTATTTTCTCCTTAGAAGCAAGTATAGTATTTTTTAAAAATTCTACTGCATTTTCAGCTAATAGTTTATTTGTAGGCTCAGGCAGTTCATAATTTCCCATGCCTGTAATTCCATGAACACCAGCTGCTACTCTTTTTTCTCTTAAAAGTGGTGTATCTGCACCTTTTGCAACCTTTATATCCTTCTTTAAAAATGACACTAATTTTAATGCGTTATTTGTAACCTTTTCTATACTTTGATTGCCTGTAACTGTTGTAATTCCTAGTATATTAAGTCTATCATCATTAGCAGCAGCATAAATAATAGCTATTGCATCATCAATCCCAGGATCACAGTCTATAATAATATTTCTTTTGTTCATTTCCTCATTTTCCTCCATGAAAGTAATTTTTATTGGTTGTATGAATATAATACAAGGAACGTATATAGATACAAATTTAAACAGATTGTATCTACATCGTCCCCTTTTTAATATCAAAACTATTTATAAAGCGAAACTTGTTTCGCTTTTTTTATTTACCACTCATCTTTTCTCTTTTTTTCATCAATCTATAGCTATAAATTCCTAAGCCTATAATTGTTACAAGATAAGGCAACATTTGTGCAATTTCTGATGGGAACTTTACAAGCTGTAATGAGTTTGCAAATGCTTGGGCACTTCCGAATATCAATGAAACTATAAATCCTCCAATAGGAGTATTCGCCCCCATTGCACTCGCTGCAAGAGCTATGTATCCCCTACCAGCTGTCATATTGATTGTAAATCTCGTCATATATCCGCCTGATAAGAAGTATCCACCCATTGAAGCAAGTACACCACTTATAATTAAAGCTGTAAATTTAATTTTTTTCGAGCTTATACCAACAGATTCGGCAGCGTCCTTATTTTCTCCAACAGCTCTTATTTTAAGTCCAAGTGGAGTTTTATACATGAAAATGTGCATAATTATAACACTTATTAACGACAAATATGTCAATATATTATTTTCAAATAAAGCCTTTCCTAAAAATGGTATATCCTTAAGAAAAGGAATTGCTAATTTTGGTATTTGAACACTCGCTATAGATGCTGAGTTTCCTCTGTCGCCTGAAAATGCAAGCATAAGAAGTACAGTTCCGCCTGCTGCGACAAGATTTATTGCTATAGCAGCTATGATTTCATCTGTTTTAAGCTTTAACACAAAGAAAGCAAGTATAAATCCAATAACTCCACCAAGTATCATTGTTATTAAAAGTCCCATCCACGCATTTTGGAATATTGAACTAAATATAACTCCAAACAAAGCACTAAACAGCATTATACCCTCTAATGCCATATTTACAACACCAGATTTAGCTGCTACAGTTGCAGCCAATGTTGCAAAAAGGATAGGTGTTGTCATTCTTAAAATCGAAGCGAAAAATTCCGGTGATAAAATTGAGTTTAGTAATTCATTCATACTATTTCGCCTCCTTTATATTTAAGCTGTTTTTAGCTTCTCTAGCGATAATTTTATGTCTATATTTGCTTAAGAATTGGTCTGCAACTATAAGAACTATTATTACACCCTGTATAATTGACACAATTTCAACCGGCACATCTGAAGCACTTGACATAAGGAAAGCTCCAACTCTTAGATAGGCTAAGAAAAATGCTGAAAGTGGAACATACAATGGATTTTTCTTTGAAAGAGTGCTTATGATTATAGCGTCCCAACCATATCCGAGTAATGCTGTCCATGTAAACCTGTTGAACATCGGGCTTAGCATTTCAACTCCACCGCCCATACCTGCTATAAATCCACCGAGTAGCTGAGAAATTAAAACAACCTTTACTATATTCACTCCAGAGTATTTTGCAAATTTCTCATTTTCACCCGTAAGTCTTAGTTCATAACCGATTTTAGTTTTATATAAAAACCAATATCCAAAGGCTACAACCAATAAAGCTATAATAAGTCCAGTATGTATTCTTGTTCCAGAAAACAAAACTGAAAGTTTGGAATTTCCTATTATTTCATAAGAGCCTGAACCCATTTTTGGGTCTCTTAAAAATTTCATCAAAATAAAATTAGAAATATACAGTACCAAATAGTTCATCATAAGTGATGAAACAAGTTCATTTGCAGTCGTTTTGACTTTCATCAGCGCAGGTATCAATGTAATTACAGAGCCTGCTATACCTGCTAAAAGTATAGCAAACATTGGGTGAATTCCCTTAGGTAAAATGAAATTCAAAGCTATAGCTGTTGCTACTAATCCTCCGATATGAAACGCACCCTCACCGGCAAGATTTATCTGATTTGCAGTAAACATTATACATACGCCTACGCCTGTAAACATAAGAGGTATCATTAATTCTATAACATTACTAAAGTTTCTTGCCTTTTGTAATGGTCCAAGAAGAAGTGTTGATATGGCTACACCCGGTTCCTTACTAACCACAAAAATTATTAGAAATGATATACCAAGTGCTATTAAAATAGCGACTGTAGTTCTCATTATATTAAGTTTAGTTGTACTATTCATAAATAATTCCCTCCAATACTTCATCTTTTTTGAGACCAAGCATGTATTTACCAAGCTCTTCCTCTGTAAGATTTTTGACGTCTGTGAATATACCAGAAAACTTTCCTTTATAAATTACTGCTAATCTGTCGCTAAGCTCAAATACCTCGTTTAAGTCAGCAGAAACAAGTAATATTGCACAGCCCTCATCTCTAAACTGTATAATTCTTCTTCTAATAAACTCTGCTGCTCCTACGTCTATACCACGAGTAGGCTGATTAGCTATAATAATCTTTGGATCAGTTGAAAACTCTCTTGCAACAACAACCTTTTGTATGTTTCCACCTGAAAGCATTCCGACGTTTTGCTTATATGATTTACATTTAACTAAATATTCTTTTATCAAATCCTCTGCTCTTTTTTCTATTACCTTTGTTTTAAGAACAACTTTTCCAGAGAATTCATCACTATCGTATTGATTAGAGAACATATTATCTAAAATACTCATATTTTTTGCACAGCCAAATGTCATTCTATCCTCTGGTATATGTGCAAGTTTTAAATTTCTAATATCTTTAATATCTAAATTTCTAACATCTGAATCAAATAAATATATATCTCCGCTATAATGCTTATTTAGACCTGTCAACACCTCTATTAGATGTCCTTGTCCATTTCCTTCAACTCCAGCTATACCTAGTATCTCTCCAGCTTTTAAGTCAAATGAAAGGTCATCTACTCTTGTTTTACCTGTTGAGCCCTTAATTGTAAGATTTCTTACACTAAGTGCAAGTTCTCCAAGATTTACAGGTTTTTTATCAAATGATAAAACAACATCTCTTCCAACCATAAGTCTCGACATTTCATCAGTAGTGATGTCCTTTACATGGTATGTACCTTTGCTTTTACCATTTCTCATGATAGTCGCTCTGTCGCATATTGCTTTGATTTCATCAAGTTTATGAGATATAAATATGATAGTATGTCCTAGCTCTCTCAGTTTTTTTAGCTGCACAAAAAGCTCATCAGTTTCCTGAGGTGTCAAAACAGCTGTAGGCTCATCAAGGATAAGTATTTCTGCTCCTCTATATAAAGCTTTTAAAATTTCAACTTGTTGTTTAATACCAACTGGCAATTCCTCAACTTTTGATGTTGCATCAATATCAAAATTGTATTTTTTTGCAGTTTCTTCAGACAACCTTATAGCCTCATTCATATTAATGAAAACACCATTTTTCTTAGGCTCTATACCAAGAATTATATTTTCAGCAACAGTGAGCGATGGAACGAGCATAAAATGCTGATGTACCATTCCTATACCTTTGCTAATGGCATCTTGTGATGATTTGATAGTTGTTTTCTCTCCATGAAGAAAAATATCTCCTTGCTCTGGAGCCTCTATACCAAAAAGTATTTTCATAAGAGTACTTTTTCCAGCACCATTTTCTCCAAGCAATGCGTGAATTTCTCCCTTTTCAAGTTCAAAACTTACATCCTCATTTGCCACAACGCCGTTTGCATAAATTTTCATTATGTTTTTCATTTCTAAAACTTTAGTCAATTAATCCACCTCTTCGTTAATTAGTATATAACAAGCTTTAACTATGATATAAAATTTTTAAAGTTTCTTAAATAATAATTAAATTGCAAGCGAGAGTTTTTCCCTCGCTTGCACATGTTTTTTTATAGCGTGAATGCTTTCACGTTTGTTTATTGTGCTTTGTCAATCAATGCTTTTATTTCAGCGTCAGTTTTTCCAAATGATGTATCAACAACGATTTTACCATCTGTTATATCTTTTTCTAATTCATCAATCTTTGTTCTTATTGATTCTGGAAGCATTTCTTTGTAGTGTTCATCTTTAACTAACTCAATTCCACCTTCTGCAAATCCCATTGATTCAGCTATACCATATGTTAATTTCTTATCCATATCTTTCTTTATAGCCATTATCAAAGAGTTTCCTACATTTTTAAGTGCTGATGTAGGGATGTTTTTAGCCATGTTTGGAAGTAAAGCTGCTTGGTCTGAGTCAACTCCAAATGCCCATTTATTAGCATCTGCTGCTGCTTCAATTTGTCCTAAGCCTGCTCCACCTGCAACGTTAAATCCAACGTCAACTCCACTGTTGTATTGTGTAAGTGCTAAATCTTTTCCTGCTGCTGAGTCATAGAAGTTTCCAACATAAGCTATAGCTATTTCTGTTGCTGCATCAATATGTTTTGCTCCTTGGATATATCCAAGTAAGAAGTCTTGGATAACTGCATTTTCCATACCACCAAGGAAACCTATTTTTTTGTTGCTAGGATCAATCATGTTTATAGTTGAATCTGTAGTCATCATTGCTGCTGCTGCTCCAACTAAGAATGATACTTCATTTTGCTTATACAAAACGTTGTATATATTTTTAGGAGCTTTTCCAGCTTCAAATTTTGCGTTAAAAGTATCAAAGTCAAATCTTTCATCAAAGAATATGAATTTTTGATCAGGATATTTTTCTGCTGCTTCTGCAAGAGCTGCCGCCATTTGCCATGTTCCTATTATGATTACATTGTATTCTTTGCTATCGCAATAGTTAAGTAATGTTGGTCCCCATTTGCCTTCATCAGCTGGTGTAGCACCCATTTCAACAACTTTAAAATCAAATTTTCCATTTAATTCTTTTTTAAGTTTTGTTAATCCATCGTTAGCTGAATCATAGAAAGATTTGTCTCCTAAATTACCGTTTAATAACAACGCTGCCTTGTATTCTGCTTTTGCTGTTTCTCCGCCAGCACATGCTGTTATTGATAAAAGCATAGCTGTAATCAATAACAATGATAATAATTTTTTCATTTTGTAACTCCTCTCCTAATTACACTTTTAGTTTGTGTTTAGTTTTTATTATGTATCTACAATGTATAAAAAATACTTCATTCACATTATGCTCTGTAAACTTTAGCAAAGCACACTGTATGCAAAGTAATCCGCATACATTGTATATTTTATCAAGCTTTATTCAGCAATCTTTTAAATAGAGATTAGCATTATAAAGCTTGCATAATACTGTTTATTGTTAAATCTACCAATTCATCTAAACTTATTTTTACATATCCTCTCATATAAGTTTCAAGTGTAAAAAATGCTTCGTGAATTAATCTCTTTGGAATGACATTCATTCCTTTTTGAATTCCTATTAATGGCATAATCATACCTGCATTGCAGTCTGCATCTATACCGCACATGGTTATAATTTTAAGAGTTTTCTCGTAATCATTGTCACCATACATAAGTGCGATTATTTCACAGCAAGCATTTGGATATGCGTGTATCCAATTGTATTTGATATATTTTTGCTCACATTCATGCAAAGCGTCATGCCAATCATCATATTTTAAACATTGCTCATAAGCAAACTGTACCACACTGTAATACTCTGAATCTTTTGGTAATGAATCAATAGTTAATTTAACTATTTCCTTTACATCATCAACGATATAAGCTAAGGAAGTCATTATAGCATTGAAAACCTCGCCAATTATACCATTGTTAGCATGTGATACCTCGCCATCTTTCCAAGCAAGTTCAGCTGCAAGTCTCGGGTTGCCCGGAGCAACCATTCCGCAGATAGCACCTCTCATCTGAGCTCCTATCCACTCATTAAAAGGATTGTTGAAGCTTGCGCTTTCTGGAGGCATTATACCAGCTCTAATATTTCTTAAAGCTAATTCCTCAGCCGACCATCCACTTGGGATTAACCCAATCCATGCAAGTGCTATGTCCCTTGATGTTACATTGTATCCTTTTTCTTTAAAAGCATCTAAAAACGCAAGCTCAAAAGTTATGTCATCATTAAAAGTATTTGGCTCTCTGATGTACTCTGTTACCTCTCCAAAAGCTTCATAGAGGTTTTTAGAGGTATATCCCTCTACCATAGTACCCATAGCTGCTCCTATAATTTGAGAAAGCCAAGCAGCTCTAGTTTGTTCCTTGAATTTATCTGTATTTATATCGATTTTCCCAGACTCTGGAAATTTTGCATTTGCAGCATATTTTTCAAAGCTATCATAGATATTATATTTCCAATAATCTGAATTTTCATTCTTCTCTGCATTTAAAAAGATATTTTTTATCTCGGCAGAAATTTTATGCAAACTTATAAAATCTCCTTTTTCAAATGCTTCCTTACCCTTATCAAGAAGCTCATAAGCAGCATCTACTTTATATCCACGATTTTCCAATGCTTGTACAGATGCAACCATTATTCTCTCTGGAGCTCCCGAACCAGGAACATTACTTGCCCAATCTAAGCCTGAGATCGTATCATAGAACTTAGAAACAGCTCTTAAAGCAGTCCAAGTTTGGTCCTCCTCAGATAAAATTCTAGGCTTTGCATTTGAAAATAAATTATATGCTATTTCCCACGCTTTCATATTATGTCCACACACCAGCTCCATGTAAGTCATAAGACATTTATCCACGGATTTGGCATTTATCCTTTCGTAGTATTTTAATTTCCTTTAGTTTTATGCTAACCCTAAGGCTATCTTCATCATGTTTGTGAACGCTTTTTCTCTTTCCTCTGCTGTTGTTTCTTGCTGATTTACAATAGAATCTGATACTGTCAATATAGTTAAGGCATTTACACCTGCTACGGCAGCGTTGCAGTATAAAGCAAAGCTCTCCATCTCAGCCGCTAAAATTCCCATCTTAGCCCATTTTTTCCAAGAATCAGGATTTGCATTATAGAAAATATCAGATGATAAAATATTTCCTACAGTAGTTTTTATATTGCTATCATCAGCAATTTGTTTTGCCTTTGACAATAATTCAAATGATGCTGTTGCTGAAAATGTTCCTGGCAATTCGTATTGGTGAGCATAGTTTGAATCTGTACTTGAACCAATTCCAAGAATTATATCGTATAAGTTTAATTTAGGATCAAATGCTCCGCATGAACCTATTCTTATTAAATTCTTAACTCCATAAAAATGTATAAGTTCATAAGAGTAAATTCCAATTGAGGCACAACCCATGCCTGTTCCCATGACAGATACTTTTTTTCCATTATATGTACCTGTATATCCAAACATATTTCTAATTGCATTAAATTGAGTTACATTCTCTAAGAAATTCTCAGCTATAAATTTTGCTCTTAGCGGATCTCCCGGAAGTAAAATAGTCTCTGCTATATCTCCTTTTATTGCTTTATTGTGAGCAGTAGTCATAATAATATTCATTCCTTTCTAATTTTGTTATATGCTCCATGTGTATATTGTACATAAAATCGTAATTTATATGTACAATGGTAGATATTTAATTACTTAATTTTTTTACCTTAAGCAAATTATATTTGAGTTTCTGCCTTTTGTCAACTAAAAATAATTTTTAGATACAATATATAAAGCTTAAATACCAGTATTAACTCAAAACACTTGCATAGAGCATATAATTTGTGAAAATGTTTCCACAAATTTATTTGACATCATATGCTATAGGCAATATTAGCCCCTACAGCCTGTAATTTTTCTACTATATCTGCATATCCTCTTTTTATATGATGGATTTCAGAAATTTCTGTTTCCCCATCTGCAACTAAACCTGCTAATATTAAAGCAGCTCCGGCCCTTAAGTCTGTTGCCTTAACTTTCGTTCCTGTCAATGAATTTAAACCATTAACAATGGCTGTGTTACCCTCTATCTTAATATTTGCTCCCATTCTTAAAAGCTCGTTTGCGTGCATGAACCTATTTTCAAATATTGTTTCATTAATAACACTTGTTCCATTTGCCAATGATAATAAAAGCATAAATTGAGCCTGCATATCAGTAGGAAAACCTGGATAAGGTAAGGTTTTGATATCTGTTGAGTTAATCATCCCTTTAGAACGCACCATTACGCTATTTCCGTTCTCAACGACCTCAGCTCCAACCTCTCTAAGCTTTGCAATAACTGGCTGAACGTGTGATGGAATAACATTATCTATATACAGCTCACCACCGGTTAAAACAGCCGCCACCATATATGTACCTGCTTCTATTCTATCTGGTATCACAGTGTATTCAGTTCCATGAAGCTCATCAACACCAATTATAGTAATTGTTTTAGTGCCGGCACCTTCAATTTTACCACCCATGCTATTTATGAAATTCGCTAAATCTATTATCTCAGGCTCTTCAGCACAATTTTCAATAATTGTCTTGCCTTTAGCTGTGCAAGCTACCATCATCAGATTTTCAGTAGCTCCAACGCTTGGAAAATCTAAATAAACATTGTTTCCTATTATATCATCTGTTTCAGCCTGTATATAACCTCTATTAAAATTAATATCTATGTTTAAGTTTTTAAAGCCTTTTAGATGTAAATCTATTGGTCTTGTTCCAATTGCACAGCCTCCTGGCATTGAAACTTTAGCTTTATTTATTCTTGATAGCAAAGGTCCCATAACTAAAAATGATGCTCTAAGCTTACTTATCAAATCATATGGTGCCTCATAATTTATTATATTTTCTACTTGTATTTCTAAAGAATTATTATTTGTTTTATTAATTTTTGCTCCCAAATTTGAGAGTAAATCACACATTACATGTACATCTTCAAGATTTGGTATTTCATGTAATGTACATTTTTCTCTTGTCAAAAGCGAAGCTGCTAATATAGGTAAAATTGAATTTTTTGATCCATTAACTTTGAGATGTCCATTTAAAGCTCCACTTTTTTTCACTATTATTGTTTCCAAGGTTCTCTCCAATCTATAAATTTTAGCCTAGTTAGTTTATCACTTTTTATATCAAAATACAACAATAAATTTTTTATAATTATATAATAGTAATGAAAATTTAGAAATAAATGTTAATTTTAAAAATATAATTTAGATTAGTACATTTAACGAAAGCTTAATTGAGGTTTTTTTATTCTGAATAACTATTAAAAAGTTTGGTTTTGCAAGGCAAATTATTATTCACGCAATACATCGCGTGATGATGTATTTGGATTAAAAATATATAAATTTAAAAAAATATATATTTTTTTAAATTTATACCTTGACAGGCGAGGTATGGTATGTTATATTGTATCTATAAAACAAATATATGTCAAGGAGGCGAGGTACAATGTCAATTGCTTCTGACTTAATTCGAGGTCACACAGAGACAATTATACTAGCTCATCTTCTTAAAGGAGATAGCTATGGGTACGAAATAAATAAAGCAATACAGCAAAAGACAGAAAATCAATATGAATTAAAGGAAGCAACTCTATACACAGCTTTTAGAAGGCTTGAGGAAAGCGGAAGTATAATATCCTACTGGGGAGATGAAAACACTGGTGCGAGAAGAAGATATTATTCGATAAGCAGCGAGGGTAAAAAAACTTACGAAAAGTTAAAGCTTGAGTGGGAAGTTGCAAAAAAGATTATTGATAAATTAATAGAAGAGGAGAATTTTAAAAATGAATGATAGACTTAGAAAATATATTGACAACTTATTCGAGGACGCACCTGAAACAAAGAAAACTGTAGAATTAAAGGAAGAAATTTTACAAAATATTACTGATAAATACTATGATTTGTTATCAGAGGGAAAAACAGAAGAAGCAGCATATAATATTGCTATAGCAAGTGTTGGAGATGTTAATGAGCTTATTGAAAGTTTAAAGAGAGGTAATACAAAAATGGCAAATCATTCACAAGAAGAATTAGAAAACGCAAGAAAACAAACAGCTATAATTACAGCTATATCAGTTGCAATATACATATTATCGCCTATAGTTGTTATTCTTACTGATGGTAGTTTAATAGGTATAGGGGTTTTCCTTTTTACGATAGCTATTGCAACAGCTTTACTAATTTATAACAATATGACTAAACCAAAATACACGAAAATGGATGATACTATCGTTGAAGAATTTAAGGAATGGAAAGAAAATAGAGATAGAAAGGGTTTTGGAACTATATCTTCTGCTATTTGGTCTATAACTACAACTTTATACATTATTATAAGCTTTTACACAGGAGCATGGCATATTAGTTGGATTATATTTTTAATTGGTAGTTGTGTAATTTCAATTGTAAAAGCAGCATATGACTTAAAAGGAGCTGGTAAATAATGAGAACTTCTGCAATTGTAAAAATAGTAGTAAATTTTATGTTAGCTATTTTTCTAATTTCAATACTTATAAATATATTAGGAGGAAACTCCTTAGGTTTTAAAGGCTTCAAGATACCAATTTTCAGTTTTGGAGGATTCAGTTACAAATTTGATGATGCAAGCAAGTATTCTATAGCAAATGGAAAAATCAGTGTAGATGACATTAGAAAATTAGACATAGACTGGGTTGCAGGCAAGGTAAGGATAGAAGAATACAGCGGAGATAAAATTGAGTTTTACGAAGAAAATTCATCAGGCTTAAGTGAAGATGATAAAATGAGATATATGGTAGATAATGGAACGTTAAAAATTAAATTTAGAAAATCATATATAGGATTTGGAATTCTTAAATCTCTAAGCAAAGATTTAGTTATACGAATTCCAGTATCTATGGAGGATGGCTTAGCCGAATTGAAATTAGACAATGTTTCATCATCAATTGAAATTGAGGCTCTAATTGCAAATGTAGTTTTAATAGATTCGGTTTCCGGTAGTATAAGTATAAAAAATCTTATATCTAAAAAACTAGATATTGAAACAGTAAGCGGTACTGTAAATGTATCTGCAGAAGCTGAATTTGTAGATGTAGAAGCAATAAGCGGAGATTTGAACATATCCATAAGTTCAAAATCAATAGAAAAGGTAGACATTGAGTCTGTTTCAGGAGATGTATCCTTGGATTTAGGTAATTCTCCAAAAATTCTTGATGTAGAAACAATTAGTGGTGAAGTCAACATTACTCTTCCTGAGAATGATGGATTTGTAGCTAGGTATGACAGTGTTAGCGGTAAATTTAGATGTGATTTCGAAGTTAGTATATCAAAAAAGGAAGCAGTTTATAAAGACGGAAAAATAAACAAATCAAAATTAGACATAGAAACAGTTAGTGGTGACATTACTATAAATAAAAAATAGAGATTTAGCGAAGAATTTTGTTATACAATTCTTCGCTAAATTATTATTTAAGCTTAAATTGCAAAAAAATAAAAAAAGGAAAAAGCATTTTCTAATAAGATTAGCTTGCTACAAAAATTTATAAAGGGGGACGTTATATAAAAGTTTGTTTGCTTTTCCTTTTCTTGGTGTTATTATTTGCATAATTTATATTATTATTCATTTATTTTTAATTTTTTTTAATTTTTTTAATTTTTCTATAAAAAAAGCGAAACAAGTTTTGCTATATGGAAGAATCATTCCAATTCTTTATTTATTAAATTTATGGAATTAGTATTTTTAAAGCTTTGTTTTCTACAGAAACGTTAATTGGCATTTTCCCGCCTTGCTCTCCATCAACATCCAAAACTAATTTTTCATCAGAAGACTCTATCAAAATATTTTTTGCCTGCATATACTTTACCTTAGGATGGTTTACATGCTGACCACCAAAAACTCCTGCAAATATTTGAACTAAATCAAAATGTGAGGATTTTTCAAATATTACTATGTCTAACAAGCCATCATCAAACTTTGCATCAGGGCACAAATTCTTAAATCCACCGGCTCCCGGAGTATTGCTAATTAGAAACAAATGTGTATCTATATTGTACACTTGACCATCTATAGTAAATTTAATATCAAATGAGTTTTCAATTTGCTCCGAAATTTCTAAAAGTGCTCGAAAATAATACGCAACTCTCCCAAATATAGTTTTTTCATCTGTTGAAACACTATGAGGTATGTTCGCAAATATTCCGCCCATCAAAACATTCATAAAATAACTGTCGTTTATTTTTCCGACGTCAACCTCTTTAAATTTAGGATTATCAAGCATTTCATAAAATTCTTCAGCTGAGTCTGGCATTTCCAGAAACCCTGCAAAATCATTTACTGTTCCAGCAGGTAAGATTGCAAGCTTTGACTTCTTTTTACACTTCATCATTCCATTTACTACTTCGTGAACTGTACCATCTCCTCCACAGCAAAAAATCATGTCATACCCATCCTCACATGATTCCATCGCTTTGTTCATCGCATCATCCTTGCATTTTGTAGCATAAAAAGTAAATTCAACATCATTTTTATTCATGATTAAACTAGCCATTTGAAATGCCCTGTTAGCTGCTTCCTCTTTTCCAGATGAAGGATTATAAATAAGCTTATATCTTTTCATAGACTACCCCTTGCCTTAATTTTATATATATCCTCATTAATATAATTATTTTAAAATGGGCGGAGTAAATCACCGCCCATACTACTTTAATGTATAATTACTATGAATTTTTAATTTTCAGCTTTTTTTCTTCGTTTGATTCTTCTCTCTCACTTGCTTCTATTTCTTCACTTGTTCTTGTTAAGTCTTTCCATATAGTGTTTACATATTCAACACATTCGAAATATTTTTGAGTAACAATGTTTACTGATATACCAAGCTGCTCTGCATATGAAGCCATGTTTTTCCAATCTGCTTTTTCATATGATAGAACAAGCATATACAATAGACCAGATCTGCCCTCTTGCTTTGTCAAAGCAAGCTTAATTTCATCAGAAACAGATATTTCAGCAAGTGCCTCTTCCAATGAAACACTCATAAGTTTACCAAGAGTAGAAAACATACCGATTAAGTAAGCTTCTGATTTTGATATAGGCATATCCTTAGCAAATGTAAGTAGTTCCTCGGCAAATTTAGCTCTTAAGAATGAAATTCTTATCATTTCATCAGGCATACTTCCATCGTCTTGTTTGAAACTAAGTAGATAAATCCACTGTTTTAGTTGTCCTAAGCCTAGTATAACCAAAGCCTGTTTTACTGATTTCGCTCTGTTTCTTAATGCAAAGTATGCAGAGTTTACAAGTTTTAACAAAGAGAATGTAAGAGTTACATCTCTTGAAATTATAGTTTCAATTTCATCAACATTAGGTTCATCTTTAGTAACGGCAATCATTAATTGGAAGAAGTTACTCTGCATATGGTCTAGCTTGTGTACAGTTGTAGGAACCATCTCTGCAACATATGAACCCTGCATAAATGTAAATCCTAATTTTTTGGCTATTTTATAGCTATCTTCATCATCTACATTGTATGCAATCAAATCTTTATTGAAGCTTTTTCCTATATTAACTATATTTGGCAAGGACTCTCTATTTCCTGTTATGTTTACCTTTATAATATCAACCACATCTAGTATAGAAAAATATCGCAGTGCAAATTCAAAACCATTAATAGCAATACTATATCCTTTTTTCTTGTATTCATACACTTGACTTTGTGCCGCCGGATTGATAATAGTATCATCATCAATTTGAATTACAAGCTTTTGAGGTGAAAATATCTTTGGTATATTTCTAAGTAGTAAATTTGGGGTAAAATTTATAAATGCCATCTTTCCAGCTAAAAATTTATCACTATCTAATTGAGTTAAGAAATTCTCAATTGCTGAGGCAGCTTTAATATCTGTACTCTTACCCTGTGTATCATTTATCTTTTCTTTATATAATATCTCGTATCCTAAAACTTCTTGGTTTTCGTCTAAAATTGGCTGTCTTACAATATATGCTTGCATATAATCTTCCTCTCTTTATCTTTCAAGTAATAAAAACAATGCTTTACACTAAATAAATTATAATAAACCTTATTTAATTATATAACATTTTCCTAATTTTTACAACAATAATAATTCCGTATACTAGATACAAATGTAAAATTATCTAATACGAATATTTTTATTAATGACTATATAATATATTTCGGCACGTTTTTAAAATAGTTAAGTGTATTTTATTGTGAAAACGATACTAATTTTAGATTGATTTTCAAATCAAAATAGCTTATTTCAAATTCACCAATATTTTAGCAATCTCTGCTCTTGTTATTTCTTTATAGGGCTTAAAAGAACCATCAGGAAAGCCGTTTAATATACCTTTTGCTACGCAAAAGTCAATATATTGCTTTGACCATCTATCTTCATTTAAATCATAAAAATAGTTTTTTGCGTATACTGCATATCCTTTCAATGCTCTATACAAGCTAACTGCAACTTCTTCTCTTGTTATATAGTTTTTAGGGTTAAAGTAACCGCCGCTTCCTTTCATTATTCCATAAGAATACATAGTATTAATATAATTATACGCCCAGTTTGATGATTTAACATCACGAAAAACGGATTTATCAACTACAACAGTTCCATATCCAAAAGCTCTTGACAAAACTGCTGCAAATTCTTCTCTTGTTATGTATTTTTCCGGTTCAAAGCTATTGATATCCGTACCTGTCATATAGCCCTTTGCTGTAGCTTCCCTTATTTCATTCTTTGCCCAAGAGTTTTTAGTATCATGATAGTACACTCCATTTAGCCAATTTCTATAATTGTCCCATATTGAAGTGTCCTCCTGAGACAAGGCCCAGCTAGCACTTCCCCTTAGATTGTATTTTTCAACAAGAATTAATTTTTCTTTAAGTGATCTTTCATTCTCATAATACATTATATAATTTCCAATAGAAAATTTTTTACCAGAAAATGAATATGTTGCTCCTATTCTTCCAACAGAAAATTTAAGATAAGGAGTTCTATTATATGTATCGTAATATTCATCAGCTCCAAATGCTGATATTATGCTGCTAATGCTTCTAAGTACAACAGCTTCTCCGCCTCTTGCCTCTTTATCGTTCCAATATCTTCCATAAAAAGGAATTCCTAATACGATTTTTTGCGATGAAACATATTTCAGCATTGTTTTTATGCTATTTTCAACAAATACATAGCCAGCTACCGGACCTGATTTTGAACCCGGATAGCTCTGATCATAAGTCATGATTATAAATGTATCTACGTATTTATTAAGCTCTTCATAATCATAAGAACCCGGCCAGTCTGTTTTTATGTCATTTGAATTTGCAGCTATTGCCATGGATAGCTCTTTCCCCTCTGGTAAAACTGAGCGAAGATATTTTGTAAACTGAACAAAATTTTCTCTGTCATAGCTTACATCTTCGCCAGAGGTTCCATTGCCCGCTGTTAGATTTTCAATATCAATATTGACTCCATCAAGATTGTATTCTTTAACCACTGCTGCCACTGCGTTGCAGTATGCAATATAATTACTAAGAGCTTTCCGCCCTAAGTTCCTATCAAAATGATTGCTTATATAAGGAACAACCTTAATTCCTTTTTTGTGCATGTCCTCTATAAACTGCCTATCAATAATATTATTTATATCTATGCTTCCGTCACTTTTTATATTGAATAGATTAGGCAGTACTACATCAACAGCTCCATTCGTCTTAGCTATTTGTGTCCTAAAATCCTTTGTAGTACCTTTGTACAGATATGTCATATTTACTCGATCATTTGCAAATGTAATTTTATTCATACCTGTAATAATTATGCAGAGTATAAGCATAAAAGCTATTTGTTTTATTATTTTCATATGTAAATTTCTCCGATATGTATACTTGATTAATATAATTTATTATACTATCATTAAAATTACAAGTCTTTAAATATGGAAATAAAACAAAAAACCAACAAAAATGCAAGTGCATTCCTGTTGGTTGATAAGTTAATCTGTTTAATTTATTTTAAAAAACTTTATAGTTTTATTTCTACTCAAATGAAGTAATAAAGAAATTGTTATCGGCATTCCAAACAATCCGATTGCTCCAAATAATTTTGCTCCAACAAACATACTCATCAAGCTTACAATTGGATGCAGACCCATTTGCTTTCCTATAAATTTAGGCTCTACAATATTTCTAATAACTGTAATAATTAAATACAATACCAACAACGATACAGCTCTTGTCACATTGCCTTGTATAGCAGTTATAAGAGCCCAAGGAATCATAACAGTACCAGTTCCCAATACAGGCAATATATCAACTATTGCTACAATGGAAGCAATAAAAATTGCGTTTTCTATTCTAATTATTGAAAGACCTATTGATAATTCTACAAATGTTATGCTCATAATCAAAATATATGAGCGTATGACAACAAACAAGGTATTGATTATATAATCTTTTATGTTTAAAACAATAGCTTTTGTCTTACCAGATAACTGTCTAAACATAAATTTAGACAAGTTCTCATAATCACTTGCAATAAAAAATGTAGAAATAAGAGTTATCAATACTTTAACAAATAAAGCAGGTAGCGAAGATGCTTTAACAGATAAGAATGTCACTGCTTTCATTGAAATACTTGTTATCGATTGTCCCAAGCCTTTAATAGTTTGATTAAACATATCATTTACATTTTCTAAATATGTAGGATCTAGCTGTAAAATTAAATCCTCTATCTTATTAAAGCTTAGCTCTAAAGCTGGTTGTATACGTAAGTAGTATAAACTTGGTAATTTATAAATTAAGTCAAGAGCTGTATAAAATAGCTTTATACCAAGAATAGAAAGCAAAAGTCCAATTGTTAAATAAAATATAAGCACTAATAAAATTGCCACAATTTTATATGGGATTTTTAGTTTAGATGCTATAAAATTTGCCGGCTTTCTAATAAGATATGCGACTACAAATGCAAATAAAAATGGCGAAACCAAGCCTAAACCATATTTTACAATTACAAAAACAATAGACAAAATTAGGGCAAGATATGCAAAATTTATTAAAAATTTCTTTCTATTTTCGTACTCCAAATAAAAACACCTCCAAAGTGTATGTAAGCTGTATCTTATAATATTAACACAAAAAAACAATTATAACAAGAAATTTATAATTGTTTTATGATAATTCTTTAATTTTACAAATTAACAGTTTAAATTATCCTTAGATATAATTTTTTCAAATTCAGCTACAGATACAGGTATTGAATAAAAGAAACCTTGAGCTATGTCGCATCCCGCTTTTTTCAAAAATGAAACATGTTCTTTAGTCTCTACTCCTTCAGCAACACTGAAAATTCCTAATGTCCTTATCATCGATAAGATGCTGGTGATAAGCTTTTCGCCCTTTTCATCAATATCTTCCAAAAAGCTTTTATCAATTTTTATAAAATCCACCGGAAGATCCTTTATTGCACCCAAAGACGAATATCCTCTGCCAAAATCATCTATGGAAACTAAGAAGCCCTCGTTTTTTATTTTCTTCATAATATCTATAAGCTTATCAATATCTTCAAATATAGCACTCTCCACAAGCTCAATTTCAATATGTTCAGGCTTTATATTATACTTTTGCGCTATTCTCTTTAAATTAAACGCAAGCTCCCTATTAACTAAATCAACTCTTGAAATATTGATAGAAATAGGTACAATAGATATTTCAGAGGAGTTTGTACTCCATTCAGAAATTATTTTACAAACCTTCTCGAACATGTATAAATCAAGCTTTCTTATGAATCCATTTCGTTCAAAAACGGGTATGAAATCATCAGGCTTAATAATACCCACACCGGGCTTATTCCATCTAACTAATGCCTCCGCTCCAAATATTTCTTCCGTTATCAACGAATATTTAGGTTGGAGATAAACTTCAAACTCTCCGTTTTCAAGTGCTCTTTCCATAGCATTTTCTATTTTCTTTTCTTTCAGAATGTCTATTCTATTTTCTTCCTCAAAGAAATGATACCAAACATAATTTTGTCTTTTGGCGATACTTTTTGAGATGCCGCTTCTATCACTTACAACTCTAATGCCTAAGGATTTATCAAAATTAGCGTATATGCCTGCTACAATTTCAATATTATATGTATCAAAACAACCTTTTATATTTTTTATTATAGTTTCAAGTCTTTCTATAATTATCTCATTGCTTTCATATTTCATCAATATGTTGAATTTGTCACCCGAAATACGACAAAAAGTTTCATCTGCTGAAATATTTATCTCAATCGCTTTAGCAATGCACTGCAAAACAGTATTTCCAATCTTATAACCATAAATATCATTTATAACCTTAAATTTTATGACATCCATCATAATCATTGCAAAATTGGTATTTGCATTTTTAGCAATAATTCCCTTTGCATCACGATTAAATTTCTGCCAATTTGAGCACTGTGCCACCTCATCAAAATAAGCGAGTCTTACTAATGCTTTATTATTTTTTTTCAAAGCTATATAAATTATCGCACTAACTACCAAAACAGAAATAATTATTATAATTATCATGTTTATGAGTCCTATTATTAGTCTTTTAGAGCTTTCTGATATTGCAGCGTCTGGAACAACAGACAGTATATACCAATCGTTTACCCCCACCTTTGAATAACATAACTGTCTTTTAGCTCCATCTCTGATAAATTCAAGGGATCCTGATTTTCCTTGAATTATCTCGCTTTTCAATTTATCTATCTTTTCTCTATCAGTCCCATATTTATCCATAAACTCAAACAAATTATCAAAGCGACCAATGCTATTAGGATTAGTTGTATTTACAACAGCTCTCCCATCAGCATTTATAATATATGAATATCCTTGACCTTCAAACGCTTCAAATTTTAGGCTTTCAGAAAAATCTTCCTGTGTTTTTGTCGCAAAAACAACAGCTACAATTTTATCTCTTTGATAAATAGGAGCTGCATAAACATTAATTTCTTTTCCATCATTTGTATCTATAATTCTATCAGATACGTTGCTTTCGCCATTTATTGCTTTTTTAAAATATTCTCTATGAGATAAATTAGGACTTATTTTATCTGTACTTAAAGCCTTTCCATCAGGTAAAATTATACCAAGGGTTTTAAATGGCTTGCCTATAAATTTATTCAATTGAGATAAGGATTTTTGCGAATCAAAATTATTATTACTTGAAATAAAAGCAGATATAGTTTTAATTGACTCTAGATCAGATTCAATTATTTTTTCAATACTTTCAGCACTTTTACGAGACAACTCCATCAGATAGTTGTTTTTTTCTTTATTAAGACCAGTGATAGCCCTATTAACGAAGCTGTAACTCATAGATATTATAAAAATTAATATTATAACTACTAAAGATATATTAAACTTCTCTTTATTATCCATGCAATGTACTATCCCCTTCCTGTTATTTTGTCATTAACCTTGCTGTCTAAATTGACCCCATAAAACTATCCTTAAAAATAATGGCAGCATTTAGGTATATAAACTATACAAAAACACCGCCATTAAATGTTGTTATAATATTACTTTACAGTGCTTATTTTACTTACAATTTCATTAGCTTGATCAGCTAAAGCTGGAACATATGTAACCGCAAACACTATCATTCTGTCTTCAAGTTTGTGACAATACATATCTTGCATTACCACTCCCCCAAAACCTGACATCGAGAATTTATAGAATTCCTTGCCAGCTATATTCACTTTTTCTTCTTTAAGCAATTCATAGCCTAAGCTTTTATCTTCAAATACAGGCTTCATTGCAGTGTCTAAGTAAGCTTTCTCATCAAGCTTTGTTCCGCCTACGCTCATAGCTAAGTTCTCATAAGTTAATTGAATGTTAAGCGAACCATCATCATTTTTTACTAAGAAATCATAAGCGAGCTTAAGTTCTGCTGCCTTATTCATTGCACTTTCAAGCTTTTCATCATCTGCATACAATCCAGCATTTCCTTGCTTTATTAACTCTTTGATCTCATCTTGAGTTGCTATTTTAAGATTCTCTGGGAATTCAAATCTCAAATTTGACCACTCGTTTGTAAATACCATTCCATTAAAGCTACCTGTTTTAAAAGTTGATTTTGCCCCTGAATTGTTGCAAGCAGTCATAGCAAACATTGCAACTATCATAAGAATTATTATACTTTTTCTAAAAATCTTTTTCATTTTGCCTCCAAATTTTATGTTTATCAAATTTTGTAAAAATTTGATATATATGATTATACAGTGTCTAAAAGATTTTTGCAAGACTTTATTGTTAATTTTTTTGCTAAATTTCCATTTTTTACTTGAATATTGTTCCACCACCGACTACTATGTCGCCATCATAAAATACTGCAGCCTGACCAGTAGTTATCGCACGCTGTGGTTCGTCAAATACTACTCTTACGCTTTCTTCATCATGAGGGTAAATAGTAGCAGATTTTTCAACCTGTCTATATCTTATCTTAGCTTTTATCTTTATTGCTTGTGTCAGTTTATCAAAAGCAATCCAATTCAAGTTATTAACGTAAAACTCTGTCCCATATAGACCATTTTCATCGCTTAGAGTAATCGTATTTTTTTGCATATCCTTGCTTTTTACGTATAAAGGCGTCTCATGAGCGATACCGAGTCCTTTTCTCTGACCTGTTGTGTATCCTAGCAAGCCCTTATGCTTTCCAAGCACCTTTCCATTTGTATCTATGAAGTTTCCCTCAGGATACTTTCTATTTGTATATCCCTCTATAAATTTTTTGTAATCTCCATCAACAACGAAACAAATATCTTGGCTCTCGTGCTTATCGGCATTTATAAATTCCTGCTCCTGAGCAATTTGTCTTACCTCTGATTTTTTAAGTCCTCCAAGTGGAAACAGGGTATGTGCAAGCTGATCTTGTGTCATAGCATACAAAACATAGCTTTGATCCTTAGTTTCATCAACACCTTTTTTTAATAAATATCTGCCTGTAGCCTCATCTTTTTCAATTCTAACATAATGTCCTGTGGCTATATAATCGAATTCAAGTTCTTTTGCTCTCATATAAAGCTTTTCAAATTTAATATATATATTGCAATCTATACAAGGATTAGGAGTTAAGCCATTTTCATAAGACTCAACAAATCTCTTAATTACCTTTTCTTCAAAATCATCCTTAAAATTGAACACATAATAAGGCATTTTAAGTTTAAATGCAACGCTTCTTGCATCCTCAACATCATCTAAAGAACAGCAAGTTTTTTCTCTGCTAACTAAAACATCTTCATTATTGAACAATTTCATAGTGACTCCTATGCAATCGTATTTTTCTTCTGATAATAAATAAGCAGCAACAGCACTGTCAACTCCGCCACTCATGGCAACTATAACTTTTTTGTTCATATTCATTCCTCCAAAAATTTATTATAGCATATTTTTAGAAATTTACAAACAAATTTCGTATAAATACATATTACTTAATTTTCCAACACGTTTTACTGCTCCAACATAATTTAAAACATTTAATGCTGTTTGTGATGATTTTAAGTTCAATTTTGTGTGTTTAGCATAGTCCTTTGTTGTAAAGCGAGATGGCAGACTCTCTGGTAAAAATTGAATATAGCCGTTTGCACCACTAACACAAACTATATCCACTATGTCATTTGGCACTCTTTCACACCTAGTCGAACCTCTTTTTTTGTCTATGTTCCAACCATTTAAATAACGATATTCTGTAATATCAAGAAAAACAAAGCAAAAGCTAAGCTTAGGATTTATCAGCTGCTGCTTAATTTTATACAGCTCAAAAAATGTATCATATATTTTCCCAATTTTGGGGCTTTTCCTCTTTTTACTAACTTCTCCGGTATCCTTATCAATCCAGCAAAGCCATTTAGTTTTAGCTATAGGATAAACAACTGTAACTTCTGTAATTTCTTCAAGTCCAAGAAAAGCATCCAGCTTCTTTCTAAGGAGATTAAATGCTCTGGTTTGAATTTCAATAATTTTATTTTCAGAAACTATGTCTGCAACATATCTTCCAATTTTTATTTCTTGATTTTCAATACGAGGTTCAAAATATTGCTTTAATACAGCATGCAAATTTTTTTCGCTAAGTGTACCTATTTTATATTTTAATTCATATTCTTCGCTCTCTTCTTTTAACAAAGTCTCTGAACCATCTTTTTCAAAAGAAGCTTTTTCTTCTGCATAAAAAGAATTTAAAACCTGAGCATTAATATTTTTCTTATTTTTATCACCATCATACTTTCTAGCAACAGTATTACGAGCCTCACAAAATCTTTCCTTGTCCACAATCATAAGTATAATTATCCTATCTATGTAATTTTGTCGACTTTATTATATATTATTTATTTGCTATTATCAAGATGTTATGTAAATTATAAGTAAAAACCGTTCTGACTGCATAATCAGAACGGTTTTTATTTTAAATCTTATTTTTAGGTCTCTTTAGCTCTTATTTAGAGAATATCTTAATACCTGTTGTATCAAAGTATCTTACTGTCTCAGGCAATAACTCGTATGACGCTTCTTGACCGCTTGAAGTAACTATTGTGTCGTCTGCTAGCTTAATATAAACTACTTTTCCTGTGTTATACCATTCAAGAAGTTTTTCTTGTGCATAAGCATCAGTATTTAGATAATTTATATCAAAGGCTTCATCTCCTATGATAACTGCACTCACTGGTAGGTTTTGCATTCCACCAATCAATGTCAATCTTCCATTAGCTATTTGTGTATGAGTTACTCCATTCTTCTCAAATATTACTTCTATTTGTAAGTCTGATGCTGCTACAGTTCCATCTGCTGTAAATGTTGCTGTGTAAAGACCAGACTGAGTTTCTTGCATTGCATTACCAGGTCTATTGCTTAAAGCTCCAAATGGAAGCATAATTCTGTAGTAAGCATTGCCGCCGTAAGGTGCATTGAAGCTTATTACTATTTGCTCTCCTGAAGTAAGCTGTATATCATTATTTGGAAGTAGATTTGTAATTCCTACAGGCTCAGGATTAGTTCCACCTGCTTGAATTATTACTTTTCCGTCTGCAAATTCTGTAATCTCATGACCGAATGCGCTTATATAAACAACCTCAACAAGCAAGCTTGCAGCCTCTGTTCCTTCTGGAACTGTCCATGTACCAGTGTACAATCCATCATTGTCAGTCATTGGAATGCCTATCTCATTGTTTCCCGTTTGGTTTGTTCCAAATGGCACCATCAATCTAAAGTATCCTTGACCTCCTGCCGGAGCGTTAAAGCTTACAGTAAGTGTTTGACCTGCGCTTAATGTAACATCTTGATTAGGTAAGATATTTGTTATAGCTGGAGCCTGAAGCTGTGCTACTACTGTTCTTACTACTGTTGTTACATTGCCTGCTAGATCTGTTGCTTTTACTGTAATTGTATTTGTTCCATTAACAAGCATTACTTTCTCATCAAAATTACCATTTTCTGGCAACGCAATTTCTTTACCATTTACTTCAAATTTTGCTACCTTGATATTGTCTGTTACATTTCCTATAACATGGATTAATTCAACATTAACCTTAGCATTATCAAGAGGAGTTTCTACTGTTAAAGCAGGTGCTGCTTTGTCTTTTATAACTACTACTGGTGCTGATGGCTCTGTTTCTGCTCCGTTTAATTCTGCGCTTACTCTTATTGTATTTTCATCAGCTGGTAAATTAAGCTGTGCTGAAAATACTGCATTTGCAGAATCTACAGAAGTTATTTTCTCGCCATTTACATAAATATTTGCTTTTCCATCTGCTGTCAATCTTCCTTCAACAGTTATTGTATCTTGATTTGTATAGCTTAGCTCTGGCAGATTTGTTATAACAGGAACGTCCATTGCATATTCCATTCTTGCTCTAATCATCAATCCACCATTGATATCTTCTGCACTTATAAGCTTGAATTCTCCAGCTACATTCATATATGATCTGTCACCATGTGGTGAGCTTTCATCTATACCTATTCCTGGGCACTGTGTTCCTATACCGTCTTGTATTGATGATATATAGAAATCCTCGTTTGTCGCAAACCCAAAGCTTGACAAATCTATATAGTTCCATTCTCCTCTTACTACATTTTGGAATATAGGTGCGCCTACTTGATATGGCTGACCATTTGCATTTAACCCATATATAGTAAAGCCTATCTTATTTCCTCCTGGTGTTGGCCATGATGAGTTCCAAATAAATACATTAGCACCCTTTACTTTTCCGTATTGGGATGGAGTAAATCTTACTGCCAATCCGTTGCCCGCTGCATTTAATACCAAAGCATTTTCACCAGTTCCATCATCGTAAACTATTTCATCCTCATAGCCTACAAATTTCTTTAAGCCTATTTGAACATCAATTGTTTCGTTGCCAACTACTGTTACTCTTGCTTCACCAGATTCAAACCCGTCTGCTCTGACTTTCAATGTATAATCTCCTTCATATACATTGTTAATCACAAAGTTTCCGTTTTCGTCTGCTGTAACAGGAGCTACTTTTGGATCTTCTGCTATTCTTATAACTGCATAAGCCGCAGGAGTTTCATAGTATCTGTCAAATACTGTTCCAGTTATTGTTCCTTGTGGTTTAGACTCTAATACAAAATTAGCCTTTGTATTTTCTCCATCATATACTGTTGCCGATTTCTCTAATGAATAATAACCATAAGCTTCAGCAATTAGAGTGTATGTTCCTATTGGAGCTCTCATTGAGAATTTACCTGTAATAGGATCAACTTTAACGCTTCTGCCAGTTTCTTTTATTGTTACTACTGCATCAGATGCAGGAATACCTGCAAATACCATTGGCATATTTTGAACTTCTTTGTCTTCTATCGTTTTTATTGCAGATGACGGACTAACTAGTGGTTCACCCATGTTAATTCTATAATCACCAGCAGATGGTTTAACTAATGGTTCACCCATTTCTACTTTAATAAGCTTTGTCTCTTTTAATTTCATCGCTGTAGGGTCGACTTTTTTAAGAGTAGCTTTTTTTGCAGCTTGTAAATTAGCTTGAGGAGTGCCTGATGTTGTAGTATAATCTACAATAGCTCTCATCATTAAAGCTCCGGAAAAGTCTTCTGGTACATTTAAGTCTTCAAATACTCCGCTAACTAGCATATATGACCTATCCCAACCAGAATCTTCATTATCATCTATTGATGTTCCTGGGCAATTTGTGCCTACAGTATCTTGAATAGTTGATATATAGAAATCCTCGTCTGTGATGAAGTTAATGCTTGAAAGATCTATAGTATTCCAGCCGCCTCTTACCAAGTTATCAACATATATAGTTGAGCCAACTTGTTCTTGATTTGCGTTAAATATAGCAAATCCAAGTCTATTTCCTCCTGGTGATGGCCAATCATTGCCATATAAGTTTATCTTCAATGATTGAACCTTTCCGAGTTGAGAAGGAGTAAATCTTACTGCAAGACCGTTGCCTGCTGCGTTCATAGTTGTAGCATTTTCAAGTGTACCATCATCATAAATCAATTCTTCGCCATCAATTGGCTCTGGTGCTACATAAGCAATGCCCATTACTGATACATCATCTATGTACCATCCATCATATACTGTTGAGCTGTCTGAATGGAATAAGAATCTTATTTTTACAGTTTCTCCAGTATAGTCTGCCAATGATATCTCTCTGTTCACCCATGCTTTAACTCTTGTGCCATATTTTCCGCCAGGAGTTATATTGGTCCATGTAGCTCCGTCATTCTTAGATATCATTATTTGACCGTAATCCCAAAGAGTTGTAGTTCCTTCCATGTCAACCCACTCATTGAAAATCAACATAGCTTCTTTATCTTCCGGAATTGTTATAGCAGGTGATTCTATATAAGCATCTGTGCCATTAACATAAGTTCCTGAAAGATTTGTTGCCCATAATTTTGTTCCTGAGCTTGCAGCCATAGGTCCTGTTGTAGGTACGCCCCACTGCCATGGATTTTGTGTTCCCGCTGTTCTTCCTGATACAAATCCACCGTCATTATTTTCAAAATCCGAGCTAAACAAAGTAACTGCTTCAACTGCTACAGCTGATACTTCTTGTGAATAAGCACTTACATTTTGTGCAAAGTCTTCTGAAGTTAAAACATAATAATATGTTGTGCCTACAGTTAAATCTGTATCCAAATAATTATTGTTTACTGTATCTGCTAGCTTAACATATCCTTCGCCTGCTGTTTCAGAACGATAGATATTATAGTGTGATATGTCTGCGTCTGGTGAATGATTCCAGCTTAGTTTAATTCCTGTTAGGCTTGCTTTTGCAATTAAATTAGTCGGAATTGCTGGTGCGTCGTTATCAGCCGCCAATAATCTTACATTATCTATATACCAGCCTGCTGCTTGACCTGAAGTGTTAGAAGTAAAGTTAAATGCTACAAATACAGGATTTGCTGATCCTATATAATCGTTAAGATTTACCATTGCTTCTTTCCACTCTGTTCTTACACCTGTTATTGCAGGTCTTACAGGTGTCCAAGTTTCACCAAAATTGTTAGTTACTAATAAGTAACCAAAATCAGATGCTGCTATATTGTACCACTCATAGAATCTTAAAGAAGCAGTTTCTAGGCTTGCACTTCTTAAGTCTATTGGCGGACTTACCAACCAGCTATTTGCACTGTTTGGATAATTTTCACTTAGTTTTGTTGCAGCAAGTTTTTCTCCCTCATATGCTGTAGGTCCTACACTTGTTGGAACTCCAATTTCCCATGCTCCGTCAATTATCCAACCATTATAGTCTTGTTCAAAGCCTTGTGTGTATGTTCCTGGGATTATACCAAATTTTATTTGTATCTTATAATCTGGTGTAACTACTACATCCCCTGCATAGTCTCTTACTTTTATCTTGTATACTATGCTCTCTCCAGACACCATATCTTCTCCAATAACTCCTTTGTACATTCCATCCTTATGATCTCCGGATATTTTGTTCATTGGAACTACCATCCAATATGATTTGCCTTGTTGCTTAACTAAAAGTTCAGTCTCTGTTACAGCAACATCATCTGCTATATGAGCTGTTATTTCTATAGTTGAACCTAAGTATGTTTCAAATATTTCTTGCTCATGCTCTATAATTGCTTCCTCTGTATCTTCACCTTGAACAAGAACTCTTCCTGATATATATCCTGTTCCTGTTGCTATTTGCGATACAGCTTCAAAAGCATCTACCATTCCATATCCATATCCCATATTTGGTGCTGTAGGGAATTTTGAATCTGTCAATGGTCTTGCAGTACTTTGAAGCAATTCTTCTATTTCATTAACAGTCAATGATTGATTTGCTGAAGCTATAAGTGCTACTGTTCCTGATACTGCAGGTGCTGACATTGATGTTCCACTGTTACCGCCATATCCTCCGCCTGGGATTGATGAACGTATATTAACTCCAGGTGCTGATATGTTTGGTTTAATTACAGTCTCACCGTATGGACTTGGTCCAAGTTTTGAGAATGATGCTAATGCGTCAGTTCTCTCTGTAGCTGCTACTGCAAATGATTCTAAATAATTTGCAGGGCATGATATTGAGCCAGGCCAAGGTGCAGGCTCTCCAGCTCTTTGATTTCCTGCTGAGAATACAGGGAATATTTCCGAGTCTCTATACGCCTGTACAGCGTCCAAATACCAGTCATCTATTCCTGCTCCACCACCCCATGAGTTGTTTACTACGTCTGGTGCATTATCAGGATTTCCGCCTGGTTGAGTCATCCACTCTGCTGCTGAAAGGAGTATTGCATCTGTTGTCGATCCAGCTGTGTTAAATACTCTTGCAGTAATCCACTTAGCTCCCGGAGCCATACCAATCTTGTTTGCTCCATTTGGCTCTTGTCCTACCATAGTTCCCATAACATGAGTTCCATGATCGTCAGAATCTGCTGGAAGTGTTGAATTATACACAGGGTCAAACCAGTTTCCTACTGGATTAGTTGTTCCAGTTGCTGGATCATAGCCTCTCCACTTGTTTTTAAGTGCAGGATGTGTCCAATCAACTCCTGAATCTAAGCTTCCAACTACTGCTCCTGTTCCATCATATCCTAAATCCCATACTTGGTCAGCTTTTACTTTTGATACGTTCCACTCTACTCCCTCAGCTTGAGGCTCAACTGAAGCAGGTATTAGCTCTTCCAATGTATGCGTTTTATTTTTGTAGATTTTACCAACTTCTGTCATATAAGCTATGTTTTCAACTACTTCTTTTGTAGCTTTTACATAAACCATATTGACTATTGAGTATGATTGAAAATCTTTTACATTGCCTTTTTCTGCTTCGCCTTGAAGATATTTAATAAGATTTGCTTGACTTGTTTCTGCATTATCCTTTAAAGCTTCAAGAACGTTTCTTCTAACCTGTAGTTTAGTTTGGTATGGTGTTGCTGAGTTTTTAGCAGACATCGTATTTCTTGTTTCATGAGCAACCATAGCTGTATCTACTTTAGCATTCATGTATACCATAACTTCAACTAAATCTTCGTCTTTAAAATCGTCCATTACTAAAGGCTCTATCTTTGTCATAGCATCTTGATGCAAGTCTTCTTTTGCTTGTATGATGTTTGTGCCTTTATCTAATGAACTACCTTGAGTTGCATTAACTGTGTTTTCATTGTAAACACCGTCTACAGCAAACGCATTTGGTGCAAAGCATCCTAATATCATAAAGATGCTGACAATCAGGGATAATAATTTTTTAGTTTTTTGGTACTTTAACATTACCCTTTACCTCCTTTGGTTTTTTACAAAATTTTGCATGGGGTTCCTTGCAAATAGGAACCCCTATTAATAAATACTTACTGCTTATCGTAATAAGTTATATCTCCATTTATATCAAAATGTGTTAAGAAATCTGGCAATTCATCTATTGAAACTTCTTGACCTTGTTCTGTAACTATATCAGTGTCATTTAGTTTAATATAAACTATACCACCTGCATTGTACCACTCAAGAAGCTTGGATTGAGCATATGAACTATTGTTTAAGAACTCAGCGTCAAATGCTTCATCTCCTACTATTATTGAATTAGTTGCTAGATTTTGGATATTTCCTATTACTGTCACTCTTCCATCAGCCATATCTGTTACTTTAGTTCCAAATGCACTTACATATACAATTTGAACTTTTAATCCAGTAGCTACTAAGCCTGCTGGAACTTCCCATGTTCCTGTATATAGTCCATTTTCTTCTGTCATAGGGATTCCCAATGAATTGCTTTGTAATCCAAATGGCATTAGCACTCTAAAGTATCCTTGACCTCCTGTTGGAGCGTTAAAGCTTACAGTAAGTGTTTCACCTTGATGCAATGTAACATCTTCGCTTGGTAAGATATTTGTTATAACTGGCGCTCCTAGCTCAGCCATAACAGTTCTTACTACTGTTGTAACATTGCCTGCAAGGTCTGTTGCTTTTACTGTAATAATATTTTCACCTTGGTTAAGTATTACTCTTTCATCAAAGCTTCCATCATCAGCTAATACAACTTCATTATTATTTACCTCTAATTTTACTACCTTAATATTGTCAGTTACATTTCCTATGACATGAACTAGCTCTACATTAAGCTTAGCATTGTCAAGAGGATTGGTTACTGTCAATGAAGGAGTTTCTTTATCCTTAATAACTACTACAGGAGCTGATGGCTCTGTTTGTACTCCATTTAATTCTGCGCTGACTCTTATTGTATTTTCATCAGCTGGTAAATTAACTTGTACTGAGAATGCTTTGTTTTCAGAGTCTACAGAAGTTAATTTTTCACCATTTACATAAACATTTACTTTACCGTCTGCTGTCAAAGTTCCTTGAACTGTTATTGTATCTTGGTTTGTATAGCTTAGTTCTGGGAGATTTGTTATAACAGGAATGTCCATTGAATATTCCATTCTTGCTCTAATCATCAATCCACCTTTAATATCCTCTGTACCTATAAGCTTGAATTCTCCGGATACATTCATATATGATCTGTCAATATGAGGTGAGCTTTCATCTATACCTACTCCTGGGCACGCTGTTCCTACGCCATCTTGTATTGTTGAGATGTAGAAATCTTCATCTGTTGCAAATCCAAAGCTTGATAGGTCTATATAGTTCCATTCTCCTCTTACTACATTTTGGAATATAGGTGCACCTACTTGGTATGGCTGACCACTTGCGTTTAAG
Organism: Bacillota bacterium; assembly: GCA_023386345.1. Lineage (GTDB taxonomy): Bacteria > Bacillota > Clostridia > Tissierellales > Sedimentibacteraceae > UBA1535. Next base: position 67,294 of record JAEWJT010000002.1, read on the forward strand.
CCATATATAGCAAAGCCTATTCTATTTCCTCCTGGTGATGGCCATGATGAATCCCAGAAATATATATTTGCTCCTTTTACTTTTCCATATTGTGAAGGAGTAAATCTTACTGCCAATCCATTGCCTGCTGCATTTAATACTAAAGCATTTTCACCAGTTCCATCATCGTAAACTATTTCATCTTCATAGCCTACAAAGCTCTTTAGACCAATATTTACTTCTGTTGTTTGGTTTCCAATTACTTCTACTCTTGCTTCACCAGATTCAAATCCGTCTGCTCTGACTTTCAATGTATAATTTCCTTCATATACATTGTTAATCACAAAGTTTCCATTTTCATCTGCTGTAACAGAAGCTACTCTTGGATCTTCTGCTATTCTTATAACTGCATAAGCCGCAGGAGTTCCATAATATCTGTCAACTACTGTTCCAACTATAGTTCCTTGTGGTTTTGGATCTAATACAAAATTAGCTTTTATTGTTTGATCCTCTAATACAGTTACTGTTGTTTGTTTAGCAAAGTATCCATAAGCCTCTGCAACTAGTGTTAATTCTCCCATAGGTGTTCTCATAGAGAATTTACCACTTATTGGGTCAACTTTAATGCTTCTTCCTGTTTCTAATACTGTTACTACAGCATCAGCTACAGGTATACCTGCAAATACTGTTGACATAGTTTGAACTACAGCATCTTCAATAATTGGGTAACTATTGCTTTGCGCAATATTTATTTTATAATCAGGAGCTGTTGGTTCTACATAATCCAATTTCTTTGTGTCTTTTTTAATAATAGCTGAATCTTTTCCAGTATTATTTACTAAATTTGACTCAGGTTCTTGTTCTGGAGTCAAGAAATTCATCACATACATATCATCTATATACCAGCCGTCATATGCTACTGTATTATCTGAATGGAAATAGAATCTTATTTTTACAGTTCTACCTGCATATGTAGCAAGTGATATTTCCTCATCAGCCCATGCCTGAACTCTCTTACCATATTTTCCGCCTGTTACAGGAGTTATATTTGTCCATGTTGCTCCATCATCTGTGGAAATCATAACTTGACCGTAATCATATAGAGTTGTTGTTCCCTCCATATCCACCCAATGGCTAAATGTAAGAACGGAGTTTCCACTTGCCGGAAGTTCTATAGAAGGACTTACTAAATAACAATCACTACTCATTGAGTAAGCTCCTGCAAGATTAGTTGCCCAAAGATTGCTTCCTGATTTTGCAGCTCTTGGTCCAGATGTTGGAACTCCCCATTGCCAACTGTTATTTGTTCCTGTAGAAATAAAGTTACCATTATTTTCTTCAAAATCAGTGCCAAATACCATAGTAGCAATTGGAGCTATCGCTGATACTTCTTGAGTATAAACACTTTCATTGCCTGAGAAGTCTGTTGAACTCAATACGTAATAGTAGTTTACTCCACCAACTGCTGTTCCATCTATAAAGCTATTTGCTGATGTTTGAGCTATTCTTTCATAAGCTGTACCTGATGTTTCAGAACGGTAAATGTTGTAATGAGATAAATCTGCATCTGGTGAATGTGTCCAGCTTAGTTTTACTCCTCTTGTGCTTGCACTTGCAGCAAGATTTGCAGGAACTGCAGGAGCATCATTATCTTTGCCCATAATTCTTACATTGTCAATATACCAACCTGCTCTTTGTCCTGAAGAATCAGTTGTAAATCTGAATGCAACATATACAGGCTCTTGTGATCCTATAAATGGGTTAAGATTTGCAATAGCTTCTTTCCATTCTTCTCTCACACCCGTTATAATAGGTCTTACCTCAGTCCATGTATTGCCATAATCATTAGTTACAAGCAAATATCCCTTATCATAATTTGCTTCCAGATTATACCACTCGTAAAATCTTAAAGATGCTGTTTCTAAGCTATTATCTCTTAGATCTATAGGTGGAGTAATCAACCAATCATTTGCACCATTTGGATAATTTCCATTTATTGTTGTAGCTATAACCTTTTCTCCCTCATACGCCGTAGGTCCTACGCCTGATGGCACTCCATGCTGCCATGAGCCGTTAAGCTGCCAACCACTAGCATTTTCTTCAAAGCCTTGTGTATATGTTCCTGGGAGTACACCAAATTTTATTTCTACCTTATAATCCGGTGTAACTGTCAAATCACCTGCATAGTCTCTTGCTTTTATCTTGTATACTATGCTGTCTCCAGCGAGCATATCATAGCTTATCGTTCCTTTGTACATTCCATCCTTGTGATCTCCTGATATCTTGTTCATTGGAACTACCATCCAATATGATTTACCTTGTTGCTTAACTAAAAGCTCTACTTCTGTTATCGCAACATCATCTGTTATATGTGCTGTTATCTCTATATCTGAGCCCATATATGTTTCAAATGTTTTTTGCTCATGCTCTATATTAGCTTCTGCTTCATCTTCTCCAGGCACAAGTACTCTTCCTGATATGTATCCTGTTCCTGTTGCAACTGATGATACAGCCTCAAAAGCATCTATTATTCCATATCCATATCCCATGTTCGGTGCTGTTGGATATTTTGAATCTGTCAATGGTCTTGCAGTATTTTGCAATATTTCTTGTATATCATCTACGCTTAGTGAAGCATTAGCTGATAATAAAAGAGCTACTGTTCCTGATACTGCTGGTGCTGACATTGATGTTCCGCTAAAAGTTCCATCATATCCTCCGCCCGGCACTGATGAACGCACGTTCACTCCGCCTGCAGATAAGTTTGGCTTAATTAATGTCGCATCATACGGACTTGGTCCAAGTTTTGAGAATGATGCCAAAGCGTCATTTCTATCTGTAGCTGCTACTGCTATAGATTCTGGATAGTTTGCAGGGCATGATATTGAGCCAGGACCTGGTGCTGGTTCTCCAGCTCTTTGGTTTCCTGCTGAGAATACTGGGACTATACCTGCTGATCTATATGCTGTTACAGCGTCTCTGTACCAATCATCTATTCCTGCTCCTCCACCCCATGAGTTGTTTACTACATCTGGTGCATTGTCAGAGCTTCCGTTTGGATGTAGCATCCAATCTGCTGCAGAAAGAAGTATTGCATCTGTTGTTGAGCCAGCTGTATTAAATACTCTTGCTGATATCCATTTCGCTCCCGGTGCAACACCTACCTTGTTTGCTCCACTTGGTTCTTGTCCTACCATTGTTCCCATAACGTGCGTTCCATGCTCGTCTGAGTCTGCTGGAAGTGCTGCATTGTATACAGGGTCAAACCAGTTTCCTTCTGCTGTTGTAGTTCCTGTTGCAGAATCATATCCTCTCCATTTGTTTTTAAGTGCAGGATGTGTCCAATCTACTCCTGAATCTAAGCTTCCTACTACTACTCCTGTACCGTCATATCCTAAAGCCCACGCTTCATCAGCTCTTATTTTTGATATGTTCCACTCTACGCCATCTGCGTCAAGCTGTATATCAGAATCAGTTTTCATAACATCTAATGTGTGAGTTTTGTTTTTGTAAATTTTCTCTACTTCTGACATGTATGACAGATTTTCCACTACTTCTTTTGTAGCCTTTACATATATCATATTTACTATGATGTATGATTGAAAATCTTCTACCTTGCCTTTTTCCATTTCATTTTGAAGATATTTTACAACATTTGCTTGGCTTGTTTCAGAGTTGTCTTTTAAAGCTTCGACAACACTTCTTCTAACCTGCAATTTAGTTTGGTATGGTGTCAAAGCTGATGACAAAGATTTTTCAGCTTCATAAGCTACCATCTCTGTATCTACTTGAGCTTTCATGTATACCATGACTTCAACTAAATCTTCACTGTCTAAATCATTCATTACCTCAGGTGTTATCTTCATTAAAGCGTCCTGATGTAAATCCTCTTTTGCCTGACTAAGCTGCATGTCCTTAGTTGAAACTTTGTTTTCGCCTGAATTATTAGTTTCAGCGTAAACCTTGTTCATGCCAAGAACATTTGGTGTAAAGCATCCCAATACCATTAAGATACTTACAATTAGGGATAGCAATTTTTTTGCTTTTTGGTACTTTAACATTACCCTTTACCTCCTTTGGTTTTTTACAAAATTTTAATCTTATTGCACTCTAAAACATAGTTTTACAGTGCTGTCCTCCTTTCGTTTTTAGTTATGTTGTAAGTGAATATCGGAGATTTTTGCTGCTAGTATAAATGCAATATACGCTTTTTGTACTGGCAAGTAAATTATCACCTTTATTACTTATTCCATGCTCATTTGTAATTTAACCATTTAGATGTACTAATCTCAAAATACTTGAAATTAGCATAACAGCACGAGAAAGCTATGCCTAAGTATAGATATTAACTCTAATTACATATTTTTAATTAGAACTTAATATTTTTTATCCTAGGTATAGCTTTTCTTGTGTCCTTCCGCTTTTGTTCTTATATTAAATTTATTATTTTAAACATATTATCAAAGATTTTCTTAGGACTTTATCAAAAATAATATGTTAAATTCTATTGTTTTTCAAAAATTCTTACAGTACCAAATATATCCTTATGGATTAATCTGCTAGGAATAACATTTAGATTAACCTCTTTTCCGTCTTGGTCAACTATAAGATTAGCTTGAAGTTTGATATAAACTGATTTTCCAGAATTATACCAGTTCAATAATTTCTCTTGAGCCTGTGCATTACTATTTAAGAAATCTATATCAAAAGCTTCATTTCCTATAATTATGGTATTTTCAGGCATATTATCAACAGTACCTTTTACAGTTATCTTACCCTGTGCTGTTTCAAATATTTCTGTTCCATCTTCTGCAATATATACTAACTCAACAATAAGATTTGTTGCCACAAGATTTTGAGGTGCTGTCCAAGTTGCTGAATAAAATCCTGCTGTTTCTTCTGTCATAAGTGTTCCGTAGTTATTACTATTTAGAGAATTGCTTGGCTGCAAATCTAAAGGAAGCAATATCTTATAGTATCCTGTTCCTCCTGCTGGAGCGTTAAAGCTAATAGTTACCGATTGTCCAGAATATATTTCAGTATCTCTTGAAGGTTTAGCATTGCTAATTCCTGGATCTTGTGGTACTCCACCAAGATTAATAACCAATGATTTAACTGCATTATGTTCTGCACCGTCTCTTAATGTAAATGTGAAATAATTGTCTCCATCTTTCAAATTTACAGTATGATTTATTGTCTTATCAGCTGGCTCAGGGTTTACAAGTGGATAATCATATTTATAAATTTGGCTGTCCGCTTGATATAGCTCAATATATCCTAAATTATCTGTCATATGGATTTGTAAACTTGCTGTTTTAGCCTCTTGATTTATATTTAATATCTGTATATCCAATTCCGGTGCAGTAGTATCAACAAAGAATCTTCTTACTATATTTCCTGAACCACCATTGCTAGATACAGCTTCTACCTTAATTTCTTGATATCCATCTTCCAATCTTAATGTCTTTGTAAATTTATATGCTGGACCTGAGTAAACAATTGTACTTGGATCACTAGGACTAGGTAAATTTACATCTGCTAAAGGCTCTATATTAGCCTCAACATTATTATTAATTAAAACTTTTTCTAATGTATCAAGGTTTGTAACATATCCCACAAATTCTACTTCGTTTGTATCGAACATTGCAAATAAATCTGGGCTGTACAAGTATATATATGGTTCTGCTGTTTCTATATTAAAGCTAAACTCTGTGACTGCACTGTTAAACAATTTGTCAAGAGCTATAATTTCAACATTATATTCCTTAGTATCAGCATTTATAAATGCTGACATGTCAGACTCATATAATCCTTCTTCTACTAAAATAACATGCTCTACCTCTACACCATTTATACTTAACATGAATCCAACTACGCCTATACCAGCATCTGTACAGTTCCAGCTAAGTTTCTTTGTTTGTTGATTGTATGCTACATTGCTTACAGTTGGAGCTATAGTATCAATAGTGATTGGTATTTTCTTAGATTGTGGTGCTGCACCTTCGTAATGAACTTTAGCAAGTATCTCATATTGGTAATCTCCATCAGGCACAACCTCTCCATTTACCGTTCCATCCCAAGCTGCTGCAGTAATCATTCCTACTGGAGCACCTGTACCGCCATTGATATAATTCTTTCTCTTGAACTGTTGTATATATATAGTTCTTAAATTATTTCCTTGGCTGTCCAATATATTGTAATTAACGTATTCAGCGTTTCTCATAAATGACAGATATGGCATTATGTTACCAGTACCATTCACATGGCCTGCTATAGTTCCAGGATTCATATAAATATGAGGAGTTGTATAATAGTATCCATCACCTGCTGGATTGAAGCAAAGCATTCCTGCTCTGTTAAAATACGAACTACCTGCCGGATCGATAAATCTCATTCCATCAAGTATCTTTGGCTCGCTCCAATCTCCATAAAATCCTACATATGGAATTGATAAGCTTGGGTTTTCATCAGCTGGATCTGTTAAGCTTACAAAGCCTTCCACAAACATATTTCTATATATTGAATTGTCTGCTCCTATATCAACTGTAACCTCAAATATAATACTTCCATTTGCAGGAACTGTGATTGTTTCAGGACAATCTATATCAGCATTGATATAATCTGTACTTAATAAATTTAAGCCTGATGAATGTATATAATCCTTTAAGGCAACTGTTTCTACATTATAAATAGCATCTGTATCAGAGTCATTTATAGCCTTAAATCTCATAGTAAAGACTGTAGAATTAAAATCTTTTAAAGTAACTTTTGCTTCATTTGTCGCTTCATTTACTAATCTTACAGGAGTAGTAACAGCCCCATAAAGATTCATAAGTCCAGCGCCTTGTCTTCTTGGCGAATATTCATAACCCTCTTCGTCAAATATAATATTAGCAGTGTTCATCAACAATACCTTAGCTAATCTAGTTTGCTCTGATAAGCCTAAACTGCTATAAATTGGATGTTCTTTAATGTATTCCAATACGAGTGCTGCTCCTCCTGCTACGTGAGGTGCTGCCATTGAAGTACCGCTCATTGTTCCATACTCATCGTTATTGAGTGTAGAATATATATTAGCTCCAGGAGCTGTTATCTCAGGTTTTATTTCTAATGAAGGAGTTAATCCCCAAGATGAAGACTCAGCCATTTTATTTGCATTTGGATTAGGAACTGCTATAAGATCATTTGTAAATGTAACCTGCTTATTTTCTAATCCCATCAATGCCATACCACCATTGTATCCTATAAATACGGCCGGTATAGTGTGTGTAGTCGGCGTAGCCATATTTACCAAATCTTCTCCGCCTGCTGCATGGTTACGAACTATAACGCCTATAGCTCCCGCATTTTGAGCATTTTGAATTTTATCAACGAAGTTAGGAGTTAATCCACCTCTAACTACCAATGCTACCTTTCCTGCAACATTTGTAAGATCGCTTGGATGGCCTGAACCTCCGTCAGCATATTGTACAGGTCCTGCAAATACATTATATGGAATAATACTGCCAGCTATTGCCATAGGAACTTTTACTTCTACGCCGTCTATTATATAGCTCATTGCATTAGCCTTTTTATGTGTATTTTCAATGGAAGCAACCTGTATAGTATCATTATTAAGACCAGGTGCGCCTACTAGACCTATATCCGGATTTTGTTTCCATGGATATCCACTATTTGTCGTAGTCCATCCATAAGTCATAGAACCAGAGTTTCCAGCTGAAACTGAGCATACTATTCCGTTGTTTGTAGCATTTGTTATAGCTACATCTTCTGCTGAATCAGACATATAGAACGACGATGTCGAGCCAAGGCTCATGTTTAAAACATCTGCTCCAAGTTTAACAGATTCTTCTATAGCAACTAAATATATATCACTAAATGTTGTAGAATATAATGGATCGTTAGAAAATACTTTCATAGCAAGAATCTGAGCTTCTGGTGCTACGCCCTTGATTCCACCGTTAGCAGTATCGCCATTTGCTCCTGCTATTCCTGCAACGTGCATTCCGTGCATTGAAGCATCAGGACCAAGGTCTCTTATTTCATTATTCAAGTCATAGTAATTGTAGCCATATGGGACCTTTTCAGTGTAGTATTTTCCAAGTAAATTTTTGCCTAATAAGCTATCTTGATTTAATCTTGGATTAGTTTCTTCACTAAGTACCATATCTCTATGACTAGGATCAACACCAGAGTCTATAATAGCGATAACTCTTCCCTCGCCTTTAATTCCTAAATCCCAAGTAGGGGATGTTCCTATCATATCTTTCGATGTATCCATATCTGGCTTTATATCTGGTCTTTCATATTCGTTTGATATGTATACTTTATTAACTTGCGGCAATTTTTCAATGATTGCTATATCACCAAACTTCACCATACCGCTAAAGCCATTAAATGTAGTATTGAAGCTGTTTAAATACTCCATACTGACTTTATTTAATTTAATGCTTTGCTTAAGCTGTTCTTGCTCTTTATTAATTTGCTGTTCAATTTTTTGAAGTGCTGAGCTTGACATATTGCCATATCTAGTATTTACTTTTGTAGCTTGGACTATGGCAGGCTCTGTTTTTAATTCAACGATAATTCTGACTTCATCATCATCCTTGAAAAATTCTTCTAATTGCTCTGTTAGACTAATCGGTTCTGTTTTTAAATTAGAATCAAATTTGCCTAAAGCTCTTTCAACTGTCTTTAATTCTGAAGTATCCGTTTTGCTTGTAACAGATGCAGAATTTTTTAAATTACCTGCATCATTTGCAAAAGTAAATCCGGGCAGAATTAAAGCCATTATTAGCAATAATGCTAAAAATTTGTTAAATTTTTTCATATTCCTTACCTTCCCTTTTTATGATTTATTTATACTAATCCTTGTAATAGTTATTATTTTGATGAGGATTAGTTTTAGTACATGCTTTATAATTATATTCGCTGATTATTATGTTATGAGATTTTTTTGTGAGGCTGTGGTAAAATGAAGTTTATACACTGTATATAGCTTGCATCTTAATAAATGCAGCTATATACAGTGTATTTGTTTTAATTAATTGCCTTTAACTGGTGTTACATTTTCAAAAGTGTGTATTACATTGTTATTTATGTCATATATTCTGATAGTGATTGTTTTGTACTTGCTTGTTGGATTATACCATATAGCTTTGCTTCTCTCATTCATATTAGCTTTTTCGCTTATATCTACATTTGGCGTACCATCAGCATTATCTGAACGATTAAATATAATATCAAACTTAGCTTTTCCATCTAAATTTTCAACTACTACTGAAACATTAACCATATTGCTTATAAATGTTGTATAATATTTTGCAGATATAGTAGCTGGATTTGATGGTTTTAATACTAATCCATTCATTGCATTATTCAAATTTGTTGTTGCTGTGTTCACTTCGTTTTGGGTAGCATTCGCATTATTACTCACAGCTACAGCTGTTTGTAATGCTTGTGCAAATATTGTCCATGATTCTGGTGTATAATCATTTTCATTTTTTGTCTGTGCCAATACTATCGCTGCTGCTAATGCTGTTTTATCTACAACTGGAGTAGGTTCTTCCTTTTCTTCTAATCCTGACATTGCTGTATTTAAACCTGCTAATGCTACATTCACTTGTACCTGTGTTGCGTTAGCATTATTGTTTACAGCTATAGCTTCTTGAAGCGCTTGCTCAAACACTATCCATGACTCCGGTGTGTAATCATCTTCAATTTTTGTCTGTGCTGCTGCTATTGCTTCTATTAATGCTGTCTTATCTACAACTGGAGCAGGTTCTTCATATAATACAGGAATTACCCCCTCAAATGTATGCAGCAAATCTTGATTTTGATTATAAACTTTGACAGTAATAGCTTCAAATTGACTTGGATTATAGAATATCATTCCTGTCTTTTCGTTTATATTAAAAATTTTAGTTTCTGTTAATTTAGGTAATCCATCTGTTCCAAAGATATAATATACAACGCTGAATTTAGCAGCATTTTGCAAATTTCCTACCCCTACATAGATAAATGAGAAATTATTCATAAATGTTGGTTGATATTTTGCAATTATTGTAGGTGCCGGACCTACTGGTTTTTCTACTAAAGCATTCATTGCTGTAGTTAAATTATTTAATGCTGTGTTTACTTCTTCTTGTGTTGCCTGTGCATTATTATTTACAGTTATAGCTGCTTGAAGTGCTAATGCAAATACTTGCCATGTTTCTGGTGTATATTTATCTTCAAGCTTTTCTCCTGCTAATGCTATTGCTGCTATTAATGCTGATTTATCTACTACTGTTTTTTCTACTAAATTACTCATTGCTGTAGTTAAATTATCTAATGCTGTGTTTACTTCTGATTGTGTTGCTTCTATATTGTTATTTACAGTTATAGCTGCTTGAAGTGCTTGTGCAAAATTTGTCCATGATTCTGGTGTGTAATCATTTTCATTCTTTGTTTGTGCTGTTGCTATCGCTGATATTAACGCTGATTTATCTACTACTGTTTTTTCTACCAGATTATTCATTGCTGTAATTAGATTATTTAATGCTATATTTACTTCTTCTTGCGTTGCTTCTATATTGTTATTTATAGCTATAGCTTCTCGAAGTGCTTGTGCAAATACTTGCCATGTCTCTGGGGTATAGCTATCTTCAATCTTTTCTTCTGCTGACTCTATTGCCACTGCTAATGCTGTTTTGTCTGGTGCCTTAACTATAGTTAATATACCATTTGCAGTATCTCGTAATCTAATTTTATCTGCTACTTTTTCAAAATTAACTTCTATTTTAAAAGTTCCAATTATTCCATTAGGTATAGTCCATATTGCTTCATAATATTCTGGTGATACTTCCACCATTATTTTCTTGTAACTATCATTATTAACACTTATGCCATCAATATTTCTCATAGGTATATCTTCAGCTACATTTATCCTAAAGTAAGCAGTACCTCCTGCTGGTGCATTGAAACTTACAGTCAATGTATTTCCAGCCCAAAGAGTTATATTTGAATTAGGCTTAATATTTTCAATCTCTGCCGGTTCTACTGGTTTCGTTTCTTCCCATTTTGCAATTAAAGATAAGTTTGCTGTTATAGGTGTTGAGAAATCAAATGGTGTTTCATCTTTTAGATCTTTAAACCAGCCCTTAAAATCAAAACCGTCTTTAACAGGATTAGTTGTAGGTTTCGCCATTATTGCTCCCTCTGTAACAACTTTTACTATATTGTCAGTGTTACCGTCTATATTTCCGCCATTTAGATTTAATGTTACAGTATATTCAGGTGTTTCAGGCTCTTCTTTTTCGTCTAATCCACCCATTGCAGCTCTTAGATTTTCTAATGCTGTATCCACTTCTGCCTGTGTTGAATTTGCATTGTTACTTATATACATAGCAACTTGAAGTGCTTGCTCAAATCTTGCCCATGACTCTAGTGTATAGTCATCTTCATTTTTCGTCTGAGCTGCTGCTATCGCTTCTACTAATGCTCTTTTATCTAGTTCTACTGTCTTTAGTTCCCATTTAGCTTTTATAGTTAAGCTTTTTGTTATAAGTGTTGAAAAATTAAATTTTTCTTCGTGTCCATCTTCAAACCACCCTACAAAACTGTAGCCATCTCTAATAGGTGCCGATGGCTCTTTTACAGTAGATTTATCTATTACTTTTTCAATCTTATCATCTGTTTTTCCACCTATATTACCACCTTCTAGTTTAAAAGTTACTGTATACTCTATCGGCTGTGGTATATATCCACCTGTTCCACTACTTGATGATACCGTTGTGTTTAATGGCATTAATTTTCCATCAACTATTTTATACTTTGTATTAGCATTTGCTTCTACTCCATTGACCTTAAACTTAACAACAGATTCTATGTAATTTATTGAGCCCTGAGCATTTATAGATATGTCTCCACCTGTTATCTTAAGATTTTCTACTAAAGAGTTTTTTTCTAAAACAAGCTCTGCCTTATCTTTAAGTTCAAGATTTTTGATAGTACTTCCTTGAGTAAGCTGTAATTTTATTTGATTTGTATTTGTAACATTGTCTATTTTTGTATTTGAAAGAATTATATTAAGTAAATTTTGTTTTTTATCAAGAAGCAAGGATTTTAATTGAGAATTTCTTATATCAATGCTGTTTTCTCCGCCGCCATTAACTATTGCTATGTTTTTTACTTTAACATTGTCAAGAAATACATCACCTTCACCTATACCTTCTGCCAGATAAAGATTTCCTCCTACTTCCATATCCTTTAGAGTTACATCAGCTGTATTAACGACAAGGTTTTTATCTGCATTTTTACTGACAATACCTTCCTCGTTAACTATTTCACCTGCGATATTATGCAGCATTTTTACTACTTCTGCTCTTGTGATTTCAGCATCGACTCTAAAACTTCCATCAGGATAGCCATTTATAAACCCATTTTTCTTAAGTCCGCCAATAGTAGCCTTAAGTTCTTCTGGTATAGTGTCATTATCTGTAAAATTAGCTTCCTGCTTGTCCCCCGCTATGCTGAAAACTATACCGATTATTCTTGCCACTTCACCTCTGTTAATATTTTTACCAGCATCTAGTGATACAGCAGGAATTATGTAATTAGCTGCTACACCTTTAGCTACCTCATCGTAGTACCAATTTTCTGGAACAACATCACTAAAGTTAATTTCAGACTCGTTAGTAAATCCCATTATCTTATTAATAACCTTATAAAACTCTGCCTTGCTCATGTTATTAGAAGGCTTAAAGCTTCCATCAGGATATCCTGAAATTATTCCTCTGTTCTTCATGTACTCGATCTCATTTTTTGCCCAATTGTTCTCATAGTCATTTTCTAGTGCAAATGCAGTTGTGATATTTGACATAATAAACATTAAGCACAAAGCTATGCACAATACTTTTTTCATATAAGTTCCCCTCTTCTTATAAATTTGTATTACATATGTATAAAGTAATACAAAAATATACTATAAGTCAAGAAAGAAGTTTCGTCAAATTTCATGGACAAGTATATGGCTTTTTTAATTATTTTTAATGCTACATTTTTAATTTTAAGTTGATTTTTTATTATTTATAGACACTTATTTTTTCATTATTACTAATTATTTTAAGCAAAAAATAATGATGAGCATTGTGGAAATGTAAATTTATTTGTCTTATTTAGTAGATTTTTTATAGATTATTTTGTTTATTTATAACTTTAAATGGAATTAAAACTTCCTCTATGTCTGTAACTTGCTTAAAAATAAAAAAAACAGGAGTTGTTTTGATTTTATTGTTGTAAAATCAAACATTTTAAACATTCTCCTGTTTTTTCTTATATTTTAACCACTCTCAAAGACGCTTATACTGTTTCCGAACCGCAATCAGGACAGAATTTTGATGACATCATTTTTCTGCATTTAGTGCAAAATCTTGTGTCTGCTGCATCTGGCTGCTTTGCAGCTGCCTGTTGATTGTTATTATTCATATTTGCAGTCATTTGCTGTGCCATTTGCATACCCATAGCCATTTGTGCCATCTGAGCTCCTGCTCCGCCACCGCCTTCTTTTCCAAAGCTATCAGCTAATGATATAGCAGAATATTTTCCTACATCTCCAACAAACGATTGAGCAGCAACCTTTTCTGCCATAGCTTGCAATTCTGGCGGATAATTTAGTGATAATATATTAAAATCAGCTACGCCAAGTCCAATTTCCAATAGCTCATTATCAAGCTCTGCAGCTATTTTTTTGCTAAGAGAACGGCTATTTGCCTGCAACCCTATCAAAGCATTTAGTCCTATAGCGCTTTGTCCTCCAAGCATACACTCTGCAATAACAGGATTTAACTCTCCCATTATACGCTCTGAGATATCATCTAAAGAATACGTAGATTTAACTCCTGCAATTTTCGCAATAAATGCTTGATAATCTCTAAATTCAATAACTAAATTACCATTAGCACCTATTGGAATACCTGATGGCACATCTGGTGATGGCATCATGATACGCTGTCTTGTTCCCCAAGGGAGTAAAAGCTGTTTTGCATTTACAAAGTAAACCTCTGCACGCATTCCAGTATCTCCTCTTAGCGAAAATACTCCTTTTAATGTAGACAAAAATGGAGTAATTTGTGTTACTATATCAAAGTTTCCAGGTTGCTCAAATACACCTTCTACAGCTCCATTTGCATAGAATATTGCTCTTTGACCCTCACGAATAATTAATTTCGAACCCTTTTTGATTTCTTTAGCAGGCCATTTATAGAACAGCACATCATCTCTAAACTCTTCCCACTCTATTGTATCTTTTCCTTGTCCAAACCATGCCATTTTTTAAACTTCTCCTTTTCGATAATTTCATATTATTTTAAAATTTTAACTTTATATATCTTTAAAATACTCTCAAAATCAATATAAATATAGTATTTTACAAACATTTATCCTTAGCCTAAATTCTCTAAATTTATACATTGTGTATAGTCAACGCTTTTACTAATCATTGAGTATGGTGCACTTTTTATAAACCTTGCATTATCTGTTGTTTTTGAATTCTCAGATTCTCTTGATAAGAATACTATCGTCATAATTATCGCAATAACTGCTAATACAGCAGCAAGTATTTTCGGTACAGAGTATGGTCTTTTTCCACTTACCTTTCCTGTTTCACCATTTATCATATAGCGATATGTCTTTCCTTTATAACCAAATGCCGCACTCCATAAAGGAAGTAAAACATGTTTATATGTAACATCATTATATTTGGTATTTACCCTTATTGAACGTGCTCTGTTATAGCTTCGCAAAATGTCTCTCTCAGATAAGCTTTTCATATCACTGTCAATTATTCTTTTAGCTTCTTCAAATCCACTATCTGCCTTTATTTTATAAATTTCTGTATAATAGCCAGACAAATAACTTTGTGAAAATGGCATTGTATTTGTAGTTGTGTTGTAAGGTAAAATCCCTGCTATGTCCTTTTCTTTTTCAGAAGCACATATTTGTATATCATCAAAGCTTTTTTGAACTACTCCACTTACATGATACCAATCTGTAACTGTTTTTTCCTTCCCTTCCTTATCCTTAACAACTCTATCTATACCACCTTCACCAGTATAAAAGGATATAGCATCAGTGTCATAAGTCCAAAAAGGCAGATACATTCCGGCAAGAAGTCCTTCACCATAGCTTTTTTTCAAATCATTCGGTGCAAACCATCTTTTTCTTATCCAAACTCTAAACTTCTCCTGAGCATCTTTTTTATCGATTTTGAAAGGAATAATTCCCTCTGGAGGAATTCCGGCTTTTTGCTTAGCTGTAGCTATTTGTGTTGAAGAACACATCGGACAAACAGTTGCTACTTGATGCTCATCAAATGTAATTTCTAATCCGCAGTTTTGGCAAGTAACTACTGCATTTCCCTCAAAAGCAATCGATTGTCTTTCCCTCTCAAAATAATCATCAAAACTATACTCTTTAACTTCATCTGATAGTGTTTCTATTGTATATTCTGCTTTACATGAACTGCATTCAAACTTTTGCTTATTTATATCAAACTTTATTGTACTTCCACAATTTTTACATATAAATTTTTCTGTTTCAACTTCAACTCTTTTTTCTTCGACAGATTTAGCATTCTCAGACATCAAATTTCCTCCAAATTGTTTATTTAATATTATTTATATTTTATTGAAGCTAGTAGATAAAATATATCTATTTTTTATGTCATATTTTATCCAAATATTAACATAGATTTTAACATTTTTCAACATTTTTTTCACAAAATTTCTCTATGTATTTTGAAAACACTTATAAATCAAATTATATTGACATATTTATATATCTAGTTATAATTATTAGTAAGAAAAGTTTAGTAATAAATAATTATGGAGTTTTAATATAAAAAAAGAAAGGATTGTAATATGGGATTTAATTTTAGAAAAAGCTTTAATCTTGGTAAAGGCTTTAAAACTACTGTAAGTAAATCAGGAGTCGGTTATAGCTGGGGAACGAAAGGCTTTAGAATAACAAAAACAGCAAAAGGTGATATTAAAAATACTTTTTCAATTCCCGGAACAGGTATTTCTTATACACAGAATGTAGGGTCTAAAAAAGGAAAATTTAAGATAATACCAATAATATTAGCTTTACTGGTATTAGGAGCTATAGCAATATTCAGAAATCCTAAAGGCTTTCAAGAAATATTTAAAAATTTCGGTTTAAAAAACGGTTTAACAACAGAAGAATCAAATCCATCTTCAGGTGAAGCATCAAAAAAAGAGATATTTGTTTATGTGACTGCAAATGGTAAAAAATACCATATAGAATCATGTGGAACATTAAAGGGAAATAAAAATAAAATTAGTTTAGATAAAGCTATTAGCGAGAAATATGAACCGTGCAAGGCATGTAAACCACCTGTGAAGTAATATGAAATAGTTGAAATTTAAATGTATTACATATAGTTAATGGCAGTCGAAATCGACTAAAATATTAATAAGAAAAATCCCAAGCACTCTATTGCATAGGCTTGGGATTTATTATTATTTATTTATCTTCATTCTGCAGAGTGGTAAGTTTCTGCTAGAAGCAAACTTATCCTTGCTTATTCCTATAAAGTCATCACCAAACATCTCATATATATTGCCACTAAGCGAAAATTCAGGCAATTTACCTATGTATTTCCCATTTTGCATCAAATATGCCATTTGTACAGGTGTAGCAAAGTCTCCATCGTTAGTGCAATCTCCTCCGCTAGCCACTACCGGAAATATAACAAGCTCGTTTCCTGCAAGCTCTGTAAAGTTATTGTCTGATTTTTTTGCAGTGATATTTATTCTGCCAAGAGTTGGAACATCATCATATCCTGCAAAGGCTGATGCGGTATTTTCAAATCCAAATTCCTTACTGTTCTTTTTGTCGGTATATCCTCTTAAAATAACTCCGTTTTCTATTAACAGAATTTTGTCATTTTCTAAAATGCTGCCCTCTGCGTCAAAAAACGGTATATGACATTCTTCATCGCTTAAATCAGAATATAAGGTGAATTTATCACTAAATGCTTTAGTTGCAAGCTTATTGCTAAAGATTGAGGTTTTTCTTCCAAGCGTTTCTCCATTTAATGATTCATATATCTTTTGCACAAAGTCAACATCAGCAATTATGATAGCTTTTTCTAAATTTGGCAATTCCACAGGATTGTTAAATGCCTTTATTTGAGGCCTCAATTCTTCTAATATTTTGTCTACATCAAAATTGTCTCTGCTTTCGTATATAGCAAAGCTATCCATTACATTTATTGAATTGACGTGCTTGAAATATAATTCCATTGTTACAGATTTATCATAATTTACATAATCAAGTCCAGCGTCATTTTTCAAAGAAGTCTCAGTTTCAACAAGTCTTATCTTATTGCCAAATATAATCTCAGGAAACTCTTTTCTAAACGAGTCCAAAAGCTTCTCTGATTTTTCAACAAACTCTTCAGATGTGATATTTAACCTTCTTAAATCTCTGATTCTTTTTTTATCCTTAGAAGCTTCATATTCGTAAGGTATTTTAAGCTCTAAATTTTTTATTGCCCTCTCCCAAGTTTCACCTGTTGCCTCTCCAAATGTTCCAGCAACACCTATAAAACCATCCTTATAAACACGACATCCAGACTTTGTTATGTTCTTCTTTCTTATTGAATCTATATTTGTCTGTGTCACATTCAATGCAGTTTCTTTTATTTTAATTTGGTATAATTCTTTTATCATCACAGTCCTCCTATTGAACATTTAGTCCGTTTACTCTTACATACGGTCCACCAAAGCCTACGCGAAGTGGGTGCTGCTCCATTTTGCCGCAACCACCAAGAACAAATGATTTTAGCTCTACAGTGTCTGATAATCCGTCTATTTCATTAAGAGTTTTCATAACATTGCCTGTTACAACTGAAATTTTTACTGGCTCTGATATTTTTCCATCTCTTATCATATATGCCTTTCTAGGAGCTATAGTAAATGTACTCATGCCTGAGCCATGCTGTATATTCTCAATATATATTCCAGTTTTTACTTCTGAAATAAGCTCATCCTTTGTATACTTTCCTGCTCCAATATATGTAGTTGTCATACGAACTATAGGCTCAAACTCAAAGCTCATAGCACGTGCATTTCCTGTCGATTTTTCTTCTAATGAAGCTGCAGTATATGCACTATGCAGACGACCTGTCAATATACCATTTTTTATTATATAATTTTCTTTAGCTTCACAGCCCTCATCATCAAAAGGAACGTAACCTGATCCTTCTATAATTCCTGTGTCAATTATATTTAAAATATCTGAGCCTACTTTACTACCTATCGCCCATTCTTTTTTCATAGTTTCATCACCTACCATGAAATCAGATTCACTTTTATGTCCAAAGCTTTCATGAGCAAACACCCCAGCAGTTAGCGGTGATAAAACGCAGGTATATATTCCCGGAACTACAGGGACTGCTTTTTGTGCGTATTCAATATCACTAATTATTGATTTTCTAATTGAGTCTTGATGTCCGCTTAACTCATCAAATGACATCTTATATACATCATCAGAGCCATTATGAGGTAATTCATTGGCCATAATAGTGTAACGAAGAGCAACAGCACAGCTTTGAGAATCAAAGGTAACATCAGTTCCTATGCTTGAAATTATATGTTTTTTAGTATAATTATCCTTGTAAATCACCTTAGATGATTTGATTTCTTCAAATTCTTTAATCAAAGGTAAATAAGCATTAACTACTTCAAGTTTCTTCTCATTAGAGATTTTTGACACATCATTTTCAGAATATTTTAAACAAACATCCTTATGTATTTCCAAGCTCTTAACAACTTCATTATCTAATATGTCAGGGTTTGCTGCTGCAATCTTAGATAATGAATCTATTTCATTTTGAATATTATCCAAATCACTAACTGAACTATAATACCATTTTTTGCCGTCAAATACCCTTACCATTGCTCCGTTTTCAATCTTTTCTTTATTTTGTACAAGCTTGTTATTTTTATAGTAAATTATTGTTGAAAAAACATTTTCTATTCTAACATCTGTGTACAAATTTTTTGGGAAATTATACATTGTTACCTCCATTTGTTTTTATTATTTTTACAATTAAACTTAATTTAATTTAATTATATATCAAATTAATTAAGTTGTCAATTAAATAGTTTAATTTTTTCACTTATTAATTATTAAATTTTTAACTCTGTAAACATCTAACCATCTATTTATACATTCAGCGACACTTTGATATACATATATTCCTAATTCTTTTAAAATATTTTTATAAGATATAACACACTTCATATTGATATACTTGCATATAAATGGTATAATCAAAATGTAAAAATAACATTAAAGGAGTATCACATGAAAACAAAGAGTAATTTAAATGTGTCCAAGTTAGTTAAAGAAATAACAATCATGATGTTTGGGATGCTTATTACTGCTGTAGCAATACACTTTTTTCTAAAACCAAGCGGTTTAATAGTTGGCTCAATATCTGGTTTAGCAATTGTAATTGAAAAATTAACAGGAGTACCTATTTCAATTATAACTTTTATTTTAAACTCAATTTTGCTTATATTAGCAAATATTTTAATAGGAAAAGAGTTTGGAGTAAAAACAATATTTGCTTCACTTTTATTATCACCATATTTAGCAATTTTCGAAATATTTTTTCCAGCACAACAATCCATTATGCAAGATCCGCTGCTAGATCTAATATGTTTTGTATTAATACTTGGTTTCGCGCAAGCAATTTTATTTAAAATTAATGCCTCAACAGGTGGCCTTGATATTTTAGCTAAAATTATAAATAAATATGCTCACGTTGAGATTGGAACAGCTCTTATTGCTTCGGGAGCAATGATATGTATGACCGCGTTTTTAATAAGTGATTTAAGAATAGTTATTATCGGTCTAATAGGTACATATGTAAATGGCTTAGTTGTAGATAATTTTGCAACAGGCTTTAATACAAAAAAACGTGCGTGTATTATATCTGAGCAATATAAGGAAATACAGGAGTATATAATAAAAAATCTAAATAGAGGTGTCACGCTATATAATGTAGTAGGTGGATATAAAAATGAACAATATGTTGAGTTAGAAACTCTATTAACAAGAAGTGAATTTTCAAGACTGATGGAATTTATTGGCAGGAACAATTTCAAAGCATTTATAACAGCAGGAAACGTAAGTGAAGTTTACGGATTATGGCACAATAATAAAGGTATGAAGAAATCCTTGAATTCTTAGTATATATATCGAAAAACACAAAATAAAAGGAGCTAAAATATTATTATCTTAGCTCTTTTATAATTGGCACTTTGTTACTTTTATTCGATTATCCCAAATGGTACAAAACCTGATTTGTTCTGCATTTTTGAATCTCGATTGAAAATAAAAGGCTTTTCGGCTTTTTCGCAAGCCAATGCGTAATGACACAGTGCAATCCCCATATCCAAATCAGCTAATTTATACAAAAGTGAAACTGGTGGTTTTAATTTCTGTTGATAAACCAGAACCTGTTTATCCACTTTTTCAAAATACCATGGCTGAATATTAATCCCCGATGGGGCTAGATGTGCAGACTGGATACAAGAATCGTTCGGCGCGTTCGTGACCTCTGATATTGGTTTGCGGATAAATTCGCTCTTTGCTCTATGTACTGGTTCAATGGTTCGCCCAAAAGCCAATGTAATAATGTCGTGATTAGCATTGCTTTTATCTGTATCCTTTGTCGCACCAAGCCATACACTCCCGATTTCCTTTGCATCAAGCCATAGTACCAGTTGTTCAAAAATGAAACCAGCCTGTTCCATTTCGCCGTTCTTTCCATGTCCATTGATGATAAGGTAATGTGGAGCTTCTACTTTGAATAAGCCTTTCGTTTTCTCCACAAAACGGTATTCTAGAGGTAAAGAGGAATAAAGAGGCTTAAATGTTTTAATGGCGTTTTCCAATTCATCTATTATTTCCTTTTCCAATGGCTGCATTATATATTTTCGACTGGATTTGCGTTGTTCAATCGAATTATACAAGTTCATATTTATCACTCCTTATATATTTATTATACGCACTAATATATTTTATAATTTCATAAATTTTTTTATTAAAATCCTAGCAGGTTTATAATAGAATCCTTCCATAGTTTTTGTAACATTTTTTAGCTCTTTCATAATTGCAATGTTTTGCGGACAATGTTTTTCACATTGGCCACACTCAACGCATAGAGATGCGTTATGTGCTTCGCTTTTCAAACTTGTCTGCATGATGTATTTCATCCTGGAAGCAAGCTTACCCTCAATCTCTCTATCATTATAGCAGGAAAAACATGTGGGTATATCTACTCCCTTTGGACATGGCATACAATAACTACATCCTGTGCAGGGAACTTTTATTTTTTCATTTAAAATCTGACGTACTTTTCGAAACATATCAAGTTCATCATTTGTAAAGGAATTTGCCTGCACTTGTGATGCAACTTTTATATTTTCTTCTATCATTTCTTGAGAATTCATTCCAGACAATACAACCGTAACCTCCGGATGATTCCATATCCATCGAAACGCCCATTCTGCCGGAGTTCGCTTAACCTGTGCCGCTTCCCATACGTTGTAAACTTCTTTCGGAAGATTTGTAATTAACTTTCCTCCTCTTAGCGGTTCCATAACCATAACTGGAAGCCCCTTAGCAGATGCGTACTCCAAACCGCTTTTTCCTGCTTGATTATTTTCATCCAGATAATTGTACTGAATCATACAGAATTCCCAATCGTATACATCCACAAGCTTGATAAATTCTTCCTTACCTCCATGATAAGAAAAACCAACATTGATAATCTGTCCTTTTTCCTTTTTTTCCTCTATCCATTTGAGAATACCAAGATTAACAAGCCTGCTCCATATTTTCACATCAGTAAGCATGTGAATAAAATAGTAATCAATATGATCTGTCTGCAATCGTTCTAATTGCATATAGAATATCTTATCTAAATCTTCATATTTTTTTATTAGGTACGGTGGAATTTTTGTGGCAATTTTAACTTTATCACGATATCCTTTTGCCAATACTCTGCCTAGTACGGCTTCACTGTTTGGATAAATATATGCAGTATCAAAATAATTTACACCATTCTCAATAGCGTATATTATCTGTTTTTCAACTTCTTTCTCATCTTTGGCAAAGCGCATGCACCCGAAACCAAGTATGGATAATTTATCATTGTTTTTAGGATTCACTCTATAATTCATAATATTATTCCTTTCTATATATTTTTATAATTACTTAGATTGTTGAATAAGCAGCGACCGCTCTTCCTACTTCTTTTGTTAATCTACTTAAGCATTTTATCCATTATATCATATAAATTGTAAAATATAAAATATAAAATAATTAAATGGTATAAAAATTAATATAAATGAATTTTTAGTATGAGTAAAACTATGCAGAGCAAAAACTTCTGCTAAAGACAAGCGTCACGATAAGTTGACATCCCTACTTCAAGCAAATATAAATGTTTTATACATAAAAGCCCTCCAATTGTATTGCTACCATTGAAGGGCTTTAAAGCACGTATTTAATTTACATATCAACACCAGTTTAGGTTTTGGCAGAAAAACTACCAAAACTATCAGTCTATAGTATTTGAATCATTATTCTTTTTAATAATATATTTATCGTGACTTTTCTCATAAAAGGGTAATTTATTCAAATATTCATTATTTATTATGGACACAATCTATAAACTGCATCTAGAATACCCTCTACTGAAAAAACTTGTATTGTCGCACTATTCAGTTCATCTAAACTGCAATATCCATATGCACATCCAATAGAAAGAAGTTGGTTGCGTAATGCAATTTCAATATCCTGCCATCGGTCACCTATGACAATGAATTTTCCAGAAACCTCCACCATAATCGATTTGACTATCTGCCATTTTGGAAAAAAGTTAAAATCTTCTGTGCAATAAAAAGTAGAAAAATATTGCTCCAGTTTAAAATGTTTCCGGTGTGCCTTCATATATCTGTGCTTGCAATTACTGAGAAAAATCAGATTATGTCCTAAAGCTCTTAATTGCTGTAGAACAGTTTCAGTACCAGAATATAGCTTTGCTTTCCCTGCCAAAGTTAAACGTACCATCTCATCTCCAATGATCTCACTACATAAATCTCTTTCCGGCTGTGACAACTCCGGCATAAAATTTTCCCACATATCTTTTGCGGAAAAACCCAGCCATCGGCTGATTTCAGCATCTGAAAATTCTTTATCAGCAGCAATTCCCTTCCTAACAAGATGAGAGTATCCAAGACGAAAAGCAGGAGCGTAAATGCAGAGACTTTCGTGTAAGGTTCCGTCATAGTCGAAAATCAAATTTGCCATATCAACTTTGCATATCCCTAATCAGGTTTACCATTTCAATTGCACCAACGGCACATTCAAAACCCTTGTTGCCGGCTTTTGTACCAGCCCGTTCAATCGCCTGCTCAATATTTTCGGTTGTCAACACGCCAAACATCACCGGAACATCACTGTTCAGAGATATATGGGCAATACCCTTTGACACCTCACTGCACACATAGTCGTAGTGGGTAGTGCTGCCGCGAATCACAGCACCAAGGCAGATGACTGCATCATATTTCTTGCTTTTTGCCATTTTGGAAGCAATGAGCGGAATTTCAAATGCACCGGGAACCCATGCAATATCAATACTGTCCTCTATAACATCATGGCGTTTCAGTCCATCAATAGCACCGTCTAGCAGCTTGCTTGTAATAAATTCATTAAACCTTGTGACAACAATACCAACCCGAATGTCCTTGCATACGAGTTTTCCTTCAAAAGTTTTCATTTTTTAATCTCCTTTTTCACTTAATAATGTAAGATATGACCCATTTTTTCCTGCTTGGTTTTTAGATAAACTAAGTCATGATCAGTAGCATCCATTTGAATCGGAACACGCTCAGTGATTTCCATACCGAATTGAGAAAGCTGATAAACCTTGTCAGGGTTATTGGTTAGCAAGCGCAAGGTTCTCACCCCAAGGTCATATAAAATCTGTGCACCGATGAAATATTCCCTCATATCTCCAGGAAATCCAAGAGCAATATTCGCCTCTAGAGTATCCATGCCCTGATCCTGAAGTGCATATGCACGCAGTTTATTAATCAGACCAATCCCACGGCCCTCCTGACGCATGTAAAGTAGAATACCCCGACCTTCATTTTCAATTTGAGTCATAGCTGCTGCGAACTGCTGACCGCAGTCGCAGCGTGCGGAACCAAACACATCTCCTGTCAGGCACTCGGAATGAACACGGCATAACAGATTCTCTCCATCACCAATCTCACCCTTGACCAGAGCCACATGATGCTCTCCGTTTAGCTTGCTGATATATCCATAAGCTTTGAAATTACCATACTTTGTTGGCATAGCAACACAGGTTACCTGCTCCACAAGCTTTTCATTTCTTTTACGGTATTCCTGCAAGGCCTTGATGGTCACTATTTTAATGTCCCATTTCTGCGCCAGTTCCATCAGCTCCGTCGTACGCATCATTGTTCCATCCTCCCGCATAATCTCGCAGCAAAGACCGCATTCCTTTAACCCAGCTAGTCGCATCAAGTCCACAGTGGCTTCGGTATGTCCGTTTCGTTCCAGTACACCGTTTTTCTTTGCAAGGAGTGGAAACATATGACCGGGGCGACGAAAGTCCTCCGGTTTGCTTTCATCCGCTACGCATTTCAAGGCAGTGATGCTACGCTCTACCGCTGAAATGCCGGTAGTTGTATCTACATGGTCAACAGATACCGTAAACGCCGTTTCGTGGTTATCCTTGTTGTCGCTGACCATTTGTGGGAATTGTAGCTTTTGACAAAGTTCTACGCTCATAGGCATACAAATCAACCCTTTACCATGAACTGCCATAAAATTTACATTTTCGGTGGTGGCAAACTCAGCGGCGCAGATAAAGTCGCCTTCATTTTCTCTGTCCTCATCGTCTGTAACTAGAATAATTTTTCCAAGGCGAAGGTCCTTTAACGCCTCTTCGATAGTGTTAAATTGAAACATTTTAATTACCTCCTAAAAGCCGTATTTTGCAAGAAACCCGGCTGTAATATTGCTGTTTTGTGATTCTTTTCCTATCAAGCTTTCCACATATTTACCAATGCAGTCATTTTCCAAATTTACTTCATCCCCGACACGGCGCTTAGATAGTGTTGTTAATGAAGCCGTGTGCGGTATGATGGAAACACTGAAGCTATCCTTATATACCCTCGCCACAGTCAGACTGATACCGTCAATTGCAATCGAGCCTTTTTCAATGATGTACCTAAGAACCGGTAAGGGCGTTTTGATTGTATACCAAACAGCATTATCATCTCTGCGGATATCTGAGACCGTTCCTGTGCCATCAATATGCCCTGAAACAATGTGTCCGCCAAATCTACTGTTTGCCGACATTGCGCGTTCCAAATTAACAGGGCTTCCTATTTTCAGATTTCCAAAGGAAGAACAGTTTAGGGTTTCATTCATAACATCAGCAGTAAAGCCGGCAGAGGAAATGGAAGTAACCGTAAGACAAACACCGTTTACTGCAATACTGTCGCCAAGATGGACATCCTCCATAATCTCTGATGCCTGAACAAATAGAATAGCCGAATTCACCCCTTTTTTAATGCCCTGTATCTTGCCGATTTCTTCTATGATTCCTGTAAACACCGAATCACCTCGCTTTCTAATAAAATATCTTCACCTATCTGTGTGATGACAGGCTTACTTAGTGAAAAAGCTCCTTTGGGGTGATTAACACCTAAACCTTCTACTGGAGTTTTTCCGCTCCCACCAAACAACTTTGGAGCGATATATGCCTGTACCTTATTTACAATACCATTTTTCAGGGCTGACCAATTCAGTGTGCCACCACCTTCCAGCAGAATGCTGTCAATTTGTTTCTCACCCAATTTTTGCATCAATCTGTTTAAATCAATATGGTTATCATTTTGAGGAAGTACCATAATCTCACAGCCTGCATCCAGATATGGCCGGTGTCTATTGGTATCTGTCACCGCTGTAGCGATGAGGGTAGAAGCATTATTGATTGTAGTAACAATTTTTGCTTGCAGTGGCGTTCTAAGATTAGTATCGCAGATGATGCGCAGCGGATTTTTGCTGTTCTCCAACCTACAGGTCAACATGGGGTCATCTGTGAGAACAGTGCCTACACCAACCATGATAGCAGAATAACGATGTCGATCCTCATGTACATGCTGTCTTGCTTCCGAACCGGTAATCCATTGAGATTTGCCGGTGTGCGTAGCAATTTTTCCATCCATGGTCATAGCATATTTCATAACCACATAAGGCGTTCTATTTTGAATATAATGAAAAAAGCTTTCATTGAGTTTGTCACATTCATCCTTTGCAACATTTTTTATTACCTCAATACCGTGAGAATTCAAAATCGCAATGCCTTTCCCGGCAACCAACGGATTAGGATCAGAAGAGCCTACTACCACACGGCTGATGCCACTTTCAATGATTGCTTCGGTACATGGGGGTGTTCTTCCGTGATGACAGCAGGGTTCTAGCGTCACATAAAGGGTTGCACCTGTTGTTGATGTATGGCAGTTTGCAAGTGCATTGCGTTCTGCATGGAGTTCTCCATATTTTTTGTGATAGCCTTGCCCAATAATCTTTCCATCCTTCACAATCACCGCACCAACCAAGGGATTTGGGTTTACCCATCCGTATCCCTGCCTTGCAAGCTTAATTGCAAGACGCATATATTCTATTTCATCCATATAGCACCTCCGCAGAATGAAAAATGCCCTGAACAAAATGTTCAGGGCAAGGGAAATTAACCACGGTTTTACCGTGCATAAAAAGAAGTCATCTATAAAAATGCCTTGAACAATTATATGTTCAAGGCATTTTTATAAAGCAAATAACAATTACACTGCATAGATATAAAAAATCTCTGAAATGGCAATTCATTTCAGAGCATAAATTCAAACATCCACGCAAAACGTAAATCTTCCTTTATCTTCTACTATCAGACTATACTGTCGGCTTCGGACTCTAACCGAATCAACCTTACGGCTCGTGGGCTATACCACCGGTCGGGAATTTCACCCTGCCCCGAAGATCTTATTTAATTTAGTAATATTGTACTACGATTTGTTAAACCTGTCAACAAAATATTTATTTAAAAGGACGATTAGAATAAAATCAAATAAGTTACCCTATTATCATTGAAGTGATATCTAAAAGTTAAACATATCTTTAATTCTTCTCCAAAAAGTTGTCATGATTATGCCTAATTCTTTGCTCATTTCTTCTCTGTTTCCTTTATGCCTTTCATAGGATGCTTTTATTGCAAAGATATCGGCATTTCTCAGATTTCATCCAAGAAAAGAGTTCCTCCGTGGGCTATATTGAGAAGAGCTGATTTACCACCTTTTACTGCACCAGTAAAAGCTCACTACTCATATCCAAAAAGCTCACTTTCCAACAAATTTTCCGGGGAAGTTGCGCAATTAATTGCCAAAAAAGGTTCTAATTTATTTGGACTGTAGCTATATATGCTTTGTGCAAATACCTCTTTTACTGTACCTGTTTCAAAATATGATTTTAAAATTAATATTTTTTTTCGAGCCGATTTTAGAAGAATAAGTCATCTTGTAAAAACGAGAAATATTTTATATACACTATATTATTAATATTTTTTATATTTCATACCTTTTAAGGATGATATACAAAGAATATTCATAAATAATGTAAATAAACAATTTGATAAAATTTAGTTTTTTCTTCACCCATTAAAACAGTTAATTCTTTATTGAAACAAAAGACTCCTTGCCTTGTTAGAACAAGAATTTTATAAATTCTTATCTCAACAATCGACAAAGAGCCTAATATTATTAATAATATATTTTTTTCTTATAAAATCTTTTATTTAACTTGCTCTACAGTATATCCAGCTTTTATTAAAAGCTCTACAATTCCATTATGGTTTAACATATGACCAGCACCTACTATAAGAAAATAATCATTTTCTGTATCTTCTTGAAGCATTTTAAGAACATATTTTGCCATATTTTCATTTCTATCATCCCATAATTTTTTATTGTATTCTTTCTCTAAATCATTCGTTGGTGCTACTCCAAACAACATTTTTTCTAAGCTATTTGTATCTCCCTTTTTCCAAAGACCTAGCATTTCTTTTACAACAGCAACTGATTCTGCTGAGTTTTCTTCACTATTTGAATCTGCAGTCAAAGAGCCTATAAGCTGAGATTCTTGCAGTTCAGGTGAAAAGGAATTAAACATATCATATTGATATTTAGATCCTTCAATTTCAATAATTGGCAAGTTTCCATTAGCCAGTGTCATGAAGTAAACATCAATTCCCATAGCTCCGCTGATATCTGCCGATGCTAACTGCAAATTTTGTATAGTCAATGCCGCTGCCCAAGGCTTTATTCTATTATATGTATCAGCAGGCACGCCAACGGACTCCATAAACTCTACATATTTTTTATATGTTTCACTGGATATGTGTTTTTCAATTGTATCATCGCCTTCATAAAACATAAGCTGTTGAGCATATTGTAACTCTTCAGGCTTTTGTGCCAACAGGTTTACCTCAACTACCAATGCTTGTGAATTTGCAAATGATGTTAATATATCCTTGCTTAAAGGATATAAAGAATTATCGCTAGCATGAATTGAGCCTAATAAATAAACTGTGTTATCTTCATCACTTACTTTCCAAAAACATCCCTTTGCATCCTTACCTAACGAATAAACTATATGGTCGTATGCTCTCTTAGCAAATACTATCATTTCTTCATTAGTACAAACTCTGTCCAAAGAATAATTTTCTACTGTTCTTCCTTTTATAAGTGCATTTCTAGCAAAATAATCAACAGCACTATTGTTTCCATTTGGTTTAACAGATAAGTTAATTATGCCATAAAGTCCCTTTATTACATCTCCACGAGTAGCAATTGAATCAAGCTTTAATTTAGAGTCGTAATTAACGCCAAATTTCTCTTCAAAGCTTTTTAGTACTGTTTCAAGTTGGTTTGCAGTAATCTCGTCTTTATAGCCTTTATATGTATCTACTGTTCCCAATCCATACGTATAAGCCATTTGAACATCCCAAATAGCCCACACACTTGGCGATTCAACAGCTGTATTTGTAGGAGCTACTTCTTCTGCCATAGCAGTTTGAACAAGTGGCATAAAAGCAAAACAAACCACACAAACTAAAAAAACTAGTTTTTTTAATACATTCATTTCATTATCCCTTTCTTTTCTTGTGATTTAATATATATTAAAATATAGTAACTGCAATTTACTTTATTGTATAAAAAGGAGTATCTATATTTTTAAATATATCCATATTAACTAAATATTTTTTTAACAAGCTATAATTTAAAATATGAGCTGGTAATATTTTTTACTCTATATTAATGCAGATAAATATTAACTATGTAGAACGTAAAGAATTTTTAAATTATCATATATTTTTATTTTGTAAATCTTACCACGCAATCTATATAATATAATACCATGATTTGTTTATATTGTAAAATATTTTTTATAATAAGCATATTTTTACTTAATGACAACATAAAAGAGCCAAAATATTATAATTTTAGCTCTTTTATAATTGGTAATGAAAAGGCAAGGAACACTTTTGCCACCTAAATATTTTTTTATTTAAGGGGATTTTTGTATTTCTACATCATTCTTGCAATTGTATATTTGTTTATTTGCTAGTGCTTTATATTAACTTATGAATACTCCTTAATTCAGTCATAATCAAATCAGTAGTTTTCATACTTATCAAAAATTTGCTTCTCTTATTATAACACAACAATGAACATATACTCTACCCTACCTTATCATCTTTAAAATAATAAAAAAATTAATATATAGTCTAAAATGACCTAATAGTTTCAATAAATCTACTCATATCAATAATTATAAATTTCTTATCTTTGTAATCGATTATGCTTTTATTATCTTTTATTATACGATTTATACTTCTCAACGGTGCTTTTACTTCATCACAAAGCTGTAACTTTGTTAAATTTTCTAAGTTACCTATTCTAAAATGTCTTTCTACAGAACAAAAGTATCTTTGCTTGATGTTCATTAATGATAGCTTAACTAATTCATCAGAATCATTAAGAAGCTTATTGCAGATACCATTTATCAAATATAAGCTGAAATTAAAATCCTCCTTCATCCATTTTAAAACATTTTCTTTTGAAACTATTTTTACAAAGCAATCTGTTTTTGCTTTCACATGTAAAGGTTCATTTCTATCGGATAATATTTCTAATTCACCAAAGAAATCAAGTGCTGTATGTTCATAAACATTTAAAACCTCACCATTTTTACCTTCATAAAATACAGTTGCTATACCTGATACAAGTATAAACAGACTATTGTTCTTTTCATTGGGACTTATTATAGTTGATTTTTCAGGGTATGTCTTTTCAGTATATTTAATGTTACATGGTATATCATTTACATTATAAACCATAAAAAAATCCTCCTATTGGTCAAATGACCTTTTTTATATATTATAGCACATGTATAATTATATTAAATAAAAACTTGGAGGATTTTATGAGAAAATTTATAATTGATACTGATACTGGAAGTGATGATGCAGTTGCGTTAATGATGGCACTATTGTGTGATGATGTTGAAGTTCTTGGAATAACAACTGTTTGTGGTAATGTACCATTAAATTTAGCTACAAAAAATGCTTTAATGACTGCTGAGATATGCAATTCGGATATTCAAATTTTTGAAGGAGCTAGTAAACCTTTATTTAGAGATTTAGTTACAGCAGTAAATGTACACGGAAATGATGGAATGGGTGATTGCAATTTGATTAATCCAACTAAAAAGCAATCAACAGGACATGCAGTTGACTTTATATTAGAAACTATTAAATCAAATCCCAATCAAATAGAAATAATTGCATTAGGACCTGTTACAAATATTGCTTTAGCAATATTAAAAGAGCCTGAAACTATGAAAAAAATTAAAAGAATATGGTCAATGGGCACAGGAGGATTTGGTCCTGGAAACACTACCCCTGTTGCAGAATTCAATGTATATGTTGATGCAGAAAGCTACTCTATTTTATTAAATAGCAAAATTCCATTGACTATTATAGGCTTTGATTTATGTTTAGGAGACAGTGCTCTTCAAAAAGAAGATATGGAATATCTTAAATCTAAAGGTGCTATAGGCAAATTTGCTGTAGATTGCAACCTTGGATTGCTTAACTACAATTTTAAAAAATCTGGTGGATATTTTGTAGATTTACCTGATGCAGTAGCTATGGGCGTTGCATTATGGGATGATATTGTTTTAGAAAAAAAAGAAACCTATTGCTATTGCTGTACAAAAGAAGAACCTTCATATGGACAAGTTATCATTTTTGACAGAAATGTTGTATTAGCAATTGATACAAATATACCCACGGACAATGCGACAGTAATAAAATCAATAGATAGACAATTATTCAAGCAAAGAATGATTGAAGTTTTAAGTAATTAAAATTTTATTTTAAACTCTAATTTATAAAAAGGATTTACACAGAGGCTTAGCTCTTAGTAAATCCTTTTTTTATAATTATAATATAATCTATTTTAAAGGTATATTTGTTATTTCTATATTCTTATACATTTGGACCCTCCTTTGTTTTTAATGTGGTCTGTAAACTTACATTTATTATAACAGCGGAGGTTTTTTCTACTTGTAGCTAAAACTTTTTGGCTTCACTGGCTATGAAAGTGGTTTATTGTTTGTAACAATATAAAAAACCACTGAAATTCAGTGGTTTTTAGTCTATATTACATCATTCCTGGCATTATATATGCATGTTTTAGGCTATTCTTTGTATTAATTTTATTGCTTTTACATGCGCATAGTTTTGTATTATTTGAATTATATTGAGTTAATTTGTATATATTGTGTTAGCATTTTGTTAGCATTACTGTCATTTCTGCCTATTTGCTAAGTGATTATAACCATAACCCAAATTACAGTCTATGTAATTTAGACTTTCAATTTTATAAATTTCTTTCATTTATTAATTCCTCCATTTTAAAATAATTTTTTATTAACTCGGAGGAATTATAATAGCCAGCTATATAAACTTAATTTATACTGTTTATTTTGTATGATATTTTAATTTAATTGACTCTGATGATTGAAAAATTCTATATTCAATCATCAGAGTTTATATATATACTAATTACCAAGATTATTATATTGTATTATAATTATTTTATATGTGTAAATAATTTTTTATTAAATATACAACATATTAGCTTTATCATGTTAAATATGTTTAATGCGATAAATATGTTTCTTTATGGAAAAAACAAATTTAATACTTAATGAAGCTTCCATGTATTTTGGAATCAGTCAAAACAAACTTAGGGAATTAACCAATAATGATAATTGTCCTTATGTTATCTGATACGGAAATAAGCGTCTTATTAAACGAAAGTTATTCTCATAATACTTGGAAAATTTGTATTCATTTTAAATAAATAAGTATTATTATCAACCTTTGAATCATTTAATATAAAAAATGTTGGTTTTAAAAATAAAAATTTTCAAAAAAACTATTGACAAAAATAAAAATAAAAGTTACTCTATATTTAGCAACTAACCGGAAAGTTTCAATTATGAAAACAAAGGAGATTAAAATGAAGATTTATTTATCAAATGAAAGGCTTTGTCAAATTATGGATTCAATGAATTTGAACGCTTCAGATATTGTTGAATCAACTGGATGGAATGCGACAAAAGTTAGTAGAATTTTGAATAGTCAAAGAGAGCTAACAAGCTCTGAAATTCAGGAGTTGAGTAAAGTTTTAGATGTTCCAGAAAGTGATTTCTTTAGAGAAGGATATGTTGTTGTGCGTGATAGTGAAGATGAATCATTAGCTGATATGATTGCTAATGCTGGAAAGATGTATGCATCCCCAGAAAGAGGAATATTTCAAGGATCTGAAGTTGGTGAGATTATACGTAAAGAGTTACCTGCAGCAATAGTAAGAAAAACTAGCATTGATTCAAGAGAGTACAAAGTTGAAGGGTCAATAGGAAAGGGACAATATGCTGAAGTAGCATGGATTTCTATATTTGACAGAGCGATAACTGAAAGTGCAACAAGAGGAATATATATTGTTTTCCTATATTCTGTTGGTGGAAAATCGGTTTATTTAAGTCTAAATCAGGGGTACACATATTTTAGCGAGGAGTTTTCGTCAAAAGAAGCCCGTAAAGAGATAGTTAAAATGGCTGATGTTTTACGTGGTTATATTACAGTCAACAATTCTAGATTTGTTGATTCAATTGATTTAGGGGCACAGAAGGCGCTTGGACGTGGATATGAAGCAGGACATATTATTGGTGTAAAATATGAGTTTAACAATATGCCATCTGATATTGATATTGTGAGAGATATTTTCGATCTTTTATCAGTATTTAAATCGATAAGAACATTGTTTGCTGGAAGAACAGTGGAGAAATTTTATGATTTTTTAGTTGCTCAGGGTAGGGGATTGATTAACCTTAAGACTGTAGAAGAAGAAGCAAATACAACTAATGTTATCGACACAAAGGAAGAAGAAATAGTGGATGAGCCAAAAGCAAAGCAGGAGGCTGTTATAGATGATAAAGGAACTCGTAGATTTCCCCGTGACCCTCAAGTTGCTGCAAGAGCTTTAAGCCAGGGCAAATACTTATGTACATTTAATAATGAGCATTATACGTTCAAAGCAAAAGGATCAGAACATATGTATGTTGAGGCACATCATTTAATTCCTATTAGTGAAAGTGATAAGTTTGTAACTTCAATTGATGTGGAAGCAAATATTGTTTCC
Source organism: Bacillota bacterium (assembly GCA_023386345.1). GTDB lineage: Bacteria > Bacillota > Clostridia > Tissierellales > Sedimentibacteraceae > UBA1535. Next base: position 101,220 of record JAEWJT010000002.1, read on the forward strand.
TTATGTAGTATTTGTCATGATTGTATTCATCACGGAACAGATGATGATAAATTTGCTCTTATTAAAAAACTATACACTCAAAGAAAAGAGAGACTTGTAAAAGCAGGTATCTATGTGAGTTTAGAACAGTTATTAGGATTCTATGGAATAAATTTGGAAAACTATGCGTAAGAGGTATTGAAATTATGGAAAGATTAGATGTATTGAAAGACAGAATAGATAAATTCAATAAGGAGAGGGAGTGGGATCAATTCCACACTCCTTCAAACCTTGCAAAATCAATTTCTATCGAGGCAAATGAATTGCTTGAATGCTTTCAATGGAATGACTCTGTGTTTAATAAAGAGGATGTAATTGAAGAATTAGCAGATGTATTGAATTATTGTATACAAATGTCACAGGTTTTGGGTGCTGATATTATTGACATTATAAATGTAAAGATGGACAAGACTGAGCAAAAATATCCAGTAAATAAGGCAAAAGGCGTATCTACAAAATACGACAAATTGTAGGGTATGTATATATAATTATAGATGGTAAATTCAATGTTATAGATTTAAGAATAAATAATGGAGAATTAGTAGATTTTAAAGAAAAAAGTAAGGCTTAAAAGAAAAGTGTGTTGTGTGCCAAAAATGTTATTTAGATGAAAACTGCCCAAGTGGAAGCAGGTCTATAGCAGATGATTGTTTACGTGATGTATAACGTTCGTGGCACACAAATAAAACTTTTACCATAGTTATTATTTACTCATTTTTACCCTGAAATTCCCTGTTTTTCAAGGGTTTCTTGGATTCTTATAAAATGCTCTGAAATGGCGGAGTGTGGCAAATCAGAGCAAGTATTTGAAAGTTATTACTACCTGTTAGTAGTAAAAATAGTAGTAAAACGTAAATCCTTATTATTAATTATTATATGTTATAACCATAATAATATCTAATCATTTCGTCCTGTACCTTAATCGGAATGTAAATATCTCCAGTAAAAATACCATTATCCTTATGCCTATTTCCTTTTAAATAAGTCTTTTCTTCAATTATCAATTTTGTTTCTGCATAATATCTCCATGTGTCAGATTGCAATGCTGTAAGCTTTCGCCCAATTTCAGGTTCAAATGCTAAAATAACAAAATAGTAATTCACACCAAATATATCGCGTGAATTAATATATTCTTTCATTGTCGGATATTCTTCTTTCTCTAATGCTTTTATATGATATTTTAATCTTTCTGCTATACCTTCTTTAGTTTCACCAATTCTAAGTAACTCTCCTTTCGAACTGCAAATCCCATATATGCCAGGAACTTTACTATAAGTTCCTATTTCTTCCCAAGAATGCACTTTAATATCAACCCTTTTAATCTCAATTTTCTCATTCTGCAATGCTAATAGATCACCTAGCACCTTAGGATAATTACTTTCATGCGTTGTATTGCCAGGACGAGACCATGACAGGCCTGAAAACAGAGCTGCTTCTATTAGCATTGTGTCCGAAATACCAAACACACGACCTAAATCTCGTTTAAAAATCTTTAATTGCTTGGTTATATAGGAAAACATAAACGAATCAATTTCCATAATATTGCTAATTATATTAACTCTATCCTTCATTGCAAAGTTTATTAACCTAAATTCATCAATCCTGTTTTCATCACATTCTTCCTTAAGTTCTTCAATTCCAACACCTAATGCTAAAGCTATCTTGTTTAATGTACTAGCAAATGGTTTTGCGTTTCCTGATGTTTCTATTTTATTTAATGTCACTACGGAAATTCCCGCAGCTTTAGCTAACTCATACTGTGTAAATCCCTTTTCCTCTCTTAATTTAAGAAGCCTATTTCTATCAAATTCCATCCTAAACCTCATTTCAGTTTTGTTATATTATTATATTCTTATTTTATTTTATATTATACATATCGTTTTGTAAATCTATCAACAATTACATTAATAACCTTATTTACAATTAGTTTATCGTGTATCAAACTGTGCATGATATTAAATCTATCGTAGGGTATCCAACTTTTCAGGTCCTTTTGAATATCGAAAACTATTTTATCAATATACTGTTCGATTTTAATTTTATCATTATTTTTCAACATAATATTTAATTCTCCCTTCAATATAATTATCTTTATAGGCGTTTGCGAAACGCCAAAACCATTTAAAAATACATAAAATTTTCACTAAAAAACAGCTTTCAATGTTAGAACTTTTTCAGAATGCAAGAAAATTTTAGAACTGAACAAACCTCTATTCTTATCTTTGTTGAAAAATACCATTAATCTCGAAAAATACATTCCTCGCTCTTTTAGAGAAAAATATTATTCATTCTAAATCCAGTTTCTGTATTGTAAGGCGTAAAATTAAAAATAAAAAAACATTACATACAGATTTACTTATTTCAGATATAACTCAACTAATTACATTTGTTCATAATTATAAAACACATAAACATCAGTATATTCCGAGTTCAAAGCCTTTAGTATTATAGCTTATAAATGCTTAGTTAAACATAGAATTATAAGTGCTCTGTTTTGTAATGCCATTTTTTACTTGCACATCTCTTAATAACTTTTTCTACTTTACTAATTCATTCTTACCTGATAATTGAATTATACACATTCATAGTGACATATTCTGTCTATCTGATTATTTTTTATAAAAATTTTTTTATCTAATTTTAAAACGGGAAAATAGTTAAATATCTTCAAATAATTATATCAATTATCTTGTTTATAAAATTTTATATAATTATTACATGAGGACATTATAAGTAATATACCTTTATTTATAATACAACTTAAACTTCATACATAAATTAACATATATGAACCTTGAAAATTCAATACTAGACAATAAATATTAAGCAATTTTTAGCTTTTAAGAACACAAAGGAAGACTTACCCTCAACTCTTTAGGTATTGAGTTAATAAAGACATTCATAAGTTGCTCTAATTGCTCAAATGTTAATGAGAATTTATCAGATAGAGTATATATAAAAACTTGCATAAGCAAATAAAAAGCCTACAAAAAAGAATACAGTATTTGACTTTTTAAATTGTCGAATACTATATCTGAGAAAATACAAGCCCTCATCCAAACTGTCGCGTTTCAAATCAGGGGGTAGTCCGCGGATTTGTTCAACCAAGATATTGAAACGCAAGCAGTTTATAATAAGTCTGTTGGGAAATAATCAACTCCATCAAAGTTTTCTTTGCTGATTAAAAATATTTTAGCAAGAGCTGCACCTATAAAACACCAATAACCAACATAGGTTTCTTTATCATTTTTATGTGAATCATACCATGAACTTTTATTATTTGCAGTATACCAGTCTTTGCTAATAAACCTTATTAAATGCGAACTTTTATTAATATTAACGGTTTCAGTAATTGCATCGCTTAAGTTTTTATACTCGTCGTACTTGATTTCACCTGTAAATATTTTCGTTTTACGGTCAGTTAACCATTCGTTAAGGAACATAATAAGCAAATCATCTTTATCTTTGCTATTTTTTATAAGCTGTGTAATCCTAACCACGTCATTTTTGTTAGGTTCGAGCAAAATAAATAAGCTCGTAAGATCAATCAAATCAGAATATAAAACAGTATTTGATTTTTCAATAGCAGAAAGCCAGTCCATATAGATTGATTTTAGTTCGTCAATCCCAACTCCGTTAGAATAGGATGCATAGAATTTATCTCGCAAAAAACTGCTTAAATATATATTTAGTTTTCTGGTTTGAGAGTCATCATTTAGTGCTGATACTTTTTCTTGAAATTGCTGTATTCTCTTGTTCTGATATTCCAAGTATTTATTGAAATAATCGGTATTTTTTCTTGCATCTCTACTCATTTTGGAAGACCTCCTTATTTTTCACAGTATTTCCATCGCTATCAACGGTTTCATATGAAACATTGCCGTTTTCGTCGATATGAGCAATGAAAACACCAACATTTTCTGGATTTTCAATTTGTTCAAACCTAATTTCATCAGCTTTTTCTTTTCCTACAGCTTCATCGAGTCGTCTATCTATCCATGTATCCGATAGTTGTTTGCCGTCCTGAGTATATTGTAATTGCGAACTTCCATATTTTGAGTCAGCTATAAAATAAATTATATTACCGCTTAAATTCTCATAAACGCCATCGATTCCGGTTTTAAGGTTTTGAGATAAATCTGATACCGCCCCATCAGATATTCTAATGTATCCTTTTTTTAGCATGTCTAAATCGGTACACATCTCGCCAAAGTTCCCCTTTTCTTGATTGCTTAGTTTTTCTGTGCCATTTTTAATCGCCACAATTACAGCATCACATTGTTTTAAATAGGTCTCCTTTTGCTCATCTGTTAGGTTTGGATTATTTTTTATCTCTTCTTTCTGTGCTTCGTATTCTTCTATTGATCCTATTGCATCAACAATTTCATCTGACCAACCTGTTTCTTCTTTTATTTTTGACTTTTCTTCATCTATTAAACCCTTTTTAATTTCATTTGCTTTTTCTTCAACTATCTTATCGTTTATATACTCTAGCTGTTGCAAAGGCATATTCTTAACTTTTTCTATTTGCTCAATAACAGAAATAGTTTTTTTGAGTTCAGAACCTTCAAGTTTTTTTGTAAACTCTTTCCCAACATCAGTTTTTGCAACCTCTGTTACTAATTTAGCTAATAGTCCAATCGCCATTTGCACCACCTCTTTTCATAACAAAATTAACAATTTCATTAATAGTTTCATCATTATTAACTACAAACCACTGTGGAATAATATCTGTTAAACTTACTTTTGATTGGTCTAGCGAATTGTAATAATTGAAAACTAATTCTGTAATAATATTTATGCCTCTCTTTTTTGTATCCTCATAGTAAAATGTTGATAGAACTTCTTTCAAGTTTTTAATAACGTCTTCATGTGGTGATTTTATTGTTTCGAGTAATAAGTTTGTTGTTTTTAAATCAATAAATTCATTATTAGAAAAAACACCCCAAGTTAATTTTTTCATAATTGCTTTAGATAAAACTAAAGAAATAATATCTTTTCCGTTTGTTCCTGAAATAAAACTGATATTATTTTCTTTTGATTTTTTAAATAGTAAATCTTTGGTCAAGCTAATAGCTTCATAACATACGTTACAATCAGAAATCAACAAATTTACTAAGAGCGGTATGCTTTTATGTTCAATCAGTTCACCTAAAACATCAGAAACTGCACTCTCATTAATACTTTCAAATCTTTCAGTAACACCATTTATATATAGGTCTGCATCCTTAATTAAGCTATCCTCAATTTTAGTAACTTTTACTGATACAGGTAATGACATTCCTTCTTTATGGCATAATGCATAACCAGTTTTTTGAACGCCCAAATATATTCCTTTTTCGTTTGGTATACATATTGAATTACTAATAACTGCTTGATCATCAGCAGATACAATTCTATGGACAATCTTATTAGAAGTGTTTTTTATTACATCAGGAGCAATCTTGGTTGGTATTTGCTCTGAGATAATTACACCTTGACCATAAGATCTCATTTCAGCAATCATATTTGTAAAATGTTCAACAGCTTTCCCTTTTGGATTTCCCATATTTTCACTAGTTTTCTCAGTTTCCACATTCTTTAAAAGCCTATGTGCTTCTTCAATTACGAGCAAGTGTTTCAATTCGACCTCTGTACTTTGCTCTATTTCTTTTTCAACTTGTCTTTGTTCACTAATATAAATAACCAGTAACCCCACAGAAAAAGCTTTATCCGAATCGTCTGCCAATCCTTCCATTTCAAACACACATTTTGAAGACAATAAGTCTTTCCAGTTTAGCGTATTTGTTGTGTTGTACATATATCCCTTAGCACCAACACACAAACTTTCAAGACGGGTTTTTATTGCGGTCTTAATATTTCCAGACATTTCTCCATCATATTCAAGCTCATGAAGTATATAGTTTTCTATTTCATCTTTTAAGTCACCCATAGTTGGGAAAATATATTTATGCGCAGCTGCCTTATACTTCTCTACAATAGTGCTTGCATCAAACAAATCTAATTGACTCTTTTTATTTACTAAATAAGGATGATATCCAAGAGTTAAATTCCATCCTTTTTTTGTATAAATATTATGCAAGCATTTTTCTAAAATATATGGCATTGGACCATAAAACGAAAAGGATGCATTAAACAAATCCTTTAATAGGTCAATGTGCATTTGTGGACTAATGCCTGGCAGGATATAAAACGGATTAATTTGTGGACAGTTAATTTCTGGTTTGCCTAGCGTGTAAACTAAAATATCACTGATTTTTGCTTTCAAATTTCTGTATTCTTTTTTTGCAGATTCAATTACGCAAAATGGCTTACTTGAATTTAATAATATTTCCTTTACTGTATTTGTTTTTCCGCTACCAGTTATACCGCAAATAAAAGTATGTTTGTTAAGATCTTTACTAGAAAGAGAAAAGCTAATATTAGTTAAAGGTCTTTCACCATCACAAACATTTCCGATTTGAATTTTTTGATTATCTACTATATTTGAAGCAATTAATGGATAAAAACTTCCTTCTTTTAATTCAAATGCAGGTGAATTATCCTGCGGAATTGTACATACAGCACTTAATTCTTGAGAGTTTATATAACTACATATTGAAATATTTGAATTTTGGTTGGTTAGTAACCCTTTAGGAATTAATACATGTTGATCTTTTATAGAAGAACATAAATCTTCATTAGATAATTTATATATTCTTGGCGGCAACAACTCAGGATTTGGTTTTGCAATCTCACCATATATGCAGCCTTGCATCACATCTCTTGCCATTTTATTATCTGTTGAATATGTAACTGTTGTCTCCCAAATGCCTGTATTCTGACCAAGCTTTAACCTTTCTAAGCAATTATCTGCTAATTTCATCAATTCTATAGCAAACCCATTTTGAATATCTAACGACATAGATCCACCTTCACTGATTGCTTCAGAAATAGATTTGCTATAACTTTCACTATTCCCTTTGCTATAGCCAGCATTAACACTCTGCCCAACAAGCATTCCAATTCCACCACCAATAATTGCACCAGCTGGTCCCCCAACCACAAATCCAATACCAGCTCCTGTTGCTGCTCCAATAGCTCCACCATTAACATTCACATTAATATTATTTTGACTCCCATTAGTAATAGTTTCATTTTCTGTTCTTGTAATATTTTGTTGCCTTGAAACATTCCTTTTACTTATTGCCATGCAATTATCCCTAATTTGAATTGCCGTACCCATTTTGTTTTGTAATGTCTGAGTACTAACAGGTTTAGCAATAACAAGCATTGTAAACTTCTCACCATTTAATGCTTTAATAACAGAGCTTAAATCAAATTTTTGTAAGCTGTTATCAATAAGTAAAGAAGGTATTCCATTAATCATCCCATAATGGGTGTTTGTGTTTTCAAAACAAAAATCTTTTTCACAATTACTAAGTTTTATACCTGATAAAAGCCCCTCAATTATTCTTTTAGCAAGATTGCTATTCTCATTTCCACCTATACCTAAAACAAGATCACATTTATCTGCATCTGATTTCACTCCATAACAGAAAGCAACACCTACAGAATATAATGCTGAAATAAATTTTTGCATTTTTTCATTAAGAAATTTTGCGATATCTTCTGTTTTTTCAATTGTGCAAGATTCAATTTTATAAAATTGAATCAAATTTAATACTCCAGCTGTATCATTTTCTATGTTGTTTTGATTTAACTCATCTCCGTTTAGATACATTGGGTAAAACTCAGATATCAATTTTATTGTTTGGTTAGCTATTATTTGCGTATCAGATGTAAACTCATTTTGAAGTTCTGCTGGCAATTTTAACAGTTGATTATCTACCATTTTTACACCTCCAACGTCTGAATTAATTCATCTACTTGCTTTTTATAATAGGTTTCAATAGAGTCAAACCAGGATAATAGTTCATTTTTTAAACCTTTAATATATTTTTCAACTATAGTATAATATCGTTGCTTATTAGTGTTATCCACTGCTTTTTTTATTATAGGATATAACAGAGCCGCAACTACCAACGCAACTGGAATAACAATGGGTTCAGTAATTGATAAAGATAGAGCAACACCTATTCCTGCAATAACAATAGGAATGCCAATCGCAACGAGTTGAGAATTTATAGCATTAAAATTAATTTTATTTTCCGGCTCAAAATTGTACTTCTCATAAATATGAGAACGCAAGTCCAAATCGTAAAACATATTTGCATTTGTATTATTTTTAAAAATATCACTTTTTAGTGTTTCACATGACAATTCTGTATATAAAGTCGATATCAACCCTTTACACTTGGCTGTTATTTTTGAAGATACATATGAACAGATTTGCCTTGTATTTACATCAAAATCATTCGAGGATAATTTCATATTTGCAACTTCATTTACAATTTCATCAATTAAAGCTTCAACTTTATTTTTAATATTATCTGACATAATTACCTATACCTCCGTTTAAAATCTTTACAACATCCAAGTTTTTATTAAGCTTTTCTATCGTAATTTTATTACTTTCTATTTCTATTCGAATTGCATCATTTTCTTTCTTTTCGGTTAATAACTTATCATACTCCACCTTTTTTTCGGCTGCATTTTGCTTTAATTTTTCCTTATATTTTTTTGTGATTTCGATAGTGTAATCTTGCAACTCATTGACAATATCATTTTTAATAGTTTCTAATCTTTTCTCTATACTGTCTTTTAATAAATTAAAATGCATATCTTTTGAATATTCTGAAACGGCGCGAGTTTTCTTAAATGTTACACCTTCTTCTACAGAACGATACTTAACCGCCTTACTTTCTGTACTGTTCTTCAACTCTTCGAAATCACCTTGAGAAAATTCTGGTTCAATAAAAGAGGAATGTATTATATCATTCTCAGCTATTATTTTAATTAGCTCATCATTGCACTCTTGAATTATTTCTTTTCCCAAGGTTTTCCTGAAATTTTTAAGTTCCTCTATTCTGTTAAAAGAAATTTTTTCAAGATCACTCATCGATTTGTCGGGAATTTTTTTTAACTGTTCATTATATTCATCAATAGATTTATCGGCATCGATGACTATTTTACCTTCTTCCGAATCCGTATATTTGGTAATAATAGTTTCGATAATCTCATTCATCTTTCTTTGTATATCACTAATTTCTTCATTTTTTTGGCGAATTTTTCTTTCTAATTCTTTGGGGTCAGTTATTTTAAGCTCATTTAGAGAAATATTTTCTTTAAGCTTTTCGCTTATTTTTACATATGATTTACTTATAGAAGACAACAGTTCTTGTAAAGCAAAATATTGAGCTTTACGAGCAAACTCTTCTAATGCGATGTTAACCTTAGAAAAATTTGATTGTTGTTCCATTAACTCAACAAAAGCTCCCTTGCGACATTTGCTTTTAAGCCAATGTCGTTCAGCTGTAGGAAAAAGTGTTCCTTTTTTTTCAGCATCATCAAAGTATACACCAATATCCTCTTCAGTTTTTTCAGCACATACATTTAAAATAAGTTGTAGTTTGCTGTCTACATTAATCATTCTTTTTTGTGGTATCTCATTATAGATATTTTTCGCTTCTGAAAGCAACTTATTTAATTCTTGTTCACTTTTATCAGCTGCTCCTGTCAGAATTAAAAAAATCGTATCTTTATGCTTGTCGGCGCTTTTTGTTTGAAGAAATTTTTTAAATGCTGATGATTCTAGTGCCTGTCCACTTAAAGACTTTACAAAAATTACTGCATTAGCTCTATCGATATAATCTTCTGTAATTTGGCCTACTCTACCTATTGCGTTAATGCCTGGACTATCAATAATTGTTATTCCTTTGAAAGTTGGTGCTAATGGCCATTTTACTCTTATATTCGTAACAATATCTTCCCAACTATTTTTATTTTCTTCAATATATTTTTTTATTCTTTTTGTGTACTCAATATCAGATAAATTATATAGATTATCATCCTTAACGCCTGCGATTAAGTCCTCCACAATTCGTTTGGGTGGATTTCCACAATATTTTATTAAAAGTTCATGATTTATAGCGGCAACTGGAATAGCTCTATATTCATCCTTCAAAGCAGCATAGTTGGTTAGAAAATCTATTATTTCCTTTTCTTTAATCAATCTCTTTTTAGGTGCTTGAGCATACTCTGCAACCAATTCACAAGTTTCACCATATTCAATTTCAATTATTGCACTTGTGCATTGTTTAACATCCATTGGTAATACTTCTTTACCTAAATATCCATTAATGAATGTTGATTTACCACTCTTTGCTTCTCCTGCAATCATCAGCACAAATTTATCATTTCTAATATTTTCCGCTTGATTTATTATATTATGGGGAATTAATTCATTCAGTTGTTCAAGTATTTCACTGTAAGAAGAAAATGCGTTTAGTACGCTTTCTTTTTTTTGTTTATAGTCTGTTATCATAAAATCGCTCCTTATACTTCTTGTGGTAGTGTCAATAAGACACTACTGTATTTTATTCTAAACCCTATATTTTCAAGGTTCATATATGTTAATTTATGTGCGAAGTTTGAGTATTAAATTTATAATCAAAATTATTAAACTTTTATTTTGCTTTATACTTAAATAGGATTTTCCATTACACATTAAAAATATTTTAATTAATTCATTATTTTTACATTATTTCCTTGACTCATGAGCCACATATTAATTCCTTCTCCATAAGCTTCAGCTGTAATATTATAAATACCATCTTTTATACTAATAATTTTTGCAGTCGGCAACTTGTCCAAAACAGCTTCAATTGATTCTCCTCTATATTCAAACATAAATTTTTTAAGTTTACCAGTATACATAAATTGCACCCTCTTACGAAATTCTCCTTCACTAAATTGTTCTTTATAAGAAACGCTGTAATGTTCCTTGGTACCTTTTATTTTTTCTATACGGTCAATACGAAACACAGTAGGAAAATCTTTAGTTTCATCTGACATATAGCATATAAGATAAAAATAGAATTCAGAAAACATGATTGCAATAGGCTTAACACTATGATTTCTTTTTACCCCATCTTGTCTTATATAATCAAATGTGATTATTTCCTTTTGCCTAATATACCGTTCTAAGTTCCACATAACATTAATTATTTTTTTGCCATGTTTAAGTTCAACATAATTAAATCTTTCACTTCTTATAATATCTTCAACCTTTTTTCTGTCATTAGGCACAACTTGAACTAATAGCTTATCTAGTAATATATTTAGTTCTTCCTTACAAAACGCTCTGCTTTCAAGTAAAATTTTACATAAAGCCATTACTTCTTCATTAGTTAACCATTCTCTTTCATAACGCACTAAATAGTATCCCTTTTGACCTTGATCATACTTAATTGAAATTTCACCTTCATCATAATGATCATCAAAAAGGTAAGAACGCAACTCATCTATATCTCTTTGTATAGTTTTTGGTGTTACCTTAAAATACTTAGAAAGTTCTACTTTTGATATGATTTCTCCCTTATTAAGTCTTTCATAAATATTCAATAACCTAAATCCTTTATTTCTTTTATAATCTAAATAATAATCCAAACTTGTCACCACCAATTAACTTAATTATATCAATATAAATGGACACATAATGGGTATTTGAAAAACATTACAAATTATTTTTAATTTTACTAATTTATAACTAAAACTATTAATACCATCTAGGGCATCTCAATTCATTATAAATATATAAACCATTACTAACAAATATGCAATTATATTACCATTATTTACACAATACGTCAATAAAAACGTTTGCTACTTGACAAATTATTAACACCATGTATTAGACAAAGAAATGTTCGCATTTTAATTTTTCTCCACAAAAAAACCGTTGAAATTCAACGGTTTTAATATATTTATTACATCATTCCTTGCATTAATTAGTCATATGCAAGTGGTACTTTATAATGCTTTATGCGTCGCTATATGTTGATAATTTTGCATTGTTTGCATTTGGTGAATTATTTTATGTTAATTAAGTTAGCATTGTGTTAGCACATAATTTTTTTACTTAAAATTATCATAGATTGTAATCATTTATTTTATTATAAACAAACACTGTTATTTAATTTCAGCTATTGTATTTCTATTCCCGTATCAAGATTATCTGAATTTTTTATAAAAATGAAGAAGATATATAATTTCAACTCTATATCTTCTTTATATTTTTAAGGTCTATTTATGATTATTATTTTTATATTGTATTTACGTTATACCTCTAAACCTTATGGCTTAGAGATATCATATCATCGATTTATTGCAATGATATGAAAATCAAATTTAATCGTTAAATTACAACACATTAATGGTAAAATTAATGTAAATAATAATATCATAAATTCCCTCCTTATCCAGTTATAGAGTTAAAAACTCTATAACTAATATATCCATTATACATAATTTTATTCTGAAATTTATATAAACCATCAAACACGCCTTTGAAGATATATGTTTTATGTAATGTTATCTATTCTTTTTTGTTATATTTTTCAATGTTTTTGTATTGGTTAGTGTTATTATTTCAAATGTTGTTTTAGTAGCATTGTGCTACTCATTGTGCTACTATTCATAATTATTAAAACTCTTCCCATGTTTTTTCGTTAAGTTCATTAGCTATTGTTTCTGCTGATGGCATAATATCATAATTAAGCATCTCTGCTAAATTAAAGTATTTACTTCTTTGAATTGGGTTTTTACTACTCTTACGAAAATTAGTTTTATAAAATTTTTCAACTATAAAGAATCTATGAGGTATTGTTTTTAGATCATAATCATATTTTTCGGCTCGCTCTATTGCTTCTTTTATATTATTTTTCTCTTCATTATTAACTTCTTCCCCATTTTCATTTTCGCAAATTAACTCGTCATCCTTATAATATGAAATAACAGTTTTAATAAGTTTTCCTACAGCTTGTATACTTTTATTATTATATAATCCAATATATCCATGTTCTGAGTAACCTTTATTTTTATTATCGTAATATAAGTTTAATTCGATATTATCTTTTAATGTAGTACCTGCGACTATAGCGCGTAGCCATTTATAACTATTAGAAATTAAGCCACTATCTAGACAATATTCTTTAAAGTCATCTAATACTGAAACAATTTCAATGTCTCTGTCATCAATCATATCTTCCATAGCACTTATTAATTGTTCAAAAGTTAAATGCACATGTTTTATATGTTCTTTTAACTCATTATTTTTTTCAGAATTATATTTTTTTAACTCTATATTTAACTTTTCTAAGAACTCTTTTTTCATTGGTTTTGGATCAAGTGTCAATAGAACTTTTATTTGTTCATTTGAAAAATGCGAAAGATGCTTTATAAGCTGATTTAAATCGAACTGATTATATAACTTAGTTTCAACTACAATTTTAAAACTTTTCTGACTTATTGTTGCATCAGCTACACTTCTTTCTCCTACAACTTGTAAATCAAATAAAATTTCAGGAGTTTCATTTTCTCCCAGCATTAAAGTATTCATCATAGAAAAAAACTTATCAGAATTATAATTATAAAGACGTGATAACATCAACATAATATTTGATGTATCAACATTTTCTTTTGAATGGTATCGTTGGAAATAATGAATTTTCATAATCAATCTCCTAATTTATACTAAAACAGATATTTATGTTATTACTATAACAATATATTTATTCAGTTAAACAAAATTATTAACACCTCTATTATTAGCAATTCGAGGGGGTATCAACGCATTTGTAACTCCATCAAATTCTTCTACCATATGTACATTTCCCAATCCTTTCCAAGCCTCAAAAGAAACATGTTCCAAAACAATTATCTGAGCTTCACTATTTTGCTTCTGAACATTCAAAATAAATTCATTCAATATTAAAAAAATTTCTTCTACTTTACTCCAATCATCTCTTGAATCTATTTTGCTTTTAGCTTCTCTATAATCTACATTTTTATTTGTCTGAAAATATGGTCTCGTAGGCTGATCTAATATTAAAAATGGAGCTATATACGGAGATTTTTGAATTATAAAAAGTTCATGCAAACCTAAAAAAAGACATAGATGTCTAAACAAATCAACAGAACTACTTGTTCTAGTTTCAATTTGACTAGTTTTACTCATCCTAAGTTGCAAAATATGTTTTTTATAATCATAGTCAGGAACATATTCTTCATACGAGTGAAATGCTTTCTCTGCTAATCTCATATAATATAAAACACATTCATTAAGTGCGTTAATAACAAATTTTCTCGAACTTTCATAATCCATATAGTTTGATTTATAACCTTCTAGCTCCCCGCTTTTGCTACTAATTTTTTCTTCAATATTTGTTACATTTTTTGGTTTACCCAATATTTTATTATATTCGGATCTTATTTCTCCAAGTGCCATATATCTTTCATCATCACTAATAGGGGCTAAATTAGTTTTAGGATACAAGTCTATTTGCTCTTCTATTTTAATTAATTTTGATTTCAAATCTGCCAATTTATTACTAATATCTGCTTCAAAAGGCATTTTGTTTATTATCATATTCTTAATTTTAGTATATTCTTTTTCTAAAACAATAATAAATTGTTTATACTCATCATTTTCAATTTTATCAACATATTTTTTAAAGTGCTCTATAGGCTTAAGACTCTCTTTCTCTTTTGATAACTGTTTTTTATAATTGTCATAACTTTTATTAAAGTTTTTTAGCTTCATTATTTGTAATTGAATTTTTTGATATTCCTCTAATAATTGATTATAATTGCTATTATCTGGAATTTTGGCTAATCCTAGTTTCCCGCTTATTATAACATTTTCTAACTTCTCTAAATCAATTTTTATGTTATCCTCACTTTCAATTAAATAAAACTCTTTTGCTTTTTTTAATAAGGCTAACTTAGTTGCTCTTATATCATCATATGTTGTTTCTTCAATCAACTTTTCCTTTTCTAATTTATCTAATGCTTTTTGAATACTATCAATTTTTGATTTTAATGTTAAATTTTCAATAGTTGTTATTCCCATTGCTAAATCAAAAATACGGGGTAATGCTTCTCTATATCTGTCTTCACTTTGCTTATCAAAATATACTTGACTGTTATTTATTGTATCTCCAGATTGAGTATTAAACATTAAAAAATATCTATATGATATTTTTGTATTCTGTACTATATACTTGCCACCAAATGGGAACTTAACAGAATCATCTATCGAAAATTCCTGTTCTAGAATTTTTTTTAGATCAGACGATTCAATACTATGATAAGGAACATCAGGAATTTCACCACTTCCAGAAAAGTAATATTCTAATGATGGAAGTGAATTTTTAACTTCTCCTCGAGCTATAGTATATTCTTTAGAATTTACAGTTATATTTAACCCATACCATAAAACATTCACACCAATATGTTGATTTGGTATATTAGCCTTACTACTACAAAGACAATAATCTATTATATCTAAAATTGATGACTTACCAGTATCACTATTACCAGTGATAACATTGATCTTGTTATTTACGAACTTAATAGTCCTTATCTCTCCATTTTTTAGCCATAAAATTAATTTATTTATACAAAATTTCATAATTCTATTCGCAAGCTCAAGTATAAATTGCTTACTTCTCCTTTATTGATAGCATCTGAAATACTATTTGCTCCATTGATAATGTCGATTGCTCTCTTTCCTAATGATTTATTCTCTAAATCAAACTTTTTTTCTCCACGAATTAACTTGTTGTCATTTATATCTAAAAATTTAAACTCTTTCATTAATAATATAGAATTAATGCTTAACTGCATATTTTCAAGAAATATTTTATTAAAATTGGTGAAGTTTATGCTTTTTTTTGTTATAAGTTCTTCTATACTCCGAATTTTTGTATTTTTCTTTTTAATAAAATCTAGTACTCCTTGATAACTTAATATCGGTTGTATAAGTAATGCTTTTGATATTTCTAACTCTTCAATTCGATATAGTATAGATAAAATTGCTATACCAGTTAATAGTTCATTATTATAAAAAGAACTTGTCTCAATCATTTTTTATATTTTCCTTCCCACTTTTTCAACCAACCTATATCCTGTTCATTTGCTAATTTATAAAAACTACCATTACAAAGACTCAGTTTTAAAGCTGTATCTTGTATTGATAACTCTTTTTTTCTTATTTCATTTAAGCAATATATAGCATTTTCTTTATCTAATTCTATATTATTAGTTTTCCTATGACTAGCTTTATGTGTATTTTTCCAAAAAAGAATTGCTTCTTCTTTAAATGAACTCATCTCATCCATTGTGATTTCTCCATCATCAATCCACTTTTTCAAGTTAAAATCTATTTCTAACATAAATGTTGTAAATTCCTCTATTTGTCCAATCTCTAAAACATCTATGTCTCCTATCTCTATAAGTTCTTTAATAAATATTTGCTCCTCCAATTTTTCTGGTAAAAGCAAATCAATTTTCCGCATTGGTAATGATGTTTTTCTGTTATTTTCAAATATTGTGACCAACTTATTATGCCAAGTATTATACTCTACTATAAATTTTTCCCCTTTTCTTACAGCTTCATAATATGCTGTTTTTAATTCTGAAAGCACAATATTAAAAACATCATTTACACGACTGTCAGATACATAATTATCTAAAATAAGCTCTTTAATTTCACTTAAAATCTCATTTCCTTGATTTTCAAACCTTATTTTTTTTACAAATTTCTTAAAAACACTTTTATCAATTTTAATAAATTTATTAAGATAGGTTTTAACTTCATCATTTTCTGTTTTTAAAACTAAATTCTGTATATATTTTTTTAAGTCTTGTAATTTTATTTCATCATTCTTATATTTAATTATATTATTAATTAAATTATTACTCTTAATATTTCTATTAGTTGCAAAAATAAATTCTGTATTATTTACAAATTCAATTTGAGATGTTATCTCTAAACGTCCATCATTTGCATCACAGATTATTGATACCCAATTATACAAACTTTTTGTTAAATCAATAGATAATTCTGTTAAGTTAATTGGTTTACCATTTGCATCGTTTTTTGTAGTATGTTTTAATTGTATTAAAATTAATCTTCCGTTTGGAAGAGTTATATGAACATCATCTTTAGTTTCGTAACCTGCTGCTTGTCCTCTTTTTAATAAAAGAACCGCTTTCATAAAATAAAAAAATTGATAATCAAATCCAATAATTTTGGAATCAGCTGATGTAATATCATATTGAGTTCTACTACTATTCATATTTGCACCACTCTTTATTAAGATAATAAGTTCCTCTTCCTCATTTCTATGCTAAAATCTTTAAAGATTATTAAGTCAGGTTTATAATGATATTTTATATATTATATATCGTAAATAAAAATAAAGCAATAAACTTGTGAAAAATATAGGAAATTTTGTTATATTATACTAAGTATAAAAGTTTATTTTTAAAATCTAAATTTTTTCAATCATCAGAGTTTATATATACTAATAACTAAGTAATAGATCGGCATTGTTTTGCTCATCAATAATCTGCGTTCTTTCTTTATTTGATTGGTGGACGATATTTTCTAATACTGAAATTATATCATTAGCTTCTGCTCTACAACAGCAAGGGATTATAAGTTGATTACCATGTCTTGAATCGAGATATATTCTTAAATATAAAGAATCAGTTATTACTTCTTGCTTTTTCTTTGAAATATTAGATCCTATAATTGCCCCCGCTACTCCAAAAGTTGCTCCACCAATAATAGCAGTTCCCAAACCACTTTTAATAACAACTTTATTATGCTCAATTAATTCAAAGTTGATAATATCAGAGTGATTATAAACAGTAGGCTCCTTTACAAACATAGGTTTGTTATACCATAATTGATTTTTCTCATCAACAAAGAATGTTTGCCCTACCTTTTTGCTTGCTTGAAACTTTTCTAATAACGCCTTATTCTCTAAATCTTCTTTTCTCTTCATTACTTTTCCTCCTTTGATATTTAAAAATCAATAGAAAAAGAGCTGCTTCACACATTTCAAACATAACTTTGAAATTGCGAAAAGCAACTCTTCTAAAACTGTTATTTATATTATATCACCTGTACTTTACCAATTCAATAATCCAATGGATAAAACTTTGCCTTAGAGAAAACTTAATTTAGTTATAACTAAGGCAAAGTACACAGGAGCTTGGGGCTGTAGGCACCAATTGTTTTCTGCATTACTGGTTATTAAAATAATCATCTAGTAATTTATCCGACTCTCTGATAATGCGTTTCCTTTTTGCTTTAAGTTTAAATGCTTCATCTACTAATTTCGTTATTTTAGCAACATTATCAGGATCTTCGATAGGAATTTCTATATCCTTTAATCTATCTTCTCTTAAATGTGGTATAGTAGAGGCAACTACTGTCCTTCTAATAGCTGCATAGTAACCAATTTCTTTAGTAGATAAAGCAATAAATAAGTATTCTGGGGTAAAGCCTAATTTCTTTGCTTTCTCTTTTAATCGTAGAATTTCTATACCAGAAGATAAGATAACATTATCTTCTTCTGTTATCATTCCAACACAACCTACTTTTCCGTCTTTAGTTATAATAACATCTTTCGGCTTTACATCTTGTTCTATATCTGCTAAAGCCGCCTTAGGTATATAATAATCTGGATAAAGGTCTACTTCATTGTTTACAATGTCAGATGTTCTTATAAAAGGAATATCGTCACTTTTTCTATCTACATATTCTTGATAGTTATCACTTCCAACTTCATCACCATTGATAGCAGTAACTAATTCTCTTAAGGTTTTGATGCCATTACTCTTTTCTATTGCTTCTGCTGTATTAACATAAAGTTTATTGTAGTAATTACTTGTCCAATAGTTTTGTATGTTTAGGTCAGAAAGCCTTATGGAAAAACTGTCTTCTTTTTTTATTGCTTTTAAATCGCATTTTATGCCTTGATAAAAGATTTCTCTAGCTTCTTTAATCTTTGCCTGGGCTTGAATTTCACATTCTATCGCTTCTCTTTCTTTAGCAGTAATTATTTTCATTGTTGTTTGATCGATTGCTGGAATTTCAAATTTTCTTAAATTTTTAAGCGATAATAATTGTTGAATATTGCCTGTCGTAACACTAAAAAGCTGCATCTTTCCAATTTTAGATCTAAAAAATGATGTTAGATATTCAGGTGTTATCGGGGCATCTTTATTTAGCGTAATGTTGGAAATATGTCTTGGTATACCTGCTGTTCCTATGTATTCATTTCTATATACAGCCGATTTACCAATAGTTCCGTATATAGCTATTAATACATCATTTTCTTTTATATGGCATCTTGTAAAGGCTTTAAAATCGTTCGGTTTTATATAAGAGTCATCAGAAATCGGATCATAATCAACTATTCCTTCTTTGATGTTTCGCCCATACAAATACCTGATACCACCAACATTATTTCTGGGGATATGTGAATGTTCCCCATCAGAAACTTTACTATGTTTACCTAATTCAATGTAACTAATTCCCTTTTTCTGATTTTCTATTTTAATTATTTTTGTATAGTAATAAAATGTGGGAACTAACCTATCTCCAAATTCTAGTTCATTTACTGATACCGTAAATGTTTTCATATTAGTCCTCCTTGGTAATAATATCTTTCTGTTTTGCTTCCCATTCTTTATATAGCTTTGCTATATTCTTTATATCGTCGCTTTCTATCTCATTACCTCTTCTGTCGTGACCGCAAGTATCAGCTATCCCCATAAAAATCTCGTAGTCAGCTGGTATATCTTTTTTCTCTAATTTCTGGAATATAAGAATGCTTGTCTTGGTTGATGTATTAGGTTGAAATGTTTCAATCGGAACATCAATAATCGCAAGAATTCTACCTTGTGTTTTAAGCCATGTTCTTATATATCCAAATGTATCATTGCCAAATACACCATCAGGCAAAACAATAGCCATCTTTCCTTTGTTAGCTAATAGCTGAATATCTCTTTCAATAAATAAGACTTGTGGAGACTCTTTATCTTTTAATTTTCCTTTTGTCCAAATACCAGTATTTTTTTCTTGTTTCCACTTATAAGCCAAATCATATTGCTTTAACTTATCCTCACCACGAACAGGAATTTTGCTACCGAATGGAGGATTGGTTAATAATATGCTGAATTTTCCTTTATCTATCTTTATTTTGGTTTTATCTCCCCAATTAGAAGGCAGCTCTAAACTATCTTCGCAAAAAATACCACTCTTACCATCTCCAAGTATAGCCATATACGCTTTAGCTACCTTGCTAAGGAAATAATCCTTATCAATACCTCTTATTCTGTTTAAAGCAACTTCCATTTTCTCTTCTCGTAAGTTTTCATTATTCCAATGATATTTTTCTCCGTCTTCATCAAGCTTGCGCCAAACATGCCTTAATGCTTCAACTAAAAAACCACCGCTACCACAGGAAGGATCTATAATTATATCTTCATCGGAAGGATCAAGAATATCAACCATCATTTTCACTACATTTCTAGGAGTGAAAAATTGTCCTTGCCCTCCTTTTAAAGCATGTCCTATAAATATTTCAAATGCATCAGCAACAGAGTCTCTTTCAGCCTCGATTAAGCAATAGTTTTGTAATTCACCAATAACATACACAATTGAATTAGCATCAAGAGTTATATTATCGCCTTTATCCATTACTTCTTTGTATTTTCTTTTAACCTTTTCAAATATTTCAAGAAGTCTTTCCTTAACTTTTTCTGGCTCTTCTTCAAAACCTGCTCTGAAATCTACAATATCTTCTGGCTCTGTAAATCTTTCATCATAAATTTTACAAAAGATAATATTAATCAATTGCTGTGCTAGAACTTCATCTCTAGTAGCACCTACTGTATTAGCAGCCAAGTGATTACGGATTGCTTTAAATACAGCTTTTAAATTGTGAGTAAGCTTTAAATCTTTCCTTTTAAATTTACCAATATCCTCAAGTCTTTGTCCATATTGAGGAATATTAGGTATTTCAGAAAACATTACTTTTCCGTCTTTTTCATATTTACGAATATATACTCTTTCTTCACCATTAAACCAAACACCCATTTGAGCTTTACAAAAACGCAAATAATCCTCTAATTGGGTTTTACCGTCTTTTCTGTTTTTCTTTTTACATTCAACTACAATATAAATATCATCTTCATTTTTAGCTTCATTTAAAAATACTGCAATATCAACAGGATATTCTTTCTTTTCATCAGAAGGTCTTACTTTTACTCTATGCTGTGGACGTGTCTGAATATTAACTTTTGGATAGCCATAGTCTTCTACTAATATTTTTGAAAACACCTGTACTGCTTCAAGCTCCTCAGGGGTAGCTTTTACTTCTACTCCTGATATGTAATCAATTAAATATCCATCTTTCATGTTATTAGCTCCTCTTCTATATAATAAAAACATTATATATCATATGGCATAATATCTCAACCATAAATATTAATAATTATTTTATTGATTTTAAATTTAGCCTGAAATATTTTTTATTCGATCTATTGATTTTAAACTTTTTGAATGGAATAATATAAGTATAGAATTATTATTTATTAACTAAGTATGTTAAATTTTAAGTAGAGTATTTGAACGCACTTATAGTGCGCCTAAATACTCTTTTTTTATTTATCTCAATTTGAAGGAGTTTATTTATTATATATGTGTGAAGCAAAAACCAAAACAGAGGGACAAGTATTTACACCTCAAGGAATTGTTACCTTAATTCTTGATTCAATAGGGTATAAAGACAAAAATACTCTTATTAAAAACATTATAGAACCTTCATTTGGAGAAGGTGTTTTTCTTATCGAAATTGTGGAGAGAATTATTCAGGAGTGTAAAAAACAAGGAAAAACAAATGATGAAATAGTTAATATTATTAAAGATAATGTATTTTTAATCCATAGAGGTGACCAACTATTAAAAGTCAATAGTTTTTTTGAAAAAAGATAAAAATTTTTTTAGAATAAAAAAAGGCAGAGCAAACAGACCTTACAAAGAGAAAATTTTGAAAAGTTTATCAGATAAT
>JAEWJT010000005.1 GCA_023386345.1 Bacillota bacterium
ATTATCTGATAAACTTTTCAAAATTTTCTCTTTGTAAGGTCTGTTTGCTCTGCCTTTTTTTATTCTAAAAAAATTTTTATCTTTTTTCAAAAAAACTATTGACTTTTAATAGTTGGTCACCTCTATGCAATATTTTCCCTAACATATATTTAATAATTTTTTACTCTTTCAGTATAACATATAAATATATATTCTAATATAATTTTATACTACATAACAAAAATTTTTACAGAAAATTATTGCTTGTTTTGCTACATGGTTTTTTCCCACTCAATATAAGACTCATACTGTATTTACCATCACAGAAGGAAATAGTCGAGAACGTTTTTAGCAACATTTTGGTGTTATAACTTAAATCAGCTTTTGCATTAGTATTTTTTACCCTCAAGCCACAACATATTGCAGTTAAAGTCTACTTTTTGCTTTACGAATCACAATGCTACAACAGAATCACAAACCCCACATGCCTTAAGCAGTAAAAAAAGATGCCACCTAAAGCTGGTAAGTGCTTGGTGGCAATATGTATTTTTGTTAATTAATAATTTTTTGCTCCATTTTATCATTAGTTTAATGTTCTTTCTTGAGTCTTTGCTTTTCTTCATACATTATTTTGTCTGCTTTTTCAATCATCTGATCTAAATCTATATCCATGCCAGTGCAGAAATAAAATAATCCGTGACTTGCCATAATATTATAAGGAAACTCCTCTTGTATATTACTTTTGTCAAACTGTTTTTTTATCTCGTTCCAGATATTTTCTGCCTGACAGTTGTTCTTATTACTGAATACTATAATAAACTCATCCCCACCTATGCGGAAAAATATATCTTCCTCATCCAGTTTGTTTTTAATCATGCCACATATAGTTTGAATACAATGGTCTCCTTCGCTGTGACCATATGTATCATTTACGAACTTTAAATTATTAATATCTAGAAAGCAGAGCACAAATTCTAGAAACTCTTCTTTGGCTTCCTCTAACAACTCCTCCAGTTTTTTTAAACCTATTCTCCTGTTCATAATTCCGGTTAAAGAATCAATAGAAGCATAATGAGACAGTTCTTCCTCCGCTTTTCTAATTTCCGTTATATCCATAATGCCTGTTAAAATGCACTTCTCGCCGTGATAATCAATTATTTCATAGTTTGCGGTAACCCACTTCTGTTTGCCATTGAAATCATATTCTATAATCCTGTTGAAGGTACTACTATGTTCCTTCAGTTCTTCCTCAAGAGCCAGTCTACTGTCATTTTTAATATAATCGTCGATTCCGTTAAACCCGCCAAGGTTATCTTCTTCAACTCCCATTAATTTGTATGCCCTCTTATTAGCCTCAATAATCTTACCATCCTTCTGTCTTGTAATAAACACAGGATAAGGATTTACATAAAAAAGCTTTTTAAAATTCTCTTCGTTTTCCATTAATTTCTTTCTATAAAAAAACTCCATCATCCTATGACGATAAAAGATAAATCCAATTAAAAATGCTGCGCCTGCTAGAACTGTGGAATTTACTAATTTTGCAAGCAACAACTTTGAGTCATTGCAAAGGATACCAATGCCTATAAGGAAAATTATATGGTTTACAACGAATTCAAAAAGCATAACAGATGGTTTTAGGGTAAAGGCAATTGAAGCAATTAGTACTAGAATAATATAGGAATAAATATTACCGGTATATCTTTGACTGTTGATAGAAGAAGCTGCCCCTAAAAGAATGTACAAAAATACATATATCTTTGAAGTAATAGATATGATGCGTAAATTCTTATTCTCTCTCTTACTGATTGCCAACCTGTAGAAAATTAAAAACATAGCTGAAACGATTACGCTAATTGTGTGCATACTAATAAGTGTTATAATATATATGTAATCAGCACCATTATTTATAATTTTCCAATCTATATATGCCCAAAAAATTGACAAGAAAATATTAGCTAAAGAAATTAAACGGATTCTGCTTAGAACAAGCATACTGTTATACTTCTCAAACTCATTTTGTTCTTTGTCTGAACGACTTATTAATAGTTTAAATTCTTCTTTCATCCATTCCATAGGTTTGTTCCTTTTATTTTTAGTATAACTTCTTATCAAGATTAAATCTCTAAACAATTACGCCCTTTCCCTTTAGCAATATAAAGCTTTTTATCCGCAACTTTTATTACTTCTTCTGAGCTATTAAATGTATTGTTATACTCCGCAATTCCTGCACTAACAGTTATAACTTCATATGGACTTTCCTCATGAGGTATATTGAGATTTTGTATAGCTTTTATAATTCCTTCTCCTACTTCTTTTGCCATATTAATTTCTAAATTATTAAAAGTAATTACAAATTCTTCTCCTCCATATCTAAAAACACGATCCTCTTTTCTTATATTATCTTTAAAAGTATTGGCAACCTTTTTAAGAACCTCATCTCCATCAGCATGTCCATATCTATCATTGTAGTTTTTAAAGAAATCAATATCTATCATCATAATTGAAAAGGTTCCTAAATTCATTTTAGCTTCTAAAAAAATGTCATTAATACTTTTATCAAAGGCTCTTCTATTATGAATACCTGTAAGTCCATCTAGCAAGTTTAATTTCATTAGTTCATCGTTTGCCTTTTCTAGTGCTTTTGTTCTCTCTTCCACAATACCTTCAAGATTTTCTTTAAAATTCTTTATATTTATGGACATATAATAAAAGCTTCTAGATAGTAGTCCAATTTCGTTTTTTAGTTCCATAGGAAGCTCAATTTCACCATCTGCCACCTTATTGTATTCTCCCCTGCCAACAGCTTCAGCAGCCTGCCTTAGTTTCATTAAATGCCTTTCACCTTGGTGCTTCATAACATAATAAACTATAAAAAGAATGACAAAAAGAATAGCCATACCCTCAATAAAAACTTTTATAGCTTCTAAATTAGCCGCTTTTCTGATATTTTCCATAGGCAAAACTCTTATTAAATACCAGCTTGGCTCTTTCATATCACCTATCGCAAAATAACTATCATAAGCTTTGCTTTCAATAATTTTTACTTTATTATAATCTTGTCCTACATTTTTCTGAATCAATCCATAGGCTTCTTTTACTAAAGGAATATTTATTTTGTCTATGGACAGTTCCCCTATCAATTTTTTACCATCATCAGGATTATTAGGATAGGCTATCAAATATCCATCTTTTCTCATAATAAAATTATAGGCACTATCAGCACTCTTCTCAGTTAAACGTTCTACTAAGTCAGATAAATACACATCATTTCCTGGAGTTATAAGGTGCCTGCCTGCAAAATCTACAGGGTGCATATAGCTTATTGTCCACTTTTGTGCTGTTTCATCATAATAAAGCCCAGACCAAACAGATTTTCTCTCCGGATTATCTTTTTTATTTACAGACTTTATAACTCCAAGTTCATTCATGCGAAGATCTGCTTTTGCATTTAGTCCCCAAGGTTCTCCCGGATAGAAAAGAACCCCTGCATTTTCCGGAAAGGCAACACTCACATTAGGGAAACGATTAGTCCATGCTGGACCTAATTTAGACAGTACTTTAATAGACAGCACAAGTCTTCTTTGAAAATCAGCATCATCTACCTTTTGATTATTACCTATAAAACTAGACATTCCATAAATATAATTTCCATCCTTAGTATAAATACCCTCAAAATATTCCTTCTTCATCCTTGTAGCACCTTGGCTGTCAACAAAATAATAGGACCAAAATTCATCTTCTGTCACTTTTATATCAGAATTATAAAGCTTCATAAATTCCTTTTCAAAAATCTTTGAATTGTCTTCAGCTAGCTTAAAAATCTCGCTATCTACACGAACTCTTTCTGTAACATAAGAACTTAATTCTTCTAGCCTTTTATTCTTCTCAATTTCATAGACACTTATATAAGAAATAAAAGCTATAATTGAAATAATGCCTATAGATGTATAAAAAATTTTAAAAAGCATTTCATTTATTAAAGAAAAGTTTTTATTTTTAAAATTTAACTTCATTAGCTAATCTCCCTTGGTCAATATCTTACAGCACTCAGTTTTTTTTATTACATTTTTGGTATTTGTTGACCTTAATTTTTTCTGCAATAATACAAGACTTAGTCATCTTTTATTTGCAATTAAGGCTTGCTAATCAACATTTTTTTCAATATATCTCACTTGAATAGTTCCCTGATTTTTCTCCGCAAAAACAAAATGTGATAGTATATATAAATTTTCATAGGAAAACTCACTTAAGCAAAGCCCTCTAGGAGTTATTTCTATGCCACCAGCTATCATAGCAATAGCTTGATTATAATCCGAGATATAAAATCCGCCGAATGGTCCCCTCAAAGAAATTATATCACCTATCTCCATTGATTTCAATCTTGATTTAAATTCACTTGGATTATCTCCTATCTTTGTTAGTATAGTAATTATATTTTCATCCTGAGTAGATGCTACGCTGAATGGCCTAAAGTTTCCGCCATTTAATTTTTCTCCATTAAATTTAAACATACCATACGGACTAGCCTTCCACTCTCAAATTCAAATGAAAACAAATAGCTATCTTTGGTTTCAGGTCTTTTTTCTGCTAGTTGAATTTCATTGTTTTTAAATAAACCCAACACATCATATAATCTCATTTCAAACCATCTCACTAAATCTTTTACATCCAACATCCCTTATGATCTATAACATATCTTTCAAATGAAATTGCTTCTTCACCAGTTATTTTTTCCAAATCATCAGTAATTGACTCTGCAGTTCCAAGCTTTGTCATTAGGTATAAAAACATCATTACGTTTGCAAATTCTTTTGGTGTTCCTCTTTTGATTCTCTCCTTCCTAAACTTTAATAGCCCTGGATTTTTATATTCAATTTTTCTACCTAACACTCTAGACATGATATCTGCCACTTCATAATAATCTATTGCAGTTTTACCTGTTAGTGTAATCCCTTGATTTTTATATTTATCTTCTACCAGGGTTATTGTTGCCACCTTAGCTATATCTCTAGTATCTATGAAGCTTGTCTTTGATTTCCCTGCTGGAATAAACAATTCATCCCTCTCCTTAATTTCTTCCTTATGGTTAGTATTTAAGTTTTGCATAAAAAAACTAGGTCTGAGAAAAACATAAGTTATTCCCAATCTCTTTATCATATCTTCAATCTTTCTATGGGGTACAATTGGATTTTTTTCAACACCTAATAAAGAAACAAAAACAATCTTTTTAATATCTTTTCTCTTAATAGTTTCTAAAAAAGGAAGCATATCACTTTTTGGATTTGCAAGATTTGGTGGTCTCATTAAAAAAATAGCCTTTACTCCTTCCAATGCATAATCAAAAGTCGAATTATCTAAGAAGTCAAAAGTTACCAACTCAACTTCCTTATCTTTAAATATTTTTTCTGCTTGCTCTATATTTCTAACAGCTACTTTTACATTTTTATTATCTTTTAATAATTCTTCTATTACATATTTACCTATGTTTCCAGTTCCACCTGTAATTAAATATTTATCCATTACATATTTCCTCCTATTTCAAATTTTGAATTATTTTATCTACTAAGTCTTCCAAATTATCTAAATTATCGTCACTTATTCCTTTTACTGCACTGCTTATTACCATATTATTTATTGTTTCAAAATCTGACAGTTTCCCAATACAATATTCCGTAAGCCTTAATAGAGATGCTCTCTTATCTCTAGAATGAGGTGTTTTCTCTATATAACTCTTATCTACTAATCTATTTATTATCCCTGATATTGTAGGTTTATCCATATCCAATCCTTCTGCAAGCTCTGTAGCCGTTACACCTGTGTCAAATTGGTCTTTTGAAGAATTCATTTCTATGTACTTTATTACTGAGAACTGCGCCACCGTAATATCTTCTTTTTCTAATTCTTTATTTAACCTGTTCTTTAAAAGCTTTGAACAATAGTTTATACTATATCCAATATTCATTTTTTCACCTTGTTCCTGTATGATATTTAACTATATTATATCGTTATATGGTTAGTGTGCTAACTACATTGTATTATTATATTTATTAAAAGTCAATTATAATTTATGAAGATGTCAGTTTTAAAAATATAAAACCTTGCAAAAATACCTTGGGCCTAAAAAATCTATTAAATGCTCTTAGAAGAAATACATCAATATATCGTTACAACATTATTTTCTACTAATCTACATAGTATAAACTTCATTACTAATATATCGCTGTTTCACCTTTTACATCCTATTTATCTACATTTACCCTATCATCACCCAATAACCCTATATCATCTATATTTTATCATAAAAACAAGGGTCAAAAATCGGTATATTTCCACTGATTTTTGACCCAATTATCGCATGACAACTCTCATTTTTCGATGTTTAATTCAGCAAAAATAAAAACTGCAATTATGAACATTTAGTAATAGCTACTGACAGCGTGTTGTGTTATGTTGCGTTGATGAGAACAGTAACTTTCTCAAATCAAACAAAAGGAGTCATCCACTTTACTTATATCTTTTTTATATGCCGTTGAGTATATGGGCACACTTCAATACATTTACCGCAAAGGGTAACTTCTTTTCCGAAACCGCGCTTTGACCTTTCTCGCGCCATATCACGACATTTAATAGGGTCAAAAAAATCGTCGCGGTTTAATGTGACATTCCACTCCTTACCGCTAACTGCTCCTGCTGGGCAGGCATTAGTACATATCATACAGTTTCCGCATTTTGATTGGTTTATGGGAGTAGCAGTGGTTAATGGTGCATTGGTAAGAATAGAGGAAAAGCGAATCATTGAGCCATAGTCTTGCGTGACAAGCAAAGCGCATTTTCCAATCCAGCCAAGTCCGGCGCGGGTTGCAACGGTTTTATGCGGCAAGGCAGATTGGAGTTTTTCCTCCACATTACCTACATATTCTCTTGTTTGCGCAATTGCCGTATACCCTGCATTTTTCAGCGCTTCTGCACCTAAAGTGACAATCAAGTCCAGCTGTTTATTGAGCGAATCGTACCAATTTTTATATTCTTGTGTGGGCAATTCAGCTATTCCGCGAATAACCTCTTTTGGGTATTTCACGGCAACACTTATCCCGATTGGCAAACCACATCTAACATTTTCCGGCAATTCAAGCAAGCTCCCAACACCAACTAAATCCGCACCGTAGCGGGTTATTTCATTTACAATATGTCCCGTTAAACTGTTCATATAATAACTACTCCTATCATATAATTTTTTTAGAGTGCTGTACCCTTTTTAGGTACAAACATCTTAGTTAAATCGACTCCCTCCAGTTCAAGCAACTTAATTTTCATTTTAATGCCACCGGCAAAACCCGTTAAGCTACCATTTGAACCTATTACACGGTGGCAGGGAATTATGATAGATATGGGATTATGACCGACTGCTCCCCCGACTGCTTGACTTGACATACTTTCCTTACCCATTTTTTCAGCCATCTTTTTAGCAATGCTACCATAGGTAATCACTTCGCCGTATGGAATTTCACGCAAAATACTCCATACGCCTTGACGAAACTCGCCTCCAATGGGAGCAAGAGACAACTCTGAAATATTGGGCTTTTCACCTGCAAAGTATCTATCCAGCCACTTTTTTGTAGTAGCAAATATAGGTACATCATTATTTTCTGTCATAGCTTCTGGTATGGTACCCCCATGATACTTTTGCCCATCTGTCCATAAACCGACAAGATTATTATCCACACAATCACACGCAAGAGTAATTGTTCCCACGGGTGACGAATATGTTGTTGAATAGTACATTTTTATCCTCTCCTTATAATGTGTTCCAAAGATTGACGGTAGCATAGCTACGCCACGGTCGCCATGATTCTGCCATTTTTAATAACTCCTTTGATGTATATGGCTGTAATGCTTTTTTTACGCCCGCGTCTGTTTCAAGGAAAGCGTCAGGCCATTCCATAGCACGCATAGCAATATACTGTGCTGTCCAACTGCCAATACCGCGAATAGTCATTAGTTTTTTCATTTCTTCTTCAGGCTGGGCACAAAGGTCAAAATCAATTTCCCCTTGTATCAATGCACGCGCCAGTTCATAAATTGTATTTGAGCGTGCAGAGGTAACGCCCAATAAACCAAAATTATTTGTAATATTCTCACCCATAGCTAATATATCTTCGGGTGACGGGAAAATATGGGTTAAGCCCTCAATCCCAGTTTGAATAGGAGTGCCGTAAGTTGCAACAATTCTTGCCGCTAATGTACTCGCAGCTTTAACAGTAATTTGTTGCCCAAGCACCGCCCGTACGGACATTTCAAAAGTATTAAAACACCCCGGTACACGAGTTCCGAAAATACAAAGTCCAGGGCGAATATCATTCATTGTTTTGAGTGTTTCATATATTGCACTCGGGTCACAATATAAATCAAACAAGTGCCGTATTCGCGCTAATACTTGTGGAAGTACAGGCAATAAAGTTTCGCTCATAGTTATGCTTAATACATTCTTTTTAGGTTTGTGGCTTACCCTCACCCAACCATAAACGCTCTTTCCTGCTACATTTTCCAACTGCACGGTTCTCATGTATTCACCATTTTTTACAACTTCAATTCCTGCTATTGCTCGCCCTGCAAGGAAATTTAACATTTTATCCCAATGATAAGGAGGACGATATCCTAAAGCCAAAGTAATATCACTATTATGCTTTTTTTCTTTTGACAATCTTTTTCGCAAAGCCGTGGGAGTAAGATTGTAATGTTTTTTGAATAAGTCGTTGAAACGGCGCAAGCTTCCAAAACCCGATGCCATTGCAATTTCCAGAACGGACAAATTCGTATCTGTAAGTAAATTTTTAGCAAGGAGCAGCCGGCATGTTTGAAGATATTGAACTGGCGACACATTGTATTCTGCTGTGAATACGCGCCGCAAATGTCTGTCAGTATAACCAAGCCGTGCGGCTATTTCCTCTAAGCTCTGTCTGCTTCCGCAATTTTTTTCTAACATTCTAGCTGCACGATAAACTAAATTAGCGGAAGCGTCAGTTATGGAAGTACCAGGGGCAACCTCCGGTCTACACAAAAGGCAAGGACGGTATCCAGCTTGTTCAGCTTCCGCTGCCGTTGTATAGAATGTGCAGTTTTCAG
Organism: Bacillota bacterium; assembly: GCA_023386345.1. GTDB lineage: Bacteria > Bacillota > Clostridia > Tissierellales > Sedimentibacteraceae > UBA1535. The sequence goes on from JAEWJT010000005.1 coordinate 9,106, forward strand.
GTTTAGGCTGTCGTGCCCTGCATACCGGTCGACAGTATATTCCTGTAGATGATATTCCTACAAAGAAACGTCCGTCAAATCGTGCGTCTTTCGCCTTAAATGCGGCATATAAAGCACTGTCATTCACTTTCATTATTTACTCTCCTTCCTGTCTTTAGTCTAATTATATCACATATATAAAAGATGTCTAGCTATTTTCGGACATACTTTTTTTATATAACTAAAATTTCCTCACGGTAGGCATCCTTGCTACTGTCATAAGGATATAATCCTCCTTTCCGAAAATAAAAAAAGCCAGTGAATCAGAGTGCTACAAACGCACTTCGATTCTTTGGCTCTATCTGTTTTTCTGTTATAATTTTATTTCATTATTTTATTACAGAAAAGTGATTTTGATATCATTTTGGGACTACATCTAAACAACCAGCTTCTGCATCAGAATCACGCACTCAACATGCACCGAATTACAAAACATATCAACTGGTTGAATTTTTTCTATTTTAAATCCACCATCCTGCAAAACTTTTAGGTCTCTTCCTAAACTTGCAGGATTGCAGGAAACATAAACTACTCGTTTAGGAGCTATATTTTTTATTGCTTCTAAAGCTTCTATTTCACAGCCTTTTCTTGGTGGGTCTACTATTATCACATCTGCTTTAATATTTTGTTTATATAGCATCGGAAGAATTTTTTCTACTTTTCCTGAATAAAATTCTACATTGTCCACCTTATTTTCTTTTGCATTTAATTTAGCATCCTTTATTGATTGTTCAACTTGTTCTACACCATATACTTTTTCTGCATTTTTAGCTGCTAACAAAGATATTGTGCCTATACCACAGTATAGGTCAAAGCACGTATCTTCCTTGCTTAACTGTGCAAATTCTATCGCTTTTTCATATAGCTTTTCTGTTTGAATTCTGTTTATCTGGAAAAAAGTATGTGGTGATATTATAAACTTTAAATTACCAATATAATCTACTATTGTTCCAGTTCCATAAATTGTTTTATTTTTATATCCTAATATTTCGCTTGTACTTTTATTGTTTATATTTTGTACAATTGTTTTTATTCTGTTTTCAGATTTTATTAAGTCATTTGCAATTTTATCAGCATTTGGAAGCTCTTCTGTGTTTGTTACTATAACTAGCATAGCCTCGTTATCCTTGTTTGTTCTGATTACTATATGTCTTACAGTGCCATTTTTAGTATTTTTGTTATAAGGATTAATCTTGTGCTTTTCAAAAACCTCTCTAGTATGCCTTAATATGCTGTCAGCAAGCTCGGATTGTATTAAGCATTGTTCTAAGTCAACTAGCTTATGTGAGCTTTGTTCATAGGTTCCTATTTTTATTTTGTTATTTTCAAAATAACTTTTTCTAGAAAGTTCATTGGAATTATCCTTAAATACTGCTTTGAAATTTTCTTTAGATATCTCGTTTGAAATTTCTTTTGATACCGAGAATGCTGTCTTATTTCTATATCTAAATGGATTTTCCATGCCTATTGTATCGTAGATTTTTGCTTCATCAATATTGACAGATGATTTTTTAAGAGCGTTTATTACAAGGTTTTTCTTGTATTTTAACTGCTCTTCATAGGATAAATCAAGAAGTTGACAAGCACCGCAGGTCTCAAAATAATTACATTCAGGCTTTACTCTATATGGTGAGGCTTGTAGTATCTCTATGGTTTTTGCAATAGCAAAGCTTTTCTTTACTTCAAGTATTTGTTCCTTAACATAGTCGCCTATTACTGCTCTATCAGTAAATACAACAAAATTGTCAAGTTTTCCTACTCCTTGTCCCTCATGATTTATGTCTATTATTTTAAATTCTACTATATCGTTTATATTAAGCATCTTTATCTTCCTTATTTTTGAATGTATTTTAAATATAATTCCAAAGTATATATAATACTATCTATTTAATTATTAATAATTAATTATTATCGCTATTAAAAATTATAACATATAATACATTATTCAACAATGTTTTTTCAATTTGAACGAATTGTACAACCGCTACATCATACCGCTCTACTTACAATAATAGGATTGTGACGATGCTGGAACAAAGGAGTATATTGGCTCTTGGTCTCGATATTTGTCAATGTAGCTGTCCAATCGCTCTAGCATTTTTTGCTTGTCTCTAGAGAGCGTGCCCCATATACGAAGCTCAACTTGGTCGTGGAAGCCGTCATACTGCATATTGTCTACATCAAGCAATTCAATTAATTTTCGTGCTTCAAGCAAATTTTCAAGCTCATCTGCTGGTCTAAACCTCTTTGATAAAATATCCTGATACAACGGTGCTTTCTCATGCAGGAACAAAGAAAAATTGATGACACGTTTTGGCTTGGTACGATTAAAAAATGCAGCCAGCTGCTCTGCATTTTCTATTCCTCTGCCTACACCGGATATGCCCGTCATAATATGTGCGTTAAAAATCATGCCTGCATTTTGTATGCGTGCAATAGCATGCTCCGCTTGAACAATATCATGGTCTTTTTTTGTGAAGGAAAGGACATCTTCAAGACCGCTCTCAATCCCTAAATATAAATGTCTCAATCCTGCTTTTTGCAGTGCTTGCAGTTCATCATCTGTTTTACTCAAAATATCTGTTACTGTTGCATCCATATTAACCATTTTGCAATTCGGAAAATAATAGGATATTTTTTTCAATATGGTAAGCAGTCGCTCGGTATCCATGCCAAAGGCATTACCATCACCTAAAAATACCTGTGTCGGATTACCGCCCAAGACATGAACTCTTTGTAGCTCTGCTTCCACCTGCTCCAGTGGTAGCAAGCGGTAAGTCAAATGCTTGAACAGAGTGCAAAAGGTACATCGATTGTAGGCACAGCCAACAGCTACTGGTAGCATAAAAGAAGATTTTTCAATCGGTGGACGACAAATTTGTCCTTCATAATTCATAAAACATCCCTCCTTCTTCTTATTTTATATACATAATATTTCTCTCATAAAAAAGCAAACTACGCTCACTCTATGGAATAATCATCCATATTCTTTATTTATCATATATAAAAGAAAACTTCCCTATATGACAAAAAATTGTTTATTTAAATAGACTTTTTATATTCTTAGCAAACAGTTTTGCCTTTTGCTCTATATTTTCAACTTCTAATATTTCACCTTTGCTATTTGCAGTCTCCATTAACGCAAAATATGGAGGTAAAATAAATTTTTTATTTATATTCATTGCACTTATCAGCTGTTCTGAAATTATATCACTCCCGCAATGTCCAGATACTACAATAGAAAATATAGATTTTCTATCGAAATCATTATTTCTGAAAAGTGCTGTAAATCTGTTAATAACTGCTGTTAAATTTGCACTTATTGCATCATTATAATTTGGGCATATAAATATCAGTACATCACAGGATAAAATAGCAGGATATACTTCCTCTACCATTATTCCTCCGTAGAAGCAGGTATTATTTTCACCAAAGTGAGTGCAGGCTTGGAATGAACAGGCTTTACAATCCTTTACCGAACCATTTTCAATATGCAGTTCATTAATATCATACTGTGCAAGTTCCTTTTTAACCATATTCCAAAGAAGCAAAGTGTTTGAGGTCTTGTAATTGCTCGAATGGAGCATAAGTATGTTCGGTTTTGTATATCTTGGAAATTCAAACTCAATAAGTCCTTCGACAAGCTCTTTGCATGAGTTTAAAAAAATTTCCTCATAGGACAGGTCATATAGCTTTTTATAAGAAATCAAATTGTTAAACGAGCCTGTTGCCTCAGTAATAGGTCTACCGGGGAAGGTGCAACCCGACATATTGCAATAAAAGATAATTTTTCTTGCTACAGAGCGCGTAAATAATTCATTGTTACTATGGATAATAATTCCTCCAACGCTGTTTTTCATAAATGTTTTTCCGGATTTATGGATTGTATCCAGCATTTTAAATAGTTCGATATTGATTCCGCTATCTCCTAATTCAACTGCAAATAAAACAATCTTATTATCCATTCTTTTTATGTCCTTATAGCAATCTATAATATGATAGCATTTATCTTTTAATGTTTTGTTGACAGCATCTTGCATGACATCTGATAATTTATGCGGTATTAAAACAATCAATTCTCTATTATCCATATAATAACCTCCCATGAATTATTTTATCTGCTTTAGTCTCTGATAGCTTACAAGCAATCTTTCATACAACTTAGTAGGCATATTAATTCTTTCAATTTCAACTCCATATGGGGTTAATTTGTTCTTGCATCCGAAATATACTCCTCCTATATGTACTGAGCTATAGTGCCATTTATGTTCTAATGTATATATTATTGAAATAGCAGCAGAGGACATAGCCGGTGCAACATATGGCTTAAAGCCGAATTTTCTAACCTCGAGATTTGCATTGACTACTAAATCTGTAAGTTCACACGATAAGGTATCGTCATAATTTTCTATATTATCAGCTATTATCAAATCACTTCCATGAGGGCCGAAGGCTCTCCCGTGTTTTTTGTACTGATTAAATCTTTCGTGCATATCTGCATAAAATAATGCTCTGGCATTCATAACCCCTAAGCCATATCCTTTTATCCTTTCAGGGGCTAAATTGCTGTTTTCATAAACAACTCTGCAAAGTGGATCAACCGGATCTGAAACAACTGCAAAAATGCCTTTGAACTGTCTTTGCTCGGCTAATACCGCATATTCCCTTACAAGATCCTTATTCCTTTTAAATTGTTCCATTCTTACGTCCTTAACATCACTACCAACGGAAGGTATGCCCAATGAGGCGCAAAAAACAAACATGTCACAGTCAAACAAACTATCCTTATCAATAATTCTCACCTTTGGATAATCATCATAATTAAATGGGTCTGTAATTTGATTTATCTCATAGAACCATCTATTTGCAACCGATTCATTAATATCATAAATTCCTATTTCCCCAATGCTGTTTTTACCTAAAAGTCTTAATCCCATCAGCAAGGTGCTTCCCACATCACCAAGTGCAAACACATTTATTTTATATCTTTTTTTAGTATCTATATTAAAACATTCTTCATAGTTTTTGTAGGATGTGTTAACAGCCTTTATTTTCTTTTTATTTAGCAAAAGCTCGTAAAAACCTCTGTCAGTATTGACATCTTGCTTGCACAAAACTGATAAATCCTCTTTTTCTATAAAAAAATCTTCAACTGAGGAAATGGAATATGTTTTTTTAGAATTATTTTCATCTAATTTTACTAAGAAAAACAGATGCTCAGCATTTTGCATAGCCTCTTGCTCTTCAACCTTGTTGTAGTTGTATTCATCTCTTAAGGAACACAAATAATTGTTGTTAAATACATAAAACTGCATATAGCACCTCTCTTACTTGGATTTTTTTAATCTCATTAATAAATTTATATCATTTTCTATATATCTTGATGGCTCAACGTTTAAATCGTATGATATATCCTTTCCCCTATCAGGAACTCTTGGTGAAATCATCACCTCACTAAGTCTTTTTAGTGTTAATTTTCTCTCATAGATTCGTTGATATTCTATCTCTAAGGTTTGCATTATATTTTTTGCATTTTCAAGGCAGGTCATGGATAACTCAAATATGCTGTTATAGTCTGCACCTCTAATAAATTTAGGCTCAACATAAGGCAAAATGAGGTTTATCGACGGTATGAGATTAAGAATAGGTTCTTCCCCATATCCTACTGTATCTCCGCCTATAAAAGGATACAACAAATTTTCATTAAACCATAGCTTTAAATTAGGAATAAAATATGCACTGTCTATTTCCCTGTTTTGCATTGTCATTAAATCTTTTCCCTTTGAAGATAGTATACCCACAATTGTTTTTTCAACTCTTATATCGTTGCTTTTAAACATTGGATCAATTACCTTCATTCTATATCCCTTATTAAGGATATCATCAACCAAAATAACAGGTCTGTTAAACGATTTTATTGTCTTAACCTGATTTAATAATGGTGAATAGAATGGATATTCAGCTATAGTAAAATTACTGATATCTGCATTAAAAATTTTATCTGTATGGATTGATTTGGTGACTGTGTTAGGTACTACTCTACCATTTAGAGTTGCCCCAAAAGGCACACACATATACTCGCCCAAAATTCGTTTTTTTAGAATTTTATTTGGAACAGAGTTAATTTCACAGATTTTTTTTACCACCTTATGCTGTATTATTTCATTATCAAAGGTTAAAAGCAGACTATTAGGATATAGCTGCAACAATGCTTTTTGGAGTTTTTTTCTGGACTCTCGCACAATCTCTATGACCTTTTCATTACTGCTTAGAGGCTCTTTTATAAAGCTCTCTACATCTAGTACTAAGGCTAATGGGAACTTCATATCAACCCCATAGACATATCCTTTATTATTATCATTATATAAATCTGAAAAGCCTTGCAGCTCAAGAGTATCATATATGCTTTGTTCATCTTTGACCTTTAAAGTATTGTGAAATAAAACATATGTGAAGTCATTTTCCAAACAATGTGCAAAGGTCTCTGTCAAAATAATCTGAATAATATCATTAATTTGACAGTCTTCTTCAATATACAGTCCGTCAATCACCACGATATTGCCGGCAGTATGCTCTCTGACATAATTAGCAAGCCTTATGCTTCCAAACTCATCATATAAAAGAGATGTGCTTAGACTATGAAACATTGAAAAACCAATAATTTTATTGTCATCTTCATTAACAATTTTTAATACCTTTATAGGCTTTGAAAATAGTTCATCAATATTCACTTTATCAGTATCTATATTTTCGCTTATTAAAATTTTAATATCTTCATCCAAAGCTTCATCAAAATAAAAACCTAGCGATTTAGTTTTTATAATGCTTTTGTACTGAGGCTCTCTCAGATAAAGACTTTTTTCGTATATAAAGTTTTGAGCAGATGCGTCTATTAAATATGAGATATCTCTGTTATCATCAATATTATCTCTTATTTGAGTAGAACTGATATCCTCAAGATAAACAGGTAATGAAAGTCTTACAAGCTCAGCATTAATTTTTCCCAAGTTTGAGTCACTTTCATTGTGACTATCCGATTCACCTTCCTCTCTGCTTTGTCGGCTAAATACTATATGATTGAAATTATGTATAGAATTTGAATCAGGCTTACTTTTGTATGCTGAGGCATTATCTATTACATCACTTCCCACAACAATAAAAACATCTTTTCCTGAGAAAACATTCTTTAAATTATACAAGTCATTTGAATTAGAAATATTAACAGAAATATCATCAGGAAAAAGATACATACCAAATTCATCAGCTATGGACATACTTGCTATCTGTCTTCTTATTAATATTGGCTGTGTTCTTTTAGACCATGAAAATTCATCGACCGCCAAATAAACTTCATATCCGAGATTGCGTATCTCTTGTGCTATACCCTTGTGGCTCAGCGAAAACGGATCAAATGTTCCAGGGAAAAACGCCACCTTGCTAATATTTTTAAATTCAAAGCTTCCATTCTCAAGAATATAGTCGCTTATAAATCTATATATATGATTTAATGATGCCGCATTGTGATAAAAGGAAACATCAGTTGACTCCTTGTCACTAGGTATAAGTGTCAAAAGCTTTTTACTTATAATGTTAAATATTTGACTTTTTTGCTCTGTTTTTAAGTTCTTAGAGCCAAACAAATCCTTGCCTATAACTAAAAACGCTTCCTGTTTAATTTGCTCATCAAAGCTGGCTAAACCGCTGAATATAATTCCCAATAGCTTTACCAATCTTTTGTTATAAATTGATTCTTCTTCATTAAACAAATATTTATATTTTTCGTAATGATTTATAATAACTCCTACGGTATCAAGGCATAAACAGCTTGTTGCCCTGTTGCTTACACTAAATATCTTTTGAATCTCATCTATAATTTCATTTAACTCTGCAGGATTTAACAGCAACACAAGCTGACCTAAATATTCCGGTATATATTTTGAAAACTCAAATGAGTCTATTTCTAATCCTTTCAGAAGCTCAATCGATATTTCATTGACGTGCTCATTTGGAAGCAGCTTAGCTATTTTTAAAAGTGCTCCACCTGCTTTATATCTAACTGTTGAATTTGCACTTACTTTTACTAGATTTGCAAAATGCGTCGCGGCCTGAAGTAAGGAAACCATATCTAGTTTTGGAGCATTATATGATATAAAATCTATACTCACTCTTTTTATAATCCAGTGTGTCGCAGTCTTTAGATTATCTAAAAAGATGCCTTGGATTTTGCTTTTTCCTATTTTAGTTAAATCTTCATATATGTCTTTATATTCTGGCTCTATCACTAATAAATTGATAATTCTAAGCTTTACAAAATTAATAAGATATTTATCATTTTCATCAACAGCTTTAATTAATCTAACAACATTTGTTAAATCAATATTATTTTTTGCTGCTTTTAAAATATGTTCAATTAAAATAAATGCCGCCAGCACTACCGATTTATCATCACTTTCTGCGTTTTTTAAAGCGAAACTCAACAGCACCTTAATATTATCATCTGAACAAACGCCTATCGGTATGAACATCCCTGCCTGAATCAATTCAAATGACGTCAATTCTTCATTTTGATAGTATTTCATCAAAACCTGAACATATTCCTTTTTATTGTTCTCATTACAATTTTGAAATAAAGACCACAAAAATGTATCCAAAGTTCCACTTATCCATTGTTTCTGCTCCAATGTATTTTTATGATCAGGGCTAATAATCATACCAAGATATTTATCCCATAAATTTAGACTGTTTATATCTCCAACCGCTAATAATGCGTCCTCAGGAATTTCTTTTCTGTATTCCTCGTCGAAGCTTGTAATAATCTTTCCCAATAATTGAGCACTGATTCTTCTTATGTCACTTTGCCTGTTAATGAAAAGCTCATACAAAAAGTTAAGAGTTAGCAGCTTTTGTCCTTGTGTTAAATATGTACTGTATTCTTCAAAAATATTCAAATAATATCTTATACTATTCCAGTCAGACTCACTTCTGGCAGCCTCTATCATGCTTGAAAGAGATACATCATGACTTAGCTTGTTCATAAGAGATATATTGTGCTTTATTGCAATAAATTTAAGATTATCAATTATTTCCTTACCCTGAGCCAATGAAAAATCTTTTTGATTGACATTTGCGGGAGCACAACAAGTAAAATCCGTATTTATGCCCAAGCTGTGCATATAATTTTCAAAATCCTTAAGCTTATTATAAACCTTTTTATATCTTTTTTCCTTTGCAGCATCAACATTATCAAGCTTATCAAGGATTATGTTGAAAGAGTCATCAAGTGTAAAAATATCCATTTCAAGCTTTCCGTTATTAAACTTGTTTTTAACTCTAAAATCAGCATAAATCAATATCAATTCTTCAACAGGCAAATTTTCAAGCTCTAAGTCCCAAGTTGAATGATTGATCGCTATATGTGCTATTATAGGTGTATCAATTTTTTTGAACCACTGGTCGGTATAATAATAGTGCAAGTATGCTACCCTATGCTGTTCAGATTTTCTGCATCCGTATTTTCCTATGTCATGACCAATTGCCGCTGCCGATACTATACTTATATTAACAGGCACACCAATTTTATTCAACTGCCTTGCTACGTACATAGAAGTATAATGAACTCCGGCAATATGATCAATTGTATTATGCTCTGTAATTTCCTTGCTAAGTCTCATCAGCTGGTATATATATCTTTCATTAAATTCGTGCATAAATAGATTATATTCATCTGGATAATTGCAAGCTTCTAGTTCTTCTTCTGTCAAGAATTGAAATGTAGAAAATCTATCAAACCCATAAGCTATTTCATCGTACTCAAATACTGCCTTTAAAAAATTCAAATATAATAAAGCAGCTTTTTCATATTTTTCTTCAAGCTTTATAGTTACAGCATTTGGAAATGATTTATCCAATATATACTCATATACATAGTTCATCCAATCCTCAGGCAGTTCATTGCAAACTTCCTTTAAAATATTTATTGTCATATTATAAACATCCAAGCAGCTATGTCGTTCATTTTTGACATCCGAAACTATCTTATCCAAAAACTTTGCATTAGATAAGAGAATTTGCATATCTTCTTCATTTATTTCTATCTTTTCTAAAACTTCTTTTTTTAATAGATTAGATAAGATATGACTATATAATTTGTTTATTTCTGTGATATTTTCCATAACATTCACCTCTAAGCTATGACTTTAAATTTATCCATTTGCAAAACTTAAGTATATTATACAAAAAACTTTATAATTTAAACCCTCAATTATTAAGCATAGTTTAATATTCATAAATTATACTATACAAAAACAATATTTAACAATATTTTTTTATTTTTTTATTTATTTTTTTTTAGTTTTGGTATATACTTAAACATATATAACTATAATGTGCCAAAGCACATAAAAAATTTAGTGGAGTACCCTATGAAAACTTTATATAATATTATTTTGATTTTTTTAATTGGATTTTTTTCCTCGTCATTTTTATTTACTTTATCTCCGGTAGATTATAAGAATACCATTGTTATTGATGAAGAGCCTGCGAAAGATAAGGCTCAGCTTTCACTTTCCTTGGATGGCGAGAATACATTTACTAATCCCGACAATATTGTTATTTCACATTTGACAAATTTAGAAGTTGAGTTAAAAAAATTGCCAAAAGATATTGTTACAGCTGATATTTATCGTGGTGATGAATTGATTAAATCAAATGTAACTAATTTAGAGAATACTTCTATATCAATCAATGACAGCAGTTATATAATAAGCCCTACTACTCCACTGAAAACAACTATCAATGTAAGTCAAGAAAAATTAGGTTTAGGTGATGGCAGATACAAAATAATATTAAAGTCTAACATTATACAAAGCGGTGATAAAAATTCTGTTGAAGTTTTTATTGAATATGATACTGGCTTTACTTATTATGAAGCTACAAATACTGTTCCTATCAAAGGTTCTACCGGACTTGTTCTATATTTTTCTGATAAAGAATTAAATACTCTAATACCTGTTTCAAGATTTTCTACTCAAAATCTATCTGTAAACAAACAAGTAATATATGAGCTTCAGCAAGGTCCTAAGAGCCAATCTTTAAGCAAAACAATCGATGCTGTAAATCAATGCTTCTATAGAGAAAGCGATAGATCTATTTCCATTGATTTGCCGGCTGATAACACTTTCTATAATAGCGGAAGTGCTGCTGGTACAACTGCATATAATTCATTTGTTAAATCTATGTTTTACTTAAGCAGATATTATAAATTGGATTATATAAAATTTACTGTTGACAGAAAGACTCCTGAAAGCTATTTTCATGAATTGTCAATAAAGGATAATATATTAATCACTAAAAATCCTACCTTATATTATGGATATAAGGTTGACCAAAGGCTTTATCTAATCGAGCATGAGCTTGCTAATTTTGATCTAAATGCAGATATAAAAACAAAATCGCAAAAAATGCTTGAGCTGTATAAATCGGAGATTCCTGTTAATGCTAAGCAGCCAATACCAAATGATTTGACTTTAAATGATGCTAAGCTTGATAATGATAGTTTAATTTTAGATTTTAATGATGCCTTGATTAAAGCATTTGATGCAGATCAAAATAAAAGAAAATTCATGATTGATGCTTTAGTTTACTCCTTTACAAGCATTGATGGAGTAAAAAGTGTAAAATTTACTGTAAATGGAAATCCAATAGAGAATTTTATTGAAGGAAAAGATATGAAAAAAGCAATTGTCAGACCTTTGTATATAAATCCCGAGGATGTATAAAAAGCGAACCAAGTTTCGCTCTATAAAAAAGGTATCTAGATGTGATTGATTTCATTCACATAGATACCTTTTTATTTTTTTATTCTTCTTCATTTATCGATGCTAATAAATTTGCTAATTCAACAACAGCAACATCTTCATCAAGTCCTTTTGCAACAATAGTTATTTCATCTCCATGATGAGCTCCTAGTGCCATAATTCCAATGATGCTTTTTCCATTCGCTTCCTGTGTACCTTTTTGAAGTATTATTTCACTTTCAAAGTCTCTTGATTTTTTCACAAATATAGCTGCTGGTCTTGCATGTAAGCCTATTCTATTATTTATCTTTATAGTTTGGGATTGCATGACTTACCTCCTTCATTAATATTTCATCTGCAATTTTTTCTATTTTTTTTAACCTATGATTTACTCCGGATTTTCCTAATGGTGGACTTAACATCTCACCTAATTCCTTTAAGCTAGCCTCTTCATTTTCAAGTCTTAGATATGCTAATTCTCTAAGTCCTTTTGGAAGTTTATCAATAATATTGTACTTCTGCAATAAATTAATACTGTTCTTCTGTCTTACTGACGTATCCACAATTTTACTAAGGTTAGCGGTTTCACAGTTTACTACTCTATTAATATTATTTCTTGTTTCCTTTATAGCTCTAATGTTTTCTATATTCAGCAAAGAGTTATAAGCACTCATAATATTTAAAAGATCAACAATTTTTTCGCTATCCTTTAAATAGCTTATGTAAAATTCTTTTCTTTTAATGCTTTTAACTCCTAAATCATAATCATTCATCAATAATTCCAAATCACGGCAATGCTTTTGCCGGCTATTTATAAATTCGACATGATATGATTTTTCAGGATCGCTTATTGAGCCACATCCTAAAAAAGCTCCTCTAATATACGCTCTCTTACAGCAAGTATCATCAACTAAGGATTTAGGTACACCATAATTAAATTTTAATATATTAATTTCAGAGTCTTTACTTAATTTTGTATCTATCAATAATTTAATTGCAATATCCTCATTAACTTTTATACCATAGTTATTATTTTTTTTAAGTCTATTAGTTTTTTTTACTGTGATTTCACTGTTGACATTGTATAAATATTTTATCATTTTAAAAATTCTTCTAATAACAACAGCATTTTCCATAACAAATTCTACTTCAAATTTGTTATAACCTTTAATAGAAATATATCCAGTAGTTCTAATTAATGCTGCTAATTCAGCAATTACACAGCATTTTTTTTCTAAATTAAATCTTGATATTTCATCCTTACATCTTGAAGAAAAAGTCATACCATATTACATTCCTTTTACAATATACTAACTAGTTTCATTCTTAGGCTTTGCTTTAATTCTACATATATCATTATATCATAAATATAGAACTAAAGCAAAGTACTTTTCTAAGTTATCTTAAAAGTTATAAAACAAGCTATAAATAACCTATTAAAAACTATTCAGGTCTTCTTCCAAAATATTGATAAAAATTAACTTTAATGTCACCATTAAATAATTTTCTTTTTTTATCACATTTTTTTCCGTAATGCTTTTCAAATTCTTCTTCTGATGTAATTATATAATTAGACCATGACGGATTATTTCCGAAAACTCTGCCAATAGTTTTATGTATCTCCTCTATATCAGCTTCGTTTCCTATTCTTTCACCATATGGAGGATTAGTTATCAATATGCCATAGTCAAAAGGTGTTTTTGTAAATGAAGTTATATCCTTAACTTCAAATTCTATACAATCATCAACACCAGCTTCAATAGCATTTTGTTTTGCAATTGCTATTGCTTTTCTGTTTATATCATATCCATATATTTTTATATTAGAGTCCAAATCTATTTTTTTACGAGCTTCTATTTTAGCATCTTTAAAGTATTCAGCTTTAACCTTTTTCCAGCCTTCAGAAGCAAAGCTTCGATTAAGCCCAGGAGCAATATTTCGTCCTATTAAAGCAGCTTCTATTGGGATAGTTCCTGAACCACACATAGGGTCCAGCAATATCCTATCTTTATTCCAAAAACTTAGCTGTATTAGCGCTGCTGCCATTGTTTCCTTTAATGGTGCTGCAGCTGAGTTCTCTCTATATCCACGTTTAAATAAGCCCTCTCTTGAGCCAGTTGTATCCATTGAGATTGTTGCTATATCCTTATGAATAGAAACTAAAATAGTAAATTCTGCACCACTCTCAGAAAACCATTCTACATCATATTCCTCAGATAATTTCTTAACTACAGCCTTTTTCACTATTGATTGGCAATCAGGAACGCTAAAAAGCTTTGATTTAACTGATTTTCCTTTTACGGTAAATTTACCGTCAATGCTTATCCATTCTTCCCAAGGCAATTCGTAGGTTCTATTAAAAAGCTCTTCAAAGCTCAATGCTTCAAACTGCCCAAGTACAAGCATAACTCTTTCAGCACTTCTTAAATTAACATTTGTTATTGCAATATCCTTTAGTTCTGCATCAAAATAAATCCAGCCATTATCTGTTTCTAAATTTTCATATCCTAATTCCTGTAATTCTCTTTTTACCACAGCTTCCAAGCCAAAGGCACAAACTGCAGCAAGTCTTATTTTATCCATGTTTTTTCCTCTAAATTTTCATCTATTATTTTACCAATTGCTACTATATTAGTATCTCCAATTAAAAATATGTCTTTAATAGTATTTTCATCGGTCTTGTTTATTTCAACATTTAATTCTCCACCTTCTGATATAAGCCTTATGTTATTTTGGCAAATTTCATTTTTTAGTGTTATAACTGTTGCTACAGCTCCAGCAGCAGTCCCACATGCCAAGGTGAAGTTTTCAACTCCTCTTTCATATGTTCTTATTATTACAGTATCTTGCTCATATCTTGTATTGTTCATAGGGAGTTTACTATAATCAATTATATCATAAAAAGATACGTTACTACCTTTATTAAAAATTTTATTTTCTCTTATTTTTCGAGCTATGTCTAATATATCACAATTTTTTATATTAATCAAATTTTTATATTTTATAGCAACATGAGGTAGTCCAGGGTTTCCAAGCTCAACATATGAGTAATTAATTTCTGTTCCATCAATATTTATTTTATTTTCTAAACTAATAAGCGTTGGATTATTCAAGCTTATTTTGTATTTTCTTCTATCAATTCGCCAAGCAGGTACAATACCTGAGCCAGCTTCTATGAGCATTTTTTCACAATAATTTGTCTGTGAAGCATTTGAGATTGTTTGTAATTCATTTTGATTTTTTTTCAAGTCACTTGATTTTTTGTTTTCATAGACATAGCGAGCAGCACATCTCGCTCCATTTCCACACATTTCTGCCATGCTTCCATCTGAGTTAAAAAAGTTCATTTTAAAATCAGCATTGTCACTTGGATATTCAATAGATATAAGACCATCAGCACCTATGGAATATTTTCTTCTACAAATATTTTTTGCTAGAACAGAAATCTCTTCTATTGTTAAGAAATACTTTCTATTGTCAATGATTATAAAATCATTGCCTGTACCTTGAATTTTAGTGAATTCCACATTATCAATCCCCCAATTGTTAATCATGCTTAAAATTTCAATAATTCCAATATGCTATTAACTTGAACTAAAACTCCTGTCTTAATGCAGTTCTCATCAACATCAAAGTTATCGCTATGAAGTGGTGAGTTTATTCCTTTTTCTTGGTTCCCACAACCAAGATGATAAAAACATCCTTTAACAGTCTCATTCATAAAATAAGAAAAATCTTCTCCATACATACTTGCCATTTCTTTGAATTGTATGTTTTCTTCTCCAATGTTATTCTTTGCAGTTTCATAAACTACATCTACAATATCATTATTATTTACGAGATACTTATACCCACTTTTTATTTCAACTAAACAGCTTCCGCCATAAGCTTTAGTAATATTTTCTGTAATATCCTCTATTCTCTTGATAGCATATTCTCTTGTCTGAGCATCAAGTGTTCTTAATATCCCCTTTAATTCAACGCTATCGCAGATAATATTACTCTTTGTTCCACCTTTTATCTCTCCAAAAGATAAAACTACGCTATTTAATGGTGAAATATTTCTACTTACTAAGCTTTGTAAAGCACTTACTACATTTGCAGCTATTACTATCGCATCTACACTGCTTTCAGGATATGCACCGTGACCCGCTTTGCCATTGATTATTATTTTTAATTCATCAGTTTGAGCATTTAATTTCCCATATTTAAGTTCAATTTTTCCTGCATCTAAGTATGGTTGAACGTGTAAACCAATTACATAATCGACATCTGGATTTTTTAGGCAGTTTTCTTCTACCATTCTTTTTGCTCCACCAATAGTTTCTTCTGCTGGCTGAAAGAATAATTTTACATTTCCTTGAAGCTCAGCTTCCATTTCCTTTAATATCTTAGCAACACCAATTAAAACCGTTGTGTGAACATCATGACCGCATGCGTGCATAACACCAATATTTTTTGATTTATATGTATTTTCATTTTTTTCAACTATAGGCAAAGCATCAATATCAGCTCTAGCAGCTACTGTTTTTCCATTGCCTTTGCCTTTTATTATACCTACTACTCCAGTTTTTGCTGATTTGGTGTATTCAATATTTAACTGTTTTAAAATATTGCATATTTTTTCTGATGTTAAAAACTCTTGTTCACTTAGTTCAGGATGAGAGTGAAAATATCTCCTTGTTTCAACTAATTCGTCAAAGATTTCATCTATTCTTTCTTTTATGTTCATTAAGTAGATCCCCTTTCTTTTATAAAGAATTAAAATAACTTTTTAAATTAACTTACTCAACAAATCTATGTAAATCTGCTTAGCAATTATACATATCTATATTTTATGATTTTATAAAATACAATATAATCATTTTTAATATAATAGATTTTAGGATATCGTTTCCTTACATAATAAAAAAAAGATATCTGGCGATGTCTTACTTTTCCAGGCAGTCGCCCACCAAGTATCATCAGCGCTAAAGAGCTTAACTTCTGTGTTCGGGATGGGAACAGGTGTGTCCTCTTTGCTATTATCACCAGATATCATTG
>JAEWJT010000010.1 GCA_023386345.1 Bacillota bacterium
TTGGCTCTGACGCATTCTTTCCATTTAGCGACAATATCGAAAGAGCGCAAAAAAGCGGTGTAAAATATATAGCACAGCCGGGTGGTTCAGTTAGAGATGACGCTGTTATAGATTGCTGTAACAAATATGATATGGTTATGGCATTTACAGGAATTAGATTATTTCATCATTAAAAAATGCACCACCAGAAGTTAAACTTTATCATCTAACTTTTGGTGGTGCATTTCACTTAAGATAGTTTAGTCTATTGTAATTATCTAAGAATTTATTATTGGTTTTGCATTTTAAAATTAAATACAAATTCATTTATTTTTTCATCAAGCATTTTATTTATTTCTTTATCGTTTGAGTCAAAGTTTTCTAATGATAGCTTACCTCCAGATAGTTGATTAGCTATATCATAAATTAAATTTAAAGAAATCATATTAAAGTTAATTATATAATCTTTATTGCAAAAAAATTTATTTGCTAATTCTTTCGACTCCTCTCTATCATTTAAAAGTATATCAAGTCTAGTATTTATAATTTCCTTTGTTTCCTCATTTTCTTCGTCACCAATATACTCATTTTTCTCATTTATCTTAAAAAAATCCTTTGTTTTTTCTCCCTTAAATGCCGGTGAATAAATTGCATCTTTAATTATCATCAGAGAGGTTTCTTCGCTAACAATATAATTTGCCAAATCATAAATTTTGTCATTTGTTATTTTTTTATACATAAAAAAACTTGGACTATATGTATTACTCTTTGGATTAATAAAAAAAATTTTATTATCTATAGATGTTTTCATATAAGCTTCAATCGGATGTAAAAACGCTTTATTTGAATGATTATATTCAAAAGAAATTCCACTTCTATTATCTATACTATTTGTCAATTTACTGGTATCATTACTAAGTTCTAAATTACTATCATAATATTGTGTTATATCATTACATACATCTAATACAGTTTTCTTTAACTTTTTCTTTAAATTAATATCATCTTTTAAGATTTCACTGTTTTCATTTAAAAACAAAAGCTCATTAGAATACAAATAATAATTTATTACTTCTAAAATTTCATGACGATTAAGTTCAAATTCAGCTCCTTTTTTCTTCATATTTTGCTTAATATCTAAAAGCTCACGATATGTAATAAATTGCTTATTTGAAGATAAGTTATAAAATTTCATCAATTCATAATCAACACTGTCTATACTTTCTTTGATAGCTAAAGGTATGCAAAATTCACCCTTATATATATCTATTAGCTTATCATAATTTTCTAACCTTGTATAATCAGCATGTTTTTTCATCAAATCTCTTATATTGCTGATATCATCAATAGTAATCATATTGCCCCTAGCCGCAGCTATATTTCTTTTTATTTTATAATCCTCTAAGCTTAATGTATCTGATGTATAAGTATTAATCTCTATAGGTATATTATTTTCTTCACAAAAGATTTTAACACTATCTATAATGATTAGTATACTTTTACTTTGCAAATTGCCGGGAGAGTTAAAATAAGACCATAATTGTATTGTATCATTGCTTTTACTGTTTCCTATCCCACAAGATGTAAACATCAAAGAAATTATTATTATAGTTATTAAATAAATAAATCTTTTTCTCATCTTTACTCCTTTTTTTAATATTATATTTACTCATAGAAATGTCAAATTTAAGCGGATATAATTTTCCGCTTTTTAATCTTTTGATAAATTCAATCTATTAGGAGTAACACAAGGTGGTCCAGAACATGTCCATGATATAGCATGAGTATATGTACAATAAATGCACTTACTTTCATAGTAGTGTTTAGTTCCACTATGCCAATCTTTTTCATTTAAAGAGTGTGGTTCATACCATTGAGAATAGTCTTCTAAAAGTTTTCCACATTTGGAACACCTATATTCGACGTCTTTACTAACAAAATGCTCACTATGTCCATTATTATAATAATGAACTCCGCCTCTAAAATAGTAATAATCATGTATACAAGTAGATGAGATTGTATCAGCATATACATAATCACCAGATAAATTTATTGTTAATATAAAAGTTGCGAGTAGCAATATTGCTACAATTTTAGATTTTTTAGTTTTCATACGTTCCTCCTTGAACTTTTCACAATTTAATTGTGTCTCTCATAATTAATAAATAATTAAGCCCCCGGATGTCAATGAGAAATCTAACGATTTCCTAAACAAATTAAAATCATATCCACTACTAATAGTATATATATGTATATATTGCCTGTCAAGTAAATTTTCTATTTTTATAATTATTTAGTAAAATATGGAATTAACTGTAAATCCAAATTTAGATAAAAGTAAATATGATATTAAAGAGGTTTCTGACGAAGTTATAGCACCTGGCTACACTTTAAAGGCTCTTGAAATATTACAATCAAAAAAAGGCGGAAAGTACAATGTTATAGAAATAGACTCAAGCTATGTTCCTAATCCTATAGAGCATAAGGATGTATTTGGGATAAGCTTTGAACAAGGCAGAAATGAGCTTAAAATAAATGAAGAATTATTAAATAATATTGTGACTAACAACAAAGAGCTTCCAAAAGAAGCAAAGCTGGATT
>JAEWJT010000013.1 GCA_023386345.1 Bacillota bacterium
TTGGCTCTGACGCATTCTTTCCATTTAGCGACAATATCGAAAGAGCGCAAAAAAGCGGTGTAAAATATATAGCACAGCCGGGTGGTTCAGTTAGAGATGACGCTGTTATAGATTGCTGTAACAAATACGATATGGTTATGGCATTTACAGGAATTAGATTGTTCCACCATTAAAAACACTCCCTGCATTATTTATATTTAAGAAATAAAAGCAAAAAATAAGATAGTCGAGATTAAATATTATTAACAATTTAATCTCGACTATCCTATTGTACTTTTAGCTAAACTCAACATGCTCCTCCTAGATTAATACTTACTTAGATTTTTTAAAAAATATCATAACCCATTCTAAAATATTTCTTGGTTTCAACGATATAATGGGAGCTATCGCCGACATTTTATCTTTGTACTTTAACATCGTGTCGTAATAATTAACCTGAGCACTTGAACCCCTTGGACTCTCAAGTGTCAAAAAGTTAACTTTAATGCAGAAATTCATTTTAATAGCGTATCTGATAATGCTTAAAGAATAAAGCATTAAAAACGCTACTAAACCAACCATTAGAGTATTCGTTTCAATTACAATGCCATTACTAAGATTAAGTTTCAACATACTGGTCATCATTGTGAATACCTCCATTTTAATATTTTATTGTATTATGTTGGATGTTCTCTGCTATTTTGCATTATATCATACTTTTTGTTTGGCGTCAATATAAAAATTTAAAAACATTTAAAATAAAACTACTCATTCTTTCTTTACTGTATACTCTCAATAATTTTGTTTTTTATAAAAAAAGAACAGATTTCATTTTTTTGGTTATTTCAAATCTGTTCTAAAGTATATAGTTTTTCATTTAATTTAAGATAAAAGCTGTTTTTGTTAAACGCCTAACTCGTTGGTTCTCCAATAACAACCTGACATTTACCATCTAATTCTTCAAGATATACCTTTACTCTCTCATCTCTGCTTGTTGGAACATTCTTGCCAATGAAATCTGCACGAATTGGTAATTCTCTGTGTCCCCTATCTATCAACACTGCAAGCTGTACATTGTTTGGTCTGCCATTATCGACTATGGCATCAAGTGCCGCTCTCACAGTTCTTCCAGTGTATAATACATCATCCACTAAAATAACTGATTTATCCTTAATGTCAAAATTGAATTTTTCTACTGATTTTGGTTCTTCATAGTCCTTTTCATAATCATCTCTATAAAAAGTTATATCAAGTGGAAATGCAGGAACATCTACATTTTCGATATTCATGATAGACTCTTTAATTTTGAGTGCTAAAGGCCAACCACGTGTTTTTATACCGACAATTACCAATTTTCCAGCACCTTTATTTTTTTCGATTATCTCGTGCGTTATTCTTGTTATAGCTCTTTTTATAGCTTGCTCATCCATTATTAAGGCTTTAA
Organism: Bacillota bacterium; assembly: GCA_023386345.1. GTDB lineage: Bacteria > Bacillota > Clostridia > Tissierellales > Sedimentibacteraceae > UBA1535. Next base: position 1,424 of record JAEWJT010000013.1, read on the forward strand.
TTTTCATTTATAGGTATTCCTTTCTTCTAATTTCTCTAAAACATCTACAAAATAATTCGGCAATTCAGAATCAAATTCCATGTACTCCTTTGTCGTTGGGTGTACAAAGCCAATTGATTTTGAATGTAGAAGCTGTCCTTTCAGTCCGAATTTTTTATCTTCCTTGCCATACACCTCATCCCCAACTACTGGATGTCCTATATACTTCATGTGTACACGAATTTGATGTGTTCTGCCTGTTTCTAATTTTAGCTTTACCAAGCTATATGCTCTATATCTTTTTATAACCTCATAATTAGTTATAGCTTCCTTGCTGTTTTTAGTTGTTACACATCTTTTTTTTCTGTCCTTTTCGCTTCTCCCGAGCGGTGCATTTATTACGCCACTATCATTTTTAACTACACCCTCTACCAAGGCATAATATATTCTATTTATCGAATGTTCTTTTAAACACTCCGATAAATAATTATGAGAATAGTCATTTTTAGCAATAATTAAAAGACCTGAAGTATTTTTATCTAATCTATGAACAATTCCAGGCCTTAAAACTCCATTTATTGATGACAAATCATCTAGTTTACTCATAAGTGCATTTACCAATGTTCCTGTATAATGACCTGCCGCCGGATGAACTACCATACCTTGTGCTTTGTTTATTACCGCAACATCATTATCCTCATATACCACATCAAGTGCTATATCCTCTGCTATCACATCCAAAACCTGTGGCTTGGGCATCAATATATTTATCTCATCATTTAATTTTACTTTGTAGTTCTTATTTACTATTTTATTGTTTACCTTAATATTTTCATCTTCTATCAATTTTTGAACAGCACTTCTTGATAAATCTTCAAGCTTTGATGAAATATAGGTATCAATTCTTATATCTCTTTCTTCAGAAATCAATTTAATTTCTTTCATTAATAATTTCATTCCTTTTTATACTAATATATAACATTTATGTTAAATAACAATCAAAACAAATTAAATCCAAATACTAACATTATTCAACTTTCTCGAACTTATTAAATAAAATCAATAAAATTAATATTCCGATACCAACAACAAGACAGCTGTCCGCTACATTAAACACTGGAAAATTATAGAATTTACCAAACCTAACATCAGCAAAATCTACAACATATCCAAGTCTCAATCTGTCAATAAAGTTTCCCATAGCTCCGCCAAATACAAGTGATAAAACCAATTTTGCAGGATTAGTAATCTTTTTATTAAACCAAATCATGTATATCAATAAAATTGTCAATACAGTTGTAGAAATTATAAAAAACCATCTTTGATTTTGCAGCATACCAAATGCCGCACCTCTGTTTTCAACATATGTAAATCTTAAGAAATCTCCAATAATATGAAAGGAAACTTTATCCTTTAAGTTTATGACCGCTAAATATTTCGTAATTTGGTCTAATATTATCGAAGCAATGGTTATTAATCCGTATATAATATACATACTTATATCTCCTCTATTAAAGCACTTGATATTGCAAAGCATTTTTTAAGTGCTATTTCTTCGAACTCTTTGTATACCATATTTGCCCTATCATCTGCTGTGTCAGATATACATCTTATTGCCATAAATGGAATCTTATTCAAAAAGCAAACATGAGCAATTGAAGCACTTTCCATATCAGTACACATTGCATCAAAGCTATCCTTTAGCCACTGCTTTTTAGAATTTGTTGAAACAAACTCATCACCAGATACAATCCTGCCCACAAAATATTTAATATCCTTATTTTGAGCAATTTGTTCCATTTTATCAAGAAGATTTTTATCTCCTTTAAATATATAATTATCACCCATTCTAGGTATTTGACCTATTTTATATCCAAAATTAACAGCATTTACATCATGCTGAATCAAGTCACTTGAAAAAACAATATCTGCAATATCAAGCTTTTCTGATATAGCACCAGCTATCCCTGAATTAACTACACAATCAACATTAAATCTGTCTATCAGGAGCTGTGTACATATAGCAGAATTTACTTTACCTATACCGGATACTACAACAACTATTTTTTTATCCTTATATTTTAAAATATTAAATTCAAAATCTAAAAATTTAGTCTTTTGGGTACTGCCATAGTGTTTTATGAGTGCTGCTACTTCTTCTTCCATAGCACCAATAATTCCAATGTTTTTCATTTTTTATAATCCTTTCGCCTGTATATTAAATATTTGCATTTAAAAATCAACAAAGCCGCTCTTATATCAAATTATTGTAAATACCACCTATACCTTATTAATTCCTCAATTTACTTTATTCTGGCTCTTTGAATCAGCATGATGTCAATTCTTCGAATTGACATTGGTATAATATTTAATTTCTAATCTAATTTTACCACTTTTAGTATTTCCGTTTTCGTTATATATTAGAAATCTCCCGTACCTTCTAACTGATATTAAATCACCTTTTTTAAGTAATAACGATGCTTTTTCTTCAGGTATGAAATTGACTTTAACATCACCTGCTTTAATCAAATCAGTTCCTATATCACGGGATTTATTTATTAAAGCCTTAACAATATTATCCAACCTCATCGAACTAACATTAATAGTCAAAAGAACAAAATCAGGCTCTTTAAATGATACATTCCCAATATCTATTTTTTCAATCTCAATTTTGTTTCTTCCAATTTGCTCTAAATTGTAAATTATAGTATCAGCTAAATCTGCATGACAAATTACATCTGCATAATTGTCATGAACATATATATCGCCAATCTTGCTTCTTTCTATACCAAGGCTCATCAAAGAACCTAAATAATTATTGTGATCAAGCTCTTTAAATTTTGATTTATTGTTTATCCTCAGCGCTGTTATAAACTCACTTTCATCTACATTATCCTCAAAGGATGGATATAAAATTAAACTTTTCCTCTCGCTATGCTCATAGTTTGGGAAAAGTTTATAATTTATATCAAAATTATTAATGATAGGAATACTATAATCAATCACATTTTGATTAACAAAATCCGTAGAAAGAGGACTACAATTTTTCGAAACTAATAGAGCCTTATCTGCAACTTTTCTAACTGACAGTCTTGTCTCCTCATCAGCTATAAAATCATAATATTTTGTAAAATCTTTCATAATTATGCTATACACCTATTGCGTTACAACATCTAAATTCACTTAAAAAAGTAAACTTAAATACATAAACACGGCGACTACTTTCTATATAACTTTTAAAACTTTTACCATTTCATACCATAAATCTATTATTCATTACAAAATTAAAAAAACTAAATAAACTATAACCCTTAAGATAAAATAAGCAAGTATAGGTGAAAAATCAAACATAGTATTACCTAGGCCAATTTTATATAAAATTTCTTGACACGGTTTTATGATAGGGTCAGTTATTTTATATACTATATCTACAAATTTATTGTATCTTAAGTCTGGAAAAAATGATAATACCACTCTTGCTAATACTGCAAATTGAACAATATTTACTAAAAATAAAACTAATCGTCTTGCCATATATATTACTAATTTATACTCCCATCTTCCTCATTTAAGTCTAAAAATTTGTATTCTAAATATAAGCTATACAGTTTAAATTTTTGTAAAATTCATAATGTAAAACTAATAATTTCGAACTATTTATTATAATATAAATTTCTTTCGAATTTTTCTTTTTCGCCCATTCTTCCATCTATCTGAACGTTTACTGGAGCAATAACAAAGATACCTTTAGATACTTTTTGTATACTAGCCTCTAAAGCATAAACAGCTCCCTTTATAAATTCAAATATCTGTCTTTGGTCTTCTAAGTCTAAGCTCTCAATATTTAAAACAACAGCTTTTCTGTTCTTTAGTTCATCAACAGCTCTTGTGCAATCTTCATATTTTTCAGGCTCACAGATAAATAACTTCATATCACTATTTGAATGGACTTTAATTACATTGCCTTTCTTTCCATATGAGTTAAGATTGTTGTTTACTTGTCTTGGCTGCTCTGCTTGCTTGTATTCGCTTGTTTCTACTTCCTCTTCGTAATCTTCATCTTCTTCAACATCATTTAAGCCTATAAAGTTTTTCATTTTATTCATAAAACTCATCTCTTTTTCCTCCCAAAATTCAAATATTTTTGTAGAGCGATACAAGTTTCGCTCTTTTATCTATTTTCAATCCACTAATATAGAATAACCTCTATTAGCATTTAATTAAAGACCTTATATGTTTCTACTGCCAAATATAGCAGTTCCTATTCGTATAATATTTGCTCCTTCTTCTATAGCTACATCATAGTCATTTGTCATACCCATAGACAAAAATTTCATTTCTACGTTTTTGAAGCTCATATTTGATATTGTGTCATATAAATGTTTCATTTCTTTAAACACCCACCTAATCTCTTCCTTATCCTCTGCAAAAGGTGCGACTGTCATCAGTCCCACTATTCTAATATTTTCAAATTCTTCTACAGACTTTAAAAAATCAATTAAATTATCTTTTTTTATACCAAACTTACTTTCTTCTTCAGCAATATTTAATTCTACCAAAACATCTGTAAAAATACCATGCTGCTTTGAGCGTTTGTCTATCTCCTCTGCCAAGGATAATGACTCTAAAGAATGTATAAGTTTAACCTTGCCTATTATATATTTTACTTTATTTTTTTGCAAATGTCCAATAATATGCCAATCTATATCATAATTTTTTAAATTTTCATGCTTATTGACAAATTCTTGAACTCTATTTTCACCTAAATCGCTTAATCCAGCTTCAAAGGCTTGCAAAGCTCTACTGCTGTCAACTGTTTTTGTAACAGCTATCACAGTTATATCTTCTAAGTTTTTACCAAGCTTTTTAGCTGATTCTTCAATATTTTTTAATATATCTGCGATATTTTGTTCTATATTCATAAACTACAATCCTTTCAAAACTAATCAACTATCTGTCCCTCATAGACATCATCAGGCTTTAAAACAAGCTTGTCAAAGACTTTAACTGTTGAATATATTTTATCATTAATAGTGATTCTTCCTCTGCCACCATCCGCAATGCTTTCACCAGGCGAAACAATATAGTATTTTTCATTGCCACCTATTATCTCTAAAGGCAGAAACTTTATAATATTGCTAACGTCTTTAATATACACACCCTTAATTCCATCTTTTTCTAAAACTGCTCTTTTATCAACCTTTATACCTTCAAAAAGATTTTTTATGAGTGATATTTTGGTTATTCTTTTATTATACACCTTGTGGAAAAAATCGTCAAATCTTATTACTAAAACGGATTCATCATTTCCAGAATTAATTTTTTCCAAATATCCAAATATTATTTTATCAAAACCTTCAAATTTTACTCTTATATATGTATTTTCCTCGTACATTGCAATATCTACATTATTTACTAGACAAACCATATAGTACTCAAAATCACTGACTACTTTTAGGAGCTTGTCCCCAATATTAGCAACACTAGTATTTGCAGTATTTACAACAGTTTCTTCAATGTTTTGCAGTCTACTTGGCATTATACTTGAAACTTCACTGTATTTAAAGCTATCTTCAAGACCATCAAAAACATAAGTAATAAACCCTGATTTCGGAGAAAAGACTTTTTTATTCTCTGAGCCTATAACATCTGCTAAATTAGCCCCACCATTGACCTTTTGTCCTTCATTGTAGTGATAATTAACATTTCCAGAACTATCAGAATTAACAACTACTTCATCCTTTATAACTACAGCATTAACATTAATAGTTTCTTCTAATTCATCAAGCTCTAAAATATCCACACTAATGTCATTGTAATATCTAAGAAATAAATTCACTAAGACACCCAAAAATACTATAATTATAAGAAAATTTCTAAAACGAAATCTTTTTTTTGACATCTCAAACACCATCTTCGCCTAAACTAAGCCTATTATAGCATATTCATTGATAATCTTGCAAGATTTATATTAAAAAATAAACAAGAAAAGAATTGATAAAAATTTACATATTTTATCAATTCTTTATCAAATAGCACATCAGCACTGTCCTTGCACACAAAATTAGCAAACTAAATTATAATAAATATTATACTGCCACTGCCATCATTAACAATCTTTTCAATTGTTCTCTTGATTTTCTTTCTTGCATTTTCAGGCATAGCCGTTAGCTTTCCTTCTAGCTGTTCCTCAACTAAATTGTATAAGCTTTTACCAAATATTTCAGCATTCCATATATTGGCAGGGTTGTCGTCGCTACTACTCATAATGTATTTTATAAAGTCCTCGCTCTGAGTTTTGCTTCCAATAATTGGTGATAATTCAGTATTCAAATCTGCATTTATGATGTGAAGCGATGGTGAATTTGCCTTTATCTTTATTCCAAAACGTCCACCCTCTTTAAATAATTCAGGTGTCTGAATTACCATATCATCAATGCAAGGTTTAACAAATCCATAGCCCTTAGTTCTTGCCTCATTTACAGCTATGGCAACTCTGTCATATTCCTTCTTAGATTGTGATAATTCCTCTATTAGCTTTAATATTTGATGCTCTCCATCTATCTCAACTCCTGAGATATCACTTATTACTCTGTAGTATTGCGCATTGTCAATCTCTACCTTAACATTGATGCTTCCAGTTCCAAGCTCTATACCCTTAACAAAAAATTCTTGGATAAGTTCCTTTCCAGTCCCGAAAACCTCTTCTGCATTAAAATCACTAATTTTATAGCACTTGTCTATATCATCCCTCAAAGTATTGATAAAGCTGCTTTTTAAAGGATGTTCAACGCTTAAACCGTCAAACCACCTTGGCAAATCAATATTAATTTCTCTAATAGGGAACTCATAAAGCACCTTGCCAATTAAATCATCGACATCACTTTCTTTTAAATTCATACAATCAACAAGCTGTACCGGAGCATCATATTTGTCTTTTAATTGCTTAGCTAATTCAATAGTGTTTTCATTATGTGGATTAGTCGTATTTAAAACAATTACAAAAGGTTTGTTAATTTCTTTTAGCTCTCTAACAACTCTTTCCTCAGCCATAATATAATTATCCCTGTTTATATCAGTTATACTTCCATCTGTTGTAACTAAAATTCCTATTGTCGAATGTTCTTTAATTACCTTTCTTGTTCCTATTTCCGCAGCCTCTACAAATGGTATTTGCTTATCACTCCAAGGGGTATTTACAAATCTTGGGTGTTCGTCTTCAATATGTCCTAAGGCACCTGGTATCATATAGCCAACACAGTCAATCAACCTCAAATATGTATTTACATTATCCCTTATTGTGACCTTAACTGCATTTCCCGGAACAAATTTAGGCTCAGTAGTTGTTATGGTCTTCCCTGTACCACTTTGAGGCATCTCATCTTTCGCTCTTTCACGCACATATTCATCCTCAATGTTTGGCAACATCATTATCTCAGAAAATCTTCTAATAAATGTAGACTTCCCAGTTCTCACAGGTCCGACAACTCCCAAATATATCTCGCCTTTTGTCCTTTTAGCAATATCCTCATATATATCTATACCAGTTATAATAATCCCCCCTATAATAATATACAATTAATTTATATGTATATATAATTTGAATTATGACAATTTAAAACTAGCAAAATAAATAAAAACTATAGTTTTTTACTATTGATATAACTGTGTAAATGGTATTTAATATATCTTATATTCAATTTTGTGTTTTTATGACTTTTAATAATTATGCACAAAAAAGAAAAGGCATTTAATTAAAAATGCCTTGTTTATCAATTACATATTGGGTTATTATCAATAATTCCAAAAAAGTCTTTATTTATTGTAATTCTTTTGTCTTTAGCTTCTTTGAGATATTTTCCATCTTCTGTAGTTATGCAAATTGTTGGAAGATTTGCTGCAGCTTCTTTCAAACTAACGATATTCTTATTCATAGGATTATAAATGTATATTATAACTCCTATTGCCCCTGCTTCAGACATATTATTATATTGTTTGTATAAGACATCTATACTTGTTATGTAATCAATATTTATCAATGCTATTTTATCTTTTAAATCAAGTCCCTCGGAATTATTTAGATTTTGATTTTCTTCATTATCTTTATTTAATTCTGTTTCACAATACACATATTCATAAGTATGACCGCCTAATATATCAACAAAGGAATGTTCAGAATTCATATCCGATTCAACAATACCAAAAAATGGAATTTTATTATCTTCTGGTCCTATAAAATATTCAAATTTATATTTATTAAAAAGTTTGTTTTTCCACTCTTTCAACAGTTCTTCATATGTTTTACCATATATTTCTTTTAATTTTGAGTATTCCTTATATAATTGAAAGAACTTATCCTCACCATAAGTGGTAATTAAATAGTTTATTAATGAGCTTGCTTCTTTATAAGTTAAATCCATACCTTCGTATTGGTCATTTTTTATGCCCAGTTTATAAAGATTATTATAAACTTGTGCAATACTAGGCTTATCTTCTGTATTGTATCTACTTTCAATAATTGCATAAAGCTCTTGATAAAATTCTATATAACTTTCATTCTTATTTGAATCAACAAAATTTTTATTGTATAAACGCTTAACAGAGTGATTAATATTTTTATTATAATACTCTGATTTCATTCTATATATATCTTTCTCTTCTAAATACTCAGAACAATACTCAGCAAGCCCTTCAAGCATCCAGTAACCATTACTATATAAGACATCGTTTGGGTCACCCAACTTTTTTTTATCGCTTTCTTTTATTATATCGCCATAAAAATCATTATAGGCAAGGTAATGCGTATACTCATGAACACCTGAACTTAGTGGAGTTGTATATTGAATTGTACTTCCACCATAAAAATTCGCTTTATCTTCTCCAAAATAACAATCTATTACTTTTTTATTTGTATCAAAATATGGTTCTAAATATTTTTTTAATGCTGAAATATCATGTTCATACATTTCTAAGTAATTCTTAATATAAGCATAGTCCATTACCATTTTTTCACGCCTTATTTCATCCTCTTTAATAGTAAAATAAGAATTAATTGAAAATGAATTTACAACATATGGATAAGTTTTTGCTTTATTGCCCATAACAATTTCATATCTTAAAGGAATTGCTGGAGTTTCATAGATTTGTGTTGCCCCTATACTTTTTAACCAAGTATTTTTTTCATTTGCATATTCAACATCAAAGCTTATGTCTAGCTTTGATGAATTATTTAATAGATTAATTGTATCTTTAAAGCCTTTTCTTTCAATTAAATCTTTCGTAAAATGATACGCTGTTTCATATACATAATTGTTTTGTTCTTCAGTGAAATACACATCTTTAAATACTGGGATTGTCAAATCCATTAGAATAATATTTTCATCTATTGAATAGTATTTTCCTAATTCAACAGTAGATACATTACTTGTAGAAGTATCATTATACAATTTCTCATTTATATAAATAGCAATACCATAACACAATCCATAGTTACTATTTGCCCCAAATAGTGCTTGTAAAAAAGCAATTGTAGAATCATTAGAATCTACAGCTAAATCGCTTATAAATAGCTTACCATTAGTACCTTGAAGAGTATTATATTTACTTACATAGATAGATAAGGATTTATCAAATGATACTTCAGCTTCATTTTCTAAATAACCACGAAGCACTTCTACTTTATTAATAAATTCTAATCTTTGTTCCCCGGTGTATTTGTATGCTTCAAAATAATAGTTAATAGATTCAGTTGAAAAGCTTTCAAATTCCATTCTACCATTACCAGCTTGAACAAAATCCTTAAAATTAGCACCTTGTGTGACGTTGTATTTTACTTGTTTTAATGTATCCTTATTGCTAAATGTACAACTACTTAAAAGTATTAAAGCAATTAAGCATATATATATTAAAATCTTTTTATAATTCATATTGAAATTTCCCCTTTAATTTAATAACTATGCACATAAAAATTATCCACAAATTGATTTACTTAATCATCAATCATTTTAACTAACTCAGAGTTTTCAGAATCAAAGTTTTCTAGAGATAATTGATTGTCAAATAATTTTTAGGATATGCTCGTAATAGAATTATCTATAAACAATTTAATATTATTTCTTATTTCACCTGTATATATTAATTAACTTTCTTTAAAAAATTTTCATTTTTCGTACTATTATATAGTTTTTTCGCCGTATACTATTTTACTACTATAGTATTTAAATATTTTTATTGTTCTATTTTCTCAAAGCATAATGAACTTTTCTGATTCATGTTTTAACAAGTAAAAAATTAATTGAATACAAATATTCTATCCTCTGTATTTAATATGTAACTTCTTCAATATTATTTTGCTTAGACTCCATTTCAATGGTGAAATGCGATTGATATAAGTTTTAGATATAGTATTTAATAGTAAAATTGCTGCATACTATTCGTTTAAATCTCTTATATATACTTACTATTGTAGCAAGTGTTAAATATTCCTCTTTTTTCTAATCAAGCGTAGTTTTTCTATACTTCTCATATGTATACTAGCTCCGTTTCAAATATAGCATTTTAACATTTCTATTGTTTATGAGAATTATGTGTTGTTGCGACTCTTTACCCTTATGTTAAGCTTATAGTAAAGTCACAAATATCACGCATAAAATCATCATGCGATATAATAATTATTATTTTGTCTTCTTTTACTTTGTCTAAATGATTTTTAAACCTCTCCTTGCTCTCTGAATCTAGTGCAGAGCTTGGCTCATCAAATATCATTACTTCTGGATTTTTTATAAATTGTCTTAATATTGATATTTTTTGCTTTTCTCCTCCTGATATGTTGCTTGACTTTTCATTTATTACTGTTTGCAGCCCATTTTCTAATGACAATATATACTTATCTAAGCCTAATATATTGATATATTCATTAATTAGGTTTAAGTCATAGTCTTTTTCAAGCGTTATGTTATTTATTAATGTATCGGGTATTAGTATTGGCTCTTGTTCTGTCACTCCGATGTTTTTTTCTCTTGCTTTATACATATTAATTTCTTTTATAGCAACATTATTATAGCTTATTTCTCCATCATAATCACCCAAATAAAGTCCTAGAATTAAATTTATCAAGGTGCTTTTACCTGCTCCATTATGTCCTGTCAAAGCGTATATTTTACCTTTTTCCAGATCAAGATTATAACCACTAAATATACTTCTTTCACCATATCCAAATGTCAAATTCTCTATTTTTATTCTCTTTATATCATCAATTTCGTACTTCACAATATTCTGTTGAGGTATTGATATTATTTCGATTATCCGTTTATATGATACTAAATTATTCTGATATATTTTTCCCAAATTAAAAAAATATCTTGAAGAGCTCATCATCATAGAAAAATAATTACTCATGATAACATAAAAGCCTATTGTCATTTGTCCATTTATTATGGCAAGTCCACCTAATAGAAAAATAACTAATTGAGAAGCTATGTTTATTATAGAGTCACAGCCCGTATATAAATAGTTTAATTTTTCTGATGAAATTACTTTTTTTATAAGATTAGAAAATGCTATATCCAATCTTTTTGAAAAAATATCTTTAACTGAATGTATTTTTATAAATTTAATATTGAAAAGCTGTTCATTAGATTTAGAAAAAAATCCTGCTTGTGCTTCCTTAACTTCCAATGATTTTTGGAACAGAGGCTTTTTAAATATTGCATATGTCAATATATATAAGGATAAAAGAATAAACATTATTATAGCTATTTTGTAATTAATACTTATCAATAAAATCGAAGAAAATATAAGTGTAACCATATTTACAGTAATATTTATAATGACACCTATACAAAATATTATTATAGAATTTGAATCATTGTTAATCCTCTGGTTAAGATATGCTGTATCAGTATTCGCAAAATGTGACATAGATACATTCTGGAGATGATTTATTACATACTTATTTAACTCATATCCGCTTTTAGTTTGTAAATTTGTATAAATGTATGCAGATAGAAAACCAATTAGCATATTAGCTATACTAATGATGACAAATAACACGCAATAATTAATTAATACTTCCTTGCTTTTTATGTAGGTTAAATTATCCACTATCTTTCCTGTTAATAAGGGAATAATTATGTTTAAAATACCTATAAGAGTATTTATCAAAATATAAAACGCAAACAGTGCTTTATACTTAAAAATGTATTTTTTGCAAAAATTAAATATTTTCATTATAATATGTCCCTCTATTTAATAATTCCATTTAATCCATAGTGTTTATATAGCTTTTTATGAAAATATAATCAACTTTCTTTTTTTATATATAAGTAAAAATATAATTTGATGCTTTAACTTTAACCTACTTAGTTAAATAAAGCAGAAAGGCTTAAAGAATTGTACCTTTAAACCGTTTACTGCTTTATCACTTTACAAATCTAAGTAGCTAAATTATTATGTCAATATTGCGTTTTTTTCTGACCTAATATTTTAATAGTCTAAGTCACTTCTGCCTTTACTAGTACATGTATCATAAATATGCAATAATTAGTTTGATGACTGTTCGTCGAACATAGTGCAGCTAGGACCGCTATAAGTACGGCAACCGCAGCTACCCTTAGTAGGGCATGATGGAGCACCACCATTATCACCGCAACTATCATCATTACGTGACGCACATGAATTTAGCGAATAATTTTGTACACCTAAAATTAAGTAATTCATAATAAAATCCTCCTTTTTTATTGACAGTTACCTGCCTTGATATAGCAATTATACAACATTGTCGAAAATTTAGTAAAGGGACAAGTTTTCATATTTATCTTCTAAAATTATTTCAACTTGATTTCTCAAGCATATTTTCTGTTACCTTTTCTAAATATGCTTTCAATGTTTTCATACTATATGCACATCTTGTTGAAGGATTAAATATTCTTTTAAAAGGACAACCTCCTAAGCATATAGGTAAAAACTTACATTCTTTACATTCTGAATCATATGTTGGGTCATACATTAAATAGTCCATATATGATTTATTAAATTTTATTTCATCAGGATTGTTTATATTTCCAACGCTAATATCTTTCTTCCCAATATCATCCCAGCATTTATAGATTTCTCCATCTGCATTTATAACAAGAGAATTAGTTCTATCGCATCCACATACAGTATTTAGCCTGCTTGGATAGTTATATTGATCATTTATTTTAAAATTTCTTTTTTCTAATTCACTAACAAAATCAAGTCTAAGCTCGCTATATTTATCAACAGAGAGGCATATATCATCATCATAGCACTCATTGCTTGATTCTACTCTTGCTATATAGGGAATAACAATATTTTTCATATTCTTTTTTTCTATTATATCCAATAATTCAACAGCCTCTTGATAATTAGTTTTATCTACATTTATTCTAAGTGCCATAAATAAATCTTTATCTTTTAATTTTTCTAAGTTATTAATTATTTTATCAAATGTTGGAAGGTTTCCGACTAACGGTCTGCGACTATTATGTGTTTTTTCACTTCCGTCAAGCGTAACTTGAATATTACTGACATTACAATCTCTTAGTATATTTAAATTTTTTTCAGATAGGTTATACCCATTTGTTACAATACCAGAGCCATAAAATATATCATTCTCTTTGCATAGTTGAATAAATTTTTCGCTTAATCTTTTTATTGTATCAATAGCTAACAGAGGTTCTCCTCCATACCATGTAATAGAAAGATTATTAATACTTTTCATCTTACTTTCAACGTATTTTATAATACTATTTTCTGTTTCAGCTGTCATATAAACATTATTGATTGCATTTTTTTCAAAGCAATATACGCATCTAAAGTTGCAATCTGAAGTCGGCGCAATAGTTAATATTAAGGAATCCGTACCAAATTTCGCAGAGTTCATTTTATAACGAATAATTTCTAGCTCATCTAGTTCATCTTCTAATATAAATGCCCCTCTTTTCAAATCATTCTCAAACTGTTCATCATCTATTGGGATATTATCTTTTTCAAAGCTTAAAAGCTTATTATATTTGTTTTCATCAATTGTTGCTAAAGAATTTGATAAAGAATTATATGCTATGTATTCCCCCTTCTTATGCTTATATGGAAATAAAAAATTGTAATTAGATATTTTCATTCTAACCTCCAACAAAATAAATTATAAAGGCTTAAAGAGGTTTCTCTTTAATCCTTTTCTTCTACATTAGTTTAATAAATTTAATCTAGCAAATATCACGCTAACCTTTTACGCAAGAATTTACTTTAATGCGTTCGCCTTCACTTCCACAAATTTAGGTAAATTAATTATAAACAAAATATAAATAAAAATCAAAGGACAAGTTTTCATATTTTGAAATTAAAAATATGAAAACTTGTCCCTTGATTTTAAATAAAAAGTACAATATAATACAGTTAATTACAATTTTTTTAAATTTCGGGGGATGAAGTAAGTATGAAAAAATTAATAATTTTTATATTGACACTTAGTATTTTATTATCGACATTTTCTATATCTTCATCTGTTAATGAGATAAACAATGAATATAACTACTCTTTAAATAAAGAGACTATAGGAATACATAGCGATGAACCTGACCCAAAGGTTTTTCAAAATTAATTTACATAAGCTTATTCTTTAGAAATTCCTGCATAACATTATCGTTTATAATATTACTAATTATTAATGCTCTTTCAATTTTATCCTTATATAAACATATTTCATGAGGCTGCATTTCTATTTTTTCAGCCTCAATTCTTTTTTTCATATTATAAGCTTCAGAATATATTAATCTTCCTATCATCCTACCTCGTCTGCATTTTAGAGCTTCATACATAGTTTTTTGTATTATTTCATCTGATTTATCATATAATTCCATATCTCCTAGCAAGCTTGCATATAATCTCATAGTAAACTCATATGTTATAATGTAAACTCTTAAATCAAAATCAGATTGAAAATTATTATAATAGTTTTCAAACAATCCCAGCCATTTCATAGCATTTTTATAATCCTTACGTTGCTTATAAATTAAACTTATGTTATTAATAAGCCCAATTTCACCCTTGGTAAAATACTTGTTTGTATCTGAAAATATGTTTTCTATAGATATCGTAAGCTCTAATGCTTCGGTAAACCTTTCTATAGCTTCTTCATCTGTCAAACTCCCCAAACTATGTTCTATCAAAGTTTCTTTATGCTCTAAATATTGTTGATTCAATCTGCTGGATAAATCAATACTCTTTTTGAATTTTTTTAATACTTCGTTTGCCTTTTCATATTCTCCTAGAACAATTAAATTTGATAAGCTCTTTTCTAGCTTATACTCCTTATAGCTTTTGCAATCAAAAACATATATTTGAAATTCGCCTAATATCCCCAATCTTTCAAATATATTCTTTACGGATGAAAGGTATGGATTTATTTCGCCTCTTTCTATTCTTGCAATTGTCTTTTCACTAATAAAGATATCTTCCGAAAGTATAGCTCTTGTCATATTCATCATTTCTCGTCTTAATCTTACTATTTTCCCAATAGAATACAACTCTCTATCATCATCAATAGGATACCATTCATATGGCTCTATGCTAAGGTTGAATTTTTCAAAAAGTTCACATATAGTCTTTCTTTGCAATTCATTTTCTTTGTATTTATCTTTATATAAATCTAATTGTTTCATATCATTTTCAAGCATTGTCTTTTTGTTTTCATAGGAATTAATTATAGCTTCAAATGCTAAACTCTTGTTTTTCAATATTTTTTCTATTGAATATAGTTTAGCGCTTTCTTGGAGATAAGTTATTGCTTTATCGCTATTTTCTAATACTGCTTTATATTTTTTTCTTGAAAGTAATTTTTTCGCAATAATACAAGACATCTTTGAATATAATCTTGCTTTTATTATCCCATCAAAATCTATTTTTTCGGTATAATTAATTATTTCATAATATAACTTTTGTAAAAGCTTGTCCCTTGGTTGTTTGTAACTATACATCTTTTCTCTGAAATTTAAGCACTCTATTATGAAAAATAATTCATTATAGCCTAATATAAGTCCCTCTATGCTCTGTTTGATTTCAAAATTTGGTACAGTTATCTCAACTGCTTCTTTCAATTTTTCATATATTTTGATGGCATCCTCATCATTAAGCTGCATTAGCCTTGCTTTCATCAATAGGATAAACCTTTTATGAAGTTTATCGCCTTTATCAGTAAGACTCTCATATGTTTTTATTTCATTTTCTGCCTCGTATATAGCTTTTTTCTCTATCATATCAACAATATTATGACGCATATTAGCTAACTCATATTCTTCAGTTGATAAATAATACTCAAAACTACCATCATCTAAGCCTAGTCGCTGTAAAAATAAGCTAACCATAAGCTTGCCTATTGATTTTCCCTTGTTAATAAATTCTGAAAAATAGCTTTCAGCACATATTCCCTCACAAAGGTCTTTTGCTTTGACTCCCTTTTCTTTACAGGTATTTTTTATAATTTGTCTTATATCTAATTCTCCAAGAATATTTGGAAAATCATCATTTGTATACTTTTCGCATATCTTTTTATCAATACTCACGTTTTCATTAGTTTTTTTCAAAGAACTCATCTCCCAGAACTTATTGTAATGTCCTTTTTATAATTATGTAATATTTATTAGATTTCAAGAAATCAATTATTAATTCTATCATTTAACATATAATATTTACACATCTTTATTACCTTGTCCAAAGCCTCCGTAGGATTTACCCATATATCTGGCATATCTCCTTTTCCGTCTTTATTTTCTAAAGTTTCATAGAAAAAAATTTTATCTCCATAATATGCTAATAAGCCTGAATTAGGTAAATATTTATCAGCTACATTCCCAGTTAATTGTGCTCCTCTTGTGTTACTTCCAATAAAAATAACATTATCTAGATATTGCAAATATTTTACCATATCTTCTCCTGCTGAAGCTACATTGTAATCCATCAAAACAATTATTATATTATCATTGCTGACCCATCTTTTATCTTTGGATATATACGTATCCCACTTGCCATTAGCCATTGAATATTTTTCGCTCTCACTAGCCACACCCCCAAATTTCTCAAGTACAGAAAGATATAAAGGGGTAACTTTAGTATACATTTGGATTGGTATAACTGGATATGATCCAGTATAATAATAAAACCAATCCATAGAATAACTGCTATCTCCTCCCTTATTTCCTCTTAAATCTATTATAAAAAGTTTTTCATTTTTAGCTGTTAATGCACTTCCTGAAAATTCATTTAAAGATTCTATATCATGGTTGTCTTTTGATGCCATCGTATGGACAGTGTATACAGGAATTCCACTTATCACAGTTTTTTCAAATGGTTCTTCGTAATCTGCAGTCACATCTTTACAAATACGCCACTTTATATCGACTATAATTTTCTCAGCTCCATCCTTTACTGCTATCTTACTATGCTTAGCAGAATTTTCTTCAGTTGTAAACAATGAAATAAAAGCATAGCAAAGCTTACCATCATCACCTATTGTAGTTTTTATATACTTTTCTAAATCTGTATCCTCAGCAACACTCTCTATAGCAAACTCTTTATTATTTAAGTATAAAAAGTACTCCCCATTTTTATAGCTTATATCGTATTCATCATTAATATACATTTTATATTTTTCACATGATGACATACTTTCAAGCTGATACTTACCCTGTTTTATAGATATTATGTGGCTATGTCCATCTTGTACAAAATTCATATGCTTCGATATTATTTTAATAAATTGTTCACACGATATCTCTTCTTCATCAAATTTTTTTATATCTTCTATGATATTTATCTTAGCCTCATCATGGGTTTCATCTCCGCCAAAATAGTGATATCCAGCATATGTATATTTATATAACTTGAACAAAGCTTCTACATCCTCTATAGCCTCTTTTTTTGTAACAGCTCTAGAGTCTCTTTTAATTAAAAACTTATTTATTTCTTCTTGACTAAATACATTTATCTCATCTAAATAATTAGGTATAAATTTATCTACATTAAAGTCACTTACTTCCAACTGTGATTTTTCTTTTCTTTCTGCATTGACTTTTTTTACAAAGGAATAGAACCCATAGAACTTTTCATAATCGCTTATTTTATCCAAGCATACATCTGTAGCATTTTTATTTTCTGGAACTATGATATCTGCTGTGATTTTTCCTAGCTTATTTTCTCCATTATCATCTACATATTGTAGTCCATCATATGCTATGACAAGTCCTAGTTTAGGAAGTTTTATCATTCCTACTCCTACGGGTACATCTAATTTACCTATATCAGTTCCTATAATAGTCGCAAATTTTGTTTCTTTTGCATAATTCACAAAATTATTAGATTCAAGTTTAGTATTTTTATTTGTTATTATCCATTTTTTTGCTTTAGATATATTTTGTTCATATAAGTTGCTTTTTACATTTATTTTATGTTTAAAATATGAATCAAAATTATTGAGATATTCTAAATCTTTAAACCCTACCAATTTTGATGAAGGACGTGCCTCTTTGCTATAAAATTTTTCATTATTTTTAGTATTATTGTAAACGCATATTATTGAATAATATTTATCTGACTCTATATTCGGTGCTACTATAAAATTCTCCCACAGATATGAGCTTGTGCCGACACAATCTGATACGTCAAATATTATATGTTCATAATTACTTAAATTCTTATATATTTCTTTAAAATTTTCTTCATATATACTTGCCACAACTTGGTTATTTTCGCTTACAAACATTGAATTTATCTTAATTCTAGCTATTTTATCTTTTTCTATTATTTCAACTTGAATATTTTTATCAAAATCATTCTTAGCAGAAGTTTGAGTGTCAGCTCCTAAAATTGCACTTATTTCATAATTACCTATAACTTTAAATAAAAGATTCTTATTTATATATCTATACTTTTGAATAGTATCCTTATCATTTAAAATTTCAGTTATAGCTTGATTAGATTCATACCTTGATTCCATAGACATAATTGCTTTATTATATAGATTTACAACGTAAACCTTGCCAAGCACATCATATGAACTTATCTCATCCACCATATCGCTCATAACATTGAATACATTTATATGCAAAGATTTTTCTGATATTTTCTCTTTATACTTTGCTTTTATTTCAGATAAGTCTATGTTGTTTTCTTTTGCAGTATGAAAGTATGGCCAGTTTTCTTCAAGTTCATTCCAAAAATATTCGTAATCATCAAGCATTTCTTCTTTGGTAAAACGACTTAAAAATCCATATCCTTTATCTCCTAGCATTAAAAAAAGTGCTGCCACTCCTATACTAAATACAAAAAATATTATTATAAATGTAATCGTTTTTTTGGTTTTTCTTATCATAAAAACCTCCATTTAATAGTTTTATTATATTAAAAAATCCAGATTATGTTAAATTGTTTTGTTAAAACCATATTAACATAGAATTTATTTAATATCAACTCCATAAAATAGTTTATTTAAACTAAATACATTTATTGTTATTGTTTTAACAAAGATGAGTAGAAATTATAACGACTGTGTCGTTACAATTTCTACTCATCTTTCTTTTCTCTAAGCATTAACCTTGTCACTGTTTCCTTTACATCTGTTGAGTTTTCTAGTATATCGTGCATTGCATAGGTTATTGGCATATCTATGTTGTTTTCCCTTGCTAGCTCATATGCCGCATAAGTTGTTGTTATGCCTTCTACTACCATTCCTATTTTTTCAATTGCTTCGTCTTTTTTTAAACCTTGACCTATTAAGAAGCCTGCGTTTCTGTTTCTGCTGTGCTGGCTTGTACATGTTGCTATTAAGTCTCCTACTCCCGATAGTCCTTGGAATGTTGATAATTCTGCACCGAAACAAGTACCTAGTCTTGATATTTCTAGAATTCCTCTTGTCATTAGAGCCGCTTTTGCATTGTCACCATAGCCAACTCCGTCTGATATTCCTGCTCCAAGAGCTATTATGTTTTTAAGAGCTCCTCCCAGTTCTACACCCTTTACATCCTTGCTTGTATATACTCTAAAATAGCTTGTCATAAAGATATCTTGAGCAATCTTTGCCGCTTCTTCTGATTCAGAGGCTACTGTTACAGCTGTTGCTAAGCCACGACCTAGCTCCTCTGCATGTGAAGGTCCTGAAAGTATCACATAGTCACAGTCTATACTTTCCTCTTTTATAATATCTGATATCAAACAATGTGTTCCAAGCTCTATTCCCTTGGAACAATTGATTATTATTTTACTCTTTATAAACTCTTTAGGTATTTTCTCAAAAACCTTGCGTATATTTTGTGTTGGTATAACATTGATAATTATTTCACTATCCCCTAAAGCTTCCTCCATATCTGTTGTAAAGTATAAGTTATTCGGAAGTATAACATCTGGAAGATACTTATTATTAATTCTCGTTTTTCTTATATCATTGCATTGGGCTTCGTCTCTTAGCCAAACCTTAACATCATGTCCATTTTCACATAGCACCTTTGATAAAGCTGTTCCCCAGCTTCCTCCGCCTAATACAGCAATTTTTTTCATTATACACCTCACTATTAAAATTAATTATTTTTTAAAGCTTTTTTTCTTCCCCTTTTACTAACCTTTTAATATTCTCTCTATGTGTAAATAAACACATACCTACGTATATCAAGGCAAATATAACTAGCTTAATATCATAATAATGCCTAGATATAGCTACTATAGCTGATAGGGTAACACCTATCAGCGAGCCAATAGAAACTATTCTTCCCGCAAAAGCTATTGATATTCCTATTATAAAGCATATAAGCGTTATCCAAGGCAAAACTACAAATAGCATGCCTATGGTTGTAGCAACCCCCTTACCGCCTTTAAACTTCATAAATACAGGCCAGTTATGACCTACAATTACTAAAATTCCTGCTATGTAAGAACCATCTGTTCCAGCTATTAAGCGTCCTAAGTATGCTGCCAGCATACCTTTTAGAACATCTCCAATAAATGTAATTACACCTATTTTAAATCCAAAAGCTCGTATCATGTTAGTTGAGCCAGCGTTTCCGCTACCATGTCTTCTAACATCATCCTTGAAAAATATTTTGCTAATCAATAATGCAAATGAAATGTTCCCAATTAAATATGCTACAACAGCTACCAATATTAACTTCATTTAATAAAATCTCCTATCTTTTTTAATCTCCACTTCTGTTTTTAAACTCTATAGTAATAGGATTTCCCTTATACTCATAATTTTCTCTTATCTTATTTTCTATATATCTAACATAAGAAAAATGTACCAATTCACTGTCATTGCAAAAGATAACAAATTTTGGAGGTGCCACACTTACCTGAGTAGCATAGTAAATTTTAAGTCTTTTGCCTTTTACGCTTCTTGGAGGGTTCATAAGAACTGCCTCTGTTATGATGTCATTTAATACTCCTGTAGAAATCCTCAGATTTCTAAACTGCATTACCTCGTCCACCATTTCTAAAAGCTTGTTTGCTCTTTGACCTGTCAATGCAGACATAGTAAGTATCGGAGCATATTCCAAATATGCAAGATTATTCCTGACTTCTTCTACATACTTGTTGAATGATTTATTATCTTTATCAATCAAATCCCATTTGTTTAATATGATAACCATACCTTTGCCATTTTCATGTGAGTAACCTGCAATTCTTGCATCTTGCTCTGTTACACCATCTACAGCATCTATGACTAACAGACAAACATCTGCTCTTTCAACAGCTGCATATGATCTAACTACACTGTATCTCTCTATGTTTTCAGATATTTTACTTTTCTTTCTGATTCCAGCGGTATCAATAAGTGTGTATTTTTTACCGTCTTGCTCAAACTCTGTGTCTATAGCATCTCTTGTCGTTCCAGGTATATCGCTTACTATTACTCTTTCCTGTCCGACTATTCGGTTTATTATTGATGATTTACCTGCATTTGGCTTTCCAATAACAGCTATCTTGGTTTTGTCCTTATCTTCCTCTATATCATGGTAATCCTTGAATTTAGAAATTATTATATCTAATAAGTCTCCAAGTCCCAAAGCTTCAGCAGATGAAATTGAGATTGGATCACCAAGCCCAAGATTGTAGAATTCAAATATATTATCCTCGTCTACAAATTTATCGATTTTATTGCAAATAAGTAATATTTCTTTTTTTGATTTTCTAAGCATTTGTGCAACTTCATAGTCTGCACCTGTTATGCCTTCCTTGCCATCAACCATGAAAAGTATAACATCTGCCATATCAATTGCTATTTCAGCCTGTTTACGCATTTGAACAAATATTGTATCTTCTGTATTTGGTTCAATTCCTCCTGTATCAATTAAGGTAAAATGATTATCTAGCCATTCACATTCTGCATAAATTCTATCTCTTGTAACGCCAGGGGTATCCTCTGTTATTGCTATCCTCTTTCCTGCTAATCTATTAAAAAGCGTTGATTTACCAACATTAGGTCTCCCAACTATAGTAACTATCGGTCTTGCCATTTTATCTTCCTTTCTCATTCACTAATAAGTTTATCAAATTTTTTCCATTTACTTCACATACATATACCTTTGTGTTCAGTTCTCTTTCTAAATCTTCAATTCTAACATCATCAAGGAATATACTATCCTCAAATTCAACCATTACCTTTGGTATAATTAGATTTTCATATCCCTTTCCTTTTAGCTGATTTATTATGTCATTGCCTGTTACCAAGCCTGCTACAGTAATATTTTTACCAAAGCAATCATTAATTATTTTCACAACCTCAATTTCTATCCCTGTTTTTTCAGAAATTCGACTAACAAGCTTAGACATAAGCTCATATGCTGCTACACCAGTTACAATTGTGAATTTTTTAAAAGATTTTTTGTCTAGTTCACAAGTATTCTCATTATTAAGATTGCTTTTTTTTGAGCTAGAAGTATTTGTTTTTTTCAGATTTTTCAAGCTATCATCTACTTCTCTCTCCAAAAGTCTAAATAAGCCTATCCCATTTTCTATCTGATCAAATTCCTCGTAATCAGAATACACAGGAAATTCACTCTGGCTTAAAACATAAAATTCATCAGCTATAAACACAAATCTTGTTCCATATCGCTTTAATAAATCCTTTTGCTTTTTTTCTACTTGGCTTATTAGCTCTAAAGAACTTTCTCTATCAAATTTTTCAAGGTTATATAATCTCTCTCTATAATCTGTTAAGCCAACAGGAACAACAGCAACACTTCTGACATTTGGATAAAGCTTTACTAAATCATCAATAGTATTATTTAAGACATCCCCATCATTTATATTTCTACATAGAACTATTTGACAATCAACAGTAATTTCCGCATCACTTAGCTTCTTCAAATAAAGCATTATGTCTTTTCCGTCATTTTTGCCCATCATTTCATTTCTTACATTCAAATCAGTTGCGTGTACAGAAACCTTTATAGGACTTATTCTATATCTTATAATTCTTTCTATCTCATCATCTGATAAGTTAGTCAATGTTATAAAATTTCCATATAAAAATGATAATCTTGTATCATCATCCTTTAGGTAAAGAGTTTTTCTCATGCCTCTTGGCATTTGGTCAATAAAGCAAAATATGCAGTTATTTTTACAAACCTTTATATTGTCCATTAGAGGATTTTCAAAAATAATTCCTAAGTCCTCATCATATTCTTTTTCAATTTCTAGTTCCCAAATTTCACCATTTGGCTTTTTTATTTCAAGCACTATTTCATAGTCAGAAATTTGAAATTTATAATCTATATAATCCTGTATGCTAGCTCCATTTACACTTATTAGTTCATCGCCGGCTTCAATTTCAAGCTCCTGTGCTATGCTATTTCTTAGCACATTTACAATTTTATTTATTATCATGTTTTTCCTTCTCTTTTATAATACGTTTTAGCTAGTTATGTATAACATAAGCCATTAAAGTCTTAGCTGTCAAATCTTTTCTACGCAATGCCCGTAAGACTTGTAAGCTATTTGATATTCACCAAAGCTCAAATAAGCTTATGATAAGGATTATTATACCACATAATAGTTTAAAATACAAAAATAAAATTATATTTTACAATTATTCTTATTTATGATATTATCTAACTATATATAATACAGATATCTAATTAATGCTTTGAATAATTTGATACCAGTATTGAAAATATTAAAAATATTAAAATATCTCGTATTAAAAGGATATTTTAAAATTAAATTATTTTGGAGGTTGTAATGAAATTTTCAGAGTACAAATATGTACGACCAGAGGTCGAAATTTTTAAACCTAAGTTTGAGCAGCTTTTAGTTAAATTTAAAGAAGCATCAAGCTTTGAAGAACAAGGCAAGGTTATGGATGAAATAATCGCGCTTAGAAATGAATATGGAACAATGTCAACATTAGCAAGTATTAGAAATTCCATTGATACTACAGATGAGTTTTACGATAAGGAAAACGACTACTTTGATACTGTAGGTCCTGTATTCCAAGGATTTTCTGTAGACTTCTACAAAGAGCTTATAAAATCTAAATTTAAAAAAGAACTTGAAGAAAAATATGGAAGTCAACTTTTCAAATTAGCTGAAATGGAAATTAAAACTTTCTCCGATGAGGTCCTAGAGGAACTTCAAGAGGAAAACAAATTAGTTAGCCAATACAATAAACTTGTAGCTTCAGCAAAAATAGAATTCAAGGGCGAAATTAGAAACTTATCTCAAATGACTCCTTTTAAACAAGACAAGGACAGAAGTGTAAGAAAAGAAGCAAGTGAGAAATCTAATGCTTTCTTCGAAGAGCATGAAAAAGAATTCGATGAAATTTATGACAAGCTTGTAAAAGTAAGAGCAAAAATAGCAGAAAAACTTGGCTATAAAAACTTTGTAGAGCTTGGATATCTTAGAATGAGTCGTTCTGAATATGGTCCTAAGGATGTAGCATGGTATAGAGAACAAGTTTACAAACACATTGTTCCAGTTGCTGTGGACTTAAGAAAAAGACAAGCAAAAAGACTTGGAATAGATGATTTCAAATATTATGATTCACCATTATTGTTTAATTCAGGAAATGCTGCTCCTAAAGGAAATAAAGATTGGATGGTAGATAAAGCAAGAACAATGTACAAGGAGCTTTCTCCTGAAACACATGAATTCTTTAGTTTTATGGCAGACAATGAGCTTTTAGACTTAGAAAGTAAAAAAGGTAAGCAATCTGGCGGATACTGTACATATATTCCTAATTACCGTTCACCATTTATCTTTGCAAATTTCAATGGAACTTCAGGCGACGTTGACGTTTTAACTCACGAAGCAGGTCATGCTTTCCAAGTTTATCAGAGCAGAGATTTTGAAGTGCCTGAATATGGCTTCCCTACTTATGAGGCTTGTGAAATTCACTCAATGAGTATGGAGTTTATAACTTGGCCATGGATGAATCTATTCTTTGAAGACCTTGAAACAAAATATAAGTTTTCACACTTAGCAGATGGATTATTGTTCATCCCATACGGAGTAAGTGTTGATGAATTCCAGCACTTTGTATATGAAAATCCAAATGCTACTCCTGATGAAAGAAAAGCTAAATGGAGAGAAATCGAGAAAAAATACTTACCAACTATTGATTATGATGGAAATGATTTTATGGAAAGAGGCGGATTCTGGTTTAGACAAGGACATATATTTGGAAGCCCATTCTACTATATCGATTATACTCTTGCTCAGGTTTGTGCGTATCAATATTGGGTAAAATTCAATGAAGATAGAAAAACAGCTTGGGAAGACTACCTAAGATTATGTAAGGCTGGTGGAAGCAAGCCATTCCTTGAGCTTGTAAAAGTTGGAAATATCAAGAATCCATTCGAGCCAGGAATAATGGAAAGCATAATTCCACCAATCAAAGAGTGGTTGAATAGTGTTGATGATACAAAATTGTAATACGGAGAATTTTTGATGAATGATTTAAACATATCAGACATGCAAAAAATGCAATATGAGCTATGGGAAAAGCATAAAGAAAAATGGTCTCCCTTAGAACCTAAGTTTGCACGCAACTCTTTATTATGGATGTTCGAAGAAATCGGAGAGGTTATTGCTATAATAAAAAAACGCGGTGAAAATGAAATCATATCAGATTCTTCTTTAAGAGAAGAATTTGTTGAGGAGCTGGCAGATGTTCTTATGTATTTCAATGATGTTCTTTTAAGATACAATATTTCTCCAGAAGAAATATCAGAGGCTTATATAAAAAAACACAATAAAAATATGGGTCGTGATTTCAATAACGAGCATAGTAACTATTTAAAACATAATTAAATTAGAAAAAACCTTTAGTTTTATTTAAAATAAAACTAGAGGTTTTTTAATTTTGCTTATAAAATTTAAAGTATAAAATTTTCCTCTTGTTAATCAATCATGTTTTTTGATATAATATATGTATATAAATTTTTTATATCTTCTCATACGGAGGTTTGAAATGTTAGAACAAGGAGATAAATTAGCTTTATCAAAGCTAAAATTATTATATATATTTAATCAGTTCGCAATACCGCTTACAAATATTGAATTAACGAACTTTGTATTAGAAAATAATTTCATGGAATATTTTATACTCCAACAAATATTAAGTGATTTGCGTGAGTCAAACTTTATAGATATACATTCCAGTAACGGGCACGAATATTATTTCTTAACTGATGAAGGCGTAAATTCAATAACTATGTTTTCGGATATGCTACCTGAATACTTTACAAAGGATGTTAATTCTAAATTTGAGAAATTACAAAAGGACTTAAAAAGAAGAAATGAGCTATTTGGACATTATTACAAAAAAAGTGATAATGAGTTTGTAGTTTCCTTTCAAGTCCTTGAAAATCGTTTAGTTATATTTAATTTAAGCATCAATGTTCCAACAGAGGATATGGCAAAGTCCATTTGCAATAAATGGAACTCCAATCCTGAAAAAATATTTGACAGCATACTAAAAACACTTATATCAGAATAATTTATTTACATATATAGGGCTGAATTTTAAGTATATATTTTTTATTTGTTGATAATCGGATTTATCTATAATCGTAATATTATTTCTACTTGAATTAACTATATGTAGATGTTTTTTACTTATAAATATATTTTCTAAATAACCATTAAGATGTATTTGTTTTTTTATTTGCTCGTTGCTTAAATCAATGCTGTAAACTGTTCCGCTCTCAATAGCCAGTACATATAGCATATTTGTGTCCGAATCATATGCAAAATTACTTGTTATTTCATCTATAAGATATTTTTTTTCTATTTTATAATTATTCAAATTTATTATATATATTTCACTTGAAATATTTTCACTTACTTGGTATGCCATAGTAAATAGGTAGTTATCAAATAAAATCAAGTGCATTGGTTTTCCAGCAATTTCAAGGTGTTTTTTTTCGCTGCTTTCAATATCATATTCTAAAATTTTATTTTCTTCATAACATGCAATATATAATTTATTATCTTCTTGATGTGCTATAATATCATGCGGCTTTGAGCTAACCGCTATTAGTCCTGTCAAAGTACAGCTTTTATCATCAATTATTGCAATGCTGTCAGATTCAAAATTAGTTACATAAATATTATCTCTACATTTGCAGATATGCCTTGGGTCCTTGCCTGTATAGCATTCTAAATACTCGTTATTGTTCATATTATATTTTATTAATAAATTGTTAAATGAATCCAATATGTATATGTTGTTTTTTTGCAGTAAACAGCTATGAAGCATAATTTTGTTATTATAAATTTTATTGTATAAATTTTCTATCATAAGATTGTCATCGTTACATTCTAATTTAACTACATTGATGCTATTATCCTTACTTCCAACTACAATAAATTCTTCCCTATCAAGCAAAAAAACACCTCCTAAAAGCATATGTTTCAAATAATGATATAGTAGAGATTACTAATCCTACAGCCATCAAAAATAAGGTATACATTAAAGCTTAGTAGAGCGACATACCTACAATTCACAAAAATGTATGCCGCAGAGAAACAACTCTACTAAGCTTTTACATACAACATTAAATTATTATTTATCTATAAGGTGTTGCTTTTGCTGGAACGCATATTTTTAAACCTACTTCTCGGAAATCCTCTGGTCTTAAATATGGATTAAGTATTAGAAGATCAGTAGTAGATACCATTAATCTTTGTGCTATATTTGTCACATTGTCACCTGTAACAATCACGTATGAATTTTCTGTTTCACATTTCTCATATGGCATAAATGCAGGAACACATATAACCATACCAACCCTCATATCATATGGGTCAAAATCTTTATTTACCTCCCTCAAAGCTGATAAAGAAAGTCCGAATTTGTTCAATACTGATTCAAGAGTATCACCTTGAGCTATTGTATATACCTTTCCATAAGGGCATTTCTTTTCTGGTACTGGTATACATATTACTTGCCCGATTTGCATATTGTATGGATTGATGTTTTTATTTGCATTTAACAACTCATATAATGTTATGTCATATTTTTTTGCTAAATTATATAATGTATCTCCACTTCTAATTGTATACATCTGTCCATCACATTCATACTCCATAGGCGGTGCTACTGGTGGCATCGGCATTATAGGTGGTATTGGAGCTACTGGTGGTGATGTAGTCTGTGTTGGCATTGTTGGTTGCGTTGGCATTGTCGGCATTGTCGGCTGTGTCGGCATTGTTGGCATTGTCGGCTGAGTCGGCATTGATGGCATAGTCGGCTGTGTCGGCATTGTTGGCAT
>JAEWJT010000008.1 GCA_023386345.1 Bacillota bacterium
ATGAAACGTTTCACAGTCGCTTCCCCTCTATGTTGTCCGGAGGAGAACAGCAAAGAATTGCAATAGCTCGTGCATTGTCGACAAATGCTGATGTAATTTTAGCGGACGAGCCAACAGGTAATCTAGATGTAGGGAACAGTAACAACATCGTTGAATTGTTAATGAAGCTTGCACATGAAGAGGATTATTGTGTTATAGTAGTTACGCACGATTTAAGTATTGCAGAAAAAGCGGACATAGTTTTGAAAATGGAAGATGGAAGGGTAATATAAAATTATATCAGTTATTTGCTCAATTTGATAATCATATTACAAAGGAGGAATTATGGAATTAAAAATTTGTTTAAAAAAATTATTTAGAACACCAATAAAAACCTTTCTTTTTTTCTTGCTTTTAACAGTAACAGGTGCATTGTTGAGTCTTTGTGTAAGTCTTCTTATAAGTGCAAGAGATACAAATAAGAAGGCACAAGAAACTTTTACAACTATTGCTATTCCTAATTTTGAAAAAATAAAGTATGATGCTATTGATCATAGTAAAGATTTGAATGACTTAAAAGAGAAAGATTTTATTGAGTCAGTTGAATCAATAAATAGATTGTATTATAAAGTGTTAGATCAGGCTTCAGAGACTAAAATTGGTAAAGTAGATTTGCGTAAATCTTATTTAGCTTTTTCAAAAGATTTAATTCCTGTATTAATACCGGGTTCTGAACGTGAGGTTTGGAATGAATGGAGTTTATGTTATAACATGGCAGTTTTTGAATTGGAATGTGTAGGAATTGAAACGATAAAATATGACAGTAATTTAAAAAAACGCAATCCAGCTATAGAAGATATAAAGATAGTTAATTGGAAAATTATCAACAATATACTTGCACTGCATCCTAGCTATAAAGTTTTTGGTTATGTTCAAACCTATACAACAGAATCTGAGATGAATACTATGGGATTATTTGAGATTGGAAAGAAATATTTGATGGCTGGGTATACTAAAAATTTTGTGGCGGTTGTGGGAGGAATAAGAGACAGTGGAGGAAAATATTATGATAGGATAGCCTTTTTTAAAGAAAATAGCTTTAAAAATGTCTCCTTTGATAAAAACCTGAAATTTGTTCCTAATCAAAGGTGTGAAGGATATTTTAATTCATATGTAGAGTTAAAAGAAGATGCAAGAACATTCTTAGCTTCTGATGAAGGGGATGATTTTAAACGATTAATTGAAAATTGCCAGACTATCAATCGTTCTGTAAATGTTATAGGTATAGACAATATAAATGCAGTCCCTCATTTTAATCAAAAGAAAGCTTTTATTGTTAATGGAAGAGAAATAACAGCTGAAGAGTATAGAAAAGGAGAAAATGTATGTATTGTTAGCTGGCAATTTGCAAATTTGAATAACCTAAACGTAGGGGATGAAATAGATTTATCTCTTTCTGATGCAAAGTACGAATATTTTTTAAGCTCTAGCATTAAAAATTCTCCTTTGAATAGAACTCCTAACGTTGCAGCATTTTCTAATCCAAACTCTAGTATTGAAGGAGAAGCACTTTGGTTTTTGAACATTAATCCGTACTCTATGCCTAAATCTAAGGATCAATCATTTAAAATAGTTGGTATATATCAAGCACCAAAGGTAGAGGTAGTAGAATTTATGTTGTCACCTAATGCTATTTTTACTCCATCAAAGGCAGTTGACCTTAGTGAAATTAAACAGGATAATTCAAAAATAGAAAATTTTAATCAAATCCCAACGTCGCTCTATTCAATAATCATTCCTAATGATGAGCTAGAGGAATTTAAAGAAGAGCTGAAGCAAACAGGTATTGATAAATACTTTTTATACTACGATCAAGGATATTTTGCTGTGAAGAGTGTATTAAAAATATTATCACAAAACGCTTTAATTATATTGTCTGTAGGTCTTGTAATTTGGATATTAGTGCTTATTCTTTTTATTTTACTGTATATTATAAAGGAAAAGAAGCTTGCAGGAATAATGTTATCACTTGGAGTAGGGTTTAGAAGAACCTTTGTACATTTGATTATAAGCTGTATGCTGTTAGCATTGCCTTCAACTATACTTGGTGGAATTATAAGCAATGCCTTGGAGGATAAGGTAGTAAGTTTTTCATACAATATGGCAATAGATCAGGTAATGAAAAGCTCATTTGATAAAAGCTTTAGTATAAATGCAGATTCAAGCTATAATGTTTTGAATGAAAAAGATGATGATGGCAATGAAAATCAAGATCAAAATAGTATAATATCACTAAAATCTAATGGATTTGTTTTTGTAATGCAGCTTCTGCAATTTTTAATTATTGTATGCCTAAGCTCAGTATTTATATACTTTATGCTTAGAAAAAATCCTATGGAATTAGTGAAAAGTAAGGAGTGATGCTTATGTTTTATATATCATATGCCTTAAAGCATATATATCGAAGTCTTATTAAATGCTTAAGTATGATGTTTATAGTTTTATCATTTATATTTTTGTTTTGTAATTTTAGCAATTCAATTAGGGTACAAGAAGAAAAATTAGACTTTGTGTATAAGACTATTCCCATTTATGTTGAAGTTTCTGATTATAGAGGAAATAATAGAGATAATCTTGCACTTCCAAATGGATTTTATGTCGAAACATTTACTAAAGAAAAATATGAAATGTCTAATTATTTAAAGGATGTAAGCCTCAAACGTGAGTTATCTATTCTATATTTTGGAAATGCTGAAAATTTGAATTCTATAGACGAAGAATTTAGATTGATTGGAATTACTAATCTAAATCATGTAAAAAATTCATATGCAGAACGTGGGTTTGATTTTGAAATTGGATTTAAAGAAGGATTAGATTATGATATATTTACAAAATCGTCTAACTTATGTTTAGTAAGTGAAGAATTATTGCTTAGTGCAGAAAAAAAAATAGGAGATATGATTTCTCTTAGATTAATTACTAAAGCAAGTGTTCATTCAGGAAAAGATGAGTTTGGAAATATTACTATAAGTCCAGTAGATGCAAAGTTTGAGATAGCTGGGGTTATAAAGGGCGCAAAATTTAACGAAATTTATTGTAGTTGGGATAAGGCTGCTGAATTAGGAGCTTTAAGTGATAATTGTGGTACTAAATATACAGATATTTTGCGAGCTACTATAAGTGATAATTATAAGCTAAATGAATTTAAGGGAAAAGCAAAAGAACATTATGTTTCTGTTGGTGCAAAAATGTTTATAGGAACAAAGGTTTACGCATTAACAGTATATGATGATATATTCACAAAGGCAGTAACTCAAATACAAAGAAATATTCAATTCCTTAAAGCTGTTTTTCCTTTAGTTGTTGTGTTTTCATTTGTGATAGGCTATTTAGTAAGCTATCTATTTACGAGAAATCGTAAGAAAGAAGTCGCGGTCATGAGAAGCTTAGGAGTTAGCAGATTTAAGGTTTTTATAACAATTATGATAGAGCTATTTGCTATTAATATTATAGGAACTTTGCTTGGTATGATAATTTGTAATTATTTATTAAAAATTAATGTAACTGTAAACGAAATAACATTATTTTTAACAGCTAACACCCTAGGAGCTGCTTTATCAACAATTAGAATTTCTTCTGGAAGCGTTATGGCTATTATGAAGGATAAGGAATAGACATTAATATTTCTAAATTAGATTTAAAACTATGGAAAGGAATGAATATAAATGGGAAAATTAGTATTAAACGATGTTTCGTATCAATATAGAACAAAGTATCAAACAGTGTATGCTGTTAACAATGTAAGTCATGTTTTTGAGAAGGGAAAATTTTACGCTATAGTTGGAAAAAGCGGAAGTGGAAAAACAACGCTTCTATCTATAATAGCAGGTCTTGACCTACCAACTACTGGTGAGGTTATATATGATGGAGAAAATATAGCTAAGATGA